>NZ_CP012573.1:0-2400000 GCF_001280205.1 Clavibacter capsici | reverse complement strand
GCTCGTGCCGAGGAGCTCCTGGTCGGGCGCGGCGTCGGAGGCGACCGTGCTCGAGTTGAGGGCGCGCTGCGTGACCGTGCTGGTGGTGAGCGTGCGCGGCGGGAGCACGAGGACGGCCACCACGGTGACGGTGACGACCGCGGCGACGGCCACGCGGGAGGCGCGGGCGCGGAGGGAGGCGCGGCCGGCCGCGGCGGGCGCGGCCGCGAGGTCGCCGAGGGCGGCGGATCCGTGGTCGTGGTCGTGCTCCTCCGCGGCGTCGGCGGGGCGCAGCGCGAAGCCGGCGACGGTCGCGACGAGGCCGACGACCGCCATGATCCCGGTGAAGACGAAGTAGCGCGGGTGGATGTAGAGGCCCAGCTGCCCGGTGATCGTCAGCCAGAGCGTCGAGACGACGCAGGCTGCGAGCAGGACGAGGCCCACCGTGGAGGAGGCATGGCCGCCCGCGGCGCGACGGCGGCGCGCGCGGCTCCGGCGGAGGGCGGTGGGCCGGTCGGCGGTCGGGTCGGCGGACTGCCGGTCGTGGCGGGTCCGGTCCTCAGGCGATCGCATTGACACCCCATCCCAGCGCGAGGCTGATCAGCGCGACGACCGAGGTGATCATCACGAGCGTGCGGGTCGAGTAGGTGGTGCGCATGAGCGCGAGCATCTTCACGTCGATGACCGGCCCGAACACCAGGAAGGCGACGATGCCGCCGGGAAGGAACACGGATCCGAACGAGAGCACGAAGAACGCGTCCACGTTGGAGCAGACCGAGACGACGAACGCCAGCAGCATCAGCGCGAGGACGGAGAGGATCGGGCTGCCGCCGAGCGTCACGAGCACCTCGCGCGGCACCGCGACCTGGATCAGGCCCGCGAGCAGGGATCCGATGACGAGCGCCGGCATGATCGTCGTCGCCTCGCGGCCGAACAGCGAGATGGACTTCCGGACGCGCGCGCCGCCGTGGGCGTGCGGATCCGGCAGGGCGCACTCGGCGCGGAACTCGTCGGTGAGCAGGCGGTCGGGCTCGGGGTGGAGGCTGAACAGCCAGCCGACCACGTTCGCGATGAGGAAGCCGCCGACGAGGCGCGCCACGAGGATCCAGCCGTCCCAGCCGAAGGCCGCGTGCGTCGTGATGATGGTGATCGGGTTGATGATCGGCGCGGCCAGCAGGAACGTGATCGACTCCGGCACCGTGAAGCCGCGCACGACGAGGCCGCGCGCGAGCGGGACGTTGCCGCACTCGCAGACGGGCAGCGCCATGCCGAGGAACGAGATGCAGGCGCGGCGCGCGAACGGGTTCCGCGGCAGGCGGCGCTCGATGACGCCGGGCGGCACCCACACCTGCACGACGATCGACAGGACGATGCCGAGGATCACGAACGGCAGCGACTCCACGATGACGCTGACCGAGAGCGTGACGAGGTCCTGGAGGCGGTCGGGCAGGACGCTGTCGCCGAGCGCGGGCGAGGCCGCGCGGAGGGCGAGGAGCAGGAGGACGAGGGCGAGGCCCGTGACGAGGCCGGTGCGGATCCCGGTGGGGGTGGTGCGCGGGGCGTGGTCGTGCGCGTGACCGGGGGCCTCGCGGGGGAGGGTCGCCGTCGCGACGGGCGAGGACGCGGGGCTCGGCTCGGCGGGCGGAGCGCCCGCGCGGATCCGGCGGTCGCGGGCGCGCTCGCGGCGGGGGCGCGCGGGCCGGTCGAAGGGCGAAGCGCCGTCGTCGTCCGGGCCGAACGGGCTGTGCCGGTCCGTCATCGCGGACCGGTGGCGCGGGGCCGGGGTCCGAGGAGGGCGCGCACGGGATCCACCCTAACCGCGCTGAGAAGCGTGCTCAGCAGGTGCGGCGGAGGGTCAGGAGACGGCGTCGCGCGCCCGCGGACGGCGGGATGCGACGGCCGGGTCGCGGCTCCGGTCAGCGGAACGCCTCCGGCAGCTCCGGGCAGGCGGCGGCGACGCGGGCGTCCATGCGCTCCGGCATCGGGGTCCACGGGCGCTCGGCGCGCGCGAGCGCGATGAACTCGTCGACCCCGGGCAGCTCGCCGGACACGGGCGCGCCCTCCGCCGCGTAGCAGGGGAGGAGGAAGGACGCGTAGTAGTCGCGGAGGTACGCGAGCTCGGCGTCGCTGCGCGGGCCGGCGCTCTGCACGGGGAAGCGGACGGCGCACGCGTAGACGACCAGCGGATCCGCGTCGACGAGGCTGTAGGCGTCGTCCGCGATGCGCGAGGCGGACACGCCCCCGTCCCGGAGGCACGCCAGCTGCTGCTCGACGTGGTCCTCCGGCTCGACCAGGCGCTCCGGGCGCACGTCCGGCCGCACGGCGTCCGGGTCCTGCTGGAGCACGAGATCCCAGGCCCGGTCGGCGCCCGCCTGCAGCTCCTCGGCCAGCTCGGCGTCCGTCGGCGGGACCCGCACCGGTGGATCCGCCGTGAAGTCCGGCACGGGGGCGCCGCGGCGACCGTCCGGGGTGCCCATGGCCTGGCCGCGCGGGACCGACGTCGTGGTCGCGGTGGACGTCGGGGAGGCGACGCCGGGGCCCGAGGACGCGGAGCCCCCGCCCTCGAGGATGCCCGCGGCCGACGCGGCGCCGAGCCCGGCGACCACGAGGCACGCGGCGACGACCGCGGCGATCGGGCCGGGGCGGAGGGCGCGTCGGCGCCTGGGCGCGGGGTCGTCCCCGTCGCGGAGGGCGGGATCCGGGTGCTCGTGCTCGTGCTCGTGCTCGTGCGCGTGCTCGCCGGCCGTCGGGGGCGCCCGGGCGTCGGCCTCGAGCAGCGCCGCGCCCTCGTCCGCGAGGCGCGCCTCCTCCTCCACCAGCGCGACCAGCGGGGCCGGCAGCTCGCGCTCGTCGTACCCGGTGCGTGCGCGGAGGGCGGCGGGCACCTCCACGAGCGGCGCGGTGGATCCGGCGCGCCCGTACGCGGTCCGCCGGAGCTCCTCGAGCAGGGCCGCGGCGGCGGGATCGTCGCGGAGGCGCCGGGCGAGCGCCTCGGCGCGGGAGGCGTGCGCGTCGTCCATGCGGCCTCCTCGTCGCGGCGGGCGCGACCCTGAGGGGCAGCGCGGTACCGACCAGGCTACGGCCGCGGATCCGGCGGGGCGAGGGCCCCGTCCGGGTCACGGTCGCGCCCCCCCCTGTGCCGTCGGCGCCGGATCGGGCCAGGATCCGGACATGACCACCGACGCGCCCCCCGCCCTCACCGACGCCCAGCTGACCGCCCGCGACCACGTGCCCGGGCTCGTGCACCACGTCGTGCTGTTCCGCCTCCGCGACGACGCGGCGCCCGCGGACCGCGACGAGGTCGAGCGCCGCTTCCGGGCGCTCGCCGACTCGCCGCACCCCGACGGCTCCGGCCCGTACATCCGCTCGCTGCACGCCGGACGGCAGTCGAGCCCCGAGGGCGTCGGCCGCGGCTTCGAGCTCGGGTTCGTGCTCACCTTCTCCTCCGAGGGCGACCGCAACCTCTACCTCGGGGAGCCGCTCGTCGCGGATCCGTCCCGCATCGACGCCCAGCACGCCGCGTTCAAGGAGTTCGTGGGCCCGCTGCTCGCGCCGGATCCGCACGGGGTGCTGGTGTTCGACTTCACGGAGGCGGCGTCCGCGGCCGACGTGCCGGCGGGGGCGTCGTCGCGCTGATCCCGCGCCCCCGATGCGGGCCGCGCCGTCGCTGCGGCTCGGCCCGAGGCGCGTCCGCCGCGAGCATGGTGGCGCCGGACCCCGACGAGACGAGACGCCCCGTGACCGCTGCCGCCGCACCATCGCACACCCACCGGTCCGCCGACCCGCGCCTCCTGGCGCAGGTGCGCCACCCGCGCCCGTGGCCGGGCGCCGTGCTCGCCGCCCTCCTCGGCTGGGTGGCGCTGGGCGTCGCGCTCGGCCTGTCCGTAGGCATCGTGGATGCCGTCACCCGGGCGTTCGGCGCCGACCGCGTCCTCCCCGCCGTCCTGCAGGCCGTCCTCATGTCGGCGCTCGCGGTGCCGGCCGTGGCGGTGCTGCGGCGCCGGATGGACCGCCGCAGCCTCCGCAGCATGGGGCTCGCGCGCCGCATGGGTCGCCCGCTCGCTCTGGGGGCGGGCGTCGGCGCGGTCACCGGTGCCCTGGTCTGGATGCCCGCCGGCGCGCTCGGCTGGATCCGCGTCGACGACGTCGACCTCCTCGGGTTCCTCGGCTTCCTGCTCCTGAACGGCGTCGTCCTCGCCCTCTACGAGGCGATCCCGGAGGAGCTCGCGCTCCGCGGCCACGTCTGGACGAACCTGCGCGACGGCCTCGGGCTGGTGGCCGCGACGATCCTCACGACCGCGCTCTTCCCGCTGATCGGCGTGGTGGTCTCCCCGGTCCGCGCGCTCGTCGCGGTCGTCACGGGCGGTGACCCGCTCCCGTTCGCCGTGTTCCCGGCGGGCATGGACCCGATCGTCTACGTGGTGCAGCTCGCGCTGTTCGGCCTGGCGCTCGTGGCCGCGCGACGGATCCCCGTCGAGGGCGCGCTGCTCGTGGCCGTGGCCTTCCACTGGACGCAGCTGACCGTGACGCGGCTGGTGTTCGGCGGCACGGGCTGGGCGCCGTCGGGCTGGGACGTCGCGTTCGTCGAGCCCGACGCGATCGCGCTGGTGCTCGTCCACATCGTGCTGGCGGGGCTCGTGTTCGTCGCGGTCCGCGTCGCGCTGCAGGCGAGGGGCCGCGGACGGGCGGCGGCCGGCAAGCGCCTCGGCACGGGCGAGCCGCGGTAGGGGATCCGCCGGGTCAGCCGAACGGCGCCGTCGGGACCTGGCAGGTCACGGGCTGGCCGGGCGCCGCGGTCGAGGACGCGATCTCCTTCACGCCGTCCACCAGGATCCGGCAGGTCAGCGCCTCGCCGTCCATCGGCGTGGCCTGCACGAACGCCCAGTCCTCCGCGGTCACCACCGACTCGATCGACCAGATGGAGCTCGCGGAGTCGTCGCCGGGCGCGAACGACGCCTGGCCGACCTCCTTCACGATCGACGGGCGGCCGCGATGGGAGGCCTCCGCGTACGACACGTCGGTCAGGCCGTCGGCGGCGGGCCCGGTGGTCGTCACCTCGTAGGTGATGGCGTAGATGTCGGCGACGTCGTCCATCACGCTCGAGCAGCCCGCGAGGGCGAGGGTCACGGCGCCGAGCGCGAGGGCGGTCCCGACGCGCGCGGAACGGCGGGGGGATGCAGCGGGGGTCATGCTCCCAGTCTCGCGGCGGGGGCCCGCCGGCTCATCCGCCGGAGGTGCCGGGATCGCCGGGGGGACCAGCACCCGGGTACCGATCGGGCCGGGCCGGCGTCAGACGACCGCGCTGCGCAGCGGCGCCGTCGCGAACTCGCGCATGCCCTCCTCGAACGTCATGCGCGGCTCCCAGCCGAGCTCCGTCCGGAGCCGCTCCGACGACGCGGTGATGTGCCGCACGTCGCCCAGCCGGTACTCGCCCGTGGTGACGGGCGCGGATCCGCCGGCCTCGCGCGCGAGCGCCTCCGCCATCTCGCCGATGGTGTGCACGGTGCCGCTGCCGACGTTGAACGCGCGGAAGGACCCGGGCTCGTGGGTCGCGGTCCAGGCGAGGGCGGCGAGGTTCGCGCCCGCGACGTCGCGCACGTGCACGAAGTCGCGGCGCTGCCGGCCGTCCTCGAAGACCCGCGGGGCCTCGCCGCGCGCGAGCGCCGAGCGGAACAGCGACGCGACGCCCGCGTAGGGCGTGTTCTGCGGCATGCCCGGCCCGTAGACGTTGTGGTAGCGGAGCGCCGCCGCGCGACCGCCGGTGGCCCGGGTCCAGGAGCTCGCGAGGTTCTCCTGCGCGAGCTTGGTGGTGGCGTACACGTTGCGCGGCTCCAGCGGCACGTCCTCGCCGATGAGGGTGGGGACGAGCGGCTCGCCCGTCGCGGGGTCGACGGGGTCGAACATCCCTGAGTCGAGGTCCGCGACGCGGCGCGCGGGCGGGCGCACCGGACCGTCGGCGCCGTCGTACGCGCCCTCGCCGTAGACGACCATCGAGCTCGCGAGCACGAGGCGGTCGATCCCGGCACGGGTCATCGCGGCGAGCAGGACGGCGGTGCCGCCGTCGTTCGTGGCGACGTAGTCGGGGGCGTCGAGGAAGTCGACGCCGAGGCCGACCTTCGCGGCCTGGTGGCAGACGACGTCCACTCCGTCGAGCGCGCCGGCGACGGCGTCCGGATCCGTCACGTCGCCGCGCACGAGCTCGACGCGCGGGTCGAGATCCGGGTCGCCGCCGTGCACGTCGGCGCGCAGCGAGTCGAGCACGCGCACGCGGCGCCCCTCCGCGAGCGCCGCCTCCACGATCGCGCCGCCGATGAAGCCCGCGCCGCCCGTGACGAGCAGGATGCCGTCGCTCACGAGCGCGCACCCGTCGTGGGTCGGGCGAGCACGGACGCGACCGCGTCCGGGTCGATGAGCGGCCGCCCGCGGTAGTCGGCGGGGATCGCGCGGATGACCGCCTCGATCGCCCGCACGATGCGCGGCTGCGCCTCCTTGAGCCGCGCGAAGACCAGGTCGGCCGTGACGGCGTCGCCCTGCTCGCCCGGGAGCGGCGCGAGGCCCGCGTCCGCGTCGGTGACGAACGACAGGTTCACCGTGCCGATGTTCAGCTCGGACGCGAGCACGACCTCGGGGTACTGCGTCATGTTCACGATGTGCGCGCCCGCCTGGCGGAACCACAGCGACTCGGCGCGCGTGGAGAAGCGCGGGCCCTGGATCACGACGACGGTGCCGGAGGTGCGCAGGGGACCGGCAGGATCGGCGCGGTCGCCGCCCTCGAGCTCGACCAGCGCGGCGGCTGCGAGCGCGTGCAGCTCGGGGTCGAAGGGATCCGCCGCGGAGAGGTGCTGCACGACGCCCTGGTCGAAGAACGTGTCCGGCCGGCCCCAGGTGCGGTCGAGCAGCTGGTCGGTGAGCACGAGCGATCCCGGCGGGTAGTCCGGCGAGACGCCGCCGACCGCGGACGACGACACGATGGCCGAGACGCCCAGCGACGCGAGCGCCCAAATGTTCGCGCGGTAGTCGATGAGGTGCGGCGCGACCGAGTGGTCGGCGCCGTGCCGGGTGAGGAACGCGACGCGGCGACCCGCCAGCTCGCCGACGGCGACCTCGCTCGAAGTGGGGCCGAACGGCGTCTCGATGCGGTGCGACGTGCTGGTCGCGGGGTCGAGCAGGGCGTAGAGGCCGGATCCGCCGATGGCGCCGATCTCGGCGCGGGGGGCGGATGCGGCGGGCGCCGCGGCGGGGGTGTCGGTCACGTCGTGCTCCTTCGGGTGGGTGCCCAGTCAACCAGGGCGCGGTGGGCGCGGGCTCGTCCGCGTCCGCCGCGCCCCGGTCGACGCGGACGGGACCGCGTCAGTTGAGCGGACGCGTCCCCTCGGGCAGCGCGCCACCCGCGTAGAGGTCCTTCGCCGTGTCCTGGAGCGCGGTCAGCGCGACGCGCTGGGTCCACGGGCCGTAGGAGACGCGGGCGACGCCGAGCTCCTGGAAGCGGGCGGGGGAGAGGGATCCGGGGACGCCGATGACGGTGAGGCGCTGCGGGCCGACGGCCTCGACGAGGGTGCGCACCTCGTCCTCCGTGAGCGGGCCGGGCACGAAGACGCTCGTGGCGCCGGCGGCCATGTAGGCGCGGCTCCGCTCGACGGCGTCGGCCAGGATGTCGGACCGGTCGCGGTCGCCGCCCAGCACGTAGGCGTCGGTGCGGGCGTTGAGCGCGAACGGCACGCCCTCGGCCTGCGCGGCGGCGACGGCGGCCTCGACCGCGCGGATCGACTGGTCGAGGGGACGCATGCCGTCCTCCAGGTTCGCGCCGACGACTCCCACGCCGATGGCGCGGCGGACGGTCTCGCCCGCGTCGCCGTAGCCGGACTCGATGTCGGCGGAGACGGGCTGCTCGACGGCGGCGACGATGCGGCCGATCATGTCGAGGTGGAGGTCGAGCGGGATCCTCTCGCCGTCCTCGTAGCCGAAGGTGGCGGCGATGGAGTGGCTCGCGGTGGCGAGCGCCTTGGTCTCGGGGAGCGCGCCGATGGCGGCGGCCGTGATGGCGTCCCACACGTTCACCACCTGGAGGAGCTCGGGTGCGGTGTGGAGGTCGACGAGGTTCTGCCCGCGGGCTGCGATGGTCATGGTCCGACCCTAGGACGGCCGCCCGGCGCGCGGCAGGGGCGGCTTCGGGACCCGGACACCTCGTCGCGGCGCGCGCCTGGGGAGGGGCGGGCGACCCGCCGACCCGCGCGCCCGGCGGGCGCTCAGCGCCGCCGCCCGGCCCCTGCTCGCGACGCGGATCCCGTCCCGTCCCCCGACGAGCACCCCTCCGCCCCGGGGGATGATGGGGGCATGACCCCCGACCGCCCCGCGGACCGCCTACGACGCACGGTCGACGAGCACCGTGCGGCCGTGTCCGCGCTTCTCGCCCCGCTCGCGGGCCTGCCCGCGGAGGAGCTGGACGTGTCCGCGGAGGCGCTCGTCGCGGATCCCCACCGCCATGCCGGCCGCGTGCTCGCCCGCGACGTCGTGAGCCCGCTCGACCTGCCGCCGTTCCGCAACTCGCAGATGGACGGCTACGCCGTGCACGCCGCCGACCTCGCCGACGCGACGGGTGAGCGCCCCGCCGTCCTCCGCATCGCGCCCCGGATCCCCGCGGGCGTCGCCCCCGCGCCCCTCGAACCCGGCACCGCCGCGCCCTGCATGACGGGCGCCCCCGTGCCGCCCGGTGCCGACGCGATCGTGCCCATCGAGGCCGCGATCCCCGACCGCTTCGTCGACGAGGACGCGACCGACGCCACCGTCTCCTTCCGCGCGCCCGTGGATCCGGGCGCCTTCGTCCGCGCGCAGGGCAGCGACCTCGCCGCGGGCGCCGTGCTCGTCGCCGCCGGCACGCGCCTCCTCCCCGCGCACCTGGGCGTCCTGGCGTCGGCCGGCGTCGCGCGCATCTCCGTGCGCCGGCGACCCGTCGTCCTCCTCCTCTCCACCGGCCTCGAGCTGCGGGGGCCGGGCGAGGAGCTCGCGCCCGGCCAGATCCACGACGCCAACTCCGCCGCGCTCGCCGCGTCGCTCCAGGCCGCGGGCGCGGAGGTGCGGGCGCTCCGGATCGCCTCCGACGACGCCGACCTGGTGCGCGCCGCCCTCCGCGACGCGGCCCACGACGTCGACCTCCTCGTCACGACGGGCGGGGTCAGCGCGGGCGCGTACGAGGTCGTCCGCGACGTGCTCGAGGGCGGCGGCGTGGAGTTCGTCTCCGTCGCCGTGCAGCCGGGCGGGCCGCAGGGGCTCGGCACGGCGGACCTCGGCGGCGCGCGGATCCCCGTCGTCGCGTTCCCCGGCAACCCCGTGAGCGCGCTCGTCTCGTTCGAGCTGTTCCTCCGTCCGGTGCTGCGGCGGATCGCCGGGCACCCGCGTCCCGACCGCCCGTCCCGCGAGCTGCCGCTGGCCGAGCCGCTCGACTCGCCCGCCGCCAAGCACCAGGTGCGGCGCGGCCGGCTCGACGCGGACGGCCGGGTCGTCGCGGTCGGCGGGCCCGGATCCCACCTCCTGCACGCGTACGCGACCGCCACCCACCTCGTCCACATCCCCGCAGGTCGCGACCGGCTCGAGGCCGGCGACCCCGTCACCGTCTGGAGCATCGATGACTGATCCCGCCGCCAGCGCCGCCGCGCCGTCCCTCACCCACCTGCGGCAGGACGGATCCGCCCACATGGTCGACGTCACCGACAAGGCCGTCACGAAGCGCCGCGCCGTCGCGCAGGCCGTGCTCGTGACGCGGCCCGAGGTGGTCGCGTCCGTCATCGCGGGCGACCTCCCGAAGGGCGAGGCGGTCGGCACGGCGCGCATCGCGGGGATCATGGCGGCGAAGCGGACGTCGGACCTCATCCCGCTCTGCCATCCGCTGCCGATCGGCCGCATCGAGATCGACATCACGGGCGACGACGACCGGCTCACCGTGGTCGCGTCCGTCAGCACCACGGGCGTCACGGGCGTGGAGATGGAGGCGCTCACGGCGGCCTCGGTCGCCGCGCTCACGCTCTACGACATGCTCAAGGCGGTGGACGCGCGGGCCGTGATCACCGACGTGCTCGTGCGCGAGAAGCAGGGCGGCAAGTCCGGCGACTGGGAGCGGGCATGACCGCCGTGGATCCGCGGGGCCGCGCGGTCGTGATCGTCGCCTCCACGCGCGCCGCCCTGGGGGAATACGAGGACCGCACGGGACCCGTCATCGCGGCCTGGCTCCGGGAGCGCGGCTTCGCGGTGGACGGCCCGCACGTGCGGGCCGACGGACCCGGGGTCGCCGCCGCGCTCGCCGACGCCGTCGCGGGCGACGCGCGCGTGATCCTCACCACGGGCGGCACGGGCATCACCCCCACCGATCGCACGCCCGAGGCGACGGCGCCGCTGCTCGACCTCGAGATCCCCGGGATCATGGAGGAGGCCCGCCGCATCGGCACGGCCCACACGCCGACGGCCGTGCTCACGCGCGGGCACGCGGGGATCGCGGGCGGCGCGTTCGTCATGAACCTGCCGGGCTCGCCGGGCGGCGTGCGCGACGGCCTCGGCCTGCTCGACCGGATCCTCGACCACGTGCTCGAGCAGGCCCGCGGCGCCGTGCATCCCGCGACGGACCCGGCTGCGGACGCCGACGGAGCGACGGCGTGACCGCCGACCGCGTGCTCTTCGCGCGCATCGCCGGCGGCGCGATCCGCGTCGAGGACTGCGCCGACGCCGTGCGCGCCGACGACGCGGGCGCCGTCGTGACCTTCGAGGGCGTCGTGCGCGACCACGACGACGGCAAGGGCGTCCTCTGGCTCGACTACTCCGCGCATCCGGCCGCGCGCCAGGCGATCCGCCAGGTCGCGCTCGACGTGTCGGCGCGGTACCCGGACGTGCGCATCGCCGTCGAGCACCGCATCGGCCGACTCGGGATCGGCGACGTCGCGCTCACGTGCGCCGTGTCCTCCGCGCACCGCGCCGACGCGTTCGCCGCGTGCGGCCTGCTGGTGGACGAGGTCAAGCAGCGCGTCCCCATCTGGAAGCAGCAGGCGTTCGACGACGGCACGAGCGAGTGGGTCGCCTCCCTCGGCTGACCCGGGAGGACTACGCCTTGGGCGTCTTGGCGGAGTTGTAGCGGCGGCGGAGGCTGCCGAGCACGATCGTGCCGAGGATCAGGATGATGCCGATGATCCCGAGCCAGACGAGGCCCTTGATGGCGAACCCCACGACCGTGAGGATCAGCCAGAGGACGAGCAGGACGACGATGAACGCCATGGGGGTGACCTTCCGTTCGGGACCCGCCGGCGGTGCGCCGGAGAGGGGGAGCGCGCGACGGGGCACGTGGTCCCCGCGCGGCGCCCCGATGCTACCCCCGCACGGGGGCGCGGCGGTCCGGTCCGACAGCGTTCAGGTCGTCGCGGCGTCCCGCGCGTCGGCGATCCGCTCGGCCCGGCGCGTGCGGCGGCCCACGAGCTGCAGCACGAGCGCGACCAGCGCGCTCGCCGCGACGAACGCGCCGTAGACCGTGAGCACGATCGGGAGCCCGTCGGCCTCCACGAACACCCCCGCGACGATGCTCGGCACGCCGAAGGCGAGGTAGCTCGCGACGTAGACGGAGGAGAGGAGGCTCGCGCGCTGGTCGACGGGCGCCTCCGCCAGCACGAGCCGGAGACCCGCCTGGAACCCGGCTCCGAAGCCCACGCCGCCGATCACCGCGGCGACGCCGAAGAGGGGGAGCGACGCGGTCCAGATCGCGGCGACGAGGCCGACCGGCCCGAGCACGAGCGCGACCACGCCGACGATGAGGCTGCGGCGGGCGTCGCGCGTGCGGATCACGATGCCGGTGATCGCGCCCGTGCCCGTGAACAGGGCGATGGCCGAGCCCGTGAGCGCCGCGCTGTGCAGGCCGAAGGTGTCGCCGAGCACGGATCCGATGAAGGCGAGGAACATGCCGCCGAGCGCCCAGCTCGCGATCATGCCGCCGACGACCGCGGTGAAGACCGAGCGGGCGGCGCGCGGCACGGCGACCGACGGGATCAGCGACCGGAGCGCGCCCGCCCGCCGCGGCTGCCGCTCGGGCACGAACGCGACGGCGACGCCCGCCGCCACCATGAGCGCCGCGAGCACGACGAACACCGTCTCCTCGGGTGCCGGTCCGTAGGCCACGAGGAAGCCGCTGCCGAGCGCACCGACCGTGAGCGCGGCCGGCGGCACCACGCCGTTGAGGAAGGCGGCGAGGCCGGAGCGGCGGGTGGGCTGGTGGTCGATCATGCCGGCGCCGAGCGCGCCGGTGGCCAGGCCGATCGCGAGGCCCTGCAGGATCCGGGCGACCACGAGCGCGAGGCCGTCGTGCGCGAAGGCGAACACGAGCATCGCGGCGGTGGAGACGGCGAGCGCCCCGAGGATCACGGGGCGGCGGCCGATGTGGTCGGAGAGGCGGCCGGCCGTGAGCAGGGTCGCGAGGAGGCCGGCGACGTAGACGGCGAACACGACCGTGAGCACGACGGGCGGCAGCGCCCACTCCTCCTGGTACACGGGGTAGAGCGGCGAGGGCGCGGCGCCCGAGGCGACGAGCACGAGCAGCGTGAGCGCGTAGACGAGGAGGCCGGCGGCGGACTCGCGGCGTGCGGGCGCCGTGGCGGGCGCCGCGGGCGCGTGCGCCGCGGGGATGGATGCGGTGTCGGTGCGGCCGGTCGTCATGTGCGCTCCTCGCGGTGGGCGGATCCCGGCGCACGGGCGGCGGGGCGGGCTGCTCCCCGTCGAGCGGGCGGCCCTCGCGGGTCACGCTGGGAGCCAACGGCGGACCCGTCGCGGGAATTCCCCGGGTGGGGGTCGCCTAGGCTCGTGCGGTGGCCCATCTGCTGGGAGCCGAAGCGCTCCACCTCGAGTTCCCGACGCGCGTGATCTTCGACGACGTGACCATCGGGGTGAACGAGGGCGACCGCATCGGCATCGTCGGACGCAACGGCGACGGCAAGTCGACCCTCCTCTCCCTCCTCGCGGGACGCCTGGAGCCGGATTCCGGCCGCGTCACGCGCCGCCGCGGCGTCACCATCGGCGTGCTCGACCAGAGCGACACCCTGCCGGACGGCCAGACCGTCGGCGAGGCGATCGTCGGCGGGATCGACGAGCACGAGTGGGCGGGCAACCCGCTCGTCCGCGACGTGATCGACGGCCTCGCCTCCGACGTGCCGTGGGACGCCGACGTCGCCGAGCTCTCGGGCGGCCAGCGCCGCCGGGTCGCGCTCGCGAAGCTCCTCATCGGCGACCACGACATCCTCTTCCTCGACGAGCCCACCAACCACCTCGACGTGGAGGGCATCGCCTGGCTCGCCGGCCATCTCCGCCGCCGCTGGGCGCCGAGCTCGGGCGGCCTCATCGTCGTGACCCACGACCGGTGGTTCCTCGACGAGGTCGCGAACGCCACGTGGGAGGTCCACGACCGCCTCATCGAGCCGTTCGAGGGCGGCTACGCGGCGTACATCCTGCAGCGCGTCGAGCGCGACCGCAGCGCCGCCGTCTCCGAGGCCAAGCGCCAGAACCTCATGAAGAAGGAGCTCGCGTGGCTGCGCCGCGGGGCGCCCGCGCGCACGGCGAAGCCGAAGTTCCGGATCGAGGCGGCCAACGCCCTCATCGCCGACGAGCCGCCCGCGCGCGACACCGTCTCGCTCGCGTCCATGGCCATGCAGCGGCTCGGCAAGGACGTCGTCGACCTCCTCGACGTGTCCGTCAGCTACGGCGACAAGCAGATCCTCAAGGACGTCGAGTGGCGCATCGCGCCCGGCGAGCGCACCGGCATCCTCGGCGTCAACGGCGCGGGCAAGTCCACGCTCCTGTCGCTCGTCGCCGGGACCCTCCAGCCCACGACCGGCAGGGTCAAGCGCGGCAAGACCATCAAGGTCGCCGTGCTCACGCAGCAGCTCGACGAGCTGAAGGACGTGCTCGACGACCGCGTCTCCACCGTCATCGGCCGCCAGCGCACCACGTACGTCGCGGGCGGCAAGGAGATGACGCCCGGCCAGCTGCTCGAGCGCCTCGGCTTCACGAGCGCGCAGCTGTCCACGCCGGTCAAGGACCTGTCGGGCGGCCAGAAGCGGCGCCTCCAGCTCCTCCTCATCGTGCTCGACGAGCCGAACGTGCTCATCCTCGACGAGCCCACCAACGACCTCGACACCGACATGCTCGCGGCGATGGAGGACCTCCTCGACTCGTTCCCCGGCACGCTCCTCGTCGTGAGCCACGACCGGTACCTGCTCGAGCGCGTCACCGACCAGCAGTACGCGGTGATGAACGGGAACCTCCGCCACCTCCCCGGCGGCGTCGACCAGTACCTGAAGCTCCGCCAGCAGCCCGGCAACGCCGAGAGGTCGACGGTCGCGCGGCCCGACGAGGTCGGCGGCCAGGCCACCGCGACGCTCGGCGGATCCGGCGGCACGCAGCTCCAGGGCGCCGAGCTGCGGAACGCGCAGAAGGAGCTCGCGAGCATCACGCGGAAGCTCGAGAAGGCCGACACGCGCCGCCGCCAGGCCCTCGACGCGATGGCCGAGCACGACCCGAACGACTACGAGGGGCTCGCGAGGGCCAACGACGGCGTGCGCGCCATCGAGGCCGAGGTGGAGGCGCTCGAGTCGCGGTGGATGGAGCTCAGCGAGCTGCTCGAGGGCTGATCCGCCGGGACCTCAGTACGCGAGGATGCGGTCCGGCGTCGTGAGCGTGATGAGGTCGTCGCCCGACCAGGTCGCGCGCACGTCGCCCGTGATCATGCCCGTGGAGCCGTCGCGGTTGCGGGACGGGAACTCCGTGGTCCACGCGATGCGGAGGCCGTCGGACGCGACGCGGTCCGGCGACGCGCACGTGACGACGCCGGCGCCGCCGCTCGGGAACACCAGCAGGCACAGGTCGCCCGAGACGGAGAGGCCGGCGTAGAGGCCGACGCTCGTCTGGACCGCGCGGATCGTGGTCGCGTCCACGTCGGCGCGCACGGCCTTGGGCGGCCGGTCGCCGTCCTCCTGCGGGCCGTCGAAGATCGCGCCGACCGGGCGGCTGCGCTGGTCGGAGGTCGAGTCGGGGCCGAGGAGCGCGGGGCCGTCGGGGGTCGCGGCGGCGGGCGTGGATCCCGCGGCGGCGGCCGGTGGCGCGTCGCTGCCCGGGCTCGGGGTGCCGTCGGAGGCGCCGGTCGCGG
The DNA here is from genome assembly GCF_001280205.1 of Clavibacter capsici. NCBI lineage: Bacteria > Bacillati > Actinomycetota > Actinomycetes > Micrococcales > Microbacteriaceae > Clavibacter > Clavibacter capsici. The sequence goes on along the minus strand of NZ_CP012573.1, from coordinate 2,384,858 downwards.
GGGATCCCGTGCCGAGGGACGCGCCGACGGCGCCGCCCGCGAGCAGGCCGACGACGAGCGCGGCGGCCGCCGCCCCGGCGAGCACGCGGCGGGATCCGCCCGGGGACGGGGACGGGGACGGCGACGGCGCGTCGGGAGCGGGACCCGCAGCGTCCGCCGCCGGGTCCGTCGCCGCGGGCAGGTCGGCGTCGTCGGGACCCGCGGGACGGGCCGCGCGCTCGCGACGATCGAGCTCGGCCGCCGCGCGGATCCACCGCTCGTCGCCCGCGTCGGCGCCCTGCGCGTACACCAGGCGTCGCAGCTCCTCGAGGGGGAGCGCGGAGACGTCGTCGTCCTCGGGCATGGGCACCTCCGTGGCCGACCCTGCCACATCCTCGGGGCGACGGCGGTGTCCCCGTGTTACGGCCCGGTTCGACAGTCCCCCGCCCGGCCGCATACCGTCGAGGTGCTGCAGGGACGCGGCGACCGCTGTCGTCGGCGTCCCGCATCGCGAGCCGCCCGTGCGTCCGTCCCGCGCGCACCCCCGCGGCAGGTCCGCGCACCCGTCGGCGCACCGGCTCGTCCGCGTGCGCCCGCGCCGGTCGACATCCCCGCATCCCCGTTCCGCAGAAACGCCGCACCACCGGACAGCACCGGCCCCGCACCACCGAGAGGAACCCCATGACCACCCAGGCACCCCTGATCGACGCCCCGAAGCGGAGGAACCGCCTCGGCCTCATCATCGGCGCGGTCGTCCTCGTCCTCGCGATCGTCGCGGCCGTCCTCTTCTCCACCGGCGCCTTCTCCGGCGGCGGCAAGGCCGTCCGCATCGGCGTGGTCGGCGCGAGCGACCCGCAGTGGCAGCCCTTCGTGGATGCGGCGAAGGAGGAGGGCATCGACGTGGAGGTCGTGAACTTCTCCGAGTACACGCAGCTGAACCCCGCCCTGTCCGAGGGCGAGATCGACCTCAACCAGTTCCAGCACCTCGTCTACCTCGCGCAGTACAACGAGGGCGCGGGCGACGACCTCACGCCCATCGGCGCCACCGCGATCTACCCGCTCGCGCTGTACTCGCAGAAGCACGGCTCGGTCGACGAGATCCCCCAGGGCGGCACCGTCGTCGTCCCCAACGACGAGTCGAACCTCGCCCGCAGCCTGCTCGTGCTCCAGAGCGCCGGCCTCGTCACGCTGAAGGGCGGCGGGTCCAGCATCTCCACGCTCGACGACATCGACCAGGCCGCCTCCAAGGTCACCGTCACGCCCGTCGACGCCGCGCTCACCGCCACGTCCCTGCCGGACGCCGATGCGGTCATCATCAACAACGACTTCGTCACGGACGCGGGCCTCACCTCCGACGACGCCATCGCGCAGGACGACCCGAGCGACCCGAACTCCCTCGCCTACGTCAACGTGTTCGCGGCCCGTGCCGACGACGCGGAGGACGAGACCTACCTGAAGCTGGCGCGGATCTTCGAGGACACCCCGGCCGTCATCGACGCCCTCGTCGAGAACTCGGGCGACACGGCCATCCCGCTGAAGACCCCGGCCGGCGAGCTGCAGAGCATCCTCAGCACGACCGAGAAGGCCGTCGCCGAGAAGAAGGCGGCTCGATGACGGACGCCCCGCACGTCTCCCTGCGGGGCGTCGGCAAGCGGTACCCGCCGCGGGCGAAGGGCGAGCCGGCCCTCGACGCCCTCGCCGACGTCGACCTCGACATCCGCCGCGGCGAGGTGTTCGGGATCATCGGCTACTCCGGCGCGGGCAAGAGCACGCTCGTGCGGCTCGTGAACGCGCTCGAGCGGCCGACCGCGGGCACCGTCTCGGTCGACGGGCGCGAGATCCAGGGCCTGCCCGAGCGGGAGCTGCGGAAGCTCCGCCTCGGCATCGGCATGGTGTTCCAGCAGTTCAACCTCTTCACGTCGAAGACCGTGTGGGGCAACGTCGCGTACCCGCTCACCGTCGCGGGCATGCCCCGGGACCAGCAGCAGCGGCGGATCAGCGACCTCCTGCACTTCGTCGGCCTCGCCGACAAGGCGCACGCCCGGCCCGACGAGCTGTCCGGCGGCCAGAAGCAGCGCGTCGGCATCGCCCGCGCGCTCGCGACGAGCCCCGCGATCCTGCTCGCCGACGAGGCCACGAGCGCGCTGGATCCCGAGACCACGAGCGAGGTGCTCGCGCTCCTCCGCCGGGTCAACGAGGAGCTCGGCGTGACGATCGTCGTCATCACGCACGAGATGGAGGTCATCAAGTCCATCGCCGACCGCGTGGCCGTCATGGACTCCGGCCGGGTCATCGAGCAGGGCGAGGTCTTCGACGTGTTCTCGAGGCCCACGAGCGACGCCGCGCGCCGCTTCGTCTCCACGGTCGTCGCGGGCGTGCCCGAGCGGGACGAGGTGGAGCGCCTGCGGGCGCGCCACCCGGGCCGGCTGGTCACGCTGTCCTTCGCGGACGGCGGCGCCACGCAGACCGAGGTGTTCCAGGCGCTCGCCGCCGCGGGCATCGCGTTCGAGGTCGTGCACGGCGGCATCACCGACATCCAGGGCCGCACCTTCGGCAACCTGACCCTCGCGCTCGGGGGCGACCCCGCGCGCGTCGACGAGGTGCTCGCGGTCGACCGGGCCGGCGTCACCGTGACGGAGGTGGTCTGACATGGACGCGCTCACCCCGCTCCTGCCGCTCCTCGGCCGGTCCACGGTCGAGACGCTCACGATGGTGCTGCTCACCCTCCTGCTCGGCGGGCTCGGCGGCCTCGTGATGGGCCTCGGCCTCTACCTCACGCGCGCCGGGAGCCTCCTCGCGAACCGGCCCGTGTTCGCGGTGCTCAACGTCGTCGTGAACACGTTCCGTCCGATCCCGTTCGTGATCTTCCTGGTCGCCGCCCAGCCCCTCGCCCGCGCCGTCACCGGCACCGGCATCGGCCAGCAGGCGATCATCTTCACGCTGTCCCTCGCGGCATCGTTCGCCATCAGCCGCATCGTCGAGCAGAACCTGCTCACGGTGCAGCCGGGCGTCATCGAGGCGGCCCGGTCCGTGGGCGCGAGCCCCGTGCGGATCATCTTCACGCTGCTGATCCCCGAGGCGCTCGGGCCGCTGATCCTCGGCTACACGTTCGTGTTCGTCGGCATCGTCGACATGACGGCGGTCGCGGGCGCGGTCGGCGGCGGCGGCCTCGGCGACTTCGCGATCGTCTACGGCTACCGGCAGTTCGAGCCGGTCGTCACCTGGGCGGCGGTGCTCATCATCATCGTGCTCGTGCAGGTGGTGCAGCTCATCGGCAACCGGCTGGCGCGGGCGGCGCTCCGGCGCTGATCCTCCCGCTCGACCGCCGCGGCCGCCTCGCTACCTCAGCGAGGCGGCCGCGGCGCGCACGTGCCGGGTGAGGTCGGCGAGCACGGGGGAGTCCACGCTCCAGCGCTGCCAGTGCAGCGCCACGTCCACGTGGGATCCGGCGTCGAGCGGCACGAGCGCGCCCGACGCGACGAGCTCCTCGCTCTGCAGGTCGGGCAGCATGCCCCAGCCCATGCCGAGCGTGACGGCCGTGACGAACTCCGCCGACGACGGCACGTAGTGGCGCGGCTGGCCCGCGGGCGCGCGGCGGAGGCGGAGCCAGCGGTCCTGCATCGCGTCCTTGCGGTCGAACATGACGAGCGGCGCCGTGGCCAGCGCACCGGGCGTCGGGCCGTCGGGCAGGTGCGCGGCGACGTAGACGGGCGTCGCGAGGGCGCGGTACCGCATCCGGCCGAGCCGCTCCGAGGTGCAGCCCTGCACCGGGTCCTTCACGCTCGTGACGGCGGCCATCGCGGATCCGTCGCGCAGCAGGTCGAGGGAGTGGTGCTCGTCCTCGCGCAGCACCTCCACCGCCTGCCCGGTCTCGGCCGCGAGCGCCGCGAAGGCGGGCAGCAGCCACGAGGCGAGCGAGTCGCCGTTCACGACGACGGGCACCGCGGCGGTGCCGGCCCGCGGCGCATCGCCCTCGCCCACGCCGAGCAGCCCGTCGAGGTCGCGCTCGAGCAGGAGCACCTGGCGCGCGTGCCGCAGCACGGCGTCGCCCGCCTCCGTCGTGGTCGCCGGGCGCGTGCGGCGGAGGAGCACGCGGCCGGCGCTGCGCTCGAGCGCCGTGATCCGCTGGCTCACCGCGGAGGGCGTGAGCCGCAGCGCGCGGGCGGCCGCGTCGAGCGTGCCCGTGTCGATGACGGCGGCCAGGGTGCGCAGGTGCTCGGTGCGGATGTCCATCATCAGCGATGCTAATGGTGCAGCAGGAAGATGAGCTGGTCTGATGTGCGCGCGATGCCTAGCGTGGAGGCCATGCACCCGCTCGCCCACGCGCTCTCCGGCTTCGGCCTCGGCTTCTCGCTCATCGCCGCGATCGGCGCGCAGAACGCCTTCATCCTCCGGCAGGGCACCCGGCGCGAGCACGTGCTGCCCGTCGTGCTCATCTGCGGGGTCTCCGACGTGATCCTCATCGGCCTCGGCGTCGCGGGCGTCGGCGCGCTCATCGAGGCGGCGCCGGTCGCGATCGTCGTGATCCGCATCCTCGGCGCCTGCTTCCTCGCCGGCTACGCCGCCCTGTCGCTCCTCCGCGCCGTCGCGCCGCACGGGCTCGCGGTCGCCGCGTCCGCGCCCCGCTCGCTCGCGGCCGTCGTCGCCGCGTGCCTCGCCCTCACCTGGCTGAACCCGCACGTCTACCTCGACACGGTGCTCCTCGTCGGATCCGTCGCCGCGGGCCACGGCGACGGCCGCTGGGCGTTCGGCGTCGGCGCGATGGCCGCCAGCTGCGCGTGGTTCACGCTGCTGGCCACCGCGGCGCGCGTCTTCGCGCCCGTGCTCGCGCGCCCGTCCGCGTGGCGCGTGCTCGACACCGTCATCGCCGGCGTGATGCTGGTGCTCGCCGTGCAGATCCTGCTGCCCCTGGTGCCGGCCGGCCCGGGGGAGGGGGCGCGGATCGCCCTCGCCACCGCGATCTGCGCGGCCCTCGCCGGCGTCGTCGCCGCGTGGTCGGTCGCGCGGCGTCGTCGGCCTCGCGCGGATGCGGCCCGCGGCGAGGCGGCGACGGGCGACGCGCCCGCCGCCCCCGTCGCGGACGAGGTCGGAACAGTGGAGGCGTCCGCGCTGTTGAGGTGAGCATGACCGTCCCGCTCTCCATCCTCGACCTCGCCCCCATCGCCCCCGGGGAGACCGCCCGCGACAGCTTCGCCGCCTCCGTCGCCCTCGCCCAGCAGGCCGAGCGCAGCGGCTACCGCCGGGTCTGGTACGCGGAGCACCACAACATGGCTTCGATCGCCTCCAGCGCGACGAGCGTCCTCATCGCCCACGTCGCGAGCCAGACGTCCACCATCCGCCTCGGCTCCGGCGGCGTCATGCTGCCGAACCACTCGCCGCTCACCATCGCGGAGCAGTTCGGCACCCTCGAGACGCTGCACCCGGGCCGCATCGACCTCGGCCTCGGCCGCGCGCCCGGCAGCGACCAGGCGACCTTCCGCGCGCTCCGCCGCGACCCCGGATCCTCCGACCGATTCCCCGAGGACGTCGTGGAGCTGCAGGGCTTCCTCGCCGGCGAGAGCCAGGTGCCCGGCGTGTCCGCGACGCCCGGCGCCGGCACGCGCGTGCCCCTCTACATCCTCGGATCCTCGACCTTCGGCGCCCAGCTCGCCGCGGCCCTCGGCCTGCCGTTCGCCTTCGCGTCGCACTTCGCGCCCGACATGCTCCTCGACGCCATCACCATCTACCGCCGCGACTTCCGCCCGTCGGAGCAGCTCGACGCGCCCTACGCGATCGCCGGCATCAACGCCATCGCGGCCGACGACCGCGCCGACGCCGAGCGCCAGTTCGCCGACGTCCGCCGCGCGCGCCTCATGATGCTGCTCCGCCAGAGCGGCCAGATCCCGGCCACGCAGACCTTCACCGACGACGAGCTCGACCGCCTCCTCGAGGCCCCGGTCGGCGCGCACGTCGCCAGCATGATGACCTACACGGCCGTCGGCACCGGCGCCGAGGTCTCCGACTACGCGAACCGGTTCGCGGAGCAGGCGGGGGTCGACGAGGTCATCGTCGGCCACGCGTCGCAGCGCACGCCCGAGCGCCTCCGCTCCGTCGAGCTGATGGCGGACGCGCACGCGCTCGTCGCCGCCTAGCGCGGGATCCATGGCCGACGCCGCCGCGCCCGTCGACCCGCGCGCGGCGCTCGCCGCGCTGCGGGCCGACACGCTCGCGCTCATCCGCGGGCTCGACCGCGACGTGGCGGCCATCGTGGAGGCGCGCCAGGACGCCAACTCCGACGACGAGCACGACCCCGAGGGCGCGACCCTCGCGTTCGAGCGCTCGCAGTCCGACGCGATGATCCGCGAGGCTCGCGTGCGCCTCGCCGACGTCGACGCCGCGGTCGCGCGCCTCGACGCCGGCACCTACGGACGGTGCGAGGTCTGCGGCGAGGCGATCCCCGCGGGCCGGCTGGAGATCCGCCCGGCAGCGCGCCGCTGCGTCGCGCACGCCTGAGCGTGGCGTCAGGCCGAGTCGTCGTCGAGGTCGAGGATCAGCTGCCGCAGCAGGCCCGCCAGCACCTCGCGGTCGGCGGCGGGCAGCGTCTCGAGCAGCTCGGCCTCCTCGGCCACGAGCCGCGTGATCGCGGTGTCGACGCGCGTGCGCCCCGCGTCCGACATGACCACGAGGATCCCGCGCCCGTCGTGCGGGTCCGTGCGCCGCTCCACGAGGCCCCGCGTCACGAGGCGGTCGATGCGGTTCGTCATGGTCCCGGAGGAGACGAGCGTCTGCTGCAGGAGTGCCTTGGGGCTCAGCTGGTACGGATCGCCCGCCCGCCGCAGCGCCGACAGCACGTCGAACTCCCACGACTCGAGCTCGGACTCCTGGAACGCCGAGCGCCGGGCCCGCTCGAGCAGCCGGGACAGCCGGCCGACCCGGGAGAGCACCTCGAGCGGGGAGAAGTCGAGGTCGGGCCGCTCGCGCCGCCACGCGTCGACGATGCGGTCGACCTCGTCGCGGCTGGGCATCCCCCCATCATGCCGGTCCGGGGGCGTCCACCCGGTCGCTAGCGTGATGCGCATGGCCGACCTCCCCTCCATCCGCTCCGTCATGCCGTGGTGGTACGTGGCCGGCGCTGTCCTCTCCCTGGTCGTGACGCTGATCCTGAGCACGACGGCGAACCTGTTCCTCGCCCTCGCGCTGTGGTGCGGGCTCATCGTCCGCGAGGTCCGCGACCGACGCGGCGCGGAGGAGCCGTCCCGCGGGCCGGAGGGCCGGGTCGCGCTGGTCCTGACGCCGCTGTTCCTCGGCATGGCGGCGTTCGTCAGCCAGGTGCGGCCCTTCCAGCGGGACGGGGTCGACGGACGCGTCCTCGTCGGCGGCGCGGTCGCGCTCACGGTCAGCGGCCTGCTCCTCCTCGCCCTGCGGATCCACCGCGCCGTCCGGCGTCGCGCCCGCGACGCCTGACCGCCCGCCGCGCCCGGTCTCCGGGCCCGGGCACCTCTGGCAGACTCGACCTGCGCACGGCCGGGCCGTGAGCGGTCCGCCTTGGTGTAACGGCAGCACTTCAGCCTTTGGAGCTGTGAGGTCCAGGTTCGAATCCTGGGGGCGGAGCGACGCCCGCCGGCCGCGCCGGAGAGACGCAACGCAGATCAGGAGATCGCCATGACCGAGTCAGACAGCACGCCGAGGACCCGCGAGATCCCCATCGTGACGGGCGAGCTCGACGTCGACGGCGAGCCGCGCAGCCCGTCGATCGCCGTCGTGATCCTCGCCGCCGGCCAGGGCACCCGCATGCGCTCGCGCCTCCCCAAGGTCCTGCACCCGCTCGCGGGCCTGCCGCTCGTCGGCCACGTGCTCGCGACGGCGGAGGAGCTCGGCGCCCGCCACATCGTGACGGTCGTGCGGCACGAGCGCGACCAGGTGGTCGAGGCCGTCCGCGCCCTCTCGCCCGACGCCCTCGTGGTCGACCAGGACGAGATCCCCGGCACCGGCCGCGCGGTCGAGGTCGGCATCACGGCGCTGCCCGAGGGCTTCACCGGCCAGGTCGTCGTGCTCTCCGGCGACGTGCCCCTGCTCGACGCGGCGACCCTGCGCTCGCTCGTCTCCGCGCACCGCCAGGCGCGCAACGACCTCACGCTCCTCACCGCCCGGCTCCAGGACCCGACCGGCAACGGCCGCATCATCCGCGGCCAGGACGGCGCGTTCGAGGCCATCGTCGAGCAGAAGGACGCCACGGGCGAGCAGCTCCGCATCGACGAGGTGAACGCCGGCGTCTACGTCTTCGACGCCGAGGCGCTCCGCCAGACCCTCGGCGCCATCGGCACCGAGAACGCGCAGCGCGAGAAGTACCTCACCGACGCGGCCGACGTGATCCGCCGCGCGGGCGGTTCCATCGAGGGCCTGCCCGTGCGCGACAGCTGGCTCGTCGCCGGCATCAACGACCGCGTGCAGCTCACGGCCGCCGCCACCGAGCTGAACGCGCGCCTCATCCGCCGCTGGCAGCTCGCGGGCGTGACGATCCAGGACCCGGGCACCACGTGGATCGACGTCAAGGCCACGCTGGCCGCCGACGTCACGATCCTCCCGGGCACCCAGATCCTCGGCGCCTCCACGGTCGCCGCCGGCGCGACCGTCGGCCCCGACACGACCCTCCGCGACACCGAGGTGGGCGAGGACGCGGTCGTCCGCCGCACCGACGCGGAGCTCGCCGTCATCGGCGCCCGCGCCACGGTCGGACCGTTCTCCTACCTCCGCCCCGGCACGCGTCTCGGCGAGGGCGGCAAGATCGGCGCCTACGTCGAGACGAAGAACGCGGAGATCGGCGCGGGCAGCAAGGTCCCGCACCTCAGCTACGTGGGCGACGCCACCATCGGCGAGCACTCCAACATCGGCGCGGGAGCGATCTTCGCGAACTACGATGGCGTCGCCAAGCACCGCACCGAGGTGGGCGACCACGTCCACGTCGGCTCGCGGAACGTCTTCGTCGCACCCGTTAGGATCGGTACCGGCTCCTACACGGGTGCCGGTGCCGTCATCCGCAAGGACGTCCCGCCCGGCGCACTCGGCATCTCGGTGGCGCCGCAACGCAACATGGTCGGCTGGACCGAGGCGAAGCGACCGGGCACCCCCGAGGCCCGGGCCGCCGTCGAGGCAGCCGACGGGCACCAGGACGCGCCGTCCGGGACCGAGCACACCGAGCAGCACTGACGAGACGGAGTCCCGTGTCCGCAATCAAGACCGCCGGAGAGAAGCGCCTCGTGATCGTCACGGGCCGCGCGCACCCCGAGCTCGCCGAGCAGATCGCCCAGGAGCTCGAGACGACCCTCGTGCACACCGACGCGCGGACCTTCGCCAACGGCGAGCTCTACATCCGCTACGACGAGAGCGTCCGCGGCAGCGACGCGTTCGTCATCCAGTCGCACTCGGCGCCCATCAACGAGTGGCTCATGGAGCAGCTCATCATGGTCGACGCGATGAAGCGGGCCTCGGCCAAGCGGATCACCGTGGTCGCGCCGTTCTACCCCTACGCCCGGCAGGACAAGAAGGGCCGCGGCCGCGAGCCGATCTCCGCCCGCCTCGTCGCCGACCTCTTCAAGGCCGCGGGCGCCGACCGCATCATGTCGGTCGACCTGCACGCCGCGCAGATCCAGGGCTTCTTCGACGGCCCCGTCGACCACCTCTTCGCGATGCCGGTGCTCCTCGAGCACATGCGCTCGGTGCTCGACTCCTCGACCCTCACGGTCGTCTCGCCCGACATGGGCCGCGTCCGCGTCGCCGACATCTGGAGCGACAAGCTCGGCGCCCCGCTCGCCATCATCCACAAGCGCCGCGACCCGAAGGTGCACAACCAGGTCACCGTGCACGAGATCGTCGGCGACGTCTCCGGTCGCGTGTGCCTCCTGGTGGACGACCTCATCGACACCGGCCGCACCATCGTCTCCGCCGCCGAGGCGCTGAAGAAGAACGGCGCCACGGGCGTCGTGGTCGCGGCGACGCACGCGGTCTTCTCCGACCCGGCCACGCAGATCCTCGACAGCCCGCACATCGACTCGGTCGTCGTCACGGACTCGCTGCCGATCCCCGAGGAGAAGCGCTGGGACAAGCTCACGGTGCTGCCCATCGCGCCGCTGCTGGCGCGCGCGATCCACGAGGTCTTCGACGACGGATCCGTCACCAGCATGTTCGACGGCGCGGCCTAGGCCCGAGCGCACGAGCGCGGGCCGCCGTCGCGGGCGGCTCGCGGGTCAGTCCCGGGAGTTCCGCTCCACGACCTCGCGCGCCACGCGCCCCGAGGGGATGAGGCCGAGCGAGACGATGTGCTCGTCGCCGCCGAAGGCGTGCTGCGTGTAGCACTCGTAGCCCACGACGCCGGGCCCGAAGAGCTGGAACCGCACCTCGTAGGAGGGGGAGTCCGGCCGCTCGAACCGCACGAAGTCGGCGCAGGCCATGTCGGCCGTGCTCGCGCCGACGCGCACCATGGTGACGAGGCCGGGGAGCAGCAGGCTCACGATCCCGACCACGACGACGACGCGCATCACGAGCAGCGTGCGCTTGCTGCGCAGGCTCCGCGGGCGGTGCGGCTCGTAGCCCGCGAGCTCCGGGTGCTCGTCGTCGTCCATCCGCTCCAGTGTGACAGAGGCCCGTCGCCGAGCCGAGCCGAGCCGCGCCCCTGCCGACGGGCGCGTGTGCAGGGTCGGCCCGCGGGCCACCCGGGCCTGCCTACGCTTCCGGCGACCGCGGCGACCGGTCCGCGGCCCCTCTTCGACGACGATGGAAAGGATTCGTGTGAAGAGCGAGATCATGCGTCGGGCTTCACTCATGTCGGCCGCGCTGCTGGCGCTGGTGCTGGGGGTGACGGGCGCGGTGATGGGTCCGGCACCCGCTGCGCACGCGCTCTCGGGCTACCGCGTGTGCGGCGTCTTCAACTCCTCGACCCGTGGCGACCTCTACGGCACGGGCCTCGTGGCGATGATCTACAAGGACGACCACAACAACGAGACCTGCTCGAAGAAGATCGACTTCATGCGGGACCACTACGGCTCCGCCTACGCGGGATCGAGCGCCCGCAGGACGTTCATCATGGTGGACTGCGAGACGTTCGGAGCCCGGATCGGCGAGGACGACGAGGTCGACATCTGCCGCGACATGGACGTCAACCTGATCTACAGGTACACGTCGAAGTACGACGCCAGGTACCCGGGCGGCGCCGCGGGGATCTCCTTCTGGCACAGGTGAGCGCCCCGAGACGGGACGAGCCCGCCGGTCCTCGACCGGCGGGCTCGCGTCGTGCGACGGGCGGTGCCGCTAGTGCGTGTCCTCCGCCTCGACCTCGGAGCGGTCGCCCGACCACAGCGTGTGGAAGGTGCCCTCCTTGTCGGTGCGGTGGTACGTGTGCGCGCCGAAGAAGTCGCGCTGCCCCTGCACGAGGGCGGCGGGCAGGCGCTCGGAGGCGAGCGAGTCGTAGTAGCTCAGCGCCGACGCGAAGCCGGGCACCGGGATCCCCGACAGCGCGGCGACCGAGACGACCCGGCGCCAGGCCTGCTCGCCGTCGGCGACGGCCTTGGCGAAGTACGGGTCCTCGAGGAGCGTCGCGAGGCCGGAGTCCTTCTCGTACGCCTCGACGATGCGGTTGAGGAACTGGGCGCGGATGATGCAGCCGCCGCGCCAGATCTCCGCGACCTTGCCCTTGTCGATGTCCCAGCCGTACTCCTTCGCGCCCGCGATGATCGCGTCGAAGCCCTGCGCGTAGGCGACGACCTTGCTCGCGTAGAGCGCGGCCCGCACGTCGTCCTCGAAGGTGTCGCCGCCGGACTGGATCTCGGGACGGCTCGTGATGGTGGCCTGCACGGCCTTCCGCTGCTCGGGCTTGGAGGACACGGCGCGCGCGAACACGGCCTCCGCGATCCCGCCCACCGGCACGCCGAGGCCGACCGCGTTCTGCACCGTCCAGACGCCCGTGCCCTTGGACCCGGCCTGGTCGACGATCACGTCGACGAGGGGCTTCCCGGTCGACGCGTCCGTCTGGCGGAGCACCTCGGCCGTGATCTCGATGAGGTACGACTCGAGGTCGCCCCCGTTCCACTCCTCGAACACGTCCGCGATGGCGGCCGGCTCGTGGCCGCCCACGCGGCGGAGGAGGTCGAAGGACTCGGCGATGAGCTGCATGTCGGCGTACTCGATGCCGTTGTGGATCATCTTCACGAAGTGGCCGGCGCCGTCGGTGCCGATGTGGGTCACGCAGGGCTTGCCCTCCGCGACCGCCGCGATCGACTCGAGGATCGGGCCGAGGGTCTCGTAGGCCTCGGCGGTGCCGCCGGGCATGATGCTCGGGCCCTTGAGCGCGCCCTCCTCGCCGCCGGAGATGCCGGCGCCGACGAAGTGGAGGCCCTTCGCGCGGACCTCCTTCTCGCGGCGGATCGTGTCGGTGAACAGCGCGTTGCCGCCGTCGACGATGATGTCGCCCTCCTCGAACGCCTCGGTCAGCTGCTCGATGACCGCGTCCGTGCCGCGCCCGGCCTTCACCATGATGATCGCCGTGCGGGGGCGCTGCAGCGATGCCGCGAACTCCTCGATCGTGGTGGCGGCGACGAAGCCGGCCTCGGGGTGCTCCTCGATGAGGTCGGTGGTCTTCTGCGTGGTGCGGTTGTACACCGCGACCGTGTTGCCCTCGCGGCTGGCGAGGTTGCGGGCGAGGTTCGAGCCCATCACCGCGAGCCCCACCACCCCGATGTTCGCCGTGCCCTGCTGGTCATCTGACATCTGATGCCTCCTTGTCGACAGTCGTCCTCAGGCTACTCGCGGGCCCCCGAGCGTCGGCGGGGCCCCAGGGGCGGTCTCGTAGGATGGACGAGCGCACCCACACGGTCGCGCCGCACGAGTTCCTCACCGAACCGCAGGGAGTGATCCGCATCGACGCCGTCCGCCCGTTCCCGCCCGTGATCGTGATGGGGGTCTCCGGATCCGGGAAGTCGACCGTGGGCGAGCTCCTCGCCCAGGACGCCGGCGTCCCCTTCCTCGACGGCGACGACCTGCATACCGAGGCCAACCGCCGCAAGATGGCCGAGGGCCACGCCCTCGACGACGACGACCGCCGCCCGTGGCTCGAGGAGGTGGGCCGCGCGCTCGCCGGCCGTCCCCAGGGCGGACCCGTCGTCGCGTGCAGCGCGCTGAAGCGCTCCTACCGCGACATCCTCCGCGCGGCCGCGCCCGACGCGGTCTTCGTGCACCTCGCCGGCGACCACGAGCTCCTCGCCGAGCGGCTCGGCGGACGGGAGGGCCACTTCATGCCGTCGAGCCTCCTCGCCTCGCAGCTGCGCACGCTCGAGCCGCTCGGCGACGACGAGCAGGGGATCACGCTGGACATCGCCGACGACCCGGTGGCGCTCGCCGACGCCGCCGTCCGCGAGCTGCTCCCCGGCGGGCGCACGGCGTCGCCTGGACGCGTCGACGACGCGCCCGCCACGGCGACGGAGCCCGCCGAGGCGGTGCCCGAGGCGGACGTCCCCGAGCTCGTCCGTGAGGCGCGGTCCGACGACGACGTGCCGCACGCCGACGCCGACGCCGAGCCGGTCGTCGCGACGGCGGGCGCGGGCGCCCCGGCTGCCGCCGTCCACGAGCCCATCCGCGTGGCGATCGTCGGCTGCGGCGTCATCGGCACGCACCACGCGCGCGTCCTCGCCGAGCACCCCGAGTTCCGCGTCGCCGCGCTCGTCGACGTCTCGTCCGCCACCGCCGAGGAGCTCGCCGACGTGGTCGTCGACGAGCTGCGCGCCGACCGTCCGCGCGTCTTCGCGCACCTCGGCGACATGATCCGGGCCGACGCCGCCGAGCTCGTCGTCATCTGCACCCCGAGCGGCCTGCACATCGGCCTCGCCGAGGAGGCGCTCGCCGCCGGCCTCCACGTGGTGATCGAGAAGCCGCTCGACGTCGACCTGGCACGCGGCCGCCGCATCGCCGAGCTCGCGCGCGAGGCCGCCGAGCGGGGGATCCTCTCGACCGTCATCAGCCAGCACCGCTTCAACCCGTCGAGCGTCGTCGTCGACCGGGCCGTCCGCTCGGGCCGCCTCGGGCGCGTGACCTCCGCGGTCGCGAGCGCGCCGTGGTGGCGCAGCCAGGGCTTCTACGACTCGGGCCACTGGCGCGGGACGTGGGACCTCGACGGCGGCGGCGCCCTCATGAACCAGGGCGTGCACACGCTCGACCTGCTCGTCTCCTACCTGGGCCGTCCCGTCGAGGTCTACGCGCAGACGGCGCTGCTCGCGCACGACGGCATCGAGGTGGAGGACGTCGCGGTCGCCGTGATCCGGTTCGCCTCCGGCGCGCTCGCCACCATGCAGGCGACCACCGCCGGCTACCCGGGCCTCGACACCCGCGTGCAGGTGCAGGGCACGCGCGGATCCGCGGTCATCGAGGCCGGATCCCTCACCTACTTCCACGCGGCGCCCGAGTCGGGCGTGCCCGCGCAGGCGGACGTGCGCAACGACGCGGAGCTCGAGATGCACGCGGCCGAGCTGCCGCGCTCGCCGCGCCTCGACAACACGTACCTCGAGGGCCACTACCGCCAGTACGACGACATCGCGGACGCCCTCCGCACCGGTCGCCCCGCGGGGGTCACGGTGGACGACGCGTTCCTCTCGCTCGCCACGGTCGTCAGCGTCTACGTCTCGGCCACGCTCGGCACGCCGGTCGCGTTCGAGGACGTCGTCGACGGCGTGCACGACGGCCTCCGCCTCCGGGTCGGGCAGTCCACGCCGCCCGCACCGGGATCCCCGGCGCCCGCTCCCGCCGACGCGTCGACCGGGGACCCGTCCGTCCGGTAGCATCGGGGGTTGAACTTCGGCGAGGGATCGCACGGCGGCGCGCGAGCGCGGCGGCGATCCGTTATCGACGCGGTGGACGGGGCTCGCACCTCATTCCTCACGCGCAAGCGTTCGAGCAGACGACAGGCACACGACGCGAGCCCTCACGGGCCGCACTAGGAGCGACACCATGGTTGACAACAACCTCACCGCGGAGCTGCGCACGCAGTTCGGCAAGGGCGCGGCCCGCAAGATCCGCGCGATCGGCAAGATCCCCGCGGTCATCTACGGCCACGGCACCGACCCGCAGCACGTCACGCTGCCGGGCCACGAGCTCATGCTCATCATCCGCAAGGCGAACCAGATCATCACGCTCGACATCGAGGGCACGCCCCAGCTCGCGCTGGTGAAGGACGTCCAGAAGGACCCCGTGCGCCAGATCATCGAGCACGTCGACCTCATCGTCGTCCGCCGCGGCGAGCGCGTCGAGGTCGAGGTCCCGATCCACGTCGAGGGCGAGTCCTACCCCGGCACGATCCACAACCTCGAGAACACGTCCATCACGGTCGACGTCGAGGCCACCCACATCCCCGAGTCCTTCGTGGTCTCCATCGAGGGCTTCGAGGAGGGCACGCAGGTCACGGCCGGCCAGGTCACCCTGCCCGCCGGCGCGAACCTCGTCACCGACCCCGAGACGCTCGTGCTCGCGGTCTCGGTGCCCCAGCTCGACCTCACGACCGACGCGGAGGACGCGGCGGCCGAGGGTGACGAGGGCGTCGAGGTCACCGGCGAGGGCGGCACCGGCGACGAGGTCGTCGACGCCGACAAGTAGCACCCCGGCGGCCCCCGGTCGCCCGCTGCCCCGGCAGCACCAGCACGACAGCACGACAGCACCACGGAGCCCGTCGGCCGCCGTCCGGGACACCGGCAGCGGCCGGCGGGCTCCGCGCATCCGCCCCGGATGCCATCGACCTACCGAGGAGAGCGCACGTGGACGACCGGACCCTGCTCGTGGTCGGCCTCGGCAACCCCGGACCGCAGTACGCGGGCACGCGCCACAACGTCGGCCAGATGGCGCTCGACGTGCTCGCCGACCGGATGCGCGCCTCGTTCCGCTCGCACCGCGCCAACGCGCAGGTCGCGGAGGGCCGCGCGGTGCCGGGCGGACCGAAGCTCATCCTCGCGAAGCCGAGCTCGTTCATGAACCTGTCCGGCGGGCCGGTCGCGAACCTCCTCAAGTACTTCTCGCTCGACGCGTCGCAGCTCGTGGTCGCGCACGACGAGCTCGACATCCCCTTCGACGCCATGAAGCTCAAGCAGGGCGGCGGGCACGGCGGCCACAACGGGATCCGCGACATCATCTCCTCCGCCGGCACGGGCGACTTCACGCGCGTCCGCATCGGCATCGGCCGCCCGCCCGGCCGCCAGGACGCCGCCGACTTCGTGCTCAAGCCCTTCTCCTCCACCGAGCGGCAGGTGCTGCCGAACGTGCTCGAGGACGCGGCCGACGCGATCGAGATGATCGCCTCCGACGGGCTCATCGCGGCGCAGCTCCGGTTCCACACCGCCGCGTCCTGATCCGCGCCCGTCCGCCCACGGCGGACGGCGGCGGCCCTGTCGGCGGCGGCGCGTACGATCATCTGGTGATCCTCCAGGGCTTGATCCCGGCGCTCTCGCGCGCCTCCACGTTCGACGACGCCCTCGCATCGGCCTCCCGCGACGCCGACTTCTCCCTCACCGAGGGGCTCCAGGGGCCGCTGCTCGCGGGGCTCCTCCGCCAGCGCATCCAGCGCGGCATCCCGGGGTGCCTGTTCGTCGTCACCGCCACCGGCCGCGAGTCCGAGGGCATGCGCCGCAGCCTCGCCGCCGTGCTGCCGGACGCCGAGATCCTCGAGTTCCCCGCCTGGGAGACGCTGCCGCACGAGCGGCTCAGCCCGAGCGCCGAGATCGTGGGCAAGCGGATCCACGCGCTGCGCCGCATGGAGGCGTGGCACGCCGCGCTCGGCCAGGGCGCGCGCGAGGTGCCGGCCGCCGAGGTGCGCCCGCTCGTCGTGGTCGCCTCGGTGCGTGCGGCGCTCCAGCCGGTCGCCGACAACCTCACGGAGCTGCCGCCCGTGCAGCTCGCCACCGGCAGCCGCGGCCACGACCTGTCCGAGCTCGCCGTGCGGCTCGTCGACCTCGCGTACTCGCGCGTCGACATGGTCACGCGCCGCGGCGAGTTCGCGGTGCGCGGCGGCATCCTCGACGTCTTCCCGCCCGTGTCCGACCACCCCGTGCGCGTGGAGTTCTTCGGCGACGAGGTCGACCAGATGCGGCCCTTCGCGGTCGCCGACCAGCGCTCGCTGGAGGAGACGGTCGACTCGGTCGAGCTGCCGCCGAGCCGCGAGCTGCTGCTGAGCGCGCCCGTGCGCCAGCGCGCCCGCGAGATGCAGCACGAGTTCCCGAACCTGCAGCAGATGCTCGCGAAGATCGCCGAGGGCATCCCGGTGGAGGGCATGGAATCGCTGGCCCCCGCGCTGGTCGACAAGTTGGTCCCCGTCACGCACTACCTGCCGGTCGACGCCGCCATCGCCGTCGTGTCGCCGGAGCGCGTGTCCACCCGCGCGCAGAGCCTCGCCGACACCAACCGCGAGTTCCTCGACGCCGCGTGGAACGCCGCCACCGCGGGCGCGCAGGCGCCCATCGACCTCGCCTCCGGCGACTTCCTCTCGCTCGGCCGCCTGCGCGACGCCCGGGGCCCGCGTCGCTGGTGGACCCTCTCGGGCTTCCAGGCCACCGACGTCCTGCCGGAGGACCTGGGGATCGACGAGGTCATGACCGTCCGCATCGAGGCGGATCCCGTGCCGAGCTTCGCGGGCAACGCCGACGGCGCCATCGAGCACGTGCGCGAGCGCCTCGCGACCGGGTGGACCGTGGGCGTCGTGGCCCAGGGATCCGGCCTCGTCGAGCGCGCCGACACCGTGCTCCGCGAGGCGGGCGTGCCCGCGCGCGTCGTCGAGGAGTTCCCGGCGGCGCCCGAGGCCGGCATCGCCTACCTCCTCCGCTCCGCGATCGACGCGGGCTTCGAGATGCCCGAGGTGAAGCTCGCCATCCTCACCGAGAGCGAGTTCTACGGGCGCGCAGCCGGATACGACAGCCGCCAGGTCAAGAAGCTCGCCACCCGCCGCAAGAACGTGGTGGATCCGCTGCAGCTGAAGCCCGGCGACCACGTCGTGCACACCACGCACGGCATCGGGAGGTTCGTCGAGCTCACTCAGCGCGAGGTCTCCTCCGGCGGACGCAACGCCGTGAAGACCCGGCGCGAGTACCTCGTCATCGAGTACGCGCCCTCGAAGCGCGGCTACCCGGGCGACAAGCTCTTCGTGCCCACCGACCAGCTCGACCTGCTCAGCCGCTACGTCGGCGGGGAGGAGCCCGCCCTCAGCAAGATGGGCGGCAGCGACTGGGCCGCCGCCAAGGGCAAGGCGCGCCGGGCCGTCCGCGACATCGCGGTGGAGCTCGTGAAGCTCTACTCGGCGCGCATGGCGTCGCGCGGCCACTCCTTCCCGCCGGACACCCCGTGGCAGCGCGAGCTGGAGGAGGCGTTCCCCTTCATGGAGACGCCCGACCAGCTCACCGTCATCGACGAGGTCAAGCGCGACATGGAGAGCCCCATCCCCATGGACCGCCTGGTCTCGGGCGACGTCGGGTTCGGCAAGACCGAGATCGCCGTGCGCGCCGCGTTCAAGGCCGTGCAGGACGGCAAGCAGGTCGTGATGCTCGTGCCCACGACGCTGCTCGTGAAGCAGCACTTCGAGACGTTCTCCGAGCGCTTCGCCGGCTTCCCGGTGCACCTGCGCCAGCTCAGCCGCTTCCAGACCGAGAAGGAGTCGCGCGAGACCATCAAGGGGCTCGAGGACGGCTCGGTCGACGTGGTCATCGGCACCCACCGCCTGCTGACGGGCAGCATCGCCTTCAAGGACGTGGGGCTCGTCATCATCGACGAGGAGCAGCGGTTCGGCGTCGAGCACAAGGACGCGCTGAAGAAGCTCAAGGCGAACGTCGACATCCTCGCGATGTCGGCCACGCCGATCCCGCGCACGCTCGAGATGGCGGTCACGGGCATCCGCGAGATGTCGACGCTCGCGACGCCGCCGGAGGACCGGCACCCGATCCTCACGTTCGTCGGCCCGAACAGCGAGAAGCAGATCGCCGCCGCCATCCGCCGCGAGCTGCTGCGCGAGGGCCAGGTGTTCTTCGTGCACAACCGCGTCTCGAGCATCAACCGGGTCGCGTCGGAGCTCGCGGAGCTCGTGCCCGAGGCGCGCGTCGCCGTGGCCCACGGCAAGATGAGCGAGGCGATGCTGGAGCAGGTCATCGTCGACTTCTGGGAGCGGAAGTTCGACGTGCTCGTGTCGACCACCATCATCGAGACCGGCCTCGACATCGCGAACGCGAACACGCTCATCATCGACCGCGCCGACAAGTACGGCCTCAGCCAGCTGCACCAGCTGCGCGGGCGCGTCGGCCGCGGGCGGGAGCGCGCGTACGCGTACTTCCTCTACGACGCCGACAAGCCGCTCTCCGAGACGGCGCACGACCGGCTGTCCACCATCGCGGCGAACAACGAGCTGGGATCCGGCATGCAGGTCGCGCTCAAGGACCTCGAGATCCGCGGCGCGGGCAACCTGCTGGGCGGCGAGCAGTCCGGCCACATCCAGGGCGTCGGCTTCGACCTCTACCTCCGCATGATCGGCGAGGCGGTCTCGACCTTCCGCGGCGACGTCGCGGAGGGCCAGACCGAGCTGCGGCTCGAGCTGCCGGTCGACGCGCACATCCCCGAGGAGTACGTCGACAGCGAGCGGCTGCGCCTGGAGGCGTACCAGAAGCTCTCCACGGCGGCCTCGCCCACGGCCACCGACGACCAGATCGACCGGGTCATCGAGGAGCTGGCCGACCGCTACGGCGAGCCGCCCGTGGAGGTCGACAACCTCGTGCGGGTCTCGCGCCTGCGCCGCGTGGCGCAGCGGGCTGGCCTCAGCGAGGTCGTCGCGATGGGGCCGAACCTCCGCATCGCGCCGGCCGACCTCGCCGACAGCAAGCAGGTGCGCCTGCAGCGCATGTACCCGGGCAGCCGCCTGTTCGCCCAGACCAACGCCGTGACCGTCCCGCTGCCCAAGCGCGACGGCGAGCCGCTGCCCGACGCCGAGCTCGTGGACTGGGTGCGGCAGCTCCTCGACGCCGTGTTCACGGTGGAGCCGGCGCCGGCCGCGAAGGAGTCCGCGCCGAAGGCGTGAGCCGCCGGTCGTGACCCGGGGCGGGTCGGCCGGCGCCTAGGCGCGGGTCGGCCCGCCGTCCACGTGCGCCGGGAAGTCGTCGCGCGCGGCGTCGTCGTCATCCACGGCGGTGCCGTCGCGGCGGGCGCGGCGGCTGCGGATCGACAGCGTGACGGCCGCGGCCACGATCGCGACGCCGGATCCGAGCAGCACCGCGAGCGTGCCCTCGTCCCGCACCTCGTCGAGGCCGGCGAACGCGAGCTCGCTCATCAGCAGCGACACCGTGAAGCCGATGCCGCCGAGGAGGGACACGGTCACGAGGTCGGGCACGGCGAGACCGCCGGCGGATCCGCGTCGCCGCGCGACCCACGCGCCGAGCAGCCCGCCCGCGGTGATCCCCACGAGCTTGCCGAGCGGCAGCGCGAGCGCGATGCCCCAGAAGGCGGGCGCGAGCTCGGACAGGCCGACCGCGGGGATCGCGACGAGCGCGGCCGAGAAGGCGAACAGCGGCAGCACGATCCCGTTCGAGACCGGCTCCAGCGCGTGCGCGGCGCGGAGGCCCGAGAGGCGGGGGAGCGCGAAGCCGAGCGCGACGCCCGCGATGGTCGCGTGGATCCCCGAGGAGAGCGTCGCCCACCAGGTGACGAGGGCGATGAGCACGAGGAGCGCCACCACCGCGACGCGGGCCGCGCCGGTGCGCCCGACGCCGAGCCGTCCGACGACGGCGAAGAGCACGACGCCCGCCACCGCGACGCCGAGGGGCGCGAGCGCGAGGTCGGTCGTGAAGAAGACCGCGATGATCCCGATGGCGATGAGGTCGTCGAGCACCGCGAGCGCCAGGAGGAAGACGCGCACCGCGGCGGGGAGACCCCGGCCGAACACGGCGAGGACGCCCAGCGCGAAGGCGATGTCGGTCGCGGTCGGCACGGGCCAGCCGCGCTCGAAGCCGCTGCCGGCCGTGATCGCGAGGTACACGCCCGCGGGCACGACCACCCCGCCGACCGCGGCGATCGCGGGCACGAGCGCCGCCGAGACGCTGTTCAGCCCGCCGGCGAGGAACTCGTGCTTGAGCTCGACGGCGACGATGAAGAAGAAGACCACGAGCAGGCCGTCGCTCACCCAGTGGCGGAGCGACAGGTCGACGCCGATCGCGGGGACCGCGAGGTGGCCGTCGGCCCACGCGATGAGGCCGCCGCCCGCGGGCGTGTTCGCGACGACGAGGCCGACGACGGCGGCGAGGAGGAGGAGTCCGGCGGCGATGCGCTCGGAGCGGATGAGGGCGGTCATGTGCGCCTTCCGGGGTCGGGGGAGGGGGAGACGGTCACCCGCCGCCGACCAGACTTCCCGGCACACCGACCCTCAGCCTACCGGGCGCCCGATGCGAGGATGGCGGGATGAGCGAGCCCCGGACCCCGTCCGCACCCGACGACGCCCACGCCCACGCCGACGCGGGCGCGGACGCCGTCGCCGAGCTGGCGGAGGCGATGGCCGTCCTCCGCGCCCCCGACGGCTGCGTCTGGAACCGGGGCATGACGCACCGCTCCCTCGTCCCGTACCTCCTCGAGGAGAGCCACGAGCTCGTCGACGCCATCGAGACGGACGACGTGCCGGGCATGCGCGAGGAGCTCGCCGACGTGCTGCTGCAGGTCGTCTTCCACGCCGACATCGCCCGCACGGAGGGGGAGGGCTTCGACCTCGACGACGTCGCGCGCACCGCCACCGAGAAGATGGTGCGCCGTCACCCGCACGTGTTCGGCGACGAGCGCGCCGACACGGTCGAGGAGGTCCTGCGCGTGTGGGGCGCCGCCAAGGACCGCGAGAAGTCGGCGCGCACGAGCGTCCTCGACGGGATCCCGCGGACGCTGCCGTCCCTCGCCCTCGCCGACAAGCTGCTCGGCCGGGCGGAGCGCATCGGGCTGGTCGACGCGGACGCGCCCGCCGCCATCCCGGTGGACGACGAGGACGACCTCGGACGGCTGCTGCTCGCGGTGGTCGTCTCGGCGAGGTCCCGCGGGCTCGACGCGGAGCGCGCGCTGCGGACGACGCTGCGGTCGCTCGCCGCGGAGATCCGGGCGGCGGAGCCGGAGCGCCCGAGCGCGGACGGGGACGGACCGGGCGACGGCGACGCGGCCGACGGATCCCCCGACGCGGGCCGGAGCGCGTAGGCGTCGTCCGGCCCGCGGGGCGTCACCCGGGATTTACCCGATCCCGGGCCGCCACGTCCGGCACCTCCACCCGAAGGAGGCGGCGGACAGATCGGGCGATCACACGGTAACGGTCTTCGCCCCGTGTCCATCACGGTTGTTATGGTGGGGCGTGGCCGCACCGGATCCCCATCGCCGCCAGGACCTGCTGGCCCACATCCTCGACCACCTCCGCACCCACCCGCTCCAGTCGGTGACGTTCCGCGGGCTCGCCGAGGCGCTGGGCGAGAGCACCTTCGTGCTCGTCTACCACTTCGGCTCCAAGGAGCGGCTGCTCGAGGCCGCCATGGACGCGATCGACGCGCGCCAGGCGGAGATGGCGGCGGGCGACCCGCGTGCGATCCCCGCGACTGAGCTCCGCGCGTGGGCGACCCAGGCGTGGAGCTGGCGCCTCACCGACGTGAACCGAGACTTCCAGCGGCTCGAGTTCGAGGCCGCGCTCCTCCGCACCCGGGACGGGGTGGTGCGGCCGCACGCCATCGCGAGCGTGGCCGCATGGCGGCGCTTCGGGCTGGAGTGGATGGTCGCGCACGGCGTGCCCGAGGACGTGGCCGTCGACACGGCCGACCTCCTGCAGGCCGCCTCCTACGGCCTCCAGTTCGACTTCGTGATCTCGGGCGACCGCGTCCGCGCCCTGCGCGGCTTCGAGGCGCTCGTGGACGCGTTCGTCCCGCGCATCCGCCCGTGGCTCGACCTGCCCGACCGGCCGCGCGCGCCCGGGTCGCCCGACCGGCACCGCGCGGCCTGACCACCCGCCGCCTGACAGAATCGGGGGATGCCCCAGCAGATCACGCCGCCCCGCGGCATGCGCGACTTCCTGCCCGCCGAGAAGGCCCGACGCGAGCAGGCGCTCGCCGTCATCCGCCGCACCTACCGGGCGCACGGGTTCGACGAGATCGAGACCCCCGTGGTCGAGGAGTCCGGCCGGCTGCACGCGGGACTCGGCGGCGACAACGAGAAGCTCGCGTACTCGGTGCTGAAGCGCGGCCTCTCGGGCGACGACCTGCACGCGGCGGCGGACGCGGGCGACGTGCTCGCGCTCTCCGACCTCGGCCTCCGCTTCGACCTCACGGTGCCGCTCGCGCGCTTCTACGCGTCGCACCGCGCCGAGCTGCCCGGGGTCTTCCGCGCGATCCAGGCCGCGCCGGTCTGGCGCGCCGAGCGCCCGCAGAAGGGCCGCTACCGCCAGTTCATGCAGTGCGACATCGACATCATCGGCGAGCCCGGGCAGCTCGCCGAGGTCGAGCTGATCTCCGCCACGGCGGCGACCCTCGCCGCCCTCGGCCTCACGGGCTGCACCATCCGCGTCAACGACCGGCGGATCCTCGCCGGCATCCTCGACTCCTGCGGGTTCGCGGCGGAGCGCCAGGCGCAGGCGCTCATCAGCATCGACAAGCTCGACAAGATCGGCGCCGCGGGCGTGGTGGCCGAGCTCGCCGAGGGCGGGGCCGACGCGGCCGCGATGCTCGGCGGGATCCTCGAGCGCATCGAGCCCGCGCTCGCCGACGGCGGCGTGCCGCTCACGACGGCGGCGATCACCGGGATCCTCCCCGAGGGCGTCGACCCCGACGCGGTCGCCGACCTCGAGACCCTGGCGGACGCGCTCGTCGGCCTGCCCGACGGCGTCACCCTCCGCTTCGACCCGACCCTCGTGCGCGGCATGGGCTACTACACGGGCACGATCTTCGAGATCGCGCACCCCGCGTCCGGCAGCTCGGTGGGCGGCGGCGGACGCTACGACGGCATGATCGGCCGCTTCCTCGGCCAGGACGTGCCGGCGGCCGGCTTCTCCATCGGCTTCGAGCGGATCGTCGACCTGGCCGTCCTGCCGGAGGCGGAGGACGCCGACGCCATCGCGCTCGTGCACGACCGCCGGACCCCCGTGGCCGTGCTCGCGCGCCTCAAGGCGGAGCTCGTCGCGTCCGGGCGCCGGGTGCGCCTGGAGCCGCGGCCGAAGAACGTGGCGCCGCTCCTCGAGGCGCTCAAGCGGCAGGGCTTCCGCACCTTCGCGGCGGTCGACGCGGACACGGCGGACGCCGCGTCCCTGCAGGAGCGCCCGCTCGACGGCGGCCCGCGCGGCTGATCCGTCACCTGCGCGACACCTGCGCGGAGGCGTCGCCGCCCGCGGCCCGGAACGACCCCGCGGCTAGGATGGACCCGACTTCCCACCCCCTCACCGCAACGCAAGGAGACCATTCCGTGGCAGCCATCGAAGCAGTCAACGCACGCGAGATCCTCGACTCCCGGGGCAACCCGACCGTCGAGGTCGAGGTGCTCCTCGAGGACGGCACGTTCACCCGCGCCGCCGTCCCGTCCGGCGCCTCCACCGGCGCGTTCGAGGCGTACGAGCTGCGCGACGGCGACGCGGGCCGCTACCTGGGCAAGGGCGTCCAGAAGGCCGTCGCCGCCGTCGTCGACGAGATCGGCCCGGCCATCCAGGACCTCGACGCGGCCGACCAGCGCATCATCGACGCCACGATGATCGAGCTCGACGGCACCGAGAACAAGTCGCGCCTCGGCGCGAACGCGCTCCTCGGCGTCTCCCTCGCGGTCGCGAAGGCCGCCGCCGACTCGGCCGAGCTGCCCCTGTACCGCTACCTCGGCGGCCCCAATGCGCACACGCTGCCGGTCCCGATGCTCAACGTCATCAACGGCGGCTCGCACGCGGACACCAACGTCGACATCCAGGAGTTCATGCTCCTCCCCGTCGGCGCGTCGACCTTCTCCGAGGGCCTGCGCTGGGGCGTCGAGACGTACCACGCGCTCAAGAGCCTGCTGAAGAAGAAGGGCCTGTCCACCGGCCTCGGCGACGAGGGCGGCTTCGCGCCGAACCTCGACAGCAACCGCGCCGCGCTCGACCTGCTCATGGAGGCCATCGACTCCGCGGGCTTCACCGCCGGCAAGCAGATCGCGCTCGGCCTCGACGTCGCGTCCAGCGAGTTCTTCTCCGACGGCGCGTACACGTTCGAGGGCCAGAAGGTGGATGCGGCGCACATGACCGCGTACTTCGCCGACCTCGTCGCGTCCTACCCCCTCATCACCATCGAGGACCCGCTGGACGAGGACGACTGGGCCGGCTACGACCACTTCACCGCCGAGCTCGGCTCGAAGGTGCAGATCGTCGGCGACGACCTCTTCGTCACCAACCCGAAGCGCCTCGCCGACGGCATCACGCGCGGCGTCGCCAACTCGATCCTCGTCAAGGTCAACCAGATCGGCACGCTCACCGAGACGCTGGACGCGGTCAGCCTCGCGCAGCGCAGCGGCTACACCACCGTGCTCTCGCACCGCTCCGGCGAGACCGAGGACACGACCATCGCCGACCTCGCGGTCGCCGTGGACGCGGGCCAGATCAAGACCGGCGCCCCCGCCCGCAGCGAGCGCGTCGCGAAGTACAACCAGCTCCTCCGCATCGAGCAGGACCTCGGCGCCGCCGCGGTCTACGCCGGCCGCAGCGCCTTCCCGCGCTTCCAGGCCTGATCCGGCCGGACCGCCCGCGCCGCACGGCGCGGGCGGTCCGCCGTCCACCCGCACGACCCCGCACACGAAGGAGGACCGATGGCCCGCTTCCCCGGCCTCGACGCCCTCCGCGGCGGACGCGGATCCCGTCCGCGCACCGAGCGCGTCCCCGTGGCCCTGCCCGAGGACGCCCCCGCCGGCAACTGGCTCCGCAGCATGCGCTTCTCCGGCTTCTCGGTCATGGTGCTCGTGCTCCTCGTCCTCACGGTCGTGGTCCTCGCGCCCGGCCTGCGCATCTACCTCGAGCAGCGGCAGCAGCTCAGCAGCCTGCAGAGCGCGGTGGACGCCCAGAAGGGCACCATCGCCCAGCTCCAGGACCAGCGCGCCCGCTACGACGACCCCGCCTTCCTCAAGGCCCAGGTGCGCGACCGCCTCTTCTACGTGATGCCCGGCGAGACGAGCTACCTGGTCCGCGGGCTCCCCGCCACCTCGGGCGAGGCCACGACCACGCCGGACGGCGCGCCCATCAGCGACGACCTGCAGGAGACGAAGAAGGACTGGGTCCAGTCCCTGCTCGGCTCCGCGCTCACCAGCGGCCTCAGCGAGACCCCGCCCGACCAGCTCCAGGGATCCGTCCAGGGAGGCGACCAGTGACCCGACCCCCCTTCGACCCGCCCTCCGAGCGCGACGTGCGCATCGTGTCCGAGCAGCTCGGCCGCCCGGCCCGCGACGTGGTCGGCATCTCCGCCCGCTGCGTCTGCGGCAACCCCACGGTCGTGAGCACGGCGCCGCGCCTCACCGACGGCACGCCGTTCCCCACGCTCTACTACCTGAGCCACCCGGCGGCCACCGCCGCCATCTCGCACCTCGAGGCCGAGCACGTCATGGCCGAGCTGCAGGACGACCTCGCGGAGGACGAGGCGATGCGCGACGCGTACGCCGCCGCCCACGCGTCGTACCTCGCCGACCGCGAGTCGATCCTCGTGGTGCCCGAGCTCCAGGGCGTCTCCGCGGGCGGCATGCCCGTCCGCGTGAAGTGCCTGCACGCGCTGGCGGGCCACGCGCTCGCGGCGGGTCCCGGCGTCAACCCCATCGGCGACATCGCGCTCGCGCGGGCGTCGTGGTCGCCCGACGTGTGCGAGTGCGCCGACCCCGCCACGGCATGACCCGGCCGCGCGACGCCCGCGTCGCGGGCGGCCGCGGGCGGCGTCCGGCGCGGGCCGTCGCGGTCGGGATCCTCGCCCTCGCCGCGGTCCTGCCCGCCACGACCCCCGCCCACGCGGATCCCGTGCGCGAGCGCGAGTACTGGCTCGCCGACTACGGCGTCGAGCGGGCCTGGCAGACCACGCGCGGCGAGGGCGTGAAGGTCGCCGTCATCGACACGGGCGTCGACGCCTCCGTCGCCGACCTGCGCGGCGCGGTCGTGGGCGGCACCGACGTCTCGGGCGTCGGATCCGCGGACGGCACGAAGCCGGTCGGCGCGTCGGACGAGCACGGCACCATGGTCGCGTCGCTCCTCGCGGGCCGCGGCACGGGCACGGGATCCGGCGTCATCGGCGTGGCCCCCGGCGCGAGCCTCCTCGCCGTCTCGGTCGCGCTGGGCGGCCCCACCCCGGGCGCGCGCGACGAGGACGCGCAGATCGCCGACGCCGTCCGCTGGGCCGTCGACAACGGCGCGAGCGTCATCAACATGTCCCTCACCCGCAACTCGCTCGACTGGCCCGAGAGCTGGGACCGCGCGTTCCTCTACGCGTACGAGCACGACGTCGTGGTCGTCGCCGCCGCGGGCAACCGGGGGAGCGGCACCACCGAGGTGGGCGCGCCCGCCACCATCCCCGGCGTCCTGGCGGTCGCGGGCGTCGACCGCTCCGGGGCCGCGAGCTTCGACGCGTCGTCGCAGGGCATCACGATCGCGGTCGCCGCGCCCAGCGAGCAGCTCGTGGGCGTCCAGCCCGGCGGCGGGTACGTGCAGTGGAGCGGCACGAGCGGCGCGGCGCCCCTCGTCTCCGGCGTGGTCGCGCTCGTGCGGGCCGCGCATCCGGAGCTGAAGGCCGACGACGTGGTCGAGCGCGTGCTGGCCACCGCCCGGCAGAAGGGGAAGCCGGAGATCTACGGGCGCGGGCTCGTCGACGCGGCCGCCGCCGTCACCGCCGATGTCGCGCCCGCGAGCGGGAAGCCGCTCGGCGACCTCGCGGAGTGGGTGCGCCTGTACCGCCGCGCGCCCGTCCCGACGCCGGATCCG
Organism: Clavibacter capsici; assembly: GCF_001280205.1. Classification (NCBI taxonomy): domain Bacteria; kingdom Bacillati; phylum Actinomycetota; class Actinomycetes; order Micrococcales; family Microbacteriaceae; genus Clavibacter; species Clavibacter capsici. Next base: position 2,356,942 of record NZ_CP012573.1, on the reverse strand, counting down.
GCCGCGTCCGCCACCCCGGATCCCACCCCCGCCGTGCCCGCCGACGCCGCCACCGCCGACCCCGCGGCGGGCGCGCTGCCCACCGTCGGCGCCCTCCGCCAGGTGGGGATCCCGGCCCTCGTCCTGTCCGTCTTCGCGGCGCTCGCGGCCGCCATGGGCGTCGTCGCGTTCCGGCATTTCAGGCGCCTGCTCCGGAAGGGGTAGCCTGATTTCGACCACAACCTGCAGGGAGTCATCCATCGTGCCCAAAATCCTGATCGTCGGCGGCGGCTACGCCGGTTTCTACACGGCATGGAAGCTCGAGTCGCACCTCCGATCCGGCGAGGCCGAGGTCACCATGGTCGACCCGCTGCCGTACATGACGTACCAGCCGTTCCTGCCCGAGGTGGTCTCCGGATCCATCGAGCCGCGCCACGCCGTGGTGTCCCAGCGACGCCACCTGCGCACCACGAACGTCGTCACGGCCAAGGTGACCGGCATCGACCACGCGTCGAAGACCGCGACCATCACGCCGCCCGTGGGCGAGCCGTACGAGTTCCAGTACGACATCATCGTCGTCACCGCGGGCAGCGTCTCGCGCACGTTCCCGATCCCGGGCGTCGCCGACGAGGCCATCGGCCTGAAGACGATCGAGGAGGCCGTCGCCATCCGCGACCGCATCTTCGCCAACTTCGACCGCGCCGCCACCCTCCCGGCCGGCCCCGAGCGCGACCGCCTCCTCACCTTCGTGGTGGTCGGCGGCGGCTTCGCCGGCATCGAGGTCTTCGCCGAGATGCGCAGCATCGCGACCGACCTCGTGAAGAAGTACCCCGAGATCGACTTCGAGGACACGCACTTCCACCTCATCGAGGCGATGGGCCGCATCATGCCCGAGGTCTCGCTCGAGACCAGCCACTGGGTGCTGAAGAACCTCGCCGAGCGCGGCGCGCTCGTGCACCTGGACACGCAGCTCAAGTCCGCCGTCGGCGGCGTCGTCGAGCTGTCGACCGGCGAGTCGTTCGAGTCCGACGTCATCGTCTGGACCGCGGGCGTCATGGCCAGCCCCATGCTCAAGAACACCGACCTGCCGATCGAGGAGCGCGGGCGCCTGCGCGTGCGCGCCGACGGCCGGGTCGAGGGCGACGACGGCATCGTGGCGGACGCCTGGGGCGCCGGCGACGTGGCGGCCACCCCCGACCTCACGGGCGGCGGCGTCGGCGGCTTCTGCGTGCCCAACGCGCAGCACGCCGTGCGCCAGGGCAAGCTCATGGCGAAGAACCTCACCGCGAGCCTCCGCGGCGAGGGGATCACCGACTACTTCCACAAGAACCTCGGCGCCGTCGCGGGCCTCGGCCTGTACCAGGGCGCGTTCCAGTCGGGCAAGCTCGGCATCACGGGCTTCCCCGCCTGGGTCATGCACCGCGGCTACCACGGCCTCGCGATCCCGAGCTTCGAGCGCAAGGCGCGCGTCGTCACGGGCTGGGTGAACAACCTCGTCTGGGGCCGCGACATCGTGTCCCTCGAGGCGCGCGAGACCCCGCGCACCGCGTTCGAGACGTTCGCGTCGCGCCCGCGTCCCGCCGCGGACGCCGCCCCGGCCGCGCCCGCCGAGAAGAAGGACGCGCCGTCGAAGAAGGCGGCCGACGAGGCCAAGGCCGACGCGCCCTCCGAGGGCGAGAAGTCCCCGGCGCTCGCGGGCAGCTACAGCTCCTCGCCGAGCGCGGAGACGAAGGACGAGGACCGCACGGCCTGACCCGTGTGATCCACCCGCACGACTCGACCACGGCCCGCAGGCAGCAGCCTGCGGGCCGTCGTCATGCCCGGACGCACCCGGTCCTCCAGCTGACCGTAGGCTGGCGGGAGCGCTCCGGCGACATGCCCCCGTAGTCCAATTGGCAGAGACGGGCGACTTAAAATCGCTACAGGTCAGGGTTCGAGTCCCTGCGGGGGCACCGAGGAGCGCGGATGCGCCCGGCTGCCCGCCGGATCCCAGCACTGGGACGACCACCGAGGTCATCCCCGCAGCGCCACTTAGTACGCCCCCTATCGATCCGGGCACGTAAGCTGAGGGAACCCGACGAATCGGGTGGCGTGGGCGGGGGCCCGGGTCGGCGAGGGGGCGGGGATGGGTCTGATCGAGGACGCGCGATCGAGCGCGTCGCAACTCGCCGTGGAGGCGCTCGGCCTGCTGGACGGGCCGCCCGAGGAGCGCTTCGACCGCGTCACGCGCCTCGCGCGCACGGCCTTCGGCGTCCCCCTGTGCACCATCGGCCTGGCCGACCACGACCGCATGTGGTTCGCGTCGTGCGCGGGCGCCGAGCTCTCCGAGACGCCCATCAGCACCATCTTCTGCGACACCACGGTGCGCGAGGAGCGCGTGCTCGTCGTGGAGGACGCGCAGGCGCACCCGGTCTTCCGGCACCTGCCGTCCGTCGCGGGCGAGCCGCACATCCGCTTCTACGCCGGGCACCCGCTGCGGGACCCCGAGGGCCTGGTCATCGGCACCTTCTGCCTCTACGACGTCGAGCCGCGCGGGCTCGACCCCGCCCAGCTCCTGCTGTTCGCGGAGCTGGCCGAGTGGGCGCAGCGCGAGCTCGTCGCGAGCGCCGAGATGGAGCGCGCGCACTCCGTGCAGTCGGCGCTGCTGCCGACCTCCGAGGTGGACCTCCCCGGCTACTCGATCGCGGCCGTGTGCGTGCCCGCCCAGGTCGTCGGCGGCGACTTCTACGACTACGAGCGCACCCCGTCCGGCCTCCGCTTCTCCATCGCCGACGTGATGGGCAAGGGCACGGGCGCCGCGATCCTCACGGCCACCGTCCGCGCCGTCCTCCGCGGCATCGCGAGCACCGCGGACCGCTACGGCGCCGGCGTCCTGGAGGACACGGGGCTCATGGTCACCGACGCGGCGCGCTCGCTCGACGCCGACCTCGACCGCACGGGCTCCTTCGTCACCCTGCAGCACGGGCACCTCGACCAGGCCTCCGGGCTCCTCCGCTACGCGGACGCGGGCCACGGGCTGACGATCATCGTCCACGCCGACGGCCGTGTCACCCACCTCGACACCGGCGACCTGCCCGTGGGCATCGACCCCGAGCACCGCTGGGAGGAGCGTCACACGGTGCTCGCCCGCGGCGACACCTTCGTGACCTTCAGCGACGGCCTGTTCGACATGTTCGGCGGGAGCGACCCGGCGTTCGCGTCCATCGGGCGGCTCGTGGCCGATGCGGGCGGCGTGCACCGGCTCGTCGACCGCGTCCGCATCCTCGCCTCCGCCGGGACGCCGCTCGACGACGTGACCGTCCTCGCGGTGAGCCGCGCATGAGCCGCGTCGACGTCCGCGTCCGCCCCCACCCGCGGCGCCATCGCCGCCGTCGTGCCGGGAACCGACCGCGCATGACGCTGCGCTTCGCGATCATCCGCCTGCTCGCCGTGGTCACCGCGGTCCTCGGCCTCAACTACATCGTCTGGCGCCTGCTGTTCTCGGTGAACCCGGAGGCCCTCTGGATCGCGATCCCGCTCGTGCTCGCGGAGACGTACAGCCTCATCGACTCGCTGCTGTTCGGCCTCACGATGTGGCGCGCCCGCGACCGGCCGAAGCCGCCCGTGCCGCAGGAGGGCCTCACGGTCGACGTCTTCATCGCGACGTACAACGAGCCCCTCGACCTCGTCATGGAGACGGCGCGCGCGGCCCAGCGCATCACGTACCCGCACAAGACGTGGGTGCTCGACGACGGCAACCGCACCGAGCTCCGCGACATCGCGGAGGCCGAGGGCATCGGCTGGATCACCCGCTCGGCCGATTGGACGGGTCGCGCCCGCCACGCCAAGGCCGGCAACCTCAACAACGCGCTCCTCACGACCGAGGGCGAGTTCATGCTCATCCTCGACGCCGACCAGGTGCCCGAGCCCGACATCCTCGACAAGACGCTCGGCTACTTCGAGGACGACCGGATGGCGCTCGTGCAGACGCCGCAGGTGTTCGTGAACGTGCCGGACTCGGATCCGCTCGGCAGTCAGGCGCCCCTGTTCTACGGCCCCATCCAGCAGGGCAAGGACGGCTGGAACGCGGCGTTCTTCTGCGGCTCCAACGCGATCCTGCGGCGCGAGGCCCTCATGCTCCTCGGCGTCTCGCGCTACGTCACGGACATCGAGATCAGCGTCTTCCGGGCGCTCCGCACCGCCGGCGACGTGCTCGTCAAGGCGCGCGCCGAGCTGGAGCCCGACCAGGACGACCTGCGCAAGGCGCTCGACGACGTCGCGTACGACGTCCGCCGCGCCCGTGCCGAGCTGCGCCGCGGCCAGCCCCTCGCCGACGTGACCTACCGCTTCCAGAAGCGCGTCGACTCCATCGCGGCGCGCATGGTGCAGGACGACGTGGCGGCGCTGAAGGCCGACCTCGCGGAGATCGCCGCGCTGTCCGGCCGGCACTCCGTGGACCGGGACGCCGTCTCGCTCGTGGACGACTCGGCGCTCGCCAGCCTGTCGCAGCGCGACTGGTCGCCGCTCGGCGCCCTCGACGCCGTGCGCGCGCTCATCCGCGACATCGACGTGCACCGCGACGACGACGCGCAGTCGATCATGCCGCTGGCCACCATCTCCGTCACCGAGGACATGGCGACCTGCATGCGCCTGCACGGCCTCGGCTGGAAGTCGGCCTACCACGACGAGGTGCTCGCCTACGGGCTCGCCCCCGAGGACCTGCCGACCATGCTCACGCAGCGCCTCCGCTGGGCGCAGGGCACGATCCAGGTCTTCTTCCGCGAGAACCCGCTGCTGCAGAAGGCGCTCTCCATCCCGCAGCGGCTCATGTACTTCGCCACCATGTGGAGCTACTTCTCCGGCTTCACCGCCGTCGTCTACGTGGCCGCGCCCCTCATCTACCTCGTGTTCGGCGTGCTCCCGGTGCAGGCGCTCTCGACCGACTTCTTCGTGCGGCTGATCCCGTTCCTCGTGGTCAACCAGCTGCTGTTCGCGGTGGTCGGCCGCGGCAAGCGCACGTGGCGCGGGCAGCAGTACTCGCTCGCGCTGTTCCCGGTGTGGATCTCGTCGGTCACCACCGCGGTGGCCAACGTCTTCTTCCGCAAGCCCCTCGACTTCGCCGTGACGCCCAAGGTGCGCGCCGAGAGCGGCAAGCCGCGGTGGGACCTCGTGAAGCCGCAGCTCTACGTGATCGGCGCGCTCATCGTCGCCTCGGCGATCGGCATTCTGCGCCTCGCGGTCGGGCAGGCGACGCCGCTCGGCACCTTCACCAACCTCGCCTGGGTCGTCTTCGACCTGGCGATCTTCAGCATCATCATCCGTGCGGCCCGCTATCGGGGCTTCACGCCGGCCAAGGAGGACGCATGATCGACATCGCAGTGGACGAGCAGGGGACCGGCGTCAGCGTCGTCACGCCGACGGGCCGTCTCAACATGGTGTCCGCGCGCCAGCTCACCACCGTCGTCACCGAGGTCATCGACGGCGGCCGGCCGTTCGTCGTGGTGGACCTCGGCAGCATCGACTTCATGGACTCCTCCGGCCTCGGCGCCCTCGTCTCCGGCCTCAAGCGCGCCCGCCAGGCGGGCGGCGACCTGCGGCTCGCCCGCCCGAACGCCCAGGTGAAGGCCGTGCTGGAGCTGACGAACCTCAACCGCGTGCTGACGGTGCACGAGTCACCCGAGGGCGTGTTCCGTGACCGATGAGGGCATGACGCACCACGCACCGGCGGTGCGGGCGAACGTCACCCTCCCCGCGGTCGAGGAGAGCCTCTCCGCCGTGCACGCCGTCATCGCGGCCGTGTGGGACCAGGCCCACGACGTGAGCGACACCGAGCGGATGCTCTTCGAGACCGCCGTCGTGGAGATCGCGGGCAACGTGGTGGAGCACGGCGTCACGGTGGGCCAGCGCGCGGGGTACCCCGTGACCTTCACCATGACCGTGGTCTGCCAGCACGACCGCATCGTGGCCCTGTTCGAGGACGACGGCCAGCCCGCCGTCGTCGACCTCACCGAGGTGTCCATGCCGGACGACCTCAGCGAGAACGGCCGCGGGCTCGCGCTCGCGCAGGCGATCCTCGACGACCTCACCTACGAGCGCGCGGACGGCAGCAACCGCTGGCGGCTGGTCAGGCTCCGCGGCTGATGCCGGGCCGGGGGATGCGTGCACGCGGGGGCGGGCGCACGCGAGGAGCGGGACGCACGCGAGGAGCGGGACGAGGCTGGGTCGCGGCGTTCGTCGCGCTCGCGATCGCCGTCGTCCCGGCGACCGCGGCGCTCGCGGTGCCGACCGGATCCGCGCCGACGGCGACCGCGCCCGCGGCGCCCGCCGACGAGGTCGACCTCACCCGGGCGCCGGCCGCGCCCTGGTTCGGCGGCATCATCGACTGGACGGCCGACGACGCGCAGAGCTACGCCGACCGCCTCGGCGCCAGCCCCGCGGTGCTCGGGCAGTCGGTGCGCTACCCGCTCTCCTCCGACGACGTCACCTACCTCGACCAGTTCGCGCAGCAGGCCGCGCAGCAGGGGTCGCTCCTGTTCCTCACGCTCGAGCCCACCGTGCCGCTCGGGGAGCTCACGGCCGACGACGCCACCGCGCTCACCGGCCGGCTCGAGGCGCTGCGCGAGCGCTACGACTCCCGTGCGCTCGTGCGGTTCGCGCCGGAGATGAACGGCTCGTGGACCCCGTGGGGGCAGCAGCCGACCGCGTACATCGCCGCGTTCCGCCAGATCGCGGACGCCGTGCACGCCTCCGACGCGGACGCCGTCACGGTGTGGTCGCCCGCGTACGCCGCCGGCTACCCGTTCGGATCCGCCGACGGCCTCACGCAGGGATCCGGCACCCGCTCCATCGCCGAGCTGGACACCGACGGCAACGGCCGCGTGGACCTCGACGACGACGCCTACCGGCCCTACTACCCGGGCGACGACGCCGTCGACTGGGTGGGCCTGTCCGCGTCGCACTTCGGCTCCGAGCAGGACTTCACCGTGGGCGCGCCCGCGGAGGACTACCTCGGCAGCGAGGTCATCCCACAGCAGGAGTTCGGCGAGAACGTCGTGCCCGAGGAGGGCAAGTTCCTGCGCGAGCTCGCCGGCGGCTACGGCTACGCCGACGAGAGCGGCGCTGGGCGCGACTTCGGGGCCGAGTGGATCGACGGCACGGGCAAGCCCGCCGTGATCGAGACGGGCGCGCTCTACGACCCCGCCCGCACCGACGGCGCGAGCGAGGCCGACATCAAGAGCGCGTGGTGGGAGCAGGTGCTCTCCGCCGACGTCCGCGCCGCGCATCCGGGCATCGGCATGGTGGTCTGGCGCGAGCTCGAGCGGCCGGAGGCGGAGGCCGAGGGCGCCGTCATCGACTGGCGCGCCACGGGCGATCCGGCCATCGCGTCGGCGCTCCGGGCGCACCTGGATCCCGCCACCGCGACGCTCGGCGCCGTCACGCAGGTCTTCGACCAGGAGCGCTCGAACGTCGCGACCGCCCAGTACCGCGACCCCGGCTCGCCCGAGGACGAGCAGATGGGCTGGATCGTGCTGTGCGCGGTCGTGCTCCTGCTCCTCTTCGCGATCTCCGGGCCCATCGGCCGGCTCAAGCCCGGCTGGCGGTACCCCGACGAGAACAGCCCCCGCGACCGCCGCCTGGACCTCTTCCGCGGCTGGACCATCGTGGCCGTGGTCATCACCCACATCGAGCTGGCGAGCCCGTACTCCTACGTGACCATCAACGCGATCGGCGCCATCACGGGCGCCGAGATGTTCGTGCTGCTCTCCGGACTCGTGCTCGGCATGGTCTACCCGCTGGCGGTGAAGAGGTTCGGCGAGCTGAAGGCCCTCGTCTCGATCCTGCGGCGCGCGTTCAAGCAGTACGTGGTCGCGCTCGCCGTGGTCGTGATCGTCTTCGCGCTCACGTTCGTGCCGTTCCTCGCCACCGACGTCATCACGACCTTCACCGACCGCGGCACGGGCGCGGACGGCAAGGTCACGACCGGGCAGGTCTACGACCTCTACCCGAACGGCGACCGCCTGCTCGACTACCCGCCGCCCTGGTACGTGATCCGCGACCTGCTGCTGCTGCGCATGGGCCCGTGGGTGTTCAACATCATGGGGCTCTTCGTGGTGCTGACCCTCCTCGTCCCGGCGATCGTGTGGCTGCTCCGCCGACGCATGTGGTGGGTCGTGCTCATCGCGAGCTGGGCCGCGTACGTGCTCAACGCGATGTACGACATCCGCGTGCTGCCGTCGATGTTCGAGGACGTCTTCCCGCTGCTCACGTGGCAGGTCGCGTTCCTCAACGGCATGGTGATCGGCTACTACCGGCGGCAGATCACCCGCGCGCTCACGGGGCGGCTGGGGCGCGTCCTCGTGTCGATACTCATGGTCGCCTACGTCGGGACGCTCGCGGTGCTCTGGGCGGGCCACACCTACGGCGTGCAGCTGCCGGGCGTGCCCGACGGCCTGTACTCGTCGCTGTACGAGTCAATGTACCAGCGGACCTTCCTGCAGCCCGGCCGCCTCATCGACCTCGGGCTGATGCTCGTGGTCGCGTACACGTTCCTCACGCGGGTGTGGAAGCCCGTGGACCGCGCGTTCGGCTGGTTCTACACGCCGCTCGGGTCCGCGAGCCTCTACGTGTTCATCGTCCACGTCTTCTTCGTGCTGATCGTGGGCAGCCTGCCGTTCCTCGACAGGGCGAATCCCTGGCAGGGAGCAGTGGTCCACACGCTCGTGCTCGCGGCGATCTGGTTCATGGTCACGCGCAAGGTGCTGTTCAAGGTCATCCCGACCTGATCCGCTCCGCCGGATCCCCCGGGATCCGGCCCAATCCGCATGCGGCCCCGTTCCGAACGAATCCCGACATCCGGCGAAACAGCGCGTAGCGCCCCTTCCCGGATGCCGAACACCCGTTTAGCGTTCGAACCACAACGCGCTCGGTATCTGGGATACGGACGCGACGATCAAGGGAGCTCCAACCATGTTCGACAGGAAGTTCATCACCCAGGCCATCGACAGGAGCGCGCAGTCGCCCCTGGACCGTCGTCGCTTCTTCAGCGCGGCGGGCATCGCGGGACTCGGCGTCGGCGCCGCCGCCCTCATCCCGGCGACCGGAGCCCAGGCGGCCGACGCGCAGGCCGAGGCCGACGCGGGCGCCGTGACCGACGCCGCCGTCCTCAACTTCGCGCTCAACCTCGAGTACCTCGAGGCCGAGTTCTACCTCCGCGCCTCCACGGGCGCGGGCCTCGTCCCGAACGACATCTCGGGCGTCGGCACGGCCGGTGGCGTCACGGGCGGTCGCCAGGTGCAGTTCAAGGACCGCGCGATCCGCGAGTACGCCCGCGAGATCGCCCAGGACGAGAAGGCCCACGTCAAGTTCCTGCGCTCAGCGCTCGGCTCGGCCAAGGTCGCCCGTCCCGCCATCGACCTGGACGCCGCGTTCTCCGCCGCGGCCACGGCCGCCGGCCTCATCAAGCCGGGCGAGAAGTTCGACGCGTTCGCGAGCGACGAGAACTTCCTGCTCGCGTCCTTCGTGTTCGAGGACGTGGGAGTGACCGCCTACAAGGGCGCCGCCCCGCTCATCACGAACAAGACCTACCTCGAGGCGGCCGCCGGCATCCTCGCGGTCGAGGCCTACCACGCGGGCATCATCCGCACGTCGCTGTACGCGAAGGGCCTCGCGGCCCCGACCAACGCGATCTCCAACGCGCGCGACTCCCTCGACGGGTCCACGGACCTCGACCAGGGCATCACGATCTCGGGCGGCGCGAACCTCGTGCCGACCGACGCGAACGGCATCGCGTTCAGCCGCACGACCGGCCAGGTCCTCAACATCGTGTACCTCAACAACAAGGCCGTGACGAAGGGCGGGTTCTACCCCAACGGCGTCAACGGCGGCATCAACACCAGCGGCGCGAACTAGCCCGCAGGCGCATGCAGCAGGGGCGCCGCCCACCTCGCGAGGTGGGCGGCGCCCCTGTCGTCGTCCGGGTGGCCCTCAGCGCCGGTTGCGCGGGCTGTCCGCCGCGAGCACCGAGTTGCGGCGCGAGTACGTGAGGTAGATCACGAGGCCGATGACGAGCCACACCGCGAACCGCACCCACGTCTCCCACGGCAGCGACGAGACCAGCCAGAGCGAGAAGCCGATGCCGATGATCGGCACCACCGGCATGAGCGGCAGCCGGAATGCCCGCGGGATCTCGGGTCGCTTGTAGCGGAGCACGATGACCGCGGCGCACACCACCACGAACGCCAGCAGGATCCCGATGTTCGTGAGCTCCGCCACGACCGTGATGGGCAGGAAGCCCGCGAACAGGGCCGAGCCGACGCCGATGATCCACGTGACGCGCGTGGGCACGTTGCGCTTCCGGTCGGTGACCGCGAACCACCTCGGCAGCAGGCCGTCGCGGCTCATGGAGAACCACACGCGGCTGGCGCCGAGCATGAAGGTGAGCATCACGGTGACGACGCTGACGATCGCGCCGACCGCCACCACGTTGGCGACCGCGGGCAGCCCCACCGACTCGAACGCCGTCGCGAAGCCGCTCTTCGGGTCGATCTCGCTGTAGCGCTGCATGCCCGTGAGCACGATCGTCGCGAGCACGTAGAGCACCATCGCGATGCCCAGCGACAGGAGGATCGCCTTCGGCATGTGCTTGGTCGCGTCCTTCGACTCCTCGGCCGCGGTGCTCATGGCGTCGTAGCCGAAGACCGCGAAGAAGACCGTCGCGGCGCCCGTGAAGACGCCGGCCGCGCCGAACGGGAAGTACGGCTGGTAGTTGGCGCCGGTGATCTGCGTGAAGCCGATCACCACGATCACCAGCACGAGCGCCACCTTGAGGCCCACGAGGTAGAGCTCGAAGCGGCCGACGCTCTTCATGCCGCGGGTGAGGACGAACGCGGTGCCGAGGCAGAGGATCACGGCGAACAGGTCGACCACGTGACCGTCGCCCGTGCCGGCGGCGCCGAGCATCCAGGCGGGCAGGTCGACGCCGAACTGGTCGAGCAGGAAGCCCGCGTAGCCCGAGACCCCGATGGCGACCACCCCCACGATGGCGGTGTACTCGAGCAGCAGGTCCCAGCCGATGAACCAGCCCACGATCTCGCCGAGGGCCGCGTAGCCGTAGGTGTACGCGGAGCCGGCCTTGGGGATCATGCCCGCGAACTCCGCGTAGGAGAGGGCGGCCGCGGCGCTCGCGATGCCCGCGATGAGGAACGAGATGAGGACGGCCGGGCCCGCCGTCTGGTTCGCGACCGTGCCGGCCAGCGTGAAGATGCCGGTGCCGATGATGCCGCCGACGCCGATCGCGGTCAGCTGCCACAGGCCGAGCGAGCGGGTGAGGCCGCCCTCCTCGGTCGCCGCACCGGGTTCCGCCTCGATGGTCTCGACGGGCTTCCGCCGGGTGAGCGCCGACCAGAGGCTCGTGCTCGAAGTGCTCATGCAGGACTCCTGCCGTCGGGGCCCCGCGGGCCGGGTCGAGGCCGCCGGAGCCGGCGACGCCCCCAGTGTGGCCCCGCCCGGGCGTCCGCACCAGATGCGGCGCGGCGGCGGGACAGCGGCGGGGGAGGGCTGCTAGGAGCGCTGCAGCGAGGGCTCGACGACGCGGATCCAGAGCCACACGGCGACGCTCACCGCGGCGAAGGCCGCGGCGACGACGAGCGACGTGACCCAGACGCCCGCCGGCACGCCGCTCGCGGTCGTGGCGACGGCCGCGAACGCCAGCGTGAGGACGGCGACGCTCACGACGGCCCAGAGCGGCAGGGAGCGCAGCAGGAGGGAGCGGCCGAGGACGAGCGACACGGGCGCGAGCGCGAGCGCCGCGGAGCTGAGCGCGGCGAGCGTGATGACGCTGAGCAGCTCGTTGGCGAGCTGCGGCCACATGCCGCCGGTCGCCGGGACCAGGCCGTAGAGGATCCAGGTCAGGAGCCCCAGCGTCGCGAGCGACCCCGACTGGACGAGCGCGAGGCGGGCGCGGGAGCGGTCGTCGCGGTCGTCGGCCACGAGGCCGAGCACCTGGCCGATCACGACGGGCGGCGCGAGGCCGAGGCTCCGCGACACGAGCACGGCCGTGGCCGAGAGGACCAGGAGGGCGGGCACCGCACGCACCCGCGCGGGACCGGCGCCCACGCGTCCGGCGACCGAGGCGACCGCGACGACGCCCACGACGTTCACGATCGCGAGGCCCACGAGGGCGGCGAGGAAGAGGCGGACGGCGTTGGGGTCGGATCCCACGGGCAGGGAGAGCGAGGCCAGCGCGGCGGCGAGGGCGAGCGCGGCCGCGGCGGCACCCCAGCGTCCGGCGCGGCCGGGCTCGCGCGCGGGGCGGGTGGCGAGGAGCGTCGGCTCCGGCTCGCGTCGCGCGGGGACCGGGACGGGCGCGGAGTCGAGACGGCCGGGCACGATGCGCATCTGCCCGGTGGTGGCGGTGGAGTCGGTGAACGTGGCCGCCGTGGCCCGCGTGGTGAGGGCGCCGGCGTCACCTCGGGGGATGATCCGCAGCGGCGTCACGTCCTCGGCCGCGCGGTGACGGCCGCCGAAGCGCGCGATGAGGGCGCCGCGGAGGAGCAGCGCCGGCAGGGTCACGAGGAGGACCGCGCCGAGCGCGAGGAGGAGGGGCAGGAGGCCGCGGCCGTCCGTGAACGCGGCGGGCAGCGGCTGCAGCGAGGTGCCGAAGCGCGTGGGCGCGTTCCAGGTGCCGGGGCGGCGTGGGCGGGGGCGGAGCCGGGCGCCGGGTCCTGCCCGGGGGCGGATCCGGGTGCGCCGCCGCCGCCACCGGATCCCGGGGCGGGCGCGGGCGCGGACTGCGTGCTCTCGGGCGAGCTCGTCGACCGGGGCGTGGGGGTGGGCGTCGGGGACGCGCCGGGCGTGGGCGAGGCCGCGGGGGCGGCGACGGTGATGCGCACCTCCGGGGCGAGCGTGCTGATGTTGCCGAGCGGATCCGTCACGGTCGCCGTGATCCCGAGCGGCCCGGGTGGCAGCGTGCCGGTGGTGCACGACCAGCGCCCTCCGGAGACCTGCGCCTGGCACGCGGAGTCGCCGTAGCCGGAGAGGTACGCGCGGACGGTCGTGCCGTCCTCGTCGGACGTGCCGGAGATCGTGATGCCCGTCGCGTCGACGGTCGCGCCCGCCGCGGGGGCGGTGATGACCGCGGCGCCGGGCGCCGTCGTGTCGAAGCTGCCCGAGCCGCGCCCGACCGCGGGCGTGCCCGAGCTCCAGGGCGTGCTCTGCGTCGCGGTGACGGGCACGCCGGTGCCCGAGGGCGGCGGCGGGGCGAGGAGGCAGGCCCAGGTGCTCGACGCGCCGACCGTCGCGCGGCAGGCGGCGGATCCGGAGCGGGCGTCGACCGTGGCCCCGGGGTAGCCGGTGCCGCTCACGAGCCCCGTGGTCACGACGGAGAAGCTGTTGACCCCGGGGGCGCGGAGGACCGACGCGGTCGCGGTGGCCTCCTGGCCGCTGGCGACCGCGCGGATGGGGCTCTGCCCGTCGGGCACGCCCGTGGCGGTCGCGCGCCAGGTGGTGGAGGAGGGGAGCGTGACGGCGGCGGGCACGCTCGCGATGGTGACCTGGACGTCGGCGCCCGGTGCGCGCGTGCCCGTCACGGTGATCGCCCCGTCGGTCGAGAACGGCGGCGTGTCGACGGTGGGGGCCGCGACGGGGGCGCCGGAGGGCGTCGGGCTCGGCGTCGGCGTGGGCGTCTGCGTCGCGCCGGAGGCCGCGGCCGTGCCGCCGACGCTCAGCGCGGCGAGGAGGGCGAGCAGGGCGACGGCCCGGACGAGGCGGTCGCGGGATCGCCGGACGCCGCCCGCACCACCCCCGTGGCCGGACGACCATCGTTCGTCGTCAGATCCTGCACCGTGCGTCCATTCATGCGGCTGCGTGCGGGCGTGTCAACCGTCCGCACCGACCGTGACGGAAGTGGTAGGCGAACCTGGACGACGCGTGCCCGGGACCGGAGCGCGCGGTGTGCGCGGCCGGTGCGACGGCCCGCCCCGCCGCGGTGCCCGATACTGGCTCAGGTGACCCCACGCGACGCCGCCCCGACCGTCCGACGCCGACCGAGCTGGCGGATCTCGTCGCCGGCGGCCCGCGCATCGGGGTGAGCACGAGCGCCCCGAAGGTCGAGGGCCGCGCCCACGAGGGCGGCCGCACGGAGTCCGTGTGGGACGCGTTCGCGCGCCGCCCCGGGGCCGTGGTCGACGGCAGCGACCCGGAGCGCGGCGCCCGGCACATGGAGAGGGTCGGCGAGGACGTCGCGCTCGCGGCCGAGCTCGGCGTCGACGTCCTCTCCTTCTCGATCTCGTGGTCGCGGATCCAGCCCGAGGCCCGCGGCGGGCTCCGCCGGGAGGGCATCGCGTTCTACGACGAGCTGGTCGACGCGCTGCTCGCCGCGGGGATCCGCCCGCGCGCCGCCCTGCACGACCACGACCTGCCCGTGGAGCTCCAGGACCGCGGCGGCTGGCTGCACCGCGACACCGCGATGCGCTTCGGCGACCTCGCGTACCTCGCCGCCGAGGCGCTCGCCGACCGCGTGCCCGACTGGGTGACCCTGCGCACGCCCGCGCTCACCACGATGGCGGGCCACGTCACCGGGATCCACGCGCCGGGATCCCGCCTCGGGCTCGACGCGCTGCCCACCGTGCACCACCAGCTGCTCGCCCACGGCCGGGCGGTCGAGGCGATCCGCGGCTCGCGCGCCTCCGCCCGCGTCGGCATCGTCAACGCGCACCGCGTGGTCGAGGCCGCCTCCGCGGACGACGACGACCGCGCGGCCGCCGTCGTGGCCCGCGCCCTGCACCAGGACCTCTTCGCCGACGCCGTGCTCCTCGGCCGCTACCCGGACCTCGACGGCCCGCACGCGGAGGCCTTCGCGCGCCTCGGCCGGGTGGACCCGGCCGACCTCCGCGCCATCGCGCAGCCGCTCGACCACTACGGCGTCGCGCTGGCGGATCCGATCCGCGTGGCCGCCGTGCCGCGCCTGGTCGCCGGATCCGTGGCGATCCCCTTCGCGGAGCTGCCGTGGACCGACCACCCGGCCTCCCTCGACGGCCACCCGGTCGCACCCGACCTCGTCCCGGTCGTGCTCGCCGACCTCCGCGCGCGCTACGGCGACGCCCTCCCGCCCGTCGTGCTCTCCGGCCTCGCCGCCGCGCACCCCGAGCAGGTCGACGAGCGCGACGGCTCCCGCCGGGACCCGCGCCGCGCCCACGCGATCTCCGACCACCTCGTCCAGGCGCTCTCCGCCGTCGCGCCCGGCGGCCCGGCGGAGGGCGTGCGGTTCGAGGCCGTCGTCGCGGGCAGCCTGCTCGACGGCTTCGAGTGGGAGGCGGGCCGGTCGGCCCCGCGCGGGCTCGTGCACGTGGATCCGCGCACCGGCGACCGCACGCCCCGCTCCTCCTACCGCTTCCTCCGCGACACCCTGCGCGAGCGCGGCTGACCCCCGGACGCGGGCGGTCCGCGCGACGCCCCCAGAACGGGTGCGCGGGCCCGCCGTCCCCGGGTCCTCCCCAAGGCCGCGCGTAGGATCCTCAGCATGGAATTGTGGATCGCGCTCGGAGTCGTCGTGCTCCTGGCCGTGCTCGTCGGCATCTACCTCTGGGCGACCTACAACGCCCTCGTCACCCTCAACGTCCGCGTGGACGAGGCGTGGAGCGACATCACCGTGCAGCTGAAGAGGCGCGCGGACCTGCTGCCGACCATCATCGAGTCCGTCAAGGGCTACGCATCGCACGAGAACCGGGTGTTCGAGTCGGTCGCGTCGGCGCGCACGGAGACGATCAGCGCGGCGAACCCGGCCGAGGCGAGCAGCGCCGAGGAGCACCTGCAGGGCGCGATGAAGTCGCTCTTCGCGGTGGCCGAGGCCTACCCGCAGCTGCAGACGAGCCAGACCTTCCTGCAGCTGCAGGGCGAGCTCGTCGACACCGAGGACCGGATCCAGGCCTCGCGCCGCTTCTACAACGGCGGCGTGCGCGAGCTCAACACCAAGATCACGCAGTTCCCGAACACGCTCTTCGTGCGCGGGCTCGGCTTCGGCGAGCGGGACTTCTACGAGGTCTCGAGCCTCGCGTCCATCGCCGAGCCGCCGCGCGTGCAGTTCTAGCGACCGTCGCCGCCGTCCGCCGCGAGGATCGGCACGAGGCAGTCGACCTCGCCCGCGCGGCGGTAGTGCTCGATGTGGGGGCGATCCGGGTCGGGGTCCGCGAGGTCGAACAGCGCCTGGAAGGCCGGCTCGATGCGCTCGTAGACGCCGGGAGCCTCCCCGCGCAGGCGCAACCGGAGGTAGGCGCCGCCGGGGACGACCGTCTCGTCGAGGTGCGCGGGGACGTCGACGTCCCGCGCGAGCCGCACCGACGCCATGCGGTAGACGCGGTCGGCTCCGAGCACGAGCCCCATCATCCGGCGCCCGCGCAGCGAGTCGAAGCCCGCCTCGAAGGCGGGCCAGGCCGCCTGAACCGCGGCGATGTCGAGCGGCACGTCGCGGCTCAGCGCGGCGGCGTCCTCGAGGGTGACGACGTCGATCCGACCGAGGTCGTGCCCCCGCGGGAAGCCCGTCATCGCGCCGCCGCCGCGATCCCCGGCAGACGCGCCCGTAGCGCCGACGCGAGCGTCCCGCGGTCGACGACGCCGACGGACTCGAGGCCCTGCCACGCGGCGGCGCGCTCCAGCAGCGGGGCGACGCGCTCGGCGACGGCCGCGGGGTCGTGGCGTCCCTCGATCCAGGACGCCTGCACGCGCAGCACGCCCGCCTGCCGGTCGCTCTTGAGGTCCACGCGCGCGACGATCTCGTCGTCGACGAGCACCGGCAGCACGTAGTAGCCGTGCACGCGCTGCGCGGCGGGCGTGTAGATCTCGATGCGGTAGCGCAGGTCGAAGAGGCGGAGGGCGCGCTCGCGGAACCACACGACCGGGTCGAAGGGCGAGAGCAGCGCCTCGCCGCGGATCCGCCGGGGCAGCCGCGCGTCCCGGTGCAGCCACACGGGCAGCGGCCTCCCGCGCCCCTCCCAGCCGGGCACGGAGACGGACAGCACCTCGCCCGCGTCGGCGAGGTCGCGCAGCGCACGGTCCGTCGCGGCGCGGGAGAGCCGGTGGTAGTCGCCGAGGTCGGCCGCGGTGCCGATGCCGTGCGCGACGGCGGCGCGGCGCACGAGCTCCCGCACGGCGTCCTCCTCGGGCACGTCACGCGCGCGGACCGTCGCGGGCAGCACGTCCTCCGCGAGCCCGTAGACGCGCTCGAACCCGCGGCGGCCGGCGCTCGCGATCTCGCCCCACGCGAACATCGCCTCCAGCGCGCGCTTCACGTCCGACCAGCCCCACCACGGGCCCGTCCGGACGTTGGCCTCGTGCTCGATCGCGCTCGCGGGCACCGGTCCCGTGCGGGCGAGCTCCGCCCGGACCTCCGCGAGGAGCGGCGCGTGGTCGTGCGCCCAGGTGCCGGGCGCCGTGCGGCGGACGCGCTCCGCCTCCATCCGCCAGCCGAACAGCGGCAGGTCGTCGACGGGCAGCACGGCGGCCTGGTGCGCCCAGTACTCGGTGTACGCGCCGCCGCCGCCGAACAGCATCCGGTCGAGCGCGGCCCGGTCGTAGGGGCCCACGCGCGCGAGCATCGGCAGGTGGTGGCTGCGCTCGAAGACGTTGACGGAGTCGATCTGCAGCAGGCCGAGCCGCCGGATCCCCGCGGCCAGGCTGCGCGTGCCCGCGGCTCCCGGATGCGGCCGGCCGAGCCCCTGCGCCGCGAGGGCCACGCGGCGGGCGAGGGCGGGGGAGACGGAGTCGGGCATGACCCGACGCTAGCGGCCGCCCCCGACGCCGCATCGGGCGGATCCGCGACGCGGCTCGCGCACGGCCGCACGGGAGGCCCGTCCTAGACTCCCAGCATGATCTTCGGCCAGCGATCCCGTGCGCGCGCCGCGGCTGCCGCCCGCGCGGCCGAGGCCCGCGTCGACCCCGACATCGACACCGTACGGCCCGTCGCGCGCACCGTCGCCGAGGCCGTGCCGCCCGGGATGGTCATCGCGGGGGCGTGGGCCTGGCGCCTCCTCCTCATCCTGGGCGTGCTCGGCGTCGTCGCCTGGCTCGTGATCCAGCTGGAGTACGTCGTCATCCCGCTGTTCCTCGCCATCGTGCTCGCGGCCCTGCTCGTGCCCATCTCGAACTGGATGCAGCGCCACCACGTGCCCAAGTGGCTCGCCGTCGCGATCTCCGAGATCGGCGTCATCGTCGCGGTCGCGGCGCTCGTCTACCTGGTCACGACGCAGATCATCGGCCAGTACGACTCCATCCGCGCGCAGACGCTCACCCGCTACGCCGACGTGCGCGGCTTCCTCACCGACGGACCGCTCCAGCTCTCCGAGGCGCAGCTCAACGACGCCTACGCGCAGGCGGTCGACGCGATCCAGCGCGACGCCGGCGCGCTCGTCAGCGGCGCGCTGTCGGTCACGTCCTCGCTCGGCCACGTGCTCACGGGCGTGCTGCTCGTGCTGTTCTCGACGCTGTTCATCCTCATCGACGGCCCCGGCATGTGGCGCTGGGTGGTGCGCCTCTTCCCGCGGCTCGCGCGCCCCGCGGTCGACGGCGCGGGCAAGGCCGGCTGGACCACGCTGCAGAACTTCGTGAAGGTGCAGGTGCTCGTCGCCCTGATCGACGCGGTCGGCATCGCCGGCGGCGCCGCCATCATCGGGGTGCCGCTGGCCATCCCCATCGGAGTGCTCGTGTTCCTCGGCTCCTTCATCCCGATCGTCGGCGCGGTCGTCACGGGCACGCTCGCCGTGTTCGTCGCGCTCGTCTACAACGGGCTGACGCAGGCGCTCATCATGGTCGCGATCGTCCTCATCGTGCAGCAGGTGGAGGGCCACGTCCTGCAGCCGCTCATCATGGGTTCGGTCGTGAAGGTGCACCCGCTCGCGGTCGTGCTCTCGGTGGCCGCCGGCGGCATGGTCGGCGGCATCGCCGGCACGTTCTTCGCCGTGCCGCTCGTCGCGACCCTCAACTCCATGGTCAAGCACGTCGCCAGCGGGGCCTGGCGCGGGGAACCCGAGCCGCCGCCGCCCGCGGTCCCCGCCGACGCCTCGCACGCCACCCGCCGCCCGAACCCGAGGAAGCCCACCCGATGACCGACGCCGCCCCCGCCCGGACCCCCGCCGAGGAGGCCGCCGCGGCCCCGCACCCCGACCTCCCGCACCTCCGCGCGGTCGGCGACGAGCTCGACCCGTCGCAGCTGGGGGAGGACGCCGCCGCGCTCGCCGGGGAGCTGCCCCGCGGATCCGCGCCCACGCTCGCGCGCATCCAGGCCGCCCGCGAGGTCGTCAGCCGCGTCGCCGACGTCACGCCGATGGAGTCGTCGCGCTTCCTCGCGGAGATCCTCGGCAGCCCCGTGCACCTCAAGTGCGAGAACCTGCAGCGCACCGGCTCGTACAAGATCCGCGGCGCCTACAACCGCATCTCGCGCCTCACCGACGAGGAGAAGGCGCGCGGCGTCGTGGCGGCGTCGGCCGGCAACCACGCGCAGGGCGTCGCGTTCGCGGCGCGCGAGCTCGGGATCCGCGCCACGATATTCATGCCCACCGGCGTCGCGCTGCCGAAGCTCCAGGCGACCCGCCAGTACGGGGCCGAGGTCATCCTCCGCGGCCACACGGTCGCCGAGCCGCTCCTCGCCGCGGCCGAGTTCGCGGCGCAGACGGGCGCCGTGCTCATCCCGCCCTTCGACCACGAGGACGTGATCACCGGCCAGGCCACCCTCGGCCTCGAGATCCTCGACCAGACGCCCGACGTGGAGACGGTCGTCGTGCCCATCGGCGGCGGCGGGCTCATCTCCGGCGTCGCGACGGCGCTCAAGCTGCGCGCCGCGGAGGAGGGCCGCACGATCCGCGTCATCGGCGTGCAGGCGCGCAACGCCGCCGCCTACCCGCCCTCGCTCGCCGCGGGCCGCGCGACCGAGATCGAGATCACACCCACCATCGCCGACGGCATCGCGGTCGCGAAGCCGGGCCTGCTCAACTTCGACATCATCCGCGAGAGCGTCGACGAGGTCGTCACGGTCGAGGACGACGACACGGCCCGCGCCCTGCTGCTCCTCCTCGAGCGCGCGAAGCTCGTGGTGGAGCCGGCGGGTGCCGTGGGCGTCGCCGCGATCCTGGCGGGCCTCGTGCAGGACGCCGGCCGCACCGTCGTGATCCTCTCGGGCGGCAACATCGACCCGCTCATGATGGAGCGCGTCATCAGCCGGGGCCTCGCCGCCAGCGACCGCTACGTGAAGCTGCGGATCATGCTGCCCGACCGCCCGGGCCAGCTCGCGCGCACCTCGCAGATCATCTCCGAGGCGAACGCGAACGTCGTCGAGGTGCTGCACACACGGCACGGCCGGGGCCTGCAGATCAGCGAGGTCGAGCTCGAGGTCAGCGTGGAGACGCGCGGGCCCGAGCACACGACCGAGGTCGTCGAGCGGCTGCGCGACGCGGGCTACGACCCCCGGCTCCAGCGCGACTGACGCCGTCCGTCACGGCCCCGGCGACGAGAGAGGGGACGCGGACCATGCGGTCCGCGTCCCCTCTCGTCGTGATGCGGGGAGCTACGGCGTGTAGTTCTCCACGGCCTGGATCTCGACGGCGATCTCGCGGCCGTTGGGCGCGGTGTACGTGCCCTTCTGCCCGACCTCCCAGCCGATGATGGCGGCGCCGAGCGGCGACTGCTCGCTGTAGACGTCGAGCTCGCTGTCGCCTGCGATCTCGCGGTTGCCGAGCAGGAACTTCGTCTCGTCGCCCGCGATGACCGCGGTCACGACCGTGCCGGGCTCCACGACGCCGTGGCTCTCCGGCGCGTCGCCCACCTCGGCCGTCCGCAGCAGCTGCGTGAGCTGGCGGATGCGCGCCTCGATCTTGCCCTGCTCCTCCTTGGCGGCGTGGTAGCCGCCGTTCTCCTTGAGGTCGCCCTCCTCGCGGGCGATCTCGATCTTCTTCGCGATCTCCTCGCGGCCCTGCACGCTGAGGGTGTCGAGCTCCCTGCTGAGGCGGTCGAACGCCTCCTGGGTCAGCCAGGTGACTGCCTGCTCCTGCGCCACGATGGACTCCTTGCACTCGCACGGACGCCCCGACGGAACCGTCGAGGCGAATCACCCACTCTAGGCGGGCCAGCAGCTGTGGATCAACCCGGTCACCGCGGGACCGGTGGTGCGGAGCCGCACCGTCTCCATGCGCTCGAAGCCGTCCTGCGCGGGGAGCTCGACCACCTTCCAGCCGACGATGGAGCGCTGCTCGTCCTGCGCCTGCACCGCGCAGAAGGCCTCGCTGCCGGCGGGCATGACCACCGAGAACGTGACGTCGATGGTGCGGTCGTCGACGATGTCGAAGGCGCGGTCGGTGGCGTCGATGGATCCCGACGCCTGGTCGAGCCCGGCCCACAGCACCCAGGCGCCGAACACGAGCGCGACGAGGCCGCCGGCCGTGCCGTAGAGCCAGCGCTGACGGATGCGCGCCGGCCGGGTGCGGCCGTACCGCTCGTCGAGCGCGGCGCTGGATCGCGGTGCCGGCGCCCGGTGCTCGACGGTCTCGTCGTCGTCCCCGAGGGGGCCGGCGGGGGCGGGGGAGCGGGACCCGGTCGTCACGGCGATCTCCTCCCACGCACCTTGTACTCTGGGGATCCAGACTACCTTCCCCACCCTTGGAGCCCCGTGACCCTGCGCCTCATGGCCGTGCACGCCCACCCCGACGACGAGTCCAGCAAGGGCGCGGCGACCTACACCCACTACACGCACCAGGGTGCCGAGGTCATGGTCGTCAGCTGCACCGGCGGCGAGGCGGGGGACATCCTCAACGAGGGCCTCGCCGAGCGCGCGATGGCCGAGCGCGACCTCCCCGGCCTCCGCCGGATCGAGATGGCGCGCGCCCAGGCCGTCATGGGCGTCCAGCACCGCTGGCTCGGCTACGTCGACTCGGGCATGGCGCGCGAGGACGGGTCGCTGCCGCCCGCGTCCTTCGCGAGCATCCCGGTGGAGGTGTCGGCCGAGCCGCTCATCCGCCTGGTGCGCGAGTTCCGCCCGCACGTCCTCGTCGCCTACGACGAGAACGGCGGCTACCCGCACCCCGACCACATCCAGGCGCACGTCGTGGCCATGGAGGCGTGGCGCGAGTCCGGCGTCGTGGGCTCCTACCCCGACGCGGGCGAGCCGTGGGAGATCTCCAAGCTCTACTTCGACCGGATCTTCAACGGCACGAAGATCCGCGCCGTGCGCGAGCACCTGGTCGCCACCGACGCGGGTCCCGAGATGCTCGAGGCCGTCGACGAGATGCTCGGCTGGATGGGCGACCGCCCCGACCTCTCGACCACGCACGTGCACGTGGCCGACCACTTCGAGGCCCGCGACCGCGCGCTCCTGTCGCACGCGAGCCAGGTCGCGCCCGACAGCACCTTCTTCCGCTGGCCGCGCGACCTGCAGCAGCGGGCCTGGCCGTTCGAGGACTTCCAGCTCGTGGAGTCGCGCGTCGACGCGCCGGACGAGGAGCACGACCTCTTCGCCGGCATCCCGGACGACGCCGACGACCGGGCGGCGCGCGCGTGATGGGCTCCGACCTCGCCCTGCGCCTCGCCGCGGCCGTCACCACGCCGAGCCCGACGCCCACCGCCGAGTTCGACCCCGACACCGTCTCGCCGGGCCCGATCGGCTTCATCGCCATCTTCTTCGTGGCCGTCATGGTGCTGCTGCTCATGGTCGACATGACCCGGCGGATCCGCCGCACGCGCTACCGCGAGGAGATCCGCGGCCGGCTCGAGGCGGAGAAGCTCGAGGCCGACCTGGCGCGCGACGCCGCGCCGGAGCGCGACCGGCGGGCTCCGGGGCGCTCGGCGCCGGACGCGGACGGCGTCGCCGGCACGGACGACCCGACATCCCCGCCGCGCGGCTGACCTCCGCCCCCGTGCGGGGGCAGGTCGTCCGCGCGCTGTGGACGTGCCGATCCACCCCCCGCCTGCCGCTCCCTAGTCTCATGGCTCCACCCGAGACAGGAGCCACCACCGTGTCACACACCACCCCCACGCCCTCGACCCGATCGTCGCGTCGCCTCCGCGGAGCCGGATCCCTCACGGCCGCCGTCGCCCTCGCGGTCACCGCCACCGTCGGCCTCGGCATCGCGCCGGCGTCCGCGTCCGAGGCGCCGACCTCGGCGACCACGACCACGACCGTCCCCGCACCCGGGACGGGCGGCTCGCCGGAGACCTCGCTCGCGTACGGCGACGTCCGGATCCAGTTCCAGACGCACTGGACCCGCGGCGGGCACAACGTCCGCGCCATCCGCGTCCAGTCCCTGAAGGGCGCCGGCAACCTCTCCCGCTGCTACTCGATGGGCGACTACCGCCCCGGCGCCGACCTGTACCCCTACATCAAGGTCGACCTGCCGGCGGGCTTCTACGACGTCATCAGCTACGACGGCCCCACGTGCAACATCCAGTACCAGACGGCCGGCGGCTTCGGCACCATCGACACCACCGGTCACAACTGGATGGTCTACGACCGGTACGCGCCCGTCCGTCGCGGCTGACCGGATCGCATCGGCGGCCGGCGTCCCCCATGCGGGGGACGCCGGCCGCCGCGTGTGCCCCCGCCCGCCACCCGCCCGTCCTCCCGCGTTAACCCTCGCTTCGTAGCGTGGCCGGGCGCGGAGGGAACGTTCCCTCTCCCGAGCGCAGGAGGAGCCCGACATGACGCACGCCCCCGCGCCCGCCCGGTTCGCACCGCCGCCCGGAGGGTCGCCCACGCCGATCCGCCCGGTCGCCGCGCGTCCCGCCGCCGCCCCGCGACCGCGCCGCCTCAGGGGCCCGCGCCTCCGCGACGGCCTGCTGTTCCTCGCCTTCGTCGGGCCCAACGTGCTGCTGCTCGCGGTCTTCACGTACAAGCCGCTGCTCGAGTCCTTCTACTACTCGACGCTGCAGTGGAACATCGGCTCGTCCGTCGCCCGCGAGGTGGGCCTCGCCAACTACGTCGCCTGGTTCCAGGATCCGCAGACGCCCACGGTCATCTCCGTCACCGTCGTCTTCACGGGCGTCACCGTGATGGGGTCGATGGTGCTGGGGCTCGGCGTCGCCGTGCTGCTGAACCGCCGGATCCGGCTGCGCGGCCCGGTCCGCACCATCATCGTCGCGCCCTACGTGCTCTCGGGCGTGGCCGTCGGCTTCCTGTGGCTCTACGTCTTCGACCCGAACTTCGGCCTCATCTCCGCGGGCCTGTCCGCCATCGGCCTGCCGTCGCCCGACTGGTACAGCGACCCGGGCGCCGCACTCGCGATGGTCACCACCGTGCAGGTCTGGCGCGACCTCGGCTACTGCGCCCTCATCTACCTGGCGGGGCTCCAGGCGGTGCCGAAGGACCTGCTCGACGCGGCGGCCCTCGACGGCGCGGGGCGCATGCGCACCTTCGTCCGCATCGTGCTGCCCATGCTCAGCCCGACGACGTTCTTCCTCAGCGTGACCACGCTGCTCAGCTCGCTGCAGACCTTCGACCTCATCAGCGCGATGACCAAGGGCGGGCCGCTGCAGGGCACGACCACGATGATGTACCAGATCTACCACGAGGGCTTCGTGGCCGGCCGCGCCGGCTACTCGTCGGCCGTCGCCACGATCCTGTTCCTCGTCCTGCTCGTCGTCACCCTCGTCCAGCTCGTCGTCGTCCAGCGGAAGGTGCACTACTCGTGACCGCGACCCTCGCCCGTCCCGAGTCCGCGGGAGCGCCGTCGGCGCCCGGACGTCCACGCCGCCGCCTCGGCCGCCCGTCCGCATCCGGATCCGCGCGGCCGCCCCTCGCGGGCACCTACCTCGCGCTCGCCCTCGCCGTGCTCGTGATGCTGATGCCGCTGGTCTGGATGGTGCTCACGAGCTTCAAGGACTTCGGCGAGATCTACTCGGTGCCGTTGAAGCTGCTGCCGTCGTCGTTCGCGCCCACGAACTACGCGACCGCGTCCGACACGGTCTCCTTCCAGACGCTGGCCACCAACAGCGCCATCAAGACGATCGCGGGCTCCGGGCTCAAGGTGCTCCTCGGCCTGATGACGGCGTACGCGCTGGTCTTCATCCGCGTGCCGTTCCGGAACGTGTGGTTCGGCGTGGTGATCCTCGCGCTCCTCGTGCCGCAGCAGATCGTGATGATCCCGAACTACCAGGTCGTCGCGGGCCTCGGATGGATCAACACGTACCCCGGCCTCATCCTCCCCGGCGTCGCGAGCGCGTACGGCACGTTCCTCTTCCGCCAGCACTTCCTCACGCTGCCGGGCTCCGTGCTCGAGGCCGCGGCGATGGACGGGGCCGGGCACCTGCGCCGGCTCTGGTCGTTCGTGATCCCCATGTCGGGCCCCACGATCGCCGCGGTCGCGCTCGTCTCCGTCGTCGGCGAGTGGAACGACTACCTCTGGCCGCTCCTCGTGACGACCGACCCGCGGATGATGACCCTGCCCGTCGGCCTCACCCTCCTCCAGGACACCACGGGCATCACCAACTGGGGCGTGCTCATGGCGGGCACCGTCATCGTCACGCTCCCCGTGCTCGCCGTCTTCCTCGTGTTCCAGCGGCGCATCGTCGGCGGCCTCACCGCCGGCGCCGTGACCGGCTGACCCGCTCCCTCCTCCCCGCCCGACCCGCATCCCCGAACCCCAGGAGAACCATGCCCATCGACCCCCGCTCGGCCTTCGGCGCCGCGGCGAACAGCTCCCTCCGCCGGCGCGACATGCTGAAGCTCGGCGCCGTCCTCGGCGGCACCGCGCTCCTCGCCGCCTGCTCCGGCCCCTCGGTCGGCGGCGCCCAGGCGACGGCCGCGCCCGACACCGACTGGGACGGGATCCAGCCCGCCACCGACATCACGTGGTGGACGACGCACCCCGGCCAGACCTCCGACCTCGAGGCGCAGTTCGCCGCCGACTTCCTCGCGAAGACCGGCATCACGGTGAACGTCGTCACGGGCGGCGCGAGCTACGACGAGATCGCGCAGAAGCTCCAGGCCGCCGCGGGCACCGACAGCATGCCGGACATGGTGAACGCCAGCGACACCTGGTGGTTCCGCTACATGGTCAACAAGCAGTCGATCGCGATGGACGGCCTCATGTCCCACCTCGGGTTCGAGCTCGACGACTTCAACGGGGTGTTCCTCGACGACTACCTGTACGACGGCAGCCGCTTCGCGGTGCCCTACGCGCGCTCGACGCCGATCTTCTACTACGACCGGTCGATCTGGCAGCGCGCCGGCCTCCCGGACCGCGCCCCCGCGACCTGGGCGGAGCTCGAGGAGTGGGCGCCCGCGATCATGAAGGCGACCGGCGGGACGCCCGCGATCCGCCTCCCGCAGGGATCCATCGGCACGTGGGCGATGAGCAACGTGCTGTGGGGCCGCGGCGGCCAGTACTCCGACGGGTGGGACCTGAAGCTCGACCAGCCCGAGACGCTCGAGGCGGCCCGCTACGCCCGCGGCCTCGTGTTCGACTCGAAGATCGCCAACGTCGCGGCGGCCAGCGGCGACACCGCCGTCGACTTCGCGGGCGGCCTCGCCCCCTGCACCATCGCCTCGGCGGGCGCGGTCGGCATCGTCACCGCGAGCGCGAAGTTCCCCATCGGCACGGGCGTCCTGCCCGGCGGCCCCCAGGGGCAGTTCGTCCCGACCGGCGGCACGGGCCTCGCGGTCGTCGGCAGCAAGACCAAGGAGCAGCAGCTCGCCGCCGGCATGTTCATCAAGCACGTCACCGAGGTCGACCAGCAGGTCGCCTTCGCGAAGAAGACCGGCTACGCGCCCGTCCGCACCTCGGCGGGCCGGTCGTCCGACCTCACGGGCTTCTGGGCGTCGAACCCCGCCTTCCGCACGGTGTACGACAGCCTCGAGCACGTGCGGTCGCAGGACTGGGCGCGCACGCTGATCCCCAACGGCGACACGTACCTGCAGCAGCCGTGGGCGCAGATCCTCACGCAGGGCGCCGACCCGGCCGACGTGTTCCCGGCGGCCGCCACCCAGCTCACCTCCGCGTACACGGAGAACGTGCAGCCGTACCTGTAGCGGGCCCGCGACGCACCCGCCCGGTCAGACGACGGGCGGGTGCGTCGCCACCAGCAGGATCCCCGTCCAGTGGCAGAGGAACGCGACGAGGGTGAACGCGTGGAAGATCTCGTGGAAGCCGAAGCGGCCGGGCCAGGGGTTCGGCCGCTTCAGCGCGTACGCGACGGCGCCGACCGTGTAGGCGAGGCCGCCCGCGAGGATCAGCGTCATCATCGCGGCGTCGGCGCGGAAGAAGTCGACGATGAACACGAGCGACGCGTAGCCGAGCACGAGGTACAGCAGGACGTAGAGCCAGCGCGGGGCGTGGATCCAGAACACGCGGAACAGGACGCCGAGCGCGGCGCCCGACCACACCAGCCAGAGCAGCAGCACCGACTTGTCGTGCGGCAGGGCCAGCACCGTGATGGGCGTGTACGAGCCCGCGATGAGCAGGAAGATGTTGGCGTGGTCCATCCGCTTGAGGAGGATCTTGGCCCGCGGCGACCAGTCGAACCGGTGGTAGACCGCGGAGACGCCGAACAGCAGCAGCGACGACGCCACGAACACGGCGCACGCGATGCGCGCGGCGGCCCCATCCGCCACCGCGATGAGGACGATCCCGAGCACGAGCGCCACCGGGGTCATGCCCGCGTGCAGCCACCCGCGCCAGGTGGGCTTGGGCTCCGGGCCGACGTCCTGCGCGTCCTCGACGAGCGGCAGGTGGGCGACCGACGCCTCCTCCTCCGGGGTGTCGTCGAGCGGGCCAGGGGAGGAGGCGTCGCGCGTCATCCTGCGAGTGTAGGGCAGCCCAGGGGACGTCAGCCGGGCGGGCGATCCGGGCTCCCGGGTGCGTGGGCTAGCGTTGCCTACGTGCGAGAGAAGCCGATCCGACCGTGGCGCGGTCTCCTCTACCGGGCGTACCAGAAGCGCATCCGCCGCGGCCTCGACCGGCAGGCGCTCCCGCACCACATCGCGATGATCCTCGACGGCAACCGCCGCTGGGCCCGCCAGCTCGGACTCGAGTCCGCGGCCCACGGGCACCGGGCGGGCGCGGCCAAGTTCCTCGAGTTCCTCGAGTGGTGCGACGACCTCGACATCAAGGTCACGACGCTCTACCTGCTCTCCACCGACAACCTCACGGGCCGCGGCAGCGCCGAGCTCACGGCGCTCATCGACATCATCGGCGAGCTCGCGGAGGACCTCTCCCGGCACCGCGACTGGCGCGTGAAGCACGTCGGATCCGACGAGGGCCTGCCGCCCGAGCTCGTCGCGCGCCTCGATGCCTCCGAGGAGCGCTCGAAGGACAACACCGGGCTGCACATCAACCTCGCGGTCGGCTACGGCGGGCGCACCGAGATCGCGGACGCCATGCGCAGCATCGTGCTCGCGCACCACCTCGCGGGCGGCACGCTGGAGGACCTCGCCGGGCTCCTCACGCCCGCCCTCATCGGCGAGCACCTCTACACGAGCGGGCAGCCGGATCCGGACCTCGTGATCCGCACCTCGGGCGAGCAGCGCATCAGCGACTTCATGCTGTGGCAGTCGGCGCACAGCGAGCTCTACTTCATGGAGGCGCTGGGACCGGACCTCCGCGAGGTCGACTTCCTGCGCGCGCTCCGCGACTACTCCTCGCGCCAGCGCCGCTTCGGATCCTGACGCAGCTCCCGCGGCTCCGTCCGGCGCGCGGAGCAAGAGTTAATGTCCGCGACACATCCGGACCCGCGTCGCTCTGGTCACACCCGCGGTGCGCGACGTAGGTTCGCACTCATCGGGCATGGCGCCCGATCGAGAGGGCCGCGTCACCTCTTCTCGTCATGTGGCCCGATCGCCGTCAGGATCCGAGCGCGAACGCTCGGGGATGGAGTGGCCCGTGGCCCCGATGGACAGCCGCAGCAGCACCGCACGACGCGACGACCGGGGGGAGGGGACGCAGCAGGCCGAGCGCACGTACGTGCTCGACACCTCCGTCCTCCTGTCCGACCCGCGTGCGCTCTTCCGCTTCGCCGAGCACGCGGTGGTGATCCCGGTCATCGTCATCACGGAGCTCGAGAGCAAGCGGAACGACCCGGAGATCGGCTACTTCGCGCGCCAGGCCCTCCGCCTCCTCGACCAGCTCCGCGAGGAGCACGAGCGGCTCGACTTCCCCGTCGAGGTGGGCGACGCCGGCGGCACGCTGCGGGTCGAGCTCAACCACTCGAGCATGGCGGCGCTCCCGAACGGCCTGCAGCTCGGCGACAACGACTCGCGGATCCTCGCGGTCGCCCTCAACCTCTCCACGGAGGGCCTCGCGGTCACGGTCGTCTCGAAGGACATGCCGCTCCGCGTCAAGGCCGCCTCCATCGGCCTCATGGCGGAGGAGTACCGCGCCGAGCTCGCGGTCGACAGCGGCTGGACCGGCATGGCCGACGTCACGCTCTCCAGCGAGCAGATGGCCGACCTCTACGACGGCGAGACGCTGCAGACGCGCGTCGTGCAGGACCTGCCCGTGAACACGGGCGTGGTGCTGCACTCCGACCGCGGATCCGCGCTCGGCCGGGTCGTCCGCCGCGGCACCGTGAACCTGGTGCGCGGCGACCGCGAGGTGTTCGGCCTCAAGGGCCGCTCGGCCGAGCAGCGGCTCGCGATCGACCTGCTCCTCGACCGCGAGGTGGGGATCGTGTCCCTCGGCGGCAGCGCCGGCACCGGCAAGTCGGCGCTCGCCCTGTGCGCCGCGCTCGAGGCCGTGCTGGAGAAGCAGCAGCACCGCAAGATCATGGTGTTCCGGCCGCTGTACGCGGTGGGCGGGCAGGAGCTCGGTTACCTGCCGGGCGACGCCGCCGAGAAGATGAACCCGTGGGCGCAGGCCGTGTTCGACACCCTGGGATCCGTCGTCTCGCAGAACGTCATGGACGAGGTGGTGGAGCGCGGGATCCTCGAGGTGCTGCCGCTCACCCACATCCGCGGGCGCTCGCTGCACGACGCGTTCGTGATCGTCGACGAGGCGCAGTCGCTCGAGCGGAACGTGCTGCTCACGGTGCTCAGCCGCATCGGCCAGAACTCGCGCGTGGTGCTCACGCACGACGTGGCGCAGCGCGACAACCTCCGGGTCGGCCGGCACGACGGCGTCGCCAGCGTGATCGAGACGCTGAAGGGCCACGAGCTGTTCGGCCACATCACGCTCACGCGCTCGGAGCGCAGCGCGATCGCGGCGCTCGTGACGGGGCTGCTCGACGGCGACCCCATGTGATCCATCCGCTCCGCGCATGACGACGGGCGCCGGTCCCCGACGGGATCGGCGCCCGTCGGCGTCGGTGCGGCGCGGCGGCTACAGGCCCGGCGCCGTCATCCGCAGCACGTCGAGGCCCGCATCGAGCTGCTCCTCGGTGATCTCGCCGCGCTCGACGTAGCCGAGGTCGACCACCGCCTCGCGGACGGTCATCTTCTGCGCGACCGAGTGCTTGGCGATCTTGGCCGCCGCCTCGTAGCCGATGATGCGGTTGAGCGGCGTGACGATCGACGGCGACGACTCCGCGAGGGCACGCGCGTGCTCCTCGTTGACGCGGAGGCCCTCGACGGTCTTGTCGGCCAGGAGGCGCGTGGAGGAGGCGAGGATGCGGATCGACTCGAGCAGCGACGAGCCCATGACCGGGATCGCGACGTTCAGCTCGAACAGGCCGGAGGCGCCCGCCCACGCGACGGTGGCGTCGTTGCCGATGACGCGCGCGCAGACCATGAGCACGGCCTCGGGGATGACCGGGTTGACCTTGCCGGGCATGATCGAGGAGCCGGGCTGGAGGTCGGGGATGTGCAGCTCGCCGAGGCCCGTGTTCGGGCCCGAGCCCATCCAGCGGATGTCGTTGCAGATCTTGGTGAGGCTCACCGCGAGGGTGCGCAGCGCGCCGGACGCGTCGACGAGGCCGTCGCGCGCGCCCTGCGCCTCGAAGTGGTCGAGCGCCTCGGTGACGGGGAGGCCGGTGTCCTCCGCGAGGACCTGGATCACCTTCTGCGGGAAGCCGACGGGCGTGTTGATTCCCGTGCCGGTGGCGGTGCCGCCGAGCGGGACCTCCGCGACGCGGGGGAGGGCGGTGCGCACGCGCTCGATGCCGAGGCGGACCTGGCGCGCGTAGCCGGCGAACTCCTGGCCGAACGTGACCGGGGTCGCGTCCATGAGGTGCGTGCGACCCGCCTTGACGAGCCCCTTCCACGCGTCGGCCTTCGTCTCGAGCGCCTCCGCGAGGTGCTCGAGGGCGGGGATCAGCTCGGCGAGGAGCGCGCCCGTGACGGCGACGTGCACCGAGGTGGGGAAGACGTCGTTCGACGACTGCGACGCGTTGACGTGGTCGTTCGGGTGCACGGGCTTGCCGAGCGACGCCGTGGCGAGGGCCGCGAGGACCTCGTTCATGTTCATGTTCGAGCTCGTGCCGGAGCCCGTCTGGTACACGTCGATCGGGAAGTGCTCGTGGTGGGATCCGCCCGCCACCTCGTCGGCGGCGGCCACGATCGCGGCCGACACGTCGGCGTCGACGATGCCCATCTCGCCGTTCACGATCGCGGCGGCGCGCTTGATCCGGGCCAGCGCCTGGATCTGCGCGGGCTCGAGCCCGCGGCCGGAGATGGGGAAGTTCTCGACGGCGCGCTGCGTCTGGGCGGCG
The DNA here is from genome assembly GCF_001280205.1 of Clavibacter capsici. Classification (NCBI taxonomy): domain Bacteria; kingdom Bacillati; phylum Actinomycetota; class Actinomycetes; order Micrococcales; family Microbacteriaceae; genus Clavibacter; species Clavibacter capsici. Next base: position 2,325,376 of record NZ_CP012573.1, on the reverse strand, counting down.
TACAGGGCGTCCTTCGGGACCCGCACCTCGCCCATCGTGTCGTGCTCGATGCGGAACGCGTCCGCGCCGCTCGTCTCGGTTCCGGGGGAAGTGTCGACCACGCTGTTTCTCTCTCCTTCGGGACGGGTGATGCACCCGGGCCGCCTCGGCCGCGGGGGTCTGCGGGTCAGCGCGGACGGCTCCTCTAGCGAGGGATGTCGCCCACGATGACGTCGGGCACCGCGGTGCCCTCGAGGAGCTTGTAGTTGGCGCCGACGATGGCCAGGCTACCGGCCGCCACCTTGTCGGAGATCATCTCGGAGGCCTCGAGCATGCGGGTCACGGTGCCGCGCAGGTGCTGGCGGCCGACCTCGCCGGCGTCGACCTCGCTGGGCACGACGTGGTCGCCCGCGACGCGGTGCACGGCGGGCGCGATGGGCGCGATGAGGTTCGCGATGTGCGGCGGCAGCGCCTCGGCGCCGGGCGCGGCGCTCTCGATGGCGGCGCGCACGGCGCCGCACTCGTCGTGCCCGAGCACCACGATCAGCGGCACGCCCAGCACGCCGACGGCGTACTCGAGGCTGCCGAGCACGGAGTCGGAGATGATCTGGCCGGCGTTGCGGATCACGAAGAGGTCGCCGAGGCCCTTGTCGAAGATGATCTCGGCCGCGAGGCGCGAGTCGCTGCAGCCGAAGAGCGCGGCCACCGGGCGCTGCACGTGCGCGAGCGCGGCGCGGCGCTCGACGTCCTGGCGCGGGTGCTGGGGCGTGCCGGCGACGAAGCGCGCGTTGCCCTCGACCATCTCCGCCCACACCGCGGCGGGCGCCTGCACGGCGTCGTCCTGCACGGTGTCCTCCTGCGCGGTCTCGACCTGGTCCGTCATCCCTCGTTCCCCTCTTCCGGTGCGATGGTGCTGGTGGTGCCGTCGGCGGGCGACGGCGTCGGCGTCGCGTCCGCCGGGGTGGCGCGCGCGGCGGCGACCGCCTCGATCGCGGTGCGCAGCTCGTTGGCGTCGGCCGTGCCGTAGATCGCGTACGTGCTGTCGCCGTCGACGGCGCTCGCGGCGAGCACGACGTTGCCGGGCTCCTCCGCCCGCGAGTTGTCGTACAGGGTCCACTCGAGGCCGCCGATCTCCTCGGAGCTCACCTCGGGCGCCGACTGCAGCGTCTCGTCGAGCCACGTGGGGTTCGCGTCGATGCCCTGCGAGATCCCGACGTAGCGGTTGCTCGGCGTGATGAGCCCGATGTACCAGACGGCCACGCCGTCGCGTCCGGCCGGGCGGATCTCCGCGTCGTTGCTCTTCCACGCGTTCGGCAGGTCGGGCACCACGAGCGTCTGCGGGAAGCCGCCCTGGGCCTCGGCCGCCGCGGCGCCGTAGTCGACGTCGGGCAGGATCGTGGTGTTCGAGCGGGGGACCAGCGCGACGATGACCGCGACGGTCGCGACCGTGACGAGCAGCGAGTAGAGCAGGTTGCGGAAGGTCTGCTTGGCGCGGTGGCGGCGGGAGTCGGCGGCCTTGCGGGCGGCGGTCTCCTCGGGCGTCTCGGGCCGGCCGAGCTCGGCGACGACGTTCGGGGTGCGGGGCTTCGCCACGGTCAGCCGGCGTCGGACGCGGCGGTCGTGCGCGCGGCGTCGAGGCGCGCCTTGGCCCCGAGCAGCCACTCCTCGCAGCGGGCCGCGAGGGCCTCGCCGCGCTCCCACAGGGCGATCGACTCCTCGAGCGTGGACGTGCCCTGCTCGAGGTCGTTGACGACGCGCACCAGGGCGTCGCGCGCCTCCTCGTAGCTGAGCTCGGAGACGTCGGGCAGGCGCGAGCCGGTGTCGGCGGGGCTGGTGGGCATGGGGGAGATCCTAGCTTTCCGTGCCGGACGCGGGCCGGGCGTCGGGTGCGGGGGAGGCGGGCAGCCGCGCGGCCGACGACGGGATGTCGTCTGTGGGGCCGGTGGAGGTGGCGCCGAGCGCGCCTGCTGCGAGGCGGAGCACGAGGCCGGTGCCGTCGGGGGCGTCCGCGGGGGTGCGGAGCGCGGATCCGTCGGCCGTCTGCACGATGGCGTAGCCGCGGTCGAGCACGTGCTGCGGCGAGAGCGTGCGCAGCTGCCGGGAGAGCTCGCTCGTCTGCTGCATCCCGCGCTCGACGACGCGGCCGGCGAGCTCCGCCGAGCGCGCGATGTAGCGGCCGAGCTCCTCGGCGCGCGAGTCGACGATCCACGCCGTGCTCGTGAGCACGGGCCGCGAGCGGAGCTGCTCGATGCGGTCGATCTCGCCGCGCACCTGGCTGGTGAGCCGCATGCCGATGCGGGCGCGCGCCTGCTGCACGCGGGAGAGCTCCTCGGAGACGTCGGGCACCACGCGCTTCGCGGCGTCGGTGGGGGTGGAGGCGCGGAGGTCCGCCACGTCGTCGAGCAGCGGCCGGTCGGCCTCGTGGCCGATGGCGCTGACGAGCGGGGTGCGGCACGCGGCCGCCGTGCGCACGAGCTGCTCGTCGCTGAAGACGAGGAGGTTCTGGAAGTCGCCGCCGCCGCGCGCGACGACGATGACGTCGACCTCGGGATCCTCGTCGAGCACCCCGATGGCGCGCGTCACCTCGCCCGCGGCCCGGTCGCCCTGCACCGCGGTGTGCACGACGCGGAAGCGGACGCTCGGCCAGCGCAGCTGGGCGTTGCGGAGCACGTCCTTCTCGGCGTCGGAGTCCTTGCCCGTGATGAGGCCGATGCAGCCGGGGAGGAACGGCAGGCGGCGCTTGCGGTCGGCGTCGAACAGGCCCTCGGCGCGCAGCGTCTGACGCAGGCGCTCCAGCCGCTCGAGCAGGTCGCCGAGGCCGACGTGGCGCATCTCCAGCACCTGCATCGTGAGCGTGCCGCCCTTGACCCAGTAGTTCGGCTTCACGAGCGCGACGACGCGGGCGCCCTGGCCGAGGTCGGCCGGGATCTTCGCGCGCACCGACGACCAGACGGTGAAGCTGATGGTGGCGTCGACGTCGAGGTCCTTGAGCTTCCCGTAGACGTTGCCGCCGGATCCGCCCCACTGGGTGATCTCGCCCTCGACCCAGGCGGTGCCGAGCCGGTCGATCCAGCCCTTGACCTTGCCGGAGAGCACCGAGACGGGCCACGGCGCGTCGACCGTGGGGGCGCCGGCAGCGGGCATCGACACCGTGCGCGTCTCGCTCATCCGTCCACCCCGCTCGACGCCCAGATCCGGCGCATACAATTGACCACGTGACTACAGCGACCACTGACCAGCGACTCGTGGGAGCACCCGTCGTCAGCCTGTCGATGCCGCGGATGCCCGGCGTCCGCAACAGGCTCAAGGATAACCCGGTGGCAGGACCCAAGAAGGTCCTGCTCGCCGCTCCCCGGGGCTACTGCGCCGGCGTCGACCGCGCGGTCGTGGCCGTCGAGAAGGCGCTCGAGCGCTACGGCGCACCCGTCTACGTGCGGAAGCAGATCGTCCACAACGTGCACGTCGTCTCGACGCTCGAGCGCATGGGCGCGATCTTCGTGGAGGAGGTCGACGAGGTCCCCGAGGGCGCCCACGTCGTCTTCAGCGCGCACGGCGTCTCGCCGGCCGTGGTGCAGGGCGCCGCTGACCGCGGGCTCCAGGCCATCGACGCGACCTGCCCCCTCGTCACCAAGGTCCACCGCGAGGCCGTGCGCTTCGCCAAGGCCGACATGCAGATCCTCCTCATCGGCCACGAGGGCCACGAGGAGGTCGAGGGCACCGCGGGCGAGGCGCCCGAGCAGACCATCGTCGTCAACTCCCCGGAGCACGCCGACGTCATCGAGGTCAAGGACCCCGACAACCTCGTCTGGCTCTCGCAGACCACGCTCTCGGTCGACGAGACGATGGAGACGGTCCGCCGCCTCCGCGCCCGCTTCCCCAACCTGCAGGACCCGCCGAGCGACGACATCTGCTACGCCACGCAGAACCGCCAGGTCGCGATCAAGAAGGTCGCGGTCGACGCCGACCTCGTCATCGTCATCGGATCCGCGAACAGCTCCAACTCCGTGCGCCTCGTCGAGGTCGCCCTCGAGTACGGCGCCAAGGCGTCCTACCGGGTCGACTACGCGTCCGAGGTCAAGCAGGAGTGGCTCGACGGCGTGCAGACGGTCGGCGTCACGAGCGGCGCGTCCGTGCCCGAGGTCCTCGTGCAGGAGCTGCTCGACGACCTGGCCGACGCCGGCTACGGCGACGTCACCGCGGTCGTCACGGCCGAGGAGGACCTCGTCTTCTCGCTCCCCAAGGAGCTGCGCAAGGACCAGTCCGGCAACACGGACTCCCGCGCCATCGGCGGGCGCACCCGCGCGTGAGCGACGACGACGGCACGCGCCGTCCCGGGCGACCCGCGCCCCGCTACGGCGAGTACGCGGCGTCGTCCTCGTCGGACGCGAGCGGGTCGTCGGAGCTCTCCGAGGCGGATGCGCGGATCGTCGCCGAGGCGGCCGAGTACCGCCGTGCCCAGGCCGAGCGCGACGCCCCGGCGTCCACCGGCCGTGGCGCCAAGAAGGGCGGGAAGCCCGCCGCCCCGCAGACGCTCGCCGAGCAGATGGCGGATGAGCGGAAGGCCGCGCGCGAGCGCATGCTCGCCGAGCGCCGCGAGGCCGAGAAGGCCGCGGAGGTCGCGCGCCGCGAGGCCCGTCGCGCGCCGGCCGTGAAGCCGCCCGCGGATCCTGCGGGAGCGTCGTCACCGGGCGCGGCTCCCCGCCCGGAGCGGCCCGCCTACCTCCCGGGCCAGGACGCGCGTCGCGCGCCGCGCCGCTTCGACGCCGCCATCACGATCGGCCTGCTCGCGGCCGGCCTCGTGAACGTGGCCGGCAGCATCGGCTCGAACGCGGATCCGTCGCGCGCCATCAACCAGTCCTACGCGCTCTTCGGCGGCGGCACGTACACCGTGACGCCGCAGACCTCGGTGATCGGCATCGCGGTCAACGTCGTGAACGTCGTCGTCTTCGTGCTCGCGGCGTGGATCGCGCTCGAGCTCGTGAAGCGCAAGCGCGTGGCCTTCTGGGTCCCCATCGCCGGCGCCGTGGTCGCGACCGTGATCACCACCGCCCTGGTGCTGAGCCTCATCGTGGCCGACCCGACGTTCCAGCAGATCATGTCGCGCGGGGGTCCCTGAGGCCCGCGTCCTCCTCCTGCACGCACGACGGCGGGGCCGGTCCTGGTGGACCGGCCCCGCCGTCGTGTGCGCTGCGCCTGCGCGCGAGCGCCAGCGCGAGCGCTAGCTCTGCGACTTGCCGTGCGAGCCGAGCTGGCGCGTGGCCTCGACGACGCGGGCGGCCATGGCCGACTCCGCCGTCTTGCCCCAGGCGCGGGGGTCGTACGTCTTCTTGTCGCCGACCTCGCCGTCGACCTTGAGGAAGCCGTCGTACTTGCGGAGCACCGAGTCGGCGATGGAGCGGCTGAACGCGTACTGCGTGTCGGTGTCGATGTTCATCTTCACGACGCCGTTGCGCACGGCCTCCGCGATCTCGTCGTCGGAGGAGCCGGATCCGCCGTGGAAGACGAGGTCGAACGGCTTCTCGCTCGTGCCGTACTTCGACTGGATGCCGTCCTGGATCTCCTTCAGGAGCGACGGGCGCAGCTGCACGCCGCCCGGCTTGTACACGCCGTGCACGTTGCCGAAGGTGAGCGCGGCCATGTAGCGGCCCTTGTCGCCGAGGCCGAGGGCCTCGACCGTGGAGATGGCGTCCTCGAGGGTCGTGTAGAGGTGCGAGCCGGTGTCGTGGCTGACGCCGTCCTCCTCGCCGCCGACGACGCCGATCTCGACCTCGAGGATCGCGTTGATCGCCTTCATGCGGGGGAGCAGGTCCGTCGCGATGTCGAGGTTCTCGTTGAGCGGGATGGCCGAGCCGTCCCACATGTGCGACTGGAAGATGGGGTTGCGGCCCGCGCGGACCTCCTCCTCGCTGGCCTCGATCATCGGGATGACGAAGCCGTCGAGGGCGTCCTTCGGGCAGTGGTCGGTGTGGAGCGCGACGGTGATGGGGTAGTTCTTGGCGACCTCGGTGGCGAAGCGCGCGAACGCGAGAGCGCCGGCCGCGCGGTTCTTCACGGTGTGGCCGGAGAAGTAGTCGGCGCCGCCCGTGGTGACCTGGATGATGCCGTCGGAGCCGGCCTCGGTGAGCCCCTGGAGGACCGCGTTGATGGTCTGCGACGACGAGACGTTGACGGCCGGGTAGGCGAAGCCGCCGGACTTGGCGCGATCCAGCATCTCGGCGTACTGCTCGGGGGTTGCTACGGGCATGGTGCATCTCCTTCGGCGGATCCACGGCGACGCCGTGCGGCTGTCGCGGGATCCTCGTCGGCCGGTGGGAGGTGAGTCCCAGCGGCCGGGCCCCGCGTGCTCGCCACTCTACCCAGCGGGCGTGTCCGCGGCCCGGGACGCGGGACGCGTGAACTCGTCGGCCGTGAGCTCGCGCGCGGTGGCCTCGAGCGGCTCGAGCGTCCCGATGACCTTGGACTCGTCGAGCCGGGTGAGGCGGCGCGCGGTGGGGAGCACCTGGCGTTCCAGGGATCCGACGACGCGGTTGTAGTCGCCCACCGCGCCCGTGAGCGAGCGCCCGAGCTTGGCGATGTGCTCGCCGCTCGTGGCGAGGCGCGCGTGCAGCTCGCGGCTGAGGTCGAAGAGCTGCTTCGCGTCCTCGGTGAGCACCTCCTGCTGCCAGCTGAACGCGACGGTCTTGAGCACCGACCACAGCGTCACAGGCGAGGAGAGCGCCACCCGGCGGGAGAACGCGAACTCCATGATGCTCGGATCCGCCTCCAGCGCCGACGAGACGAGCGACTCGCTCGGGATGAACGCGATGACCATCTCGGGGCTCGCGTCGAGCCCCTCCCAGTAGGCGCGGCTGCCGAGCGCCGTGATGTGGTCGCGCACCGCCTGCACGTGCTGCTTCATCAGCGCGTCACGTCGGGCGCCCTCGGGCCCGGTGGCGGAGGCGGGGATGGCGCTCGCCTCGAGGTACGCGGTGAACGGCGCCTTCGCATCCACCGCGATGTGCTTGCCGCCCGGCAGGTGCACGACCATGTCGGGCCGGCCGACGCCCTGCGCGGTGGAGACGGAGGTCTGCACGTCGAAGTCGACCCGGTGGATGAGGCCGGCCGCCTCGACGACGCTGCGCAGCTGCGTCTCGCCCCACACGCCGCGCGTGCTGTTGGAGCGGAGCGCGGACGCGAGCGTCTCCGCGGTGGCGCGCAGCCGCTCCTCCGCCTCGGTGGCGCTCCGCAGCTGCTCGCTCAGCTCGCCGTGCTGCTGGCGGCGCTGCTCCTCGAGCTCGTGCACCTTCGCCTGCACCTGCTTGAGGCTCTCGGCGACGGGGCTGAGGGCGGTGAGCACGCGGCCGTCCTCCTCGGTGCGGGCGACCTCGGCGCGCTGGATCTCGCGCAGCCGGGTCTGGAGCTCCGCGATGCGATCCTCCTGCTGGCCGATCTGCTCGCGGAGGTGGGACTCCTGCGCGTCGAGCCGCTCGCGGTGCAGCGCGTCCTGCGTCTGCGCGCGCTCGGCGAACTGCGCCGTGGTCTGGGCGACCTGCTCCTCGGCCAGCCGCTCCGTGCGATCCAGCTGCTCGCGCAGCGCCGTGACCGTGGCCTCCGCGGCGGCGAGTCGCGCGGCCTCGCCCGCGCTGCCCGGCGCATCCACCCCCGAGCGGGCGCGCGACACCGCGAGCCCGACCACCGCGCCCACGGCCAGGCCGATGACGAGGCCGACGAGCAGGGCGATGACGGGATCCATGCGTGCAGTGTGCCAGCGGCCGCCGACACGGGCGGGACGCCGGGCGGGCGCCCGAGGGACGGATCCGGCGGGGCGCGCCTGGGGAGGATCAGGCCCAGTCGATGGGCGGCGTCGCCGCGGCAGACGCCTGCGTGACGGTCTGCGTGCGCGGGGCGCCGATGCGTCCGAGGCCGACGCCCGCCGCCTCCGCCAGCCCCGCGATCGACGCGGCGCCGTGACGACCGGCGGCGTGCACGACGATCGCGGCGCAGGCCCGCGCGTCGGCCAGCGCCTCGTGGTGCGAGAAGTCCTCGAAGCCGGCCGCCCGCGCGGCCACCGGCAGCCGGTACGAGTCGAGCGTGTACGTGCGGCGCGCGACCTGGAGGCTGCAGAGGTAGGAGTACGGCGGCGGGATGAGCGCGGTCGCCTTGCACGCGCCCTGGATCACGCCCATGTCGAAGCGCGCGTTGTGGGCCACGAGGTGGTCGTCGCCCGCGAAGGCCATGAGGCGCGGCAGCTGGTCGGCCCAGCCGTCGGCGCCGGCGACGTCGTCCTCGACGATGCCGTGGATCCGCGTGTTCCAGACCGAGAAGGCGTCGTGCCCCGCGGGCGGCCGGATGAGCCACGAGGCGGTCTCGACCACGACGCCGTCGCGGACCTTCACGAGACCCACCGAGCACGCGCTCGCCGACGAGTTGTTGGCGGTCTCGAAGTCGATCGCGGTGAAGTCCAACGGCATGGGTTCGAGTGTTCCACGCACGACCGACGCCGGATTCCGGAGAGCCCGCGCCCGCCCGGGTCGGGGGAGGAGCCGGCCCGCCCCGTACGATGGACTCCCGTGGCTCTCACTATCGCGATCGTCGGTCTCCCCAACGTCGGCAAGTCGACGCTCTTCAACGCCCTGACCAAGAACCAGGTGCTCGCCGCGAACTACCCGTTCGCGACGATCGAGCCGAACGTGGGCGTGGTGAACCTGCCGGACCCGCGCCTCGAGGTGCTCGCCGGCCTCTTCGGCTCCGAGCGGATCCTGCCCGCCCCCGTCTCCTTCGTCGACATCGCGGGCATCGTCCGCGGCGCGAGCGAGGGTGAGGGCCTCGGCAACCAGTTCCTCGCGAACATCCGCGAGGCCGACGCCATCGCGCAGGTCGTCCGCGGCTTCGAGGACGAGGACGTCGTGCACGTCGACGGCCGCGTGGACGCCGCGAGCGACATGGAGACCATCAACACCGAGCTGATCCTCGCCGACCTGCAGACCCTCGAGCGCGCCGAGCCGCGCTACGAGAAGGAGCTGAAGACGAAGCGCATCGAGCCGATCGTGCTCGAGACCGCGAAGGCCGCGCGCGAGTGGCTCGACTCGGGCAAGCCGCTGTCGGCGTCGAAGATCGACCTCGAGCCCGTCCGCGAGCTCGGCCTGCTGACCGCGAAGCCCTTCATCTACGTGTTCAACGTCGACGAGCAGGTGCTCGGCGACAAGGGCAAGCTCGCCGAGCTGGCCGCCCTCGTGGCGCCCGCGCAGGCCGTGTTCCTCGACGCGAAGATCGAGTCGGAGCTCATCGAGCTCGACCCCGAGGACGCCGCCGAGATGCTCGCGAGCACCGGCCAGGAGGAGTCGGGCCTCGACCAGCTCGCCCGCATCGGCTTCGAGACCCTCGGCCTGCAGACCTACCTGACGGCGGGCCCGAAGGAGACGCGGGCCTGGACCATCGGCCGTGGCTGGAAGGCCCCGCAGGCGGCCGGCGTGATCCACACCGACTTCGAGAAGGGCTTCATCAAGGCCGAGGTCATCTCCTACGACGACCTGGTCGAGACCGGCTCCATCGCCGAGGCGCGCTCCAAGGGCAAGGCCCGCATCGAGGGCAAGGAGTACGTCATGCAGGACGGGGACGTTGTGGAGTTCCGGTTCGGAGGAACCTCGGGGGCCGGAAGCAAATGATGAAACATTCCCGTCTGGTGCTGTCCGCGCGGGGCAGGGACGTGTAATCGATGGTCAATGAGCGCGTCACTGAGGACCTGGTGGAGACCAGCCTTCGCGAGCTGGGCTACTACGACGATCCGGACGACATCGTCGTCGAGAAGCAACAATCGCTTGTGCAGGAAATACGAAAAGGTCTTTCCAGGGCATCGAAGACTGGCAAGGGCAAGGCCGCCGGTTATCCCGAGTTCATCATCACGGCGCCGGCCACGCCAGACATGGTCGTGCTGATCGAATGCAAGGCTGATGTTAGGCAGCACGAGTCGGCCAACCGCGATCTGGCGCGAGACTACGCCGTCGACGGCGTGCTCCACTACGCCAGATATCTATCGCCAGCTTACACGGTCATCTCAATCGCGGTATCTGGTACATCTCAGTCAAACGAGTGGTCATTCTTTGTCACGCCGAAAGGATCGTCTCAGGAACATGACCTTGTTTCGGCCACCGGTGCGCCGGTTGCTGCCTTAATCGGGTTGAGCGACTTAATCGCCGCCGCATCGTTTGACCCGCGAGTCCAGCGTCAGCGCGAGCGAGATCTCATTGCGTTTTCCATGGAGATGCACGAATTCATGCGCGACGAGGCTGAGCTCGAAGAGAAGGAGAAGCCTCTAGCGGTCGCCGGGACGCTGATCGCGCTGAAGGACCAGATCTTCGCGAAGACGTACGACTCGTATCCCGCGAGTGAGCTTCCGGAGTTCTGGATTCAGTCGATCAAGCGCGTCATCCGCGAGGCAAAACTGCCGGTCGCAAAGCTCGAGAACATGACTCAGCCGTTCACTGGAATCCAGGTTCACCCGGAGTTGCGCAAGCCCACGAAGGGCTACCCCAAAGGCGTGCTCAACGAAATTGTCTCCATGCTTGCCGAAAAAGTCATGCCATTCCTGACTATCTACCACGACTTCGACGTCGTCGGTGCGTTCTACGGCGAGTTTTTAAAATACACCGGTGGCGACGGTAAGGGCTTAGGTATCGTCCTCACGCCACGCCACGTGACCGAGTTATTCGGCCTGATCGCCAACGTCAGCAAGGAAGACAAGGTCCTCGACATCTGCGCCGGCACGGGCGGTTTCCTAATATCGTCAATGGTTCAGATGGTTAAGACGGCTACGACCGAGGCCGAAGTGCTTGACATCAAGCAGAACCGTCTAATTGGCGTCGAGCAGAATCCGAGCATGTACGCTCTTGGCGCATCTAATATGATCCTGCGCGGTGATGGCAAGGCGAACCTCTACCAGGGGTCATGCTTCGACACCGCAATCGCGAAGGGCGTGAAGGAGCACAAGGCCAACATAGGCATGGTCAATCCGCCCTACGCGAAATCAAAAGAGGACCTCCACGAGCTACGATTCGTCGAACAGATGCTCGACAGCCTTGAGAAAGGCGGGACCGGCATTGCAATTGTGCCCGTCTCGTGCGCGACGGGCTCGAGCGTCCTTAAGAAAAACCTGCTGAAGAAGCACACGCTTGAGGCTGTCATGTCGATGCCGCCCGAGCTGTTCTACCCGGTGGGTGTCATCACCTGCATCATGGTGTTCACCTCTGGCGTTCCGCACGCAAAGTCTGACCGCAAGACCTGGTTCGGTTACTGGCGTGACGACAACTTCAGCAAGGTCAAGAACCTTGGCCGAGTGGACAAGGACCACACCTGGCCGGACGTGCGAAATCGCTGGATCGAGATGTTCCGCAACCGCGAGGTCCACCCAGGCCAGGCTGTGATGCAGACGGTCGGTGCCGACGCCGAGTGGGTTGCCGAGGCTTATATGGAGACCGACTACTCGCGCCTCGCGCGCTCCGATCTCGAGAAGGTGCTGCTCGACCACGCCCTCTTTGTTCTGAGGGGTGAAGTCGGTCCCGATGAAAGCGCCGACGAGTGAAGCGTCTCGACGAGGTCTTCGACTTACGGTACGGGCATTCACTCGAACTCAACGGGCTGCAGCGGGTCTCGGCCCCTGACGGCGTCAACTTCGCTTCTCGAGCTATGGGCAACAATGGAATTACGGCGCGGGTGCTGACCACAGCAACGCCTGGAGTCCCGGGGGAAATCACGGTGGCGCTCGGTGGCAACGGGGTGTTGTCATCCTTCGTGCAGCCGGAGCCGTTCGTGTGCGGCCGGGACGTCATGATCCTTACCGCCAAGGATTCGACCATGACCACGGTCGAGAAACTCTGGTGGTGCCGGTGCATCTGGGAGAATCGGCACAAGTTCTCTTACGGGCGGCAGGCGAATCGCACGCTCGGTTCTCTACCCGTACCAGACGCAGTGCCAGGCTGGGTCGCTCGGATGAAAATACCGACCCACGACGGCCTTTCGCGCGCAATCGCTCCAACCGTACACTTGACAGACCCCCACACATGGCCGCTCTTTGCGCTCGATAACCTGTTTACGGTCAGGAAGGGCAGCCGAGTCACTAAGGCTCAGCGCACGCCCGGCTCTACGCGCTTCATCGGAGCGTCAGAGAAGAATAATGGCATCACAGACATGTGTGATCTGGCGCCGACTTTCCCGCCCCACTGCCTGACGGTGCCGTACAACGGCAACTCGGTCGGGATCGCCTTCTACCAAGATCAGCCGTTCTTTGCTTCTGACGACGTGCAGGTTCTGATTCCGAGGCAGGATGCGACTCGGTGGGCGCTCTTGTTCGTGGCTGCGTTGATCCGGTTCGAGCGGACTCGTTTCAGCTACGGCTACAAGTGGAACATGGCTCGGATGAAGAAGACCGGGATCCGTCTACCTGCCCTCGATTCGGGGGAGCCCGATTGGGACTATATGGATGCCACGATGCGCGGCCTACCGTTTTCGGCCGCGGTTGCTTCGCGCATTGGCGATGTTCGGAGCGACGACGAGGAGCTTTCGGCCGCGCTGACCGCCTAACGCCTGCCGCAGATAGGAGATGCTCGGCGTGGTCACTTCTCCGCCGCCCTGGCCCTTTTGTCACTGTGCAAAGGAGACTCGGGCTTGCACCATCGGGAAGGGCTCGAAGGCCCAGCAGGCGCCCGGCGTAATCCACGCCGACTTCGAGAAGGGCTTCATCAAGTCCGACGTCATCTCCTACGACGACCTGGTCGAGACCGGCTCCATCGCCGAGGCGCGCTCTAAGAGCAAGGCTGGCATGGAGGGCAAGGTGTACGTCGCGCAAGACGGCGACGAGGTGGTGCTCTGCCACAGCTAGGCATTTGGCGTGCCAACATGTGCAACACGCCCCGCGAGGGACCTCCCGCAGAAGTTTCGGGCGCATAGGAAGCGGGCCAGCACATGTCGTAATTTAGATCGGGCGCTGTTTCAGAACATTCGGCGATTGCGCATTGCCCATGTATCAACGTGCACTTATTGAAGTGTTGAGAATAGCTTGTTATGCCGCCGGCTCATGGTGTAAGCTCCGCGTTTCTCAATCGGGACTCGATGCCGCCTCGACCGCCCGCATGACTTTGAACGATTCAAACGCACTTATGAGAATGGCATTGTCGGGCATTCCGCCATCGGGAAGGCTTGCTTTAATCTCTAAGATATGGTCGGATTGGCATGCCATTCGGGCGGCGTTCAGTTTATTGTTTAGTGCCTGTGGCGTCAAGGCGACCAATTGTTCCAGTTCTCTGGCGCTGATAATTACGGTTGGTATTTGGGCTAAGGGTAAAGACGCGCGGACCGGAGGTAATCCGATGCCATAGTGGTCTTCGGCTGTGACCACTAGACCTATGCGAGGGAGGCCCGAATTGAGCTTCTTGTTTACCGCAGTTATGATGTCGAAGTCGTGATTCGTTCTATTCAGTTGTTCTATACCTTTACCAACTTGCCGTTGAAGGTGCTCCGCGTATTGGGGGCGGCCGAGGCGTACGGGCTCCGTAGGCCTGACGGCCTTGCATTCCACAAACACAATGACGTCGTCAAGTTGCATGAACCAGTCGATACTATCGAAGCGCGTCTTGCCGACGGTGTAGGCGACTTCTCCTTCAATTGTGCATGCTGGTAGGCTTTTGAGCTGACGACCAATGTATGCCTCAAAGACGTGACCAAGATCGGCTGCAAAGTCATCACCAAGTGCTTTCATGGCGGTGTAAAAAATAGCGTTAGGGGACACCTTGTTAACGACAGCTCTTGGGCTTGGCGTCAGGGCGTGTGATGGTCCGTTCGAAATAAAGGGCCTATTGATCAATGGGTTAAACGCATATTTAAGCATGGAGGCACCCGCGCGACTTTCGGCTTCTCTGTTTTCTTGCTTAACAGAAGCAGTATCGCTAAATAAGTGATTTCTGATTGTCGAGGTAAGCGCGTCTACCGGAAAGTCAGAGAAAATGTCCTTAATTGGCGCACGGCCTACCCACCCGAGATCGATCCGGCCCTCATTCGCCGAGGCCGCTGCGTACGCTATAAATACGGCCGCTGCGTAAGTCTCTAGGTCCACGCCGAAGCATTTCTCAAACCAAGACTCGGTCATGACTCGAGCGGGTTTTCCATCTGGCCATGGGGCGTCGGGGGAGAATAGCAGTAGTGTGCGCGCGAACGATGAGAGAACGTCAGTCTGCCAGGAAAACTGTTCTGCCATTAACCGGAGAAGTGCGCCGGTCGCTCCGGCGCTATCCCCGCAAGTGCTAGGGTCCTCGATCACGAAATGCAACTCGCAGAGGCGGGCAATGTCGTCCATAGTTGCAGCAGGCCCAGCTGGCTTTCCAAACACGACGGCCACTCTTGCGATGTCGAGGAGAGCCCATGCGGTGAATGGCCAGCTTGCGGATGCGGGGTCGCCGTTAGAGTCCAGTTCCGCCGACTTTTGCGCGCACAGCTCGAGTATTGACGTTCTATCAAACTTGCGAACCGCACTCTTATATCTAGAATAGGGAATAGATGTAAGCACGCGTTGTCTCGGAGTTGCGATCATCTATTTATGATACTCTTGACAGGAGTCGGCTGCATAGGCGTGCCGATGCTGAACAGTAATGGTGCTAAGTGCCCTGGTAATCCGACGCCTTGGCTACGGTTCATATGAAAGGCAGTGCTTGTATGTCAGATTTCGAGCTGAGTTGATTTGTTACGTCGGTCGACGGCCAAACTTTGCGAGTTGGCCGCGACGATTGACTTGCCTATCAACTACGCGCTCGTCGCTTTGTTCTACTCATTCACATACAGCCCGCCTCGTCGTGGCCGCGGTCGGACGTATTCGAGTTAGTCAGCGGCGTCAAAGGCGATTCTGGTCTGGACCGCCAGCCTTGCCGAGGAGCACTCGAAGGGCAAGGCACCCATCGAGAGCATCGAGTCCGTCGTGTGGGATCCTGTTGTTGTTGAGTTCCGGTTCAACAACTGACCGTGGGACGCGTCGCCGGTCGGCGCGGCGTGATGTCCCTGGTCGGCTAGAACAGCGGCCAGGGGACCGCCGACGACTGACCGGCGGGCGCCGGGAATCGCGACTCCGAGCGCAGGCGAGCGCACCGAGCGCGTAGCGCGTCGACTTCCCCCGCCGTCAGCAGCCCCGCTAACTCCCGCCCCAGCTTTCCATCGAGCCCCGCGAGCACCCGATCCACGCCCTCGAGCTCTTCGGCGGTCAGCGCATCCGCGACCCACCCCCACAGCACCGTGCGCAGCTTGTGGTCCTCGTGGAAGGTGAGGCCGTGGTCGACGCCGAAGCGGTGGCCGTCGGGCATGGCGAGCACGTGGAAGCCCTTGCGGTCGGCGTTGTTGACGATCACATCGAAGACGGCCATGCGGCGCAGCGCCGGGGTGTCCTCGTGGATGAGGGCGACCGTGTTGCCGTCCTCGTCCTCGCCGCCGAGGACCGTCTTGTACCCGGTCTCCGGGATCTCGGCCGCGGGGATCAGGTCGACGGCGTCCTGGTCCGGATCCTCCTCCTGCCAGAGCTGCACCATGCCCTCGCCCGCGGGGCCGTCGCGGAGCCACGTGCGCGGGACGATGCCCCAGCCGAGCGCCTCGGAGACCAGGTACGCGGCGACCTCGCGATGCGCGAGCACCGCGTCGGGGAAGTCCCACAGCGGGTTCTCGCCACGGATCGGCTTGTAGACCACGGCCACGTCGCCGATCGTCCCGAGGAACGTCGCGTTCGACGCGGTGCGGATGCGGCCGGTGACGATCAGCTCGCCGTCCAGCGGGTCCGTCTCCGACATCATTCGTCGGGGAAGGTGTGGACGTGCCCGTCGGGGTCGATGGGGTAACCGCACAGCGCGCAGATGGGGCGGCCGGCGCCCACGACCTCATGGATGCGCTTCGCGAACGCACGGGCCGCGCCGACGGGCATCCGCACCACGAGCATCTCGGTGTCGTCCGCGTCGTCGTCGGCGCCGGGGAGGTCGAAGTCGTCGCTCTCGTCGTCCTCGGCGAGGGGGTAGGCCTCGATGACGACCTGCGCCATCGACGGATCCCAACCGAGGCCCATCGCGCCGGTGCGCCAGCGCTCGTCGACGTCCTCGAGCGGGTCGTTGTCGACGAGCTCCGGGGGAGTGTTGGTGGGGACGCTGAAGGGGTTGCCCTCGACGGTGACGAGCTGGTCGAGGATCTCGTCAATCTTCTCGGCGAGCAGCGAGGACTGCTGCTTCTCCAGGGCGATCGTCACCAGCTGCGATCCGGACCGCACCTGGAAGTAGAACGTGCGCGCGCCCGGGAGGCCGATGGTGCCGACCACGGCCCGGTCGGGCCAGTCGAATTCGAGGGCTCGTGTGGGCATGCGTCCACTCTATGCGCGGGGGATCACGACGTGCTGTGCCCGGCGCCGCCGCCGACCGGCGCATCGCCCGCCGCGACGCTCGTCGCCAGCCACGAGAGGTCGCCCGCGTCGGTGTTGGTCGCGTGCACGGTGGGGCGGCCCGCGCCGTAGCGGACGATCGAGAGGGACGCGGGGCCCACGTCGATGCGCTGGAAGAGGTCGAGGTGCATGCCGTAGGCGTCGGCGAGGATCGACTTGATGACGTCGCCGTGGCTCACGGCGACCCACACCGCGCCTGGGCCGTGCTCGGCCTCGATGGCGGCGTCGTGTCGGCGGATCGCCGCGACCGCGCGCGCCTGCATGCCGGCCATGGACTCCCCGCCGGGGAACACGACCGCCGACGGGTGCGCCTGCACGGTCTTCCAGAGGTCCTCGGTGGCGAGCTCGCTGAGGGGGCGGCCCTGCCAGTCGCCGTAGTCGCACTCGGTGAGGTCGGGGTCGACGGGCTGGGCGGGCTTGGCGTGCTGCCGCTCGAGGATCCGCTGCGCGGTCTCCCAGCAGCGCTGGAGCGGGCTGGAGACGACGGCCGCCAGCGGCACCGCGGCGAGCCGGTCGCCAGCGCGGTCGGCCTGGTCGCGTCCGGTGTCGTCGAGGTCGACGCCGGGGGTGCGCCCCGCCAGGATCCCGGTCGCGTTCGCTGTGGTGCGTCCGTGCCGCACGAGGATCACTGTCGCCATGCGGCCAGCCTATGCGGGCGGCTGGCGCGCTCCCCGGGACGGGCCCGCGCCGACGGCCGGTCGGGCAGCGGGAGACCGTCGCTCAGACGCGGTCCTCCGGACGGGCGGACGCGCCCGCCGGGACCGCGACCTCCGCCTCGTCGTCCGCCGCCGCCGAATCCACCGACCCGCCGCGTGCCCGCGTCACGACGTACAGCACCAGCACCACCGCCCACGCGCCGAAGCTCAGCACGAGCTGCGGGCGGATCTCCGGATCCAGCGCCATCTGCACGAGCACGGCGACGATGCCGGCGACCGTGAGGATCGAGAGGCCCGGGAACAGCCACATCCGCACGACGAGCCCCGAGGATCCGTTGCGGCGACGCAGGACGATCTGCGAGATCGCGATGAGCAGGTAGACGATCAGGATGATCGCGCCCGAGGAGTTGAGCAGGAACAGGAAGACGGTGTCGGGGGAGACGGCCGCGGCGATCACGCAGAGGAAGCCGACCACCGACGACAGGAGGATCGCGGCGCGCGGCACGCCCCGGGACGTCACCTGCACCAGCCGCACGGGCGCCTCGCGGCGACCGGCGAGGACGAAGAGCATGCGCGACGCCGTGTAGAGGCCCGAGTTGAGGCACGAGAGCACCGCCGTGAGGACGACCGCGTTCATCACGTCGCCCGCGAACGGGATGCCCATGCGGTCGAATGCGCTCACGAACGGCGAGGCGCCGAGCTCCGTGGAATCCCAGGGGAGGATCACGGCGAGCAGGAACAGGGAGCCGACGAAGAACAGGGAGATGCGGAGGATCACCGAGTTGGTGGACTTGCGGATGGCGGTGGCTGGGTCCTTCGACTCGGCCGCGGCGATCGTCGCGATCTCCGCGCCGACCATCGAGAAGATCACGACGACGACCGAGGAGAAGATGGCGCCGACGCCGTTCGGGAAGAAGCCGCCGTGCGCCGTGAGGTTCGAGAAGTCCATCGTGCGGCCCGGCCAGATGCCCAGCACGTAGAGCCCGCCGAGGCCGAGGAACAGGATGATGGCGGCCACCTTGATCCCCGCGAACCAGTACTCGAACGCCCCGAAGGCGCCGACGGAGACGAGGTTGGTGGCGGTCATGAGCGCCATGAGGCCGAGGGAGAGCAGCCAGAGCGGGGCGTCGAACCAGTAGGTGAGCGCCTTCGCGCCGGCGACCGCCTCGAACCCGACGACGATGACCCAGAAGTACCAGTAGAGCCAGCCCATCGAGAAGCCGGCCCAGCCGCCGAGGGCGTGCCGGGCGTAGTCGGCGAACGAGCCGGTGCTGGGGTTCGCGGTCGCCATCTCGCCGAGCATCCGCATGACCAGGATGATGAGGACGCCGGAGATCGCGTAGGTGAGGAACGCGCCGGGGCCGGCGCCGTTGATCACGACGCCGGAGCCGACGAAGAGGCCCGCGCCGATCACCCCGCCGATCGCGATCATGCTGAGCTGTCGCTGCGTCAGTCCCTTGTGCAGCTGCGGTGCGGATGCCATGGAAGCCTCCGGGCGGGTCGGCGTTCGCGGGTGGGGGATCCTCCCGGTCGCGCCACGGCGGGTCGGGCCGGGAGGTCCTGAGCACGATACGCAGGGGACGGATCCGCCCGCGAAGTGTTCACATGGGCTTTACATCCGGGGGGGGGGCGGAGCACGGGCGTCGGTGGCGGCGACCGCATCCAGGCGACGATCGTGTTCGAGGCGATCGACTGACCGGCAGCGCTCGCGCCGCCCGCCTAGGCCGCTACGCCCGCCCCCGCACCGGCCGGCAGATCAGCACCGGGCACGGCGCCGAGTGCTGCACGCGGCTGGCCGTGCTGCCCAGCAGGATCGTCGTGGTGAGGCCGCGGCTGCCGGCGGCCATGGCGATCAGGTCGGCGTGGAGGTCCTCCGCGGCGCGGACGATCTCGGTCGCGGGGGAGCCGCTGCGGACGTCGCGGTGGATCCTCGGGCCCCAGCCGTCGAACACGGCCGCGACCACGTCGACCGCGACCGCCGCGTCCTTGCGGTAGCTCAGCTCCGTCTGCGCGTGCGGATGCTGCGGGCCGAGCTCGTTCGCGAAGGGCGCGGCGGCGTAGGGGCTGACGACCGCGAGCACGGTGACGTCGCGGATCTCGCGGCTGTCGGCGATGAGCTGGAACTGGCGGGCTCCCTCGAGCGACGCCCGGGATCCGTCGGTGGCGACGATCACGTGCATGGTCAGACCTCCCTGTCCGTGGGACCTGACGCGGCGACTCCGGCGGCGTCCGCGAGATCCGGCTTCTTCGCACCGAACGTCCGCTGCGCGAGGTAGAGCACGAGCCCCAGCGCGAGCAGCCCGCCGACCCACCAGAGCGCGTCCGGGTCGTCGACGAGCGTGTAGATCAGCACGGCGACGTTGCCGATGATCCCGACGATCAGGAGCGGCGTGTTCGCGCGGTAGGTGTCCGCCGTCTCGTCGTGGCCGCGGAGCTTCAGGCAGGCGACGATCACGAGCGCGTAGATGAAGAGGAGGAAGACCACGGTGATGGTGGCGAGGCGGTCGACGATGTCGAGCCGGTCGGCCTCGGGGATCCCCGCCTGGCTGGAGCGGATCGCCGCGCCGATGATGAGGAGCGCGGCCACCACGGCGCCGCCGAAGATCAGCGCCACGTAGGGGCTGCGGCGCGCGGGGTGCACCTTGGCGAAGACCGCGGGCACGACGTTCTCGCGGGCCATGCCGAAGAGGATCCGCGACTGGGCCACCACGGTCACGAGCGCGGTGTTGCTGATGGCGACCATCGCGATCACGGCGAAGACGACGAGCATGACCGCGGCGGGGATGAAGAAGAGGTCGGCCCGGATCACCTCGAGGAGCGTGTTGCCCGCCAGGTCGCCGATGGGCACGGCGAGGGCCGCGGCCATGGAGACGAGCACGTAGACGATGCCGGCGGTCATCATGCCGCCGATGAGCGCGCGGGGGAACGCGCGCGACGGGTCGACGGTCTCCTCGGCCACGTTGGCCGCGTTCTCGAACCCGGTCATGGCGAAGAACGCGAGCGAGACGCCGGCGAGCACGGCGAGCACCGCGGATCCGGGGCCGCCCTCGACCTGGAACTGGAGCAGCACGGACGGGTCGCCGACGCCCTCGACGAGCGCGATCACGCCGATGGCGACGACGATGATCAGGCCGCTGATCTCGACGAACGTCATGACCACGTTCGCGATCACCGACTCGCTGATGCCGATGAGGTTGATGAGCGTGATGACGGCCACGAACGCGACCGCGATGCCGGTGGTCGCCCAGATCGCCGACTCGGGGAGCCCGATGAGGTCGCTGAGGTAGCGCACGAAGCCGGCGGCGAGGGATCCGACCGCGGCCATGTTGGCGCTCAGCATGCAGATGGTGATGAAGAACGTGAGCACCGGGCTCCGGAACGCCTTGTTGACGTAGAGCGAGGCGCCGGCCGCCTGCGGGTACTTCGTCACGAGCTCCGCGTAGGCGAGGCCGGTGATGGTCGCGATGGAGACGCCGACGAGGAACGCCATCCAGAACGCCCCGCCCACGGCCGCGGCGACGAGGCCCACCAGCACGTAGATGCCGGACCCGAGGACGTCGCCGACCACGTAGAAGTACAGCTGCTTGACCGTGATGGAGCGCTTCAGCTCGGATCGCGGGGGTGCCTCGGCCTCGATGGGGTTCGCCATCTCCCCACCCTACGGGCGGCGCGCGGGGGGATGAAGGGCGGGGGTGCGCTCCGGCGGGGCGGCCCGGCGGGGGCGGGCGGGCGCCGGATCCGCGGATCAGTCGTCGTCGGCGATGCGCCGCAGCACCTCGATCGCGCCGCGCAGCTCGGCGTCGGTGACCGCTGGCCGTGCGCTCGCGGCGGCCGTCCGCATCCACTGGGTGCGCGCCCGGAGCCCCGCCCTCAGCAGCTGCCGGCCGGCGGGCGCGACGACCAGGTACGGGCCGTCATGGTCGGCCTCCTCCGCGAGGATCCCGCGCTGCAGCAGACCGCCGAGGCTCGGCACGAGGGCGGCGCGGGAGGTCCGTGCCCAGCCGGCGAGCGACTGGCGGTCGACGCGCATGTCCGTCGCGACGACGCGCAGCAGCTGCAGCTGGAGCCCGGTCAGGCCGTCCCAGGCGTCCACCGTCGCGGCGTCCATCCGGTCGGACACCGCCGTCAACGCGGTGATCATGTCCTGGTGCGTGCTGCGATCGTCCACGGTGCTCCTCAGACGGAGCGGTGGGGAGAGACCCGGGCGGGTCGCCTGCTTCGTACGGGGGACGCTACCGAGCAGGATCGTTCCCCGTCCATGGCAGCGGGACGACCGCCGTGTCGGCGCGTTCCCTGCCATGCTGGACGGGGTGTGTCGATCGCCCCGCGGCCGACGCCGGACGAGGAGGTCGCATGAGCGCAGCAGCAGCAGCCGACGCCGGACGGACGCGGGCATGACGCCCCGCATCCGGGCGCTCCTCCTCAGCGGGATCATCACCGGGCTGACCCTCGCCATCGTCGCGGTCGCGCGCCCGTGGACGCGCGAGGACGATCCCGACGACTGGGTCGTGCTCCGCTTCGAGGCGGGCGCGTCCGGATCCGCGTACGAGGCGTTCGAGTCCCTCGCCGCGACCGAGACGGCCGGCGACGACGCGCTGCAGCTGCTGGAGGCCGGCTGGATCGACGGCAACGAGTTCGGCGACGGCTCCTACGACGTGTACTTCGTGGGGCCGGACCGCCGGATCATGTGGGAGGTCCTCGAGCCGATCTTCGCCGATGCGCCCGTGCCGTGGACGTCGGTGGAGCTCCGCCGCGGGCTGGAGGACCAGGCGCCCGTGGTGGTGCGGGCGGGGCGCTGACCGGGCGATCCGCCCAGCCCGCCCGGCCGGTGTCGGCCCCCGCGCCTAGCGTCGGAGCATGACCCCGACCGGATCCGCCCCCTGCCGCGCCGAGGGCTGCGCGGCTCGCGTCGAGCGCGGCGCCCCCGTGCCGCTGTGCGCGGCGCACCTCGTGGCCGCGGCCGCGTGGGCGGAGCGGGCGCACGGCGTGGAGGACGTGCTGCCGTCGCCGTGCCCGGCCTGCGGATCCCGCCTCGGCGTGCGCTACCCGTCCGGCTGGCTCTGCGCGGTGTGCGAGTGGCGCCACGGGGATCACCCGGACGGGGAGCTCGCGCCGCCGCGGGTCGACGTCGTCTACTACATCCGCTTCGGCGACCGGATGAAGATCGGCACCAGCGCGAACCCCCGCCAGCGCCTCGGCACGCTCCGGCACGACGAGCTGCTCGCGTTCGAGCGCGGCGGCCGGGCGGTGGAGCGGGCGCGGCATGCGCGGTTCGCGCGGCAGCGGTACGACCGCACCGAGTGGTTCGCCCTCGACGCCGAGCTGCGCGCGCACGTGGCCGCCCTCGCGGCGGGGCAGCCGGATCCGTGGGAGCTGCTCGCGCGCTGGCGCAGCGAGGCGCTGGCGCTGCGGGTCAGCTGACGGGCGTCATCCCGCGGCGGACGCGGGCGGCGCCTCGCGCAGGTAGGCGTCCACGATGAACGGGCCGCGGATCTCGCGCAGCCGGTCGAGGAGCTGGTCGACCGTTCCGCGGGTGAGGCCCGCGACGCACAGGTCGTAGGGCCCGAGGGGCGGCAGCTTGCCCGTGCGGATGCGGATCACCTCCCAGCCGGCGGACCGCAGCGCGCGGTCCTTGCGCCGGTCGGCCTCCTCGCGGCGGCCGACGTGCTCGAGGCCGTGGCGGCCCGTGGAGTCGTACTCGATGGCGACGCGCAGCTCGGGCAGGAGGATGTCGGGCCACGCCTCGAGGTGCTCGAAGAACGGGCGGGCGAGGCGGACCGCGGTGAGGCCGGGCGTGTGCTCGAGGCGCGCGGCGAGGTCCTGGCGCAGGCGCTCCTCGACGGCGGACGCGGGCGGCGGCGCGCACGCGCTGACGAACGGCTCGCCGACGGGGAGGTCGGGCGTCTTCGCGCAGACGGCGGGGGAGCGGCGGGCGCGGGCGGGCGTCGTGGCCGAGGCGGGGGATCCGCGGCGCTCCGCCGGGCCCGTGCCCGCGGTGCCCGTGCTCTGGCCGCCCGTGCTCTGGCCGCCCGTGCTCGGGGTGCCGTCCTTGCCGCGCCGATCGCGCGCCGGGCCGCCCACCGCGGGCCGGCCGTCGCGTGCGCCCCGCCGCGGACGTGGGGACGCAGCGGCCGAGGACGGCGATGCGCCCGCCGGATCGGACGCGGATCCGCCCGCCACCGGCCCCGCCACGAGCGGCGACACCCCCGGCCAGCGCACCTGCTCCGCCATCGGCAGCACCGGCGTGCGCGGGGATGCGGCCTCCGCGCAGTCCGGGCACCACGACGAGCGGCGGCGCTCGCGGCCCGGCCGGCGCCGCTGCTCCTCGGGCGTGGCGACGAAGACGTGCCCGACGTCGCACTGCCAGGTGAGGAGGACGTCGGCCGCGGGCGGCACCTGCGTGAGCGTGATGCCGCGGTTGAGCTCGGGGTGGTACTGCCGGATGAGCACGGGGAACGACGCCCACGCCTCCCGGTAGGTGCCCTTCGGGTACGGCACGTCGAGGCCGCGCGACCAGCGGCGTCGCGCCCACCACGCATCGACCGGCTCGGGCATGCCGTCACGCTAGGGGCGACCACCGACGTCGGCGCCTAGCCTGGGGCGATGCCCGACCTCGCGACCGACCGCCTCCTGCTCCGCCGCTTCACGGGCGCCGACGCGCCCTTCCTGCTCGACCTGCACTCCCGGCCCGAGGTGATGCGCTGGATCGGCTCGGGGGAGGTGCAGACGGACCCCGCGCACGCCGCCTCCCGTGCCGCCCGCTACGCCGCCCTCGACCACCCGGTGCGCGGGATCTGGGCGATCGAGGACCGCGACGGCGGCGCGCTCCTCGGCACGCTCCTCCTGAAGGACCTGCCCGCGTCGGCCGCGCCCCTGTCCGCCGACGACCCCGCCCCGCGCGACGCGCCGGAGGAGGGCGAGACGGAGATCGCCTGGCACCTGCACCCCGACGCGTGGGGCCGCGGTGTCGCGACCGAGGCCGCCACGCGGGTGCTCGCGCACGCGGCAGAGGGCGGGCTGCGCCGCGTGCTCGCGGTGACGGACCCGGCGAACGCGCCGTCGCAGGCGGTGTGCCGGAGGATCGGCATGCGCCCGCTCGGCCGGACCCGCGCCTACTACGACGAGGAGTGCGCGCTCTTCCGGGTCGACCTGCCCTAGCGCGCGGGGCTCAGTCCTCGCGCTCGCGGGCCCTCCGGGTCTCCCGGTCGTTCGCCTTCCGGATCCCCTCGACCAGCTCGTCCTTCGTCATGCGGCTGCGACCGCGCACGTCGAGGCGCCGCGCGACCTCCATGAGGTGCGCCTTCGAGGCGTTCGCGTCCACGCCGCCGGCCGTGCCCGCTCCGCGCTCCTCGGCGCCCGCGTCGGACGGTCCCTTCTCGTCCTTCGGCTCCCAGTGGTCGCCGACCTTCTCGAAGCCGTGCTTGAGCGCGGCGTAGGCGGTGCGCTCGGCGCGCTCGCCGGATCCGTACTGCTCCTCGGCCGCGGCGTGCGCGGCCGACCAGGTGGCCTGCGCGTGCTCGGGGGAGCGGCGGATGGTGCTCGGCATGTCGTCCTCGGGGGCCACGGATCCTCCTCGTGCTCGGTGCGGGCGCTGTCCGCCCTCCCTCCACCCTGCCCCTCCGCCGCGGTCTCGTGGACACGGCGGGCGCGCCGCCGTCCGCCATCGCCCGCCCCATCCGCGCGGGGGATGATGGACCCATGGCCTCGCACCACCCCCGCACCCCGTCCGCCCTCCGTCGCGCCGCGCTCGCCGCGGGCGCCGCCGCGCTCGCGGTCGGGGGCGCGCTCATCCCGGCGGGTCCGGCGTCCGCGCACGACCGGCTCGTGGGATCCACCCCCGCGGCCGACGCCACCGTCACGGCCGAGCCCGGCACGGTCGCGCTCGACTTCAGCGAGGACCTCCTCGCGCTCGACGACCAGGCCTCCGGCTTCGCGATCCAGGTGGTCAACTCCACCGACGGCTCCTTCCACCAGGACGGCTGCGTCACGGTCGACGGATCCACCGCCACGAGCCGCGTCGCGCTCGGCACCGCGGGCACCTACCAGGTCACCTGGCGCGCGGTCTCGAGCGACAGCCACCCCATCGACGGCACCTACTCCTTCACCTACGCGCCCGCGGGCGACACGGTCGGCACGCCCGCGATCCTCGAGGCCCCGGCCTGCGGCGACGCCTGGGCGGGCAGCGCGCCCACCGCGACGCCCGAGCCGGAGGGCACCATGACCACGCAGGGCGCCGAGTCCGCGGCGCCTGCGCCGACCGCGGACGCGCAGTCCGGCGAGTCCGTCCCGCTGGCCGACGCGGCCGAGACGACTCCCGTGTGGGTGTTCGTGCTCATCGGCTTCGCGATCCTCGCGGCGGCCGTCGTCGTGGTGCTCGGCGTCGTGCGCCGATCGTCGCGCCGGTTCCCCGGCGAGGACGGCCGCAGCGTCGGCGGGCCGACCGACGGGGCCGACGACCCGCGCTAGGTCGGACCGGCGCCCGGGCGGCCTCGCGTCAGCCGTCACCGAGCGCGCGGCGGAGGGCCGTGAGGTCGTCCCCGTCGAGCGTGCCGGCGAAGCGCAGCAGCGCGGCCTCGCGGTCCTTCGTGGCCGCGAGCGCGCCCGACATGAGCGAGGCGGCGTGGTCGGTGCGGGAGCGCGCGGGCGCGAACGTGAGCGCGCGCGCCTCGTCGGAGCGCACCACGAGGCCCTTCTGGCCGAGCCGGTCGAGCACCGTGAGCACGGTCGTGAGCGCGGGCCGCGGATCCGGGATGCGGGCGACGACGTCCTTGCCCGTCACGGGCTCGTCGGCGTCCCAGAGGACGTCCATGATGGCGGCCTCGAGCTCGCCGCGGGGTCGCTGGCGTCCGATCGGCACGGCGGCTCCCCTCGGGTCGGGCGGTGGGAATGAGAGGACGATCCTACCGCCGCCCGGGCCCCGGCCGGCCGCCGCGGTCAGGCGCCGTCCCGTCGGATCGGGCACGATGGGGTGCATGACCGATTCACAGGACCGAGAGCCCACCCCCCTCGAGCAGGCCATCGCGCGCGGCCAGGCCGGCGAGTCCGACATGACCGCCGTCCTCACCGAGTTCATCAACACCGTGGTCGTCGTGCCGACCGCCACGCCCCTGACCCCCGAGACCGACCAGCTCCAGCCGGTCCTCTTCGACCGCGAGGGCGTGCCCATGCTGGCCGCGTTCACGCACGAGGATCGCATCGACGAGAAGGTGACGAGCGTCGCCGACCACGTCGCCACGATCCCCGCCGCCGAGCTCGTGCAGGCCATCCCCGAGGGCACCGGCCTCGTCATCAACGTCGGCACCACGGACGGCTTCGAGATGATGCCCGAGGGCGTCGCGCAGCTCGCCGACGACGTGCGCCGCGTCATCGACCAGGACGGCGACGCCCCGCAGGCGCCGGCCGCGCCGTCGCCCGACGCCGTCTGACCCGACGCACCGACCACCCGACGCCGTCGCATCCGAGGAGGATGCGGCGGCGTCGTCGCGTCCCGCCGGATCGTGCGTCCGCCCGATCCCGGATCGTCATGCGCCCGAAACGTGCCGCTCGATATGCTGATCCACGTAGCACGGCCGCGCACGCATCGCGGGAGAGCTCCTCCGGGAGCACCGAAGGAGCAAGCCTCCCCGCCAATCTCTCAGGTCCACGTACCGCGATGCACTGGCCACTCTGAAAAGCAGCCGCCTCGCGCGGCTCGCCCACGGTGAAAGCACCGTCCCCGGACGGCGCGAAGCTCTCAGGCCCATGACAGAGGGGGAGTCCCGCATCCGGCGTCCGCGCCGGCCACGACCGGAGGACTCCATGCCCGACGCACCCGCCGACGCCGCCCAGGCGCCGCCCCGCCGCTCCCCGCTGCACGCCGTGCACGAGGCGGCCGGGGCCTCCTTCACCGACTTCGCCGGCTGGCTCATGCCCGTCCGCTACACGAGCGACCTCGCCGAGCACCGCGCCGTGCGCGAGGCCGCGGGCATCTTCGACATCTCGCACATGGCGGAGATCGAGGTCACCGGATCCGGTGCCGCCGCGTTCCTCGACGCCACGCTCGCCGGCCGCCTCTCCGCGCTCGTGGAGGGCCAGGCGAAGTACACGCTCCTGCTGGACGTCTCGGGCGGCATCGTCGACGACCTCATCGTCTACCGCACGGGCCCCGAGGCCTTCCTCGTGGTCGCGAACGCGGGCAACCGGCACCCCGTCGTCGAGGTGCTCACGGCCGAGGCCGCGGGCGTCGCCGACCTCGCGGTGCGCGACGCGAGCGACGAGGTCTCCCTCATCGCCGTGCAGGGCCCCGTCTCCCGCGCGGTCCTCGAGGCCACCGCCGGCCTCGCGCCCGCGGCGCCCCTCGCCGACCTCCGCTACTACCGGGCGACCGCGGCGACCTTCGACGGCGCCGAGCTGCTGATCGCCCGCACCGGGTACACGGGCGAGGACGGCTACGAGCTCTACATCGCCGCCGACCGCGCGCTCGCGCTGTGGGAGGCGCTCGTCGCCGCCGGCACCCCGCTCGGCCTCGTGCCCGCGGGCCTCGCCAGTCGCGACACGCTCCGCCTCGAGGCGGGCATGCCGCTCTACGGCCACGAGCTCGGCCTCCACACGCTGCCCGTGCAGGCCGGCCTCGGCAAGGTCGTCGCGCTCGCCGAGGAGGGCGACTTCCGCGGTCGCGCGGCCGTCGAGAAGGGGCCGGATCCCGTCGCCCGCGTGCTCGTCGGCCTCGTCACCGAGGGCCGCCGCGCGCCCCGCGCCGACTACGCCGTCTACGAGGAGCAGTCCGCGGGCGACCCCGCCGCCGCCCTCGAGGCCGTGATGGAGGCGACCGAGGGCGCCGTCGCGCCCGTCGGCATCGTCACGAGCGGGGCCCTGTCGCCCACACTCGGCCACCCCGTCGCCATGGCGTACGTGGATCCCGCGCTCGCCGCCCCCGGCACGCGCCTCGCCGTCGACGTCCGCGGCACGCGCGTGCCCGCGACCGTCGTGACCCTCCCCTTCTACTCGCGAAAGGCCATCCGATGACCGACCAGACCAGCCTCCAGTACACCGCCGAGCACGAGTGGGTGCAGGTCGACGGCGACGTCGCGACCGTCGGCATCACGGCCTACGCCGCCGACAAGCTCGGCGACGTCGTCTTCGTCGAGCTGCCCGCCGTGGGCGACGAGCTCTCGGGCGGCGAGGTCGTCGGCGAGATCGAGTCGACCAAGTCCGTCGGCGAGCTCTTCGCGCCCATCGACGGCACGGTCACCGAGGTCAACGAGGAGGTCGTCGCGTCGCCCGACCTCGTGAACAGCGACCCGTTCGGATCCGGCTGGCTCGTGAAGGTGCGCTTCGAGGCGCTCCCCGCGCTCCTCAGCCACGACGAGTACGTCGCGCTGGTGGGCGAGTGACCGCCGTCGACGCCGGCACGCGCCCGGCCACCCCGGCCCCCGCCGCCGCGCCCGACATCGCGGAGGAGTCCTCCGCGTTCGCGCCCGGCGCGTTCGGCGCCCGCCACATCGGCATCGACTCCGAGGCCCGCGCCACCATGCTCGGCGTCCTCGGCCACGACTCGATCCCGTCCCTCCTCGCGAAGGCCGTGCCCGAGTCGATCCAGGTCGACCGCTTCCGCACCGCGGGCGACTCCGTGCTGCCCGAGGCGGCCACCGAGCGCGACGCCCTCGCCGAGCTCCGCCGCATCGCGGGCCGCAACCGCGTGCGCACCTCGATGATCGGCCTCGGCTACCACGACACGATCACGCCCGCGGTCATCACCCGCAACGTGCTCGAGAACCCGAGCTGGTACACCGCCTACACGCCGTACCAGCCCGAGATCTCGCAGGGCCGCCTCGAGGCGCTCATCAACTTCCAGACGATGGTCGCGGAGCTCGCAGGGCTCGCGACCGCGAACGCGTCCATGCTCGACGAGGCCACGGCCGTCGTCGAGGGCATGCTGCTCGCGCGCCGCGCCTCCAAGGCCAAGACGCCCGTCTTCCTCATCGACGCCGACGCCCTGCCGCAGACGCGCGCGCTCCTCGACAGCCGCGCCGCCGCGCTCGGCATCGAGCTGGTCGCGCACGACCTCGCCACGGTGGATCCGGCCGAGCTGCCCGACGCGTTCGGCGCCTTCATCCAGTACCCCGGCGCATCCGGCCGCGTGTGGGACCCGAGCGGCGTCATCGCCCGCGTGCACGAGGCGGGCGGCCTCGCGGTCGTCGCGGCCGACCTGCTCGCCCTCACGGTCATCACGTCGCCCGGCGAGCTGGGCGCGGACATCGCGGTCGGCACCTCGCAGCGCTTCGGCGTGCCCATGGGCTTCGGCGGTCCGCACGCGGGCTACCTCGCCGTGCGCGCCGGGCTCGAGCGCCAGATGCCCGGCCGCCTCGTCGGCGTCAGCCAGGACGCGGCCGGCCACCCCGCCTACCGCCTGTCGCTGCAGACGCGCGAGCAGCACATCCGCCGCGAGAAGGCCACGAGCAACATCTGCACGGCGCAGGTGCTCCTCGCCGTGATGGCCTCGATGTACGCGGTCTACCACGGGCCGAAGGGCCTCCGCGTGATCGCGCGCCAGGCGAACCGGGGTGCCCGCCGCCTCGTCCGCTCGCTGGCGACCGTCGGCGCCGAGCCGATCCACGCCGCGTACTTCGACACCGTGCGCGTCTCCGTGCCGGGCCGCGCCGACGAGATCCTCGCGGCTGCCGCGGCGGGCGGGGTCAACCTGCTCCGCGTGGACGCCGACACCCTCGGCTTCAGCGTCGACGAGGCCACCCGCCCCGAGGACCTCGCCGCCGTCGCGCGCGCGTTCGGCGCCGAGCTCGCGGAGGACGAGGGCGCGGCAGGCGACCTCTCGTCGATCCCGTCCGGCTCGATCCGCACGAGCGAGTACCTCACGCACGCCGTGTTCTCCACGCACCGCTCCGAGACCGGCATGATGCGCTACCTCAAGCGCCTCTCCGACAAGGACTACGCGCTCGACCGCGGCATGATCCCGCTCGGCTCCTGCACCATGAAGCTCAACGCGGCCACCGAGATGGAGGCGGTGACCTGGCCCGAGTTCCAGGCCATCCACCCCTTCGCGCCCGCCGACGACGTCGCGGGCTACCTCGAGCTGGTCCTCCAGCTGGAGACCTGGCTCGCCGACGTCACGGGCTACGACACCGTGAGCCTCCAGCCGAACGCGGGCAGCCAGGGCGAGCTCGCGGGCCTCCTCGCGATCCGCGGCTACCACCTCGCGAACGGCGACACCCAGCGCACCGTGTGCCTCATCCCGCAGAGCGCGCACGGCACGAACGCGGCCAGCGCCGTGCTCGCCGGCATGCGCGTCGTGGTCGTCGCGTGCGACGAGCTCGGCAACGTCGACCTCGACGACCTGCGCGCGAAGATCGCGACGCACCGCGACGAGCTCGCCGGGCTGATGATCACCTACCCCTCCACCCACGGCGTCTACGAGCACGAGGTCGGCGCGATCTGCGCGGCCGTGCACGAGGCCGGGGGCCAGGTCTACGTCGACGGCGCGAACCTCAACGCGCTGCTCGGCTTCGCCCGCTTCGGCGACTTCGGCGGAGACGTCTCGCACCTGAACCTGCACAAGACGTTCTGCATCCCGCACGGCGGCGGCGGACCCGGCGTCGGCCCGGTCGCGGCGAAGGCGCACCTCGCGCCCTTCCTGCCCGGCCACCCGCAGGCGCAGCGCAACGTCCACGCGCTCGTGCAGGGCGGCGAGGTGTCCACGATCGAGCACGGCGGCGCCCCGGTGTCGGCCGCGCCCTACGGATCCCCGAGCATCCTCCCCATCAGCTGGGCCTACGTCCGCATGATGGGCGCCGAGGGCCTGAAGCAGGCCACGGGCGCCGCGGTGCTGTCGGCGAACTACATCGCCGCGCGCCTCCGCGACCACTACCCCGTGCTCTACGCGGGGGAGGACGGCCTCGTCGCGCACGAGTGCATCCTCGACCTGCGTCCGCTCACGGCCGCGACCGGCGTGACGGTGGACGACGTGGCCAAGCGCCTCGTCGACTACGGGTTCCACGCGCCCACGATGAGCTTCCCGGTCCCGGGCACGCTCATGGTCGAGCCGACGGAGAGCGAGGACCTCGCCGAGGTCGAGCGCTTCATCGCGGCGATGATCGGGATCAAGCAGGAGGCCGACTCGGTCGCCGCGGGCGAGTGGCCGGCCGACGACAACCCGCTGCGGAACGCGCCGCACACCGCCGAGTCCGTCATCGCGGGGGAGTGGACGCACGCGTACACGCGCGAGCGCGCCGTGTACCCGGTGTCGACACTGGTGCGGGACAAGTACTGGCCGCCGGTGCGCCGCATCGACCAGGCGTACGGCGACCGCAACCTGTTCTGCGCCTGCCCGCCGCCGGAGGCCTTCGCCTGATCGGCGGCGCTGCCGGGCGCCGCACCGCACCACCGCCGAGGGCGGCGGGACCCACCGGTCCCGCCGCCCTCGGCGCGTCCGGCAGGCCCGGATCCCGCCACCGGCCGCGTTCACGTGACGTTCACCCGTCCGCGGTCATAGCGTCGATGCGCGCTGCCTATGGTGGACGCTGCGTCCACAGGATCCCGACGCGGATCCCCCGAACCGGGCGCGGAGACGAGCTTCCCGAGTGAGCACCCCCGGCCGGACCATCGTGTTCGACTTCGACGGCACCGTCTCCCTCGGCGACGGCCCGGTGCTCCGCTACGCCCACCACGTCTCCGAGACCCTGGCGGGCGAGGCGCGCATCCGGTTCGCGTCCGCCCTCGCCGCAGGCCTCCCGCAGGTGGGCCGCGCGTCCGGGGCGGTCGACGGCTACGCGCTCGTGCAGGGCCTCGCCGCCGACCACGGCGTGCCCGCGCGGCTCCTGTCCGCCGCCTTCCTCGCCAGCCGCGCCGAGCTCGGCGGCCCGCACGCGCCCGTGCTCGCGCCCGCCGGGCTCGCCGCGTTCCTCCAGGGCCTCCCCGGGCGGGTCCGCCGGGTCCTCGTCACCAACTCGCCCGACGTCCGGATCCCGGAGGCGCTCGCCGCGCTCGGCCTCGACGGCGCGTTCGACGAGGTCGTCACGGGCGCGGGCAAGCCGGCCGGGATGCCCGCGGTCCTCGACCGCGTCGACCCCGGCCCCGGCGCCGGCCCCGCGGCCGCCCGGCTCCTCAGCGTCGGCGACCTCTGGGTCAACGACCTCGAGCCCGCGCACGCCCTCGGCTTCAGCACCGCGCTCGTCGGCCCCGGCGCCGCGGACGACGCCCGGCCCACCTTCCGCGCCCCCTCCGTCGCCGACCTCTACGACGACATCGACGCCTGGCTCGCCGGCGCCGCCACCGACCCCTCCTCTCCTCCCTCCGCTCCCACCGCAGCTCCCCACGGAAAGCAG
The DNA here is from genome assembly GCF_001280205.1 of Clavibacter capsici. Taxonomy (NCBI): domain Bacteria; kingdom Bacillati; phylum Actinomycetota; class Actinomycetes; order Micrococcales; family Microbacteriaceae; genus Clavibacter; species Clavibacter capsici. Next base: position 2,292,995 of record NZ_CP012573.1, on the reverse strand, counting down.
ATGCACGCATGAAGAAGCCCGCCCTCCCGCTCCTCGTCCTCGGGGCCGTCACCGCCCTCGCGCTCACCGGCTGCTCCGCCGGATCGGGGTCGGACGCGTCCGGCACGCCCGCCGCGTCCGCGGATCCCGCCTCCCTCAGGCTCGCACTCGTGCCGTCGCAGGACCAGGACGGCCTGGTCGAGACCGCCGCGCCGCTCACCGACATGCTCACGAAGGCCCTCGGCATCCCGGTCACCGGGGTGGTGGCGAAGGACTACCAGGCCGCGGTGGAGGCGATGGGCGCCGACCAGGCGCAGATCGGCTTCCTGCCCTCCCTCCAGCTCTGGCAGGCGAGCGACATGTACGGCGCCGACGTCGTGCTGCAGACCGAGCGCAACGGGAACATCACGTACCCCGCGCAGTTCATGACGAACGACCCCGACAAGTACTGCGACGACACCCCCGTCGAGCGCGACGGCATGCTGTTCTGCAACGGCGCCGACGCGCTCACGGGCCCCCAGGGCCTGGACTCCATCACCAAGGCGAAGGGCGCGAAGGTCGCGGTCCTCGGCCCGGGCTCGCCCGCCGGCTACATCTACCCGATGCTCGCGCTCAAGGACGCCGGGCTCGACATCGACTCCGACATCCAGCGGATCCCCGTCACGGCCAACGACGCCTCGGTGCTCGCGGTCTACAACGGCGACGCCGAGGTCGGCTTCAGCTTCTGGGACGCCCGCACCATCGTGAAGAAGGACAAGCCCGACGTGGGGCAGAAGGTCGTCGTCTTCGCGATGACGGACGAGATCCCCAACGACGGCGTCGCGGTCTCCGGCTCGCTCTCGCCCGAGCTGCGCGCGAAGATCACCACGGCGCTCGCCGACTACTCCGCCACGCCCGAGGGATCCGCCGCCCTCACGGCCGTCTACTCGATCACGAAGCTCGCGCCCGCGGACCCGTCGTCGCTCGACGTCGTCGCCCGCGCCGCCGAGTCGCTCGGTCTGCGGTAGCGCGTGCCCGCCACCCGCCCCCTCGCGGAGGCCGCCGCGCTCGCGCCGGCCTCCGCGCCGTGGGCCGTGCGCCTGGCCGGCGTCACGGTCCGCTACCCCAACGGCGTCGTCGCCCTCAAGGACGTCTCGCTCGACATCGCCGGCGGCGAGATGGTCTCCATCGTCGGCCTGTCCGGATCCGGCAAGTCGAGCCTCATCCGCACGATCAACGGCCTCGTCCCCGTCTCCTCCGGCGAGGTGGAGGTCGGCGGCACGCGCGTCGACGGCCTCGCGGGCCGGCGCCTGCGCGCCCTCCGCGGCGACGTCGGCATGATCTTCCAGGGCTTCAACCTGGCGAAGCGCGCGAGCGTGCTGGACAACGTCCTCGTGGGGCGGCTCGCGCACACGCCCGGCTGGCGGACCTTCCTCGGGCTGCACACCGCGGCCGACCGGGAGATCGCGTTCCAGGCGCTCGACAGCGTCGGGATCCTCGCCAAGGTCTGGGACCGCGCGTCCACCCTCTCGGGCGGCCAACAGCAGCGCGTCGCGATCGCGCGGGCGCTGGCGCAGCGACCCCGCCTCGTCCTCGCCGACGAGCCGGTCGCGAGCCTCGACCCGCCGACCGCGCACGGCGTCATGGGCGACCTCCGCCGCATCAACCGCGAGCTCGGGATCACCGTGCTCACGAACCTGCACCTGCTCGACCTCGCGCGCGGCTACGGCGACCGCATGATCGGGCTCCGCGCCGGCGAGGTCGTCTACGACGGGCCCGCCGCGACCGCGGGCGACGACGTCTTCGAGGCGATCTACGGCCGGTCCATCCTGTCCGAGGACACCCTCGGATGAGCGTCCGGGAGCTGCCGCCGCGGCCGGCGGGACGCTGGAAGCCGTGGGTCGCGCTCGCCGTGGTGCTCGCGATCACGGCGGTCGCGCTGAGCCCGCAGCTCGGCGTCGCGTTCGGCTTCGACGCCATCGCGCGCAACTGGCGCAACGGCGCCGACAAGCTGGTGCGGCTGGTCCAGCCCGACTGGGCGTTCTTCCCGCGCACGGTCGCGCCGATGCTCGAGACGCTCGCCATGGCCGTCATCGCCACGGTCGCGGGCTCGGCGATCGCGCTGCCGCTCAGCCTCTGGGCGGCCCGGCTGACGAACCCGCATCCCGTGAGCCGGGGGATCCTCCGCGCGGCGCTCAACGTGGTGCGCGCCGTGCCCGAGCTCCTGTACGCCTCCCTGCTCGTGGCGATGGTGGGCGTCGGCGCGCTGCCCGGCATCATCGCGCTCGTCCTCTTCAACGTCGGGATCATCGTGAAGCTCGTCTCGGAGGCCATCGAGTCGAACGACGCCGGGCCCCTGGAGGCCGGGCGCGCGGCGGGCGGCACGCGCATGCAGGTCGACCGGGCCGTCGCGCTCCCGGACGTGATCCCCGGCTTCGTCGGCCAGGCGCTCTACGTGCTGGAGCTCAACGTCCGCGCGTCCACCGTCCTCGGCCTCGTGGGCGCCGGCGGCATCGGCCTCCTCATCGACGCCGTGCGCACCTTCTACCGCTACGACCAGCTCGCGCTGATCGTGCTCGAGATCCTCGTGATCGTCATCGTGATCGACCTCGTCTCGAACGAGATCAGGAAGAGGATCGCATGACCCTCGCCGTGCCCGTCCGCCCCCGCCGCCCCGGTCGCGCGATCGCCGTCGCGGGCGTCACCGCCGTCGTGGTCGTGGCCTGCTGGTCGGCCGACATCGCCTGGGACCGCCTCGGCGACCTCCCCGCGGAGGTCGTCCGCTACCTGTGGCTCATGTTCTCGAGCCCCGACTGGTCGAAGCTGCCCGAGGCCCTGGCCCAGACGTGGACCTCGGTGCTCATGGCCTGGGTCGGCACCGTCCTCGGCATCGTCGTCTCGGTCCCGCTGGCGTTCGTCGCGGCCCGCGGGTTCGCGCCGGCCGCGGTGCGCTGGCCGCTGCGGATCCTGTTCTCCGCCATCCGCGCGGTGCCGGAGATCATCACGGCGATCGTGATCCTGTCGGTCACCGGCCTCACGCCGCTCACCGGCGCGCTCGCCCTCGCCGTCTCGAGCATCGGCACGCTCGGCAAGTGGGGCTACGAGTCCGTCGAGGGCGTGGACCGCGGCCCGCTCGAGGCGGTGCGCGCGGCCGGCGGCGGCGCCTGGTCGCTCATCCGCTGGGGCGTGTGGCCGCAGGCGAGCGGCGAGTTCCTCTCCTTCTGGCTGTACCGGTTCGAGATCAACGTGCGCGCCTCGGCGGTCCTCGGCCTCATCGGCGTCGGCGGGATCGGCGACATGCTCACCTCCTACACTCAGTACCGGGAGTGGCCCACGGTCGGCGTGCTCCTCATCGTGGTGGTCGCCGTCACCATGTCGATCGACGCGATCTCCGGAGCCATCCGCCGCCGGATCACCGAGGGGGCGAGGGTCCGTGCAGTGGAGTGACGACGTCGGGCCCACCACGCGCATCGCCACCGTGGTCAACGCCCTGCAGCCGAGCGAGCGCCGCGTGGTCGAGCTGATCCTCGACGACACCGAGGGCGTGGTGGAGATCACCGCCCAGGAGCTCGCCGACCGCGCGGGCGTCGCCCGGTCCACCGTGGTGCGCTCCTGCCAGAGCCTCGGCTACCGCGGGTACCCGCAGCTGCGCGTCGCCCTCACCCGCGAGCTCGCGCGGAGCTCGGCCCGCGCGTCGAGCGCCGCGGGGGACGACGGCCACGGCCCGAGCGCCCTGGGCCGGATCCGCTCCGACCTCGACGCGCTCGCCGCCGCCCTCCCGCGGATCGCGAGCGTGCTCTCGGAGGAGGAGGTGGAGGCCGTCGTGGCGCGCGTGGTCGCCGCCCGCCGGCTCGTGATCGTCGCGAGCGGCCTGTCGTCGCCGCTCGCCCTCGACCTCTCGCTGCGCCTCACCGCCGTCGGCCGGCCGGCGGAGCACGTGGCCGATCCCATCGGCCAGCAGATCGCCGTCAGCCGCCTGGGCGCGGACGACCTGGTGCTCGTCATCAGCGGCAGCGGCGCCAACGAGCTGAGCCTCCGGGCGGCGCGCTCCGCCCGGTCGGCGGGCGCGGGGATCGTCGTGGTCACCTCCTTCGCGACCTCGCCCATCGGGGCGCTCGCCGACGTCGCCCTCGTCGTGGCGCCGGCGAAGGCGGGCTTCCGCCACGAGGTCGAGCACACCTCGCGCATCCCGCACGTCATCGTGCTGGAGTCCCTCGTCGAGATCGTCGCCGACCGCCTCGGCGCGACGGCGTCGGACACCCGCGCGGGCGTCCTCGCGATCCTCAGCGACGCCCTCAGCGACTGACCGCCCACCCGGGCGCCGCCGCCGCGGCGCCCGGGGCGGGGATCAGTGCTCGGTCGCCTTCTCCGCGCCGTGCCCGGTGAGCGACCTGACGTCCATCTCGGCCGCGACCAGCGGGTCCTCCCTGCGCGTGGACGTGACCGTCCCGATCCAGCCCAGCAGGAAGCCGACGGGGATCGACACGATGCCGGGGTTGCTCAGCGGGAACCACGAGAAGTCGGCCCCCGGGATCATCGACGTCTCCGCGCCCGACACCACGGGCGAGAACGCGATCAGCACGAGCGCCGTCCCGAGGCCGCCGTACATGCTGAGCACCGCGCCGCGCGTGGAGAACCGCCGCCAGTAGAGGGAGTACAGGATCGTCGGCAGGTTCGCGCTCGCGGCCACCGCGAACGCGAGCGCCACGAGGAACGCCACGTTCTGCCCGTTCGCGCCGATGCCCGCGATGATCGAGACGATCCCGATCACGACCACCGTGATCCGCGCGACCCGCACCTCGCCGTTCGCCGACACCTGCCCCTTCTTGATGACGCTGCCGTACACGTCGTGCGCGAAGGACGCCGCCGCCGTGATGGTGAGCCCGGCGACCACCGCCAGGATCGTCGCGAACGCGACCGCCGCGATGATCCCGAGCAGGATCGGCCCGCCGAGCTCGAGCGCCAGCAGGGGAGCGGCCGAGTTGACGCCGCCGGGGGCCGCGAGGATCCGCTCGCTCCCGAGCAGCGCGCCCGCGCCGTACCCGAGCACCAGGGTGAAGAGGTAGAAGACGCCGATGAGCCAGATCGCCCAGACGACGCTGCGCCGGGCCTCCTTCGCGGTCGGCACCGTGTAGAAGCGCATGAGCACGTGGGGGAGGCCCGCCGTGCCGAGCACCAGCGCGAGCGCGAGCGACAGGAAGTCGAGCTTCGTGATCCCCGTGGCCCCGTACTGGTTGCCCGGCTCGAGCACGGGCTTGTCGGATGCCGCCGCGGCCGCGCCCAGCAGCTCGGAGACGTCGAACCCGTGGATCGCGAGCACCCAGACGGTCATCACGGCGGCGCCGGCGATGAGCAGGCACGCCTTGATGATCTGCACCCAGGTCGTGCCCTTCATGCCGCCGACGAGCACGTAGACGATCATGAGCGCGCCGACCACGGCGATCACGAGCGACTGCCCGAGCCGGTCGTCGATCCCGAGCAGCAGCGAGACGAGCCCGCCCGCGCCGGCCATCTGCGCGAGCAGGTAGAAGAAGCAGACCGCGAGCGTCGTGGTCGCCGCTGCCAGCCGCACCGGCCGCTGCCTCAGCCGGAAGCTCAGCACGTCGGCCATCGTGAACTTGCCCGTGTTGCGCATGAGCTCGGCCACCAGCAGCAGGGCCACGAGCCACGCGACGAGGAAGCCGATCGAGTAGAGGAACCCGTCGTACCCGTTGATGGCGATGGCGCCCACGATGCCGAGGAACGACGCCGCCGAGAGGTAGTCGCCCGCGATGGCGGTGCCGTTCTGCGGCCCGGTGAAGGAGCGTCCGGCCGCGTAGTAGTCCGCGGCCGTCGAGTTGTTCCGGCTGGCGCGGAACACGATCACGAGGGTGATGACCACGAACGCCCCGAAGATCGAGATGTTGAGGACGGGGTCGCCCGTGTCGGTCGTCGGCGTCGTCGCCATCACGGCGGCGGTCGCGGCGCTCACCGCCGGCCGCCCTTCCGGCGCCCGGGCGGGTTGGATCCGCGCGGCCCCTCGAGCGCGACCCGCTCCCGCTCCTCCAGGTCGGCCCGGATCTCCGCGGCGACCGGATCGAAGCGCGAGTTCGCCCGGCTCACGTACCAGGTGGTGATGGCGAACGTCGTCACGAACTGCCCGAGCCCGAGCAGGATCCCGAGGTTCACGTTCCCGATGACGGGCGTGGACATGAACTCGTGCGCGTAGTCCGACAGCAGCACGAACGCGAAGTACCAGACGAGGAACGCGACGGCGAGCGGGAAGACGAAGCCGCGGTGCGCGCGCTTCAGCTCCCGGAACCGGGCGGAGTCCTCGACCTCCAGGTAGTCGACGGCCGGCCGGGGGTCCCCGGTCGGATGAGCGGCGTCGCCCATGGGATCTCCTCGGGATGAGGCCGCACCTCGTCGTGCGGCGTTCCCAGGTTAGGCACAGGTGCGCCGGATGCGCCAGGGTCGCGCCCCCGCTCCTGCCCGGATGCCGGTCAGCCGAACAGCCCCGGCATCAGGGCGAGCGCGACCGGGTAGCCCACGAAGCTGACGACGTCGAGGATCAGGTGGGCCACCACGAGCGGCGCCGTGCGGCCGTACCGCACGTAGCACCAGCCGAACACGACCCCCATCGCGACGTTCCCGAGGAAGGGCCCGTAGCCCTGGTACAGGTGGTAGCTCCCGCGCAGGACCGCGGCCGCGAGGATCACGGTCCAGGCACCGAGTCGACCGCGCCCCCAGCCCAGCTCGCGCAGCCGGGTGAACAGGTACCCGACGACGATCACCTCCTCCTGCAGCGCTGCGCGGAGGGCGACGAGCACGAGCACCGGCACGGTCCACCAGTACGAGTCGAGGGCGGTGGGCACCACGTCGACCGTGATCCCGAGGGCACGGCCCGCGAGGTACAGGCAGAGGCCCGGCACCCCGATCAGCGCGGCCAGCCCGAGGCCGGCGGCGACGTCCCGTCCCGGGCGCCGGAGGTCGAGCCCGATCCGGCGGAAGGCGCTCCGCCCCGGCTGCCACAGCAGGAAGAGCACGAGGGCGACGGGCACGAGCGCGGTCGCGACGTCGAGCAGCTGGTACAGGAGGTCGAAGACCTGCCGGTCGTTCAGGCTCCGGTTGATGGTGGCGCTCTGCGAGCCGAGCGACTCCGACCGCGTCGAGAGGTCCACGATGCGCAGCACCGAGTACACGGCGCTCGCGCCCAGGGAGAGTCCGAGCACGATCGCGATCTCGATCCGCAGTCGTCTCCGGACGGCTCGCCGGAGCGGCATCCGGGGAACGTGGTGGATGGCGGGAGCGTCGGGCACGGGCCGATCCTAGGCGCGCGGTCCTGCCGAGCCGCCCGGCGTCCGGACGTGGCCGGTGAGGCTCCTGACGACGCGATCCGTCGTGGAGGGCGCCGGGAACGCGCGATCCCGCCCGTCCTGGCGCACGGATCCCGACCCCCACGCGCGGATCCGCGCGTCCGCGTTACCGGTATGTAACGTTTGTGCCCAGTTTTTGCAAAGACTCCCAGCCGTACCTAGGGTCATTCTTATCTGCGCGGTCGACCGCACGCACGGTGGGTCCGCGCCATTCCCATGCACAGGAGGAACCTTGAAAATCAGACGCCTCGCAGCGGCTGGTGCCGTCATCGTGTCCGGTGCCCTCGTCCTCAGCGGCTGCTCTGCGCCCGCCCAGGAGTCCGAGGTCATCGCCGGCACTGAGATCACCGTGGCCTGGAACGACCCGTTCCTCGAGTACAACAACCTGTCGGCGACCGGCAACGCCACCGCCAACACGAACATCGTGTACCTGACGAACCGGGCCTTCAACTACTACGACGACGGCCCCTCGCTGGTGAAGGACACCGACTTCGGCACGTACGAGAAGGTCTCCGACGACCCGCTCGTGGTGAAGTTCACGATCAACGAGGGCGTCAAGTGGAGCGACGGCACCCCCGTCGACGCCGCGGACATGCTCCTCAACTGGGCCGCGAACACGACGAACGTGAACACGACCGAGGACGTCACGACGAACGAGGACGGCACGGTCTCCACCGGGGACGACCAGGTCTTCTTCAACTCGGGCGCCGTCAAGGACACCCGCCTCGGCCTGGTCACCAAGACCCCCGAGATCGGCGACGACGGCCGCAGCCTCACCTACACGTACGACCAGCCCTACGTCGACTGGGAGGTCGCGACCGGCAACGGCGTCGGCGTCTCCGCCCACGGCACCACGCAGCTCGCGTTCCCCGACGAGAACCTCTCGCCCGAGGACGCGAAGAAGAAGCTCATCACGGCGATCCAGGACAAGGACGCCAGCGTCCTCGCCCCGGTCTCCAAGGTCTGGAACGACGGCTACCGCTTCTCGGACATGCCGACGGAGCCCCAGAAGACCCTGGGCGACGGCGCGTACACGATCACCGACCTCAAGGCCGACCAGTACATCACCCTGACGGCCAACAAGGAGTACACCGGCGACAAGAAGCCGAAGTACGAGAAGATCACGGTCCGCTTCATCTCGGACCCGCAGGCGCAGATCCAGGCCCTCTCCAACGGCGAGGTCCAGATCGCGTCCGGCCAGCCCACGGCCGACCTCCTCCAGCAGGTCCAGGGACTCAGCGGCATCGAGTACAAGGGCCAGGCCGAGGGCACGTACGAGCACGTCGACCTCCAGGTCACCAACGGCGGCCCGTTCGACCCCGCGAAGTACGGCGGCGACGCCGAGAAGGCCAAGCTCGTCCGCCAGGCGTTCTTCAAGACGCTGCCGCGCGAGGAGATCCTCGACAAGCTGATCAAGCCGCTGCAGACCGACGCCGAGCTCCGCAACTCGAACGTCTTCGTTCCCGGGACGCCGAACTACGAGGCCTCGGTCGAGAAGAACGGCTACGCGCAGCAGACGGTCGACATCGAGGGCGCCAAGGCGGACCTCGCCAAGGCCGGCGTCACCGGCACGATCGACGCCCGCGTCATCTACGGGCAGGGCAACACGCGCCGCCAGCAGGAGTTCGAGCTCATGCGCCAGTCCGCCCAGCAGGCGGGCTTCAACCTCATCGACGTGAACAGCGCGACGTGGGGTGCCGACCTGTCCAGCAAGACCGACTCCTACGACATCGCCCTCTTCGGATGGCAGTCCACGAGCCTCGCGGTCGGCGAGTCCGGCCCGAACTACCAGACCGGCGGCATCAACAACTACTACGGCTGGTCCGACCCCGAGGTCGACTCGCTGTTCAAGCAGCTGGACACGGAGACCGACACGGACAAGCAGCGCGATCTGCTCATCCAGGCCGAGACCCTCATCCAGCAGCAGGGCTGGACGACCCCGATCTTCCAGTTCCCGGGCCTCACGGCCTGGAGCGACACGGTCACGGGCGTCAAGCCGGCGTTCCTGTCGCCGACCTACTTCTGGAACTACTGGGAGTGGGCCCCGGCGCAGGCCGCAGCCGAGTAGCACGGAAGCAGTGAGCGCCGTCCCCTGAACGGGAGGGTGCGAGGGTGCCGAGGCCTCCTGGCCTCGGCACCCTCTCCATGTCCGTTGCCGATTCGTGATCCACGGATCCGGCCGCGTATGCTCTCGTCGGGTCGGGTCACGAGCCCTGGCCGATCACAGAAAGGGACGTCGTCGCCCTGTGCTTACCTTCGTCTTGAGACGCCTCGTCGCGTCGTTCTTCGTCCTCCTGGGCGCCAGCTTCATCATCTACAACCTGGCGGCCAACTCGGGTGATCCCCTCGGGGACCTGCGCGAGAGCCCGTCGCCCAACCGCGACGCCCTCATCGCCGCCCGGACCGACCTCCTCGACCTCGACGTCCCGTCCCCGCTGCGCTACTTCCTCTGGCTCGGGGGAGTGTTCAAGGTGTTCATCGGCCAGATCGACCTCGGCAAGGCCATCGACGGCCGCGAGGTCAACGACCTCATCGCCAACGCCGCCGGCCAGACCATCCAGCTCGTGACGATCGCGACGATCATCGCCGTGCTCATCGGCGTCTCCATCGGCATGACGACCGCCCTCCGCCAGTACAGCGGCTACGACTACACGGTCACGTTCGCGTCGTTCCTCTTCTTCTCCCTGCCGATCTTCTTCGTCGCCGTGCTGCTCAAGCAGTACGTCGCCATCGGCTTCAACGACTTCCTCGTGAACCCGACTATTCCGCCGGTCCTCATCGTCGTCCTGTCGCTCGTCTCGGGCTTCGTGTGGATGAGCATCATCGGCGGCGACCCGAAGCCGCGCCTCATCGTGTTCGGGTCCGCGACGGTCATCACCGCGGCGGTGCTCGTGTACCTGCTCGCGACCGACTGGTTCTCGCGGCCCGGTCTCGGCATCCTCCTCATCGGCGCGCTCGGCGCGCTCATCGCGGTGCTCATCACGTCGCTGTCGACGGGGCTGCGCAACCGCCGTGCGTTCTACTCGGCGCTGGGGATGGCCGTCCTCGGCGCCGCGCTCTGGTACCCGCTGCAGTACGTGCTGACGGTCTCCGCGCCCTGGTGGATCACGATCGTGCTCATCGTCGCGTTCGCCGTGGTCGGCGTGGTCGTCGGCTACGTGGTCGGCCAGAACGACAAGCCCATCGTCGCCCGCGGCGCGGGCATCACGGGCGGCCTCGTCGCGCTGCTGATCATCGTCGACCGCGTCATGCAGGTCTGGCCCGACTACGTGACCAACACGCGCGGCCGTCCCATCGCCACCGTCGGCGCCGTCACCCCGGGCCTCCAGGGCTCGATCTGGCAGGGCATGCTCGACAGCTACACGCACCTCCTGCTGCCGACCATCGCGATCCTCCTCATCTCCGTCGCGAGCTACTCCCGCTACTCGCGGGCGAGCCTGCTCGAGGTGATGAACCAGGACTACGTGCGCACCGCGCGGGCCAAGGGCCTCACCGAGCGCACCGTGATCATGCGCCACGCGTTCCGCAACGCCATGATCCCCGTGGCCACCGTCATCGCCTTCGACGTGGGCGGCCTCATCGGCGGCGCCGTGATCACGGAGACGATCTTCGCCTGGAAGGGCATGGGCTCCGTCTTCCAGGACGCCCTGACCAAGACCGACCTCAATCCGCTGATGGGGTTCATCCTGATCACGAGCATCCTGACCGTCATCTTCAACATGCTGGCCGACATCCTGTACTCGGTCCTCGATCCTCGAATCCGGGTGAGCTGACACATGTCCAACGCACTGATGGGGAACCCCAACGACCCCCACAACGACCCGAACCTCCCCGAGGGCGGCGCGAACTCCGAGCTCACGATCGAGCAGCGCGAGGTCGAGGGCCTCAGCCAGGGCACCGTCGTCCGCCGTCGGTTCCTCCGCCACAAGGGCGCGATGACCGCGCTCGTGATCCTCCTGCTGATGGCGATCCTCGTGTACTCGTCCGTGGGCATCCAGTTCTTCGGCCTCCGCATCCCCGGCTGGTGGCTGTGGGGCTACGAGGACGCGTCGCCCATCGTGAACGGCGGCAACCCGACGTGGGTGCTGCCCTTCCAGTTCGGCGAGCACCCCTTCGGCCAGGACGAGATCGGCCGCGACATCTTCGCCCGCGTCATGCGCGGCACGCAGCAGTCCATCGTCGTGATGGTGCTCTACGGCATCATCGCCGCGTTCATCGGCATCGTCGTCGGCGCCGTCTCGGGCTTCTTCCGCGGACGCATCGACTCCCTGCTCATGCGCTTCACGGACCTCATCATCGTCATCCCCGTCATCGTCATCGCCGCCGTCCTCGGTCGCACCTTCGGCGGGCTCGGCGCGGTGGTCCTCGGCATCGTCCTCGGCCTGATCGGCTGGCCGTCGCTCGCCCGCCTGGTGCGCGGCGAGTTCCTCAGCCTGCGCGAGCGCGAGTTCGTCGACGCCGCCCGGGTCGCGGGAGCGTCGAACAGCCGCATCGTGTTCCGGCACATCCTGCCCAACGCGATCGGCGTGGTCATCGTGTCGACCACGCTGCTCATGAGCGCGGCGATCCTGCTCGAGGCGGCCCTGTCGTTCCTCGGGTTCGGCATCGTGAAGCCCGACGTGTCGCTGGGCCAGATCATCAACGAGTACCAGGGCGCCTTCGCGACCCGGCCGTGGCTGTTCTGGTTCCCGGGCCTGTTCATCATCATCATCGCGCTGTCGATCAACTTCATCGGCGACGGCCTCCGCGACGCCTTCGACCCGCGCCAGCGGCGCATGCCGGGCGGACAGGGCCCCTACAAGCAGATGTTCGCGATGCTCACGGGTCGCAACCGCCGCGACGCGGGTCCGACGACCGGATCCGGCGCCGAGGGCGTCCGCGTCCCGCCGCCCGTCGGATCCGCGCGTCCGGGCGCCCAGGCCGACGGCCCCGCCGACGGCCGGGCACCCGACGGCGCGGACGGCCGGTGACGGTCGCCGTGACGGCCCGGCCGCTCACCCGCGGCACGGCCGCCGGTCCGCTCTCAGACCAGGCCGCTCACCACGGTCGCGACGACGAGCACCGCGAGCACGGCGATCTCCGCCCAGTGAGTGCGGACGCGCCGGCCCTCCTCCTCGACCGGGCCGCCCAGGTGGCCCGCCTCGCGGAGGGCGGCCAGGCGCAGGCGGATCACCGTGGCCGCGTCGCCGGAGTCGGTGCGCGGCAGGTCGCCGCGGCGCGCGTCCTGCATCATGGCGCTGAGGTACGGCTGGTTCCGCTCCTCCTTCGTGGTGATGTAGGCGTTCGAGTGCCGACCGGGCGCCGGAGCGGCCCACGCCGTGACGCGCTCGTGCGCGGTCGTGATGTTCAGGGCCCACTTGGTGTCGACGTCGCGGATCGCGGGCCACGAGATCTCGTGCGTCCGGAGGACGTTGCGGATCTCCACACCCTCGGTCGCGATGCGCACCCGCGGGTGCCAGAAGACGAGCCACGCCGCGTAGGCCAGCATCACCGGGCCCCACGCGGCCGTCGGCAGGAGGTCGGCCCGACCCCCGACCACGGTGCTCACGAGCACCAGGACCGCGATCGCCGAGACGATCACGGTCAGCAGGCGTCCGAACGACGGGCGGATGACGACGGGCTGGTCCATGGCCACATCGTCCCACGGCCCGCATGGGCGCCCCTCGACACCCCCACTTCCAGCAGCCAGGAGGCCGCAGCATGAGCGCTCACGCGAACGGGGCGGACCCGATCGTCCCCATCCTCGAGGTCTCCGGCCTCGGCGTCGACTTCTGGGTCGGCGACGAGTGGATGCCCGCGGCCGTCGACATCGACTACCGGGTCAACCCGGGCGAGGTGCTCGCGATCGTCGGCGAGTCCGGCTCCGGAAAGTCCGTCAGCTCCATGTCGCTCCTCGGCCTCCTGCCGAAGAACGGCCGGGTCCGGGGGAGCGCGAAGCTCAAGGGCGTCGAGATGGTCGGCGCCGACCAGGCCACGCTCCGGAAGGCGCGCGGCAACGACATCGCCGTGATCTTCCAGGAGCCGATGACCGCGCTCAACCCCGTCTACACGGTGGGCTTCCAGATCGTGGAGGCCCTGCGGGTCCACCAGTCGATCATCCCGTCCGTCGCCAAGGTGCGCGCGCTCGAGCTGCTGAAGCTGGTCGAGATGCCGGATCCCGAGAAGGCGTTCGACTCCTACCCCCACCAGCTCTCCGGCGGCCAGCGCCAGCGCGCGATGATCGCGCAGTCGCTCTCCTGCGACCCCGACATGCTCATCGCCGACGAGCCCACCACGGCGCTCGACGTGACGATCCAGGCCGAGATCCTCGACCTGCTGCGGAAGCTCCACCAGCGCCTCAACAGCGCGATCGTCATCATCACGCACGACATGGGCGTGGTGGCCGACCTCGCGACCAACGTCATCGTGATGAAGAGCGGCCGCATCGTCGAGCGCGGCTCGGTGCGCGAGATCTTCCAGTCGCCGAAGGACCCGTACACGAAGCAGCTGCTCGCCTCGGTGCCGCACCTCGGCACGGGGGAGGCCTCGCAGGTCGAGATCGCCGAGCGCACCACCGAGCCCGCCATCTCCCTCAAGGAGGTGGACATCGACTACCCGAAGCTCGGCCGCGTGCCGGCGTTCCGGGCGGTCACGGGCGCCTCGTTCGACATCCACCCCGGCGAGGTCGTCGGCGTCGTGGGCGAGTCGGGATCCGGCAAGACCACCATCGCGCGCGCCGCGGTGGGCCTCCTCCCCGTCGCGGGCGGCGAGCTCACGGTCGCCGGACGCCGCATGACCGGCATCTCCGCCAAGGACCTGCGCGCCGTGCGCCGCGAGATCGGCATCGTGTTCCAGGACCCGGGCTCCTCGCTGAACCCGCGCTGGCCCATCGGCCAGAGCATCGGCGAGCCGCTCGAGCTCTCGGGGCAGTTCTCGAAGAAGCAGCAGAGCGACCGGGTCGAGGAGCTGCTCGACCAGGTGGAGCTGCCGCGCAGCTTCCGCAACCGCTACCCGAACGAGCTCTCCGGCGGTCAGCGCCAGCGCGTGGGCATCGCCCGGGCGCTCGCGCTGCGGCCCAAGGTGCTCGTGGCCGACGAGCCGACCTCGGCGCTCGACGTGTCGGTGCAGGCCCGCGTGCTCCAGCTGCTGCAGGAGATCCAGAAGGAGCTCCAGTTCGCGTGCCTGTTCGTGAGCCACGACCTCGCGGTGGTCGACCTCCTCGCCGACCGCATCGTCGTGATGAACCACGGGAAGATCGTGGAGCAGGGGCCGACCGAGTCGATCCTCCGGAACCCGCAGCACCCGTACACGCAGAAGCTCATCGCCGCGGTGCCGCTGCCGGACCCCGACCAGCAGCAGGAGCGCCGCCAGCTCCGCGAGGCCCTGCGCGACCAGCAGCCGCCCGCGGCCTGATCCGCACCCCGCACGACCCGGCCCGCCGTCCGTCGCACCCCCTCGCGGGGGCGCGCGGGCGGCGGGCCTCGTCGTGCCCCTCGCGTAGGATCGACGGCGATGGACAGCGACACGCGAGGCCCCGAGGCCGCACGAGCCCGGCGCCCGCGAGGGATCCGCCGGGTCGTCCGCGGCGCATCCGCCGCCGTCGCGCTGGCCCTCGTCGCGGGCCTCGCCGCCTGCTCGCCGACCACCGGCATGGTCGCCGACACGGAGATCCGCGCGGCGCTGCCCACCTCGTTCACCTCCTACAACGCGGCGTCCCGCACGGGTTCCACCGACGGCAACCGGGAGATCGTGCACGCCACCAACTCGCGCTTCTCGGAGGTGTCCGCCGACGGGTCCGTCGCGACCGATCCCGGGTACGGATCCGCGCAGGTCGTCTCCCGCGACCCGCTCACCGTGCAGTACACGGTCGCGGAGGGCGTGCGCTGGTCCGACGGCGAGCCCGTCGACGCCGCGGACCTCCTGCTCGCCTGGGCCGCCGGGTCCGGCGCGCTCGACACCCCGGGCTTCGACGCGTCCGGCTACGTGGACGAGGCGACGGGCGGCTACACGGGCGGCCTCCCCGGCGGGACGGTCTTCTTCGACGCCGCGACCGACGAGGTGCTCACGCACGTGACCCGCACGCCCGAGATCGGCGACGGCGGCCGCTCCATCACCATGGTCTTCGACGAGTACACGCCCGACTGGCGGCTCGCCTTCGAGGTCGGCCTCCCCGCGCACAGCGTGGTGCAGCTCGCCCTCGACATGTCGAGCCCGGGCCGCGCGAAGCAGACGCTCGTCGACGCGGTCCAGGACCGCGAGCCCGAGCTGCTGTCACCCATCTCCGACGCGTGGAACCGCGGCTTCGGCGTGGCCGAGATCGCCGCGCACCCGGACCGGGCGGTCGGGTCGGGACCGTACGCCGTCGAGTCGATCGACCCGGGCGCCTCCGTCACCCTGCGCGCCAACCGGTACTACAACGGGCTGCACCGGCCCTCGGTCGAGCGCATCGTCGTGTCCACGATCGAGCATCCCGACGCCGCGGTCGCCGCGCTCCGGGCGGGGGACGTCGACGTGATCGCCCCCGAGGCCGACGCGGACGTGGTCGACGCGCTGGCCGAGGTCGACGGCGCGAAGGTCGTCACGGGCGCGTCCCCGACGTGGGAGCGGCTCGACCTCCAGACGCTCGGGGCGCGGAACGCGGCCATGTCCGACGTCGCGGTCCGCACCGCGTTCCTCTCCGTCATCCCGCGGGAGGCGATCGTCCGGGAGGTCGTCGCGCCCGTGGATCCCGACGCGACGACCCGCGACTCCTTCGTGCTCGCCCCCGGCGCCGACGGCTACGACGACCAGGTGCGCGCCAACGGATCCAGCCGCTTCGACGAGGTCGACCTCGACGAGGCGCGCCAGCTGCTCGCCTCCGTCGGACAGGCCGCACCCGAGGTGTGCGTGCTCTACGACCCCGCCGACCCGCGCCGCGTCGCCGCGTTCGAGGCGATCCGCGACTCCGCGCAGAGGGCCGGCTTCGTCGTGACCGACTGCTCGACCCCGCAGTGGGAGAGCGTCCTCGACCAGCCGGGCGCGTACGACGTCGCGCTCGTCGACACCGAGGACGCCTACCCGTCGGTCGCCGGCATCCGCCGGGCGCACGAGGAGCGTGCCGACGCGCGCGACGGCCTCGCCACGGTCGACCCCGACGTGGCGTCGCTGTTCGCGTCGCTCAGCCGCACCGAGGACGACGACGCGCGCGGCGAGCTGCTGCTGCGCCTCGACCGCCGCATGTACGGCGACCGGGCCGGCCTCCCGCTCTACCAGCGGCCCGCGGTCGCGGCCATGCAGGGGAGGGTCGGCGGCGTCCAGGTGTCGCCCCACCAGGCCGGCATCCTCGACGACGCCTGGCGCTGGACGCTCGCTCCCGCCGCTCCCTGAGACCGGGTTGCGTCGGCACGGTAGGCTATGGGTCGCTGGGAATAGCAGACGGCGGCTCTTCGCCCTCCTCCCTTGATGACAAGGCCGGCACCCTCTCCACTGAAGGACAGCACTATGGCGCTAGTCGCGCGCAACGACCTCCGCAATGTGGCCATCGTGGCCCACGTGGACCACGGCAAGACCACCCTCGTCGACGCCATGCTCAAGCAGACGAACTCGTTCGACGCCCACTTCGAGGGCGAGGACCGGATGATGGACTCGAACGACCTCGAGCGCGAGAAGGGCATCACGATCCTCGCGAAGAACACCGCGGTGCTCTACAACGGGAAGCACGCGGACGGCTCGCCCATCGTCATCAACGTGATCGACACCCCGGGCCACGCGGACTTCGGCGGCGAGGTCGAGCGCGGCCTCTCCATGGTCGACGGCGTCGTGCTCCTGGTGGACGCGTCCGAGGGCCCGCTGCCCCAGACGCGCTTCGTGCTCCGCAAGGCGCTCGAGGCGAAGCTGCCCGTGATCCTCCTGGTCAACAAGACCGACCGTCCCGACGCGCGCATCGACGAGGTCGTGGCCGAGAGCCAGGACCTCCTCCTCGGCCTCGCGTCCGACATGTCGGACGAGCACCCGGACCTCGACCTCGACGCGATCCTCGACGTCCCCGTCGTCTACGCGTCCGGCCGCAACGGCGCCGCGAGCGACAACAAGCCCGAGAACGGCGAGCTGCCCGACAACGAGGACCTCGAGCCCCTCTTCAAGGCGATCCTCGACCACGTCCCCGCGCCCACCTACGACGACGAGCACCCCCTCCAGGCGCACGTCACCAACCTCGACGCGTCGCCCTTCCTCGGCCGCCTCGCCCTCCTCCGCGTCTTCAACGGCACGATCAAGAAGGGCCAGCAGGTCGCCTGGGTCAAGCACGACGGCACCGTCAAGAACGTGAAGATCACCGAGCTCCTCATCACGAAGGCGCTCGACCGCTTCCCGACCGAGTCCGCGGGCCCCGGCGACATCGTCGCCGTCGCCGGCATCGAGGACATCACCATCGGCGAGACGCTCGCCGACCCCGAGGACGTCCGCCCGCTGCCCACCATCACGGTGGACGACCCGGCCATCTCGATGACCATCGGCACCAACACCAGCCCCCTCATCGGCAAGGTCAAGGGCCACAAGCTCACCGCGCGCATGGTCAAGGACCGCCTCGACCGCGAGCTCATCGGAAACGTCTCCATCAAGCTGGTCGACATCGGCCGGCCCGACGCGTGGGAGGTCCAGGGCCGCGGCGAGCTCGCGCTGGCGATCCTCGTCGAGCAGATGCGTCGCGAGGGCTTCGAGCTCACCGTCGGCAAGCCGCAGGTGGTCGTCAAGCAGGTCGACGGCAAGGTGCACGAGCCCTACGAGCACCTCACCATCGACTCGCCCGAGGAGTACCTCGGCGCGATCACGCAGCTCCTCGCCGCCCGCAAGGGCCGCATGGAGGGCATGAGCAACCACGGCACCGGCTGGGTCCGCATGGAGTTCGTCGTCCCGTCGCGCGGCCTCATCGGCTTCCGCACCGAGTTCCTCACGATCACGCGCGGCGCGGGCATCGCCAACGCCGTGTCGCACGGCTACGAGCAGTGGGCGGGCGAGATCACGACCCGCGTCAACGGCTCGATCGTCGCCGACCGCGCGGGCGTCGCCACCCCGTTCGCCATGGTGGCCCTGCAGGAGCGCATGTCGTTCTTCGTGGAGCCGACCCAGGAGGTCTACGAGGGCATGGTCGTCGGCGAGAACTCGCGCGCGGACGACATGGACGTCAACATCACCAAGGAGAAGCAGCTGACCAACATGCGTCAGTCCACCTCCGACTCCTTCGAGCGCATGACGCCCTCGCGGAACCTGACGCTCGAGGAGTGCCTCGAGTTCGCCCGCGAGGACGAGTGCGTGGAGGTCACGCCGGAGTTCGTGCGGATCCGCAAGGTCGAGCTCGACGCCAACGCGCGACAGCGCAAGACGTCGCGACTGAAGAAGCAGAACGCCTAGGTCGAACATGACCACGACGAGCCCGTCCGCACGGTCCCTCCGCAGGAGGGGGCTGGCGGCCGGGCTCGTCCTCGTCCCGGGCCTCGTGCTGGGCGGCTGCAGCGCCGTCGGCGACGCCGTCCGGGATGCGGCCCAGGAGGGCGCGAAGCAGGTGCGCCACAGCGTCGAGGACGTGGTGGGGGACACCCTGGGCAAGGTGCAGGTCTCCACGGACGGGCACGTGCCGGACTCGTTCCCGTCCGACGCCGTGCCCTTCGCCGAGGGGCGGCTGCTCGGCGGGGGCGCCGCGACCGAGGGCGCCGGCTGGGTCGCGCAGGTCGCGGTGCCGGACGTCGAGGGCGGGTTCGCCGACGCGCGGGCCAAGCTCGATGCGGCGGGCTACGCGGAGGACTCCGACGTCGCGGGCGACGCGACGAGCGGCTACGGCCGCTTCACGACGGACGCGTACAGCGTCATCGTCACGGTGTCGGCCGACCTCGGGTCGCCGGTCGCCACGTACGTGGTGCTGCCCGCGGCCTGATCCGCCCGGCGGCCGGTCACGGCCCGAGGAGCGTCTCGCCCACGTAGCCGTCGCGGCTCGCGCCCGGCGGGACCGCCCAGATCCCGCTGCCCACGTGCCGCAGGTACTCGTTCATGGCGTCGTGCGCGAGGCTCCGCTGGATGGGGATGAACTGCGTGCGCGGATCCCGCTGGAACGCCAGGAAGAACAGGCCCGCGTTCAGCCGCCCCAGCTCGTCGTTGCCGTCGACGAAGTTGTAGCCGCGGCGCAGGAGCACGGCCCCGTCGTTCGCGTCCGGGTGCGCGAGGCGCACGTGCGACGCCCGGTCGATGAGCGGGGCCCCGCCACGGCCCGTGGCGGCGAAGTCCGGGGCGGTGTGCTCCTCGCCGCCGCTGAGGGGCGCGCCCGAGCCCTTCGTGCGGCCGACGACGCGCTCCTGCTCGCGGAGCGACGAGCGGTCCCACGTCTCGATGGTCATGCGGATGCGGCGGGCGACGAGGTAGGAGCCGCCCTGCATCCAGGCCTCCGCGGGCGAGGACCCGGCGTCCGCCCAGACGTGGTCCTCGACCTGGCGCGTGTCCTCGGACTTCACGTTCGCGGTTCCGTCCTTGAAGCCGAAGAGGTTCCGCGGCGTGACCTGCGCGCGGCTCGTCGACGAGGTGCGGCCGAAGCCGAGCTGCGACCAGCGGATGGACGCGCGGCCGAACGCGATGCGCGAGAGGTTGCGGATCGCGTGCACGGCCACCTGCGGGTCGTCGCTGCACGCCTGGATGCAGAGGTCGCCGCCCGTGGCCTCGGGCACGAGCGCGTCGCCCGGGAAGCGCGGCAGGTCGACGAGCGCGGCCGGACGGCGGTCGGCGATGCCGAAGCGGTCGACGCCCTCGGCCGTCGTGAACAGCGACGGGCCGAGGCCGAACGTGATGGTGAGGCCGGCGGGCGGGAGGTCGAGCGCCTCGCCGGTGTCGTCGGGCGGGGAGTCGTACGCGCCCTCGACCGCGCCGAGCGCGCCCGCGGGGCCGCCCGCCGTCATGCGCGCCGCCGCCGCGCTCCAGTCCCGCAGGAGCGAGACGAGGCCCGCGCGGTCGATGTCGGCGACGTCGAAGGCGGCGAAGTGCAGCCGGTCCTGCGCGGGCGTCGTGATGCCCGCCTGGTGCGGACCGTGGAAGGCGTACGTGGATCCGCCCGCGGCCCGGCGCGCGCCCGCGAAGGCGCGGTCGGCCATCACGCCGGCGGCGGATCCCACGAGGCCGCCGCCGAGCGCGCCCGCGCCGAGGAGGCCGAGGATCCCGCGGCGGGAGACGCCGCGGGGCGCCGTGGCGTCGGCGTCGGGTGTCACGGCGTCCGCGGCGTCCGCGGTCGGAGCGCTCTCGATCCCGCTCATCAGCCGACGAGGGTGCCGGTGAGCTTCGACAGCGGCTCGGCCAGCGCGTTCACGCCGTCCGCGAGGCCCTTGACCTGCTCCTTCGTCAGCCGGTCGTAGGGGGTGAAGCCCTCCTCGAGGGATCCGTACGCCGCGAGGTCCTCCTCGAGGGACGCGAACCGCGCGTCGAGCGTGGCGACGAGCTGCGGGTCCTTCGGGGCGACGATGTCGCGGACGCCCTCGTACGCGACGCGCGCGCCCTCGAGGTTCGCCTGGAAGTCCCAGAGGTCCGTGTGCGACCAGATCT
Organism: Clavibacter capsici; assembly: GCF_001280205.1. Lineage (NCBI taxonomy): Bacteria > Bacillati > Actinomycetota > Actinomycetes > Micrococcales > Microbacteriaceae > Clavibacter > Clavibacter capsici. The sequence continues at coordinate 2,272,149 of NZ_CP012573.1, read as the reverse complement.
CCTCCTCGCCGGTGATCTTGCCCGACGCGACCTCGTCCATGAGGCCCACGGCGCCGTTGGAGACCGTGGAGATGTCGACGGAGAAGTCATCCGCGTGCACGGCGTCGTAGAGGCGCTGCGTGTCGGCGGTGAGCTCCTGGGCGAAGTGCGCGCGATCCGCGGCGCCGAGGGGCGAGTAGACGTCGCCGCCGTTCGCGTCGGGCGCGGGCTGCCAGAGGTCCTTCTCGATGCGGTGCCAGCCGGTCCACTCGGTGCCGGGCTCGACGTCCGCCTCGCGGAAGTCGATCTCCGGGTCGAGGTCGCCGAACGACTCGGCCACGGGCTCGACGCGCTCGTAGTACGCGCGGGCCGTGGGGTAGAGGGAGCGCGCGCGGTCGTCGTCGCCCGCGAGGTACGCGTCGGCGAACTCCTGCGTGGCGGGGAGGAGCCGCCCGACCTGGTCCTTGACGTAGGCGAGGTAGGCGGCGGCCGCGTCCTCCCCCTGCTGCTCGGCGTCGCCCGCGAGCGCGACCTGGTCGCCCGTGACGGTGAAGGGCGCACGGCCGACGCCGTCGCCCACCATGCCGGGCTTGCAGACGGTGTAGTAGCTGCCGGGCTGCGCGGTGAGCACGAGGTCGCGCTCGATGCCGGGGCTGACGTTCTCGACCTCGCCGACGATGCGGAGGCCGTCGTCGGCGAGCAGGTAGAACTCCGTCACCTGGTCGGTGGAGTTCGTGACGTGGAACGACACGGTGCCGCTCGGCGCCGTCGCGGCGGAGACGGTGCAGGCGTCGGCCGAGCTGTCGACGGTGAGCTGCGTGACGCCCGACGCCGCGGCGGCGCCGTCGTCGCCCGCGGATCCGGCGGGCGCGTTCGCGACGCACCCCGAGAGGGCGAGGGCGGCGCCGGCGATCAGGGCGGCGGCGGGGAGGGCGGAGCGGTTCATGGGTCCTCGTGGGGGAGCGGGCCGGCGGTGCCGGCGGTGGACGGGGCGGGGAGCGGGAGGGGCGGGCGGCGGTCAGCGCGCAGCGGCGTCGGCCGGCGCGTCGGCGAGGCGGGGAGCGGCATCCGCGGGCGCGGCGGACGGTGCGAGCCGCGCGCGCCGGCCGCGCCGCGCGAGCGCGAGGTAGGTCGCGAGCGTCGACACGACGTACAGCACCCACGTGATCGCCTCGAGCCAGGTGGTGGCGGGGGAGAAGTTGACGGTGCCCTTGAGGAGCGTGCCGTACCAGGATCCGGGCGGCACGGCCCCGGAGACGTCGAACGCGAGCGCGCCGATGCCGGGCAGGATCCCCGCCTCCTGCAGGTCGTGCACGCCGTACGCGAGCACGCCGCCGGCGACCACGATGAGGAGCGCGCCCGTCCAGGTGAAGAAGCGCGCGAGGTCGATGCGCAGCACCCCGCGGTACACGAGCCAGCCGAGCGCGACGGCGGTCACGATGCCGAGGCCCGCGCCGACGAGGGGGAGGGCCGTGGCGCCCGTGGCCTGCACGGCCGACCAGAGGAACAGCGCCGTCTCGATCCCCTCGCGGCCGACCGCGAGGAACGCGACGGCGACGAGGCCCCACGCGGCGCCCTGGATGGCCCGGTCGACCGCGCCCTGCAGCTCGGAGCGCATGTCCTTCGCGGTGCGGAGCATCCAGAACACCATCCAGGTGACGAGGCCCGTGGCGACGATGGAGAGGGATCCGCCGATGGCCTCCTGCGCCTCGAAGGTGAGGCCGTAGGCGCCGTAGGTGAGGATCGCGCCGACCGACAGGGCGAGGAGGACCGCGAGCCCGACGCCGAGCCAGAGCCGGCCGAGCACGTCGCGGCGGCCGATCCTGACGACGTAGGCGATGAGGATGGTGACGACCAGCGCGGCCTCGAGGCCCTCGCGCAGGCCGATCAGGTAGTTCGCGAACACGGGTGCGCCTCTCCGGGCGGCGGGCGCGGCGGGGGCGCCCTATTGCTGAGGTGGGGAAATGTAGGTGAGGCTTGCCTTACCTCGTGCACAGTAGCGCGGGGGCCGGGACGCGTCCAGTCGCCGTCCCCCGACGGGCGCCCAGCATCGGCCGCGCGGGCCGCGGCTAGGATCGCCGGATGATCCCCGGCACGTCCCGACGCCCCGATCGGGCTGCCCGCACCCGCCGTCCCGAGCGCGAGCACGTGCTCCTCGTGCACGCGCACCCCGACGACGAGAGCATCGTCACGGGCGGCACCATCGCGCGCCTCGTCCGGGACGGCGTCCCGGTCACCGTCCTCACCTGCACGCGCGGGGAGCGCGGCGACGTGATCCCCGAGGACATGCGGCACCTCGAGGGCGACCTCCGCGCGCTCGCCGACCACCGCGAGACCGAGCTGGCCGAGGCCATGGCGGCCCTCGGCGTCACCGACCACCGCTTCCTCGGTGACCCCGACGCGCGCTGGCGCGGCCTCGAGCCGCGCCGCTACGTCGACTCCGGCATGGAGTGGGGCGACGACGGCGTCCCCGTCGCCCTCCGCCCGCTGGATCCCGACTCGCTGTGCGCGGGCGACGAGGCCGACGAGGCGCGCGACGTGCTCGCCGTCATCGCCGACGTCGACGCCACGAGCGTCATCACGTACGACGACCACGGCGGGTACGGCCACCCGGACCACGTGCGCACGCACGTCATCGCGACCTGGGCGGCGGAGGAGGCGGGGGTGCCCGCGTACCTCATCACCACGACCGCGTCGTCGGCCCGCGAGGCGCACGAGCTCGTCCGCGCGCGCGGCCGGTTCCCCGCCCCCGACCCGGATCCGGCGGGCACGCTCGTGCTGCCGGACGACCAGGTCGACCTGACCGTGGACGCGTCCGAGGTGCTCGACGCCAAGATCCGCGCGATCGCCGCCCACCGCACGCAGACCGTGGTCGACGGCGACCAGTTCGCGCTGTCGCACGGCATCGGCGCGCCCATCTCGCCCGTGGAGATGTTCCGGCTGCACCGGCCGGCGGGCGCCGCGCCCGACGACGACGCACCCCGGCCGCCGCGCGGCGCCCAGCGCGTCGGCACCGCGCTCGCCTCCCTCGTGCTCGGGATCCTGGTGGGCGCGGTCGGCACGGCCGCGCACCGGGCGACGCTCCCCGTCGGCCCGATCGCGCTGCCGATCGGCCTCGCGCTCGCCCTCGTCACGCTCGCGTGCCTCCTGGTCGCGTTCCGCCTGCTCCTCGTCGACCGGCTGCACGCGCTGTGCCTCGGCCTCGGGGTCGTCGCGGCGGTGGCGGTGCTCGGCACGCGCGGCCCGAGCGGATCCGTGCTCTTCCCGGACGACGGCCTGAGCCAGGTGTGGGCGATCGCGCCCGCGATCCTCGTCGCCGCCGTGGTCGTCTGGCCCCGGTTCGCGCGGCGCCCCGCCGACGCCGGAGCGGGCCCGGACGCCGCCCCCGGTGCGGCATCCGGCGAGCGGCCCGCGGCCGGGACGCCGTCCCGCGCCGCGTAGACTCGTCGGGCCGCACCGCTCCCGGAAGGACCCGCCCGAAGTGACCTACGTCATCGCCCTGCCCTGTGTCGACGTGAAGGACCGCGCCTGCATCGACGAGTGCCCGGTGGACTGCATCTACGAGGGCGAGCGGTCGCTCTACATCCACCCGGACGAGTGCGTGGACTGCGGTGCCTGCGAGCCCGTGTGCCCCGTCGAGGCGATCTACTACGAGGACGACCTGCCCGAGCGCTGGAGCGACTACTACACCGCGAACGTCGAGTTCTTCGCGGAGATGGGCTCGCCCGGCGGCGCCACCAAGGTCGGCGTCACGCACTCCGACCACCCCGTCATCGCCGCGCTCCCGCCCCAGAACGGCTGACGCGCGTGGCCCTCGGCGAGCTCCCCGACTACCCCTGGGACCTCATGGCCCCGTACGCCGAGCGGGCCGCCCGGCACCCCGACGGCCTGGTCGACCTCAGCATCGGGTCGCCCGTGGACCCGACGCCGACGCTCATCCGCGACGCGCTCGCCTGGGCCACCGACGCGCACGCGTACCCGACCACGGTCGGCACGCCGGAGCTCCGGCAGGCGATGGTCGACTGGCACGCCCGGCGCCGGAACGCGACCGTCGGCGCCGACCAGGTGCTGCCGACCATCGGGTCGAAGGAGATGGTGGCCTGGCTGCCGTTCATGCTCGGCCTCGGCGAGGGCGACGCGGTCGTCCACCCGCGGGTCGCGTACCCCACCTACGCGGTGGGCGCGGCGCTCGCGGGCGCCGAGAGCGTGCCCGCGGACGACCCCGCGGAGTGGCCCGCGCGCACGCGCCTCGTGTGGCTCAACTCGCCCGGCAACCCCGACGGCCGCGTGCTCGGCGTCGACGAGCTGCGCGCCGCCGTGGCCCGCGCCCGCGAGCTCGGCGCCGTGATCGCGAGCGACGAGTGCTACGCCGAGCTCGGCTGGGAGGGGGAGTGGTCCGACGGGCCGACGCCCTCGATCCTCGACGCGCGCGTGGTCGGCGACGACCACTCCGGCGTCCTCGCGCTCTACTCGCTGAGCAAGCAGTCGAACCTCGCGGGCTACCGGGCCGCGCTCGTCGCGGGCGACCGGGAGCTCATCGCCCGGCTGATCCGCGTCCGCAAGCACGCCGGGCTCCTGCCGCCCGCGCCCCTCCAGCACGCCATGACGGTGGCGCTCGGCGACGACGCCCACGTGCGCGCCCAGCGCGAGCTCTACCGCGCCCGCCGCGCCGTGCTCCGGCCCGCGCTCGAGGACGCCGGCTGGCGCATCGATCGCAGCGAGGCCGGCCTCTACCTCTGGGCGACGCGCGGCCGTGACGCCTGGGAGGGCATCGCCCAGCTCGCCGACCTCGGGATCCTCGCGGGCCCCGGCCCGTTCTACGGCGACGCGTCGCCCGAGCACGTGCGCCTGTCGCTCACCGCGACGGACGAGCGCGTCCGGGCCGCCGCCGAGCGCCTCCGCGCGGGCGCCGTCGCCGCCGCGTAGCACGACCTCCAACGGATCCGGCCGGATGCTGGCGGAGGCGACAGTGTCCCTGTCGGCCCTTTAGGCTGTAGTCGGCTCGGATCCCGACGCCGCGACGGCGCCACGAGCGCCCGGCGGCGCGCATCCCCCCGGGCCTTCCACACCAGACTCGAGGAGGCGCCGTGACCGATGGCGGGCAGCAGGCGGACCAGAAGCCGACGGCGGAGGAGAAGCCGACCGCGACCCTGACGTACCCGGGCGGCCGGGTGGAGTTCCCCATCCTCCCCGCGGTCGACGGCGCGTCGAGCATCGACATCTCGGGGCTCACGAAGAGCACCGGCCTCACCACCCTCGACAACGGCTTCGTCAACACCGCGTCGACCCGATCGGCCATCACCTACATCGACGGCGAGCAGGGCATCCTCCGCTACCGCGGCTACCCGATCGAGCAGCTCGCGCGGAACTCCAGCTACCTCGAGGTGGCCTGGCTCCTCATCCACGGCGAGCTGCCCACGAGCGACGAGCTGGGCGGGTTCGAGGACGACATCCGCCGCCACACGCTCCTGCACGAGGACTTCAAGGGCCTGTTCCGCGCCCTGCCCACCAACGCGCACCCCATGTCGGTGCTCTCGAGCGCCGTGTCCGCGCTCTCCACCTACTACGAGGACTCGCTGAGCGTCCACGACCCCGAGCAGGTCGAGATCTCGACGCTCCGCCTGCTGGCGAAGCTGCCGGTCATCGCGGCGTACGCGCACAAGAAGAGCCTCGGCCAGGCCTTCCTCTACCCGGACAACTCGCTGTCGTTCGTCGACAACTTCCTCCGCCTGAACTTCGGCAACAACGCCGAGCCGTACCAGGTGGACCCCGTGGTCAGCCGCGCGCTCGAGCGCCTGCTGATCCTGCACGAGGACCACGAGCAGAACGCGTCGACGTCGACCGTGCGGCTCGTCGGATCCACCGAGGCGAACATGTTCTCCTCCGTCTCCGCCGGCATCGGCGCGCTCTTCGGCCCGCTGCACGGCGGCGCGAACGAGGCGGTGCTCTCGATGCTCGGCCGCATCCGCGACTCCGGCGAGGGCGTCGACCGCTACGTGGAGCGCGTGAAGAACAAGGAGGACGGCGTCCGCCTCATGGGCTTCGGGCACCGCGTCTACAAGAACTTCGACCCGCGCGCCCGCCTCGTGAAGGAGAGCGCCGACGAGGTGCTGGAGGCCCTCGGGATCCAGGACCCGCTGCTCGACATCGCCAAGGAGCTCGAGGCCGTCGCGCTCGCGGACGACTACTTCATCGAGCGGAAGCTCTACCCGAACGTGGACTTCTACACGGGCGTCATCTACAAGGCGATGGGCTTCCCCACGCGCATGTTCACGGCGCTGTTCACCATCGGGCGCCTGCCCGGCTGGATCGCGCACTGGCGCGAGATGAACGAGGACCGGTCGACGAAGATCGGCCGCCCGCAGCAGCTCTACATCGGCCAGGGCGCGCGCGACCTGCCGCAGCGCGACTGACGCGGCGCCGGTCCCGCCGCGGCGCGACGACCCTCCAGGGTGCGTCACGCAGCGGTCCCGCCGGCGTCACGGACGCTCCCGAAGAGGGGGCGCCAGGAGGCCGCCGACCCGTGTACCCGCGCGGATCGGCGACCTAGACTCGATCGAAGAGCGCACGATCCACCCGCCGCCCGCAACAGCCCCTGCCGTCGGTCCCGACCCGAAGAGGGGGCCATGGCCAGACGCCTGCCGTCGTCCCCGCCGGTGCTGCCGGGGTTCGCGTACGTGACGGTCCTCGGATCCGGCGGCTTCGCCGACGTGTTCCTCTACGAGCAGGACATGCCGCGGCGCCAGGTCGCCGTGAAGGTCATGCTCGCCGAGATCGTGACCGACCGGCTGCGCGCCATGTTCCGCGCCGAGGCCGACCTCATGGCGCAGCTGAGCGCGCACCCGTCGGTGCTCACCGTGCACCAGGCGTCCGTCGCCGCCGACGGGCGCCCGTATCTCGTGATGGAGCTGTGCTCGTCGAGCCTCAGCGACCGGTACCGGCGCGAGCCGCTGGGCGTCGCCGAGGCGCTGCGCATCGGGATCCGCATCGCGAGCGCCGTGGAGACCGCCCACCGCGCCGGCGTGCTGCACCGCGACATCAAGCCCGCGAACATCCTCACGACCGCGTTCGGGCACCCCGTGCTCAGCGACTTCGGCATCGCGTCCACGCTCGAGGACGCGGCGGCGACCGACGCGGTGGGCCTGTCGATCCCGTGGTCGGCGCCCGAGGTGCTCGCCGAGGAGAGCCCGGGCACCGTGCGGAGCGAGGTGTGGTCGCTCGCGGCCACCGTCTACTCGCTGCTCGCCGGCCGCAGCCCCTTCGAGGTGCCCGGCGGGCAGAACGCGCCCGCCGACCTCGTGGCCCGGATCCAGCGGGCCCGGCCGCTGCCGACCGGGCGCGCCGACGTGCCCGAGCGGCTCGAGCTGGTGCTGCGCCGCTCCATGTCGCGCGACCCGTCGGCACGTGCGGAGTCGGCGCTGGCGTTCGTGCGCGAGCTGCAGGCGGTGGAGGCGGAGCTGCGGCTCGCGCAGACGCCCCTCGAGGTCGCGAGCGAGGACTGGGCGTCCGCGGTGCGGGCGGGCGACGACGAGGACGACGACCCCACGCGCGTGCGCGGCATCGTGCAGGTGGATCCGGGGGCCGCGGGCGCGGGCGGCGTGCGCCGTGCGCGGCGGAAGGCCACCGCCACCGCGGGACGCGCGACCCCGGGTCGCGGCGGCGCGCCCGCCGCGCGTGCGGTCATCGGCGGCGTCGGCGTGCGCTCGGGCGGTCCGTCGACGGCGTCGGCGTCGGATCCGGTGCGCGCGGCGTCCGCGTCGGTCGGCCGCTCCGGATCCGGGCCCGTCGGCGCGTCCGTCCCCGGCCGATCCGCGGCGTCCCGCCCCCGGTCCTACATCGCCCGGCACCGCATCGCGCTCGTCGCGGCGGCGTCCGGCGCGGTCGTCGCGAGCGTGCTCGTCGGCGTGCTGCTCGGCGGCTCCGGCGGCGGCACCGCCGCGCGCGACATCCCCGTGGTCGGCGAGATCCGCGCATCCGCCGTCGCCGACGGGGTGCTGTTCTCCTGGAGCGACCCGGGCCTCGACGCCGACGACGCGTACCAGGTGGTGCGCGACGGCGGCCTGCCGAGCACGCAGCGCGACACCTCGTTCCGCGTGACGAGCGGCGCGGCCGGCGCGACGGGCACGGGCGACCGCGCCTGCATCCGGGTCACCGTCACGCGCGACGGCATCGCCGGGGCGGCGTCGACCGAGAAGTGCGCGGAGCTGCCGCGATGATCCGCGACTGGATCCGCCGCCACCGCCAGGCCGCGACGACCGTCACGGGCGGGGCCGTCGTGCTCGCCCTCCTCACGGGCTTCGCCCTCGTCTCCGACGGCTACGACGCGCAGCGCGTCGACCTCGACGACGGCTCGGTGTGGGTCGTCAACTCCGCGCAGCAGGCGATCGGCCGCGCCAACACGTCCGTGCTCGAGCTCGACAGCGTCGTCGACTCCCGCAGCGAGGACATCGACGTGCTGCAGGGGGGATCCACCGTGCTGCTCGCCGACCGCGGCGCCTCCCGCCTCGACGTGGTGGACGACGCGACGAGCGAGGTGGTCGACACGGCGCCGCTGCCCGCGGGCGCCGAGGTCATGCTCGCCGGGTCGCGCGCCGCGATCCTCGTGCCCGCCACCGGCCAGCTCTGGCTCGTGCCGGTGGCCGGGCTCGCCGCGTTCGACGCCGCGAGCGCACCGACCCTCGCGCTCGGCGCGGACGCGGTCGCGTCGATGGACGACGACGGCACGCTCCTCGTGTACTCCGCCGACGCGGGCACGCTCTCGCGCATCCGCGCCGCGACCGACGACACGGTCGAGGAGACCGTGGACGTCGGGCCGGTGGGCGCGCCCACGGAGGAGCAGGCGGAGGCCGCGGCCGACCCGGCGGCGGCCGTCGCGGGCGAGACCGTCGCGGCGGGGGATCCCGGCCGGCCGGCCGGGCAGCGCCTCGCGCTCACGGGCGTCGACGGGCACTGGGCGCTGTACGACGCCGACGCGCGCGCCCTCCTCGTCGACGGGCGCGCGGTCGACCTCGCCGGATCCGTCGCCGCCGACGCGCGCGTCGCCCTGCAGCGCGCGTCGGCGGACGGCCGCGGCGTGCTCGTCGCGCACACGGGCGGGCTCCTGGAGGTGCCGGTCGCGGGCGGGGATCCCGTGGTCGTCACCGCGGACGTCCGGGGCGACCCCGCGCGTCCGGTCCGCGTCGCCGGCTGCGAGCACGCGGGCTGGGCGGACGGATCCGGCTGGCAGCGCTGCCTCGCCCCCGCGACGCTCCCCGACGAGGTCGCGGGCGACGCGCGGCGCACCGACCGCGGGGCCGTGAGCGGCCTCGGCGCGATGCCGGCGCAGGCGGCCCTCCGCTTCCTGGTCGACGGCGCGCGCGTGGTGCTGAACGACGTGCGCGGCGGGGCGGCGTGGGCCGTGCAGCGCGGCGACGGCCGCATCGACAACTGGTCGGACCTCATCGACCGCGACCGCTCCGACACCGTCGTCGAGCAGAACACGGCCGACACCCCGCCCGAGGCCGATCGCGTGCAGCAGCCGCCCGTCGCGGTGGACGACGACCTCGGCGCGCGCCCCGGCCGCACCACCGCGCTGCCCGTGCTCCTCAACGACCACGACCCGAACGGCGACGTGCTCGTCATCGACTCCGTCACGCCCGTCGACGCGGAGGTCGGCGCGGTCGACATCGTGGACGAGGGCCAGGGCCTCCAGCTCGCGCTCCGGCCGCAGGCGTCCGGGACGGTGCGCCTCTCCTACGTCGTGAGCGACGGCCGCGGCGGCACGGCGACGGCCGACGTGCGCGTGGCCGTGCGCACCGCCGACGAGAACGCGCCGCCCGTCCAGGCGCGGCCCGCAACGGGCACGGTGGCCGAGGGCGACCGGCTCCAGGCCGACGTGCTGGGCGGCTGGTACGACCCCGACGGGGATCCGATGTACCTCACGCGCGCGAGCGTCGCCCTGCCGGACGTCGTCAGCTGGAAGCCCGAGGGCCGCGTGGTCTACGCGGACGCGGGGGCCGGCGGCGACACGCGCACGGTCGCGCTCCATGTGTCCGACGGGCGCGAGGAGGGATCCGGCGAGCTGGTCGTCACCGTGCGCCGGGCCGGCGACGTGCCGCTCGTGGCCGAGGGCTTCGTCGTGCAGGCTGCGGTCGGGCGCGAGGTGACGGTGGAGCCGCTCGCGCACGCGCGCGGCGGGAGCGGCGCGATCCGGCTGGCGGCCGTGCCCGCGCGGGCCGGAGTGCAGATCACGCCCGACCTCGAGGCCGGCACCTTCCGCCTCCAGGGCGGCCAGGTGGGCACGCACCTCCTCGAGTACACGGTGACCGACGGGCGCGCGACCGCGACGGGCGTCGTTCGGGTCGAGGTGCGCGGCGCGCCCGAGTCCGACGGCCGGCCCGTGACCGTGCCGCACACCGTGTTCGTGCGCGAGCTCCAGGCGACCGACGTGGACGTGCTCGCCACCGACTTCGACCCCGCGGGCGGCGTGCTCGTGATCACCGACGCGGCCTCCCCGGGCGACGCCGTGGGCGTGCGGGCGGAGGTCGTGCAGCAGCGGCTGGTGCGGATCAGCCTGACCCGGCCGCTCGACGGGCCGGTGGACGTGGGCTACCGGGTGAGCAACGGCGTGGCCGAGGCCGAGGGCGTCATCACCGTGATCGAGGTGCCCGAGCCCGCCGTGCGCCAACCGCCCGTCGCGACCGACGACCGGGTGGCGGTGCGCGTGGGCGACGCGGTCGACGTCCCCGTGCTCGCCAACGACGAGCAGCCCGACGGCGACGCGCTGCGCCTCGACCCCGTGCTGGTGGACCCGCTGCCCGAGGGCGCCGGCCTCCTCTTCGCGAGCGACGACCGCCTGCGCTACCTCGCGCCCGACCGCACGGGCGACTACACGGCCGTCTACCGCGCCGTCGCGCCCGACGGCCAGTGGGCGACCGCGACCCTCACCATCTCGGTGCGCGAGGCCGACGTCGCGACCAACGCGGCGCCCGTGCCGCGCCCGCTCACCGCGCGGGTGCTCGCGGGCGAGACCGTGCGGATCCCCGTGCCGCTCACCGGCATCGACCCCGACGGCGACTCCGTGCGCCTCCTCGGGCAGGACACCGGGCCCGAGAAGGGCCAGGTCACCGAGGTCGGGCCGGACTGGATCGACTACCAGGCGGGCGACTACTCCACCGGCACCGACGCGTTCGGCTACGCGGTCGTCGACGGGCTGGGCGCGCGGGCGAACGGCACGGTGCGCGTGGGGATCAGCCCGCGCGTCGAGGGCGCGCGCAACCCCGTCGCCACCGCGGACACCGTGACCGTGCGGCCCGGCCGGGTGCTGCGCGTGCAGGTGCTCGCCAACGACACGGACCCGGACGGCGGCGCCCTCGAGCTCGTCTCCGTGCAGCCGCAGGCCGCCGGCGTCGTCGCGGGGCTCGACGGCGACACCGTGCGCGTCGTCGCGCCCGACCAGGCCGGCCGCTACGGCTTCGTCTACGGCGTGCGGAACCAGCGCGGCGGCACCGACGAGGCGTTCCTCACGGTCATCGTGGATCCGGCCGCGCCGCCCACCCGGCCCGTCGCGCGCGACACCGTGCTCCAGCTCTCGGACGTGCTCGACCGCACGAGCGTCGACGTCGACGTGATGCGCAACGTCTTCTCCGCGGAGGGCGACGTCTCCGCGCTCGTGGTGAGCGTGGGCGCGGGCTACGAGGACGTGGCGCGCGTGACCCCCGACGGGCGGATCCGCGTGGAGGTCGGCGACGCGCGCCGCATCGTCCCCTTCACCGTGGCGCAGCCCGACGATCCCGCCATCTCCGCGACCGCGTTCATCTGGGTGCCCGGCTTCGAGGACACGCTGCCGCAGCTGCGCGTCGGCCAGCCGCGGCCCACCGTCGCGAGCGGGGAGCGGCTCGTGCTCGACCTCGACGACCACGTGGTCGCGGCCGGCGGGCGCTCGGTGCGGATCGCCGACCCCAACGCGCTCTCCGCGACGCACGCCGACGGCCCGGTCGAGCTCGTGGACGAGGACGCCATCGCGTACCGCAGCGAGCCCGGGTACTTCGGGCCCGCGGCGATCTCCTTCACGGTGACGGACGCGGACGGCGACGGCGGGCGCACGGCCGCGCTCGTGCTGCCCGTCACCGTCACGCCCACCGAGAACCAGCCGCCCGTGTTCACGGGCGCCGTCATCGACCTCGAGCCCGGGCAGTCCAAGGACATCGACCTCGGCCGCCTCACCACCTACCCGTACGCCGACGACCGCGGCCAGCTCGCGTTCGCGGTGGACGGGGCCGTCGCCGCCGGGTTCCGCGCGACGGTCGACGGCGGCACGCTGCGGATCTCCGCGGACGAGGGCGTGCCGACGGGCACCGCGGCCTCGTTCCCCGTCCGCGTCCGCGACGCGACGCAGACGGGCCGCGCGGGCCGAGTGGACCTCCGGGTCGTGCCGTCGACCCGCCCGCTCGCGCAGCCCGCGACGGACGAGGGCAGCGTCACCCGCGGATCCACCACGAGCATCGACGTGCTCGCGAACGACCAGGCCGGCAACCCGTTCCCGGGCACGCCGCTCACGGTCGCCTCCATCCGCGGCGCGGACGGCGCGAGCCTCCCCGCGGGCGTGACCGTGACCCCGTCCGCCGACCGCGCCACGCTCGCGGTCAGCGCGTCCGCCGACGCGGAGCCCGGCGACGTGCGCGTGCAGTACGAGGTGCGCGACGCCACGGGCGACGCGGGCCGGGCCGCGTTCGGCACCGTCGTGATCCACGTGCAGGACCGCCCGGGGCCCGTCACGGCCCTGCGCGCCACCGGCTTCGCCGACCGCTCGCTGACGGTCGCGTTCGAGCCGGGCGTCGCCAACGGGTCCGCGGTCACCGGCTATCGGGTGCGCGTGCTCCGCGGCGGCACGGCGACCGCCACCGTGACCTGCCCGTCGACGACCTGCACCGTGCCCACCCCGGGCAACGGGCCGACGGACGCCGTGCAGGTGGAGGTGCGGGCCGTCAACGGCGTGGGGGAGTCGGACCCCGTCGCGATCTCCGGCCTCTGGTCCGACGTGCTCCCCGCGGCGCCCGCCGGCCTCGCCACCCAGCCGCTCGCGGACGGCCTCCGCGTCTCGTGGCAGCCGTCCGCCGTGCCGTCGTCGTCGAGTCCCGTCACCCAGTACGTCGTGACGGTCGGCGGCATCACCCGGCAGGTCGCCGCCGACGCCACGAGCGTCGAGGTGCGGGATCCGTCGCTCGTCGCCGAGGTGCCCGTCGCCGTGAGCGTGGCCGCGCGCAACGGCGCCCAGGTGCAGGACGCGACCGCGTGGCTCGCGGCGTCCGTCGTCGGCACGCCCCGCGGCGCCCCGACCGCGACCGGCGCGCCCTCCGCGGTCGCCGACCCGGCGGACGAGACGCGCGTCACCGTGTCGTGGCCGGCGTTCTCCGGCCCGGGCGTCGACGGGATCCGCTACCTCGTCGCCGCGCACGCCCCCGGGTCCGCGCCCGGCTGCTCGGTCGCCACCGAGGGCGTGACGCCGTGGTCGGCCGACCACGGGCCCGCGGTCGACGTGGGCGGTGCGACCAGCCACGTGTTCACGGGCCTCGCGAGCGACCAGCCCGTCGCGTTCACCGTGCTCGCCGCCAACAGCCAGGGGTGCACGGTCGTCGGCGCGGGTGAGCTCACGCCGCGCACCGCGCCCTCCACGCCCGTCGTCACGGTCGACCCGCCGCGCGGCGACCGCCCGTCCGACGACGGCGTCTTCCGGGCGCGGCTCGCCGACGCGCGCTACCGGCCGGGCAGCGCCTCCGCGTCGGCGACGCTGCTGTACCGCGTCGACGGCCAGGGCGACGGCGTGCCGGTCGGCGTCGGCCAGGCGCTCACGCTGCCGCGCCCGGGCGCCGCGGCGTCGATCCAGGTGCGCGTCGTCGAGGACTCGGGCGACGGGCGCCCGCGCTCGAGCGGCTGGTCGGATCCCGTGACCGCCGGCACCGCCGTGGACGCGCGCGCCGGCGACGTGCGGTTCGCGACCGACGCGTCGGGCGGCGCGACCGTCTCCTGGACCTCCACGCCGCCCGCCGGCAGCGGCTACGCCCGCACCGAGCGGCGCTGCGGCGGCCAGGGCGCGTGGACCGACGCGTCCTCGGGCGCCGCCGGATCCTGCGCGATCCCGGCGGGCGTCGAGCGGATCCTCGAGGTGCGCGTCACCGCGAACTCGGGCACCCTGTACACGTACGCCCACCGCGGATGACGGCCGACCCCGCGGCCCTCCCGCCGGAGGATGCGGCCGCACCCGAGAGGCACGCCCCCATGACGATGACCGCCGACGAGGCCCGCGCCTTCCAGGACGAGTTCGCCCGGCTCGTGCGCAACGTGGAGCAGGTGCTGCTCGGCAAGTCCCACGTGGTGCGCCTCGCGTTCGCGGCCATGGTCACGGGCGGGCACCTGCTGCTCGAGGACGTGCCCGGCACCGGCAAGACCTCGCTCGCGCGCGCCATGGCGCAGACCGTCGACGGCACGCACAGCCGCGTGCAGTTCACGCCCGACGTGCTGCCCGGCGACATCACGGGCGTCAGCGTCTACGACCAGCGGACGGGCGAGTTCGAGTTCCACCGCGGGCCGGTGTTCGCGAGCATCGTGCTGGCCGACGAGATCAACCGCGCGAGCCCGAAGACCCAGTCGGCCCTCCTCGAGGTGATGGAGGAGGGCCGCGTCACGGTCGACGGCGAGCCCCACGACGTGGGCGACCCGTTCATGGTCATCGCGACCCAGAACCCGATCGAGCAGGCGGGCACCTACGCGCTGCCCGAGGCGCAGCTCGACCGGTTCCTGCTGCGCACCTCCATCGGGTACCCCGACCACGAGTCGATGCTGCGGATCCTGCAGGGCGCGTCCGTGAGCGCGCACGACGTGACGCTCGCGCCCGTCGCGTCGGCCGCGTCCGTGCGGGCGCTGCAGGAGCGCGCGGGCACGGTGCACGTGGATCCCGCGATCGCCGACTACGTGGTGCGCCTCGTCGACGCGACGCGCGTCGCGCCCGAGGTGCGGCTGGGCGCGAGCGTGCGCGGCGCCCTCGCGCTCGTGCGCGCCGCCCGCACCTGGGCCGCCGCCGACGGCCGGCACTACGTGGTGCCCGACGACGTGAAGGCGCTCGCCGAGCCCGTGCTCGCGCACCGCCTGCTGCTGGATCCCGAGGCCGAGTTCGACGGCGTGACCCCCACGAGCGTGCTGTCGCAGATCCTCATCGAGACCGCGCCGCCTCGCGACCGGCACGCCGGGGCGCCGTTCCCGGGCGACGGCGCGGCCGGATGAGCGCGGTCGGGACGGGCGCCCGGCCCGGTCCCGGCGCGGATCCCGTCGTCGCCGCATCGCCCGCCGCCGAGGGCGTCGCCGCCCCGCCGGCGACCGACCCGCCCCGGAACGCGCTCGTCCGCCTCCTCGGGGTGGTCACGCCCCTCGGCCGGGTGGTCGCCATCGCGGCGGTCGTCGCGGGCGCGGCCGGGTACGCGCTCGGCTGGCGAGAGCTCGTCGCCGTCGCCTGGACCTCCGCGGCGCTGTGGGTCGTCGCGCTCCTGCACCTCGTCGGGTCCTCGGGCGTCGAGGTGTCGCTCCGCCTCCCGCGCGACCGCGTCGTGGCGGGGGAGCGCGCGCCCGCGACGGTCGCCGTGCGGAACCCGCTGCGGCGCCGGGCCGTGGGCCTCACGGTCGAGGTGCCCGTGGGATCCGGGCTCGCCGAGATCCACGTGCCCTCGCTCGCGCACGGCCACACCCACGAGGACGTGTTCGTCGTGCCCACCTCGCGCCGCGGCGTGATCGCCCTGGGGCCGGCCCGCATCGTGCGCGGCGACCCGATCGGGCTGGTGCGCCGCGAGTCCGCCGAGGCCGCCGCGACCCGGCTGCTCGTGCACCCGCGCACGCTCGCGATGCCGAGCACCAGCACGGGCTTCGTCCGCGACCTCGAGGGCCGGGCCACGCGCGACCTGACCGACAGCGACGTGTCGTTCCAGTCGCTCCGCGAGTACGTGCCGGGCGACGCCGTGCGGCACATCCACTGGCGGTCCACCGCGAAGACCGGCGTGCACATGGTGCGCCGGTTCGAGGAGACCCGGCGGAGCCACATCATGGTCGCGCTGTCGCTGCACGCGGCGGACTACGGGGCGGCGGACGCGGAGGACGCCGGCGGCGGGCCGCAGGCGGGCGGCGAGCCGGGGATCCCCGCGGGCGGCACCACGGTCGCGGCCGGGCGCGCGGCGGGCGCGCTCCCCGGATCCACCGCCGACGCCGAGTTCGAGCTCGCCGTGAGCGTCGTCGGATCCCTGGGGGCGCGCGCCATCGTCGACGCGCGCACCGTCGCGGTCGTCGCGAGCGCCGACCGCGGGGGCCGCGCGCGCCCCCGTCGCCTGCCCACCGTCCCCACGCTCCCCGGCCTCGCGCGCACCGCCCGGCGGCCCGGCCCCGCCGCCTCCCGCTCCGCGCGCCTGCGCCGCCTCGCGACCGTGTCGCGCGACCGCCTCCTCGACGACCTCGCCGAGATCGGCGCGGACGACCGCGCGGCCCCGCTCGGGGAGCTCGCGCGCGCCGCGGCCGACGAGGTCGCGGGCGTCTCCGTCGTCTTCCTCGTCTGCGGCACGGGTGCCGCGCCCGCCGCGATCCGCTCGGCCGCGGTCGGCTTCCCGCCCGGCGTGCAGGTGGTCGCGGTCGTCTGCGACCCCGAGGCGGAGCCCGGCCTCCGCCGCCTCGGCGACCTCAGCGTCCTCCGGATCGGCTACCTCGACGACCTGCGCCAGGCGCTCCGTCGGAGCGCCTCGTGAGCGCGGCGCGCGGCCGTCCCCGCGTGCCCGCCGGGGCCCGCGACCCCGGCCGCACCCTCGTCCCGGTCCTCGCGATCGCCCTCCTCACGGCCCTCGCCGCCGCCGCCTTCTGGCCCGTGCACCGCGACGCGTCCTTCCTCCGGATGGCGGGGGCCACCCTCGCGGTCGGCACGCTCGTGGCCGTCGCGGGCGCGCGCCTGCGGTGGGGGAGCGCCGTCGTCGCGGGCGCCGTGGTCGTCGCGTTCCTCGCGCTCGGCGTGCCGCTCGCGGTGCCGTCGCGGGCGGTGGACGGCTGGCGGCCCACGCTCGACGGCCTCGGCGAGCTCGTCGAGGGCGCGTCCCTCGGCATCGTGCGGCTGCTGACCATCGCGCTCCCGGTCGGCGACTACCAGGCGCTGCTCGTGCCCGCGTTCGTGCTCGTGCTGCTGGGGTCCACGATCGGCGTCACCGTGGCGCTCCGCAGCCGGCGGCCCGAGCTCGCGGTGATCCCGTCCCTCGTGATCCTCGTCCTCGGCGCCGCCCTCGGCCCCGACCGCAGCCAGGGCCCCGACGCGCCCGACGCCTCGGGCCTCCTCCTGCCGCTCGCGCTCGCGTGGCTCGCGACGGCCCTCCTCTGGATCGCCCGCTGCCGCTGGCGCCGCCGGCACCGCGCCGTCCGCCGCCTCGGCCGGCAGTCCGGGATCCCCGTGGAGTCCGCCGCCGACCGGCGCCGCTCGGGCACGCGCGCGGGGATCTCCGCGGTCGTCGTCCTCGCCGTCGCCCTGGTGGCCGGCGTCGCCGCGACGGCCGCGGCCCCGCCCGAGGCGTCGCGCACGGGCCTCCGCTCCGCGGTCGAGCAGCCGTTCGACCCGCGCGAGCAGGTCAGCCCGCTGTCGTCCTTCCGCACCTACTGGAAGGCGCCGACCGCGGACGAGACGCTGCTCACCGTCGCCGGCCTCCCCGCGGGCGGCCGCGTGCGGCTCGCCGCGCTCGACACCTACGACGGCGTCGTCTACGGCACGGGCGGCGCGCGCGGCAGCGTCGCCGCGTCGCGCACCGGCCAGGCGTCGGGGACGTTCGCGCGCGTGCCCTACCGCCTCGACCAGACGGGCGTCCCGGGCGACCGCGTCACCCTCGACGTCGTCATCGACGCGTACCGCGGCGTGTGGCTGCCGGGCGCGGGCCGCCTCGAGCGCATCGGCTTCGCGGGCGACGACGGGCGCCTCGCCGACTCCTTCTACTACGACGACGCCACGGCCACGGGCGCCGTGATCGGCGGCCTGGCCGCGGGCGACGCCTACGAGCTCGAGGCCGTCGTCGCCTCGACGCCGCCGCTGGAGTCCCTGGCGGACGAGCGCCCGGGCGACGCGGTCGCCCCGCGGCCCACCGGCGTGCCGGACGCGGTCGAGGCCCGCGTCGAGGCGTCCACCGCCGCCCCGGACGGCGCGACCGCGGGCGGCACGGACGCCGGCGTCGGCACGTCCGCCGCGCCCGGGGCCCGGCTCGTCGCCGCGATCTCCGCCCTCCGCGCCGACGGCTACGTCAGCCACGGCGTGGGCGACGCGCCGTTCAGCCGCTCCGGGCACTCCGCCGAGCGCATCGCCGACCTCCTCACCACCCGGCCGATGCTGGGCGACGCCGAGCAGTACGCGGTCGCGGCCGCCCTCCTGGCCGACGACATCGGCTTCCCGGTGCGCGTCGTCATGGGCTTCGCGCCCGGCGAGGCGGCCGTGCGCGAGGCCGCCGGCGCGCCCGTCGCGGTCCGCGGATCCGACGTCACCGCGTGGATCGAGGTGGACACGGCATCCTCCGGCTGGGTCGCGGTGGATCCGAACCCGCCCGTCCGCGACGTCCCCGACGCCCTGCCCGACGAGCCCACCGAGGTCGCCCGCCCGCAGACCGTGCTGCCGCCGCCCGTCGAGGAGCAGGCCGAGCCCGAGGACCGCACGCCGCCCGACGCGAGCCGGGACGACCGGCCGGAGGCGGATCCCGCGCTCCAGGCCGTGCTCGCCGCCGTGCGCGTGGCGGGGTGGTCGCTCCTCGCGCTCGGACTCGCGGCCTCGCCGTTCCTCGCGGTGGTGGGCGCGAAGGTCCGTCGGCGACGCCGCCGGCGCCGTGCCCCGGACGCGCGCGCCCGCGTCGGCGGGGCGTGGGACGAGTTCCGCGACGGCGCGACGGACCGCGGCCTCGTGCCGCCCGTCGCCGCCACCCGCCGCGAGGTCGCGCGGCTCGCGGGCGTCGGCGGCGCGCGCGGGCTCGCGGACGTGGCGGACGAGTCGGCGTTCGCGCCGGGCGACGTGCCGGATCCGCTCGCCGACGCGGCCTGGCGCCGCGTCGACGAGCTCGCCGCGCGCATGGACGCCGGGCGGACGCGGCGGCAGCGGCTGCGCGCGCTCGTGTCGCTCGCGTCGCTGCGGGGCGGTCGGGGCATCCCGGGCGCCCGCGCCGCTCGACGCCGACGGCGTCGCTGACGTCCCCTCCCCAGGAGGCGCGTCCGCCCGCCGTCCCCGGATCCGGTCCGCCCGCGCGGTCCCGCGCGCGCGACGTGGTGTCGTCGCCCCGTGGACATCGCCCGCCCCCGTCGCCCCTGCCCGCCCCGCCGCCGCCGTTCCCCGTGCTCGGCGTCGCGGCGCCGCTGGTGGTGAGCGTCGCCGTCTGGGCGGTCACGCGGTCGCCGTACGCGCTGCTGTTCGCGGCCCTGGGGCCCGTGGTCGCCGTCGCGGGCGTCGCCGACCAGCGCATCTCCGGCCGCCGGTCCGCCCGCCGCGCCGCGCGGGAGGCGCGGGCCGCGGCCGAGCGCCTGCACGACGAGGTGCGGGCGCGCGTCGCCGCCGCGGGCGCGGCGCTCCGGTCCCGCGCGCCGTCCGCCCGCGAGATCCTCGACGGGCACGCCAACCCGGCGCTCCTCTGGCGGGCGGATGCCGGTGGCGGGGCGGCGCCCGTCCTCGCGCTCGGCATCGGCGAGGTGCCGAGCGGGCTGGTCTGGCGGGGGGATCCGCGGGCGCGCGTGCCCGTCGCGGCAGCGCCCGGCCGTCGCCGCGTCCGCCCGCGCGCGTGGCGGGCGCGGCGGTCGCCCTCCGGTGCCGGGCCGACGGCGGGCGAGCCCGCGCTCTGGACGGACCTCGTCCGCTGGGTCCCCGACGCGCCCGTCCTCGTCGCCTCCACGGGCGGGCTCGGGCTCCGCGGCGGCGCCGCCCTGGTCGCGCCCGTGCTGCGGGGCGCCGTGGTCCAGCTCGTCCACGCCCTCCCGCCGGACGACCTCCGCATCGTGTCCCGCCCGCCCGGCCCCGAGTGGGACTGGCTGGAGCGCCTTCCGCACGCCGCGGAGGGCCTCCGCACGGACGCCGGCGCGCCGGGGAGCCGGGCGCCTCCGCCGTGCGGCTCCGGCTCGGCGCGCGCGAGGTGGTGCTCGCCGCGGCGCCGCGGGTCGAGTCGCTCCCGGCCGCGTGCCGCACGGTGCTCGACGTCCGCGGTCCGGGCGTCGCGCGGATCCTCGCGGCCGACGCCGCGCCCCACGCCCCGGCCGCGCCCCCGGGCCGGACGCTCCGCTCCCGCCCGACCCGGCGGGGGACGCGCCGCACGCGCCGTCCGTCCCCGCGGGCGACGCGTCCGCCCGGCTCACCCGCACCGGGCTGGTGCGGCCCGAGCTCGTGTCCCTCACGGAGGTGGAGCGCCTCGCCGACGAGCTGGCCGCGCTGGCCCGCCACCGCGGGCTCGCGGCGGCCCGGCCGCCCCTCCCGGCGCGGGTGCCGTTCGCCGACCTCCCCGTCGCCGTCGATGCGGCGGACCGCCCGGGCACCCTGGCGGCCGTCGTGGGCGTCGGGCACGCGGGTCCCGTCACGGTCGACCTCGTCGCCGACGGCCCGCACGCCGTCGTCGCGGGCACGACGGGCAGCGGCAAGAGCGAGCTGCTGGTCACCTGGATGGCGGCCCTCGCCGCGGCCCACCCGCCCGAGGAGGTCACCGTGCTCCTCGTCGACTTCAAGGGAGGAGCGGCGTTCGACCCGCTCCTCGTCCTGCCGCACGCGGTCGGCCTGGTCACCGACCTCGACGGGCAGGGAGCCAGGCGGGCCCTCGAGAGCCTGCGCGCCGAGATCCGCCATCGGGAGCGGACCCTGCGCGAGGCCGGCGCCCGCGACGTGGACGATCCGGCCGCCACCGGGATCCTGCCGCGCCTCGTCATCGTCGTCGACGAGCTCGCCGCCCTCCTCGCCGACCAGGACGGGCTGCACGAGGTCGTCGCCGACATCGCCGCCCGCGGCCGCTCGCTCGGCATGCACCTGGTCCTCTGCACGCAGCGCCCGGCGGGCGTCGTGCGCGACGCGGTGCTCGCCAACTGCGACCTGCGGCTGTCGCTCCGCGTCAACAACGAGGCCGACAGCCGAGCGCTCCTCGGCACGGTCGAGGCCGCGCGCCTCGCCGACGCGCCGGTCGGGCGGTGCCTCGTGGGCGCGCACGGCGCTCCCGCCCGGCCCATCCAGGTCGCGGTCACGACCCCGGACGACCTCGCGCGCATCGCCGCCGCGCGGTGCACCTCGGTGCCCGTCCGGCGCCCGTGGCTGGATCCGCTCCCCGCGGTCGTCCCGCTCGCCGACCTGGCGGCGTCCGCGCCCGGGGCATCCCCGGGCGGGCCCCCTGCGGTGCCCTTCGCCCTCGTCGACCTGCCCGCGGAGCAGCGGCGCACCACGGCCGTCTGGCGACCCCCGACGGACGGGCACCTGGTCGTGGTCGGCGGTCCGGGATCCGGCCGGAGCACCTGCCTGCGCACCCTCGCGGCATCCGCGACCGCGACCGGCGTCGAGGCGCGGACGGTCCCCGCCGATCCGGAGGGCTGCTGGGACGCGCTGACCGCCGTGGTGGCCCGCATCCGCGACCCCGGGGCCGGGAGGGACCCGCTCCTCGTCCTGGTCGACGACCTCGACGTCGCCGTCTCGCGCCTGGAGGCCGAGCACCAGGCGGCGCTCCTCGAGCTCGTCGGCGTCATCGCCCGGGAGGGCCCGCCCGCGGGGTGGCGCTCGCGGTGGCCGGCCGTCGCCCGGCCGGGCCGCTGCAGGTCGTGTCCGCGGCCGCGGGCCCGCCCGTGATCCTCCCGTTGCCGACCCGGCAGGAGCACGTCCTCGCGGGCGGGGACGCGCGCCTCCACGACGCCCGGGCCACCCCCGGCGCGGGGGAGTGGCGCGGCGAGCGGATCCAGGTGGCGCAGCCGCCCGCGGACGCGCCCGCGACGGACGGGTCCGCCGCCCGAGCGTCGGATCCCGCGCCGCCCGTGGTCCTCGACCCCGACGCTGCTCACGCCCTCGTGACGGCGTCCCCCGTCGCGGCCGTCGCGCGCCTCCGCGCCCTCGGCGTCGACGCCGTCGAGGCCGCCGACCTGCCGCCGGGCTGGCAGCCGGGCCCCGCGAGGCCTCCCACGGTCGTGGTCGCGGATCCGGACGGCTGGCTGCCGCGCGGCCCGCTCCTGTCGGCCATCCGCCGCACCGGCAGCGTCGTGCTCGAGGGCTGCGCGCCGCGGGACGTGCGCACGCTTCTGCGCGTCCGCCAGGTGCCGCCACCGCTCGCGCCCGTCCCCGGACGCGCGTGGCTCGTCACCCCGGCCGGCGACGTGCGGCGCGCCACGTGGCCGCCGCGCACGGCGGCCGGAGCGACGCCGCCCGGGACGGCGTCGCCCGCAGGAGTCAGCCGATGAGCGTCGGCGACACCCGGATCTCGCCGACGGGCACGCCGCCGCCGAGCACCACGAGGTCGAGGTCGGGGCGCACGCGCTCCACGTCGTCGCGCGTGATCGCACCCGCCGCGGCGAGCAGCTCGAGCGCCACGATGGTGGATGCGCGGAGGCTCCCGTCGAGCGTCTTGGACGCCACGGTGGTCCCGTCGGGAGCGGTCATGATCATGATCCCCTCGGCCCCGCCCTTGGCGAAGAGCCCGAGCTGCTCGATCACCACGGTGTTCGCGCGGCCGGGTCCGTCGATGGCCCAGCCGTGCGCGCGCACGGCGGCCGTGAGCGCGGCCGCGTGTCGGTACAGCGCGAACGGCGAGCCGGGAGCGGAGGAGGCGATGCGGTGGATCCCGCGCGCCAGCGCCGTGAGCGACATCGCGTGCACGGGCGCGCCGCAGCCGTCCACGCCGGTCGTCGCGATGCGCTCGCCCGTGAAGCGCTCGACCACGTCGCGGATCCGCACCTGCAGGGGGTGGTCCGGGTGCAGGTAGTCCTCGGTCGACCACCCGTTGGTGGTGCACGCGAGCAGCATCGCGGCGTGCTTGCCGGAGCAGTTCATGTAGACGGGGGAGGCGGGGATCCCGGCGCGCACGAGCTCGTCGCGCGCGGCCCGGTCGAGCGGCCAGTCGGCGGGGCAGCGAAGGGCAGACTCGTCGAGCCCGGCCTTCGCGAGGATCCCGCGCACCACCTCCACGTGCCGCGCGGTCGCCGCGTGGCTGGCCGTGGCGAGCACGTGCTCCTCCTCGGTGAGCTCCGCGCCGCTCGCCAGCACCGCGAGCGCCTGGAACGGCTTCATGCTCGATCGCGGGAAGACGGGCGTGGTGGCGTCGCCGACCTCGCGCAGCACCTCGCCCTCGCCGGAGAGCACGACGGCCGCGCCGATGTGGCGCGACTCCACGAACCCGCTGCGGTCGAGCACCGCGAGCTCCACGGCGCCCTGGACGGGGATCGTCTCGACGGTCGCCGCCATCAGAGCGCCCGGAACGCGTCGGCGATCACGCCGAGGGCGTCGTCGAGCAGCTCCTCGGAGATCGCGAGGCTGGGCAGGAAGCGGAGGACGTTGCCGTACGTCCCGGCCGTGAGGATGATCACGCCGTGCGCGTGGCAGTACGCGGCGATGGCCGCCACGGCGTCCGCGTTCGGCTCCTTCGTGGTGGATCCGGTGCCCTGCTGCACGAGCTCGATCGCCGTCATCGCGCCGATGCCGCGCACGTCGCCGATGATGTCGTGCTCCTGCTGCAGCGCCGTGAGCGCACGGTGCAGGTGGTCGCCGATGCGCGTCGCCTCGGCGAGCAGGCCGTGCGCCTCGATCGCCTCGAAGACGGCGACGGCGGCCGCCGCCGCGACGGGGTTGCCGCCGAACGTGCCGCCGAGCCCGCCGGGGAGCGCCGAGTCCATGATCTCGGCGCGGCCGGTCACGCCCGCGAGCGGCAGGCCGCCCGCGATGCCCTTGGCGGTGAGCACGAGGTCCGGCACGAGGCCGAGGTGCTCGCTCGCGAAGAAGCGCCCGGTGCGCGCGAGCCCCGACTGGATCTCGTCGGCGATGAAGACCACGCCGTTCGCCGTGCACCACTCCTGGAGCGCCGGGAGGAAGCCGTCCGCGGGCACCATGAAGCCGCCCTCGCCCTGGATGGGCTCGGCGACCACGCACGCGAGGTCGCTCGCGCCGATGCGCTTCTCGAGGTACGCGATGGTGCGCGCCGCGGCCTCGGCCCCGGAGAGGCCGTCGTGATAGGGGTACGAGCTCGGCGCGTGGTAGACGTCGCCGGCGAAGGGCCCGAATCCGGTGCCGTAGGGCGACGCCTTGTAGTTCATCGCCATCGTCAGGTTGGTGCGGCCGTGGTACCCGTGGTCGAGCACCGCCACCGCGCGACGGCCCGTGTGCTTGCGCGCGATCTTCACGCCGTTCTCCACGGCCTCCGCGCCCGAGTTCACGAGCACGGTGCGCTTCTCGTGCGTGCCGGGCGTGTGCTCCGCGAGCAGCTCCGCCACGCGCACGTACTCCTCGTACGGCGTCACGGTGAAGAGCGTGTGGATCACGTCGCCGAGCTGCTCGGTCGCGGCGTCCACGACCTCCCGGCGCGTGTGGCCGACGGTGGTCACGCCGATGCCGGCGCCCAGGTCGATGAAGCGGTTGCCGTCCACGTCCTCGACGACCGCGCCGTGGGCGCGAGCGATGTAGACGGGCAGCAGCGACGAGACGCCGGGCGGCACGACGCGCTTCCGGCGCTCGTGCAGCTCGCGGGAGAGCGGGCCGGGGATCTCCGTCACGATGCGTCGCTCCTGCGGCACCTCGGGGCGCGCGTCCCGGGCGGACGCGGCGGGGGAGTCGGTGGCGGAGCCGGCAGGGGTGCCGACGCGGGCGGAGTCCAGGGTGTCTGTCATGATCCGGCGATCCTACCGGCGGGCGCCGCCGGATCCAGGAGGGCCGCGGGCCCGGCCGCTAGCGTGATCCCATGCAGATCGAGCACCGCTACGCCCTGTCCCTCGAGTGGACGGGCGACCGCGGATCCGGCACGTCCGACCACCGCTCCTACGGCCGCGACCACGTCGTGCGCGCCGCCGGGAAGCACGACCTCCTGGGATCCGCCGACCGCCCGTTCCGCGGCGACGTCGACCGCTGGAACCCCGAGGAGACCCTCATCTCCGCGCTCGCGCAGTGCCACCTGCTCAGCTACCTGCACGCGGCCGCGGCCGCGGGCGTCGTCGTCGTCGGCTACCGCGACGAGCCCACCGGCACCATGCGCCAGACGGACGGCGGGGGCGGGCACTTCGTCGAGGTCACCCTGCGCCCCGTCGTCACCGTGCGGGATCCCGCCCAGGTCGAGCTCGCCACCTCGCTGCACCAGGGCGCCTCCGAGCGGTGCTTCATCGCGGCGAGCGTCGCCTTCCCCGTGCACCACGAGCCGCGCACGGTGGTCGAGGGCGCCCCGACGGCCGGGACGCCGGGTCCTCCCCAGCGCCCGGCCGGCTGACGGCAGCTCCCGTTCCACCCCTGTCAGGCGGCCCCCGGCCGCGTCGGGCAGACTGTGCGGGTCCCTCCCACATACCTGGTGCGTCCGGCGCGCCGATGAAAGCGACTCCCGTGAAGCGACGCATCCCCCTCACCCTGGCCGCGGCCGCCGTCCTGGCGCTGTCCGCCTGCTCCGGCAGCGGCACGCCGGACGCGGATCCGTCCGCGAGCCCCACGGCCGGCGCACGCACCGCGGGGGCCTCCTGCATCGACACCCCGTCGGGCGACGCGTCGAAGTCGGTCAAGGTCTCCGGCGACTTCGGCTCGGCGCCCCAGGTCACGGTCGACGGTCCCCTCACGGTCGACACGACCGAGCGCACCGTCGTCACCGAGGGCGACGGCGCCGAGGTCGCCGCGGGCGCCACCGCGAACATCGCGCTCGCGGCCTACAACGGGAAGACCGGCGAGGCCATCTCGCAGCTCGCCTACAACGCCGACGCCCCGCTCCCCGCCACGCTCGACGACAGCGCGCTCGTCCCCGGCGTCGTCCGCGCGGTGGAGTGCACCACGGTCGGCTCCCGCGTCGTCGCGGTCGTCCCCGCGGCGGACGGCTTCGCGGCCGACCAGGCCTCGCAGCTCGGCCTCGGCGCCGACGACCCCATCGTCATCGTGGTCGACGTGCTGAGCCAGGTCCCCACGCGCGCCGACGGCGTCGACCAGCCGGCGCCCGAGGGCTTCCCGACGGTCACGCTCGCCGACGACGGCGCGCCCACCATCACCATCCCGGACGCGGCCCCGCCCGCCGAGACGAAGATCGCGAACCTCAAGGTCGGCGACGGCCCCGAGGTCACCGACGGCGCCAACGTCACCGTCCAGTACACGGGCATCAACTGGAACACCAAGAAGGTCTTCGACTCGAGCTGGGACAAGGGCGGCAAGCCCGTCTCGTTCCAGACGAGCGGCGTCATCCCCGGCTTCACGAAGGCGCTCGTGGGCCAGAAGGTGGGCTCGCAGGTCATCGCGATCATCCCGCCCGCCGACGGCTACGGCGACAAGGGCCAGGGCGACGACATCGGCGGCACCGACACCATCGTGTTCGTCGTCGACATCCTCGGCACCCAGTCCGCCCCGGCCCAGTAGGAGCAGCCGTGCGCCGCGTCATCGTCCTCGGGTCCACGGGCTCGATCGGCGTTCAGGCCCTCGAGGTCATCGCACGCCACCCCGAGCGGTTCGAGGTGGTCGGGCTCGGCGCCGGAAGCAAGCGCGAGGCCCTCGCCGAGCAGGCGCGCGTCGCGGGCGTCGAGCACACGGCCCTCGGCGCCGACGAGGCGGAGCAGCTGATCCGCTCGGTGGACGCCGACGTGGTGCTCAACGGCATCACCGGATCCGTCGGGCTCGGTCCCACGCTCGCCGCGCTGGAGGAGGGCCGCACCCTCGCCCTCGCCAACAAGGAGTCGCTCATCGTCGGCGGCGAGCTGGTGCGCTCCCTCGCGAAGCCGGGCCAGCTCGTCCCCGTCGACTCGGAGCACTCCGCCATCGCGCAGGCGCTGCGCGGCGGCACGGCCGAGGAGGTCCGGCGCCTCGTCGTCACGGCGTCCGGCGGACCCTTCCGGGGACGCACCCGATCCGAGCTCGAGCACGTCACGCCGCGCGAGGCGCTGGCGCACCCCACGTGGGACATGGGCCTCGTCATCACGACGAACTCGTCCACCCTCGTGAACAAGGGCCTCGAGGTCATCGAGGCGCACCTGCTCTTCGACGTGCCCTACGAGCGGATCGACGTCGTCGTCCACCCGCAGTCGCTGGTGCACTCCATGGTCGAGTTCATCGACGGGTCCACGCTCGCGCAGGCGTCGCCTCCGGACATGCGCCTCCCCATCGCGCTCGGCCTGGACTGGCCGCACCGCATGCACGACGTGGGCGTCCCCATCGACTGGACCCGCGCCGCCACCTGGACCTTCGAGCCGCTCGACGACGAGGCGTTCCCCGCCGTCCTCCTGGCCAAGCAGGTCGGCGCGGCCGGCTCGACGTACCCGGCCGTCTACAACGCCGCGAACGAGCAGGCGGTCCAGGCGTTCCACGCGGGACGCGCCGGCTTCCTCGACATCGTCGACACGATCCGCCGCGTCGTCGACACCCACGCGCCGGCGTCCGGTCCGCTCACGCGCGAGTCGCTGGCGGAAGCGGAGCGCTGGGCGCGCGCCGAGGCCGACCGCGTGCTGGGCGGCTGACCGGCAGGTCGGACGCCTGCGGATCCCGCAGCCGCACGAGGCGGGGCGGCGGAGGGACCGGGCCGCGGCCCCTCGGCACGCGGATCAGCCGTTCCCGTTCCCGCCGTTGCCGTTCCCGGAGCCGCCGTTCCCCGGGTTCCCGGCTCCGCCGTTCCCGTTCCCGTTCCCGTTGCCGTTGCCGTTCCCGTTCCCGGGACCGCCGCCGCCGGCCGGGCTCGGGCTCGGGGACGGCGAGGGGGACGGGCTGGCCGTCCGGGTCGGCGTCGGGGTGGGCGACGGGGTCGGCGCGTCCGAGCGAGCGGGCGTGGGTGACGGGGCCGGCGTGCGCGAGGGGGTCGGCGTCGGCGTGGACGGCGCGGCATCGCGCGCGGCCTCCAGCTGCGCGCGCACGGCGTCGATGCGGGCGATGACCTCGTCGTGCCGGGCCTGGTCGATGGACCCGTCCGCGAGGTCGGCCTCGACGGCCGCGCGGAGCTCCTCGAGCTGCGCGAGCGCCTTGGCGTAGTCGCCGTCGGCGGACGACCGCGTCACCGAGAGCGTGCGCTGCTGGAGGTCGTCGAGCGCGCGGTCCTCCGGGGTGGAGGATCCCGCGCAGCCGGCGAGGAGCAGGACCGTCGTGGTGGCGGCCGCGAGGCCGACGGAGGCGCGCGAGCGGAGCGTGCGGCGGGTCGATGTGCGGATCACGGGGCGTCCTCCACGCTCTTCTGCAGCTCCTCGAGGCTGGCGCCCAAGGGTCCGGGGACGGACGGGTACGCGGGGTCGTGGGTCTGCATCGACGTGACGGTCACGACGCCGACCACGGCGGCCGCGGCGACCAGGACCGAGACCACCGCGATGCTGAGGGCGCGGGTGCCCCGGCGCGTGGTGCCGTCGCGGTCCGACGCGGCGGGACGGGCGGGCTCCGCGGGCGCGGTGCGGGCGGTCGGGGCGCCTAGGCCGACGGCCGTCGCCGGCGCGGCGCCGAACCGCTCCGTGCGCGCATCCCGGTCCGCGAATGGACCGGCGCCGGCGGCAGCACCCGCGGCGCCGGCAGCGCCGAACGCGGCGGCGTCCGCCGCGGGCAGCACGCGCGTCGAGGCGGCGGTCGGCTCGTCCACCGCGGACGCGGGAGCGCGCCCGGTCCGCAGCTCCGCGGCGACCTCGCGTGCGGTCGGCCGGGCGGCCGGATCGCGCCGGGTCATGCGGGAGAGGAGGTCCACCCACGCCGTGCCGAGCCGGGCGGGGATCTCCGGGTCGCGCACCACGCGCGCCATGGTCGACTCGGCGGCCGTGCCCGGGAAGGTGCGGCGTCCGGTGAGGCACTCGAGGAGCACCAGGCCGAGCGCGTAGACGTCTGTCGGCGCGCCCACCGCCTCGCCGAGCGCCTGCTCGGGGCTCAGGTAGCTGACGGTGCCGACGATGGATCCGGTGGAGGTGAGGCGCGTGCCGTCGACGAGGCGGGCGATGCCGAAGTCGGTCAGCTTCGCGACGGACGGCTCGTCGGGCGCCTCGGGTCGGGCGAGGAGCACGTTCGCCGGCTTGACGTCCCGGTGCACGACGCCGCGGCGGTGGACGTAGCCGAGCGCGTCGGCGAGGATCCCGCCGATGCGCGCCACCTCGGGCCCGGGCAGCGGGCCCTCCTTCATGCGGTCGGCGAGCGTGGTGCCGTCGACGATCTCCATGACGATGAAGGCGAGCACGCGGTCGGCGACCACGTCGTCGCCCACGTCGAACAGCGTGACGAGGCCGGGGTGGCTGAGGCCCGCGAGCATGCGCACCTCGCCCTCCTGGCGCTCGACCTCGCCGGGGTCGGCGGAGTCGGTGGCGAAGACCTTGACGGCGACCTCGCGGCCCAGCGTCTCGTCGGAGGCGCGGTACACGGTGGCCATGCCGCCGCGTCCGAGCAGGCCGCTGATGCGGTACCGGCCGGCCAGCAGCGTGCCGGCGAGGCCGTCGGTCCGTTCTCCGGGCATGGGGGCACCTCTCGTCAGGGTCCCAGCGTAGTGCGGGGCTCCTGCGCGGGACCCGGCGGCACCGCCGCGCGTGCCCGGCCGATCCGCGCCACGGCGGCGTCCGCCCAGGGTGCGGGAGGTAGCCTCTCCCACCATGGACGGCGTCTTCCTCTACATCCTCGGGGTGCTCATCATCGTGGTCGGCGTCGCCGTCTCCATCGGCCTCCACGAGGTCGGTCACCTGGTGCCCGCGAAGGCCTTCGGCGTGCGCGTCACGCAGTACATGATCGGCTTCGGCCCCACGATCTTCAGCCGCCGCAAGGGCGAGACCGAGTACGGCGTGAAGGCCATCCCGCTCGGCGGCTACATCTCCATGATCGGGATGTTCCCGCCGCAGAGCTCCCGCGCCGGCACGAGCAGCACCGGCATCGCGCAGCTCGTCGGGCCCGACTCCCGCCGCGACGCCGCGCCCGACGCCGGATCCCCGGCCGCCCCCGACGCCGACGACCGCGCCGGCCGCGGCTTCTTCGACCTCCTCGTGCAGGACGCCCGCCAGGCGAGCGCGGAGAGCGTCGGCGACGAGGAGGACCGCGCCTTCTACAGGCTGCCCGTCCTCAAGCGCATGGTGATCATGCTCGGCGGTCCGGCCATGAACTTCCTGCTCGCGATCGTGCTGTTCGCGATCGTGCTCTGCGGCTTCGGCGTCACGACCCCCACCACCACGGTCGGCCAGGTGAACGCGTGCATCGTGCCCGCCGGATCCACCGCGTCGGCGGATCCCGCCACCTGCCCCGCCGGCGCCCCCGCGGCCCCGGGCGCCGCGGCCGGCCTCCAGCCGGGCGACACCGTCGTCAGCATCGACGGCACGCCCATCACCGCGTGGGACCAGGTCACCGGCATCGTGCAGGTGTCCGCGGGGAAGGAGCTCGACGTCGTCGTGGACCGCGACGGCGCCCGTGAGACGCTCGCGATCACACCCGTGCTGACGCAGCAGGCCGTCATCGGCCAGCGCGGCGCCCCCGAGGTCGACGAGCAGGGGAACCCCGTCACCCGCGAGGTCGGCCTCATCGGCTTCAGCCCCACGCAGGCCGTGCAGCAGCAGCCCCTGTCGGCCGCCTTCACGACCACGGGCGAGAACATGGCCGCGGTCGGCAACCTCATCCTGAACCTCCCGCAGCGGCTGGTGGACGTCGGCCGCGCGGCCTTCGGCGGAGGGGAGCGCGACCCCAACGGCCCCATGAGCGTGGTCGGCGTCGGCCGCGTCGCGGGCGAGATCGCGAGCCTCGACGAGACGCCGGTCGCGTCGCGCGCCTCCGCCATGATCGGGCTCGTCGCGTCGCTCAACGTGGCGCTCGGCATGATCAACCTGCTGCCGCTCCTGCCGCTCGACGGCGGCCACGTGCTCGGCGCGATCGTCGAGGGCGTCCGCCGCTTCCTCGCGAAGGCGTTCGGTCGCCGCGATCCCGGGCCGGTCGACGTGGCGAAGCTCATGCCCGTGACGTTCGTCGTCGTGATCCTCTTCGGCGCCATGAGCGCGCTGCTGATCTTCGCCGACCTGGTGAACCCCGTCCGCCTGACCTGACCGCCGTCGCGCCGCCCGCGCCCCCGACGCACCGGGCGCGCAGGAATCGGACGTAGGCTCTTCACCGTGCCAGCAGTCAATCTCGGAATGCCGAAGGTCCCTGAGGTCCTCGCGCCCCGTCGGAAGACCCGTCAGATCAGCGTCGGCAAGGTGAAGGTGGGCGGCGACGCCCAGGTCAGCGTCCAGTCGATGACGACCACGCAGACGACCAACATCAACGCCACGCTCCAGCAGATCGCCGAGCTCACGGCCACCGGCTGCGACATCGTGCGCGTGGCCGTGCCGCACCAGGACGACGCGGACGTGCTGCACATCCTGGCGAAGAAGAGCCAGATCCCGATCATCGCGGACATCCACTTCCAGCCGCGCTACGTCTTCACGGCCATCGACGCGGGCGTCGGCGCGGTGCGCGTCAACCCCGGCAACATCCGCAAGTTCGACGACCAGGTCGGCGCCATCGCGAAGGCCGCCAAGGCCGCGGGCACCTCCATCCGCATCGGCGTCAACGCCGGATCCCTGCACCCGAGCCTCCTGCAGAAGTACGGCAAGGCCACCCCCGAGGCGCTCGTCGAGTCCGCCGTGTGGGAGGCCAGCCTCTTCGAGGAGCACGACTTCCACGACTTCAAGATCTCGGTCAAGCACAACGACCCCGTCATCATGGTGAAGGCCTACCGCCTCCTCGCCGAGCGCGGCGACTGGCCCCTCCACCTCGGCGTCACCGAGGCCGGCCCCGCCTTCCAGGGCACCATCAAGAGCGCGACCGCGTTCGGGATCCTGCTCTCCGAGGGCATCGGCGACACCATCCGCGTGTCCCTCTCCGCGCCGCCGGCCGAGGAGGTGAAGGTGGGCCTGCAGATCCTGCAGTCGCTCAACCTCCGCGAGCGCAAGCTCGAGATCGTCTCCTGCCCGAGCTGCGGCCGTGCCCAGGTCGACGTCTACTCGCTCGCCGAGCAGGTCACCGAGGGCCTCAAGCACGTCAACGTGCCGCTGCGCGTCGCGGTCATGGGCTGCGTCGTCAACGGACCCGGCGAGGCCCGCGAGGCCGAGCTCGGCGTCGCGTCCGGCAACGGCCGCGGGCAGATCTTCGTCAAGGGCGAGGTCATCAAGACCGTGCCCGAGGCCGAGATCGTCCAGACCCTCATCGAGGAGGCGAACCGCCTCGCCGCGGAGATGCCCGCCGGATCCATCGGCAGCCCCGAGATCCTGGTCTAGCCCACCTCTTCCCACCCGCCCGCGCAGGCGGCGTGCGTCCGCGCGCGCCGTCCGCGCGTAGGCTCTGCTAGTCGTCCGCCCGGCGGATCGCCCCACGAACTGAGGATGCTGTTGAACGGTAACGCCACTTTCCGGCATCGGAACACCTCCCTGCTGGGGCTCGCCAGCGTCCTCGCCCCGCACACCGTGACCTCGGTCGAGATCGACGACCGGTTGAAGCCGGTGCTCGCGCGCCTCCGCCTCCCCACGGGTCTGCTGCAGCGGGTCGCGGGCGTGCTCGAGCGGCGCAACTGGGACGCGTCCATGTCGTTCGACGCGGCCGCGACCGAGGCGGGGCGCAAGGCGCTCGCGCAGGCGGGGATCCAGCCGTCGCAGATCGGCCTCCTCATCAACACGTCCGTGACGCGCGCGCACCTGGAGCCGAGCGTCGCGGTCAGCATCCACCACGGGCTCGGCCTGCCGTCGTCCGCGCTCAACTTCGACATCGCCAACGCCTGCCTCGGCTTCGTCAACGCCATGACCCTCGCGGGCCACCTCATCGACTCGGGCCAGATCGACTACGCGATGATCGTCGACGGCGAGGACGCCGGCGAGATCCGCCACAACACGGTCGCCCGCCTGCTCCGCCCGGAGACCACGCGCGCCGACTTCCTCAGCGAGTTCCCCAGCCTCACGCTCGGGGCGGGGGCCGCGGCGGCCGTCATCGGGCGCACGAGCGACCACCCTGAGGGGCACCGGATCCTCGGCGGCGTCACCCGCGCGGCCACCCAGCACCACGAGCTCTGCATCGGCGACGTGGACGGCATGTTCACCGACACGAAGGAGCTCCTCCGCGGCGGCATGGAGCTCGTCGTGGACGCGTGGAAGGAGGCGGCGCAGGACGACTGGCAGTGGTCCGACATGGACCGCTACATCCTCCACCAGGTCTCCGACGTGCACACGAACGCCATCGTCAAGGCCGCGAAGCTCGACAAGTCGCGCGTGCCGCTGACCTACCCGCGGTACGGCAACGTCGGGCCCGCGAGCATCCCCATCACGCTCGCCGACCAGGCCGACAGCCTCAGCCGCGGCGACCGCGTGCTCTGCATGGGCGTGGGTTCCGGCCTCAACACGGCCATGACCGAGATCCTCTGGTAGTCGCCGTGAGCGCATCGGCCGCGGTCCGACCGGCGACCGTCCCCGTGGCGGGCCCCGACGGGCAGCCGCTGCCCGGCCTCGACCCCGCCTGGTCGCGCGTCGTGCGCGCCGGCGGCCACGGCTGGCACCTGCTCGACACGGGGGAGCGGCTGGCGGCCACGGGCGCGCCCGTCGCCGGCACCATCCTCTGCGTGCACGGCAACCCGACGTGGTCGTACCTGTGGCGGCGCATCGCGGCGGAGTCGCTGGCGCGCGCCGAGCGGGATCCGTCGGCGCCGGCCTGGCGCGTCGTCGCCGTCGACCAGCTCGACATGGGCTTCTCCGAGCGCACGGGCGTCGCGCGCACGCTGCCCATGCGCCTCGACGACCTGCAGGCGCTCACCGACGAGCTGGGGCTCTCCGGATCCGACGCCTCGGGGCCCGTGGTCACGCTCGGCCACGACTGGGGCGGCGTCATCAGCCTCGGCTGGGCGCTCCGCAACCGCGACGTGCTCGCCGGGGTCATGGCGCTCAACACGGCCGTGCACCAGGAGGACGGCGTGCCCATCCCGTGGCCGCTGCGGCTGGCGCTCGCCACGGGGATCCACGACGCCGCCACCCGCGGCACGCCCGGCTTCCTCGCCACCACCCTCGCGCTCGCGCACCCGCCGCTCGACCCGGCCGTGCGCCGCGCGTTCGCCGCGCCGTACCGGGGCGCCGACCGCCGCGCGGGGATCCGCGGCTTCGTCGCCGACATCCCCGTCGGCCCCGCGCACCCCAGCCACGCGACCCTCACCACCATCGCCGAGGGCCTCCGCGACCTCGACCTGCCGGCCCTGTTCGTGTGGGGCCCGCGCGACCCGATCTTCAGCGACGTCTACCTCTCCGACCTCCTCGAGCGCCTGCCGCACGCGGACGTGCACCGGGTCGAGGGCGCCGGGCACCTCGTCGCCGAGGACCACGACTACGCGTCGGCCGCGCTCGACTGGCTCGCGGACCGGGTCGCGCCCGGATCGGCGCCCGCCGCCCGTCCGGCTCCGGCCGCCGACGCCGTGCCCGTCCGCCCGCTCGGTGCGCTCCTCGAGGAGCTCCGCGACAGCGACGCCCCCGTCCTCGTCGAGATGGCCCCGCGCGGCGGCGGCTCCCCGCGCACCGTCTCCTGGCGCCTGCTCTCCCGCCGCGTCCGCGAGATCGCCGCGGGCCTGCACGCCCGCGGCCTCCGCGCGGGCGACCGCGTCTCCCTCCTCGTGCCGCCCGGCGCCGACCTCACGGCCCTCCTCTACGCGTGCCTGCGCATCGGCGCGATCGTCGTGGTCGCCGACGCGGGCCTCGGCGTCAAGGGCCTCGGGCGCGCGGTCGCCGGATCCCGCCCGGACATGGTCGTCGGCATCCCCGCCGGCCTCGCCCTCGCGCGGGCCCTCGGCTGGCCGGGGGAGCGGATCTCCGTCACGACGCTCGCGCCGCCCGTCGCCCGCGCGCTCGGGGTCGCCGCGAGCCTGCCGGAGATCGCCCGCGACGGCCGCGCGCAGGTCCTCCCGCCCGAGCCCGCGGCCGACGACGACGCCGCGATCCTCTTCACCTCCGGATCCACCGGCCCCGCCAAGGGCGTCGTCTACACGCACCGCCAGCTGGCCGCCCTCCGCGACACCCTCGGCTCCCGCTTCGACGTGGGCGTCGGCACGGGCCTCGTCGCCGGCTTCGCGCCGTTCGCGCTGCTCGGCCCGGCGCTCGGCGCCACGAGCGTCACGCCCGACATGGACGTGACCCGCCCGCGCGACCTCACCGCGTCGGCGCTGGCCGCCGCCGCCCGGGCCGCCGACGCCACGGTCGTCTTCGCGTCGCCAGCGGCCCTCGCCAACGTCGTCGCCACCGCCGACGCGCTCACCCCCGACGACCGCGCCGCCCTCGGCCGCGTGCGCTCGCTGCTCTCCGCCGGGGCGCCGCTCTCGGAGGCGCTGCTGACGCGCGCCGCCGCCCTCGTACCCGCCGCCGAGGTCCACACGCCCTACGGGATGACCGAGGGGCTGCTGCTCACCGACGTGACGCTCGAGGGGATCCGCGCCGCCGCCCTCCGTGGCGACGCCGGCGTCTGCGTCGGCGCGCCCGTCGACCCGGTCGCCATCCGCATCAGCCCGCTCGACGCCCACGGCGCCGCGACCGGCGCGCTCACCTCCGAGCCGGGCGTCACGGGCGAGATCGTCGTGGCCGCGCCGCACGTGCACGACCGCTACGACCGCCTGCACGTCACCGACCGGGCCGCGCGCCGCGACTCCGCCGACGGGATCCGCCGCCACCGCACGGGCGACGTCGGCCACCTCGACGCCACGGGCGCGCTCTGGGTCGAGGGTCGCATGCCGCACGTGATCACCACGGCCGACGGCGTGCTCACGCCCGTCGGCCCGGAGCAGCGCGCCGAGTCGGCGCCGGGCGTCGGACGCGCGGCTGCCGTGGGCGTGGGGCCCGCCGGCGTCCAGCAGCTGGTCCTCGTCGTCGAGACCGTGCCGGCCGCGCGCCGCGTCGGGCTGGCGGACCCGGACCTCGCCGCCGCCGTGCGCGCCGCGGTCGGCGTCCCCGTCGCCGCCGTGATCGTCGTCCCCGTGCTGCCCACGGACGTCCGCCACAACTCCAAGGTCGACCGCGCGCGCCTCGGCCGCTGGGCCGCGGGGATCCTCGCGGGCGGCCGGGTGAGCGCCCCGTGATCGTCCTCGTCACGGGCGCGAGCGGCATGCTCGGCCGCGCCGTCGCCGAGCGCCTCGCCGCCGCGGGGCACGCCGTCCGCACCTTCCAGCGCCAGCCGTCCGGCCTCGCGTCGAGCGGCACGGAGCCCGTGGCGGGCGCCGTCGTGGACCTCCGCGGCAGCGTCGTGGATCCAGTGGCCGTCGCCCACGCGGTCGCGGGCGTCGACGCCGTCGTGCACCTCGCCGCCAAGGTCTCGCTCGCGGGCGACCCGGCCGACTTCCGCGCCGTGAACGTCGCGGGCACGCGCTCGCTCCTCGGCGCCGCCCGTGCGGCCGGCGTCACGCGGTTCGTCCACGTGTCCTCGCCGTCCGTCGCGCACACGGGCCTCTCGATCACCGGCGACGGCGCCGGCCCCGCGGATCCCGTCCGCGCCCGCGGCGACTACGCGCGCACCAAGGCCGAGGGCGAGCTCATCGCCCTGGCCGCGGACGACCCGGCGATGCGCGTCCTCGCCGTCCGCCCGCACCTCGTCTGGGGCCCGGGCGACACCCAGCTCGTCGCCCGCATCGTCGACCGCGCCTCCCGCGGACGCCTCCCGCTCCTCGGCCACGGCGCCGCCCTCATCGACACCGTCTACCGCGACAACGCCGCGGACGCGATCGTCGCCGCCCTCGACGCCGCCGACACCGCGCACGGCCGCGCCTACGTCGTCACCAACGGCGAGCCGCGTCCCGTCGCCGAGCTGCTCGCCGGCATGTGCCGCGCCGCGGGCGTCCCCGCGCCGCGCCTGCGCGTGCCCGCCGCCCTCGCCCGCGCCGCCGGGGGAGCGGTGGAGCGCGTCTGGGCCGTGCGCCCCGGATCCGACGAGCCGCCCATGACCCGCTTCCTCGCCGAGCAGCTCTCCACGGCGCACTGGTTCGACCAGCGCGAGACCCGCCGGGCGCTCGGATGGACGCCGGCCGTCTCCCTCGACGAGGGCTTCGAGCGCCTGCGCCTCTCCTACGCGAGCGGATCCGCCGGACGCTGACCGGGCGCGGCCCGAGGCGCCCGGATCGCTAGGCTGTCTCGGGTGTCCACACGCCTCTCGAAGCTCTTCGTCCGCACCCTCCGGGAAGACCCCGTCGACGCCGAGGTGGCCAGCCACCGCCTCCTCGTGCGCGCCGGCTACATCCGCCGCCAGGCCCCCGGCATCTTCGCCTGGCTGCCGCTCGGCCTCCGGGTCAAGAACAAGGTCGAGGCCATCGTCCGCGAGGAGATGGAGCGCATCGGCGCCCAGGAGGTGCACTTCCCCGCGCTCCTGCCCGCCGAGCCGTACCAGGCCACCGGCCGCTACGAGGAGTACGGCCCCGGGATGTTCCGCCTCGAGGACCGCAAGCGCGCGCCCATGGTGCTCGCGCCCACGCACGAGGAGTTCTTCGCGCTGCTCGTGAAGGACCTCTACTCGTCGTACAAGGACCTGCCCCTGTCGATCTACCAGATCCAGGACAAGTACCGCGACGAGGCCCGCCCCCGCGCCGGCATCCTCCGCGGCCGCGAGTTCACGATGAAGGACGCCTACTCGTTCGACGTCACCGACGAGGCCCTGTCCGTCAGCTACCAGGCCCAGCGCGACGCGTACGAGCGGATCTTCCAGCGCCTCGGCCTCGAGTACGCCATCGTCGCCGCCGACGCGGGCGCCATGGGCGGATCCAAGAGCGAGGAGTTCCTGCACCCGACGCCCATCGGCGAGGACACGTTCGTGCGGAGCCCCGGCGGCTACGCGGCCAACGTCGAGGCGTTCACGACGCTCGTGCCGGACGCGATCCCCATCGAGGGCCAGCCCGCCGCGCGCGTCTTCGACTCGCCCGACACCCCCACCATCGCCACCCTCGTCGACCTCGCCAACGCGCGGGAGCCCCGCGAGGACGGCCGCGCCTGGACCGCCGCGGACACCCTGAAGAACATCGTGCTGGCGCTGACGCACCTCGACGGCACGCGCGAGCTCGTCGTCGTCGGGATCCCCGGCGACCGGGACATCGACCTCAAGCGCGCCGAGGTGGCCTTCTTCCCCGCCGAGGTCGAGCCCGCCACGGCGGCCGACCTCGCCAAGCAGCCGGGCCTCGTCACGGGCTACATCGGCCCGTGGTCGGCCGACGGCCCCGTGCTCGGATCCACGTCCAGCACGAAGGTGCGCTACGTGGTCGACCCCCGCGTCGTCGACGGCTCCTCGTGGATCACCGGCGCCAACGTCGCCGGGAAGCACGTGCTCTCGCTCGTCGCCGGCCGCGACTTCACGCCCGACGGCGTGGTCGAGGCGGCGGACGTGCGCGACGGCGACCCGGCCCCCGACGGGTCCGGCCCCATCAGCACCGCGCGCGGCACCGAGATCGGCCACGTCTTCGAGCTCGGCCGCAAGTACGCGGAGGCGCTCGGCCTCAAGGTGCTCGACGAGAACGGCAAGCTCGTCACGGTCACCATGGGCTCCTACGGCATCGGCATCACGCGCAACCTCGCGCTGGTCGCCGAGGCCACGCAGGACGGCCGCGGCCTCCTCTGGCCCGCGTCCATCAGCCCGTTCGACGTGCACGTCGTCATGACCGGCAAGGACGAGGGGGTGCGCACCGCGAGCGAGGAGCTCGTCGACGCGCTCGACGCCGCCGGCCTCGACGTGCTCTTCGACGACCGCCCCAAGGTGTCGCCCGGCGTGAAGTTCGGCGACGCCGAGCTGATCGGCGTGCCGACCATCGTCATCGTCGGCCGTGGCGCCGCCGACGGCATGGCCGAGCTCTGGGACCGTCGCACGGACGAGCGCACGCCCGTCGCGCTCGCCGACGTCGTGGGCGCCCTCACCGCCGACCGCTGATCCGCACCGCGCCCCCGCTCGAGGCTGCCCGACCCCTCCCGGTCGGGTAGCCTCGAGTGTTTCCAACCGAATAGAGGAGTCGCCCATGGACATCGACCTCAGCGTCCTGCGCATGATGGAGCGCGAGCGCGAGATCCCGTTCGAGGAGCTCGTCTCGATCATCGAGCAGGCCATCCTCACCGCCTACCTCAAGCACACCGACCAGGCCGACGCCAAGCCCGTCGCCGACGGCGTGCCGCCCGCCCGCGTGCACCTGGACCGCAAGTCCGGGCACGTCTCCGTCCACGTCCCCGAGCTCGACGAGGACGGCCTCGTCATCGGCGAGGCCGAGGACAGCCCGAGCGACTTCGGCCGCATCGCCGCCTTCGCCGCCAAGCAGGTCATCAACCAGCGCCTGCGCGACATCGGCGACGACCGCATCCTCGGCGAGTTCAAGGGCCGCGAGGGCGACATCGTCGCGGGCGTCATCCAGCAGGGCCCGAACCCCCGCATGATCCACGTCGACCTCGGCACCATCGAGGCGATCCTGCCGCCCGAGGAGCAGGTGCCCGGCGAGAGGTACGTGCACGGCTCGCGCCTGCGCGTCTACGTCACGAGCGTCTCCCGCGGCGCGAAGGGCCCGCAGATCACGGTCTCGCGCACGCACCCCTCGCTCGTCCGCAAGCTGTTCGCGCTCGAGGTGCCGGAGATCGCCCAGGGCCTGGTGGAGATCGTGTCGCTGGCCCGCGAGGCCGGCCACCGCACCAAGATCGCGGTGCGCGCGACCGAGCCCGGCATCAACGCCAAGGGCGCCTGCATCGGCGAGCTGGGGCAGCGCGTCCGCGCGGTCACGGCCGAGCTCAACGAGGAGAAGATCGACATCGTCGACTACTCCGAGTCGCTGCCCGTGTTCGTCGGCAACGCGCTCTCGCCCGCCCGGGTCACGAGCTCGTTCGTCATCGACCAGGCGACCAAGGCCGTGCGCGCGCTCGTGCCCGACTACCAGCTGTCGCTCGCGATCGGCAAGGAGGGCCAGAACGCCCGGCTCGCCGCCAAGCTCACGGGCGCGAAGATCGACATCCAGCCCGACTCGATCCTCGAGGGCGACGACTGAGCGCCGTCCGACGGGACCCGAGCCTCGCCGCCGCCGGAGGGAGGGGGTAGTATGGATCCGGTAAGAACGTGCGTCGGCTGTCGTCGGCGTGCCCCGAGGTCCGCTCTCCAGCGGATCGTCGCCGATCCCCCCACCCGCTCCCTCGTCCTCGACGAGCGCGCGGTGATGGCCGGCAGGGGCGCGTGGATCCATCCGACCATCGAGTGCATCGACAGAGCGATCGCGCGGCGTGCCTTCGGGCGGGCCCTGCGGAGCGACGCGGCGCTCGACCCCGCAGCTCTTGGGGGACTACGAGAGCGGCTCGCGGCCCAGCCGAGCGCGCGAGCATCCGAGAGAACAGGCTGAACGGCACATGGACAACTAATGAGCGGCTCGAAATGAGATCCGTCCAGCACTAGCGGTCCCCTCCTGCCTGGGAGAGGACCCCCAGACAGGAGAACAGTGGCAAAACCACGCGTACACGAGATCGCCGCCGAGATCGGCGTCGACAGCAAGACCGCACTCGCCAAGCTCAAGGAGATGGGCGAGTTCGTCAAGGGACCGTCGTCGAGCATCGAGCCCCCCGTGGCCCGCAAGCTCAAGGCGGCGCTCGAGGCAGCCGGCGTCACCGGCCAGGCCGCGGCGCCCGCCGCGACGCCGTCGTCCGCCCCGCGCCCCGGGAGCCGCTCGTCGGCCCCCAAGCCCGGCGGCCGTCCCACCCCCGGCCCGCAGCCGACCGCCGCTCCCGAGGCCCCGGCGCCCGAGGCGTCCGAGGTGCCGGTCCCGGCGAAGCCGCTGACCGTCGCGGAGCGCCAGGCCCAGGCCGAGGCGAGCCGCAAGGCCGCCGCGGAGGAGAAGGCCCAGGCCGAGAAGTCGGCCACGACCGCGACCCCCGAGGCTCCCGCCGCCGCGACCCCGAGCGCCCCGCGCCCGGACGCCGGCAGCGCGCCCGCGCCCTCCAACGGCATCCCGCGTCCCGGGATCCCGCGTCCGGCGGCCCCGCGCCCCGGCAACAACCCCTTCGCGAGCAACCAGGGCATGGGCACCAAGCCCCGCCCGGGCAACAACCCGTTCGCGAGCAACCAGGGCATGGGCCAGCGCCCCGCCGCGGGAGCCGCAGGCCCCCGTCCGGCCGCTCCCCGTCCCGGATCCCCCGCCCCGGCGCCCCGCGTCCCGGCGGCCCCGGCCAGGGCGCCCGTCCCGGCGGCTTCGGCCAGCGTCCCGCGGGTGCGGGTCGTCCCGGCGGCGCACCCGGCGGAGCGGGACGCCCCGGCGCCCCCGCCGCCGGCGGCTTCCAGCGTCCGGCCGGCGGCTTCGCCGGTCGTCCCGGTGGCGGCGGCCGTGGTCGCGGCCCCGGCGGCGGCACCGCGGGTGCCTTCGGGCGCGGCGGCGGAAAGAGCAAGTCGCGCAAGTCGAAGCGGACGAAGAGGGCCGAGTTCGAGCTGCGCGAGGCCCCGTCGCTGGGTGGCGTCAGCGTCCCCCGCGGCGACGGCAACACGGTCGTCCGCCTGCGTCGCGGCGCGTCCATCTCGGACTTCGCCGACAAGATCGACGCGAGCCCCGGCAACCTGGTGACCGTGCTGTTCCACCTCGGTGAGATGGCCACGGCGACCGAGTCGCTCGACGAGGCCACCTTCGAGGTGCTCGGCACGGAGCTCGGCTACAAGATCCAGGTCGTCTCCCCGGAGGACGAGGACCGCGAGCTGCTCGAGGGCTTCGACATCGACCTCGACCAGGAGCTCGAGGACGAGGACGACGACGTGCTGGAGATCCGGCCGCCCGTCGTCACCGTCATGGGCCACGTCGACCACGGCAAGACGCGCCTGCTCGACGCCATCCGCAACGCCAACGTCATCGAGGGCGAAGCGGGCGGCATCACGCAGCACATCGGCGCGTACCAGGTCTGGGCGCCGCACGAGGGCTACGAGCGCGCCATCACCTTCATCGACACCCCGGGTCACGAGGCGTTCACCGCCATGCGCGCCCGTGGTGCGCAGGTCACCGACATCG
The DNA here is from genome assembly GCF_001280205.1 of Clavibacter capsici. Taxonomy (NCBI): domain Bacteria; kingdom Bacillati; phylum Actinomycetota; class Actinomycetes; order Micrococcales; family Microbacteriaceae; genus Clavibacter; species Clavibacter capsici. The sequence continues at coordinate 2,230,090 of NZ_CP012573.1, read as the reverse complement.
CGATCCTCGTGGTCGCGGCCGACGACGGCATCATGCCGCAGACGGTGGAGGCCCTGAACCACGCCCAGGCGGCGAACGTGCCGATCGTGGTCGCGGTCAACAAGGTCGACAAGGAGGGGGCCAACCCCGCCAAGGTGCGCCAGCAGCTCACCGAGTACGGCCTGGTCGCCGAGGAGTACGGCGGAGACGTCATGTTCGTCGACGTGTCCGCGCTCACCGGCAAGGGCGTGGACGCCCTCCTCGAGGCCGTCCTGCTCACGGCCGACGCCGGGCTCGACCTGCGCAGCAACCCGAACAAGGACGCGCGCGGCGTGGCCATCGAGGCCCGCCTCGACAAGGGCCGCGGCGCGGTCGCGACCGTGCTCATCCAGTCGGGCACGCTCCGCGTGGGCGACGCCATCGTGGCGGGCACGGCCTACGGCCGCGTCCGGGCGATGATGGACGAGAACGGCGACGCCGTCACCGAGGCCTACCCCTCGCGTCCCGTCCAGGTCCAGGGCCTCTCGTCGGTCCCCGGCGCGGGCGACACCTTCCTCGTCACCGAGGAGGATCGCACCGCCCGTCAGATCGCCGAGAAGCGCGAGGCCGTCGAGCGCAACGCCCAGCTGGCCAAGGCCCGCAAGCGCATCAGCCTCGAGGACTTCACGCGTGCGCTGGAGGAGGGCAAGGTCGAGTCGCTCAACCTCATCATCAAGGGCGACGTGTCCGGTGCCGTCGAGGCGCTGGAGGAGTCGCTCATGAAGATCGAGGTGGACGACTCCGTGCAGCTGCGGATCATCCACCGCGGCGTCGGAGCGGTCACCGAGAGCGACGTCAACCTGGCGACGATCGACAACGCGATCATCATCGGGTTCAACGTCCGCCCCGACCCGAAGGCCCGCGCCCGCGCGGCGCGCGAGGGCGTCGACATCCGCTTCTACAGCGTCATCTACTCGGCGCTCGAGGAGATCGAGTCGAGCCTCACGGGCATGCTCAAGCCCGAGTACGAGGAGGTCCAGTCCGGCGTCGCCGAGATCCGCGAGGTGTTCCGCTCCTCCAAGTTCGGCAACATCGCGGGTGTCATCGTCCGCTCGGGCACCATCACCAGGAACGCCAAGGCGCGGGTCATCCGCGACGGCGTGGTGGTGGGCGACAACCTGGCCATCGAGTCGCTGCGCCGGTTCAAGGACGACGTGTCCGAGGTCCGCACGGACTACGAGGCCGGCATCGGCCTCGGCAAGTTCAACGACATCCAGATCGGCGACGAGATCGAGACGATCGAGATGAAGGAGAAGCCGCGGGGCTGACCCCGGCCGATCCGGGCCCCGCTCCCCACCCGGGGAGCGGGGCCCTCCCCGTCCCGCCACCCGCGGGGCGCCAGCACGACGCCGGGTCCCGCCCGGCCGCATCCGTCACGGAAGGACGTCGACCATGGTCGATCACGCGAGGGCCCGGAAGATGGCCGACCGCATCAAGGAGATCGTCGCGCGCAAGCTCGACCGGGGGATCAAGGACCCGCGCCTCGGCTTCGTGACCGTCACCGACGTGCGCGTCACGGGCGACCTGCAGCACGCCAGCATCTTCTACACGGTCTACGGCACCGACGAGGAGCGCGCCGACACGGCCGCCGCCCTCAAGTCCGCCACCGGCATGCTCCGCAGCGAGGTCGGCAAGAACATCACCGCGCGCCTCACGCCGTCGCTCGAGTTCATCCTCGACGGCGTGCCGGAGAACGCGGCCGCCATCGACGCCCTCCTCGAGGAGGCGCGCCGCCGCGACGCCGACGTGCACACGCAGGCCCAGGCCGCCGTGTACGCGGGCGACGAGGACCCGTACGTCAAGCCGCGCGTGATCGCGGACGACGAGGACGAGGATGAGGACCTCGACGACGACGAGGACGAGGACGAGGACGAGGACGGCGACGACGTCGACCGCACGGCGCCCGGGTACGAGCCCGCGCACTGATCCACCTGGTCGGCCGGCGCGCTGCGGCGTGCCGGCCGGCGCGCGTCAGCTCGGCAGGGCGTAGGTCCCGTCGGGCTGGCGCACCGCGAGCCCGTCGGCGATGAGCCCGCCGAGCGCGCGCTCGCGCTGCACGGGCTCCGGCCACGCGGTCGCGAGGTCGGCCGCGGTCACGGGGGAGTGGCTCGACCGCAGCTCGGCCAGCAGGAGGCCGCGCACCTGCCGGTCGGATCCCTCGTAGCGCTTCTGCGTCACGCGCGCCGGCCCGTCGTAGGCCGGGTAGCCGGCGGCGCGCCACGCGCACAGGTCGCGGATCGGGCAGTCGTCGCAGCGCGGGGAGCGGGCCGTGCAGATCACGGCGCCCAGCTCCATCGTCCCCGCGTTGAAGACGCGCGCCTCGGCGACGTCGGCGGGCAGCTGCGCCTCCATCGCGGCGAGGTCGACCTTGGTGCGCGCGGGCCCGGGATCGCCCTGGCCCGCGACCGCGCGCGCGAGCACGCGGCGCACGTTGACGTCGACGACCGGGTGCCGGTGCCCGAACGCGAACGCCGCGACCGCGCGCGCCGTGTACGGGCCGATGCCGGGGAGGTCGAGGAGGGCGTCCACGTCCTCCGGCACCTCGCCGCCGTGCCGCTCGACGATCGCGACGGCGCACGCGTGCAGGTTCAGCGCCCGCCGCGGGTAGCCCAGCCGGCCCCAGGCGCGGACGGCCTCGCTCGCGGGCGTGGACGCCAGCGCCGCGGGCACGGGCCACCGGGCGAGCCACTCCTCGAGCCGCGGGATCACCCGCACCACGGGCGTCTGCTGCAGCATGAACTCGCTGACGAGGATGCCCCAGGACCCGAAGCCCTCCCGGCGCCACGGCAGGTCGCGCGCGTTCTCCCGGAACCACGCGTTGACGTCTCGGGCGAGGGCGGTCTCCGGCATCCGGCCAGCGTACGAGACGAGGAGCCTAGGCTCGGCGCATGCCCCTGTACCGCGCCTCCCGCGCCGAGGTCCTGTCCTCGCTCGCCGACGAGTTCCTGCACAACTACGGCCGAGGCCGCGCCTTCCTCGCGGTCGACGGCGGGCCGCTCGCCGATCCCGTCGCCTTCGCCCGGGACCTGGCCGACGTGCTGCGCGCGGGCGGCCGGGGCGCCTACGTCGCGGCGGCCGCCGACTTCGCGACCGACGGGGACGCGGGATCCGTCGATGCGGACGCGCTCCGCGACCGGCTCGTGCGCCCCTTCCGGAAGCCCGGCACGCCCGTCGCGCTGCGCCCGGACGCGGATCCCGTCGTCGACGCCCCGGGCGACGCCGTGCTGGTCGTCGCCGGGGACGCCCTCCAGACGCCCGAGCTGCGCGGGCTCTGGAACGCGGTCGTCTACCTGCTGCTGCCGGACGAGCCGCTCGCGACCTCCGGCGGCGACGCCGGCTCGGCCGCGCAGGAGGCGCACGCGCGCTACATCCGCCAGGTGAACCCGCGACGCGCGGCGACCATGATCGTCGACGTCACCGACCCGGACCTCCCGCGCCGCGTCTTCGCCGACAGCTGCTGAGGTCCGCCGCGTCGAGACGCCGAGGGCGCGCGCGTCAGCGCGGGATCAGCCGCGCGAGCTCCGCGGGGGACAGGTGCCGTCCGCTCGCCTCCACCCCGTGCACGAGCTGCACCAGCGCGGCGTTGACGCGCGCGTCCTGACCGGCGCCGGGCGCGAGGGCCGCGACGGCCCCGTTCAGGTGGTCGACCTCGGTGAGCCGGTCGCGGCGGATGCTCTGCAGCGTCGAGCCCGGGTTCGGCACCTGGCCCATGGCGCGGGCCAGCGACACGGGCATGCGCTCGGCGAGGCCGAGGGGCAGCGACGCGAACACGCGCAGCCGGCGGTGGGTGAGCCCGCTGAGCCGGCCGAAGACGATGCCGCGGGCGAGGCCCGTGCGCACGGTCTCCTGCATGGCGCGCGTGACGATGCGCCGCATGGCGGGATCGGCGATGGTCGCCTGCACGCTGAGGCCGGTGATGGCGGGCACGGCGTTGATGCCGTTGACGACGAGCTTGGTCCACTGGGCCCCGCGGAAGTCGTCGGCGACCGAGACGGGCATGACGGGATCCAGCAGCTCGCGCACGAGCGCCACCCCGGGCCCGTCCGGTCCGTCCGCGCTGCCGACGTGCACGCCGGCGGGCCCCGTGACGGTGACCAGCCCGGGCTCGGTGAGCGACACGGCTGCGAGCGCCAGCCCGCCCACGACCTGGGAGCGCGGCAGGGACTCGGCCCCCATCGTGAGCGCGGAGAGCCCGTTCTGCACGACGAGCACGGGGATCCCGCGGAGCCAGCCGGCGTTCTCCGTCATGGCGTCGCGGGCGTCGGCGATCTTGGTGGCGACGATCGCGACCTCGGGCGGGCGGCCCAGGCGCTCGGCCGCGGCGACGCGCGCGACGTGGTCGCCCCAGCCGCCGGCGAGGCGGAGGCCCGAGTCCTGGATCGCGCGGAGGTGCGGCCCGCGGGCGGTGACGTCGACCTGGTGGCCGCTGCGATCGAGCAGCGCCGCGATGGTGCCGCCGACGGCGCCCGCCCCCAAGACACCGATCCGCACGCGTCCTCCTCCGACGCTCCCGATCCTAGGCCGGGCGGCTCCGAGCGAGCCGGGCGGCGGCCGGGGCACGGCATGATGGTGGGGCCATGGATACCCCGACCCCCCGCGCCGCGCCCTCCACCGCGAGCGGCCTGCTCCTCATCGACAAGCGCGGGGAGTGGACCAGCCACGACCTCGTCGCCCGCACGCGCCGCCTCGCCGGCACCCGCAAGGTCGGGCACGCGGGCACGCTCGACCCGATGGCGACGGGCCTCATGATCCTCGGCGTCAACAGCTCGACGCGCCTGCTCACCTACCTCGTCGGCCTCGACAAGGAGTACCTCGCGACGATCCGCCTCGGCCGCGCCACCACCACGGACGACCGAGAGGGCGAGGTCGTCTCGCGCGCCGAGCCCGGGCGGATCCGCGACCTCGCCGTCGCCGACGTGGAACGCGCCATCGCGGACCTCCGCGGCACCATCTCGCAGGTGCCGAGCGCCGTCAGCGCCATCAAGGTCGACGGCAAGCGCGCGTACGCCCGCGTCCGCGCCGGCGAGGAGGTCGAGCTCGCCGCGCGCGAGGTCACCGTCTCGGCCTTCGACGTGCTCCGCTTCGACGCCGTGGAGGCGGAGGAGGGCGAGGAGGACGGCGCCCAGCTCGACCTCTCCGTGCGGATCACGTGCTCGTCGGGCACCTACGTGCGGGCCCTCGCGCGGGACCTCGGCCGCGCGCTCGGCGTCGGCGGCCACCTCACGGCGCTCCGCCGCACGCGCGTCGGCCCGTTCCACGTCGACGACGCCGTGGCGATCGACGACCTCGTGGTCGCCGACCGGCTCGTGCCGCCGGCCGACGCCGCCGCCCGCCTCTTCGAGGTGCTGCACCTCACCGAGCAGGAGGCCGTCGACCTCGGGCACGGCAAGAGGCTGACGACGCCCGACGAGGCGCCCACCGAGGATCCGCTCGCCGCCGTCGCACCCGACGGCCGGCTCGTGGGCCTGGTCGGCTTCCGCGGGCGCACGGGCACCTCCCTCGTCAACTTCCCGGCCGACGAGGCGGGCGCCTCGTGATCGGCTGGCTCACGGTCACGCAGATCGCCGTCGCCGTGGTCGCGGGCGTGCTGTGCCTCGTCGTCGGCGCGATCGGGCGGAAGCCGAGCGACCTCACGGTGCTCCCGACCGCGCTCGTCGAGGTGCTGCTCGTGGTCCAGCTCGTGGTCGCGATCGTCGCGCCCGCGGTCGGCAACCCGCCGTCCGGCAACCTCGTCGAGTACTACGCGTACCTGCTGAGCGGGCTCGTGATCCCGCCGCTCGCGGTCTTCTGGGCCCTCGTCGAGCGCACCCGCTGGAGCACGATCATCCTGGGCGCGTCGTGCCTGGCCATCGCGATCATGGTCTACCGGATGGACGTCATCTGGAACGTCCAGTCCGCGTGACCGCCTCTCCCTCGGGTAGGGGATAATCGCAGGTGCCATGACTGACTCCCGCACCTCGCGCATGACCGGTCTCGGACGCGTCCTGGTCTTCTTCTACGGGCTGCTGGCCCTCGCCGCGACGGGCCGCTCGGTCACGCAGATCCTCACCAAGTTCGACGAGGCGCCGGTCGCGTACGCGCTCTCCGCGCTCGCCGCCGTCGTCTACATCGTCGCCACGGTCGCGCTCGTGGCGCCCGCCCGCACGCCCGAGGCCGCGCGCCGCTGGTACCGCATCGCGTTCGCCACCATCGCGTTCGAGCTCGTGGGCGTGCTCGTGGTCGGCACGCTGAGCCTCGTCGACTCCCAGCTCTTCCCGCACGACAGCGTGTGGTCGGTCTACGGCTACGGCTACGTGTTCATCCCGCTGGTGCTCCCGGTGCTCGGCCTCCTGTGGCTGCGCCGCGGCGGCCGCTCGCGCGTGAGCGCCGTCGACGAGCGCCCCGTGCGCGGGGCCCGCTGACCGTGCTCGTCGTCCACGATCCGGCCGAGGTGCCGGCGGGCTTCGGCCCGAGCGCCGTCACCATCGGCAAGTTCGACGGGGTCCACGCGGGGCACCGCGCGGTGATCCGGCGCCTCCTCGGCATCGCCGCGGAGGAGTCGCTGTCCTCCGCCGTCGTCACCTTCGACCGCCACCCCGCCGCGCTCCTGGCGCCCGCCGCACGGCCGCAGAGCCTCGTGAGCAACCGGCAGAAGATCGAGCTGCTCGCCGAGCTCGGCGTCGACGCGACCCTCATGCTCCCGTTCGACGAGCGCCTCCAGCGGCTGAGCCCCGAGGAGTTCGTGCGCGCGGTGCTCGTCGACGCCCTCCGCGCGCGCGTCGTGCTCGTGGGCGAGGACTTCCGCTTCGGCGCGCAGGGCGCGGGCGACGCGGCCACGCTCACGCGCCTCGGCGAGGCCCACGGCTTCCGCACGGTCGTCGTCGGCGACGTGATGCCCGACGGCAGCCGCAAGGTCTCGTCCACGTGGATCCGCGACCTCATGGACCGCGGGGACGTCGAGGCGGCCGCGGAGCTCCTCGGCCGCGCGCCCGCCGTCCGCGGCCTCGTCGTGCACGGGGAGAAGCGCGGTCGCGAGCTCGGCTTCCCCACGGCGAACCTGTCGCCCGAGGCCGAGGGCCTCATCCCCGCCGACGGCGTCTACGCGGGCTGGCTCCGCGACGGCGACCGCACCTACCCGTCCGCCGTCTCCGTCGGCACCAACCCCACGTTCGCGGGCGTCCGGCCGCGCGTCGTCGAGGCCTTCGTGCTCGACGAGACGCTCGACCTCTACGACCACGAGGTGGAGGTCGTGTTCGTCGCGCGGATCCGCGGCATGGTCGCCTACGAGGGCCGCGACCCGCTCATCGCCCAGATGACGGACGACGTTATCCGCACCCGGGCCGTGCTCGGGACCTAGGCGTCGCCCTCGGTCTGCGCCTGGTCGCCCTCGGGGCGGGGCGTGCGGCCGAAGAGGTACATGATCAGCGTCGAGGCGGTGGCGTCGATCGCGGGGCCGTGGCCGACGCTCCACCCGGCGTCCGACGCGCGCAGCGTGCGGGCCCGGAGCACGCCGCGGACCTGCGCGGGCGCGATGGCGGCGCGCGCCACGGCGACGGCACCGGTGGAGCGGTGGTCGAGCTCCAGGTCGACCTTGAGCGCGTGCGCGATGTCGAAGGCGTGCACGACCACCTCGAGCAGCTCGGGCAGGCGCTTGCGGCCCTTCCCGGCGCGCTTCTCGGCGGCGATGGCGCGGATCCGGGCGACGAGCTCCTCGGGGGAGCGTGCGGCCTCGTCGGCGCTGAGGTCGTCCATCGCGTGCATCGGGTTGAGGTGGGGGCGGCGGCGCAGGGATCCCACGGCCGTGCGCACCATGGCGGCGTTGCTCGCGCCGACCCGCCACACGATGTGCCCGGCGACGTCGCGCACGGTCCAGCCGTCGCACATGCTGGCCGCCTGCCAGCCGTCGGCGTCGAGCGACGCGAGGAGGTCGGCGGTGCGGTCGAGCACGTCCGCGATCTCGGCGCTCCAGACCCCGGTGACCTTGGCCTCGGGCTCGGACGGGCGCTGGCTGAGGGGCAGGTGCCGGGAGATCTCGCTCATGGCCGAGAGCCTATTCCGGCCGCCGTAGAATCTGGTGGTGACGACGACTCCCGCAGCTCCCCGTGCGGGCGCGCTCCTCGCCCTGGTCGGCATCGTGCTGGTGGCCCTGAACCTCCGCACCGCCGTCGCCGTCTTCTCGCCGATCGTGGACGAGATCGGCCGCGACGTGTGGCTCGACAGCGTCTCGATCGGCGTGCTCGGCGCCCTCCCGCCCGTCTGCTTCGCGCTGTTCGGCCTGCTCGCGCCCGCGATCTCCCGCCGTCTCGGCCTCGAGCTCACGGTCGTCGTGGGCCTCGTCGCCATGGTCGTCGGGCACCTGCTGCGCGCCGGATCCGACGCGGTCGTCGTCTTCGGCGCGGGCACGGTCCTGTCGCTCGCGGGCATGGGCCTCGGCAACGTGCTGCTGCCGCCGCTCGTGAAGAAGTACTTCCCCGGCCGGATCGGGCCGCTCACCTCGCTCACCACCGTGATGCTGTCGATCAGCACGGGCGTGCCCTCGCTCGTCGCCGCGCCGCTCGCGGACAGCGCGGGCTGGCGCGTCGCGATCGGCGCGTGGGCCGCGGTCGCCGTCGTCGCGCTCGTGCCCTGGGTGGCGCTGCTCGTGAACCACCGCCGCGACACCCGCCGCGAGCGCGCGGCCGCGGCGGCGCTCGACCAGGTGGAGGAGGCGCCCGCCGCGATCACCGGGCGCGTGTTCCGGTCCCCGGTCGCGTGGGCCCTCGTCGGGATCCAGGCCGCCTCGTCGTTCAACGCGTACGCGATGTTCGCGTGGCTGCCCGCCCTCCTCCAGGACACCGCCGGGCAGACGGCCGTGGAGTCCGGCGTGCTCCTCGCGGTGTTCGGGTTCATGGGCCTGCCGACGGCGATCGTCATGCCGATCCTCGCCGCGCGCATGCGCAACGTCGGGATCCTGATCCAGCTCGGCGTCCTCTTCTTCGTCGTCGGCTACGTCGGCCTGCTGGTCGCGCCCGGCGCGGCGCCGCTCGTCTGGGTGGCCGCCGCCGGGCTCGGGCCGCTGCTGTTCCCGCTCGTCTTCGTGCTCATCAACCTGCGCACCCGCACGCACGGGGGAGTGGTCGCGCTCAGCGGCTTCGTGCAGGGCATCGGCTACTCGATCGGCGCGATCGGGCCGCTGCTGTTCGGCGTCCTGCACGAGCTCACCGGCGGCTGGACCGCGCCCTTGCTGATGCTGTTCGCCATGGTCGCCGTCGCGTCCGCGTCGGGCTTCTACCTCGCGAAGCCGCGCATGCTCGAGGACACCTGGGACCGGACGACCCGCGAGGCCGCGCGCGACCGCTGACCGTCGCTCGCGCGGACGGCCGCGGACGGCCGCGCGCACCCGCCCCGTTCATCGCGCGACCGCCCCGCGTCCATCGGGCGTCCACCTCCCGTCGTGTCTATTCGGCAGGCTGCGAAATGCACCCGCACAGCGACACGGAGGACACGGATGACGAACGACGCACGCACGACGGTGAGCCGCAGGGGCCTGCTCCAGGGAGGGGCGGCGGTCGGCGCCGGCGCGGCCATCGCCGCGCTCGGATCCACCCCCGCCGCCCGCGCGGCCGGCGCGCCCGCCAAGGTCGGCGGCTACCTCTGGCTCGAGGGCGACCACCACGTCCACACCCTCTTCAGCAACGACGGCAAGTACCGCGTCCGCGACCACATCCGCCAGGCCGTCGCGAACGGCGTGCAGTGGATCGTGCTCACCGACCACGGCAACACGGCGCACGCGACCAAGGGCAGCGTCGACCAGATCGTCCCGTTCATCGAGGAGGCGCGGAAGGAGTTCGGCTCCGAGATCGTGATCTTCCACGGCCTCGAGTGGAACATCCCCGGCGCCGAGCACGCGACCGTGTTCGTGCACCCGCAGGGCGACGCGATCGGCGTCCTCACGGAGATCGAGGAGCGCTGGGACGCGCGCGTGAAGGGCACGCGCGACGGCACCCCGGCCAACGAGGCGCTCGCCATCGAGGGGATCCGCTTCCTCGACCAGGCCGTCGCCTCGCGCCGCGTCAAGGACGCCGTGATGCTCCCCAACCACCCGTCGCGCCAGGGCATCGACTCGCCGCACGAGCTGCGCGCGTGGCAGGACGCCGGCCCGCGCGTGGTCCTCGGCATGGAGGGCGCGCCCGGCCACCAGGCGGGCGGCCTGCCGTCCCCGCACAGCACGGCCGGCGGGCGCGGCCTCTACGGAAACACCCCCGGCAAGTACTCCTTCCCCGGCTACCCGGCCGAGTCGTACCGCACCTGGGGCGGCTTCGACTGGGTCACCGCGACCGTCGGCGGCGTCTGGGACTCCATGCTCGCCGAGGGCCGCCACTTCATCGTCACGGCCACGAGCGACAGCCACAACGTCTACCTCGACACCACCGAGGTCGGCCCGGGCAGCGACTACGAGCGCGACGGCCGCATGGTGGATCCCGTCTACCGCGGCGGCGTCGACACCGACGAGAACGACTTCTGGCCCGGCCACTACAGCCGCACCCACGTGGGCGCGGTCCGCCAGGACCACACCTCGGTGCTCGACGCGATCCGCGCCGGCCGCGTGTGGGTCGACCACGGCGGGCTCGTCGACTCCATCGACGCGCGCCTGGTCCTCGAGCGCGGCCGCACGATCCCGCTGGGCGGCACGCTCATCGGCAAGCGCGACCGCAGGGTGACGGTGACGGCGGACATCATGACGGCCTCGCGCCCGAACCGCGCGGGCTTCGTGCCGGAGCTCGCGCGCGTCGACGTGATCGTCGGCCGGATCGACGGCCCCGCGGCCGACCGCGACGCGATGACCGCGCCCGCCACCCGCGTCGTCGCGCAGCTCCCGGTCGCGCAGCTCGCCGCGATCCCCGGCGGCTACCGCCTGTCGCTCGAGATCACCCCGCCCGGCGACCGCTTCTACGTGCGCCTGCGCGGCACCGACGGCAAGCGGCAGCAGCCCGGCTTCCTCGGCGCGGCGATCGATCCGGCGGGCCCCGCCATCGACGTGCTGGGCGACGCGGACCCGTGGGAGGACCTCTGGTTCTACACGAGCCCGCTCTACGCCGAGCTCTCCTAGCGGGGGAGCGCGACGGCGGTCGACGGGAGGGTCCGGGGGACCCGCCCGGCGACCGCCGTCAGAAGCTGGGGACCATCTCCCGGCGGTGCACGAGCGCGCCCGCGCCGATGATCGGGCCGTCCTCCGAGAGGCCGGACGGCACCACGCGCGTCTTCGTGACGAAGCCGAACTGCTCCCGGAGCGCGATGGGCTCGCGGATCATGTCGAAGAGGTCGGGCGTGACGCGGCTGAACCCGCCGCCGATCGCGACGACGTCGAGGTCCACGAGCGAGCTCGCGGACGCGATGGCCCGGCCGATCGCGAGGCCCGCGCGCCGCACCGCCCGCACCGCGAGCTCGTCGCCCGCGCGGTAGCCCGCCGCGAGGTCCTCGCCGGTGGATCCCGTCCACCCCTGCGCGCGCGCCCACGCGACGCTCCTCGGCCCCGACGCGATCGCCTCGACGCAACCCTGCCCGCCGCACGTGCAGGGGTCGTCGAAGCCGGCGACCTCGACGTGGCCGATGTGGCCGGCGTTGCCCGTGGATCCCGCGGCGGTCCGGCCGCCGAGCACGAGCCCGCCGCCGATCCCCGTGGAGACGATCATGCCCATCACGTGGTCGTGGCCGCGTCCCGCGCCGACCCAGTGCTCGGCGAGGGTGATCGCGAGGCCGTCCATCTGCAGGGTGGTCGGCACGTCGGGCGTGAGCTCGGCGACGCGGTCGCGGAGCGGGTAGTGGCGCCAGGCGGCGACGTTGAGGGGCGACACGAGGCCGCGCCGCACGTCGACCGGGCCGGCGGCGGCGAGGCCGGTGCCGACGAGCAGGGCGTCGTCGGGGAGCGCGGCCAGGGCCCGGCGCGCGACGCCGAGCACGGCGTCGAGCAGCTCGTCGGCGGATCGCTCCGGCCCGGTGGGCGCGCGGAACCGGCTGCCCTCGAGCACGCGGCCCGCGTCGTCCACGAGCGCCGACTCCACCTTGGTGCCTCCGAAGTCGACGGCGAGCGCGAGCGAGCGAGGCATCTTCGTCCTGTCCCGGCCCCGGATCCGCCGGGGGCCGGCGTCCAGGATACGGCCGGGGCGCCGCGCCGCCGAGGCGCGGCCCGTCATCCGGGCCCTCACACCTGTGAGGAATTCGCGGGCCGCACGGGCGGTCCGCGCCTAGGCTCGGCACGTGGATCCCGATCACGCCCCCAGACAGACCCCCCGCGAGGGGTCCGACCCGCGCGCCGAGGGGGCCGCATCCGCCCGCCGCGGCGGCGCCCTCGACTTCGCCGACGCCGCGGAGGCGCGCCTCGCCTCCCGCGAGCTCGACGAGGGGATGCCCGCGTCCGACGACCTCGACGACCTGCGGATCAGCCGGGCCCGCTTCCCCTCGCTCCCCGGCGCCGTCCTCTCCGAGGCCCGCGAGTCCACCGTCCTCCTGCCCTACCAGTTCGTGTTCCGCCGCATCATCGACCTGCCCGCCCTCATCGTGTGGGATGCGGTCTCCGACCCCGACATGGTCTCCGGCTGGCTGGCCGAGGCGTCCATCGAGCAGGAGGTGGGCGGGGACTTCTGGTTCGAGTGGATGACGGTCCCGGACCGCAGCCTCGCCTCCGCGTCCGGCGGCACCGTCACGCGATTCGACGAGGGGAGCGCCGTCGACTACACGTTCGTCCACGAGGGCGAGGTCACGGCCTGCTTCCGCCTCCGGCTCCAGGAGGTGCCCGGCGGCCCCCGCGACCGGCAGACCGAGCTCGTCGTCACGGTCTCCGGTGTGCTCCCGGCGGGCATCGCGAACGTCCTCAAGGCCAGCTGGCGGATGCACCTCGACCTGCTGGCGGACCTCGTCCACGGCCAGCCCGTCGACTGGTCCACGTGCGAGGCCGAGCACGGCGCCACGTGGCGCCGGTACCTCGCCGAGCTCGAGTCCGCCGAGGGCTGATCCCGCAGGCGTCGCCCACCGCGCGTCCCGGCTCCTGGGAGCCCCTTGCCAGGCTGATTGCCTAGCGTGAGGGAATGACATCGCCGAGTCCCGCCTCCCGTCTCGCCCTCGTGACCGGAGCGACGGGCTACATCGGCGGTCGGCTCGTGCCCCGCCTCCTCGCGGCCGGCCTGCGGGTCCGCGTCCTCGTGCGGGATCCCCGTCGCCTCACCGACGTGCCGTGGCGGGAGGACGTGGAGGTCGTCCAGGGCGACCTCTCCGACGCGTCCACGCTCGGCCCGGCGGTCGCCGACGTCGACGTCCTCTACTACCTGGTGCACGGCATGGGCGCGAAGGGCGACTTCGCCGCCTCCGAGCGCGCCTCCGCGGAGCACGTCGCCGAGGCCGCGCAGGCCGCCGGCGTCGCCCGCATCGTCTACCTCGGCGGGCTGCACCCCGACACCGACGAGCTCTCGAAGCACCTAGCCAGCCGCAAGGCCGTGGGCGACGTGCTGCTCGCGAGCGGCGTGCCCACCATCGCGCTGCAGGCGGGCGTCGTCATCGGATCCGGGTCCACGTCGTTCGAGATGATCCGCCACCTCACCGAGGTGCTCCCGTTCATGCCCGCGCCCGGATGGGTGCGCAACTTCATCCAGCCCATCGCGATCCGCGACGTCCTCTACTACCTCGTCGCCGCGGCGGACCTGCCCGCCGACCTCAACCGCACCTTCGACATCGGCGGGCCCGACGTGCTCCGCTACGGCCAGATGATGAACGGCTACGCGGTCGAGGCGGGACTCCCGCAGCGGCCCATCGCCTCCATCCCGATCTTCGCGCCCCGGCTCGCCGCCCACTGGGTCAACGTGGTCACGCCCATCCCGCGGACGCTCGCCGTGCCGATCATCGAGTCGCTCCAGTACGACTGCGTGATGGGGGAGCACGACATCTCCTCGTACATCCCGGACCCCGAGGGCGGGCTCACCGGGTACCGCCGGTCCGTGCGCCTCGCGCTCGGCAAGATGCGCGACGGCGTCGTCGAGACCAGCTGGAAGGACTCGGCCGTGGTCGGCGCGCCCAGCGACCCGCTGCCGAGCGATCCCGACTGGGCCGGCCACACCGTCTACCTCGACCTCAAGGAGCGCTCCACGGATGCCGCGCCCGAGGACCTGTGGGCCGTGATCGAGTCGATCGGCGGCGACAACGGCTGGTACTCGCTGCCCGTCGCCTGGGCGGCCCGCGGCTGGATGGACAAGCTCGTCGGCGGCGTGGGCCTGCGTCGCGGGAGGCGCAGCGCCACCACCCTGCAGACCGGGGACGCGCTGGACTTCTGGCGCGTCGAGCACATCGAGCGCGGATCCAGCCTGCGGCTGCGCGCCGAGATGAAGCTGCCGGGGGAGGCCTGGCTCGAGCTCAGCTCGACGCCCCGCGAGGACGGCGGCAGCGACTACCGCCAGCGCGCGATCTTCTTCCCGTCCGGCCTCGCCGGCCGGCTCTACTGGTTCTCGATCCTGCCCTTCCACGGCGTGATCTTCACGTCGATGGCCACCCGCATCACGGCGAAGGCGCTCGCGGCCACGCGTCGCCGCGAGGCGGAGCGTCCCCGCGAGGGGGCCGCACGGTGAGCCGGCGGACGGGGGCTCCGCGGATCGGCCTCGTCGTCCTCACGCTCGTGGGCATCGCCCTCGCGTCAGCCGGACTCGCGACCGCGGTGACGATGAGCGTGTCCGCGCCCGTCGAGGCGCGGGCGGACCTGGCGTCCATCGTGGGCGACGAGCCGGCGACCCCGCGGACGCCGGCCGCAGCCGCCACGCCGGATCCCGCGGCCTCCGAGGAGTGGAAGCCCGTCCCGGTCGACGCCGCCGGCAGCCGCAGCATCACCGACCTCACGGACGGCGCCGTGAGCCGCGTCACGGTCGACGTGCTCGGGATGGACCTCAGTCCCGGCCAGGCGGGCGCGCTCGTCGCGACGATCCTGTCCCTGCCGCTGCTCGTCGCGGTCGCCGTGCTCGTCGCGGCCCCGCGCCCACGCCGCTGGTGGCGGCGCCTGACGCGGCGCTCGCGCGCCTGACCGCGCAGGTCGGGCCGATGACATCCCCGGACGCGGGGACCATGATGGGCACGACGAGAGGCGGATCCATGGCACCCCGCACGCGCACGACCGTCCTCCTGGGCGACAGCCTCGCGGAGGACGGCGGATGGGGCGGCATCGTCCCGGGCCCGGACGGCGACGACGCCGCGTCGACCGTCGACCTCGGCCGCCCCGGCCAGACGACGGACGACGTGCTGGCGCTCCTGCCCGACGTCGTCGCCGCCGACCCGGGGACCGTCGTCGTCTCCTGCGGCACGCACGACCTCGGACGGCTCCGTCTCGGGCCCGAGGCGACGGTCCGCGCGCTCGAGACGATCCTCGCCCACCTCCGGCGCGACCTGCCGGCGGCGCGGCTGCTCGTGCTCTCGGTGCCGCCGCGGGGGCGCGAGCACGCCGAGCGGATCCGCGTCGTCAACGTGCACATCCGCCAGTACGCGCCCGCCGTCCGCGCCCGCTACGTGGACCTGTGGCCGGCCCTGGGGTTCGGCGACGGCGAGCTCGACCCGACCCTCAGCGACGACCGGCTGCACCTCGGCGCCGAGGGCGAGGCGGCCGTGCGCGCGGTGCTCGCGCCCGTGCTCGCCGAGCGGGCCGACGGGGCGGACGAGGCGGACGGCTCCGCGGATCCGCCCGCCGAGACCGCGGGCCGCTAGCCCTCGGGGGCGCTCGGGTCGGCGGAGCGCAGGGCGGCCACGCCCGTGAGGATCACGGCGAGCTTCCGCCGCCACCAGTCCCGGGGCGTCGCGGCGGATCCCGTCGACACCTCGCCGGCGAAGCGCGCGGTGACGCGGTCCATGGTCCCGAGCGCGTCGCGCTGGGCCTCCTCCTCGCGCGCGTGCAACGCGTCGGGCGCCCCCGCCGAGTGGGCGGGCCCGCCTCGACGCGAGGCATGCGGGGAGGCCACGTCCGCGGGCCGGTCGGCGGTGATGCCGTCCGCGGCCAGCGCGAGCAGCCCGCGTCCCATGGGGGCCGGCACCTCGGCGTCGTCGATCGGCGCGGACGACACGGGCACCCGGTCCGCCCGGCCGCCCGCGGCGAGCACGCGCTCCCAGCCGACGTAGGACTCGACGCCGATGTCGAGCACGGTGTCGAGCACCAGCACGGCGTCCGCCTCCGTGAAGCCCATGCGGGTCAGGTCGCTGATCGACCGCGTGAAGCGGAGCACGGCCTGCTCGGGCGCGGTGTCGAGGTGGTGGATGGCGCTGGCGAGGCCGGGGTGGCGGTCGTACATGTCCCACACGCGCTCGACGGCCTCCTCGAGGTACGTCCGCCACGACGCGTCGTCGGGCGCGGTGAGCACGGCGTCGGGGAGGTCCGGCACGACCGGCCAGTCCATGCCGGCGATGGCGGTGTCGCAGGCGAGGAGGACGATGTCGTCCCGGCTCGCGACGTGCCGGTACAGCGTCGAGTGGTCGACGCCGAGGCGATGCGCCAGGGAGGTGAGGGTGAGGGTGCTGAGGCCGACGTCGAGGGCGGCCTCCGCGATGAGCCGCCGTGACACGCGTGCGGGCCTCCCGACCCGACCGGCTCGCCGTTCCATGGCGTCGATCCTACCGTGGCGCCGACACTGCTTAGGGGACTAAGGATCCCGCGGGAGCCCTGCGCCGGAGGGCCCGGCTAGCGTGGGAGCATGCCCGACACCCCCACCCCCTTCTCCGAGCTCGACGACCTCATCGCCATCCCGCGCCTCGGCGGTCTCGTGCTCTCGCCCGACGGACGCCGCGCGGTGCTCACCGTCACCACCCTCGATCCGGCGCGCACCGGCTACCGCCACGCGCTCTGGGTCGTCCCCGCGGCGGGCGGCGGCGCGCCGCAGCGTCTCACCCGCTCCGCGAAGAGCGAGGGCGGCGCGGCCTTCACCGCCGACGGCGACCTCCTCTTCGTCTCCTCCCGCCCCGACGCCGACGACGCCGACGGGGGAGAGGCCGCCCAGCTGTGGATCCTGCCCGCGGCCGGCGGCGAGGCGCGCGCGATCACGAGGCTCGCGGGCGGCGTGGACGGCATCGCGGCCGTCGCGCGCGACGCGGCCACCGTCGTCGTGCAGGCGCCGATGCTGCCCGGATCCGGCTCCCTCGAGGCCGACGCGGTGGC
The DNA here is from genome assembly GCF_001280205.1 of Clavibacter capsici. Classification (NCBI taxonomy): domain Bacteria; kingdom Bacillati; phylum Actinomycetota; class Actinomycetes; order Micrococcales; family Microbacteriaceae; genus Clavibacter; species Clavibacter capsici. The sequence goes on along the minus strand of NZ_CP012573.1, from coordinate 2,212,944 downwards.
CCGGAGGAAGCGCGCCGACCTCAAGGTGAACGCGGTCCTGCACGAGAGCTACCCGGTGCGCTACTGGGACCACGACCTCGGCCCGGACGAGCCGCACCTCCTCGCGATCGACCTCGCGGACGCCCTCGTCGAGGAGCCCGCGCAGCCGACCTCGGCGGACGCGGCCGCCGCGCTCGCCGCCGAGGCGGAGTCCGAGGACGGCGGCTCCGCCGCGTCGGCGCTCGCCGCGACCGCGCTGCCGTACCCGACCTCGCTGCCGCGCCCGCGCGACCTCACCCCGCGGCCCGGCCGCACGCTCGACCACGCGGCCGCGGCGCTCAGCCCCGACGGCCGCACGCTCGTCGCCGCGGTCGGCGTGAAGGAGCGCCGTGGCCACCGCCAGACGCTCGTGACGATCGACGTCGCGACCGGCGAGCGCACCACGCTCCTCGACGTGCCGGGCGTCGACCTCGAGATGCCCGCCATCAGCCCGGACGGCGCGCTCCTCGCCTACATCCGCACCGACCGCGCGACGCCCGCCGCGCCCACGCAGCAGGAGATCTGGGTCCAGGCGCTCGACGGATCCGACGCCCGCCGCGTCGCCGCCGACTGGGACCGCTGGCCCTCCTCGCTGCAGTTCGACGTCGACTCCGAGGCGCTCGTCGTCACGGCCGACCAGGACGGCCGCGGACCCGTGTTCCGCATCGGCCTCGACGACTCCGTCACGCAGCTCACGACGGACGACCACACCTACACGGACGTGCGCCTCGACCGCGAGACGGGCGACGTGCTCGCGCTCCGCTCCTCGTGGATGGCGCCCGCGCACCCCGTGCGCGTGTCGGCCGCCGACGGGTCCGTCACCCGGCTCGCGACGCCCGCGCCGATCCCCGCCACCACCGGCAGCCTGACCGAGGTCGAGACGACGGCCGCGGACGGCGCCCGCGTGCGCGGCTGGCTGATGCTGCCGGAGGGCGCGTCGGCCGAGGCGCCCGCGCCTCTGCTGCTGTGGATCCACGGCGGCCCGCTCAACAGCTGGAACGCGTGGAGCTGGCGCTGGACCCCGCAGGTGATGGTGGCCCGCGGCTACGCGGTGCTGCTCCCGGATCCCGCGCTCAGCACCGGCTACGGCCTCGACTTCATCGCGCGCGGCTGGGACGCATGGGGCGAGGCGCCGTACACCGACCTCATGTCGATCACGGATGCCGTGGAGGCGCGCGCCGACATCGACGAGAGGCGCACGGCCGCGATGGGCGGCTCGTTCGGCGGCTACATGGCCAACTGGGTCGCGGGCCACACCGACCGCTTCCGCGCGATCGTGAGCCACGCGAGCCTGTGGGCGCTCGACCAGTTCGGGCCGACCACCGACTCGTCGCAGTACTGGCAGAGCATCTTCTCGCCCGGCGGTCTCGACCGGAACTCGCCGCACCACTCGGTGCGCGACATCGTGACGCCCATGCTCGTGATCCACGGCGACCGCGACTACCGCGTGCCGATCGGCGAGAGCCTGCGCCTCTGGTCGGAGCTCGCCGAGCACCACGCGGCCGACGACGGCACGACGCCGCACCGGTTCCTCGTGTTCCCGGACGAGAACCACTGGGTCCTGAAGCCCCAGCAGTCGGTGGTCTGGTACCGCACGGTCCTCGCCTTCCTCGACCAGCACGTGCACGGTGCGGAGTGGAAGCGGCCCGAGGTGCTCGGCTAGCGGGCCCGGTGCCGGGTCCGGGCGCTCAGGCGAGCGCCCGGACCAGCTCGCCGAGGTCGGCGACCTCGAGGTCGACCGGGTCGCCGGCGTCGGGGCGGTCGGCGCCTGGCCGGGCGACGTAGACGGTGCGGAAGCCGTGCGCGGCGGCGGCGCGCAGGTCCCAGGGGTGCGCCGCGACGAAGAGCGTCCGCGCCGCATCCAGGTCGAGCGCGTCGATCGCGTGCCGGTACGCGGCCGGCGCGGGCTTGAAGGTGCGGACGGATCCGGTCGTGAGGACCGCGTCCCAGGCGATCCCCTCCGCGTGCGACAGGCGGGCGAGGGCGGCGAGGTCGCCGTTGCTGAGGCCCGCGACGAGCCGCTGCCGACGGAGCGCGGTCGTCGCCTCCCGGACATCCGGCCACGCGCCGTGCTCGCGGTCCGAGCGCGCGGCCCGGGCCCGGATATCCGGCGTGGGCGCGCCGCCCAGCTCGGCGATCGCCTCGGCTGCCGCCTGGCCCATGAGCTCGGCGTGCGGCCGCCAGTCGGCATCTCCCGCGACGACGGCGGACATGCGCACCTGGAGGATCGCCTCCCACCTGCGGCGGAGGTCCTTCGCGGAGGCCAGCCCGGCATCCGCGGCGATGTCGGCGGCGACGCGCGCCCAGGTCGCGTCCTCGTCGACGAGCGTCCCGATGACGTCGAACACGACCGCGTCGACGAGGTCCGGGGAGAAGCGCGTCCTGGCCATGGATCGCAGTCAACCGGGCATCGGCGCGCGGGGCACCTGCCGCGACCGGGCCTCAGGCCTCGTCGCGGTAGACGACGCGGCGCTCGCCCGCGCGGACGGCGGCCGACAGGCGGTTGCCGGCGGGCGGGAGCGGGCAGTTCATCCAGTCGGAGAAGCCGCAGGGCGGCACGACGGCGCGCGTGAAGTCGAGGGTCACGGGTCCGTCGCCGTCCGGGCGGGGGAGGAAGAGGAAGCGGCTGGGCGCGTAGCTCTCGCGGCCGGTGGTCGCGTCGGCGAAGACGAGCTGCAGGCGGTCGCCGTCGGCGAAGGCGCTGAGGCGCACCTCCTCGCCCTCGATGGTGACGACGATGTCGCCGGGCACGGGCAGCTCCCGCGTGCGGCCGGCGTCGGCGATGTGCTCGAAGGGGATCACGCGGTCGTCGTCGACGCGCTCGAAGCGGCCCTCGAGGATCCACTCGGGTGCGTACGGGTAGACCTCGATGTCCTCGAACGCGCGGTTCCTGGGGCTCGCGGAGTCCCACAGCCGGTAGCCGTGCTCGGGCTCGCCGGTGTCGAGCGAGGTGCGCTCGATGCGCGTCAGCTGCACGGTGTCGGGCTGGCCCTCGAGCGCCTCGAGGTCGCTGACCTCCTGGCCGGGCTCGAGCCACGTCGTCTGGATCAGCGCGAGGCTGCCGAACGGGCTCGTCACCGCGGCGAGGCGGGCGCGGTGCCAGGCCTCGTAGCGGGCGAGGGCGTCGGGGTCGGCGGCGTCGGGGCGGGCGGCATCGGTCGTCGTGTCGGTCACCTGAGGGTCAACGCGCCAGGGCGGGACGCATTCCCGGGCGCCCGCGCGGAGGCCGCACGGAGGCGGCGGGTATTGACTGGATCCACCGACGGAAGGACACCCCATGGCACGCACGGTCGCCGACCAGCTCATCGCCCAGCTCATCGAGGCGGGGGTGAGCCGCATCTACGGGGTCGTCGGCGACAGCCTCAACCCCGTCGTGGACGCCGTGCGGCGCACGGGCGGGAGCCGCAAGGGCGGCATCGACTGGATCCACGTGCGGCACGAGGAGGCCGGCGCGTTCGCCGCCTCCGCCGAGGCGCAGCTCACGGGCAGGCTCGCGGTCTGCGCCGGATCCTGCGGGCCGGGCCACCTGCACCTCATCAACGGCCTCTACGACGCGCACCGCTCGGGCGCGCCCGTGCTCGCGATCGCGAGCCACATCACCACGAACCAGATCGGCTCCGGCTACTTCCAGGAGACGCACCCCGACCGCCTCTTCGTCGAGTGCTCGCACTACACGGAGATGATCTCGACCGCCGTGCAGGCGCCGCGCGTCGTCGACCAGGCGATGCGGCACTCGCTCGCGCTCGGCGGCGTCAGCGTCATCACCTTGCCGGGCGACGTCGCCGAGTTCGAGGCGGAGGGCGAGGCGCCCGCGTTCTCGCTGCCCAGGCGCCCCGCGATCGTGCCCGCCGAGGAGGACGTGCGCGCGCTCGCCGCCGCCATCGACGAGGCCGAGAGCGTCGCGATCTTCGCGGGCCGGGGCGCGGGATCCGCGCACGCCGAGCTCATGGAGCTGGCCGACAGGATCGCCGCGCCCGTCGGCCACTCGCTGCGCGGCAAGGACGTGATCCAGCAGGACAACCCCTTCGACGTCGGCATGACCGGCCTCATCGGCTACGGCGCCGCGGCCGCCGGCATCTCGGGCGCCGACCTGCTGATCCTCATCGGCACCGACTTCCCCTACGACCAGTTCCTGCCCGGCAAGGAGGTGCGCACGGCGCAGATCGACATCGCGCCCGAGCGCCTCGGCCGCCGCACCGACGTCGACATCGCGATCCACGGCGACGCGCTCTCCACGATCCGCGCGGTGCTGCCTCTCGTCGAGCGGAAGACCGACCGGCGCTTCCTGGAGAAGCTGCTGAAGGAGCAGGACAGGAAGGTCGATCAGGTCGTCGGCGCGTACACGACCAAGGCCGAGAAGCTGACGCCCATCCACCCGGAGTACGCGGCCAGCGTCCTCGACGAGGTCGCGGCCGACGACGCGGTCTTCCTCAGCGACACGGGCATGTGCAACGTGTGGACCGCGCGCTACATCACCCCGAACGGGCGCAGGCGGATGCTCGGGTCGCTCGTGCACGGGTCCATGGCGAACGCGCTGCCGATGGCGATCGGCGCGCAGGTCGCGCACCCGGGGCGCCAGGTCGTCTCCGTCTCGGGCGACGGCGGGCTGTCGATGCTCCTGGGCGAGCTCGTGACCGTGGCCGCATACAAGCTGCCCGTGAAGGTGGTCGTGTTCAACAACTCGACGCTGGGCCTGGTGAAGGTCGAGATGCTCGTCGACGGGATCCCCGACTTCGGCGTCGACGTGCCCATGGTCGACTACGCGGCCGTGGCCGCCGCCCTCGGGATCCACTCCCAGCGCGTGGAGGACCCGGCCGAGATCCGCGGCGCGCTCGAGGCCGCGTTCGCCCACGACGGGCCCGCGCTCGTCGACCTCGTGACCGACCCGATGGCGCTGTCGATCCCGCCGGAGATCACGGCCGCGCAGGTGAAGGGCTTCGCGCTCTCGATGTCGAAGATCGTGATGAACGGCGGCGTCGGCGAGGCCGTGAAGCTCGCCCGCTCGAACCTGCGCAACATCCCGCGGCCGTGAGCGATTCCGCGCACGAGTCCCGTCCCAGCACGGACCACCCCACCCCGAACAGCCCCACCCCGAACCGAGGAGCACCCATGTCCCAGCCCGTCGTCGTCACCGCCGTCTTCACGCCCGTCGAGGGCAAGCACGACGAGGCCGTCGCCGCCCTGTCCCGCGGCATCGCCGAGGTGCACGAGGAGGAGGGCTGCGAGGTCTACGCGATCCACGACGCCCCCGACGGCACCATCGTGATGCTCGAGAAGTGGTCGTCCGCCGAGGACCTCGACGCGCACGGCGCGGGCGAGGCCGTCGCCCGCATGGGCGCGTCGCTCGCCGGCCTCATCACCGGGCCCGCCGTCGTCACGCGGCTCACGCCGATCCCGGCCGGCTCGGAGCTGCAGGGCGCGCTGTAGCGGCGGGCCGCCCGGACTGGGGAGCGGCGGCGCGGGGGAAGCCGCGCGTCCGGCAGGGTCGGCGCATGACCTCGCGTCGATCCGGCATCGCGAGCCGCCTGCCCCTCGCGTTCGCGGTCCTCGTCGTCGTGCTCCTGGGAGGGACCGTCGCCGCGACGCCGTCCCTCGAGCGCGCCGGACTGCTCGACGTCCCTCCCTCGCCGCAGCGCTACGCCGACATGGCGGTCGACCTGATGGTCGACGGGCTCCAGGCGGATCCCGCCCGCGTCGTGGAGGTCCGGGCGCAGGTGGACGCGCAGGCCGCGAGGGCGCGGGACTACGCCGGCACCCACCCGGCGCTGTCCGCGGCCGCGAAGGAGCTGGGCGGCGAGCACAGCTCGCTCCTCGGACCAGCCGAGGCCGCGGCGGACTTCGGCGACGACCCACCCGTCTCGGCCGCGGCCGAGCCGCGGCCCACGGTCTCGACGGCCGACGGGATCACGACCATCGTCGTCCCCGCGATCGTGGGCGGGGACGAGGCGTCACGCCAGCGCTACGTCGACACCGGAGCACGGGGGCTCGTCGCGGCCGTGCCCGCGACGACCCGCGGCTGGATCGTGGAACTCCGGGGGAACCACGGCGGGGACATGTGGCCCATGCTCGCCGCGCTCTCGCCGTTGCTCGACGAGGGGCAGGTGATGTCGTTCGCGTACGCGGACCGCTTGGTGCCCGTCACCGTCGCGGGCGGTGCCGCCGCCCAGGGCGGCGACGTCGTGGCCACGAGCGACGCGGGACGGGTCCCCGCGGGACTGCCCATCGCCGTGCTCACCGACGGCATGACCGTGAGCTCCGGCGAGGCGGCGGCCATCGCCCTCGTCGGGCAGGAGGGCGTGCGCTCGTTCGGCCAGCCCACCTACGACTTCAGCACCGTGAACGCGCCGCGGACCCTGATCGACGGCGCGGTCGTGATCCTCACGGTCGCGGTCGACGCCGACCGCACGGGGAAGCGCTACGGCGTCCCGGTCGTGCCGGACGTCGTGGTCGACGACGCGGGCATCACGGCAGCGGTCGACGCCTGGTTCGACGCGCCGCGGTAGGCCGCCCCCCCGGGACCGGTCAGGCGACCTCGACCAGCGTGATCCCCGCCGAGCGGTCGCCCGACGCGAGGGCCTCGAGCGCGGCCGGGGCGTCGTCGAGCGGGATGCGGTGCTCGATGAGCAGCTCCGGGCGGAGGGCACCCGAGGCGACCATCTCCATCAGCTCGGCGTAGTCGTGCGCGGGCATGCCGTGGCTGCCGTGCAGGCTGAGCTCCTGGCTGATGACGAACGGCACGGGCACGCTGGGCTCCGTCGCGAACAGGCCGATCTGCACCTGCCGTCCCGTCGGCGCGAGCGCGAGCAGGCTGACCCGGAGCGTGGACTCGCGGCCGAGCGCCTCGACCGACACCTGCACGCCGTCGGGGGAGACCGCGCGGATGGCGTCGAGGACGTCGAGCTCCGAGAGGCCGGACGAGTCGATCGTGTACTCGGCGCCGAGCTCCGAGGCGCGCGCGAGGGCGGCCGGGTCGACGTCGACCGCGATGACCTCCGCGCCGACCGCCACGCCGATCATCACCGCGCTGAGCCCGACGCCGCCGCAGCCGATGACGAGCAGTCGCTCGCCGCGCTGGATCCGCGACCGGTGCACGAGCCCGCGGAAGGCGGTGGCGAAGCGGCAGCCGAGGAGGGCGGCGGCGCCCGCGTCGAGGTCCTCGGGGACGGGGATCAGGTTCACGTCGGCGTCGTGCAGCGCGACCAGCTCGGCGAAGGACCCCCAGTGCGTGAAGCCCGGCTGCGTCTGGTCGCGGCACACCTGGCCGTTGCCCGCGCGGCACTCGGCGCAGCGCCCGCACGCGCAGACGAACGGCACGGTGACGCGGTCGCCCACCTGGAAGCGCGTGACCTCGGGGCCGACCTGGTGGATCCGCCCCACCAGCTCGTGGCCCGGCACCTGCGGGAGCTCGATGCCGTCGTCGTGGCCGAGCCAGCCGTGCGCGTCGCTGCGGCAGACGCCGGTGGCCTCGACGCGGACGACGACGCCGGCGGCCGACGGGACGGGATCCGGCAGCTCACGGACGACGGGGGTCTCGCCGAACCGCTCGTAGACGACAGCGCGCATGGGGGCTCCTCGGGGTCGGGGCGGGGGACGGGCCCGTCCACGGTATCCGAGCGACGGCCCGCTCCCGGCGCACGCTGGCAGACTGTCCCGGTGACCCGCACCCCCGACGCCCCCGCGTTCACCCGTCCGTCGCTCGCGCCCGGTCTCCTCGGCGCCATCGTGCTCCTGGCGGGCTTCGCGGTCATCGACGGCGACCTCTTCACCGTCGTGCGGTTCGCGGTCGCGATCCTCGCGCTCATCATGATCGTGTTCTCGGTGCGCGCCCGCAGCTGGTGGAGCGCCGCGCTGCTCGCGGCCGTCGCGGTCATGTGGAACCCCGTCGCCGTGATCCCCGTCGAGGCGGTCACGTGGCAGTCGCTGCAGTACGTGGCCGCGATCGTGTTCATCGCGGCGGGCATCCTCGTGAAGGTGCCCGTCGAGGACGCCCCTACGCCGGGCCTACCCCGAACGCGCGCTCCTCGGTGAGGCCGCGCCGCAGGTACGCGACGATCTCGTCGAGCGAGCGCCGGGCGAGCGCCGGGTCCGCCGCCGGGTAGGCCAGCCAGCCCTGCTCGGCGCGGGGGATGCGGATGAGCCGCGCGGTCGTCCCCGCCGCCTTCAGCGCCGCGACGCCCTCGACGACGTGGTCGATGCGCGGATCCGCGGCGCCCACGTGCACGAGCGCGTCCGGCAGGCGGTCGCGGCCGTGGCCCTGGCGGTCGGCGGATCCGGCGCTCGGCACGTCGCCGGACGGGCTGACGAGCACGAGCCGCAGGACGGCGGGTCCGTCGCCGTCGCGGGCGAGCGCGGTGATGCGCAGCGCCCGGTCGGCGCCCGGACCGTCGCCGAGGATCCCGAGCCGCTCCGGCGTGCCGTTCCACCCGGCCGCGTGCGACGCGATCCAGGAGAGGCCCGCGAGCGCCTGCGCGTCGTCGTCGGGTGCCATGGCCACGACGACCGCGCGCAGGTCCTTCGCGAGGGTCGAGGGCAGCCAGTCGCCGTCGTGCCGGGCGAGGACGACGAGCACGGGGGATCCGGTCGCCGAGCGGTCGTGGCCGGGCGGCGTCCACACGACGATGTCGAGAGGGAGGCCCTGCTCGCCGGCGGAGCGCCGGACGACGCGCGTGCCCGCGGCGGGCGTGCCGCGGAGGGAGCGCGCGACGGCGGGGACGTGCCGGATGGCGAGGCCGAGGATCCGGCGACGCGGGGTGAGGGAGGCGGCGGTGCGGGCGGCCATCAGGCGCGGTCCGCGGAGCCGGCGCCCGCCGATCCGGGCACGGGCGTCCCCGAGACCGAGGCGCGCGCCTCGGAGGGGCGCGTCTCGCGTCCGCCGCGGGGCACGGCGCCCTGGCCGTCGGGCACGCGCTCGTCCTCGCGGACCGGGCCGGGCGGGGTGCCGTCGCCGAACGGGCGGCCGCCCAGCTCCTCGCGCCCGTGCGGCTCGAGCCAGCCCCACGTCTCGGGGCCGACGGGCACGACGCGGGTCGGGTTGATGTCGGTGTGCGTCAGGTAGTAGTGCTGCTTGATCTGCACGAAGTCGATGGTGTCGCCGAACCCGGGCGTCTGGAACAGGTCGCGCGCGTAGGCCCAGAGCACGGGCATCTCGTCGAGCTTCTGCCGGTTGCACTTGAAGTGGCCGTGGTACACGGCGTCGAACCGGGCGAGCGTGGTGAACAGGCGCACGTCCGCCTCGGTGATCGTGTCGCCCACGAGGTAGCGCTGCGTCGACAGGCGGTCGCTCAGCCAGTCGAGCCGCGAGAAGAGGCGGTCGTAGGCCTTCTCGTACGCCTCCTGGGATCCCGCGAACCCGCAGCGGTACACGCCGTTGTTCACGTCGCGGAAGACGAGGTCCGCGACCTCGTCGATCTCGGCCCGCAGCGCGACCGGATAGAGGTCGGGCGCGCCCTCGCGGTGGTGCTCGGTCCACTCGGTGGAGAGGTCGAGCGTGATCTGGGGGTAGTCGTTGGTCACGACCTGGCCGGAGGGGATGTCGACGAGCGCCGGCACGGTGATCCCGCGCGGGTAGTCGGGGAAGCGCGCGAGGAACGACTCCTGCAGGCGCTCGGTGCCGAGGACCGGGTCGCGGCCGTCGGGGTCGAGGTCGAAGGTCCAGCTGCGCGCGTCGTGCGTGGGGCCGGGGAGGCCGAGCGAGATGGCGTCCTCGAGGCCGAGCAGGCGCCGCACGATCACCGAGCGGTTCGCCCACGGGCAGGCGCGTGCCGCGACGAGGCGGTAGCGGCCGGCCTCGACGGGCCAGCCCTGCGAGCCGTCCTTCAGGATGCGGTCCTCGATGTAGTTCGTGTCGCGGGTGAACTCACCCTCCTCGACGTAGCGGCCGGGGGCGCCCGCCTCGTTGGTACCGGTGGGTGTCGCCTGATCCGTCATGCATCCAGCCTAGGCCGGGCCGCTCGCGCCGACCGGGCCGGGCCGCGCCGCGCACGAGGGCGCGCCGGGGCGTCGCCGTGCCCTAAACTCCTCCTGTGCCCGTCCTCCCCGAGGCGGCCGGGCGCAGGCGGCGGACCCGCATCCCACCCCCGACCCGGAACCCCGGTTGCTCGAGGAAGGTCCCCTCGCCACCGTCCGACCGCACGCGTCACCGTGCACGACGGACGCACGTCTTCCGATCCGGGAGCGCAGGCACGGCCTGGCCCCGGCAGTGAACAAGGAGTTGCATGGCTCGCACCGGCCAGCGGCGGTCCTCCGCCCGCACGCGCACGATCGACAACGAGGGGCTCATCCCCGTCCTGGCGCGCGCCGTGCGCGAGATCGAGCAGGCCGCCCAGCGCGGCAAGCTGAAGCCGGTCAACCGCACGAAGTTCCAGGTCGTCGCCGTGCTGATGCGCGAGGAGCGCACGCACGCGAAGGACCCGGCCACCCCGCTCAGCGACCCCGAGCGCGCCGAGACCCTGAAGCGCCTCGACGGCATCGCGAGCATCCTGGCCCGCACCGCCGCACGCGACACCTCGGTCCTGCCGCTGCTGGATCCCGACGCCAAGCTCTCCGAGGCCGCCCGCGCGATGCGCAAGCACATGCTCTTCGACGGCGGCGTCGAGATGGTCGTGGAGGAGGAGCCGGAGCCCGAGCCCGAGGATCCCGCGCTCGCCAAGCTGCACGAGCGCCAGGTCGTCCCGCCGTCGGTCAAGGCCCGCGTGCTCGCGAACCCGTTCCTCGAGCCCGACCTCGACCGGCCCGCGCCCGCCGCGCCGCCCACGCGCCTGCTGGCGAACTGGGAGCTGCTCGGCCCGCTGTTCAAGTCGTTCGAGTACGGCGCCGGCGGCGGCATCGCGAGCATGGACCTCCCCGAGAGCCCCCGCATCGACCGCCTGTCGCCGCACGGCCTCGAGCTCATGCGCCACCAGGCCCGCTTCCTCGAGAGCGTGCGCCTCGGCCACCGCGAGTTCCTGCTCGCCGACGAGCCCGGCCTCGGCAAGACCGCGCAGGCGCTGCTCGCCGCGTCCGTCGCCGACGCGTACCCGCTGCTGGTCGTCGTGCCGAACGTCGTCAAGATGAACTGGAAGCGCGAGGTGGAGCGGTGGACGCCGCACCGCCGCGCCACGGTGATCCACGGCGACGGCCTCGGGCTCGACGCGTTCGCCGACGTCGTCATCGTCAACTACGAGGTGCTCGACCGCCACATCGGCTGGCTGCGCACGCTCGGCTTCCGCGGCATGGTCGTCGACGAGGCGCACTTCATCAAGAACCTGCAGTCGCAGCGCTCGAAGTTCGTGCTGGCGCTCGCCGAGAGCATCCGGCAGCGTCAGTCGAACCCGCTGCTCATGGCGCTGACGGGCACGCCGCTCATCAACGACATCGACGACTTCCGCGCCATCTGGCAGTTCCTCGGCTGGATCGACGGCGACAAGCCCACCTCGCGCCTCATGGGCGAGCTGGAGGAGGCGGGCCTCACGCCCGCGGATCCGGGCTTCTTCGCCGAGGCCCGGCGCGCGGTCATCGACCTCGGCATCGTGCGCCGCCGCAAGGTCGACGTGGCCACCGACCTGCCGTCCAAGCGCATCGCGGACCTCCCCGTCGAGCTCGACGACGACCTGGGTCGCTCCATCCGCCAGGCCGAGCGCGAGCTCGCAGCCCGGCTCGTCAAGCGCTTCACGGCGCTCGTCGGCGCCCGCGGCACCACCGTGCCCGACGTGCTCGAGGGCCCGGCCACGGAGCGCGCGCACCTCATCCGTCTCGTCGCGCAGTCCGAGCTCGACGAGGCCAAGGCGCAGAAGACCGGCGAGAACGTGTTCACCATGGTCCGCCGCATCGGCCAGGCCAAGGCCGTGCTCGCGGCCGACTACGCCGCGCAGCTCGCGCGCTCGGTCGGCAAGGTCGTGTTCTTCGCGAAGCACGTCGACGTGATGGACCAGGCCGAGGCCACGTTCGCGAAGCGGGAGCTGAAGAGCGTCTCGATCCGCGGCGACCAGTCGCCGGCGGCGCGCCAGAACGCGATCGACTCCTTCCAGAACGACCCCGAGGTGAAGGTCGTGGTCTGCTCGCTCACCGCGGCGGGCGTCGGCCTCAACCTGCAGGCCGCGTCGAACGTGGTGCTCGCGGAGCTCAGCTGGACGAGCGCGGAGCAGACGCAGGCCATCGACCGCGTGCACCGCATCGGCCAGGAGGAGCCCGTCACCGCGTGGCGGATCATCGCGGCGCAGACCATCGACGCGAAGATCGCGGAGCTCATCGACAGCAAGGCGGGCCTCGCGGCGCGCGCGCTCGACGGCGAGGACTTCGACGAGGCAGGATCCACGTCCGTGCAGCTCGACGCGCTCTCCCACCTCCTGGAGGAGGCGCTGGCCGCGTAGCCGTCGCGACCCGCACGACGACGCCCCCGCGACCTGCTGGTCGCGGGGGCGTCGTGTGTGCGGGGGAACTAGTCGCGGTCCCGCCCGCGCCGGTGCTGCGCCATCGTGACCCAGTAGGCGAACCCGAACAGGAGGACGGCCCAGACGGCAGCCGGGGCCGCTTGGTCGGCGGCGGGACGCCCGGCTACGAGCGGCACGATCACCAGCTGGGACACCAGGTAGAAGGCGGAGAGGATGGCGGCGACGCGTGCAGCGCGGATGCGTCGCCGTCGCAGCTCGTCCGGGGTCATGCGACCAGGATGCGCAGCGCGCCAGGTGGGCGCGCCCGTCGTGCACAGCGCGGATCAGCCGCGCTCGTCCTTCCTCCGCTGGCGCTCCGCCTTGCGGGCCGCGCGGCGCTCGCGGGCGGCGGCGTCCTGCGCGTCCTGCGTGGGGTTCGAGCGGGAGGTGCCGATGACGGCGAAGAGCACGAGGATCACGACGGGGATGAACGCCAGGTAGATCAGGTTCGACAGCACCACGCGGGCTCCTCGGGTCGGTGCTCCGAGCGTACCGACCGGATCCGCCGGGTCAGTCCTCGAGGGCCGCGCCGCGGAGGTCCGGCAGCGTGAGCGCGGCGGCGGCGGCCAGCGCGAAGACGGCCGCGAAGACGCCGAACGGCAGCGCGACGCCGCCGAGCGCGAGGAGCGGCGGCACGCACAGCGGCGCGACGATCGAGGCGAGGCGCCCGAAGCCCGCCGCGCTCCCGGCTCCCGTCGCGCGCACCCGGGTCGGGTACAGCTCCGGCGTCACGGCGTAGAGCGCGCCCCACGCGCCGAGGTTCGAGAACGACATGAGCGCGCCGAACACGAGGATCGTCGTCACGGAGTCGGCGGTGCCGAAGAGGCCCGCCGCGACGGCGGATCCCGCGAGGAACACCGCGAGCGTCGCCCGTCGCCCCCACCGCTCGACGAGCCAGGCTGAGACGGCGTAGCCGGGCAGCTGCGCGAGCGTGATCAGCAGCGTGTACGCGAACGACCGCACGAGCGAGAAGCCCTGCGCCACGAGCAGCGTGGGCAGCCAGATGAAGGCGCCGTAGTAGGCGAAGTTGACGCAGAACCACACGATCCAGAGCGAGAGCGTGCGGCGGCGCAGGCGCGCGCCGAAGAGGCGCTCGCGGGGCGCGGCGTCGGCGGTGGCGGCCTCCGCGGGGTCGGCCGGATCCGGCGCGAGAGCCGCCGCGTGCTCGGCGTCCGGCGCGGGCGTCCTCCCGGCCGCCGCCTCCAGCTCGCGCACCACCCGCTCCGCCTCCGCGTGCCGCCCCTTTCCCTCGAGGAAGCGCACCGACTCCGGCAGGCGCAGCCGCACGACGATCGCCCACACCGCGGGCACCGCGCCGAGCGCGAGCGCCCACCGCCAGCCGTCGTCGCTCGCGGGGATCACGAGGTAGCCGATGAGGGCCGCGGCCGTCCAGCCGACCGCCCACGACGACTCGAGGATCACGATGACGCGCCCCCGGATCCGGGCGGGTGCGAACTCGCTCACGAGCGTCGACGCGACGGGCAGCTCGGCGCCGAGCCCGAGGCCGACCACGAAGCGCAGCGCGATGAGCGCGCCGACCGACATGGCGAGCGCCGAGACGCCCGTGGCCAGACCGTAGACCAGCAGCGTCAGCGCGAAGACCTGCCGCCGGCCGAGCCGGTCGGCCAGCAGCCCGCCGACGCTCGCGCCGATCGCCATGCCGAGGAACCCGGCGGACGCGACCAGGCCGAGCTGCCCCGCGTCCGCCTTCCACACCACGGCGAGCTGCGCGATGACGAACGAGATGAGACCGACGTCCATCGCGTCGAGCGCCCAGCCGACGCCGCTGCCGCCGAGGATGCGGGAGTGCGCGCGGGTCCACGGGAGTCCGTCGAGGCGCTCGGCGCGCGTGGGCCGTGACGTGGTCGTGGTCATGGTGCTGCCTCCGGGATCGCCCCCGGGCAGGCCGGATCGGCGTGAGGATCCCGGGGCGGTGGCTCGAGCGTAGCGCCGCGCCCGGCCGCCCCGGGCTCCGTGACGTCAGCGGTGCGCGCGCTCCCGCAGGCGGTCGAACACCTCCGCGTGCGTGACGCGGAGCTGCTCCCACGACGCCGTCATGTCGACGCGCTCGGGATCCGCGACGACCTCGGCGAAGCCGTGCTGCGCGCGCGGCACGGCGTCGCCCGGCAGCACGAGCGACTGGATGAAGGCGCCCGTGTCGTCCGAGAAGGTGAGCGTGTGGCTCGCGACGTTGCGCTCCCAGTCGTCCGACGGCCAGGAGAGGAAGGCCACGTGCCGGGGCGCGACGCCCGACTCCGCCGCCGAGACGTAGCTGCCGTAGTGCTCCTCGCCGGGCGAGAGGATCTTGTAGGAGCCGTTGTCGAGGTACACGAGCAGCGCCTCGTCGAACGGCTTCGGGCCGAACATCGCCGTGTAGTGCAGCGCGTGCACGAGCACCGGGGTGCCGAGCGGCACGTGGTGCGCGGCCGCCGGCGTGGCGGTCGGCGTCGCGACGGACGCGGGCACGGCGGGCTGCAGGAACTCCTCGTCGGTCACGTGCACGCCCCAGCCGGTGGCGGCGACGGGGTCGTCGCCGTCCTCCAGCACCGCGATGTGCTCCATGGGCGCGTGGGCCGTGGCGCCGTGCCAGTGCTCCTCGCCGGCCTCGATGTACACGGATCCGCCCGGGGCGACCTCGACCACGCCGCCGTCGCGCGTGCCCACCCGGGCGATGCCGGACGTGACGTGCAGGGTCTGCCCGAGCTGGTGCGAGTGCCACACGGTGCGGGCCCCGGGCGCGAAGGTGACGGCCGCGACGACCGCCCGCTGGTCGGCGGTCTGCGGGGTGGACAGCCAGCGGAGGCGGACCTCGCCCGTGAACTGGTGGGCGGGCATCGTGACGGCGGGGGTCTCGGCCTGGACGCGCATGCGGTGTCCTCTCTGTCGGGCACGCGGGATGCCCGGGTCGTCGAACGGGGAGCCCCGGCGCGGGTGTTCGCGTCGGGGCACGGGCATCCTCCCGCGGGTGCGGCTGGAAGGGGGCCGGGGCGTCCCCAGGTCGGCGCGTCCCTCCGGCGAGCGGCGCCCGCGCACCGGCTCCCGGGCGCGTCAGCCGAGCGCCTCCGGGGCGCGGAAGAAGTCGCGCTCGTACGCCGCCGAGACGAGGGACGCCTCCAGCATCGCCGGGCGCCGGGACGGACCCGCGAGCACGGCGGCCTCGTCCACGAGCTCGCACGCGCGCCGGGTCGCGGCCGCGAACGCCGGATCCGCGTACGTCCGGAGCCAGGCCGCGTACGGGTGCGAGGACCCCGCCGCCTCGACCGCGGATCCCGCCGCCCGGAGCCGCGTGCCCACGTCCGCGTAGATGGTGAAGCACGGCAGCAGCGCCGCGACCAGCACGGCGTAGTCGCTCGTCGCCGCGTGCGCGAGCAGGTGGTCGACGTAGGCGCGCGTCACGGGCCCGGCGACCGCGGGCGCCGGGTGCCGCGACAGCCACTCGGCGTGCAGCGTCGACTCGGCGGCGATCGCGTCGGCGGCGCCGCGGGCCCACACGACCTGCGCCTCCGGCGTCGGCGCGAGCTGGCTCGCCCGCGCCAGCACCCGCGAGTACGCGCGCAGGTAGATCGCGTCCTGCGCGAGGTAGTGCGAGAACCACGCCTCCGGCAGCGTGCCGTCGCCGAGGCGGCGCACGAACGCGAGGTCGTCGATCTCCCGGCGGAGGTCGGCGGATCCCGCCCACATCTCCTCCGAGACGGATCCCGCGTGCGTGCCGGCGGCGTCCCACAGCGCGCGCAGGTGGTCGAGCGGGCCCGCGCCGGATCCCACGTGGAGGTCCTCCGCGTGCGCCAGCGATCCCGTGAGCCACCCCTTCGCCTCCGCGAGCGAGGCCAGCCAGTCCCCGCGGCGCGGACGCAGGGTCGCGAGGGCGCTGGAGAGCGAGCAGCCCGTGCCGTGCGTGCTGGTCGTCGCGATGCGCGGCCCGTCGACCACGTCCACGGCGGCCTCAGCCTCGGACGTGCCGGGCGTCACGAGCGCGTCCGGGCAGTCGTCCACGCGGAGGTGGCCGCCCTTCACGATCACGCGCACGCCGTACCGGGCCGCGAGCGTCCGCCCCTGCGCGAGCGCGGCGTCCCAGCCGTCGGCCTCGGGCTCGCCGAGGAGCGCGGCGAGCTCCGGCAGGTTCGGGGTGACGACGTCGGCGAGCGGCAGGAGGCGGCGGAGCGCGTCGGTCGCGTCGTCGTCGAGGAGGGCGTCGCCGGACTGGGCGACCATCACCGGATCCAGCACCACGACCGGAGGGCGCACCGCGCGCAGCCAGTCGGCGACCTCGTCGACCACCGCCGCGGATCCGAGCATGCCGACCTTCACGGCGTCGATGACGACGTCGTCGGAGACCGCGTCGAGCTGCGCGCGGAGGAACGCGACGGGCGGCACGTGGATCTCCCGCACGCCCCGGGTGTTCTGCGCCACGAGCGCCGTGACCACGGCCATGCCGTAGCCGCCGTTCGCGGCGATGGACTTGAGGTCGGCCTGGACGCCCGCGCCGCCCGTGGGATCCGTGCCCGCGATGCTGAGGACGCGGGGCACGCGTGCGGGGTCGGCCGCACCGCCCGGAGTGGGCGGCGCCGCCGCGTCGCCCGCCGTCGTGGATCCGCCGCCGCCGCGCACCCGCACACGCGCCCACGCCTCGGCGAGCTCGCGCGCCGCCGCCTCCGGGTCCTCGGCCGCGCAGATCGCCGACACGACGGCCGTGCCCGCGCCGCCGGCCGCCGCGACCGCGTCCACGTCGCGCACGTCGACGCCGCCGATCGCGACGCACGGCACGGGGGAGAGGCCCGCGATGATCCCGAACCCGTCGTGCCCGAGCGGTGCCGGGTGGTCGGGCTTGGTGCTGGTGGGGCGGATCACGCCGACGCCGAGGTAGTCGACCGTGCCCGCGGGCAGCGCGCGCACCGCCTCCACGTGCGCCGGCGTGTTCGCCGTGAGGCCCACGACGAGGCGGCGGTCGGGGCTCGCGGCGTCGAGCATCCGCCGCACGAGGTCGGCCGGCACGTCGGACTGCCCGACGTGCACGCCGTCGACGCGCATGCCGCTCGCCAGGGCCGCCAGCACCACGTCGACGCGGTCGTCGACGACGAGCAGCGGACGCGCGGCCCCGGGATGCGCCGCCGCGTGCGCGTCGATCGCGTCCGCCGCCGCGACCACCGTCGTCAGCAGCTCGGCCGCGCTCGCGTGCTTGTCGCGGACCTGCACCGCCGTCGCTCCGCCCGCGACCGCCGCCGTGACGACCGCGGGCACGCCGCGCTCGCCGCACAGGGCGGGGTCGGTGACGAGGTAGACGGAGAGGTCGATCCCGCTCACGAGAGGCGCTCGCGCTGGGCGACCAGCTCGGGCGTGGCGGCGTCGAGCGCGTCGAGCAGCGCGACGGCGAACGACCCGGGCCCGCGCGATCCCTCGGCGGCGACCTCCGCGGCGATCGTGTACACGCTCGTCGCGGCCACGGCGGCCCGCAGCGGATCCGGATCCGTCGACGCGAACGCCGCCATCACGGCCCCGAGCGCGCAGCCCCCGCCGGTGACCTGGGTGAGCAGCGCGTCGCCGGTGTGCACGCGCACGGTCCGCGTCCCGTCCGTGACGTGGTCGACCGGTCCCGAGACCGCGACGACCGTGCCGAAGGTGCGCGCGAGCAGCGTCGCCGCGTCGAGCGCGGCCTCGACCTCGTCGGTCGCGTCGACCCCGCGCCCGCCCGCGCCGCCGGTCGCGAGCGCGATGACCTCCGACGCGTTGCCGCGCACGATCGTCGGCGACAGCGCCACGAGCTCGTGCGCGAGCCGCGTCCGCACCGGCAGGGCGCCGACGGCGACCGGATCCAGCACCCAGGGCGTCCCCGCGCCGCGCGCCGCGTGCGCGGCCTCGACCGCCGCCTCCCGCTGCTCGGCGTGCGGCGTGCCGAGGTTGACGAGCACGCCCGACGCGACCCGCGCGAACGGCCCGGCCTCGGTCGGCACGTCGGTCATCGCGGGCGCGGCGCCCAGCGCGAGGAGGACGTTCGCGGTGAACCCCGCGACCACCTGGTTGGTGATGCACTGCACGAGCGGCACGCGCTCCCGCAGCAGGTGGAGGAGGTCCGCCGAGGCGGTCCCCGTCCGGGCGATCTCGTCGATGTGCGGGCGCGCAGCGCTCATGGTGACATCCCTCCGCCGGTGCGAACCGGATCAGGTGCGACGGGTCTCATCTCAGCCCTCGTGGGCACCCCGTGTCAGGGATCCACCCTAGGGCCAGACGCGTCGCACCTGCCAGGACGGCCGGCGGCGGTGTCGCGGATGTGTCGTGCTGGGGAGCTACGTCGTCTCCGCCAGATGATCCTTCGGTCCCTGAGGAGTCGCCAACCCCTTCCAGAAGGCGCCGTCGCGGTCGTGCTGACCGATCAGCTCGGGTAGCGAAGCGGAGCCGTCCGTCCCTCGGGTCGTGATGTCGTCGAGCGATGCGATCACATCGAGCACCGAGCGGGGGCCGAACTGGCCCGCGAGGCGCTTGGCCTTCGTGCGTACGTTGTTGGGCGTCGGACCCGCGTCGACGATGGAGTGGTTCCACAGGCGATTGTGGTGCGCGCACCGATTGCGGAGGTAGACGAAGGCCCTCACCCGGTAGGCGAAACCGGCTTTGGCCACGCCGATGCTCGTGGCCACGGAGTCGGCGAGAGCGCCTTGGGCTCCCCGTTCCACCACCTTGGACAACGTGCCGAACGACCAGGCCTCGACGGCGGACCACACGGGCAGACCTCCGTAGTCGGAGCTGTCTCGCGCCTCCCCTCGGTAGCGGAGGATGTGCCGGTCCTTGCTCCGGTCTATGTCCCGGAGGCAGGACTCGACGGTGGGCTCCCGTCCGCCGACGTCCTTGTAGAAGCCCTGCTCGAGATGCGTCCCATATGCGCCGTGCTCACGCCCGATGACATGGGCGACGTGCGACCGCAGCAGGAGCTCGACGTGGGCGAGCGGCCGGACGAGGGAGTCGCGCAACGACGCATCGGCGTCGTAGACGCATCGGATGTCGTCGAACGCCGTGCCGGGCAGGAAGTCGTCATCGCCGAGATGAGGAGCTCTCTGGAAGTAACGCGCGTACCCCGAGAACCTGTAGTAGTTGTTCGACGCGAGGAACCGGGCGCAATCGGATTCGTCGGTCACGAGCAGACCGCGGCCAGCCATCAGGGCGATCTGATCGGGCCAGGACAAGTAGGGCTTCATCGCACCCCTCGGAAAGAAAAGGCCCCTCCCATTTGAGCATCGTCGAGAGGCTTGGGAGGGGGTCGATTGCCTCCATGGTACCCGATCGGCTATACCGCGGCGCCCGTCATCCACCGCCCGCCACGCGTCTCGCGGACCGCCGAAGCATCGTCCGCACTGCGGGAGGGGGAGCCCGCCTGACTCAGGCGAGCCCCGCCACGTCGAGCACCCACGCGTAGTCCGACGCGCGCTCGCGCCAGGCGTCGTATCGGCCCGACTTGCCGCCGTGGCCGGCCTGCATCTCGGTGCGCAGCAGCACGGGCGCGCCGACCTCGCGGAGGCGGGCGGTCCACTTGGCGGGCTCGACGTAGAGCACGCGCGTGTCGTTGAGGCTCGTGACCGCGAGGATCCGCGGGTACTCCACGCCCTCGCGCACGTTCTCGTACGGCGTGTACGACTTCATGTACGCGTAGACCTCGGGGTCGTGCAGCGGGTCGCCCCACTCGTCCCACTCGATCACCGTGAGCGGCAGCGACGGGTCGAGGATGCTCGTGAGGGCGTCCACGAACGGCACGCCCGCGAGGATCCCGGCGAAGCGGTCGGGCGCGATGTTCGCGACCGCGCCCATCAGGAGTCCGCCGGCGCTGCGGCCCTCGGCGACGAGCTTCTCCGGGCTCGTCCACCCGCGCGCGATGAGGTGGTCGGCCGCCGCGACGAAGTCGGTGAACGTGTTGCGCTTGGTGAGCGTCTTGCCCTCGTCGTACCAGCGCCGGCCCATCTCGCCGCCGCCGCGCACGTGCGCGATCACGAACGCCATGCCCCGGTCGAGCAGCGACAGCCGGGCGATGGAGAACGACGGGTCGATGCTCGCCTCGTACGAGCCGTAGCCGTAGAGCAGGAGCGGCGCGGGCGTGCCCGGGTGCACCAGGCCGCGCTTGTAGACGACCGACAGCGGGATCTCGGTGCCGTCCTCCGCGGTCGCCCACTCGCGGGTCTGCACGTAGTCGTCGGGGTCGTAGCCGCCGCGCACGGGCTGCTGCTTGAGGAGGCGGAGCTCGCGCGTCGCGAGCACGTAGTCGTAGGTGGTGGCCGGGGTCGCGAGGCTCGTGTAGCCGAGGCGCACGGTGGGCTGCGCGAACTCGGGGTTGCCCGCCGCGCCGACCGTGTAGATCGGCTCGTCGAAGGCGATCTCGTGCAGCTGCTCGCCGTCGAGGACCCGGTCGAAGGGGATCACGCCGACGCGGGTGAGGCCCTCGCGGCGGTAGGAGACGACGAGGTGGTCGGCGAACGCGCTGGCGTCCTCGAGGCGCACCTCGTCGTCGTGGGGGATGACGACCTGGCGGTCGCTCGTGGAGGTGGGGTCGTCGGCGGGCACGTCGATCAGCTCGAAGTTGGTGGCGCCGTCGTTGTGCAGGATCAGGAGCCGGTCGCTGCCGTCGATGACCGCGTGGTCCACGTCGTACTCGACGCCGTGGCGGCGCGGCCACACCGGGCGGAACGCGCCCGTGGGGTCGCCCGCGTCGAGCAGCAGCACCTCGGTCGTGATCTTCGAGCCGACCTCGATCACGAGGTACTGCCGGCTGCGGGTCATGCCGAAGCCGACGAAGCAGCTCTCGTCGGGCTCGGTGAACACCTTCACGTCCTGCGAGGCGGGCGTGCCCACGCGGTGGCGCCAGACGGTGTCGGGGCGCCAGGCGTCGTCGACCGTGACGTAGAAGAGGTGGTCGCCGTGCGCCGAGAAGGTCGCGCCGTGGCTGGTGCCGGGGATCTCGTCGGCGAGGTCCTCGCCCGTGGCCAGGTCGCGGATCTTGAGCAGGAACCGCTCGTCGCCCTCGACGTCGGTCGAGTAGGCGAGGAGCGACCCGTCGGGGCTGACCTCGAACGCGCCGAGCGAGAAGAAGTCGTGGCCCTCGGCCTCGACGTTGGAGTCGAGGAGCACCTGCTCGCCCGGGACGGCGGCGCCGTCGGCGGCGGGCTCGATCGCGGGCGGGGTCCAGTCGTCCGGACCGGCGACCGGACGGCGGCAGCGGATCGCGTACTGCGACCCCTCGACCGTGCGGGCGTAGTACCACCAGTCGCCCTTGCGGACGGGCACCGAGAGGTCGGTCTCCTGCGTGCGGTCCTTGATCTCCGTGAAGATCGCCTCGCGCAGCGGCTCGAGGTGCGCGGTGGCGCCTTCCGTGTACGCGTTCTCGGCCTCGAGGTGGGCGATGACGTCCGCGTCGTCCTTGTCGCGCAGCCACTCGTAGCGGTCCACGAACGTGTCGCCGTGGAAGGTGCGCTCGATCGGTCGCTGCTCCGCGACGGGAGGGGTGGCGGGGGAGTCGGATGCGGGGGAGGAGACGGCCGGGACGGCGGGGTCGGTCATCCCGCCAGCCTACCGACGGGCGCCGGGTGCGCTCCGGCCGTCCCGCGGGTCAGGAGGTGATCGGCCCGGCCTCGCGCGGCCCGGTCGCGCCCGGCGTCGTCACCGCGCCGAGCGTGCTCGAGCGGGTGGCGAGGCGCGCGACGGCCTGGAGCGGGATCGACAGCCAGCCGGGCCGGTTGCGGACCTCGTAGATCGCCTCGTACACGGCCTTGTCGATCTCGAACGCGTCGAGCAGCGCCCGGTTCGCGCGGAGGTCGGTGCCGGAGCGGGCGATGTAGCCGTCGACGAACGCGCGCCGGGCGGCGGACGCCCATGCGGCGGCCGACTTGCCGGGGTGCGCGAGCGCGTAGGAGCCGGCGACGTAGTCGAACGAGCGGAGCATGCCGGCGACGTCGCGGAGCGTGACGTCCGGCAGCGAGCGCTCGTGCATGGGCCGGAGCGGCTCGCCCTCGAAGTCGAGGAGCACCCAGCCGCGGTTCGGCACCGAGAGCACCTGGCCGAGGTGGTAGTCGCCGTGGATGCGCTGCAGCTTCGGCCACTCGCCCTTCTCGGCGGCGTCGTACACGCTCGCGATGGCGTCGTGGAAGGCCGCGATCTCGGGGACCTCGCGCTCGGCCGTCGCGTGACGGCGGCGGAAGCTGACCATGATCCCCTCGATGACGTCGGGCGTGGCCTCGACGGTGGGGAGCGCGGCGGCGAGCGTGGCGTGCACGTCGGCCGTGGCCTCGCCGAGCGCGCGGGCCTCCGCCTGGAAGTCGGCGTCGGCCTCGGCCGCGCGGAGGGCGACGCGCCAGGCGTCCGTCACGCCGGGCAGGAACTCCTGCGCGAAGGCGACGTGCCCGACGGCGCGCCCCTCCTCGCGGCCGGAGTCGCTCCACTGCGCGAGCACGCTGCCCATGGTCTGCGGCACGAGCCGGGATCCGGCGCCCGCGATGGCCGACTGCAGCACGACGTCGGGGTTCTCGCCGTGGTGCAGCGCGCGGAAGACCTTGACGATCATCGGGTTGATGGCCTGGCCGTCGGCGGAGACCATGTCGTAGATGATCGACGTGTTCGACTGCTCGCCCGAGAGCACGTGGGATCCCACGACGGTCGCGACCTCCACGCCCGGCTGGCGCTGGCCGCGCGCGGTCGCGCCGAGCGAGGTCTCGTCGACGTCCGCCTCGCGGTCGTCGAGGATCGTGCGGATGAGCGCCCACGCGTACGCGGGGTCGTGCGGGCCGTCGTAGACGTGCAGCTCGACGCCGTCGTCCTCGACGGTCGTGCCGATGTGGAAGGGCCTCAGCTCCTCCAGCGGCGCCTGCCGGTAGGTGAGGGGGACCTGGTACAGCACGGGCTTCGCGCTGCCGTGGTCGATGATCAGGTGCGTCTCGATGCGGGCGAACCAGCCCTCGTCGCTGAAGCTCCATCCGCCGATGCGCTCGAGGCGCGGCTCGGTCCCCTTCGAGGCGAACCAGCGCTGCTCGCGCATCCAGGCGGCGAGGAAGTCGGGGATCTCGCTGAGGTCGTGGTGCTGCATGGCTCAGGCCACCTTCGCGGTCACGTCGGCGAGGGACGGGTTGGTGGCGGACGAGCCGTCGGGGAAGAGGACGGTCGGGACCGTCTGGTTGCCGCCGTTGATGGCCTCCACGAGCTCGGCGGTGCCCGGCACCTGCTCGATGTCGACCTCGTCGTAGCCGATGCCCGCGCGGTCGAGCTGGTCCTTCAGCCGGCGGCAGTAGCCGCACCAGGTGGTGGAGAACATCGTGATCCGCCCGGGGGCAGGTACGTAGGAGGAGGTCTCGGGCGCCATGCTGCTCACCCTACGCGCCGTTCACGACGCCGGCCCGGGATTCCCTCAGTCGGAGGACACGCCTCCGGCCGGCGGGGATCCCGGGCCAGGTGCCGGTCAGAGCGGGATGCGGATCAGCCGCGCAGCGAGCGCTCGAACCAGGCGTTGCGGAACTTCCCCGTGGGATCCAGGCGCTCGGCGAGGGCGAGGAAGTCGCCCGACCGCGGGTACAGCGGCGCGATGTCGGCCGCCGTCGCGGTGAAGACCTTGCCCCAGTGCGGTCGCGCGCCGAACGGCCGGATGGCCGCCTCGAGCTCGACGAGCAGCGCCTCGACGGCCTCCTGGTCGCGCTTCCACGTGAAGTGCAGGCCGATGGTCGCCTGCCCGTGCTGCGGGCTCAGCCAGAGGCGGTCCTCGGCGACGGCGCGCAGCTCGCAGACGAGGAGGATCGGGCGGATCCGGTCGCCCATGTCGCGCAGCGCCCGCACGGCCTCGACGGCCCGGTCGAGCGGCACGTGGAACTCCGACTGGATCTCCTCGCCGTCGCTCGGCGTGAAGCCCATCTTGAAGTGGGAGAGGCGGTCGGACCAGAGGCCGACGACCCCGAGCTGCGACGTGCTGTTCACCGGGTCGATGCCGAGGATCGGGTGGCGCTCCTCGGTCGCGGCCGGCGCCCCGAAGTAGTCGGCCACGACGACCTCGTCCTCAGGCTGGCCGTCGACGTCGAGCTGCACGCGGCTCTTCAGCCACACCTGGTCGGTCGTCTCGCCGAAGCGCGTGAAGACGCTGACGCTGTAGGCGCCGCCGAAGACGTCCTCGAGGTTCTCGTCGAACGCCTCCCACGACAGGCCCTCGAACACGCGCTGGCGCACGAGGTACGCGGGCTCCACGTCGAGGGTGACGCGCGTCACGACGCCGAGCGCGCCGAGGCCGACGACCACGCCGTCGAAGTCGTCGTCCCCGCGGCGGTAGGTGACGGTCTCGCCGTCGGCCGTGATCAGCTCGAGGGCCGCGACGGCGGTGCCGAGGTTGCCGTTGCCGATGCCGGATCCGTGGGTCGCCGTCGCGATGGCGCCCGCGACCGAGATGTGCGGCAGCGACGCGAGGTTGTGGATCGCGAGGCCCTCGTCGCCGAGGAGCTCCGCGAGCTTCCCGTAGGCGAGGCCCGCGGAGAAGGTGGCGGTGCTGGCGTCGCGGTCGATCACGAGGTCGGCCGGCAGCTCGGCGAGCGAGACCAGCACGTCCGAGTCGGCGATGTCGTTGAACGAGTGGCGGGATCCGAGGACGCGGATCCGGGGAGCGTCGCGGACGATGGCCCGCAGCTCCTCGACGCTCGTCGGCGCGTGGACCTCGCGGGCCCTGTACGCGTAGTTGCCGGCCCAGTTGGTGCCCGCGGTGCCCTGCTCGATGGTGTCGGTCATGCGTCCTCCTCGCGCCCGCCATCGGACGCCGTCGTCTCCAGCTTGCCCGCCCTCCGGCCGGAGGGCGAGCGTGTCGTGCGGTCGGGCCGCGTCGGATGCGGCGGCGGACCCGCCAGGGCCCGCCGCCGCGCCCGTCAGCGGCTCCGGATGGTGAGCTCCAGCGTCCTCGCGGACGGCCAGAGCTGGTGCTCGGGCAGCACGTCGAGGCCGCACGCGCGCGAGCCGAGCCCGTGCTGCGCGGCGTCGATGTAGAGGTGCACCGCCTCGCTCGCGGGCAGCTCGTGCGGGTGGGTCGCCCGGTCGAGCTCCTGCGGCGTGTGCCGGGAGGCCGTGAAGCCGGGGCGTCGGCCCGCGGTGTCGGGCCGGGCCTCGATCACGATGCCGTGCTCGCCGTCGAACGTGCCGAGCTCGAGCTCCCGCAGGTCGCTGCGGTGGCCGGTCTCCTGCGGCCGCGAGTACACGGCGCCCAGGTCGTCGACGAGCGACGAGAACCGGCCGACGAGCGCCGCGCGGCGCGAGTCCGGGTAGGACTCGAACGGCCCGGTGCCGAACCACTCCGCGTTGGTGACGCTCGCGGGGAGGTCGATGCGGATCCCGACGCGCGGCCACGTGATGGCCCACCCGGCGCTCGGCACGATGTCGACGCGCACGTCCAGGTCGCCGTCGACGCCCTCGGTCCAGCAGTACGTCGTGTCGACCGAGTCGAAGGACTGCGCCGCGCTCGTGCGCACGACGACCGTGAGCGAGCCGGATCCGACCTTCACCGAGCGGACCCGGTGGGTCAGCCGGTCGAGGCCCGCGTCGCGCCAGCGCGCCGCGCTCGACGGGCCCTCGACGCCCCGGCCGTAGGTGAGGCGCGGATCCGCCAGCTCGTAGGAGCCGCTGCTGTCGCTGCGGTCGTTGTCGGTGGGCGCGCGCCACAGCTCGAGGCGCGGGCCGTCGACCTCGAGGCCGCCGAGCCGCACCAGGCGGCCGGTGGCGAGGTCGAACTCGCCGTCGCCGAGGGTGAGGCGCGTGGCGCCGGCGTCCGGGAACGTCTCCTCGTCCGCGTCCACCCAGCGCGCGGGCACCGCGGGGCGCGGCGCGGGCGTGAGGTCGAACTGCTGCGCGGCGACCACGTGGCCGGCCTCGGCCCACGGCTCGTCGTCGCGGAGGATCGCCTGCACGGTGAGCCACACCTCGGGCGCGGGGCCGCGCTCGCGGGCGGCCGCGAGCTCCCCGGCGTCGAGGGCGTCCGCCGGCAGCGGGATCCGCACGGTCTCGCCCGCGGGCACCGGCTCGGCGTCGAGGACGCCGGTCGCGATGTCCTCGCCGTCGACCGCGAGCACCCAGACGAGGCTCGCGAGGGCGGTGGAGATCGAGTGGTAGCGGCTCTCGACGACGAGGGACGCGGATCCGCCGTCGCGCTCGAGCCCGAACGCGATGGGCTGCACGACGGCCTTGTACTCGGCGAGGCCGGGCGTGGGGGTGTCGTCGGGCAGGACCATGCCGTCCATCACGAAGTTGCCGTCGTGCAGGACCTCGCCGAAGTCGCCGCCGTAGGCGTAGAACGCCTCGCCGTCCGCGGTCTCGGTGAGGATGCCGTGGTCGCGCCACTCCCAGACGAACCCGCCGTGCAGGCGCGGGTAGCGGAGCACGAGGTCCTCGTACTCGCCGATCTGGCCGGGGCCGTTGCCCATGGCGTGCACGTACTCGCAGAGGATGAAGGGCTTCGAGCGCTGGCGCATGCCCTCGCCGGGCGTGCAGCCGAGCAGGTCGCCCGGGATCACGTCGCTGCCGATGGACTCGGTCTCCTGCAGGTTCGAGTACATGCGCGAGTAGACGTCCGTGTACTCGCCCGTGTAGTCGCCCTCGTAGTGCACGGGCCGGCCCGGGTCGCGGCGGTGGACCCACGCCGACATCGCGGCG
This sequence comes from Clavibacter capsici, assembly GCF_001280205.1. Taxonomy (NCBI): domain Bacteria; kingdom Bacillati; phylum Actinomycetota; class Actinomycetes; order Micrococcales; family Microbacteriaceae; genus Clavibacter; species Clavibacter capsici. The sequence continues at coordinate 2,185,888 of NZ_CP012573.1, read as the reverse complement.
AGGTTGCGCCCGGTGCCCGACTCGTTGCCGAGCGACCACATGACGACGGAGGGGTGGTTCTTGTCGCGCTCGACGGTGCGCTCGATCCGGTCGAGGTAGTGGTCGGCGAAGCGCGGGTCGTCGCTGGGGTTGCCCACCCAGCCGCCGAACTCGAAGCCGTGGGTCTCGAGGTCGCACTCGTCGATGACCCAGAAGCCGAGCTCGTCGGCGAGGTCGAGCACGCGCGGGTGCGGCGGGTAGTGGCTCGTGCGGATCGCGTTGACGTTGTGCTGCTTCATCAGCAGCATGTCGGCGCGCGCGTGCTCCTCGTCGAAGACGCGGCCGCGCTCGGGGTGGGCCTCGTGCCGGTTCACGCCGTGGAAGACCACGCGGCGGCCGTTGACGAGGAACCGGTCGCCCTCGATCCGCACGGTGCGGAAGCCGAGGCGGATGGAGAGCGCCTCGACGTTCGTGCGGAGGAAGCCCTGGTACTGGGTGGGGCTCTCGGCGCTCCACGGCTCGACGCGGTCGACGTGCACGGGCGCGACGTCCTCGGGGGTCGCCCAGGTGACGTGGATGCCGAGGTCCTCGACCTCGAGCGTGACGGGGAACGCGGCGCGCTCGGCGTCGACCTCGACGTGCACGGTGCCCGCGCCCGTCTCGTGGTCGTACTCGGCGCGGGTCCACGCGTCGTCGATGCCGCCCTCGGGACGGCCGAGGAGCGTGACGTCGCGGAAGATGCCGGGCATCCACCACTGGTCCTGGTCCTCGAGGTAGCTGGCGATCGACCACTGGTGCACGCGCACGGCGAGCACGTTGGACCCGGGGCGGAGCGACGCGGTCACGTCGAACTCGTGCGAGAGGCGGGATCCCATCGCGGTGCCGACCTCGTCGCCGTTCAGCCACACCTTGAACGCCGACTCGACGCCCTCGAAGCGGAGCACGACGCGCTCGAGCGACTGCCAGTCCGTCGGCACGTCGACCTCGACGCGGTAGTCGCCCGTCGGGTTCTCGTCGGGCACGTAGGGCGGCTCGACGGGGAACGGGTACTGCACGTTCGTGTAGGCGGGCAGGCCGAAGCGGCCGTCCTGGCCGAGCACCCAGTGGCTCGGCACGGGGATCTCGTCCCAGCCGGAGTCGTCGTACGCCGGGTCGGCCATCTCGTCGGAGAGGCCGCGGGGCGTGGGGGAGAGGCGGAAACGCCAGTCGCCGTTCAGCACGATGCGCGGGGCATCCGAGTGCAGGCACGAACGGGGACGGCGGGCCGGGCCCGTCGTGGGGGCGAAGTCCTCGAAGTAGGGGAGGGCGTGCGTCATGGGCTTCCTTGCGCGTGGGCGGGTGCGGCGACGTGCCGCTGTCCCATCATCGTGGGTCGGGAGGGGAGGCGCCGAATGCGCCGACAGCCGGGCAGGTCGCCCTGCCCGGCCGTCGGGATCCGCGCACCCGCGGGTCAGCCCTTCACGGCGCCGTCCGTCAGGCCGCCCCGCCAGTACTTCTGCAGCACGATCATCGCCGCGATGAGCGGGATGATCGAGACGAGGACGCCGCCCGTGGTCAGCTGGTAGAACTCGGGCAGCCGGTCGACCTGGCTCCGCCAGTTGTTGAGGCCGAGCGTGATCGGGTAGAGCTTGTCGTCGGCCAGCATGATCAGCGGCAGGAAGTAGTTGTTCCAGATGCCGACGAGCTGGAAGAGGAACACCGTCACGAGCGCGGGCGTCATGGAGCGCAGCGCGAGCGTGTGGAAGATCCGCAGCTCGCTCGCCCCGTCGATCCGGCCCGACTCGATCACCGCGTCCTCCACCGACGCCTGCGCGTAGATCCGGCAGAGGAACAGGCCGAACGGCGAGACGAGCGACGGGATCAGCACCGACCAGTACGTGTTCGCGATCCCCATGCTGCTGAACAGCAGGAACAGCGGCAGCGCGGTGGCCGTGCCCGGCACGAGCACGCCGCCGAGGATGGTGCCGAACACGATGTTCGAGCCCCGGAACCGGTACTTGGCGAGCGCGTACCCGCCGGCGGCCGCGAAGTACGTCGCGATGAGCGCGCCCACCCCGGCGTAGAGCACGGAGTTCAGGAACCAGCGCACGAAGATGCCGTCGTCGTACGTGAACACCATCGTGAGGTTCTGCCAGAGGTTCATGTTCGCGAACAGGAACCCGTTGGTGCCGAACAGGTCGGCCGTCGTCTTCGTGGCGGCGACCACGACGTAGTAGACGGGGACGAGGAAGTACAGCGCGACGAGCGCGAGGACCGCCGTGACGAGGATCCGCGTGGCGGGCTTCGCCCCCGCCCCGTTCGTCTGCCCGGCCTTGGAGGGCCGGCTCACCTTCGCCTCGGCGGCCTGCGCGAGCCGCTTCTGCTCCGCCTTGTCGTCGGCGCCCTGGCCGGTAGTCGGTCGGACCTCTGTGGCGGTCATGCGCGCGCCTCCTTCTTCTTCGCGGCGGCGGCTTCCCGCTCCTCCTTGGGCTTCCGGTTCGTGATCCCGAGGAACACGAACGACAGGACGAACGCGGCGAGGGCGATGATGACCGCCTGCGCCGCGGCCACGCCGTAGTCGTTGTAGGCGAACGCCGTGGTGTACGCCGACAGGTTCGGCGTGTACTGCGAGTCGATCGCCGGCGCCGAGGTCGAGAGCACCTGGGGCTCCGCGAACAGCTGCAGCGTGCCGATGATCGAGAAGACGGTCGCGAGCACGAGCGCCGGACGGATCAGCGGCAGCTGGATCGAGAGGGCCGTGCGCCACGCGCCCGCGCCGTCGATGCGCGCGGCCTCGTAGACGTCCCCGGGGATCGACTTCAGCTGGGCGATGATGATGAGCATGTTGTAGCCCGTGTAGGTCCAGGTCACGATGTTCGCGATGGACCACAGCACGGTGCCGGCGCCGAGGAAGTCGAGCTGGATCCCGAGCATCTCGCCGATGTCGATGATCGGCGACAGCCCCGGGATGTAGAGGAAGCCCCACAGGATCGTCGCGATGACGCCCGGGACGCCGTACGGCATGAAGTAGGCCGCCCGGAAGAACTGGGGCCACTTCGCCGACGCCGACTCGAGCAGGAGCGCGAGGATCGTGCAGAGGATGATCATCACGGGCACCTGCACGATGCCGAACAGCAGCACCCGGCCGATGGACGCCGTGAACGCGTCGTTCTGGAGCGCGAGCACGTAGTTCTCGATGCCGGCGAACGCGGTGGTCACGCCCTCCTCGCCGAACAGGCCCTCGCGTCGCACGGTCGTGAACGACTGGAACACCGCGTAGATGATCGGCAGGACGAAGGTCAGCACGAAGACGGCCAGGAACGGCGCGAGCAGCACCCACGGCGCGACGGTCTGCGACCTCTTCAGCTGCCCCCTGCCGACGCCCGAGCGCTCGGCGCGGGCGGGTCGGGTGCCGGCGCGCTCGCTGCGGGCCGGACGCGCGTCGACGCTCATGCGGACGCCGCCTCGACGGTGAGCCCCTTGTTGCGGAAGGCCTCGATCACGGCCTCCTGCGCGAGGGGCAGCGACTCGACGAGGGTCTGCCCGCTCGTGAGCTTGCGGCGGAACTCGTCCTGCAGGGTGTTCAGCGTGAACTGCGTGAGCGGGCACCAGGTCCAGTCGAGGTTCTGCTCCTTCGCCGCGGGGACGAAGACCTCCTCGTTGTAGCTCTGGCCGCCGAAGAACTCGCTCGGCTCCTGCCGGGCCGCGCCGATGTAGTCGGACGCCGGCGACCAGCCGATGCCGGAGTTCTGGATCATCGCGTCGATGCCCTCGGGCGACGTGGTCATCCAGGTCATGAACTTCAGCGCCTCCACCGGGTGCTTGCTGTTCGCGAGCACGGCCGCGGTGGATCCGCCGAGGTAGCTCGACCCGTACGCCCCGTCGAAGCCCCACGTCTGCATGGGCGCCACGCGCCACTTGCCCTCGCCGCCGGAGACCGACTGGATGAGGGCGTCGCCCCAGCTCGCGCTCGTGCAGCCGAAGATCTTGGCGTCGGCCGCGGCCGCGTACCAGGGCGGCGAGAACGCGGTGAAGCCCGTGTTGACGACGTCGTCGTCGATCGCCCGGTCGAAGAACGCGGCGACCTCCTTCGTGCGGTCGTCGAGCATGTCGACGACCCAGCGCTCGCCGTCGATCCGGAACCAGTTGGCGCCGGCCTGCGTCGCGTAGGAGGTGAAGACGCTGGCGTCGGAGACGGGGAAGCAGTCGAGGTAGTTGCCCGCGCCGGTCTTCCGCACCTCGGCGCTGAGGGCCGCCCAGTCGTCCCAGGTGGCGGGCGGCCGGCCGCCCACCTGGTCGAGGAGCTCGGGCTGGTAGTAGAAGGCCAGGGGGCCGGAGTCCTGCGGGATCCCGAAGACGCCGTCCTGGAAGCTGACCTGCTTCCACAGGGCGTCGTCGTACCGGTCGCGGTACTCCTCGACGCCGTAGCGGGTGAGGTCCACGAGCGCGTTGGCGAGGAGGAACTCGGGGAGCTGGCGGAGCTCGACCTGGCCGATGTCCGGGCCGCCGCCCGCGGTGATGGCCGAGTACATCTTGTTGTAGCCGCCGGCGTTGCCGCCGGGGATCCAGACCGCCTCGACCTGGATGTCGGGGTTCTGCGCGTTCCACACGTCCGCGACCTTCTGCAGGTCCTTCAGCCACGCCCAGTACGTGAGCGTGACCTTCTCGCCCGGTGCCGCCGCGGGGATCGGCGGGTCGGAGTTGACCAGCCTCCCGCCCGGTGCCGAGCAGGACGCGAGAGCCAGCGTCCCGGCGGCAGCGGCTCCCACCCCCAGCGCCTGTCTCCTGCTGATCGAATGCATCGTCGCATCCCTCCCGTCGTCGTCGATGGCAGATGGGCCGAGGCCCACGGCCACTCTAGGCGGGGGACGAAACTTATTCCTAACCCGTGGTCGGGATTCCTGGGAGCGCGGCGGACGCCGCCTCAGCGGCGCGCGCCCCGGTTCCGCACGGCCCACTCGAGGCCGTGCATGGCCTGGTCCTCGGTGAGGCGGGTCTCGGCGCCGCAGTTGGAGCACGCGACGCGGTAGGTGGAGCGCAGCGGGATGAGCGGCACGAAGAAGACCGTGAACCGGAGCGTGCGGTGCAGGACGCGCTGGGGCGCGGTCACGCCGCAGACGAGGCAGGCGAAGGTCACGACGACGAGGAGGGCGTCGCGCGCACGCGTGCCGAAGAGGAGGATCACCTCCCGAGGCTACGCGCGCCGGGCGGAGCATAGGCGGTCGGGCGGTCCCCGGACGAGGACGCGACGCCGGACGGATCACCCGGTACGTTCGAAGGACACGCACACGGCAGATCGGCCCCGCATGACCACGCACCACGACGGCGCGCACGTCACCCCGGCTGCGGCCTGCCCGGGAGGCGCCGCGTGATCGTCTTCCTGATCGTCGGTGCGGTGGGCCTCCTGCTCCTCCTCTCCAGCATCCTGCTCGGCGACCTCCTCGACGCGTTCGGCGGCGGGGACGGCCTCGTCTCGGGCGTCGCCCTCGGGGCGGCCCTCGCCATCTACGGCGTCGGCGGCGTGCTCGCCGACCAGGCCGGCATCGGATCCGGCGGCGCCATCGCGATCGCCGTTGCCCTCGCGATCGTCGCCCTCGTGGTGGTGCAGCTCACGGTCCGCTTCGTCGCGAAGCAGGAGAGCGGCGGCTCGTACTCGCCCGTCGGGATGGTCGGCGTCGTCACGTCGCCCACCTCGCCGTCGGGCGGCGAGGTGCGGCTCGAGCACATCCGCGAGCTCGAGCGCCGGCTCGCGATGAGCGACGCGCCCCTCGCCGTCGGCACCCGCATCCGCGTCGTGTCCGAGGACGGCGTCCGCGTCCGCGTCGAGCCCGACGTCGACGCGGCCCCCACCACCTAGCAGCACCCGTCCCAACGAGAGGAACCATCCCGTGGACCTGGCATCCGGCGGCACGACCGCCATCGCCGTCATCGTCGTCATCGTCATCCTGGTGGCGCTGGTCGGCTTCATCGCCTCCCGCGTCCGCCGCGTGCCGCCGAACCAGGCGCTCGTCATCGTCGGCCGCAACGCCGAGCGGAGCGAGGGCGGGGCCGGGTTCTCCAGCCCGCAGAAGGTCATCATCGGCGGCCGGACCTTCATCTGGCCGATCTTCCAGGAGGGCTTCACGCTCTCGCTCGAGCAGTACCAGACGAGCGTCACGGCCGAGGCGCGCGACGCGAACTTCATCAACACCGCCGTCGTCGCGACCGTCAACTTCAAGGTGACGGGCACCGAGGACGGCGTGCGCCGCGCCGTGCAGCGCTACCTCCTCCAGCAGGACGCCCTGCCGGAGATCGTGCGGCAGTCCCTCGAGGGCGCGATCCGCGGCCTCATCGGCGACCGTCCCGTGGACGAGCTCGTGAAGAGCTTCTCCGTCGTGGCGCAGGAGGCCGTGAACCAGACGAAGAACGACCTCGCGGAGCTGGGCTTGCAGATCGAGACGCTCAACGTCCGCGAGATCACGACCCCGGGCAGCACCTACCTCGACGACCGGGCCCGCTCGAACGCCGCGCGCGCCCGCCAGATCGCCGAGGTCGCGGAGGCCGAGAACAAGCGGATCTCCGCGCTCGCCGCCATCGAGAACGACCAGCAGACCGCCGAGCGCCAGCTCGAGCTCGACCTGCGCCGTGCCGCCATCAAGGCCGACACCGACCGCGCCAACGCGACCGCGCTCGCGGCCGGCGAGCTGGCCAAGGCGGAGCAGGACCGCCTGGTCGCCGACCAGGAGCGCACCGCGGTCGCCGCGCAGGCCGAGGTCTCGAAGGAGCGCCTGCGCATCGACGTCGAGCTCCCCGCCGAGGCGCGCAAGTACGCGACCGTCCAGGACGCGCAGGCGGCCCGCGACGCCGAGAAGGCCAAGGTCGACGTGGAGGTCTACCAGCGCACGCAGAACGCCGAGGCGGCGAAGACCGCTGCCGTGAACGAGGCCGCGTCCATCACCGCGCTCGGGAAGGCGAACGCCGACGCGATCCAGGCGCGCGGCCAGGCGGAGGCCGAGGCGGCCGCCGCGCTCGCCGAGGCGCAGAACAAGCTGTCGCGCGAGGCGCTGCAGGCGCGCATCATCGCGTCGATGCCCGAGATCGCGCGCGAGATGGCGGCGCCGCTCGCCAACGTCGACAACATGACGATCATCTCGGCGGACGGCGCGAACGCGCTCAACCGCTCGGTGGCCGAGAACATGGCGACGCTGCCGAAGCTGCTCAAGGACACCACGGGCATCGACGTCGCGACGGCGCTGAGCTCGTTCCTGGGCTCGACGGCGGCGGGTGCGTCCGCCGGCGGATCGGCGTCCGGCGCGACCTCCACGGACGTGGGCCCGGCGACGGCCGCGTCCGAGGGCGCCGGGATCTGATCCCGATGACCGGGCTCCACGGGGCGCACGCCGCCCCGGGGAGCCCGGCGTGAGACGACCGAGCGCGTTCGCGGGGCTGTGGGGCGCGAACGCGCTCTCCAACCTCGCGGACGGGCTCGTCTTCGTCACCATGCCGCTCGTCGCGGCGGGCCTCACCGACGACCCGCGCGGCGTCGCCGGGCTCGCGACCACGTACGCGCTCGTGCGGCTGCTGGTCGCGCTGCCCGTGGGCGTGCACGTCGACCGGCTCGACCGGCGCACGCTGATCGTCGTCGCGAACGCGCTCCGCGGCGTGGCCGTGCTGGGCCTCGCGGCATCGATCCAGTCGGGCGTCGCGTCGCTCGCGGCGCTCTACGCGGTGATGGCCGTGGTCGGCGTGCTCGAGAGCGCCGCCGACGGGGCCGCGGTCGCCGTGCTGCCGTCGATCGTGCCGGCGGGCCGCCTCGACCGCGCGAACGCGCGCATCACCGGCACGCAGCTCGTGGCGGACGAGTTCGTCGGGCCGCCGCTCGGCGGGATCCTGTTCGCGCTCGCCGCCGCCTGGCCCGTGTACGCCACCGGCGGGCTGTGGGTGGCGGCCGGGGCCGTGGCGCTCGCGCTGCCGCGGCGGGTGGATCCGGCGCCTCCCGCTCCGGGGCCGCGCCGCTCCGTGTCCCGCGAGGCGGCGGCGGGCGTGCGCTGGCTCGCCGGGCACCGCACGGTCGGATCCCTCGCGCTCGTCGGCGGCCTGGCCAGCGTCGGCTACATGCTGCCGTTCTCGGTGCTCGTGCTGTTCGCGGGCGAGCGGCTCGGCCTCGACGCCGCCGGCTACGGCGTGCTCCTCGCGGTCAGCGCGCTCGGCGGCCTCGCCGGATCCGCGATCGCCGCTCCTCTCCGCGCCCGCCTCGGCTCCCGCTGGACCATCACGGCCGCCCTCGCGCTGGGCGCCGCGACACTCGCGGGCCTCGCCGTGACGCGGGACCCGGTCGTCGCCGGGATCCTGCTCGCGCTCTACATCCTGCACGCCGTGGTCTGGAGCATCTGCGCGACCACGCTCCGGCAGCGGCTCGTCCCCGCGGACCTGCTCGGGCGCGTGGGCGCGGCGGGCCGGGTCGTCAGCCTGCTCGGCCTCGCGGCGGGATCGGCGCTGGGCGGCGTGCTGGCCACGACCGGCATCGCGCTGCCGACCGTCGCGGGCGCCGTCGTCTTCGCGGGATGCGCCCTGCTGGCGGCCCTCGCGCTGCGCGGGACCGTCGAGGCGGGCGACGACGCGCCCGCCGACGGCGACTAGCCCGCGTTCGGCAGCCGCACCTCCACGAGACCGCCCGTGACGCGCGTCTCGAAGCGGGGCTGCGGCGCGGTCGCCGGGCCGTGGATCACCTCGCCCGTCCTCAGGCTGAACACGCTCTCGTGCCACGGGCAGGTGACGCACGCCTCGCCCGTCTTCGGGTCGGTGCCGAGCGTCCCCTCGTCGAGCGGCGCGGAGAGGTGGCTGCAGGTGTCGCTGAGGGCATCCACCGTCATGCCGTGGCGACGCACGAGCACGGGGAGTCCCGCGACGTCGCGCTTCGCGAGGCGGCCGTCGGGCAGCTCGTCGAGCCGGCCGAGCTCCTGCCAGCCGACGGGGAAGCGGTGCGGCACGTCCTCGGCGTGGTTGGCGCCGGCCGCCTGGCGGTAGGCGAGGTGGCCGCCGAGGAAGCCGCCGGCGGAGACGAGGCCGAGGCCCGCGAGTCCGAGCACCTTGCCGCTCGTGTGCTTGCCGCGGGCGCGCTGGATCCACGAGAGGCCGTACAGGCCCGTCGCGAGGGCGTTGGCCGCGGAGTGCACGATGCCGACGCGCATCTGCTGCTCGTGCAGCTGCGACCAGTCGGCGTAGCCGGAGGCGATGGAGGGCGCCGCGCTCAGCACGCCGACGCCCACGAGCGCCCGGCTGGCCTTCTCGTTGCCGGGCAGGAGGTCGAGCACCGCGGAGGACACCCACGCGCCGGTGGGGATCAGGACGGCCACCGGGTGCAGCGGGTGCCCGAACGGCACGCCGTGCAGCAGGTCGGCCAGCGCCCGCGGCTTCAGCAGCGCGGTGACGACGCCCTTCACCCGGCCGACGATCGGATCCAGCGCCTCCGCGTCCTCGATCCTCGCGATGGCCGCGACGAGCTTCAGCTCCCTCATGGGGTCTCCTGCCGGTTCCGGCGCCGCCGTCGGCGCTCTCACCCAGGCAACGCCTGCGGGGGAGCAGTGACAAGGCCGCTCGGCCGGATCCGGCGTCCCGCCCGCTCGTGAACAGCCGGCGCCTCCGCGGCGGGCGCGTCGCTACGGTTCGATCGCTCCCCGGCGACGGTCGTCGCGGAGCAGAAGGAGCGCACATGTCATCCCGCCTCGCACGCACCCCGCGTCCCACCTCCCGGCGCCTCCTGGCGTCGGCCGTCCTCGCGGCGGTCGTCGGCCTCGGCGTGTCGGTGTCCGCCCCGACCGACCCGGCATCCGCGGCGCCCGCCGCGGTGTCCTCGTCCTCCACCGCGGACGCCGGCTCGATCACGGCGAGCCAGGCGGGACTCGTCAACCGCTCCTTCTTCGTGACGCCGTCCGACCTGGCGCGACTCTCGTTCGGGCTGACCGACTCCTACAAGCTCGCGGCGCAGATCTGCACGGCGAACCGGTCGGGGAAGAACTGCGTGGTGATCGTCTCGTACGTCCTCCGGCGTGGACAGGGCGTGGCGGACTGGAGGACCTGCAACATCACCGGTGGATTCACCGTCGTGTTCCCCGATGCCTTCCAGTCGCACTGCGGCTGACGGTCGCACGCGCTCGGCCCTCCCGCCGCTCCGGATCGGTGCGGCGGGAGGGCCGAGTGCACAGGCGCGGCCCGCGGCCGCTGCCCGGCCCCGAGGACCGGCTAGCGTCTCGATCCGCCGCGATCCCCCCCTTTCTCGCGCGCAGAAGGAGCACTCATGCCATCTCGGATCAGCAGCGCCGCTCGGCGCCTGGCCGCCGCCCTGGCGCTCGCCGCTGTCGTGACCCTCGGGGTCTCCGTCGCCGCGCCGACCGATGCGGCGTCGGCCGCGAGCGGGTCGACGCGCACCTACTCCGTGGAGCACCAGACGGCCGCCACCGGGGCCGTGACCGCGAGCGACCGTCAGCGCACGGGCAGGCTCTACATCGCTCCGCGGTACATCGACCGCGGGTACGCGGGCGGCACGTTGGGCGCCGCGATCGACGTGTGCAACTCGTACGACCTGGGGAACCAGTGCCTCAAGTACGTGCTCCCGCTGCTGCGCGGGAACCTCGCCAAGGACGACGACTGCCAGACCTACGGGATGGATGCGGTGATCCCCTCCATCCAGCTGTCGCGCTGCCGGAAGGGCTGAGCCGACGGGCGGGCCGGAGGACCGCCTCCGGCCCGCTCCGCATGGGCGCGCCCTACCACGCGGGTCCGCCGCTTCCGCAGTCGTTCGTCTGACGTTCACGCCCGCTCCGGTGGATGACCGGCACGGCATCCGCCCCGCGGCTACGGTTCCCTTGCTCCACGGCGACGGTCGCCGCGGACCACCAGGAGTCTCGATGACCTCTCACCTCGAAAGCGCCCGGCCCCTCATCTCCCGACGTGCCCGCCCTCGGCGCGTGCTCGCCGCCGCCGTCCTCGCCATCGTCGTCGCCCTCGGCGTCTCCGTGTCCATCCCGGCCGGTCCGGCGTCCGCTGCACCCGGCGTGGCGTACTCCGCCGCGGTCGCCGGGAGCACGACGGGCTCCTCCGACGCGGTCCCGCCGGCGGCCAGCGATCGCGCCGTCACCTCGCACGTCATCTCGGTCCCCGCGTTCATCGTGGACCTGGTGCGCGAGGGCGCGCGGACGCCGGCTCAGGCGGCGGACGACGTCTGCGGGACGGCGAACCTGGGCAGGATGTGCCGACTGGACGTCACCATCCTCATCCAGCAGTTCTCGGCGAGGTGCTCGTCCCTCGTCGCGCGGATCCCCCAGATGAAGGTCCTGCAGTGCACTCGGTGACACGGCGCGCGTGAGCGGCGCGCATGCGCGACGGGCCGGGGGTCTCCTCCGGCCCGTCTCGTCGTCCGGGGGACGCCCTGGGCGTCAGGCGTCAGGCGTCGGGGTCGTGCGCGGCGTGGCGGGAGGCGACCGGGCGGCCCGCCCGCGCGACCCGGTAGCCGGGGGAGCGGAGCCGGCGCGTCCAGGGGTACGTGGTGTCGCCGGGCGGTGCCGCGAGAACGGGATCGGCGCGCGTCGCCGTGTCGAGCGGTCCGGCGGCGTCGTGCGTCAGCTCGATGCGCGCTGCCACGTGCCAGAGCCCCCGCGGCGCCGCGTGCACGAGCCGCAGGCGCACCGGCCGATCCGCGAGCGCGCGCCCGAGGTCGTCGGTGCCCGCGGGGAGCGGCGGATCCTGGTCCACCAGCACGCCGAGCAGCACCGGCCCCGCGGATCCGCGGTACGGCATGAGCGTCGTGAGCCGCGCCCCGGAGAGGGCCCGCCGCGGCGCGAGGAGGAGCCGGCCGGCCGGTGACAGGCCCGTCGACGCGAGCAGCACGTCCACCGTCGATCCCTCGCCGCCCGGGATCCGCAGCGCGAGCCCGAGCACGTCGGGCAGCGCCGCCGGGAGGCCGCCGCCGCGCGAGAAGCGGGCGTCGACGTCGAGCGGGGCGTCGAGCCCGTCGAGCCAGGCCAGCCCCGACGCGGCGCGACCGGCGACGGGCGACAGCCTCCCGGTGAGCGCGACACCGTGCGGATGCAACGGGCGCGGACGACGCACGAGACGGACGGCGGAGATGAGCCCCGCGAGGACGTTCCCGCCGATGCGGGCCGGGGTGCCGGTCATCTCCCGACCCTATTCCGGTGCGGGCTGCCCGTCCCGGTGGGGGCGGCGCACGACGACGCCCGGGCCGACCTGCTGGTCGACCCGGGCGTCGGGCGGTGCGGTGGTGCGATGCGCCGAGGCGCGTGCCGCTAGGGCGTCGGCATGCCGCCGTTGACGTTGAGCGTCTCGCCGATGACGTAGCTCGACTCGTTGGAGGCGAGGAACACGTAGGCGGGCGCGAGCTCGGCGGGCTGGCCGGCGCGGCCGAGCGGGGTCTGCTCGCCGAACTCGGGCAGCGCGTCCTCGGGCTGGCCGCCCGCGGTCTGCAGCGGGGTCCAGATCGGGCCGGGCGCGACGACGTTCACGCGGATGCCCTTGGGCGCCAGCTGGCCGGCGAGGCCCTTCGAGAACGCGTTGATCGAGGCCTTGGTCGTGGCGTAGTGGACGAGGTTCGGCGACGGCGCGTAGGCCTGGATCGACGACGTGTTGATGATCGACGAGCCGGGCTTGAGGTGCGGCAGCGCGGCCTTCGTGATCCAGAACATCGCGTAGACGTTGGTCTTGAAGGTCAGGTCGAACTCCTCGTCCGAGATGTCCTCGAGCGCGTCGACGTTCTGCTGCTTGCCCGCGTTGTTGACGACGATGTCGAGTCCGCCGAGGCCCTCGACCGCCTTCGCGACGAGCTCGCGGCTGAACTCGGCCGTGGCGATGTCGCCGGGGATGGCGACGGCCTTGCGACCGGCCTCCTCGATGAGGGCGACGACCTTCTTCGCGTCCTCCTCCTCCTCGGGGAGGTAGGAGAGCGCGACGTCCGCGCCCTCGCGGGCGTAGGCGATGGCGACGGCCGCGCCGATGCCGGAGTCGGCGCCGGTGACGAGGGCCTTGCGTCCCTCGAGGCGGTTCGATCCGCGGTACGTCTTCTCGCCGCGGTCCGCGGTGTCGTCGAGCGCGGAGTCGAGGCCGGGACCGTCCTGCTGCTGCGCGCTGGGCTGGATGTCCGCGTACATCTTGGTCGGGTCCTGGAACGTGTACTGGTCGGTGCTCATGGGGTCTCCTCGTGCTGGGGTGTGCGTGCGGGAAGGGGAGGGTGGATCAGCTGGGCGGGGTGTCGTCCAGGTCGATGTCCTGGCCCTGGAGGTCGTTCTCGGCGAGCACGGGCTCGGCCTCGCCGTCGACGCCGAGGACGTCGGCGGTGGGCTCCGCGTCGGCGCCCATGACGGCGTCGTCGTCGGGCTCCTCGACGGGCTCGTCGGTGTCGGGGAGGACGGTCTCGCCGGCGACGGCGTCGTTGACGACGGTGTCGTTCGCGAGGGCCTCGGTGTCGAGCGCCGTGTCGTCGCCGGTGGAGTCGTCAGCGGGGGTGGCGGAGGTGGCGTCGGTCACGGTCACTCACCGGCCTCGGGCTTGGGGTGGCCGGGGATCGAGTCGCCGCTGAGGTTGAGCTCGTCGGGATCCACGTCGATCTCGCCGACGTCGTCCGGTCCGCCCGAGCCGGGGAGCACCTGCACGTCGTCCGCGGCGGCGGGCACGTCGTCGGAGACGCCCTCGCTCTCCACGATCTGCTGCTCCTGCTTGACGCGCGTGTCGTCCTCGCTGGGCGAGATGAAGTCCTTGTCCTGGTCGGTGTCTGAGGTGTCCGCGGGCTGGAGGCGCGGGTCGTCGGTGTCCATGCATCCGACGCTACGCTCGGCCCCGAGAGCTGTGTGGTGGCGCTCAGGCAACGCTCATGTGTCGTGTCCGGAGCGCGTCGTCGCCGCGTGTCCGGGGGCGGATCACTGGTCGTCGGGCCCCTCGCCGAACGGGTCGGGTGCGTCCTCGCGGGCGTCCTCCTCCGCCGCCTCCGCGCGCTCGGCGACCGAGTCGGCGTCGATGGGCGCGGCCTCGGCGAGCGGGTGGCGCGGGGCGGCGGCGGGATCCGTCACGTCAGCGGCCCTCGGGGTCGACGTGGCCCGCGGCGTCGTCGGCGGGCGCGCTCATGTGCGAGTCGGCGGCGGTGACGGCCCGGTTGTCGGGGACCTCGGGGTAGGCGGCGCTCGCGGGATCCGCGTCCTCGACCTCGAGGGAGTCCTCCTCCGCATGCCCATAGCCGGTGCCGTCGGGCTGGCGGACCGCGTCGCCCACGCCGGTGGGGGAGTCGTCGCCGCCGACCACGTCGTCCACGGTCACCAGCCCGTCGGGATCGCCGGGCCCGCGCCCGGTGCGGATGCCGTCGGTGGGGTCGTCTCGGTCGCTCATGCCCCCACCCTACGAGTCGCCCGGCGACGCGACCCGGGCATTCGCGCCCCCGAATCGGGGTCGCGCTACCGCCTCGCGGAGGGTCCCCGCGAGTCGGCGTCGGCCGGGTTGCGTTCCCGTCCGAGCGCCCCCATATTAGGTGAGCCTTGCCTAACAGATCCTGACGCTCGTGACCCGGACACGGCTCCCCATCGAACCGACGAAGGACCCATGACCCTCTCCCCGCACGCCGCCCTCCCGTCCGACCAGACGCTCGCCGACTCCCGCGCCGACCCGCTCGCGGCCGACGCCGATCCCGCCGCCGAGCTGTTCTCCGACCGCTCGCTCCCCGGCTGGGACGCCGCCCTCCGCGCCGCCGCCGCCCACGTGCGCACGGCCGCCCGGCGTGCCGACGGCCCGTTCACCGGCATCACGCCCGACCGCCTCCGCGGGTCCTTCGCCGGGCTCGACCTGGACCGCCCGCTCGGCGGCCTCGACGACGCGCTCGACGAGCTCGACGACCTGTACCTCCGCGACGCCGTCTGGTTCCACGACCCGTCGTACGTCGCGCACCTCAACTGCCCGATCCTCATCCCGGCCATCGCGGGCGAGCTCATCCTCTCGAGCGTCAACACGTCGATGGACACGTGGGACCAGAGCGCGGGCGCGACCCTCATCGAGCGCGCCCTCGTCGACTGGACCGCGGGCCGCGCGGGCCTCGGCGACGACGCGGACGGCGTCTTCACGAGCGGCGGCAGTCAATCGAACCTGCAGGCGCTGCTCGTCGCCCGCGACGAGGCGGCGGCCGTGCACGGCCTGGCGATGGCCGACCGGCAGCGGATGCGGATCCTCGTGAGCGACGTCGGCCACTTCAGCGTCGAGAAGAGCGCCCGGATCCTCGGCCTCGCCCCCGACGCGGTCATCCGCGTGCCCGCGGACGATGCCAAGCGGATGCGCGTCGACGCCCTCGAGCGGGAGCTCGCGCGCTGCTACGCGGCAGGGCTCCTGCCCGTCGCCGTGGTCGCGACCGCCGGCACCACCGACTTCGGCAGCGTCGACCCGCTGCCCGCGATCGGCAACGTCTGCCGGCGCGAGGGGATCTGGCTGCACGTCGACGCGGCGTACGGCGGCGGGCTCCTCACCTCCCTCCGGCACCGGCACCTGCTCGACGGGATCGAGCGGGCCGACTCCGTGACCGTCGACTACCACAAGACCTTCTTCCAGCCGGTGAGCTCCAGCGCCCTGATCGTGCGCGACGGCCGCACGCTCCGGCACGCGACCCTGCACGCCGACTACCTGAACCCGGCGGACCGCGCGCACGAGGAGATCCCGAACCAGGTCGACAAGTCGCTGCAGACCACGCGGCGCTTCGACGCCCTGAAGCTCTGGCTCACGCTGCGGACGGTGGGCGCCGACGGGGTGGGGCGGATGCTCGACGACGTGATCGCGCTGGCCGACCGCACGTGGTCGGCGCTGCGGCGGGATCCGGCGCTCGACGTGGTGGTGCGGCCCGAGATCAGCACGCTCGTGTTCCGGTACGTGCCGGCGGGGGAGCGGGACGGATGCGCGGGGCCGGACGCGGGGGTGCGCTCCGACGCCGTCAACCGCGGCATCCGCCAGGCGATCCAGGACTCCGGCCGGGCGATGGTCGCGGCCACCCGCGTGGACGGCCGCGCGCACCTCAAGCTCACGCTGCTCAACCCGGCGACCACCGACGCGCACATCGCCGAGATCCTGGGGATGGTCGTGGAGGCGGGCGACGCGCTCGACGCCGGTCTGGACGAGGCGGCGCGCGCGACCGCCGCGGAGGCCGGCCGATGAGCGCCGCCTCCGCCCCCGACCGCGTCCACGACGTCGTCGCGATCGGCCTCGGCCCCGCGAACCTCGGCCTCGCCTGCCTCGCGGATCCGCTCGACCTCGACCTCGTCGTGCTCGAGCGGAAGCCCCGCTTCGACTGGCACCCCGGCATGATGCTGCCGACCGCGCACCTGCAGACGCCGTTCCTCGCCGACCTCGTGACGCTCGCGGATCCGACCTCGCGGTTCTCGTTCCTCGCGTACCTCAAGGACACCGGGCGGCTGTACTCCTTCTACATCCGCGAGGACTTCTTCGTGCTGCGCAGCGAGTACGTCGCGTACTGCCGGTGGGCGGCCGAGCGCGCGCGGGGGATCGAGCTCGATCGCGACGTGCGGGCGATCTCCTTCGACGAGTCCTGCGGCGCGTACGTCGTCGAGTCGGTCGACGCGGCGGGCACCGCGCACGTGCACCGCGGGCGGAACCTGGTGGTCGGCGTCGGCACGCCGCCGTGGCTCCCCGAGGCCGTCCGCGACCTGCCGGGCGTCGTGCACAGCTCCGGCTACCTCGGCGCCAAGGACGCGCTGCAGGAGCGGGACGCGATCACGGTGGTCGGCAGCGGGCAGAGCGCCGCGGAGATCTACCGCGACCTCCTCGAGGACGTGGACTCCCGCGGCTACCGGCTCGACTGGATCACGCGCTCGCCGCGGTTCTTCCCGCTCGAGTACACGCGCCTCACGCTCGAGATGACGAGCCCGGAGTACAGCGACCACTTCTTCGGCCTGCCCGCGGATGCGCGCGACGTGCTGCTGCGCGATCAGCGGAACCTCTACAAGGGGATCGACTCGGAGCTGATCGCCGACGTGTTCCACACGCTGTACCGGAAGCGGCTCGCGTTCGACGCGCTGCGGGCGGAGGGGCGGCTCGCGGCCGGCGGCGACGCGGGATCCGGCGTGCCCACCCGCCTGCTCACCAACGCGGAGGTCGTGTCGGCGCGCCCGACCGCGGACGGCGGCGCGGTCCTCGGGCTGCGGCACGCGGAGACGGGCGCGGAGCGCGAGTGGCCGACGGGCGCGGTGATCATGGCGAGCGGCTACGACGCACGGGCCCCGCGGATCCTCGACGGGCTCGGCGACCGCGTGCACCGCGACGCGCGCGGCCGGCTCGACGTGGCGCGCGAGCACACGGTCGACGACGACGGCACGCTCTTCGTGCAGAACGCGGAGGTGCACACGCACGGCTTCGTCGCGCCCGACCTCGGGATGACCGCGCACCGGAACTCGCGGATCCTGCGCGCGATCACGGGGCGGGAGCCCTACCCGGTGGAGGAGCGGATCGCGTTCCAGGAGTTCGGGCTGCCCGACGGCGCGCCGGCCGCCGGATCGGGGGTGCTCGCGTGAGCGCGCCCGCGCCCGCCGTCGAGGCGCCCGCCTACCCGCTCGCGATGCGCCCGCTCGACCCGGACGCCGACGCCGCCCTCGTGCACGCGTGGGTCACCGCACCCCGCGCCCGTTTCTGGCAGATGGAGCACGCGACGCTCGAGGAGGTGCGGGCCGAGTACGCGTCGATCGTCGCGGATCCGGCGCGCGAGGCCTGGATCGGCCTCCACGACGGAATGCCCGCGTTCCTCGTCGAGGCCTACGACCCGGCCGACGACCCCATCGGCGCGCACCTGGATCCGCTCCCCGGCGACCGCGGGATGCACCTGCTGGTGGCCCCGCCCTCCGGCGATCCGCTGCCGGGCTTCACGACGGCGGTCATGCGGCACGTGGTCGCGCACCTGCTGCGGGATCCGGCCGTGCGGCGCCTGGTCGTCGAGCCGGACGTCCGCAACGCCCGGATCCAGCGCCTCAACGAGCTCGTCGGCTTCCGGCCGCTCCGCGTCGTCGACCTCGGCACGAAGCACGCGCTCCTCAGCGTCGTCGACCGCGACGACGCCCTCCTCCCGCACACCCCTCCGACGGACGGACATCCGATGACCCTGACCCACGACCCCGCGACCGGCCGCGACCGCCCCACCGAGCGGCTCCGCCCCGCCGGCGCCGATCGCGCCGCGGCCGCGACGCCCGGGACGCCCGTCCCCGCGGCACCCGCTGCCGTCGAGCCGGATCCGAGCGTCCACCGCGCCGACCACCTCCGCCCCGACGTCTGGGCCGCCGCCACCCGCCACCTCGTGCGCAAGGCGCTCGCCGAGTTCGCCCACGAGCTGCTCATCGCGCCCGAGCGCGTGGAACCGGAGCTGCTGCCCGGCGAGCCCCGCCGCCCCCACGACCCGGCGGACTGGGCCCCGTACCGCGTCGCGAGCGCCGACGGCCGGAGCCGCTACGCCTACCGCGCGCGCGTCCTCGAGCTCGACCACTGGGACGTCGACGAGGCGAGCATCCGCCGCACGGTCGACGGGGAGCCCGCGGAGCTCGACGCGACCGACCTCGTGCTCGACCTCCGCGACCGCCTCGGGATCACCGACGAGGTCCTGCCCGTCTACCTCGACGAGATCCAGAGCACGCTGTCGGCCGCCGCGTTCTCGCGCCTGCGCGACGTGCCGGACGCGCGCGGGCTCCTCACCGCGTCCTACGCCGAGGTCGAGTCGACGATGGACGAGGGCCATCCCTGCTTCGTCGCGACCAACGGCCGCATCGGCTTCGACCTCGACGACCACGACCGGTACGCGCCCGAGGCGGGGGAGGACGTGCGGATCCTCTGGCTCGCCGTGCACGAGCGCCTCGCGCACTTCGCCGCCATCGACGGCCTCGACCGGGAGGCCTTCCTCGACGCGGAGCTCGGGGGATCCGCCCGGGCCCGCTTCCGCGCGCGCATGGCGGAGCTCGGCATCGACCCGGCGGAGCGGATCCTCGTGCCGGTGCACCCGTGGCAGTGGGAGAACGTCGTCACGGTGACCTTCGCGGGCCTCGTAGCCCGTCGCGACATCGTGCTGCTCGGCACGGGCGACGACGAGTACGGGGCCCAGCAGTCGATCCGCACGTGGGCCAACCGCACGACCCCGGAGCGCTGCTACGTGAAGACGTCGCTGTCGATCCTCAACATGGGATTCACGCGCGGCCTCTCGCCGGCGTACATGGCGGTGACCCCGGCGATCAACGACTGGGTGCACGCGCTGGTGGCGGGCGACGGGGAGTTCGCGCGCCTCGGCTTCGGGATCCTGCGGGAGGTCGCCTCCGTCGGCGTGCGCGACGCCCGGGTCGACGCGGCCCTGCCGCCCGGCCACCCCCACGGCAAGATGCTGTCCGCGCTCTGGCGGGAGTCGCCCGTACCCGGCCTCGCCGAGGGCGAGCGGCTGATGAGCATGACGAGCCTGCTGCACGTCGACGCGCACGGGAAGACGGTGCTGGGGGAGCTCATCGACGCGTCGGGGATCGGCGCGGCCGCGTGGATCCGCCGCTGGCTGGACGCGTACCTCGTGCCGCTCACGCACGCGCTCATCGCGCACGACCTCGCGTTCATGCCGCACGGCGAGAACGTGATCCTCGTGCTCCGCGACCACGTCGTCGTGCGCGTGCTGATGAAGGACATCGCCGAGGAGGTCGCCCTCTTCGACCTGGAGCGCGAGCTGCCGGAGGACGTGCGGCGGATCCGCCTCGACATCCCCGAGGGCGAGCGCACCCTCACGGTCTTCACCGACGTGATGGACGGCTTCCTGCGCTTCGCGGCGGCGCTCGTCGCCGACCGCGACGACCTCGGCCCCGACGGCCTCTGGCGCGTGGCGGCCGAGGCGCTCGCCGACCACGAGCGCGCGCACCCGGAGCTCGCGGAGCGCTTCTCCCGGTTCGACCTGTTCACGCCGTCGTTCGACCGCTCGTGCCTCAACCGGCTGCAGCTGCGCGACAACCTGCGCATGGTCGACCTGCAGGCGCCCGTGATGCAGGTCCACGGCTCGCTGCGGAACCCGCTCGCGATCCACGCGGGGCTGCGGCCGCACATCGTCTGAGCCCGCGCATCGGCTGAGCCCGGACGCACGAGGAGCCGCCGCCCGCTCTCGCGGACGACGGCTCCTCGTCGTGGTGGCGCCACCGGGCGCCGGTCGGATCAGCTCGCGACGGGCGCGGCCTGCTCGACCTTCAGCGTGCGGCCCTCCTGGCCCTGCGGCTCGTCGGAGGTCACCTGGATCTTGCGGGGCTTCGCCCGCTCGCTCACCGGGATGGTGACGCTGAGCACGCCGTTGGCGTAGTGCGCCGAGATGCGCTCGGTGTCGATGCCCTGGCCGAGCGTCAGCTGGCGGAGGAAGGTGCCGGCGACGCGCTCCCGTGCGAGCCAGCGGACGTCCTGGTCGCCCGCCAGCGTGCGCTCCGCGCGGATGGTCAGCAGCTGGCCGTCCACGTCGATGTCGACGGATCCCGGGTCGATGCCGGGCAGGTCGGCGGCCAGCACGTAGGTGTCGCCCTCGCGGTGCAGGTCGATCGGCATGGGCCGGTTGGGCTGGCGGGTCTCGGCCAGGGCGCCCATGGCGCGGTCCAGCTCGCGGAACGGATCGAAGGTCATGTTCATGCTCGACTCCTCTGATGATCTGTGGGTTGAGCCCCCTCGGCTCAACTACGTCGAGATTAGCACTCGACGCAGGGGAGTGCCAAGACGATCGCCGACGGCGAATGCAGCGCTGACCACCTCTTCAGGCGCGTCGGCGGAGGTCGCGCTCCATGCGGCCGATGAGCGTCCAGACCGCGCGCGAGAGGTCCGGGTGCTCGAGCGCGATGCCGCGCAGCAGCCGGTACTCGAAGCGCGCGACCACGCCGGGAGCGGTCGACGGATGGCGGACGCGCGCCAGCTCCTCGGCCATGCCGTCGGCCTCGAGCGCGTCCTGCCGGAGGGTCGCGACGACGTGCTCGTCGACCGTCGGCAGCTGCGGGATGACCTCCCACGGGTCGTCGCCGTTCCGGCAGCGGTGCTCTATCACGGCGTCCAGCTCGTCGCGGGCCTCCTGGCGCAGCACCTCGAGGCTGGCGGGGAAGCGGGCATGCACGGGCGGATCCTCTCGGGCGGCGGGCCGCTCGGCGGCGGACCCCCTCACGCTACGTCATGCTCCCGGCTGCTCCCGACGGGGCGGCCGGACGCCGTCGATAGCCTGGAGGACCGCGACCCAGGAGGATCCATGACCGACCACGCCCGCCCCGTCGCCCTCGTCACCGGGGCCACCCGCGGCATCGGCCGCGCCGTCGCCGAGGACCTCGCGCGCACGCACCGCGTCATCGTCCACGGCCGCGACCGCGCCGCCGTCGACGCGCTCGCCGCCTCCCTGCCGGACGCCGTCGGCTGGGCCGCCGACCTCGCCGGGGGCGGCCTCGCCGACCTCGTGCCCGAGCTCGACCGCCTCGACGTGCTCGTCCACTCCGCCGGCGTGATCGGCGGCGACGCCGTGTCCGAGACGCCCGTCGACGAGTGGCGCCGCGTCTTCGAGGTCAACGTCTTCGCCGTCGCCGAGGTGACCCGCGTGCTCCTCCCCGCGCTCCGGGCGGCGAAGGGCCAGGTCGTGCTCGTCAACTCCGGATCCGGCTTCACGGCCAACCCCACGGGCGGCGTCTACGCGGGATCCAAGTTCGCCCTCCGCGCCCTCGGCGACGCCCTTCGCGAGGAGGAGCGGCCGCACGGCGTGCGCGTCTCGAGCGTGCACCCGGGCCGCGTCGCCACCGACATGCAGCGCGAGCTCCGCGCCAAGGAGGGCGGCGAGTACGACGAGGCGCGCTACCTCGAGCCCGCCTCCGTCGCGCGCGCCGTGCGCCTCGTCGTCGACCAGACCCGCGACGGCACGCTCGAGTCGGTGTCGCTGCGCCCGTTCGGCGGCTGATCAGCGGTCGCCGCCCCCGCCGGGATCAGCGCCCGCGGAACGTCGCCCGGATGTCGTCCACCAGCGGCCCCGGCTGCTCGAGCAGCGCGAAGTGCCCGCCGCGCTCGACCTCGTGGAAGAGCACGAGGTCGGCGTAGCGGCGCTCGGCCCAGCGGCGCGAGCGGCGCACGTACTCGCCCGGCATGACGCTGAGCCCGGTCGGCACCGTGATCGGCTCCTCGACGGTGCCGGGCGTCGCCCAGCCGCCGCGTGCCGACTCCCAGTAGAAGCGGGCCGCGGAGGCCGCCGTGCCGGGCAGCCAGTGCAGCATCACGTCGTCGATCATCTCGTCGAGCGGGAAGAGGGCCTCCGCGTCGCCGTGCTCGTCGTGGGATCCGCCGACGTCCTGGAACATCGCGTAGATCCACGCGGCGAGGCCGACGGGGGAGTCCTGGAGCGCGTAGCCCACCGTCTGCGGCCGGGTCGACATCATCTGCGAGTAGCCGGAGAACTCCTGCCAGTAGCGGCCGGTCTCCGCCATCATCCGCCGCTCCTCGTCGGTGGCGTCGCGCATCTCGTCGTCCGTCGGCATGAAGGGCGCCATGTTCAGGTGGATCGCGCGGAGCCCGATGCCCTCCGCGGCCTCGAGCGCCGCGAGCTCGGACGTGACGGTCGCGCCGAGGTCGCCGCCCTGCGCGTACCAGGCGTCGTAGCCGAGCCGTTGCATGAGCTCCGACCAGGCGCGGGCGGTGCGGGCCGCGTCCCAGCCGGTGGCCGCGGGCTTCCCCGAGAAGCCGAAGCCCGGGAGGCTCGGGATCACCAGGTGGAAGGCGTCCTCGGCGGATCCGCCGTGCGCGACGGGATCCGTGAGCGGGCCGATCGCGTGCCGGAACTCGAGGACGGAGCCCGGCCAGCCGTGCGTGAGGATCAGCGGGCGCGCGCCCGGCTCGGGGGAGCGGACGTGCAGGAAGTGGATGTCGAGGCCGTCGACCTCGGTCGTGTGCTGGCCCCACGCGTTCAGGAGCGCCTCCGTGCGGCGCCAGTCGTAGCCGTCCGCCCAGCGGTCGACGAACCGGCGCATGCGGGCGAGCTGCGGGCCCTGCGACGTGTCGCCGACGGTCTCCGGCTCGGGCCAGCGCGTGGCGAGGAGCCGACGGCGGAGGTCGTCGAGGTCAGCCTGCGGGACGTCGAGGTGGAAGGGGGTGATGGCGCTCATGCGCGGCTCCGATCGGTGGAGGGGGCGCGGCCGATGCCTGCGCTCGGAGATGATCTTTGCACAAGACGATCTCTTCGACATATGATCTCGGCATGACCTCCTCCGCCGCGCACCGCGACCGCCACCGCGCCGATCCCGACGTGGACGCCTCGGGCATCGACTGGGGCTCCGGCGGCATCGAGACGCAGTTCGGCTGGTCCATCCAGGCCGTCTACCAGGGCTTCGTCCGCACCGCGCAGACCGCCGTCGCCGACGTGCCGGGCGGCCCACGCGGGTACCAGGTGCTCGTCGCGATCACCACGGAGGAGCCGTCGTCGCAGCTCGCGCTCGCGCAGCGGCTCGGCATCGACAAGACGCAGATGACGTACGTGATCGACGCGCTCGCCGCGGGCGGGCACGTCGAGCGGCAGCCCCACCCGAGCGACCGGCGGATCCGGCAGGTCGTCGCGACCGACTCCGGACGCGCCCTCCTCGGGTCGGCTCGCATCGCGCTCCACGACGTGGAGGAGGCCCTGATGCGCGACCTCGCGCCCGACGAGCGCACGGCGCTCCGTCGCCTCCTCGCGCGCGTCGCCCTCGGCACCGGCGACGCGGAAGGCGCCGGCACCGGCCACCCCGACGTCGCGCGGCTCGAGCAGCCCGTCGCCGCCCCCCACCGCTCGCGCCGCCCGGCGCGCCGCACCACCCCAGATGGAGAACCCGCATGAGCACCCCGATCCCCGCTTCCCCCGCATCCGCCCCCGTCGTCGTCGCCGGCGCGACGGGCGACATCGGCCGCCGCATCGTCCGCGAGCTGCTCGCCGTCGGCGCGCGCGTCCGCGTCCTCACCCGGCCCGGCAGCACCGCGGCCGCCCAGGCGTGGGGCGACGACCCGCGCGTCGAGGTCGTCGAGGCCGCCTACACCGACCGGGCCGGGCTGATCCGCGCGGTCGCCGGCGCGCGCGTCGTCGTCTCCGCCGTCAGCGGGGCCCGCGCCGTGATCGTGGGGGCGCAGCGCGCGCTCCTCGCGGCGACCGTCGAGGCCGGGGTGCCGCGCTTCATCCCCTCGGACTACTCCGCCGACTACCGCCGGGTCACGCCCGGCAGCAACCGCAACTTCGAGCTGCGGCGCGAGTTCGCGGCCGACGTCGACGCGGCCCCCGTGCGCGCCACCTCGGTGCTCATCGGCGCCTTCGCGGACATGCTCACGGGGCAGGCGCCCATCGTGCTGTTCGACCGCCGCCGCGTCCTCTACTGGTCGTCGGCGGACCAGGTGCTCGACTTCACCTCCAAGGACGACACGGCCCGCGTGACGGCGCTCGTCGCGCTCGACGACGACGCGCCCCGCGTGGTCGAGGTCGCGGGCGATCGGGTCACGGCGCGCGACATCGCGCGGACCATGACCGAGCTCACCGGGACGCCCTTCGCCCTCCAGTGGGCGGGATCCACCGGCGTCCTCTCGACGGCCAGCAAGGCCATGCGCCGCGTCGCGCGCGACGAGCAGGAGACGTTCCCGGCCTGGCAGGGGATGCAGTACCTCGTGAGCATGTACAGCGGCGAGGCGGAGCTCCTCCACGTCGACCGCGAGCGGTTCGGCGAGCACGCGTGGACGACCGTCCGGGACGTGCTGGCCGCGCACGTCGCCGAGCGCGGCGCCGCGTCCCCCGCGTAGCCGCAGCGGGGAGCCGCGCCGGACGGCGGCCGGGTGCGGGGCGACGCGCCCGGCCGTCCCGCCCCGAGGCCACGGCTCGCTGGGTGCGGCATCCAGCGGGCGGTGGAAGGGTGGGGCCGCGCCACGAGCGCCGCGGGCCGGCCGTCCGACCGCCCGCACCCGAGAACGAAGGAGACCCATGTCTGCACGCAGCATCCAGTGGCAGCTGGCGAAGCGCCCCACCGGCGAGCCCACCCCCGACGACGTCCGCCGCGTGGAGGTCGACCTCCCCGACCTGCAGGACGGCGAGGTCCGCGTCGAGAACGAGTTCATCTCCGTGGACCCCTACATGCGCGGCCGCATGAACGACGTGCCGTCCTACGTGCCGCCCTTCCAGCTGGACGAGGCCATGACCGGATCCGCTGTCGGCCGCGTCGTCGAGTCCCGCTCCGACGACCTCGCCGTCGGCACGCTCGTCAGCCACATGCTCGGCTGGCGCGACGTCGCCCAGGGACAGGCCGCGGGCTTCCGCCCCGTCCCCGAGGTGCCCGGCGTGGCGTCCTCCGCCCACCTCGGCGTGCTCGGCCTCACGGGCCTCACCGCCTACGTCGGCCTCACCCGCATCGCGTCCATCCAGGAGGGCGACGTCGTCTTCGTCTCCGGCGCGGCCGGCGCGGTCGGCTCCATGGTGGGCCAGATCGCCCGCCTGCTCGGCGCCTCGCGCGTCGTCGGCAGCGCGGGATCCGCGGAGAAGGTCGAGCGCCTCACCTCCCACCTCGGCTTCGACGCCGCGTTCGACTACCACGGCGGCGACCTCGAGCGGAAGCTCGCGGAGGCGGCGCCCGACGGCATCGACCTCTACTTCGACAACGTCGGCGGCGACCACCTCTCGGCCGCGCTCGGCGCCCTGAAGGACTTCGGCCGCGTCGCCAACTGCGGGTCGATCTCGACCTACAACTCCACGGGCGAGGAGGTCGCGATCCGCAACACGGGCCGCATCGTCACGCGCGGCCTCACGCTCCGCGGCTTCACCCTCGGCAACCACCAGGACCTCGCGCCCGAGTTCGCCGCGAAGATGGGCCCGTGGCTGTCCGAGGGCCGCATCACGGCCGACGAGACCGTGATCGACGGCATCGACCGCGCGTTCGAGGCCTTCACCGGCCTCATGCGCGGCGAGAACGTCGGGAAGATGGTCGTGCGGACCAGCGCCTCCGCCTGACCCGCACCTCCCTCGTGTCGTCCTCGGGGAGCGTCGGCGGTGCGTCCGCCCGGCGCTCCCCGTCGGTGTCCCCGGGCGCGTCCTCCCCGTTCCGCGCCTCGCGGAGCCGCCGGCCCTCGTCCTCGAGGAGGGCGCGGCGGCGGGCGAGGCGCTCGGCGCGCGTCGTGTCGCGCACCGGCAGGCGCAGCGCGTGCTCCGCGGGGATCCCCGCCTGCAGCTGCCGCGCGCGGATGATCTCCACGTCGAGCTCGCCGCCCAGCACGAGCGACAGGTTCCCGATGTAGAGCCACAGCAGCAGCACGATCACCGCGCCGAGCACCCCGTAGGTCGACTCGTAGGTCGCGATCCGCGTCACGTACGCGACGAACCCGGCCGTGCCGAGGCCCCACGCGACGATCGCGACCAGGCTGCCCCACGTGAGCAGGTCCACGCGGCGCCGGCGCAGGTTCGGGGTGGCCGCGTAGAGCACCCCGATGATCCCCGTGAGCAGCACCACGAGCAGCGGCCACTTCACCACGGCCCACACCACGAGCGTCGTGTCGCCGAGGCCGAGGTGCTGCCCGAGCGCCCGGGCGCCCTCGTCGGTGAGCAGCAGCATGCCGACCATCACCACGCTCACGACCAGCAGCACGATCGTCACCACGAGCATCAGCGCCCGGTACTTCACGAGCGGCCGGCCCTCCTCGGTCTCCTGCACCCGGTTCATCGCGCGGCCGAACGCGGTGACGTAGGCGGCCGACGTCCAGAGGGCGCCGAGGAACGAGACCGTGAAGGCGACGCCGGAGCGCGGCCCGTCGGCGAGCTGCTCGACGGGGTCGCGGATCACGTCGACGGCGGAGTCGCCGAGCACGGCCGTGAGCACGCGGAGCACGCCCTCGACGCCGGCGCGCGTGTCGCCGACGAGGCCGATGAGGCTGAGCACGGCGACCGCGGCCGGGACGAGCGACAGCGTGGAGTAGAAGGTGAGGCTCGCGGCCATGTCGATGCCGCGGTGCTTCATGAAGCCGTAGACCGCGCGGCGGCAGGCGTACCAGCCGAGCTCGCGGCCGATGCGCTGACGCCGGTGGAGCGCCGCCTCGTCGAGCTCCGCCTGGGGTCCGGCGTCGTCGGCGGCGGCGCGGGTCGGGCGGTGGGGCATGCCCGCCAGTCTGACCCACGCCCGACGCGGCGGCGGACCCGACGGCCCCCGGCGGCTGGCCGCGGTCGGCCGCGTGCGCTACACAGGGGGGATGGTGCACACGGAGTCCGTCGAGATCGAGCGCAAGTACGACGTCCCGGACGGGGTGCCCGTCCCGCCGTTCGAGGGGATCGAGGGCGTCGCCGAGGCGCGTGCCGCGGATCCCGTCACGCTCGTCGCCGTCTACCTCGACACCGCGGACCACGCGCTCGCCGACCGCCGCATGATCCTCCGCCGTCGCGAGGGCGGGCATGACGCCGGCTGGCACGTCAAGCTCCCGGCCGACGGGGGAGAGGGGCGCACCGAGCTCGGCTGGCCGCTCGCGGAGGGCGACGACGGCGACGGCGCGATCCCCGGCCCGGTGCTCGACCAGGTCGCCGTGCACGTCCGCGGTCGGGAGCTCACGCCGCTCGCGCGCCTCGAGACCGTGCGCACCATCGTCACCCTGCACGACGCCGAGGGGCGCGCGGTCGCGGAGTTCGCCGACGACCGCGTCACCGGGTCCGACGTGCGCGGCACCGTGCGCGCCTGGCACGAGTGGGAGGTGGAGCTGCTGCCCGACGCGCCCGCGAAGCGGAGGCAGCGCACGGCGCTCCTCGACCGGATCGAGCGGCACGTCCTCGACGCCGGCGCGCGCCCCTCCGACAGCGCCTCCAAGCTCGCCCGCGCGCTCGGCGCCGACGCGCTCGGCCGCCAGGCGCCCGCCGGGCCCGCCCTGCCGGATCCCGCGACGCTCACGAAGGAGAGCCCGGCGTCGGAGGTGGCCCGCGCGATCCTCGCCCGCGGCGTCCGCGACCTCGTCGCCGCCGACCCGCACGTGCGCGCCGACGAGCACGACGCCGTGCACCGGATGCGCGTCGCCGTGCGCCGCCTCCGGAGCGCCCTCCGCACCCACCAGGACGTCGTCGACCCCGCCGCCACCGCGCCCGTCCGCGCCGAGCTCACGGCGCTCGGCGCGGTCCTCGGCGACGCCCGCGACATGGAGGTCCTGCGCGACCGCGTCGTCTGGTCCGTGGTCGAGCACGACGCGGAGACCGTGCCCGACCACGTCGGCGACGCCCTGCACGACGTCCTCGACGAGCGCTACCGCCGCGCCCGCGAGCGGGTGATCCGCGCCCTGTCGTCCCCGCGCTACGTCGCGCTCCTCGACGACCTCGACCGGCTGGTGGCGGATCCGCCGCTCGCGCACGACGCCACCGCGCCCGCGGGCCCGACCCTGCACGCCGCCCTCCGCCGCGACGCCGAGCGCGTCGGCCGCCGGGCCGCCGTCGCGCAGGAGGCGGTGGGCGAGGCCGCGCGCACCGAGGCGCTGCACGAGGTCCGCAAGGCCGCGAAGCGCCTCCGCTACGCCGCCGAGGAGGTCAGCGGCCGCACGGTCACGGTCCTCGGGCGGAAGACGATGCGCCTCGCGACGGCCGCGGAGGAGGTGCACGACGAGCTCGGCGAGCACCGCGACGGCCTCGCCATGCAGCGCCTCCTGCGCGACGAGGCCAAGCGCCTCGCGGCCCGCGGCGGGGACTCCTTCGCGCTCGGCGTGCTGCACGAGGCCGAGCGCCTGCGCACCGAGTCCGCGCTCTGGCGGGCGCAGCAGGCGGTCGAGCGCCTGCTCGCCACCGCCGTCCCGGGAGCGTGAGACCGGCTCGTAGACTCGTCGGGTGACCCCCGACGCCGATCCGCCCACCCCGGCGTACGACCCCTCGGAGCTCGACGTGCGGGTCACGGGCGGCACCGTGCGCGGCGTGCGCGAGCGCGGCGTCGAGGCGTGGCGCGGGATCCCGTTCGCCGCCCCGCCTCGCGGCGACCTCCGCTTCCGGGCCCCGCAGCCCGTCGTCGGCTGGGAGGGCGCGCGCTTCGCGCAGCACTTCGGCAAGGTCGCGCCGCAGGTGAGCGCGGGCGCCTTCATGGGGGCGCCGCAGGGCACGCCCATGGGCGAGGACTGCCTCACCATCAACGTCATCGCGCCGTCCGGCCTCAGCCCCGACGCCGCGCGCGTCAACCGCGAGTCGCAGCTGCGGCCGGTCATGGTCTTCATCCACGGCGGCGCCTACGTCGTCGGCTCCTCGCGCGAGGTCCCCGTGCAGGGCGAGGGCCTCGTGCGCCAGGGCGGCATCGTCTACGTCAGCTTCAACTACCGGCTCGGCGCGCTCGGCTACCTCGACTTCAGCCGCTACTCGACGCCGGAGCGCCCCATCGAGTCGAACCTCGGGCTCCGCGACCAGGTGCAGGCGCTCCGGTGGGTGCGCGAGAACATCCGGGCGTTCGGCGGGGATCCCGACAACGTCACGGTCTTCGGCGAGTCCGCGGGCGGCAACGCCGTCACCACCCTGATGGCCGTGCCGTCGGCCCACGGCCTCTTCGCGCGCGCCATCGCGCAGAGCTCTCCCACGAACGCGGTCTACCCGGCGGAGCAGACGGCGCGGTGGGCGGAGCAGTTCGTGGGGCTCCTGGCGGACCGCGCCGGCCGCGCGCCCGACGACGCCGAGGCCGTGCGCCTCCTCACCACCGCGAGCTCGTCCACGCTGGCGGCCGCCGCGAACGAGCTCATGGTGCGCACGCCCGACCAGGAGCCGGGCACCATCACCTTCAGCCCGGTCATCGACGGCGACGTGCTGCCGGAGCGCCCGCTCGACGCCTTCAAGCACGGCCGGGCGGCGCGCGTGCCGCTCATCATCGGCACGAACGAGCGCGAGGGATCCCTGTTCACCGGGCGGCTCGACATCCTCGCGACCACGCCGGAGCGCATCGAGGCGGTGTTCGCCAAGACCGACGAGGAGCATCGCGAGGAGCTCGCCGGGCTCTACCCGGGTCTCCCGAAGCGCCGCGCCGCGCTCGACTTCGGCGGCGACTACGCGTTCTGGTTCCCGTCGATCAAGGTCGCCGAGCGCCACGCCCGCTACGCGCCCGTGCACTTCTACCGCTTCGACATCGCGCCGCGCCTGGTGCGCCTCATGGGCCTCGACGCCACGCACGGGCTCGAGCTCTTCGCCCTGTTCGACCGGATGGACTCGCTGGTCGGCCGCGGCATGACGCTGCTCGGCGGCCGGCGGGCGTTCGTCGCGGCGGGGGAGCGGATGCGCATCGCCTGGCTCCGCTTCGCGCAGGACGGCACGGTCGACGAGTCCTGGCCGGCGTACGTGGGCGACGACGAGGACGCGCTGCGCGACCTCGACGAGGACGACGACGCCACGGCCGGCACCGGATCGCCGGGGGAGCGCGGTCCGTCGCGGCCGGGATCCGGCCCCCGTCCGCCCCGCGTGCGCCCCGGCGGCATCCGCGACCGGGGACCGCGCCGCCGCGCCACCCTCGTCTTCGACGTGGTGGACCGGGTCGAGCACGACCCGCACGCCGACCGCCGCGTCGCCTGGCGCGACTTCGTGCCGCACATCTGACCCGCCACCGACGGCACCGGATGTTCACCCGATCGCCATCCCCGGGTCGCCCGTCCCGGCGCACCGTGTGCAGGCCGTTAGGATCGACGACTGTGACATCCGCTCGAGGGATCCGGTAGTGGATCTCACCCTCATCGTCGTCCTGGTCATCGCCCTGGCCCTGTTCTTCGACTTCACCAACGGCTTCCACGACACGGCGAACGCGATGGCCACCCCCATCGCGACGGGTGCGCTGAAGCCGCGGGTGGCGGTCGCGATCGCCGCGGTCCTCAACCTCGTGGGCGCGTTCCTCAGCACCGAGGTGGCCAAGACCGTCTCCGGCGGCATCATCCGCGAGGGCGACGGCGGCGTCCAGATCACCCCCGCCATGATCTTCGCGGGGCTGATGGGCGCCATCGTGTGGAACCTCGTGACCTGGCTCCGGGGCCTCCCGTCGAGCTCGAGCCACGCGCTGTTCGGCGGCCTCATCGGCGCGGCCGTCGTGGGCGCGGGCGTCGGCTCGGTGGACTTCGGCGTCGTGATGTCGAAGGTCATCCTCCCGGCGCTGCTCGCCCCCGCGATCGCCGGCCTCATCGCCTACACGACCACCAAGCTCGCGTACTCGATCACGCGCCGCTCGAGCGGCCCGAACGAGCGCGGCGGCTTCCGCTACGGCCAGATCTTCACGTCCTCGCTCGTCGCGCTCGCGCACGGCACCAACGACGCGCAGAAGACCATGGGCATCATCACCCTCACGCTCATCGCGGGAGGCTTCCAGGCGGCGGGCTCCGGCCCCGAGTTCTGGGTCATCGCGGTGTGCGCCGTCGCCATCGCGCTCGGCACCTACATGGGCGGCTGGCGCATCATCCGCACGATGGGGTCCGGCCTCACCGAGGTCAAGCCCGCACAGGGCTTCAGCGCCGAGGCGTCGACCGCGGCCACGATCCTCGCGTCCAGCCACCTCGGCTTCGCGCTCTCGACCACGCAGGTCGCCTCCGGATCCGTCATCGGCTCGGGCCTCGGCCGCCGCGGCGCCTCCGTGCGCTGGAACACCGTGGGCAAGATCGCGCTCGGCTGGCTGCTCACGCTGCCGTCCGCCGCCATCGTCGGCGCGCTCGCGGCGTTCGTCGCCAGCACGGGCACGGTCGGCTTCGTGATCGACGCGGTCGTCGGCGTCGCCGTCATCGTCTGGATCTTCTGGCGCTCGCGCCGGAACGCCGTGCACGCCCGCAACGCCATCGTCGAGGTCGACGCCGCGGGCTTCGCGGTGCGCGGACGCAAGGCCACCAAGGCCGCCCGGAAGGCCAGGGAGGCCGCATGATCGACTGGAGCGCGTTCCTCATCGTCGCCGTGGCCGCCCTCGTGGGCGCCGTCGCGGTGGTCTGCCTCTTCTCGCTCGGGGTCCGGCTCCTCGCCGTCGGCACCGAGTACGACGACGAGGGCGACAAGGTCTCGGTCACGGGCATCCGCCCGCAGGCCGCGACCGTGGGCGGCTACGCCTGCTTCGCCCTGAGCGGCCTCGCCGTGCTCTACGGCGTCTACCTCATCGTCCCGGCCCTGCACTCCTGACCGCGGGCGCTCATCCCGGCTGGTCCGGCCGCGCACCCGCCCCTAGGCTCGACCCCGTCCGACAAGGTCGTCGGCTCCTCTCCCTCCCCGTCGTCCGTCCCGACCCCTCGCGGAAGAAGCCATGACCGAAGCGCGCACGTCGTCCCCCGCCCCCGACACCTCCGGAGCGCGCGGCGCGCTCGACCGGTTCTTCGAGATCACGAAGCGCGGCTCGACGTACGCGCGCGAGATCCGCGGCGGAGTCCTCACCTTCGTGACGATGGCGTACATCGTCGTGCTCAACCCGCTGATCCTCGGCGGCTTCAGCGCGGACGCGGCCACGCTCGACATCGACGGCGACTGGCTGCGCGCGTCGCAGGTCGGGGCCGCGACGGCCCTCACCGCGGGCGTCATGACCATCCTGTTCGGCCTGGTCGCGCGCCTCCCGTTCGCGTTCGCCGCGGGCCTCGGCATCAACTCGTTCCTCGCGGTCAGCGTGGTCGGCGAGGTGACCTGGCCCGAGGCGATGGGCCTCGTGGTCATCAACGGCCTCGTGATCGTGCTGCTCGCCACCACGGGCCTCCGCACGCTGATCTTCCGAGCCGTCCCGCGGGAGCTCAAGACCGCCATCACGGTCGGCATCGGCCTCTTCATCGCGTTCATCGGCTTCGTCGACTCCGGCTTCGTGCGCGGCACGGGCGTGCCGGCGTCGCCGCTCGCGCTCGGGATCGACGGCTCCATCGCGTCGCTGCCGACGGTCGTCTTCATCGTCGGCCTCGTGATCATGGGCGTGCTCATGGCCCGTCGCGTGCCGGGCGCGCTCCTCATCGGCATCGTCGCGACCACGCTCATCGCCATCGTCGTGGAGCAGGTCTTCCACATCGGCCCGTCGAACACCTCGGGCGCCACCGGCTGGAACCTCAACGCGCCCGTCGTGCCCGGCGTCCCGGTCGCGCTGCCGGACCTCGGCCTCGTCGGCGCGTTCGACTTCGGCGCCTTCGGCCGCATCGGGATCATCTCGAGCCTCATGCTCGTCTTCACGCTGGTCTTCACGAACTTCTTCGACGCGATGGGCACCATGACGGGCCTCGCGAAGGCGGCCGACCTGTCGGACGAGCGCGGCGACTTCCCCCGCCTCAAGGGCGCGCTGGTCGTCGAGGGCTTCGGCGCGGTCGCGGGCGGTGCCACCTCGAGCTCGTCGAACACGGTCTTCATCGAGTCGGCGTCCGGCATCGGCGAGGGCGCGCGCACGGGCCTCGCCTCGATGGTCACGGGCGTCCTGTTCCTCCTCGCGATGTTCTTCACGCCGCTCACGCAGGTCGTGCCGCTCGAGGTCGCGGCCGCCGCGCTGGTGATCGTCGGCACGCTCATGGCGTCGCAGATCCGGGACATCGTGTGGACCGACTTCTCCGTCGCGCTGCCCGTCTTCCTCACCGTGGTGGTCATGCCGCTCACGTACTCGATCGCGAACGGCATCGGCGTCGGCTTCCTGTCGTGGGTGCTCGTGCGCTCCCTCTCGGGCCGCGCGCGCGAGGTGTCGCCGCTGCTCTGGGTCGTCTCGGCCGGGTTCCTCGTGTTCTTCGCGCGCGGCCCCATCGAGCAGCTGCTCGGCGTCTGACCCGCGGGCCTCGCGCCGCCGTCCGCGGCCGCGCGACGCCCAGGTCTGCGTAAGGTGGGAGGGGACCCCCCTCCGACGACGCACGGGAGCCCGCACATGACCGACCTCGACACCCGCGGCGACGTCCGCGAACCCCAGGAGTCGGCGAAGCGCTGGCGCATCATCGGCCCGGGCCTCGTGGTGGCCGCCACCGGCATCGGCGCGGGCGACCTCGTCGCGACGCTGGTCGCCGGATCCCGCTTCGGCTACGCGCTGCTCTGGGCCGCGATCCTCGGCGTCATCATCAAGATCTTCCTGGTGGAGGGCGCGGGCCGGTACTCGCTCGCGACGGGCCGCACGATCTTCGAGGGCTGGCGCAGCGTCGGCCGATGGACCACGTGGTACTTCGGGCCGTACATCCTCATCTGGGGCCTCGTCTACGGCGCCGCCGCCATGAGCTCGTCGGCGCTCCCGCTCGCGGCGCTGTTCCCCGGCGTCGACCTCAAGGTCTTCGCGATCGGCTGCGGCCTGGTGGGCGCGGTCGTGGTCTGGTTCGGGCGCTACTCGGCGTTCGAGCGGATCATCGCGGTGTTCGTCGGCCTCATGTTCGTGACGGTCGTGGGCGCCGCCGTCGTGACCCTCCCGAACGTCCCCGCGCTCCTCACCGGCCTCGTGCCCACGATCCCCGAGGGCGGCCTCGTCGTCGCGCTCAGCATCGCGGGCGGCGTCGGCGGCACCATCACCCTCGCCGCCTACGGCTACTGGCTGCGCGAGAAGGGATGGGTGGCGCCCGGCTGGATGAAGGTCATGCGCATCGACAACTCCGTCGCCTACGTGATGAGCGGCGTCTTCGTGCTCTCGATGCTCGTGGTCGGCGCGGAGCTGCTGTACTCGGCCGACATCGCGCTGGCCGACGGCGAGGGCGGCCTCGTCCAGCTCGCCGACGTGCTGGGGGAGCGGTACGGCGCCTTCATGACGTGGTTCTTCCTGCTCGGCTTCTTCGCCACGTCGTTCTCGTCGATCCTCGGCGTGTGGAACGGCGTCTCGCTCATGTTCGCCGACTTCCTCGGCACGATCCGCGGCCTGGACGTCGACGACCCGCGCCGGCGCCTCGGCGGCAGCTACTACCGGGCGTTCATCCTGTGGCTCACGATCCCGCCCATCGGCCTGCTGTTCCTCGACCAGCCGATCGGCCTGATCATCGCGTACGGCGTGCTGGGCGCGCTGTTCATGCCGTTCCTCGCGATCACGCTGCTCGTGCTCCTCAACACCGACCGCACGCCGCGCGCCTGGCGCAACCGGCCGCTCTCGAACACCGTGATGGGGATCTCGGCGCTCCTGTTCGTCGTGCTCGGCGTGCAGCAGCTCGTGACGGAGGTCGGGAAGCTGCTGTAGCCGCGCTCAGTCGGCGGAGGCGGCCGCGCGCACGGGGGTCGCGCTGTCCGCGCCGGCCGCCGGGGCGCGGAACACCACGAGCCGGTACAGCGTGAAGTTCCAGACGAGGCCGATGAGGACCGCGGTGGCCTTCGCGATGTTGATCTCGAGGAACTCCTGCTCGGCGCTCGTGCCGAACATGAGGAGCGAGCGGCCGAACGTCGTGTCGAAGCCGCGCTCGAAGAGCCAGATCACGCCGCTCTGCAGGAGCAGCGAGCTGAAGCCCGTGACCGCGAAGAAGCGGAGGAAGCGCCCGACCGTGACGGGCTCGCCGTGGCGGAAGACGAAGAAGTGGTTGAGGAAGTACGAGATGGTGATGCCGACCGTCACCGACACGAGGTTCGCCGCGAGCACGGGCAGGTGCGCCCCGAGGATCAGCAGGTTGAGCAGCAGGAAGTCGAGGGCCGTGTTGAGGAGCCCCGCGACGAGGAACCGGACGCGGCGGTCGGCGAGGAGCTTGGTCACGCTGATCCTCCCGGCACGCGGCGCGGTCGCCGGTCGGTCCGGCGGATGCGCACGGCGTCAGGGCGCCGGGCCTCCCGAAGTGTAACAAGCGGATAACGGGCACGGGTCCCGCCTCGCGGCCGGATCGACGCCCGCTGGCTAGACTCGTCAGGGCCCGGATCCGGGTCATCCCCCGATGCGGAGACGGAACCACCAGCTTGAGCAGTCTCACGATCGTCATCCCCACCTACGAGGAGGCGCGCAACGTCGGGGAGCTGCTGCCCCGTCTCGCCGCCATGGCGGCGGAGAACCCCGACTTCCGCATCACCGCGATGATCGTCGACGACTCGTCGCCCGACGGCACCGCCGACCTCGCCCGGTCGCTCGCGCTCGGCGTGGAGACGGACGGCTTCCGCGTGCGCGTCGAGACCCGCGCGGAGAAGGCCGGCCTCGGCGCCGCGTACATCTGGGCCTTCGAGAAGCTCCTCGGCGAGGCCGAGCCGCCCACGCACATCCTGCAGATGGACGCGGACCTGTCGCACGATCCCGCCTACATCACCGAGATGCTGCGTCGCGTGCGCGCCGGCGCCGACCTGGTCGTGGCCTCCCGCTACATCCGCGGCGGCGCGACGCCGGACTGGGACCTCAAGCGCCGCTTCCTCAGCGTGGGCGGCAACCTCTACACGCGCCTGTTCCTGGGCTCCCGGATCACCGACTACACGGGCGGCTTCAACCTGTACGAGACCGGGCTGCTGCGCCGCATCACGCCGTCGACGATCACGACGACCGGCTACGGCTTCCAGATCGAGATGAAGCAGCGGGCGCTCCGCCACGCGACGCGCCCCACCGAGGTCGCCATCGTGTTCATGGACCGCACCGAGGGGGAGTCGAAGATCCCGAGCGACACCCTCGTGAAGAACCTGCTCCTCGTCCTCCAGCTGCGCTTCGGGCTGCGCCGGGGCTGAGCCCGCCGGGCGCACCGTCGCCGCTCAGGCGGAGGGGGCGTGCAGCGGATCCTCCGGCGCGCGGTGGTGCGGCCGGGCCGGCGCGATGATCGTGCCGCGCCGCCCGAGCTCGTCGACCACCGGGTCGGTCGCGCCGAGCACCTGCGAGCGCGCCGTGCCGTGGCGCGCCCAGTAGGAGGCGGTCCACGCGCAGATGAGGCCGTCGAGCAGGTCCTCGAGGTGCTTGTGCTGCCGCTCGACGATCGCGGGGCCGTCGGCGACGAGGGCGGCCGCGCGGGGGTGCGTCGTCACGTCGAGCGGCGGATCCGCCCGGGCGAGGCCCGCGACCCGGTCGAGCACGACGCGGAACTCCGCGGCCCGCGCGGGGCGCCGCTCGGCGGTGGGGAGGAGCGGCGCGAGGCGCTTGTACCGGGGCTTCATCCCGTCGAAGCCGAGCTCGGGGGCGCCCACGAGCGTCGTGTACGGGTAGCACTCGACCATGGTGCGCGCGTCGGCGGCGCGGGCGGCGCCGGATCCGTCGTCGTAGACCCAGCCCGCGTCCTCCAGCCGGCGCCGGAGCGCGACCGCGCCCTGGGCGGGCAGGCCCTGGTTCGACGGGTACGCCGAGATGCCGAGCCGGCCGTAGCGGGACGCGACCTCCTTCTCCGCGAGCCGGCTGCCCGTGGCGTTCGCGACGACGAGCGGGCCGTCGACCGCGGCGACCGCGCCCGGGCCGCCCCAGGCGTCCACCCACGCGACGACGGCGTCGATGCCGCGGGCGGTCGTGAGGTCGTGCACGCGCCCCGACGCGTCGATGCAGGCGAGCCCCGTCTCGCGCGCCGGACGGTCCGCCGTGCCCTCCGCCCAGGCGAGGTCGATCCCGAGGAAGCGGCGCATCCGACGAGCCTATCCGCGGGCCCGGGCGGGCCCCGGCGGGCCGAGGGCCGCTAGTAGGGTCGAGGGATCCTCCTGCCACGAGCGACGAGACGATGGAGCCTCCCATGACACCAGTGAGCCCGAACGACGACCGCATCCCGCACCCGGACGGCCACCCCGTCCGCACCGAGACCGACAGCCTGGGGAGCCTCGACGTCCCCGCCGACGCCTACTGGGGGATCCACACGGCGCGCGCCCTCGAGAACTTCCCCATCAGCCTGCGGCCGCTCAGCGTGTACCCGGAGTTCGTCGTGGCGCTCGCGCAGGTGAAGCAGGCCGCCGCCCGCGCCAACGTGCAGATCGGCGTGCTCGACGCCCGCAAGGCGAAGCAGATCGACGAGGTCTGCTCCGAGATCATCGCCGGTCACCTGCACGACCAGTTCGTGGTCGGCGTCATCCAGGGCGGCGCGGGCACGAGCACCAACATGAACACCAACGAGGTGATCGCGAACCGCGCCCTCGAGAAGGCCGGGCACGCGCTCGGCGACTACCAGCACATGCACCCGCTCGACGACGTGAACCGCAGCCAGTCGACGAACGACACGTACCCGACCGCGCTCAAGGTCGCCCTCATCCACTCGCTGCTGCAGACGCTCGACGAGCTCGACCTCCTGCGCCGGTCGTTCCTCGCGAAGGGCGCGCAGTTCTCGCAGGTGCTCAAGGTCGGCCGCACGCAGCTGCAGGACGCCGTGCCCATGACGCTCGGCCAGGAGTTCCACGGCTTCGCGACCACGCTCGAGGAGGACCACGCGCGGCTCGGCGAGCTCGTGCCGCTGCTGTCGGAGATCAACCTCGGGGCGACGGCGATCGGCACGGGCATCACGGCGGATCCGAACTACGCGGCGGCCGTGCGCGGGCACCTCAGCGCCATCACGGGCTACACGCTCGTGACGGCGAGCGACCTCATCGAGGCCACGAGCGACGCGGGCGTCTTCATGACGCTGTCCTCCACGCTCAAGCGCGGCGCCATCAAGCTGTCGAAGATCTGCAACGACCTGCGGCTGCTGTCGTCGGGGCCGCAGGCGGGGCTCGGCGAGATCAACCTGCCGCCGCGGCAGGCGGGATCCAGCATCATGCCCGGCAAGGTGAACCCGGTGATCCCCGAGGTCGTCAACCAGGTCGCGTTCTCCATCGCGGGCGCCGACGTGACGGTGACCATGGCGGCCGAGGGCGGCCAGCTGCAGCTCAACGCGTTCGAGCCGGTCATCGCGCACTCGCTGCTGCAGTCGCTGAGCTGGCTGCGGAACGCGGCGAAGACGCTGCGGGTGAACTGCATCGACGGGATCACGGCCAACACCGAGCGGCTCGCGGCGCAGGTGGAGTCGTCCGTCGGCGTCGTCACGGCGCTCACGCCGTACATCGGCTACGCCGCGTCGTCCAGCCTCGCGAAGACCGCGCTCATGACGAGCGCGTCGATCCCCGACCTCGTCGTCGAGGCGGGCCTCATGACGCGGACGCAGGTGGAGAAGATCCTCGCGCCCGACCGCCTCTCGGGTCTGGAGCCCGTGACGGCGGCCATGTCGGTGATCACGCCGGAGAT
Source organism: Clavibacter capsici (assembly GCF_001280205.1). Taxonomy (NCBI): domain Bacteria; kingdom Bacillati; phylum Actinomycetota; class Actinomycetes; order Micrococcales; family Microbacteriaceae; genus Clavibacter; species Clavibacter capsici. Next base: position 2,146,961 of record NZ_CP012573.1, on the reverse strand, counting down.
GCTCGCCGCCCACGCGGCCGAGGAGGGCGGCGCGGTCGACTGACCCGCCCCGACGACGACAGCGCGCCGCGGCCCGAGGGCTGCGGCGCGCTGTCGCGTGCGGGGAGGTGCGGGTCAGGCGTCCTCGTCCTCGGCCGTGCGGGCCGGGGTGGTGCCGGTCGCGTCGTCCGCGGGGACGGGGTGCGCGGGCTCCTCGCGGTGCACGGACCCGGCGATGTCGGCCGGGGTGGGGACGTGCCCGGCCTCGGCGGGCTTCGGGGCGGCCTTCGGCTTGGGCGCGGCCTTCTTCGCGCCGGCCCTCGGCGCGGTCGGTGCGGGTGCGGGTGCCGCGGCGCTGTCGGCTTCGGCGTCCTCGTCGGCGTCGGCCGGCTCGCCGAGGTCGTCGGGACCGAGCGTGTCGAGGTCCTCGTCGGCGTCGTCCTCGGCGCCGTCGGCGGAGGCGTCCTGCTCGCCCGCGAGGGCGGCGCCGGTGTCCGGGATCACGACCGGGCCCGTCTCGTCCTCGTCGTCGAACGACGCGAGCGCCTCGTCGCGGGCCTCGGCCGCGGTGAAGACGGCGCGGCGGCCGGCCTCCTCGCCGCGCTCGCGCAGGTCCCCGGCCGTGGCCTGGACGCGCGTGCGCGCCTCCTCGGCCGTCTCGACGACGCGGTCGCGCACGTCCTCGGCCGTCTCGGCGACGCGGTGGCCGACCTCGGTGGCCTGCTGGCCGACGCGGTCGACGACGTGCTTGGTCTGGTCCGCGGTGCGGGTGCCGAGGTCCTTGGCGGTGTCGCCGACGCGGCCCGCGATGTCCTGGGTGGTGCTGCCGACGCGACCGGCGACGTCGCTCGTGGTGGTGCCGATGCGCTCGCCCACGGTGTGCGCGGTGCGTCCGACGGCGACCGCCGCGCCCTGGACGGCGTGGCCGACGAAGCCCGCGACCTCGCGCGCGGTCTCGACCGTGCGCTCGACGACGACGGGGCCCTTCTCGTCGAGGACGGTCTGCGCCTCGCGGACGCCGCGCTGCACGGGCTCGCTCGACCAGACGGTGCGCGACGTGCGCACGATCCCCTCGTAGCGCTTGCGCCCGGCGCGCGCGCCGAGGACGTAGCCGGTGCCGATGCCGAGCAGGAAGAGGAGACGGTTGATCATCCACTCAGCCTAGACGCGGCGGGCGTGCGTCGACCGGGAGGGGCTAGGCGCCCTCGCCGCCCTCGCGGCCCGTGGCGTCGTGCAGCTCGTCCGTCTCGGGATCCACCGCGTCGGGGGCCGACAGGTCGGCGTCCTCCGGGATGGAGTGGTCGTGGATCGGGTCCTGCGGCTGGTCGGTCATGCCGTCGAGCCTACGCGCGGGCCGAGCCGTCAGAGGATCCGCGTGTGCGTCGTGAGCGAGCCGATGCCCTCGACCGAGACGGTGACCGTGCTGCCGTCCTTCAGGAAGATCTGCGGGTCGCGCGAGTAGCCGGCGCCGCTCGTCGTGCCCGTGGAGATGAGCGTGCCCGGCTGCAGCGTGGACGAGGTGGAGAGGTAGGAGACGAGGCGCGCGACCGTGCGGACCATGCCGCTCGTGCGGCCGTCCTGCACCGTCTCGCCGTCGAGCACCGTCGTGATGCGGAGGTCCTGCGGATCCGGCACCTCGTCGCGCGTGACGACGACGGGCCCGGTGGGGGAGAAGCCGTCGAAGCTCTTGCAGCGGCTCCACTGCTGCTCCGAGAACTGGAGGTTGCGGGCCGTGATGTCGTTGACGACCGTGTAGCCGAAGACGTGGTCGAGCGCGTCCTCCTCGGCGACGTCGCGGGCGGCCTTGCCGATGATGACGCCGAGCTCGACCTCGTAGTCGACCTCCTCGCTGAGCGAGCGCGGCCAGCTGGTGATGCCCTCGTGGCCCGAGAGCGAGTTGGGCCAGAGCGCGAAGACGGTGGGCGCGGAGGCGCTCGTGATGTTGAGCTCCTCGGCGTGCGCGGAGTAGTTGAGGCCCACGGCGTAGACGGCCGGCGGGCGGAGCACCGCGGAGGCGTGCGTGAGGCCGTCCACGGGCGTGGTGCTGGTGCGGGTCGCGACGGCGCGCTCGACGGTGGCGCGCACGCGGGCCATCTCGTCGTCGCCGCGCTCGATGAGGTCCTGGAGGTCGCGCGGCGAGTCGTCGAGCACCTCGTCGAGGAAGAGCGCCTGGCCCTCCGAGACGATCGCGGCCAGTCGGGGGGTCACGCCGTCGTCGGCGAGCAGGTGGGCGAACTTCATGCCCCGAGCGTATCGGGCGGGCGTGGCCGGGCGCGGTTGCGGTCATAACGTGCATGGGAAGGTCCGCCTCACGGGCGGTCGCGCGGGTCAGTCCTCGCGCACGACCTCGTCGGGCGACTTGTCGTGCCGCCAGCCGCGCCAGGACGCCTGGCGGAGGCGCCCCGTGGAGGTCCACTCGGCGAACTCGACCTCGCCGACGAGGCGGGGCGTGATCCAGTGCGCGTCGCGGGCGTCGGCGGCCGGCACGTCGGCGAAGGGGCTCGTCTTCCGCGCGAGCGGGCGGAAGCGGCGGAGGGCGTCGGCGAGGTCGCGCTCGGTGAAGCCCGTGCCGACGCGGCCCGCGTAATCCAGGCCGTCGGGGCCGGGGACGCCGACGAGCAGCGAGCCGACGCCGGATGCGCGGCTGCCGGATCCGGGTCGCCAGCCGCCGACCACGACCTCCTGCGCCCGGTGGTGCTTGACCTTCAGCCACGCGCTGGATCGGCGGCCCGACTCGTAGGGCGCGTCGACGCGCTTGGCGACGACGCCCTCGAGGCCGAGCTCGCGGCTGGTGGCGAGCGCCCCGTCGAGGTCGCCGTCGAAGGCGGGCGGGACCTGGATCCGGCCGCGGCCCGGCGAGCGGACGGCGTCGAGGAGCGCGGCCCGGCGCTCCCGGTACGGCTCCTCCACGAGCACGCGGTCGCCGATCGCGAGGGCGTCGAAGAGCATGAGGTGCACGGGCGCGGCCTTCCGGGCGCGCGCGACGTCCTTCTCGCCGGTGAGCCCGAGGCGCGTCTGCAGGAGGCCGAAGTCCGGGCGGCCGCCGTCGCCGAGCACGACGATCTCGCCGTCGAGCACGGCCGCGTCGACGTCGAGGGAGTCGGGCAGCTCGGCGAGCTCGGGGAAGGCGGGCGTGAGGTCGACGCCGTTGCGGCTCGTGATGGTCGCGCGGCCGTCGGCGACGACGGCGATCGCGCGGTAGCCGTCCCACTTCATCTCGACGGCCCACTCCTCGTCGGGGTCGAGGCCGGCGCCGGTCGCGGCCGTCGCGAGCATGGGCGCGGGGGCGGATGCGGCGCCGCCCCTCCGTCGCGCGCCGACGCGCGTGCGCCCTCCCGCCCTCTCCAGGGCGGCGGGGCGTGCGGGCCTCGCGTGCGCCTTCGCGGGGGCGTCGGCGGGCTCCATCAGGTGGATCAGCCAGTTCGCGTCGGCCTTGCCGTGCCCGCCCGTGTGGATGAGCGCGTACCGCCGGGGCCCGTCGATGCCGGTGCCGGAGCCTCGACCGTGCAGCGTCGCGATGACCTCCTTGCCGTCGCGCCACTTCTCCAGCTCGTAGGTGCCCGCGTCCCAGATCGTCACCTCGCCGCCGCCGTACTCGCCCGCGGGGATCGTGCCCTCGAACGCGCCGTACTCGACCGGGTGGTCCTCGGTCTGCACCGCGAGGTGGTCCGTGCCGTGCTCGGTGGGCACGCCCTTGGGGAGGGCCCAGCTCACGAGCACGCCGTCGTGCTCCAGCCGGAAGTCCCAGTGCAGCGCGCGGGCGTGGTGCTCCTGGATCACGAAGGAGCGGCCCTCCGACGGCGCCGGGGACTCCGCGGGCACGGGCTCGCTCGTCTTGGCCGCGTCGCGCTTCGAGCGGTAGGTGGCGAGGCGGTCGTCGGCCGGCTCCTTCCGTGCGAAGCCCGCGAGCCGCTCGGGCGTCGGCTCCAGGCTCTCGCGGTGTCCCTCCTCGACGGGGGCGAGCGGATCCTGGCGCCTCCGCATCCGCGCGACGACCTCGTCCATCTCCAGGTGCCGGAGGGTCGGCGACGCGAGCTCGCGCCACGTGCGCGGCACCGCGACGGTCGGCCGGGAGCGGCCGCGCAGCGAGTACGGCGCCACCGTCGTCTTGGCCGGGTTGTTCTGGCTCCAGTCGACGAGCACCTTGCCGTGCCGCAACGCCTTCCTCATGTCGCTCACGACGAGGTCGGGGTGGTCGGCCTCGAGCGCGCGGGCGAGCTCGTGCGCCACCTCGGAGATGGCGTCCGCGTCGTGGCTGCCGTCGAGGGCCGCGTAGAGGTGGATCCCCTTGGATCCGCTCGTCACCGGGTAGGGCTCGAGGCCCATGTCGCGGAGGATCGCGCGGGCCGCCCCCGCGACCTCGACGCACTCGGGAAGTCCGGCGCCGGGTCCCGGGTCGAAGTCGAGCACGAGGCGGTCGGGGCGACGCACGTCGCCCGTGCGGCCGAAGCGCCACTGCGGCACGTGCAGCTCGAGCGCCGCGATCTGCCCGAGCCAGGTGAGCGTCGCGACGTCGGCGACGAGGGGGTAGTCGTTCGCGTGGTCGCGGTGCTGGATCGCCCGCCGCTGGACCCACTCCGGCGTGTGGGCGTCGAGGTCCTTCTGGAAGAACATCTTCCCCGGCTCGTCATCGGTCCCGACGCCGTCGACCCAGCGCTTGCGGGTCACCGGCCGGTCGCGGAGGTGCGGCAGCATGTGCGGCGCGATGGCCGCGTAGTACGCGATCACGTCGCCCTTGGTCGTGCCGGTGGCCGGGTACAGCACCTTGTCGAGGTTCGTCAGCGTGATCCGCCGCCCCTCGACCTCCACCTGCTGCTTCGCGCCCGCCATCGCTCCAGCATGGACCGGGCCGGTGTTCACTGGATCCATGAGAGCCATCTGGAAGGGCGCCGTCACCTTCGGCCTCGTCAACGTGCCCGTGAAGGTGTACAGCGCGACGCAGGACCACGACGTCCCGCTGCACCAGGTGCACGACGCCGACGGCGGGCGGATCCGGTATCAGCGCCGCTGCGAGGTGTGCGGCAAGGTCGTCGACTACGCGCACATCGACAAGGCGTTCGACGACGGCGACCGCACGGTGGTGATCACCGAGGAGGACCTCTCGTCCCTCCCCGAGGAGAGGAGCCGCGAGATCGACGTCGTCGAGTTCGTGCCGAGCGATCAGATCGACCCGGTGATGCTCGACCGCAGCTACTTCCTCGAGCCCGACTCCTCGAGCCCCAAGTCGTACGCGCTCCTCCGCCGCACGCTGCAGGAGACCGACCGCACCGCGATCGTGCACGTGACCCTCCGCCAGCGCACCCGCCTGGCGGCCCTCCGCGTGCGCGGCGACGTGCTCATGCTGCAGACGCTGCTCTGGGACGACGAGGTGCGCGAGGCCGACTTCCCGTCGCTGGATGCGGCGCCCAAGGTCTCGCCGCGGGAGCTGAAGATGTCGGCGCAGCTCGTGGAGGGGTTCGCCGAGGACTTCGACCCGTCGAAGTTCAGCGACGAGTACCAGGAGCAGCTCAAGACGCTCATCGACGCGAAGCTCGCGCAGGGCGACTCGCTCGACACCGACGCGACGTTCGGCGAGGGCGACTCCGACGAGGAGGACTCCGGCGGCGAGGTGCTCGACCTCATGGACGCGCTGAAGCGGAGCATCGAGCGGAGCCGGGGCGGGGCATCCGGCGGGAGGAAGGCGCCCGCGAAGAAGGCGCCCGCGCGGAAGGGGAAGGCGGCGGCGTCCGACGCCGACGACGACGCTCCCGCGAAGACGGGCACCGCGAAGAAGGCGGCCGCGAAGCCGAGGACGGCGTCGAAGGCGAAGTCGACGTCCGCGAACTCGACCGCAGCGAAGAAGAAGCCGGCCGCGAAGAAGGCGACGTCCGAGAGGAAGAGCGCGTGAGGCGTCAGCCCGCCGCGGGCATGCCGTCCGTCATGACGCGCCAGAGGTGCAGGGTCGCGTAGGAGCGCCACGGCGACCACGCGGCGGAGCGGGAGTCGAGTGAGCGCGCCTCGTCGGGGAGGCCGAGGGCGGCGGCGCCGCGGCGGACGATGAGGTCGCCGGAGAGCAGGATGTCCGGCTCTCCGAGCGCGCGCATCGCGACGTAGTCGGCGGTCCAGGGGCCCACGCCGTGGAACGCGACGAGCGCGGCCCGGAGCTCGGCGCGCGGCATGCCGGGCTCGATCACGAGCTCGCCGGTCTCGAGGGCCTCGGCGAGGCGGATCAGCGTGGCCGTGCGTCGTGCCGGCCCGCGCAGGAGCTCGGCGCCGTCGCGCGCGATGCGGGCGGCCGAGGGCATGAGGCGCATGACGGATCCGTGCGCGACAGACGCGGGCAGGTCCTCCCCGAGGTCCGCCGTCATGCGGCCGTGGGTGGCGCGGGCGCTGGCGACGGAGATCTGCTGGCCGACGATGGTGCGGAAGAGGGTGCTCCGCGGATCCAGCGTGCCGGGGATCCGCAGGCCCGGCGTCGCGCGGACGGCGGCGGCGAGCGCGGGGTCGCGGGCGAGGTCGGCGTCGATGCGCGCGGAGTCCACGTCGAGGCCGAGGAGGCGGCGCGTGCCGGCGAGGAGCTCGACGGCGTCGTCCGCGTGCTCGACGCGCGTCGTCACCTCGACGCGCGTGGACGCGTCGGGCGCGCGGCCAGGCGCGTCCGCGTCGACAAGCCGCACGGTCACCGTCCCCGCGCCGTGCGCGAGCCGCGCCGACTGCGTGAACGACGTCGAGTCCCCCTCCTCGGCGCCCGTCACCGCGTGCCAGGAGAGGAAGCGGATCACGCCGCCGCCGTCGAAGGGACCGGGGACCTCGAGCACCGTGCGGTCGACGTGGGCGGCGGCGCCGGGGGAGTCCATGCGCCCAGCCTGCCCGACGCCCCCGACCACGACGGGCGCGCGACCTACAGTGGATCGCATGATCGACGACGAGGTCCGCACCCCTCCGACGCACGCCGACGCCGTCCGGGCGGAGCTCGTCCGGGCCCTCGGCGACGTCGTCGCCACCGACCCGGCCTCCCTCGAGGACGCGCGCAGCGACCGCTCCGGCTACCGCAGCCCCGCCGATCCGATCGCCGTCGTGCGGGCCACCGAGGTGGACCACGTGGTCACCACCCTCCGCATCGCGAGCGCCACCGGCACGCCCGTGGTCACGCGCGGCGCCGGCACGGGCCTCGCCGGCGGCGCCACGGCGACCGCGGGCGAGATCGTGCTGTCGGTGCGCGGCATGGACCGGCTCCTCGAGGTGAGCGAGGCCGACGAGCTCGCGGTCGTCGAGCCCGGCGTCCTCAACGACGACCTCAACGCCCGGCTCGCGCCCCTCGGCCTCTGGTACTCGCCGGATCCCGCGAGCAAGGCCATCTCCACCATCGGCGGCAACATCGCCACCAACGCGGGCGGCCTGCTGTGCGCGAAGTACGGCGTGACCCGCGAGGCCGTGCTGGCGCTCACGGTCGTGCTCGCCGACGGCCGCGTCGTCGACACCGGGCACCGCACGGTGAAGGGCGTCACGGGCTACGACCTCACGGCGCTCATGATCGGCTCGGAGGGCACGCTCGGCGTCATCGTGCGCGCGACCGTGCGGCTCCGCCCGCTGCCGACCGCGACGCCGTCGACCGTCGCCGCCTTCTTCCCCGACGCGACCGCGGCGGCGGCCGCGTCGTCCGCGATCACGGCCGCGCGGATCCGGCCGGCCGCCATGGAGCTGATCGACCCGGGCGCGCTCGCGGCCATCGACGCGTTCCTCGGCACCGACCACTCCTCCCGCGGATCCGCTCACCTGCTCGTGCGCTGCGACGGACAGGACGCCGCGGCCGAGGCGGCGCGCGTGGTCGAGGTCGTCGTCGCCGGCGGCGGCACGGCCGATGTGACCGACGACGCCGACGAGGGCGAGCGCCTCCTCGCGATCCGCCGCGCGTTCCACCCGGCGCTCGCCGCCCGCGGCCGCGTGCTCATCGAGGACGTGGCGGTGCCGCGCTCGCGCCTCGCGGACATGCTGACGCGGATCCGGGAGATCGAGCGCGAGACGGGCCTCGCGATCCCGACCGTCGCGCACGCGGGCGACGGCAACCTCCACCCGAACTTCCTCCTCCCCGAGGACCCGACCACGCCCGACGGCGACGCCACCGGCATCCCCGACGATGTCTGGCGCGCGGCCGACCTCCTCTTCCGCGCGGCCGTGGACCTCGGCGGCACGCTCACGGGCGAGCACGGCGTGGGCCTGCTCAAGCGGCGCTGGCTCGCCGACGAGCTGGGCGACGACGTCATGCGGCTGGCCGCCGGGATCCGCCGCGTGTTCGACCCGCAGGGGATCCTCAACCCCGGCAAGGCGGCCTGATCCGCGGGGCGTCCCGCCGCGTGTCCCGGCGCGACCCGGCCCCGGTCGGCGGCGGATCCCGCCAGTAGGCTGGCGACGCCGATCCGCCGAAGAGAGGGCCGTCGTGACCGACCCGTCCGTCCCCGTGACCGTCCACCGTCCCTCGCCGGCCTCGCCGCCTCCCGCCATGGAGCTGCCGACGCCGCACGGGTCGTCCCGCATCACCGCCTCGGCCGTGCTCGGCGTCGTGGGCGTCGCCGTCCTGCTGCTCGTCGGCCTCGTCGTGGCGGCGTACCTCGTGCTCAGCCTCGGGATCCAGGCCGTCGCGATCTGCGCGCTCCTCGCCCTCATCCCGCTCGCCGGCGTGCTCCTCGCCATCCGCTGGGTCGACAGGTGGGAGCCCGAGCCGCGCCTCGCCCTCCTCTTCGCGCTGCTGTGGGGCGCCGCCGCGTCGGTGGCGATCGCGCTCCTGTTCGACCTCGTCGTGCAGTACGCGCGCCTGGCCGTCGGCGTGCCCACCCGCTACACCGAGTTCCTGCAGCTCGCCGTCCAGGCGCCCGTGGTGGAGGAGTCGGCCAAGGCGATCGGCCTGCTCCTCATCTTCTGGGTCGCGCGCCGCCACTTCGACGGGCCGGTGGACGGCATCGTCTACGGCGCCACCATCGCGGCCGGGTTCGCCTTCACGGAGAACATCGTCTACTTCGGCGGCCCGCTCGTCTCCGGCACGGCCGGCACGCTCGTCGGCACGTTCGTGCTCAGGGGCCTGTTCTCGCCGTTCGCGCACGTGACCTTCACGATGATCACCGGCATCGCCATCGGCTACGGCGCACGCCGCGGGCCGGGAGCGGCGCTCGGCCTCGGCGCGGTCGGGCTGGTGGGCGCCATCGTGCTGCACGCGCTCTGGAACACGGGCGTCACCATCACGGGCGACTTCCTCTCCTTCTACGTGCTGCTGCAGGTGCCGATCTTCGCGTTCCTCGTGGTGGTCGTGATCCTGCTGCGCCGGTACGAGATCCACCTCACGCGCCGCCGCCTCCGCGAGTACGCCGCCGTCGGCTGGTTCACGCCCGCCGAGGTGGAGATGCTGAGCACGTGGCAGGGGCGCCGCCGCGCGCGGCTGTGGGCGCGCACGCGCGGCGGCGAGGCCGGCCGGGCGATGAGCCTGTTCACCCGCGACGCCACGCGCCTCGCCTTCGCCCGGCAGCGGATGCTGTCCGAGCGGCCCGCAGCGTCCGGCCGATCCGAGGCCGGCCACCTCGACGACGAGCGGCGCCTGCTCCTGGCCGTCACCGAGCACCGCGACGCCCTGCTGCGCGGCGGCCGACGCTAGCCGCCGAGCGTCGCCCGCGCCCCCGTCGCCCCGCCCGGTGTCGTCGGTCGCGAGTAGCGTCGGAGGCACCACCACGAGGAGGCACGACCATGAGCGATGCGAACCAGGACACCACCGGCGACAAGGAGATGCTCGGCTCCTCCACGCCCACGCCGCCCCAGAGCGCCGAGAAGGACCCGAGCACGTGGGTCACGGGCGACGAGCCGATGACCGGCGCGCAGCGCAGCTACCTCGACTCGCTCGCCAGCCAGGCCGGCGAGGAGATCCCCGCCGACCTCAACAAGGCCGAGGCGAGCGAGCAGATCGAGCGCCTGCAGGAGAAGAAGGAGACCGCGTCGCCGCAGTCGGACGACGCGAGCTGAGCTGAGCCGGGCATGATCGCACGGGCGGGCACCGCGGGACGGTGCCCGCCCGTCGTCGCGTGCGAGCCGCGCACGCAGGAGGGGGACCGATGACCACGCTCGTCGGGTACGTGCGCGTCGCGCGCTCCGAGGAGTCGTACCAGGACCAGGTCGACGCCCTCGACGCCGCGGGCTGCGAGCGCATCTTCGTCGACGTCGCGGGCGGCCCCAAGGCGCCGCGGCCCGGCCTCCAGGACGCGCTCGACTACCTCCGCGAGAACGACGAGCTCCTCGTCGTGAGCCTCGACCGGCTGGGGCCCGGCACCGCCGACGTGGTGCGGATCCTCAACGGGCTCGAGGCGCGCGGCATCGCCTTCCGCGCCATCCGCGACGGGCTGGAGGCGGGCACCGAGGCCGGCCGCGGGCTCTTCGCCGTCACGCTCGCGCTCGCCACCGTCGAGGCGACGACGGAGTCCGAGCGACGACGCCGCCGCTCCGGCGAGACGGCTGCTCCCGAGGCCGCCGCCGCGCCCGTCGCGCCTGCGCCGCCCTCGCTGCCCAAGGGCATCACCCGCCGGAAGCTCATGATCGCCGTGGAGGAGCGGTCCAAGGGCCGCGACACGGCGGAGATCGCCCGCGTGCTCGACGTGAGCGAGCGCGTCGTCACGCGCGCCCTCGCCTGGGCGGAGTCCGGGAAGCAGGGCGGGCTGCTGCGCTGACCCGGGGGCCGCGACCGGTCGCTGGCCGCGCCGGGGCACGTCCTCCGCGCGGGGGAGCCGCCGGCACCCGCGGCGGAGGCGTCGGGCGTCAGCGTTTCCTACCCTGAGGACATGACCGGATCCCCGCCCGCCCGCGCCGCGTCGGGCCCTCGTCCCGCGTCGCCCGCCGCCGGTCCGCCGTGCTCGCGGCCGTCGTCGCGACCGCGGTCGTGGCGACCGGCCTCGCCACGGGGGTCCTCCCGTCTCCCGTCGGCGGCGCCGCGGCGGATCCCGCGTCCTGCACGGTCGACGCGCTCACCGGCGGCTGGTCCACCGGCACGCTGCACCTCTCCGCGGCGGAGGTCGACGGGCAGGCGGGCGCGCCGCTGGTCGACGTGCGCGGCGACGTGCCCGCCCCGACCGCCAGCACCATGAAGGTCCTCACCGCCGCGGCCGCCGTCGAGGCGCTCGGCCCCGACCGCCGCATCGCCACGCGCGTCGTGCAGGGCGCGCGCGCCGACACGGTCGTCCTCGTCGGCGGCGGCGACCCCACCCTCAGCCGGCTCCCGTCCGGCACCGACGGCGTCTACCCGGACGCCCCGCACCTCGACGACCTCGCCCGGCAGGTGCTCGACTCCCGCAGCCGGGACCCCGACCTCGCGGGCGTCCCCGTCCGCCGCCTCCAGGTCGACAGCAGCCTCTTCACCGGCCCCGCGTGGCTGCCGGAGTGGCCGCTCGAGGCGAGGCGCGGGGGATCCATGTCCAACATCACCGCGCTCATGGTCGACGGCGACCGCGACGACCCGGCCGAGCCCTACTCCCGTCGTGGCGAGGCGGCGGTCGCGCGCGCGGCCGAGGCCTTCGCGCCGCTGCTCGGCGACGACGTGGCCGCCGACGGCGAGCTCGTGACCGCGCCCGCGGGATCCGCCGTGCTCGGCACCGTCGAGTCGGCTCCCGTCCGCGACCTGGTCGGCCATATGCTCACCCACTCCGACGACACGCTCGCGGAGACCCTCGCGCGCCTCGTCGCGATCGAGACGGGCGCGGGCAGCGCGGCCGCGGACATCCAGCGCGGCACGCCTCTCGCCCTCGCCGACCTCGACCTGCCGACCGGCGGCATCGTGCTGGTCGACGGATCCGGCCTGTCGGACGCGAACCGGGTGCCGGCCGCGCTGCTCACCGCGCTCATGGTGCGGGTCGCGGAGCACCGCGGCGACCTCGCCGTCGTCGACGCCGGCCTCGCGGTCGCCGGGCGCACGGGCACCCTCGCGGAGGAGGGCCGGTTCACGGGGGAGGCGGCCGGGGCCGCCGGCCGGATCCGCGGCAAGACCGGCACGCTCGAGCGGATGCACGGCCTCACCGGCATCGCCGACGCGGAGGACGGCACCGAGGTCGCGTTCACGATCTGGGCGGAGGACGTGGACCCGTCCGTCCCCGCGGGGTCGGCACGCGCCGGGATCGACGCCCTCGCGGCCGAGCTGCACCGCTGCGGCGGCGCGCTCGGCGGCTGACCCGCGGCACCGCCCGGGGAGGCGCGCGGCGCCTACGCCCCCGAGCGCTCCACGAGCCGGTGGTCGTGCGCGTACACGACGAGCTGCACGCGGTCGCGGAGCGCGAGCTTCGCGAGGATGCTGCTGACGTGCGTCTTCACGGTCGACTCGCTCACGAACTCGAGGGCGGCGACCTCCGCGTTCGAGAGGCCGCGCGCGACGTGCCCGAAGACGTCCTTCTCCCGCGCGCTCAGCGAGCGGAACGCGGGCGGCGCCACGGGCGCGGGGGCGGCGGTCGCGTCGGAGGTGAACAGCTGCGTCAGCTCGTCGGGCGCGAGCACGGCGCTGCCGGCGTGCACCGCGCGGATCGCGGCGGCGAGGAACGCGGGCGTCGCGTCCTTGAGGAGGAAGCCGCTCGCGCCGCCGCGGATCGCCGTGGCCGAGGCCCGGTCGAGCGCGAACGTGGTCAGCACGATGACGCGCGGCGGATCCGCGCGGCTCCCGTCGAAGAGCGCCCGCACGGTCTCGAGGCCGTCCATCACGGGCATGCGCATGTCGAGCAGCACGACGTCGGGGTGCGCCTCGTCGATCACGGCGAGGCCCTCGCGCCCGTCGCCGGCCTCGCCGACCACCTCGAGGTCGGGCTGGGCGTCGAGGGCGACGCGCACGCCGCCGCGGAACAGCTCCTGGTCGTCGACGAGCACGATGCGGATCACGGGCGGCCTCCTGGCACGGCGACGGGGTGGGCGCCCGGCAGCGGGATGCGCGCGCGGGCGGTGAAGAGGTCGCCGACGGCCTCGGCCTCGAGGTCGCCGCCGACGGCCGCGAGCCGGGCGCGCATCCCGTCGACGCCGGTGCCGAGGCGCAGGGACTCGAGGCCGAGCGGGCCGGTGCGGTCGGGAACGGCGCCCGGCGGGGTGACGGGGTTCTCCACCTCGAGCACGACGTCGGCGGCGCGCCACGTCTCGCGGATCAGGATGCGCCCGCCGGCCGCGCCGTGCCGCATCGCGTTGGTCGTCATCTCCTGCGCGACGCGGCGGATGACCACCTGGCGCGCGGGATCCACCGGCCGCCGGGTGCCGCGCAGCTCGTGCGCGAGGTCCACGCCCGCCGCCCGCACCTGCGCGACGACCGCGTCGAGGTCCTCGGGCCCCTCGTCGGCGCCGGCCGGGCTGGTGCCGCTCAGCACCTCGCGCACCTCGGCGAGGGAGCGGCGCGTGGTATCGGCGATGGTGGCGGAGACGCCGCGGATCCGCTCCTCGTCGTCGAGGAACTGCACGGAGTCGGCCTGCGCGATGATCACCGCGAGCGAGTGCCCGACGATGTCGTGCACGTCGCGCGCCATGCTCGCGCGCAGCGTCTCGGCCTGCGCCAGGTCGACGGCCTTGACGGCGGTGTCCTCCGCCTGCACGCGCAGGCGCGACTCGGAGCTGCGGGCGCGGATCGCGCGCACGACGAGGCCGGTGAGCCACGCGAGGAGGAGCGCGAGGACGGGCGCCGCCGCGAAGATCACGCCGCCCGGGCCGCCGGGCTGCGTGAGGACGGAGAAGCGCGCGCCCGTCTGCAGGAGGTAGACGGTGGCGATCGAGCCGCCGACGAGCGCGGATGCGGCGCCGAGGACGGCGGTGATGCGGGATCCGCGTCGCGCCGTCGAGTAGAGCACGAGGAGGAGCGCCACGTCGGCGAAGCCGGGCCGCTCGCCCAGCTGCCACTGCGCCAGCGCCATCGCCCAGGCCAGGACGAGCGCGGTGCCCGGGAGGACCGAGCGCACGATGATGGCGGCGAACGCCAGCGCGGCGACGAGGAGGCTCGCCTCCTGCACGTCCACGGGCGGGACCACGGCGAGGCCGGCGATGAGGAGTCCGGCGACCGCGTCGATCGCGACCTCGGCACCGGTGCGGCGACGGGGTGACGGCGTCGACGTCGAGCGCGTCGCGGCGGCGGTCCCGGTGTCCATCGGCCACAGCCTAGGCGCGGCCCCGCGGCCGGGTCGCCCCCCCGCGGGTACCGGTCGCCGGTACCCGCGGGGGAGGTCCCTACTTCTTCTTCGTCAGCGCGGATCCCTTGTGGGCCGCGGTCTTGCCGGACTTGTCGCTCTCCACGATGTACGCGGGCTCGTCGCTCGACGCGGTGAAGTGCTGCCCGTCGTGCTGGAAGTCCTTCGTCTTCTCCTCGACGACCTTCCCGTGGGTCTCGCCCTGCGGCGTGTTCCAGGTGACGTGGTCGCCCTTCTTGAGCGACGCCATCAGATCGTCGCCACCGATCCGGAGTCGACGCGGTAGTTGGATCCGTTCACGAACGACGCGAGGTCGGAGCAGAGGAACGCGACCACGTTCGCGACCTCGGCGGGCTCGCCGCGGCGCTTGAGCTCCATGTAGGGGCGCTCCTCGTCGAGGAACGACTCGATGGCCTCGTCCTTCGACGTGCCCAGCTGGTCGGCGCGCTTGTCCATCATCGCGTCGGTCATGGGCGTGTGGATGAAGGCGGGCGACACCGCGTTCACGAGCAGCCCCTCCTTCGCGTAGCTGCGCGAGAGGCCCTTCGACAGCGCGAGGATCCCGGCCTTGGCGGCGCAGTAAGGGAGCTCGTCGTCGTACGGCTGCACGGCGTCCTCGGAGGCGAGGAACACGATCCGGCCCCAGCCGCCCTTCCGCAGCGACGGGAGGAACTGCTTCACGAGGCGGACGGGACCGAGGAGGTCGACCTCGATCGTGTTCGTCCAGCCCTCGTCGTCGATCTCGTGGAAGAGGCCCTGCGCGCCGGTGATGCCGGCGGACTGCACGAGGATGTCGATGTGGCCGACCGCCTCCTGCACCTGGTCGTGCAGCGCGGCGAGCGACTCGACGCTCGTCACGTCGGCCGCGAACGCGTGCACGCGGTCGCCGCCGTCGAGCTTCGCGGCGGCCTCGTCGAGCGAGCCCTGGTCCTGGTCGCTGAGGACGACGGTCGCGCCCTCCGCGAGGAGGATGCGGGCGGTCTCCCACCCGATCCCCGAGTCGGCGCCCGTGATGAGCGCGGTCTTGCCGGTGATGCCGAGGTCCATCTCGGTCTCCTCACTGCCCCTCGCGAGGGGCGTCGTCATGGTGCGTGCGGACATGACGAGGGCCGCACCTGGCGGCGCGGCCCTCGGGTCGTGATGTGCGTGCTGCCCGCGCTACTCGGCGGCCTGGCCGACGCGGCGGTTCTCCGCGGAGACCATCCACGCGTACTGCTCGAGCGCGGTGATGAAGCCGTGGAGCAGGTCCGCGGTGGTCGGGTCCTCCTCGTCGACGTCGTCGTGCACCTCGCGCATGGTGTGCACGGCGGCCTCGAGGCGCTGGGTGACGAGGTCCACGGTCTCGGCCGTGTCCACCTCGCCCTGCGGGTACTCGGGGAGCGTGGTGTTCTCGGCGACGGTGTCGCTGCGGCCGTCCGGCGTGGCGTGCAGGGCGCGCATGCGCTCGGCCAGGTCGTCGCTGAACTCGCGGGCCGACTCGATGATCTCGTCGAGCTGCAGGTGCAGGTCGCGGAAGTTCTTGCCGACGACGTTCCAGTGCGCCTGCTTGCCCTGGATGTGGAGCTCGATGAGGTCGACGAGGACCTTCTGCATGTTCTCGTGCAGCTGCTGGCTGGCCTTGAAGCCGCGCTCGGCGTTCTGGCGCTTGGTGGGCTTGGATCCCTCGGGCTGCGTGGCCTTCTCGGAGGTGGCGGTGGGGCGATCGACGGTCGTGGTCATGTGCGACTCCTCGTTGTCTGGCGGGGGACCGGGGGTTCCCGGTCCGTGCGGGGCGGCCTCCTCGGGAGGGAGCCCCGCGGGCCGGGCGCGCGGGTGGCGCGTCGTCCGGCTCGTCACCGACGCTACGCCCGCCTCTCCGTCGTCGCACGAACGGTGAGTGCGCTCACAGTCCACGTGCAGGAAGGGCCGCCGACCCTTCGCTCCGCGGACGGGCGGGCGCCGGGGTGCTTGGCTGGATCCATGACCGTGATCACCTCCGACCTCCGCGTCCTCCGCGACGCCCGCGCGATCCTCGTCGAGAGCCTCTGGTGGGACCCGGCGGGCGACGTGATGTGGAACGACATCACCGCGGGCACCCTGCACCGGAGCCCGTGGACGGGCGCGGTCGACGGATCCGACGACACCGTGCTCGAGCTCCCGCCGCCGCTCGCGTCCTTCCAGCCGGCCGACGACGGCGGGTACGTGGCGGGGCTCGGCGACCGCATCGTGCTGGTCGACACCGCGGGCCGCATCACCCGGGAGCTCGCGCAGGTGCAGCACGCGCACGGCGGCGTCCGCTTGAACGAGGGCAAGGTCGATCCCTCGGGCCGCTTCGTCATCGGGTCCATGGACGTGACCGACGGCGAGCCCGACGCGGCGATCTACTCGATCGACGGCGCAGGCGACCTGCGCACGCTCCTCGGGGGCTTCGCCATCACCAACGGCTTCGAGTGGACCGACGGCGGCCGCACGATGATCCTCACCGACACCTCCGAGCAGACCGTCTACCGCGCTCCCTACTCGGCCGACGGCGAGCTGGGGGAGCCGGAGCACTGGATCCACGGCGAGATGAGCGACGGCCTCACCCTCGACGTCGACGGGTACGCGTGGAACGGCGTCTACGGCGGCGGCAAGGTCATCCGCTGGGCGCCCGACGGCTCGAAGGACCTGGAGATCGCGATCCCCGCCCCCAACGTCACGTCCGTCGCGTTCGCCGGGCCCGACCTCCGGACGCTCGTCATCGGCACCGCCCGGGAGAACCTCACCGAGGAGCAGCTCGAGGAGCACCCGCTCTCGGGCGCCGTCTTCGCCATCGACACCGCCGTCTCCGGACGGCCTGTGAACGTCTTCCGCACCGCGGTCGCGGGAGGCGTTCGCGCGTAGCGTCGAAGGGGCCGTCCGACCGGGCGGCGACACTCTCACGAGGAGGAACGCACATGACCGGAGAGAGCATCCAGGGCCGCAAGGTGGCCTTCCTGCTGACGGACGGCTTCGAGCAGGTCGAGCTGACGGAGCCGTGGAAGGCCGTGCAGGAGGCCGGCGGCACGCCCGTGCTGGTGTCCCCGAAGGCGGACACCGTGCAGGGCCTCGACCACATCGACAAGGCGGACACGTTCGACGTGGACGTGCAGGTCAAGGACGCCGACGCGTCCGAGTACGACGGCCTCGTGCTGCCGGGCGGCGTCGTGAACGCGGACGACCTCCGCGTCGACGCCGACTCGGTCGCCTTCGCGAAGGCCTTCTTCACGGCGGGCAAGCCCGTCGCGTCCATCTGCCACGCGCCGTGGATCCTCATCGAGGCCGGCGTGGTCGACGGCCGCCGCATGACCTCCTACCCGACCCTCGCCACCGACCTCCGCAACGCGGGCGCCGAGTGGGTCGACGAGGAGGTCGTGGTCGACAGCGGCTTCGTGACGAGCCGCAACCCCGACGACCTGCCCGCGTTCAACGCGAAGCTGATCGAGGAGATCGCCGAGGGCGAGCACGACGAGCAGCACGCCTGACCCGTCCCCGGGGAACCCGCGCCTAGGGTGAGGGCGTGACCACGCCCTCACCCGACGCGCGCTTCCGCCAGACCACGCCGGCGCCGCGCGCCATCCGCATCGCCGGGCTGGTGATCGCGGTCGTCGGCCTCGTGGCGCTCGTCGCCACCGGGGGCTCCGCGCTCGGCGTGGTCCTCGCCGTGCTGCTCATGGCCACCGGTGCGGTCGTCGGCTCTCTGCGGATCCGCATCACGCTCGACCCGGACGAGGTCGAGGTGGCGCTCGTGCCGCTGCGGCGCATCCGCATCCCGTACTCCGCCGTCGCCGACTGCACGGTCGTCGACCACCTCCGGCCGCGGACGGTCGGCGGGATCGGCGTCCGGTCGCTCCCGGGCGGCGGCGCCGCGATCCTGCTGGACGCCGGACCGGCCGTCGCGATCGAGTCGGCCGACGGGACCCGGCACCTCGTCCGCAGCACCTTCCCGCGGGAGGCGGCCACGCGGATCCGCGACCGCGCCGCCGCCGCGCCGCTCGCCCCGCCCGTCGCCGACGAACCGGAGGATCCGGCCGCGACCACCGCCTAGGCTCGTCGCGTGACCACCGCACCCCCCGCCGCACGCCGTCCCCGCACCTCCCGCCCCGTCGTCGTGGCGCTCGCGGTCGTCGTGGTGGTGGTCGGGTTCGTGCTCGACCAGGTCAGCAAGCGCTGGGCCGTCGACGCGCTCGGCGGCGGCGAGACCATCCCGCTGTTCCCGACCGCGCGCTTCGCGCTCGTCTACAACCCGGGCGTCTCCTTCGGCATGGGCGCCGAGGTGGGTCCCGTGCTGACCATCGGGATCATCGCCCTCTCGCTCGGCCTCGCCGTCTGGGTGGGCTGGCAGATCCGCCACCGCGCCTCGCTCCTGCAGGTGCTGCTGCTCTCGGCCGTGCTCGCGGGCGCGCTCGGGAACCTGTTCGACCGCATCACGCGCGCGGAGGACGGGCCGCTGTCCGGGCACGTCGTCGACTTCATCGCGGTGGAGTGGTTCGCGGTCTTCAACGTCGCCGACATCCTCACCGTCTGCGGCATGATCGCGTGGGCGATCACCACGGTCTTCGGGCGCGACCACGCGGCCGACGCGCGCGACGCCGACGCCGACGCGGAGGACGAGGCCGTCGCGGCCCCCGCCGACGCCGGATCCGCGCCGACCGACCGCGCCTGACGCCCCGGCGTAGCGTGAGGGGATGACCACGATCCCCACACTGGAACTGTCCGACGGGAACCGCATCCCGGCCATCGGCCTCGGCACCTACGGGTTGAACGACGACGCGGGCGCCGAGCTCGTGTCCGGCGCGATCGGCGCCGGCTACCGCCTGCTCGACACGGCCCTCAACTACGGCAACGAGGCCGCGGTGGGCGACGGGATGCGCCGCTCCGGCGTCCCGCGCGAGGAGCTCTTCCTCACCACCAAGCTGCCCGGCCGCCACCACGGCTACGACGAGACGCTCGCGTCCTTCGAGGAGTCGCGCGCGTCGCTCGGCGTCGACTACGTGGACCTCTACCTCATCCACTGGCCGAACCCGAGCGTCGACAGGTACGTCGACAGCTGGCGCGCCTTCATCGAGCTGAAGGAGCGCGGCCTGGTCCGCTCCATCGGCGTCTCGAACTTCACGCCCGCGCACCTCACGCGCATCCAGGAGGAGACGGGCGTGCTGCCCGTCGTCAACCAGGTCGAGCTGCACCCGACCTTCGCGCAGGCGGATCTGCGGGCCTTCCACGCCGAGCGCGGCATCGTCACGGAGAGCTGGTCGCCGCTCGGCACCCGCGAGCAGCTGATGCAGGATCCGCACGTGGTCGCCGCCGCCGAGGCGCACGGCGTCACCCCGACGCAGGCGGTGCTCCGCTGGCACATCCAGTCGGGCGCGCTGCCGATCCCGCGGTCCACGGATCCCGAGCGCCAGCGCCAGAACGCCGACGTGTTCGGCTTCGAGCTCACCGAGGACGAGGTGCGGGCGATCGGCTCCGGCCCGCAGTCGCGCCTCTGGGACGGCGACCCGGACACGCACGAGGAGATGTAGGCCTCTCCGCCCACCCGCGGCCGTCGCGTCCCTCCCGGGCGCGGCGGCCGCGTCGGGTGCGGGCCGCCCGGATCCGCTCAGGCGCCGACGAGCGTCGGGATCCCCAGCAGCAGCGCTCCGCCGACGAGGCAGGCGGCCGCGACGAGCACGAGCACGCCGACCCAGAGGATCCCCGGCAGGTGCGTGAGCCGCCCGAGCTGGTCCGCGTCGGACGCGCCGCCGCCCCGCCGCGAGCGCGACCGCTGCAGCTCGAGCGTGGCCCGCAGGGCGCCGAGCAGGAGGAAGAGCGCGAGCGCGTGCGCGGCGACGCCCTGCACGACGATCGGCGCGACCCCGGCGACGACGCCGACCACGACGCCCGCCACGAGGCACGACCACAGCCCGAACCAGTTGCGCACCTGGATCACGACGAGCGCGAGCAGCACGAGCCAGAGCCACAGCACCGCGGCCGAGCGCCCCTGCCCGGCGAGCCAGGCGGCGCCGAGCCCGGCGAGCGCCGGCGCGGGGTAGCCCGCGAGCAGCGTCACGACCATGCCCGGCCCGCGCGGCCGGCCGACGCTCACGGTGAGGCCCGAGGTGTCGGAGTGCAGCCGGATCCCCGCGAGCCGTCGCCCGCTGAGCGTCGCCGCGAGCCCGTGGCCGGCCTCGTGCACGATCGTCACGGCGTGCCGCGTGAGCCGCCAGGCGGCGGGCACGAGCACGAGCGCAGCGGCGAGCGCCACGGCGACGAGCGCGGGTCCCGTCTCCAGCGGCGCCTCGACGGCGGTCGCGCGCGCGACGAGGTCGCGCACGATCTCGACGGTGTCCATGGGCTCCTCGGGAGGCGGTGCGGGCGGGGGAGCGCCCAGCCCACCACATCCGCCTGACGGACCGCCGTCCCGGCACCGACTACCGTTGTCGGGTGCCCGACGCCCCCGCCTCCGACCTCGTCCGCTCCCTGCTGCTCACCGTCCCGGACTTCCCGCAGCCCGGGATCCTGTTCCGCGACCTCACGCCCGTGCTCGCCGACGGCCCCGCCCTCCGCGCCGTCGTCGACGACCTCGTGGCCGCGGGCGGTCCCGTCGACGCCGTCGCGGGCGTCGAGGCGCGCGGCTTCCTGCTCGCGGCGGCCGCCGCCTACGCGTCCGGCGTCGGCACCCTCGCGGTGCGCAAGGCCGGCAAGCTCCCCGGCGAGGTGCTGCGCGAGTCCTACGACCTGGAGTACGGCGAAGCCGCCATCGAGCTGCACCCCGGCCAGCTGGCGCCCGGATCCCGCGTGCTGCTCCTCGATGACGTGCTCGCGACCGGCGGCACCCTCGAGGCGGCCGCCCGCCTGTTGGAGCGCGCCGGCTACGAGGTCGCGGGCATCGGCGTGGTGCTCGAGCTCGAGGGCCTCGGCGGCCGGGAGCGGCTCGCCGGCCGCGACGTGCACGCGATCATCGCGCTCTGACGCGTCCGCACCGCGACGAGGAGGGCCGGACGCGTCACGCGTCCGGCCCTCCGTCGTCCGACGCGGGGCGGGGTCAGCCCCAGAGCCGCCGCGTCGCGATCTCCGCGCCCTGCGCCAGGCTCTCCAGCTTCGCCCACGCGATCTGCGGGTGGATCCGCCCGCCGAGCCCGCAGTCCGTCGACGCGATCACGCGCTCCCGTCCCACGAGCTTCGCGTAGCGCTCGATCCGGTCGGCCACGAGCTCCGGGTGCTCGACCACGTTCGTCGCGTGCCCGACCACGCCCGGCACGATGAGCTTCCCGTCGGGCAGCTCCACGTCCTCCCACACGCGCCACTCGTGCTCGTGCCGCGCGTTGGCGCCCTCGAACGAGTACTCGCCCGCGTCGATGTCGAGCATCGTCCGCACGATGTGCCGGAACTCGATGTCGGTCGTGTGCGGCCCGTGCCACGAGCCCCAACACAGGTGGAAGCGGATCCGCTCCTGCGGCAGCCCGCGCAGCGCGTGGTTGAGCGCCTCCACGCGGATGCGGGTGAAGGCGAGGTAGTCCTCCACGCTCGGCTCCGGGTTGATCTGGTCCCAGTTCTCCGCGACGGACGGGTCGTCGATCTGCAGCACGAGCCCCGCGTCGATGATCGCGACGTACTCCTCGCGCATCGCGTCGGCGCACGCCCAGATGAACTCCTCCTCGGTCGCGTAGTGCAGGTTGCCGATGCGCGACGCGCTGCCGGGGGACAGGGACGTGAGGAAGCCCTCCTCGTACCCGTTCGCCGCCAGGCCGGCCTTCAGGTGCGCGATGTCCGCCTGGATCGCGTCGTGCCCCGTGTAGGCGACCGGGCCGGTGGCGCTCGGGAACTCGATGGGGGCGTCGCCGACCGTGATGCCGCTCGACGGATCCCGGTAGGCGTCGGCGAAGATCGTCCAGTCGCGGCGGTCGGGGAACGTCGTGAGGCGCACGTCCCCGGGCGAGCTGCGCACGGGCTCCGAGGAGAACGGGCCGCCGGGCACCAGCTCGAGGCCGCTGAGGCGCTGGAACGAGTACGACCACCAGGCGCCGTAGTCGATCGCGCTCGACATGGCCTTGCCGTACTCGCCGTCGCCGGGCACCGTGATCCCGACCTCGCGCTGGCGGGCGACGAGGCCGTCGACCGCGTCGGCGAGCACGGCGTCGAGGCCGTCGTCGGCGGGAGCGGGGGCCGCGCCGCCGCCGGGGCCGGCGAGCACGGCCGCGCGGGCCTGGGCGCGGGACGCGTTGGCCGCGATGAGCGCGTCCGTCCGCGGCAGGCTGCCGGCGTGGGACGTCTGGATCGAATCGGTGCTGTCGAGCATGTGGACCTCCGCGGGTCTCTCATGCCGTCGGGCGGCCTCGCACGACCGCCCGCGGCGAGCGGGAACTGATCGCAGGCGGTGTCCCTGGCCGCGGATGCGGGCGGGACGCGAGGCTTCGCGGATGCGCTGCACGCACAGGGTGCCACGGCGTCATCCGCGAGGAGGGGGAGGACGCAACAGGACGTCACGGAAGCGGCACCTCCGACGGATCCGGCACCCAGGGGAATGCCCGGATGATGGACGGATGCTCCTCCGCCACCCCGTCCTCGGAACCGCCACGGCCCTCTACCTCGGCCTGGTCGCGTGGATCACGCTGTCGCCGGAGCCCTACGACCGCCGCATCGACGGCTTCCTCTTCCGCGCGCTCCGGGCCCTGCACCGGCACGACGGCACCGCGTGGCTCACCTACTCGTTCGTCGAGGGCGCGGCCAACGTCGCGATGTTCGTACCCGTGGGCATGTTCCTGGTGCTGCTCCTCGGCCGGTCGCGCTGGTGGCTCGCGATCGCGCTCGGGGTGGGCCTCTCGGCGCTCATCGAGACCGCGCAGGCGTTCCTCCCGACCCGTGTCTCCGACGTCCGCGACCTCGTGCACAACGGGCTGGGCGCGCTCGTGGGCGTGGTGCTCGTCCTGATCCTCACGGCCCGCTCCGAGAACGCCCGCCGTCGCGCGCTCCGTCGGCGCCCGCAGCCCGCCGCGCAGGACCCGCGGCGCCTGGTCGGCACGTCCCGCTGAGGCCCAGGCATCCCTCCGCGGGCGACGCCCGGCGCCCCGCCCGCGGTCCGGGACGTCCCCCTCGGGTCGGTAGGATTGACGCCGGATTCCCGAGGGGTGTGTGCAGGTGACCGGTACGGAGCTGGAGCTGGAGCGGGCGTACGTCGGCCGCCTCTACGGACGACTCGACGCGGTGCGGGCGGAGACCCGCGAGCAGCTGGTCGCGGTGCGCGACAGCCCCACGGGCGGCACCCACCAGAACCGGTCCGAGCGCGACGCGTTCGCCCGCATCTACGAGGACCGCCTCCAGGCCCTCCGCGAAGTCGACGAGCGCCTCGTCTTCGGCCGCCTCGAGTTCGAGGACGGCCACCTGCCGGAGGACGAGCCGCGCGACGGCGCGCCCGCGCGCACGGCGGGCGACGGGGACCCCGTGTACAGGTACATCGGCCGCATCGGCCTCCGCGACGACGACCTCCAGCCGCTCCTCCTCGACTGGCGCGTGCCCCAGGCGAGCGCCTTCTACCAGGCCACCGCCGCCACGCCGCTCGGCGCCCGCGCCCGCCGCCACCTCACCACCCGCGGCCGCGAGGTCGTGCACGTCGAGGACGAGGTGTTCGACCCCACGCTGCTGGACGAGGGCCGCACGAGCCTCCAGGGCGAGGGCGCGCTGCTCGCCGCGCTCGCCGCGGGCCGCACCGGCCGGATGAACGACATCGTCGCCACCATCCAGGCCGAGCAGGACCGCATCATCCGCTCCGACCTCCGCGGCGTGCTCGTCGTGCAGGGCGGGCCGGGCACGGGCAAGACCGCGGTCGCGCTGCACCGGGCCGCGTACCTCCTCTACTCGCACCGCGACCGCCTCGCCTCCTCGGGCGTGCTCGTCGTCGGCCCCAGCCGCTCGTTCCTGCAGTACATCGAGGCCGTGCTGCCCTCCCTCGGCGAGACCGGCGTCGTGCTCGCGAGCGTCGGCCAGCTGTTCCCCGGCATCGAGGCCTCCGCGGAGGACGCGCCCGAGGTCGCGGCCGTCAAGGGCGGATCCGAGATGGCGGGCCTCCTGCAGCGCGCCGTCCGCTCGCGCCAGGTCGTCCCCACCGAGCCGGTCACCCTCGACGTGAACGGCGAGCGCATCGTGCTCGAGCCGTCGCTCGTGGCGAGCGCCCTCCGCCGCGCGCAGGACAGCCGGAAGCCGCACAACGAGGCGCGGGTCGTCTTCAACAAGGCCGCCCTCGGATCCCTCGCGCAGGTCCTCGCGTCGCAGATGCGCCGCAACGGCAGCGCCCTCGACGACAGCGACCTCGCCATGCTCCGCGAGGACCTGCGCACCTCCTACGACGTGAAGGTCGCGCTCAACACCGCGTGGCTCCCGCTCACGCCCGAGAAGCTCATCCAGGACCTCTACGCGCGCCCGAACTGGCTCGCCTCGCTCACCCCGCGCTGGAGCCCCGAGAAGCGCGCGCTCCTCCGCCGCGACCGCGACGCGCCCTTCACGATCGCCGACGTGCCGCTCCTCGACGAGGCCGCCGAGCTCCTCGGCGAGTTCAGCGCCCAGGCCGACGCGAGCGCGCGCGAGCGCGAGCAGCAGCGCCTCCGCGACATCGAGAACGCCGAGCAGGCCATCGAGAACATGGGCGTGGGCGGCATGGTCACGGCCGAGCGCCTCGCCGAGGGCTTCGCCGAGCAGGCCGCGCGTCGCACGACCGCCGAGCGCGCCGCATCCGACCGCACCTGGACCTACGGCCACATCGTGGTCGACGAGGCCCAGGAGCTCTCGCCCATGCAGTGGCGCGTGCTCCTCCGCCGCTGCCCGCTGCGCTCGTTCACGATCGTGGGCGACGTCGCGCAGGCGAGCTCCGCCGTCGGCGTCACGAGCTGGCAGGACGCGCTCGGCCCGGTGCTCGGCCGCGAGTGGCGCCTCGAGGAGCTCACGGTCAACTACCGCACGCCCGCCCGGATCGCCGAGGCCGCCGAGCGCATGGCCATCGCGCACGGCCTCCCGGTCATCCGCTCGCGGGCCGTCCGCGAGGGCGAGCACCCCATCGACACCGTCGAGGTGTCGGCCGACGAGGTCGTCTCGGCCGTCATCGACGTGGTCGACGAGGAGCGCGAGGGCGACGAGGCGGGCACGCTCGCGGTCATCGCCCGCGACGACCGCGTCGAGGGGCTGCACCGCGCGCTCGCCGAGCGGTTCGGGTCCGCGGTCGGCATCGGCGTGGGCGGGCTCGGCCGGCCCATCGCGGTGCTCGGCTCGCAGGAGGCCAAGGGCCTCGAGTTCGACGTCGTGGTCGTCGCCGAGCCGGACGAGATCCTCGCGCACACGTCGCGGGGCGCGGCGGGCCTCTACGTCGCCATGACGCGGCCCACGCAGCGCCTGCACATCGTGACCTCCACGGGCTTCACGGCCTGATCGGCGCCGCCCCGCCGGCGTCGCGGGCCACGCGGCGGCGGCCTCGTGAACACTATGAAGACAAGTGGCTTCCGGCCCGGCACGCGCGGAGGATGGGCCGGTCATGACCCCTCCTCCCGCAGCCTCCGGCCCCTCGTCCGCCACCGGAACAGGGACGGATCCCGCTCCGGGCGGCCCGGGCGGCCCGGTCGGCGACGAGGCCGACCCCGCGCCGGACGGCGTCGCCTCCGTGGCCGACCCGACGGCCGCCGCATCCCGCGCCGCCCGCCGGATCCGCCGCACGCGCCTCATCCAGGTCGTCGTGATCGTGGCGGTCGCGATCGGCATCGCCCTCGTGCCGCCGCCCGCGGGCGTCGACCCGCGCGGCATGCACATGGCCGGGATCTTCGTCGGCACGGTCCTCGCGCTCATCCTCCAGCCGCTGCCCACCGCGCCCGTCGCGCTGGTGGGTCTCGCGGTCGCCATGCTCACCGGCACGATGCGCACCGACGGCGAGGCGCTCGAGGGCTTCGCGAACCCCACCATCTGGCTCATCGTCGCGTCGTTCTTCATCGCCGACGGCTTCCTCGTCACGGGACTCGGCCGCCGCATCGCGTTGGCGTTCGTGTCGCGCCTCGGTGGATCCAGCCTCGGCCTCGCCTACGGCATGGCGCTCACCGACCTGGTGCTCGCGCCCGCGACGCCCTCGAACACCGCGCGGGCCGGGGGTGTCGTGTACCCGATCGTCGCGTCGCTCAGCCGCGTGCAGGGATCCACCCCCGACTCGGACGCCTCGCGCCGCCGCCTCGGCTCCTACCTCGCGCTCACGAGCGTGCAGGTCAACACGGTCACCTCGGCCATGTTCGTCACGGCCATGGCCGGCAACCCGGTCGCGCAGAAGGCCGCCGCCGACCTCGGCATCGAGGTCACGTGGGGCGGCTGGGCGCTCGCGGCGCTCGTGCCCGGGCTCCTCAGCCTCGTGGTCGTGCCGTGGGCGATGTCGCGCGTCTACCCGCCGACGCTCACGCGCACGCCCGAGGCGCCCGCCCACGCGCGCCAGGAGCTGCGCGGGCTCGGACCGCTGTCGGGCCACGAGCGCATCATGGCCGCCACCTTCGTCCTGCTGCTCGTGCTGTGGTGCGGCGGATCCCTGCTCGGCATCCCCGCGACGGCCGCGGCCTTCGGCGGCATCGCGGTCCTGCTCGTCACGGGCGTCCTCAAGTGGTCGCACCTCGCGGCGAACGCGTCCGCCTGGTCGACGCTCATCTTCTTCGCGGTGCTCGTCGGCATGGCCGACCAGCTCGACGCGCTGGGCGTCATCGACCTCGTGGGCGGCGCCGTATCGGGATCCGTCGGCGGCCTGCCCTGGCCGTGGGCCTTCGCGGTGCTCGCGCTCGTCTACTTCTTCTCGCACTACCTGTTCGCGTCGAACACGGCGCACATCGTCGCGATGTACGCGGTCTTCCTCGGCGCCGCCGTCGCCACCGGCACGCCGCCGCTGTTCGCGGCCCTCGTGCTCGGCTTCATCGGCAACCTGTTCGGCGGCATCTCGCACTACGCGTCGGGGCCGTCGGGCGTGGTCTTCGGATCCGGCTACGTCACGACGAGGGAGTGGTTCCGCGTCGGCTTCGTGATGGCCGTGGTGCTCATCGTCATCTGGGGCGTCGTCGGCACGGCGTGGATGGGCGTGCTCGGCCTGCTGGCCTGAGCGTCGGATCGCCCGGGGGCAGGGAGATGGGCCGACCCGATGACGGGCCGGCCCTGCGGTCGTGGTCCCGGCGCCGAGACCCCTCTCCGTGCGCCGTCCGTGCGACCGCTCTCCCCATGACATCCGGACCCGTGGTGCATCGCGTCTCTGGAGGTCCGGCGCATTGCAGTCTCTTCGGAGCGGGTTCGCCATCGGTTCGCCCGTGCGGATGACGGGCCCCTGGGCGCGGGCGTGCGCCGGGCTCAGCGCGCGGGCGCGGGCCAGCGCACGTCGTCGGACGACAGCAGCGGGAGGTCGCCGCAGTCGTCGAGCACGCGCGCCATCGCGTCGTGCTCCGCGCGCGTCACGCTGAGCTCCGTGCGCACCTTGATCGACACCTGCCGCACCACGAGCGCGCACCTGTCGGACGGATCCTCGGGCAGCCACTCGTCCGCCGTCGCGTCCGACTTGTCCGAGTTCTCCGCGGCGGACGCGGCCATGAGCTCCAGCGGGTCGTTCGCGAACGCGGCGCGGTAGTCGGCGTCCCAGCGCCACGCACCGGACGACCACGCGTCCGACAGCGACACGACGTGGTCGATCTGCACCGCCTCCGGGTCCCGTGACCGGTCGAACTCGATCCGCTCGCCCGAGTACGGATCCGTCAGCACCCCGGACTGCACGGCGCAGCCGCGCGTCCCGCCGCGGATCGCGACGTCGGCGAGGTCGCGCCGCAGCACGTCGTTGCGGGTGTCGCAGCCGTTGCGGTCCACGTCCGTGCGCCACGCGAACGACTCCCGGTCGTAGCCCGGCACGCGCTCCTCCGTCCGCACCTCGAGCCCCTGGAGGGCGAGTCGCGCGGATCCGGGAGCGCCCGGCTCCGCGCCGAGCCCGGTCCCGGGCCGGCCGCCACCGCCGGCGGGTGCCGGCCCCGGATCCCCGTGCCACTGCACGAGCCCCGCGACCACCACGACCACGAGCGCGGCCAGCGTCACGAGCGCCGGCGTCCGGCGCCGCCTCCGCCGCGTCACGGGGTCGGGTTCCGCGCGTCGTAGCGCTCGAACGAGGGCAGCGAGCGGATGAGGATCCACACCACCACCGCGATGAGCAGCCCGCCCACGAGCGACGGCACCCACAGCGCGGCGAAGGCCGTCACGATGCCGATGTACGCGTCGCCGAGACGGGGCCCTCCCGTCACGACGACGATGAAGACGCCCTGCAGTCGCCCGCGCATGTTGTCGGGCACCGCGGTCTGCAGCATGGTGTTGCGGAAGATCGAGGAGATGTTGTCGGCCGCGCCCGTGCAGGCCAGCAGCACCGAGGCGGCGACGATCCCGGGCACGCTCGCGTCCTCGATGCGCGAGCCGATCCCGTGCAGCACGCCCGGCTGCGACGCGAGGAGCAGGACCAGGCCGAAGCCGGCGGTCGAGAGGCCGTACGCGACGATGGCCAGCCGGATCGCCCGCCCGTGCCGCGTGACCCGGCCGACGGATCCGCTCAGCACGCTGCTCACGAGGCTGCCGACGGCGCCGGCCGCCGTGAGGATCCCGACGGTCACCGGCCCGCCGCCCAGCACCACCGCGCCCACCGCCGGGAACAGCACGCGGGGCTGTCCGAACGTCATGGCGATGATGTCGACGATGAACGACATGCGGATGTTGGGCGCGGTCCGGAGGAACCCCAGCCCGTACCTGATGGAGGCGAGCCCCGGCCGCTGCACCTCGCCCTCGGGCGCGATCCGCGGCAGCGCGAGCACGCCCGTGAACGCCGCGAGGAACAGCACGGCGTCGACGGTGTAGGTCCACTGGAACCCGACCGACGCGACGAGCACGCCCGCGAGCGCCGGGCCGACCGTGACCATGACGCCGAGGCTGATCCCGCCGAGCGCGCTGGCCGCGGGCAGCAGGTGCGGCGGGAGGATCCGGGGGAGGATCGCCTGCCGGCTGGTCCCGATCACCGTCGCCGCCACCGCGTTGAGGATGCTCAGCGCGTAGAGCGACCACACCGTCTCCGCGTGCGTCCAGGCGAGCAGCGCCAGCGCGATGGTCGAGCCCCAGGCCGCGCACGACGCGATGAGCGCGACCTTCCGTCGGTCGAAGGCGTCCGCGAGCATGCCGCCGTAGAGGCCCGCGAGGATCATCGGCACGAGCGACAGCACGCCCACGAGCGCGACGGCGCCGGTGGATCCCGTGAGCTCGTACACGTGCAGCCCGATCGCCACGATCGTCATCTGGCTGCCGATGCCCGCGATCGCGTTGCCCGCCCAGAGCCGGGCGAACGCCGGGCTCTCCTTCAGCGGCGACAGGTCGACGAAGTGGCTGCCGCGGACCTGGCGCTCGTCGGGGATCGGGATGGGGGAGGTCTCGGGCGGGGTGCTCACGTGTCGCTGCGTCGTCTCTCTCGGGTGGATTTCAACGCTAGCCGAGATCGCCGACGCCGCTTCCGCGCGAGGCGCCTCCGCCCGCGGCCCCGGCGGCCTCGGCGGTCCCCGGGAGCCCGGCCCCCTGGTATGCTCGTGCGGTTGCCGTCTGGACGGCCGCGGATCAAGAGAGCTCGCACATCCTGTGACGGGCGCCGCGCAACGAACACGAGAGGGGATCATCACATGGCTCTGGAAGCAGACGTCAAGAAGGCGATCATCGACGAGTACGCGACCCACCCCGGTGACACCGGATCCCCCGAGGTGCAGATCGCGCTCCTCACCAAGCGGATCACGGGCCTCACCGAGCACCTCAAGGAGCACAAGCACGACCACCACACGCGTCGTGGCCTGCTCCTCCTGGTCGGCCAGCGTCGTCGTCTCCTCGGCTACCTGTCCAACGTCGACATCGAGCGCTACCGCGCCCTGATCGCGCGCCTGGGCATCCGCCGCTGACACGCAGCACGCGTCGCTGATCGCATCGATCGCGAAGCGGACGAGCCGTCACCCTCCGGGGTGGCGGCTCGTCCGTCGTTAAGGCGCGCGTCATCCGCCCGACACCCGGGGGCCCGCCTCCTCCGGGGCCCGGAAGGGGCCGGGTGCTACCATGGCCGCAGTGATCCAGCGGGCGCCCAGCGTCACGATGCGATCACGACAGATGGAGCTGGCCGGCAGGAGCTGGTCGTTGGTGGTGGTCTTCCGAGTCGCTCGGAGCATTCCCACTGATGGCCAGACATGCGCCCGCCGCCGTCGGCCACCGGTCGACGAGCGGAACCAGCCGCGCACGTGCACCCGGGATCCGCATCAGGCGGGCACCGACGTGTCGCCTCGCCCGCTCCTCCTCTGTCGCAGGAGGTCCGCATCCACACGGGATGCAGGACGAGCGCCCGACGGGCGTCGCCGAGAGGCGCAACACGAAGGAGAGAGACCTCAATGGAAGGTCCAGAGATCAAGTTCGCCGAGGCAGTCCTCGACAACGGCAAGTACGGAACGCGCACGGTCCGGTTCGAGGCCGGCCGCCTCGCGCAGCAGGCGCAGGGCGCGGTCGCCGCGTACCTCGACGAGGACACGATGCTGCTGTCCGCCACCTCGGTGGGCAAGCACCCGAAGGACAACTTCGACTTCTTCCCCCTGACCATCGACGTCGAGGAGCGCAGCTACGCCGCGGGCAAGATCCCCGGCTCGTTCTTCCGCCGCGAGGGCCGCCCCTCCACCGAGGCGATCCTCGTCTGCCGCCTCATCGACCGGCCGCTGCGCCCGTCGTTCATCACGGGCCTCCGCAACGAGGTCCAGGTCGTCATCACCGTCCTCAGCATCGCCCCGGACGAGTTCTACGACAGCCTCGCCATCAACGCGGCGAGCGCCTCGAGCATGCTCTCGGGCATCCCGTTCTCCGGCCCCATCGCGGGTGTGCGCCTCGCGCTCATCGGCGACCAGTGGGTCGTCTTCCCCAAGCACTCGCAGCTCAAGGAGGCCGTCTTCGACATCACCGTCGCCGGCCGCGTCGTCACCGACTCCGAGGGCAACGAGGACGTCGCGATCATGATGGTCGAGGCCGAGGCCACCGAGGGTGCCTGGGACCTCATCCAGGGCGGCGCCACCAAGCCCGACGAGGCCATCGTCGCGCAGGGCCTCGAGGCCGCGAAGCCGTTCATCCAGCAGCTCGTCGCCGCGCAGGCCTCGCTCGCGCAGCAGGCCGCGAAGCCCACCGTCGACTACCCCGTCTTCCTGCCGTACGCGCAGGAGACCTACGACGCGGTCAGCGAGCTCGCGCTCTCCGACCTCGGCGGCGTGTACCAGATCGCCGACAAGATCGAGCGCCAGGACGCCGACGACGCCCTCAAGACCCGCACCAAGGAGGCCGTGGCCGCCAAGGTCGAGGCCGGCGAGCTGCCGCAGTCGGCGCTCACCGAGTTCTCCGCGGCGTACAAGTCCGTCACGAAGACGGTCGTCCGCGGCCGGATCCTCCGCGACGGCGTCCGCATGGACGGCCGCGGCCTCGCCGACATCCGCCCGCTCGACGCCGAGGTGCAGGTCATCCCGCGCGTCCACGGGTCGGCCATCTTCCAGCGCGGCGAGACCCAGATCCTGGGCGTCACCACGCTGAACATGCTCAAGATGGAGCAGCAGATCGACTCGCTGAGCCCCGTCACCAAGAAGCGCTACCTGCACCACTACAACTTCCCGCCCTACTCCACCGGTGAGACCGGTCGCGTCGGGTCGCCGAAGCGTCGCGAGATCGGGCACGGCTTCCTCGCCGAGCGCGCCCTCGTGCCGGTGCTGCCGAGCCGCGAGGACTTCCCCTACGCGATCCGCCAGGTGTCCGAGGCCCTCGGGTCCAACGGCTCCACGTCGATGGGCTCCGTCTGCGCCTCGACCCTGTCGCTGCTGAACGCGGGTGTGCCGCTGCGCGCGCCCGTCGCCGGCATCGCCATGGGCCTCGTGTCCGACACCGTCGACGGCCAGGTCCGCTACGCGGCCCTCACCGACATCCTCGGTGCGGAGGACGCGCTCGGCGACATGGACTTCAAGGTCGCCGGCACGTCGGAGTTCGTCACGGCCATCCAGCTCGACACGAAGCTCGACGGCATCCCCACGTCGGTCCTCGACGGCGCGCTCAAGCAGGCGAAGGAGGCCCGCACGGCCATCCTCGGCGTGCTGAACCAGGCCATCGACGCCCCCGACGAGATGGCCCCGACGGCGCCCCGCGTGATCTCGGTCAACATCCCCGTCGACAAGATCGGCGAGCTCATCGGCCCCAAGGGCAAGACGATCAACGCCATCCAGGACGAGACCGGCGCCGACATCTCCATCGAGGAGGACGGCACCGTCTACATCGGCGCCGTCGACGGCCCGTCGGCGGAGGCCGCGCGTGCGCAGGTCAACGCCATCGCGAACCCGACGAACCCCGAGGTCGGCGAGTCCTTCCTCGGCACCGTCGTCAAGATCGCGACGTTCGGCGCGTTCGTCTCGCTGCTCCCCGGCAAGGACGGCCTGCTGCACATCAGCGAGGTCCGCAAGCTCGCCGGCGGCAAGCGCGTCGAGAACGTCGAGGACGTGCTCGGCGTCGGCCAGAAGATCCTGGTCGAGATCACCAAGATCGACGACCGCGGCAAGCTGTCCCTCGCTCCCGTGATGGAGGAGGCCGCCGATCAGGAGGGCTCCGCCGCCGCGAGCGACGGCCCCGAGGGCCCCGCGGAGGGCTAGGCCCTCCCGCACCCGCACGACCCGGATGCCCGTCCCACCTCGGTGGGGCGGGCATCCGTCGTCCGCGGGCTACTTGCCGTGGTTCGGATCCGTCGGGTACGGCACCTCGGTCACCGGCGGGGCGGACAGGGACGGCTCGGGAGCGGGCGTCGCGGACGGGCTCGGCGCGGGCGTGGGGGCCGGGACCCCGTCGTCGCTCGGCGTCGGCGTCGTCCCCGGGGTCGTCCCGGGCTCGACCGTCGTCGGGGCGGGGGAGGCGGGCGGCGCGGGCTCCTCGCCGCCCTGCGACAGCGCGATCGCCGCGACGCCGCCGGCCACCACGAGCGCGGCCGCGACCAGGGCGACGATCAGCGCGAGCCGCCTGCGCCGGGCGTCGCCGCCCTCGCCCGCATCCGATCGGCGGTCGTGGTCCTGCGCCATGTCGTCGCCTCGATCCGTCAGTCGGCGACGGTGATCGCGGTGCCCACGAGCTGCGCGCGTCCGATGACGTGCGGCAGCATCAGGAAGCCGAGGACGGCGGGGGTCGCGCCCTCCGGGACGTCGAGCGTCTCGACGTCCAGCGCGGTCACGGTGAAGAAGTAGCGGTGCGTGCCGTGGCC
Organism: Clavibacter capsici; assembly: GCF_001280205.1. Classification (NCBI taxonomy): domain Bacteria; kingdom Bacillati; phylum Actinomycetota; class Actinomycetes; order Micrococcales; family Microbacteriaceae; genus Clavibacter; species Clavibacter capsici. The sequence continues at coordinate 2,113,556 of NZ_CP012573.1, read as the reverse complement.
CGCCGGCGGCGTCGCCCCGGCGAAGCGCTTCTCGCGCGACTCGTTGTGCATGGTCACGGCGCCCTCCGGGAGGAGGCCCGCGTCGGGGTCGCCCGCGCCGGCGGGGAGCGACGTGGTGGATGCGGGGATCCCGCGCACGGCCCAGTGCCAGTAGCCGCTGCCGGTGGGGGCGTCGGGGTCGTAGGCGGTGAGCACGTAGCTGCGGGTGGCCGCGGGCGCGCCCGTCCAGGCGAGGGCGGGGGACAGGTCCTGCCCGCCCTGGCTGGCGCCGCGCGCGGCGAGGGGGAGCGGCGCCCCGTCGGAGAAGTCGGGGCTGGTGAGGTGGAAGGGAGCGGCGTCGGGCAGGCGGTGCAGCGGGTCGTTGGTCATGGGGGTTCCTCTCGAAGGTGCGGACGTCCCCAGCCTCGCACGGCGCCCCGGGACGCGGCCGGCGGTCATCCCCGGGCGGATGCGCGCGGTCGACGTGCGCCGCCATTCCCGTCGTCCGGCGGCAGGACGCGACGCCGGACCCCCGAAGAGGGGCTGGGTGCCGATGCGGCCGTCTCGCTAGCGTTGTCCCCGCGGGACGGTCCACGCGACCGCCCGCCTCCGGGGGACGCATCGGGGGATGCAGGCCGCCGAGGGGTGCCGGGGTCGGGGGATCCGCGGCACCCCTTCCGGCTCCACGGACCGTCCGCGGGCAGCATCAGGGCCGGCCTGTCCCGACGACGAACGACCGCGACGAGGATTCCTTGGTACCCAAACCTTTCGCCTGCTGCAAGGTACGCTGGACCACGTGACGTCCTCCCCTCCCACCGCCCCGGACGTCGCCCCCGGCCCGCCGCAGCGGCGCCGTCGCGGTGGATCCGCCGGCACCCACCGCCAGCGTCCCGGCATGCCGGCCGCCGAGCCCACCACCATCGTCGACGCCACCGTGCAGGCGGCCGCCGCGATCGCGCTGGAGGCCGCCGTCGAGCCCGGGCTGCGCACGGGCGGGAGCATCCCGCACCCCGCGCGCCGACGCGGCATCGCCGACACCGACCTCCACGTCTTCCCCCTCGCCCTCGGCGGCAACGTCTTCGGGTGGACGGCCGGCCCCGATGACACGTCCGCGATCCTCGACCGGTACCAGGAGGCGGGCGGCAACTTCATCGACACCGCGGACTCCTACGCGAGCGGCCGCAGCGAGCACATGATCGGCTCGTGGATGCGCGAGCGCCGCAACCGCGACTCCATGGTGGTCGCCACCAAGGTCGGCAAGAGCGAGGACTTCCCCGGCCTCGGCGGATCGCGCATCGAGCGCGCCGTCGACGCGAGCCTCTCCCGGCTCGGCACCGACCACGTCGACCTCCTCTACTTCCACTGGGACGACCTCGACGTGCCGCTCGAGGAGAGCCTCGCCGCCGCGGGTCGCCTCATCCAGTCGGGCAAGGTCCGGCACCTGGCGGCCTCGAACTACGCCGCCGAGCGCCTGCTGCACGCCCGGATCATGGGCGGCCTCTACGGCGCACCGCGGTTCGTCGCCCTGCAGACCCACTACAACCTGGTCAACCGGACGCCGTACGAGTCGGCCTACCTCGACGTCGTGCGCGGGCAGCAGCTCGCCGTGATGCCGTACTTCGCGCTCGCGAACGGCTTCCTCACGGGCAAGTACCGCACGCGCGACTCGGTGCGCGAGGGCGCACGGGGCCAGCGCGCCGCGAAGTACCTCAACCGCCGGGGCCTCCGCGTGCTGACCGCCCTCGACGAGATCGCCGAGCACCACTCGACGAGCATCGCGACGATCGCCCTGGCCTGGCTCCTCGCGAAGCCCGGCGTGGTCGCCCCCGTGGCGAGCGCGAGCCGTCCCGAGCAGGTGCACGACCTCGTGCAGGCGGCGCACATCCAGCTCTCGCGGCACGACGTGACCCGGCTCGACCGGGCGTCGGAGTAGTCCCTCACAGCTCCACGATCTCGGCGTCCCACCCGCGATGTGGAGGGACGCGGTCCCCGGCGATCGGCCCCGGCTACGGTGCCGGGATCCGCGACGCCCGGCGCTCCTGCGCCGCCTTCGGCGCGCGGTCCGGACGGCCTGGGGGAGACGACCTTGCACGAGCGACCGCGCGACCTGCCGCTGCGACGAGGACGGGGAGCGGCGGCCGGCTGGGCCTTGATCCTCGCCTCCGCCTCGCTGCTCGGGGGATGCTCGGCGCCCGCGCCCTCGGTACCCGCTCCTGCGCCGGCACCATCGCCGACGTCGTCGCAGGAGCAGCAGGACGACCAGTCGTTCCACGATGTGCTGACGCGCTACGTCGACTTGGATGCGAACACCCTCACGGATGAGGACCTCGCGGAGCTGCTAACGGGCAGCGTGCTGAAGAGTGAGGAGTCGGGCCTTCGGGATGCGCGTCAGAAGGGGCAACGGACCGACGGCAAGGAGCTGGTGTCAGGCTTCGAGGTCACCGACCGCGGCATCGATCCACAGGGAGCGCAGTACATGACAGCCCAGGTCTGCCTGGATGTCAGCGGCACGAGGCTCATAGACGCGAACGGTGCCGACATCACGCCCGAGCGTGCTGTGCGGCAGTCTCTGCAGGTCAAGGCCGTCAGATCCGAGGACGCGCTCTGGCGAATCAGCGACATCGTGCGCAATGACGGAGTGCGGGCATGCGGCTGAGGCTGCTCGCCCCTGTGGTGGTCCTCTTCATCGCCATCGCGCCCGCTCCTATCGCGCACGCGGAGACAGCGGAGACTCCCTGCAACTTCAAGTTCGGCAGTGGCGGCGTCTGCACGACCGGAGGCATCGACGGCGCAGGCGTGGCACTGCAGGCGGGGACCACCCGACCCGGACCGTCTTCCTCATCCCACGGAGAGGATCCTGCACCTGATCGCACTACCGCGTCGGAGCGGCCGACGCGACCGCAAGCGCCTCCTCCGGTGCCGCGGGGGCGGTCGGCGGCGGATGTGGACGTGTCGTGCTCGCCGGGTGAGCGGCTGTCGAGTGGGGGCATGTGCGGTGACGGGCAGCATGCGTTCCTGCCACCGGCGACGTGGCCGGGAAAGCCGGCGGATCCGGCGCCCGCGGTGACGGACGTGCCCGGGGTGACGCTCGCGGATGTGGCGCGGTTCGTGCCGAGGTCGGCGTCGATCCGGTCGCAGCCGAACGGGTGGGCGCTGGTGGGGGCGCCGGTGAACCTCCTCACGGACGCGGCGGCGCAGGTGGTCGACGGGACGTTGCTGGGTCGGCCGGCGCAGGTGCGGTTCGTGCCGGTGTCGTTCACGTGGGATCACGGCGACGGCACCAGCACCACAGTCGACGGGCCGGGTGCATCGTGGAAGCAGCTGGGCCAGCAGGACTTCACCACGACGGACACGAGCCACGTGTACCCGACCATGGGGGACCGGCAGGTCACGCTGACGATCGCGTATGCGCCGAGCTACCGGTTCGACGGGGGCGGGTGGCAGCAGATCCCGGGCACGTTGCCGGTGCAGGTCGGACCGGTCACGATCCATGTCCTGCAGGGGTCCACGGTCCTCGTCGGGGGTGCGTGCGGCACACGGCACGCCGGCCCCGGATGCTGACGGGAGCCGAGGCACCCTCCGGCCCGGGGCAGCGTCCCTCCCGGGGCGGCGTCGGTCCTGCGGGGTAGGGTGACGCTGATGTCCCGCGCCGTAGAACTCCCCCTCGACCTCCCCGAGCTCACCGTGCAGTCGGCGGGTGGTGCCCGCGTCCGTCGCTCGGTCCTGCCGTCCGGCGTGCGCATCCTCAGCGAGGACGTTCCCGGCAGCAGCAGCGCGACCATCGGGATGTGGGTCGCCGTCGGATCCCGCGACGAGCAGCCGGGCGACCTCGGCTCCACGCACTTCCTCGAGCACCTCCTGTTCAAGGGCACGCCGTCGCGCTCGGCGCTCGACATCGCCGTGGCCTTCGACGCCGTCGGCGGCGAGCACAACGCCGTCACCGCCAAGGAGTACACCTGCTACTACGCCAAGGTCCGGGATCGCGACCTCGGCATGGCCGTCGACGTGCTCGCCGACATGGTCACCTCGAGCCTCATCGACGCCGAGGAGTTCGAGACGGAGCGCGGGGTCATCCTCGAGGAGCTCGCCATGGCGGACGACGACCCGGGTGACGTCACGAGCGAGCGCTTCTTCGAGGCCGTGCTGGGGGATCACCCGCTCGGTCGCCCCATCGGGGGCAGCCCCGCGGACATCGAAGCCGCCGAGCTGGACGCCGTCGTCGCGCACTACCGCCGCAACTACCGTCCGCAGGACCTCGTCATCACGGCCGCCGGCGCGGTGGACCACGACGCCCTCGTCGCCCGCGTCACGGCGGGCCTCGAGCGCGCCGGCTGGGACCTCTCGGTCCGGGCCGCCCCGGTGGCCCGCCGCACCGGCGCCGCCCCCGTCATCACCCGCGGCAGCGAGCTCGTCGTGGTCGACCGTCCCATCGAGCAGACGAACATCCTGCTGGGCGTCCCCGGCCTCGCCGCGTCCGACGACCGCCGGCCCGCCCTCGCGATGCTCAACTCGGTGCTGGGCGGCGGGATGTCGTCGCGCCTGTTCCAGGAGGTGCGCGAGAAGCGCGGCCTCGCCTACTCCGTCTACTCCTTCGGCGCCTCGTACTCGGACGCGGGCGTCTTCGGCCTCTACGCCGGGTGCACGGCGGCGAAGACCGCGCAGGTCGCGCGCCTCATGGTCGACGAGTTCCGGCGCCTCGCCGAGGAGCACGTCACCGAGGAGGAGCTGTCGCGCGCGTTCGGCCAGCTCTCCGGCCAGTCCGCCCTGGCGCTCGAGGACTCGGACACGCGCATGTCGCGGCTCGGCCGGTCGGAGATCACCACGGGCGAGTACGTCGACCTCGACGAGACGCTCTCGCGCCTGTCCCGCGTCACCGCCGAGGACGTCCGCGACCTCGCGGCGGACCTCGTCTCCCGTCCGCTGTCGATCGCCGCTGTGGGCACCGTCGGCGCCGACGCGTTCGCCCCGCTGCTCGCGACCCCCTCGCTCCTCTAGGAGGAACCGTGTCCCACTACATCTACCTCGTCCGCCACGGCGAGCAGCAGGACGCCGAGCACGGCCTGCCCGACGGCCCGCTCTCCGGCCGCGGCAAGCGCCAGGCCCACTGCATCGCCGACCGGTTGAGCGGCGTGCCCTTCACCTCGGTCCGCCACTCGCCGCTCGCGCGCGCGGAGGAGACGGCGGCGATCATGGCCGAGCGCATGCCGGCGATGGAGCCGGAGCCCTCGTCCCTGCTCTTCGACTGCATCCCGTCGGGCCCGGTGCCCGACATGCCGCACGCGTTCGAGTCGTTCTTCGGCGGGATCACCGAGGAGGAGATCGACGCGGGGAGCGCCCAGATGGCCGATGCCGTCAGCGAGTTCCTGGCACCCGCGCGCGAGGACCGGCACGACCTGCTCATCACCCACAACTTCGTGATCGCGTGGTTCGTGCGGCACGTGTTCGACGCGCCCGAGTGGCGGTGGATGGGCATCAACCAGGCCAACTGCGGCCTCACCATCATCCGCGTGCGCTCGGCGAAGCCGCCGGTGCTCGTGGTGCACAACGACCTCGGCCACCTGCCCGTCGAGCTGCGCACCGGCCTCCCGGAGCAGCAGCCCTACTAGCCGCTGCCGCGTCCGGCCGCCCAGCGTCACGGCCATGCGCGCCGGTACGCTGGGCGGATGACAACCACGGTCGCCGTCGTCGGCGCAACGGGACGCATGGGCCAGCTGATCACGCAGATCGTCGAGGCGAGCAGCGAGTTCGAGCTCGTCGCCAGCCTCGACTCCAAGGACGAGCTGTCCGACATGCTCGACGCCGACATCGCGGTCGACGTCACGCTCCCGGCGGTGAGCCAGGGCGTCGTCGAGTACGCCGTGGCGCACGGGATGAACGTGCTCGTGGGCACGAGCGGCTGGACGGGCGAGCGGATCCAGGGTCTCGAGCGGCGCATCACGGGCAACCTCGCCGTGGGCGTCGTCATCATCCCGAACTTCTCCGTCGGCAGCGTCCTCGCCACCTCGTTCGCGCAGATGGCCGCGCGGTTCTACGACTCCATCGAGATCGTCGAGGCGCACGGCGCGACCAAGATCGACTCGCCGTCCGGCACGGCGGTGCGCACCGCGGAGCTCATGTCCCAGGCGCGCGGCACCCGCGGACCGGTGCAGGCGCCGCACACGGACCAGCGCGCCCGGGGCCAGCAGGTCGCGAGCATCCCCGTGCACAGCCTCCGGATGCAGGGCGTCGTCGCCAAGCAGGACGTGGTGTTCGGCGGCAACGGCGAGGTCCTCACGATCAGCCACGACACGCTGGCGCCCAGCGCGTACGAGGCGGGGATCCTGCTCGCCCTCCGCGCCACGCGCGACGCCCGCGGCGTCGTCGTCGGCCTCGACCGCCTCATCGACCTGGACGGCTCCCGCGAGCGCGCGGCGCAGGCCGCCGACGCCGCCGCCGCGACCACCGGACCGGTCGACGACGGCGGGCCGAGCGGTCAGGCCGCCACCGTCACGAGCGCCTGATGGGCACGCGCATCGGCGTCGGCCTCATGGCCGTGCTCATGGTGCTGTACCTCGCACTGACCGGCCAGATCGCCGTCCTGCTCGTCGTCTCGGGCGAGCCGCTGGGCGTCGTCTTCGGCCTCGGTCTCGTGATCCTGCCGCTCGTCGGCGTGTGGGCGCTCGTCCGCGAGCTGTCGTTCGGCGTGCGCAGCGGCCGCCTCGCGCGGATCCTCGACGAGGAGGGCGGGCTGCCCGAGGCCGACCTGCCCACCCGCGCCAGCGGTCGCCCTCTGCGCGACGCGGCCGACGCCGCCTTCCCCGCCTACCAGGCCGAGGTCGAGCAGGATCCGGCGAGCTGGCGCGCGTGGTTCCGGCTCGGGCTCGCCTACGACGCGAGCGGCGACCGTCGACGGGCACGCGGGGCGATCCGCCGGGCGATCGCGCTGCACGGTACACGCGAGCCCGCCGCCTGACGACGGGCCGCGCCCGCTCCTCAGCTCCTCGCGAGCAGCCGGTCGATCGCGAGCTCGACGGTGGGGTCGCGGAACGCGAAGCCGTCCGCGACGAGCTTCTCGGGCCGGGCCGGCTGGCTGGACAGCAGCAGCTCCTGGCCGGCGTCCTGCAGCGCGAGCCGGATGAGGACCTCCGGCGCCGGCACGACGTAGGGCCGGTGCATGCGCTTCGCCAGGTGCCGCATGAGCCGGTCGGCCATGACGGGCTCGGGTCCGGTGAGGTTCACGGGCCCCGCGACCGACGAGGTCAGCAGGTGGACGATGGCGGCGGCCTCGTCGCGGAGCGAGATCCACGGCCACACCTGGCCGCCCGTGCCGAGCTTCCCGGCGAGCCCCAGGGCCGTGAGGAGGCGCAGGGGAGCGAGGGCACCGGCCTGCGCGAGCACGAGCCCGGTGCGCAGGGTCGCCACGCGCACGTCGGCGGGCGCCTGGAACGCCTCGGCCTCCCATGCCTCCACGACCTCCGCGAGGAAGCCCGTCCCGCGTGGCGAGTCCTCGGTCAGGCGCTCGGCGGGACGGTCGCCGTAGAAGCCGACGGCGGATCCGTTCAGCAGCGTGCGCGGCGGGTTCGCGGACGACGCGAACGCCCCGACGATGGTCCGCGTCGCGTGCACGCGCGAGGAGCGGATCTCCTCCCGGTACGGCTTCGTCCACGGCAGGCGGCTGATCGAGGCGCCCGACAGGTTGACGACGGCGTCGACGCCGTCGAGCACCGCGGGATCCAGGCGCCCGTCGGCGGGCTGCCACTCGTGCTCGTCGGGCGACGCGGGCGCGTGCCGCACCAGCGTCTCCACCCGGTGCCCGGCGGCCCGGAGCTGGGCCTGCAGCTCGGTGCCGATGGTGCCGCCGGCGCCCGAGATCAGGACGGTGAGCGGGGCGGGGGATGCGGTGCTGTCGGACATGGTCGAGCCCTTCGTCGGTGCCCTCCACCCTATGGCCCGGTCCCTCGGGGAGCCCGGGCGGGCGGCGGGCGGTCGTCGCGTACAGTGACGGTCGTGCCCCACGAGAACATCTCCTTCCGATCCGACATGACCGTGGAGCTCGTCCGCTCGAGCGCCCACGACTCCGACGTGATCTTCGCCGCCCGCGTCTCCACCGCCGGCGAGAAGACCCTGGAGCGCGCGCTCGACGAGCCCGACGGCCAGGACCGCGCCCTCGAGGGCGACGTCGACACCGAGGCGGAGGAGAAGCGCGTCAAGCGCGACCGCGGCCTCATCAACTACCTCATGCGCGACCGCCACGGATCGCCGTTCGAGCACAACTCGATGACGTTCTACGTGCAGGCGCCCATCTTCGTCTTCCGCGAGTTCATGCGGCACCGCATGGCCTCGTACAACGAGGAGTCGGGCCGGTACAAGGAGCTCGACGCCGTCTTCTACGTGCCCGGGCCCGAGCGCAACCTCGTGCAGGTCGGCAAGCCCGGCGCCTACGAGTTCCACGCGGGCACCCCCGAGCAGACCGCCCTCGTGCAGGAGGAGACCCGCCGCACGTCCGCCGAGGCCTACGCCTCCTACCAGCGGATGCTCGAGCAGGGCGTGGCCCGCGAGGTCGCGCGCATCGTCCTCCCGCTCAACATCTACTCGTCGATGTACGTGACGCTCAACGCGCGTGCGCTCATGAACTTCCTGTCGCTGCGCACCAAGCACGAGGACTCGACGTTCCCGAGCTTCCCGCAGCGCGAGATCGAGATGTGCGCCGAGAGGATGGAGACCGAGTTCGAGCGGCTCATGCCCCTCACGCACGCGGCCTTCCAGAAGAACGGACGCGTCGCGCCGTAGCGCGCCCGGATCGAAGGGCCGACGACCGTTACGATGGGAGCCGTGTCCACAGAGAACCCCTTCGGCCAGGTCCTGGTGGCGCTCGTCACCCCCTTCACGGCCGACGGCGAGGTGGACTGGGCGGGCGTCGAGAAGCACATCGACGACGTCATCGTCGCGGGCGCGGACGGCATCGTCGTCACGGGCACGACGGGCGAGACCAGCACGCTGACGGACCCCGAGAAGGTCAAGCTGGTCGAGGTGGGCCGCTCCGTGAGCGCGGGCCGGGCCAAGATCATCACGGGCGGCGGGTCGAACGAGACCGCGCACGCCATGCAGCTCGCGCGTCAGAGCGAGAAGGCCGGCGCCGACGGCAACATGATCGTCACGCCGTACTACAACAAGCCCACGCAGGCCGGCGTGCTCACGCACTTCCGGATGATCGCGGACGCGACCGACCTGCCGGTCATCCTCTACGACATCCCCGGCCGGACCGGCATCCCGATCCAGTACGAGACGATCCTGCGGGCCGCCAAGCACCCGAACATCCTCGCGGTCAAGGACGCCAAGGGCGACCTCGCGCAGGCCAGCCGGGTGCTCAACCAGACCGGCCTCATGTACTTCGCGGGCGACGACGCGAACGCGCTGCCGACGCTCGCCATCGGCGGCACCGGCCTCATCGGCGTCACCGCCAACATCACGGCGACGCCGTACCGCACCATGGTCGACGCCGTGAACGCGGGCGACCTCGGTGCCGCCACGCACGCGCACCAGCAGCTCGAGCCGCTGGTCCGCGCGGTCATGACGCACGTGCCCGGCACGGTCGCGGCGAAGTACATCCTCCACGGCCTCGGCCGCATCGGGAGCCCCCGCGTCCGCCTGCCCCTCGTGGGTCCGGAGGAGTGGGAGGCCGCGCAGATCGAGGACGAGATCGACCTCGTCCGCGACGTCCCCGGCGTCGACTTCCGCAACTTCCGCCCCGACCGCAACGCCGCCGCCGGCGGTGCCCTGCCGCAGGTCGCCGGCACCACGCGCTGACGCGCGTCCCGCACTTCCCATCGCCGGCCCCATCGGGCCGCACCGTCAACATAGGAGTCCCATGCCCCAGACCATCTACGATCCCCCGGCGCTCAAGCCCGGCACCCTGCGCATCACGCCCATCGGCGGCCTGGGCGAGATCGGGCGCAACATGACCACGTTCGAGATCGACGGCAAGATCCTCGTCGTCGACTGCGGCGTGCTCTTCCCCGAGGAGCACCAGCCGGGCGTCGACCTGATCCTCCCCGACTTCTCGTCCATCGCGGACCGCCTCGACGACGTCGTGGGCATCGTCCTCACGCACGGCCACGAGGACCACATCGGCGCGGTGCCGTACCTCCTCAAGCTGAAGCAGGACATCCCGCTGATCGGCTCCGGCCTCACGCTCGCCCTCATCGAGGCGAAGCTCAAGGAGCACCGGATCAAGCCGTACACGTTCCAGGTGAAGGAGGGCGACCGCGAGCGCCTCGGGCCGTTCGAGCTCGAGTTCGTGGCCGTCAACCACTCCATCCCGGACGCGCTGGCCGTCGCCATCAAGACCGAGGCGGGCAGCGTGCTGCACACCGGCGACTTCAAGATGGACCAGCTGCCGCTCGACGACCGCATCACCGACCTGCGCGCCTTCGCGCGCCTCGGCGAGGCCGGCATCGACCTCTTCCTGTCGGACTCCACCAACGCGGACGTCCCCGGCTTCACGCCCACCGAGCGCTCCATCGGCCCGGTGCTCGAGGCCGTGATCTCGAAGGCGCCGCGCCGCGTCATCGTCGCGAGCTTCTCCAGCCACGTGCACCGCGTGCAGCAGGTGCTCGACGCCGCCGCCGCGAACAAGCGCCGCGTCGCCTTCATCGGCCGCTCGATGATCCGCAACATGACCATCGCGGCCGAGCTCGGCTACCTCAAGGTGCCGGACGGGGTCCTCATCGACTCCAAGAAGGCCGTCAACCTGCCCGACAACCAGATCGTGTACATGAGCACGGGGTCGCAGGGCGAGCCGATGGCCGTGCTCAGCCGCATGGTCAACTCGGAGCACCAGATCGAGATCGGCCAGGACGACACCGTCATCCTCGCGTCGAGCCTCATCCCCGGCAACGAGAACGCGGTCTACCGCATCATCAACGGGCTCACCAAGCTCGGCGCGAACGTGGTGCACAAGGCCAACGCGAAGGTCCACGTCTCGGGCCACGCGGCCGCCGGAGAGCTTCTCTACTGCTACAACATCCTGAAGCCGCGGAACGTCCTCCCGGTGCACGGCGAGTACCGCCACCTGGTCGCGAACCAGCAGCTGGCGATCCAGACCGGCGTGCCGGAGCGCAACACGTTCCTCGCGGAGGACGGCACCGTCCTCGACATGACGGCCGGCAAGGTGCGCGTCACCGGCCAGCTCGACATCGGCTACGTGTACGTCGACGGCTCGACCGTGGGCGAGATCACGGAGGCCGACCTCAAGGACCGCCGCATCCTCTCCGAGGAGGGCTTCGTCACGATCATCGCGGTCGTCGAGGCGCAGACCGGCAAGGTCGTCGTCGGGCCCGAGATCGAGGCCCGCGGCTTCGCCGAGGACCCGAAGGTGTTCGACAGCGTCAAGCCGCTCGTCATCAAGGCCCTCGCGGAGGCCGCGGCCAACGGCACGCGCGACACGCACGCGTACGCGCAGGTCGTCCGCCGCACGGTCGGCCGCTGGGTCAACTCCTCGCACCGTCGTCGTCCGATGATCATCCCGGTGGTCATCGAGGCGTAGTGCCGAGGCCGCGGCGACGCGGCGCAGCGTGTCCCGGAGGGGGCGGGGGAGACCCCGCCCCCTCCGTCGTCTCCTCCTGCCGGCTCCCTCCCTCGTCCCGGTCGCCCTCCTCCCGCGGCCCCCGCTCGGGGGTGGCCATGTCATCCCCGCGGCCGACCCGCCGCGCCGGGTGCCGCCCCTAGCGTCGGAGGCGACCGGACGGACCGCTGGGGGACGCCGGGGAAGGAGCGGCTGTGGGCGTCTGGCGGAGATGGATCCTCCCGATCACGAGGCTCGTCGTGCTGGCCGCCATCGCCGTGGCCCTCGTGCGCATGGCGTTCTTCGGGACGACGGCCGAGGAGGCCTCCGAGGTGCCGACGGGCTCCGTCGTCGAGTCGCAGGTGCCGGCGTCCATCGCGACCGTCGTCAACGACGTGACCGTGAAGGGCAGCATCCAGCCCGACCCCGAGGTGCCCGTGAGGGCGACGCTGCAGGGCACGGTCTCGAAGCTCGTCGCCGGGCAGGGCGCCACGCTCGCGGCCGGCGACCCGATCCTCGTCATCCGCCAGGAGACGCCGGTGGACCCGGTGGTCGCCGCGGACGGCACGGTCACGCAGTCGAAGCCCAAGGTCGTCACCGAGACGGTCACCGCGAAGGCCGCCGGCTCGCTCGTCGACCTCGGCGTGCTGGTCGGCCAGGAGGTCGCCGTCGGCGACGCGGTCGGTCGGATCGCGCCGCCCACCTTCCGCGCGACCGCGCCGCTCACGGCGGAGGAGCAGTACCGGCTCGTCACGCAGCCGACGGCCGCGACGGTCGCCATCACCTCGGGTCCCGCCCCGTTCGAGTGCACGGACCTGCGCATCGGCCAGCCCACGGCGTCCTCCGCCGAGGGCGCGGGTGCGGGTGCGGGCGCCTCCGGGAGCACGGGGGAGGGATCCGCCGCCGGCGCCTCCGCCTCCACGGGCGCCACCGTCTCGTGCGCGGTGCCGGCCGGGACGCGCGTGTTCCCGGGGCTCGCCGCGGAGATTACCGTGCCCGCCGGCCAGGCCGCCGACGTGCTGACCCTGCCGACCACCGCGGTCGAGGGCCTCGCCGACACCGGCAACGTCTGGCTGGCGTCCGACACGGGCGAGCCGGAGGAGCGCGCGGTCGGCCTCGGGATCAGCGACGGCAAGGTCGTGCAGATCACCACGGGCCTCGCTGAGGGCGACATGGTGCTCGAGTTCGTGCCCGGCGCGCGCGCCCCCGAGGACGACGCCACCACGATGCAGGGCGGGTACGGCGGATGAGCCTCATCCGCCTCGAGCAGGTGACCCGCACGGTGCTGCGCCCGGACGACGAGCCGCTGACGATCCTGCACGGCGTCGACCTCGACGTCTCGGTGGGCGACCACGTCTCGATCGTGGGCCGATCCGGATCCGGCAAGTCGACCCTGCTCAACATCCTCGGCCTGCTCGACACCCCCACCACCGGCGAGGTCCTCCTCGACGACGTGCCCATGGCGCGCGTGTCCGGATCCCGGCGCGACCGGGCCCGGGGCGGCGACATCGGCTTCATCTTCCAGCAGTTCAACCTGCTGCAGGGCCGCACGGCCCGCGAGAACGTCATGACGCCGCTGCTGTACTCCACGGGCCGCACGTTCTGGCGGCGGGCGTCGATCGCGGCGGACATGCTCGAGCGCGTCGGGCTCGGCCACCGGATCGACTCCATGCCCGAGACCCTGTCCGGCGGCGAGCAGCAGCGCGTCGCGATCGCGCGGGCCCTGGTGCGGTCGCCGCGGCTGATCCTCGCGGACGAGCCGACGGGCGCCCTCGACATCGAGACCGGCGCGACCGTGATGACGCTCCTCGCCGAGGTCGCGCACGCGTCCGGCGCCGCGCTCGTCACCATCACGCACGATCCGACCGTCGCCGCGCGCGCCGACCGGCACCACCGGCTCGAGGCGGGCGTGCTCGCTCCCGCCGAGGCCCTCGTCCGCGAGGCCGTCGCGTGAGCGGCTGGCTCGTCCGCGCGGGCACGGGTCTCGTGGGGGCGGTCGTCGAGGCGTGGGCCGAGCTGCGGATCCACCGCACGCGCGTGCTCCTCTCCCTCATCGGGGTGGCCGTCGCGGTCACCGCCCTCACCTCCGTCGTCGGCCTCGGCGGCGTCGTGCAGCAGGCGCAGACCGAGCAGATGGAGCGGCAGTCCGGTCGTCCCGCGTCGCTGTCCGTGTCGATGTACTCCGAGACCGGGGCCGGCATGCCGTACGCGGATCAGCGGGCGCTCCTCGCGGAGATCGCCGACCGGTACGGCATCACGTGGTCGACCGTGATCGGCTCCGCCCCGCTGCCCGTGGAGCTGCCCGGCGGCACCGTGGAGGTGTACGGGACCGTGGTGGATCCCGACTACGGCCAGATGCGCCGCGTCGACGTGACCGAGGGCCGCTGGTTCGACGACCGCGACGCCGACCTCCTCGCGCCCTCCCTCGTCGTGAACCGGGCGTTCCTCGACCGGCTCGGCACGCCCGACGTGGCGACCCACCCCACGGTCACGCTGCAGGGGGAGCAGGGCGACCGGACGGGCGTCATCGTCGGCGCGGTGCCGGACCTGTACTCCGGCGAGGAGCCGTCCATGTACGTCCTGTCCTCCACCGCCGAGCGGCTCCTCGGTGCGGACGCGCTCACCGCGATGCAGCCGCAGATGGAGCTGTGGGTGCCCGAGGCGGAGGCCGACGGGCTCTCCGCCGCGATCCAGTCCGACGTCGCCGCCTCCGCGCCCGAGGGCGTCCAGGCGAGCGTCGGCCGGGCCGACTACGGCACCTACGACTACGACCCGCTGCTGTCGCTGAAGATCCTCGTCGGGGGAGTCGCCGGCCTCGTGCTGCTGCTCGGCGCGCTCGGCCTGGTGAACATCTCGCTCGTGACGGTGAAGCAGCGGATCCGCGAGATCGGCGTCCGCCGCAGCTTCGGCGCGAGCGCGGGTCGGGTGTTCTTCGCCGTGATGATGGAGAGCGTCGTCGCGACGGTCGCCGCGGGCGTGGTCGGGGTCATGGCGGCGGTCGCGATCGTGAAGAACCCGTGGATCCTCTCGTTCGTCGCCTCGGGCGTCACCGAGTTCCCGCCCTTCCCGCTCTCGGCGGCGCTGCTCGGGCTCGGCGCGGCGCTCGCCGTCGGCGCGATCGCGGGCCTCCTCCCGGCCCTCGTCGCCGTCCGGGTCTCCGTCATCGACGCGATCCGGTACTGATGCCGCAGCCGGGCGGTGCGCGTCCCGCCCGGCCCGGCGGACGGCCCGCGACGGCGGCGCGGGATAACGTGGGTCGCATGGCTACGAGCACCAGGTCGACCAGCCGCGCCGGGAAGACCTCCTCGGGCGCGCCGCGCGCCACGCCCCCACGCAAGGGGCGCGCCGCCGAGACGAAGCAGCAGACCGTCGCCTACCCCGTGCAGTCGGAGCGGCGCGGCCCGCTCGTCGTCGCGTGGATGGGCCTCGCCCACGCCACCGGCGCCCTGTTCCGCGCCCTCGGGCCGGAGAAGCTCGCGAAGGAGGAGCGCCGCGACGGCATCCCCTTCCTGCTCGTGGTGCTCGCGATCGCGGGCGTGGTCGTCGAGTGGTTCAACCCGCTCAACGACGTCGCCATGGCGTTCGACGCCTACACGTTCGGCGGCCTCTTCGGCCGGGTCGCCTTCGCCCTGCCCATCGTGATGGTGCTCCTCGCGCTCTGGCTCTTCCGCCACCCCTCGTCGGTCAGCGACAACGGCCGCATCGGCGTGGGCGTCAGCCTGTTCCTCGTCTCCATCGCGTCGCTCTGCCACCTCTTCAACGGGGCGCCGGATCCGCGCGACGGCATGCTCGCGCTCGCCCGCGCGGGCGGCGTCCTCGGCTGGGTGCTCGCGGCCCCGCTGTCCCTGCTCATCACGCCGATCGGCGCGGGCATCGTGGCGGGCATCCTGCTCGTGCTCTCCCTCTTCATCATCACCCGCACGCCGCCGAACCGCGTCGGCATGCGGCTGCGCGAGCTGTACTCCTACCTCTTCGGCGCCCCGCCGGTGGACGAGGAGCAGCGCGCGGCCGACCGCGCGGCCCGCAAGGCGCAGGCGACCGAGCAGGTCGAGCTGGAGGGGCTGGACGACGACGGCCCGGTCGACACCGACAGCCTCCCGTGGTGGCGCCGCAACCGCAGCCAGCGCGAGGACGCCCCCGCCTTCGACAGCCCGGTGCTCGCCCCGCACGCCGGATCGGACGACGCCCGCGAGGACGTCCCGGCCCGCTCCGCCGCCGAGGCGCCGACGACCGTCATCGACCGCACGGTGGATCCCGACGCGGCCCGCCCGGAGGCCGGCGCCTTCGCCGGCGACGACGCCGCGACCCGCCGCATCGACCTCGACGCGCCCGTCGATGCCACGGCGACCGCGATCCTGCCGTCCGTCCCGGTGCACCCCACCGGCATCCGCGACGACGACGAGCCCGCGGTCCTCCCCGGCTTCGAGGACGACGGATCCGACGCCGCCATCGTCTCCGGGGAGTCGGACGCCCCGCAGGCGCCCTACCGCCTCCCGGCCGCCAGCACCCTCTCGCCCGGCACGCCCGCCAAGTCCCGCTCGTCCGTCAACGACGAGGTGGTGCGCGCGCTCACGGAGGTGCTCACGAACTTCCAGGTCGACGCGACGGTCACGGGCTTCTCGCGCGGCCCGACGGTCACGCGCTACGAGCTGGAGCTCGCGCCCGGCGTCAAGGTCGAGCGCGTCACGGCGCTCGCGAAGAACATCAGCTACGCGGTCGCCTCCAACGAGGTCCGCATCCTCTCGCCCATCCCGGGCCGCAGCGCCATCGGCGTGGAGATCCCGAACACCGACCGCGAGATCGTCTCCCTCGGCGACGTGCTCCGCTCGTCCGCCGCGACCACCAGCGCGCACCCGATGACCATCGGCGTGGGCAAGGACGTCGAGGGCGGCTACGTCATCGCCAACCTCGCGAAGATGCCCCACCTGCTCGTCGCGGGATCCACGGGCTCCGGCAAGTCGAGCTTCGTGAACTCCATGATCACGTCGCTCCTCATGCGCGCGAAGCCGAGCGACGTCCGGATGGTGCTCATCGACCCGAAGCGCGTGGAGCTCACCATCTACGCGGGGGTGCCGCACCTCATCACGCCCATCATCACCAACCCGAAGAAGGCGGCCGAGGCGCTGCAGTGGGTGGTGAAGGAGATGGACATGAGGTACGACGACCTCGCCAGCTTCGGCTTCCGCCACATCGACGACTTCAACAAGGCCGTCACGAGCGGTTCCATCGTGCTCCCCGAGGGCAGCGAGCGGACGCTCCGCCCGTACCCCTACCTCCTGGTGGTCGTGGACGAGCTCGCGGACCTCATGATGGTCGCCCCGCGCGACGTGGAGGACTCGATCGTCCGCATCACGCAGCTCGCCCGCGCGGCCGGCATCCACCTGGTCCTCGCGACGCAGCGGCCCTCGGTCGACGTCGTCACGGGCCTCATCAAGGCCAACGTGCCGTCGCGCCTCGCGTTCGCGGTGTCGAGCATGACCGACTCCCGCGTGATCCTCGACCAGCCGGGCGCCGACAAGCTCATCGGCCAGGGCGACGGCCTCTTCCTCCCGATGGGCGCCAACAAGGCCGTCCGCGTGCAGGGCGCGTGGGTGCAGGAGGCGGAGATCGCCAAGGTCGTCGAGCACGTGACGCGCCAGGCCCGCCCCGAGTACCGGCAGGACGTCGCGGTCGCCGCCGAGAAGAAGGAGATCGACGCGGACATCGGCGACGACCTCGAGGTGCTGCTCGCGGCCGCGGAGCTCGTCGTCAGCACGCAGTTCGGATCCACCTCGATGCTCCAGCGGAAGCTGCGCGTCGGGTTCGCCAAGGCCGGCCGGCTCATGGACCTGCTCGAGGCGCGGGAGATCGTCGGCCCGTCCGAGGGCTCCAAGGCGCGCGACGTCCTCGTCTCCGCGGAGCAGCTCCCCGGCGTCCTCGCGACGCTGCGGGGCGAGACGCCGGCGCCCGCTGCCGCTGCCCCCGCTGCCGCGGCCGCTCCGGCCGCAGCCGTGCCTGCCGGCGAGCCGGACGACGGGGACCGCTACCCGTCGGATCCGCTGCACAAGGACCTGGACGCGTACGAGCAGGTGGAGGCCGAGGGCGACGACGACGCCTGGGGCCTGACGGGGAGGGACTGAGCCGTGGCCGAGTCGAGCGCATCCGGCGCCGCCACCGGGGCCCCGCGCGTCTGGCGTGCGGGCGATACCCCGGCGAGCCCCTGGAACGTGGCCAACGTCCTCACGATCGTGCGCATCCTGCTCGCGCCCGTCTTCGTCGTCCTGCTCGTGGCCGACGACGGCGCGGACGGCCCGCTCCGGTACGCGGCCGCGGCGCTCTTCATCCTCGCCATCGCGACGGACGGGGTCGACGGGCACATCGCCCGCAGCCGCAACCTCGTCACCGACCTCGGCAAGCTCCTCGACCCCATCGCCGACAAGGTTCTCACCGGCGCCGCGCTCGTGATGCTGTCGGTCCTCGGCGAGCTGCCCTGGTGGGTCACCATCGTGATCCTCGTGCGCGAGCTCGGCATCACCGCCTACCGCTTCGCCGTGCTCCGTGACCGCGTGGTCGCGGCGTCCCGCGGCGGCAAGCTCAAGACCGTGGCGCAGGCGGTCGCGATCAGCGTCGCGCTCCTGCCGCTGTGGGACCTCGTGGGCGACGGCATGCACGTCGTCAACACGGTGCTCATGTCGATCGCGTTCGCGCTCACGGTGCTCTCGGGCCTCGACTACATGCGGCAGGCGCTCAAGGCGGAGCGCGCGTCGTGAGCACCCACGACGACGCGACCGACGAGCAGCTGGCCGAGCGCGTCATCGCCGCGCTCGTCGCGAGCGGCCGCCGCCTGGCGGTCGCGGAGTCGCTGACCGGCGGCCTCCTCACCGCGGCGCTCGTGGGCGTCCCCGGCGCCTCGCGCGCCCTCTCCGGCGGGATCGTGTCGTACGACACGGCCCTCAAGCGCACGCTCCTCGACGTCGACTCCTCGATCCTCGCGGTCCACGGCGCGGTCCACCCCGACGTCGCGCGGCAGATGGCGCGCGGCGTGCGCCAGGCCTGCGCGGTCGACGGACGCCCCGCCGACGTGGGCGTCGCCACCACCGGCGCCGCGGGTCCGGATCCCCAGGACGGCCAGGGCCCGGGCACGGCGTTCGTCGGCCTGTCCATCGACGGCGACTCGCGCGCCGTCGCCCTGCACCTCGACGGGGACCGCCAGGCGGTCCGCGCCGGAGTCGTCCGCGAGGCCCTCTCGACGCTCGTCGACGCGCTCGAGACGGCAGGGAACATCTGATGCGCATCCCGCGTTGTCGTAAGCACGTTCACAAGCAACGCCCAGTGCCCCTGCTTAGCCTGGGTCCTCGGCCAGATGCTCACCCATCAGCCCCGGACCTCCGGTTCGATCAGGCACCAGGCGCAACGAGGAGGGTCCCGTGGTTCTAGTCCGTCAGGAGATCGGCGACGTCCTTCGGGACTTCCGCCTGCAGAAGGGGCGCACGCTCCGGCAGGTCGCCAGCAAGGCCAGCGTCGCCCTCGGCTACCTCAGCGAGGTCGAGCGGGGGCAGAAGGAGGCGTCGAGCGAGATCCTCGCCTCCGTCGCCGAGGCGCTCGACACGCCCATCTCGGTCATCATGCGCGAGGTCGGCGACCGGCTCGCCGTCATCGAGGGCCTCAACCCCATCCCCGACACCATCCCCGACGACCTCGTCGCCGGATTCGACAGCGACCTCGTCGCGCGCTGATCCACCTCCACGACCTCCCGCCCCGCCCGTCCTCGCGACGGGCGGGGCGTCGTCGTCCCGGGCGCCGTCGTCCCGGGCGCCGCTTTCCCGGGCGCCCGGCCGGGCGGCGGCGCCGGACGCAGCGGGTAGCGTGAGGGCATGCGACTGAGCGAGTTCCAGCGGGCCGTCTCCGACGAGTTCGGCGCCGGCTACGGGCCGGTGCTGGTCGCGGACCTCGTGCTCGGCGAGCTCGGCGGCCGCACGTGCGCCCAGGCGCTGAAGGACGGCACGCCCGCCCGCGAGGTGTGGCTCGCGCTCTGCCGCGCGCAGGACGTGCCCCGCTCGCGCTGGAACGGCGCCGGGGTGCCCGAGCCGCGGATCTAGGCGCGCCCGTCCTCGTCCACGGGGTGGATCCGTCCGCGACACGCGGCGCGCCGTTCGAATATCCCTTCGAACGCGCGTAGTCTCCCCACAGGAGCGATTCGAAGCGCGGACTGCACAGGTCCGGCCCCGCAGGCAGCGATGTCGGCGGCGCCGCATAACGTGCACCTCGCGGAGATCACCCGTCGCCTTGTCGGCGCCGGACCCGCGGCCAGCGGGAGCGGAGCGACAGCCTGCAGGCAACCCACCTTCGACACGAGGAGCACCCCATGGCATCATCGGCAGACCGCGAGAAGTCCCTCGAGACCGCGCTCGCACAGATCGACCGGCAGTTCGGCAAGGGCTCGGTCATGCGCCTGGGCAGCGACGAGCGCGCGCCCGTCGCCGTCATCCCCACCGGCTCCGTCGCGTTGGACGTGGCGCTCGGCATCGGCGGCCTCCCGCGCGGCCGCATCGTCGAGATCTACGGCCCGGAGTCCTCGGGAAAGACCACGCTCACGCTGCACGCCATCGCCAACGCCCAGCGGGCCGGCGGCATCGCCGCGTTCATCGACGCGGAGCACGCGCTCGACCCCGAGTACGCGAAGAAGCTCGGCGTCGACATCGACGCGCTGCTCGTCTCGCAGCCCGACACGGGCGAGCAGGCCCTCGAGATCGCCGACATGCTCGTGCGCTCGGGATCCATCGACCTCGTCGTCATCGACTCCGTCGCGGCGCTCGTGCCCCGGGCCGAGATCGAGGGCGAGATGGGCGACTCGCACGTCGGCCTCCAGGCGCGGCTCATGTCGCAGGCGCTCCGCAAGCTCACCGGCGGGCTGAACCAGACGCAGACCACCATGATCTTCATCAACCAGCTGCGCGAGAAGATCGGCGTGTTCTTCGGCAGCCCGGAGACCACCGCGGGCGGCAAGGCGCTCAAGTTCTACGCGTCGGTCCGCCTCGACATCCGCCGCATCGAGACGCTGAAGGACGGCACCGACGCGGTCGGCAACCGCACCCGCGTCAAGGTCGTGAAGAACAAGATGGCTCCGCCCTTCAAGCAGGCCGAGTTCGACATCCTCTACGGCACGGGCATCAGCCGCGAGGGCAGCCTCATCGACTTCGGCGTCGAGCACGAGATCGTCCGCAAGTCGGGCGCCTGGTACACCTACGACGGCGACCAGCTCGGCCAGGGCAAGGAGAACTCGCGCAAGCACCTCCTCAACAACCCGGAGATCGCGGCCGAGATCGAGCAAAAGATCAAGGTCAAGCTCGGCCTCGTGAAGGACCCGAACGCGGAGGCCGTCACGGCCGATGCCGCACCGGCGCCCGTCGCCGCCGCGGCGCCCAAGGCGTCCGCACGCAAGAGCGCCTGACACCCGGCGCTCCACCGGCGGGGCGCGTCCCCGGACGCGCCCCGCCCTCCGCACGACACCGGCCCGACTCCGTGATCCACGCACCGTGGGCTCCGCCGTCGGCCACCTGAGGACGGAAGCACCATGGTCAGATTCCCCTCCGAGGACGAGCAGGGCACGGGTCCCGGCCCGGACGAGGTGGCGCCGGTCGCGTCCCTCGCCGACCGGCGGTCCCGCCGTGCGGCGTCACGCTCGTCGGAGCACCCGGCAGCCCCCGTCGAGGAGCCGCCCGCGCCCCGCGTGGAGCCCACGCACCCGGCCCGCGGGCGGACCGTCACCGAGGTCGACGGCATCGTCACCATCGGCGCCGCCGTCGACGCGTCCGAGGCGGGCCGCGCGCTCGCCGCGCAGGAGCGCATCGCGGAGGCCCGACGCGTCCTCGCCGAGGCGGAGGCGCAGGCGGCGCGTGGATCCGCGGAGGCCCCGTCCGGCGCCTGGTCGGCTCCGACCGTCGCCGAGCCCGAGCTGGAGGCGGACGAGAAGCCCGCCGCATGGCGCGCGGAGCAGGAGCGTGCCGAGCGCGCACGCGCGAAGGCCGAGCAGGACGAGGCCTACCGGCAGGACATGCTCCGCCTGGAGGAGGACCGCGTCGAGGACGAGCGCCGCGAGGCCGAGGCCGAGGAGGAGCGGGCTGCGGAGCGCACGCCGGAGCGCCAGCGCCGACGCGCCGACAACGTGCTCGCCAACCGCCTGCGCGGCCGAGGGCTCTCGCTCGCGGAGGCGCGCGAGGTGCTCGCCGGCGCCGAGATCGATCCGGACATCGCCGAGGAGACGCTGGCCCGGTACGTCTCCCTGCAGTACATCGACGAGGCCGCGCTCGCGGAGCAGATCCTGCACACGCACCTCGACCGCAAGGGCCTCGGTCGTCGGTCCGTCGAGATGGAGATGCGGCGCCGCAAGCTCGATCCGCTGGTCATCGAGGAGGCCATGGCCGAGCAGCCCGACGACGAGCTCGCGCGGGCCACGGAGGTCGCGATGAAGCGCGTCGGCCAGCTGTCGTCCTACGACGACGAGACGGCGGAGCGTCGTCTCACGTCGTTCCTGATGCGGCGCGGCTACGGCGGGGGAGTCGTGCGCGACGCCGCGAAGGCCGCGCTCGCGACCCGCCGGGGATCCTCCCGCGTGCGGTTCCGCTGACCCGTCCAGCGAGGGGCGCGCCGCTCCGTCGCACGTAGGATCGTCTCATCATGAGCACCGTCGCCGAGCACGTCCGTGTCGCCGTCCCGCCCGCCGCCGACCGGCCGCGGACGTACGAGGTCCGCACGTACGGCTGCCAGATGAACGTCCACGACTCCGAGCGCCTCACGGGCTCGCTCGAGGCGGCCGGCTACGTGTCCGCCGAGGGCGCCGAGGCGGACATCGTCGTGATCAACACGTGCGCCGTCCGCGAGAACGCGGACAACAAGCTCTACGGCAACCTCGGGCACCTCGCGGGCGTGAAGCGCCGACACGAGGGCATGCAGATCGCCGTCGGCGGCTGCCTCGCGCAGAAGGACCGGGCCACCGTCCTCGAGAAGGCGCCCTGGGTGGACGTCGTCTTCGGCACCCACAACATGGGCGCGCTGCCGACCCTGCTCGAGCGCGCGCGGCACAACGGCGAGGCGCAGCTCGAGATCCTCGAGAGCCTGGAGACCTTCCCGTCCACGCTCCCCACCAAGCGCGACGAGATCGCCAGCGGCTGGGTGTCCATCTCCGTCGGGTGCAACAACACCTGCACGTTCTGCATCGTGCCCGCGCTCCGCGGCAAGGAGAAGGACCGTCGTCCGGGCGACATCCTCGCGGAGATCCAGGCGCTCGTCGACGACGGCGCGGTCGAGGTCACCCTGCTCGGCCAGAACGTCAACTCCTACGGCGTCGAGTTCGGCGACCGCCAGGCGTTCGGCAAGCTGCTGCGCGCGGCCGGAGCCATCGAGGGGCTCGAGCGGATCCGCTTCACGAGCCCGCACCCCGCCGCCTTCACCGACGACGTGATCGACGCCATGGCCGAGACCCCGGCCGTGATGCCGCAGCTCCACATGCCTCTGCAGTCCGGGTCCGACCGGATCCTCAAGGCCATGCGCCGGTCGTACCGGTCGGAGCGGTTCCTCGGGATCCTCGACCGGGTGCGCACGCGCATCCCGGACGCGGCCATCACGACGGACATCATCGTCGGGTTCCCCGGCGAGACCGAGGAGGACTTCCAGGAGACGCTGCGCGTCGTGGAGGCCGCGCGCTTCTCCTCCGCCTTCACGTTCCAGTACTCGATCCGTCCGGGCACGCCCGCCGCGACCATGGACGAGCAGGTCCCCGCCCATGTCGTGAAGGAGCGCTACGCCCGCCTCACCGCGCTGCAGGAGCGCATCAGCCACGAGGAGAACCAGCGCGTCGTGGGCCGCACGGTCGAGGTGCTCGTGAGCGCGCACGAGGGACGCAAGGACGGCGACACCCGACGCGTCACCGGTCGCGCGCAGGACGGCCGGCTCGTCCACCTCGACGTGCCGGTCGGCAGCGGGGAGCCGCGTCCGGGCGACGCCGTCGAGGTGGAGATCACGCGTGCGGCTCCGTTCCACCTCATCGCGGACTCGGTGGACCAGGCGCCTCTGCAGATCCGCCGCACGCGTGCCGGCGACGCGTGGGAGCGCGCGCAGGCCGACTCCTGCGGCGTCCCCGCACCCGCACCCTCCGCCGGTGCGCACGCGTCCGGCGGTGCGCCCCGGGTGTCGCTCGGCCTCCCGACGCTGCGGGTGCCGACCTCCGAGGACGCCTCCGCGCACCCCCGCCACCGCGCGTGACGTCGATCATCGCGGTCGTGGGCGCGACCGGCACCGGGAAGTCGGCGCTGTCCCTCGACATCGCGGAGCGGCTCCGCGCCGAGGGGACGGCGGCGGAGATCGTCAACGCCGACGCGATGCAGCTGTACCGCGGCATGGACGTCGGCACCGCCAAGCTGCCCGTGGCGGAGCGGCGGGGGATCCCGCACCACATGCTCGACGTGCTCGACGTCACGGCGGAGGCGACCGTCGCCGCCTACCAGGAGGACGCGCGCGCCGTGATCGCCGGCGTCCTCGACCGCGGTGCCGTCCCGATCCTCGTCGGCGGGTCCGGGCTGTACGTCTCGTCCGTCCTCTTCGACTACGACTTCCCGGGCACCGACCCGGAGATCCGGCAGCGGCTCGAACGGGAGCTCGAGGAGACCGGGCCGGGCATGCTGCACCGGCGGCTCCGCGAGCTCGACCCGGCCGCGGCGGAGCGCATCGGCGCGCAGAACGGTCGGCGGCTCGTCCGCGCGCTCGAGGTGGTGGAGATCACGGGGCCCCAGCCGGAGCGGGCGTCCGCCGAGCCGCGTGCCTGGCACCCCGCCCGGATCCTGGCGCTCACCTCGCCGCGCGAGGAGCTCGTGCCGCGCCTGGACGCGCGTGCCAGCGGCATGTGGGCGGACGGCCTCGTGGAGGAGGTGGCGGGTCTGCTGCCGCTCGGCCTCGCCGACGGCGTCACCGCGTCGCGCGCCATCGGCTACGCGCAGGCCGCCCGTCAGCTCGCAGGGGAGCTGACCGAGCAGGAGGCCGTGGAGGAGACCCGCGCGCTCACGAGGCGGTACGCGCGACGGCAGGTGTCCTGGTTCGGCCGCTACGCGGACGCCGTCCGCCTCGACGCACGCGACGACCGCCTGCTCGAGCGCGCCCTCGACGCCCTCCCCGCGACGCGCCCGTAGGCTGACGGGATGGCAGACCTGCAGTTCACCAAGGGCCAGGGCACGGGCAACGACTTCGTGCTGTTCGCGGATCCCGCGGGCGAGATCGACCTGACCGACACCCAGGTGCAGGCGCTGTGCGACCGCCACTTCGGCATCGGCGCCGATGGCACGATCCGCGCGGTGCTCTCCAGCCGCATCCCCGAAGGCCGTGCCGCCCTCGACGAGGACCCCGACGCCGAGTGGTTCATGGACTACCGCAACGTCGACGGCAGCCCCGCGGAGATGTGCGGCAACGGGATCCGCGTCTTCACGCTCTTCCTCATCGAGAACGGGCTCATCGAGCTCCCGCCGGGACGCACCGTCCCCATCGGCACCCGCGCCGGCGTGCGCGACGTGCAGCGCAGCGGATCCGGCTTCCAGGTCGACCTCGGACGCTGGGCCCTCGCGGGCGGCGAGCCCCTCGTGCGCGCCAAGGACCTCCAGGTCGCGCGGCCGGGGCTCGGCATCGACGTCGGCAACCCGCACGTGGTGGTGGCGCTGTCGAGCGAGGACGAGCTCGCCGAGGCCGACCTCGCGTTCGTCCCGCAGCTGGATCCCGAGCCCGTCGACGGCGCCAACGTCGAGCTCGTCGTCCCCGCCGACCCGCTGGTCGTCGACGGCGTGGGCCACATCACGATGCGCGTGCACGAGCGGGGCAGCGGCGAGACCCTCAGCTGCGGCACGGGCGCGGCGGCCGCCGCCCTCGCGACCCGGCACTGGGCGGGCGCCGCGGCACCGCACCAGTGGCGCGTGCAGCTCCCGGGCGGGGTGCTCGGCGTGCGCATGTTCCCGACGGAGGACGGCGAGCACGTCGGCCTCTCGGGCCCGGCGGAGCTGGTCTTCGACGGCGTGGTCGCGCTCGCCTGACCGAGGCGCCCGGCGGGAGCGTGCCGTCGCGGACGTCGGGTCGGGACCCGGGGCCTAGGAGACGGCGCCCTCGGCCGCGCGATGCACGCGCAGCACGCGGAAGCCCTTGTCCGACGCGGCGCGCGTCGTCGCGAGCCCGGTGGGGAGGGCGTCGACGAGCCAGCGCTGCAGCGAGTCGGATCCGAGGTTCCGCTGCACGACGAGCCACGCGTCCGCGTCGGGCTCGAGGCGGGGCATCCAGTCCAGCAGGATGCCGTGCAGCGCCTCCTTGCCGACGCGGATGGGCGGGTTCGACCACACGGTGGCGAAGGAGATGCCCGCGGGAACATCCTCGGGCAGGACGGCGTTGAGGTTCTCGAGATCGAGGGACCGGGCGTTCGCCCGCGTCAGCTCGAGCGCCCGCTCGTTCACGTCGACCGCCCACACGGTGGCCGACGGCGACCGCATCGCCAGATCGAGCGCCACCGGACCCCAGCCGCAGCCCACGTCCAGCAGGTGCCCCTCCCGAGGGGGCTCCGGGACGGTGCGCAGCAGCACCAGGGTCCCCTGGTCGACGTGCTCGGGGCTGAAGACGCCGCCGGCGGTCTCGACGTCGACCGTCCGTCCGCCCAGCTCGGCCGTGATCGTGCGGGTGCGCAGGGGACCGGCCGGCGACGAGGAGAAGTAATGCGCGTCGGCCATGCACGGGACGATACCGGACGCCGACGCTACGATGGGAGCACATGACAACGCACGACGAGCACGACCACGAGCCCGCGGACACGACGACGACGTCCACCGAGAACACCGCCGGGGACGACGTCGTCGCGCGCGTCCTCGCCCGGGCGGAGAACCGGTCCGCCGGCTACGCCCTCTTCCGCGGATCCGGCGCGCAGGCGCTCTCCGCCACCCCCGACACCGAGCAGGGCTCGGACGGGGACCAGACCGAGCGCGCCGACCGGCAGGCGCTCCGCCGGGTCGCCGGGCTCTCCACGGAGCTCGAGGACGTCACCGAGGTCGAGTACCGGCAGCTGCGCCTCGAGAACGTCGTCCTCATCGGCGTGTACTCGCAGGGCTCCGTCGACGACGCCGAGAACAGCATGCGCGAGCTCGCGGCCCTCGCCGAGACCGCGGGAGCCGTGGTGCTCGACGGCCTGCTGCAGCGGCGTCCCACCCCGGATCCCAGCACCTACTTCGGCAGCGGCAAGGCCGAGGAGCTGCGCGCGCTCGTGGCCGCCGTCGGCGCCGACACCGTCATCGCGGACACCGAGCTCGCCCCGAGCCAGCGGCGCGCCCTCGAGGACGTGGTCAAGGTCAAGGTCATCGACCGCACCGCCGTCATCCTCGACATCTTCAGCCAGCACGCCAAGAGCCGCGAGGGCAAGGCGCAGGTCGAGCTGGCGCAGCTCCAGTACCTCCTGCCGCGCCTGCGCGGCTGGGGCGACTCGATGTCGCGCCAGGCCGGTGGTCAGGTCGGCGGCGCCGGTGCCGGCATGGGATCCCGCGGGCCCGGTGAGACCAAGATCGAGCTCGACCGTCGCCGCATCAACACGCGCATGGCGAAGCTCCGCAAGCAGATCGCGGGGATGAAGCCCGCGCGCGACACGAAGCGCGCCAACCGCGACCGCAACGCCGTGCCGTCCGTGGCGATCGTGGGCTACACGAACGCCGGCAAGTCGTCGCTGCTCAACCGCGTGACGAAGGCGGGCGTGCTCGTCGAGAACGCCCTGTTCGCGACCCTCGACGCCACGGTCCGCAAGACCGAGACCGACCAGGGGCAGCTGTACACGCTCGCCGACACCGTCGGGTTCGTGCGGAACCTCCCGCACCAGCTGGTCGAGGCGTTCCGGTCGACGCTCGAGGAGCTCGCGGACTCCGACGTGCTCGTGCACGTCGTGGACGCGTCGCACCCGGATCCCGCGGCGCAGCTCGCGACCGTGCACGAGGTCATCGCCGAGGTGGACGCCTCCGCCATCCCCGAGATCGTCGTGTTCAACAAGAGCGACCTCGCCTCGGACGACGACCGCGTCGTCCTCCGCGGACTCGCTCCGCAGGGCGTGTTCGTGTCGGCCCGCACGGGCGAGGGCGTGGAGGAGCTGCGTCGCCGCATCGCGGACCTGCTCCCGCAGCCCACCATCGAGGTCGACCTGCTCGTGCCCTTCGAGCACGGGGAGATCGTGGCGATGCTGCACGACGGCGCCAAGGTGCTGGAGACCTCGTACGTGGAGGAGGGGACGCGCGTGCGCGCCCTCGTCACGGCCGAGCAGGAGGCGCAGGTCCAGGCCTACGCGGTGGTGCCCGCGGTCTGATCCACGCACCCGCCCCGCACGCACGAGAGCGGCCGATCCCCTCGGGGACCGGCCGCTCTCGTGCGTGGGGGGGCGTCGTGATCAGACGGAGCGCATGACCGCCACGACCTTGCCGACGACCTCGGCGAAGTCGCCGAGGATGGGCTCGAACGCGCTGTTCCGCGGCAGGAGCCAGGTGTGGCCGTCGCGCTGGCGGAAGACCTTGACGGTGGCCTCGTCGTCGAGCATGGCCGCGACGATGTCGCCGTTCTCCGCGGTCTTCTGCTGGCGCACGACGACCCAGTCGCCGTCGCAGATGGCCGCGTCGATCATGGAGTCGCCGACGACCCGGAGCATGAAGAGGTCCCCCTTGCCCACGAGCTGGCGGGGGAGGGGGAAGACCTCCTCGACCATCTGCTCCGCGGTGATGGGGATGCCCGCCGCGATGCGGCCGACCATGGGCACCATGGCGGCGTCGCCCACGGGTGTGGCGGGCTCGCCGGTCTCCGCGGCTCCCGAACCCGGCAGGTCGATGAGGACCTCGAGCGCGCGCGGGCGGTTGGGGTCGCGGCGGAGGTAGCCGGAGAGCTCGAGCTGGTTGAGCTGGTGGGTGACGCTGGAGAGCGAGGCGAGGCCGACCGCATCGCCGATCTCCCGCATGCTCGGCGGGTAGCCCTGGCCGGCGATGGTGCGCTGGATGAACTCCAGGATCGAGATCTGCTTGTCGCTGAGGCTCTTGCGGCGCCTGGTCGCGCCGCCTCCCGCCGCTCGCTCGTCCGTCATGCCACGGCCCGCCTCTCGTCGCCGACGCCCCGGGCGGCGCGACGACCCGGCGGGCCGACGCCCTCGCGGGGGCAATGTCGGTGGTGCCCGGTGGAATGGACACCAGGCACTCGAAACTGTATCCAGCCGGCGCACCTCGTACAAACACCTGTTCGAGCGTGTCGCGGGCCCGGACGCCGGATCGGGGCGATGAGGGCTTGCGGAGGGCTCGTTTCGAATGTATGTTCGGAACACAGCTTCGCACCCGGCTCTCCCGGCCGAGAGCCGGGTGCGAGCTGCCCGACCCGCATCGCATGCCGTACCGCACTGCATCGCCGGGCGCGTCGCATCGACGCCCCACCGTCTCGCACGAGAGGTCACCATGAACACCGCAGCAGCATCCACCGCCCTCCCCGCCGCCCCCGTCGCGGAGGCCGCCGTCACGCCCCGCACGCGCCTGCGCATCACGCGTCGCGGCCGCATCGTCCTCACGGCGCTCGTCGCCGCTCCGCTCGCGCTCGGCGCCGGGCTCGTCGCCCTCAACGGCGGTGCGGCCGTGGCGTCGAAGGACGCGTCGGGAGCCACCTTCCAGTACGTCACCGTGTCGAGCGGGCAGTCCCTGTGGGACCTCGCCGAGGAGATCGCGCCGAGCGCCGACCCGCGTGACGTCATCGCGTCGGTCGTCGACCTCAACCGCCTCCCCACGTCGGACGTGGCCGCGGGCCAGCAGCTCGCGGTCCCCGCGCAGTACGCGCGCTGACCCCGTCCCGCACCCCGCGTCGTCGGGGTGCGACGCGGCGTATCCCGTACGGCCTCGACTCCCGGTAGCGGCCGGGAGCGGGGGCCATCCGCTCGGAACCGATCGGTAGCATGGAGGTCATGAGCACCCTCGCGCGCACCGCGCACGTCACGCGGCAGACCAGCGAGTCCCGCATCGATCTCCAGCTCGACCTCGACGGCACCGGTGCCTCCGAGATCAGCACGTCGGTGCCGTTCTACGACCACATGCTGACCGCGTTCGCGAAGCACTCGCTGACCGACCTCAAGGTCACCGCCACCGGCGACACGCACATCGACGTGCACCACACGGTGGAGGACGTCGGCATCGTCCTCGGCCAGGCCATCCGCGAGGCGCTCGGCGACAAGTCGGGCATCGCCCGCTTCGGCGACGCGCTCGTCCCGCTCGACGAGGCGCTCGTGCAGTCGGTGGTCGACATCTCCGGGCGTCCGTTCCTCGTCCACTCGGGCGAGCCCGCCGGCTTCGAGATGCACCTCATCGGCGGCCACTTCACCGGATCCATGGTCCGCCACGTCTTCGAGGCCATCACGTTCCACGCCGGGCTCACCGTGCACGTCACGGTCCTCGGCGGGCGCGACCCGCATCACATCGCCGAGGCCGAGTTCAAGTCGTTCGCGCGCGCGTTCCGGCAGGCCAAGGAGCTCGACCCGCGCGTGTCCGGCATCCCGTCCACCAAGGGCGCGCTGTGACGCGGCCCTCGGTCGTCGTCCTCGACTACGGCAGCGGCAACGTGCACTCCGCCGTCAAGGCCCTCGAGCTCGCCGGTGCCGACGTCGAGCTGACGGGCGACCCGAAGCGCGCGCACGAGGCCGACGGCCTCCTCGTCCCCGGCGTCGGCGCGTTCTCCGCGGTGATGACCGCGCTCCGGGCCGCGGGCGGCGACCGCGTGGTCGACCGGCGCCTCGCCGGCGGGCGCCCGGTGCTCGGCATCTGCGTCGGCATGCAGGTCATGTTCGACCGCGGCGTCGAGCGCGACGTCGACGTCGCCGGGCTGGGGGAGTGGCCGGGCACGGTCGACCGCATCCGGTCCGAGGTCCTCCCGCACATGGGCTGGAACACGGTCGAGGTCCCCGAGGGCTCCGCGCTGTTCGCCGGGCTCGAGGAGGAGCGGTTCTACTTCGTGCACTCCTACGCGGCGCGCACGTGGGGGATCGACCCGCTCCCTCCGCTGCCCGCCCCGCGCGTCACCTGGGCGACCCACGGCGAGCCGTTCGTCGCCGCCGTCGAGAACGGCCCGCTCTCCGCCACGCAGTTCCACCCCGAGAAGTCGGGGGAGGCCGGCATCCGGCTGCTCTCGAACTGGCTCGGGACCCTGCGCGCCACCTGACCCGCCCAGCCCCACCCGCACCCGCCGTCGCCGACGGCTCCGCACGCCCGCACGCCCGATCGATGGAAGGCCCCATGAGCGAGTTCACCAGCACCCCCCGCCTCACCCTCCTGCCCGCCGTCGACGTGGCGGGCGGCCAGGCCGTCCGCCTCACCCAGGGCGCGGCCGGCACCGAGACCGGGTACGGCGACCCCGTCGACGCGGCCCGCGACTGGGCCGAGCAGGGCGCCGAGTGGCTGCACCTCGTCGACCTCGATGCCGCGTTCGGTCGCGGTGACAACCTCTCCGTCATCTCGCGCGTGATCCGCGCCATCGACGGCGTGCAGATCGAGCTGTCCGGCGGCATCCGCGACGACCGCTCGCTCGACGTGGCCCTCGAGAGCGGCGCCACGCGCATCAACCTCGGCACCGCCGCGCTGGAGAACCCCGAGTGGGCCGCCAGCGTCATCGCGCAGCACGGCGAGGCCGTCGCGGTCGGGCTCGACGTCCGCGGGCGCACGCTCTCCGCGCGCGGCTGGACGAAGGACGGCGGCGACATCTGGGAGGTGCTGGAGCGCCTCGAGGAGGCCGGCTGCGCGCGCTACGTCGTGACCGACGTCACGAAGGACGGCACGCTGCAGGGTCCCAACATCGCGCTGCTCCGCGACGTGCTCGAGCGGACCGAGCGCCCGGTCGTCGCGTCCGGCGGCGTCTCCAGCCTCGACGACATCGCCGCGCTCCGCGAGCTCGTGCCGCTCGGCCTCGAGGGCGCCATCGTGGGCAAGGCCCTCTACGCGGGGGCGTTCACGCTCGGCCAGGCGCTCGACGTCGCCGGGGAGTGATGTCGGGCTCCACGCCGCACGCCGACTCGGCCGGGACCCCGTGGGCGGGGCGCTCCTTCGAGCCGACCGCGTTCCCCGGTGACGACGGATCCGCGCCGCCGGCCCTCGCCGACGCGCTTGCCCAGCACCGCCGCGGCGAGGTCGGGCAGGGCGCCGTCGTCGACGCGCTGCGTGAGGCGCGGCTGCTCATCCCGCTGGTCGCCCGCCTCGGCGAGGAGGGTGAGGGCGCGCACGGCCTGAAGGCCGACAAGAGCGCCGAGCTGTCGATCATCACGGTGGCCGGCCCCGACGGGCGCACCGTCATGCCGGTGTTCACCTCCGTCGCCGCGATGGGCAGGTGGAACCCGGCCGCCCGGCCCGTGCCCGCCGACGCGGTGCGCGTGGCGCTGGCCGCCGCGAGCGAGGAGACCGACCTCGTGGTCCTCGACCCGATGTCCGACACCGAGTTCGTGCTGCGCCGTCCAGCCGTCTGGGCGGTCGCGCGGTCGCTGCCGTGGATCCCGAGCCCGGAGGACCCCGAGGTGATCGCGTCGCTCGAGGCGAGCGTCGTCGAGGAGCCCGCGGTCGTGGCGCTGCGCACGGCGCCCGGCGATCCGCGGGCGCGCCTCGAGGGGCCGGAGCTCATGATCGCGCTGGAGCTCGTCGACGGCCTCGACCGCACGGCGCTCGACGCGCTGCTCGCCCGGCTGCAGGGGGAGTGGTCGCGGAGCGCGGTGCTCGCCGACCGCGTCGACAGCATGGGCCTCCGCATCACCTCCGCGCGCTGAGGCGCGGCCGCGGGGAGGCCCGCCCGTCCCGTCCTAGGAGACGGGCCCGGTGTACTTCTCGCCCGGTCCCTTGCCGATGGCGTCGGGGTACGGCGACGCCTCGCGGAAGGCGAGCTGCAGGGAGCGCAGGCCGTCGCGCAGGCTCCGCGCGTGCTGGTCGCCCAGCTCCGGCGACGCGGCCGTGACCAGGCCCGCCAGCGAGATGATCAGCTTCCGCGCCTCGGCGAGGTCCGTCTGGGTGGCGGGGTCGTCGGCGAGCCCGCACTTCACGGCGGCGGCGCTCATGAGGTGGACGGCCGTGGTCGTGATGACCTCGACGGCGGAGACCTCGGCGATGTCGCGCGCGTACTGGTCGGCGACGAAGTCGGCGGTGTCCTGGTCGGCGGCGCCCGTCGCACCGGCACCGGTCGCGGTGTCGGGCTCCTCGAAGCGGTGGACGTGCGCGTCGGCCGCGGTCGGGGCGTCGTCGGGGGTCGGGTCGGTCATGTCTGTCCTCGTGCTCGGGGCGGCCGGATGGCGGCGGACGGGTGCGGCACCCGGTCGGTGCCCGCCCTTCCGGGGCGAGGCCGGCGTCTGCTATGCTGATCGACGGCTCCGGGGCTGTCACAGTCCCGGTTCGAAAGAGGATTGATCTCCCACCCGCGCTTGACCGCCTCCATAGGTTACCGGGTCGATTTCGCTCCCCCGTCCGAACGGCTCCCCAGCGGGGGCGCGCAGGACGGGAGCCCCGCAGCAGCGGGCATGGGCGTGTTGCCGAGTGCGACGAATGCGTCGCACCCTGGTGAAGAACCCTCCTCGTCTCGAATCCGAGCGGCTCCCCGAGAGCCGCCGGGCCACCCGAAGACACGAATAGGAGCAGTCCATCAGCGATCCCCGTACCAACGATCGAATCCGAGTTCCCGAGGTTCGCCTCGTTGGCCCAGCAGGCGAGCAGGTCGGCGTCGTATCCATCGACGTCGCACTCCGGCTCGCGCAGGAAGCCGACCTCGACCTCGTCGAGGTCGCGCCCAATTCCAAGCCCCCCGTGGCGAAGATCATGGACTACGGCAAGTTCAAGTACGAGGCCGCGCAGAAGGCCAAGGAAGCGCGTCGCAACCAGGCGAACACCATCCTCAAGGAGGTGCGCTTCCGCCTGAAGATCGACAAGCACGACTACGAGACCAAGCGCAAGCGCGCCGAGGGCTTCCTGCAGGACGGCGACAAGGTCAAGGCCATGATCCTGTTCCGCGGGCGCGAGCAGTCGCGTCCCGACCAGGGCGTGCGCCTGCTCAAGATGTTCGCGGAGGACGTCGCCGAGTACGGCAGCGTCGAGTCCACCCCCACGATCGACGGCCGCAACATGGTCATGGTCATCGGACCGCACAAGAACAAGTCCGAGGCCAAGGCCGAGGCCAACGCGAAGCGCGACGCCACCAAGGCGAGCGCACGAGAAGCGAGAGAAGAGAACAATGCCTAAGCAGAAGACCCACTCGGGTGCTAAGAAGCGTTTCAAGGTCACCGGCAGCGGCAAGATCATGAAGCAGCAGGCCGGCATGCGCCACAACCTCGAGGTGAAGTCCTCCAAGCGCAAGGCGCGACTCAACCAGGACCAGTCCCTGGCCAAGGCCGACGTCAAGGTCGCCAAGAAGCTCCTCGGCCGCTAGGCCCCTCGTCGTCCGCGACACCTGAACTCGAATAGGAATCACTGAAATGGCAAGAGTCAAGAGGGCCGTCAACGCCCACAAGAAGCGTCGGGTCATCCTCGAGCGCGCCGCCGGATACCGCGGCCAGCGCTCGCGCCTGTACCGCAAGGCCAAGGAGCAGGTCACCCACTCCCTCGTCTACGCGTACCGCGACCGCCGCGCGAAGAAGGGCGAGTTCCGCCGCCTCTGGATCCAGCGCATCAACGCCGCCGCCCGTGCGAACGGCCTGACGTACAACCGCCTCATCCAGGGCCTCTCGCTCGCCGGCGTCCAGGTCGACCGCCGCATCCTCGCGGAGCTCGCGGTCCACGAGCCCGCGACCTTCGCGTCGCTCGTGCAGACGGCCAAGGCCGCCCTGCCCGCGAACACCTCGGCCCCCAAGGTCGCGGCGAACGCGTAGCGCTCCGCACCACCACCGACGGCGCGTCCCCGACAGGGGGCGCGCCGTTAGTGTTGGTGCCATGCTCGACAACCCCCGCTCCCCGCGTGTCCGTGGCGTCGCCAAGCTCGCGAAGCGGGACGCGCGCGCCGACACGGGCCTCTTCCTCCTCGAGGGCCCGCAGGCCGTCTCCGAGGCCCTCGCCTTCCGGCCCGACCTCGTGCTGGAGCTGTTCGCGACGCCGACGGCCCTCGACCGCTACCCCGACCTCGCCCGCGCCGTCCGCGAGTCCGACATCGAGGTCGAGTTCGTCACCGAGGACGTCATCGCCTCCATGGCGGACACCGTCACCCCGCAGGGCGTGGTGGGCGTGTGCCGCCAGTTCCCGACCTCGCTCAAGCAGATCCTCGCCGACGAGCCGCGCCTCGTCGCGATCCTCGAGGAGGTGCGCGACCCGGGCAACGCGGGCACCATCATCCGCGCCGCCGACGCCGCGGGAGCCGACGCCGTGATCCTCACCGGGCGCTCCGTCGACCTCTACAACCCCAAGGTCGTTCGCGCCACGACGGGCTCGCTCTTCCACCTGCCGGTCGCGATCATGCCCGAGCTCGACGGCGTGCTCGAGCGCGTGAAGGCCGCCGGGCTCCAGGTCCTCGCCGCCGACGTCAAGGGCGACGACCTCCTCGCCGAGCGCACGTCGGGCCGCCTCGCCGCCCCGACCGCGTGGCTGTTCGGCAACGAGGCGCGCGGCCTGCAGGACGAGCACCTCGCCCTCGCCGACCGCGCCGTCGTCGTGCCGATCTACGGCCAGGCCGAGTCGATGAACCTCGCCACCGCCGCGTCCGTGTGCCTCTACGAGTCGGCGTTCGCGCAGCGCGCCTGAGCGCACGGTCGCGGACGCCTCACGGGGGCGCGGCTTCGGGGATCACCCCCGTACGGCGCTCTGACCGGCGCAAACGCAGGTCCCGCGTCACGATGGGGTGACGATGCCCCGCGGAAACGCGGACGAAACACCGTCACGGATATGGTGTTCGCATGGAGCAGAGCCCGACGGCGGACCCCGCCTCGCCCGCCGCAGCAGCGGTCGGCGAGCCCCTGGTCGTCGTATCCCACGTCAACAAGCACTTCGGGGACCTCCACGTCCTCAAGGACATCTCGACCACGGTGAACCGCGGCGAGGTCGTCGTCGTCATCGGACCCAGCGGCTCGGGCAAGTCCACGCTGTGCCGCGCGATCAACCGGCTCGAGACCATCGACGACGGCACCATCACCATCGACGGCCAGGACTTGCCGTCCGAGGGCGCCGAGCTCGCGCGCCTCCGCGCCGACGTGGGCATGGTGTTCCAGTCCTTCAACCTCTTCGCGCACAAGACCGTGCTCGAGAACGTGACCCTCGGGCCGATCAAGGTCCGCAAGAAGGGCAAGGCCGAGGCGGAGAAGCGGGCGATGGAGCTCCTCGACCGCGTCGGCGTCGCCAACCAGGCGCAGAAGATGCCGGCCCAGCTCTCCGGCGGCCAGCAGCAGCGCGTCGCGATCGCGCGCGCCCTCGCGATGGACCCGAAGCTGATCCTCCTCGACGAGCCGACCAGCGCGCTGGACCCCGAGATGATCACCGAGGTCCTCGACGTCATGGTCGGCCTCGCGAAGGACGGCATGACGATGATGGTCGTCACCCACGAGATGGGCTTCGCCCGCAAGGCCGCGGATCGCGTGATCTTCATGGCCGACGGCGCCATCGAGGAGGACACGAGCCCCGCGGAGTTCTTCGACCACCCGCGGAGCCCCCGCGCGAAGGACTTCCTCTCGAAGATCCTCGCCCACTGACCCGCGCGGAGGGCCCGAGCCCTCCCGCTCACCGCACCCGGACGCGTCGAGGCAGGCGCACCGGGCGCCGCACCACCCGCACCACCGCACGTCCCGCACCACGGGCGATCCCCATCGCCTCCGTCATCCACCCCACCAGCCAAGAACGGGAACCATGAAGAACAGGAAACTGACCCTCGCCGCGGCCGCCGCGATCGTCGTCGTCGCCCTCACGGGCTGCGGCGCCGCGGGCAGCGCGTCCAACGGCGGCATCGACGCCGGCACGAACGCCCCCGAGAACGGCGACGGGCCCTACAAGCTCGAGCTCGCGGAGAACCCCACCTTCGACGAGGGCACCACGATGGCGCGCCTCGCCGAGGCCGGCACGATGAAGGTCGGCACGAAGTTCGACCAGCCGCTCTTCGGCCTGGCGGGCCTCGACGGCAAGCCCGCCGGCTTCGACGTCGCGATCTCCGCGCTCATCGCCAGCAAGCTGGGCATCCCGTTCGACTCGATCGAGTTCACCGAGACGGTCTCGGCGAACCGCGAGCCCTTCATCCAGAACGGCTCGGTCGACGCGGTCGTCGCGACCTACACGATCAACGACAAGCGCAAGGAGGTCGTGGACTTCGCGGGCCCGTACTACGTGGCCGGCCAGGCGCTCATGGTCCTCGCGGACGACACCACGATCAACACGCCCGAGGACGTCCGCGGCAAGCAGGTCTGCTCCGTGGCCGGATCCACCCCCGCCGCGAACATCGAGGCGGAGTTCGGCGCGGTCGTCGTGCCGACCGACGTCTACAGCAAGTGCCTCGACCCGCTGCGCAACGGCCAGGTGTCCGCGGTCACGACCGACAACGTGATCCTCTCCGGCTTCATCGACCAGAACGAGGGCGAGTTCAAGCTCGTCGGCGACGGCGAGACCTTCACGGAGGAGCCCTACGGCATCGGCATCGCCAAGGGCGACGAGGCGTTCCGCACCTTCATCAACGACACGCTGCAGGCGGCCTACGACGACGGCACCTGGGCGCGCCTGTTCGAGGCGACGGCCGGCACGGTCATCGACACGCCGGAGCCCCCGGCGATCGACCGCTACTAGTCCCACCGGGTCCCGCGTGCGCCTGTCGCGCACGCGGGACCCTCCCTCGTCCGGGCACCCGAGCCCGGAACCGACCATCGCCCGGCAGCGCCGGTGCAGACAGATAGGAGGTGCGCCGTGGACGTGATCCTCGACAATCTCGACGTGTTCCTGCGGGGGTTCGGCGGCACGCTGCGCCTCCTCGGCCTCACCGTGCTGTTCGCCCTCCCGCTGGGGATCGTGATCGCCGCGATGAGGATCTCGCCCGTCGCGAGCCTCCGCGCCACCTCCACCGTCTACGTCGAGCTGCTGCGGAACACCCCGCTGCTGCTCGTCTTCACCTTCTTCAGCGTCGTGATCACGTCGATCTCGGGCGCGCTGCCGTTCATGACGGCCGCGGTGCTCGCGCTCACGCTCTACACGGCGCCGTTCTTCGCCGAGGCGATCCGCTCCGGCATCAACAGCGTGCCGGTCGGCCAGGCCGAGGCGGCGCGCAGCATCGGGCTGACGTTCTCGCAGACGCTCGGCTTCGTGATCCTCCCGCAGGCCCTGCGCACGGTGATCCCGCCGCTGATCAACGTGATCATCGCGCTCACCAAGAACACGTCCATCGCGGGCGCCTACTTCATCTACGAGCTGTTCAACGTGGGCCGCGACGTGGCGAACGCGAACGGCGACGCGGTCGTCTGGGTGTTCGTGGGCGTCGCGTTCTTCTACCTCATCATCACGGTCCCGCTCGGCCAGCTGGCGGACCACCTCGAGAAGCGAGTGGCGGTCTCCCGATGAGCCAGGTCCTCTACGACGTCCCCGGCCCGAAGGCCCGCCGTCGCTCCCGCGTCCTCTCCGTCGTCACCGGCGTGATCGTCGTCGCGGTTCTCGCGTTCGCGGCCGTGAAGCTCGCCGACGCCGGCCAGTTCAGCGCCGAGCGCTGGCTCGTGCTGAACGACCCGCTCGTGTGGGGGCTCCTGCTCAAGGGCCTGTGGGTGGTGCTGCAGTCCGCCGCGGTCGCCGCCGTGCTCGCGATCCTGCTCGGCATGGTGCTGGCGCTGCTGCGCATGAGCGAGCACCGGGTGGTGCGCTACGCGGTCACCGTCGTCCTCGAGTTCTTCCGCGGCATGCCCGTGCTGCTGATGATGCTGTTCATCTACCTGATCTTCCCGATCGGGCCGTACTGGTCGGTCGTCACGGCGCTCGCGCTCTACAACGGCGCGATCATCGGCGAGGCGCTGCGCTCCGGCATCCTCGGCCTGCCGCGCGGCCAGCGCGAGGCGGGTCTCGCCATCGGCCTGCGCCCGCTGCAGAACCGGCTGCTCGTGGAGTTCCCGCAGGCGTTCCGCACGATGCTGCCGATCATCGTCGCCCAGCTCGTGGTGCTCATCAAGGACACCGCGCTCGGCACGATCGTCAGCCTCGTCGGACTCACCAAGCAGGGGGAGCTGATCCTCGAGGCCACGAGCCGCGCCAACTCGCTGCCGATCTTCGTGGTGATGGTCGGCATGTACCTCGTGCTCAACCTCACGGTGTCGACCATCGCGCGGCGTCTCGCCAAGAAGCGCGGACCGCGTGCGGCGAAGACCGTCGCGGCCGGGACCTCGCAGGGCGCGTAGCCGCGTCGCGGGGCCGGTCGCGGGCCGGGAGCGCCACCCCCGATCGGTAGACTCGGGCCTCATGTCCGAACCCCAGATCTCCGAGGAGACCGTCGGCGCCGCCGTGGAGCAGGCGATGGCCGCGCTCGCCGCGACCACCGACTCCGCGTCGCTCGCCGAGGCCCGCTCCGCCCACATCGGCGAGGCGTCGCCGCTCGCCCGGCTCAACGGATCGCTCCGCTCGCTGCCGCCCGAACAGCGCAAGGACGCCGGCAAGCTCGTCGGCCAGTCGCGCGCCCGCGTCACGCAGGCGTTCCAGGCGCGCGAGGCGGAGATCCAGGAGCAGGAGGCCGCCGAGCGCCTCGTCGCCGAGGCCGTCGACGTCACCGCGCTGCCGAGCCGCTGGCGCGCCGGCGCCCGCCACCCGCTCACCATGCTCGAGGAGCGCATCGCCGACATCTTCGTCGGGATGGGCTGGCAGGTGAACGAGGGTCCCGAGCTCGAGAGCGAGTGGTTCAACTTCGACGCGCTCAACTTCCCGCCCGACCACCCGGCGCGCGCGATGCAGGACTCCTTCTACGTGGACCCGACCGACGCGCACCTGGTGCTCCGCACGCACACCTCGCCCGTGCAGATCCGCACGCTGCTCGCCGACGCGCTCCCGGTGTACACGATCGCCCAGGGCCGCACCTTCCGCAGCGACGAGCTCGACGCGACGCACACGCCCGCGTTCCGCCAGGTCGAGGGGATCGCGATCGACCGCGGCCTCACCATGGCGCACCTCCGCGGCACGCTCGAGCACTTCGCGCGCTCGATGTTCGGCGAGGATGCCCGCATCCGCCTGCGCCCCAACTACTTCCCCTTCACCGAGCCGAGCGCCGAGATGGACGTCTGGCACCCGGCCGCCGCGGGGGGACCCCGCTGGATCGAGTGGGGCGGCTGCGGCATGGTGAACCCGAACGTGCTGCGCTCCGCGGGCATCGACCCCGACGAGTACCAGGGCTTCGCGTTCGGCATGGGCACCGAGCGCACCCTCATGTTCCGCAACGACCTCTCCGACATGCGCGACATCGTCGAGGGCGACATCCGATTCGGCGCGCAGTTCGGGATGGTGGTGTAGTCGTGAGGATCCCGATCAGCTGGCTCGGCGAGCACGTCGAGCTCCCCGCGGGGGTCACCCCCGAGGACGTCCACGCGTCGCTCGTGAAGGTGGGCCTCGAGGAGGAGGACGTCCACGCGTTCTCGATCTCCGGCCCCGTCGTCGTCGGGCAGGTGCTCGAGGCGACGCCCGAGCCCCAGACCAACGGCAAGACCATCAACTGGTGCTCCGTCCGCGTCGCCTCCGAGGGCGCGACGGCGGCCGACGGCGGCGAGGACGTCCGCGGCATCGTCTGCGGCGCGCACAACTTCGTCGTCGGCGACAAGGTCGTGGTGAGCCTGCCGGGCGCGGTGCTCCCCGGCCCGTTCCCCATCAGCGCGCGGAAGACCTACGGGCACGTGTCCGACGGCATGATCGCGTCGTCCCGGGAGCTCGGCCTGGGGGAGGAGCACGACGGGATCCTCGTCCTCTCGTCGCTCGGCCTCGACCCCGAGGTCGGCACGGACGCGCTCGCCCTCCTGCACCTCGACGACCGCGCGGTGGAGGTCAACGTCACGCCCGACCGCGGCTACGCGTTCTCGATCCGCGGCATCGCCCGGGAGTACGCGCACGCCACGGGCGCCGCGTTCACCGACCCCGCCGACGCGCTCGCGCTGCTCGCGGCCGACGCGCCCGTCGCGGGCGTCGAGGTGCGCGTCGACGACGCCGCCCCGATCCGCGGCCGCGTCGGCGCCGACGTGTTCGTGACGCGCGTGGTCTCCGGCCTCGACGTGTCCCGGCCCACGCCGCCGTGGATGGTGTCGCGGCTCACGCTCGCGGGCGTCCGCTCGATCTCGCTCGCCGTCGACGTCACCAACTACGTTATGCTCGAGCTCGGCCAGCCGCTGCACGCGTACGACCTCGATCGGCTGCAGGGCGGCATCGTCGTCCGCCGCGCCGCTGAGGGCGAGACGCTCGTGACCCTCGACGGGCGCGAGCGCGCGCTCCACGTCGAGGACCTCGTCATCGCCGACGACTCCGGGCCCGTCGGGCTCGCGGGCGTCATGGGCGGCCAGGCCACCGAGGTCGGCGCGGGCACCACGCGCGTGCTGATCGAGGCGGCCGGCTTCGACCCCGTCTCCATCGCCCGCACCGCCCGCCGGCACAAGCTGCCGAGCGAGGCGTCCAAGCGCTTCGAGCGCGGGGTGGATCCGAAGGTCGCGCCCGCCGCCGCCGCGCGCGTCGTGCAGCTCCTCGAGGAACTGGCGGGCGGGCACGCGGAGGGGCTCGGCTCGATCCTCGACACGACCGCTCCGCGCGAGTCCATCGACCTGCCGCTCGGCTACCCGGCGTCCCTCGTCGGCGTCGACTACGCGGAGGACGAGGTGCGGCACGCGCTCGTCGACGTGGGCTGCGCCATCGAG
The DNA here is from genome assembly GCF_001280205.1 of Clavibacter capsici. NCBI lineage: Bacteria > Bacillati > Actinomycetota > Actinomycetes > Micrococcales > Microbacteriaceae > Clavibacter > Clavibacter capsici. Next base: position 2,072,214 of record NZ_CP012573.1, on the reverse strand, counting down.
GAGCGCGACGGCGTCCTCGTCGTCACGCCGCCCACCTGGCGCCCCGACCTCCGCCACCGCGCCGACCTGGTCGAGGAGGTGGCGCGCATCGTCGGCTACGACCGCATCCCCGCCGTGCTGCCCGTCGCGCCGCCCGGCCGCGGCCTCACCGCCGCGCAGCGCCTCCGACGCCAGGCCTCGATCGCGCTCGCCGCGTCCGGGCTGACCGAGGTGATGAGCTCGCCGTTCGCGTCCGAGGCGCAGAACGCGCGCTTCGGGGCGGCCGACCGCGAGGACGCACCCGCCGTGCGGCTCGCGAACCCGCTCGACGTCGCGTTCCCGTACCTCCGCCGCTCGCTGCTGCCGGGTCTCGTCGACATCGCGCGCCGCAACCTGTCGCGCGGATCCACGGACCTCGCGCTCTTCGAGACCGGCACGGTGTTCCTGCCGTCGGCGGGCGTCGCCTACGGGTCGCCGCAGATGCCGCCCGGTGCCGTGCGTCCCGACGCCGACACGCTGAGGGCGCTCGACGCGGGCATCCCGCCGCAGCCGCGCCACGTCGGCGTGCTGATCCTCGGCGACGCCGTGTCGAAGCAGCCCGGCACCCCCGCGCAGCGGGCCGGCCTCGTCGACGCGCTCGACGCGGTGCGGCAGCTCGCGCACGCGGTGGGCGTCGAGATCCGCTTCGAGCAGGGCACCCACGGCGCGATGCACCCGGGGCGCACGGCCGCGGTCGAGGCGGTGACCCCCGACGGCCCGGTCATCGTGGGCTTCGCCGGCGAGCTCCTGCCCGCGCTCGCCGCCGAGCTCGACCTGCCGGAGCGCGTCGCGCTCGCCGAGGTCGACCTGGACCGGCTCGTGGCGCTCGCCGGCGGCCCTGTCGAGGTCCGCACGCTCACGTCGATGCCCGTCGCCACGCAGGACCTCAGCCTCGTCGTGCCGCTCGAGGTCCCGGCGGGGGAGCTCCTCCGCACGGTCGTCGAGGGCGCGGGCGAGCTGCTCGAGACCGCACGGCTCGTGGACGACTACCGCGGCCCCGGCGTCGAGGCGGGCACCCGCTCGCTCACCTTCGCGCTCCGGTTCCGCGCGCCCGACCGCACGCTCACCGCGGCCGAGGCGAGCGCGGCGCGCGACGGATCCGTCCGGCTCGCCGGCGAGCGCTTCGGCGCGACGCTCCGGGAGTAGGCCGACCACACGGCCGACCGGGCCGCGCCGCGCCGTCCGAGGGGGCGGGCCCTCCCCAGGGAGGACCCGCCCCTCGTGCATGCGGCGGCCCGCCGCCCGCCGGAGCGCTCCCCGCACCGGCACTAGATTTGATGCATGTCATTCTCAGTCGCCGTCGCGGGAGCCAGCGGCTACGCGGGCGGGGAGCTCCTCCGCCTGCTCGCCGACCACCCGCGCCTCGAGGTCCAGACGCTCACTGCCTTCCAGAACGCGGGCGAGCGTCTGCGACAGGTGCACCCGCACCTCACCTCGTACGCCGACCGCACCTTCGTCGAGACGACCGCCGCCGAGCTCGCGGGCCACGACGTCGTGTTCCTCGCGCTGCCGCACGGCAAGTCGGGCGCCATCACGGCCGAGCTCGACGACCAGACCCTCGTGGTCGACTGCGGCGCCGACCACCGGCTGGTCGACGAGGCCGCGTGGGATGCGTTCTACGGCGGAGACTTCGCGGGCGCCTGGCCGTACGGCCTGCCCGAGCTCCTGCACGCGGAGGAGGGCGGCACCCAGCGCACGCACCTGTCGGGCGTGAAGCGCATCGCGGTGCCCGGATGCAACGTCACCGCCATCACGCTCGGGCTCCAGCCGGGGATCCGCGCGGGCGTCATCGAGCCCGAGGACATCGTCGCGGTGCTCGCCGTGGGCCCGTCCGGCGCGGGGCGCTCGCTCCGCACGAACCTGCTGGCCAGCGAGATCCTCGGCTCCGCGAGCGCCTACGCGGTCGGCGGCACGCACCGGCACACGCCGGAGATCCGGCAGAACCTCGAGACCGCGGGGGGCGGGCACGTGAGCGTGTCGTTCACGCCCGTGCTCGTGGCCATGGCCCGGGGGATCCTGGCCACGGCCACCGCGCGCCTCGCCCCCGGCTTCTCCGCGCACGACGTGCGCGCGGCCTGGGAGCTCGCCTACGCCGACGAGCCGTTCGTGCACCTGCTGCCCGAGGGCTCGTTCCCGAACGTGTCGGACGTCACGGGATCCAACACGGCGCTCGTCGGTCTCGCGGTCGACGAGGCGGCGGGCCGCGTCGTCACGGTCACGGCCATCGACAACCTGGTCAAGGGCACGGCGGGGGCGGCCATCCAGTCGGCCAACATCGCGCTCGGGCTGCCCGAGGCCATGGGCCTCCCGGTGGACGGGGTGGCCCCGTGAGCGTCACCGCCGCACGCGGCTTCGTCGCCGGAGGGGTCGCCGCCGGCCTCAAGTCCACGGGCGCGCTCGACGTCGCCCTCGTCCGGAACACCGGCCCGTCGCAGGCGGCGGCCGCGGTGTTCACCAGCAACCGCTGCCAGGCGAACCCCATCCTGTGGTCGCGCCAGGTCATCGGCGACGGCCGGGTGAGCGCCGTCGTGCTCAACTCCGGCGGCGCCAACTGCTACACGGGATCCCGCGGCTTCCAGGTCACGCACGCCACCGCCGAGGCGGTCGGCCGCGCGCTCGACGTCTCGAGCGGCGACGTGCTCGTCTGCAGCACGGGCCTCATCGGCGAGCAGCTCCCGCTCGAGAAGCTCGAGGACGGGGTCGCCCGCGCGGCGGTCGCGCTGGGCGAGGGCGGCGGCGACGACGCGGCCCGCGCCATCATGACCACCGACACGAAGCCCAAGCAGTCGGTCCGCGCGTCCGACGCCGGCTGGACCGTCGGCGGGATGGCGAAGGGCGCGGGCATGCTCGCGCCGGGGCTCGCCACGATGCTCGTGGTGATCACCACCGACGCCGACCTCGACGCGTCCGCGCTCGACCGCGCGCTCCGCGAGGCGACCCGCGTCACGTTCGACCGCCTCGACTCCGACGGCTGCATGTCGACCAACGACCAGGTGACGCTCCTCGCGAGCGCCGCATCCGGCGTCGTGCCCGACGCCGACGCGTTCCAGGCCGCGCTCACCTCGGTGTGCGCCGACCTCGCCGAGCAGCTCCAGGCCGACGCCGAGGGCGCGGCGCACGACATCGCCATCGAGGTCGTGCACGCGGCGTCCGACGACGACGCCGTCGAGGTGGGCCGCGCGGTCGCCCGCAGCAACCTCTTCAAGGCCGCCGTCTTCGGCAACGACCCCAACTGGGGTCGCGTGCTCGCCGCCGTCGGCACCACCGGCGCCGCCTTCGACCCGTACGGCATCGACGTCGCCATCAACGGCGTCGAGGTGTGCCGCGCGGGCGAGCCGCACGAGAGCCGCGACCTGGTCGACCTCCACCCGCGCGCCGTGCACGTCCTCATCGACCTGCACGCGGGAGACGCGACGGCGACCATCCTCACCAACGACCTCACGCACGACTACGTGCACGAGAACAGCGCGTACGCCAGCTGATGGCCGACGCAGACGGGACGGACGTGACCGCCATCACGCAGGAGGCCGCCGAGGAGGACCAGGCGCAGGCCGAGTCGAAGGCGGCGACGCTCATCGAGTCGCTGTCGTGGCTGCAGCGCTTCCACGACCGCATCGTGGTCGTGAAGTTCGGCGGCAACGCCATGGTCGACGAGGAGCTCACGCGCACCTTCGCGGAGGACGTCGTGTACCTCCGCTACGCCGGGCTCCGGCCCGTCGTCGTGCACGGAGGCGGACCGCAGATCAGCGCCATGCTCACGCGCCTCGGCATCGAGAGCGAGTTCCGCGGGGGATACCGCGTCACCACCCCGGAGGTGCTCGAGGTCGTGCGCATGGTGCTCACCGGGCAGGTCAGCCGCGACGTCGTGCGCGGCATCAACGCGCACGGGCCCCTCGCGGCCGCCGTCTCGGGCGAGGACGCGGGCCTGTTCACGGGCCGCCGGCGCGGCGCGGTCGTCGACGGCGTCGAGGTCGACCTCGGCCTGGTGGGCGACGTCGTCGCGGTGGATCCCACGGCCGTGCTCGCGCAGCTCGACGCCGGCCGCATCCCGGTGGTCTCCTCCATCGCGCCTGACGAGTCCGACCCGTCCGTCTCGCTCAACGTCAACGCCGACGCCGCGGCCGCCGCGCTCGCCGTCGCGCTCGGGGCCGAGAAGCTCGTGATCCTCACGGACGTCGCCGGGCTCTACCGGGACTGGCCCGACCGCGGCTCGCTCGTCTCCGACATCCGCGCCGACGAGCTGCGCGCCCTGCTGCCCTCGCTCGAGTCGGGCATGATCCCCAAGATGGCGGCGTGCCTCGAGGCCGTCGACGGGGGAGTGCCCAAGGCCGCGATCATCGACGGCCGCATCCCGCACTCGATGCTCCTCGAGATCTTCACCACGAACGGAATCGGAACGGAGGTCGTGCCCGCATGACCACGACCCAGCCGGAGCGCCGGACCACGCAGACCGAGAGCGAGTGGTCCGACCGCTTCCAGGCCGCGATGATGCGCTCGTCGCCGCCCCCGCTCGCCATGCTCGTCCGCGGGGAGGGCTGCCGCGTGTGGGACTCGACCGGCCGCGAGTACCTCGACTTCCTGGCGGGCATCGCCGTCAACTCGCTCGGGCACGCGCACCCGGTGCTCATCCGCGCCGTCACGGAGCAGGTCTCCACGCTCGCGCACGTCTCCAACTACTTCGCCACGCCGCCGCAGATCGCCCTCGCCGAGCGCCTCCGTCGCATCACGGGCGCGGGCGACACCGGCCGCGTCTACTTCGGCAACTCGGGCGCCGAGGCGAACGAGGCGGCGTTCAAGCTCGCGCGCCGCAACGGATCCGCGCATCGCACGCGCGTCATCACGCTGCAGGGCTCGTTCCACGGACGCACCATGGGCGCGCTCGCGCTCACCGGCCAGCCCGCGCTGCAGGCGCCGTTCCTACCGCTGCCCGGCGGCGTCGAGCACATCGCGCCGACGCTCGAGGCGCTCGAGGCGGCCGTCGACGACACCGTCCAGGCCGTCATCCTCGAGCCGATCCAGGGCGAGGCCGGCGTCGTCGACCTGCCCGCCGGGTTCCTCCGCCGCGCCCGGGAGCTGACGCGCGAGCACGGCGCGCTGCTCATCCTCGACGAGATCCAGACCGGCGTCGGCCGCACGGGCCGCTGGTTCGCGTACGAGCACGAGGGCGTGCGGCCCGACGCGGTCACCATCGCCAAGGGCATCGCGGGCGGCGTCCCCATCGGCGCGCTCGTGGCCTTCGACGCCGCGGCCGACCTGCTGCAGAAGGGCCAGCACGGATCCACGTTCGGCGGCAACCCGCTCGCCACCGCGGCGGGGAACGCGGTGCTCGCCGAGATCGAGGACGCCGGGCTCGTGGAGAACGCCGCGCGCCGCGGCGAGGAGATCCGCGCCGCCATCACGGGCCTCGACTCCCCGCGCATCGCCGAGGTGCGCGGTCGGGGCCTGCTCATCGGCGTGGGCCTGCACGAGGACGACGGCGGGCGCATCGCGGCCGCCGCGCTCGGCGAGGGCCTCATCATCAACGCGCCGAACGCCCGCAGCCTCCGCATCGCGCCGCCGCTCATCGTGGGCGACGCCGAGGTGCGCGACTTCCGCGAGCGGTTCGGCCGCGCGCTCGAGCGCCTGCGCTGATCCGCGGGACGCTCGGGGCTGCTTGCCGCGTCCGTCCGTCGGCACCCCCGCGCGGGGGTGCCGGCGGACCGATCCGCCCCTGCACGTCCCCTAGGCTTGTCTGACCCCGAGTCCCCCGAGAGCGAGCGATGCGATGACCCGCCACTTCCTGCGCGACGACGACCTGAGCCCGGCCGAGCAGGCCGAGGTGCTCGACCTCGCGGTGCAGCTCAAGCGCGAGCGCTGGTCGGAGCGCCCCCTCGCGGGCCCCCAGACGGTCGCCGTGATCTTCGACAAGTCGTCCACCCGCACGCGCGTCTCCTTCGCCGTCGGCATCGCGGACCTCGGCGGCGTCCCGCTCATCATCAGCACCGCCAGCAGCCAGCTCGGCGGCAAGGAGACCGCGAGCGACACCGCGCGCGTGCTCGAGCGCCAGGTCGCCGCCATCGTGTGGCGCACCTACGGGCAGGCGGGCCTCGAGGAGATGGCCGCGGGCACCACGGTCCCCGTCGTCAACGCGCTCTCCGACGACTTCCACCCGTGCCAGCTGCTCGCCGACCTCCTCACCATCCGAGAGCACCGCGGCGATCCCGCCGGCCAGACCCTCACCTTCCTCGGCGACGGCGCCTGCAACATGGCCCAGTCGTACCTCCTCGCCGGCGCGACCGCGGGCATGCACGTCCGCATCGCGGCGCCCGCCGGCTACGTGCCCTCCGCGGACGTCGTCGCGGACGCGGAGCGCATCGCCGCCTCCACCGGCGGCTCGGTCCGGGTCCTCACGGATCCCGTCGAGGCCGTCACGGGCGCCGACGTCGTGGTCACCGACACGTGGGTGTCGATGGGCCGGGAGGAGGAGAAGGCCGTGCGGCTCGCCGAGCTCGGCGCCTACCAGGTCACGACCGAGCTCATGGCGCACGCGGTCGACGACGCGATCTTCCTGCACTGCCTCCCCGCCGACCGCGAGTACGAGGTGGCCTCCGAGGTCATCGACGGCCCGCGATCGGTGGTCTGGGACGAGGCGGAGAACCGCCTGCACGCCCAGAAGGCCCTGCTCGTCTGGCTGCTCCGCCAGGCGTAGCACCTGCAACCTCAGACATCTCAGCAACGGAAACGGAGAACGGCATGGCCGAACGCGTGGTACTGGCATATTCCGGCGGACTCGACACCTCGGTGGGCATCGGCTGGCTCAAGGACGCGACCGGCAAGGAGGTCGTGGCCCTCGCCGTCGACGTCGGCCAGGGCGGCGAGGACATGGAGGTCATCCGACAGCGCGCGCTCGACTGCGGCGCGGTCGAGGCCGTCGTCGTGGACGCCAAGGACGAGTTCGCGGACGACTACATCGTCCCCGCGCTGAAGGCGAACGCGCTCTACCAGAAGCGCTACCCGCTGGTCTCGGGCCTCAGCCGCCCGCTGATCGCCAAGCACCTCGCCCGCGTCGCCCACGAGCTCGGCGCGAACAGCGTCGCGCACGGCTGCACCGGCAAGGGCAACGACCAGGTGCGCTTCGAGGCCGCCGTCGCCGCGCTCGCGCCGGACCTGACCTCCATCGCGCCCGTCCGCGACCTGGCCCTCACGCGCGACAAGGCCATCGTCTACGCGAACGAGCACGACCTCCCCATCGAGCAGAGCAAGAAGAGCCCGTACTCGATCGACAAGAACGTCTGGGGCCGCGCGGTCGAGACCGGCTTCCTCGAGGACCCGTGGAACGGCCCCATCGAGGACCTCTACGAGTACACGCAGGACCCCGACGTCCTCCGCGACCCCACCGAGGTCACCATCACGTTCGAGGCCGGCGTCCCCGTCGCGATCGACGGCGTGCGCTACTCGCCGCTGCGCATCGTGCAGGAGCTGAACGCCGCCGCCGGCGCGCACGGCATCGGCCGCATCGACGTCGTCGAGGACCGCCTCGTCGGCATCAAGAGCCGTGAGGTCTACGAGGCCCCCGCCGCGATGACGCTCATCGAGGCGCACGAGGAGCTCGAGGCGCTCACCATCGAGCGCGACCTCGGCCGTTACAAGCGCGGCGTCGAGAAGGACTGGGCGAACCTCGTCTACGACGGCCTCTGGTTCTCCGGGCTCAAGCGCTCGCTCGACGCCTTCATCGAGGACTCGCAGCGGCACGTCTCCGGCGACATCCGCATGACCCTGCGCGGCGGACGCGCGGTCGTCACCGGCCGCCGCAGCGAGACGAGCCTGTACGACTTCGACCTCGCGACCTACGACACGGGCGACACGTTCGACCAGTCGCTGTCCAAGGGCTTCATCGAGCTGTGGTCGCTGCCGAGCAAGATCTCGGCGCGCCGCGACCTCGCGGTCGAGCAGGCCGCCCTGGCCGCCGACGACGCCGCGCCCGCCGCGGAGTAGCCGCATGACCGAGAGCACGGATCCGTCCTCCCGGGCGAGCGAGGCGGGCGCCCTCTGGGGCGGCCGCTTCGCCGGCGGGCCGTCGCCGGAGCTCGTCGCGCTGAGCCGCTCGACGCACTTCGACTGGCAGCTGGCGCCGTACGACATCGCCGGATCCCGGGCGCACGCCCGTGCCCTCGCGTCGGCCGGCTACCTGTCGGATGCCGAGCGCCAGGCCATGCTGCAGGCGCTCGACACGCTCGAGGACCGCGTCCGCTCGGGCGCGCTCGTCGCGTCCGAGGCGGACGAGGACGTGCACGGCGCCCTCGAGCGGGGCCTCATGGAGATCGCCGGGCCCGAGCTCGGCGGCAAGCTCCGCGCGGGGCGCAGCCGCAACGACCAGATCGCGACGCTCGTGCGCATGTACCTGCGCGACCACGCGGCGACCATCCACGCGATGCTCGTGCAGCTCGTCGACGCGCTGGCCGCGCAGGCGGAGGCGGCGGGCGGCGCCATCATGCCGGGCCGCACGCACCTGCAGCACGCGCAGCCCGTGCTCCTCGCGCACCACCTGCTCGCGCACTGCTGGCCGCTTGTACGCGATCTCGAGCGCCTCGCGGACTGGGACGCGCGCGCCGACGTGTCGCCCTACGGATCCGGCGCCCTCGCGGGCTCGACCCTCGGACTCGACGCCGGCGCGGTCGCGCGCGACCTCGGCTTCGCGCGCAGCTCCGAGAACTCGATCGACGGCACGGCCGCCCGCGACGTCGTGGCGGAGTTCGCGTTCGTGCTCGCCCAGGTAGGCATCGACCTGTCACGGCTGAGCGAGGAGATCATCCTCTGGAACACGCGCGAGTTCGGCTTCGTCACGCTGAGCGACTCGTACTCGACCGGGTCGTCGATCATGCCGCAGAAGAAGAACCCCGACATCGCCGAGCTCGCGCGCGGCAAGTCGGGCCGGCTCATCGGCAACCTCGCCGGTCTGCTCGCGACGCTCAAGGGCCTGCCGCTCGCGTACAACCGCGACCTGCAGGAGGACAAGGAGCCCGTCTTCGACTCGGTGCAGACCCTCGAGGTCCTGCTCCCGGCGTTCACGGGGATGATCGCGACGCTCCGCTTCGACGTCGACCGCATGGCGGAGCTCGCGCCGCAGGGCTTCTCGCTGGCGACCGACGTCGCCGAGTGGCTCGTGAAGCACCGCGTGGCCTTCCGTGACGCGCACGAGATCACGGGCGAGCTCGTGAAGCTCGCCGAGTCCCGCGGCGTGGGCCTCGACGGCCTCTCCGACGACGACCTGCGGGGGGTCTCGGAGCACCTGGTGCCCGAGGTCCGCGAGGTGCTGAGCATCGACGGATCCGTGGCGAGCCGGGACGGCGTCGGCGGCACCGCGCGCGTCCGGGTCGACGAGCAGCGCGCCGAGCTGGTGCGCCGGATCGCCGACCTCCGCTCCCGGGCCGACGCCGCGGCCGAGCGCCGGGCAGCGGCGTCCGCGGACGCGTCGGCATGACCCTCTCCAGCGGCCGCCGCCCGGAGCGGCCGGAGCCCCGCCATCGCTGGCTCCTGCCGCTCGTGGTCGGCGTGGCCGTCGCGGTGCTCGTGTTCGTGGTGGTCGTGGCGAGCCTCAACGGCGAGCTGATCTGATCCCCGCGTGATCGAGCCCGGCTTCTTCGCGCGCGATGCGGTCGAGGTGGCTCCGGCGCTCCTCGGCGCGGTCCTGTCACGCGACTCCGAGGACGGTCGCGTCTCGATCCGCCTCACCGAGGTGGAGGCGTACCGCGGCGTCGGCGAGGATCCCGGGTCGCACTCCTTCCGCGGGAGGCGCGCGCGCAACGCGACCATGTTCGGTCCCCCCGCGCACCTCTACGCGTACTTCACCTACGGCATGCACACGTGCGCGAACATCGTCTGCGGTCCCGAGGGCACGAGCGCGGGCGTCCTGCTGCGCGCGGGGGAGGTCGTGGAGGGGGCCGAGCTCGCGCGGGGTCGCCGAGGCGCGGCCGTGCGCGACCGCGACCTGGCCCGCGGCCCGGCTCGCCTCGCGGTGGCGCTCGGCATCCCGCTCTCCGACGACGGGGCGTCGCTCGCCGCGGCGCCCTACGAGCTCGTGCTCCCGGATGCGCCGCTCGCGCTGCCGGCCGCCGGCCCGCGCGTGGGCGTGTCCGGCCCGGGCGGATCCGGGGAGCTGTTCCCCTGGCGCTTCTGGGTGCCGGGCGACCCGACGGTCTCGCCGTACCGCGCCCACGTGCCCCGCGTCCGCCGCTGAGCGACGCGGGTCGACCGGCGCTACCGGACGACGAGCACGACCGCCGCGCACGTCGCGGCCCACAGCCAGCTCACGAGGGTGCCGATGATGAACCGCTCACGGGCCTCCGCCGCCTCGCCCAGCTCGCTGAAGCGGCCGACGCCCTTGATGGCGATCACGACGGCGAGGGCCTCCGGGTAGCCGGCGAGGATCACCGCCACGACGGCGAGCCGCTCGAGCATGCCGATGGTCGCGCCTCCACGCAGGACCTCGCGGGTCGGCCGGCGGATCGCGGACGGGTCGTCCTCCCGGCCGCGCGGCGGCACGAGGATCCCGCCGTACGCGCCGGCCGGCACGGAGCCGCGGGTCGCGAGCGCGAGGACGACCGTGGACGCGGATCCGCCGCCGAGCACGGCGAGCACGACCATCACGAGCCCGAGGTAGCCCACGACCAGCGGCGAGGCGGGCCCCGCGAGCGCCAGGCCCAGCACGAGCGCGGCCGCCAGCGCGCCCGCCGAGGCGGCGACGAGGCCGGTGCGCGGAGACCGCACGGCGAGGAGCGCCAGCACGAGCGACGCGGTGACGAGGACGCACAGCACCGCCGACGCCGCGACCTCGGCGGGCGTGCCGACGGGGATCACGACCGGCCTCCGGCCCGTGAGGGGTGCGGGGTCGGGTCGCCGGACGCCGACGCCTCGGCGTCGAGGTGCGCCAGCAGCGCCGTGAGCCCGGGGACCGCGGCGCGCTCGGCGCGCCATCCGCTCGTGCGCAGGCGCGTGCTCACCGCCTGCGGCGTGATGCCCAGCTGGGCCGCGACCTCCCGCTGGGTCGCACCGTCGGCCATGCGGTCGACGACGTCCCAGCCCTGCGGGGTGCGGCGATCCCGCGCGAGCAGCAGGAGGGTGACGAGCGCCTCGACCTCCGGGGCGCCCGGCAGCCCGGGGGACCCCGCGTGCTCGGGCGGCCCCGTCGGCGGATCCGTCGCGAGCGCGAACCGGGTCCCGCTGCGCTTCGCCGCGGTGACGGCGTCGCGCGCGGCGATGAACGCGGGACCGGTCGCCTCGCGGGTGGCCCGGGGGAGCGGGGTGCGCACGGCGCCGATGCCGAGCCCGACGCTCCAGTGCCCGGCGCGGGTGAGCACGAGGACCATGTCGAGCGCGGTGGCGGCATCGTCGACGAGGGCCTGGACCTCGTCGCCGGACGTGCGGTCCACGGGCAGCACGAGGCGCCCGTCGTAGCGGGCGGCGAGCTCGTCGCGCCCCGTCCCGGCACGATCGACGTCGTGACGGCTCGCCTTCTGGTCGGCGGTGATGACGAACATGCGATCCCCCTCGCGTCGCCGGCGCTCGCCGACGCATCAACATTACGCACTTGATCCAGAGACATCAATGCCAGGACCTTGATCCCCTGTCCGTGCTGTGCTCCCACTGTCGCCCGGACCCCCGACACCCGGATGGCGTGCGCGCCGGTGGCTGGATCCGCGCTGCCGTCCCGCCGCGCCCCGCGGCCCGCGGGGAGGTCCGCTGATACCGTGATCGGGTGACGAACGCCGATCCCGCCCCCCTCACCGCCCAGCGCAACGACCCGTCCTTCGCGGACGTCTGGGAGGAGATCGTGTGGCGGGGCTACGTGCACGTGTCGACGGACCAGGAGGCGCTCAAGTCCCTGCTCGCGGGCCCGCCGATCACGTACTACTGCGGCTTCGACCCGACGGCGCCGAGCCTGCACCTCGGCAACCTGGTGCAGCTGCTCCTCATGCGCCGCCTCCAGCTGGCCGGGCACCGTCCGCTCGGTCTCGTCGGCGGATCCACCGGCCTCATCGGCGATCCGCGGCCCACCGCGGAGCGCACGCTGAACACCCCCGAGGTCGTGGCGGACTGGGTGACCCGCCTGCAGGGGCAGGTGTCCTCGATCCTCAGCGCCGAGGGGGACAACGCCCTGCGCATCGTCAACAACCTCGACTGGACGGCGCCGCTCAGCGCCATCGACTTCCTGCGGGAGGTGGGCAAGCACTTCCGGGTGGGCACGATGCTCAAGAAGGACGCGGTGAGCGCACGCCTCAACTCCGACGAGGGCATCAGCTACACCGAGTTCAGCTACCAGATCCTGCAGGGGCTCGACTACCGCGAGCTCTACCGTGCCCACGGGTGCGTGCTGCAGACCGGCGGCAGCGACCAGTGGGGCAACCTCACCAGCGGCACCGACCTGGTCCGGCGCAGCGAGCGGGCGACCGTGCACGCCATCGGCACGCCGCTCATCACGAACTCGGACGGGACGAAGTTCGGCAAGAGCGAGGGCAACGCGGTCTGGCTCGACCCGGAGATGACGAGCCCGTACGCCTTCTACCAGTTCTGGCTCAACACGGACGACGCCGACGTCGTCCACCGCCTGCGCATCTTCACGTTCCTGGACCGGGCGCGGATCGAGGAGCTCGCCCGCGCGGTGGAGACGGAGCCGTTCCGACGGGAGGCGCAGCGCACCCTCGCGTGGGAGGTGACGACGCTGGTCCACGGGCGGGCCGCGACCGAGTCGGCCATCGCCGCGTCGCAGGCGCTGTTCGGCCAGGGGGAGCTGACGACCCTCGACGAGAGGACCCTCCGCCAGGCGATGGGGGAGCTGCCCAGCGCCGAGATCGCGCCGGGGACGACGGTCGTCCAGGCCCTCGTCGACGCCGGCCTCGTCTCGAGCGCGGGGGAGGCTCGTCGCGCGATCACGCAGGGCGGCGTCTACCTGAACAACGCCGCCGTGGGCGATGCGGGCGCGGTCGTGGACGACCTCCTGCACGGCCGTTTCGCGGTGATCCGGCGGGGCAAGAAGACCCTCGCCGGGCTCACCGTGGCCTGAATGGGCTGCCGATCTGGTCCTTCTCCGGGAGGCTGTCGCGACACGCCCGGGATGCGGGTTGTTTTGCGGGGGTGGGGTGGTCCGCGTAATGTCTCCTCTTGTCGCCGGAACGGGCGGGAAGCGGAAAAGCTTCCGGAGCTGTTCTGGTGGGTGATGATCCTGGTGAAACAGAAGTTGCCGCGGCCTACGGGTTGCGTGTGTACCACCAACTGAGCTAGGGTCTGATTCTGCTTCCGACGTGAGTGCTGGGCCTTCTGGGTCTGGATCACTCCCACGGGGAGCGGTGGAGTGTGAGCTCCGATGGCTGGCTGTGATGGTCGGTGTCGGGAGCGTCCGTTCCTTGAGAACTCAACAGCGTGCACAATGTCAAATGCCAAATACCCGTGGCATCGTCCCTTCTGGGATGGTGTCCGGATTCCTTTGGAAAACATTTAAACAAACAAGCAAGTCAGTAATGATTTGTTCTGTCGGTTTCAAACTTGCTGGTTCGTGTTCGATTCCCGTTCACGTCTGGCTTTAGATGTGCCGACTGCTTTCGGGTGGTCGTGCGTTTAAGCATTTATGGAGAGTTTGATCCTGGCTCAGGACGAACGCTGGCGGCGTGCTTAACACATGCAAGTCGAACGGTGATGTCAGAGCTTGCTCTGGCGGATCAGTGGCGAACGGGTGAGTAACACGTGAGTAACCTGCCCCCGACTCTGGGATAACTGCTAGAAATGGTAGCTAATACCGGATATGACGACTGGCCGCATGGTCTGGTCGTGGAAAGAATTTCGGTTGGGGATGGACTCGCGGCCTATCAGGTTGTTGGTGAGGTAATGGCTCACCAAGCCTACGACGGGTAGCCGGCCTGAGAGGGTGACCGGCCACACTGGGACTGAGACACGGCCCAGACTCCTACGGGAGGCAGCAGTGGGGAATATTGCACAATGGGCGCAAGCCTGATGCAGCAACGCCGCGTGAGGGATGACGGCCTTCGGGTTGTAAACCTCTTTTAGTAGGGAAGAAGCGAAAGTGACGGTACCTGCAGAAAAAGCACCGGCTAACTACGTGCCAGCAGCCGCGGTAATACGTAGGGTGCAAGCGTTGTCCGGAATTATTGGGCGTAAAGAGCTCGTAAGCGGTTTGTCGCGTCTGCTGTGAAATCCCGAGGCTCAACCTCGGGTCTGCAGTGGGTACGGGCAGACTAGAGTGCGGTAGGGGAGATTGGAATTCCTGGTGTAGCGGTGGAATGCGCAGATATCAGGAGGAACACCGATGGCGAAGGCAGATCTCTGGGCCGTAACTGACGCTGAGGAGCGAAAGCATGGGGAGCGAACAGGATTAGATACCCTGGTAGTCCATGCCGTAAACGTTGGGAACTAGATGTGGGGACCATTCCACGGTCTCCGTGTCGCAGCTAACGCATTAAGTTCCCCGCCTGGGGAGTACGGCCGCAAGGCTAAAACTCAAAGGAATTGACGGGGGCCCGCACAAGCGGCGGAGCATGCGGATTAATTCGATGCAACGCGAAGAACCTTACCAAGGCTTGACATATACCGGAAACGTGCAGAGATGTGCGCCCCGCAAGGTCGGTATACAGGTGGTGCATGGTTGTCGTCAGCTCGTGTCGTGAGATGTTGGGTTAAGTCCCGCAACGAGCGCAACCCTCGTTCTATGTTGCCAGCACGTAATGGTGGGAACTCATAGGAGACTGCCGGGGTCAACTCGGAGGAAGGTGGGGATGACGTCAAATCATCATGCCCCTTATGTCTTGGGCTTCACGCATGCTACAATGGCCGGTACAAAGGGCTGCGATACCGTAAGGTGGAGCGAATCCCAAAAAGCCGGTCTCAGTTCGGATTGAGGTCTGCAACTCGACCTCATGAAGTCGGAGTCGCTAGTAATCGCAGATCAGCAACGCTGCGGTGAATACGTTCCCGGGCCTTGTACACACCGCCCGTCAAGTCATGAAAGTCGGTAACACCCGAAGCCAGTGGCCTAACCGCAAGGGAGGAGCTGTCGAAGGTGGGATCGGTGATTAGGACTAAGTCGTAACAAGGTAGCCGTACCGGAAGGTGCGGCTGGATCACCTCCTTTCTAAGGAGCATGTGCACCTCTCCTCTGTATACAGGGAGATCAATGGTGCCAAGTCACGCGTCAGGCGTTCGTCCTGATGGTGGCGCTCATGGGTGGAACATTGACATTGATGCCGGCTGATGTGCCGTGCTGCTAGTACGCCTCCTTGTGGGGTGGGAACGTGGTGCGTGTGTGTCGAGGGCATGTTGCACGCTGTTGGGTCCTGAGGGACCGGGCCGCACCGTTTGGTGTGTCTGGTTTCTTGTCGGACCCTTTCCGTCGTCCTGTTGTGGATGGTGGTGGGGTACCGCCCGTATATTGAGAACTACACAGTGGACGCGAGCATCTTAGATTCACCGGTTTTCCGGTGGATCACAAAGATCTATTTATAGATCATTGGTCATTTCTGTCTCCTCTAGGGGAGGCGAAACGATTCAATCTCATGTGATTTCAAGATTCTAAGAGCAAACGGTGGATGCCTTGGCATCTGGAGCCGAAGAAGGACGTATAAATCTGCGATAAGCCTCGGGGAGCTGATAATAGAGCTTTGATCCGAGGATTTCCGAATGGGGAAACCCCGCCAGGCCCTTTGGGTGACCTGGTGACTCCCGCCTGAATATATAGGGCGGGTAGAGGGAACGTGGGGAAGTGAAACATCTCAGTACCCACAGGAAGAGAAAGCAAAAGCGATTCCGTTAGTAGTGGCGAGCGAAACCGGAAGAGGCCAAACCGATCATGTGTGATATCCGGTAGGAGTTGCATGGTCGGGGTTGCGGGACTTTCCGTACAGTTCTACCGAGCTGTGAGGGCAATGAGCGCGATATAGACGAATGGTCTTGAAAGGCCAGTCATAGAGGGTGCGAACCCCGTAGTCGAAATGTCGTCGCCTGTCCGGAGAGTATCCCAAGTAGCACGGGGCCCGAGAAATCCCGTGTGAATCTGTCAGGACCACCTGATAAGCCTAAATACTCCCAGATGACCGATAGCGGACAAGTACCGTGAGGGAAAGGTGAAAAGTACCCCGGGAGGGGAGTGAAATAGTACCTGAAACCGTTTGCTTACAAACCGTTGGAGCACCCTTGTTGGTGTGACAGCGTGCCTTTTGAAGAATGAGCCTGCGAGTTAGTGATATGTGGCGAGGTTAACCCGTGAGGGGCAGCCGTAGCGAAAGCGAGTCTTAATAGGGCGTATGAGTCGCATGTTCTAGACCCGAAGCGAAGTGATCTATCCATGGCCAGGTTGAAGCGACGGTAAGACGTCGTGGAGGACCGAACCCACTTCAGTTGAAAATGGAGGGGATGAGCTGTGGATAGGGGTGAAAGGCCAATCAAACTTCGTGATAGCTGGTTCTCTCCGAAATGCATTTAGGTGCAGCGTTGCGTGTTTCTTGCCGGAGGTAGAGCTACTGGATGGACGATGGGCCCCAAAAGGTTACTGACTTCAGCCAAACTCCGAATGCCGGTAAGTGAGAGCGCAGCAGTGAGACGGTGGGGGATAAGCTTCATCGTCGAGAGGGAAACAACCCAGACCACCATCTAAGGTCCCTAAGCGCGTGCTAAGTGGGAAAGGATGTGGAGTTGCATAGACAACCAGGAGGTTGGCTTAGAAGCAGCCACCCTTGAAAGAGTGCGTAATAGCTCACTGGTCAAGTGATTCCGCGCCGACAATGTAACGGGGCTCAAGCACGCCACCGAAGTTGTGGCATTTATATTATAGGCAGGCCTTCGTGGTCCAGCCGTATGGATGGGTAGGAGAGCGTCGTGTGGCCAGCGAAGCGGCGGTGTGAACCAGCCGTGGAGGCCACACGAGTGAGAATGCAGGCATGAGTAGCGAAAGACGGGTGAGAAACCCGTCCTCCGAAAGACCAAGGGTTCCAGGGCCAGGCTAATCCGCCCTGGGTAAGTCGGGACCTAAGGCGAGGCCGACAGGCGTAGTCGATGGACAACGGGTTGATATTCCCGTACCGATGAAGAACCGCCCAAGACAATCCAGTAATGCTAAGTGTCTGAATCCTTGATTCGATCCCTTCGGGGTGACGGTCTTGGCCTAGCACACGACCCTACGCTGGGGCGTTTAGCGTATTAACAGGTGTGACGCAGGAAGGTAGCTGAGCCGGGCGATGGTTGTCCCGGTCTAAGGATGTAGGGCAGAAGATAGGCAAATCCGTCTTCTATGTAGCCTGAGACCCGATGGGTAGTCCTCACGGACGAAATCAGTGATCCTATGCTGCCAAGAAAAGCATCGACGCGAGGTTCCAATCGCCCGTACCCCAAACCGACTCAGGTGGTCAGGTAGAGAATACTAAGGAGATCGAGAGAATCGTGGTTAAGGAACTCGGCAAAATGCCCCCGTAACTTCGGGAGAAGGGGGGCCTGAGGCGTGTAGGGATTTACTCCTGAAGCGTTTGAAGGCCGCAGAGACCAGTGGGAAGCGACTGTTTACTAAAAACACAGGTCCGTGCTAAGTCGCAAGACGATGTATACGGACTGACGCCTGCCCGGTGCTGGAAGGTTAAGAGGAACGGTTAGTACGCAAGTGCGAAGCTGAGAATTTAAGCCCCAGTAAACGGCGGTGGTAACTATAACCATCCTAAGGTAGCGAAATTCCTTGTCGGGTAAGTTCCGACCTGCACGAATGGCGTAACGACTTCCCAGCTGTCTCAACCGCGAACTCGGCGAAATTGCACTACGAGTAAAGATGCTCGTTACGCGCAGCAGGACGGAAAGACCCCGTGACCTTTACTACAGCTTGGTATTGGTGTTCGGTGTGGCTTGTGTAGGATAGGTGGGAGACTGTGAAGCTCGGACGCTAGTTCGGGTGGAGTCATTGTTGAAATACCACTCTGGTCACTCTGGATATCTAACTTCGAACCGTAATCCGGTTCAGGGACAGTGCCTGGTGGGTAGTTTAACTGGGGCGGTTGCCTCCTAAAGAGTAACGGAGGCGCCCAAAGGTTCCCTCAACCTGGTTGGTAATCAGGTGTCGAGTGTAAGTGCACAAGGGAGCTTGACTGTGAGACTGACAAGTCGAGCAGGGACGAAAGTCGGGACTAGTGATCCGGCAGTGGCTTGTGGAAGCGCTGTCGCTCAACGGATAAAAGGTACCTCGGGGATAACAGGCTGATCTTGCCCAAGAGTCCATATCGACGGCATGGTTTGGCACCTCGATGTCGGCTCGTCGCATCCTGGGGCTGGAGTAGGTCCCAAGGGTTGGGCTGTTCGCCCATTAAAGCGGTACGCGAGCTGGGTTTAGAACGTCGTGAGACAGTTCGGTCCCTATCCGCTGCGCGCGTAGGAAATTTGAGAAGATCTATCCCTAGTACGAGAGGACCGGGATGGACGAACCTCTGGTGTGTCAGTTGTTCCGCCAGGAGCACCGCTGATTAGCTACGTTCGGAACGGATAACCGCTGAAAGCATCTAAGCGGGAAGCCGGCTTCGAGATGAGATTTCCATCCCTTTCAGGGTGAAGGCTCCCGGCTAGACTACCGGGTTGATAGGCAGGATGTGGAAGCGAGGACTAAAGACTCGTGGAGCTGACCTGTACTAATAAGCCGATATCTTGAAAACACTTTGCTTGCGTCCACTATGTGGTTCCCGATATACGGTCGGGTACTAATTGAACAACCAGCTTGACTGGTCGATTCATCACAGATTTCATGCCCTGTGGGGTGTGTATGAGGTGTTTCGGCGGCCATAGCGAGAGGGAAACGCCCGGTTACATTCCGAACCCGGAAGCTAAGACTCTCAGCGCCGATGGTACTGCAGGGGGGACCCTGTGGGAGAGTAGGACACCGCCGGACTTAACTTGATTGATCGGGGAGGCCCGTCGCACTTCGTGCGGCGGGCCTTTCTGCGTTAAGGCCCATGCCCGGGTCCAGCTGCGAAGACGGCATGCTGCTGAGCCGCCAGGGCCGGCGCCCGGGTTCGTCCTGCGCTTCCCTGTGCTGACGCTTCTCGTGCCGGGTGCGTGGTCGATCCGAGTCTTCGACCCGGAAAAGAGGCCCACGGCGCTATTGGTCCACGTCCACGTCGGCATCAGGCGGGCGTCCTGAGGCGACCCATTGCACGTCGTGCGTGTGGACGGGCAGGGGATGGAGCCGTACGGTCCCCGGCGGGTCATCCGCCGGCGGCAGCCGTTAGCCTGGACCTGGACTTCGGCACGACCCACAACACCACAGACATCATCAGGCCCGCGCGGCCGACAGGAGCACAGTGAGCGACTCATCCGATCGAGACAATCGGCCCGAGGGCCAGGACCGCGGATCGTCGCACTCTCCGCGTGGACGAGACGGCGGCAAGCCCCCGTACGACCGCGGATCCTCGGGTGCTCCCCGCGGTCCGCGTGACGGCGGTCGAGCGTCCGGGTCCCGGGGCTCGGGCGGAGAGCGTCCCCAGCGTGATGGTGAGCGGAAGCCGTGGACCGGCGGCGGTGCTCCCGGTGGTGCGCGTCCCGCTCGCGATGGCGAGCGCAAGCCGTGGTCGAGGGACGGCGGGGCGGCAGCGCGTCCGCAGCGCGATGGGGACCGCAAGCCGTGGTCGAAGGACGGTGGTGGGGCTGGCGCGCGTCCCGCGCGTGATGGTGAGCGGAAGCCGTGGTCGAGGGACGGTGGTGGGGCTGGCGCGCGTCCTGCGCGCGATGGGGATCGCAAGCCGTGGTCGAGGGACGGTGGTGGGGCTGGCGCGCGTCCCGCGCGTGATGGTGAGCGGAAGCCGTGGTCGAAGGACGGTGGTGCGGCTGGCGCGCGTCCTGCCCGCGATGGTGAGCGGAGGCCGTGGTCCAAGGACGCTCCCCGCGATGCCGGACGCGGTGCGGGCCGGCCGCCCCGGGACGGGGACAAGCTCTGGACCCGCGACGGGCGACCGGCGCGCAACGACCGGGATGCCCCCCGCTACGAGGAGGCGCTGACCGAGGAGCAGCTGCGCGCCCGGGAGCTCCGCTCCGTCCGTCCGCGGCACGACGACCCGGAGATCCCGGAGGACGTGAAGCCGGGGGATCTGGACCGGATCGCCCGCAACGAGCTGAAGACGCTCAGCAAGGACAACGCCGAGGGCGTCGCGCAGCACCTGGTGATGGCGGCGCGACTGATCGAGGAGGATCCGGAGCTGGCGCACCGGCACGCGACATCCGCGGCACGTCGTGCGGGCCGCATCGCGGTCGTGCGTGAGTCGCTCGCGATCACCGCGTACGCGGTCGGCGACTACGCCCTCGCCCTGCGCGAGCTGCGCACCTACCGACGCATCTCCGGCAAGAACGACCAGCTCGCGCTCATGGTCGACAGCGAGCGCGGCCAGGGCCGGCCCGACAAGGCGCTCGAGCTCGGTCGCTCCGTGCCGAAGGAGACCCTGCCGGCAGCGGAGCAGGTGGCCCTGGCGATCGCGATGTCCGGCGCACGGCTCGACCTCGGTCAGACCGAGGCGGCTCTCGATGAGCTGTCGATCGCGCAGCTGAACCGCGACGTCGCCTACTCGTACAGCGCGGACCTGTTCCACGCGTACGCGGAGGTCCTCGAGGAGCTCGGACGCTCCGACGAGGCCGACGCGTGGCGTCGACGCGCGGATGCGGCCGAGGCGGCGTTCGCGGATCCGGACGAGGGATGGGATGACATGGTCGAGGTCGTCGAGGAGGAGCTGGAGGGGGAGGAGCACCGCGATGACGCGGGCACCGAGCCGGACATGCGCGATCGCAGCCCGGAGCCCTCCGACGCCGAGGCGGACGCGGACGAGGACGCGGCGCCGACCCCGCCCAGCGAGGACGGCGACAGCGAGGAGATCGCGATCGACGTCGACGAGGAGCTCGACGCGTCGAGCGAGGGGGACCGCGATGTTCGCTAGGGCGGCGAAGGGCAGCACGCCCCTCGAGGGCGTGGACGTGATCCTCGCCGACCTCGACGGGGTCGTCTATGCCGGGCCGGACAGCATCCCGCACGCCGTGGACGCGCTGAACCGCGCCGAAGGTGACGGGATCCGGCTGGGCTACATCACGAACAACGCCTCGCGCACGGACGCGTCCGTGGCCGAGCACCTCAGCTCCCTCGGGCTGACGGTCGCGCCGGACGACGTGGTCACGTCGCCGCAGGCCGCGCTGCGTCTGCTCGCCGACCGCGTGCCCGCCGGATCCACCGTGCTGGTCGTGGGCGGCGAGGGTCTCGTGCACGAGCTCGAGAAGGCCGGTTACGTCGTCACGCGCTCCACGGAGGACCGGCCCGCGGCGGTCGTGCAGGGCTTCTCGCCCGAGGTGGGCTGGGCCCAGCTCGCGGAGGCCTCGTTCGCGCTGGCCGACCCGGACGTGGTGTGGGTCGCCACCAACACGGACTGGACCATCCCGGTCGCCCGCGGCATCGCGCCCGGCAACGGCACGCTCGTCTCCGCCGTGCACACGGCCGTCGGGCGCCTGCCCGTCGTGGCCGGCAAGCCGGAGACGCCGATCTTCGACGTGGCCCGCGAGCGCTTCGGCGCCCAGCGTCCCGTGTTCCTCGGCGACCGGCTCGACACCGACATCCTCGGCGCCACGCGCGCGGGCATGGCGTCGGTGCACGTGCTCACGGGGATCGACCGGGCCAAGCAGCTGCTCGCGGCGGAGGAGGGCCAGCGGCCGACCTTCATCCTCGATCACCTGGGCCAGCTGCACGAGCCGTACCCGGAGACGCGCTTCTCGGGTCAGGGCCAGGTGGCGACCGTGGGGAAGTCCTCCGTGCGGATCGCCGGGGACCGCGTCGAGGTCGTCAAGGACGGCGGGTCGACGATCGACACCCTGCGCGCCGCGTGCGCCGTGATCTGGAACTCGGGGCGGCCGATCTACGGGCTGGACGTGCAGGAGTCGCTGTACGCGGCCGCCGGCGCGGGCCGGGCGTAGCGTGACGGCGTGAGCGACGCCGAGGACGACATCCCCACGGACGAGCCGACCGACGAGGCCGCGGTCGCCGGGCCGCGCGACGACCACGACGTCGCCGCGGAGCTGGTCTCCCGGCTGGAGCTGATCGAGGGGCAGTCGCTCGGGGAGCGCGCAGCGTCCTTCGCGCTGCTGCACGACGAGCTGCGGGCGCGGCTCGAGGGCGGCGACGGGGCCGAGCCGCGTGGCTGACCCCGCCGACGGATCCGCGTCCGCTCCGGGAGAGGTGATCGGCGGGGACCTGCGCCTCGACGCGGCCCTGCCCGCGCTGGGACTCGCTCGCTCGCGCACGCACGCCGCCCGGCTCATCGCCGACGGGCTCGTCACGGTCGACGGGCGCGGGGTCGTCAAGGCGTCCTTCCGGGTGACGCCCGGATCCGTCGTCGAGGTCGCCGGGACGGACGCGTACGTCAGCCGCGGCGCCCACAAGCTGATCGGGGCGCTCGACGCGTTCCCCGACGTGGTCGTGGCGGGACGGCTGGCGCTCGACGTCGGCGCGTCCACCGGCGGCTTCACGCAGGTGCTGCTCGAGCGGGGAGCGCGGCGGGTGATCGCGCTCGACGTGGGCCACGGGCAGCTGGATCCGCTGATCCGCGACGACGCGCGCGTCGACGTGGTGGAGGGGTTCAACGTGCGCGACCTGACCCCGGAGTCGCTGGCGGAGGTGACCCCCGACGACCTGGCGGGCGCGGCGCCCGCGCTCGTCGTGGGCGACCTCTCCTTCATCTCCCTGGGCCTCGTGCTGCCGGCGATCGCGCGGACGGCTGCGGAGGGCGCGGACGTCGTGCTGCTGATCAAGCCGCAGTTCGAGGTGGGGCGCACGGGGATCCGCGAGGGCATCGTGCACGACCCCGGGCTCCGCGACGACGCCGTCATGCGCGTGCTCTGGGCCGCGTGGGACCTCGGGCTCGGCACGGCCGGCCTCGTCTCCTCCCCGATCGTCGGCGGCGCCGGGAACCACGAGTACCTCGCCTGGTTCAGCGGTCGTGCGGGCGGCAATCCGACACAATGGAGATCGACGTCGAACGAGATCACAGGAGCGTGAGCGAAGTGGCTGGACCCGCGAGGCACATCCTGGTCGTGTCCCACACGGGGCGCCGCGACTCCATCGACGCGGCGCTCAGCGTGTGCGCCCAGCTCGCGGAGGCGGACGTGCAGCTCGTGCTCACGGCCGACGAGAAGGCCGACATCCTGCCCTTCGCGCCGCACATGTCCGGCGTCGCCGTGCTCGGCGAGGACGTGCAGACGGCGGACCTCGAGATCGTCATCGTGCTCGGCGGCGACGGCACCATCCTCCGCTCGGCGGAGCTCGTGCGCGGCACCTCGGTGCCGCT
This sequence comes from Clavibacter capsici, assembly GCF_001280205.1. Lineage (NCBI taxonomy): Bacteria > Bacillati > Actinomycetota > Actinomycetes > Micrococcales > Microbacteriaceae > Clavibacter > Clavibacter capsici. Next base: position 2,048,875 of record NZ_CP012573.1, on the reverse strand, counting down.
GCTGGGCGTCAACCTCGGGCACGTCGGCTTCCTCGCCGAGAGCGAGCGGGAGGACCTCACGGCCACGGTCCGCCGCGTGCTCGACCGCGACTACACGGTCGAGGAGCGCATGACGCTCGACGTCACGCTCAAGGTCGGCGCCGACATCGTCTACCGCACGTGGGCGCTCAACGAGGCGACCGTGGAGAAGGCCAGCCGCGAGCGGATGCTCGAGGTCGTGGTGGAGATCGACGGCCGCCCGCTCGCGTCGTACGGCTGCGACGGCATGGTCGTGTCGACGCCCACGGGATCCACCGCGTACGCGTTCTCGGCCGGCGGCCCCATCGTGTGGCCGAGCCTCGAGGCCATGCTCGTCGTGCCGCTCAGCCCGCACACCCTGTTCGCCCGGTCGCTCGTCGTGGGCCCGGAGTCCACGGTCGCCGTCGAGGTGCTGAGCCGCACCTCGGGATCCGGCGTGCTCTGGTGCGACGGGCGCCGCACGCGCGACATGCCGCCCGGCGCGCGCGTCGAGACGCGGCGCTCGGCCATCCCCGTGCGCCTCGCGCGCCTCAAGCAGTCGCCGTTCACCGACCGCCTCGTGAACAAGTTCGAGCTGCCGGTCACCGGCTGGAGGGGGCCCGTCGACCGTGATTGAGGAGATCACCATCCGCGACCTCGGGGTGATCGGCCAGGCGACGCTGCCGCTCGGCCCGGGCTTCACGGCCGTCACCGGCGAGACCGGCGCGGGCAAGACCATGGTCGTCACCGCCCTCGGGCTGCTGCTCGGCGCGCGCGCCGACTCGGGAGCCGTGCGGCAGGGGAGCGAGCGCGCGGTCGTCGAGGGCCGCTGGATCATCGCGGCCGACGGACCCGTGCCGGAGCGCGTGCGCGACGCCGGGGGAGACGTCGACCCGTTCGGCGACGGCACGCGCGGCGAGCTCATCGTCACGCGCCAGCTCTCGTCCGAGGGGCGCAGCCGCGCGTCGGTCGGCGGCCGGGGAGCGCCGGCGGCGCTGCTGACGGAGATCGGCGAGCAGCTCGTCGTCGTGCACGGCCAGTCCGACCAGATGCGGCTGCGGTCGTCCACGGCGCAGCGCCAGGCGCTCGACCGGTTCGCCGGATCCGCCCTCGCGCCCGTGCTCGGCGAGTACCAGGAGGTGTTCCGCCGCTGGCAGGCCGCCCGCGCCGAGCTCGACCGGCTCGTCACGGAGCAGGACGCCCGCACGCGCGAGGCCGAGGAGCTGCGCGCCGCCATCGACGCGATCGAGCAGGTCGCGCCCCAGCCCGGCGAGGACGAGGAGCTGCGCGAGCGCATCGACCGGCTCACGAACCTGGAGGACCTGCGTGCCGCGGCCTCCGCCGCCCACGAGCTCATGTCGTCCGAGGACGCGACGGGGGAGATGGCCGACGCCGCCTCCGTGCTCGACACCGCGCACCGCCGCCTTGACCGGGTGGCCGCGCACGACGCCGGCCTCGCGGACATCATCGAGTCGCTCGACAGCGCGCGGATCCTCGTGTCGGAGATCGCGGTGCAGCTCTCGGGCTACCTCGCGGGCCTCGACGCCGACGGGGCGCGCGAGCTGGAGACGCTGCAGGACCGCCGCGCCGAGCTCGCGGCGCTCACGCGCGTGCACGGGCCCACGGTGGAGGACGCGCTCGCGTTCCTCGACACGGGCAGCGCGCGCCTGCTGGAGCTCGACGGCGACACCGACCGGATCGACCTGCTGCGCGTCGAGGTGGAGCGCGACGAGCAGCTCGTCGGCGAGCTGGGCGCTCGCGTCACCGCCGTCCGCGAGGAGGCCGGTGCCCGGCTCGCCGAGGCCGTGACGACGGAGCTCGGCGCCCTCGCCATGGCCGACGCGTCGCTCGAGGTGCGGGTCAGCCCGCGGGAGGAGCCCGCGCTGTCGGGCGCCGACCGCGTGGAGATCCTGCTGCGGCCGCACGCGGGCGCGGAGGCGCGGCCGCTCGGGCGCGGGGCGTCCGGCGGCGAGCTGTCCCGCGTGATGCTCGCCATCGAGGTCGTGGTGGCCGGCGACGATCCCGTGCCCACCTTCGTGTTCGACGAGGTCGACGCGGGCGTCGGAGGGGCCGCAGCCATCGAGATCGGCCGGCGGCTGGCCCGGCTCGCGGAGCGCGCCCAGGTCATCGTCGTCACGCACCTCGCGCAGGTCGCCGCGTTCTCGACCAACCACCTGCGGGTCGTCAAGGGCGGCGACGGGCAGGTCACGGCATCCAGCGTCACGCAGCTCGAGGGCGACGCGCGGATCCAGGAGATGGCGCGCCTGCTCTCCGGCCTGCCGGACAGCGAGAGCGGGCTGGCGCACGCGCGCGAGCTCGTGGAGACCGCCGCGTCCCTCCGCTGACGGGGCGAGCCGCGGCGCGCCGAGGGTGTCGCGGCGCGCGGATTCCCACGTAGGATGGAAGCCCGTGGCGGACATCAATTCAGCGGACACGGACCCGAGCTCGACGGACAGCATCACCAGCACGACAGGCGCGGCGAAGACGACCAGGCACATCTTCGTGACCGGCGGCGTCGTCTCCTCGCTCGGCAAGGGCCTCACGGCGGCCAGCCTCGGCAACCTGCTCACGGCGCGCGGCGTGCGCGTCGTCATGCAGAAGCTCGATCCCTACCTCAACGTGGATCCGGGCACCATGAACCCCTTCCAGCACGGCGAGGTCTTCGTGACCGACGACGGCGCGGAGACCGACCTCGACATCGGGCACTACGAGCGCTTCCTCGACATCGAGCTGGACCAGGCGGCCAACGTGACCACCGGCCAGATCTACTCCGAGGTCATCGCCAAGGAGCGCCGCGGCGAGTACCTCGGCGACACCGTGCAGGTCATCCCGCACATCACCGACGAGATCAAGCGCCGCATGCGCCTGCAGGCCTCCGACGAGCCGCAGCCCGACGTGATCATCACGGAGATCGGCGGCACGGTCGGCGACATCGAGAGCCAGCCCTTCATCGAGGCCGCGCGCCAGGTGCGCCACGAGCTCGGCCGCGGCAACGTCTTCTTCGTGCACGTCTCGCTCGTCCCGTACATGGGCGCGTCCGGCGAGCAGAAGACCAAGCCCACGCAGCACTCGGTCGCCGCGCTGCGCTCCATCGGGATCCAGCCGGACGCGCTCGTGCTCCGCAGCGACCGGCCGGTCTCGGACTCGAACAAGCGGAAGATCGCGCTCATGTGCGACGTGGACGAGCAGGCCGTCGTGAACGCGGTCGACGTGCCGAGCATCTACGACATCCCGGAGATGCTGCACGGGCAGGGCCTCGACAGCTACATCATCGACCACCTCGGGCTCCCCGCCGCGGACGCGGTCGACTGGTCCGGCTGGAGCGACCTCCTCGACGCCGTGCACGACCCGAAGCACGAGGTCACGATCGGCCTGGTCGGCAAGTACATCGACCTGCCCGACGCGTACCTCTCGGTCACCGAGGCGCTGCGCGCGGGCGGCTTCGCCCACTCGGCGCGCGTGAAGCTGCGCTGGGTCGCGTCCGACGAGTGCGAGACGCCCGAGGGCGCCGCGAAGAAGCTCGGCGACCTCGACGCGCTGTGCGTGCCGGGCGGCTTCGGCATCCGCGGCATCGAGGGCAAGCTCGGCGCGCTCAAGTTCGCGCGCGACAACATGATCCCCGTGCTCGGCCTGTGCCTCGGCCTCCAGTGCATGGTCATCGAGTACGCGCGCAACGAGGCCGGCCTCGTCGGCGCCTCCTCGAGCGAGTTCGACCCCGAGAGCGAGTTCCCGGTCGTCGCGACGATGGCCGAGCAGGTCGACATCATTGCGGGCGGCGACCTTGGCGGCACCATGCGCCTCGGCCTGTACGAGGCGAAGCTGGCCGAGGGATCGCTCGCGGCCGAGCTGTACGGCGCGCCCGTCTCGCACGAGCGCCACCGCCACCGCTACGAGGTCAACAACCAGTACCGCGACCGGATCCAGGACGCCGGCCTCGTCTTCTCGGGCACGTCGCCCGACGGGACGCTCGTCGAGTACGTGGAGCTGCCGCGCGAGGTGCACCCGTTCTACATAGGCACGCAGGCGCACCCGGAGCTCCGGTCGCGCCCGAACCGCGCGCACCCGCTGTTCGCCGGCCTCGTGCGCGCGGCCCTCGACCGCCAGGCGGCCAGCACCCTGTTCGCCGAGGACGACGCCGAGGCGGTCGCGTGACCGACGCCGTCGCGGGATCCCCGGCGGACGGCCTCCACGACGACGCCGTCTCGTACGAGGTCACGTCGAGCGAGCGGGTGTTCCAGGGGAGGATCTGGGACGTCCGGCGCGAGACGTTCGCGTACGGCGACGCCGAGATCACGCGGGAGTACGTCGACCACACGGGCGCCGTCGCGGTGCTCGCTATCGACGACGAGGACCGCGTGCTCCTCATCAAGCAGTACCGGCACCCCGTGCGGATGCGCGAGTGGGAGATCCCGGCCGGGCTCCTCGACATCACGGGCGAGCCGCCGCTCACCGCCGTGCAGCGCGAGCTCGCGGAGGAGGCCGACCTGGTCGCCGCCGAGTGGAGCGTGCTGGCGGAGTACTGCACGACGCCCGGCGGCAGCGACGAGGCGATCCGCGTCTACCTCGCGCGCGGGCTGACCCCCACGGCGGAGGCGTTCGCGCGCACCGACGAGGAGGCCGACATCGAGGTGCGCTGGGTGGACCTCGACGAGGTCGTCACGGCGGTGCTCGAGCGGCGGATCCAGAACCCGTCGACCGTGATCGCGGTGCTGCAGGCGCACGTCGCGCGCTCGCGCGGCTGGACGACGCTCGGCCCCGCCGACGCGCCGTGGCCCCGGCACCCGAAGCTCCGCGACGGCGGGGGCGCGTCCGGCTCGTGACCGACGCGGCCGACGGACCCGGGGGAGCAGCGCCCGACGCCGCCCCCGAGGTCCCGGCCGCGCTGCGGCGCGCCGTCGACCGGTGGCTCCGGCACGTGGAGGTGGAGCGCGGCCTCTCCCGCAACACGATCCAGGCGTACCGCCGCGACCTCGCGCGCTACGTGGCGCACCTCGCGGAGGAGGGCGTCGTGGATCCCGCGGGAGCCACCCCGGCCCACGTCACGGGCTTCGCGCAACGCCTCCGCGACCCCGCGCAGGGCGGCCTCACCGCGTCGTCGCTCGCGCGCATGCTCTCGAGCGTGCGGTCGTTCCACCGCTTCCTGGTGGAGGAGGGGATCGTCGAGGTCGACGTGTCCGCCGACGCCAGGCCGCCCAAGCTGCCGAGCCGCCTGCCGAAGGCCGTCTCCGTCGAGACGATGGGGCGGATCCTCGACGCCACCGACGGCGACGACCCGCTCCGCGTGCGCGACAAGGCCCTGCTCGAGCTGCTGTACGCGACGGGCGCGCGCGTGAGCGAGATCACCGCGCTCACGGTCGACGACGTGCTCGGCCCCGACGGCGCCGCCGCCGAGCTGGTGCGCGTGCTCGGGAAGGGCGGCAAGCAGCGGATCGTGCCCGTAGGGTCCTTCGCGCGCCGGGCCGTCGACGCGTACCTCGTGCGGGTCCGGCCGATCCTCGCCGCGCGCGGCACGGCCACCCCGGCGCTCTTCCTCGGCCTCCGCGGCCACGCGCTCTCGCGCCAGAACGCCTGGCTCGTCATCAAGGCGGCCGCCGAGCGCGCCGGCGTCACGGAGGAGATCTCGCCGCACACGTTCCGGCACTCGTTCGCGACGCACCTCATCGCGGGCGGCGCCGACGTGCGCGTGGTGCAGGAGCTGCTCGGCCACTCGTCGGTCGCGACCACGCAGATCTACACGCGCGTGACCGTCGACACCCTGCGCGACGTCTACACGACCGCGCACCCGCGTGCCCGCCGGGCGTGAGCGACCCTCCCCGGTAGACTCGCAGGATCCGGCGGACCCCCGCGTCGGACGAGCGGCAGGAAGAGATCCACGTGACGCGCAAGCCAGATGTGACCGAGCTCCCGGGAATGGACGTCCCCGTGCTCGGACCCACCGGTCGGGAGCTGCGCGAGTTCGCCGAGCCCGAGCCGCTCGCCGGCCACGGCCCCGCGAAGATCATCTCCCTCTGCAACCAGAAGGGCGGCGTCGGCAAGACCACCACCGCCATCAACCTCGGCGCATCGCTCGCCAGCTACGGCCGCCGCGTGCTCGCCGTCGACTTCGACCCGCAGGGCGCGCTGTCCGCGGGCCTCGGCGTGCAGACGCACGACGCCGTCACCGTCTACGACCTCCTGCTCGGGACCGTGAAGGACCCGCGCGAGGCGATCCAGACCACGGGCTTCGAGGGCCTCGACGTCATCCCCGCCAACATCGACCTCTCGGCCGCGGAGGTGCACCTCGTCAACGAGGTCGCGCGCGAGCAGATCCTCGCGAGCGTGCTGCGCAAGGTGAGCGCCGACTACGACGTCATCCTCATCGACTGCCAGCCGTCGCTCGGCCTCCTCACCGTCAACGCGCTCACGGCCAGCCACGGCGTGCTGATCCCGCTCGAGTGCGAGTTCTTCGCGCTCCGCGGCGTCGCGCTGCTGGTGGAGACCATCGAGAAGGTCAAGGACCGGCTGAACCCGGGGCTCGCGCTCGACGGGATCCTCGCGACCATGTACGACTCGCGCACGCTGCACTCGCGCGAGGTTCTGCAGCGCGTGGTCGAGGCGTTCGACGACAGCGTGCTCGAGACCGTCATCGGTCGCACGGTCAAGTTCCCGGACGCGTCCGTGGCGGGCAAGCCCATCATCCACTTCGCGCCCGAGCACCCGGCCGCGCTCGCGTACCGCAAGGTGGCGCGGGAGCTCATCGCGCGTGGCGCCGTCGCGTAGGGCTGCGCCCCTGGCGGATCCCGAGATCGCCGACGCCGCGACGCCCACGGACCCGGAGCGCGCCTTCCGCGTCAGCATCGGCAACTTCGAGGGACCGTTCGACCTGCTGCTCTCGCTCATCGGCAGCCACGAGATGGACATCACCGAGGTGAGCCTCAGCCTCGTGACGAACGAGTTCATCGCGCACATCCGCGGGCTCGACTCGCCGGAGGACCTCGACGAGGCGAGCTCGTTCCTCGTCGTCGCCGCGACCCTGCTCGACCTCAAGCTCGTGGGGCTCCTGCCGCAGGGCGAGCTGGTGGACGCCGAGGACGTGGCGCTCCTCGAGGCCCGCGACCTGCTGTTCGCCCGGCTGCTGCAGTACCGCGCGTTCAAGCAGGCGGCGAGCTGGTTCCAGGAGCGGCTCGCCGCCGAGTCCGGCCGCGCCTTCCGCGACGTGCCGCTCGAGGAGCGGTTCCGCGCGCAGGTGCCGGAGCTCGTGTGGACCACCTCGCCCGCGGACCTCGCGGCCATCGCGCTCCTCGCCTTCGCGCCGCGCGAGATCCCGACCGTGGGGCTCGACCACCTGCACGCGCCGCTCGTCAGCATCCGCGAGCAGGCGGCGGTCGTGGTCGCGCGGCTGCGGAGCGGCGAGCCGACGACCTTCCGCGAGCTCGTGGCGGACGCGCAGGTCACGGGCGTCGTGATCGCGCGCTTCCTCGCGGTGCTCGAGCTGTACCGGGTGGCCGCGATCGAGTTCGACCAGCCCGAGGCGCTCGGCGAGCTCACGCTCACCTGGACCGCGGAGAGCTGGACCGACGACGCCCTCGCGAGCCTGGGGGCCGGCTATGACAGCTGATCCGGATCCCGTGGACGGCGCCGCCGCGCCCGCACCCGACGCGCCCCTCGACCTCGACCGCGCGCTCGAGGCGCTGCTCATGGTCGCCGACGAGCCGCAGACCGTGACGACGCTCGCGACCGCGACCTCGACGCCCGTGAAGGAGGTGCGCCGCGCGATCCAGCGGCTCGTCGACGACTTCGACGGCAACGCCGGGGGAGTGCGCCGCGGCTTCGAGCTGCGCGAGGTCGGCGGCGGCTGGCGCGTCTACGTCCGGCCCGAGTACGACGTGGTCGTGCGCGACCACGTGCTCACCCAGAACCCCACGCGCCTGTCGCAGGCGGCCCTCGAGACGCTCGCGGTGATCGCGTACAAGCAGCCGATCAGCCGCAGCCAGGTCGCCGCGATCCGCGCCGTGAACGTCGACTCGGTGGTGCGGACGCTGCTCGCCCGGGGCCTCGTGACCGAGGTCTTCACCGACGGCGAGACCGGCGCGATCCATTACGGTACGACAGACCACCTGCTCACGCAGCTCGGCATCAACTCGCTCGACGAGCTCCCCCCGATCTCCCCGTTGCTCCCCGACGGGGCGGAAGGCTTCCATGACCCCCTCCTCTGATCGCCCGCACGCCGGGAACCCCGACGAGCCCGTCGCCGGCGTCCGCCTGCAGAAGGTGATGGCCGCCGCCGGCGTCGCCAGCCGCCGCGTCTGCGAGGACATGATCGCCGCGGGCCGCGTCACCGTGAACGGCGAGGTCGTCACCGAGCCCGGCCGCCGCATCGACCCCGACGTGGACGAGGTCGCGGTCGACGACCGCGCCGTGCAGCTCGACACCTCCAAGCGCTACCTCATGCTGAACAAGCCCGTCGGGATCTACTCGTCCCTGCGCGACGAGCGAGGCCGCCCCGACCTCCGCGAGTTCACGGACGAGTTCGAGGAGCGCCTGTTCAACGTCGGCCGCCTCGACGCGGAGACGAGCGGGCTGCTGATCCTCACCAACGACGGCGACCTGGCGCACGTGCTCGCGCACCCGTCGTTCGGGGTGCTCAAGACGTACATCGCGAAGGTCACGGGCCGCGTCACGCCGCAGACGATCCAGCGCCTCACGCAGGGCGTCGACCTCGAGGACGGGCCGATCCAGGCGGATCGTGCGCGCATCCTCTCGGGCGGCGGCGACCAGACGCTCGTGGAGATCACCCTGCACTCGGGCCGCAACCGCATCGTGCGCCGCATGCTCGACGAGGTCGGCCACCCGGTGGAGGAGCTCGTGCGCCGCCAGTTCGGGCCGCTGCACCTCGGATCCCTGGGCGTCGGCCGCGTGCGCGACCTCACCTCGGACGAGCTCGGCCAGCTCCTCACCATCTCGCGCGAGGCCCGCGCGCAGGCCGGACCCGCGACCCCGCAGGGCGCCGGCGCCGCCGCCGACGCGCAGGGGGACGTCGACCGCGAGGACGGCGAGTGAGCGAGGCCGCCGGCGTCGTGCAGGCGACCGACACGCGCGTGCAGGGCACCGTCCGCATCGTCGGCACGGGGCTCCTCGGGACGAGCATCGCGCTCGGCCTCCGCGCCCGCGGCGTCGACGTGGTGCTCGCCGACGCGTCGCCGACGACCCTCCGCCTCGCCGCGGACATGGGCGCGGGGCGCATCGCCGACATCGACGCCGCGCCCGACCGGCCGTCGCTGGTCGTCGTGTGCGTGCCGCCGGACGTGACCGCGCGCGTCGCCGCCGCCGAGCTCGCCGCGCACCCGGACGCGCTCGTCACCGACGTGGCCAGCGTGAAGGCCGCGCCGCTCGCCGAGCTCGCCGCGATGGGCGCCGACCTCTCCCGCTACCTCGGCTCCCACCCGCTCGCCGGGCGCGAGCGCGGCGGTCCCGTCGCCGCGACCGGCGACCTCTTCCTCGGCCGGCCCTGGGTCATCGCGGGCCACGACGGCATCACGTACGCCGCGGGCGCGCCCGTCGAGCAGCTGATCCTCGACCTCGGCGCCGTGCCCATCGAGATGACCGCGGAGGAGCACGACGCCTCGGTGGCGCTCGTCTCGCACGTGCCGCAGATCGTCGCGAGCCTGCTGGCGTCGCGGCTGACCGATGGCGACGCGTCGGCGCTCGGCCTCTCCGGGCAGGGGCTGCGGGACACCACGCGCATCGCGTCGAGCGACGCCGCCCTGTGGGTGCAGATCCTCGGCGCGAACGCCTCCCGCATCGTCCCGATCCTCCGCGCCATGCGCACCGACCTCGACGAGGTGATCGAGGCGCTCGACGACGTCGACGCGCAGGGGGCCCGCCTCCGGGTGGCCGAGCGGATCCACGCGGGCAACGCGGGCGTCGCCCGGATCCCCGGCAAGCACGGCCAGGACCGCCGCTTCGCCGCCCTCACCGTGATGATCGACGACCGGCCCGGCCAGCTCGCCGCGCTGATCTCCGACGTCGGCGCCGCCGACGTCAGCATCGAGGACCTGCGCCTCGAGCACTCCCAGGGCGCGCAGGTCGGTCTCGTCGAGATCGCCGTGCTGCCCGAGGCCCGCGACCGCCTGGTCGCGCGGCTGGAAGAACGGAACTGGAGGATCGCCGGATGACCGGAGACACGACGCCCGCACCCGACCCGCTGGAGGACGCCCTCCTCGTGGACGCCACGCTCAACCGCACGGTCGTCGCCGTCGACGGCCCCGCCGGCAGCGGCAAGTCGAGCGTGAGCCGCGCCGCCGCGCGCGCCCTCGGCTTCGACTACCAGGACACGGGCGCCGCCTACCGCGCGCTCAGCTGGTTCGCGCTGGAGAGCGGCGTCGACACCGAGGATCCCGCCACCGTCACGAGCCTCATCGAGGGCTTCGACTACGACATCGCGATCGACCCCGAGGAGACGCGCGTGAGCGTCCGCGGCACCGACGTCACCGAGGCCATCCGGGAGCCCCGCGTCTCCGCCGTCGTGAGCCGCGTGGCGCGCGTGCCCGAGGTGCGGCACTACATGGTGGAGCTGTTCCGCTCGCTCATGGCGTCGAGCGACAAGCCGGGCATCGTGGTCGAGGGCCGCGACATCACGACGGTCGTCGCGCCGGACGCCCAGGTGCGCATTCTCCTCACGGCCTCCCCGGAAGCTAGGATGAGCAGGCGTTCCGCGGAGACGTCGACCCAGTCGGCAGCCGCGGTCGGCGAATCGCTCGCCTCCCGGGATCGGGCCGACTCGCAGGTCGTCGACTTCATGAACGCCGCAGATGGTGTGACCACCATCGACTCCACGGACATCGACTTCGACCAGACCGTCCAGGCGGTGGTCGATCTCGTACACGCACGAACAGATTGAGGCGCGGCCCGGTGACGGGCCGACACGCTAGAGGACAACATGGCTGATCACGACGACGACTTCCCCGAGCTCGACAGCGGGCTCTCCGAGCGCCTGTCGAGCATCGACGAGGAGCTGGCCGCCCAGCGCGCGCAGGCGCTCCGGGCCGGGCTCGCCGACTACGAGCTCGACGACGAGGACCTCGAGGTCCTCGAGACCGCGACGGACGACCCCGACCAGGTCACGTACCTGCCGGCGCTGCCCGTGCTCGCGGTCGTCGGCCGCCCGAACGTGGGCAAGTCGGCGCTCATCAACCGGATCCTCGGCCGCCGCGAGGCCGTCGTCGAGGACACCCCCGGCGTCACGCGCGACCGCGTCTCGTACAAGGCCGAGCACGCGGGCCGCTGGTTCACGCTCGTCGACACCGGCGGGTGGGAGCCGGACGCCAAGGGCATCAACGCGTCCGTGGCCATGCAGGCCGAGATCGCGATGGACCTCGCCGACGCCGTGCTCTTCGTCGTCGACGCGAACGTGGGCGCCACGAGCACGGACGAGCACGTCGTCCGCCTGCTCCGCAAGACCAAGAAGCCCGTGCTGCTCGCGGCCAACAAGGTCGACGACGCGCGCCAGGAGCCGAACGCCGCCTCGCTGTGGTCGCTCGGCCTCGGCGAGCCGCACCCCGTGTCCGCGCTGCACGGCCGCGGCGTCGCGGACCTCCTCGACCTCGTGCTCACGACCCTGCCGCTCGTCTCCAAGGTCGCCAAGGAGGAGGTCGGCGGTCCCCGCCGCGTCGCGATCCTCGGCCGCCCTAACGTCGGCAAGTCGAGCCTGCTCAACAAGGCCGCGGGCGAGGAGCGCGTGGTCGTCAACGAGCTCGCCGGCACCACGCGGGATCCCGTCGACGAGCAGGTCGAGATCGCCGGCAAGGTGTGGCGCTTCGTCGACACCGCCGGCATCCGCCGCCGCATGCACCTCGCCCAGGGCGCCGACTTCTACGCGTCGCTCCGGACGAGCGCGGCGCTGGAGAAGGCGGAGGTCGCGGTCGTCATGATCGACGTCTCCGAGGTCATCAGCGAGCAGGACATCCGCATCATCGAGCTGGTGCTCGAGTCGGGCCGCGCGCTCGTGCTGGCGTTCAACAAGTGGGACCTCCTCGACGACGAGCGCCGCCGCTACCTCGAGCGCGAGATCGAGACCGACCTCGCGCACGTGTCGTGGGCGCCTCGCGTCAACATCTCGGCGCGCACCGGCCGCCACATGGAGAAGCTCGTGCCGGCGCTCGAGACGGCGCTGGAGTCGTGGGACACCCGCATCGCGACGGGCAAGTTCAACGCGTTCCTCGCCGAGCTCACCGCGGCGCACCCGCACCCCGTGCGCGGCGGCAAGCAGCCGCGCATCCTCTTCGGCACGCAGGCCTCGAGCCGGCCGCCGACATTCGTGCTCTTCACGACCGGGTACCTCGACCCGCAGTACCGTCGCTACATCCAGCGTCGCCTGCGGGAGATCTACGGCTTCGAGGGCAGCCCGATCATCGTCAACATGCGCGTGCGGGAGAAGCGGAAGCGCTAGCTCTTCCTGACCGCGTGCAGCACGACGGACGGCGTCGATCCCTTCTCGGGTCGGCGCCGTCCGTCGTCTCGGGGGCGGGGATCACGTGTACCAGGTCGGCTCCGGGATCTCGCCGAGCAGCACGTGCCGGCCGACCTCGCGTCGCTTGTAGGGGATCGGGTCGTGCAGCGTGTGCGTGCGCAGGTTCCGCCAGAAGATGTCGAGCCCGGCCTTCGAGGACGAGGCGCGGGCGCCCGTGAGCTCGAGGATCCGCGTGCCGACCTCCAGCCCGTCCTCCGCGATGCGCGCCTTGGCCGCCGCCACCCGCACGGCGATCTCCCCGCGCTTGCGTTCCGTGAGCTTCTCGCGCGGCGCGTGCAGCACGGCGCTGATCTCGGCGCCCACCCGATCCAGCAGCGCCTCCGACGCCCACACCTTCGACTGCAGCTGGCCGTAGCCCTCGAGCACGTACCACTCGTCGGTCGCGCGCTCCTTGTCGTCGCCGCCGTACGGCCAGGCGCGCGTGGTGCTCCGCGTGTAGGCCGCGGCCGTCTCGAGCGCCCCCTCCGCGATGCCCTGGTAGAAGTTCGCGAACACCAGCTGGATCGCCGGCACGTTGAGCGTGCCGTAGACGAGCGGCTGGAACACCCTGTCGACGAAGCCGGCCGCGTCCGCCCACGGCACCCGCACGTCGCGGATCTCCACCGAGCCCGACTCCGTGAGCCGCTGCCCGAGGCTGTCCCAGTCGTGGCCGAAGACGATGCCGGGCTGGTCGGTCGGCACGATCGCGAAGACGTGGCTTTCGGTGCCCTCGAGCACGCCCTCGAGCACCGTGAGGTCGGAGACGACGCCGCCCGTCGAGAACGACTTCCGGCCCGAGAAGACGAGCTCGTCGCCGTCCTCGCGGATGACGAGGTCGGAGTCGCGCGGGTTCACGGCGCCGCCGAAGAGGAGGTTCCCGGTGGTGGCGAGCTTCTCGACGGCCTCGATCTGCTCGTCGGTCGCGACGAGGCGCGCCGCCCACGCCCAGAGGTAGTGGTAGCCGAGGAGCTGGCCGATGGATCCGTCGCCGCGGGCGACCGCGCGGATCACCTTGTACGCCGTGTCCCAGGTCTGCCCGCCGCCGCCGTGCTCCGCGGGCCCGAGCAGCGTGACGAGGCCGGCGTGCTTGAGGAGCGCCACCTCCTGGTGCGGGCTCGCGCCGGCGCGGTCGCGCTCGACCTGGTCGACGGCGAGGATGTCGGCGACCTCGCGGGCGCGGGCGATCCACGCGGCCGGGGTCGTGGGGCGGGGCGCGCCCTTCCATCGGTCGACGGGGGCGTCGCCGAGGGGAGCGGGGCGCGGGCGGTCGGCGTGCGCGTGCGCGGTCGCGTCCGCGGGGCTCGCGGTGGATGCGGGGGAGCCGGATGCGGGTCGGGGCTCGCGGTCGATCAGGGTCATGTCCTGTCCTCTCGTGAAGGGGCGCGACCGGTGCCGCGCCTCGCGGTGGGGCCACGGTAGGGGCGGGTTCGGCGGGCTGGCGAGGGGTGTGACGCGGGGTTGCGGGGTGTGACGACGCGGGGCGTCACGGGGTGTCATGCGGGAGAGCGGGTGGGGCGTCGGCGCGCGTCTCGGGGCCGGGTCGCACCCGTTCCCCGGCCGCGAGATGAGGGGACGCTGACGTGTCCGTCCCGCGCAGCCCGGCTCGTTCCCGGCGGGCGGGCGGCGTCGCGTCGTACCCTGATCCGGGCGCATCCGACGCCCGCTCCCGAGACACGAGAGGATCGCCCCGGTGGACCAGCTGCTCAGCCGTCTCGATCGCATCGCGGCCGGCCGCCAGGCGGGCCACGTCATCGCCGAGGACATGCGCGACCACCCGTTCACGACCCGGGCCTTCCGCTGGATCCAGTGGATCCTCGTCGCCGAGACCGCCGTCGGCGCGACCGCGGTGGCCATCGCCCTGACCCTCGCCTCCGACGGCATCGCCGTAGCGCCCGCCGTCTGGTTCCGCTCCTTCGTGGTGCTCGCGATGACCATCACGCTCTACTACTTCGCCTGGCGCGCCTCGGCCGGCTACTGGTGGGCGTACTCGCGCCTCCGCCTCTTCAGCCAGATCTTCCCCATCGTGACCCTGGTGATCGCCGCGATCCCGGGCCTCTACCCGCTCTGGATGGTCGTGGAGCAGATCGTCTTCTCGCTGCTGCTCATCGGGGTCGCGGACATCCTGCGGAGCGACCACATGCGGGACGCTTTCCCGAAGCCGGGGCGGGTGGCGCGCTCGGCGCCGGGGTCGTCGTCGGCTCGGCCGTCGGGTGGCGCGGCCGCCTGATCACGTGCCGGTCCGCCTCGCCGGACGTGCCGGAGCAGTGCCGCTGATGCGGTAGGCTCTACGAGTTGCCCAGCGATGGGTCAGCGGGCTGTGGCGCAGCTTGGTAGCGCACTTGACTGGGGGTCAAGGGGTCGCAGGTTCAAATCCTGTCAGCCCGACCGAGAAAAGCCCTGGTACGTCGGCATTCAGCCGAGTGCTGGGGCTTTTTCTATGCCCTCCGCCGGGGCTGTGTGTAGCAGTGTGTGTGCACCAGACCGCCGAGCGGGCACGAGGGCCGCGCCATTCTCGACCGCGCGACGTGACGCCGACCCGAGCATGTGGGCGTAGATGTCCGACGTCACGCTGACCGAGCTGTGCCCGAGGATCTTAGACACGATGGCGAGGTCCTCCCCAGCGTCGATCATCAGCGACGCGGCCTCGTGGCGCTGCCCGTGGAACGTCATCTTGGGCAGTCCGGCCTGCACGCGGAGCTTGTCGAACAGGCGCGTGGCGTACTGCGGCTTGAGCGGTGATCCGTCCTCGTAGGTGAACACGTAGCCGCTGCGCTCGTAGGCGTCACCCCAGACGTCCTCCTCGGCTCGCTGGGTGAGCTTCCACGCGAGGAGCGCGCCGCTGGCCCGGTCGCCCAGGTCCACCGTGCGGCGGCCGGTGCGCGTCTTGGGCGAGGTCTCCACGATGTCCGCGCCCGCCTGCGTGCGGTTGTTCTGCACGACCAGGAGCCGCTGGGTGAGGTCCACGTCCGTCCAGCGGAGCCCGAGCAGCTCACCTCGGCGCAGGCCCGTGAACATGGCCAGCTCGAACATGGCCCCCAGCCGGTGCTCGCCCGCGACGTCGAGGAAGCGGCCGACCTGCTCCGGCTTCCACGGCTCGAAGTCCTTGGTCTCGACGCGCGGTAGCTTCACGCCCGCGGCCGGGTTCAGCTCGATGAGGTGATCGTCGTACGCGGCGCGCAGGGACCCCTGGACCACCGCGATGATGCGGCGCACGGTCGTGGCTCCGCGGCCGGCGGCCACGAGGTCGTCGACCAGGCCGGAGACGTGGAACCGGCGGATGTCCTCGAGCTTCATCCGGCCGAGCGCGGACGGCGCGATGTCGGCCTCGATGTACCGGCGGTAGTTCACCGCGGTGGTCTCCTTGAGGCCCTCGCCCGTCGCCTGGTGCCGCGCCAGCCACCGCTCGAGGTACTGGGCGTATCGCTCCTTCGTCGGTGGGAGGTACGTGCCCGCGTCCACCTTCACGGCGGCCTTGTTCCGGGCCTGCTGCGCGGCCTGGCGCGTCTTGAACCCGCCCTTGCGGATCTGCACCCGCTTCCCCGTCTTGGGGTCGGTTCCGGCGGCCAGGTAGAAGCTCCAGGTGCCGTGCTTGGGGTCGGTGAGCTGCGGGCAGCGCGCGCCGAGCTGCTTGCCGTCCTCCCGACATCCGCAGCGGCGGGTCACGGCGTCAGCCACGGTCGGACCCCTCGTGCTTGTCGATCCAGACGGGCCGGGCTCGGACGTCGGCCACGATCTGGCGGGTATCGGGGTCGGTGCTCTGCGTCATGGCGAGCCACTCGGCCCCGAACTCCTCCGAGGGCTCGGCGCGGAGGGCTCGCGCGACGTCCTCAACGTGCATGGCGTAGCCCCGCTGCAGGGTGCGGATGCCGTCGAAGTGCGGCCGGAGCTGCCGGAGTTGTCCGGTGAACTCGTCGGAGTTCGGGGGAGGGGTGGGGTCAGTCATCGTCGTTCCTCTCGTTGGTCTGCCAGTCGGCGTATCGGGTGGAGTTAGACCACTCCACGGGGTCCAGCAGCTCGTCGTCGCTGAGGACGTCGCGAGCCGCAAGCGTGAGGGGGACGGAGAACTCCCCGACGTACCAGCCACCCACCGGGGGGCGCTCGTCCGTCTCGACATCGGCGCGGAGCCGGGCCAGGGTGTCGTCCCGTGTCGTCGTGATGCGGTCGCGCAGGGCCGGTGACATCCGCGCCCGTGCGTCATCCACTGCACTCACGTAGCGGGCGGTCTCGCGCCGGACGCCCTCGAGCGCCGTGGCGGCCTCGTAGAACGCCCGCAGGCCCTCGTCCACCCGCGAGGCGTCGGCACCGAGGAGCCAGTCGTCCACCGTGCCGCCGAACACCTGCACCAGGGCCATCAGCTCGTTCACGACGATGCGTCGTCGTGGCTTGCCCTGCTCGATCTTGGTCAGCGCCGTCGGGTGGATGGGGCAGCCCGCCTCCGCCATCAGCGCCGCCAGCCGCTCGTACGACCACCCGCGCGCCTTCCGCTCCATGCGGATGCGGTCCGCCAGCACGTCCTCCGCGTCGATAGTTCCTGCTGCTCTCTGCCTCGCCATGTGGATCCTTCCGTTATCGCATACTGTACCGCGTGTCGCTGGCATTAGGTAGCGCATGGGGTCATCTTGTGCCAGACTGATCGTGCGCCCGGTGCTGCTGGGCGGCATCTGCATCGAAGGCACGGCGGGTCCGGCTCACGATTTCCACTGCTGATCTCAGCCATCTGGAGACCCCGTGTCCCGCATTCCTGCTTCCCCGCCCGCCCGCGCCCTGAGCGCCGACGACGCCCGCACCCGTCTCACTGTCACCGTCACCGAGGCCGCCGAGCTGCTCGGCATCGGCCGGCAGTCCGCGTACGCCGCCGTCCGTGCCGGCGAGATCCCGTCCGTCAAGATCGGGCACCGCATCCTCGTGCCCACCGCTCAGCTCCTCGCGCTCGTCAGCGCGGCAACGGAGTAGGCCGTGACCACACCGGGCGGGCCCCGGGAAACGACCTACGCCGAGCGCATCACCCTGCCGCCGGCCGCCGAGGCGTACCTCGAGCAGCTGGGCACCGACCTCCTCATGGAGCGCGTCGGCGTCCACCAGCTCTCCCCGGCGCTCTCGCAGCTGTTCTGGTTCGCCTGGCAGTCCGGCCGCGACTCGCTCCGACCCACCATCGAATGCCTCCTCAGCGACCGGGAGCGCTACTACCTGCTCGCGTTCAACACCCCCCAGCAGGTGCGCGCCATCCGGCAGCGACGGCTCGACGGCCACTTCCAGCGCGAGGCCGCGCGGTTCTTCGGGGAGGCCACCCGGTGACCACCCCTGACCCCCTCACCTCCGCGTTCAGCGCCCAGTGGCTCATGGACCAGACGTTCCCGCCGCTGGAGTACGTCATCCCCGGCATCATCCCCCAGGGCCTCTCCCTCCTCGTCGCGTCCCCGAAGATCGGCAAGTCCTGGTTCGTGCTCGGCGTTGCCGTGGCCTGCGCCTCCGGAGGGACCGCGCTCGGCACCCTCACCGTGGACCGCCGCCCCGTGCTGTACCTCGCCCTCGAGGACGGCAAGAAGCGCCTCCAGTCGCGCCTCCGGTCGCTCGGCGTCACCGAGCCCCCCGAGGGCTTGGACTTCATCATCGAGACGCAGAACGTGCTCGCTTCAGCGCACGCGTTCATGGAGCGTCACCGTGAGGCCAACCCGCTCGTGATCCTCGACACCCTCGGCAAGGTCATGCCGTCCGCCAACTCGGGGGAGACCAGCTACGAGCGCGACTACCGGATCGCCGGACTCC
This sequence comes from Clavibacter capsici, assembly GCF_001280205.1. Taxonomy (NCBI): domain Bacteria; kingdom Bacillati; phylum Actinomycetota; class Actinomycetes; order Micrococcales; family Microbacteriaceae; genus Clavibacter; species Clavibacter capsici. Next base: position 2,030,625 of record NZ_CP012573.1, on the reverse strand, counting down.
TCAAGGCTGCTGCTGACAGCGTGCCCGGTGGATCCGTGGTGGTCGTCCATCACACCCGCAAGGCCGACTCCACCGACTTCCTCGACTCCGTGTCCGGCACGCAGGGACTCGCTGGAGCGGCCGACAGCATCCTCGCCATCACCCGGGAACGGAACACCCCCACCGCCACCCTCCGCGTCACCAGTCGCGACGCAGCCGAAGGCGAGTACCAGATGCGCCTCGATGACGCCGGCCGGTGGACCCTCGACGGCGACGACCTCACTACCGCCGCCCGCAGCGCCCAGACCACGCGAGCCACGGCCAACCTCAACGACCGCTCCGCCGAGATCGTCACCAAGCTCCAGGACCACCCCGAAGGCATCAAGGCCCGCGACCTCGCCCTGCTCGTCAACATCGGGCCCGAGCAGATCGCGACCTACCTGTCACGACTCGCCCGCGCCAACCGCATCCAACAGCTCGCCCGAGGCCTCTATGGCCCCCTCCCTATACCCCCTGTTACATGTGTTGAAAGTGTTACAAGCCCCGACTGAGTCGATCCCAACACAGCAACACTCCCAACACCCCAACACCCCGTCGCAACACCGACCAAAGGACTGTCATGGACCAGCCGCCCCCCTTCGCTCACTACCTCGCCAAGCACAACGGCGACCAGCTCGCAGCCATCAAGGCGATGCTGCGCGACCAGAAGAAGTACCAGGACTTCCTCGACCCCAACCGGCCCGACCCCGACGACCCCCGCTACAAGGGCTTCACGCGTAACCAGGCACGAGCGGTGTGGAAAGCAGAACAGCGCATCAACCCCGACCGGCCGGGGACAGAGGCTCCTATCCGCGCACGATCCCCGCGGAAGCGCGCGCGGGTGGATCCGACTGTGACCACGCAGCACACACCGGAGGAAGAAGCCCGGAATGACGGGGATGTGGGGGAGGGCTCTTGACACAGGATCAGGGGGCCGACCGCGCCGAAGCGCGCGCAGGGGACGGCAACCCGGTGACCCGCCGGAAGGCCCTGCTCAGGAACTACGCCATCGCCACCGGCATGCTGCGGGACAACATCCCCTCGCTGCACAGCCCGATCTACCGCTACGTGCAGGCCCTCCAGGATGAGGCCGCCTACTACCGGGTGGAGTCCAGGCAGCTGCGCGCGCAGGTGGCCGAGATGACCGCGCAGCGCGAGGAGGTGCGCGGTGGGTGAGTCCCGGTGCCTCATCTGCCAGCACCCCGACCGTGCAGACATCGAGGCCGACATGGCCGGCGGCAAGTCGAACGTGGCGGTAGCCGAGCATTACGGGTCGTTCTCACGTGACGCCGTGCGCCGGCACCGGGACTCCCACCTGTCCCCGTCCCTCAAGGCGGTGGCCGCCAAGCGGGAGACCGCGGGGGCAGTGAAGGCCATCGACCGGGTCGAGGATCTCTACACCCGAGCCTCCGGGATCCTCGAGGCGGCGACGGCGGACGGCCAAGCCGGCGTGTCTCTTGCCGCTGTCCGTGAGCTGCGGGGCCTGGTGGAGCTGCTGGCCAAGCTGACCGGGGAGTTGGACGAGCGCCCGCAGGTGCAGATCCTCAACGTGTCGACGTCGCCGGAGTGGGGGGAGATCCGGGGCCGCCTGCTGGGTGCCCTGACCCCGTACCCGGATGCTGCTGCCGCCGTGGCCCGTGCGTTGCAGGCGGAGGCATGACCGGCCTGGCTGAGGATCTGGCCGCTGCTCTGGATCCCGCGGTGTTCGCGGGCGGGCTGGGGCTGGAGCCGGAGCCGTGGCAGGCGGACCTGCTGCGCTCGCGGGCCTCTCGTGCGCTGGTGCTGTGTGCCCGCCAGGTGGGGAAGTCCACGACGGTCGGCTATCGGGCGCTGCACCGTGCGGTCTACCGGCCGGGCTGTCTGGTGCTGATCGTGTCTCCGACGCAGCGGCAGTCGGATGAGCAGCTGGGCCGGGTGGCGACGTTGTACCGGGGCATGGGTGAGCAGCCGCGGGCGGCGAAGTCGAACAGCGCGGAGCTGGCTCTGGCGAACGGGTCGCGCATCGTGTCCCTGCCGGGCAGTGAGGGCGGTATCCGGGGGTTCTCGGGCGTGGAGCTGCTCATCATCGATGAGGCGTCGCGTGTCGAGGATGACGTGTTCGCGTCGTGCTTGCCGATGGTGGCCAGCTCGGGGCAGATCGTGGCTCTGAGCACCCCGTGGGGCCGGCGGGGGTGGTTCTTCGAGCTGCACGAGGATCCGGTGAACGCGTGGGAGCGGCACAAGGTGACCGTGCACGAGTCGGACCAGTACACGCCGGAGCGCATCGCGGAGGTGCGGGCGGCGTTGGGCTCGTTCACGTTCGCCTCTGACTACCTGTGCGAGTTCGGGGACACCGACTCGCAGCTGTTCGGCGCGGAGATGGTCCGTGCCGCGTTCTCTTCGACCGTTCGACCTCTGGAGCTGTGATGACTACTGGATGCATGACTGTGGGCTTGGACCTCGGGCAGGGGCAGGACAACTCGGCGCTGGCTGTGGTGGAGCGTGTGCTGGTGCTGCCGCCGATGGTGTCGCTGGGCCAGTTCTGGCGTCAGCCGGAGACCTTCGGCCCGCAGGTGCGTGAGGAGCTGCACGTCCGCCACTTAACGCGGTGGGAGCTCCAGACGCCCTACGACGTCGTGGTGGGTGATGTGGCCGGGCTGATGCGCCGGCCGTCGATGATCGACGCCATGCTGCTGCTGGACGGGTCCGGTGTCGGCCGCGCAGTGCGGGACATGGTGTACGCGGAGTGGAACACGGACCCGTTCGGTGTCTGCCCGCCCATCGCGGTGACGGCGACCGGCGGCCTCAAGCGCCACGGCTGGAACGTCCCGAAGCGGGACCTGCTGGCGGCCATCCAGGTGCGCCTCCAGACGGGGACGCTGCGCATCGCCAAGGGGCTGGTGCTCGGTGACCAGCTCGAGCGGGAGCTGACCAGCTTCCGCCAGAAGATTTCCGCGGCCGGCCGCGACACCTTCGAGGTGCAGCGGAAGGCCGGGGAGGGGCACGGGGACCTCGTGAGCGCGTTGGCGCTCGCCGTGTTCCAGCCCAACACGATCGGCAGACCTGCCGTGATCGAGTCCGCGCACGACCTGATGAAGGAGACCACCGATGTCTGATGCCCCCGCCGCCGAGACGACGACCGAGACCCCCGAGGTGGAGGACGACCAGCTGGCCCAGCTGCCGGCCGACCGCCTCGCCGCGATGCTGCGCGAGAAGCGCGCCGACGAGGCCAAGGTCCGTGCCCGCCTGCGCGAGGCGGAGACGCAGCGCGACGGCCTGACCGGGACCGTGCAGGGGTTCCAGCGTGCCGCGTTCGAGCGCGCCGCCGCCGAGGCGGGCGTCGTGCCCACGGCCATCCCGGACCTCGTGGCGCAGACGAGCGTCGCGGACCTGCTGGGCGAGGACGGGCTGCTGGACCCGGACGCGACCGCCGCGGCGCTGGCGACGGCGAAGGACGAGCGCCCGCACCTGTTCAAGCCGGGCGTGACCCTGACCGGTGGCGAGTCGTTCAGCGGCGGCTCCTCGGCCACCTGGTCGTCGCTCATCCGGTAGCGCAATGTCGGGGCGCAGGGTATCGTTTGTGACACGAGGCCTTGCGCCCCTATCGGATTCGCCCCATGCGGGCAGTCAGCACATGACCACTCTGTAGCTCACTGCGCCCATAGGAGGCCCCCATGCTCACCACCGCTTCGACCAACGCCGCCGCGATCTCTCCCGACGAGATCAAGCAGCTCATCGTCCTGCCCGTCGACCGCGCGTCCGTCGCCATGCAGGTCGCCACCGTCATCAACACCGACGCGACCCGCACCCACATCCCGCTCGTGACCGGCGACCCGTCGGCGTCCTGGGTCGCGGAGGGTGCCGAGATCGGCGCGTCCGATCCGACCATCGACGACATCGTGATCGTCCCCGCGAAGATCGCCGGTCTGACCGTCATCACGAACGAGCTGGCCGCGGACACGTCGCCGGCCGCCGCCGCCATCGTCGGTGAGGGCCTCGCCCGCGACATCGCCCGGAAGATCGACCTCGCGTACTTCGGCTCCAAGGGCGCGAGCGCCGTCCAGCCCGCCGGCCTCGAGAACCTCACCGGCTTCACGGCGGTGGCCAAGCCCGCGACCTGGGCGGACCTCGACCCGTTCGCGGAGGCCGTCGCCAACGCCGAGGGCCTGGGCCTCCAGCTCGGATCCTTCGTCGCCAACCCGGCTGACGTCCTCGCCCTGTCGCGGCTCAAGGAGTCCACGACGAGCAAGCGCGGCCTGCTCACGCCGGACCCCGCAAACCCGACGCGCCGCATGATCTTCGGCGTCCCGCTGCGCGTGTCCACGGGTGTCACGGCAGGCACCGTCTGGGGCATCCCCTCGGAGCGCGCCATCATCGTGCGCCGCAACGACGTCGACCTGCAGATCGACCGCTCGGCCTACTTCACGAGCGACCGGACCGCCATCCGGGCGACGATGCGCCTGTCCTGGGGCGTCACGCAGCCGGCCGCGTTCCAGAAGATCAAGACCGCCGCATAGGCGTCTACGGGCTTGGGGGCCCCAGAGGCGACCTGCTGTCGTGCTTTTGCGGGGTCCCCAGCTCCGACTTCCACCGGATGCGCTCGACGATGAAGGCGGTCTCCATCTCGTCCATGTAGACCGGCTCTGGCACGGACATGCCGAAGTGATCGGTTGTTCTCCGACTCGCTTCTCTTCGCTCGAGCGCCTGCTCCAAAGTCGCGGCTCGCGTGGCCGCCTCCTTGAAGATCATCGAGATCCGCTGACCTGGATCTAGCCGCGGGAAGTCGGAGGACTGTTGCTCTCCCTCCACCGTGATCGCGGCCCGAACGTCGTAGGCGGTGTCCCGTCCGTCATTGCGGACCATGAACATGCCGCGGCTCTCCCACCCGCAGTACCAGTGAACGTCGTGGTCCTCGATGCCCCGATCTGCCGTCTGACGAGAGATCGCGTTGGCCTCGGCTGACAAGTCGTTGGCTCCGACGGAGATGGCGTTTGCCTCTCGAGCTACCTCGACGGCGTCCAGCGCGGTCTTGTTCGCGTCCGCGGCCAGCTTGCGAGCAGCCTTGGCCTGGGCGAGGCCGACGAGTCCGACCGCGAGACCGCCCAGCCCTGCGACCCCGGCGGCTGCGACACCCCACCAGGTGGCTTCCAGCATGGATGCGTCGATGCTCATGCCGCGACCCTATCCGTCTGCACTCCTCACGGGGCGGCGCGGACGCCCGAGCGCCCCTCCCGTGAGCAAGAGGGGCGCTCTGTGCGTGCACCTGTGTGTGCGCACTGCTCGACACGGGGCGGTATCGACCGGAACTGACACGCTCAGGATCCCCGCAACCACCAGGCGAGGGGGACCAGTAGGGACCGGATAGCATGGTCCGACATGGCAGCCCCATCCCTGGGGGTCAAGGGGTCGCAGGTTCAAATCCTGTCAGCCCGACGGACATGCCTCGGAAGGACCCAATGGGTCCGGCCGGGGCATTCGTCATATCCGACCGATGTCGGTCGTCCATGGTCTCCTCCGACCATGTCCTGGGCCTCGTCCGATTCGGCGCGCAGCACCATGCGCGCGAACAAGCGACGGGACACACGGCCCGAGCTCCTCGTGCGGCGGCTCCTGCACGCCCGGGGTCTCAGGTATCGCGTCGACCACCGCCTGGTGCAGGAGTCGAGGAGCCGCGCGGACATCGCCTTCCCCCGCCAGCGCATCGCCGTGTTCATCGACGGGTGCTTCTGGCACAGCTGCCCGGATCACCTGCACCTGCCGAAGGCCAACGCCGACTACTGGGTCGCGAAGCTCGCACGCAACGTCGAGCGCGACGCGGAGGTGACCGCGCTGCTCCGCGATCTGGGGTGGACGGTGCTCCGCTTCTGGGAGCACGTGCCCCCGGGGGAGGCGGCGGCCGAGATCGTGGCCACGGTGGGACGGCTGCGCGCGCTTGATGGTCCGTACGGTAGCTCGCATCCTGGGACGGCCCGGCCTCGGACGTGACGATCGAAGGGGAAGAGGACATCGAGAGGCCCAGCGACACCACTCGCGACCGCAGGCGACCATCCCTGCTCGTCCCCATCGCGGTCATCGCCGCTGCTGTCGCGGCCATCGCGTTCTGGTGCGCGGGGAGACGGCGATCGGCGCGCTGCTCCTGCTCGCGTCGCTCGCCGCGACGTTCCTGCTGGGCCCGGCCACCCTCGGGGACCCCGTCGGGATCGGCCGGTTGCCCGACGGGATCACCGCCGCGGACGTGAAGGAGCATCGGAAGCGGCACGGCGGATCCATCTCCGACGCCGTGCAGGCCATCGGCGAGCGGGAGGACTGAGGGCAGGCGGCCCGTCACCCCAGTGGTGGATCCCAGTGGTCCGGGGGCCCATTCACCCCCATGCGAGGGCTTACGCCCGCGAGAGCGCGCTCATAGCCTCAGGCGTCGTCACTCGATGACGCCACCTGCCGCCTACCCCTTCGTCGCGGCACGCACCCGAGGAGCACCATGCCCGACGTCCCCTCCGCCGCTCCTGCCGGCTGGTTCCCCGACGGATCCGGCCAGCTCCGCTACTGGGACGGATCCGCGTGGACGCAGCATGTCGCGCCGATGGTCCAGCCCGCGGCGCCGCAGCCGGAGGCATCGAGCGCCGCCGCCCTGGCCGCCGTCGCCGCCGCGCAGCAGGCCGACCAGGCGAAGGCCGCTCGCGCCGCGGAGGCCGCGCGGGTCCAGGCCGAGCGCGCCGCCGTCGCCGAGCAGCAGCGGGCCGCGAAGGTCGCGCAGCGCGAGGCGGCCATGCAGGCGAAGGCCGCGGAGCGCGAGGCAGCGGCCCGGGCGAAGGCCGAGCGTGCGGCGGCGACCGTCGCGATGCCCGTCGCGACGCCCGCGCGGCCCGCTCGGAAGGCCATCGCGGCGCCGGTCGCGCCGATAGCCGTGGCACCCGTCCTCTCCGACACCCGGCCGAGCCGGCATCCCGCGACGACGTGGGTCGTCACGTCCGTCGTCGCGCTGACCGTGCTCATCATCACGGCCATGGGCGGCTTCGGCGGCATGTTCATCTCCCTGGGCCTGGTGGCCCTGGCGACGGGTCTGTACCCGCTGCTCACCGGCCGCCGCAGTTGGATCCCCGCCCTCGCCACCCGCCCGCGCAGCAGCGCGACCGTGGCCGGGGCGATCCTCCTCCTGGTCATGGGCGCCGTCGTCCCCGTCGCCGCTTCGACGCCTGGTCCGAGTCAGGCGGAGGCGATCAGCGCGAGCGCGTCGCCGACCCCCAGTCCCACGCCGACGCCGTCCGCGACGCCCACGCCGATCGTCCACGTCGTTGAGGACGTCAGCACCAAGAGCGCCACGGATGCCCGCTCGCTCCTCCGCGAGGCCGGCTACGTCGTCCAGTACGTGCTCGAGTCGGGCGAAGTGCCGAGCTCCACCGACGGCATGACCGTGAAGTCGCAGAGTCCGACCCCGGGATCGCGCGTCGACACCGGATCCACCGTCACGCTCACGCTGCTGGCGCCCGTCCCGGCCCCCACGGTCGAGCCGACGGTCGCTCCTGCGCCCGCACCGGCACCCGTCGCTCCGGCACCTAGGCCCGCCGCCCCTGCCCCCGCTCCGGCGGCTCCTGCGCCGGCACCCGCCGCTCCGGCTCCGGCACCCGCTCCGCAGACGCGTCTCGTCGGGCCGGGCACCTACTGCTCGCCGTCCGAGGTCGGGGTCGTCGCGCAGGCGTCCAACGGCCGCAGCTACAAGTGCGGCGGCAAGGGAGCCGACGACAACGGCGACTTCCACTGGAACAAGATGTAATCGAGTTCCGAACGGCCCCCATCGGTCACCCGGCCACCGTCACCGCACCATCCGCACCGTGACCATCTCCGCCCCCTGGTACATCCGCCGCTCCACCCCGCCGTCCCGCACGAACCCGTTCCGCCGGTAGAAGGCCTCCGCGCGCGGGTTGTCGTCGGCGGCCCAGAGATACGAGGGGGAGTCGCCGACGGCCGCGTCGAACAGGGCCTGGCCGGCGCCCGAGCCGTGAGCGGACGCGACCACGTTGATCGCGTAGAGCTGGAAGGGGCGGGGCGGATCCTCGTCGCGGGCCGGACCCGAGAGGGCGAAGCCGACGATGCGGTCGTCATCGAGGGCGACGAAGGGCGGGGTCCCGGCGGATCCGTCCGTGAGCGTCCGGCGCCAGTCCTCGGCCCGCGTCGCGACGTCGAGCCCGTCGAGGTACGACGCCGGCAGCAGGTGCGCGTAGGTCTCGCGCCAGGTGCGGATGTGGACCTTGGCGATGCCCTCGGCGTCGGCGGGCACGGCGGGGCGGACGGTCGGCGTGGCGGTCATGGCGCCACCATACGGGTGCCGTCCGCCGCGGACGCGCCGCCAGCGCGGGACCGGGCCGTCAGCGCGGACGACCCGGGACGCGTCGAGGGGTGGGGCGCGCCCGCCCCACCCCTCCACCACCTGCGCCTACCGCGCCGTCGCGCGCTCCCGCTCCCGGAGCTCGACCGCGACGGATCCGGGCGCATCGTCATCCGGTGAGGCGGCGGCCGAGGCAGCGCGCCGCTCCGCGATCGCCTCCCGCGCCGGGTCCTTCGCCGCGAGCGCCGCCGCGATCGTCAGCACCGCGTACAGGCCGATGTAGGCGCAGAGGATCCACGGGGATCCGCCGCCCCACTGCAGGAACAGCACCGCGAGCAGCGGCGTGAGCCCGACGGAGAAGATGCTGCCGACCTGGTACCCCAGCGAGACGCCGCTGTAGCGGACCCCCGTCGGGAACTGCTCCGCGAACCACGCGGCCTGCGGTCCGTAGATCGAGTCGTGGAAGACGTTCATGCCGAGCGCGAAGACGAGCGGCAGGAGCAGCAGCGGGCCGGAGTCGAGGAACGCGAAGAACGGCCAGATGAGGATCCCGATGCCGGCGGCGCTCGCGATGGTGAGGCGGCGGCGGCCGACGCGGTCGGAGATCCAGCCCCACAGGGGAGTGGTGAGCACGCTGAGCGCGGAGACGATCAGCACCGAGGTGAGCGCGACACCCGAGTCGCCCCGCTTCTGGGCGAGGTAGGAGAGCGTGTAGACCGTGAGGATCGAGTAGAGCGCGGGCTGCACGAGGCGGAGGCCCGCGGTGATCAGCACGGCGCGCGGGTGCCTCCGCAGCACGACCCCGAGCGGGAAGCGCTCGACCTTCCCGGACTCCTTGATGTCGCGGAACTCGGCGGCGTCCTCCACGCGGAGGCGGATCACGAGGCCGACGCCCACGAGCACGGCGCTGAGGAGGAACGGCAGGCGCCAGCCCCACGCGAGGAACGCCTCCTCGCCGAGGCCGAAGCGCGTGGCGGCGAAGACGCCGGTCGCGAGGAGCATGCCGCCCGCGGATCCCATCTGCGTGAACGCGCCGAAGAGGCCCCGGCGGTGGGCGGGGGCGTGCTCGACGGACAGCAGCGCGGATCCGCCCCACTCGGCACCCGCCGCGATGCCCTGCACGAGCCGCAGGAAGACGAGGCCGACGACGCTCGCGAGGCCGATGGTCGCGTAGGTGGGCAGGACGCCGATGAGGGTCGAGGCGACGCCCATCAGCACGAGCGAGTAGACGAGCATGCGCTTGCGGCCGATCCGGTCGCCGAGGTGCCCGGCGACGATCCCGCCGATGGGCCGGGCGAGGAACCCCACGCCGTACGCGGCGAACGACGAGAGGAGGCCGACCGCGGGCGTCTGGTTCGGGAAGAACTGGCTGCCGAACACGAGCGCGGACGCGGTGGCGTAGAGGTAGAAGTCGTAGTACTCGACGGTGGTGCCGATGAACGACGCGGTGAGCACGCGGCGTCGGCGGCGGGACACGTCGGCGGGCGCCTCGGGGGCTTCAGGCGCGGAGGGCGCGGAGGGCGGCGGGGTGGTCGACGCGGCGGATGCGGCGGATGCGGCGGGCGGTGCGGTGGTCATGGGGTCTCCAGCGGTGCGGCTGCGGTGCAGGGGGAGCGGCGCGAGCGGGGATCCGCTCGGGTGCCGCCCACCGTGGCCCGTGATCCCCCGCCCGGGGAAGAGCCGCGGTCACGCCGCGTAACGCGGGCCCGTCACGGAGCGTCACACCGGCGGGCGTCGTCGAGGCGCGCGGGACACGCGAGAGGCGCCCGGACACGCGAGAGGCGGCCGGCGAGCACGATGCCCGCCGACCGCCTCCGCATCGGACCCGCCGCGTCAGTTCGCGACGGCCGCCGTCAGGTCGTAGGCCGAGTGCTCCACGTCCTTCCACACCGGGCCGAGCACGTGGCTGTCGTCCTCGTACCGCTCGGCGACGTTCCCGAACTGCGGGGAGTCGGTGAAGTCGCCCGCGAGGATGGGTCCGCCCGAGGTACCGGCGTTCATGTCGCAGGGGAGCGCGATCTGCTCGGCCGACACGGCCTCGCCCTGACCCGAGCACCACTGCAGCGACTCGCCGTCGAAGCGCCCGGCGGCCGGGTAGCCGTACGCGGACGCGTGCTCCGCGCCCGGCTGGTCGAAGAGCACGGGCGAGGCGCCGACCACCGACTGGACGTCCTGGCCGGAGTCGTCGCGCTTCACGGCCATGAAGCTCGAGTCGTCGCCCTGGTCGTCGTCGTTCCGCTGGTACCAGCCGGAGGGCACGTAGCCGGTGATGACCGGCCACGCCCCGTACTGCGACTCGCCGTGGTCGTAGGCCGGGTAGAAGACGATGTGGTCGGAGAAGACCTGCTTCTGGGTGAGGCAGTGGCCGGCGGTGGCGATGGTCGACCGGTTCGCCGACTCGACGACGTTGGCCGAGCAGGCGTAGCCCTTGCCGGCCTGCGTGTAGAAGATCCGGCCCATGTGCGGGATCGGCTCGATCTGCGTGGCGTGCGCCGAGTCCGCCACGGCGTCCGGGGCGACCGCACCCGAGTCGGACGTGCCGTCCGCGGGGGCGGGGGCGTCCGCGTCGATGGCGGCGGCGCGGCGCTCGGGGGTCCAGAAGTCGACGGCCTCGGCGGCGTCCGCGCTCGAGACGTGGATGCCGACCGTGGCGGAGGAGGCGTCGAGCGTCACCGAGGCGGGGGCCTCCGGGCGCTCGGCGGCGGTGGCCGACGACGCGGCGCCCAGGAGCGCGGCGCCGAGGCAGACGGCGGAGACGGCGGCGAGGCGTCGGCGGGCGGGGGAGCGGTGCGGTGGGGCATGGGGATCCTCTCGGTTCGTGTCGGAGCGGTGCGGGGCGCCCACGGTGTGCGCGCCCGGGTGGTGCGTCATGGGGTGCGGGAACGGCGCCGGCGGACGGCGGGCCCGCGCCGGATCACACGGAGATCGCGGCCGTGAGCTCGTAGGCCGACTGCGCCGCGTCCTGCCAGACCGGCCCGATGTTGTGCATCCCGTCGAGGGCCCGCTCGGCCACGTTGCCGAGCTGCGCGCCGTCGGGGCCGTCGCCCTCGAGGATCGGGCCGCCGGAGACGCCGCCGGTCATGTCGCAGCCGAGGTCGATCTGCATGTCCGTGTACACGTGGCCCAGGCCGGCGCAGCGCTCCAGCTCGCCGCCGTCGAACCGGCCCGCGGCGGGGTAGCCGTACATGCTGACCTCCTGCGCGGCCGGCGCGAAGAAGCGGACGGGCGACGCGCCCGCGACGCTCTGGACGTCGTCGCCCTCGTCGTCGTGCGCGACGGCGAGGAAGCTCGTGTCCTCGGCCTGGTCGTCGTCGTTCCGCTCGTACCACCCGGTCGTGACGTTGCCGCCGACCACGGGGAACGCGCCGAGGGAGGGCGAGCCCTCCTCGTAGCGCGGGTAGAAGACCATGTCGGTCGAGAACTCCTGGCGGACGGTGAGGCAGTGGCCCGCGGTGGCGATGGTCGACCGGTTGGCCGACTCGACGACGTTGGCGCTGCAGCTGAAGTCCTCGCCGTCGCGGTGGACGAAGAGGCGGCCCATGTGCGGCACGGGATCCACCTGCTCCGCGACGGGTACCGTGGAGGCGGCGGACGCGGCGAGCGCGTCGTCGGCGGGGGCGGATCCGGCGGCGCCGTCCGGGTCGCGGTCCGCGTCGATCGCGGCGGCGCGGCGCTCCGGCGTCCAGCGGGCGACGGCGGCCGCGGCGTCGGCGCTCGACACGGAGAAGCCGACGACGGGTGCGGACGCGGGGATCGTCGTACCGGCGGGAGCGGAGCGCTCGTCAACCGAGGCCGCGGAGGCCGCCGAGGCGACGCCGAGCAGGGAGGCCGTGAGGCCGAGGGCGGCGACGGTGGCGAGGGACCGGCGTGCGGTGCGGGCAGGGTGGGAGGGCATGGTGATCCTTCGGACGGGGCCGCGGAGGGCGGGCGGAGGCGGCGCGGACGGGCGTCGGTGCCGGTGGTGCGCGGTGCGAGGGGGTGCCGAGGGGGACCGGGCCGACGAGCGTCCGCCGGGTCTCGCGCCGACCGTAGCGATGGGCGTGCGCCAGCCGGGCCGGTCCTGCACAGCCCGTCCGCGAGCGCGCGTGTGACGGACCGCTACGCCCGCCCGGACCGCTTCTCCCCACCCGTGCGACGCTGGGACCCCGACGAGAGGACCCCCATGCCCGACGCCCGGCCCCCGCTCCGCTTCGCCGCGTTCGTGATGAACACCGCCAGCCACATCCAGCACGGGCTGTGGCGGCACCCGTCCGCCCGGCAGCACGAGTTCGACGACGTCGAGCTCTGGGTGGACCTCGCGAGGACCCTCGAGCGCGGCCGCTTCGACGCGATGTTCTTCGCCGACGTGGTGGGCCTCTACGGCCCGGGCGACGGCGCCTACGACGTCAACGCGCGCGAGGGCCTCCAGTTCCCGAGCAACGACCCGTCCGTGCTGATCTCCGCGCTCGCCGTGAGCACCGAGCACCTGGGCTTCGCGTTCACGAGCTCGGTGCTGCAGGCGCACCCCTTCGACTTCGCGCGCAAGGTCTCCACGCTCGACCACATCACGAAGGGGCGCATCGCCTGGAACGTCGTCACGAGCGCGCTCGACGGCGCCGCCCGCAACTTCGGGCACGACGGCCTCGAGGACCACGACGCCCGGTACGCCTGGGCGGACGAGTACCTCGACGTCGTCTACAAGCTGTGGGAGGGCTCGTGGGACGACGACGCGCTCCAGCGCGACAAGGAGCGCGGGGTGTTCTCGGACGCGTCGAGGATCCACCGCATCGACCACGAGGGGCCGCGCTACAGGGTCGCCGGCCCGCACCTGTCGTCGCCGTCGCCGCAGCGCACGCCCGTGCTCTTCCAGGCCGGATCCTCGCCCGTCGGCCGCCGCTTCGCCGCCCGGAACGCGGAGGCGCAGTTCATCCTGTCGTCGACCCCGGAGAAGACCCGCGCCCTCATCGAGGACACCCGGGCGCTCGCCGTGGACACCGGCCGACGCGCGGACGACCTCTCGTTCTGGCTCGGCCTGTCCTTCATCACGGGCAGTACGGAGGAGGAGGCGAAGCGCAACGAGGCGGAGATCGACGAGTACCTCTCCGCCGACGGGTTCCTCCTGCACTCCAACCTCGGCTTCGACCCGAAGACGGGTGAGCAGCTCGATCCCGCCACCCCGCTCAGCCAGGTCGAGACGCAGGCGGGGCAGAGCCACCTCAACTGGCTGCGCGAGGCGTCGCCCGACCGCGAGCCGACCATCGCCGACCTCGCGCGGCTCTCCGCGAAGCTGCGCGGCCGCGTCGTGGGCACGCCCGAGCAGATCGCCGACGTGCTCGCGGGCTGGCAGGAGGCGGGCGTCGACGGGATCAACGTCATCAACTGGACCCTGCCCGGCAGCTACGAGGACTTCGTCGACCACGTCACGCCCGTGCTCCAGGAGCGCGGCCTGCAGCAGCGCGAGTACGAGCCGGGCACGCTCCGGCACAAGCTCACGGGTCGCGACCGGCTGCCCGAGTCGCACCCGGCGGCGGCGTACCGGGGCGCGTTCTCGTGACGGAGGCCGCGACCGGCACGTCGACCGCCGACCTGCGGGCCGAGTTCCTGCCGCTGTTCGACCGGATCCGCGCGGGCGCCGTCGCCCGCGAGCGCGACCGGCAGCTGGCCTTCGACGCCGTCGCGCTCCTCCGCGCGGCCCGCTTCGGCGCGATCCGCCTGCCCGTCGCCGACGGCGGCCGCGGCGCGTCCCTGGCCCAGCTCGTCGAGCTCGTGGTCGAGCTGTCGGCCGCCGACGCGAACGTCGGCCACCTGCTCCGCGGCCACTTCGGCTACGTCGAGCTCGTGCTGCGCCGGCCGCCCGGTCCGGCGCGCGCGGAGTGGATCCGCCGCGTCGCCGACGGCGCCATCGTCGGCAACGCCACGAGCGAGCAGACCGGCAACACGCTCGCCGACATCTCCACGACGCTCACCGAGCGCGACGGCCGCTGGTTCCTCGACGGCACCAAGTACTACTCCACCGGCACGCTCTACTCCGACTGGATCTACCTCGCCGCCGGCCGCCGGGCCCCCGACGGCGTCGAGCGGGTGACCCTCGCGATCCCCACCGACGCGCCGGGCGTCACCGCGGTCGACGACTGGGACGCGTTCGGCCAGACCCTCACCGCGAGCGGCACCACCACCTTCGAGGGGGTGGAGGTGGATCCGGTCACCGTCACGGCCTACCGCGAGGCGCCGCTGAGCCACATCCAGGCCTTCTACCAGCTGCACCTCGTGGCCGTGCTGGCGGGGATCGCCGAGGAGGTGGAGCGCGACGCGGTCGCGTACGTGCGGAGCCGCACGCGCACCTACATCCACGCGAACGCCGCGCTCCCCAGAGACGACCCGCAGGTGCTCGACGTCGTCGGCCGGATCTCCACGACCGCCTTCACGGTGCGCGCCGCCACCCTCGCGGCGGCCGCCCGCCTCGACGCGGCCGTCGCGACCGCCCCTCCGGGCGAGGCGCTCGACCGGCCGACGCTCGACGCGGCGGAGAACGCGGTCTACCAGGCGCAGGTGCACGCGGTCGACCAGGTGCCCGCCGCGGCGACACTGCTGTTCGAGGTCGGGGGAGCGTCCGCCACGTTCCGCGAGCGCGCGCTGGACCGGCACTGGCGGAACGCCCGCGTCGTCGCGAGCCACAACCCGGCGATCTACAAGGCGCGCGCGATCGGCGAGTTCGCGGTCGCGGGCCGCGGCCCGGTCGACGCGTGGGCCGCTTACGAGAAGGTGGGCGCGACGGCGTTCCCGCGCTGAGCCGCCGCGGCGCGCCGCCCGGGCTGGCCGTGCCGCCCGTGCCGCCCGAGCTGGGGGCGTCCACGCGCCCGGTCGCCGCTCCCGCCCTCGGTACGGTGGACGGGCGGCCGCGACGCCGCGAGGACGAGGGGACCCATGACGACGCACGCGCCCAGCCGACCGCAGCTGGACACGACGCCGCTGACCGGCCGCATCGACCGCGCGGACCTCCGTCGGTTCCGCCGCGAGTTCCGCGCGCGGTTCCCGGTGCTCGTGTCCCCGCTTTTCCTCCTCGGCCGGATCGGCATGGGCATCGCCGCCGTGTTCGCCCTCCCGCTCGGCGGCCTGCTGCTCCTCGGGGGCGGCGTCTCCGCGATCATCGCCGAGGACGCCCAGACGCGCGGCGACTCCCTCGGCATGGCCGTGTTCGCGATGCCCCTGTTCGGTGCGGGCGTCTTCTTCGTCTGGTACCTGATCCGCACCCGCCGCCGCCGCAGCACGATCCGCGCCCACTACCGCCTCACGCGCTTCGGGCGGGTCAACGGCCTGAGCTACACGCCCGGCCCGCTCTCCGACGCGCACATGGGCGAGCTCGCGGCGCGCGGCATGTACCTCACGCGGATCATGCGGCCGCGCACCGCCCGCCCCGTCGAGTTCGGCAACCACGAGCTGAACCAGGGCTCGAACTTCCACGGCATCACCCAGTACGGCGGCTACGCGATGATCGGCCTGCGCCGCGAGCTCCCGCACATCCAGGTGATCTCGAACCGCACGCGGCTGCGCCGCGAGCTGACGCCGACCATCGACGTCGCGCGCTCCCAGCGCCTCGAGCTCGAGGGCGACTTCGACCGGCACGCCGCGCTCTACTGCCCCGACGGCTACGAGCGCGACGCCCTCTACCTCTTCACGCCGGACGTCATGGCCGTGCTCGTCGACCGGGTGCGCGGCTTCGACGTGGAGATCCGCGGCGATCGCCTGCTGCTGCGCTCGCCGGCCGACATGGTGACGCTGGATCCCGACCGCTGGCGCGACGTGATCGACGCGACCGCCGCCCTGATGGCGAAGGTCGACCGCTGGGAGCGCTGGCGCGACGACCGGCTGCGGTCGCTCGAGGGCGAGGAGGCGTCGGTGCTCACGGCGTCCGACGAGGCGCTCGCCGTGCCGGAGCCCGGGAAGGCCCGGCGCCGGGGTCGTCGCCGGCGCGGCGTGGCGGCCGCGGGTCGTCGCCTGCGGATGCGGCCGACGCTCGGGCTCCTCCTGCTCATCGCGCTCGCCGCGGTCTTCCTCGGCCTCGGCTTCCTGATCACCACGCTGCCGTGAGCCGCAGGCGCGCGCTCACGCGGGCCCGGCTGGACACGGATCCGCTCACCGACCGCATCCGCCGACGCGACCTCCGCGCCTTCCGCCGGGAGTTCCGGCGCGAGCACCCGGAGGCGGAGGGGATCGGCGTGACGGCGCGCACCGCGCTCATGACCTCCCTCGCGGGGGTGAGCGCCCTGATGGTCGTCCTGCTCGCGTCGATCATGGCGGAGACGCTGGAGGAGGGTGCCCCCGACGCCGCCAGCGAGGCGTCGTGGCAGGCCCTGATCGCCGCGGTGCCCCTCATCATGCTGGTCGTCTTCGGCAGCTGGGTGATCCGCTCGCACGAGCGCCGCGGCGGCTACCGCGCCCACCTGCGGCTCGTCCGCTTCGCCGAGGCGAACGGCATGACGTACCTTCCGGGGCCGATGTCGGACGGGCACTTCGGATCCGCCCGCCGGTACTTCGACCTCACGCGCGTGATGCGGCCGACCCGGGCGCCCGGCGTGGAGTACGGCAACCACGAGATCGTCACGGCTGGGCGGCGCGAGGGGGCGCCGCGCTTCGGCGGCTACGCCATGATCCGGCTCGCGCACGAGATGCCGCACATCCGCGTGATCGCCCGGCGGGGGATCCTCCGCCGCGCGCTGACGATGATGTCGCGGCCGGAGCGGGAGCAGCGCCTGGCGCTCGAGGGCGACTTCGACCGCCACTACGCGCTGTACTGCCCGGCCGGCAGCGAGCGCGACGCCCTCTACCTCTTCACGCCCGACATCCTCGCCCTGCTCATCGACCGCGTGCGCGGCCTCGACGTCGAGGTCGTCGGCGACCGGCTGCTGCTCACCTCCTTCGACGACGTCGTGACGCGCGACCCCGAGCGCTGGCGCGACGTGATCGAGGCGACGACCGCGCTCGTGGCGAAGGTCGACCGGTGGGAGCGTTGGCGGGCGGATCCGATCGAGCGGCCCGAGGACCCGTCCGCCCTCGACGCGGTGGTCGAGGCGCTGGGCCTGCCCGACGCGGCGCGCGCCTCCCGGCCGCGGTCGGTGCGCCGGCTGCGGATGACCCCGACGCTCGGCGGCGTCATCGCGTTCGGCGTGCCGATCCTGCTGTTCGTCGCGGGCTGGATCGCCGTGCTGGTGTCCGGCTGACGCCACGCGACGTCTCCGGCCGGGACGGCGTCGGGTCGCGCGCCTCGGCGGACGCGGCGCGCGACCCGACGCGGATCACCCGACGCGCGACTGGGCGACGCGGTAGGCCGCCTCGATGACGCGGTCCCAGACGGGCGCGACCACGAGGGGCTCCTCGTCGAGTCCGCCGGACAGCACGCTGTACTGGCGGGCGTCCGGACCCGACCCGTCGAGGAACGGCGCGCCGGACGCGCCCTCCTTCATGTCGCAGTCGAGCTCCTGGCCGGTCTGGCCCTCCAGGTGCGTGGCGCGCGCGAATCCGCTGCAGAGGAAGGGCGCGTCACCCGTGAACCGGCCCACGGCGGGGTAGCCGATGACCGTCGTGTAGTGCGTGCGCGGCTGGTGGAACTCCACGGGGGAGGCGCCGACCGCCTCGGTGAGCGTGCGCCCGTCGGGGCTGCCGACCGTGAGGAACGCGGTGTCGCGCGCCGGATCCAGCGTCTCGCGCCAGCCGGCCGGCAGCGTCACCGAGGTGACCGGCCACACGGTGTACGGCTGGCCCTTCACGTAGCCGGGCACGAAGACCATCTTCGACGGGTCCTTTCCCGGGAAGGCGCAGTGGCCCGCGGTGGCGACCGTGAGGCCGTTCGCGGACTCGACGGCGTTGTCCGTGCAGCTCATCTCCTTCCCGTCGACGACGTAGGCGACCACGCCGATGTGCGGCACCGGATCCACCTCCTGGGCGACCGGGATCACGGGGCGGGCGCGGCGCTGCTCGCGGGCCGCCGACGTGGTGAGCTCGTCCGCGGAGGGCACGTCGTCGACGGTGCCCGGCGTGCCGGTGGCCCGCGTGAGCACCGGGGACGCCGCTCCCGCGAGCCGCTCCGGGGTCCAGAAGGCGACGGCGTCGGCCGCGTCCGCAGCGGATCGGGTCACGGTCGTGGGCGCTGGGGTCCCGTCGTCGGTCGTCGCCGCGGCCGCCGGCGACACGGCCGTGAGGGCGAGCAGGCCGGCGAGGCCCGCGGCGGCGCCGAGGGCCGGACGGTGCAGGAGGGCGCGGGCGATCAGGCGCGCGGCGGAGCGGTGCGGATGCGTCATGGACGGCCTTTCCATCGGGGGGAACCGCCCGCCGGGAGGGCGGGGCGGGTCCCCGACGGTAACCGCGGGGCGCGCCGCCGCGAGCGGACGGCGAACAGCCGCGCGCACATCCGCGGCCGGTCAGACTGGGGGCATGACCTCGCGCCCCGCACCCCGCCCGACGTCCGCCGACGAGCGGGAGGCGGATCGGCGCATCGCCCCGGACGGCGGCCGCCGCTCGATCCCGCGCACCCTGGCCCGGATCCTCCTCGGCGTCGTGCTGGTCATGGCGGGCACGGGCCACCTCACGGTCGCACGGCAGTCGTTCCAGGCGCAGGTGCCGACCTGGCTGCCGATGGATCCCGACTTCGTGGTGCTCGCGTCGGGCGTGGTGGAGATCCTGCTCGGCCTGTCGCTCGTGCTGCTCGGCCGCTGGCGCGTGTGGGTCGGGCTCGTGGTGGCGGCGTTCTTCGTCGCGATCTTCCCGGGCAACATCTCGCAGCTCGTCACGCGCACGCCCGCGTTCGGCCTGGAGACCGACGCGGCGCGCGCCATCCGGCTCGTGTTCCAGCCGCTCCTCGTGATCTGGGCGCTCTGGTCCACGGGCGCCTGGTCGGCCTGGCGGAACAGGCGCGCCCGCCGCTGACCGCGCCGTACCCGGCGATCGCGCCGAGCACCGGGAGGACGACGGCCCCGGCGATCAGCGTGTCCGGCGCCCCCTACGCCCGCGTGACGCCGACGCGCGAGAGGATGGCGGCCGTCGCGGCCCTGACGCCCGTCTCGATGGTGCCCTCCATCGTCGGCGCGAACTGCGGGGTGTGGTTGCCGGGCGGCGGGGTCTCGCCGCCGAACGCCTCCGGCTCGACGCCGCCGAAGGCCCAGTACACGGTGGGCACGCCGATCGCCTCGCCGAGGATCCCGAAGTCCTCGCTGCCCATGATGGGCGGCGACACGACGACCCGGTCGGCGCCGAGCTGCGCCGTGAGCGCCGCGACGACGCCGCGCGTGGCCTCCGGGTCGTTGCGGTTCAGCGGGAACGAGATGATCTCCTCGATCTCCGGCTCGGGCGCCCCGCTCGCGGCGGCCTCGGCCAGGATGATCCGCCGCACCGCCGGGAGCACGCGGTCGCGCACGGCCGGGTCGAAGGTCCGGATGCTGAGGCCGAGCACCGCGTGCTCGGGGATGATGTTCTCCTTCGTGCCCGCCTGGAACGTGCCGACGGTCACGACGGCCGCGGCCTGCGGGTCGATCTCCCGGGCGACCACGGTCTGCAGGCGCAGCACGATGGCGCTGGCCGCGACGATCGGGTCGATGGAGTTGTGCGGCTGCGAGCCGTGCGCGCCGCGGCCCTTGACGGTCACCCGCCACGAGTCGGACATGCTCATGAAGGCCCCCTCGCGCGTGGCGACCACGCCGACGGGGAGCGGGAAGACGTGCTGGCCGAGGATCACCTCGGGGCGGGGAGCGCGCTCCCAGAGGCCGTCGGCGAGCATCGCGCGGGCGCCCTCGCCGGTCTCCTCGCCGGGCTGGAAGACGAACACGACCGTGCCGGCCCACGCGTCGCGGTTGGCGGCGAGCGCCTGCGCGGTGGTGAGCGCGGCGGCCACGTGGAAGTCGTGGCCGCAGCCGTGCATCGTCGGCACCTCCGTGCCCGACGGGTCGATGCCCGTGTCGCGGCTAGCATGCGCGAGGCCGGTCTCCTCGAGGATGGGGAGGCCGTCGGTGTCGGCCCGGAACGCGACGACCGGGCCGTCGCCGTTGCGGAGGATCCCGACGACGCCGGTGCCGCCGCAGCGGCTCGTCTCGGCGCCGATCGCCTCCAGGTACGCCTCGATCGCGGCGGCGGTCGCGTGCTCCTGCATCGAGAGCTCGGGGTGCGCGTGCAGCGAGCGGAACAGCTCGTGCGCGTCCCGCACGTCGTCGTCCAGCAGGGTGACTCCGGGGTGCACGTCCATGGGGGATCCTCCTCGCGGGTGGGTGGGGTCCCTCGTGGGGACGGGTCCCTCCAGGCTATGCCCGGCCCTCAGCGGCGTCGGCGCCGGCCGTGGTCACGTCCCGGTCGCCGTCAGGCGCCGTCCGTCATGCCGCCGGGCGAGGGGGCGGGCGCCGGATCCAGCAGCGCCGGGTCGCGGATGATCCCGATGGGCGTGGTGTCCATCCGCACCGACTGCACCACCACGCGCTTGGAGCGGCGGCGGAGGTGACGGCGGGCCTGCGGTGTCGCGAGGAGGCTGCCGAGCACCAGGCCCGCGCCGATCGCGAGGGTGGTGGCCATCGCGCCGACGAACGCGCCCGTCGCGCCCGAGGTACCGGCCATCGAGTTGAGGAGCGCCGACGCGACCGCGAGCGACGGGAGGAGGGATCCGCAGAAGGCGGGCACCGCGATCGCCGTGGCCGACACCCGGACACGCGCGGCGACCACCGTCCCCAGGGCGCCCAGCAGGGTCGCGACGAGGAACGTCGCCGCCAGGAGCGGGACGCCGGCGGCCTTGAGGAGCCAGAGCGACACCGTGCCGACGAGCGCGACCCCGATGGCGACGGGCATGACGCGCGCGTTGGCGCCCTGCGTGATCCCGGTGGCGCCGGCCGCGAAGAACGTGGTGATGAGCAGCATCCAGAGGGGGAGCGCGCGGAGGGTGATGTCGGTGGGATCCACCTCGATGTCCACGCCCGCGGTCAGCGCCAGGCCGCCCGGGATGCCGACCGCGATGCCCGCGACGATGAGCACGATGATCATGGCCCGCGACAGCGCCATGGCGCGGAAGCCCGAGATGGCGTCCTGCGCCCAGGTGACGATCGTCACGTGGGGGAGGATCAGCACCACCACCGCCGCGACCATGGCGGCGGCGCTGCCGGCCGGCAGGACGCCCGACCAGATCGCGAGCGTGCCGAGCGCGGCGACGGCCGCCGACTGCACGGCGACGACGAAGAACGGCGGGATGCCGCGGCGCGACAGCTGCCGACCGACCACCATCACGCCGATCATGAGCAGGAACGCGCCGATCGCGCCCGCGAGGGAGCCGCCGGCCTGCAGCGAGACGGAGACGCCGAAGAGGCCCATGGCCGCGTCGGTGATCCACGACGGCCAGCGCGGCGGCGACTTGAGCACCTCGACGAGGCCGTCGACGGCGCTCGTCATGTCGCGGTCGTCGTGGAGCAGCTCGTCGACGATCTGGTACACGAGCGAGAGCCGGTGCAGGTCGCTGCCCTCGGCGGTGACGACGCGCAGCTTCACGAGCGGGGGACCCTCGTGCGGCGCGTACTGGATGGTGATGGCCGTGCCCGTGATGTCGAGCTCGAGCGGCGCGAGGTTCCACTTCGTGCTGACGGCGACGATGGCGATCTCGACCGCCCGCACGTCGGCGCCGGAGGCGAGCATCACCTCGCCGAGGTCGAGGCAGAAGTCGACGATCTGGCGCGGCGAGTAGAGGTCGCCGAGGCGGCCGTGCGCGGGTTCGGTGCCCTCGTAGATGGTGCCGCGGAGGCGCGCGCGGACGTCGCGCATCTCCTGCGGGTTGACGCGGCGGCGGCGCTGGCGCGGCGGACGGGCGGCACCGGGGTCCCGGCGGGGGCGGCGTGGATCCGCGGGAGGCGGGGTGGTGCTCAGCGCGATCAGCGCTCCGTTCGGTTGCCGGCCCGCGCGCGGCGGGGGCGGATGGTGGATCGCTCCCACACTAGGCGGGACTCGGGGGACACGCCCGCGCGGCGCCCGACCCGGGAGGATCGGACGCCGCGCGGGTCGAGCGGACGGGTCAGCCCTTGGGGCAGGAGCTCAGCGACGCGCTGATGGGGCCGCCGACCTTCGGGGCCGGGCAGATGAACTTCGCGTACGCGCTGTTGCCGTCGAGGTAGCGCTTGAGGAACGCCGTGACGGCGTTCCGGATCGTGGCGCTCGGCACGTGCTGGCCGCCCTCGTGGCCGATGCCCGCCAGCTCCAGGTACTGCTTCGGCGTGCCGGCGGGGATGGAGTCGTACGCGGGCTTGCCGAAGTCCTTCGGGTCGGCGACGTCGTCCTTCTGGCCGGTGATGACGAGGGTCGGGGTCGTCATCTTCGGGTACGACGGGTACATCGCGTTCGGGTCGGTCGCGGGCGGGAAGTCGAACGGCATGAGCCCGATCGCGGCCTTGATGGACGGGCGCGACTGGGCGGCCTGCATCGTGCCGCCGCCGCCGAACGAGTAGCCGATGAGGCCCACGTCGTCCTGGGAGACCTCGGACCTCACCGCGCTCTGGCCGGTGAGGTAGTCGGCCGCCGCGAGCATCTGGGCGGCGCGCAGGTCGGGGAGGTCGTCGGTCGTCAGCGTGTCGATGGCGAAGGCCACGAAGCCCTGGGAGGCGACGAGCTCGGCCATCTCCTTCTCGTTGGCGTTCGTGTCCGTGAAGCCGGGCGTGATGACGACGGCGCCGAGGACGGGCTTGCCGGTGTCCTGGGGCGCGTAGATGACGCCGCCGCCGAACTTCGTGACGGCCGTCCGAAGGACCACCGTGGTGCGCACAGCGAACGGAGCGTGGTGGTGGGCTGCGGCGCTGGTGTGCGTGGCGGCCCGGTGGTGGACGGGCGCGGAGGCCTGCGCGGCGGTGGGGATCGCGAGCGTCGCGACGAGCGCGAGGGCGGCGACGGCCGCGGGGCGGCGGAGCTGGGGGGACATGACGGACATGGGTCATCTCTCTCTTCGTGGTGTGCGGGAGCCCGGGCGGTCGCCGCAGGCAGGGTGCTGCTGGACGTTAGGGGCACGCGCCGCAGGATGCGGTCCGGTCGTCCCCAGCCGCGGAACCTGGGGATGATCGGCGCCTGCGATGCGGTGCGGGCTCGCGTGCGTCCGACGCGATCGCCGCGGTCGGGCTCAGCCGAGGAGCGCGCGCACGTCCTCCAGTGACAGCCCCGCCGATGCCGCGATCCGGTGCTCGTCGAGCCCGGCGGCGTGGGCGGCGCGCACGCCCTCGCGGAGATCCGAGACGGCGCGCACGTGCCCGGCCGACAGCTCGCTGAGGCGCGCGGCGTGCGCCTCCCGGGCGGGGTCGCGGACCGGGGGCGGACCGGCCACGTCGATCACCCAGTCAGCATCCGGGTGCTGCGCCCGGAGCACCAGCCGGCGCACCGCGGGCAGGTCCGGCGCGGACCAGTCGAGCTCTCCGAGGTCGGCGAGCGGCACCCAGCGCAGCTCGTCGTGGTCGGTGCTCGACGTGGGCAGCGCGCCGACGGGATCCACCAGGTAGCAGGCGAGGTCGATGACGCGGTCGCCCACGGGCACCTCGGAGCGGTCGACGAGCGCGCCGACCGTCACGTCGACGCCGAGCTCCTCGCGGATCTCGCGCGCGAGCGCCGCCTCGGGCCGCTCGCCGGCCTCGACCTTGCCTCCCGGGAACTCCCATGTCCCCGGGCCCGGCTTGTGGGCCGCGCGGCGGCAGGCGAGCGCGCGTCCGTCCTGGACCATCACGGCCGCCACGACCTCGAGTCCCGCCATGCCGCGCCTCCGTCCGGGTCGTCCGCCCGGCTCGACGCTACCGGCCGCGCCCGGGACGACCGCACCCGCCCTGTACCGTGGGTCCTCCGGCATCCGCCGCGACGAGAGGCACCCGTTCGTGAAGATCAGCCACCAGCGTCACTTCGTGGTCGCGGCCGAGGTGCTGCACCTGCCGAAGGCGGCGGATCAGCTCGGCATCTCGCGCGCGAAGCTCGCCTCCTCCATCCGCGCGATCGAGGAGCACTACGGCAAGGCCGTGTTCGACCCGCAGAGCACCGAGACGCGCCTGACGAAGACCGGCCGCCTCGCGTACGAGGAGGCCCTCGAGGAGCTGGCGAAGCCGTCCACCCCGCCCGAGGCCCCGAAGCCGCCGGCCGGCGGCAAGGCGAAGGCCTCCAAGGGCCAGGGCCGCGCGCCCGTGGTCAAGGGCCAGCCGAAGCCGTACAAGCGCACGCAGGGGCGCTGACCCGGATCGGATCAGCGCCCCCGCGGCGTGGTGGTGGGTCCTACTTCTTCAGGAACTCCAGCACGGCCTGGTTCCACTCCTCGGGGTGGCTGACCGTGACGCCGTGCGGGGCGTCCTTCACGACGTGCAGCTCGGAGCCCGCGATGGCGCGGTGCGTGCGCTCGCCGGACCCCTCGAACGGCACGGTCGCGTCGCTGTCGCCGTGGATGACGAGCGTCGGCACGGTGACCTTCGTGAGGTCGTCGCGGAAGTCCGTGGTCGCGAACGCGGCCATCGACGCGAGCGCCGCGTGCTTCTTCGACTGGTGCGCGAGCGCGATCGCCTCCTGGCGCTCCGCCTCGGTGACCTTGAGGACGCCGTTCGCGGAGTAGAAGCCGGTCGTGAACTCGTCGTAGAAGGAGTCCTCGTCCTTGGTGAGGCCGGCGGTCATCTCCGCGGCGGCGTCCTTGGTGAGCGGGCCGTCGGGGTTGTCGTCGGTCTTCTCCAGGTACGGCGGCACGGCGGACGCGAAGACGACGCTGTGCAGGCGCTCCTCGCCGCGGGTGCCGATGTAGCGGGCGATCTCGCCGCCGCCCATCGAGAACCCGACGAGGGTCACGTCGCGGAGGTCGAGCTCGGTGAGCACGGCGTCGAGGTCCGACGCGAACGTGTCGTAGTCGTAGCCCGTGAGCGGCTTGTCGCTGCGGCCGAAGCCGCGGCGGTCGTACGTGATGACCCGGTAGCCGGCGGCCTCGAACGCGGGGACCTGCTTCTTCCAGGACTCGCCGGAGAGCGGCCAGCCGTGGATGAGGACCACGGGTCGGCCGGAGCCCCCGGTGTCGTCGACGTGCAGGTTGGTGTCCTTCAGGAGCCCGTGGTGGGCGGTGATCTCGGTCATGCGGTCGTCCTTCCCTCAGTGATGAGTTCGTGCACTACAGAAATGCTTCGGAGCCGACGGTCGTGCGGTGCGGTCTCCGGATCCCCTGTGCCCGACACCGCGGCGCGGGCAGCAGGATGGACCCATGACCCCAGCCAACTCCTCCTACCGCGCCGCCCGTGACCTCCTCCAGGAGATGCGCACCGACCGGACATCTGCGGTGGAGCGCTTCCGGTGGCCGGACGTCGGCGACGCCTTCAACTGGGCCGTCGACTGGTTCGATGGGATCGCCCGGGGGAACGACCGCGTCGCGCTGCGGGTCGTGGCGGGCGACGGCTCCGAGCGGAGCGTGACCTTCGACGAGATGGCCACGCGCTCCGACCGCGTCGCCACCTGGCTCGTCGGGCTCGGCGTGCGGAAGGGCGACCACGTGATGCTCATGCTGGGCAACCGGGTGGAGCTGTGGGAGACGATGCTCGCGATCATGAAGGCGGGCGCCGTGATCCTGCCCACCTCGACCGTGCTCGGATCCGCGGACCTCGCCGACCGGGTGGAGCGCGCGGGCGTGCGCGCCGTGATCGCCGACGCCGCGCACACGGACGTGCTCGACGAGGTGCCGGGCGGCTTCCTGCGCATCGCGATCGGCGCGACCGACGACGCACCCGCGGCGGACGGCTGGACCGACTACCGCGACGCCGACCACGCGCCCGCCGACCGGGTGGGCGTCGAGGTCGCGTCCACGGATCCCGCGCTCGTCTACTTCACCTCGGGCACCACGAGCAAGCCGAAGATGGTCGTGCACACCCACACGTCGTACCCGGTCGGGCATCTGACGACCACCTACTGGCTGGGCCTCCAGCCGGGCGACGTGCACCTCGCCATCAGCTCGCCCGGCTGGGGCAAGCACGCGTGGAGCTGCTTCTTCGCCCCGTGGATCGCCGAGGCCACCGTCTTCGTGCACGACTACGCGCGGTTCGACGCTCACGTGCTCGTGGAGCAGCTCGCCCGCGCGGAGGTCACCACGTTCTGCGCGCCGCCGACCGTGTGGCGCATGCTCATCCAGGCCGGGATCCGGGAGCGGCCGGGGAGGCTGCGCGAGATCATGTCCGCGGGCGAGCCGCTCAACCCCGAGGTCATCGCGCGCATCGAGGAGTGGTGGGGGCTCGTGATCCGCGACGGCTACGGCCAGACGGAGACCACCGCCATCGTCGCGAACGCGCCCGGCGACGCCGTCGTGCCGGGGTCGATGGGCACCGCGCTGCCGGGCGTCGACCTCGTGCTCGTGGATCCCGTGACCGGCGAGCCCGCCGACGAGGGCGAGATCTGCCTCGACCTCACCACCCGGCCCGTGAACCTGATGGCCGGCTACCTCGGCGACGAGGCGCGCACGGCGGAGTCCCTGCGGGACGGGTTCTTCCACACGGGCGACGTCGCGCGGCGCGACGCCGACGGATCCATCACCTTCGTCGGCCGCACCGACGACATCTTCAAGTCCTCGGACTACAAGATCTCGCCGTTCGAGGTCGAGAGCGTGCTGATCGAGCACCCCGCGGTCGCGGAGGCCGCGGTCGTGGGCGCGCCGGATCCCGTGCGGCTCAACGTCGCGAAGGCGTACGTGCACCTCGCCGCCGGGTGGGAGCCCGACGAGGGCACCGCGCTCGCCGTGCTCAGGCACGCGCGCGAGCGCTGCCCCGCGTTCATGCGCGTGCGGCGGGTGGAGTTCGGCGAGCTGCCGAAGACCGCGTCGGGGAAGATCCGCCGGGTCGAGCTGCGCCAGCGCGAAGTGGCGGCGGCGGACGCCGGCGAGCGGCTCGACGGGGAGTGGCGGGACGACCAGTTCCCGGGCTTGCGGGCCCGCTGACGCACGCCGTCAGGGCCGCGTCGGCGACCCGCCCGGCGCGGACCGGATGCGGGCCCGGCGGCCGGTAGCATCCCGTCATGCCCCTCGCGTCCCCGTCCGCCCTCGAGCCGCGGCGGGCCGCCCGGTGAGGGAGAACCCGTCGTTCGCGCTCGAGGACGAGGGCGAGATCCGCCGCCTCGTCGACGAGAACCCGTGGGCCACGATCGTGAGCGGCACGGGCGCGGGGCTCGTCGCCTCGCACTACCCGGTGCTGCTGGATCCCGACCGCGACGGCCTCGTGCTCCTCACCCACGTCGGCCGCCCGGACGAGCGGATCCACGAGCTCGGCCAGCGCGACGGCGCCGACGGCGAGGTGCTCGTCATCGTGCAGGGCCCGCACGGCTACGTCTCGCCCGGCTGGTACGACGCCGATCCGGCCGTGCCCACCTGGAACCACATCAGCGCGCACCTGACCTGCCGGGTCGAGATCCTGGGCCCCGAGGAGAACCTGCGCGTGCTCGGGCAGCTGGTGGACCGCTTCGAGGACCGCATGCCGGAGCCGCGTCGCATGGAGGGCACGGCGGCCGACGCGGCGTACGCCGCCCGGATCAGCGCGGGCACCGTGGGCCTCCGGCTCGTCGTGACGCACTTCGTCGCCAAGGCGAAGCTCAGCCAGAACAAGCCGCCGCACGTCGTCGAGCGCGTGCTCGACGCGCTGGAGCACGGCGCGGAGTACCCGAACGCGGCGCTCGCCGCGGAGATGCGGCGGGCAGCGGCGCGCGCGGACACCACGACCGCCGGCGGACCCGAGTGACCGCGCTGCTGCTCGCGGGCGGACGCCTGCCCGGATCCGCCGCGCCCGTCGACGTGCTCGTGCGCGACGGGGCGATCGCGTCCGTCGGGCCCGCGGGATCCGCCGACGCCGCCGGCGCCGAGACGCGCGCCCTCGACGGCCGGTACGTCATCCCGGGACTCTGGGACAACCACGTGCACTTCACGCAGTGGACCAAGGTGTCGCGCCGTCTCGACCTCTCCCGCGTCGCGTCCGCCGCGGAGGCGGTCGCGCTCGTGCGGGACGCGCTCCGGGCGCGCGAGGCCGCCTCCTCCGGCACCGTGACCCGCGACGCCGCCGGCGCTCCCGAGGCGCTCGTCGGCTACGGCTTCCGCGACGGCCTCTGGCCCGACCTCCCCACGAAGGACCTCCTCGACGCGGTCGCGGGCGACACCCCGGTGCTCCTCGTCAGCGGCGACCTGCACTGCTGCTGGGCGAGCTCCGCGGCCCTCGCGCCGCACGGCTACGGCGACCACCCCACCGGCCTCCTGCGCGAGGACGACTGCTTCGACTTCATGTACCGCGTGGAGGAGGGCGACGCGTCGTCGCTCGACGCGCGGGCCGTGCGGGTCGCGCGCGACGCCGCCCGCCGCGGGGTCGTCGGCGTGGTCGACCTCGAGATCGACTGGAACCCCGAGCGCTGGCGCCGGCTCGCCGCCCTCGGCCACGACGCGCTCCGGGTGGAGTGCGGCGTCTGGCCGCAGCACCTCGACCGGGCGCGCGCCGAGGGCCTCCGGACCGGCGACCTGCTCGACGGCACCGGCGGCCTCGTGCGCGTGGGGCCCGCGAAGGTCGTCACCGACGGATCCCTCAACACCCGCACCGCGTACTGCTTCGACCCGTACCCCGACGTCGACGGCCAGGGCGGCGGAGCGCACGGCGGCGCGTGCGGCACGCTCTCGGTGCCGCCGGAGGAGCTGCGCGGGCTGATGTCGCGGGCCGTGCGCCAGGGGCTGCGACCCGCGATCCACGCCATCGGCGACCACGCCAACCGGCTCGCCCTCGACGCGTTCGCCGCCCTCGAGCGGGAGACCCGGGGCGCGCACCGCGACGCGGACGGCATCGCGGGATCCATCGAGCACGCCCAGCTGCTCACGCGCGAGGACGTCGCCCGGTTCGCCGCGCTCGGCGTCGTCGCGAGCGTGCAGCCCGAGCACGCGATGGACGACCGCGACGTCGCCGACGTCTACTGGGCCGGCCGCACGGGCCGCGCCTTCGCCCTCGCCGACCTCCGCGCCGCGGGCACGCGCCTCGCGCTCGGCTCCGACGCGCCCGTCGCGCCGCTGGATCCGTGGGCCACCATGTCCGCCGCCGTCGGCCGCGCCCGCGACGGCCGCGAGCCGTGGCACCCCGAGCAGGCCATCGACCGGGCCGCCGCGCTCGACGCCTCCGTGCGCACGCGCGTGGCGCCGGGGGAGCGGGCCGACCTCGCGATCGTGGACGCGGATCCGCTCGCCGACACGACGACACCCGACGACCTCCGGGCGATGCGCGTCTCCGCCACCCTCCTCGGCGGCCGGTTCACGCACGACACGCTCGGGGGCTGACGGCAGGAACACCGCACCGGCCCGGGGCGTTGAGCCCAGCATGAGAGCGATCACCTACACCCGCACCGGTTCCCCCGACGTCCTGCAGCCCGTCGACCGCGACGAGGCCGCCCCCGGCCCCGGTGAGGTGCGCGTCCGCGTCGTCGTCTCCGGCGTGAACCCCACCGACTGGAAGTCGCGCGACGGCGGATCGCCCGGCCAGGAGCTCCCGTTCCCCGAGGTCGTCCCGAACCAGGACGGCGCGGGCGTCATCGACGCCGTCGGCCCCGACGTCACCGACCTCGCCGTCGGCGACCGCGTCTGGATCATGCTGGCCGCCCACGGCCGCCCCACCGGCACCGCGCAGGAGAAGACGGTCCTGCCCGTCGCCCGCGTCGCGCCCCTGCCCGACGGCCTCTCCTTCGACCTCGGCGCGAGCCTCGGCGTGCCGGCCGTCACCGCGCACCGCGCCCTCACCGTCTCCGAGGACGGCCCGTCGCGCCTCGCGCCCGGCGCCCTCGCCGGGAAGCACGTGCTCGTCGCCGGCGGCGCGGGCGCGGTCGGCCACGCGGCCATCCAGCTCGCGCGCTGGGCCGGCGCCACCGTGATCACCACGGTCAGCTCGCCGGAGAAGGGCGCCCTCGCGACGGCCGCCGGCGCGCAGCACGTCGTGGACTACAAGCACGGCGACGCGGTGGCGGAGATCCGGTCCATCGCGCCCGACGGCGTCGACCTGGTCGTGGAGGTCGCGCCCGCGCAGAACGCCGAGCTCAACCAGGCGGTGGCGAAGAACCGCGCGTCCGTCGCGGTGTACGCGAACAACGGCGGCGACACCGTCACGCTGCCCGTCGTCGACAGCTTCGTGAAGAACCTGCGCTACCAGTTCCTGCTGCTCTACACGGTGGGCCAGGAGGCGCTCGACGCCGCTCGCGCGGACATCCACCTGGCGCTCATCGACGGCGCCCTGCCCGTCGGCGAGGAGGCGGGCCTGCCGATCACCCGCTTCGCGCTCGAGGCCACGGCGGACGCCCACCAGGCGGTCGAGGACGGCGTGACCGGCAAGGTGCTCATCGACGTGACGCCCGCCTGATCCCGGGCCGCACCCGGCCCGACATGCGGATGGCCGCATCGCCTCGTGCGATGCGGCCATCCGCGCGTCCGGACCGTGCGACCCCGGCGCGCTACTCCGTGCGGGTCACCCGGCGGCGCGAGCGCGGCGGCCGCGCGAGGAGCCCCTGCATGATCACCGGGGCCAGCGCGCTCGCGTTCAGGCAGGTGGAGACGAGGAACGCGATCGCGAGCGCGTTCGACGGGATGCCCCACGCCTCGGCGACGAGGTGCAGCGCCAGCACCACGAGCGACCAGGCGAGCAGCAGCCACGACGACACGTGCAGCCAACGCGGCGTCCGCGCCCCCGCGAGCGCGACGCCCGCCATGATCGCCGCGTTCACGACGGCGAGCGCGAGCGGGGCGGTCATGCCGTCCCCCGAGGTGGTGCGTGGCGAGTCCTGGCGTGCACGTGCATGGTGTCGTCCCCCTTCGACGGGCCGGTCGGCCTGCATCCACCCTGACGCGGCGAGAGCGTCGGATGAAGTCGGCGCTATCGAGGACACGGGACGTCCCGGGCGCGTCGTCAGGCGTCGGCGCGGACCAGCGGGGACGTGGAGGAGAGGTCGAGGCCCACGTCGACGAGCACCACGCGGCCCGCGAGCGCGCGCCCGGGGCCGAGCAGGAGGCCGGCCTTGCCCGCGCCGAACGTGACGGTGACGTCGGCGGGCAGCACGGTCGGATCCGGGACCGCGCCGTCGTCCCAGCCGACGCCGCTCGGGATGTCGCACGCCACGACCCGCGGCCCGTGGTCGGCGGCCACCACCGGCAGCAGGGCGGCGACCACGCGCCGCGCCTCGCCGCGGAGGGCCGGGCTCGCGGTCGTGCCGATGCCGAGGATCCCGTCGACGACGAGCGCGGACGCGCGGCCGAGCGCCGCCACCGCGTCGTCGTCGAGGTCGTCCGACGCGGTGATGCGGACGCCCGCCTCGGCGGCCCGGGCCGCGCCGCCCTCGTGGACGCGCGACGCCGTGCGGATGACGCGCACCTCGCGACCCTCGCGGGCGAGCTCGGCGGCGGCGAGCAGGGCGTCGCCGCCGTTGTTCCCCGCGCCGACGAGCACGAGCACCGCGCCCGCGGGCGCCTCCGTCCGGCAGGCGCGCGCGAGCCCGGCGGCGGCGACCCGCATCAGCTGCGCCCCGGCCGCGAGCAGCGGCGCCTCGGCGGCGCGGATGTCGTCGGCCGCGTAGCCGTCGGCGAGGGAACCGGGAGCCGTCACGCGGGCGCGATCCGGTCGACCAGGAGCTCCGCCCACGCGCGGTAGACGCGCCCGTAGAGGGTGTCCTCCGGGTCCGGCGCCGTGAACTCGGGGATCCGCCAGGCCGGGAACGGCACGCTGGCGGCGCGGTCGATGCCCTCCGTCACGCGGCGCGTGCTGCGGTTCAGGGTGTCGGCGTGGCGGCCGACCGGGCCGGCGATGAGCGCCGGCGTGACGGGCGAGACCTCCAGCGGCGGGACCTCCGTCACGAGCACGAGGGCGCCCGCGGGCATCCGCGCCTGCATCTCGACGATGCACGCGCGGAGCAGCGACTCCCAGAGCGGCGTGGGCGTGAAGCGGATGGCGTCGCCGATGCCGAGCGCGAGCACCGCGACGTCGGTGCTCGCCCAGGCCGGGAACGCGTCGAGGCCCGCGCGCCAGGAGCGCACGGTGAAGTCGGGGAACGACTGGACGGACCAGAACACGCCGCGGCCGGTGCGCACGGCGAGCTTGTGCGCCACCTGGCCGGCGACGCCCAGGTCGTGCGACACGGTCTGGTAGCCGACGGCCGTGCCCTCGCCCACGACCGCGAGGCCGTAGGGATCCGGGCCCGGCAGCGACCCGGTGGGGGAGTCGCGGGGGAACGTCGCGCGGCGCATCTCGCGGTAGAGCACGCGGTACTGCAGCCGCCCGAGCGTGGCGGACCGGAGCGACGCGAGCGGGCCCGCGGACAGCCCCGAGGCGCCGGACGATCCGTCCCGTCGGGTGCGCGCGTCGGCGGCGCGACCCTGGTCGGCGGCGCGATCCGGGTCGGCGGCGCGACCCGCGTCGGCGGAGGGGGGCGGAGCGCCGGTCATCGCAGCCCGTCCCATCCGTCGCGATGCCCCCGAGCGGGGACGTTCGCAGGATATCCCGCGCGGGCGACGCCCTCCACCAACCGCCCCCACGTCTACGCGCCGCGGACGAGGAGGACGGGGCGGACGAGGCCGATCAGGCCAGGATGTCGCGCACCATCGGCGCCACGATCGAGCCGTAGCGCTCGATGCCGCCCATCATGCGCTCGTGCGAGAACGGGCCCGCGCTGTACTTGAGGTCGAAGCGCGTGGCGCCGACGGCCTTGAGCGTCGCGGCGATCTTGCGGGCGACCGTCTCGGGGGATCCCACGTACAGCGACCCGTGCTCGATCTCCTGCTCGTACGACGCGCGGGCGAGGGGCGGCCAGCCGCGGTCCTTGCCGATGCGGGCGTGCATCACCTGGTAGTCGGGGAAGAAGGCCTCGCGGGCCTCGGCGTCGGTCTCGCCGACGTAGCCGGGCGAGTGGATCCCGACGGGCAGGCGCGGCTGCTCGAGCTGGTCGAGGGCGCGCGCGAACAGGTCGGCGTAGGGCGCGAAGCGGTGCGGCTCGCCGCCGATGATCGCGAGCATGAGCGGGAAGCCGTGACGCGCGGCGCGCACGACCGACTCGGGGCTGCCGCCGACGCCGACCCAGGTCTTTATCCCGTTCGCGGTCTTCGGGAACACGTCGTGCTCCGTGAGGCCGGCGCGCGTCGAGCCGCTCCAGGTGACGGGCGTCTCCTTCACCAGCTCGGCGAACAGGCCGAGCTTCTCCTCGAAGAGGCGCTCGTAGTCGCTCAGCTCGTAGCCGAACAGCGGGAACGACTCGGTGAACGAGCCGCGGCCGAGGATGACCTCCGCGCGGCCGTCCGACACGGCGTCGAGCGTGGCGAAGCGCTGGAAGACGCGCACCGGGTCGTCGGAGCTGAGGACCGTGACGGCGGATCCGAGGCGGATGCGCTCCGTCCTCGCGGCGATGGCGGCGAGCGCGACCTCGGGGGAGGAGATCGCGTAGTCGTCGCGGTGGTGCTCGCCCAGGCCGATGAAGTCGATGCCGACCTGGTCGGCGAGGACGCCCTCGGCGACCACGTTGCGGATCACCTCGGCGTAGGGCAGCTCGCGGCCGTCCGGTCCGACCGTGACGTCGCCGAACGTGTCCAGTCCGAGCTCGATCTCCTGCGCCATGCTGCCCTGCTTCCCTATCCATGCGAACGTATGCATCTGGGTCAACTGTAGGGGTGGGATCGGCATTCCCGCGAATCGGGCGGGAGGTGAAGCGGGTCAGCCGACGACGGGCTGGGCGCGCGTGATCTCGGTGTCCTCGACGCGCGACTCCGGCATCAGCAGGCCCGCGGCGACCGTCGCGAGCGCGCACACGCCGACCGCGAGGAACACGGCGCCGGACGCGGCGATCACGGCGTCGGGATCCCGCTGGCCGCCGTCCGAGGCGGCGAAGATCGCGTTGGCGATCGCGCCGAAGACGGCGACGCCCACCGCGCTGCCGATCGAGCGGGCGAAGAGGTTCGCGCCCGTGACGACGCCGCGCTCGCCCCACCCGACGCTCGACTGGGCGCCGATGAGGCTGGGCGTCGCGACGAGGCCGAGCCCCAGGCCCACCACGAAGCAGCCGGCCGCGATCCCCGCGAGCGTGGGCGTCGCGGCGAGCAGCGCGATGGATCCGGTGCCCACGATCGTGAGCGCCATGCCGATGAGCACCGTGCGGCGGAAGCCGATGCGGAGGTACAGGCGGCCCGACAGCGACGCGGAGATCGGCCAGCCGATCGTGAGCGCCGCGAGCGCGAGGCCCGAGACGAGCGGCGTGACGCCGATCGAGCCCTCGAGGTAGGTGGGCACGTAGGAGGTGAGGCCGATGAGGATCGCGCCGACGCCGAGCGACACGAGCGTCGTCGTGAGGAGGAGGCGGCGGGAGAACACCCAGAGCGGGAGGACGGGCTCGGCGGCCCGGCGCTCGACCAGCAGGAACGCGACGATCAACACGGCGCCGACGGCGAAGGCGCCGACGCTCGGCACGGAGTCCCACGCCCATGCCTGGCCGCCCTCGAGCACGGCGAGGATCAGGAGGCTGAGGCCCACCGTGAGCAGCGCGGCGCCGGCGTAGTCGACGCGGTGCCGCGTGCGCTCGATGGACTCGTGGAAGCGGCGGACGATCATCCAGCCGGCGACGAGGCACAGCGGCACGTTGACGAAGAAGATCCAGCGCCAGGTCGTGAACTCGGAGAAGACGCCGCCGAGCGTCGGGCCCACCACGCTGGAGACCGCCCAGACGCTCGCGAGGTAGCCCTGGGTCTTGGCGCGCTCGGCGACCGTGTAGATGTCGCCCGCGATCGTGATGGCCATGGGCGCCACCGCACCCGCGCCGAGGCCCTGGATCGCGCGGGCCGCGATGAGGGCGGGCATGCTCCACGCGACGCCGCACAGCACGGACCCCACGAGGAAGAGCCCGATGCCGATGAGGATGATCGGCTTGCGGCCCACGGTGTCGGCGAGCTTCGCGTACAGCGGCACCGACACGGCCTGCGCGAGCAGGTAGATGGAGAACAGCCACGGGAACGAGGCGAAGCCGCCGAGGTCGTCCACGATGGACGGCACCGCCGTGGCGAGGATGGTCGAGTCGATGGCCACGAGGCCCGTCGTCATCATCAGGGCGATGAGGATCGGGCCGCGCTCGGATCGGAATCCGACGCCGCTGGTGTCAGTCATGAGCCTCCCGGGTCGAACGGTGAACGAGCGTGAGGACGTCGGCATTCCCCCGACGCGCGATCCGTGTGGTCGACTGGGACCCCCACCGGAAGGACCCCCGTGACGTTCCGCGCCCCCGACGCCTTCACCACCCGCCCCACGCTCCGCGGCACGTTCGGCATGAGCGCCTCCACCCACTGGCTCGCCTCCGGCACCGGACAGGCCGTGCTCGAGCGCGGCGGCAACGCCTTCGACGCGGCGGTCGCCAGCGCGTTCGTGCTGCACGTCGTCGAGCCGCACCTCAACGGGCCGGGCGGCGACATGACCGCCGTGGTGCACGTCGCGGGGGAGGCGGCGCCGAAGCTGCTCATGGGACAGGGATCCGCGCCCGCCGCCGCGACGCCCGAGCGCTTCCGCGAGGAGGGCCTCGACCGCGTGCCCGGCGCGGGCGCCCTGGCCGCCGCCGTGCCCGCCGCGGTGGACGCGTGGCTGCTCCTGCTGCGCGACCACGGCACGTGGGAGCTCGCCGACGTGTGGGCGTTCGCCATCGGCTACGCGCGCGACGGGCACCCCGTGCTCGAGAGCGTGCGCCGCACCATCGCGGGCGTCGCCGACCTGTTCCGCGAGCACTGGTCGGCGTCCGCCGGGTTCTGGATGCCGGACGGCGAGGCGCCCGCCGCCGGATCGCTCGTGCGGAACCCCGCGTGGGCGTCCGCCATGGAGCGGATCCTGTCGGAGGCGTCGGCCGCCGCGGGACAGGACGCGACGCGCGAGGACCGCATCGAGGCCGCGCGCACGGTCTGGGCGGAGGGCTTCGTCGCCGAGGAGATGGTCGCGAGCGTGCAGGATCCGCACCGGCACTCCACCGGCGCCGACCACTCCGGGCTCCTCGCCGCGGAGGACCTCGCGTCCTCCCGCGCCTCGTGGGAGGACGCCGTCTCGATCGAGTTCCGCGGCCTGCGCATCTGGAAGACCGACGCCTGGGGCCAGGGGCCGGCGCTGCTGCAGGCGCTCATGATCCTCGACGGGTACTCGGACGAGGAGATCGACCCGGCGACCGCGGCGGGTATCCACCGCATCATCGAGGCGCAGAAGCTGGCGCTGGCCGACCGCGAGGCGTACTACGGCGACGCGGTGCCGGGCGGCGCGCCCCTCGACGTGCTGCTGTCGGCCGAGTACGCGGCCGAGCGGCGCGCGCTCATCACGGACGAGGCGTCGCACGAGCTGCGGCCCGGACGCATCGACGGCGTGGCGCCCTTCCAGCCGCCGCTCGTGGTCGAGGGCGACGCGCCCGCGTCCGCCGGCGGAACGGGCGAGCCCACCGTCTCCCGCACGGGGGAGACCCGCGGCGACACCTGCCACCTCGACATCGTCGACCGTTGGGGCAACATGATCTCCGCCACGCCCTCCGGCGGCTGGCTCCAGTCGTCGCCGTTCATCCCCGCTCTCGGCTTCTGCCTCGGCACGCGCCTGCAGATGACGTGGCTCGAGCCCGGCGGACCGTCGTCGCTCGTGCCGGGGCGCCGGCCGCGCACGACGCTGACGCCCACGCTGATCACGCGCGACGGCGAGCCCGTGGAGGCGCTCGGCTCGCCCGGCGGCGACCAGCAGGACCAGTGGCAGCTGCCCTACCTGCTGCGCACGATCGTCGGCGGCTTCAGCCCGCAGCAGGCGGTGGATGCGCCGACGTTCCACACGACGAGCGTCCCCGGGTCCTTCTGGCCGCGCACCTGGACGCCCGGCGGCCTCGTGGTCGAGGGCCGCGTGGGTGACGACGTGATCGCCGACCTGCGGGCCCGCGGGCACGAGGTGGAGGTCGCGGGGGACTGGACTCTGGGGCGGCTGTCCGCCGTGACGCGGGATCCCGCCACGGGCCTGCTGGGCGCCGCCGCGAACCCGCGCGGGGCGCAGGGCTACGCGGTCGGGCGATGACGCTCGACCGGCAGATCGCGTCGGCGCTCATCGCCGACCACGCCCGGCGGCGGGTCGGGAGCGATGCGGCGCTGCGGGCGGCGTCGGCACCCGGTCGGTTCGTCGCGGAACCGGACGCGGCGACGCCCGCGGTCGGCGCCGTGCTCGGCGCGTCCGAGCAGCGGAACGCGACGTGCGGGGACGTCGTCGACCTCCGGGTGCTCGCGGTGGATCCCGCGCATTCGACCGGCTCGACGGGCGCGCTCGTGGATCCCGCCTGGCGCATCGCCGTCCGCTGGCACGGCCGCGGCTGCACGGTGTCGCAGGCGTCCGCGTCGATGCTCGCCGAGCTCGTCGAGGGGCGCACGGCCGCGGAGGCCTCGGCCCTCGTCGTCGAGCTGCGCGCGCTGATCCGCTCCCACGAGCTCCGGCCCGGCGCGGAGGACCGCCTCGGCGACGCCTTCGCCCTCGCGGACTCGGGTCGCTACCCGCTCCGCGGCACGTGCGCGCTCCTCGCGTGGCACGCGCTGGAGGAGGCGCTCGCGCGCTGAGGCGGCATCCGTGCGGGCAGCCGGCCCACCGCGTCTGATCAATGCGTCCTGTGCGCGATCCTCCGTGTCCTGGGCGCAGTCGCTGCATGATGCTCGCGTGAGCCGCGACGGACGCGGTCGCTCGGCATCGGAGGAACCATGCGGATCTCGCGCACGACCCTGTCCATCCTGACCATCGGCACGCTCGCCCTCGGCGGGGCCGCGGCGCCGGCCTCCGCCGCTCCGGGCGCGGAGCTTGCAGCTCCCGCTCCGGGCGCGGTCTCCGCCGGCGACCGTGCCCGCATCGCGCAGCGCCTCGTCGACTTCGACGTGCCCGAGGGCCTCCGTCCGGGGCTCCTCGACGCGGCCGAGCACGGACGCCCCTTCGACGCGGCCACCGGGGCCGCTCCGACCTCGGCCGACACCGTCGTCCACGATGGCCTGGCGTACGAGGTCTCCCGCTACGCCGACGGATCCTTCATCGCGACGGCGCTCGAGACGCCGGATCCGGGCGCCGTCGTCCGCCCCGACGACATCCAGGGCTGCTCCCGGTACACCGGCGCCGGGGTGACGGAACACTCGCACTGCCTCGTCATCAGCGACACCCCGACGCTCACCTTGCAGTTCCGCGCCTCCTACTACCGCTCGGCGGCCGCGGCGGGCATCGACGAGATCTCCGACTGGGACATCCAGGCATACGGGGGCTCGTGCGCGCTGCAGGAGTTCGACGTGGTGAAGGCGCGCAACGGGTCGGCACCCGGCCCGGCGAAGGCGCGGCTCCGCTGCTTCGCGAACGCGGTGAGCGGGATCGCGAGCTCCTATCCCTACCTCGACCTGGTCGTCGACGGCTCGGGCGCTCGCTCGGAGTCGAACTCCTGAGGGCCGCTCACGGGTGCCGGTCGTGGTCAGCGCCCGTGCTGAGATCGGCCGCCTCGACGAGGTGGGCATCGCGCGCGGCCAGGTAGGCGCGGGCGCCCGCGTCGCCGTGCACCTCGTCGGCGAGCGGGGCCCAGTGGTCTCGGCCGATCAGCGCGGGGTGCCCGGGGCGGCCGCGGAAGACCGCCTGGCGCAGGGTCATGGGATCCACCGGCGCGGCGTCGAGGACGCGGCGCACCGTGGCCGCGTCGAGGTCGGGTACGTCGACCGGGGCGACGGCGAGCGCGACGGGCGGGGGATCCAGCGCCGCGGCCGCCCGGAGCGCCGCACGCAGGGAGGCCGACATGCCGTCGGCCCAGTCGTCGGCACGCACGACGACGGCGTCGGCCGACTCGGGGAGCGTGCCGAGCAGCACCGCGGCCTCGTGGGCGGATGCGCCGAGCACGACGAGCACGGGGGAGCAGCCCGCGTCGGCGAGCGCGCGGATCGCGGTCGTGAGCCACGGCGTGCCGTCGGGATGCGTCGCGAGGGCCTTGGGACCGCCGAAGCGGGTGCCGGCGCCCGCGGCGAGCACGACGCCCGCGATCCGCCTGGTCGAGCGCTCGTCGTCGTCCGCGCCCCGTGATCCCGCCATCCGCCCATGCTACGAGCGCCCTCGCCGCACCCAGCCGCGCGGCCTACGCTCGATCCATGGATCCCGACTCCGCCTCCGCGCTCGCCCTCACCCTGTCGCTCGGCGTGCCCGTGCTCGCGATCCTCGTCGCCGTCGTCCTCGCCGTCGCCAGGTCCCGCGGCGCCGGGTGGGGCTGGTACATCGTCGGCTGCACGGTGGTGGCCCTCGTGCTCGCGCTGGGCCTCGCGATCCTGGCGACCTGGGCCGCGCAGACCCGCGTCGGCTACCTCGACGAGGGCGTCAGCACGTTCGGGATCGTCGTGATGGGCGTCCTCGGCGGCGTCGCCACCTTCGTCGTCGGCCTCGTCGCGGGAGTCGTCGGCCTCATCTCGGCCGCCGTGCGCCAGCGTGACCGCGTGCCGTCGTCCGCGCTCGTCCACGGGTGAGCCGGCCCGCCGGCCCCCGCATCGCCTCCACCGGCGACCGCCTGCCCCCGCCTCGTCCCCGAACGCGCCCGCCCGGCCGCGTCGTCCGTACCGCGTCCGGCGTCGCGACCCGGGTCGGCCCGACGAGCACCTTCGCCGCGTTCCTGATCCTGGGCCTCCTCGTCATCACCGCCGCGTCGAGCCTGTTCGCGGGCCTCTACGTCGCCGTGATCGACGACGACAGCGTCGCCCTCCTCGACGAGCCCGCGCTGCACCTCGCCATGGACGTCCGCTCGCCATGGCTCGACACCGCCGTCACCGTCTTCACCGAGGCCGCCGGCGTCTACGCCGTGCCGATCGTGGGCGTGGCGGTGATCGTGCTGCTCGCGATCCGCCGGCGCCAGTGGGTGCCGGTCGTGCTCGGCCTCACCGCGGGCGCCGGATCCCTGCTCATGACCGAGGTCGGCAAGGACCTCGTCGGCCGCGACCGGCCGCCGCGCGCCGACGCCGTCCCGCCCTACGAGACGTCGCCGTCGTTCCCGTCCGGCCACACGCTCAACGCGAGCGTGGTCGCCGGGATCGTCGCGTACCTGCTGGTCCTCCGGCAGCTGCGGCGATCCACGCGCGTGCTCACCTACGTCGTCGCCATCGCGTTCGCGGCCTCCGTGAGCCTCAGCCGCGTCTACCTCGGCCACCACTGGCTCACCGACGTCCTCGCCGGCTGGCTGCTCGCGCTCGCGTGGCTCGCCCTCGTCGTCATGGCGCACCGGCTCCGGCTGCGGCTGCTGGAGGCGCGCGAGCGCGAGCGCGACGACCGCGGCGCGTGATCCCGGGCGACGTCAGCCCGCCGACACCCGCCGCCCCTGCACGTGCACGGCCGCGATGGCCGGCTCGCGGAGGCCCATCAGCAGGGTGAAGAGGATCTGGTCGGTCGCGCGCGCGGCGTCGTCCGCGCGGATCCCGTGGGCGAGCGTGAGGGCGAGCGGCTCCCAGAGGTCCGGCCGAATCGTCAGGAAGTCGGCGTCCTTGCCCACGTCGAGGTTGCCGTAGCGGTCCTCCATGTCGAGGGCTCGCGCACCGGCCAGGGTCCCGGTGAACAGCAGCTCGGCGGCGTCGATCTCCACGCCCGCGTCGCCCGGCTCCGACAGGTGCACCTTGAACGCGTCGTTGAGCACGCGGGAGACGAGCCACTCGTCGCCGGCGCCCACGTCGGATCCGATCGCCACGTTCACGCCCGACGCGACCGTGCGCCGCCACGGCATGGTGCCGGAGCCGAGGAACTGCTGCGACGTCGGGCAGTGCGCGATGCTGCTGCCGGTCTCGGCGAGGCGGGCGAGCTCGGAGTCCTGGCAGTGCACCGCGTGGGCGAACACGCTGCGGCGGCCGAGGAGGCTGGATCCGCCGCGCTCCGAACCGGGCAGGAACCGGCCGTCGTAGGTGTCGAGGTAGGTGTCGGTGCCGTAGACCTGCCGGACCGCGGCGATCTCGCCCGTGCCCGGCCGGTCGTTCTCGTTGAGGTGCGAGTGGAAGTGCACGCCCTCGCCGCGCGCCACGTCGTACAGCTCGCCGAGGCCGCGGAGCGTCGTCGGCGTGACGGACAGGCTGAAGCGCGGCACGATCGCGACCTGGAGCATGGCGGTCGTCGCGTCGCCCGTGTCGACGGCGTGCCAGCGGTCGATCTCCGCGCACGAGAGCGCGATCGCGTCCTCCTCCGAGGTGAGGAGCGGCGCCGCGGGGCCGGAGCCGACCGTCTGGATCCCGCGGCCGCTCACGAGCCGCAGGCCGGCGTCGCGGGAGGCCTCGAACAGGGCGTCCTGCGCGTGCGGGAAGGCGGATCCGAACACCAGCGCGCTCGTCGTGCCCGCCATGATGCGCCGGCGGGTGAAGTCGGCGGCGATCATGCGCGCGAAGCCCTCGTCCTCGAGCCGCGCCTCGGACGGGAAGACGCACGAGTCGAGCCATTCCAGGAGCTGGCCGCCGCCGTGCGCGCTCGTCGTGTAGGTCTGCGGGAAGTGCACGTGCGCGTCGACGAAGCCGGGGATGAGGAAGTCGGACGCGTCGCCGTGCACGGGGGCGTCGGCGAACGCGGCGGGCAGCTCGCGGAACGGGCCGACCCAGGCGATGCGGCCGGCGTCGTCGACCGCGAGCGCGCCGTCGGGCACGGAGACGAGGTGGCGGCGGGCGTCCTGGACGAGCGGCGATCCCGTGATGTGGAGGACGTGGCCGCGGTGGACGGCGCGGCGGGCGGGGGTGCTGGGATCGACAGCGCGAGAGGCGGTGGGGGTGGGACGGGCGGTGCTCGTGGCGCGGTGATCGCTCATGCGGATCCGTTCGCTCGGCGGATGCGGGACGGAGGAGAGGCCGCACCCGATGGAGGCGCCTCGACGCGCGGTCGGCGCCCCGCGGGCAGCCCGGCCGGAGGGCCCTCATCATGATGGTCGCATCCAGCGGACGGACGGAGCCGCGCGCGCCGACACGCGGCGTCACCCAGGGAACCGTCACCGGCGTCGGTCCCGGCTCAGGTCCTGGACCCGGCTTCGTCCTCCGCGTCGAGCAGGGGCATGAGGAGGGCGTCGATGCGGGCGAGGCGCCGGGGGGCTGCCGCCCGGAGCGCCACGAGGATGGCGGAGAGGGCGCCGACCGCGAGCCACACGACCCACGGCCCGCCGAGCGCGCCCCACACGACGCCGCCGACCACGAGCGCGCCGC
Source organism: Clavibacter capsici (assembly GCF_001280205.1). Taxonomy (NCBI): domain Bacteria; kingdom Bacillati; phylum Actinomycetota; class Actinomycetes; order Micrococcales; family Microbacteriaceae; genus Clavibacter; species Clavibacter capsici. The sequence goes on along the minus strand of NZ_CP012573.1, from coordinate 1,988,164 downwards.
CCATCAGCAGCTGGGTCCGGGCGACCTCGGCCTCCACGGTCGCGCGGCGGCGGAGCAGGGCGCCCGTCCAGGCCTCGAGGTCGGCTCCCGCGGGCAGTCGGCCGTCCTCGACGGCCTCGGTCAGTTCCAGCCCGTCGGGCCCCGCCCCCGGACGGGATCGCATGCGCCGGATCACGACTGCCAGGACCACCGCACCGAGGGCCGCGAACACGAGGCGCGTGACCAGGCGCTCCGGGCGCAGGGCGTCGTTCCCGACGGACAGGTCGAGGAGCGAGTGCGCGATGACGTACCCGATCGCGAGGGGCAGGACGAGCAGCACGACCGGACCCGCGAGCCAGCCGCGGCGGAGCCGGCGCCATCGGCCGTGCGGGCCGCCACGGGACGACGACTCCTCGGGCGGGGACGTCACGCGGAGGCACCACCTGGAGGGGGCGCGGACGGGACGGACGGCGACGCCGTGGCTGCCCCCTCGCGCTCGCGCATCTGACGGAGGAGAGCCTCGATGCGCGGCAGTGCGCGCCGCGCCTGGAGGACGACGCCGATCGCGAGGCCGGCGAGCACGACGATCGCCAGCCAGCCGACGGGGCTGCCGGGGTCCAGCACGACGAGCACGACGCCCATGGCGATGAAGACGAGGAAGACGAGCGGCGTCAGCCACACGCTCCGGCGGAACTGGCCGCGCCGCCACTCGAGGGCGGGGATCCAGACGGCGGGGTCGGCCGCGAGCGGCGCCTTCCCGGTCCGGATGGCGGCCGTGATGTCGGCCGAGGTCGACGCTCCGCCGCTTCGCCGGCGCTGCCAGGCGATGACGGCGACCATGACGCCGCCGAACAGGAGCTATCCGATGAAGCGCGTGATGATGCCGGGCACGGACAGGCCCTCGCCCGTGATGGCGAGGTCGAGGACCGTGCGGAGCACGAAGTAGACGGCGGTGACGATGAGGAAGACGCCGCCGAGCGACGCACGCTCGATGCGCTCCTGCAGCCGCTTCACGAGGCGGGGGCGGCGTCAGGGCGGGCGCGGTGCGTCATGGTCTCTCCTCGGGTGCGGGGCGCCGCATCCGTCGACGCTGCGACACGACCCTATCCAGCAGCCGGCGGAATGCGGTCCTCGGGGGCGGGCGGCGCCCAGGCGGCGCGGCGCTCCTCGTCTGCCCGGGCCCGCTCCTGGAGCGGGACGAGCAGGGCGTCCACGCAGTCCAGGCGCCGCTGTCGCGACACGATCAGCGACGCGGCGTAGGGGACGAACAGGGCGAGGAAGGCGATGTACGCCACGGGCAGGGCCTCGCTCGCGCGCGGAGCGAGGAACGCCAGCCCGACCACCAGCACGAGCACGACCGGCACGCCCCACGCCTCCTGGCGGATCTGCCGACGCCGCCGATCGAGCGCGTCCTGCCACGCGGTCGGATCCGCACCCGGCGGGAGCTCGCCGTCCTCCGCGGCCTCGGACACGTCGACCTCGCGGGGCGACCCCGGGTGGTACACGCGGGTGAGGCGCCGCGCGCCCGCCATGGCGGCGCCGGCTGCGAGGGCGACCACCACGCGCACTACGAGCGTCCCGGCGGACGGCGCGGGCTGATCGAGGTCGAGCGCCCACAGCCACGCGAAGAGCAGGACCGCGAACGTGAGCGCCGGCACGACGAACGGCGCGTCGGCCCACGCGCGGCGGATCCGCCGGAACAGCGGCTGCGGTCGGTCGGGCGCGGTCGACGTCATGGGTCCCCCTCTGGCGGCGCCGGATGCGGCGCGCGACACCGGAGGAGGATCCCCCCGGCATCCGCGTCCCACCCTACGCAGGGGCCGTGGCAGGCTTGACGCGGGCGGTACCATCGCGATCCCGCGGGCCGCCGCCGTCCCCGCCCGTCCCGCGCCCGCCCGCCGGCGCTCCCCGTCCCGGAGGTGCCGTGCTCGAGATCGCCGCCGAGGTGCTCGACGCCCTCGCGGACGGCCGACGCCTCGCCGTCGCGTGCGTCACGGACGTGCTCGGCAGCGCGCCGCGGACGGCGGGCACCGCGATGGCGGTCGATGACGCGGGCCGGGTCATCGGATCGATCTCCGGCGGCTGCGTCGAGGGCGCGGTCGTCGAGGTCGCGGCCGGGGTGCTGGCCGACGGCGCGCCGGTGCTCACGTCGTTCGGGGTCAGCGACGACGACGCGTTCCAGGTGGGCCTCATGTGCGGCGGGCGGATCGGCGTGGTCGTCGTGGAGCTGGCCCCCGCCGGCGCCGCGCGGTCGCCGATCCCCGCCGCCGTACGCACCGCGCTCGAGGACGCCCGCGCCGGCCGCGCCGCCTCCCTCGCGCTCGTGCCCGAGGGGCCGGCCGTCGGCACGTGGATCACCGCCGCACCCGACCCCGCGGCCGACGCAGCGCTCGGCGCCGACCCCGCCCGGCGGATCCGCGCCGAGCTCGCCGCGCGCCTCGCCTCGGGACGCTCGGGCACGACGGAGGTCGACTGCGCCGACGGCCCCGCGCGCGTGCTGCACCTCGTCGCCGCCCCGCCGCCCCGGCTGCTCGTCTTCGGCGCCGTCGACTTCTCCGCCGCCCTCGCCGACGCGGGGGCGCTCCTCGGCTACCGCGTCACGGTGTGCGACGCCCGGCCCGCCTTCGCGACCCGCGCGCGCTTCCCGTCGGCGCACGAGGTCGTCGCCGAGTGGCCCGACGAGTACCTGGCCCGGACCGAGGTGGACGCCCGCACCGTGATCTGCGTGCTCACCCACGACGACCGCTTCGACGTGCCGCTCCTGGTGGAGGCCCTCCGGCTGCCGGTCGCGTTCGTGGGGGCGATGGGATCCCGCGCCACCGACGTGCGCCGCCGGGCGCTGCTCGTCGCGGAGGGGCTGACCGGCGACGAGCTCGCGCGCCTGCGGTCGCCCATCGGGCTCGACATCGGCGCGAGCACACCGCAGGAGACGGCCGTCTCGATCCTCGCCGAGGTGCTCGCCGCGCGCGCCGGCACCGACGGCGCCCCGCTGACCACGACCGCCGGACCCATCCACCGGGAGAGCCCATGACCACCGTGCCCACGCCCGCCGCCCCGCCCGGCCTCGCGCGCCGCCTCGGCCTGCTCGACGCCACGGTGCTCGGGCTCGGCGCGATGATCGGCGCCGGGATCTTCGCCGTCATGCCCGCCGCCGCCCGCGCGGCAGGCGGCGGCCTCCTCGTCGGCCTCGCGATCGCGGCCGTCGTCGCGTTCTGCAACGCCACCGCGTCCGCCCAGCTCGCCGCCCGCTACCCGTCGTCCGGCGGCTCGTACCTCTACGGCCGGGAGCGGCTGGGCGAGTGGCCGGGCTTCCTCGCGGGCTGGTCGTTCGTCATCGGCAAGACCGCGAGCTGCGCCGCCATGGCCCTCACGTTCGCCGCGTACGCGGTGCCGGCGGCCTGGCAGCGGCCCGTCGCCGCGCTCGCCGTGACGGCCCTGGCGGTCGTCGGCTGCCTCGGAGTGACCCGCACGGCCCGGCTCGCGCGCGTGATCATCACGGTGGTCCTCGCGGTCATCGCCCTCGTGCTCGTGGCCGGCCTCGTCGAGGGCGGGCTGGGAGCCGCCGCCGGACCCGTCGCGGGCGTCGTCGACACGACCCCCTACGGCGTCCTCCAGTCCGCCGGCCTGCTGTTCTTCGCCTTCGCGGGCTACGCGCGCATCGCGACCATGGGGGAGGAGGTGCGGGATCCCGCCCGCACCATCCCGCGCGCGATCCTCCTCGCGCTCGGCGGCGCCCTCGTCGTCTACGCGCTGGTGGCCGTGACGCTCCTCGGGGTGCTCGGGGAGGCGCGGCTCGGCGGATCCACCGCGCCGCTGGCCGACGTCGTGCGCGACGCGGGCTGGGCGTGGGCGGTGCCCGTCGTCGGGATCGGGGCGGCCGCGGCCTGTCTCGGGGCGCTGCTGGCGCTCCTCGCCGGGATCGGGCGCACGTCGCTCGCGATGGCCCGCGAGGGCGACCTGCCGCTGGCGCTAGCCGTCGTGCACCCGCGGTACCGGGTGCCGCAGCGGGCCGAGATCGCGGTCGCCGTGGTCGTCGTGGCGCTCGTGCTCACGGTGGACCTCCGCGGCGTCGTCGGCTTCTCGTCCTTCGGCGTCCTGCTCTACTACGTGGTCGCCAACGCCGCCGCCTTCACCCAGGAGCGCGCCGACCGGCGCTACCCGAAGGCGCTCCAGGTGCTCGGCGTCGTCGGTTGCCTGGTGCTCGTGGCGACGCTGCCCGTGACGTCCATCGCGGTCGGGATCGGGGTGCTGCTGGCCGGCGTGGTGGGGCGCGCGGTCGTGCGGGCCCGTCGGCGCCGGGCCGCCGCCTGATCGCCGTCCCCGCTACTCCCGCGTCCCGCGCTCCCCGAGCGTCGTCGGGCTGTCGAACCGCGGCTGCGGGCCGCCGCCGTGGAGGAGCCGCCACACCCGGTCGCGCGACATCGGCAGGTCGTGCGGCCGGATGCCGATGGCGTCGCGCACCGCGTTCGCGAGCGCGGGCGCGACCGGGTTGTACGGCGCCTCGCTCATCGACTTCGCGCCGAGCGGCCCGAGGTCGTCGTGCGTGTCCGCGAACAGCACCTCGGTGACGGGCAGGTCGGCGAGCTGCGGGATGTGGTAGTTCCGCAGCACGTCGGTGAGGATCCGCCCCTCGCCGTCGTGCACGACCTCCTCGTGCATGGCCGTGCCGAGCGCCTGCGCCGTCCCGCCCTCCACCTGACCGCGCAGCTGCGCCGGGTTGATGACGGTGCCCGCGTCCACGGCCTGCACGGAGCGGAGGATGCGGATCTCGCCGGTCGCGGGATCCACCGCCACCCGGAACGCGTGCACGTTGAACGCGAGGGAGCGGAGCGCGCCGTCCTCGTGCGCCTCCGAGGCGAGGCCGTCGGGGCCCACCAGCTCGGCGACGGGGAGGGAGACGTCGCCCGCGACGAGCGCGTCGGGCGTGAGCGCGAAGGCGGCGCCGGGGATCCCCGTGCGCGCCGACGCGGCCTCGCGCAGCAGGTCGGCGAGCGCCGTGGCGGCCCGGTGCACGGCCTTGCCCGCGACGACCGTCCCCGCGGAGCCGAAGGCGCCCGTGTCGTAGCGGGTGACGTCGGTGTCGGACTGGCGGATGCGGATCCGGTCGGGCGTCGTCCCCAGCGCGGTCGCGGCGAGCTGCGCGTGCACCGTGGTGGTGCCGTTGCCGAACTCCGCGGTGCCGACCGACACCGTCACGACGCCGTCGGCGGCCAGCGCGACGGTCACGTCGGCGAAGTGCCCGCGCGGCGGCATGGTCGCGATCATCGCGGCCGCCATGCCCTCGCCCACGAGCCAGCGGTCGCCGGGCGGCACGGGATCCCCGCCGCCGTCGGCGAGGGCCTGCTCGGCGAGGTCGAGGCACTGGTCGAGGCCGTAGCTGCCGCCGAAGCCGAGGTCCGGGCCCTCGGCGTGCGTGATGATCAGCGGGTCGCCCGGCACGACGGCGTTCCGGCGCCGGATCTCGAAGCCCGAGACGCCGAGGCGCCGCGCCAGCTCGTCGAGCGCGGACTCGATCGCGAAGACCACCTGCCCCAGGCCGTAGCCCCGGAACGCGCCCGAGGGGAGGTTGTTCGTGTAGACGCTCTGCGCGTCCACCCGCTTGGCGGGCGCGCGGTACAGGGTGATCGACTCGTTGCAGCCGTGGAACATGACACCCGGGCCGTGGTTGCCGTACGCGCCCGTGTCGCTGAGCACGTCGACCGCGAGCGCCGTGAGGACGCCGTCGGAGGTGGCGCCGACCGTGACGCCCACGCGCATCGGGTGCCGGGCGGGGGAGAGCGTGAACTCGTCGGAGCGCGTGAACTCCAGCTGCACCGGGCGGCCGGTCGCCAGCACGGCGAGCGCCACGACGTCCTCCGTGAGGATCTCCTGCTTGCCGCCGAACCCGCCGCCCACGCGCGCCGTGAAGACGCGCACCTCCTCCGGCGCGAGCTCGAACAGCCGGCAGATCTCGCGCTGCACGAGGAACGGCACCTGCGAGCTGGTGCGGAGGACGAGGCGGCCCTCCTCCATCCAGCCGACGGTCGCGTGCGTCTCGAGATGCGTGTGCGCGACGCGCTGCGTGGACCACGTGCCCGACACGACCTCGTCGGCCCGGGCGAGGCCCGCCGCGACATCGCCGTGCTCGCCGTGCATCTCCGCGACGATGTTGCGCTGCGGGTCGGCGAGCCGGGAGACGGCCGCGTCCTTGTCGCCGTGCACGAGCGGCGCGCCCGGACGCCGGGCCTCCTCGGGATCGTGCACCGCGGGCAGGACCTCGTACTCGACGCGCACCAGGCGCACGGCGGCTTCCGCGATGCCGACGTCGTCCGCGATCACGGCGGCCACGCGCTGGCCGCGGAACCGCACGACGTCGTCGAAGACGCGGCTGTCGTCGGGGTCGTCGAAGCGGTCCTCGTGGCGCGCGGACGAGTAGAGCGTGGCGGGGGAGTCGTGGTGGGTGAGCACCGCGTGGACACCGGGGAGCGCGAGCGCCGCGGACGCGTCGATGGCGAGGATGCGCGCGTGCGGGTGGGGGCTGCGCACCAGGCTCGCGTGCAGGAGGCCGGGGACCGCGACGTCGAGCGTGTACGGCTCGAGGCCGCTGACCACGCGCTCGCTCGCGGGGGCGTGCAGCGACGTGCCGACACGGCCGGTCTGCGCGCGCTCGGCGGTCGTGGATCCCGTCGCCCGCACCGGGCCGAGGCCCTCGGGCCGGGATCCGCCGCAGCCGTCCCCGTGGGCGTGGTCGGCGCCGCCGTGCTCGCCGCGGATCGCCTCGTCGATCGCCCGGTACCCCGTGCACCGGCAGAGGCTGCTCTTCATCAGGCGCGGCAGGTCGTCCAGCTGGTCGTCCTCCAGCGTCGACGCCGTCACCACCATGCCGGGCGTGCAGAACCCGCACTGGAAGCCGGCCGCCGCGACGAAGCGCTCCTGCACCGGGTGCAGGTCGCCCGGGGTCCCGAGGCCCGCCGCCGTCGTGATCGCGCGCCCCTGGGCCCGGAACGCCGGCAGGATGCACGCGTGCACGGCCTCCCCGTCGAGGAGCACGGCGCACGCCCCGCAGTCGCCCGAGTCGCAGCCCTTCTTCACGCTGAACACCTCGTGCTCGCGGAGCCAGGTGCGCAGGCTCTGACCCGGTGCGGGCTCGCCGGGGATCTCGCGTCCGTCCACCGTCATGCTCACGCGCGCGCTCCCGCCGTCGTCGTGGCGGCGGCCCCGGGCGGGGTGCCGCGCTCGCCGGAGGCCGGTCCGTCGCCCGCGCCCGACGGGTCGCCCGCCAGCTCCGCGCGGATCTCCTCCGCCAGCAGCGCGCTGACGGCCCGGCGCCAGTCGGCGGCCCCGTGCGCGTCGGTGAACCAGGATCCGATCCCCCGCACGTCGTCCGCGAGCGCCGCGCCCGCGGGCAGCGACGGGTAGCGCAGCTGCTCGGGCCGGAGCGTCGCCCCGGTCACGGTGAGCGCGAACGCGCCGTCCTCGTCGAGCCGCCCGATCACCACGGAGCCGGACCGGCCGATGGGCGACAGCGCGATCTTGCGGAAGGCCGTCCGCGCGCGCAGCGACGCCGCCGGCACGTGGATCGAGCGCAGCACGTCGCCGGGACGCAGCGCAGTCGTGCGGTCGCCGGTCACGAGCTCGGCCACGGGCATCCGCTCGTCGTGGGCTGCGGCGTCGGACGTCGCGGCCCGCCAGACGAGCGCCTCCGCATCGAGGGCGGACGCGAGCGAGGTCATCGGCCCGGCGGGGAGCGCCGAGCAGATGTTGCCGCCCACGGTCGCGACCCGCCAGATCTTCGTCGACCCGAACAGCGCCGTGCACGCCTGGAGGAAGAGCGGATGCGCGAGCCAGCCGTCGCGCGGCCGGATCCCGGCGACCTCGGCGATGGTGCACGTCGCGGCGATCTCGAGCCCGGCGTCCGTCACGACGAGCGGAGCCCAGCCGAGCGCGTGCAGGTCGACGAGCCCGGTGAGGTGCGGGTGCGGCTCGGCGAAGACGCCGGATCCGCCGGCCAGCGCCGCCACGGTCGGCCCGAGGGCGGCGAGGTCGTCGCGCGTCCGGGCGGGCACGACGGAGCGGACGGTCGGCTGGTCCATGGGTCTCCTCCCGGGCGTCCCGGTCGACGGCCGCGGATCCGCCAGGGGGACCGCGGTCGTGCGTGGGCGTGTGACAGCGATCCTCGCATCCGCCCGCGCCCGCCCCCGCCAGCGCGCCCCCGACTTGCCGCGTTCGCGGCCGGGCTGCCACGCTCGGGGGGAGACCCCGGGGAGACCATGACCATCCGCACCACCGCCCACGCCGCCCGTCCCCGCCGCCGCGCCGCGCTCGTCGCGACCGGATCCGCGCTCGCCGCGTCCCTGCTCCTCGCGGGCTGCTCCTTCGGCCCCGACGGCCCGCCCGCCGCGCCGTTCGACGCCGTGACGATCGACCCCGCCCAGGCGCCGACGGCGACCCCCGGCCAGCGCGTCGCCGCGGGCGAGGTGGTCGCCCTGCCGAGCGCCGACCAGGCCGGCGGGACGGAGGGCGTGATCGCCACGACCCTGCTGGGCGTCGCCGAGGGCCAGCCCACCTACTGGTCGGGCTACGAGGACGGCACCCGGTTCGCCGACCGCACCCCGTACTTCGCGTTCGTCCAGACCCGCTGGCTCGAGGGCCAGCGCGGCCCGCAGAACGGCCCCGTCCTCCGCCCGTTCCTCGCCGACGGCACCGAGGTCGACATCATCCAGCGCCAGCTCGGCGGCATCTCCGACGACGCCGAGTGCCCCTACGAGGTCCCCGACCTGCGCCTGGAGGACGGCCACGACGTCGAGGAGCGGATGGAGTGCGTCGTCTACGCGGTCCCCGTCGGCCAGGAGCTCGCGGAGCTGCGCTGGCACGACGTCCCGCGCACGATCCTCGAGGCACCGGATCCCGCCACCCACCCGTTCCTCGAGTCCCCGGTGGTCTGGGAGGTCGACGCCCTCCCCGCGGCCGACGTCGAGGGATGACCCGAGGCACGCTGGCCGCGGCACCCGCCGGCCGCCCCCGACCGGGGGCGCGCCCCGTCGCTCGATAGGATGGTCCGTCGCCACCCGTCCGGGCCAGGCGCATCCATCAGCACACGAGAAGCACCAAGGGGATGATCCATGGCGGGCAGCGCACGGCAGTTCAACGTAGCGCTCGAGCCGACGGTCGATCCGGCCACCAGCGAGGAGGAGTACTCCCGCCAGGACGACGCGGTCGCGCCCGCCCCCGCCACGTGGCCCACCACGCACCACCGGCCCGACGTCGTCATCCGCAAGGGCCTCGCGACCCTGGTCAACCGCACGCTCACGCCGCACCAGGCGCTCGTGACCGACCTCCTCTTCATCCGCGACGCGCTGCTCGCGACCGGCATCGACTTCTGGCTGATCCGCGGCAACGACGAGCGCCCCGTCATCGCCATCGACGTGCAGAACCGCGACACCGTGGTGCGCGCCCTCGTGGCCGCGTGCGCCGACGAGCCGCTCTACGCGAAGACCGTCGACGGCCGCCGCCGCCCGCCGCTGCTCGTGGCCGACGGCCGCCTCACCGACAACCCCGACGCCGGCATCTTCCGCCTCTACCGCCCGCGGATCGAGCCGGTCGGCCTCCTCGCGTACGGCGCCTCCACCGCGGTCGAGCTGCAGTTCTTCCGCTTCGAGGGCGAGACCATCGTCTGGCCGGTCGAGAACTCGCTCACGCGCGAGATCCTGCCCGCCGCCGAGGTCGTGCCGACCACGGTCGAGATGTACGGCCACGAGTGGAAGACGCTCCGCGGCATGTTCGACGCGCAGGCGTCCGACATCACCTTCGACATCGACATGGTCTTCTCCTGGGTCGACGGCAACGACCCCGAGTTCCAGAAGCGCCGCGCCGAGCGCATGAAGGACGTCGTGGTCGGCGAGGGCGACGACTCCGAGGCCCGCTTCCGCCAGATCGACGAGCTCAAGTACGCGCTGCGCTCCGTCTACCTCTTCGCGCCGTGGGTGCGGCGGATCTTCATCGTCACCGACTCCCCGAAGCCGGCCTGGCTCGCCGACCACCCGGGCGTCACGTTCGTGCGCAGCGAGGAGTTCTTCACGGATCCCGCCGCCCTGCCCACGCACAACTCGCAGGCCGTCGAGTCGCAGCTGCAGCACATCCCGGGGCTCAGCGAGCACTTCCTCTACTCGAACGACGACATGTTCTTCGGCCGCCCCGTGCAGCCGGGCATGTTCTTCTCGCCCGGCGGGATCACCAAGTTCATCGAGGCGTCCACGCGCATCGGCCTGGGCGACAACGACTCCGACCGCAGCGGCTTCGAGAACTCGGCACGCGTCAACCGGCGCCTGCTCATGGACCGCTTCGGCCGCCTCATCACCCGCCACCTGGAGCACGCGGCCACGCCGCTGCGCAAGAGCGTGCTGCTCGAGCTCGAGCGGGAGTTCGCGGAGGACTTCCACCGCACGCAGCTCAGCCGCTTCCGCTCCAGCACCGACATCTCGGTCACGAACTCGCTGTACCACTACTACGCGCAGATGACCGCGCGGGCCGTGCAGCAGGAGAGCGCCAAGGTCACCTACGTCGACACCACGTCGCGCGCGGGCCTCGACCTGCTGCCCGGCCTCCTCAAGCGCCGCTCGCAGGACTTCTTCTGCCTCAACGACGGCTCGTTCCCCGAGGTCCCGGCCGACGAGCGCCAGGAGCGCGTGCAGGACTTCCTGGAGCGCTACTACGGCATCCCGGCGCCCTGGGAGGCGGAGGTCGCCGACCGGGCCGCCGCGTCCGCGGCGCCGGCCACCCCGGCGGAGTGAGCCGCGCGGGGAGCCCCGCCGACCGCACCCCGTACGAGGTGCTGGGCGTGGATCCCGCGGCCGACACCGCCGCCCTCCGCGCCGCGTACCGCCGGCTCGTCCGCGCCACCCACCCGGACACGGGCGGCGAGGCGCACCTGTTCCACGCGGTGCAGCGCGCATGGGAGCTCGTGGGGGATCCCGACGACCGCGCCCGCTACGACCGCGGGCAGGGCCGCGCGGCGGCGTCGGACGACGACGCCCTCGGCCCGGACGACGCCGGCTACGCGCCCGCGCCCGGATCCGGCACCCGCCTCGGCGCGACCGTGCACGGCGTCGCCGGCGCGCTCGCCCGCGCCCACTACGTCGACCGCGTCGCCGAGTGGCAGGGCGTCGCCCCCGGCGGCGACCTCGGGGTGGATCCCTGGTCGCCCGAGCTCGTGCGCCGCGCCCCGCGGGAGATCCGCTGGCTGCTGGCCAAGGCCCTCGCCGAGGAGGCGACCGCGCGCGCCGCGGCGTCGCTCGGCATGGGCGCGACGATCTTCCACGACGTGCGTCCGCTCGCCGGGCAGGGCAAGGTCGACCACGTCGTGCTGGCGCCCGCGGGCCTCTTCGCGCTCAGCTCCGAGGACTGGGGCCAGGCCGTGCAGCTCGTCCGCGGGGAGCTGCAGCCGGTGGTGCCGGATCCCGACGGCGCGTTCGCGCCCGGCGACGCGCCCGTCGCGTGGCTGGTCGGCACGGCGCGCTCCCTCGCGGCCTCGGCGGGCGTGCGCTTCGCGGCCGCCGTGGTGGTCGTGCCGGACGACGCGCTCGCGCAGCCGGTCGAGCGCGTGGAGCGCGGGCGCAACCGTGGGGCGCTCGTCGTCCGCCGATCCGTCCTGCCGCTCGTGCTGCGCGACGGTGTCTCGGAGGAGGGGCGGCTCAGCGTCGCGGATCCCTACGCCGTCCGCGCGCTCCTCCGCGAGCGGCTGACGCTGCTGGGGCCCGACGCGGGCTGAGTCCGACGCCGCACCGCGCCGGCGCCGCGCGTGACGAGGGCCCGCCGCGGTCGTCGCGGCGGGCCCTCGTGCGGTGCGGGGAGATCAGGCGGGCAGGTCGGTGGGCGCGTCGCCCGTGCCCGCACCCGTGTCGGCCGCGTCCTCGTCGGAGCCGAGGGAGTCGCCGCCGCTCGAGAGCCCGCCGTCGCCGGGCGCCTCGTCGTCGTCGACGTGCTGGATGCTCTCGCCGTCGGGCACCGTGCCGCCGACGCTCGCGTCGGAGTCGGCTTCGCCGGGCATGTCCTGCGTGACGCCGGGGGCGCCCTGGACGGTGGACAGGGGATCGATGTCGGAGTCGCTCATCATCCGACCGTACGCCGGAGCCCCGCGCGCGTCAGGCGGGCGGGGCTCCGGGGATGCTGCGGGGGAGGGTCAGTCGATGCGCTTGAGGCTGTCGAGCCGGCCGAGGAGGTCGCGGTCCTGCGCGTCGAGGTCGCCCTCGGCCGCGACGACGCGGATGGCGGCCTCGAAGTCGAGGTCCTGGTCGTCGGCGACGCCCGCGACGTCGGCCACGACCCAGAGGAAGCTGACGAGCTCGGGGAGGATCTCCGACAGCACGGCGTCCGGGAAGATCGCCGCGGCCTGGCGGAACATGCGGTCGGTGGCCGGGCCGCCGAACGCGTGGTCGAGGTCGGCGACGATGCCGTCGTCCTCGTCGAGATCGGTGGAGATCCAGTTGGCGACGTGCTCGCCGTCGAGGTGGATCGCGGAGACGAAGAGGGGCTCGCCACCCGACTCGCTCTCGACGATCTCGGTGATCGTGTAGCCGGCGACGCCGGGAGGCGTGAAGAGGGAGTCGTCATCCATGCGCCCATGCTAACGGGGCGGGGGCCCCGGCGGGCCCGGACTCCCGCGCCGCGGGGCGGATCCGGGCCGGTCCCGCGGGTAGCCTCGACGGATGACCATCGCCGCCGACCCCGCGCCTTCCCCGGCGGCGCCGGCGACCGGCGGCGGGGCGCGCGCCCTGCCCGTGGTCCTGGATCCCGCCGCCTGGCGCGACCGGGCCGCCCGCCATGCGGAGCGCGCCGACGCCTTCTCCGCGGGCTTCCGCGAGCGCCGCCTCGCCGGCCGCACCCACGAGGTCGACGACTTCCTCTTCACCTACTACCCGCACAAGCCGTCGCTGCTGCGCCGCTGGCACCCGGGCGCGGGCGTCGTGCTCCGGGGCGCGGCCGGCGAGGAGCGCGCGGCCTGGCGCTGGTACGTGGCCGACGACGACGGCATCCGGGTCGACGCGTCCGCCTACCTCGCGGCGCGCGGATCCACCGCCTCCTTCGTCGAGCGGATCCTCGGCCGCACCGCCTCGCGCCCCGGCCGCTTCTCCTGCTTCGGCCTGCACGAGTGGGCGATGGTCTACCGGGTCGGGCCCGGCGAGCAGCGCCACGAGCGGCTGCCGCTGCGCCTCGGGTCCGCCGCCACCGACGACGTCGTCGAGTCGCACAGGCTCGCCTGCACGCACATCGACGCCTTCCGCTTCTTCACGCCCGAGGCCGTGCCGCGGAACTCGCTCGCGCCCACCCGCGAGACGCAGCCCGACCTCGAGCAGCCCGGCTGCCTGCACGCGGGCATGGACGTCTACAAGTGGGCCACCAAGCTCGGCCCGCTGTTGGCCGGCGAGGTGCTGCTCGACGCGTTCGAGCTGGCCCGCGACATCCGCTCGCTCGACATGCGCGCGAGCCCGTACGACGTGTCGGGGCTCGGCCTCGAGGCCGTGCGGATCGAGGAGCCCGCCGGCAAGGCCCGGTACGCGGCGGAGCAGCGCGGGTTCGCGGAGCGGTCGAACGCGCTCCGGGCGCGGATCCTCGCGGAGCTCGCGCACGCGCGCCGCGCGGCCGCCGCCGGGCTGTAGGGGCGGCGGCGGACGCCGTCAGCGCCCGCGGATCCCCTCGGGGTCGCGCAGCCGCTCGATCTCGCGCCGGTCGCGCTTCGTCGGACGCCCCGCGCCCCGGTCGCGGACGACCGTCGCGGGCGCGGCGTCGCGCGGCGGCGGCGGGGGAGTGAGGTCGGTCATCGCCTCCGCGGCGACCGCGGGGCCCACGCGCTTCACGAGCGTGCGGCGCACCACGAGGATCCGGTCGGCGCCCGCGATCCGCACCCGCACCTCGTCGCCCGGTCGCACCGACTGCGACGCCTTGACGCGCTCGTCGGCGACCCGCACGTGCCCGGCCCGGCACGCGGCCGTCGCCTGCGACCGCGTCTTGTAGACGCGCACGGCCCAGAGCCAGCTGTCCACGCGGACGGCGGCCTGCGCGCCGGCGTCGACGGTCGGCTCGGCGTCGGAGGGCATGCTCCGACCCTAGGCGACGGCTCCCCGGTACGCTGGCCCGAGCATGTCGATCTCCCGCCGCACCTTCCTCACCGCGTCCGCGTCGGGACTCTCGCTCCTCGGCCTCGCGGCGTGCACGCGGACGACGCCCAGCCCCGCGACCCCCACGGCCACGCCCTCCGCGACGCCGACTCCCACGCCCACCGCCGGCGTCGCCGGCCTCCCGCAGCCGGTCGCGTTCGCGCGGTCCGACTGGGCGGGGGATCCCTTCGCCCGCGGCTCCGGCAGCTTCCTCCGCCCCGGCGCCACGAGCGCCGACCGCGAGGCCCTCGCGCGCCCCCTGTCGGAGCGCGTGTTCTTCGCCGGCGAGGCCACGAGCGCCGACCGCCCGGGCACGGTCGCGGGCGCGTACGCCTCGGGTCTCCGCGCGGCGGCCGAGGTGGATCGCGCGGGCGCCGGCTCCGAGCGCGTCGCGGTCATCGGCGCGGGCATCGCGGGCACCGCCGCCGCGCGCGCCCTCCGCGACGCGGGCCACGACGTCGTCCTCGTCGAGGCCCGTGCCGACCTCGGCGGCCGGATCCGCGCGGCCGGCGGCGTGGGCGGCACCGGGTGGCCGCATCCCGCCGAGCTCGGCGCGCTGTGGCTCGCGGCCGACCACGACGACGTCCTCCGCGACGCCGTCCGGGCGGCGGGCATCTCCCGCTACGGCCTGGCGCTCGTCGCCGAGCACCGGGGCCCCGACGGCCGGGTCCTGGACCCGTCGAGCGCGGGATCCGACGCGATAGCTGCCGCGCGCGCCCACGCCCTCGCGGAGCCCGGCGCGGTCAGCCTCGCGGCGGGCCTCCACGCGACGGGCGGCGACGCCCTCAGCACGGAGGGCGGAGCCGCGTCGCCCGCCGCCTCCCTCGCCGCGCTGCTCGCCACCGACGTCGCGATCGCCCACGGCGCCGCGCCCGACGAGCTCTCCGCCGCGCACGGCCTCGACGAGCCGGCGCCCGTCGGCAACGTCGCCGTCACGGGCGGGTTCGCGGGCCTCGTGCAGCACCTGCTGCGCGACCAGGACATCGACGTGCTGCGGGAGTCCACCGTCTCGCGCATCGCGTACGGCAACGGCCGGGTGGGCCTGCGGCTCGGCTCCGGCGAGTCGCTCTCGGCGGACCGCGTCGTCGTCACCGTGCCGCTCGGCGTCCTGCAGGAGGGCGCGATCGCGTTCGACCCGGCGCTGCCGTCGTCGCACGAGGCCGCCCTCCGCGCGCTCGGCCCCGGCCGCGCCGACCGGATCTGGATGCGCTTCGCCGAGCCGTTCTGGTCGACCACGGCCACCGTCTGGACCTCCTACGACGCGGGCGGCAGCTTCACGCGCTGGTACAACCTCATGCCCGTCTCGGGCGAGCCCGTGCTCATGGCCGAGGTCGGCGCGGCCGCCGCGGAGCGGGTCGCGGCCCTGGACGACCAGGCGCTGCGGGCGGCCGCGCTGCGCACGCTCGTGCCCTTCATGGATCCCGAGCTCCTCACGACGCCTGGCCCGACCGCGACGCCCACGGACGAGCCCGGCGCGACGCCGACGCCCTAGTCCGGATCCGACGCCGGCGGGAGCGCGTCCCGCCGCAGCACGGCGTCCGCGATCTCGCGCCGGGTCCCCTGCGCGGCGTACGGCGTGAGGTCTTGCAGCTGCGTGTGCAGGAGCAGCTGCGCGTGCTCCGAGTCGAGGTCGAGCAGCGTGCGGATCCGACCCACCGCGTCCTCCCGGGACGCGACGCCGGCGAGCTCCGCGACGAGGGGCTCGCGCGCGTCGGCGGCCGCGACGAGCGTCCGCAGCCACGCGATGCGCGCGTCGTACGACCGGCGCAGGTCCTCCTCCGTCGGGGGACCGCCCCGGGTGGCGGCGGTGGCGGCCCGGCGTCGCGCGACCGCCTCGGCCGTGACGCTGACGCGGAGGGGGTCGGGCCGCCGCGCGTGCGGGCCGACGAGCGCGGCGTGGAGGTCGTGCGGCCCGGGGCGCAGCTCCGCCCAGTCGCCGTCCGGGATCGCGACCCGCACGCGCGTGCGGTCGCCGGGGTCCAGCGCCACCGCGCCCCGCGGTCCGCCCGCGAAGGCGAAGGCGATGCGGGGGACGGGGGCGTGGGGCTCCGTGAACGCGCCGAACGCGAGGAAGGCGTCGCCGTCCCGGGGGATCCACCGCGCGGCCCCGACGTTCACCACGTCGACGACCGCGGCCTCCGGATCCCCGTCGCGCGTCATCACGGAGGGCCAGCGCAGCGCGAGGGCGGGACGGGAGTCGTCCTCCGGCGGGCGGGGAGCGTCGGCGGCGGTCATGCACCCAGGCTCGCACGCCGGCGTCCGCGCGTCACGGACGCGGGATCTCAGCGCTCGGCGGGCGCCGTCTCGCGCGGCGTCGGCGTCGGCGTCGATGGCGATGCGTGCGCGGACAGGCGCTGCGCCCCGTCCTCGGACGTCGCCGCGTCCGTCGCCCGATGGTCCCGGTGCGCCCGTCCGCGTGGCACGGCGATCGCGGGTCGGACGCGGCTGAGCGCCACCACGACGGCCGTCACGCCCGCCAGCACGCCCGCCACGAGCGCGAGCCACGCCGCGATCCCGAGCGGCACGCCCACCTGCGCGGGGTCGAGGAAGAAGTAGGGGTACCAGCCGACGCGCGGGCCGCGGACCTCCGTGAACGCGCACCACAGGACGGGGAACAGCATCGCCCAGCCCACGGCCTTCCAGGTCACGCGCGGGCGGCCGGGCGCGAGGGTCCAGTCGAGGAGCGCGTACGCGGGGAGCACGAAGTGCAGCAGGCGGCTCGACCACGGCACCTCGACGTAGTACGCCTGCGAGCTCGACTCCAGCACGATGAGGCCGAAGACCACGCCGGACACGACCACGTAGCTGGTCACCACGGCGCGGACGGCCGCCATGAGCGGCGGCTCGACGCCGCCGCGGAGCGCGTGCACGCCCGACGCGGCGAGGACGACGACGCCGGCCATGGCGCTCTGGGTGGTGAAGTAGCTGAACCAGTTCTCGGCGGCGAAGGTCGTGAAGCCCTGCACGTAGTCGAAGTCCCCGACGAGCGCGACGACGGCCACCAGCGCGGCGACCAGGCGCACGGCACCGAGGATCCTCTGCACGTGACTCCGTTCGCGGCCGACTCCCTGCACCCCCGCGTGCTCCAGTCTACGAACGAGGTCTCACGATCCCCTCCGTGTCCTCGCGCGTCGCGGGCTCGCGCGGCAGGATGACGCGCATGAGCCCTTCATCGCGATCCACCAGCCAGCAGGTGCAGTTCGGGTCATTCGGCGGCGTCGACGTCCTCGAGGTCGTCGACGTGCCGCGCCCGTCGCCCGGGCCCGGCGAGGTCCTCGTCGAGGTCTTCGCGGCGGGCATCAACCACATCGAGGCCTACATCCGGCAGGGGCGGTTCCCCGACGAGGTGCCGACGTCCTTCCCGAACGGGCAGGGCAGCGACTTCGCCGGCTGCATCGCGGCCGTCGGCGAGGGCGTGACCCGGTTCCGCAAGGGGCAGGACGTCCTCGGCCACACGGTCATGGCGGCGCACGCGACGCACGTGGTCGTGCCCGCGGGCAACGTCGTCCTGAAGCCCGCGCAGCTCCCGTGGGAGGTCGCGGGCGGCCTCTTCCTCGCGGGCCTCGTCGCGCACGACGTGCTGCACGCCGTCGCCATCGGCGAGGGCGACACGCTCGTCGTCACGGCGGCGGCCGGCGGCGTCGGCAGCATCCAGGCGCAGCTCGCGATGCGGCGCGGCGCCCGGGTGATCGGCACGTGCGGCGAGCGGAACTTCGACTACCTGCGCCAGGTGGGCGTCACCCCGGTCGTCTACGGCGACGGCCTGGCCGAGCGGATCCGCGCGGCCGCGCCGAACGGCGTGCAGGGCTTCATCGACAACTTCGGCGGCGGCGAGGCCGTCGCGGAGGAGCTCGGCGTCGCCGGCAAGCGCTTCAGCTCGAGCGACGACCGCCGCGAGCTGGAGCTCGAGGCGGTGCTGCCGCCCGTCGACGAGGACGACGTGCACCGGTCGCGCACGCTCGCGACCGTCGCCGAGCTCGCGGCCAAGCGCGAGGTCGACGTGCTCGTCTCCGGCTACTACCCGCTGGCCGAGGTGCAGGACGCGTTCGACGACCTGGAGCGCCGCCACGCGCGCGGCAAGATCGTGCTCGGCATGCGGCCCGTGCACTACCCGGGCGACCGCCGCAGCACGGCGAAGGCGCGCGACGTGGCGGAGGGGCGGGCCTGACCCGCATCCGGTGACGCCCGCCGGGGCCGGCGCCCCGCGATCAGCGGGCGACGACCTCGGAGGGCTCCGGCTCGGCCGGCGCCTCGATGTGCGCCTCGCGCCAGCGCAGGAGGTCGCGCACGGCGGGGGACTCGTCGCACTCGAGCATCGCGACGGCGGCCTGTGGCGTCGCGTCGTTCACGGCGAGCCAGGAGCGCACGCGCTCGGAGGTGTCGCCCACCAGCATCGTGAGCACGGCCGCCGGCGCGTGCGGGTTGCGGGCGAGGCACGCGCGGACCCCCTCGTCGGCGTCCCGCGCGAGCGCCCGCTGCACGTCGAGCGGCGCGTGCAGGCTGCTGGCGACGCTCTCGCGCACCTTCGGGTCGCGGTGCTCGGAGAGCAGGCGCAGGCGGCGGATCTTGCTGGGCGTGACCTCGGGCGCGGGATGCAGCGCGGCGGCCTGCTCCGCGGTGAGGACGGCGGGCGCGGTCCGGTGCAGGGCCTCGAGCTGCGCGGCGGTGGTGAACCTGATGCACGACATGCCCCGACGCTATCGAAGGCGCGCGTGAGATGGTGGATCCATGACCGACCCGCTCCCGCCCGAGCCCCCGCGCGGCGCGCATCGCGACAGCGGGGACGCGTGGGTCGAGGGCCCCGACGGCCAGCGCTTCTGGGGCGCGTTCGGCGCCGCGGGCCTCCTCGTGCACGACCCGGATCGCGGCGTGCTGCTGCAGCACCGCGTCGCGTGGAGCCACCACGGCGGCACGTGGGGCCTGCCGGGCGGGGCGCGGCACGCGGGCGAGTCCGCGGTCGACGGCGCCGCGCGCGAGGCGGCCGAGGAGGCGGGGGTGCCGTCCGCCGGGATCCGGCCGGTGCTCGCCACCGTCCTCGACCTCGGCTTCTGGAGCTACGCCACCGTCACCGCGCGCACCATCCGCCCCTTCGAGCCGCGCGTCGCCGACGCCGAGAGCATCGAGCTGCGCTGGGTGCCCGTCGAGGAGGTGTCGGGGCTGCCGCTGCACCCGGGCTTCGGGGGATCCTGGCCCATGCTGCGCGCGGAGCTCGCGCGCGAGGTGACGCTCGTGGTCGACGTCGCGAACCTGCTCGGCTCCCGGCCGGACGGCTGGTGGCGCGACCGCGCCGGATCCACCTCCCGCCTCCTCGCCGAGCTCGACCTGCTGGCCCGCGACGGCCTGCCCGCCGCCGACCTCGGCCTGCCGGGCGCCGTGCGCTGGCCGGACGTCGTGGCCGTGGTGGAGGGGCGGGCACGCGACGCGTCCCTGCCCGCGGGATCCGTCGGCGAGGACGCGCCGCCGACGCTCCGTGCGCCCGGGGTGGCGGTGGTCCCGGCGCCCGCGGACGGCGACGGCGAGGTCGTGCGCGTCGTGGCCGAGGCCCGGGCCGCGGGCCGCGAGGTCGTCGTGGTGACGGCCGACCGCGGGCTCGCCGACCGGGTCGAGGGACTCGGCGCGCGCGTGCTGGGCCCCGGCCGGATCCGTGCGCTGCTCGACGCGCGCACGGACCGCGACGCGGGCTAGGCCGCCGGAGCGGGGACCGACGCCGCCGTCGCGCCCGCCGGGAGCACCGCGGAGGCCGCCTCGACGATGCCCGCGCGCCAGAGCGCGTGCAGGGCCAGCGCGGTCGGCCGGTCGCGCGCAGCGAGCACGCCGCCCGACGCCGGGAACAGCGTGTCCTCGCCGTCCGCGTCGAGCACCACGCCGCCCGCCTCGCGCACGATCAGCGTGGCCGCGAGGTGGTCGACGGGCCCGAACGAGCCGATGACCGCGCCCGCGCCGTGGCCGAGCGCGATGCCGGCGACCGTGAGCGTGCCGGATCCCATGATCCGCAGCGTGCAGTACCGCGCCGCGAGCGCGTCGAGGAGCGGCAGCATGCCCGGCCACGGCGCGTGGCCCGCGAGCTCGGTGCTCACCATCCGGCCGCGGAGGGGATCCGCGTCGGGCGCGTGCACGCCGCCCGGGGCGGCCGCGAGGTCGAGGCGCGCGCCGGCGGACCAGGCCCCGCGGCCCGCCGCGGCCTCGACGACCGTGCCGCGCCAGGGATCCGCGACGACGCCCACCACGGGGTCGCCGTCCACGACGAGGGCGAGCGAGAAGCTCGTCCACGGCACGCCGTTCGCGAGGTTCGCGGTGCCGTCGACGGGGTCGAGGTACCAGCACGGCCGGCCGGGCACGGCCTCGCCGCCGTACTCCTCCCCGACGAGCACGTGGTGCGGGAACTGCGCCGCGACGACCGCGCGCACGTCGCGCTCGACGGCCCGGTCGATCTCCGTGACGTGGTCGGCGGGGTTCGCCTTCGTCGTCACGGTGCCGACCGCGTGGGAGCGCACGTGGTGCACGGCGCGCTCGGCGAGCGCGCGCGCCGCCGAGCGGGCACGGGCGCGTTCGGCGTCGGGGGAGGTCGCGCGGGCGTCGGCTGCGGCCGGATCCGCGGCGCGGCGCGCGAGCACGTCGAGGAGCGTCGGCAGCTGGTTCGTGGTGATCGCGTCCACGCCGATCGACGCGAGCCACTCCATCTGCGCGGGCTCGTCCACGGTCCAGGCGGCCACCTGCGCGCCCAGCGCGTGCACCGCGTCCACGAGCGCGGGCCCGACGAGGAGGTGCGGCATGTTGACGACGGCCGGCCGGAGCTCGGCCAGGTCGTCCGCGGTGGGCGGCCGGACGTCGGCCCACGGCAGCCAGATCGCCGCGGACGGGTCGAGCTCGCGGATGAGGCGCATGCCGTCGAGGTGCCCGCACCAGGCGACCCGGGGCGCGCGCGGCGCGGACGCGACGACCGCGTGGGCCGCGGCGGCCGGATCCCCGGACGCCATGTCGATCACGAGCTCCACGTCGGTGCCGGCGAGCAGCTCGAGGGCGTCGGCGAGGAGCGGGATCCGGAGGTCGCCGCCGCCGAGCGCCCGCGCGTCGGCGAGGTCCACGTCGGCGATACGCACGTCGACGCCCCAGAGGCGCTCGAGCGTGTCGTCGTGGAGGAGGACGACGGCGCCGTCGCGCGTCACGTGCACGTCCACCTCGACCGTCCGGGCGCCGGCCTCGGCCGCGGATCGGATGGCGGCGAGCGTGTTCTCGCGGTGCCGGGAGGAGTCGCCGCGGTGGGCGGTCGCGGCGGTCATCGGACGGCGTCCACGGCGGCGGGCGCGGCGCGCTCGTCGACCAGGATCCCGTCGCGGTAGTGCCGCACGTCCCGGAGCGTCACGGTGCCAGCCTCGCCGACGGCGGGCGCGGATCCGGTGACGACCGCGCGGACCTCCACGCCGCCCGCGTCGAGCACGAGCTCCTGGAAGTGGCCGTGCGGGAGGACGCGGCGGACCGCCACGGCGACCGCGGCGGCCTCCGGCCGGTCCTCGCGCGGCGCGTAGGCGACGTCCTCGGGCCGGACGGCCCAGACGTCCCGGTCGGCGGAGGTCGGGACGAACGCCGCGGGGGCGGCGGCGCCGAGCGCGTCGGGCCCGGCACCGGGCAGCCGCGGCGCCGGCAGCAGGTTCATGCTGCCGATGAACGACGCCACCACGAGGGTCCGGGGCCGCGCGTACAGCTCCGTCGGGGCCGAGAGCTGCTCGATGCGCCCCTGGTGCATCACGGCGACGCGGTCGGAGATCGCGAGCGCCTCGTCCTGGTCGTGCGTGACCATGACGGTCGTGATCCCGAGCCGCTGCTGGATGTCGCGGATCTCCTCGCGCACCTTCACGCGCAGCTTCGCGTCCAGGTTCGACAGCGGCTCGTCGAGGAGCAGCAGGTCGGGCTCCTGCACGATGGCGCGGGCGAGCGCGGCGCGCTGCTGCTCCCCGCCGGAGATGTGCGCGGGACGCGAGTGGGCGTGGTGCGCGAGGTTCACGGTCTCGAGCGCGGCCATCACGCGGCGGGCGACCTCGTCCTTCGGCAGCTTCCGGAGCGTCAGCGGGAACGCCACGTTCTTGAACACCGTGAGGTGCGGCCAGAGCGCGTAGTTCTGGAACACCATCGCGCTCGGCCGCTTGTCGGGGCCGGACGCGGTGACGTCGCGGCCGCCGATGACGACGGATCCGCGGTCGGGCTCGAGGAAGCCGGCGATCATGCGGAGCGTCGTGGTCTTGCCGCAGCCGGAGGGGCCGAGGAGCGCGACGAGCTCGCCGCGCGCGACGTCGAGGTGGAGGTCGTCGACGATGGTGCGGCCGCCGAGGTCCTTGGAGAGCCCGGCGACGACGAGCCCGGACGCCGGGGCGGTCGCGGTGCCGTCGTCGGCGCGCGACGGCGCGACGGTGGTGGGGGAGGGAGCGGATGCGGTCATGGCCGGCCTAACGGATCTGGAAGCCCTCGGCCAGACGCCCGCCCATGATGTGGCGGCGGGCGAGCAGGAGGAGGGCGACGGAGGGGACGGAGAGGAGGATCGCGAACACGGCGGCGACCTGCTTCGGGTGGTTGAGGACGAGCGAGTACATCTCGGTCGGCATCGTCATGTAGACGGGCGCACCCACGAGGTAGGTGCCCTGCGCCTCGTCGAACGCGGCGAGGAAGGACATGAGCACGGCCACGAGGATCCCCGGCAGCGCGAGCGGCAGGGTCACGTGCAGGAAGGTGCGCACGCGTCCGGCGCCGGCGTCGCGCGCGGCCTCCTCGAGGGAGCGCGGCACGGCGCTGAACGCGGCGGCCGGGATCCACGTCATGAACACGACCGTGCCGATGAGCTGCACGATGACGATGCCCGTGACCGTGTTCATGAGGTGCAGCCCGTAGAACAGCGACGCCATCGAGACGAAGAGGCCCATCTTGGGGAACGCGTTGGTGGCGAACAGGCCGACCAGCAGGATCCGCCGGCCGGGGAACGAGAAGCGCGAGAACGCGTAGGCGGCCGGCAGGCAGACGAGCGCCGAGACGAGCACCGTGATGGGCGCGAAGTACAGCGAGTTGCGGACGGCGGCGGCGAGCTCCGCGTCCTCGAACACGACGGACCACCAGTGCAGCGTGAGCCCGGCGGGGACGAGGCTCGGGTAGTCCCAGCTCGTCGCGAACGCGTGCGCGGCGAGCCACAGGAGCGGGCCGAGGATGAAGACGGCGACGACCGCGAACAGGGCCGCCTGCATCCACCCGCGGGCGGAGAGGAGCGCGCGCATCAGACCCGGCCCTCCTTCTTCGCGGAGCGGAAGTTGGCGCGCACGTAGAGGAACGCGATCCCCGACGCGAGCACGAACACCACGACCGCCATCACGATCGACTGCTGCGGGTGGTTGAAGCCCGTGAAGTACTTCGAGATGTCGACGCCGAGCATGCTGGGCGCGTTCGGCCCCGTGAAGTACGGCACCGTGAAGGAGCCGAGGACGCCGATCGCCGTGAACGTCGTCGCGATCACGAGCGGGATCGCGGCGAGCGGCACGAGCACCCGCGTGACGATGGCCCACGTCGAGGCGCCCGCGTCTCGCGCGGCCTCGATCATGGCGTCGGGGATGCCCTGCACGCCGGAGGTCGCCATGAGCGTGGCGAACGGGAGGCTCGTCCACACGGATCCGATGACGACCGCGACCGTCGTGTAGCCCCACGTCGGCCCGTCGAGGCCGAGGAGCGCGAAGACCGTGCGGACGAAGCCGTCGCCCGAGTAGAAGGTGAGGATCGCCCACGACGCGATGACGACGGGGATGAACAGCGGCACGATCGCGAGCCCGGCGAAGACCGACGCCAGCCGTCCGCCGCGCAGGCGGAGGTTGAGCGCGATCGCGAGCGAGAGGGCGATGACGATCGCGGTGGAGAGCACGGTCACGAGCACCGTGACGCCCAGGTCGCGGAGGAAGCGCGGGTCGCCGAACACGTCGACGTAGGCGTCGAGGGTGCCCCACCAGCTCGTCGCGGTGCGCGTGCCGAGGCCGATGGTGGCGATGGTCCTGTTGAGGCCGCCCGTGTGGCCGAGGCTGAAGCCGATCGCGAGCACGACGGGGATCCCGACGAAGAACGCGAGCAGCAGCGCGGGCGGGAGGGCGAGCGCCAGGCCGACGCCGGCGCGGCGGGTCTCGGGGGAGACCCGCCGCGCGCTGACGGCCCGGGCGGCGGGGGCCGCCGTCCGGACGGACGTCACTGGCCGGGGACCTTCTGGTCCCAGAGGTTCGACATGTCCGACGCCATCTGGCTGTAGTAGCCGGGGCGGAGCGTGGACGGGTCGGCCGAGGCGAACTGGTCCTTCAGGTCCGCGGGCACCTGGTCGAGCGAGATGACGGGGTAGCCCGCGATGGTGCTGGCGATGATGCCCTGGCCCTCCGCGGAGAGCACGTAGTCGGCGAGCTTCTGCGCGACGTCCGCGTGCTCGGCCGTCTTCGGGATCCCGAGGAAGGACGCGTGGCCCGTGAACGCCGGGTCGGAGATCTGCGCGTACTTGACGGTCACGGGCAGCGTGCCCGACTTCTGCGCCGTGATGACCTGGTCGCTCCAGACGGGGGCCATCTCGATGGCGCCCGTGCCGAGGAGGTCGAGCACCTGGTTGTTGCCGTTCGGGTAGACGCCGCCCTGGTACATGGAGGCGTTCAGGCCCTTGAGCTGGTCGAAGCCCGCGTCCCACGCGCCCTCGAGCGACTGGTCGTAGCCGGTCGTCATCTTCTCGCGCGTGGCGTCGTCGAGGTGGGTGTCGAGGACGGTCGTGACGAAGGCCGCGCCGGATCCGCCGGTGGAGGGGGAGTTGTAGGCGAACTGGCCCGGGTTGGCCTGGATCCAGGAGAGCAGGTCGGAGAGCGTCTTGGGCGGGTCGGTCACCTTCGTGGAGTCGTAGGCGAGGAGCACGGAGGAGGCGCGGTAGGGGATCCCGAAGCCGCCGCCGGACTGCACGGTCGCGTCGGGCACGGTCGCGAGGTTCGGGATGGTGTCGGCCGAGACGGGCGCGAGGAGCCCCCCGGTGCCGGCCGCCGCGGTGAAGCCCGCGTCGATGAGGTCGTAGCCGGGGTCGGATCCGCCCTGCACCGAGCTCGTGAGCGTGGCCATGGTCTGGGCGTCGTGCTCGCCGTGGAGGTCGAGCGTCGTGGTGACGGACGCGCCGGGGTTCGCCTTCTCGAACGCGGGGATGATCCCGTCGTCCCAGAGGGCCTTGACGTTGGTGTCACCGGAGATGAAGACGCGGGCGCTGCCCGAGGCGTCGGTGACGGCGTGGTTCTGGGCCTGGGCCTGCGTGCTCGTGGTGGGAGCGCAGCCGGCGAGCGCGACCGCGGCGGACGCGGCGGCGGCGAGGGCGAGGAGGTGACGGCGGGGGATCACTGTTCGGGTGTCCTTCTGCTGGGGGAGCGATGCGGATCGCATCGTTTCGATGGTGAGGGGCGGCGGTGGCGCCGGGGTGAACGGGGCATGGCGATCGGGCTCCCCGGCGACGAACGCGCGCGGCGGCCGCCAGGGCCTCAATAGGGTGATCCGCATGAGGAGCCACCCGCCCCGCACCTCCGTGACCCTCGCCGACGTGGCCGCCCTCGCGGGCGTCTCCACCTCCACGGCGTCGCTCGCGTATCGCAGCACCGGATCGATCACGCCGGCCACGCGCGCCCGGATCCTGCGCGCCGCGGCCAGCATCGGCTACGCGGGGCCGGATCCCACCGCCCGCTCCCTGAAGAGCGGCCGGTCCGGCATCGTCGGCGTCGTCGTGGCCGGCAGCATCCGGCGGGCGTTCCAGAGCCCGGTCGCGCTCGCGACCATGGCGGGCCTCAGCGAGGCGCTCGACGAGCTCGACGTGGGGCAGCTGCTGCTGCCGGGGCGTCGCGAGCCGCGCGCCGGATCCGCGCCGCTGCTCGAGGGCATGCCCGTCGACGCCGTCGTGTTCCTCACCCGCGGCGAGGAGGTGGACGCGCTCCTGCCGGGCCTGCGCGCCCGCCGGATCCCCATGGTCGGCGTCGAGGGCCCGCACGGGGAGGGCGTGGCCGTGGTCGACATCGACGACGCGCGCGGCATGGGCGAGCTGGCCCGGCACGTGCGCGCCCTCGGCCACCGTCGCGTGGGCGTGCTGATGCGCACCACGCGCATCGAGGAGGACGGCCCGCCGGGACCCGTGATCCCGGTCGGGCGCGACCTCGAGGAGATCGTCAACCGCACCATCCGCGAGCGGCTCCGCGCCGCGCGCAGCGTGTTCCCCGACGCCGTCCGCGTCGAGGCGGGCGGGCGCGACCTGGAGGCGGGGGAGGCCGCCGCCGGCGTGCTGCTCGACCTGCCGTCGCGGCCGACGGCGATCCTCGCCCAGAACGACATGCTCGCCGCGAGCGCCATCCGCGCCGCCGCGGCCCGGGGCCTGCGCGTGCCGGAGGACCTCACGGTCACGGGCTTCGACGGCGCGCACCTGCCGTGGCTCGAGCGGCGTCTCACGACCGTCGAGCAGCCGCTGCACGACCGCGGGGTCCACGCCGGTCGGATGGTGGGCGAGCTGCTCGCCGGCCGGGCGCCGGCGGACGTGCTGCTGCCCGTGCACGTGCGGCTCGGCGAGACGGCGGCCGCGCCCGCGTGAGCCCGCGCGGCTAGCGGCCGGCGGGATCCGTGACGAAGTCGATGAGCTGCTCGACGCGGCCGAGGAGCGCGGGCTCGAGGTCCTGGTACGAGCGCACCTGGCCGAGGATCCGCTGCCAGGCGCGCGCGATGTCGGCCTGCTCGGCGTGCGGCCAGCCGAGCGCGGCGCAGATGCCGTGCTTCCACTCCACGTTCCGGGGGATCACCGGCCACTCGCGGAGGCCCAGCCGCG
The DNA here is from genome assembly GCF_001280205.1 of Clavibacter capsici. NCBI lineage: Bacteria > Bacillati > Actinomycetota > Actinomycetes > Micrococcales > Microbacteriaceae > Clavibacter > Clavibacter capsici. The sequence goes on along the minus strand of NZ_CP012573.1, from coordinate 1,961,221 downwards.
CGGGCTTCACCGACTGCCACACGTCGACGTAGGGGTGGCCGACGACGAGCGCGTGCGCCCGGTGCGGCCCGCGGGCGACGGCCTCGGCGATGCGGCTCTCCTTGGATCCGGGCACGAGGTGGTCGACGAGCACGCCGACGCGGCGGCCCTTCCCGGGCCGGAACCGGTCGAGCTCCTCGTCGAGGTGGTCGACGCCCTCGAGGTACTCGACGACCACGCCCTCGATGCGGAGGTCCTCGCCCCACACCTTCTCCACGAGCTCGGCGTCGTGCCGGCCCTCCACGAAGATCCGGCTGGGCAGGGCCACGCGCGCCTGCCGGTCGGCGACCGCGAGCGACCCGGACGCGGTGCGCGCGGGCCGGCGGGAGCGGCGCGGGGGACGCGCAGCGCGACGGGCTCGCCCTCGAGCAGGAAGGACCCGCCGAGCGGGAACGTGCGCTGCGTGCGCTTGTAGTCCTCGAGCACGACCATGCCCGACTCGACGCGCACGATCGCGCCGCAGAACCCGGTGGACAGCTCCTCGACCACGAGGTCGCGCGTAGCATCCTGCGGGCGGGGCCTCGCCTTCGCGGGCCCGCGCCAGCCGGCGGCGAGCACGTCGTGTCCGTAGCGGTCGTCGGCGGAGGGAGGCGGCGTCATCCTCCGAGGCTCTCACGGGACGCGTCCCGCACCCGGTCGACGAGCCGACGCCACGGCCCGTCGACGGCGGCCTCGCCGAGGCGCGCCTCGCGGTCGCCCGCCCGCACGAGGTAGACGAAGCGGTCGGCGCCGGGCGTGGGCACGGCGGGCTCGTCCCACGGGCAGGCGTCGACGAGGTCGCCCCACTCGGACGCGTCGTCGTCCACGCGCACCGACCAGGTGCGGGTCATGCCCGCCATCCCGCCCGTGCGCGACACGGCGATCTCCACCTAGACCTCGATCCCGACGCCCTCCCACGCCGCCTGGACCGCGGCGACCTCGGACGCGCCCCCACCGTACCGCGCCGACGCGGCCTCGATCGTGGCCCGTGCGAACGTCCGGAAGTCGGCGTCGGCGCGCACGGCGCCGGTCTCGATCACGTCGTACCAGACGCGGCCCGCGCCCTCCCACGCCTCGCCCCCGATGGCCGTGGCGGCGAGGAAGAAGGCGCGGTTCGGGATCCCGGAGTTGATGTGGACGCCGCCGTTGTCCTCCCGGGTCTCCACGTAGTCGTCCATGTGCCCGGGCTGCGGGTCCTTCCCGAGCACGTCGTCGTCGTAGGCGGTGCCGGGCGCGCGCATCGAGCGCAGCGCGACGCCCGTGGAGCGGTCGAGGAACAGCTCCGCGCCGACGAGCCAGGTGGCCTCGTCCGCCGTCTGGCCGAGAGAGTGCTGCTCCACGAGCACGCCGAACACGTCGGAGATCGACTCGTTGAGCGCGCCCGACTGCCCCTGGTAGACGAGCCCGAGCGTGAGCTCGGTGACCCCGTGGGTCAGCTCGTGCCCGATGACCGTGAGCGAGCGCGTGAACGGCGCGAACACCTCGCCGTCGCCGTCGCCGAAGACCATGCGCGTGCCGTCCCAGAACGCGTTGTCGTACTCCTCGCCGTAGTGCACGGTCGCGAGCAGCGGCAGGCCGCGGTCGTCGAGCGACTCCCGCCCGTAGACCTCGGAGAAGAGGGAGTAGGTGGCGCCGAGCCCGGCGTACGCCTCGTCCACCTCCGCGTCGCCCGTGTCGGGCGCGCCCTCGACGCGCACCGTGCGGCCGGGCAGCTCCTCGCGGTTCGCCGCGTCCGAGATCGTGCGGTGGATCCCCGACGGGTCGCGCTCCCGGAGCGCCGCCTCGTCGGGCGCGGCACCGGGTCCGCGCCGGTCGTGGATGAGGGGCCCCTGGTCGCGGAGGGCGCGGCGGGCGGCCTGCCGCGCGGCGGACATGCGCTCGGGGTCGGCCTCGGCGAGGCGGGTCAGCAGGTACGGCGGGAGGATCGTGCGTCTCATGCTCCGAGACTCGCACGGGGCGGCGACATCGTCACCGGAGCGGGCGGATCCGCCCCGGGGGTCGCGCGCGGGGTGCCCGTGCCGTACGGTGCGTCAGCTCGTCCAGCGGTAGCCGAGCTCGGGTCGGCCGGGCGTCCCGTAGCGCGGCACCCGCTCCACCTGGCCGACGTCGGCGAGGTACTCGAGGTAGCGGCGCGCGGTGACGCGCGACACGTCGAGCGCGCCGGAGACCTCGGCGGCGGAGACGCCCTCGGCGCCGTCCGCGTCGCGGGCCGGCGCCCCGTCGCCCCGCGCGATCCCGCGCACGAGGTCGAGCGTCTCCGCCGACATGCCCTTGGGCAGCCGGGCGTCGGACGCGGGGGAGCGCAGCGCCGCGAGCGCCCGGTCCACCTGCAGCTGCGTGGTGCTGCCGCTGCCCGCGCCGAGGCCCTCGCGGTAGCCGACGTACGCCGCCATCTTCTCCGCGAAGGCCGCGAAGGTGAACGGCTTGATGAGGTACTGGACGATGCCCGCCGTCACGGAGCTGCGCACCACGGCCTGGTCGCGCACGGCGGTCACGGCGACGACGTCGGTCGCGCGTCCCGCGGCCCGCAGCCGCCGGCAGACCTCGAGGCCGTGCAGGTCGGGCAGGGTCATGTCGAGGAGGACGAGGTCGATCCCCTCGGGCCCGGCCTCCGCCACCAGCCGCAGCGCCTCGCCGCCGGTGTGCGCGACGGCGGCCACCTCGAAGCCGTCGAGCCGCCCCACGTAGAGGGCGTGCGCCTCCGCGGTCAGCACGTCGTCGTCGACGACCAGGACGCGGATCACGCGCGCACCCCGCGGGCACGGGCGTCCGCGTCGTCGGCCGACCCGGCGGGATCCGCCGGCAGCTCGACCCGGACGCGCGCGCCGCCCAGCCGCGCCTCCGCATCGCCCACCTCGACGAGGCCGCCCAGCCGCGCGGCCGAGCGCGCCACGAGCGCGAGGCCCACGCCGCGCGGCCCGTCGTCGCCCGTCTTGGTGGTCACCCCGAAGTCCAGCACGTGCGGCCGCACCGCGGGATCCACCCCCGGGCCGTCGTCCGCCACCTCGATGACGAGCGCGCCCTGCGCGGTGCGCGACAGCGACAGCTCGACGCGCCCGCGGTCGTCGCCGCGCGCGGTCGCGACGGAGGGGTCGGCGGCGGCGTCGATGGCGTTGTCGACGAGGTTGCCCACGATCGTCACGAGCTCCGGCGCGGGCACGCCGGGGTCGCCCGTCCCGTCGGCGACGCGCACGGTCAGCTCGACGCCGCGCTCGGCGGCCTGCGCGGCCTTCCCGCGCACGAGGGCCCGCACCACGGGATCCGCCTCCTCCGCCAGCCCGCCCTCGGAGGCGCGCCTGTCGGTCTCCAGCTCCGCCGTCGCGAGCGCCAGGGCCTCGCGCGGCCGCTCCAGCTCGATGAGCGAGACGATGGTGTGCAGCCGGTTCGCGAACTCGTGGGTCTGCGCGCGCATCGCGTCGGCGAGCGTCCGGAGGGTCGCCAGCTCGCCCGACAGGCGCTGGACCTCCGTCCGGTCCCGCAGCGTCGTCACCGTGCCGAGCCGGGCCGCGATCCCGGTGCGGCCCGTGGGCAGCGCGGGCCGCTGCGTGACGACGAGCACGCGCCCGGACGGCAGGTGCACGACCTCGTCGGCCGTCGTCCCCGACGCCAGCAGCCGCTCGATCGCGTCGGGCAGCCCGAGCTCGGCGACCTCGACGGGCCCCGCTGCCGGATCCAGGTCGAGGTCGAGCAGCTCCGCCGCCTGGTCGTTGTGGAGCACGAGCCGTCGGTCGCGGTCGACGAGCACGATGCCCTCGCCGACCGAGTGCAGCACCGACTCGTAGTACGCGAGCATGCGCGCCATCTCCTCGGGCCCGAGGCCCCACGTCGTGCGCTCGAGCGACCGGCTGAGGAGCACGGCCCCGGCCGCGAGCAGGAGCGCCAGCGCCCCGACCGTGCCGACGAGCCCGGGGAGGCGCGCGACGAGCACGCCGGTGACGCGGTCGACGGTGACCCCGGCCGCGACCAGCCCTACGATGCCGCCGTCCGCGTTCCGCACCGGCACCACCGCGCGGACGCTCGGCCCGAGCGTGCCCGTGAACGTCTCGGTCAGCGACCGCCCGGCGAGCGCGGGCCCCGTGGTGCCGAGGTACCTGCGGCCGATCTCGTCCGGGTCGGGGTGGGTGACGCGCACGGTGTCGCGGTCCATGATCGTGACGAAGTCGACGCCGGTGTCGCGCGTCACGTCGAGCGAGTAGGCGAGGAGCGCGCCCGTGGGATCCGCGGACGCGAGCCCCTCGGCCACGCGCGGCGAGTCGGCCACGGTCGTCGCGACGGCGAGGCTGCGGTCGGCCGCGGCCTGCTCGGCGCGCTGGCGCGAGTCCGCCCACAGCGCCGCCGTCGCGACGACGGCGACCAGCAGCAGGACCGCGAGCTGGACCACGAGCAGACGCGCGGCGATCCCGCGCGGGAGCCCCGGGCGCCGGCGGCGGATGCGGTCGGCGAGCGCGCGTCGCGCCATGCTGCCTCCCCGCCTCCGCACCGTCACCCCGGCAGGAACATTATGAACACAACGCCGGTCGCACCCCGCGCGTGGGACATCCTGTCGAGGACCGTCTGCCGCACCCCCGGCGTCGGCGCCGCTCACGAGACAAGGACGTCCCATGACCAACCCCATCGCCGCGCTCCGCCGCCTGGACCGGCAGCACTACCTCTACATCGCGGTCATCGTCGCGGTGCTCCTCGGCGTCACCGTCGGCCTCGTCGCCCCCGAGACGGGCGTGGCCCTGAAGCCGATCGGCGACGCGTTCGTCGCGCTCATCAAGATGATGATCGCCCCCATCATCTTCTGCACCATCGTCCTCGGCGTCGGCTCGGTCGCGAAGGCCGCCACGGTCGGCCGGGTGGGCGGGCTCGCGCTCCTCTACTTCATCGTCATGTCGACGTTCGCCCTCGCGATCGGCCTCCTCGTCGGCAACCTCATCCACCCGGGCGAGGGCCTCGACCTCAGCGGCCTGCGCGCGCCGGAGGGTTCGACGGAGGCGACCGACGAGAAGGACTTCCTCCTCTCGATCATCCCCACGTCGCTGCTGTCGTCGCTCACCTCGGGCAGCATCCTGCAGACCCTCTTCGTCGCGCTCCTCGTGGGCTTCGCGCTGCAGCAGCTCGGCAAGCGCGGCGAGCCGGTGCTCGAGGGGATCCGCAACATCCAGATCCTCGTGTTCCGCATCCTCAGCATGGTGATGTGGGTCGCCCCGCTCGGTGCGTTCGGCGCCATCGCCGCGGTCGTCGGCGCCACCGGGTTCCAGGCGGTCATCAGCCTCGCGACCCTCATGATCGGCTTCTACATCACCTGCGCGCTCTTCATCGTCGTGGTGCTCGGCACCCTGCTGTGGTTCGTCGCGCGGGTCAGCATCTTCAAGCTCATGCGCTACCTCGGCCGCGAGTACCTGCTCATCGTGTCGACGTCCTCGTCCGAGGTCGCGCTGCCCCGGCTCATCGCGAAGATGGAGCACGTCGGCGTCTCGAAGCCCGTCGTCGGCATCACGGTCCCCACGGGCTACTCGTTCAACCTCGACGGCACGGCCATCTACCTGACGATGGCGTCGCTGTTCATCGCCAGCGCGCTCGGCAGCCCCCTGGCGCTCGGCGAGCAGGTCTCGCTGCTGGTGTTCATGATCATCGCGTCGAAGGGCGCCGCGGGCGTCACGGGCGCCGGCCTCGCGACCCTCGCGGGCGGCCTGCAGTCGCACCGCCCCGACCTCGTGGACGGCGTCGGCCTCATCGTCGGCATCGACCGCTTCATGTCGGAGGCGCGCGCCCTCACGAACTTCACCGGCAACGCGGTCGCCACGCTCCTCATCGGCACGTGGACGCGCGGCATCGACGCCGACCGGGTCGCCCTCGTCCTCGGCGGCGGCGACCCGTTCGACGAGAAGAGCATGGGCACCGAGCACGAGGCCGAGCAGGCGACGCCCGCCGAGGCCCTCGAGGCGGACGTCACGCGCTCGGCCGGGTTCGGCGACGAGCCGCCGCGCGCCACCGCCCGCTGACCGCGGCGGGACCACGCCCGGGCGGATCCGGGCGTGGTCCCGGCCGTGTCCGATCCGTTACGCTGTCAGGTCACAGGAGGTACGACCATGGATGGACGCGAAGAGGGTCACGGCGCCACGCGCGTGCCCGAGCAGTACACGAGCACGGACACCACGGCCACCTTCCGCGACGAGCTCGGCGCCGCGCTCGCGGGCCTCGACAACGCCGTCTCGGCCGAGGAGAAGGACGCTGTCACGGCGCTCCCCTCGGGCTCCGCCCTCCTCGTCGTCCGCCGCGGCCCGAACCAGGGGGCGCGCTTCCTCCTCGATGCCGACGTCACGGTCGCCGGCCGTCACCCCGACGCCGACATCTTCCTCGACGACGTCACCGTCTCCCGCCGTCACGCGGAGTTCGTCCGACAGGGCACGTCGTTCCAGGTCAAGGACCTCGGCTCGCTCAACGGCACCTACTTCGACGGCGTCCGCATCGACACGGCGCTCCTGCAGGACGGTGCCGAGGTGCAGGTGGGCAAGTTCCGCCTCACGTTCTACGCCTCGCGCGCCGACCTCGCCGGCCGGACGATCGAGTAGTGCCGGCGTCCGCCGCCCGGTCGACGCCAGCCCGCACCCCCGGTCTCCTCAGCATCGGGCAGGTGCTCGCGCGCCTCACGCCGGAGTTCCCCGATCTCACGAACAGCAAGCTCCGCTTCCTCGAGGAGCAGGGACTCGTGCAGCCGTCCCGCACGGAGTCCGGCTACCGCAAGTTCAGCCCCGCCGACGTGGAGCGCCTCCGCACCGTCCTCGGGATGCAGCGCGACCACTACCTGCCGCTGAAGGTCATCCGCGCCTACCTCCGCGACCTCGACGCCGGCCTGTCGCCCGCGCTCCCCGGCGCGGCCACGACGCCGCCCACCTCCATGCTCGACCAGGAGCGGCGCTACAGCCGCGCGGAGCTCGTGCGCGAGTCCGGCGCGACCGCGCCGCTGCTCGGCGACGCCATCACCGCGGGCGTGCTCATGCCCGCGGAGGTCTACGGCGAGGAGGCCGTGCAGGTGATGCGCGCTCTCGTCGAGCTGCAGCGCACCGGCATCGAGCCGCGCCACCTCCGCGGCTTCCGCCAGGCGGCGGAGCGCGAGCTCAGCCTCATCGAGTCGGCCCTCGTGCCGGTGTCGCGCCGCCGCGACGCCTCGAGCCGGGCCCACGCGGCCGAGCTCGCGCGGGAGATCGCCACGCAGCTCGAGGTCGTGCGGGGGAGCCTCATCCGCTCGGCGCTCGGCCGGCTCTCGTCCTGAGGGCGCTCGCGACGACGGGCCCGACCCGTAGACTGACGTGCCCGCACGGGGCCGTCCGCACGTCGGAGGGACCCGCCGGGACCGGTCCACGAGCACCCCTCACGGGGGCGCGAGGGAGGGCCGGGACGACACGCCGGGCGCTTCCGCCGGATGTCGTTGATCGGGCCCGCGGGCCCCGCTACCGTGAGAACACGATCCCGACGAACCGACCCGAGCAGCCCACGACCCCCACCGGGGCGAGCGCTGTGGGGTGGAAGGCAGAACGATGAGCGACTCCACCCCGGACTCCGGGCGCTACGACCTCGGCCTGCTGTTCACCGACGGCCTCCCGGAGATGGACGCGAGCGCGGGCTACCGCGGCGCCGTCGCCGCCCGGGCCGCGGGGATCACCTACCGCCAGCTCGACTACTGGGCCCGCACCGGCCTCGTGGAGCCCACCGTCCGCGGCGCCTCCGGCTCCGGCACGCAGCGCCTCTACGGCTTCCGGGACATCCTGGTCCTCAAGCTCGTGAAGCGCCTCCTCGACACCGGCATCTCCCTGCAGCAGATCCGCACCGCCGTGAACCAGCTCCGCGAGTCCGGCGTCGTCGACCTCGCGCAGACCACGCTCATGAGCGACGGCGCCAGCGTCTACCTCTGCACCAGCAACGACGAGGTCATCGACCTCGTGAGCCGCGGCCAGGGCGTGTTCGGCATCGCCGTCGGCAAGGTCCTCCGCGAGGTCGAGCACTCCCTCGTCGAGATCGACACCCAGACCGTCGACCCCACGGACGAGCTCGCCGCCCGTCGCGCCGTCAAGGCCTCCTAGGCCCGAACCCCCGCAGCGCCCGTCCCTCGTCGGGCCGGGCCCGGGACGACGGACGCCGCCCCTCGAGGAGGAGCGGCGTGCGTGCGTGCGATCGGATCAGCGCGTGGCGTTCTCCGCGTAGTCGCCGATCTTCGCGGTGCGCATGATGCGCTCCAGCAGCTGGTCGAAGTTGCGCGCCATCTCCTGCGCGCTCTCGCCGGGCCACACGTGCAGCGGCTTGGCGGCGCCCTGCGCCTGCTGGAGCGACGTGCGCTCGGGCAGCTGCGGGCTCAGCACGAGCGGGCCGAACATGTCGCGGAGCTCCTTGATGCGGAACTGGTGCTCGAGCGACTGCACGCGGGCGCGGTTGACGATGATGCCGAGGGGCTGGAGGCGCGGGGAGAGGCCGCGGCGGATCTCCTCGATCGCGCGGAGCGCCCGGTCCGCGGCGGCGACGGAGAAGAGGCCGGGCTCGGTGACGACCGTGACGCGGTCGCTGGCCGCCCACGCGGTGCGCGTGAGGGCGTTGAGCGACGGGGCGCAGTCGATGAGGACGAGGTCGTAGTCGGCCTCGACGTTGGCGAGCGCCTCCTCGAGCTTCCAGATGTCGCGGATGCTCGGGTGCGGGCCGTCGAAGTTGATGGCGGACGGGCTGCCGATCATGACGTCGATGGTGCCCGTGCGGCCCTTGGTCCAGCCGCTCGGCGCGATGGCCGCGCGGACGATCTTCTCCTTGGGGGAGGCGAGGACGTCGGCGACGTTGAGGTGGCCGGCGACCTGGATGTCCATGCCCGTGGACACGTCGGCTTGCGGGTCGAGATCGACCACGAGGGTCCTCAAGCCGCGGGAGAAGGCGGCGGACGCCAGTCCCAGGGTCACTGTGGTCTTGCCCACGCCCCCCTTGAGGGAGCTGACGCTCAGTACATGCACGAGGGAGAGGCTACCGTCGATACTCTGGGAAGACCTAAACGCGGGGGTGCCCGAGCCCCATCCGACGAGAGGCCCCGCCATGTTCGAGAAGATCCTGGTCGCCAACCGCGGGGAGATCGCGATCCGCGCGTTCCGCGCCGCCGTCGAGCTGGGAGCCCGCACGGTGGCGGTGTACCCGCACGAGGACCGGCACTCCCTGCACCGCCTGAAGGCCGACGAGGCCTACCGCATCGGGGAGGAGGGGCACCCGGTCCGGGCCTACCTCGACGTCGACGAGATCATCCGCGTGGCGAAGGAGTCGGGCGCGGACGCGATCTACCCGGGGTACGGATTCCTGTCGGAGAACCCGGGCCTGGCGCGTGCGGCCGCCGAGAACGGCATCGCCTTCATCGGCCCCGGGTCGGACGTGCTGGAGATGGCGGGCAACAAGGTCACCGCGAAGGAGCACGCGACCGCGGCGGGAGTGCCCGTGCTCGCGTCGACCCCGCCGTCGACGGACGTCGAGCTCCTCCTCCGCCAGGCCGAGGACATCGGCTTCCCGATCTTCGCCAAGGCCGTCGCGGGCGGCGGCGGCCGGGGCATGCGCCGCGTCGAGCGCGCGGAGGACCTCGAGGACGCGCTGCGGGCCGCCATGCGCGAGGCGGACAGCGCGTTCGGCGACCCGACCATGTTCCTCGAGCAGGCGGTGCTCCGGCCCCGGCACATCGAGGTGCAGATCCTCGCGGACGCCACCGGCGAGACCGTCCACCTCTTCGAGCGCGACTGCTCCGTGCAGCGCCGGCACCAGAAGGTCGTGGAGATCGCGCCGGCGCCCGGCCTCGACCCGGCGATCCGCGACGCCATGCACGCGCACGCCGTCGCGTTCGCCCGGAGCATCGGCTACGTCAACGCCGGCACGGTGGAGTTCCTGCTCGACACGGAGGGGCCGCGCGCCGGGCAGCACGTCTTCATCGAGATGAACCCGCGCATCCAGGTCGAGCACACGGTGACCGAGGAGGTCACGGACGTCGACCTCGTGCAGTCGCAGATGCGCATCGCCGCGGGGGAGAGCCTCGCCGACCTGGGGCTCGCGCAGGACGACATCGTGCTGCACGGCGCCGCGCTCCAGTGCCGCATCACGACGGAGGACCCGGCGCAGGGCTTCCGGCCCGACACCGGCAAGATCACCACCTACCGGTCGCCGGGCGGCGGCGGGATCCGCATCGACGGCGGCACGGTCGCCACCGGCGCGCAGATCAGCCCCCACTTCGACTCCATGCTCGCGAAGCTCACGTGCCGCGGCCGCGACTTCCCTGCCGCCGTCACCCGGGCCAAGCGCGCCCTCGCCGAGTTCCGGATCCGCGGCGTCTCCACGAACATCCCGTTCCTGCAGGCGGTGCTCGACGACCCGGCGTTCCAGGCGGGCGACCTCAGCACCTCCTTCATCGACGAGCGACCGGGCCTCGTGCGCAGCAACGTCTCGAAGGACCGGGGCACGCGGATCCTCAACTGGCTCGCCGACGTCACGGTCAACCAGCCGAACGGACCGCGCACCGCCGTCGTCCGCCCCGTCGACAAGCTGCCCGACGTCGACCTCCGGGTGCCGGCGCCCGCGGGATCCCGACAGCGCCTGCTCGAGCTCGGCCCGCGCGGCTTCGCGGAGGCGCTGCGCGCGCAGACGGCCCTCGCCGTGACCGACACGACGTTCCGCGACGCCCACCAGTCGCTGCTCGCCACGCGCGTCCGCACCCGCGACCTCGTGGCCGTCGCCCCGTACGTCGCCCGCACGACGCCCGAGCTCCTCTCGGTCGAGGCCTGGGGCGGCGCCACCTACGACGTGGCGCTCCGCTTCCTCGGGGAGGACCCGTGGGAGCGGCTCGCGTCGCTCCGCGAGGCGCTGCCGAACGTCGCGATCCAGATGCTCCTGCGCGGCGCGAACACCGTCGGCTACACGCCGTACCCGACGGAGGTCACCGACGCGTTCGTGCAGGAGGCGGCCGCCACGGGCGTCGACGTCTTCCGCATCTTCGACGCGCTCAACGACGTCGAGCGGATGCGCCCGGCCATCGACGCCGTGCTCGCCACCGGCACCACCGTCGCCGAGGTCGCCCTCTGCTACACGGGCAACCTGCTGGATCCGGCCGAGGACCTCTACACGCTCGACCACTACCTGGGCCTCGCGGAGCGCAGCGTGGCCGCCGGCGCGCACGTCCTCGCGATCAAGGACATGGCCGGGCTCCTGCGCCCGGCCGCCGCCGAGCTCCTCGTCACCGCCCTCCGCCGCGAGTTCGACCTGCCGGTGCACGTGCACACGCACGACACCGCGGGCGGCCAGCTCGCGACGCTGCTCGCCGCGAGCCGCGCGGGCGCGGACGCGGTCGACGTCGCGAGCGCGCCCATGTCGGGCACCACGAGCCAGCCATCCGCCTCCGCGCTCGTCGCGGCCCTCGCCGACACCGAGCGCGACACCGGCCTCTCGTTGGACGCGGTGAGCGACCTCGAGCCGTACTGGGAGGCGGTGCGCCGCCTCTACCGCCCGTTCGAGTCCGGGCTCGCGGGCCCCACGGGCCGCGTGTACCGGCACGAGATCCCGGGCGGGCAGCTCTCGAACCTGCGCCAGCAGGCCATCGCCCTCGGGCTCGCCGACGACTTCGAGCTCATCGAGGACATGTACGCCGCGGCCGACCGGATCCTCGGCCGGATCCCGAAGGTCACCCCGTCGTCGAAGGTCGTCGGCGACCTCGCGCTCCAGCTCGCCGCCGCGAAGGCCGACCCGGCCGACTTCGAGCGGAACCCGCAGGACTACGACATCCCCGACTCCGTCGTCGGCTTCATGGCGGGGGAGCTGGGCGACCTCCCGGGCGGCTGGCCGGAGCCGTTCCGCACGCGCGTCCTCCAGGGCCGCGACGTGCGCATCGGCGTGACGCCGCTGTCCGACGACGACCGGCGGGCGCTCGAGGTCCCCGGCGCCGCCCGGCGGCACACGCTCAACCGCCTCCTGTTCCCGCAGCCCACCGAGCAGTTCGAGACCATCCGCGAGCTCTTCGGCGACCTGTCCGTGCTCGACACCGAGGACTACCTGCACGGCCTGCGGCCGGGCCAGGAGCACGTTGTCCGCATCGGGCGGGGCGTCGAGGTGCTCATCGGGCTCGAGGCCGTCGGCGAGGCGGACGCGTCGGGCATGCGCACCGTCATGGTCGTCATGAACGGACAGCTGCGTCCCGTCTTCGTGCGCGACCGCGGCATCGCGGTCACCGCCGTCGCGGCCGAGAAGGGCGACCCCGCGAAGCCGGGCCACGTGTCCGCGCCGTTCTCGGGCGTGGTGACCCTCAAGGTCGAGGAGGGCGCGGTCGTCGCCGCCGGCCAGCCGGTCGCGTCGATCGAGGCGATGAAGATGGAGGCGGCCATCACCTCGCCCGTCGCGGGCCGCGTCGCGCGCCTCGCCGTCCCCACCACCCAGCAGGTCGACGCGGGCGACCTGCTCGTGGTCGTCGAGAACTGAGAGAAGAGCCACCGGATGACCCCCACGGACCAGGACCCGCAGCAGGACGAGCACTACGACCTCGTGGTCGTGGGCGGCGGATCCGGCAACTCCATCGTCGACGAGCGCTTCGCCGACCAGCGCGTGCTCCTCGTCGACGACGGCGCGCACTTCGGCGGCACGTGCCTCAACGCGGGGTGCATCCCCACCAAGATGCTCGTGCACGTGGCCGACGTCGCCGCGGAGACCCGCGACGGCGCGGCCCTCGGCATCCGGGCGTCGGTGGACGCCGTCGACTGGCCGGCCATCAGCGCCCGCGTCTTCGGGCGCATCGACGCCATCAGCGAGGGCGGCCGCGAGTGGCGCGAGAGCGGCTCCGAGAACGTCACGCTGCTGCGCGAGAGCGTGGGGTTCGAGGCGCCGGGCGTCCTCGTGTCCGCGAGCGGCCAGCGCATCACCGCCGACCGCATCGTGCTGGCGGCCGGCTCGCGTCCGCGCCCGCTGCCCGCGGTCTACGCGCCGGACCCGGACATCCACGACTCCGACTCGATCATGCGCATCGCCGCGCTGCCCGCCTCGCTGCTCATCGTGGGCGGCGGCTACGTGGCCGCGGAGTTCGCGCACGTCTTCAGCCACCTCGGCGTGCACGTGACGCAGGTCGCCCGCTCCGCGCACCTCCTCGGCAACCTCGACCAGGACGTCTCCACGCGCTTCACGACGCTCGCGCGCACGCAGTGGGACGTCATCACCGACTGCGAGGTGGAGGAGATCGAGCGCGACGGCGACGTGCTCCGCTCGCGCCTCGCGTCCGGCCACCTGGTCGAGACGGAGGCCGTGCTCGTGGCGCTCGGCCGCGTGCCGAACACGGACACGCTCGCGGTCGCGAACGCCGGCTACGACCTGCACGCGGACGGCCGCATCGTCGTCGACGCGCAGCAGCGCGTGCTCGCGGACGGCGAGCCCGTGCCCGGCGTCTTCGCGCTCGGCGACATCAGCTCCGACCACCAGCTCAAGCACGTGGCCAACCACCAGGCCCGCGTCGTGCAGCACAACCTGCTGCACCCGGACGACCTCGTCGGCGGAGCGCCGGGCCCGGTGCCGCAGGCCGTGTTCTCGCGCCCGCAGATCGGCTCGTTCGGGCTCACGGAGGCGGAGGCGCGCGAGGCGGGTCCCGTGGTCACGATCGAGCAGCCGTACTCGTCCACGGCCTGGGGCTGGGCGCTCGAGGACACGACGTCCTTCTGCAAGCTCGTCGTGGATCCGCGCGACGGCGGCACGATCCTCGGCGCGCACATCATCGGCTCGGACTCGGCCGCGCTCATCCAGCCGCTGCTCACGGCCGCGAGCCTCGGCCACCGCGTCACCGGCCTCGCGCGGGCGCAGTACTGGCCGCACCCGGCCGTCACCGAGGTCGTCGAGAACGCGCTGCTCAGCGCCGAGTCCGCGGTGGCCGACTGGGCACGGGAGAATGGGGGAGGCGTCGCGCCCGAGGGGGCCGGTCGATCCTGACCCGCCGCCCCACCACCCACGGAAGCAGAGAATGACTGAACGACAGATCCGCCTGTTCGGCGATCCGGTGCTGAAGACCGTCTCGTCGGAGATCCACGAGATCGACGAGGGCGTCCGCGCCCTGGTCGAGGACCTCCTCGACAGCGTGCGCCCCGACGGCCGCGCCGGGGTGGCGGCCGCGCAGATCGGCGTCAACCTCCGTGCCTTCAGCTACAACGTGGGCCCGGCGTTCGGCTACGTCCTGAACCCCGTGATCGAGGAGCTCCGCGGCGAGGCCGTGCTCGTCGACGAGGGGTGCCTCTCGGTCCCGGGCCTCTGGTTCCCGACCATGCGCCACCCCGAGGCCGTCATCTCGGGGCTCGACCTCGACGGGAAGCCCGTCCGCATCGAGGGCACGGGCGTGCTCGCGCAGGCCTTCCAGCACGAGGTCGACCACCTCGACGGCCTCGTCTACCTCGACCGGCTCGACAAGCAGCGGCGCCGCGAGGCCATGAAGCAGGTGCGCGAGTCCGACTGGTTCTGAGCACGACGTCGGCCCGCGCGCTCGCGCGGGCCGACCGTCGGGATCAGTGGACCAGCGAGTGCCCCTCGGTGGTCGGCGCCGCCTCGTAGATCCGCGTGATCACGTCGGCGAAGGCCTCGAGCACCACCTGGCGCTTGATGCTGAGCTTCGGCGTCAGGTGCCCGGCCGCCTCCGTGAGCTCCACCGGCAGCACGACGAACTTCCGGATCGACTCCGCGCGCGACACCGTCGCGTTGGCCGCGTCGACGGCGCGCTGCACCTCGGCGAGCACGGCCGGGTTCTGCGACGCCTGCTCGAGCGTCATCGCGGGGTCCTGCCCGTTGTTCCCCAGCCAGACCTTGAGCATCTCCGGATCCAGCGTGATGAGCGCCGAGATGAACGGCCGCCGGTCGCCCGCCACCACGACCTGCCCGACGAGCGGGTTCGCGCGGATGGGGTCCTCGAGCGCGGCCGGCGCGACGTTCTTGCCGCCGGCGGTGACGATGATCTCCTTCTTCCGGCCCGTGATCGTGAGGTAGCCGTCGGCGTCGTACCTGCCCAGGTCGCCCGTGCGGAACCAGCCGTCGTCGAAGACGGCCGCGGTGGCCTCCTCGTCCTGCCAGTAGCCGTCGAAGACGTTGACGCCCTTGACCTCGATCTCGCCGTCGTCGGTGATCCGGGTGGAGACGCCGGGCAGCGCGGGTCCCACCGTGCCGATCCGGAAGCCCTTCACGAGGTTCACGCTCACCGGCGCCGTCGTCTCCGTGAGGCCGTAGCCCTCGAGGATCGTGAGGCCCAGGGACCGGTAGAAGTGGCCGAGGCGGAGCCCGAGGGGCGCGGATCCGCTCACGGCGTACCGCACGCGTCCGCCCATCGCCTGCCGGATCTTCGAGTACACGAGCGCGTCGAACAGCTTGTACTGCGCCTTCAGCGCGAACGGCACCCTGCCGGCGTCGACCGCCACCGAGTGCGCGTGGGCGACCTCGGCGGCCTTCCGGAAGACCTTGCCGCGGCCGGCGCCCTCCGCCTTCTGCTCCGAGGAGTTGTAGACCTTCTCGAACACGCGCGGCACCGCGAGGAGGAAGGTCGGGCGGAACGACGCGAGCGCGGGCAGCAGCTGCGTCGTGTCGGCCTGGTGCCCGGTCTTCACGCCGGCCTGCACGTTGAGGATCGAGATGAAGCGCGCGAAGACGTGCGCCGTGGTGATGAACAGCAGCGTCGAGGCGCCCACCTGCACGACCTCCTCCATCGCGACCTCGGCGTTCCGCGCGAGCTCGACGAAGTTCGCGTGCGTGAGGATGCAGCCCTTGGGGCGCCCGGTGGTGCCGGACGTGTAGATCAGGGTCGCCATGTCGGAGCCGACCGCGAGGTTCCGCCGCCTCTCGATCTCGGCGTCCGGCACGTCGACGCCCTGCTCGGCGAGCTTGTCGAGGTCGCCGAGGTCGATCTGCCACACGTGGTGCACGGCCGGCAGCTCCGGGTGGACCTCGTCGAAGCGGGAGAAGTGCTCGGCGGACTCCAGGATCACGGCGACGCTGCCGGAGTCCTGCATGTTCCAGTGCACCTGGCCGGGGGAGGAGGTCTCGTAGACGGGCACGAGCACGGCGCCGGCGAAGAAGACGGCGAAGTCGACGAGCGTCCACTCGTAGCGCGTGCGGCACATCATGCCGATCCGGTCGCCCGGCTGGATCCCCGACGCGACGAGCCCCTTGGCCAGCGCGATGACCTGCCGGTGGAACTCGGACGCCGTGACGTCGCTCCAGCCCCCGTCCCCGTCCGGCAGCGAGAACAGCGGAGCGTCGGGGCTCGTCCTCACGCGGTGCACCAGGACGTCGGTGATGTTGTCGTCGGGTCTGGCCTCGACGACGGCGGGCATGGTGTGCTGTTCCACGGCAACTCCCTCGGTACCGGAAATGGATGCTCCCAGAGTAACGTCGCGCGGTCGCCGGGCGCTCGTCCCCGGTCGGGGGCGTCGGGCACGTCAGTAGGATCGACGGGCGAGACGATGAGGAAGGGCCCGCGGAGTGCATGCAATAGGGATCGACATCGGCGGGACCAAGATCGCGGGAGCGGTGGTCGACGAGCTCGGCGTCATCGCCGCCGAGGAGCGGACGCCCACCGAGGCCAGCAGCCCGGAGGCGATCGTCGAGGCGGTCGTCGGCATGGTCGCGCGGCTCCGCGCGCAGCACCCCGACGTGGTCGCGGTCGGCGTCGCGGCCGCCGGCTTCATCGACGCCGCGCAGTCCACCGTCTACTACGCCCCGAACATCAACTGGCGCAACGAGCCGGTGCGCGAGAAGCTGCGCGGCCGGATCGACCTGCCCATCGTCATCGAGAACGACGCGAACGCCGCGGGCTGGGCCGAGTTCCGCTACGGCGCGGGCCGCCTGGTCAGCGACATGGTCACCCTCACCATCGGCACGGGCGTGGGCGGCGCCATCGTGGCGGACGACCGGCTCTTCCGCGGCGGCTTCGGCGCGGGTGCCGAGCTCGGCCACATGCGCGTCGTGCCCGACGGCCTGCCCTGCGGCTGCGGCGCCCGCGGCTGCATCGAGCAGTACGGATCCGGCCGCGCGCTCCTGCGCACCGCCGACGAGCTCGCCGACCTGGGCGGCACGCACGGCGAGGGCCTCGCGGCCCGCCGCCGGGAGGTGGGTACGCTCACCGGTCACGACGTCAGCGACCTCATCCAGGCCGGCGACCCCGGAGCGCTCCTCGCCCTCCGTCGCCTCGGCGGCTGGCTGGGGGAGGCCGCCGCGAGCATCGGCGCCATCCTCGACCCGCAGATGTTCGTGATCGGCGGCGGCGTCGCCCAGGCCGGCGACCTGCTGCTCGACCCCATCCGCGAGGCGTACGTCGCGCACCTGCCCGCACGCGGCTACCACCCCGAGCCGGAGTTCCGCATCGCCGAGCTCGTCAACGACGCCGGCGTCGTGGGCGCCGCGGACCTCGCCCGGCTCCACGCGGCCGCCCTGCGCCACGGGGCCTGACCCCGCGCCTGCCGGGCGCCAGCGGCTCCGCTGGCTATGCTGGATCCCGACCCCGCCCGGAAGGTGGCCACCCGATGTTCTACTGGTTCATGAAGAACCTGGTCGCCGGACCCCTCCTGCGGAGCACCTTCCGCCCCTGGGTCACGGGCCTCGAGAACATCCCCGCCAAGGGCGGCGTGATCCTCGCGAGCAACCACCTCTCGTTCATCGACTCGGTGTTCCTCCCGCTGCTGGTCGACCGCAACCTCGTCTTCCTCGCGAAGAGCGACTACTTCACGGGCACGGGCCTCAAGGGCTGGGCCACGAAGATGTTCTTCACCGCCACGGGGATGCTCCCCATCGACCGCTCGGGCGGCAAGGCGTCGGAGGCCTCGCTCAACACGGGCCTCCGCGTGCTCGCCGAGGGGCGCATGCTCGGCATCTACCCCGAGGGCACCCGCAGCCCCGACGGCAAGATGTACCGCGGCCGCACGGGCGTGGCCCGCATGATCCTCGAGGGCGAGGTCCCGGTCGTCCCGATCGCGATGATCGACACCGAGAAGGTCATGCCCATCGGCACCCGCATCCCCAAGGTCCGCCGGATTGGTGTGGTCATCGGCGAGCCGCTAGATTTCAGTAGGTTCGCCGGCCTCGAGGGAGACCGCTTCATCCTCCGCTCCATCACCGACGAGATCATGTACGAGCTCTCGAGGCTGAGCGGCCAGGAGTACGTCGACGTCTATGCGACCTCGGTCAAGGAGAAGCGCGCGAGCGCGGCCCGCTGACCGTCTCCCGCACCGCCTCCACCGCGCACCTCGCGCACGACACGAACCGGGATCCCACCGTGGCATCTGAGCACCTCGTCCCCGCCCACCCCGACGTCCTCGCGGGACTCGACCACTGGCGCACGCTCGAGGTCAAGCAGCAGCCGCAGTGGCCGGACGCCGCGGCCGTCCACGCCGCCTCCGCCGAGATCGCGCTGCTGCCGCCGCTGGTGTTCGCGGGCGAGGTCGACCTGCTGCGCTCCCGTCTCGCCGCCGCCGCGGACGGTCGCGCGTTCCTCCTGCAGGGCGGCGACTGCGCCGAGACCTTCGCGGGCGCGACGGCCGACGCGATCCGCAACCGCGTCAAGACCGTGCTGCAGATGGCCGTGGTCCTCACCTACGGCGCGGCCATGCCCGTCGTGAAGATGGGGCGCATGGCCGGCCAGTTCGCCAAGCCCCGTTCGAGCGACTCCGAGACGCGCGGCGACCTCACACTGCCCGCGTACCGGGGCGACATCGTCAACGGGTACGACTTCACGCCCGAGTCCCGTGCGGCGGATCCCGCGCGCCTCGTGAAGGGGTACCACACGGCGGCCTCCACGCTGAACCTCATCCGCGCGTTCACGCAGGGCGGCTTCGCCGACCTCCGCGAGGTGCACAGCTGGAACAAGGGCTTCGCCGCGAACCCGGCCAACCAGCGCTACGAGCAGCTGGCCCGCGACATCGACCGCGCCATCAAGTTCATGGAGGCCGCCGGCGCCGACTTCGACGACCTCAAGCGCGTCGAGTTCTACACCGGCCACGAGGGCCTGCTCATGGACTACGAGCGGCCCATGACCCGCATCGACTCGCGCACGGGCACGCCGTACAACACCTCGGCGCACTTCATCTGGATCGGGGAGCGCACGCGCGACCTCGACGGCGCGCACGTCGACTTCCTCTCGCGCGTCCGCAACCCGCTGGGCGTGAAGCTCGGCCCGTCGACGACGCCCGAGACGGTGCACGAGCTCATCGAGAAGCTCGACCCGGAGCGGGAGCCCGGACGCCTCACCTTCATCACGCGCATGGGCGCCGGGAAGATCCGCGACGCGCTGCCGCCCCTGCTCGAGGCCGTGAAGGCGTCCGACGCGAACCCGCTATGGGTCACCGACCCGATGCACGGCAACGGGCTCACCACGCCCACGGGCTACAAGACCCGGCGCTTCGACGACGTGGTCGACGAGGTGCAGGGCTTCTTCCAGGCGCACCGCGCCGCCGGCACGCACCCGGGCGGGATCCACATCGAGCTCACCGGCGACGACGTCACCGAGTGCCTCGGCGGATCCGAGCACATCGACGAGGCCACGCTCGCCACGCGCTACGAGTCCCTGTGCGACCCGCGCCTCAACCACATGCAGAGCCTCGAGCTCGCGTTCCTCGTCGCGGAGGAGCTCGCCGCCGCCCGCGGCTGACCCGCTCCGACGACGATGCCCCGCGGTCCTCGAGGACCGCGGGGCATCGTCGTCTCCGGTGGGCGCGCCGGCGGCTGCGCGAGCCGTCTCAGCCGGAGGCGGTGATGCCGAGGTTGACCGTCGACCCGCGCCGGGCGAGCGCGTCGGCCTCGGGGCTCGCGGAGGCCACCCGCGTGATGCTGTTGGGCAGCGCGTCCCAGAACGCCGAGTACGCGTACTTGAAGCCGGCCGCGTCGAGCTTCGCCTTCGCCTCGTCGCGCGTCAGCCCGACGACACCGGGGACGGCGACGAGGTCGGGCCCCTTCGAGACCTCGAGGCCCACCTTGCTGCCGGGCGCGCCGTCGAGGCCCGAGCGGACGGGGTTCTGGTCCAGGGGGTAGACCGAGATGACCTCCCCCTTGTCCACGTCGTCGCTGAAGCTCTGCTTGCCGGGCTCGCCCACGAGGCCGGCCTGCGCGAGCGCGGCCACGGCCTGGTCCACCGAGCGGCCGTGGACGTCGGGGATCCGGCCGGCGGCGACCACCAGGGTCACCGGCTGCTGCTCCGGGTACTGGGCGCCGATCGGCGCGCCGGACGCGTCCAGCACCTGGACGACCGTCCCCTGCTCCGCGTCGCCGTACTGCCGGATGGTCGCCTCCTGCACGACGAAGGGCACGCCCTCGAGCCGTGTGCGCGCGTCGCCCTCCGTGCTGCCGACCACGTCGGGCACGTCCAGGAGCTGCGGCCCGGTGGACGCGTAGAGGGTGACGGTGGATCCCTGGTCGACGGGCGTGCCGGACGCCGGGACGCTGCGCGTGACGTGCCCGACCGCGACGTCGACGCTCGGCTCCTCGGCGCGCGCGACCACGAACCCCTGGCCCTGCAGCGTGCCCGCCGCGTCATCCACCGCCATCTCCGCCACCCGCGGGACGGGCACGCGGGCGCCGGGCCCCTGGCCGTAGTACCAGCCGGTGCCGCCGGCGAGGGCGGCGAGCATCACGATGAGGAGCGCGAGCACCCAGCCGCGCGCGCGGCGGCGCTGTCCGGCGGCGGCGAGGGCCGTGACGGACTCCGGCTCCGCGTGCTCGGGTTCCTGCCGCGTCATGACGGGAGGACCGCCGACGACCTGCGTCTCGCCGGTCGTGACCGGGGGCAGCGCGGGCGCGCTCGGGAAGACCACCGTCCGCTGGAGCGGCGCGGGGTCGCCGGACCGGGCGTCGAGCCGGTTCTGCACCGCGTAGAGCTCGTCGAGGAGGGCTCGTGCGTCGCGGGGGCGCTGCTCGGGATCCCGGGCGGTGGCCCAGAGCACGAGCTCGTCGAGCTCGACGGGCACGGACGCGTTCGCGGTGCTGGGGGTCGGCACCTGGTCGTTCGCGTGCTGGTACGCGATCTGCATCGGCTGCTCGCCCTTGAAGGGCTGCTCCCCGGCGAGCATCTCGTACATCATGATCCCGACCGCGTAGATGTCGCTGCGGGTGTCGGCGATGCCGCGGGTGACGAGCTCGGGGGACAGGTACGCGATCGTGCCGAGCAGCGCCTGCCCGGTCGCCGTGTTGGCGCTGACGGCGCGCGCCAGGCCGAAGTCGCCGATCTTGATGCGCCCGTCGTCGGCGAGCAGGACGTTCTCCGGCTTGAGGTCGCGGTGGACGATGCCGGCCTTGTGGGCGGCGGCGAGCCCGGAGAGCACGGCCTCGAGGATGTCGAGGGTCTGCTCGGGCGTCAGCCGCTCGTACTCCTGCAGCAGCTCGCGCAGCGTCATCCCGGGCAGGTACTCCATGACGAGGTATGCCATGTCGGAGTCCTGCCCCTGGTCGAAGACGTTGACGACGTTGGGGTGCGCCAGCCGCGCGGCCGAGCGCGCCTCCTGGATGAACCGGTCGCGGAACGCGCTGTCGTCCGCGAGGTGCCCGTGCATGACCTTGACGGCCACGCGACGCTCCAGGCGCAGGTCGGTGGCGACGTACACGGTCGCCATGCCCCCGCGCGCGATGCGGGACCTGACCTGGTACCTGCCGTCGAGGAGACGGCCGATCATGGGGTCGGTCGGGCTGGAGGTCACTGGACGATTCTAGGGATCGCCGGTGCCGCGGCCTCCCCGGCACACCGGTGCGCCGTCGCGCGGGTGCGCACGCGGATGGGCGTCAGCCGATCTCGTCGAGCCACGCCCAGGCGGACGCCTCCCACTTCGCGTACGCGTCCGGGTAGGCCGAGTACTGCACGGCCTGCGCCGCCTGCGTGACGGTCATCGACTTCCAGCCGGGGATGTCGAGGAGACCGCGCGTGGCGCCGGGGTTCGGGTTGACGCTGCCGCCGAAGAACGCCCGCGACGCGTAGACCGGGTCGTGGAGGTCGGCGGGCTGGCCCCAGCCCTGGCTCGGGCGCTGCTGGAACAGGCCGATGGAGTCGCGGTCGCCCCAGTCGAGGTTGCGGAGCGTGGACTCCTGCGCCGCCGTCGCGAGCGCGATGACCAGGCCGTAGTCGCTGACCCCCGCCTTGCGCCCCTCCGAGACGATGACCCGCGCGTTGGCGCGCATCTCGTCGGTCATGATCGTCGTGCCGCTGAGCGACGCGACCTGCACCACCGAGGTGGAGGCGTGCGGGATGGTCAGCCTGCTGCCCGCGTAGATGATGCTCGACCAGTTGAGGCCGTTGGCGTTCAGGAGGTCCTGGACCGTCACGCCGGAGGCCTGGGCGATGCTGTGCAGCGTGTCGCCGGTCTCGATCGTGTACGTGCCGGAGAGGCCCTGCTTGGCGGCGGGGGAGGCGCTGGCCGGCACCGCGGGAGCGGCGGGAGCGGCGGATGCGGAGGCGCCCGGGATGGTCAGCTTCTCGCCGGGGAAGATCGTGGTGGTCGCCTGGAGGCCGTTCGCCTGCAGCACGGCCGACGTGGAGACGCCGTGCTTGCCCGCGATGCCGGAGACCGTGTCGCCCGCGACGACGGTGTAGCTCGAGCCGGAGCCCGACGACGCGGCGGGGGCGGCGGCCTGGGCCGAGCCCGACCCTCCGAGGGTCAGCGTCTGCCCGGGGAAGATGGTGGTCTTCCAGCCGAGGCCGTTCTGCGCGAGCACCGAGGCGGTGGAGATGCCGAAGCGGCCGGCGATGCCGGAGACCGTGTCGCCCTGCTCGACCACGTACGTCGCCGGTGCGGCGACGGTGGGCGCGGCCGTCGACGCGGCGGCTGTCGACGCGACGGCGGGTGCCGCGACGCGGGGGAGCTTGGTCTGGGTGGGGCCCGACTTGGCCTTCGGCACCCGCTTCACGGGAGCGGCCTCCGCCGGCGTCGCCATGCCGAGGCTCACCGCGAGCGAGCCGACCAGCACGATCGGCATGGTCGCGAGGAGCGCCTTCGAGCGGCGGGTGGACGAGCGTCCGGTCGAGGTGTCCGAGGACCGGCTGGGGTCGCGAGGAGGGGTGGGTTCGGTCATGGGCATGTTGGTCTACTCCGGCCGTCGTGCACGATTCCCTGATGCAGGTGTTCCACGTTAACACGCAGGTGGAGCAAAGCGCACATAAGTGACGGATGTGACTGGAGTGAACAGCGACACGCGTCTTCGGCGGATAGGCAGCCGGATCCACCGCCGTCACCCGTCCCGCGGTGGTCTCGGGGTGGCGCGCGCCGTGCCCGCTCCGGGACGTGCCAGCATGTGAGACGTGAACGAGCCCTATGCCGACCGTGAGTGGTTGACCGTCCCCGATCTCGTCGACCTCCTGGGTCTCACCGTCAGCCGGGTGCGACGCCTCATCGAGGACCGGCGCCTGCTGGCCGTGCGCCTCGACGGCGTGCTCAAGGTGCCGGCCGTGTTCCTGCGCGACGGCGAGCCGCTGTCGGAGCTCCGGGGCACGATCATCGTGCTCGGGGACAACGGCTTCACGGACGACGAGGCCATGGAGTGGCTCCTCACGGAGGAGCCCAGCCTCGGTGCCGCACCCGTCGACGCCCTCCTCGCCGGTCGCAAGGCCGAGGTGCGGCGCGTGGCGCAGGCGAGCGCCTGACCCGTCCCCGGTCGCGTCGCGCGCTCGCGCCGCGCTCCTGGACGGGGCGGACCGCCGGGATCAGGTGACGCGTCGCGTGACGCTGTCGACGAGCAGCTCGAGCTGGTTCCGCGCTCGCGCGCCGATCGGCGCCTCGCGCAGGGCCGTGAGCGACTCCCGGACATGGCGGGCGATCATGCCCTCGACCTCGTCGAGGGCGCCGCTCTCGCGCAGGATCGACTGGAGCGCACGGATCTGCTCGTCGTCCAGGTCCGGGTCGCCCAGCAGCGCGTCCACGGTGCGCCGCACGCCGTCCGGCAGCCGCCGTCGGGCGAGGGCGATGAGCACGGTGCGCTTCCCCTCGCGGAGGTCGTCGCCGCTGGGCTTGCCCGTCACCTCGCTGTCGCCGAAGACCCCGAGCACGTCGTCGCGCAGCTGGAACGCGATCCCGAGGGGGAGGCCCACCGCTCGGAGGGCCGCGACCTGCTCGGGGGAGGCGCCCGCGAGGCTCGCACCGACCACCAGCGGGGCCTCGATGCTGTACTTGGCCGACTTGTAGACGATCACGTTGTGGGCGCGCGCGAGGGTGTCGTCCTCGGGCACGGTGGGCCACGCGACCTCCTCGAGCACGTCGAGGTACTGGCCGAGCGTCACCTGCGTGCGCATGGTGGCGAGCTCGGCGCGGGCGGCCCGCGCGGAGGAGCCGTCCGCCAGCGCCAGGAGCGAGTCGATGAGGAGCTCGTCGCTCCAGCCGAGGAGCAGATCGCCCAGCAGGATGGCTCCGGCCTCGCCGAAGCCCGCCGAGGATCCGCCCCAGCCGCTCGCCGCGTGCAGCTGCTCGAGCCGGCGGTGGGCGGCGGGTCGCCCGCGCCGGGTGTCGGAGCGGTCGATGATGTCGTCGTGCACGAGCGCCGCGGCGTGGAAGATCTCGAGTCCCGCGGCCACCCCGACGACGGCGCGGTAGCCCGGCCGCTCCTCGCCCTGGGGGCGCCCGGCAGGGGACGGCTCGAGGTCGATGACGGAGCGCCAGCCCCAGTAGCAGAACTGCGCGCGGAACCGCTTCCCGCCTCTCAGCAGATCCGAGGAGAACTCGTGGATGGGCACAAGATCCGGGCTGATCTCCCGGAGTCCCGCCGCCTGCGTCGTCAGGAAGTCGTCGAGGCGGGTCTGGACGTGGCTGACGAGGCGGTCGCTTTCGGGCACCCGCCTAGCCTAGCCAGGGGCAGGGAGCTAGAATCCACAGGTGAACACCAACGCGTCGTCCCGAGCCTGAGGGGAACATGATGCCGCTTTCCGAGCAAGAGCAGCGCCTGCTGGAGGAGATGGAGCGAAGCCTCTATCACAACGACGCAGACTTTGTGGCGACCGTCAGCGGCCGCCGCAGCAGACCCAACTACACCATGGTCGTCGTCGGGGTTCTCGTCATCGTGCTCGGCATCGCCGCGCTGGCGGCCGGCGTCATCACCAAGCTGGCCATCATCGGCGTCCTCGGCTTCGCGGTCATGATCGTCGGAGCGCTCTTCGTCTTCAGCCCGCGGGGCACCGTCGTCGACGCGTCCGCCCCGAGCGGATCCCGTGCCACCGGTCGCGGGACGGGCAAGCGCCCCGCCTCGACGTCCTCCTTCATGGACCGCATCAACGAGCGGTGGGAGAAGCGCCAGGGCGGTCAGGACTGACCACCCGCTGAGGCGGCTCTCCACCGCCCTCCACTCGACCCGAAGGGGCCGATCCCGAACCGGGATCGGCCCCTTCCGTCGTCTCCGCCGCCGCTCCCCATCCCTCCCCGGCGCCCTCCGGATGGTCCTCGGATCACCCGGAGGGCGCTTCTGCGTCCCCGCGGCGCGCCGGTGGACGTGATCCCCTCCACATCCCTCCCCGCATGCCAGGCCGCATGGCCACGGGGATCGGGGGCCGCGCACGGGGAATTAACCCGCGCCTCCTAGCGGTGGGTGGAGGGCTGTGGAGTAAAGTGGAGCAAGTCCTGAACCACGGCCGGAGAGACAGGGGGTGTCGGTGTGTTCCTCGGCACCCACTCGCCTCGTCTCGACGACAAGGGGCGGCTCATCCTCCCCGCGAAGTTCCGCGACGAGCTCGAGGGCGGCGTCGTGATGACGCGCGGTCAGGACCGCTGCATCTACGTCTTCACGACGCGCGAGTTCGAGGAGCTGCACGACCGCATGCGGCAGGCGCCGCTCGCGAGCAAGCAGGCCCGCGACTACATGCGCGTCTTCCTGTCCGGGGCGAACGCCGAGACGCCGGACAAGCAGCACCGCATCACGATCCCGCAGGCGCTCCGCACCTACGCGGGCCTGGACCGCGAGCTCGCGGTCATCGGCGCGGGCAGCCGCGTCGAGATCTGGGATGCCGGCACGTGGGACGAGTACCTGACCGCCAACGAGAGCGCGTTCGCCGACACCGCGGAGGAGGTGATCCCCGGACTGTTCTGACCCCGGCCCCTGACTCCCAGCCGTCCGACGCCCTGCCGCACTTCCCCGGTGGCAGGTCGGGACGGATGGGGATCAGGAGCCGCGGACAGGGCATCGGGTCGCCATGGCCATCGACGACATCCACACCCCCGTGCTCCTGGAGCGCTGCCTCGAGCTGCTCGCCCCCGCCCTCCAGGGCGAGGGCGCCGTGCTGGTCGACGCCACCCTCGGGATGGCCGGCCACTCGGAGGCGTTCCTCGACGCGCTCCCCGGGCTGCGCCTCGTCGGCCTCGACCGCGACCCCGACGCCCTCGCCATCGCGGGGGAGCGGCTCGCGCGCTTCGGCGACCGGGTGCACCTCGTGCACACCGTCTACGACGGCATCGGGCGCGCGCTCGATGGCCTCGGCATCGGCGAGGTCCAGGGCGTGTTCTTCGACCTGGGCGTCTCGTCCCTCCAGCTCGACCGGGTGGAGCGCGGCTTCTCCTACTCGCAGGACGCGCCGCTCGACATGCGCATGGACGGCACCGCCGGACTCACCGCCGCGCAGGTGGTCGCGGAGTACGACGAGCTCGAGCTGCGCCGGATCTTCTACGACTACGGCGAGGAGAAGCTCGCCCCGCGCTACGCCAGCCGCATCGTCCAGGCGCGTGAGGTCGAGCCCATCACGACGTCGGCGCGACTGGTGGAGATCATCCAGCAGGCGACGCCCGCGGCGGTGCAGCGCGCCGGGCACCCGGCCAAGCGCGTCTTCCAGGCGCTGCGCATCGAGGTCAACCAGGAGCTCAGCGTGCTCGCCCGAGCCATGCCGGCCGCGATCGACCGGCTGGCCGTCGGCGGCCGCGTGGTCGTCGAGTCGTACCAGTCGCTCGAGGACCGCATCGTCAAGCGCGAGCTGCGCGCCCGGTCCACGAGCACCGCACCCGTGGGGCTCCCCGTCGAGCTGCCCGAGCACCGACCCGAGCTGAAGCTCCTCGTCCGGGGCGCCGAGCTCGCGGACCAGCACGAGATCGCCCAGAACCCCCGCGCCGCATCCGTCCGGTTGCGCGCCGCCGAACGAGCCAGGAGGCGACACGCATGACCGATGCAGCACGCGCGACCGCGCGTCCCCGGATCCGGCCGTCCGCCGAGCCCGCCACCCGCCACATCGAGGTCGTCGCCACGCGCGGACAGCGTCGCGCGCGACCGCGCACGGTCTACGCGCTCATCGTCGTCGGCGGGCTGTTCACCGTGCTCCTCGCGCAGCTCCTGCTCTCGATCGGGCTGTCGGACGGCGCGTACGCGATCCAGTCCCTCCAGCAGCAGCAGAGGGAGCTCGACCGCACGCACCAGTCGCTGACCGAGGACGTCGACCGGCTGTCGTCGCCGCAGAACCTGGCGCGCAACGCCCAGGCGCTCGGCATGGTCGCCAGCGCGTCGCCCTCCTTCCTCTCGCTCGACGGCACCATCCAGGGCACCCCCCAGGCGAAGGACGGCGCGACCACGGCGCTCACCGCCGACACCCTCATCGGCAACGCGCTCCTCACGGGCGTGCCGCTGACCGTGGAGAGCGACCCGGCCAAGCGCGCGGCGGCCCTGGAGGCCGCGACAGCGCAGGACGGGGCGGCGACGACCGACCCCGGATCCGCCATCCCCGGCTCGGCCGAGGCGGCGGGCGGCGTGACGGCCGGCACCCCGAGCGCGCCTCCCGCGCCCAGCCCGGCCTCCGGGCTAGCGTCGGCCACGTCGATCCCGACCCCGCAGACCCGCTGATCGTGCTCCCCGTGACGGGGACGCGACCGACGCCGGACACCGCTCCGACCGAGCACCGCACCGCCCCGCAGGCCCCGAGAGGAACCCCCGAGTGACCACGATCTCGAACCGACGGCGCATCGCCTTCTCGCTCATCGCGATCCTCGCCGTCATCGGGGTGTTCGTCGTGAAGCTCATCGACATCCAGGTCGTGCAGGCCACCGAGCTCAACGAGGCGGCGCTCGGCAAGCGGGCGATCTCGCAGACCCTCCCGGGCGTGCGCGGCAGCATCTACGACGCCCAGGGCAAGGTCCTCGCCGGCAGCGTCCTCCGCTACGACGTGACGATGGACCCGTCCAAGGCCGGCGACTTCACGCGGACGGTGACCGGCGACGACGGCAAGCCCGCCAAGCAGGCCGTGTCGCTCGCCGAGGCCGAGTCGCAGCTCGGCGCCATCACCGGGCAGAAGCCCGAGGAGATCGACGGGCTCATCACGGGGGCGCTCGCCAAGGACCCGAAGTCGCTGTTCGCCTACGTGACGAAGGGCGTCGACGCCGACGCCTACCTCGCCATCCGCGACCTGAAGATCCCGTGGATCTACTTCCAGGCCGTGTCGAGCCGCACGTACCCCAACGGGCAGATCGCGGGCAGCATCCTCGGCTACATCGCCGGCGACGGGACGATCAAGGCCGGCCTCGAGCAGGAGTACGACTCGTGCCTCGCCGCCCAGGACGGCGCGCAGACGTACGAGCGGGGCGCCGACGGCGTGCCGATCGCCGGCAGCACGGTCACGCAGCAGAAGGCCGTGGACGGCAGCGACGTGATGACCAACATCGACACCGACCTCGAGTACTTCGCGCAGACCGCGGTGGCCGAGCAGGCCGTGAAGGTCGGCGCCGACTACGGGCACGCGACGATCGTCGAGGTGAAGACGGGCAAGGTGCTCGCGGTCGCCGAGTACCCGTCCGTGGATCCCAACGACGTCTCGGCGACGAAGCCCGCCGACCGGGGGAGCCGGGCCTTCGGGTCGCCGTTCGAGCCGGGATCCACGCTCAAGGCCGTGACCGCCGCGGCGCTCGTCGACTCGGGCAAGGCGGACGCCTCCAGCCGCGTCGTCGCGCCCTACACGTTCACGCGACCGGACGTGAAGCTCAGCGACAGCTACGTGCACCCCGACCTGCACTTCACGCTCGCGGGCGTGCTCATGGACTCCTCCAACACGGGCATCTCCGCGCTGGGCGAGCGCCTGCCCGCCTCGGACCGCTACGACTACCTCAAGGCGTTCGGCGTCGGCGAGAAGACGGCCATCGACTTCCCCGGCGAGAGCAGCGGCCTCGTGCGCCCGTGGCAGGAGTGGGACCCGCAGACCAACTACGCGACCATGTTCGGCCAGGGCCTCACGACCACGGCGCTGCAGGTCGCGAGCATCTACCAGACCATCGGCAACCACGGCGTGAAGCTGCCGCTGTCGCTCGTCTCCGGCTGCAAGGCCGCGGACGGCACCATGACGGACCAGCCGGACACCACGGGCACGCAGGTCATCTCCCCGCAGGCGGCGGACACGACCGTCAACATGCTCGAGACGGTCGTCACCGACGGCCACCTCTCCAAGGACCTCACGATCCCGGGCTACCGGGTCGCCGCGAAGTCCGGCACCGCGCAGGTGGCGGAGGCCGACGGCAAGTACGGCAAGAACTACCTGGTGTCGATCGCCGGGCTCGCGCCGGCCGAGGACCCCCAGTACGTCGTGTCGATCAGCCTGGCCAATCCGGATACCATGAAGTCCTCGGCGGCCGCGGCGCCGGTCTTCCAGAAGATCATGTCCCAGGTCCTGAAGACCTACCGGGTCCCGCCCTCCAGCGTGCCGTCCCCGAACCTCCCGACGACCTACTGAGAGATGAGGGCGATGACCTCCCCTGCCACTCCCGCCCTCCGCCCCGAGCATCCCGTCGCACGGTCGCTGTCCGGCCTCGTGCGCGACTTCGCGCTCGACGTCGTCGGCGACGTGGACGACGTGGAGGTCACGGGCGTCACCCTCTCCTCGGACGACGTGCAGCCGGGCGACCTCTACGTGGGTCTGCGCGGTGCGCGTGCGCACGGCGCCCGCTTCGCCGCGGCCGCCGCGGAGAGCGGCGCGGTCGCGGTCCTCACCGACCCCGACGGCCTCGCCGACGCGCAGGCGTCCGGGCTGCCCGTGATCCTCACCCCCGACCCGCGCGCGGCCCTCGGCGACGTCGCCGCATGGGTCCACCGCTCGGAGGAGAACCCGGCGACGCTCTACGGCGTCACGGGCACCAACGGCAAGACGAGCGTGGTCTACCTGCTCGACGGCCTGCTCCGCCAGCTCGGTGTCGTCACGGGCCTCACCTCCACGGCCGAGCGCCGCATCGGCGAGGAGAGCATCACGAGCCGCCTCACCACGCCCGAGGCGAGCGAGCTGCACGCGCTCCTCGCGCGCATGCGCGAGGCCGAGGTCCGCGCGGTCACGATCGAGGTGTCGGCGCAGGCGCTGTCGCGCCACCGTGTCGACGGCCTCGTGTTCGACGTGGCGGCCTTCATCAACCTGAGCCACGACCACCTGGACGACTACGCCGACTTCGAGGAGTACTTCGAGGCCAAGGCCGCGTTCTTCGACCCCGACCGCGCGCGCCGCGGCGTCGTGTCGCTCGACACGGAGTGGGGCCAGCGCATCGTCGAGGGGTCGCGGATCCCGATGACCACGATCGCCTCGAAGCCCGGCGTCGAGGCTGACTGGACCGTCACGGTGCTCGAGCAGACGCCGGACTCCACGGGCTTCCGCCTCGAGGGCCCGGACAACCGCGTGCTCGTCTCGCGCGTGCCCGTGCCCGGCTGGTTCATGGCCGCCAACGCGGGGCTCGCCATCGTCATGCTCGTCGAGTCCGGCTACGACCTCGACGCGGTGGCGCACGTGCTCGACCGCGACGGCGGGATCCAGGCCTACATCCCCGGCCGCGCCGAGCGCGTGTCGGGCGAGACGGGTCCCCTCTTCTTCGTCGACTACGGCCACACGCCCGACGCGTTCGAGCAGACGCTGCAGGCGCTGCGCCCGTTCACGCCGGGGAGGCTCGTCATGGTCTTCGGTGCCGACGGCGACCGCGACACCACGAAGCGGGCCGAGATGGGCGCCATCGCGGCCCGGCTCGCCGACGTCGTGGTCATCACGGACTACCACCCGCGCTACGAGGACCCGGCGTCGATCCGGGCCTCGCTCATCGCGGGTGCGCGGGCCGCGGTCCCCGACCGCGAGATCCACGAGGTGCCCGACCCCGCCACCGCGATCCGCACGGCGGTGTCGCTGGTCGGCGAGGGGGACACCATCCTCGTCGCCGGACCCGGGCACGAGGACTACCACGAGGTGGCCGGGCGCAAGATCCCGTTCTCCGCCCGTGACGACGCGCGCGCGGCCCTCCGCGACGCAGGCTGGAGCTGACATGATCGCCCTCACCCTCGCCGAGATCGCCGAGGCGGTCGACGGCCGCCTCCTGCTGCGCGGCGACGCCACCGCGCAGACCGTCGTCGACGGCGCGGTCGACACCGACAGCCGCCTCATCGCGCCCGGCGGGATCTTCGTCGCCAAGCCCGGCGAGGAGACCGACGGGCACCTGTTCGCGCCGAAGGCCGTCGAGGCGGGCGCCGCCCTGCTCCTCGTCGAGCGCGAGCTCGACCTCCCGGTGCCGCAGGTGCTCGTGCCCGACGTGGTGGATGCGCTCGGCCGGCTGGCGCACGAGGTCGTGGCCCGGGTGCGCGCGCTCGGCGACCTGCGCATGGTCGCGGTCACCGGATCCAACGGCAAGACCACCACCAAGAACCTGCTGCACGCGATCCTCGAGACGCAGGGCGAGACGGTCTCGCCCGTCGCGTCGTTCAACAACGAGGTCGGCGCGCCGCTCACCATGCTCAAGGTCACGCGCACGACGCGCTTCCTCGTGGCCGAGATGGGCGCGAGCGGGCTCGGCGAGATCACGCGGCTCATCCGCATGGCGAAGCCGGACGTGGGCATCGTCCTCACCGTGGGCCTCGCGCACGCGGGCGGCTTCGGCGGCATCGAGCAGACGCTCGTCACCAAGACCGAGATGGTCAAGGACCTCCTGCCCGAGGACACGGCCGTGCTCAACGCCGACGACCCGCGGGTCTCGTCCATGAGCGACAAGACCCGGGCGCCCGTGCTCTGGTTCGGCCGGGACGCGCGCGCGGCCGTCCGCGCGACCGACGTCCAGGCGTCCGCCGCGGGCACGACCTTCACGCTGCACCTGCCCGACGGATCCACCCGTCCTGTCTCCTTCCGCGTGCTCGGCGAGCACCACGTCACGAACGCGCTGGCCGCGGCGGCGGGCGCCTGGGCGCTCGGCGTCGACGGCGACGCCATCGTCTCCGCCCTGCAGACCGTGCAGCGCGCCGAGCGCTGGCGCATGGAGGTGCTCGGCGGCAACGGCGTCACCGTCATCAACGACGCCTACAACGCGAGCCCCGACTCCATGGCGGCCGCCCTCCGCACGCTCGCGCAGATCCGCGGCCCGGAGCAGCGCACGGTCGCGGTCCTCGGCGAGATGAGCGAGCTCGGCGAGTTCTCGGAGGAGGAGCACGACCGCGTGGGCCTCCTCGCGGTGCGCCTCAACATCGGCCAGCTCGTGGTGGTCGGCCGGCCCGCGCGCCGCCTGCACCTGGAGGCGATCGCGCAGGGCTCCTGGGACGGCGAGTCGATCTTCGCCGAGGACGCCGCCGAGGCCCGCGAGATCCTCGACCGGATCCTCCGCGACGGCGACCTCGTGCTCGTCAAGTCGTCCAACTCCGCGGGGCTCCGCTTCCTCGGCGACGAGCTGGGGGAGAAGTACTCGTGGTAGCCCTGCTCGGCGCGGGCGCCATCTCGCTCGTCTTCACGCTCTTCCTGACGCCGCTGTTCATCAAGCTGTTCCACCGGCTGCAGTGGGGCCAGTTCATCCGCGACGACGGTCCGCAGTCGCACCACACCAAGCGCGGCACGGCCACCATGGGCGGCATCGTCATCATCCTGGCGAGCGTCTTCGGGTACTTCGTGGGGCACCTGCTCACGTGGGACGGGATCCGCTTCGACCCCGTGACCCCGTCCGGCCTGCTGGTCGTCTTCATGATGGTGGGCCTCGGCTTCGTCGGCTTCCTCGACGACTACCTGAAGACCCGCAAGCAGCAGTCGCTCGGGCTCGGCGGCTGGCAGAAGATCGCCGGCCAGGTGCTCGTCGCCGCGGTGTTCGCGGTGCTCGCCATCACGCTGCGCGACCCCGTCTCGGGCCTCACGCCCGCGTCCACGGCCATCAGCCTGTTCCGCGACCTGCCGCTCGACTTCATGGCGCTCGGCGCGGTCATCGGCACGGCGCTGTTCATCGTGTGGATCTGCCTCATCGTCGCGAGCACCTCGAACGGCGTGAACGTGGCCGACGGGCTCGACGGCCTGGCCGCGGGCGCCTCGATCTTCTCGATCGGCTCCTACGTCATCATCGGCTTCTGGCAGTTCAACCAGTCGTGCGACAGCGTCTCCAGCTACCAGAACGAGTACCGCTGCTACGAGGTGGCGAGCCCCCTCGACCTCGCGATCATCGCGGCGTCCATCGTGGGAGCGCTCATCGGCTTCCTCTGGTGGAACACCTCGCCCGCGCAGATCTTCATGGGCGACACCGGCTCGCTCGGCCTCGGCGGCGCCCTCGCGGCCCTCGCCATCCTCAGCCGCACCGAGCTCCTGCTCGTCTTCATCGGCGGCCTGTTCGTGATCGTCGCGGGCTCGGTGATCCTGCAGCGCATCTACTTCAAGCTCACGCACGGCAAGCGCATCTTCCTGATGAGCCCGCTCCACCACCACTTCGAGCTGAAGGGCTGGGCGGAGGTCACGGTCGTCGTGCGCTTCTGGATCATCGCCGGGCTGCTGGTCGCGGCCGGCGTCGGCACGTTCTACCTGGAATGGATCACGCAGTAGAGATGACGGACGCTCCCCTCGACGACGGACGGACGCTCGCGCGCCCCGACTCCCTGCACAGCTGGCATGACGACTGGACCGGCCTCCGCGTCGCCGTCCTCGGCCTCGGCCGCACGGGCTTCTCGGTGGCGGACACGCTCGTCGAGCTCGGCGCCGACGTGCTCGTGGTCGCCTCCGACGCGTCGCCCGAGCGGCTGGCCCTGCTCGACGTGATCGGCGGCCGGCTCGTGCGGCCGACCGAGGAGGAGCCCGTCCCCGCGGAGCTCGTGGCCTTCGCGCCCGAGCTCGTCGTCGTGTCGCCCGGCTACGCGCCGACCCACCCGCTGCCCGCCTGGGCGACGGAAGCGCACATCCCGCTGTGGGGCGACATCGAGCTGGCCTGGCGCGTGCGCGACAAGACCGGCACGCCGGCCGAGTGGATCACCATCACCGGCACCAACGGCAAGACCACCACCACGCAGCTCACGGCCGCGCTCCTGCAGGAGGGCGGCGTGCGCGCCGTCCCGTGCGGCAACATCGGCCTGCCCGTCCTCGACGTGGTGCGCCACCCGGACGGCTTCGACGTGCTCGTCGTCGAGCTGTCCAGCCACCAGCTGCACTACATGCGCGAGGTGCGCCCGTACTCGAGCGCGTTCCTCAACCTCGCCGACGACCACCTCGAGTGGCACGGGTCGCGCGCGGCCTACGCCGCCGCCAAGGGCCGGGTCTACGCGGACACGCGCGTCGCCTGCGTCTACAACCGCGCCGACCGCGCCACCGAGGACGCGCTCCGCGACGCCGACGTGCAGGACGGCGCGCGCGCCATCGGCTTCGGCCTCGACGCCCCGGGCCCAAGCGACCTCGGCATCGTCGACGGGATCCTCTGCGACCGCGCGTTCCTCGAGGAGCGCCTCACGTCCGCGCTCGAGCTGACGACCCTCGACGAGCTGCGCGAGGTGGGGCTGGCCGCGCCCCACATCGTCCAGAACATCCTCGCGGCCGCCGCGCTCGCGCGCTCCTACGGCGTCTCGCCCGCCGTCGTGCGCCAGGCGCTCCTGCGCTTCGAGCTCGACAGCCACCGCATCGAGCGGATCGGCGAGCGGGACGGCGTCGCGTTCGTCGACGACTCCAAGGCCACCAACCCGCACGCGGCCTCCGCGTCGCTCGCGGCGTTCCCCTCGGTCGTCTGGGTCGTCGGCGGGCTGCTCAAGGGCGTCGAGCTCGACGAGCTGATCCGGGCCCACGCGCGCCGGCTCCGGGCCGCCGTGGTCATCGGGGCCGAGCGCCACGAGGTCCTCGCGGCATTCGGGCGACACGCGCCCGACGTCACCGTCCTCGAGGTGGCCGAGAGCGACACTGAACAGGTCATGCGGACCGCGGTGCGGCTCGCGGCGGACGTGGCCCGCGAGGGCGACACCGTCCTGCTGGCACCGGCAGCGGCATCCATGGACCAATTCACCGACTACGCCGACCGCGGGCGCCGATTCCGCGCCGCGGTCGACCACCACCTGGGAGGTGCGGCGGATGACACTGCCCCCGAGAACGACGCGGATCCCTCGCGCGGCTGACGCGCCGGGCCCCCGCGGCCCGCGCACCCAGCCTCCCGCCGAGGACGCGCAGGAGGGGACGCAGCGTCGCGGCCTCGCCGCCCGGATCCACCTCGGTCGCGCCTTCCACGCGGAGAGCGGCTCCTACTTCCTGCTCCTCGGCACGACGCTGTTCCTGGTGGTCTTCGGCCTCGTGATGGTGCTGTCGTCCTCGAGCATCGACTCGTTCGTCGCCGGCGGAGGCTTCTTCGGCATCTTCCTCAAGCAGGGCATGTTCGCGCTCATCGGCGTGCCGCTCATGCTGCTCGTCTCGCTCGTCCCGCCCATGTTCTGGAAGCGCTGGGCGTGGGTCCTCCTGCTCGCGGCCTCCGCCGTGCAGCTGCTCGTCTTCGGCCCCATGGGCGTGAAGGTGGGCGAGAACATCGGCTGGATCCGCATCGCCGGCACCACCTTCCAGCCCGCCGAGCTCATCAAGGTGGGCCTCGTGATCTGGCTGGCGTTCATCCTCGCGAGGAAGCGCCACCTGCTGCGCACCTGGCCGCACATCCTCATCCCCGTGCTGCCCGTCGCGGGCGGCTCGGTCGGGCTCGTGGCGCTCGGCGGCGACCTCGGGACCGTGATCATCATGGCGAGCATCGTGCTCGGCGCCCTCTTCTTCGCGGGCATCCCGATCGGCAAGCTCACGCTCATGCTCACCATCGGCTCCGTGCTCGCGGTCCTCATGACCGTCATCAGCGACAGCCGCATGCGTCGCGTCACCGAGTTCCTCACCGGGCAGTGCGACTACGCGGGCGGCTGCTGGCAGTCCACGCACGGCCTCTACGCGCTGGCGGCCGGCGGGGTCTTCGGCGTCGGGCTCGGCAACTCGAAGGCCAAGTGGATGTGGCTGCCCGAGGCCGACAACGACTACATCTTCGCCATCATCGGCGAGGAGCTCGGCCTCATCGGCGCGATCGTCGTGATCCTGCTCTTCGTGGTGCTCGCGATCGGCTTCATCCGCGTGATCCGCGCCAACACCGACACGTTCGCGCGCGTCGCCACCGGCGCCGTCATGACCTGGATCATCGTGCAGGCCTTCGTCAACATCGCCGTCGTGCTCAACCTGCTGCCGGTGCTCGGGGTGCCCTTGCCGTTCGTGTCGTCGGGTGGCTCGTCGCTCGTGACCACGCTCGTGGCGATGGGCATCGTGCTCGGCTTCGCCCGGCGTCCCACGACCGAGGAGTCGCCGGACGTCATCCCGGCCGTCATCGGGATGCGCTCGTGACCGTCTACCTGCTGGCCGGCGGCGGCACGGCGGGCCACGTCAACCCGCTGCTCGCGGTCGCCGACGAGCTGCGCTCGCGCGAGCCGGAGGCGACGATCCTCGTGCTCGGCACGCGCGAGGGGCTCGAGTCCCGGCTCGTCCCGGCGCGGGGCTACGAGCTGCTCACGATCGCGCGCCTGCCCTTCCCGCGTCGGCCGAACCGGGCCGCCGTGGCGTTCGCGCCGGCGTTCACGCGGGCCGTCGCGCAGATCCGCCGCATGATCGCGGAGCGCGGCGTCGACGTGGTCGTGGGCTTCGGCGGCTACGCGGCCGCGCCCGCCTACCTCGCCGCCCGCCGCTCGGGCGTCCCGGTCGTCGTGCACGAGGCGAACGCCTCGCCCGGCCTCGCGAACCGCCTGGGCGCGCGCGTGGCCACCGCGGTCGGGATCACCTTCCCCGACACCGTGCTGCCGCGCGCGCAGGTGGTCGGCATGCCGCTCCGCCGGGAGATCGCGACCCTCGACCGCGATGCCGTGCGCGCCGCCGCGCGCGCCGAGCTCGGCCTCGACGCCGACCGGCCGACGCTCCTCGTCACGGGCGGATCCACCGGAGCACGCAGCCTCAACCGCACGGTCGTGCAGGTGGCCGAGCGCATCACCGCCACCGGCGCGCAGATCCTCCACATCGTCGGCGGCGCCCAGGAGTTCACCGACCCGGGCGTCGAGCGCTACCACGTGGTCGGCTACTCCGACCGGATGGAGCTCGCCATCGCGGCGGCCGACCTCGTCGTCTCGCGCGCGGGCGCCGGTGCGCTCTCCGAGCTCACGGCCGTCGGCGTCCCCGCGGTCTACGTGCCGTACCCCGTGGGCAACGGCGAGCAGGCCGTCAACGTCCGCGGCGTGGTCGCGGCCGGCGGCGGCATCGTCGTGGCCGACGCCGACTTCACGCCCGACTGGGTGCTCGCGCACGTGCTGCCGCTCCTGTCCGACCCGGCGGCGCTCGCCCGCATGTCGGACGCGTCCGCGTCCGTCGGCACGCGCGACGGCGCCGCCCGCATGGCCGACCTCGTCCGCGACGCCCTCGCCGCCCGCCCGTCCGGGCCCGTTGCGCGGCGCTGACCGCCCGCCCCGCTTCCCACCCTCCCGAGGAGACCGCACGTGATCGCACCCGACCTGACCATGGACATCCCGACCGAGCTCGGCCGCGTCCACTTCGTGGGCATCGGCGGGTCCGGCATGAGCGGCATCGCGCGCCTGTTCCTCGCCGCGGGCCACCGCGTCACGGGATCCGACTCCCGCGACTCCGACGCCGTGCAGGCGCTCCGGGAGCTCGGCGCGGAGATCCACGTCGGCCACGACGCCGCGCACGTGGGCGACGCCGAGGCGCTCGTGGTCACGGGCGCGCTCTGGCAGGACAACCCCGAGTACGTGCTCGCGAAGGAGCGGGGCCTGCCGATCCTGCACCGCTCGCAGGCGCTCGCCTGGCTCATCAGCGGCCAGCGCCTCGTCGCCGTCGCGGGCGCGCACGGGAAGACCACGTCCACCGGCATGATCGTGACCGCGCTCCTCGAGGCGGGCCGCGACCCGTCGTTCGTCAACGGCGGCGTGATCGGCGGCATCGGCGTCTCGAGCGCCCCCGGGTCCGAGGAGCTCTTCGTCGTGGAGGCCGACGAGTCCGACGGCTCGTTCCTCCTCTACGACACGGCCGTCGCGCTCATCACCAACGTCGACGCGGACCACCTCGACCACTACGGCTCGCACGAGGCCTTCGACGACGCGTTCGTCCGCTTCGCGTCGGCCGCGTCCGAGCTCGTCGTGATCTCGAGCGACGACCCCGGCGCCCGTCGCGTCACCGCGCGCATCGAGGGACGCGTCGTCACGTTCGGCGAGGACCCGGCCGCGGACGTCCGCATCTCCGACATCGTCACCGACGGTCCCGTCGCCTTCACGATCACGCACGACGGCGTCGCCCGCCGCGCCGCGCTCCGCGTCCCCGGCCGCCACAACGCGATCAACGCCGCGGGCGCCTACGCGGTGCTCGTCGGCCTCGGCGTGGATCCCGACGACGCGATCGCGGGCCTCGCCGGCTTCTCCGGCACCGGCCGCCGCTTCGAGCTGCACGCGGAGGTCCGCGGCGTGAGCGTCTACGACGACTACGCGCACCACCCGACCGAGGTGCGCGCCGCCCTCGAGGCCGCCCGCACGGTCGTGGGGGAGGGTCGGATCATCGCCGTGCACCAGCCTCACCTCTACAGCCGCACGCAGATGATGGCCGGCGACTTCGCGCGCGTCTACGAGGAGCTCGCCGACCACACCATCGTGCTCGACGTCTTCGGCGCCCGCGAGGACCCGATCCCCGGCGTGACCGGCGCCCTCGTCTCGGAGCGCTTCCAGGACGCGAGCCGCGTCGACTACCTGCCCGACTGGCAGCGGGCCGCCGACCGCGCCGCCGAGATCGCGCGCGACGGCGACTTCATCGTGACCCTGAGCTGCGGCGACGTGTACCGGATCATCCCGCAGGTCGTCGGCGCGCTCGAGGGCACCGCCGCGTCCGACGAGCCCGCCGCGTCCCCCCGGCCCCGCGAGTGAAGCGGCCCGAGGGCTTCGACCGGCCCCGGGTCCCGCGCCAGCCCGCGCCCGGAGGACCCGGCGCCGGCGCGGGCCCCGCCGAGGGCGACGCGCCCGCGCCGCGCCGCCGCGGATCCCGACCTGCGGTGCCGTCCGACGCGACGCCGGCCACGGGCGGCAGCACCGGGACCCCGCGCCCGGGCGCCGGAGCCCCGCCGCGACCGAGCACGCCGCGTCCCGTGTCCCCGCGCCCGGCCGCGCCGCGCCCCGTGACCCCGCCTCCGGCCCCGAGCACGGGCGCCGGCGCACCCGCGTCCGCACGGGGACCCCAGCAGCAGCCCCCGCGCCCGCGTGCCGACTGGCGCGACGACGACGAGCCGGACACCGAGCCGATCGTCCTCCCGCACCTCGCGCAGGCGCCCGTCACCGCGCCCCCCGCACCGAGCACCGGTCGGGAGCCCGCCGCTGCCCGCACGGGAGGTCTGGCCGGACGCCTCGGCCGACGGGCACGCGGCGCCGCGGAGGCCGCCGGCGCAGCCCGGGCCGCTGCCGCGAAGCCCCTGCGTCGCCGCCCCCGTGCCGAGGGGGACGCGGAGCCGACGCCGCGCGCCCATCGACCCGCGCGTCCCGCGAGCGCGGCCACCGGCGACGCCGAGGCGCGCCGGCAGCTCCGCCGCGCCCGCCGCGAGCGGCAGCGCTACGAGCGCCAGGAGGTCCGGCGCTTCACGCAGCGCGCCCGACGCCGCCGGGCGGGGCTCCTCGGCACGCTCGGCGCGTTCCTCGTCCTCGCGATCGTCGTGGGCGTCGCCGTCTACTCGCCCCTGCTCGCGCTCCGTACGGTGGAGGTCGAGGGCGCCGACCGCGTGTCGCCGTCGAGCATCCAGGCGGCCCTGTCCGACCAGGTCGGCACTCCGCTGCCGCTCGTGGACCTCGACCGGGTGGGCGACGAGCTCCGCGCGTTCCCCCTCATCCGCAGCTACAGCACCGAGAGCCGTCCGCCGTCGACGCTCGTGATCCGCATCGTCGAGCGCACCCCCGTGGCCGTGATCCAGTCGGGCGCGGGCTTCGACCTCGTGGATCCCGCGGGCGTCACCATCGAGCGCGCCACGGCGCGGCCCGACGGCTACCCGCTCATCGACCTGCCGAGCGCCGACTTCTCGTCGCCGCGCTTCCGGGCGGCCGCCGCGGTGCTCGTGGCGCTGCCGGCGGACTTCCTGCCCCAGGTCGACAGCATCCAGGCGCGGACGACCGACGACGTCATGCTGACCCTGCGCACCGGCAAGAAGGTGCTGTGGGGGAGCGGCGAGCGCTCGGCCGACAAGGCGCAGGTGCTCCAGGCGCTCGTGAAGGCGCGCGGCGACGTCGGCTCGTACGACGTCTCGGCGCCCGACGCGCCCGTCGCCGGACCCTGATCCCGGGCGGCCTTCGCGACACGCGGCACGGGAGTCGTCGCACCCGCCCCGAGCCCCCTAACGTCGGGATCAGGAAATGCATACTGAGTAAACTCTAAGCCTCCACCGGAGGTCGAAGGTTCTAGCGGAGGCCCGTCGTGTCGAACAACCAGAACTACCTCGCCGTCATCAAGGTCGTCGGCATCGGCGGTGGCGGCGTCAACGCCGTGAACCGCATGATCGAGCTCGGTCTGCGGGGCGTGGAGTTCATCGCGATCAACACCGACGCGCAGGCGCTCCTCATGAGCGACGCCGACGTGAAGCTCGACGTCGGCCGCGAGATCACCCGCGGCCTCGGTGCGGGCGCCGACCCCGAGGTCGGCCGTCGTGCCGCCGAGGACCACGCGGAGGAGATCGAGGAGGCCCTCGCGGGCGCCGACATGGTCTTCGTCACCGCCGGCGAGGGCGGCGGCACCGGCACCGGCGGCGCGCCCGTCGTGGCCCGCATCGCGAAGTCGATCGGCGCGCTCACCATCGGCGTCGTCACGAAGCCGTTCGGCTTCGAGGGCAAGCGCCGCTCGGCCCAGGCCGAGCTCGGCGTCGCGACGCTGAAGAACGAGGTCGACACGCTCATCGTCGTGCCGAACGACCGCCTGCTGGAGATCAGCGACCGCGGCATCAGCATGCTCGAGGCGTTCGCGACC
This sequence comes from Clavibacter capsici, assembly GCF_001280205.1. Classification (NCBI taxonomy): domain Bacteria; kingdom Bacillati; phylum Actinomycetota; class Actinomycetes; order Micrococcales; family Microbacteriaceae; genus Clavibacter; species Clavibacter capsici. The sequence goes on along the minus strand of NZ_CP012573.1, from coordinate 1,920,066 downwards.
GCGGACCAGGTGCTCCTCGCGGGCGTCCAGGGCATCACCGACCTCATCACGACCCCCGGCCTCATCAACCTCGACTTCGCCGACGTCAAGTCGGTCATGCAGGGCGCCGGGTCCGCGCTCATGGGCATCGGCTCCTCGCGCGGCGCCGACCGGTCCATCAAGGCCGCCGAGCTCGCGGTGGCGTCACCGCTGCTCGAGGCGAGCATCGAGGGCGCCCACGGCGTGCTCCTCTCCATCCAGGGCGGATCCAACCTCGGCATCTTCGAGATCAACGACGCGGCCAAGCTCGTGCAGGAGGCCGTGCACCCCGAGGCCAACATCATCTTCGGCGCCGTCATCGACGACACCCTCGGCGACGAGGTGCGCGTCACCGTCATCGCCGCCGGCTTCGACGGCGGCGAGCCGTCGGCCAAGGTCGAGAACCGCCGCAGCGGCTTCGTCGCGGCGGGCGGGGGAGCGGTCGCCGCTCCCGAGGCCCTCGAGCAGGCGCCCGCGCGCCCGCAGGCGGAGGCGCCCGTCGCCTCCGTGCCGGCCAGCGACCCGACGTTCGAGGACGACGGCGACGACCTGGACATCCCCGACTTCCTGAAGTGACGGACGCTGCGCTGACCGGCGGCGCGGACGCGTCGGACGTCCACCCCGGCGAGGCCCACCCGGGCCTCGCCGAGCGGTGGGCGTCCGTGCAGGCGCAGGTGGCCGAGGGGATCCGCGACGCCGGCCGCGCGCCCGACGAGGTGACCACGATCGTCGTCACCAAGTTCCAGCCCGTGTCGCTCCTCGGCGCCCTCCTCGACCTCGGCGTGCGCGACCTCGGGGAGAGCCGCCACCAGGAGGCGCAGGGCAAGGCCGCCGAGCTCGCGGGCCGGGACGTCGCCTGGCACTTCGTCGGCCAGCTGCAGGGCAAGAAGGCCAGGCAGGTGCGCCGCTACGCGTCCGTGATCCACTCCGTCGACCGGCCGTCCCTCGTGGACGCGCTGGCCTCCGACGAGCAGGCGACGCGCGTCTTCCTGCAGGTGAACCTCACCGACGACCCGGCCCGCGGCGGCGTCCCGCCCCGGGAGGCGGAGGCCCTCGCCGAGCACGCCGCCGCCGCGGCCGGCATCGACGTCCTCGGCGTCATGGCCGTGGCCCCCGACGACGGCGAGCCCCGCCGCGCCTTCGCCCGCCTGCGCGGCATCTCCGACGACGTGCGCCGGATCCTGCCCGACGCCCGCGCGATCTCCGCCGGCATGTCCGGCGACCTCCGCGAGGCGCTGCTCGAGGGCGCGACACACCTTCGGATCGGATCGGCAATCACGGGAAAGCGACCCGGCGGCCCTTAATGTCGGGAGTGCGGTCCGGTTCGGAGGCCGACCCGGAAAGAGGAATGATGGCCAACCCACTTCGCAAGACCATGGTGTACCTGGGACTCGCCGACGAGGAGCTCGAGTACCAGCAGGCGCAGCAGCAGCCCACGCCGCAGCAGTCGCCCGTGCAGGCGGTCCCGTCGCCCGCCCCGGCTCCCCAGCAGCAGCAGGCGAAGCGCGCACCCGTCACCCCCCTGCACAAGAGCTCGACCACCACAAGGAATGCGGCGCCGGCTGAAATGAACGAGATCCTCACCGTCCACCCCAAGGCCTACAAGGACGCGCAGGTCATCGCCGAGAACTTCCGCGAGGGCGTGCCGGTCATCATCAACCTCTCGCAGATGACGGACGACGACGCGCGCCGCCTCATCGACTTCGCGAGCGGCCTGTCGATCGGCCTCTACGGCAAGATCGAGCGCGTCACCGCCAAGGTGTTCCTGCTGTCGCCGTCGCACGTCGCCGTGTCCGGCGAGCAGTCGGCGACCGAGGCCGAGGTCGAGGCCTCCTTCTTCGGACGCTGATCCACCGAGCCCCCGAGATGGCGGGCGCCGACGGGACCTCCCATCGGCGCCCGCCATACTTGTCCCCGTGATCCTCGTCAACATCGTCGCCACCGTCCTGTGGTTCGCCCTCCTGGCGTTCATCATCTGCATGTGGGGCCGGTTCGTCCTCGACCTGGTGCAGTCGCTGTCCCGCCAGTGGCGCCCGCGGGGCGCGATGCTCATCGTCGCCGAGGCGTCGTACACGGTGACCGACCCGCCGATCGGCTTCGTCCGCCGCCTCATCCCGCCCCTGCGCCTCGGCCCGGTGGCGCTCGACTTCGGCTGGATGATCACGATGCTCGTCGCCATCATCCTGTTCAACGTCGCCAGCGGCCTGATGCGCTGAGGCGGGCACCGTCGCTGCGCCGATCCGTTCCCGGGTCCCCGGAGCGACGCGTTCCGCTGGTAGCGTTGGACCGCACGTTGTCCCGAATCCCCGTCCGCGCCCGCGGACCCCGCTCTACGCACAAAAGAGGTGGCAGGCCATGGCTCTCACTCCTGAAGACGTCGTCAACAAGCGTTTCCAGCCGACCAAGTTCCGCGAGGGATACGACCAGGACGAGGTGGACGACTTCCTCGACGAGGTGGTCGTCGAGCTCCGCCGCCTCACCCAGGAGAACGAGGAGCTGCGCCAGCGCCTCTCGTCCGGCGAGTCCGCCCCGGCCGCGACCACCGTCATCGACACCCCCGCGCCCGCCGCGGTCGAGCAGGCGCCCGTCGTCGCGGAGCCCGAGCCCACGCCCGAGCCCGAGCCGGCCCCCGCTCCCGTCGTCGCCCAGGCGCCCGCCGCCCCCGCGGTCGACGAGGACGACGAGACCTCCAGCACCAGCAGCCTCCTCAAGCTCGCCCGCAAGCTCCACGAGGAGCACGTCCGCGAGGGCATCGAGAAGCGCGACGCGCTCGTCGCCGAGGCGCACGCCACCGCCGCCCGCATCGCCGCCGAGGCCGAGGCCGAGCAGCGCTCGAAGACCGCCGTGCTCGAGAAGGAGCGCCAGGTCCTCGAGGGCCGCATCGACGAGCTCCGCACGTTCGAGCGCGAGTACCGCACGAAGCTCAAGGGCTACATCGAGGGCCAGCTCCGCGAGCTGGACTCCGCCGGTTCCTCCGAGGCGCCCGCCACCGCCTCGTTCGGCAACTAGCACCGCACCACCCGCGCGCCCGACGGCGGCGCGGGACCCGGCTCCACCGAGCCACGGGGTCCCGCGTCGCCGTCGTCGTTCCGCGACCCCCGCACCACCCTGAACCGCCGCACCGCACCGGAAGAGGTCCCGATGGAGCACCGCACCCTCCCCGTCCCCGACGGGCTCGACGGGCAGCGCGTCGACGCGGGCCTCGCCCGCCTCCTCGGCTTCTCGCGCAGCTTCGCCGCCGAGGTGGCGGAGGCCGGCGGCGTGACGCAGGACGGCCGCGAGGCCGGCAAGTCCGACCGGCTCGTCGGCGGATCCATGCTCGCCGTCAGCTGGCAGCCCAAGCAGGAGCCGTCGGTCGTCCCGCTCGCCGTCCCCGACCTCGGCATCGTGCACGACGACGACGACATCGTGGTGGTCGACAAGCCGGTGGGCGTCGCGGCGCACCCCAGCGTCGGCTGGACCGGCCCCACGGTGCTCGGCGCCCTGGCCGCCGCCGGCTTCCGCCTCAGCACCTCGGGCGCGGAGGAGCGGCAGGGGATCGTGCACCGGCTCGACGCCGGCACGAGCGGCCTGATGGTGGTCGCGAAGACGGAGCGCGCCTACACGGAGCTCAAGCGCCAGTTCCACGACCGCGAGGTCGAGAAGGTCTACCACGCGGTGGTGCAGGGGCATCCGGATCCGCTCGCCGGCACGATCGACGCGCCCATCGGCCGCCACCCGCGCAGCGACTGGAAGTTCGCGGTCACGGCCGACGGCAAGCCGTCCGTCACGCACTACGAGACGCTCGAGGCGTTCCGCCGCGCGGCGCTGCTCGAGGTGCACCTGGAGACGGGCCGCACCCACCAGATCCGCGTGCACATGGCGGCGCAGCGCCACCCCTGCGTGGGCGACGCGATGTACGGCGCCGACCCCACGATCTCCGCCCAGCTCGACCTGCACCGGCAGTGGCTGCACGCGATGCGCCTGGAGATCACGCACCCCGCCACGGGCGACCGCGCGTCGTTCTCGAGCACGTACCCGGCCGACCTGCAGCACGCGCTGGACGTCCTCCGCGACTGACCCGCGACACGCCCGCGAGGCCATCCTGGGCCTGCCTATGATGGCCCCACCCTCGACACGACCAGTAGAAGAGACCCGTGCCCCGCAACGACTCGTTCGTCCACCTCCACGTCCACAGCGAGTACTCGATGCTCGACGGAGCGGCCCGCGTCGGCCCGCTCGTGCAGGCCGCCGCCGAGCAGCAGATGCCCGCCGTGGCGATCACCGACCACGGGAACGTGTTCGGCGCGTACGACTTCTGGAAGCAGGCGAAGTCCGCGGGCGTGAAGCCCATCATCGGCACCGAGGCCTACATCACGCCGGGCACGCATCGCGGGGATCGCACGCGCGTGCGCTGGGGGGACGGCGGCCGGGACGACGTCTCCGGATCCGGCGCCTACACGCACCTGACGATGCTCGCCGAGACCACGGAGGGCATGCACAACCTCTTCCGGCTGTCGTCGCGGGCCTCGCTCGAGGGCTACTACTTCAAGCCCCGCATGGACCGCGAGCTCCTCAGCACCTACGCGAAGGGGCTCATCGCCACCACCGGCTGCCCGTCGGGCGAGGTGCAGACGCGGCTCCGCCTCGGGCAGTACGACGAGGCCGTGAAGGCCGCGAGCGACTACCGCGACATCTTCGGGGCGGGCAACTACTTCTGCGAGATCATGGACCACGGCCTCGGCATCGAGCGCCGGATCATGAGCGACCTCCTCCGCCTCGCCAAGGACCTCGACCTCCCGCTCGTCGCCACGAACGACCTGCACTACACGCACGAGCACGACGCGACGAGCCACGCGGCGCTCCTCTGCGTGCAGTCGGGCACCACCCTCGACGACCCGAACCGGTTCAAGTTCGACGCCGACGAGTTCTACCTCAAGACCGCGCAGCAGATGCGCCACCTCTTCCGCGACCACGAGGAGGCGTGCGACAACACCCTCCTCATCGCCGAGCGGTGCGACGTGCAGTTCAACGAGTCCGCGAACTACATGCCGCGCTACCCCGTGCCCGAGGGCGAGAGCGAGCAGACCTGGTTCGTCAAGGAGGTGGAGCGCGGCCTGGTCCGGCGCTACCCCCGGGGCTTCTCCGACGACGTGCGCAAGCGCGCCGACTACGAGGTCGGCGTCATCGCGCAGATGGGCTTCCCGGGCTACTTCCTCGTCGTCGCCGACTTCATCGGCTGGTCGAAGGAGAACGGGATCCGGGTGGGCCCCGGCCGCGGATCCGGTGCCGGCTCGATGGTCGCGTACGCGATGGGCATCACCGACCTCGACCCGCTGGAGCACGGCCTCCTGTTCGAGCGGTTCCTCAACCCCGACCGCGTCTCCATGCCCGACTTCGACGTCGACTTCGACGACCGTCGCCGCGGCGAGGTCATCCGGTACGTGACCGACAAGTACGGCGACGAGCGCGTGGCGCAGATCGTCACCTACGGCACCATCAAGGCCAAGCAGGCGCTCAAGGACTCCAGCCGCGTGCTGGGCTACCCCTTCTCCATGGGCGACAAGCTGACGAAGGCCATGCCGCCCGCGATCATGGGCAAGGACATCCCGCTGTCCGGCATCCTCGACACCGACCACCCGCGCTACCGCGAGGCGGGCGACTTCCGCGAGGTGCTCGCGATGGACCCCGAGGCGCAGAAGGTCTTCGAGACCGCGCAGGGCATCGAGAACCTCAAGCGCCAGTGGGGCGTGCACGCGGCCGGCGTCATCATGTCGAGCGAGCCGCTCATCGACATCATCCCGATCATGAAGCGGGAGCAGGACGGCCAGATCGTCACGCAGTTCGACTACCCCGCGTGCGAGTCCCTCGGCCTCATCAAGATGGACTTCCTGGGGCTGCGCAACCTCACGATCATCGACGACGCGCTCAACAACATCGAGTCGAACCGCGGCGAGAAGCTGGTGCTCGAGGACCTCGGCCTCGACGACCAGGGCGCGTACGACCTGCTCGCCCGCGGCGACACGCTCGGCGTCTTCCAGCTCGACGGCGGGCCCATGCGCTCGCTCCTGCGCATGATGAAGCCGGACAACTTCGAGGACATCTCGGCCGTCATCGCGCTCTACCGTCCCGGCCCCATGGGCGCCAACTCGCACACGAACTACGCGCTGCGGAAGAACGGGCTGCAGGAGATCACGCCGATCCACCCGGAGCTCGAGGAGCCGCTGCGCGAGGTGCTCGGCACCACGCACGGCCTCATCGTGTACCAGGAGCAGGTCATGTCGGTCGCCCAGAAGCTCGCGGGCTTCACTCTCGCGCAGGCCGACCTCCTCCGCCGCGCGATGGGCAAGAAGAAGAAGTCCGAGCTCGACAAGCAGTTCGCCGGCTTCTCACAGGGCATGATCGACAACGGCTACTCGATGGCCGCGGTGAAGGCGCTCTGGGACATCCTGCTGCCGTTCTCCGACTACGCGTTCAACAAGGCGCACTCGGCGGCGTACGGCGTCGTCTCGTACTGGACCGCGTACCTCAAGGCCCACTACCCGGCCGAGTACATGGCGGCGCTCCTCACGAGCGTCGGCGACTCGAAGGACAAGATGGCGCTCTACCTCAACGAGTGCCGCCGCATGGGCATCAAGGTGCTGCCGCCCGACGTCAACGAGTCCATCGGGTTCTTCGCCGCCGCCGGCGCCGACATCCGCTTCGGCCTGGGCGCGGTCCGGAACGTCGGCGCGAACGTCGTCGAGGCGCTCCGCGGGGCGCGCACCGAGCAGGGCGCGTTCGAGTCCTTCGACGACTTCCTCAAGAAGGTCCCGCTGCCCGTCGCCAACAAGCGCACGGTCGAGTCGCTCATCAAGGCCGGCGCGTTCGACTCGCTGGGGGACACCCGGCGGGCGCTGCTCGAGGTGCACGAGGGCATGATCGACGCCTCCGTCAGCGACAAGCGCGCCGCCATGAACGGCCAGGTCGGCTTCGACTTCGACAGCCTGTGGGACGAGCCGCAGCACGCGCGCAAGGTGCCCGAGCGGCCCGAGTGGGCGAAGCGCGACAAGCTCGCCTTCGAGCGCGAGATGCTCGGCCTCTACGTCTCCGACCACCCGCTCGCCGGGCTCGAGATCCCGCTGGCGAAGCTCGCGTCCACCGGCATCGCCGAGCTGCTGGCGACCGACGCGTCGATGGACGGCGAGACGGTCACGCTCGCGGGGCTCCTCACGAGCGTGCAGCACCGCACCGCGCGGAACTCGGGCAACCAGTACGGCATGGTGCAGCTCGAGGACTTCGGCGGCGAGATCACCTGCATGTTCATGGGCAAGGCGTACCAGGAGTTCGCGCCGGCGCTGCAGAGCGACACCGTCGTGGTGATCCGGGGACGCGTGTCCACGCGCGACGACGGCATGAACATCCACGCGTTCTCGATGTTCCAGCCCGACCTCGGGCAGAGCCTCGGCTCCGGGCCGCTGCTCATCAGCCTCGCGGAGAACCGCGCCACGACCGAGACCGTCATGGGCCTGAACGACGTCCTGATCCGCCACTCGGGCGACACCGAGGTGCGGCTGCAGCTCGTGAAGGGCGACAACGGGCGCGTCTTCGAGATCCCGTACCCGGTCACGGTGAGCGCGGACCTCTACGGCGAGCTGAAGTCGCTGCTCGGGCCGAACTGCCTGGGCTGACCCGCGGCTCGCGCGTCCCGCGCGCGGCTGCCGGCGCTCAGGCCTCGGAGCCCGGGCGGAGGTAGCGGCGCGCGTGGTAGACGAGCGGCTCGTCGTCGATGCCCGCGCCGCCGTCCTCGATCCGGACGACGACCACGATCGCGTCGTGCACGTGCACCCGCTCGACGATGCGGGCGACGAGGAGCGCCGTCCCGCCCGCGAGCACGGGCAGGCCGTGCGGGCCGGGGGACCAGTGGTCCCCGGCGAAGCGCTCGGCCGCCGGCCCGCTGAGGCGCTCCGCCAGGTGCCGGTCGCGGGCGCCGAGCACGTGGATCGCGACGTGGTCGGCGACCGCGATCGCCGCGGCGCTCGAGGCCGTGCGGGCGAGGCTGAAGCTCGCGAGCGGCGGATCCGCCGAGACGGAGGCGAGCGACGTCGCGGTGAAGCCGACGGGGGAGCCCTGGGCGTCGCGGGTCGTGACGACCGCGACGCCCGCGGCGTGGCGCCGGAACGCGGCGCGGAAGGCGGCCAGGCCCGGGGCCTCGGAGAGCGTGGTGGCGGGGTGCGCGTCCATGCCCCCCGACGCTAGCCGCCGGATCCGCCCGGCGCCCGCTCGGTAGACTTCCGGAGTCATGATGCGCATCCAGGACCTCCGCGGCACCACGCCCAGCACCGCCGACCTGCTCGACCTCCTCCCGCGTCCGGTCACCGACGTGGCCGTCGCGCTGGACGTCGCCCGCGAGCTCGTGGAGGACGTGCGCACCCGGGGGAGCGCCGCGCTCCTGGACCAGGCCGAGCGGCTCGACCGCGTGCGCCCGGCGTCGCTGCGGGTGCCCGCCGAGGCGATCTCCGCCGCCGTCGACGGGCTCGACCCCGCCGTCCGCGCCGCGCTCGAGGAGGCCATCCGCCGCGTGCGGCTCGGCTCCGCGGCGCAGGTCCCGCCGGAGACCACGACCACGGTCGTCCCGGGCGGGACCATCGTGCAGCGCTGGCAGCCGGTGCGCCGGGTGGGCCTCTACGTGCCCGGCGGCAAGGCCGTCTACCCGTCGAGCGTCGTGATGAACGTCGTCGCCGCGCAGGTCGCCGGCGTCGCGAGCATCGCGCTGGCATCGCCCGCGCAGGCCGCGCACGGCGGATCGGTGCACCCCGTCATCCTCGGCGCCGCCGGCCTCCTCGGGGTCGACGAGGTCTACGCGATGGGCGGCGCGGGGGCCATCGGCGCCTTCGCGCACGGCGTCGCCGACATCGGGCTGGAGCCCGTCGACGTCGTCACCGGGCCGGGCAACATCTACGTCGCGGCGGCCAAGCGGGTCGTCCGCGGCGTCACCGGCATCGACTCCGAGGCCGGCACCACCGAGATCCTCGTCATCGCCGACGCGCAGGCCGACGCGCGCCTCGTCGCCGCCGACCTCGTCAGCCAGGCGGAGCACGACGAGATGGCCGCGTCCGTCCTCGTCACCGACTCGCCCGAGCTCGCCCGCGCCGTCGACGCCGAGGTCGAGGCGCTGGCCGCGACCACGGGGCACTCGGGCCGCGTCGGGCAGGCGCTCACCGGCCCGCAGTCGGCGATCCTCGTGGTCGACGACCTCGCGACCGCGTGCCGCTACAGCGACGCGTACGGCCCCGAGCACCTGTCCGTGCAGACCGCCGACCCGGACGCCCTGCTCGGCCAGCTGCACAGTGCTGGGGCGATCTTCCTGGGCCCGCACTCGCCGGTCAGCCTCGGCGACTACCTCGCCGGATCCAACCACGTGCTGCCCACGGGCGGCCAGGCACGCTTCGGATCCGGACTCGGCGCGTACACGTTCCTCCGCCCGCAGCAGGTCGTGCGCTACGACGCCGACGCCCTGCGCCAGGCCGAGCCGATGATCGTCGCGCTCAGCCGGGCCGAGGACCTGCCCGCGCACGGCGACGCCGTGACGGCGCGCCTCACGCGCTGACGTATCCTGGCCACACGATGTTCTGCCCCTTCTGCCGCCACCCCGACTCCCGCGTCGTCGACTCCCGCACGAGCGACGACGGGCTGTCGATCCGACGGCGCCGGCAGTGCCCCGAGTGCGGCCGGCGCTTCAGCACCACGGAGACGGCGAGCCTCAGCGTGATCAAGCGCAACGGCGTGGTCGAGCCCTTCAGCCGGGAGAAGATCGTCACCGGCGTCCGCAAGGCGTGCCAGGGGCGTCCCGTCACCGACACCGACCTCGCGGTCCTCGCGCAGCGCGTGGAGGAGGCGATCCGGGCCACCGGGGCGTCGCAGATCGAGGCGAACGACATCGGGCTGTCGATCCTGCCGCCGCTGCGCGAGCTCGACGAGGTCGCGTACCTCCGGTTCGCCAGCGTCTACCAGGGCTTCGACTCGCTCGACGACTTCGAGTCGGCCATCGCGCAGCTGCGCGTCGCGCACGCCGCGGCCCCCGACGTCGACGCGGTCTGAGCCCGCCCGCAGGGCCGCCGGAGGGTCGTCCCGCACCCGCTAGCCTGGTGCCGATGTATCCCCTCCTCTTCCGCACGGTCCTGTCGCGCATGGACCCGGAGGACGCCCACCACCTCGCGTCCACGGCCATCGCCCTCCTCCCGCCGTCCGGCCTCGGCTGGATCGCACGTCGGCTGACGGCACCGGATCCGTCGCTCGCCGTCGACGCGCTCGGGCTGCGCTTCCCGTCGCCGTTCGGCGTCGCCGCGGGCTTCGACAAGGACGCTCAGGCCGTGCTCGGCCTCGGCCAGCTCGGCTTCGGCCACGTCGAGGTCGGCACCGTGACCGCCGAGGCCCAGCCCGGCAACCCGCGCCCGCGCCTGTTCCGCCTCATCGAGGACCGCGCCGTCATCAACCGCATGGGCTTCAACAACGGGGGAGCGACGGCCCTCGCCGACCGCCTCCGCCGCCTGCGCTCCCGGCGCGACCGGCCCGTCATCGGCGTCAACATCGGGAAGACCCGCGTGGTCGCCGTCGAGGACGCGGTCGCCGACTACGTGCGCACGACGCGGCTGGTGGCGCCCGTCGCCGACTACCTCGCCGTCAACGTCAGCTCGCCCAACACCCCGGGTCTCCGCGGGCTGCAGGAGATCGAGCTGCTGCGGCCGCTCCTCACCAGCATCCGCGACGCCGCCGGCGGCGTGCCCGTCCTGGTCAAGATCGCGCCCGACCTGCAGGACGCCGAGGTCGAGCGGATCGCCGAGCTCGCGACGGAGCTCGGCCTGGCGGGCGTCATCGCCACGAACACGACGCTCTCCCGCGCGGACCTGCGCACGGACGCCGCGGTCGTGGAGGCCGCCGGTGCCGGCGGCCTCTCGGGGGCGCCGCTCGCGGCGCGCTCCCTCGAGGTGCTCGGGATCCTGCGTCGTGCGCTGCCCGAGGACGCGTGCGTCATCTCCGTCGGCGGCGTGGACACCGCCGAGGACGTGCAGGCGCGGATCGACGCGGGCGCGACGCTCGTCCAGGGCTACACGGCGTTCCTCTACCGGGGTCCGCTATGGGCCCGGTCGGTGAACGCCGGGCTCCTGCGGATCCGTCGCGCCCGCTGACGACGCGGGCGCCGCGGCGGCCGGGGATCAGCCGAAGGTGACCTTCGCGCGGCGCTTCACCTGCGGCTTGGGGAGGCGCATCGGGCGCATCTGGATGGTGCGCATGCCCGTGTACCAGCGGATCCCGCGCTCGACCCGGTCGGCGCCGACGCGCTCGGCGATCGCGGCCCGCACGCGGCGGCCGGTGAGGTACGCGTCGATGATGGCGGCGAAGACGAACACGTAGATCGACAGCAGCGGGATGGCCGAGAGGCTCGGCACCACGAACGTGAGCACCACCACGACGCCCATGACGGGCAGCAGGAACTCGCCCACGCTCCAGCGCGCGTCGACGACGTCGCGGGCGTAGCGCTTCTGCGGGCCCTTGTCGCGGACGGGGAGGTAGCGCTCGTCGCCCGCGGCCATGCCGGCGTTCGCACGGGCACGCGCCTCGCGCGCCTTCTCCTTCGCCTGCTGCGCCGCCAGCTTGCGGTCCTGCGGCACGAGCGGGCGGAGGTTGGCGGCCTCCCGCTCCCGACGGGTGGGCGTGGGGCCCTTCTTCCCGTCGGCCGTGCGGCCGTCGACGGGTGCCGGGGCGCTCGTCTCGGCGGGGGTCTCTGCGGGGGTGTGCTGCTTCGCCACGTCTCTCGTCCTTGCCTGGAGTGAATCTAAGATTACCTGCATGACGCCTCCCGACACCTCCGCAGACGCCGTGACCGCACCGGACCAGGAGGCCGTCGACCGGCTCGCCGCGGCCGTCGCGGGCGGGCTGCCCACCACGATCGCCGACCTCTCGGCCCTGGTGCGCATCCCCTCCGTCTCCTGGCCGGCCTTCGACCCGACGCATGTCGCGGCCAGCGCCGACGCCGTCGCAGGACTGCTGGCGGGGCTCGGCGTCTTCGACGACGTCTCCGTCCACCGGGCGACCACGCCCTCGGGCGACGACGGCCAGCCGGCGGTCCTCGCGACGCGCGCGCCGCGGAACGGGAAGCCGACCGTCCTCCTCTACGCGCACCACGACGTGCAGCCGCCCGGCGCCGATGAGCACTGGGAGACCCCGCCCTTCGAGCCCACCCTCCGCGGCGACCGGCTGCACGGGCGCGGCGCCTCGGACGACAAGGCCGGGATCATGACGCACGTCGCGGCCATCCGCGCGCTCGTCGAGGCGGAGGGCGACGACCTCGACCTCGGCCTCGCCGTCTTCATCGAGGGGGAGGAGGAGGCAGGGTCCCGGTCCTTCTCCGACTTCCTCGCGACGCACCACGACGCCCTCGCGGCCGACGTCATCGTCGTCGCCGACAGCGACAACTGGGACGTGGACACCCCGTCCATCACCATCGCCCTCCGCGGCAACGTCACCTTCCGCCTCACGGTCCGCACGCTCGACCACGCCTCGCACTCCGGCATGTTCGGCGGCGCCGTCCCCGACGCGATGATGGCGACGGTCCGCCTCCTCGACTCGCTCTGGGACGAGGCCGGCTCCGTCGCCGTCGCGGGCCTCGCCTCCACCTCGATGGAGACGCCCGAGTACGACGACGCGCGCCTCGCCGAGGAGGCCGCGCTCCTGCCGGGCGTCTCGCCGGTCGGCACGGGCCCCATCCTCACGCGCCTCTGGGCGCAGCCGTCGATCACCGTCACGGGCATCGACGCGCCCTCGGTCGCCAACGCGAGCAACACCCTGCTCCCCGAGGTCTCGGTGCGCATCAGCGCCCGCATCGCACCCGGGCAGACCGCCGCCGACGCCTACCGCGCCCTCGAGGCGCACGTGCAGGGCCACCGCCCGTTCGGCGCGCACGTCGAGATCAGCGACGTCGACCAGGGGGACCCCTTCCTCGTCGACACGACCGGCTGGGCCATGGCCGAGGCGACGGCGGCCATGACGGCCGGCTGGGGCCGCGCGCCCGTGCAGGCCGGCATCGGCGGGTCCATCCCCTTCATCGCCGACCTCGTCGAGGCGTTCCCGGCCGCGCAGATCCTCGTCACCGGCGTCGAGGACCCCGACACCCGGGCGCACAGCCCGAACGAGTCCCAGCACCTCGGCGTGCTGCAGCGCGCCATCCTCAGCGAGGCCGTCCTCCTCTCGCGCATCGCCCGCCGCGACTGAGCGGTCCCGTCCCGCGGGGTCCCCGGCGGATCCCCGCGGGACGGCGGGAACACGCGGGTGACTCCCGCGGTTGCACGACGTAGACTCCACCGGAGTCGCCCGACCGCAGATCCCACCACCCGAGGAGTGCTCATGACCGACACCACGCTGACCGAGACCGCCCAGGCGGCCCACCGCGTCGGACTCACGGACACCGCCGCGAGCAAGGTCAAGAGCCTGCTCCAGCAGGAGGGCCGCGAGGACCTGCGCCTCCGCGTCGCCGTCCAGCCCGGCGGCTGCTCCGGCCTCATCTACCAGCTGTACTTCGACGAGCGCGAGCTCGACGGCGACGCCACGGTCGACTTCGACGGCGTCGAGGTCATCGTCGACAAGATGAGCGTCCCCTACCTCGACGGCGCGACGATCGACTTCGAGGACACCATCCAGAAGCAGGGCTTCACCATCGACAACCCCAACGCCGGCGGCTCGTGCGCGTGCGGCGACTCGTTCCACTGACACATGGAGCGGTAAGCGATCCGACCCGGGAAACCGGGCTTCGAACAGGGAGTCGTCCTTCGGGCGGCTCCCTGTCGCGTAGGGTGGAACCCGTCACATCCGGTTCTTCGAAGGGTCTGCACGTGCGCTTCACTCGCCGTCAACGTTGGCTGACGATCCCCGTCGCCATAGGCATCTCGGTACTCCTCGCGGGGTGCACGCAGCAGCAGCTCCAGGGCTTCCTCCCCACCGAGCCGGGCACCACGAACCACGTCGACTCGGTCATCGGCCTCTGGGTCACGGCCTGGATCGTCCTCCTCGCGGTGGGCGTGCTCACCTGGGGCCTCACCATCTGGGCCGCGGTCGTGTACCGCCGCCGCAAGGGCCAGACCGGCCTGCCGGTGCAGATGCGCTACAACATGCCGATCGAGATCTTCTACACGATCGTGCCGCTCATCCTCGTGCTGGGCTTCTTCGCCTTCACCGCCAAGGACCAGGCCGCCATCGAGGCGCGCTTCGACAAGCCCGAGGTCAAGGTCCAGGTCTTCGGCAAGCAGTGGGCCTGGGACTTCAACTACCTGGGCGGCGAGACCGAGGCCGGACAGCCCATCGAGGGCGGCGCCTACGAGCAGGGCGTCCAGGCGGTCGACGACCCGAACGGCCCCCAGGGCTCCATCGACAAGGACAAGCTCCCGACGCTCTACCTGCCGGTCAACACCAAGGTCGAGCTCGAGCTCAACACCCGCGACACGCTCCACTCCTTCTGGGTCGTCGACTTCCTGTACAAGAAGGACCTCATCTCCGGCAAGACGAACTACATGACGTTCATCCCGGAGAAGGAGGGGACGTACATGGGCAAGTGCGCCGAGCTCTGCGGCGAGTACCACTCCCTCATGCTCTTCCAGGTGAAGGTCGTCTCCGTCGACGAGTACAACGCCTACATCGAGCGCCAGAAGGCGGCCGGGTTCGCCGGAGACCTCGGCAAGGACTACGACCGCCTGCAGAACCTCCCCGGCACCGACGTGCCGGCCACCACCGAGTCGTCCGAAGAGTAGGGCAGCAGAAACGTGACATCGACCCTCAACCGTCCCACCGCGATCCCCGCGGGTCAGGCGAAGGTCCTCGACGGCTCGGGCAAGGCCGAGCGTCGAGGCAACGTCGTGGTCAACTGGATCACCTCCACCGACCACAAGACGATCGGGTACCTGTACCTGATCACCTCGTTCCTCTACTTCTGCCTCGGCGGCGTGATGGCCCTCGTCATCCGCGCCCAGCTCTTCGAGCCGGGCCTGCACGTGGTGGAGACGAAGGAGCAGTACAACCAGCTCTTCACCATGCACGGCACGATCATGCTGCTCATGTTCGCGACGCCGCTCTTCGCGGGCTTCGCCAACGTGCTCATGCCGCTGCAGATCGGCGCACCCGACGTCGCGTTCCCGCGTCTCAACGCGTTCGCGTACTGGCTGTTCAACTTCGGCTCGCTCATCGCGGTCGCCGGCTTCCTCACCCCGGCCGGCGCGGCCTCGTTCGGATGGTTCGCGTACGCGCCGCTGTCGAGCACGACGTTCTCGCCAGGGTTGGGAGGCAATCTCTGGGTGATGGGCCTGGCCCTCAGCGGCTTCGGCACCATCCTCGGTGCGGTCAACTTCGTGACGACCATCATCACGATGCGCGCCCCCGGCATGACCATGTTCCGCATGCCGATCTTCACGTGGAACATCCTCGTGACGTCGATCCTCGTGCTGATGGCGTTCCCGGTCCTCGCCGCTGCGCTCTTCGGCCTCGGCGCCGACCGCATCTTCGACGCGCACATCTACGACCCGGCCAACGGCGGCGCCATCCTCTGGCAGCACCTGTTCTGGTTCTTCGGCCACCCCGAGGTGTACATCATCGCGCTGCCGTTCTTCGGCATCGTGTCGGAGGTCTTCCCGGTCTTCAGCCGCAAGCCGATCTTCGGGTACAAGACGCTCGTCTACGCGACCATCTCCATCGCGGCCCTCTCGGTCACGGTGTGGGCGCACCACATGTACGTCACCGGCTCCGTCCTGCTGCCGTTCTTCTCGCTCATGACCATGCTCATCGCGGTCCCCACGGGCGTGAAGATCTTCAACTGGATCGGCACCATGTGGCGCGGCTCGGTCACGTTCGAGACGCCCATGCTCTGGGCCATCGGCTTCCTCATCACGTTCACGTTCGGCGGCCTCACCGGCGTCATCCTGGCGTCGCCCCCGCTCGACTTCCACGTGTCCGACACGTACTTCGTCGTCGCGCACTTCCACTACGTGGTGTTCGGCACCGTGGTGTTCGCCATGTTCTCGGGCTTCTACTTCTGGTGGCCCAAGTGGACGGGCACGATGCTCAACGAGCGCCTCGGCAAGGTCCACTTCTGGCTGCTGTTCGTCGGCTTCCACACCACGTTCCTCATCCAGCACTGGCTGGGCGTCATGGGCATGCCGCGTCGCTACGCGACGTACCAGCCCGAGGACGACTTCACGTGGATGAACCAGCTGTCGACCATCGGCGCCGGCATCCTGGCGCTGTCGATGATCCCGTTCTTCCTGAACGTCTGGATCACCGCCCGCACAGCGCCCCGCGTGACCGTGAACGACCCGTGGGGCTACGGCCGCTCGCTCGAGTGGGCGACCTCGTGCCCGCCGCCGCGGCACAACTTCACGTCCATCCCGCGGATCCGCTCGGAGGCCCCCGCCTTCGACCTGAACCACCCCGAGGCCGGCATCCCCGTCGGCATCGGCCCGGCGAAGGACGCTCCCGACGCCGCGACCTACGACATCTCCAGCGACAAGGTGAAGTGACGTGCGCGCCAATAGGAACCTCTTCTACGTCCTCGCGGTCTTCTTCGTCATCGCGGCGGCCGCGTACACGATCTGGCACGTGATCGACCAGGGCACCGTCGAGTGGGTCGGCACGCTGGCCATCGCGCTCTCGGGCGCCCTGGCCGCGTTCATCGGCTTCTTCGTCGCGCGTCTCTACGCGGCCCAGAACGGCGAGCTCCCGGAGGACCGCAGCGACGCCAACGTCGACGACGGCGACCCGGAGCTCGGCTTCTTCAGCCCGTGGAGCTGGTGGCCCGTGATCCTCGCGGCGGGTGCCGCGTCCGTGTTCCTCGGCCTGGCCGTGGGCATCTGGATCGCGATCATCGGCGGTGGCCTGGCCATCATCGCGCTCGTGGGCTGGACCTACGAGTACTACCGCGGCTACTTCGCCCGCTGATCGCATGGTCGACATCCGGCACGCGCTGGCCTCGGACGGGGATGCCGTCTTCGCCCTCTGCCAGCAGCTCGACATGATCAACGCCCCCGCGACGAGGGACGACTTCGACGTCACCTTCTTCCACATCCTGCGCGCGAACAAGGACGTGGGGCGTGACGTGCTGCTGGTCGCGGAGGACGGCGGCCGGGTCGTCGGATACGCGTACCTCGTCGTCTCCCGTCTCCTGTACGCCGGCGGCCTCAGCGCCCACCTCGAGGAGCTCGTCGTGGACGCCGAGGCCCGCAGCGGCGGGACCGGCTCGGCCCTGGTCCGCGCGGTGGAGCGCCTGTGCGGCGACCGCGGAGTCGGTCAGATCACGATGAGCACGCGCCGCGCCGGCGAGTTCTACAAGCGGCTCGGCTACGAGCGCACCGCGGAGTTCTACAAGAAGCTGCTCCGCTAGTCGGCAGAGCTTCCGTGAAGATGCCCGGTCCCCGTCGGGGGCCGGGCATCTCGCGTACCCGGCACCGCTGCGGCGGAGAACGAGGGAGCAGCGTCGGCATGGCCCGCAGTGGCTGGCGTCCGCCGCCGACCCTCACCTCACACCGGGGATGCGGGTGGCGCCCTCATCAGGTCGTGCGGCGGATGGCGACGACGGTCACGTCGTCCGGTGGCGTCGTCGCGGCGGCCAGGCACGTGAGGCTCTCGATGGCGGCGTGCGCGGTCGGGCGGGCTGCCATGGCGGTGAGCGCCGCCCGGTCCATCGAGGCGAGCGTGCCGTCGAAGAGGTCGAGCACCCCGTCGCTGCAGACGAGGAGGAGGTCGCCCGGCTCCAGCTGCACGGACGTCGGCACCCATTCCTGCGTCCCCAGCGCGCCCAGCGGGAGGTTGAGGGAGGGGATGGGCTCCCGTGTCCCGTCCGCGCGGCAGACGATGCCGAGACCGTGGCCCGCGTCGATGAGGTCGACGCGGCCGCTCCGGGCGTCGAGGCGCAGATGCAACAGGGTCACGAAGGCGTCGTTGACGTCGAGGTCCGTCTCGACGATGCGGTCCACCACCGACAGCGTGCGGCCCGGGTCGTGCATGGGCGAGGCGACGCGGAGGGACGCCCGGACCGTCGCGGCGATCATCGCGGCCCCGACGCCCTTGCCCATGACGTCGGCCAGGGTGACCACGAGCCCGTCGGGCGTGCGCTGCCAGTCGAAGAAGTCGCCGCTGACGTCACCGCTCGGCACGCAGGCTCCGGCGACCTCGTAGCCCGGCAGGTCGGGGACGGTCTGGGGCAGGAGCCGGCGTTGGACGCCGCCCCCGTCGACGAGCTCCTGACGTGAGAGGGCGGCGCGGGCGGCGAGGGCCCGCGCCACCTGCTCCCCGCTGAGGGATGCCATGCTGAACGACACCACCACCAGGAGGATCAGCGTGATGAGCGTCGTGGAGGGCGTGCCGAACCACCCGGTGAACAGGTCGCTCCGCTGCCCGGCGGAGATGAACACGACGAGGCGCGCGGCGTAGTAGCACGCGAGCGCACCCGAGGTGAGCATGAGGGGCCAGCGCGTGCGCGATTGGCCGGCACCGAGCAGCGCGATCTCCCGGGTCGACAGGGCGATCAGGGTGGTCATCAGGGCGAGGTACAGCGGGCCGCCGGACCAGTCGTTGGTGGCGGGGGAGTCGGCGCTCGACACGGCGACGATGAGGGCGGCGGGCGCGACCACCCACCACCAGGGCGTCGTGCGCCCGCGCAGGGACCTGCTCGCCATCCACACCGACGCGGCGCCGGCCACGATGAGGCCGTTCCCGAGCGGGTTGCCCCACACCTGGCCCGGGGTCCCGTCCTGCAGGTACGCGAGCGATCCGCCCAGGAACAGCGCCAGCGCGGCGGACCACCAGAAGCTGAAGGGCGACCTGGTGCCGCGATAGGTCACGAGCGCGAACAGCAGCAGGAGCGTGAGCGTCGTCACGCCGAAGGCGACGCGGAGGGTGAGGGAGTCGAGCATGGCTGTCCGTGATCCGAGGTCGGCCGGACCGGGACCCTCGAGGGTGCGCCGGTCGCGGGAGCGGAGCTCCCGCCGGGGACGTCGATGCCGAGGCGACCGCTTCCCCCCGGACAGCAGCACTGTGACATCAACGAGGCTACCCGCCGCGGGCGGCATTCCGTCGCTCGACGAATAGGCCGTCGGTGGTCGGCCAGGATCGAGTCCGCGACCATCGTCCACGTGGCGGGAGCGGAGGTGCTCGGCCGTGGCCGCGGCGAGGCGGTCAGGAGGACGGCGCGGTCCCGCGTCGACGCAGCACGTGGATCATGACGTCGATCGTGACCTCCTGGGTGTTCCCCGCCGTCGCGTCGGCCTCCACGCCAGGCTCCGTCGTGACGGCGGTCACGTGCTGGCCGCCCGTGTGATGGGCGGACGGGCCCATTCCCAGCAGGAGGGCGATGTCGTCGTCGGTCAGGCGCAGGACCCGCTGGACGCGCGTCTCGGCGACCGCCTCGAAGTACGGATCGGCGGCCTCGAGGATCCGCTCCCGCTTGTCCTCCTGCACGCCCACAGCCCGTCCGGAGGCCCGCAGCTCGGCGAGGTGCTCGGGGCCCGCGGCGACCACGGCCACCCGCCCGCCCGGGGCGAGCACGCGGTGGAACTCCGGCAGGTTCCGCGGGGCGAAGACGTCGAGGACCAGGTCGGCGACGCCGTCGCGCAGGGGGAGCGCTGCCCAGGTGTCCGCGACGACCCCGTCGACGTCGGGGCGACCGCGGACGGCGATCGCGACGGCCGCGGGGGAGAGGTCCGCGGCGAGCCCCGTCGACCCGGTCTGGTGATCGAGGACGGCGCGCAGGTAGTGGCCCGTGCCGCAGCCGGCGTCCAGGATGCGCCGGGCCGGCGGCTCGGACGCGCCGTGTCCGAGGGCCTCGAGCAGGGCGTCGACGAGCGGCTGGTAGTGCCCGCGGTCCAGGAACCGGCCGCGGGCGGTGAGCATCTCGGCCGTGTCCCCGACGACGCGCGTCCCGGGCGCCAGCAGCGTGGCGTACCCGCGCTTGTTCGCGTCGACGGCGTGGCCGCGGCCGCAGCGGAGCACGAGCGGGGGATCGGCCTCCAGCTCGTCGCCGCACACGGGACAGCGGAGCCACGACGCGAGCCGGGCGAGATCCACGGGTGCTCCTCGGGGTGGTGGCCGGAACCGACGGTGGACGCACGAGAGCCGGTCCGACGTTCGGCCGGACCGGCTCTCGATGCCCGTCTGCGGGTCAGCGCGGACGGGGGTGGTGACTAGTGGTGGCCGCCATGGCTGCGCTCGACGTCCTTCGTGGTGACCGGGGAGATCCGGTCCTCGAAGAACCACTTCGACAGCGCCGCGCGGGCCCGCTGGTTGACCGTGATGCGTCCACGGCTGTCCGGGCGGATCATGAGCGGCTTGTAGTCGTCGAAGCTGACGAGGCGCCAGCGCTCGTACTCGTCGAGCTGCTCGTGCACCTCGATGAACTCCCCGCCGGGCAGCTTCACGATGCGGCCCGACTCGACGCCGTGGAGGGCGATCTCGCGGTCCTTCTTCATGAGCGCCAGGCAGATGCGCTTCGCGACCTGGTAGGCGATGACCGGTCCGAGGATCAGCAGCGCCTGCAGCGTGTGGATGACGCCCTCCATCGACACCTTGAAGTGCGTGGCGATGAGGTCGGAGCTCGCGGCGGACCAGAGGACCGCGTAGAACGTGACGCCGGCGGCACCGATGGCGGTGCGCGTCGGGGCGTTGCGCGGGCGGTCGAGGATGTGGTGCTCGCGCTTGTCGCCCGTGATCCACGCCTCGATGAAGGGGTAGAGCGCGACGAGCACGATGAACAGGCCCAGGACCGTGATCGGCAGGATGATGTTGAACGAGAACGTGTGGTCGAACAGCACGAACTCGAGTCCCGGCGGCACGAGGCGCAGGGCACCGTCGGCGAAGCCGATGTACCAGTCGGGCTGCGTTCCCGCCGACACCGGCGACGGGTCGTAGGGGCCGTAGTTCCAGATCGGGTTGATCGTGAAGAACGACGCCATGACCACGATCACGCCGAAGACGACGAAGAAGAAGCCGCCGGCCTTGGCCGCGAACGTCGGGAGCACCGGCACGCCGACCACGTTCTCGTTCGTGCGGCCGGGGCCGGCGAACTGGGTGTGCTTGTGCACGACCACGAAGAGGAGGTGGAGCGCGAGGAACGCCACGAGGATCGCGGGCAGCAGCAGGATGTGCAGCGTGTAGAGCCTCGGGATGATGTCGGTGCCGGGGAACTCGCCGCCGAAGAGGAGGAACGAGATCCAGGTGCCGATCACCGGGATGCCCTTGACCATGCCGTCGATGATGCGCAGGCCGTTGCCGGAGAGCAGGTCGTCGGGGAGCGAGTAGCCCGTGAAGCCCTCGGCCATCGCGAGGATGAAGAGGACGAAGCCGATGAACCAGTTCAGCTCGCGCGGCTTGCGGAACGCACCCGTGAAGTAGATGCGGAGCATGTGCAGGCCGATGGACGCCACGAACAGCAGCGCCGCCCAGTGGTGGATCTGCCGCATCAGCAGGCCGCCGCGGATGTCGAACGAGATGTCGAGCGACGACGACATGGCGACGGACATCTCGACGCCCTTGAGGGGCGCGTACGAGCCGGCGTAGTGCGTCTCCGCCATCGAGGGGTCGAAGAAGAAGGTGAGCCAGGACCCCGTCAGCAGGATGACGACGAAGCTGTACAGCGCCACCTCACCGAGCATGAAGGACCAGTGGTCCGGGAAGATCTTCCGCCCGAACTCCTTGACGGCGACGCTGACGCTGGTGCGCTCGTCGAGGTAGGTGGCGGCAGCGGCGGTGAGGCCGCCCCCGCTCTTGGCGGCGGGCGCGGCGGCACCCGTCGTGGTCGGATCAGCTGTTGTAGTCACCACGACGCTCCCAGAAACTCGCCCCTACGGGCTCGGTGAAATCACTCTGTGCAATGAGGTAGCCCTCGTCGTTGACGGCGATGGGCAGCTGCGGCAGGGGCCGCTTGGCCGGTCCGAAGATGACCTCGCAGTGGTTGGTCACGTCGAACTGGGACTGGTGGCAGGGGCAGAGCAGGTGGTGCGTCTGCTGCTCGTAGAGCGCCACCGGGCAACCCACGTGCGTGCAGACCTTCGAGTAGGCGACGATCCCGTCGTAGGACCAGCCCTTGCGCTCGGGCGTCTCGACGAGGTCCTCGGGGCGCAGGCGCATGAGCAGCACGGCGGCCTTGGCCTTCTCCTCGAGCTTGCCCTCCTCGAGATCCATGAGGGACGCGGGGATGACGTGGAACGCGGAGCCGATCGTCACGTCGGACGCCTTGATGGGCGTGCCGGACGGATCGCGGGTGAGGACCTCGCCCTTCTTCCACAGCGTGTGGCTGAGGGCGGAGGCGGGCTCCTCAGCGCTGCCCGGGTAGAGGTCGCGGAAGAGCACGACCGCCGGGAGCGGGAACGCGACCAGGGCGCCGATGAGGCTGTTGCGGATGAGCGAGCGGCGGCCGAAGCCGGACTCCTCGTTCGCCTGGGCGAAGATCTCGACCGCGCGGGCCTGCGTGGCGGGAGAGCCGCCCTGCGGGTGGCGCTCGTCGATCAGCTCGTGGTCGCTCATGAGCGCCTTCGACCAGTGGATGGCGCCGATGCCGAGGCTCAGCAGCGCGAGCGCGATGCCGACGCCGAGGAACAGGTTGTTGAGGCGCACGCTGCCCGGGTCGTCCGCGTAGATCGGGAAGCCGAAGTAGGCCCCGATGGCGAACACGCTGCCGACGATGGACAGGTAGAACCAGGTGTAGACGACGCGCTCGGCCGTCCGCGCCTTCTTCGGGTCCTTGTCGGTGACGCGGAGGCGGTGCTCCGGGAAGCCGGGGTTCGGGAACGCGTCGCGCGTGGCGACGGCGGTGCCGCCCGGGAGGACGACGTCACGGCCGGCGGACTCGAGCTCGCCGGCGTCGTAGCCCGCGGGGACGACGCCCGACTCGTCCTTATCGTCGTGTGCCATGTGCGTGCCTCTCGTGTGTTCTGGTGCGTGTCATCGATGCGGGCGTCAGTTGGACCGGGCCGTGAGCCACACGGTCAGGGCGACGATGCCGCCGAGGCCGAAGATCCACATGAACAGCCCCTCGGAGACCGGGCCGAGCCCGCCGAGGTCCGCGCCGCCGACGTTGCTGTTCTGCTCGATGTACTGGAGCGACGTGATGATGTCGCGCTTGTCCTCGGGGGAGATGTTGGTGTCGTTGAAGACCGGCATGTTCTGCGGGCCGGTGACCATGGCCTCGTAGATGTGCACCGGGTCCACGCCCTTGAGGCTCGGGGCGAACTTCGCCTCGGTGAGGGCGCCTCCGGCCCCCGCTACGTTGTGGCACATGGCGCAGTTGATGCGGAAGAGCTCGGCGCCGTTCGAGGGATCACCCTGCCCGTCGAGGTACTGGCTGGCCGGGATCGCCGGTCCGGGGGCGAGCGAGGCGACGTAGGCGGCGAGCTCCTTGACCTGGTCGTCCGTGAACTGCGTCGGCTTCTCCTCCGCCTGGACCGTGGTGCCCTGGAGGGGCATGCGGCCGGTGCCGACCTGGAAGTCGACGGAGGCGGCGCCGACGCCGATGAGGCTCGGGGCGACGCCCGTGCCGGTCGCGTCCATGCCGTGGCAGGTGGCGCAGTTCGACCCGAAGAGCTTCTGGCCCTCGTCGATGGTCTGCGCGGACTTGAGGTCGACCTCCGCGGATGCGGTGCCCGTCTGGATCAGCGCGTAGGCGCCACCCGTGAAGAGCAGGCCGATCGCGAGGAGGGCGACGGTGGTCAGGGGGCTGCGGCGGCCGGTGCGGCGGGCGCGTGCTGTCGTGGTGCTCATGCTGTGGTTGTTGCTCCCGCTCGGTGCTATTTGAGGACGTAGATGACCAGGAAGAGCCCGATCCAGACCACGTCGACGAAGTGCCAGTAGTAGGACACGACGATGGCGCTCGTCGCCTCCCTGTGCCCCATGGACCGGACGGCGAAGATGCGCCCGATGACGAGGAGGAAGGCGATGAGGCCGCCCGTGACGTGGAGGCCGTGGAAGCCGGTGGTCATGTAGAACGCCGAGCCGTAGGCGTTGCTGCTGAGCGTGATGCCCTCGGTGACGAGGGTGGCGTACTCGAAGATCTGGCCGACGACGAAGATCGCGCCGAGGGCGTACGTGAGGAAGAACCACTCGACCGTGCCCCACTGGCTGGGCTTCCAGCCGGTGGCCCGCGCCTGCAGGCGCTCCGCCGCGAAGACGCCGAACTGGCAGGTGAACGAGCTCGACACGAGGATGAGCGTGTTCACGAGGGAGAAGGGCACGTTGAGGCGGCCGGCCTCGAACTCCCAGAGGGCGCCGGACGTGGAGCGGAGGGTGAAGTAGATCGCGAAGAGGCCCGCGAAGAACATCACCTCGCTGCCGAGCCACACGATGGTGCCGACGGCGACCGTGTTCGGCCGGTTCACCACCGGCGCGGTGGATGCAGGGGAGATTGAGGTGGTCGTCACAGGTTCCATTATGACCCAGGCCGACGACGCCCGATGCCCACCCGGGCCGCCCGTGAGATCCGATCCAGCCTCTCGTTAGGCTGATCCGCATGCCCTCCGCCCCCACCTGGCCCGCCCTCATCACGACGTTGATCGAGGGGCGCCACCTGTCGGTGTCCGAGTCCACGTGGGCCATGCGCCAGGTGATGCGCGGCGAGGCCACTCCCGCGCAGCTGGGCGGCCTGCTGGTGGCCCTCCGCGCCTCCGGGGAGACGGTCGACGAGATCGTCGGGTTCCGCGACGCGGTGCTCGAGGACGCGCTGCCGCTCGACGTCGACCCGCGCGCGCTCGACATCGTGGGCACGGGAGGGGACCCTTACGGCGCCGTCCTCAACATCTCGTCCGCGGCGTCCGTCATCGCGGCCTCGACGGGCGTCCCGGTCGTGAAGCACGGGAACCGCGGGGCGAGCTCGTCGTCGGGCGCGTCGGACGTGCTGACCGCGCTGGGCGTCGACCTCACGATCGCGCCCGAGCGCGTCGCGGAGGTGCTCCGCGAGACGGGCATCACCTACGCGCACGCCGCCCTCTTCCACCCCGGCTTCCGGCACGCCGCCGCGACGCGTCGGGAGCTCGGCATCTCGACCCTCTTCAACGTGCTCGGGCCGCTCTGCAACCCGGCGCGTCCGGAGGCCTCCGCGGTGGGCGTCGCCGACCTCTCCCGCGTCCCGCTGCTCGTCGGCGTGTTCCGCACCCGCGGGGCCACCGCGCTGGTCTACCGGGGGGACGACGGGATCGACAAGCTGACGACCACCGGGCACAGCCACATCTGGGAGGTCAGCCGCGGCGCGGTCACGGAGCACGACCTCGACCCGCTGGAGCTCGGGATCCCGCGCGCGCCCATCGAGGCGCTCCTCGGCACGGGGCCGGAGGGGAACGCGGACGTGATCCGGCGCGTGCTGGCCGGCGAGCCCGGGCCCGAGCGCGACGTGGTGCTGCTCAACGCGGCGGCGGGGCTGGAGGCCTTCGACCTGATGGACGACCCGACCCGCGTGCAGCAGCCGATGGCGCGACGCCTCCGGGAGAAGCTCGCCGTCGCCGCGGACGCCGTCGACTCGGGCCGCGCGGCCGCCAAGCTCGAGGAGTGGGGCGCCGCCACCCGGGCGTGATCCACGCCGCCCGGACGACGTCGCGGGTGCGGGGGATGATGGGCGCATGTGCGGGAGATTCGTGGTGGCGCGGGCGACGGGCGACCTCGTCGGGGAGTGGTCGGTCGACGACGTCGAGGGCGGGGATCCGCCGCCGTCCTGGAACGTGGCCCCGACGACCACGGTGAGGATGGTCGCCGACCGGCGACCGCGCGACGACGCCGACGGACCTGTCCACCGCGTGCTGACCGACGCCCGGTGGGGGATCGTGCCGCCGTGGGCGAGGACCCGGCAGGGCCCGCCGCTCATCAACGCGCGCGTCGAGACGGTGACCGAGAAGCCGACGTTCCGGAAGGCCGTGCTCACCCGGCGCGCCGTCGTGCCCGCGGACGGGTACTACGAGTGGCAGGCGACCGCGGCGGGGAAGCAGCCCGTCTACCTGCACGGGGAGGACGAGCGGCCGCTGGCCTTCGCCGCCGTGTACGAGCACTGGCGCGATCCCGCGGTCGCCGACGGGGAGCCCGGCGCCTGGCTCCGGAGCCTCGCCATCATCACCTCGGCCGCGAGCGACGCGCTCGGGCACATCCACGACCGCACGCCGGTCATCGTCCCGCCCGACCGCCTGGACGACTGGCTCGACGCGGGCACGACGGCCGTCGACGACGTGCGGCACCTGCTCGGGTCGCTGCCGGAGCCGCACCTCGTGCCGCGGCTCGTGTCCACCCGCGTGAACAGCGTGCGCAACGACGGGCCGGACCTCGTCGAGCCGCTGGGCGACGCGCCGGAGGCCGGCGGGCAGCCGACGCTGATCTGATCCGCCGACCGGGCCGGGCCGCGAGTCGCCCGGAGACGCCGCACGCCCCGTCACCGAGGGCGACGGGGCGTGCGGATCGTGCGGACGCGGTCTACTGAACGTCCTCGTCGACCCAGTCGAAGGTCTTCGTCACGGCCTTCTTCCACAGGCGCAGCTGGCGCTCGCGCTCGGCGTCGTCCATGTCCGGCGTCCAGCGGCTGTCCTCCTGCCAGTTGCTGCGGAGGTCGTCGAGGTCCTTCCAGAACCCGACGGCGAGGCCCGCGGCGTACGCGGCGCCGAGCGCGGTGGTCTCCGCGACGACGGGGCGGACGACCGGGACGCCGAGGATGTCGGCCTGGAACTGCATGAGCAGGTTGTTGGCGATCATCCCGCCGTCCACCTTGAGCTCCGTGAGGTCGACGCCGGAGTCGGCGTTGACCGCGTCGAGCACCTCGCGCGTCTGGAAGGCCGTGGCCTCCAGCGCCGCGCGGGCGATGTGGCCCTTGTTGACGAAGCGCGTGAGGCCGACGAGCGCACCGCGCGCGTCCGAGCGCCAGTAGGGCGCGAAGAGGCCGGAGAAGGCGGGGACGAAGTACACGCCGCCGTTGTCCTCGACCGTGGCGGCGAGCGTCTCGATCTCCGCGGCGCTCGACACGAGGCCGAGGTTGTCGCGCATCCACTGCACGAGCGAGCCCGTGACGGCGATGGACCCCTCGAGCGCGTAGTGCGGCTCGGCGTCGCCCAGCTTGTAGCCGAGGGTGGTGAGGAGGCCGTTCTGCGAGTGGATGATGTCGGTGCCGGTGTTGAAGATCAGGAAGTTGCCGGTGCCGTACGTGTTCTTCGACTCGCCCTGGTCGAACGCCGCCTGGCCGAACGTGGCGGCCTGCTGGTCGCCCAGGATGCCCGCGATGGGCACCTCGCGCAGGAGGCTGGAGGACTCGACCTGGCCGTAGACCTCGGAGGAGCTCTTGATCTCGGGGAGCATCGAGCGCGGCACGTCGAACGCCTTCAGGATCTCGTCGTCCCACTGGAGGGTCTCGAGGTCCATGAAGAGGGTGCGCGACGCGTTGGTCACGTCGGTGACGTGGACGCCGCCGTCGGTGCCGCCGGTGAGGTTCCAGAGGACCCAGGTGTCGGTCGTGCCGAACATCAGCTCGCCGGCCTCGGCCTTCTCGCGGGCGCCCTCGACGTTCTCGAGGATCCAGACGATCTTGGTGCCCGAGAAGTAGGTGGCGAGCGGGAGCCCGACGGTGGGCTTGAAGCGCTCGACGCCGCCGTCGGCCGCGAGGCGGTCGACGATCTTCTGGGTGCGGGTGTCTTGCCAGACGATGGCGTTGTAGACGGGCTTGCCCGTGGTGCGGTCCCATACGACGGCGGTCTCGCGCTGGTTGGTGATGCCGACGGCCTCGACGTCGTGGCGGGTGATGTCGGCCTTGGACAGGGCCTGGCCGATGACCTCGCGGGTGTTGCGCCAGATCTCCATGGGGTCGTGCTCGACCCAGCCGGCGCGGGGGAAGATCTGCTCGTGCTCGAGCTGGCCGGTGGACACGATCGATCCGGCGTGGTCGAAGACGATGGCCCGCGTGCTGGTGGTGCCCTGGTCGATGGCGACGATGTACTTCTCGCTCATGTGGTCTCTCCTGTGAGGGGTCGGGTGGTCTAGAGGATGGGGAGCAGCGCGTAGGACGCGAGGCCGGCGAGCAGGCCGCCGATGGCGGGGCCGACGACGGGGACCCAGGCGTAGGACCAGTCGCTCGCGCCCTTGCCCTTGATGGGGAGGATCGCGTGCGCGATGCGCGGACCCAGGTCGCGGGCCGGGTTGATGGCGTAGCCGGTCGGCCCGCCGAGGGACGCGCCGATGCCGACCACGAGGAGGGCGACGGGGATCGCGCCGAGCGCCGAGAGGCCGGCGGGGGTCGCCGCGTCCGCGTCGGGGTTGTTCGCGAGGCTGAAGCCGAGGATCACGATGACGAGCACGAACGTGCCGATGATCTCGGTGACGAGGTTCCACGCGTAGTTGCGGATGGACGGGCCGGTCGAGAAGACGCCGAGCTTGGTGGCCGCATCGGGCTCCTCGTCGAAGTGCTGCTTGTAGGCGAGCCAGCAGAAGACGGCGCCGATGATCGCGCCGACCATCTGGGCGGCGATGTAGACGGGGACGCTCGCGACGTCGTCGATCTTGCCGGCGGCGAGGAGGCCGAGCGTGACGGCCGGGTTGAGGTGGGCGCCGGACGCGTACGAGACGGTGACGCCGGCGAAGACCGCGAGGCCCCAGCCGAAGTTGACCATGAGGGTGCCGCCGGCGAGCCCCTTCGACTTGATGAGCGCGACGTTCGCCACGACTCCGCATCCCAGGAGGACGAGGAGGGCTGTGCCCACCGTCTCCGACAGGAAGATGACTCCAAGATCCACTGCGTGGTGCTCCGATCGTTCGTCGAGGCGCGGGTACGACCTCTGCCGCAACATTGCGGTGGCCCCAATCTACTGCCGGTGAACGGGGCATCCCGCCGCGGCGAGCCGCTGCGCGACGCGGATCCCTGCCCCTCCGTGAGGGTCCCGCCGCCCTGTGCCGCGCCGGGACCCGGGCGTATGTTGGGCATGCACCCGAGTCGCCGCCGACCGAGTCCCGTCCTCGATCCGGCTCGGACGCCCGGGGGCCCGCGCGCCGCCCGCGACCCGCGAGGAGCCCGCATGAAGAAGCTGGTCAACGATCCGAGGACCGTCGCCGAGGAGGCGGTCGCGGGGTTCGCCGCGGCGCACGCCGACCTCGTGACGCTGAGCGCGGATCCGCTGTACGTCCGCCGGGCCGCGCCCACCCGGCCGGGCCGCGTCGCGCTCGTCAGCGGCGGGGGCAGCGGGCACGAGCCGCTGCACACCGGGTTCGTCGGCCACGGCATGCTCGACGCCGCCGTGCCCGGGCCGGTCTTCACCAGCCCCACGCCGGATCCCATCGTCGCCGCGACGCTCACGGTGGACGCCGGCGCGGGCGTGCTGCACGTCGTGAAGAACTACACGGGCGACGTCCTCAACTTCGAGACCGCGGCCGAGCTCGCGGAGGCCGAGGGGGTGCGCGTGCGGACGGTGGTGGTCGACGACGACGTCGCCGTCACCGACTCGCTCTTCACGGCCGGGCGTCGGGGCGTCGCGGGCACGGTGCTGGTCGAGCGCCTGGCGGGGCCGCGGCCGAGCGCGGCGACGACCTCGACGGCGTCGCGGCGATCGCGGAGCGCGTGGTCGCCCGGGTGCGGAGCATGGGGGTCGCCATCCGCGCCTGCACCGTCCCGCACGCCGGCGAGCCGAGCTTCGTGCTCGCGGACGACGAGATGGAGATCGGCATCGGGATCCACGGCGAGCCCGGTCGCGTGCGCCTGCCGCTCGAGCCGGTCGACGCCATCGTCGAGCGCCTGCTGGACCCCGTGCTCGAGGACCTCGCGGCGCCCGCGGGCAGCCGCGTGCTCCTGCTCGTGAACGGGATGGGCGCGACGCCGCTGTCGGAGCTGCACATCGCGTACGCCCGCGCGGCCGCCGTGCTCCACGAGGCCGGCCTGACCGTCGCCCGGAGCCTCGTGGGAGACTACGTGACGGCCCTCGACATGGAGGGACTGTCCCTCACGGTGCTGCTGCTCGACGACGAGCTCATCGAGCTGTGGGACTCACCCGTGCAGACCGCCGCCCTGCGGTGGGGGAGGTAGCTCATGGCACTCGGGACCGACTGGATCGTCTCCTGGACCGCGGAGGCGGCGCGCGTCGTCGCCGACCAGCGCGGTCAGCTCATCGCCCTCGACCGCGAGATCGGCGACGGCGACCACGGTGAGAACCTCGACCGCGGCTTCGGCGCTGTGGCCGCGAAGCTCGTCGGCCTCGCGACCGACGCGAGTCCGGCCGACGCGCTGAAGGCGATCGCCACCACGCTCATCTCCACGGTCGGGGGAGCGTCCGGACCGCTGCTCGGCACCGCGTACCTCAAGGCGTCGGCCGCCGTCGCCGACCGCGCCGCCCTCGACGCGTCCGCGATCGCCGACCTGCTGGAGGCCGCGGTCGGCGGCATCGTGCTCCGCGGCAAGGCGGAGCGCGGCGAGAAGACCATGGTGGACGCGTGGGGCCCCGCCGCGGAGGCCGCGCGCGCCGCCGCGGAGGCCGGCTCCAGCGCGGCCGAGGCGCTGTCCGCCGCGGCCGACGCGGCCGAGCGCGGAGCGGGGGAGACCGAGCCGCTCGTCGCGCGCAAGGGCCGTGCCTCCTACCTCGGGGAGCGCGCGATCGGCCACCGGGACCCGGGCGCGCAGTCGTCCGCCCTCATCCTCCGCGCGGCCGCCACGACCGCGCGCGACGCCGACGGGTCCGGCTCGTGAGCGTCGGCCTCGTCCTCGTCTCGCACAGCGCGCTGATCGCGCGCGGGCTCGTCGACCTCGCGCGCCAGATGGCGCCGACGGTGGCGCTCGTGCCCGCGGGCGGATCCGGCGACGGCACCCGCGAGGACGCCGGCATCGGCACGAGCTTCGACCTGGTGACGGCGGCGCTCGCCGCGGCGGAGGGCGGCGACGGCGTCGTCGTGCTCGCCGACCTGGGATCCGCGTACCTCACGGCCGAGACCGCCGTCGACATGCTCGACGAGGACGCCGCCTCCCGCGTCGTCGTGGTGCGGGCCCCGCTCGTCGAGGGCGCCGTCGCCGCGGCCGTCGCCGCCGAGACGGGCGGCTCGCTGGAGGACGTGGCCGCGGCCGCCGCCTCGGCCGCGAGCGCCGACGCGGCCGAGGACGCCGACGCGGGCCTCGCGCCGGATCCCCGGTCCGACGGCTCGGAGCCAGCTCCCGCGAGCGGCGGCTCGGGCAGCGTGCGCGGGGAGGCGGTCCTCGTCAACCGGGACGGGCTCCACGCGCGGCCCGCGGCGGACTTCGTCACGCGCGCATCCGCCTACTCCTCCGCTATCACGGTCAACGGCCAGAACGCCGCGTCGCTCCTCGGGGTCATGGCCCTCGGCCTCACCCGCGGGGCGCACGTCGTGGTCGAGGCGACGGGCGACGACGCGGCGGAGGCCGTCACGGCGCTCGTGGAGCTCATCGAGTCCGGC
Organism: Clavibacter capsici; assembly: GCF_001280205.1. Taxonomy (NCBI): domain Bacteria; kingdom Bacillati; phylum Actinomycetota; class Actinomycetes; order Micrococcales; family Microbacteriaceae; genus Clavibacter; species Clavibacter capsici. The sequence goes on along the minus strand of NZ_CP012573.1, from coordinate 1,888,662 downwards.
TTCGGCGAGGCCTGAGCGGCGCACGCGCGGACGTCACATCGCGTCGACGTAGACCCAAGATCCCGCGTACCGGGCGAAGCGGCTCGCCTCGTGCTGGCTGCCGCGCCCGCCCTTGTGCCGGTACGCGGCCTCGAACTCGACGACGCCCGTGGCGTCATCCGGCCCGCCCTGGGCGGTGCGGACGATCGTGAGCCGGAACCACCGGATCGAGGGGTCGAGGTCCAGCTCCGCGGGCCGCGTCGACGGGTGCCAGCTGCGCGCCAGGTAGGCGGCGTCGCCCCGTGCGTAGGCCGCGAACCGGGAGCGCATCAGCCGCTCCGCGGTCGGCGCCCGGGAATCGCCGCGGTGCAGCGGCCCGCAGCACGCGCCGTAGGGGTCGCCGCTCGTGCAGGGGCACCACGCGTCGTCGTCGGGGGTCGACCACGGGGCGTCGGGGGAGAGGCGCGTCATCCCCCGAGCCTCCCACGGCGGGGACCGGGAGCAGGATGGGGAGCGGGCGCTCGACGCGTCCGACCGCGTGACGACCCGAGGAGAGCACCATGACCGACGCCACCGACCTGCTCGTCGACGCCTACGGGCGCATCGCCGAGATCGTGCACGACGCCGTGGAGGGGCTCGACGCCGACGACCTGGCGCACCGGCCGGATCCCGAGGCCAACCCCATCGGCTGGCTCGTCTGGCACCTCGCCCGGGTCCAGGACGCGCAGGTCGCCGACGTCGCCGGCGCCGAGCAGGAGTGGACGACCGGCGGCTGGGCGGACCGCTTCGCCCTGCCGTTCGACGCATCCGCCACGGGCTACGGCCAGTCGTCCGAGGACGTCGCGGCGCTGGAGGGCGTCACCGCGGAGCTGCTCCTCGGCTACCTCGACGCGGTCCAGGCGACGACGCTCGCGTACCTGGCCGGCCTCGACGCCGGGGAGCTCGACCGCATCGTGGACGAGGCCTGGACCCCGCCCGTGTCGCTCGGCGCCCGCCTCGTCAGCGTGCTCGCCGACGACCTCCAGCACGCGGGTCAGGTGTCCTACCTCGCGGGCCTCGTGGCGCGTCGCCGCTGAGGCCGGCCGAGGCGCCGACGGGCGCTCGCACGCGGGCTCAGCCCGGGAGCTCCGCCTCGATGAGCGACACGATCTCCGGCGCGTCCGGCTCCACCGTCGGGCGGAACCGGTGCACGGCGCCCGAGGGCGTCACGACGAACTTCTCGAAGTTCCACTTCACGCGGCCGGCCCTGCCCTCGGCGTCCGGCGCCTTCGTCAGCTCGACGTAGACGGGGTGGGCCGAGCGCCCGTTGACCTTCACCCTCTCCATCATCGGGAAGGTGACGCCCCACGTGGTGGAGCAGTACTCGTCGATGGCCTCCGCGGATCCGAGCTCCTGCAGGAACTGGTTGCTCGGGAACCCGATGACCGTGAAGCCGCGCTCGCCGTAGGTCCGCTGGAGCTGCTCGAGCTTCTCGTACTGCGGCGCGAGGCCGCAGCGCGAGGCCACGTTGACGACGAGCACCACCTTGTCGGCGTACGCGCCGAACGTGGTCTCCTCGCCCTGGAGCGTGGTGAGCGGGATCGGGTCGAGCCGGGGATGGGTCATGGCCCGAACGTAGCCCCGTCCCCTGACAGCGGGTGCATGCGGACGTGATGGGCCGGGACGCGAGGAGGCCGGCCGCCTCTCGGCGACCGGCCTCCCGGGTTGCGGATCGGGTCCGCCGTGCGTGGTGCTAGTTCGCGAACTCCGTGACCGTCGCGTCCGCGGCCACCTTCGTCGCGCCGACGTCGACGCCGTGGTAGGTGCGCAGGGTGTCGACGGTGTCCTGGATCTCGTCGTCGCGCTCGTCGTCGCTCCAGCCGAGCGCCTCCTGCAGCACGTCCGCGATCTCCGCGAGCATCTCGTGGGTCACGCCGCCGACGAACGCGAGGTTCGTGCGACGGAGCACGACGTCGGCGAGGTGCACCGCGTCCTCGTGCGTGGCGAAGTACGCGATCTCGGCGCGCGTGAGCTGCGGGTCGGTCGCGAGCGGCGTCGACGGCTGTCCGGAGAGGACGTCGATGACGCTCGTGGCGCGCGTGCCGTAGCGGTTGAGCAGGCGGTCGACCTGCTCGGTGCCGATGCCCTCGGCGCGGGCCGCCTGCGTGGCGATCCAGCGGGCGCGCGCGGTGCTGGAGGACGGGAAGTCCTTGCCGCCGCCGATGGGCATGCCCGTCGTGTCGACCGAGCGCTCGACGCCGAGGCGCGTGGTGGCCTCCGTGGAGAGGTGCGCGGAGAGGGCGCGGAACGTCGTCCACTTGCCGCCCACGAGGCTCAGCACCTTGCTGCCCGCGAGTCCCGCGATCTCGGTCTCGACGATGCGGTAGTCGCGCGACACGAAGCCGGGCGCCGTGTCCTCGTGACGCGGCAGCGGGCGGATGCCCGAGTAGCGGTACACGATGTGGTCGCGGTTCAGCTCGATCTGCGGGAAGACGTGCTTGACGAGGTCGAAGAAGTAGTCGACCTCCTCCTCGGTGCAGACGGCCGGCTCGCTCGGGTCGGCGTCGATGTCCGTGGTGCCGATGAGCACACGGCCCTTGAGGGGGTAGATGAGGACGATGCGGCCGTCGTTGTTCTCGAAGAAGATCTCGCGGCCCTTGGTGGCCTCGAGCAGCTCGGCGTTGTCGACGACGATGTGGGAGCCCTTGGTGCCGCCCATGAACTTCGTCTCGCCGCCCATGGCCTCGTTGGTGAGGTCGGTCCAGGGGCCGGACGCGTTGACGACGACGTCCGCCTTCACGACGAACTCGGTGCCCGAGATCACGTCGCGGAGCTTCACGCCGCCGTCCGCGACGCCCACGGCCTCGAGGTAGTTGGCGCTGCGCGCGTGGTCGCCCGCGCCGAGGCCGTCCTTCAGCACGTCGAGCGCGAGGCGCTCGGGCTCGTGCACGGAGGCGTCGTAGTAGGTGCCGGTGAACTTGACGTCCTTGTTGAGGGCGGGCATGTCCTCGCGGGCGGCCTTGCCGACGCGGAAGCGGTGGCGGGGGACCGAGCCGCCGTCGCGCGAGAAGGAGTCGTAGAGCGTCATGCCGACGCTGATGAGGAGGGCGCCGCGCTCCTTCGTGGAGCGCTGCTTGTGCGTGAGCATGCGCAGGGGGGCGTTGAGGATGCCCGAGAAGGTGGAGAAGATCGGCATCGTCGTCTGCAGCGGCTTCACGTAGTGGGGCGCGATGCGGATGAGGCCGTTGCGCTCCTCGACGGACTCGCGCACGAGGCGGAACTCGCCGTTCTCCAGGTAGCGGATGCCGCCGTGGATCATGTGCGAGCTCGCCGCCGAGGCGCCCGAGCCGTAGTCGGCGCGCTCGACGAGGACCACGTCGACGCCCTGCAGCGCCAGGTCGCGGAACGTCGCGATGCCGTTGATGCCGCCGCCGATGACGAGCACCTTCGCGCTCGGGCGGTCGTGGATGCGGGCGACGTTGTCCCGCAGGTCGGTCTTCTTCGACGTGGTCACGAGGAGGCTTCTTCCTGTTGTCCTGATGCGTACGTGGTGCGCGTGCTGATGCCTCCATCATCCGCTCGCGAACGGATCATGCGAAGCCCGTGCACGGATGTGCAAGGCTCGCGGCATGGTCGACGGCATCGCGCACGAGCGCACCCAGGACGCCCTCCGCGCGGCGCACCTCTACTACATGCAGGACCTGACGATGGAGGCGATCGCGCGCGAGCTCGGCACGAGCCGCTCATCGGTCTCCCGGCTCCTGTCGTTCGCCCGGGAGACGGGGCTCGTCGACATCCAGATCCGCTCGCCGCTCGACCTCGCGACCGTGCTCGGCGAGCAGCTGCACGAGCGGTACGGCGTCGTCGCGCACGTGGTGCCGGTTCCCGACCAGACGAGCGACGTCGACCGCGTCGACCGCGTCGCCCTCTCCGCTGCACGGATGCTCACGCAGTACGTCGACTCGAACATGGTCGTCGGCGTCGCGTGGGGCTCCACCGTCAGCGCCGTCAGCCGGTACCTCGTGCCGAAGCCCACCCACAACACGCTCGTCGTGCAGCTCAACGGCGCGGGCAACGTGCGGACGACCGGGATCATGTACGCGAGCGAGATCCTCCGCCGCTTCGGGCAGGCGTACGGCGCGACCGTGCAGCAGTTCCCGGTGCCAGCCTTCTTCGACGACCCCGCCACGAAGCAGGCGCTCTGGCGCGAGCGGAGCACGAAGCGCGTCCTCGAGCTGCAGGAGCGGATGGACATGGTGCTGTTCGGCGTCGGATCCCCGGTCGCCCTCGTGCCGAGCCACGTCTACTCGGGCGGGTACCTCGAGAGGTCCGACCAGCGCGCGCTCGACGCCGACGGCGTGGTGGGCGACGTCTCCACCGTCTTCTTCCGCGAGGACGGCTCGTCGGCGGACATCGCGATCAACGCGCGGGCGAGCGGACCGGACCTGGCGACGATCCGCAGGGCGCCGCGGCGCGTGTGCGTGGTCGCGGGGGCCTCGAAGGTCCGCAGCGTGCGGGGAGCGCTCGCCGCGGGCCTCGTGACGGACATCGTGCTCGACGAGGGGACGGCCCGCGCCCTGCTGGCGTAGCGGCCTCCGCTGGAGCCGCGGAGGATGAGGAGATGACGGTGGGCGATACCGGACTCGAACCGATGACCTCTTCCGTGTGAAGGAAGCGCGCTACCAACTGCGCCAATCGCCCGTGCTCGCACCGCGGACGGTGCGGATCCATGATGCCATACCGCGGGGGCCGTCGCGGTCACCCGGGTCGCGCGAGAGGGTCCCAAGGTCGACCGCACCGCGACACGCCCGGACGGCGTCGGAGGGCCCGTCCACCCGATCCGCGTGAACACGGGGGAGAGGGCGTGTGAACGGGGCTTCCGGGCACGTCGGCGGGGCGCCGTTTTGCACCCGCGACGGGAGATCGGCTAGAGTCATCGAGCACGCAGGGTTGCCGGGAAGCCGGGAGCAGCGAGCGAAATGCGGATGTGGCGCAGTGGTAGCGCATCACCTTGCCAAGGTGAGGGTCGCGAGTTCGAATCTCGTCATCCGCTCGAACAGGGGCCCCGAAGGGGGTCCCTTTCACAAGGTGGGAACCACCGGTGGTGGGGTGGCCGAGAGGCGAGGCAGCGGCCTGCAAAGCCGTCCACGCGGGTTCAAATCCCGTCCCCACCTCGAGCAAGTGCATGAGCGATTGGCGCAGCGGTAGCGCGCTTCCCTGACACGGAAGAGGTCGCTGGTTCGATCCCAGTATCGCTCACCACCCAGAAGGCCCCGGGAGACCGGGGCCTTCTGCTTTTCCCGGGACGCCCCGCGCCCGCCGCGCCCCTCCCGTCGAGGAGGCCGCGTCGCGCGCCGGTAGTCTGGATCGGTTCCGTTCCCGTCCCGCAAGGAGCCCGCAGTGGTAGACGCCGCCCAGCCCGAGATCCACGACGAGGCCGCGCCCGCGGAGACGACCGCGCCGGTCGAGGCGACGGAGGCGGGCACGGGGTTCACCCTGTTCAGCGACCGCGCCGTCGTCGCCATGCGCATCGGCGGCGAGCTCAAGGACCTCGCGGCCGACGTGGCGCCCGGCGACGTCGTCGAGCCCGTCCGCATCGACTCGCCGGACGGCCTCGCGATCCTCCGCCACTCGGCTGCCCACGTGATGGCGCAGGCCGTGCAGCAGATCAACCCGGAGGCGAAGCTCGGCATCGGGCCGCCCGTCACCGACGGCTTCTACTTCGACTTCGACGTGGCCGAGCCCTTCACGCCGGAGGACCTCAAGGCCATCTCCAAGAACATGGAGCGCATCGTCCGCCAGGGCCAGCGCTTCACGCGCCGCGTCGTCTCCGAGGAGGAGGCCCGCGAGCTCATGGCCGACGAGCCGTACAAGCTCGAGCTCATCGGCCTCAAGGGCGGATCCTCCGAGGAGCTCGGCGAGGACGGCGAGTCCGTCGAGGTCGGCGGCGCCGAGCTCACGGTCTACGAGAACGTCGACGGCAAGACCGGCGAGGTCTTCTGGCGCGACCTCTGCCGCGGCCCGCACCTGCCGAGCACGCGCATGGTCGGCAACGGCTGGGCGCTCTCGCGCGTCGCGGCCGCCTACTGGCGCGGGTCCGAGAAGAACCCGCAGCTGCAGCGCATCTACGGCACGGCCTGGCCCACCAAGGACGAGCTGCGCGCCTACCAGGGCCGCATCGAGGAGGCGCTCAAGCGCGACCACCGCCGCCTCGGCGCCGAGCTCGACCTCTTCTCCTTCCCGGACGAGATCGGCTCCGGCCTCGCGGTCTTCCACCCCAAGGGCGGCATCATCCGCCGCGAGATGGAGGACTACTCGCGCCGTCGGCACGAGACGGCCGGATACGAGTTCGTCTACTCGCCGCACATCACGAAGTCGAACCTGTTCGAGACGAGCGGCCACCTCGACTTCTACAAGGACGGCATGTTCCCCGCCATGCACCTCGACGAGGCGCGGAACGACGAGGGCGAGATCACGCGCCAGGGCGCGGACTACTACCTCAAGCCCATGAACTGCCCCATGCACGTGCTGATCTACCGGTCGCGCCAGCGCTCCTACCGCGAGCTGCCGCTGCGCCTGTTCGAGTTCGGCACGGTCTACCGCAACGAGAAGTCGGGCGTGATCCACGGCCTCACCCGCGTGCGCGGCATGACGCAGGACGACGCGCACATCTTCACCACGCGCGAGCGCATGGCCGACGAGCTGAAGGGCACGCTCGAGTTCGTGCTCTCGCTGCTGCGGGACTACGGCCTCGACGACTTCTACCTCGAGCTGTCCACGAAGGACCCGGAGAAGTTCGTCGGCTCCGACGAGGTGTGGGAGGAGGCCACCGAGACGCTCCGCCAGGTCGCGGTCGACACGGGCCTCGAGCTCATGCCGGATCCCGCGGGCGCCGCGTTCTACGGGCCGAAGATCTCGGTGCAGGCGCGCGACGCCATCGGGCGCACCTGGCAGATGTCCACCATCCAGCTCGACTTCAACCTGCCCGAGCGCTTCGGGCTCGAGTACACGGCGAACGACGGCACGCGCACGCAGCCGGTGATGATCCACCGTGCGCTGTTCGGCTCCATCGAGCGCTTCTTCGGCGTGCTCACCGAGCACTACGCAGGCGCGTTCCCGGTGTGGCTGTCGCCCGTGCAGGTCGTCGGCATCCCCGTGGCGGAGGACTACGAGGAGTACCTCGGCGGCGTCCTCGACCGCCTCCGGGCGGCGGGCGTGCGCACGCAGCTCGACACCTCGGACGACCGCATGCCGAAGAAGATCCGCACGCACACGAAGCTCCGCGTGCCGTACCAGCTCATCGCGGGGGAGGACGACCGGGCCGCCGGATCCGTGAGCTTCCGCTTCCGCGACGGCACGCAGGTCAACGGCGTGCCCGTGGACGAGGCCGTCGAGCGGATCACGGGCGCCATCGCGCGCCGCGAGCAGGTGGTGACCGCGTGGCCCGTCTGACCCTGTCGGACCACGAGCCCGGGGGAGAGGACGAGGCGACGGGCGCCCGCGTCGACGACCCCGGTCACCTCGCGGGCGTGCCGGACGAGTTCCAGCGCCTGTGGACGCCGCACCGCATGGTCTACATCCAGAAGGGGCAGCAGCCGGACCGCGACGAGTGCCCGTTCTGCATCGCGCCGTCGATGTCGGACGAGGACGCGCTCATCGTGGCGCGCGGCGAGCACGCCTTCGTGCTGCTGAACCTCTTCCCGTACAACAGCGGGCACCTGCTCGTCTGCCCGTACCGCCACATCGCGACCTACGACCTCGCGAGCCCGGAGGAGGTCGCCGAGATCGGATCGCTCACGCAGACCGCCATGCGGGTCGTCCGCGAGGTGTCGCGGAACGACGGCTACAACATCGGCATGAACCAGGGGCAGGTCGCGGGGGCCGGCATCGCCGAGCACCTGCACCAGCACATCGTGCCGCGGTGGGGGCAGGACGCGAACTTCCTGCCGATCATCGCGAAGACCAAGGCGCTGCCGCAGCTGCTGGGCGACGTCCGCGCATCCATCGCAGCAGCCTGGCCCGCCCCCGCGGGCGAATAGGATAGGGACCACAATGACTGACACCAACACCCCCGGACAGGTCGGCTCGAGCCGCGTCAAGCGCGGACTCGCGGAGATGCTCAAGGGCGGCGTCATCATGGACGTCGTCAACGCCGAGCAGGCGCGCATCGCGGAGGACGCGGGAGCGGTCGCCGTCATGGCGCTCGAGCGCGTCCCCGCCGACATCCGCTCGCAGGGCGGCGTCGCCCGGATGAGCGACCCCGACCTCATCGACCAGATCAAGGCCGAGGTCTCCATCCCCGTCATGGCGAAGGCCCGCATCGGCCACTTCGTCGAGGCGCAGGTCCTCCAGTCCCTCGAGGTCGACTACATCGACGAGTCCGAGGTGCTGAGCCCGGCCGACTACGTGAACCACATCGACAAGTGGGGCTTCACCGTCCCCTTCGTCTGCGGTGCCACGACGCTCGGCGAGGCGCTCCGCCGCATCACCGAGGGCGCGGCCATGATCCGCTCCAAGGGCGAGGCCGGCACGGGCGACGTGTCCGAGGCCACCAAGCACATCCGCACGATCAAGTCGGAGATCCGCGCCCTCAGCGCCCTCACGCACGACGAGATCTACGTCGCGGCGAAGGAGCTGCAGGCGCCCTACGACCTGGTGCTCGAGGTCGCGCAGACCGGCCAGCTCCCCGTCGTGCTGTTCACCGCGGGCGGCGTGGCCACCCCGGCGGACGCCGCGATGATGATGCAGCTCGGCGCCGACGGCGTGTTCGTCGGATCCGGCATCTTCAAGTCCGGCAACCCGGCCGCGCGCGCCAAGGCCGTCGTCACGGCGACCGCGCTCTACCAGGACCCCGACGCGATCGCCCAGGCGTCGCGCGGGCTGGGCGAGGCCATGGTCGGGATCAACGTCGCCGACGTCCCCGCCCCGCACCGCCTCGCCGAGCGTGGCTGGTAGCACGGCGGCTCCGCAGGGCGACGGTCCGGTCGTCGGCGTCCTCGCCCTCCAGGGGGACGTCCGCGAGCACGTCCGCGTGCTCGAGGGCTTCGGCTCGCGGACGCGCCTCGTCCGGCAGCCGAAGGACCTCCCGGGCATCTCGGGCCTCGTGATCCCCGGCGGCGAGTCCACCGTCATGGACAAGCTGTCGCGGCAGCTCGGCGTCGCCGGGCCGCTGCGCGACGCCATCGACGACGGCCTGCCCGTCTACGGCACGTGCGCGGGCCTGATCATGCTGGCCGACGAGATCGTCGACGCGATCCACGGGCAGCGGAGCATCGGCGGGCTCGACGTGTCGGTCCGCCGCAACGCGTTCGGGTCGCAGACGGCGTCGTTCGAGGTGGACCTCGACGTGCCGGAGCTCGGGGATCCGCCCGTGCACGCCGTCTTCATCCGCGCGCCCGTGGTCGCCTCCGTCGGACCGGCGGCATCCGCCCTCGCGGCGCTCGACGACGGCCGCGTCGTGGCCGTCCGCCAGGGCGCGCTCCTCGGCACCTCGTTCCACCCGGAGGTCACGGGCGACCTCCGCTTCCACCGCCTCTTCCTCGACATGGTCGAGGAGTCGGGCCGCACCCTCTGACCTGCCGGCCCCTCGGCGGGGCCGCCCGATGGTCCATCATTGACAGCGAGCAGACGCCGCGTTAGGAGAACCACCCGTGTCCGGACATTCCAAGTGGGCGACCACGAAGCACAAGAAGGCGATCATCGACTCGCGTCGCGCCAAGTCGTTCGCGAAGCTGATCAAGAACATCGAGGTCGCGGCCAAGATCGGCGGGGCCGACATGTCCGGCAACCCGACCCTCGTCGACGCTGTGCAGAAGGCCAAGAAGACCAGCGTCCCGAACGACAACATCGACCGCGCCGTCAAGCGCGGCGCGGGCCTGCTCGGCGAGGTCGTCGACTACCAGACGATCATGTACGAGGGGTACGCCGCCAACGGCGTCGCGATGCTCGTCGAGTGCCTCACGGACAACAAGAACCGCGCGGCCGCCGAGGTCCGCACGGCGATGAGCCGCAACGGCGGCACCATGGCCGACCCGGGCAGCGTCGCCTACAACTTCCACCGCAAGGGCGTCCTCGCGGTGCCGCACGCGGAGACCCCGACCGAGGACGACGTGCTCGCGGCGGTGCTCGACGCGGGCGCCGAGGACGTGACCGACCACGGCGAGGTGTTCGAGATCCAGTGCGAGCCGAGCGACATGGTCGCGGTCCGCGAGGCGCTGCAGGCGGCGGGCATCGACTACGACTCCGCCGACGTCGAGTTCGTGCCGCAGGTCAAGGTCGAGGTCGACCTCGAGACCGCGCGCAAGGTCAACAAGCTCGTCGACGCCATGGAGGACCTGGACGACGTCCAGAACATCTACATCAACAGCGACGTGCCCGCCGACGTGCAGGCCGCGCTGGACGACGACGACGAGGAGTAGGTCCTCATCGCCGGGGCGCGGGGGAGCGGCGCGGGCGGCAGCGGCCCGTCCGTGCGGATCCTCGGGATCGACCCCGGCCTGACCCGCTGCGGCGTCGGGGTGGTCGACGTGTTCGCCGACCGCTCCGCCCGGATCGTCGCCGTGCAGGTCGTGCGGACCAGCCCGACGGACGAGCTGCACCACCGCCTGCTCGCGGTGGGCGACGGCATCGAGGAGCTCGTCGACCGGCACCGGCCGTCGGTCGTCGCCATCGAGCGCGTCTTCGCGCAGGACAACCTGTCGACCGTGATGGGCGTCGCGCAGATCACGGGCGTGGCGCTCGTGGGCGCCGCCCGCCGCGGGCTCGACGTCGCCATGCACACGCCGAGCGAGGTGAAGGCCGCCGTCACGGGGTACGGGCAGGCCGACAAGAGGCAGGTCGCGACCATGGTCGCGCGGATCCTCGGGCTCGACGAGCTGCCGACGCCCGCCGATGCCTCGGACGCCCTGGCCCTCGCGATCTGCGCCGGGTGGCGCGCCGGGATGTCCCGCGCCGGCATCGCCGGGACGCCCGCGCCGGCGACGCGCACGCCGTCGTCGGCCGCCGGCGCGGCCGCCGGACCGACGGCGGCGCAGGCTGCGTGGCTCGCTGCCGAGCGTGCGCAGCGGGGTCGGCGCTAGCTCGTAGGGTTGACGTCGTGATCTCCTCCCTCCGCGGCACCGTGCTGTCCGTCTCCGGTCAGACCCTCCTGCTGGAGGTGCACGGGGTGGGCTACGGCGTCTCGGTGACGCCGCGGCACGCGCTCGAGCTGCGGCACGGATCCGAGGCCACCGTCCTCACGTCCCTCGTCGTCCGCGAGGACTCGCTCACCCTCTTCGGCTTCCCCGAGCCCGACGAGCTCCGCGCCTTCGAGCTCCTCTGCGGGGTCACGGGCGTCGGGCCGAAGTCGGCCCTCGCGGTGCTCGAGCACCTGGATCCGGAGGCCATGGCCGAGGCCGTCGCCGCGGAGGACGACGCCGCCTTCCGCCGCGTCTCCGGCATCGGGCCGAAGACGGCGAAGCTCATCGTCCTGCAGCTGGCGGGCAAGCTGGTCGTCACGCGTCCGCGCGCGCGCACCGGGGCCTCGGCGGCCTCCACGGTGACGGCGGACGTCGTCACCGCCCTCATCGGCCTCGGCTGGTCCGAGCGCGTCGCCCGCACGGCGGTCGACGACGCGGCCGCCGCCGCGGCCGAGCAGGGCGCACCCGCCGACATGCCCCGCCTCCTGCGCGTCGCGCTCGGGATGCTCGGGCCGCAGCAGCCCGCGGGCGCCTCGCCGGCCGGCCAGGCGGCGGACCGGTGAGCGGGATCGAGCACGGCGACGCGTCGAGCCCCGTCCCGGAGTCCGACGCCGAGCTGGCCTTCGAGGGCGCGCTGCGTCCGCGCTCCCTCTCCGAGTTCGTCGGGCAGGTCAAGGTCCGCGGGCAGCTCGAGCTGCTGCTGACCGCCGCCGCGATGCAGAACCGCTCGCCCGACCACATCCTGCTCGCGGGCCCTCCCGGTCTCGGCAAGACCACGCTCGCGATGATCGTGGCCGAGGAGAGCCGCCGACCGCTGCGCCTCACGAGCGGGCCGGCGATCCAGCACGCGGGCGACCTCGCCGCCGTGCTCTCGGCACTGGTGCCGGGCGAGATCCTCTTCGTCGACGAGATCCACCGCATGGCGCGCTCCGCCGAGGAGATGCTGTACCTCGCGATGGAGGACTTCCGCATCGACATCATGGTCGGCAAGGGCGCGGGCGCCACCTCGATCCCGCTCGAGCTGTCGCCGTTCACGCTCGTCGGCGCGACCACGCGCTCGGGCATGCTGCCGAGCCCGCTGCGCGACCGCTTCGGCTTCACGGCGCACCTCGAGTTCTACGAGACGCACGAGCTCGAGCAGGTCATCGAGCGCGCCGCGCGCATGCTGCACCTCGAGATCGAGCACGAGGCCGTCGCGGAGATCGCCGGCCGCTGCCGGGGGACGCCCCGGATCGCCAATCGGCTGCTCCGCCGCGTGCGCGACTACGCGCTCGTGCACGGCACCGAGGCGGGCCTCGCGTCGGTGCGCGCCGCCCTCGACCTCTACGACGTGGATCCGCTCGGCCTCGACCGCCTCGACCGCGCCGTGATGCGCGGCATCCTCACGCGCTTCGGCGGCGGTCCCGTCGGGCTCAACACCCTCGCGGTGTCCGTCGGGGAGGAGGCGGAGACCATCGAGTCGGTCGTGGAGCCCTTCCTCGTGCGCATCGGGCTCGTGACGCGCACGCCGCGCGGGCGGGTGGCGACGCCGGCCGCCTGGCGGCACTTCGGCCTCGAGGCGCCGGCCGCACCGGCCCCTCCCGCTCGGGCGTCCGGCACGTCGGGAGCCGCCGAGGCCCTGTTCGGCGATGCCTTATGATTCAAGCTGGCCTCCCGCGGAACGTCGCCGGTTCGTCGTGTCCGTACACCCCCAGCCCCTGAAAGGCCCGTCCCGCATGGACCCGTTCACCCTGATCATGTTCGCCGTCCTGGCGCTGCTCATCTTCTTCATGTTCCGCAACAGCCGGAAGCGCCAGAAGGACCTCGCCGAGCTGCAGACGCAGATGGTGCCCGGCGCCGAGGTCATGACGGCCTCCGGCATCTACGGGACGCTCGTGTCGTTCGACGAGGAGAACAACCTCGCGTACCTCGAGGTCTCGCCCGGCACGGTGCTGAAGCTCCACCGCCAGACGATCGCGCGCGTGGTCGAGCCGACCACCCCGGTCGCCGACGACGCGTCCGCGCTCGTGGACGAGGCCCCCGCCGCCGACGTCGTGGACGAGACCGGCACGCCGGACTCCGCCCGCCGCCTCGACGACGGCGACGCGCCCACCGCGCGCCCCTGACCCACCGGGCGGGCGCCCCTCGGGCCGCCCGCCGAACCCGGGCCGGAACGCGCCCGGGCCAGCTCCCACCCTCCATCCGGGAACCGCGTCGTCGCGGCGGGCGTCCCGTGAAGAAAGTCGAGTGTCCAGGTGGCCAAGTCGCCCACACCGGTACGCAAGGCCCGGCGCAAGCTCGTCTGGCTGCTCGTGATCATCGGCCTCCTGGCCGGCGGCAACGCGGCCAGCGTCGCCTTCAGCAACGGGTCCTGGGCCCCGAAGCTCGCGCTCGACCTCGAGGGCGGCACGCAGATCATCCTCGCGCCGCAGCTCGACGGCGCGTCCTCCGGCCCCACGAGCGAGCAGCTCGCCCAGGCGGTGTCGATCATCCGCCAGCGCGTCGACGCGAGCGGCGTCTCCGAGGCGGAGATCACCACGCAGGGCGGCAGCAACATCGTCGTGAGCCTGCCGGGCGAGCCCGACGCGGCGACGATGCAGCGCCTGCAGTCCTCCGCGAAGCTGGAGCTGCGTCCCGTGCTCGTGGGCGCGCCCGGCACCGCATCGGCGGGCCCCACGCCCACGCCGACCCCGACCGACGGCTCCGCGCCCGCCGACGGCTCGACGCCGGCCGCCGAGACGCCCGCCGCCGCCGAGACGCCCGATCCCGCGACGCTCTCCGACGAGCCCACCGCCGAGCCCACCGGCCCGAGCGACGTCTCGTGGGTCACCCCGCGCCTCCAGGCCGAGTTCGCCGCGTACGACTGCGCCACCGCCCCGGAGAGCGACGGGCAGTCCGCCCCCGCCGACCGCGCGATCATCGCCTGCTCCGACGACGGCGCCGCGAAGTACGTGCTCGGCCCGGTCGAGGTCGACGGCAGCACCATCTCCGACGCCACGAGCGGCCTGCAGCAGTCCAGCCAGGGCGTCAGCACCGGCACGTGGTCGGTCAACCTCGTGTTCGACGGCGACGGCACGAAGCAGTTCGGCGACATGTCGACCCGCCTCATCACCCTCGAGTCGCCGCGCAACCAGTTCGCGTTCGTGCTCGACAACGAGGTCATCTCGGCGCCGGTCACGCAGGGCGTCGTCACCAACGGCAAGCCCTCCATCACGGGCAACTTCACGCAGGAGAGCGCCAAGGCGCTGGCCGACCAGCTCAAGTTCGGCGCCCTGCCGCTCAGCTTCACGCTGCAGAGCTCCGACGTCATCTCGGCCACGCTGGGCTCCTCGCAGCTCACGAGCGGCCTGATCGCGGGCCTCATCGGGCTCGCGCTGGTGGTGCTCTACTCGCTGGTGCAGTACCGGGCGCTCGGCATGGTCACCGTCGCCTCGCTCGTCATCGCCGCGGTGATCACCTACCTCCTCATCACGCTGCTCAGCTGGCGGGAGGGGTACCGGCTGTCGCTCGCCGGGGTGGCGGGGCTCATCGTGGCCATCGGCATCACCGCGGACTCGTTCATCGTCTACTTCGAGCGCATCAAGGACGAGCTGCGCGACGGGCGCGGCCTCGTCTCGTCCGTGGAGCAGGGCTGGAAGCGGGCGCTGCGCACCATCATCGCGTCCGACACGGTCAACTTCCTCGCGGCCGCGGTGCTGTTCATCCTCGCGGTCGGCAACGTCAAGGGCTTCGCGCTCACGCTCGGGCTCACGACGATCATCGACCTCATCGTGGTGTCGCTCTTCACGCACCCGATCCTCCAGCTGCTCGCGAACCGGCGCTTCTTCGCCGAGGGCCACCGCATGAGCGGACTCGACCCGCGGGCGCTCGGCGCGGTCTACCGCGGACGCGCCACCTTCCGCACGCCCACCGCCACCTCGGGACGGGGAGCCGCCGCCGCCAAGGAGGCCGCCCGCCGGCAGACCATCGCCGAGCGCAAGGCGGCGGAGGGCCGCGCGCCCGGATCCACGAAGACCGCGACGATCGACGCGCCGCGGGCCGACGACACGAGCAGGGACGACTGATGGCTGGCTTCTCCGAGTTCGGCAACGACCTCTACACGGGCAAGCGCTCGTTCGACATCGTCGGGCGCCGCCGCCTCTGGTACGGCATCGCCGCCGTGTGCATCCTCATCTCGATCCTCGGGCCCCTGGTCCGTGGCGGCTTCACGTTCGGCATCGAGTTCACGGGCGGATCCGAGTACACGGTGAGCGGCGTGCAGTCGCAGTCGCAGGACATCGCGAGCGACGCGGTCGCCACCGTGACGCCCGTGCCCGCGCGGATCTCGTCCGTCGGCAGCGACGGCGTCCGCGTGCAGACCGACCAGCTCCAGCCGGAGGACAGCTCGGCCGTCCGCCAGGCGCTGGCGACCGCGTACGGCGTCGAGACGTCCAGCGTCACCGAGTCCTTCATCGGGCCGTCGTGGGGCCAGGACATCACCCGCCAGGCGCTGTGGGGCCTCGTGGTGTTCCTCGTGCTCGCCGCCGTCGTCATGTCGGTGTACTTCCGCACCTGGAAGATGTCGGTCGCGGCGATCGTCGCCCTGCTGCACGACCTCGTCCTCACCGCCGGCATCTACGGCATCACGGGCTTCGAGGTGACGCCGGCCGCCGTGATCGGCTTCCTGACGATCCTCGGGTACTCGCTCTACGACACGGTCGTGGTGTTCGACAAGATCCGCGAGAACACGGCCGAGGACGGGCAGGAGTCACGGCGCACGTTCGCGCAGTCCGTGAACCTCGCCGTGAACCAGACCCTGGTGCGGTCCATCAACACCTCGGTCGTCGCGATCCTGCCGGTCGGCTCGATCCTCTTCATCGGCGCGGTGGTGCTCGGCGCCGGAACGCTCCGCGACATCGCGCTCTCCCTCTTCATCGGCATCATCGTCGGCACCTACTCCACGATCTTCATCGCGGCCCCGCTCTACGCGCACCTCCGCGAGGGCGAGCCGAAGGTGAAGCGGGGCGACGCCCTCGCCGCCGCGGCCGCGAGCCGCGCCCAGGCCGAGCGCGCCGCGGCTACGGTGGAGGCATGACCAGCGCACAGGGGGCAGGCGTGCCCGAGGACCTCGACGCCGCGACGGCCAAGGCCCGGACTGCCACCGGCGAGTCCTGGCTCCTGGACGTCCGCGAGCAGGACGAGTGGGAGGCCGGTCACTCCGCGGTCGCCCACCACATCCCGATGGGCGAGCTCGAGGCCCGCGCGGCGGAGATCCCGACCGACCAGCACATCGCCGTCGTCTGCCGATCCGGGCACCGCTCGTCGATCGCCACGCAGGCGCTCCTCCGCGGGGGCTTCGCGGCCTCCAACATCACGGGCGGCATGCACGCGTGGTCCGAGATGGGCGGCGACGTCGTGACCGACGACGGCGAGCCGGGCCGCGTCGCCTGATCGCCGGGCCGCGCAGCCGCCTCGGGTCCTCCGGGGCGTCCGGACGGCCGCCGCGTGGTCGGGAGCTCTCGGACGCGGTGATAATTTGGTCTCCAGCACACGCCTGGGAGGCTGAACGATGACGGAGACGACCTCGAGCACGGCTTCCCTCCGACGCCTGGTGCCCCGCCTCTTCTCCCGGGCGCAGCCCGCCGGCGCCGTCGAGCAGCTGATCCGCACCGCGCGGCTGCATCACCCGAAGTCCGACGTGAGCCTCATCGAGCGGGCCTACGCGGTCGCGGAGCGGGCGCACGAGGGGCAGAAGCGCAAGAGCGGCGAGCCGTACATCACGCACCCGGTCGCGGTGGCCCAGATCCTCGCGGACCTCGGCATCGGACCGAAGACGCTGGCCGCGGCCCTCCTCCACGACACCGTGGAGGACACCGACTACACGTTGGACATGCTCCGCCACGACTTCGGCGACGAGATCGCCATGCTCGTCGACGGGGTCACGAAGCTCGACAAGCTCAAGTACGGCGACAGCGCCCAGGCGGAGACCGTGCGGAAGATGGTCGTCGCGATGTCGAAGGACATCCGCGTCCTCGTCATCAAGCTCGCCGACCGCCTGCACAACGCGCGCACGTGGGGCTTCGTCGAGTCCGCCTCCGCCGAGCGGAAGGCGAAGGAGACGCTCGAGATCTACGCGCCGCTCGCGCACCGCCTCGGCATCTCGACCATCAAGTGGGAGCTCGAGGACCTCTCGTTCGCCGTGCTGTACCCGAAGATCTACGTCGAGATCGAGAACCTCGTGAAGCAGCGGACGCCGCAGCGCGAGCAGTTCGTGCAGCAGGTGATCGACAGCGTCAACGACGACCTGCGCGCCGCCCGGATCCGCGGCAAGGTCGCCGGCAGGCCCAAGCAGTACTACTCGATCTACCAGAAGATGGTCGTGCGCGGACGCGAGTTCGACGAGATCTACGACCTCGTGGGCATCCGCGTGCTGGTCGACTCGCTCCGCGACTGCTACGCGGTGCTCGGCGCGATCCACGCCCGCTGGACGCCGGTGCCCGGGCGCTTCAAGGACTACATCGCCACCCCGAAGTTCAACCTCTACCAGTCGCTGCACACCACGGTGATCGGGCCGAAGGGCCGCCCGGTGGAGATCCAGATCCGCACGCACGAGATGCACCAGCGCGCCGAGTTCGGTGTCGCCGCCCATTGGAAGTACAAGGAGCGGATGAACGGCGGGCGCACGACGGAGGTCTCGCCGCAGGGCGACACCGACCTCGCGTGGCTCGCGCACATCTCGGACTGGCAGTCGGAGACGGCGGATCCGGGGGAGTTCCTCGACTCGCTCCGCTTCGAGATCGGCGCGAAGGAGGTCTACGTCTTCACGCCGCACGGCAAGGTGATCGGCCTGCCGGCCGGCGGGACCCCCGTCGACTTCGCCTACGCCGTGCACACGGACGTGGGCCACCGCACGATGGGCGCGAAGGTCAACGGCCGGCTCGTGCCGCTCGAGAACCCGCTCACGACGGGCGACGTCGTCGAGGTGTTCACCTCGAAGAACCCCGACAGCGGCCCCAGCAAGGACTGGCTGGCGTTCGTCAAGAGCGCCCGCGCGCGGAACAAGATCAAGCAGTGGTTCACCAAGGAGCGCCGCGAGGAGGCGATCGAGCAGGGCAAGGACGCCATCGCCCGCGCGATGCGCAAGCAGAACCTCCCGCTGCAGAAGCTCATGAACCAGGACGCGTTCTCGGACGTGGCCCAGAGCATGAAGTACGACGACGTCGCCGCCCTGTACGCGGCGGTAGGCGAGGGGCACGTCTCGACCCAGTCGGTGATCGAGAAGGTCTTATCGTCCATCCAGGGCGACAGCGGCGGGGAGGCCGAGGAGGTCTTCGCCGTCACGCAGCGCTCGCGCGTCTCGCGGAACAGCGACTCGGGCGTGCTGGTGCGCGGCGCCCCCGACATCCTCGTGAAGCTCGCCAAGTGCTGCACGCCCGTGCCCGGCGACGCGATCATCGGCTTCGTCACGCGCGGCGCCGGCGTCTCGGTGCACCAGGCGTCGTGCCACAACGTCGACTCCCTGCGTTCGGAACCGGACCGCATGATCGAGGTCGAGTGGGCGCCCTCCTCCAAGAGCCTGTTCCTCGTCCACATCCAGGTCGAGGCGCTGGACCGCTCCGGCCTCCTCAGCGACGTGACGCGCGTGCTCTCGGAGCACCACGTCAACATCCTCTCCGCGTCCGTGTCCACGTCGTCGAACCGGCTGGCGATCAGCCGGTTCGTCTTCGAGATGGGCGACGTGACCCATCTCGACCGCGTGCTCAACGCGGTGCGGCGGATAGACGCCGTCTACGACGTGTACCGCGTCAACGGGGGCTGAGCGGATCCGTCCCTGTCCGGCCGACCGCTGCATCCCCGGCGACCGGCCGACGGGCGAGCGCGTCGAGCCGCGTGAGCGCCCGGCGCTTGTCGGGCAGCGCGCCGCAGGCCGCGAGGTGCTCGCGCGCCGCGGCGATCGTGACGCCGGGGAGCGCCAGGAGCCCGAGGCAGACGCTCTCGTGCCGCGGCGTGAGGTCGGCGACCGTGCGCGCGATGTCGCACAGCGTCCGCAGCGGCGTCGTCACGCGGAGGCCCGCCAGCACGACGGTGTCGCGCTCGTCGAGCACGACCTCGCGGATGCGCACGTTGCGGAGCGCCGGCGGGTGGCAGCGCGCGACGGTGTCGACGCAGTACTCGTGCGTGCGCGGCGGAGTGCGCACGGCGCCGTGCACCCACGCGGCGGTCGACCGCTCCGCGATGAGACGGGAGGGGACCTGCGCGGCGAGCGCCGCGGCGCGCAGCCACGGCGACGCCAGCTCGTCGACGGGGGAGTAGCAGGCGTCGACCTCGTACACCTCGCCGTCGAGACGTGCGGAGCACAGCTCGGCGAGGGGGAGGTCGAGCACGGACAGGACGGGGGCGAGGCGGGGGGACATGGGCGCACCATGCCACCGACCCCGCCGGCACGCACGACGGCCCGGGATCCTGTGGAGGATCCCGGGCCGTCGTCGACCTGCGGAGGGGCCGCGGGCTACGAGCCGAGCGCGTCCAGCCAGACGCGGCGGGCGGCGAGCGCCTCCTCGGCGTCCTTGATCCGGCGGGCGTCGCCGTCGGCCTTGGCCGCGTCGAGCTCGCGCTGCAGCTTGTCGATGGCCGCGCCGAGCTGGGAGGCGAGGCCCTCGGAGCGCGCCTTCGTCTCCGGGTTGTTCTTGCGCCAGAACTCCTCGTCCAGCGTGCGGACGTGGGTCTCGACCTTGCGCAGGCGGTCCTCGACGGTCTTGACGCTGTCGCGGGGCACGCGGCCGATCGCGTCCCAGCGGAGCTGCACGGCCGTGAGCTTGTCCCGTGCGGCGGTGCGCTCGGTGATCCCCAGGATCGGCTCGGCCTCGTCGAGCAGCGCGAGCTTGGACTGCAGGTTGGCCTGCTGCTCCTCGTCGTCCGCGGCGTCGACCTCGGCCTTGGCGCCGTACAGCACGTCGCCCGCGGCCTTGAACTGCGCCCAGAGGGCGTCGTCGTAGCGCTTGCCCGCGCGACCCGCCAGCTTCCACTCGTCGAGGAGACGGCGGTAGGCGGGGATGCCGCCCACGCCCTGCGACTCGAGGGCGCGCGCCTGCTCGACGATGGCCTGCTTCTTGGAGCGGGCGTCCCTGTGGGCGTTGTCGAGCTCGGCGAAGAACGCCTTGCGCTCCGTGTCGATGGTGGACCGCGCCGTGCGGAAGCGCTTCCAGAGCTCGTTGGCGTCGTTCTTGGGGAGGCGGGGGCCGGTCTGCTGGTGCTGCTGCCAGCGGCCGAACAGCGCGTCGACCTCGGCGGTCAGCTGCTTCCACTGCACCTTGGAGAAGTCCTGCTGCGCCAGGCGCTCGGTCTCCTCGACGATGGCGGTGCGCTCGGCGATGGCGGCCTGCACCACCTGCCGCTGCTCCTCGCCCTGCTTCTCGGTGAGCTCGCCCACCGTCGCGGCGAGGACGTCGAGCCGCGCCCGGAGCGCGCCGAGGTCGCCGACGGCGTTCGCGCCGTCCACCGCCTCGATGAGGTGGGCGACGGCCTTGGACACGTCGGACGCCGGTGCCCCGCGCTTGGCGCGCTGCTCCAGGAGCGTGACCTGGCCCGCGAGGTCGGTGTACTTGCGCTGGAAGTAGGCCAGGGCCTCCTCGGGGGTCCCGTCCGGGTACTGGCCGACGACGCGCTCGCCGTCGCCCTCGCGCAGGAAGACGGTGCCCGTCTCGTCGACGCGGCCCCAGGGGGTCTGCTCGTTGTCAACCACGGATTCCACCTCGTTCGTAGGACCGGACGGACCGGTGCGGAGACGTGCACGCCAGCCTAGAGCACGGTCATCGCGCGGGTTCGCCGCGGGCGGCGGCGGGCTGACCTGTCGATCATGCCCCAGCGCGGCCCGCACCGGAGCCCGACGGCACGGATCGGACCGGCCTCGCAGGGGCTCGTGAGGACCGTGCCGCCGCGCGGGCCGCCGTGGGTCGTGCGCCCGGGATCGGCCGGCCGGCCGGAGCGGGGACGTGCCGACGGCTCAGGGGGCGGGCGTCGGATCCGTCGGCGCGGGGTCGGCCGGCCCGGTCGGCGCCGGAGCGGGGGACGTGGGGGAGGACGACGGCGCGGGCGACGGAGACGGCGCGCCGGGTCCCGACTCGTACGCGAGCTGCGCGCCGACCGCGAGCGCCGCCACGAGGATCACGCCGACGACGGCCACCAGGTCGTCGCGACGACGGCGTCGGGTGGCGCGGGCGTGCAGCTCCTGGCGGGCCGCGTAGCGGCGGAGCCGGGCCTGCGCCTCGCGGGCTGCGCGGTCGTTCCTGGGGGCCACGTCGTCCTCACGGTCGGTCCCGCCCGAGGCGGCGGTACGGGAACACTAGCCGGTCGCGCCTACCATCGAGGTCATGACCGACACGCGACCGGGCCTCCGCTCGGGGGCCACGCCCCTGGCCGTCCGGATGCGTCCCCGGAGCCTCGACGAGGTCACCGGCCAGCGTCACCTCCTCACCCCCGGCTCGCCGCTCGTGAGCCTCGCCTCCGACGTCGCCGGGGAGCAGGGGTCGGTCTCGATCATCCTGTGGGGCCCGCCCGGCACCGGGAAGACGACGCTCGCCCAGGCGATCGCGCACGGGTCGAGCCGCCGCTTCGTCGAGCTCTCCGCCGTCACCGCGGGCGTGCGCGACGTGCGCCAGGTGATGGAGAAGGCGCTCAGCGACCGCGACCTCTTCGGCGTCTCGACCGTGCTCTTCCTCGACGAGATCCACCGCTTCACGAAGGCGCAGCAGGACGCGCTGCTGCCGGGGGTGGAGAACGGCTGGGTCATCCTCATCGCGGCGACCACGGAGAACCCGTCCTTCTCCGTCATCTCGCCCCTCCTCTCGCGCAGCCTGCTGCTCACGCTCGAGCAGCTCGACGACGACGACCTCGGCGTGCTCGTCGACCGCGCGGTCGCGGACGCCCGCGGGCTCGGCGGGCGGTTCGCGCTCGACGACGACGCGCGCGCGATGATCATCCGGCTGGCGTCGGGGGACGCGCGACGGGCGCTGACGGCGCTCGAGGCCGCGGCCGTGTCGGCGCAGGCCGACGCGTCGGGCCGGGCGCGCGCGGCGGAGGGCGCGGACGACGAGGACGACGACGACGATGAGGACGCCGTCGCCGCGCCCGCCGCCGATCCGGCCCCGATCCCCATCTCCACCGAGCAGGTCGCGCTCGCGGTCGACCGGGCGCTGCTCCGCTACGACCGCAACGGCGACGAGCACTACGACGTCATCAGCGCGTTCATCAAGTCGATCCGCGGGTCGGACGTCGACGCCGCGCTCCACTACCTGGCGCGCATGATCGAGGCGGGGGAGGACCCGCGCTTCATCGCCCGCCGGATCATCGTGTCCGCCTCCGAGGACATCGGGCTCGCCGACCCGCAGGCGCTGGTCGTCGCGGTGGCGGCCGCCGACGCCGTCCAGCTCATCGGCATGCCGGAGGGGCGGATCCCGCTGGCGCAGGCCGTGGTGCACCTCGCGACCGCGCCCAAGTCGAACGCGTCCTACCTCGGCATCGACCAGGCCATCGCCGACGTGCGCGCCGGCGCGTTCGGCCGCGTGCCGCTGCACCTGCGCGACGCGCACTACCCGGGGGCGAAGCGCCTCGGCCACGGCAAGGGCTACCGCTACCCGCACGACGCGGACATCGGCGTCGTGACGCAGCAGTACCTGCCCGACGAGCTCGTGGGCCGCACCTACTACTCGCCCACGCAGCACGGGCACGAGCGCGACCTGTCGGCGCGGCTGGAGAAGCTCCGGCGCATCGTCCGCGGAGGGTGATCCCGGCGCGGCGGATCCCCGGGATCGCGGCGATCGCGTGCTACGCTTGCTGACGCCTCAATCGGGTGTCGCGTGCGGCTGCGTCGACATCATGATCAAGGGACACGTCCTGTAGCCGGACGACCCGTGGCGAATCCCTCTACTCATGCAGGAACCGCATCAGCGGTGTCGATCGTCGCGCGCCCATGCGTGTGCGCGGACGCCCTGCACCACCCGTAGTCAGAGACTTTCTCCCTGGAAGGAAAACGTGTCCACCAAGTCACGCACCCGCAGCAAGACCCGCCTCTCCCGCGCGCTGGGCATCCCGCTCACGCCGAAGGCGGCCAAGTACCTCGAGAAGCGCCCCTACGCGCCGGGCGAGCACGGCCGGTCCAAGCGCAAGCAGGACAGCGACTACGCCGTCCGCCTCCGCGAGAAGCAGCGCCTGCGCGCCCAGTACGGCATCCGCGAGGCCCAGCTCAAGATCGCCTTCCAGGAGGCGCGTCGCACGCAGGGCCTGACCGGTGAGAACCTCGTCGAGATCCTCGAGCAGCGCCTCGACGCGCTCGTCGTCCGCTCCGGCCTCGCGCGCACCACGGCGCAGGCCCGCCAGCTCGTCGTGCACCGCCACATCATGGTCGACGGCAAGATCGTCGACCGCCCCTCGTTCCGCGTGAAGGAGGGCCAGATGATCCACGTCAAGCCGCGCTCCGAGGGCACCGAGCCCTTCCAGGTCGCCGCCGCCGGCGGTCACGCCGACGTGCTGCCGAAGCTCCCCCCGTACCTCGAGGTCGAGCTCGACAAGCTGCAGGCCCGCCTCGTGCGCCTGCCGAAGCGCGCCGAGGTCCCCGTGACCTGCGAGGTCCAGCTGGTCGTCGAGTACTACGCGGCACGCTAGCCACCCCGCTCCACCGTCCGCGAGGCGGGTCGTCCACCCGGGCGGCCCGCCTCTCGGCGTCTCCGGGCCGGTGCCCGGGCGGCGCGCGGACGCGGGCGGCGCACGGACCGGCCGGTAGGATCGCCCTCGGCCCCCGAGGCCTCCGCGCACCGCACGTCACCTCCGTCTGGGGGCAGCTCCCGGAAGGGGAGAAGCATGAAGAACCTCGTCCTCATCGTCGTGGGGGTCGTCATCGGCTTCGCCGTCGCCCACGTGGTCGACCGCACGCCGGCCGGCCACCGCCTGTTCCAGTCCGTGGACGCCCGGGCCCGCCGCTTCGGCGAGGCCGTCGAGGACGGGTACCGCCGTCGCGAGGCCGAGCTCCGCTCCGCCGTGAGCGAGGCCGAGGACACCATCACCGAGCTGGGAAAGCAGTAGGACCGCATGCAGACCGCAGACATCCGCAACGCCTGGCTGACGTACTTCGGCGACCGGGGGCACACCGTCGTGCCGTCGGCGTCGCTCGTCAGCGACGACCCGACCCTGCTGTTCACGGTGGCCGGCATGGTCCCGTTCGTGCCGTACCTCACGGGCGTCGTGCCCGCGCCGTACCCGCGCGCCACGAGCGTCCAGAAGTGCATCCGGACTCTCGACATCGAGGAGGTCGGCCGCACGCCGCGGCACGGCACCTTCTTCCAGATGAACGGCAACTTCTCCTTCGGCGACTACTTCAAGGAGCAGGCCATCGCGTACGCGTGGGAGCTGCTCACCACGAGCGAGGCCGACGGCGGCCTGGGGTTCTCGCCCGACGACCTCTGGGTCACCGTCTACCACGAGGACGACGAGGCGCGGCAGGCGTGGAAGCGCATCGCGGGCCTCCCGGACGACCGGATCCAGGGCCTCGGCCGCGACACGAACTACTGGCACACCGGCCAGCCCGGCCCGGCGGGCCCCTGCTCGGAGATCTTCTTCGACCGCGGCCCCGCCTACGGCGCCGACGGCGGCCCGGCCACCGACGACGACCGGTACGTGGAGATCTGGAACCTCGTCTTCATGCAGTACCTGCGCGGGGCCGGCACGAGCAAGAGCGAGTTCGAGATCCTCGGCGATCTGCCGAAGAGGAACATCGACACCGGCATGGGGCTCGAGCGCGTCGCGTTCCTCAAGCAGGGCGTCGAGAACATGTACGAGATCGACCAGGTGCGCCCGGTCCTCGACCGCGCGGCCAAGCTCGCGGGCCGTCGGTACGGAGCGTCGCACGAGGACGACGTGCGCATGCGCATCGTCGCCGACCACGTGCGCTCGTCCCTCATGCTCATGTCCGACGGCGTGCGCCCGTCCAACGAGGGGCGCGGCTACATCCTGCGTCGCCTCATGCGCCGCACGGTGCGCGCGATGCGCCTCATGGGCGTGGACACGGCGACCTTCGGCGAGCTGTTCCCCGCCTCGCGCGACGCCATGAAAGCCGCGTACCCCGAGGTCTCCGACGACTTCGACCGCATCTCCCGCCTGGCGTACGCCGAGGAGGAGACGTTCCTCCGCACGCTCTCCGGCGGGACGACGATCCTCGACGTGGCCGTCGGCGAGACGAAGGCGGCGGGCGGCGAGCGGATCGCGGGCGACACCGCGTTCCTCCTGCACGACACGTTCGGCTTCCCCATCGACCTCACGCTCGAGATGGCGGAGGAGAACGGCCTCACGGTCGACCGCGAGGCCTTCGACCGGCTGATGCTGGAGCAGCGCACGCGCGCCAAGGCCGACGCGAAGTCCAAGAAGACGGCGCTGGCCGACCTCACCGTCTACAGCGAGTTCCGCGCGGCCGGCGAGACGCGCTTCACCGGGTACGACGAGCTGGAGACCGGCACGACGATCCTCGGCCTCATCGTGGGCGGCCACAGCGTCGACCATGCGGTCGCGGGCGACATCGCGGAGGTCATCCTCCCCGAGACGAGCCTCTACGCGGAGTCGGGCGGTCAGGAGGCCGACGCCGGCAGCATCGTCGGCCAGGGCTTCGACCTCGAGGTGCTCGACGTGCAGAAGCCCGTCAAGGGCCTCATCAGCCACCGCGTCCAGGTCCGCTCGGGCGAGGTGGGCGTCGGCGACGCCGCCACCACCGTCGTCGACGCCGACTGGCGCCGCGGCGCGACCCAGGCGCACTCCGGCACGCACCTCGTGCACGCCGCGCTCCGCCAGGTGCTCGGCCAGGACGCGCACCAGTCCGGCTCGTACAACCGAGCCGGCTACATGCGCCTCGACTTCGCGTGGAACCAGGCGCTGTCGCCGGAGACGCGCAGCGAGATCGAGGACATCGCGAACGGCGCCGTGCGCGACGACCTGCAGGTCGTGACGCGCGTCATGCCGATCGACGAGGCCAAGCAGCTCGGCGCCATGGCGCTGTTCGGCGAGAAGTACGGCGACACCGTGCGCGTCGTCGACATCGGCGGCCCGTGGTCGCGCGAGCTCTGCGCCGGCACGCACGTGTCGTCCAGCGCGCAGATCGGGCTCATCAACGTGGTGGGGGAGTCGTCCGTCGGATCCACCAACCGCCGCATCGAGTCGCTGGTCGGCCGCGAGGCGTTCCAGGACCTCGCCGTCGAGCGCGCCATCGTGTCGCAGCTGACGTCGAGCCTCAAGACGCCGCGGGAGCAGCTGCCCGACCGCATCGCCGACCTGCTGCAGAACCTCAAGACCGCGGAGCGGCGCATCGCCGACTTCGAGGCGCAGGCGCTGCAGCAGCGCGTGCCGGCGCTCCTGGCGCAGGGCGCGCGCGTGGGCGCCGTCACGCTGATCCAGGAGTCGCTCGGCAGCGTGCGCTCGGCCGACGAGGTGCGGCAGCTGGTCACCCTGGTGCGCGAGCGCGCCGGGTCCGAGCCCGTCGTGGTCGCCCTCGCGGGTGACGCGGGCGGCAAGCCGACCGTCATCGTGGCCACCAACCAGGGTGCGCGCGACGCCGGCGCCAAGGCCGGGCAGCTCGCCCGCGCGGCGGCGGCGGTGCTCGGCGGCGGCGGAGGCGGCAAGGACGACCTCGCGCAGGGCGGCGGCTCCGACGTGTCCGCCATCCCCGACGCGCTGTCCGCCGTCCGCCAGGCGCTCGCCTCCTGATGCGGGTCGGCGCGCGGCTCGCGGTCGACGTGGGGAAGGCGCGCATCGGGCTCGCGCGGTCGGACCCGCACGGCCTGATCGCGACGCCCGTCGAGACCGTCCCGCGCGACGCGGGCGGCTCGGCGGACGTCCGGCGGATCCTCGAGGTGGCCGCGGAGGTCGACTGCGTGGAGCTCGTCGTGGGCCTGCCGCTCGCGCTCTCGGGGCGGGCGACGGCGTCCACCGACGACGCGGAGGCCTTCGCCCGGCGCCTCGCGGACGCGTCCGAGATCCCGGTCCGGCTCGTGGACGAGCGGCTCTCGACGGTGTCCGCCCAGAGCGCGCTGCGCTCCTCGGGCAGAGGGTCCCGTAAGCAGAAGCCCGTGATCGACCAGGTGGCGGCCGTTATAATCCTTCAACATGCGCTCGAGACCGAGCGCTCCGCCGGCTCCCCACCCGGTGCTCTCGTCCCGAGGAACCGAGTCGATCCTGACCGACACGCCTGAGACCGATCCCGCCCGACGCGCCACGACGGCCCAGGGCTCCGGCGGCGACCCCTTCGAGAGCCTGTTCGGCGACGTCGCCGCGGCTCCCGACGCCGGGTCCGACCGCCCGTCGGCATCGACCCCGGGTACCGGCCCCGCACCCGCATCCGCCGCCGGCGACGCTCCGCGTGGAGCGGGACCCGGCATCGGCACGGGCGCGCCCATGACCCGCCGCGAGCTCCGTGCCCTCCGCGAGGCGGCCGAGGCGCGCTCGGGCCAGGAGTCCCGCGTGCCGGACGACGCCCGCGGCGCGGCGCCGGCTGCCCCGGCTCCCTCCGCCGCCCCGCAGGCCCCCGCGCGCCCCGCGTCGGACGACCGCCCCCGTGCGGACGTCGCCGCAGCCGCGTCGACCGCCGCGTCCTCCGCCGCCGGCGACGCCTCGTCCGCCTCCGCGGCGGCCGCCGGGATCGCGGCCGCGGCCGACGCGCCGGCCCGCACGACGTCCGCTCCTCCGCGCTCCGACGCGCGCGACGGCGCATCGGGGCCGGCACCCCGCCGGACACCGCCCGTGCTCCCGAAGGCGAAGCGCCGCCACCCCAGGTGGCCCTACGTCGTGGTCCTGCTCGTGGTGCTCTTCGGCGGCGCGGGCGTGATCGCCACCTCCCTCTTCGGCCCGGTGGTCAGCGCGCTCCTCACGCCCGCCGAGCCCACCGACTACGACGGCGACGGCTCGGGCGAGGTGCAGGTGGTCGTCAAGACGGGCGACACGGGCAGCACCATCGGCGACACGCTCGCCGCGCAGGACGTCGTGAAGACGTCGAAGGCGTTCTACCAGGCCGTGGTCCGCTCGGGCAGCGAGGTGGTCTTCCAGCCGGGCACGTACACGCTGCGGAAGCAGATGAGCGCGGCCGCGGCGCTCCAGATGCTCCAGGATCCGGCCAGCCAGATCCAGGCCAAGGTCACCATCCCCGAGGGGCAGACCGTCGCGCAGGCGTTCGAGCTCGTCGCGGAGGCCACCGGCACGCCCGTGGCCGACCTCGAGGCGGCCTCCGCCGACCGGGGCGCGCTCGGCATCCCGGCCGAGGCGCCGAACATCGAGGGCTACCTCTTCCCCGCGACCTACGACTTCCCGCCCGGCACGTCCGCGGCGGACATGGTGAAGGCCATGGTCGGGCGCACGTTCGAGGCGCTCGACCAGGCCGGCGTCGCCGTCGCCGACCGGCACCGCGTGCTCACGATGGCGGCGCTGATCCAGAAGGAGGCGCGCTTCGAGGGCGACTTCTACAAGGTGTCGCGCGTCTTCCAGAACCGCATCGACGTCGGGATGCCGTTGCAGTCCGACGCGACCGTCGCGTACGGGGCGCAGTCCGTCGGCCGGGTCACCACGACCGACGCCGAGCGCGCCGACGACAACCCCTGGAACACGTACGTGCACCCGGGCCTGCCCGCCGGCCCCATCTCCAACCCCGGCGACCTGGCGATCAAGGCGGCCATCGCGCCCGCGGACGGGCCGTGGCTGTACTTCGTGACCGTCAACACCATCACGGGCGACACCGTCTTCTCCCAGACGTACGAGGAGCACCTCAAGGCCGTCGCGCAGTGGCAGCAGTTCATGAAGGACAACCCGGGCAATGGCTGATCCGCGGACGCCGGCCGTGCGGCTGGCGGTCCTCGGCAGCCCCATCGCGCACTCGCTGTCGCCGCGCCTGCACCGGGCGGCGTACGACGTGCTCGGCCTGGACTGGGCGTACGAGGCGGTGGAGTGCGCGGGACCCGAGCTGCCCGCGTTCATCGCGAGCCTCGGATCCGGCTGGCGAGGCCTGTCGCTGACGATGCCGCTGAAGCGCGACGTGCTGCCGCTCCTCGACCGGCTCGACGACACCGCCCGGCTCGCGGGCGCGGCCAACACGCTGCTCGTGGAGCGGGAGGGGGAGGGCGCCGCAATCCTCCGCGGCGCCAACACCGACGTCGACGGCATCGTCCGCGCGTTCCGGATGGCCGGCGTCGAGCGGTCCGGGCGCGCGGTCGTGCTGGGCGCCGGATCCACCGCGCGCTCGGCCGTCGTCGCGCTGGCGCGGATGGGGGCGCGCGAGGTGACCGTCGCCGCCCGGCGCCCGGAGCAGGGCCGGGAGCTCGCCCCGCTCGCCGACGAGCTGGGCGTCGCGCTCCGCGTCGCGCCGCTCGACGCCGCCGTTCCCGCGCTCCGCGACGCGGATACCGTGATCAGCACCCTGCCCGGCGACGCCGCGGCGACCGTGCCGCTGCCCGGCGCCCTGCCCGAGGTCGCCGTCCTCCTCGACGTCACCTACGCGCCCTGGCCGACCGGCATCGCCGCCGCCTGGGAGGGCGCGGGCGGGCGCGTCGTCCCGGGGATCGACATGCTCGTGCACCAGGCGCTCGGGCAGGTGCGCCTGTTCGCGCACGGCGACGACGCGCTCCCGCTCCCGGGCGAGGAGCGCGTGCTGGCCGCCATGCTCGCGAGCGTCGGCCGGGATCCGCGGACGGCCTGGACCGGCGCCTGACCCGCCGGGGCGCCCACGAGCGCTGTGGGAGGATGGGCGCATGCTGCGTTGGCTCACCGCCGGGGAATCCCACGGCCCCGAACTCATCGCCGTCCTGGAGGGCCTGCCCGCGGGCGTGCCCGTCAGCCTCGACGGCATCCGCGCCGACCTCGCCCGTCGCAAGCTCGGCTACGGCCGCGGCGCGCGCATGGGCTTCGAGCAGGACGAGCTGAGCCTCTCGACGGGCGTGGTGCACGGCCGGACGCTCGGCAGCCCCATCGCCGTGCGCATCGGCAACACGGAGTGGCCCAAGTGGGTCGACGTCATGAGCCCGGAGCCCGTGGATCCCGCGAAGCTGCAGGGCGCGCGCGCCGCGGCCCTCACCCGCCCCCGCCCCGGGCACGCCGACCTCGTCGGCATGCAGAAGTACGACTTCGACGAGGCCCGCCCCGTGCTCGAGCGCGCGAGCGCCCGCGAGACCGCCGCCCGCGTCGCGCTCGGCGCCGTGGCGCGCGCGTTCCTCGCCGAGCTCGGGATCACGCTCGTCAGCCACACCCTCTCCATCGGCCCCGTGCGCGTGCCCGAGGGCTCGCCCCTGCCGACGCCCGCCGACGTCGGCGCGCTCGACGCGGATCCGCTGCGCTGCTTCCACGCCGAGACGAGCGCCCGCATGGTCGCCGAGGTCGACGACACGAAGGCGAGCGGCGACACGGTCGGCGGCGTCGTCGAGGTGCTCGCCTACGACCTCCCGCCGGGGCTCGGCTCGCACGTGCACTGGGACCGCCGGCTCGACTCGAAGCTCGCCGCGGCGCTCATGGGCATCCAGGCGATCAAGGGCGTGGAGGTCGGCGACGGCTTCCTCACCACCACGCGGCGCGGATCCGAGGCGCACGACGAGCTGTTCTCCACGGCCGCCGGCATCGGCCGCTCCACCGACCGCGCCGGCGGCACCGAGGGCGGCATGTCGACGGGCACGGTGCTCCGCGTCCGCGCCGGCATGAAGCCGATCGCCACCGTCCCGCGCGCGCTCCGCACGGTCGACACCGCCACCGGCGGCGCGGCCCCCGCGAACCACCAGCGCTCCGACGTGTGCGCCGTGCCCGCCGCGGGCGTGGTCGCCGAGGCGATGGTCGCGCTCACGCTCGCCGACGCCGTGCTCGAGAAGTTCGGCGGCGACTCCGTGGGCGAGACCCTCCGCAACCTCCGCGGCTACCTCGACGCGATCCCCGAGGGCCGCCGCTCCGGCGCGGACCTCGTCGACGAGGCGGACGCCGCGCCGCCCGCACCGCCCGAGGCCTGAGGGTGCCGGTCGTCCTGATCGGCCCGCCCGGCGCGGGCAAGACCACGGTCGGCCGCCGCGTGGCGAAGGCCCTGGGGCTCCCGTTCACCGACACGGACCGGGCGATCGTCGAGGCGCACGGATCCATCGCCGACATCTTCCGCGAGCACGGCGAGCCGCGGTTCCGCGAGCTGGAGCGCGCGGCGGTCGCCGCGGCCCTGGCGGACGACGGCGTCGTCTCGCTCGGCGGGGGAGCCGTCCTCGACCCGGCGACCCGCGCCGACCTGGAGTCGTGCCGCGTCGTGCTCCTCACCGTGAGCGAGCACGCCGTGCGCGCCCGGATCCGCGGCCACGACCGCCCGCTCGTCGACGGCCTCGAGAGCTGGCGCCGCATCGTCGCCGACCGCGAGGAGCTGTACCGCTCGCTCGCCGACCTGACCATCGACACCTCCGACCGCCCGCTCCCGCGCATCGCCCGCGAGATCGAGCGCTTCGCCCGGGAGAGGCAGCCATGACCGACCCATCCGCCCCCACGCCCGCCGTCGCCGAGCCCGACGCGCCCACCGTGATCCACGTGTCCGGCACGCCCGGCTACGACGTCACCGTGGGCCGCGGCCTCATCGCCGGGGTCGGCGCGCTGCTCGGCCCGCGCGTGCGCAAGGTGCTCATCGTGCACGCGCCCGCCCTCGCCGAGGAGGCGTCGCGCCTCCGGGAGCGCCTGCAGGGCGACGTGGAGGTGTACCTCGCGGAGGTGCCCGACGCCGAGGGCGCCAAGCGCGTCGAGGTGGCGGCGTTCTGCTGGAAGATCATGGGCACCACCGACTTCACGCGCTCGGACGCCGTGATCACGCTCGGCGGCGGCGCGACGACCGACCTCGGCGGCTTCGTCGCGGCGACGTGGCTGCGCGGCGTGATGCTCGTCCAGATCCCGACCACCGTGCTCGCGATGGTGGACGCGGCGGTCGGCGGCAAGACGGGCATCAACACGTCCGAGGGCAAGAACCTCGTCGGCGCCTTCTACGCGCCGACGGCCGTGGTCGTGGACCTCGACCTGCTCGCCACGCTGCCGCGGGAGGAGATCGTCACGGGCTTCGCGGAGATCGTGAAGGCCGGGTTCATCGCCGTGCCCGAGATCCTCGACGTCATCGAGGCGGACGTCGCGCGGGTGACCGACCCCACGAGCCCCGAGTTCCGGCACGTCGTCGAGCTCGCCATCCGGATGAAGGCCGAGGTCGTGGGCGAGGACTTCACGGAGAAGGGCCGCCGCGAGATCCTCAACTACGGCCACACGCTCGGGCACGCCATCGAGCACGCCGAGCGGTACCGCTGGCGGCACGGCGCGGCCGTCGCGGTCGGCATGGTCTTCGCGGCGGAGCTGTCGCGCCTCACCCGCTCGCTGTCCGACGAGGCGGTCGACCGGCACCGGCGGATCCTCGACTCGCTCGACCTGCCCACGAGCTACCCCGTCGGCCGCTGGCCCACGCTCGTCGCGAGCATGAAGCGCGACAAGAAGGCGCGCGGCGACATGATGCGCTTCATCGTGCTCGACGGCGTCGGCCGGGCGAGCGTGCTCAACGGCCCCGAGGAGGCGCTGCTGTTCGCCGCGTACCAGGAGATCGGCTCGTGAGCGACCCCGCGCATCCCGACCCGCAGCGGCCCGTCGCGCTCGTGACGGGCGTCGGCCGGGTCTCCGGCATCGGCGCCGCCATCGCCGAGGGCCTCGCGCTCGACGGCTGGGACGTCGCCTTCACCTACTGGTCGGCCTACGACGCCCGGAAGCCCTGGGGCGAGCAGCCCGACGACCCCGCGCGCGTGGTCCAGGCCGTCGAGGGCGCGGGCGGCCGGGCGCACGCCGTCGAGGCCGACCTGGTCGACACGGCGGCGGCCGAGCGGATCCTCGACGCCGTCGAGGCGGGGCTCGGGCCGATCACCGCGCTCGTCCTCTCCCACGCCGAGTCGGTCGACAGCGCGCTGCTCGACACGAGCGTCGAGAGCCTCGAGCGGCACCTGGCCGTCAACGTGCGGGCGTCGCTCCAGCTCATCCAGGGGTTCGCCCGTCGGTACCGCCAGGCACCGGGCGCCGGCCGCATCGTGGCGCTCACGTCCGACGCCGTCGTGGGCGAGGTCGCGTACGGCGCGAGCAAGGCGGCGCTCGACCGCATCGTCATCGCGGCCGCGCGTGAGCTCGAGGGGGAGCGGATCACCGCCAACCTCGTCGACCCGGGACCCACCGACACGGGCTGGTTCACGGACGAGATCCGCGAGAGCCTCCGCGAGACCACGCCCCGGGGCCGGCTCGCCGAGCCCCGCGACGCGGCCGCGCTCGTGTGCTTCCTCGTCTCGGCGGAGGGCGGCTGGATCAACGGCCAGCGCATCCGCTCGGACGGCGGCCAGAGCGTCGGCTGACCCGCCCCTAGGCTGGTCGCATGTCACGCGTGCTCGTCCTCAACGGCCCCAACCTCGGACGGCTCGGCAGCCGCGAGCCCGACGTGTACGGCACGGGATCGCTGGAGGACCTGCGCCGCGAGCTCGTCGCCTTCGCGCCCGACGACGTGGAGGTCGACCTCCGCCAGACCGACGACGAGGCGACCCTCATCGGCTGGCTGCACGAGGCCGTCGACACCCGGACGCCCGTGATCATGAACCCGGCCGCGTTCACGCACTACTCGTACGCGCTCCGCGACGCCGCGGCGCTCGTGACGAAGGCGGGGATCCTGCTGCTCGAGGTGCACCTGTCGAACCCCCACGCCCGCGAGGAGTTCCGGCACACCAGCGTCATCTCGCCGGTGGCGACGGGCGTCATCGCGGGGCTCGGCCAGGGGTCGTACCTCCTCGCCCTCGCGCACGTGGTGACCGGCACCCGATAGGCTGATCCCTCGGATCGTCGCACGCGCCCCGCAGGGCCGCCCCGGCATCCGCCGCGCCGGCACCTCTCGCCGCCGCCGCATCCCGCTCGTCGAACAGGCAAGGACCCTCCCCGCATGGCCTCTACCGCTGACATCAAGAACGGCATCGTCCTCAACATGGACGGCCAGCTGTGGACCGTCATCGAGTTCCAGCACGTGAAGCCGGGCAAGGGCGGCGCCTTCGTGCGCACCAAGGTCAAGAACGTGATGAGCGGCAAGGTCGTCGACCGCACGTTCAACGCGGGCGCGAAGATCGAGACCGAGACGGTCGACCGCCGCGACTTCCAGTACCTCTACGCCGACGGCGAGAACTTCGTGTTCATGGACACGAGCGACTACGACCAGATCACGCTGTCCGCGGCCCAGGTCGGCGACGCGAAGAACTTCATGCTCGAGAACCAGAACGTGACCGTGGCGCTGCACAACGGCGAGGGGCTCTACGTCGAGCTGCCCGCGTCGGTCGTGCTCACCATCACGTACACGGAGCCGGGCCTGCAGGGCGACCGCTCGACGGGCGGCACGAAGCCCGCGACGGTCGAGACCGGGCACCAGATCCAGGTCCCGCTCTTCCTCGAGCAGGGCACGCGCGTCAAGGTGGACACCCGCACGGGCGACTACCTCGGCCGCGTCACCGACTGACCCCGTGAGCGCACGCACCAAGGCGCGCAAGCGCGCCCTCGACGTCCTCTACGTCGCGGACATCCGCGGCGAGTCCATCCCCGCGACCCTCGCGGTCGAGCAGCAGCGCGCCGCGGCAGAGCCCGACCGGCAGGCGTCGTGGGCATACGCCCGCGAGATCGCCGAGGGGTTCGTCGAGCACCAGGACGAGATCGACGAGCTCATCGAGACGTACTCGGTGAACTGGACGCTCGCCCGCATGCCCGCCGTCGACCGCGCGATCCTGCGCATCGGCATCTGGGAGATCCTCTTCAACGCCGACGTGCCCGACGGCGTCGCCATCTCGGAGAGCGTCGACCTCGCGTCGTCGCTCTCGACGGACGAGAGCGCGTCGTTCGTGAACGGCATGCTCGCCCGCATCGCGGCCGCGCAGGCCTGATCCCGGCCCGCGGTCGGCTGCATCCGGCCCCCGGATTACGCCGCGTGACGCCCGGCGACGGCGTGTGACGCGCGCGGCGGCAGCGGCGCGCGCGTCACCCTAGCGTCGGGTCATGCCCGTCACCGCCGCCTCGCACCGCGACCTCGCGCCCGACCGCGCCACGCCGGATCCCGCGCCCGCCACCGCCGGCGGCGTCGCCCTGCGCGGGGTCGGCCGCTCCTTCCCGGTCGCCGGCTCGCGCGAGCGCCGCATCGTCCTCCGCGACGTGGACCTCGACCTCGCGGCCGGCGACGTCGTCGCGATCCTCGGCCCCTCCGGCTGCGGGAAGTCGACCCTCCTGCGCCAGGTGAGCGGCCTCGACCGGCCCGACGCGGGATCCCTGCTCATCGACGGCACGCCCGTGCGGGACGTCGACCAGCGCTCGGCGGTCGCGTTCCAGGAGCCGCGGCTCCTGCCGTGGCGCACCATCCGCGCGAACGTCCGGCTCGGCCTGCCGCGCGACGTGCCGCGCGCCGAGGGCGACGCCCGCGTGCATGACCTCCTCGAGCTCACGGGGCTCGCCGAGGCGGCGGACCTCCGCCCCCGGCAGGTCTCCGGCGGGATGGCCCAGCGCGCCTCGCTCGCCCGGGCGCTCGCGCGTCGTCCCCGCGTCCTCGTGCTCGACGAGCCGTTCGGCGCGCTCGACGCCCTGACGCGCCTGCGGATGCAGGACCTGCTGCTCGACGTGCACGCGGCCATCCCGACGACGGTCCTGCTCGTCACGCACGACGTGGACGAGGCCCTGCACCTCGCCGACCGCGTGGTGCTGCTCGGGCCGGATCCCGCGCCCGGCAGCGCGCCCGGCGCCACCGTCCGCCGCGTCCTCGAGGTGCCCGGCGCCCGCCCGCGCGACCGCGGCGACGCGACCCTCGCCGCCCTCCGCGCCGACCTGCTCGAGGGGCTCGGCGTGCCGGGCCACCGCGCGGGCTGATCCGCGCCGCTCCCGCTCCGCATCCGCACCGCACGCCCACCCCGACCGCCCGACCCCGACCGCCGACCCCGACCGAGGACCCACCGTGACCCGACACCTGCCCCGCCGCTCCGTTCCCGCCCTCGCGCTCGCGGGCGCGGCCGTGATGCTCCTCGCCGGCTGCGCCGCCGGCGAGGGCTCGGCCGTCGCCCCGGCCGCCGCTCCCGCCACCGCGGGCGCCGAGGGCTGGAGCGCCGACACGCTCACCGTCGACTGGGCGACCTACAACCCGCTCAGCCTGATCGTGAAGGACCAGGGCCTCCTCGAGGAGCGCCTGGGATCGGAGGTGAAGGTGGACTGGGTGCAGTCGGCCGGATCCAACAAGGCGAACGAGCTGCTGCGCGCCGGGGCCGTCGACGTGGGATCCACCGCCGGTTCCGCGGCGCTCCTCGCGCGCGCGAACGGCTCGCCCATCCGCGCCATCGACGTGTACTCGCAGCCGGAGTGGACGGCCATCGTCGTGCCGAAGGGGTCGCCCATCACGAGCGTGGACCAGCTCCGCGGCGCGGACATCGCGGCGACGAAGGGCACCGACCCGTACTTCTTCCTGCTGCAGGCGCTCGACGAGGCGGGCATCCCCGCCTCCGACGTCACCATCCAGAACCTCCAGCACGCCGACGGCCGCGCCGCGCTCGAGAACGGCTCGGTCGACGCGTGGGCCGGGCTCGACCCGCTCATGGCCGCGAGCCAGTCCGAGGCGGGCTCCACGCTGCTCTACCGGAACGTCGACTTCGCGACCTACGGGTTCCTCAACGCCACGCAGTCCTTCCTCGACGCGTCGCCGGACCTCGCGCAGGCCGTCGTCGACGCCTACGAGCAGGCGCGCGCCTGGGCCGTCGCGCATCCCGACGAGACCGCCGCGATCCTCGCGCAGGCCGCCGCGATCGACCCGGCCGTCGCGTCGACCGTCATCGACCGCACGAACCTGGGCGTGGATCCCGTGCCCGGCGACGCGCAGCGCGCGGTGCTCGACCGCGTCGGCCCGATCCTCGTCGCGTCCGGCGACGTCCCCGACCAGGGTCGGGTCGACACGGCGCTCGACGAGCTGTTCGAGCCGCGGTTCGCCGAGGCCGCGGATCCCGCGGCCGGGAGCGCCGGGTGACCGCGCTCGACCGGGCCCCGGTCGCGACCGGCGACGACCGCCGGGTGGATCCCCGTGCCACCGACGCCCGCCGCCCCGCGGGCGGTCGGCTGGCCCGGGTCATCGTGGGCCTCATCGTCCCCGTGCTGGTCGTCGGGGTCTGGGCCGTCGTCACCGCCACCGGCGCGGTCGCGCCGCACCTGCTCCCGTCGCCGCTCGACGTGGTGCGCGCGGGGGTCCAGCTCGCCGAGCAGGGGATCCTCGGGCAGTACGTCGCCATCTCGCTGCAGCGCGTGCTGCTCGGCTTCGCCCTCGGCGCGACGGTCGGCCTCGTGCTCGGCGCGGTCGTCGGCCTCTCGCGGATCGGTCGTCTCCTCCTCGCTCCGACCGCGGGCGCGTTCCGCACCGTGCCGTCGCTCGCGTGGGTGCCGCTGCTGCTGCTCTGGATGGGGATCAACGAGGACTCCAAGGTCACGCTCGTCGCCATCGGCGCGATGTTCCCCGTCTACACGACGGTCGCCGGCGCGC
The DNA here is from genome assembly GCF_001280205.1 of Clavibacter capsici. Lineage (NCBI taxonomy): Bacteria > Bacillati > Actinomycetota > Actinomycetes > Micrococcales > Microbacteriaceae > Clavibacter > Clavibacter capsici. The sequence continues at coordinate 1,851,003 of NZ_CP012573.1, read as the reverse complement.
TCCGGCACGTGGACCCGCACCTCGTGGAGGTGGGCCGCGCGTTCGGGCTGACGCGGATCCCGCTGCTCGTCACCGTGCAGCTCCCGGCCGTGCTGCCCGCCGTCGTGTCCGGGCTCCGGCTGGCGCTCGCGCAGTCGTGGCTGTTCCTGGTGGCCGCGGAGCTGCTCGCGGCGTCGATGGGGCTCGGCTTCCTCCTCACGGAGTCGTCGGCGAACGGGCGCGTGGACCGCGTGCTCCTCGCGATCGTGCTGCTCGCGGTGCTCGGAGCGCTCACGGACGCCGTCGTGGGCCTCGTCGAGCGGGTGCTGGTGCGCCGCTGGGGCTGAGGCCCGCGGGCTTCCGTGTCGCCGCGTGACGCGCCGGTTCCGGATCCCGCGGGCGGCGCACGTAGCGTCGGCGCATGACCTCCCCGCGCACCGAGCAGGCCGTGACCGCGTACGACCACGTCGCCGACGCCGAGCAGGACCTCTTCCCGCCGCCCGCCGCGCTCGCCGCGTCCGCCAACGTCACCGCGGAGGCGTACGCGCGGGCGGAGGCGGATCCGGTCGCGTTCTGGGAGGAGGCCGCCCGCCGCCTCGACTGGGAGACGCCCTGGCACCAGGCGCACACGTGGATCCCGCCGGTCGCCGCGGACGGCACCCCGCAGGTCCCCGCCGCCACCTGGTTCGCGGGCGGCCGCCTCAACGTCGCGGCGAACTGCGTCGACCGGCACGTCGCGGCGGGACGCGGCGAGAAGGTCGCGCTGCACTTCGAGGGCGAGCCGGGGGACCGCCGCACGGTCACCTACCGCGACCTCCAGGAGGAGGTGTCCCGCGCCGCGAACGCGCTCACCGCGCTCGGCATCGGGCCCGGCGACCGCGTCGTCATCTACCTGCCGGTGCTCGTCGAGACCGTCGTCGCGACGCTCGCCGTCGCCCGGATCGGCGCCGTGCACTCGCTCGTGTTCGGCGGCTTCTCCGCGGAGGCGCTCCGCTTCCGGGTCGAGGACACGGGCGCGAAGCTCCTCATCACCAGCGACGGGCAGAACCGCCGCGGCACGGCCGTCGCCACCAAGCCGCAGGCCGACGAGGCCGTCGCGGGCGTCGGGTCGATCGAGCACGTGCTGGTCGTCCGCCGCACCGGGCAGGACGTGCCGTGGACCCCGGGCCGCGACGTCTGGTGGCACGACGCCGTGGGATCCGCGTCCCCCGAGCACGAGCCCCGCGCCTTCGACGCCGAGCACCCGCTCTTCGTCATCTACACGTCCGGCACCACCGGCCGCCCCAAGGGCCTCGTGCACACGTCGGGCGGCTACCTCACGCACGCGTCCTGGGCGCACTGGGCCCACTTCGACGCGAAGCTCGACGACGTGCACTGGTGCACCGCCGACCTCGCCTGGGTCACGGCGCACACCTACGAGATCTACGGGCCGCTGTCCAACGGGCTCACGCAGGTGATCTACGAGGGCACGCCCGACACGCCCCACCGCGGGCGGCACCTCGAGATCATCGAGCGGTACGGGGTCACGACGTACTACACGGCGCCCACGCTGATCCGCTCGCTCATGAGCTGGTTCCCCGACGGCGTCGCCGGGCACGACCTGTCGAGCGTCCGGCTGCTGGGCTCGGTGGGGGAGGCCATCAACCCGGCCGCGTGGCGCTGGTTCCACCGGGAGATCGGCGGCGGACGCGCGCCCGTCGTCGACACGTGGTGGCAGTCCGAGACGGGGGCCGCGGTCATCGCGCCGCTGCCCGGCGTCTCGACGCTGAAGCCCGGCGCCGCCGGTCGCGCCCTGCCCGGGTTCCGCGTGGACGTGGTCGACGACGACGGCGAGCCCGCGGCGCCGGGGGAGGCGGGCCTCCTCGTGATCCAGCGCCCGTGGCCCGGCATGGCCCGCACCGTGTGGGGCGACCCCGACCGGTACCGCAGCGCCTACTGGGAGCGCTTCGCCGACCGCGGCTGGTTCCTCGCGGGCGACGGCGCACGCCGGGATGCCGACGGCGACGTGGCGCTCCAGGGCCGGATCGACGAGGTCGTGAACGTCTCCGGGCACCGGCTCTCGACCATCGAGATCGAGTCCGCGCTCGTCGCGCACCCGCGGGTCGCCGAGGCCGGGGTGACGGGGGTGGCCGACGAGCTCACCGGGCAGCGCGTCGTCGCGTTCGTCGTGCCGCCCGGCGACGACCGGCCCGCCGACGACGACGCGGCCGGCTGGGCGGCGCTCGCCGCGGAGCTCGAGCCGCTGCTCACCGCGCACGTCGCCCGCGCGATCGGCCCGGTCGCCAAGCCCCGCCGGATCGTCGCGGTGCCGGACGTGCCGAAGACGCGCTCGGGCAAGATCATGCGGCGGCTCCTCGCCGACCTCGTCGAGGGGCGGACCCTGGGCGACGCGACGAGCCTGCAGGACGCCGCCGTGCTCGGCCGCATCCGCGCGGTCCTCGACGCCTCCGCGGGCTGAGGACACGCGCGGGCTGTGCGCCGGGCCCCCGCGTCCGGGGGGAGACCCGCTAGAGTGACCGGCGGAACAGACCACCTTTAACATCCGTCCCGAGAGGCGGGGAAGGAGGTCGGATTGCCTCAGCGCGTCGTGCTGCAGCCCTCTGACATCACCCGTGCGCTCACGCGCATCGCCCACGAGATCCTCGAGTCGAACCGCGGCCCCGCCGGGCTCCTGCTCCTCGGCATCCCCACCCGCGGCACCGTCCTCGCCGAGCGCATCGGCCGGATCATCGCTCGCCTCGAGCCCGACGCCCCCGCCGACCTGGTGGGCTCGCTCGACGTCACCATGTACCGCGACGACCTGCAGCGGAACCCCACCCGCGCGCCCGCGCCCAGCGTGCTGCCCGCCGGCGGGGTCGACGGCCGCACCGTCGTGCTCGTCGACGACGTGCTCTTCTCCGGCCGCACCGTGCGCGCCGCCCTCGACGCCATCGGCGACCTCGGCCGCCCCACGGCCGTGCGCCTCGCCGCGCTCGTCGACCGGGGCCACCGCGAGCTCCCCATCCGCGCCGACTTCGTGGGCAAGAACCTGCCGTCGAGCCTGGCCGAGCGGATCTTCGTGCGGCTCGACGAGATCGACGGCGAGGACGCCGTGACCATCCAGGGTCCGGACGACGAGGGGGAGGCGCGCTCGTGAGGCACCTGCTCTCCACCCGCGACCTGTCGCGCGACGAGGCCGTCCGCATCCTCGACGTGGCCGAGGACATGGCCGACGTCGGCACGCGCGAGATCAAGAAGACCCCCGCGCTCCGCGGCCGCACGGTCGTCAACCTCTTCTTCGAGGACTCCACCCGCACGCGCATCTCGTTCGAGGCCGCGGCCAAGCGCCTCTCGGCCGACGTCATCAACTTCAGCGCCAAGGGATCCAGCGTCTCCAAGGGCGAGAGCCTCAAGGACACGGCGCAGACCCTCCAGGCGATGGGCGCCGACGGCGTGGTCGTCCGCCACCCGTCCTCGGGCGCGCCGCACACGCTCGCCGGCAGCGGCTGGATCGACGCGGGCATCGTCAACGCGGGCGACGGCACGCACGAGCACCCCACGCAGGCGCTCCTCGACGCGTTCACCATCCGCCGCCGGCTGCACGGACCCGCCGCGCGCGGCAAGGGCCTCGACGGCACGCGCGTCGTCATCGTCGGCGACGTGCTGCACTCCCGCGTCGCGCGCTCGAACGCGTGGCTGCTCACGACGCTCGGGGCCGAGGTCACGCTCGTCGCCCCGCCCACGCTCGTGCCGGTGGGCGTGGGGTCCTGGCCCGTGCAGGTCCGCTACGACCTCGACGCGGCGCTCGTCGAGGGGGAGCCCGACGCGGTGATGATGCTCCGGATCCAGGCCGAGCGCATGCGCGCCGCCTTCTTCCCGAACCCGCGCGAGTACGCGCGCATCTGGGGCCTCGACGACGCGCGGCTCGCGCTCCTCGGGCCCGATACGATCGTCATGCACCCGGGGCCCATGAACCGCGGGCTCGAGATATCCGCCGCCGCCGCCGACTCGGAGAGGTCCACGGTGCGCGAGCAGGTCGCCAACGGCGTCTCGGTGCGCATGGCCGTCCTCTACCTCCTGCTGTCCGGCGACGGGAAGGCCGACCGATGACCCAGAACGACACGATCCACGACGACGCCCACCTGATCCGCGGCGCGACCCTGCCCTCGGGCGAGCGCGCCGACATCCTCGTCGCCGACGGGCTGATCCGCGAGATCGGGCCCGACCTCGCGACGCCCGACGGCGCGCACGTCATCGAGGCCGACGGCCTCGTCGCGCTTCCCGGCCTCGTCGACCTGCACGTGCACCTGCGCGAGCCCGGCTACGAGCAGAGCGAGACCGTGCTCACGGGATCCCGTGCGGCGGCCCTCGGCGGCTTCACCGCGGTCTTCGCGATGGCCAACACCATGCCCGTGCAGGACACGGCGGGCGTGGTCGAGCAGGTCAAGGCGCTCGGCGACGCGGCCGGGTACGCGACCGTCCGCCCCATCGGCGCCGTGTCGGTCGGGCTCGCGGGGGAGTCCATGGCCGAGATCGGCGCGATGGCCGCGAGCCGCGCCGCCGTCCGCGTCTTCTCCGACGACGGGAAGTGCGTCTCCGACCCGCTGCTCATGCGCCGCGCGCTCGAGTACGTGAAGGCGTTCGACGGCGTCATCGCCCAGCACGCGCAGGACCCGCGCCTCACCGAGGGCGCCACCATGAACGAGGGCGCGCTGTCCGGCGAGCTCGGCATCACGGGCTGGCCCGCGGTGGCCGAGGAGTCGATCATCGCGCGGGACGTGCTGCTCGCCGAGCACGTCGGATCCCGCCTGCACGTCTGCCACGTCTCCACCGCCGGCTCCGTCGACGTGATCCGCTGGGCCAAGGCCCGCGGGGTCGACGTCACCGCCGAGGTCACGCCGCACCACCTGCTCCTCACCGAGGACCTGGTCGCGGGCTACGACGCGCGCTACAAGGTGAACCCGCCGCTGCGCCGCCGCGAGGACGTCGAGGCCCTCCGCGCCGCGCTCGCCGACGGCACGATCGACGTGGTCGCCACCGACCACGCGCCGCACCCGACGGAGGCCAAGGACTGCGAGTGGGACGCGGCCGCGTTCGGCATGGTCGGCCTCGAGTCGGCGCTCTCGGTGGTGCAGCTCGCGATGGTCGACACGGGGCTCCTCGACTGGCAGGGCGTCGCGCGCGTCATGTCGCACGCGCCCGCGCGCATCGGCCGCCTCGCCGAGCACGGGCACGCGCTCGAGGCCGGGTCCCCGGCCGACGTCACGCTCTACGACCCGTCCGCGTCGCGCGTCTTCGGCCGCGACGACCTCGGCGGGCTGAGCGGCAACTCGCCGTACCTGGAGATGACGCTGCCCGGCCGCGTCGTCGCGACCCTGCACCGCGGCTACCCGACCGTGCTCGACGGCGCGCTCGTCGACCGGGAGCAGGTCGCCCGCGCGGCCGTCCTCCGCGACCGCGCGGACGCCGACGCGCGCGACGCCGCATCCGACGCCCCGGCGGGACGCGCATGAGCGACCGCACCGGGCCCGCGGTCACCGTGATCGCGCTCCTCCTCCTGCTCCTCGCGCTCATGGTGCTCGGCTGGCGCGCACGCCGCCGACGCCAGCGCGCGCTGCCCGAGCCGCCGCGCCCGCCCGCCGGGCTCGGCGCGCCGGCCCTCGAGGTCGACGTGCTCTACGTCGCGACGACCACCGCGGGCGAGCCGCTCGACCGGCTCACCGTCCGCCCCCTCGGCTTCCGGGGGCGCGCCGCGGCCCGCGTGCACGACGCCGGGCTCGTGCTCGCCATCGACGGCGAGCGCGAGGTGCTCGTGCCCGCCGACCGCATCACCGGATCCGGCCTCGCGACCTACGCGATCGACCGCGTCGTGGAGGAGGGCGGCCTGGTGGCCGTCACCTGGATCCTCGACGAGGCCGCCGGCACCGCGGTCGACACGTACCTCCGGGTGATCGACCCGCGCGAGAAGACCGCGCTCGTCGACGCCCTCCAGCGGATCCCGCGCCTCGCGCACGACGACGACAACGAAGGGAAGTGACCGACATGGCACGACACGAACCAGCTGTCCTGGTGCTCGAGGACGGACGGAGGTACGTCGGACGCGCGTACGGCGCCCGCGGCACCACGCTCGGCGAGGCCGTCTTCGCGACCGGCATGACCGGCTACCAGGAGACGATCACCGACCCGTCCTACGCGGGCCAGATCGTGCTCCAGACCGCGCCGCACATCGGCAACACCGGCATGAACGACGACGACATGGAGTCGCGCCGCATCTGGGTCGCCGGCTACGTCGTCCGCGATCCCTCCCGCGTCGTCTCCAACTTCCGCGGCACCCGGACGCTCGAGGACGACCTCGTCGCCCAGGGCGTCGTGGGCATCTCCGGCATCGACACCAGGGCCGTCACGCGCCGGATCCGCGACGAGGGCGCCATGCGCGCCGGCGTCTTCTCCGGCGAGGCCTTCGCGCTCGGCGACGAGGAGCAGCTCGCCCAGGTGCGGCAGGCGCCCGACATGACCGGGCGCAACCTCTCCGCCGAGGTCTCCACGCAGGAGACGTACACGATCCCGGCCGTCGGCGAGCGCATCGGATCCGTCGCGGTGCTCGACCTCGGGATCAAGACCGCGACGGTGAAGCACCTCGCGGCCCGCGGCCTCGACGTCCACGTCGTGCCGCAGTCGATCACGACCGAGGAGCTCGCCGAGCTCGCGCCCACCGCGGTCTTCTACTCCAACGGCCCCGGCGACCCCGAGGCCTCGCAGTACCACGTCGAGCTCCTGCAGGACGTGCTCCGCAAGGGCATCCCGTTCTTCGGGATCTGCTTCGGCAACCAGCTCCTCGGCCGGGCCCTCGGCTTCGACACCTACAAGCTGCCGTTCGGCCACCGCGGGATCAACCAGCCCGTGCTCGACCGCCGCACCGGCCGCGTCGAGATCACGAGCCAGAACCACGGCTTCGCCGTCTCCGCGCCGCTCGACGGCCCCGTGGACAGCCCCGCCGGCTTCGGCCGCGCGGAGGTGAGCCACGTCTCGCTCAACGACCAGGTGGTCGAGGGGCTCAACTGCCTCGACATCCCCGCCTTCAGCGTCCAGTACCACCCGGAGGCGGCCGCCGGCCCGCACGACTCGTCGTACCTCTTCGACCGGTTCGTCGAGCTGATCCACGCCGCGGGCGACGCCCCCGCATCCGCCGCGACCCCTGAGGAGACCGTGTAATGCCCAAGCGCGACGACATCAACAGCGTCCTCGTCATCGGCTCCGGGCCGATCGTCATCGGCCAGGCCGCCGAGTTCGACTACTCCGGCACGCAGGCCTGCCGCGTGCTCCGCGAGGAGGGCGTGCGCGTCATCCTCGTGAACTCGAACCCGGCCACGATCATGACCGACCCGGGCTTCGCCGACGCGACGTACATCGAGCCGATCACGAGCGAGGTGCTCGAGAAGATCATCATCAAGGAGAAGCCGGACGCGGTGCTCCCCACGCTCGGCGGCCAGACCGCGCTTAACGCGGCCATCCGGCTCGACGAGCTCGGCATCCTCGCCAAGCACGGCGTGGAGCTCATCGGCGCGAAGGTCGAGGCCATCCAGAAGGGCGAGGACCGCCAGCTCTTCAAGGACCTCGTCATCGAGTCCGGCGCCGACGTCGCCCGCTCGCACGTCGCGAAGACGCTCGAGCAGGCCGTGGAGTACGCCGAGGACCTCGGCTACCCGCTCGTGATCCGCCCGTCCTTCACCATGGGCGGCCTCGGCTCGGGCTTCGCGCACACCCGCGCCGAGCTCGAGCGCATGGTCGCCGACGGCCTGCAGTCGAGCCCCACCACCGAGGTGCTCCTCGAGGAGTCGATCCTCGGCTGGAAGGAGTACGAGCTCGAGCTCATGCGCGACACGGCCGACAACACGGTCGTCGTCTGCTCCATCGAGAACGTCGACCCGGTCGGCGTGCACACGGGCGACTCGATCACGGTCGCCCCGGCGCTCACGCTCACCGACCGCGAGTACCAGCACATGCGCGACATCGGCATCGACATCATCCGCCGAGTGGGCGTCGACACGGGCGGCTGCAACATCCAGTTCGCGGTGGACCCGACGGACGGCCGCCTCATCGTCATCGAGATGAACCCGCGCGTCTCCCGCTCCAGCGCGCTCGCGTCGAAGGCCACGGGCTTCCCGATCGCGAAGATCGCCGCGAAGCTCGCCATCGGCTACCGCCTCGACGAGATCCCCAACGACATCACCAAGGTCACGCCCGCGAGCTTCGAGCCCACGCTCGACTACGTGGTCGTGAAGGTGCCGCGCTTCGCGTTCGAGAAGTTCCCGGCCGCCGACGCCGAGCTCACCACCACCATGAAGTCGGTGGGCGAGGCCATGGCCATCGGCCGCAACTACTCCACCGCCCTGCAGAAGGCGCTGCGCTCGCTCGAGAAGCGCGGATCGTCCTTCCACTGGGGCCCCGAGGATCGCTCGGTCGACGAGCTGCTCGAGGTGAGCCGCACGCCCACCGACGGCCGCATCGTCACGGTGCAGCAGGCGCTCCGCGCGGGCGCGACCGCCGAGCAGGTCTTCGACGCCACGAAGATCGACCCCTGGTTCATCGACCAGATCGTGCTCATCAACGAGGTCGCGGACGCGGTGCGCGACGCCGACGAGCTCGACGCGCTGACGCTGCGCGAGGCCAAGGACCACGGCTTCTCGGACGCGCAGATCGCCGAGATCCGCGGCCTGACCGAGCAGGAGGTGCGCGACGCGCGCCACGCGGCCGACATCCGCCCGGTGTACAAGACGGTCGACACCTGCGCGGGCGAGTTCCCCGCGCTCACGCCGTACCACTACTCCAGCTACGACTCCGAGACGGAGGTCGCCGCCTCCGACCGCCGAAAGGTGATCATCCTGGGCTCAGGCCCGAACCGCATCGGCCAGGGCATCGAGTTCGACTACTCGTGCGTGCACGCGTCCTTCGCGCTGTCCGACGCGGGCCTCGAGACGATCATGATCAACTGCAACCCGGAGACCGTCTCCACCGACTACGACACGAGCGACCGGCTCTACTTCGAGCCGCTGACGCTCGAGGACGTGCTGGAGATCGTGCACGCGGAGCAGCAGGCGGGCGAGCTCGTCGGCGTCGTCGTGCAGCTCGGCGGGCAGACGGCGCTCGGGCTCGCCAAGGGCCTCGAGGCCGCGGGCGTCCCGATCCTCGGCACGAGCCCGTCGGCCATCGACCTCGCGGAGGAGCGGGGCCTGTTCTCCGGCATCCTCGACGCGGCCGGGCTCGTCGCGCCGCGCAACGGCACGGCCACCGCCATCGACGAGGCCGTCGTCGTCGCGGAGGAGATCGGCTACCCCGTGCTCGTCCGCCCGAGCTACGTGCTCGGCGGCCGCGGCATGGAGATCGTGTTCGACACCGCCACGCTGCACGACTACTTCCTGCGCATGGCCGACCAGGGGATCATCGGCGAGGGCAAGCCCCTCCTCATCGACCGGTTCCTCGACGACGCCATCGAGATCGACATCGACGCCATCTACGACGGCACCGAGCTGTACGTCGGCGGCGTCATGGAGCACATCGAGGAGGCCGGGATCCACTCGGGCGACTCGAGCTGCACCCTCCCGCCCGTGACGCTCGGCCGCGGCCAGATCCAGCAGGTCGTCGACGCCACGCGCGCCATCGCCGAGGGCGTGGGCGTGCGCGGCCTCCTCAACGTGCAGTTCGCGGTCGGCGCGGGCGTGCTCTACGTCCTCGAGGCGAACCCGCGCGCGAGCCGCACGGTGCCGTTCGTCTCCAAGGCGCTCGGCATCCCGCTCGCGAAGGCGGCGTCGCTCGTCATGGTCGGCACGTCCATCCAGGAGCTCAAGTCCTCGGGCCTCCTGCCCGAGCGCGACGGCTCCGACGTCCCGATGGACTCGCCCGTCGCCGTGAAGGAGGCCGTGCTGCCCTTCAAGCGGTTCCGCACGAAGGACGGCCTGATCGTCGACTCCGTGCTCGGCCCGGAGATGCGCTCCACGGGCGAGGTCATGGGCATCGACCGCGACTTCCCCCGCGCGTTCGCGAAGAGCCAGGAGGCGGCGTTCGGCGGCCTCCCGCTCTCGGGCACCGTGTTCGTCTCGGTCGCCGACCGCGACAAGCGCTCCATCGTGCTGCCGGTGCTCCGCCTCCAGCAGCTCGGCTTCGAGGTGCTCGCGACCGCGGGCACGGCGGAGATCCTCAGCCGCAACGGGATCCAGGCGCGCGTCGTCCGGAAGTACAGCGAGGAGCCCGCCGCGGGCGACTCGCCGTCGATCGTCGACCTCATCAACCGCGACGAGGTGGACGTGGTCATCAACACGCCCTCCGGCCGCACGGCCCGCGCCGACGGCTACGAGATCCGCGCGGCGGCCGTCGCGGCGGACAAGGCGCTGTTCACGACCATCGCGCAGCTCACGGCCGCGGTCGCGTCCTTCGACGCCATCCGCGCCGGCTTCGACGTGACGAGCCTGCAGGACTACGCGATCGCCCGCGAGGCCCGCAGGTGACGACCGCCGACGGCGGGGCGGCTGCGGTCGCCCCGCCGTTCGGCGCGCGCCTCGCCCGCGCGTTCCGCGAGCGCGGGCACCTCTGCGTCGGGATCGACCCGCACCGGTCGCTGCTCGACGCGTGGGGCCTCGCCGACGACGCGCGCGGCCTCGAGGAGTTCGGCCTGCGCGTGGTCGAGGCGACCGCCGGACGTGCCGGCATCGTCAAGCCGCAGGTCGCGTTCTTCGAGCGCCACGGATCCGCGGGGTACGCCGCGCTCGAGCGCGTGCTCGCCGCCGCGCGCGACGCCGGCCTCCTCGTGATCGCCGACGCCAAGCGCGGCGACATCGGCTCCACGGTCGACGCGTACGGCGCCGCCTGGCTCGCGCCCGACAGCCCGCTGCGCGCCGACGCGGTCACCCTCACCGCCTACACGGGCGTGGGATCCCTCGACGGCGTCCGCGCCGCGGCCGAGACCGGGGGCGCGGGGGTCTTCGTCCTCGCCGCGACCTCGAACCCGGAGGCGCGCGAGCTCCAGAGCGCGCTCCTGCCCGACGACGGATCCGCCGGCGCCGGCCGCACGGTCGCGCGCGGGATCCAGGACGCCGCGGTCGCCGCCAACGGCCCGCTCGGCGACCCGGGCGCGGACCCCGGCGCCTTCGGCCTGGTGATCGGCGCGACCGTCGACGCCGCCGATGCCGGCCTCGACCTGGCGCAGCTCACGCGCACGCCGATCCTCGCGCCCGGCTTCGGCCACCAGGGCGCGCTGCTCGGCGATGTCCGGAAGCTGTTCGGCCCCGCCGCCGGCGTTGTGATCGCGAGCGCGTCCCGGAGTATCCTCGCGACTGGGCCACGGCGTGTCGCGGAGGCCGTCACCGACCACGCCGGACGACTCGAAGAGGTGCTGCCATGAGGCCCGAACCACCCGAGGTCGACCGCGTCGCCGCCTCCCAGGCCGCGGTCGCCGCGCGCCGGGCCCGCGCCGAGGTGAAGCACGACATCGTGACGGGGGAGCGGACGCCGCTCGGCGTGCTCGACGCCTCCGCGGATCCCGCCCGCCGCGCCGAGGCCACCCTCCGCGTCACCGAGTTCCTCACGAGCATCCCCAACATCGGGCCCACCAAGCTCGAGCGGATCCTCGGCGAGCTCGGCATCTCCACCGCCAAGCGCCTCGGCGGCCTCGGCGTGCACCAGCGCGTGCGCCTCACCCGGTTCCTCGAGGACTGGCAGGCGGCGAAGCAGATCGTGGAGCCCAGCCGCCTCGTGGTGCTCGCGGGGCCGACCGCGGTCGGCAAGGGGACCGTGTCCACCTTCATCCGCGAGAACGAGCCCGACGTGCTGCTCTCCGTCTCCGCCACCACGCGCGCGCCGCGTCCCGGCGAGGTCGAGGGCGTCAACTACTACTTCGTCTCCGACGCCGAGTTCGACCGCATGGTCGAGCACGAGGAGCTGCTCGAGTGGGCCACGGTGCACAACGCGCACCGCTACGGCACGCCGCGCGCGCCCATCGACGCCGCGCTGGCCGAGGGCCGCAGCGTGCTGCTCGAGATCGACATCCAGGGCGCGCGCCAGGTGAGGGCCGCGATGCCCGAGGCCCGGCTCGTCTTCCTGCTGCCGCCCACCTGGGAGGAGCTCGTGCGCCGCCTGGTCGGTCGCGGCACGGAGGGGCCCGAGGAGCAGCAGCGCCGACTCGACACCGCGAAGGTCGAGCTGGCCGCCCAGGACGAGTTCGACCACCTCGTCGTGAACCGCGATGTCGCGGAGGCGGCGCGCGAGGTCGTAGACTTGATGAGATCCAGGAAGGCCGTCGGTCCGTGATGCGGACCCGAGCGGCCTTCTTCCATGCAATGAGGAAGCGGCACATCCATGGTTGACAAGACCCAGGGCATCATCGACCCGCCCATCGACGAGCTCCTCTCGAAGGTCGACTCGAAGTACGCGCTCGTGATCTTCGCCTCCAAGCGGGCCCGTCAGATCAACGACTACTACGCCGACCTGCACGAGGGCAGCCTGTTCGACAACGTCGGACCGCTCGTCGACTCCACCATCGACGACAAGCCCCTCTCGGTCGCCATGCACGAGATCAACGAGGACAAGCTCGTCGCCACGCCCATCGTGGAGCCCGCGGCCTCCTAGCCGCCCGCCGTCCCGGATGCCCCCCGCCGACCGCACGCCGCACGCCCTCCCGGCCACCGAGCCCCGGAGCGCCGCCGCGTGATGGTCGTCGTGGGGATCACGGGCGGCATCGCGGCCTACAAGGCCGTCGGCGTGGTCCGGGGCCTCGTGCTCCTCGGCCACGACGTGCACGTCGTGCCCACCGAGGCCGCGCTCCGCTTCGTCGGGAAGCCGACGCTCGAGGCCGTGAGCCGGAACCCGGTCACGAGCGACCTCTACGACGGGGTCTCCGAGGTCCGCCACGTGGCGCTGGGCCAGAAAGCCGACCTCATCGTCGTCGCGCCGGCCACCGCGCACACGCTCGCCGCCATGGCCCTCGGCCTGTCGGACGACCTGCTCGGCACCACGATCCTCGCCAGCCGCGCGCCGCTGGTCGTCGCGCCCGCGATGCACACCGAGATGTGGCAGCACCCCGCGACCCAGGCCAACGCGGCCATCCTGCGCTCCCGCGGGGCCACGCTCGTCGGCCCCACCTCGGGGCGCCTCACCGGCACCGACTCCGGGCCCGGCCGCATGGCCGAGGTGGAGGACGTCATCGCCGCGGCCCTCGCCGCCGTCCGCCCCGGGGGCCGCGACCTCGAGGGCCGGCGCGTCGTGGTCTCCGCGGGCGGCACGCGCGAGCCGCTGGATCCCGTGCGCTTCCTCGGCAACCGCTCCTCCGGCCGGCAGGGCGTCGCCCTCGCCGTCGCCGCGCGCGACCGCGGCGCCGACGTCGTGCTCGTCGCCGCGCACCTCGAGGTGCCCGCGCCCGCCGGCGTCCGCGTCGTGCCCGTCTCCACCGCCCTAGAGCTGTCGGACGCCATGGTCCGCGAGGCCGAGGACGCCGACGTCGTGATCATGGCGGCGGCCGTCGCCGACTACCGCCCCGTCGCGGTCTCCGCGGGCAAGATCAAGAAGGAGCAGGCGGGCGACGCGCTCTCCGTCGAGCTCGTGCGGAACCCGGACGTCCTGCAGCGGCTCGCCGCCGACGCCGCCCAGCCGCGCGCGGACGGCACGCGTCGCGTGGTCGTGGGCTTCGCGGCCGAGACCGAGGAGGACCCGGCCGAGCTGCTCCGGATCGGCCGCGAGAAGCTGGCGCGGAAGGGCTGCGACCTGCTCGTCCTCAACAGGGTCGGGTGGTCGCAGGGGTTCGCCACGGAGGGCAACACGATCACGGTGCTCGGGAGGTCCGGCGATACACTGGCCGAGGCCTCCGGCTCGAAGGAGCAGGTCGCCCATCGAATTCTCGACGTAGTGGGCCAGCCGACGCCGCAGTAGCGAACGGCGCGCGACCACGCGATCCCCTGGAGCCACCCGTGACCGACCTGCGCCTGTTCACCTCCGAGTCCGTCACCGAGGGCCATCCCGACAAGATCTGCGACCAGATCTCGGACAGCATCCTCGACGCGCTCCTGGCGCAGGACCCGACGAGCCGCGCGGCCGTCGAGACGCTCGTCACCACGGGCCTCGTGCACGTGGCCGGCGAGGTCACCACCTCGGGCTACGTCGACATCCCGCAGATCGTGCGCGACCGCATCCGGGACATCGGCTACGACTCCTCCGAGGTCGGCTTCGACGGCAGCAACTGCGGCGTGACGGTGTCCATCGGCGCCCAGTCGCCCGACATCGCGCAGGGCGTCGACCGCTCGTACGAGTCCCGCTCGGGATCCGCGCCCGCCGACGCGCACGACCTCCAGGGCGCCGGCGACCAGGGCCTCATGTTCGGCTACGCGTCGCGCGACACCCCCGTCTTCCTGCCGCTGCCGATCTACCTCGCGCACCGCCTCGCGGAGCGCCTCGCGGCGGTCCGCCACTCGGGCGAGCTGTCGTACCTCCGGCCGGACGGCAAGACGCAGGTCACCATCGGCTACGACGGCCTCGTCCCGCGCACGGTCGACACCGTCGTCCTCTCCACGCAGCACGGCCCGCAGGTCTCGCAGGAGGACCTCCGCCGCGAGGTCGCCGAGCACGTCATCCGCCCGGTGCTCGCGCAGGCCGCGGAGATCGGCATCGAGCTCGACTCGCGCGACGCGACCCTGCTCATCAACCCCACGGGCAAGTTCGAGATCGGCGGACCCAAGGGCGACGCCGGGCTCACGGGTCGCAAGATCATCGTCGACACCTACGGCGGCTTCAGCCGGCACGGCGGCGGCGCGTTCAGCGGCAAGGACCCGTCGAAGGTCGACCGCAGCGCCGCGTACGCCATGCGCTGGGTCGCGAAGAACGCCGTCGCCGCGGGCCTCGCCGACCGGCTCGAGGTGCAGGTCGCGTACGCGATCGGCAAGGCCGCGCCGGTCGGCCTGTACGTCGAGGCGTTCGGCACGGCCCACGTGCCCGAGGAGCGCATCGTCCGCGCCATCCGCGAGGTCTTCGACCTGCGCCCCGCGGCCATCGTGGAGCGGCTCGACCTGCTCCGCCCCATCTACGCGCAGACCGCCGCCTACGGGCACTTCGGCCGCGAGCTGCCGGACTTCACCTGGGAGGCGCTCGACCGTGTCGCCGACCTGCAGAGCGCCGCGGGCCTCTGACGCGCCCAGCCGCACGGCCCGCCGCGTGAGCGGGGGAGCGCGTTGACGGCGGCGGATGCGGCGGCCGGCGACCTCGGCACCGCCGCCCCCGACCAGGCGGGCGCGCCGGACCGCCCGCCCGTCGTGCGCGTCATGGTCGACTCGCCGCTGCCGCAGCTCGACCGGCTGTTCGACTACGCGGTGCCGGAGGAGCTGCGGGCGACGTGCGTGCCCGGCGTCCGCGTGCGGGTCCCGCTGCGCTCGGCGGGACGGGTGGCCGACGGCTACGTCGTCGAGATGGGCGACGGGCAGGGGTACGACGGTGCGCTCAGCGAGGTCGAGCAGGTCGTGTCGCCGCTGCCCGTCCTGCGCCCCGAGATCTGGACGCTCGCGCGCGAGGTCGCCGACCGGCAGGCCGGGACCGCGTCCGACGTGATCCGGCTCGCCGTGCCGCCGCGGCAGGTGCGCGTGGAGAAGGCGCACCTCGCGGCCATGGCGGACGCCGACGCGGAGCCGGCCGGCGCCGACCCGGCCGCGGCCCCCGCCGACATCGCCCCGGATGCCCTCCCGCCCATCGACGGCTACGCGCCCGGCACGCTCGACGCGGTGGTCGACGGATCCGGTCGCGCGGCCGTCGACGCGATCCCCGAGGTCGTGGAGCTGCCGGGCGGCGCCTGGGCCGGGCGCTGGGCCGTCACGCTCGCGCAGGCCGCGGCGCGCGTCCTCGCGTCCGGGCGCAGCAGCGTCCTCGTCGTGCCCGACTACCGCGACCAGGACCAGCTCGAGGCCGCCCTCGCGGCGCACGCCCCGGCGGGATCCGTGCTGCGCACCGACGCGCGCCAGTCCGGCCCCGACCGCTACCGGTCCTTCCTCGCGGGGCTCGGCGACGCGCCCCGCATCGTCGTCGGCAACCGCTCGGCCGTCTACGCGCCCGCGCCGCGCCTCGGCCTCGTCGCGATGTGGGACGAGGGCGACCCGCTGCACGCGGAGCCGCTGAGCCCCTACGCGCACGCCCGGGACGTCGCGCTCCTCCGCAGCCGGCAGCAGGGGACCGCGCTCGTCCTGCTCGCGCACTCGCGGAGCACCGAGGTGGAGCGCCTCGTCGCGATCGGCTACCTGGGCACCGTCTCGCCTGCCGTGAACCGGCCGCCGCGCGTCATCCCCACCACGTCGCAGACGGGCGACGAGGGCTTCGCCCGCCAGGCCCGGATCCCGTCGGGCGCGTGGCGCGCCGCGAAGGACGCCGTCGAGCACGGCCCGGTCCTCATCCAGGTCGCCCGCCCCGGCTACGCGCCGCTCGTCGCGTGCCGCGCGTGCCGCCAGGCCGCGCGGTGCACCGTCTGCACGGGTCCGCTCGGCATGTCCACCGCGACGAGCACGCCCACGTGCGGCTGGTGCGGGCACCTCGCGGGCGACTGGCGGTGCGCGAACTGCGGATCCGACGAGCTGCGCCTCGTGACCATCGGCGCGGGCCGCACGGCCGAGGAGCTCGGCCGCGCGTTCCCCGGCGTGCAGGTCGTGCTGGCCGACGGCGAGCGCCACGTGCAGGAGGTCGACGCGGACTCGCGGCTCGTGGTCGCGACGCGCGGCGCCGAGCCCGTGGCCGCGGGCGGCTACCGCGCGATCCTGCTGCTCGACGGCGAGCGGATGCTCGCGCGCGAGAGCCTGCGGGTGGGGGAGGACGTGCTGCGCCAGTGGTCCAACGCCGCCGCCCTCGCCGCCCCGCGCGCGCCCGTGATGCTCGTGGGCGTCGGCGGCCAGGTCGCGCGCGCCCTCGCCACCTGGCAGCAGCCGCGCTACGCGCACGAGGAGCTGCTCGAGCGCCGGGCGCTGCGCTTCCCGCCCGCCGTGCGCGCCGCGAGCGTGGAGGGGCTGCCGGACGCGGTCGGCGCCGCCGTCGAGCGGCTCGACGGGATCGCGGGGGTCGACGTGCTCGGCCCCGTGCCCACCGAGCAGGGCCGCGTGCGCGCCATCGTCCGGCTCGACTACGCGAGCGGCCCCGACGCGGCGCGCGAGCTCCGCGCGGCCGTCGTGCGCAACGCCTCCAGCCGCCGGAAGCCCGTCGCGGGCCGCACCGGGTTCCGGCCCACGGTCCCGCTCCGTGTACGGTTCGACGACACGGGGCTGTTCTGATCTTCGAGCGCGGCGTCGCCCGCCGACCGGTCCCGCCGGCCCGGCACCCGTCGCCTCCGCCCACCCCGACCACCCCGCTCGCCGTCCCCGTGAGGACCCCGCCATGAGACTCGTCTTCGCCGGCACGCCCCTCGCGGCCGTGCCCTCGCTGCGGATGCTCGCCGCGTCCGGCCACGACGTCGCGCTCGTCGTCACGCGCGCGGACGCGCCGCTCGGCCGCAAGCGCGTCCTCACGCCCTCGCCCGTCGCGGCGGAGGCGGAGCGCCTCGGGATCCCGACGCTCCGCGTGAACCGGCTCGACGAGGAGGCGACCGCGCGCATCGCCGAGGTCGGCGCCGACCTCGGCGTGATCGTCGCGTACGGCGGCCTCGTGCGCGAGCCGCTGCTCTCCACGCCCGCGCGCGGCTGGATCAACCTGCACTTCTCGCTGCTGCCCCGGTGGCGCGGCGCCGCCCCCGTGCAGCGGTCGATCATGGCGGGCGAGCGCGTCACGGGCGCGAGCGTCTTCCAGCTGGAGCGCGGGATGGACACCGGGCCCGTCCTCGCGATGGAGGAGCGGCCCACCGGCGACCACGAGACGGCCGGCCACGTGCTCGACGCGCTCGCGGTCCAGGGCGCCGACCTGCTCGCGCGGACGGTGGACGCGATCGCCGCGGGCACGGCCGTCGCCCGCCCCCAGGAGGGCGAGCCGACGCTCGCGCCGAAGACCACGATCGACGACGGCCGCGTCGACTGGGCGCGCCCCGCCGAGGAGGTGCTCGCCCGGATCCGCGGCGTCACGCCCGAGCCCGGCGCGCACACGTCCGTGGACGACGTGCGCCTCAAGGTCCACCGCGCGGCCGCCCTGCGCGACGCCGCCCCGCTCGCGCCCGGCGCCATCGCCGCGGTCGACGGCCGCGTCGCCGTCGGCACCGCCAGCCACCCCGTCGAGCTCCTCGAGGTGCAGCCCGCCGGCAAGAGCCCCATGCCCGCCGCCGACTGGTGGCGCGGAGTGACGGACAAGGGCGTCACCGCACGATGAGCGAGAGCACGGCCACGACGAAGGACGTCAGCGCACGATGAGCGACAGCACCGGATCCCCTGCCCGCCGACCGGGCGGACGCCGCCCCGCGGGAGGCGGCCGCCGCCGTCCCGACGACCGCCCCGACGTGGGCGGCCCCACCACGGTCAGCCCCGCGCGTCGCGTCGCGTACGAGGTCGTGAGCGCCGTCCGCGAGTCCGACGCGTACGCGAACCTGCTGCTGCCCGTCAGGATCCGCCGCGCCGCCCTCAGCGCGCAGGACGCGGCCCTCGCCACGGAGCTCGCCTACGGCACCCTGCGCATGTCCGGCTACTACGACCGCGTCATCGAGCTGGCCGCCGGCCGCCCGGTGACGGCGATCGACGCGCCCATCCTCGACGTGCTGCGCCTGTCCGTGCACCAGCTCCTCAGCATGCGCGTGGCCACCCACGCGGCCGTGAACGAGGGCGTCGACATGGCGCGCGCGGTCGGGTCCCGCTCCGCCACCGGCTTCGTCAACGGCGTCCTCCGCACGATCACCCGCTCGGAGCCCGACGAGTGGCGGCAGCGCGTGCTCGACGGCGCCGCGAGCGACGACGAGCGGCTCGCCCTCGAGCACTCGCACCCGCTCTGGGTGCTCCGCGCGCTCCGCCAGGCGCTCGCCCGCGAGGGCCGCGCCGACGAGCTCGAGGACCTGCTGCGCGCCGACAACGCCGCGCCCGCCGTCAGCCTCGTCGCGCTCCCCGGCCTCGCGACCGTCGAGGAGACCGGCGAGCAGCCCGCGGCGTTCTCGCCCGTCGGGGCGTACCTCGAGGGCGGCGACCCCATGGACGCGCCCGGCGTCGCCGAGGGCCGCGTCCGCGTGCAGGACGAGGGCTCCCAGCTCGCCGCCCTCGCGCTCAGCCGCGCCCGCGCCGTCACCCCCGGCGAGCGCTGGCTCGACCTCTGCGCGGGTCCCGGCGGCAAGGCCGCGCTCCTCGCCGCGGAGGCCGGCCGCTCCGGCGCCCTGCTCACCGCCAACGAGCTCGTCCCCGCGCGCGCCGGCCTCGTCCGCGACGCCCTGCGCGCCGTCCCCGGCGACACCGAGGTGTGGGAGGCCGACGGCACGACCGTGGGGGAGGAGCACCCGGGCGCCTTCGACCGGATCCTCCTCGACGCCCCGTGCAGCGGCCTCGGCGCCCTCCGCCGCCGACCGGAGGCGCGCTGGCGGAAGACCCCGCGCGACGTCGCGGGCCTCGGCGCGCTCCAGGCCGGCCTCGTCGACTCGGCGATCGGCGCGCTGGCGCCCGGCGGGATCCTCGCCTACGTCACGTGCTCGCCGCACCTCGCCGAAACCCGCGCCATCGTGCAGGCCGCGCTGCAGCGCCACCCCGACGTGACCGCGCTCGACACGCGCGCGGTGCTGCAGGAGGTGGCCGACGGCGACCTCGAGCTGCCGGACGCCGACCCCGACGCCGCGACCCGCGGATCCAGCGTGCAGCTCTGGCCGCACCGGCACGGCACGGACGCCATGTTCATCGCCCTGCTGACCCGCCGGTAGGGTCGGGAGCATGCCCGTCCGCATCGAACCGAGCATCCTGTCCGCCGACTTCGCGAACCTGGAGCGCGAGATCCAGCGCCTCGCCACCGCCGACCTCGTGCACGTCGACATCATGGACAACCACTTCGTGCCGAACCTCACGTTCGGCCTGCCGATGGTGCAGCGGCTCCAGGAGGTGACCCCGGTCCCGCTCGACATCCACCTGATGATCGACGACGTCGACCGCTGGGCCCCCGGCTACGCGGAGGCGGGCGCCGCGAGCGTCACCTTCCACGCCGAGGCCACGCGGGAGCCCGTCGCGCTGGCCCGGCGCCTCCGCGAGATCGGCGCGCGCGCCGGGATCGCGCTGAAGCCCGGCACGCCGGTGGACGACTACCTCGACCTGCTCCCCGAGTTCGATCAGGTGCTCGTGATGACGGTCGAGCCCGGCTTCGGCGGCCAGTCCTTCATGCCCGAGACCATGCCGAAGCTCCGCGCCCTCCGCTCCCGCCTCCGCGAGTCGGGCCACGACGTGTGGCTCCAGGTCGACGGCGGCATAGACGTCGAGACCATCGGCCGCGCGGCCGAGGCCGGCGCCGACACGTTCGTCTCCGGATCCGGCGTCTTCCGCGGCGGCGACCCCGAGGCTGCCATCGCCGAGCTGCGCCGCGCGGCCGAGGCGCACACCCACGCGCACTGACGGGGGCCCGGCGCGGATCTGCTTGACTGGATCCATGACCGACACCACCAAGCCCGAGGTCGAGCCCGTCGACGGCCCGGCCCCCGCAGAGCTCACCATCTCCGACATCACCGTGGGCGACGGCCCCGAGGCCCAGCCCGGCGACACGGTCGACGTGCACTACCTCGGCGTCGACTTCGAGTCCGGCGAGGAGTTCGACTCCTCGTGGAGCCGCGGCCAGTCCGTGCGCTTCCCCCTCCGCAGCCTCATCGCCGGCTGGCAGCAGGGCATCCCCGGCATGAAGGTCGGCGGACGCCGCCAGCTCGTCGTGCCGCCGGAGCTCGCCTACGGCCCCGCGGGCGGCGGCCACCGCCTCTCCGGCCGCACCCTGATCTTCGTGATCGACCTGCAGGGCGTCGGCTAGCGACCCGCCCGCCGCAGCAGCGGCACCACCACCGGGAGGCCGGGAGCATCGCGCTCCCAGCCTCCCGTCGTCGTCCGGCGGGCGCCCGGGACGCCTGTACCCTGGAGCACGTGAAGACCTTCGATGACCTGTTCGGCGAGCTCACCCGCATCGCCGCCGAGCGGCCCGAGGGGTCCGGCACCGTCCGCGAGCTCGACGGCGGCGTGCACGCGATCGGCAAGAAGGTCGTCGAGGAGGCCGCCGAGGTCTGGATGGCCGCCGAGCACGAGTCCGACGACCGCGCCGCCGAGGAGATCTCGCAGCTGCTGTACCACGTGCAGGTCATGATGATCGCGCGCGGCCTCACCCTGGAGGACGTCGGCCGACATCTGTGACGCGCCCCGTCACCCGTCGACCCCCTCCCCGGAAGAAGTGATCCCCATGCTCCGTGTCGCCGTGCCCAACAAGGGCTCGCTCGCCGAGACCGCCGCCCAGATGCTCGCGGAGGCCGGGTACGCCGGCCGCCGCGACCCGAAGGAGCTCTACGTCCTCGACGCCCGCAACGACGTCGAGTTCTTCTACCTCCGCCCGCGCGACATCGCCACCTACGTCGGATCCGGCGCGCTCGACGTCGGCATCACCGGGCGCGACCTCCTCATCGACTCCGCGTCCGAGGCCGCCGAGACCGCGGAGCTCGGCTTCGCGGGATCCACGTTCCGCTTCGCCGGCCCCGTCGGCCGCTTCGCGGACCTCGCGGACCTCGCGGGGGTCCGCATCGCCACCAGCTACCCCGTCCTCGTCGGCGGCTTCCTCCGCGAGCACGGCGTCGAGGCGCAGCTCATCCGCCTCGACGGCGCGGTCGAGTCCGCCATCCAGCTCGGCGTCGCCGACGCGATCGCCGACGTGGTCGAGACCGGCACCACGCTCCGCAAGGCCGGGCTCGAGATCTTCGGCCCCGTGATCCTCCGCTCCACCGCGGTCCTCATCTCGGGCGCCGAGGAGAAGGCGGGCGCCGCCACGCTCCTCCGCCGCCTCGAGGGCGTGCTCGTCGCGCGCCGCTACGTGCTCATGGACTACGACGTGCCGCTCGACCTGCTCGACGCGGCCACGGCCATCACGCCCGGCATCGAGTCGCCCACCATCTCGCCGCTGCAGGACCCCGCCTGGGTCGCCGTGCGCTCGATGGTGCCGCGCGACGACACGAACCAGATCATGGACCGCCTGCACGAGGTGGGCGCGCGCGCCATCCTCGTCAGCCCGATCCACGCCGCCAGGATCTGACCGTGGCCGCCCCCGCCTCGGACCGCCCCGCCGCCGAGCTCGCGGTCCGCGTCATCCCCTGCCTCGACGTGGCCGCCGGCCGCGTCGTCAAGGGCGTCAACTTCCTCGACCTCCGCGACGCGGGCGACCCCGTCGAGCTCGCGCGCCTCTACTACGAGCAGGGCGCCGACGAGCTCACCTTCCTCGACGTCACCGCCACGGTCGAGGACCGCTCGACCATGTACGACGTCGTGAGCGCCACCGCCGAGCAGGTCTTCATCCCGCTCACGGTCGGCGGGGGAGTGCGGAGCGCCGACGACGTGGCGCGCCTCCTCGCGAGCGGCGCCGACAAGATCGGCGTGAACAGCGCGGCCATCGCGCGGCCGGATCTCGTGGGCGAGATCGCGGACCGGTTCGGCGCGCAGGTCTGCGTCCTCTCGCTCGACGTGACGCGCGGCGACACCGAGTCCGGCTTCGTCGTCACCACGCACGGCGGCCGCACGCGCACCACCATCGACGCCGTCGCCTGGGCCCGCGAGGCCGTCGAGCGCGGCGCGGGCGAGCTGCTCGTCAACTCCATCGACGCCGACGGCACGCGCGACGGCTTCGACCTCGAGCTCGTCGCCGCCATGCGCGCCGCGAGCCGCGTGCCCGTCATCGCCTCGGGCGGCGCGGGCGAGCTCGACCACTTCGCGCCCGCGATCGAGGCCGGCGCCGACGCCGTGCTCGCCGCGAGCGTCTTCCACTCCCGCCGGTTCACGATCGGCGACGTCAAGGGCGCCCTCCAGGACGCCGGTCAGGTGGTCCGACGATGAGCGGCTCCGTCGCCCTCCCCGACGTGGACGGCATCCTCGCCCGCGCCTCCTTCGCCGACGACGGGCTGCTGCCCGCCGTGATCCAGCAGCACGACACGCGCGAGGTGCTGATGCTCGGCTACATGGACCGCGAGGCGCTCCGCCGCACGCTCACCAGCGGCCGGGTCACCTTCTGGTCCCGCTCCCGCAGCGAGTACTGGAGGAAGGGCGACACCTCCGGGCACGCCCAGTACGTGCGCGACGCGGCGCTCGACTGCGACGGCGACACGGTCCTCGTCCAGGTCGACCAGGTAGGAGTGGCCTGCCACACCGGCACGCGCACGTGCTTCGACGCCGACCACCTCCACCCCGTCCAGGCCGCGCGCCCCGCCGCCGACGAAGGGCCCACCGCATGACCGCGTCCCCCCGCCCCGCCGCCTCCGCCCCCGGCACCACCACGCGCGAGGCCTTCCTTGCCCTCGCCGCCGACCACCGCGTGATCCCCGTCCTCCGCGAGGTCTTCGCGGACGGCGAGACGCCGGTCGGCGTGCACCGCAAGCTCACCGCGGGACGCCCGGGCAGCTTCCTGCTCGAGTCGGCCGGCCAGGGCGGCATCTGGACCCGCTTCTCCTTCGTGGGCGTCTCGTCCTTCGGCGTCCTCACCCAGCAGGGCGACGAGGCCCGCTGGCTCGACTACGGCATCGACGCCCGGCGTGCCCTCGGCGACGACGCGCCCGACGGCCCGCTGGCCGCCCTCGCCGCGCTCTACGCGCGCTGGGAGACGCCGCGCATCCCCGGCCTCCCGCCCCTCACCGGAGGCCTCGTGGGGTTCATCGGCTGGGAGGCCGTGCGCCAGATCGAGCGCCTGCCCGACCGCCCGCCGGCCGAGGTCCCCGTGCCCGGCCAGGCCCTGAGCTTCGTGTCCGAGCTGGCGGTGCTGGACCACCGTCGCGGCACGGTCACGCTCGTCGCGACCGCGCTCAACGACGGCGTGGACGACGAGGACGCCATGTGGGCGGACGCGCAGGCGCGCCTCGACCGCATGCAGGCCGACCTCGCGCGCCCGTCGGAGACCTTCCTCGCCGAGGTCGACCTCCAGGCCCAGCCGTCGGCGACGCTCCGCACCCAGCCCGCCGACTTCCACGAGGCCATCGCGCGCAGCAAGCACCACATCCACGAGGGCGACGTCTTCCAGGTCGTCGTCTCGCAGCGCTTCGACCAGCCGACAACGGCCGACCCGATCGACGTCTACCGCATCCTCCGCGTGCTCAACCCGAGCCCGTACATGTACCTGCTCACGCTCGAGGACGCGGACGGCACGCCCTACTCGATCGTCGGCTCGTCGCCCGAGGCGCTCGTCACGGTCACCGACGACCACGTCTACATGCACCCCATCGCCGGATCCCGGCCCCGCGGCCGCACCACCGAGGAGGACCTCGCGCACGAGGAGTCGCTGCTCGCGGACCCGAAGGAGCGCGCCGAGCACCTCATGCTGGTGGACCTCGCCCGCAACGACATGCTGAAGGCGTGCGCCCCGGGATCCGTCGAGGTCACGGAGTTCATGCGGGTCGAGCGGTTCAGCCACATCATGCACCTCGTGAGCTCGGTCGAGGGCACGCTCCGCCCCGGCGTCTCGAGCATCGACGTCTTCCGCGCCACGTTCCCGGCCGGCACGCTGTCGGGCGCGCCCAAGCCGCGCGCGCTGCAGATCATCGACGAGCTCGAGCCCGCGCAGCGCGGCGTCTACGGGGGAGTGGTCGGCTACTTCGACTTCGCGGGCGACGCGGACCTCGCCATCGCGATCCGCACCGCCACCATCGTGGGCGGCGTCGCGCACGTGCAGGCCGGCGGCGGGATGGTCGCCGACTCCGACCCCGACGCCGAGTACCTCGAGTCGCAGAACAAGGCCGCCGCGCCGCTGCGCGCCGTCGCGGTCGCCGAGGCCATGCGGCGCGTGCGCTGATGCGCGTCACCCGCCGCACGAAGTCCCTCGCCCTCCTGCTCGTGCTCGCCACGAGCGCGGCGACGTTCCTCGGCTGGTCGCAGGACTGGTCGACGCTCCGCATCGGCGGCCAGGCGCCCGCGCTCGTGCCGGTCGCCGGCGAGGTCGCCGCGCCCGCGCTCAGCGCGCTCGCGCTCTCCAGCCTCGCCCTCGCCGGCGCGCTCGCCATCGCGGGCCGTGCGCTCCGCGTCGTGCTCGGGGTGCTCCAGGCGCTCATCGGCCTGACGGTGGCGCTCACGGCGCTGACCGCCGTCGTCGGCCCGGTGCAGGCCGGCGAGGCCGCGGTCACCACCGTCACGGGCGTCGCCGGATCCGCGCCCGTCGCCGACCTCGTCGTCAGCTGGACCACCACGCCCTGGGGGCCCGTCACGCTCGTCGCGGGCATCGCGTCCGCGCTCACGGGCCTCCTCGTCGCGGTCACCGGCCCGCGCTGGCCCACCGGCCGCTCGCGCTACGACGCACCCGAGGCCGCCCCGGCCGTGCGCATCGTCCCGCGCGAGGACCCGGTCGCCGCGTGGGACAGCCTGAGCGGCGGCGCGGATCCGACGCGCCGGGAGGCCGGAGACGCCGACGACGCGACGGCCGACCCGGCTCCCTTCGACGACGATCCGGGCCGCCCGGACGCCGCCGCAGGCCGTCCCCAGGCCGACGGCCGCCCCGACGCCGCCGGGTAGACTCGACCCATTCCCGTCCGTACGACCCACGAGGAGCACGCATGTCCACAGAGTCCGCAGAACCCGGCCACGGCAACTCGCCGGCGGCCTGGACGGCTGTCGTCATCATGCTCGTGGCCTTCACGGTCGGCACCATCGCCTTCTGCTTCTCCATCGAGCCCGTCGTGTGGATCTCCGCCGTCGTCGTGCTCCTCGGCTGGATCACCGGCGGCGTCATGAAGAAGCTCGGCTTCGGCGTCGACGGCCACCGCACCTCGCCCACGAAGGCGCACTCCTGATGCTCGGCGACCTGCTCGCCGGCGCCCTGGAGGACGCGGCCACCCGCCGCGAGACCCGCCCGCTCGCCGAGGTGGAGGCCGCGGCGCTCGCCCGGCCCGCCGCGCTCGACGTCCTGAGCGCGCTCGCGCCGGCCGACCGCGTCAAGATCATCGCCGAGGTCAAGCGCTCGAGCCCCTCGCGCGGCGCCCTCGCCGAGATCCCCGACCCCGCGCTCCTCGCGTCCCGCTACGAGACCGGCGGCGCCAGCGCCATCAGCGTGCTCACCGAGGGCCGCAAGTTCGGCGGCTCGCTGCAGGACCTCGAGCAGGTCCGCGACACGGTGTCCATCCCCGTGCTCCGCAAGGACTTCATCGGCGAGGCGTATCAGGTGCTCGAGGCCCGCGCGTCCGGCGCCGACCTCGTCCTGCTCATCGTCGCCGCGCTCGACCAGAGGACGCTCGTCGAGCTGCACGCGCTCGTGGGCGAGCTCGGCATGACCGCGCTCGTCGAGACCCACTCCGCCGAGGAGGTGTCGCGTGCGCTCGACCTGGGCGCGCAGGTCGTCGGCGTGAACGCCCGCAACCTCACCACCTTCGAGCTCGACCGCGACCTGTTCGGCTCGCTGGCCGACTCCATCCCGTCCGGCGTCATCCGCATCGCGGAGTCCGCGGTGAAGACCGCCGACGACGTGGCGCACTACCGCCGCTCCGGCGCGGACGTCGTCCTCGTGGGCGAGGCCCTCGTCACCGGCGACCCCGTCCGCACCCTGACCGAGTTCCTGGAGATCCGCCCATGACCGACCTCCGCAGCGCGACCGGCCCGTACTTCGGCGACTTCGGGGGACGCTACGTCCCCGAGTCGCTCGTCGCGGCGCTCGACGAGCTGTCGGAGGCGTGGGACGAGCTGAAGGTCGACCCGGCCTTCATCCAGGAGCTGCAGGAGCTGCACCGCACGTACACCGGGCGGCCGTCGCTCATCACCGAGGTGCCGCGGTTCGCCGAGCACGCCGGTGGCGCGCGCATCATCCTCAAGCGCGAGGACCTGAACCACACCGGCTCGCACAAGATCAACAACGTGCTGGGCCAGGCCCTGCTCACGAAGAAGATCGGCAAGAAGCGCATCATCGCCGAGACGGGGGCGGGCCAGCACGGCGTCGCCACCGCCACCGCGGCCGCGCTGTTCGGGCTCGACTGCGTCATCTACATGGGCGAGGTCGACACCGAGCGGCAGGCCCTCAACGTCGCGCGGATGCGCCTGCTCGGCGCCGAGGTCGTCCCGGTCCGCTCGGGCTCCCGCACGCTCAAGGACGCCATCAACGACGCCATGCGCGACTGGGTCACCAACGTCGAGACCACGAACTACGTCTTCGGCACGGTCGCGGGCCCGCACCCGTTCCCGGCCATGGTCCGCGACCTGCAGAAGGTCATCGGCGAGGAGGCGCGCGAGCAGGTCCTGGCGCTCACCGGCCGGCTGCCCGACGCGGTCGCCGCGTGCGTGGGCGGCGGATCCAACGCCATCGGCATCTTCCACGCCTTCCTCGACGACGCCGACGTGGCGCTCTACGGCTTCGAGGCCGGCGGCGACGGCGCGGAGACCCCCCGCACGGCGGCCACCATCACCAAGGGCCGCCCGGGCATGCTCCACGGCGCGCGCAGCTACCTCCTCCAGGACGAGGACGGCCAGACCATCGACTCGCACTCCATCTCGGCGGGCCTCGACTACCCGGGCGTCGGCCCGGAGCACTCCTGGCTCTCGGACCTCGGGCGCGCGACCTACCGTCCCGTCACGGACGACCAGGCCATGAGCGCGCTCCGCCTCCTCAGCCGCACCGAGGGCATCATCCCGGCCATCGAGTCCGCGCACGCCCTCGCCGGCGCGCTCGAGCTCGGCAAGGAGCTCGGCCCCGAGTCGATCATCCTGATCAACCTCAGCGGCCGCGGCGACAAGGACATGGAGACCGCCGGCGCCTACTTCGACCTCATCGACGCCGGGGCGGAGCAGTCGTGAGCGCCGCCCACGCCGCCGCGCCCACGGGGAGCCCCGTCGAGCGGGCCATCGCGCTCCGCCGCGAGCAGGGGTCCGGCGCGCTCGTCGGCTACCTGCCCGTCGGCTTCCCCGACCTCGCCACGAGCATCGATGCCGCCGTCGCGCTCGTCGAGAACGGCGTCGACGTCATCGAGCTGGGCCTGCCCTACAGCGATCCCGTGATGGACGGCCCCGTCATCCAGCGCGCCACGCAGACCGCGCTCGCGCAGGGCTTCCGCCTCCGCGACGGGTTCGACGCCCTGCACGCGATCACGCAGCGCGTGGACGCCCCCGTCCTCCTCATGACGTACTGGAACCCCGTCGTGCAGTACGGCGTCGAGCGCTTCGCGGACGACATCGTCGCTGCGGGCGGCGCCGGCCTCATCACGCCGGACCTCATCCCGGACGAGGGCGCCGACTGGCTCGCCGCCTCCGAGCGCACCGGCCTCGACCGCGTGTTCCTCGCGGCGCCGTCCTCGAGCGAGGCGCGCCTGCACCAGGCGGTCGAGCGCAGCCGCGGCTTCGTGTACGCGGTCTCCACCATGGGCATCACCGGCGCCCGCCAGGACGTCGACCAGGCTGCGCGCGGCCTCGTGTCGCGCCTGCGCGACGCGGGGTCCACGAGCGCATGCGTGGGCATCGGCATCTCGACGGGCGACCAGGTGCGCGAGGTGCTCGGCTACGCCGACGGCGCCATCGTCGGCTCCGCCCTCGTGGCGGCCCTGGCCGACGACGGCGTGCCCGGCGTGGCCCGGGCCGCGGCCGATCTCGCGCGGGGAACCGCGCTACAGTAGCCCCGGCCCGCGGTCCCGCCGCGCCCGCCGATCCCCCTGCGAAAGTGAGCGCCATCCGTTGTTCGCCCCGATGAGCATCCCCAGCCCGGATCCGTCCGACACCCGGTTCGACGTCACGGCGTGGCTCCAGGGCTTCGGCATCGACCTCCCGCTCACCTTCGTCATCCACGCCTACGCGGTCTGCATCCTCGTCGGGATCCTCATCGCGGCGTACCTCACGAACCGCCGCCTGGTGGCGCGCGGCGTCGAGTCCGGCACGGTCATCGACTTCACGCTGTGCGCGCTGGTGCTCGGCATCGTCGGCGCCCGCGCCTTCCACGTGCTCACCCACCCCGGCGACTACTTCTACGAGGGCGCGAACCTCTGGCGCGTCCTCTACGTCTGGGAGGGCGGCATCGCCATCTTCGGCGCGCTCATCGGCGGCTCCGTCGGCGTCTGGCTCGGCTCCAAGTGGACCGGCGTCCGCTTCTGGACCTTCGCCGACGCGCTCGCCCCCGGCCTCCTGCTCGCGCAGGCCGCCGGCCGCATGGGCAACTACTTCAACCAGGAGCTCTTCGGCACCCCGACGACGCTGCCGTGGGGCCTCGAGGTCGACCCGACGAACGCCGCCTTCCCGGCCGGTCTCCCGGCGGGCACGCTCTTCCACCCGACCTTCCTCTACGAGATCGTCTGGAACGTCGCCGGCGCCCTGTTCATCATGCTGCTCGGCCGTGCGGTCCGCCTCCAGTGGGGGCGCGGCCTCGCCGTCTACCTCATGTGGTACGGCCTCGGCCGCATGGTCTTCGAGTCGATCCGCATCGACCCGAGCGAGATCATCCTCGGCATCCGCACGAACGTGTGGGCCGCCTTCCTCGCGGTCGCCGTCGGCCTCGTCCTCTTCCTCGTGCAGACCCGCCGCCACGTGGGCAGCGAGCCCGGCCCGTACCTCCCGGGGCGCACCCCCGACGAGGTCGCCGCGCGCAGGCGGGCCGCGGGGAAGGACGGCGGCGAGCGCGGGGTAGACTCTGTCTACACGGATTCGGACTTCACCGACGGCGACGCCGCTCGAGCGTCCACCGGGTCGGACTCCCACGCTCTCCCCGCCACAAGCGGACGCGGCGCCTAGTCCCCAGCGCGGGCACACCCGCGGTCACCGTCCCTCCCGAGGGGACGGTCCCCACCACAGGGCCAGCGACGTCCCTCCGCAGTGCATCTAGGACGGTTCCCATGGCGTTCTCCTCCACCTCCCCTCCCGGCGGCTCCTTCCCCGCGAAGCAGGGCCTCTACGACCCGGCGTTCGAGAAGGACGCGTGCGGCCTGGCCATGGTGGCCACCCTGCGCGGCACCCCGGGTCACGACATCATCGTGAACGCGCTCGACGCGCTGCGGAACCTCGAGCACCGCGGCGCGATCGGATCCGACGCGGGCACCGGCGACGGCGCCGGCATCATGACCCAGATCCCGGACGAGTTCCTCCGCGGCGTGGTCGGCTTCGACCTGCCGCCCACGGGGGAGTACGCGGTCGGCATGGCCTTCCTGCCCGTCGACGACGCCGAGCGCGACGAGCTGCAGGCCGGCATCGAGCGCATCGCCGGGGACGAGCGCCTGCGCGTGCTCGGCTGGCGCGAGGTCCCCGTCGACCAGACCCACCTCGGCAACCTGGCCCGCAAGGCCATGCCCGCGTTCCGTCAGCTGTTCCTCGCGTCCGACGCGCCGGCCGACGCCGCCGAGCGCCCCGCGGGACTCGCCCTCGACCGCCTGGCGTTCCGCCTGCGCAAGCGCGCGGAGCGGGAGCTCGGCGCCTACTTCATCTCCCTGTCCTCGCGCACTCTCGTCTACAAGGGCATGGTCACGACGCTCCAGCTGGAGCCGTTCTACCCCGACCTCTCCGACGAGCGCTTCGCCTCGAAGCTCGCCATCGTCCACTCGCGGTACTCCACGAACACGTTCCCGTCCTGGCCGCTCGCGCAGCCCCTGCGGATGATGGCGCACAACGGCGAGATCAACACCGTCGCCGGCAACCGCAACTGGATGCGCGCCCGCCAGTCCCAGCTCGAGTCCGAGCTGCTCGGCGACCTCGCGCCGCTGATGCCCGTCGTCACGCCCGGCGCGAGCGACTCGGCGTCCTTCGACGAGGTGCTCGAGCTCCTCAGCCTCAGCGGCCGCAGCCTGCCGCACGCGATGATGATGATGGTCCCCGAGGCGTGGGAGAAGCAGACCGACATCGACCCCGCCCGCCGTGACTTCTACGAGTACCACTCGATGGTCATGGAGCCGTGGGACGGCCCGGCCGCGCTCACCTTCACCGACGGCACGCTCGTCGGCGCGACCCTCGACCGCAACGGCCTGCGCCCCGGCCGGTACCTCGTCACGCACGACGGCCTGGTCGTGCTCGGCAGCGAGATCGGCGTGCTCGAGATCGACCCCGCGCGCATCGCCCGCAAGGGCCGCCTCCGTCCCGGCAAGATGTTCCTCGTCGACACCGAGGCGGGCCGCATCATCGAGGACGACGAGATCAAGTCCGAGCTCGCGGCGAGCGCGCCGTGGGGCGAGTGGCTCCGGAACCGGATCCACCTGGCCGACCTGCCCGAGCGCGAGCACGTCGTGCACACGCCCGCGTCCGTCGTCCGCCGCCAGCGCACCTTCGGCTACACGGAGGAGGAGGTGCGGATGCTCCTCATGCCCATGGCGAAGGTCGGCGCCGAGCCCCTCGGCGCCATGGGGTCGGACACGCCCATCGCCGTGCTCTCGCAGCGCCCCCGACTGCTCTTCGACTACTTCACGCAGCAGTTCGCGCAGGTCACGAACCCGCCGCTCGACTCCATCCGCGAGGAGGTCGTCACCAGCCTCCGCCTCGGCCTCGGCCCGCAGAGGAACCTCCTCGACGCCGGCCCCGAGCACACCAAGCAGGTCGTGCTCGACTTCCCCGTCATCGACAACGACGAGCTCGCCAAGGTCATCCACATCGACCACCGGCCGGGCAGCCGCACCACCACGATCGTGAGCGGCCTCTACCGCGTCGACGACGGCCCGCTCGCCATGCAGCGGCGCATCGACGCCATGTGCGACGAGGTCGACCGCGCCATCGAGCACGGGGCGCAGTTCATCGTGCTGTCGGACCGCGACTCCAACCGCGATCTCGCGCCGATCCCGTCGCTGCTCATGATCGCGGCCGTCCACCACCACCTCATCCGCAAGCAGACCCGCATGAAGGTCGGCATCGTGGTCGAGGCCGGCGACGTGCGCGAGGTGCACCACATCGCGCTGCTCATCGGCTACGGCGCGTCCGCGGTCAACCCGTACCTGGCGATGGAGTCCTGCGAGGACCTCGTCCGCAGCGGCATGCTCACGGGCGTCACGGCGGAGAAGGCCACGCGGAACCTCATCAAGGGGCTCGGCAAGGGCGTGCTGAAGATCATGTCGAAGATGGGCATCTCCACCGTGTCGTCGTACGCCGGCGCGCAGTGCTTCGAGGCGGTCGGCCTGTCGCAGGACCTGGTGGACCAGTACTTCTCCGGCACCACCACGCGCCTCGGCGGCGTGGGCATCGACGTCATCGCGGCCGAGAACGCCGCGCGCCACCGCAGCGCCTACCCGACGGACGGCGCCGTGCTGTCGCACGAGCGCCTGCAGACGGGCGGCGAGTACCAGTGGCGCCGCGACGGGTCCCCGCACCTGTTCAACCCGGACACGATCTTCCGGCTGCAGCACGCCACGCGCACGCGCCGGTACGACATCTTCCGCGAGTACACGTCGATGGTCGACGCGCAGTCGAAGGACCTCATGACGCTGCGCGGCATGTTCCAGCTGCGCACGGGCACGCGTCCGCCCGTGCCGCTCGACGAGGTCGAGCCCATCAGCGACATCGTGAAGCGCTTCTCCACGGGCGCGATGAGCTACGGCTCGATCTCCGAGGAGGCGCACGAGACGCTCGCCATCGCGATGAACCGGCTCGGCGCCAAGTCGAACACGGGCGAGGGCGGCGAGAACGTGGAGCGCCTGCTCGACCCCGAGCGCCGCAGCTCCATCAAGCAGGTCGCGTCCGGGCGCTTCGGCGTCACGAGCATGTACCTCACGCACGCGGACGACATCCAGATCAAGCTCGCCCAGGGCGCCAAGCCCGGCGAGGGCGGGCAGCTGCCGCCCGGCAAGGTCTACCCGTGGGTGGCGCGCACCCGCCACGCGACCGCGGGCGTCGGCCTCATCTCGCCGCCGCCGCATCATGACATCTACTCGATCGAGGACCTGAAGCAGCTGATCTTCGACCTCAAGCGCGCGAACCCGTCCGCCCGGATCCACACGAAGCTCGTCAGCCAGTCGGGCATCGGCGCGGTCGCGGCGGGCGTCGCCAAGGCGCTGAGCGACGTGATCCTCGTCTCGGGCCACGACGGCGGCACGGGCGCGAGCCCGGTCAACTCGCTCAAGCACGCGGGCACGCCGTGGGAGCTGGGCCTCGCCGAGACGCAGCAGACGCTCCGCCTCAACGGCATGCGCGACCGCGTGGTCGTCCAGGTCGACGGGCAGATGAAGTCCGGCCGCGACGTCATCGTCGGCGCGCTGCTCGGGGCCGAGGAGTTCGGCTTCGCGACGGCGCCGCTCGTCGTCTCCGGCTGCATCATGATGCGCGTCTGCCACCTCGACACCTGCCCCGTGGGCGTCGCCACGCAGAACCCGGAGCTGCGCAAGCGCTTCCCGGGCAAGGCCGACCACGTCGTCAACTTCTTCGAGTTCATCGCGCAGGAGGTGCGCGAGCACCTCGCGGCGCTCGGCTACCGCTCGCTCGACGAGATCGTGGGCCGCAACGACCTGCTCGGCGTCGAGGACGCGGTCGACCACTGGAAGGCGTCGGGGCTCGACCTCACGCCCATCCTCGTCGGCCCGACCTTCGCCGACGACGAGCCCGTGAAGCACGCCCGCTCGCAGGACCACGAGCTCGAGGACCACTTCGACAACCAGCTCATCCGCCTCAGCCGCGACGTGCTCGACCACGGCGGCCGCGTGGAGATCGACCTGCCGGTGCGCAACACGGCGCGCGCGGTCGGCACGATGCTCGGCCACCTGGTCACGAAGGGCCACGGGGTGGACGGGCTCCCGACGGGATCCATCGACGTCACCCTGCGCGGCTCGGCCGGCCAGTCGTTCGGCGCGTTCATGCCGTCCGGCATCACGCTGCGCCTCATCGGCGACAGCAACGACTACCTGGGCAAGGGCCTGTCGGGCGGCGACATCGTCGTGCGGCCGGATGACGCGGCCGGCTTCCCCGCGGAGGAGAACGTCATCGCGGGCAACGTCATCGGCTACGGCGCCACCCAGGGCACCATGTTCATCCGCGGGATGGTGGGGGAGCGGTTCCTCGTCCGCAACTCCGGCGCCACCGCGGTCGTCGAGGCCGTGGGCGACCACGCGCTGGAGTACATGACCGGCGGGCTCGCGCTCGTGCTCGGCGGCACCGGCCGGAACATCGGCGCGGGCATGTCGGGCGGCACGGCCTACGTGCTCGACCTCGACCGCGACCGCATCAACACCGACGCCCTCGCCTCGGGCGAGCTCGAGCTCCACCCGCTCGGGAGCGCCGACGTCGAGATCGTGCTCGACCTCCTCCGCCGGCACCTCGCCGAGACCGGATCCACCGTGGCCGAGCGCCTGCTCGCCGAGCCGGAGACCTCCATGGAACGCTTCACCAAGATCCTGCCGCGGGACTACGCGGCCGTCCTCGCCACCCGCCAGACCGCGGTGGACGAGGGCCTCGACCCCGACGGCGACATCGCCTGGAAGCGCATCCTGGAGGTGACCGGTGGCTGACCCCAAGGGCTTCCTCAAGGTGACGGAGCGCGAGCTCCCGAAGCGCCGACCCGTCTCCGTCCGCCTCATGGACTGGAAGGAGGTGTACGAGCAGCAGGAGCGCGGCGAGCTCGTGCGCCAGGCCGGCCGGTGCATGGACTGCGGCATCCCGTTCTGCCACCAGGGCTGCCCGCTCGGCAACCTCATCCCGGAGTGGAACGACCTCACGTGGCGCGGCGAGGGCCGCCAGGCCATCGAGCGCCTGCACGCCACGAACAACTTCCCGGAGTTCACGGGCCGGCTGTGCCCGGCGCCCTGCGAGAGCTCGTGCGTGCTCGGCATCAACCAGCCGCCCGTCACGATCAAGCAGGTCGAGGTGTCGATCATCGACGACGCCTTCCAGAACGGCTGGGTCGAGCCCCACCCGCCCGAGCGCCTCACGGGCAAGACCGTCGCGGTCGTCGGATCCGGCCCCGCCGGCCTCGCCGCCGCCCAGCAGCTCACGCGCGCCGGGCACACGGTCGCGGTCTTCGAGCGCGACGACCGCATCGGCGGGCTGCTGCGCTACGGGATCCCGGACTTCAAGATGGAGAAGCGCCACCTGGAGGCGCGCCTCGCGCAGATGACCGCCGAGGGCACCCGCTTCCGCGCCGGCGTCGACATCGGCACGGACATCACCTGGTCCGACCTGCGCCTGCGCTACGACGCGGTCGTGGTCTGCACCGGCGCGCTCGTGCCCCGCGACCTCGACATCCCGGGCCGCGACGTCGACGGCATCCACTTCGCCATGGACTACCTGCGCCAGTCGAACCACGCCACGGCGGGCGACCAGGTGCCCGAGCAGATCCACGCGGAGGGCAAGCACGTCGTCGTCCTCGGCGGCGGCGACACCGGCGCCGACTGCATCGGTACCGCGCACCGCCAGAAGGCCGCCTCGGTCACCAACCTCGCGATCGGGCAGCAGCCGCCGTCCGAGCGCCGCCCCGACCAGCCGTGGCCGACGTACCCGACCCTCTTCGAGGTGTCGAGCGCGCACGAGGAGGGCGGCGAGCGCCACTACCTCGCCTCCACGGTCGAGTTCCTGAAGGACGACGACGGGCACGTCCGCGCGGTCCGCGTCGCCGAGACGGAGTTCCGCGACGGACGCCGCGTGCCGAAGTCGGGGACCGAGCGGGAGATCCCGGCCGACCTGGTGCTCCTCGCCCTCGGCTTCACGGGTCCGGAGAAGGACGCGCTCGAGTCGCAGCTGGCGGTCCCGTTCGACGACCGCGGCAACGTGGCCCGCGGCGAGGACTACCAGACCGACCAGGCCGGCGTGTTCGTGGCCGGCGACGCGGGCCGCGGGCAGTCGCTCATCGTGTGGGCCATCGCCGAGGGCCGTTCAGCGGCGTCCGCCGTCGACCGGTACCTTGAGGGGGACACGGAGCTCCCGTTCCCGGTCCGTCCCACGGACCGCGCTCTCTCCATCTGACCCGGCCGCCGCGCCCCGCGCGACCGCGACCACTCACCCGAACCGCGTCCGTGTGCGACGCAGAAACGCGAGACAGACAGAGCATGACCAGACGAGCGAAGATCGTCGCGACCCTCGGGCCCGCGACCAGCTCCTACGAGAGCATCCGCGCGATCATCGACGCGGGCGTGGACGTGGCCCGCATGAACCTGAGCCACGGCACCTACGACGTCCACGAGGGCATCTACTCCACGATCCGGAAGGCCGCGGACGACGCGGGCCGCGCGGTCGCGGTCCTCGTCGACCTCCAGGGCCCGAAGATCCGCCTGGGCAAGTTCTCGGACGGCCCGCACGACCTCGCCTTCGGCGACACGTTCGTCATCACCGTCGAGGACATCCTGGGCACGAAGGACATCTGCTCCACCACCTACAAGGGCCTCCCGGGCGACGTGAAGCCGGGTGACCCGCTGCTCATCGACGACGGCAAGGTCACGCTCCGCGTGGTCTCCACCGACGGCACGCGCGTCACGACCACGGTCGAGGTGGCCGGCGCGGTCAGCAACAACAAGGGCATCAACCTCCCGGGCGTCGCGGTCAACGTGCCGGCGCTGTCCGAGAAGGACGAGGCGGACCTCCGCTGGGGCCTCCGCCTCGGCGCCGACCTCATCGCGCTGAGCTTCGTGCGCGACGCGTCCGACATCGTCCGCGTGCACGAGATCATGGACGAGGAGGGCCGCCGCGTCCCCGTCGTCGCCAAGGTCGAGAAGCCGCAGGCCGTGGACGCGCTCGAGGAGATCGTCGACGCGTTCGACGCGATCATGGTCGCCCGCGGCGACCTCGGCGTCGAGCTCCCGCTCGAGGCCGTGCCGATCGTGCAGAAGCGCGCGGTCGAGCTCGCCCGTCGCAAGGCGAAGCCCGTCATCGTCGCCACGCAGATGCTCGAGTCCATGATCACGAGCCCGCGCCCCACCCGCGCCGAGGCCTCCGACTGCGCCAACGCGGTGCTCGACGGCGCCGACGCGCTCATGCTGAGCGGCGAGACGAGCGTGGGCGAGTTCCCCGTCGTCACCGTGAAGACCATGGCGCGCATCATCGAGTCCACCGAGGAGCACGGGCTGGAGCGCATCCCGGAGCTCGGCACGCGCCCCTTCACGCAGGGCGGCGCCATCACGCTCGCGGCCGCCGAGGTCGCCGAGTTCGTCGAGGCGAAGTTCCTCTGCGTCTTCACCGAGTCGGGCGACTCCGTCCGGCGCATGACGCGTCTGCGCAACGGCATCCCGATCCTCGCCTTCACGCCGAACGAGGGCATCCGCCGCCGCCTGGCGCTGTCGTGGGGCGTGCAGACGTACCTCGTCGACACGGTCACGCACACCGACCAGATGTTCCACCAGGTCGACGACGTGCTCCTCGCGGAGGGCCTCGCCGAGGTCGGCCAGAAGGTCGTCGTCATCGCCGGATCCCCTCCCGGCATCGCGGGCTCGACCAACGAGCTGCGCGTCCACGTCGTCGGCGACGCCGTGAACGAGGCGGCTCCCGCGTACGAGAAGTAGCGCACGGCAGGCGGGGGCTCCGGCCCCCGCCGGCACGCGAGAGGGCGGGCGACCAGATGGTCGCCCGCCCTCTCGCGCATCCCTCGCGGGACCCGGTGCCGGATGTGGGACTCGAACCCACACGCCCTCACGGACAGAGCATTTTGAGTGCTCCGCGTCTGCCATTCCGCCAATCCGGCGCACCCGGCGAGCGGGTGGACACGGCGGGCAGCCCGCCGATCCGCCGCGCACCGGCCAGGCTGACGATACCGTAGGCTCCTATCCGTGAGTGACCAGGAAACAGCCCCCGCAGCCCCCCGCCGTGTCGTCGTCGCCGAGGACGAGTCGCTCATCCGCCTCGACATCGTGGAGACGCTCCGCGACAACGGCTTCGAGGTCGTCGGCGAGGCCGGGGACGGCGAGACCGCCGTCGCGCTGGCCACCGAGCTGCGCCCCGACCTCGTCATCATGGACGTCAAGATGCCCCAGCTCGACGGCATCTCCGCGGCCGAGCGGCTGAACCGCAACCACATCGCGCCCGTCGTCCTCCTCACGGCGTTCAGCCAGAAGGAGCTCGTGGAGCGCGCGGGCGAGGCCGGCGCGCTGGCGTACGTCGTCAAGCCCTTCACTCCCAACGACCTGCTGCCCGCCATCGAGATCGCGCTGGCCCGCTACGCCCAGATCATCACGCTCGAGGCCGAGGTGTCCGACCTCGTCGAGCGCTTCGAGACCCGCAAGCTCGTCGACCGGGCGAAGGGCCTCCTCAACGAGAAGATGGGCCTCACCGAGCCCGAGGCGTTCCGCTGGATCCAGAAGGCGTCCATGGACCGCCGCCTCACCATGCACGACGTTGCGCAGGCGATCATCGAGCAGCTGAGCGCCAAGAAGGCCTAGCCCGGCCGCGGCGCCCCGCGCTGCGGCCGCCGTCCGACCGCGGGGCCGGGCCGTCGTCAGCGCCGCGTGCGCTCGCGGATGATGTTCGTGATCCGCACGGTCGAGAGCCGGCGACCCTCGTCGTCGGTGAGCACGATCTCGTGCGTCGTCAGCGTCCCGCCGAGGTGGATCGCCGTGCAGGTGCCGGTGATCGTGCCCGACGACGCCGAGCGCGTGTGGCTGGCGTTGAGCTCGATGCCGAACGCCACGCGGTCGGCGCCGGCGTGGACGTTGGCGGACATGGAGCCGAGCGACTCCGCGAGCACGACGTACGCGCCGCCGTGCACGACGCCGTAGGGCTGCGTGTTGCCCTCGGCGGGCATGGTGGCGACCGAGCGCTCGGGGCTCAGCTCCTGGAAGACGATGCCCATCTTCTCCGCGAGCGCACCCACGTCCTGGGGCTGGCGGAGGAGCCGGGCGGTGGCGTCGGCGTCGGGTGCGGGCTGCGTCATCGGGATCCTCCGGGCCGGGTCCGAGGTCGGGAGCCCTCTATAGGCTGGACCCGTGCCGAACACGGAAAAGCCTACCCTCCTCGTCATCGACGGCCACTCCCTCGCGTTCCGGGCCTTCTACGCCCTGCCGGCGGAGAGCTTCCAGAACCGCGAGGGGCAGCACACGAACGCCGTGCACGGCTTCATCGCGATGCTGATCAACCTCCTGCAGAAGGAGAAGCCCACGCACGTGGGCGTCGCGTTCGACATCTCGCGCTTCTCGTTCCGCACGCGCGAGTACCCGGAGTACAAGGGCACGCGCGGGGAGACGCCCGTGGAGTTCACCGGCCAGGTGCCGCTGCTCGAGCGCGCGCTCAAGACCATGAACATCCCCACGCTCACCAAGGAGGACCACGAGGCGGACGACATCCTCGCGACCCTCGCCACCCAGGGCCGCGAGCAGGGCTACCGCGTGCTCGTCGTCTCGGGCGACCGCGACGCCATCCAGCTCGTCAACGACGACGTCACGCTGCTCTACCCGTCGACCCAGGGCGTCTCGCAGCTCACGCGCTACGACGCGGAGAAGGTGTTCGAGAAGTACGGCGTGCAGCCGGA
Organism: Clavibacter capsici; assembly: GCF_001280205.1. NCBI lineage: Bacteria > Bacillati > Actinomycetota > Actinomycetes > Micrococcales > Microbacteriaceae > Clavibacter > Clavibacter capsici. The sequence continues at coordinate 1,811,643 of NZ_CP012573.1, read as the reverse complement.
GATGTACCCGGACATCGCGGCGCTCGTGGGGGAGACGAGCGACAACCTCATCGGCGTCGACAAGGTCGGCCCGAAGACCGCGGTCAAGTGGCTGAACCAGTACGGGTCGCTCGACGCGGTCATCGAGCACCGGGACGAGATCACCGGCAAGGTCGGCGACAACCTGCGCGCGCAGTACGAGAACGTGATCCGCAACCGGCGCCTCAACCGCCTCCTCACCGACGTCGAGCTGCCGCTCGGCCCCGCGGACCTCGAGCGCAAGCCCATCGACGAGCCGGCGCTCCGCGAGGTGTTCGCGGTGCTGGAGTTCAAGCAGCTGCTCGACCGCGTCCTGAAGCTCGAGGGGTCGGGAGCCTCCGCGTCGAGCGAGGGCACGCCGGTCGGCGCGGTCGAGCAGGAGCCGTCGACGGCGCCGGCCGCCCCGCAGCCGCAGCAGCTGCTCGACGAGGAGCTCGCCAAGTGGATCGACCGGCAGAGCGCCGCCTCGCCGCACGGCCTCGGCCTCACGGTCGAGACGCAGGACGGGAAGCCCGTCGGCTTCGGGCTGGCGAGCGCGACCGAGTCCGTCACCCTCCCGTGGCAGGAGGGCCGGGCCGACTACGCGCCCTTCGAGCGGTGGCTCGCGAGCGACGCCCCCAAGATCATGTCCGACGCCAAGGTGCAGGTGAAGGCCATGCGCCGGGCCGGCCTCGCGTTCTCGGGCCTCGCCTTCGACGTGCTCGTGGCCGGCTGGCTGCTGCGTCCCGGCTTCACCGACAAGTCGCTCGCCGCGCTCGTCAGCCGCTACCTCCTGGAGGACCTGCCCGAGCCCGACGCCAACCAGCTCGTGCCCGAGACCGAGGCGCTCACCGCCCCCACCGAGGCCTGGTACACGCTCCGCGTCGAGGAGGCGCTCCGCGAGGTGCTCGACGAGCGCACCCTCGGGGTCATGGTCGACATCGAGATGCCCACCCTCCTCGTGCTCGTCGAGATGGAGCTGCGCGGCGTCGCGACCGACCGGGCAGGCCTCGCCGAGCTGTCGGCGCAGCTGCTGGAGCGCATCACGGACCTCGCCCAGCGCGCCTTCGCCGAGATCGGCAAGGAGATCAACCTCGGCTCGCCGAAGCAGCTGCAGGAGGTGCTCTTCGACCAGCTGGGCATGCCGAAGACGCGGGCCAACAAGACCGGCTTCTCCACGGACGCGGGCGCCCTCGCCGACCTGCAGGCGTCGAACCCGCACCCGTTCCTCGACCTGCTGCTCGAGCACCGCGACGCGAGCAAGCTGCGGCAGATCATCCAGACGCTCGAGCGCGGCATCGGCGACGACGAGCGGATCCACACCACCTACGTGCAGACCGGCACCACCACAGGCCGCATCTCCTCGAACGACCCGAACCTGCAGAACATCCCCGTCCGCACGGAGGAGGGCCGCCGCATCCGCAGCGCCATCCGCGTGGGCGAGGGCTACGAGACGCTGCTCACGGCCGACTACTCGCAGATCGAGATGCGGATCATGGCGCACCTCTCCGGCGACGAGGGCCTCATCGAGGCGTTCGCGGCGGGGGAGGACCTGCACCGGTTCGTCGGGGCGCGGATCTTCGGCGTGGAGCCGGCGGACGTGAGCGCCGAGATGCGCACCAAGGTCAAGGCCATGAGCTACGGGCTGGCCTACGGGCTGAGCGCGTTCGGGCTGTCGAAGCAGCTGCGCATCCCGTCGTCGGAGGCGAAGCAGCTCATGACCGACTACTTCGCGCGCTTCGGCAGCGTGCGCGACTACCTCCGCCAGGTGGTGGAGGAGGCGCGCGCCGCCGGCTACACGGAGACGATCTTCGGCCGCCGACGCCCGTTCCCGGACCTCAACAGCCCGAACCGCGTGCTGCGCGACAACGCCGAGCGCGCGGCCCTCAACGCGCCCATCCAGGGGTCGGCCGCGGACATCATGAAGATCGCGATGATCCGCATAGAGGCCGACATGCGCGAGCGCGACATGGCGTCGCGCATGCTCCTCCAGGTGCACGACGAGCTCATCCTCGAGGTCGCCGCGGGGGAGTGGGACGCGCTGGAGGCGATCGTCACCGACCGCATGGCGCACGCCGCCGACCTCCGGGTGCCGCTCGAGGTCCAGGTCGGCCGCGGCGACTCGTGGGCCGCCGCCGCCCACTGACGCCGGATCCCGTCCCTCCCATCCCCAGCACGAGGAGCACCAGCGCATGACGAACGCACGACTCTCGGACCTCCTCGCGGACGGCTCCATCCGGCTCGACGCACGCGCGGACGACCGCGAGGACGCCATCCGGCAGGCGGGCGACGCGCTCGTCGCGTCCGGCGCGGTGCAGCCCGGCTACGTGGAGGCCATGGTCGAGCGCGAGCGCTCGGTGTCGACCTTCGTGGGCGAGGGCGTCGCCGTCCCGCACGGCACGCTCGCCGCGGGCCGCGACCTCGTGCGGGCCGACGCCATCAGCCTGCTGCGACTCCCGGACGGCGTCGACTGGGACGGGCACGAGGTGCGCATCGTCATCGGCATCGCGGCCACCGGGGGCGGCCACATCGCGCTGCTGTCGCGGCTCGCGGAGATCCTCCTCGACCCCGTGCGCGCCGAGCAGCTGCGCGGCGCCACCGATCCCGCGACCGTCCGCTCCCTCCTGGGAGCCGGTACGGTCGAGGGATGACGACGACGCCGAGGACCCCCCGCCCGCAGACGGACATCGACCGCATCGCCGAGGGGTGGATCGACACGTCGCTCGACCTGCACCCGGAGGAGCGCGTCTACCTCGGCCGCCCCGGCCGCGAGGGCGAGTACGGCGACACCTCGCCCGCCGGGCACGCGGCGCACGCGGAGGCCGCCCGCGCGGTGGTCCGCCAGCTCCAGGCGGCCACCCCGGTCGACGCCGTGGACGAGGTCACCCGCATGGACCTCGCGCGCGAGCTCGAGCTCGACGTGGAGATGCACGAGGCGGGCGTCCACCTCTCGGACCTCAACGTCATCGCATCCCCCGCCCAGGGCATCCGCGAGGTCTTCGACATCTCGCCCACGGCCACCGAGGGCGACTGGGAGCACCTGGCCACGCGCCTCGGCAACGTCGCCGGCGCGGTCGACGGCTACATCGAGACCCTCCGCGAGGGCGTCCGCCGCGGCCAGGTGCCCGCGAAGCGCCAGATCCGCGAGGTGCTCGGCCAGGTCGAGCGCCAGGCCGCCGCGGACGGCTTCTTCCGCTCCTTCGCGGAGGACGCGCGTCCCGCCGAGGGCGAGCTGCCCGCCTCCCTCCGCCAGGACCTCGGCGCCCGCGCCGAGGAGGCGCGCTCGGCCTACGCGCGGCTCGCGGAGTTCCTCGGCTCGGAGCTCGAGCCCGCCGGCCGCGACGCCGACGCCGTCGGCCGCGATCAGTACGCGCTCCGCTCCCGCTCGTTCCTCGGCGCCGAGGTCGACCTCGACGAGACGTACGAGTGGGGCGTCGGCGAGCTCGCCCGCATGGTCGAGGAGCAGGAGGCCATCGCCCGCGAGATCCTCCCGGGCGCCAGCGTGCTCGAGGCCATCGCGCACCTCGACGGCGACGCGTCCCGGAAGCTCCACGGCACCGACGCCCTCCGCGCGTGGATGCAGGAGACCAGCGACCGCGCGGTCGAGGAGCTCGGCCGAACGCACTTCGACATCCCCGAGGAGATCCGCGCGCTCGAGTGCATGATCGCCCCCACGCAGGAGGGCGGCATCTACTACTCCGGCCCCGCCGACGACTTCAGCCGCCCCGGCCGCATGTGGTGGTCGGTGCCCGAGGGCGTCACCGAGTTCGACACCTGGCGCGAGCTGACCACCGTGTACCACGAGGGCGTCCCGGGCCACCACCTGCAGATCGCGCAGGCCACCTACAACAAGGCGGAGCTCAACACGTGGCGCCGCTTCGCCGGCACGTCGGGCCACGCCGAGGGCTGGGCCCTGTACGCCGAGCGCCTGATGCAGGAGCTCGGCTACCTCGACGACCCGGCCGACCGCCTCGGCATGCTCGACGGCCAGCGCATGCGCGCCGCCCGCGTGGTGCTCGACATCGGCGTGCACCTCGGCAAGGTGCGCCCCGACGGCGATGGCGTCTGGGACGCCGACTTCGCGTTCGACTTCATGGGTCGCAACGTCAACATGGACCCGTCCTTCGTGCGCTTCGAGGTCAACCGCTACCTCGGCTGGCCCGGCCAGGCGCCCTCCTACAAGGTGGGGCAGCGGATCTGGGAGGACCTCCGCGACGAGACCCGCCGCCGGGAGGGCGACGCGTTCGACATCCGCGAGTTCCACCGCCGCGCCCTCGACATCGGGGGAGTGGGCCTCGACACCCTGCGCGCCGCGGTCCTCCGCTGAGCGCGGGCCGCGCCGGCCCGCGCGGCGCGGTTGTCCCGCCTCCCGGGCCGGGTCTAAGATCGACTGTCGCACTTCTGCGACGACCCATCCGTCCGCCGCTCGACCGGTACCCGCGCGGGTCCGCGCCAGCGGCCTTATTCATGCCCATCCTGGAGCACTAACTACATGACAATCGCAACGACCGACAAGGCGCCCAAGCAGGTCGCGATCAACGACATCGGATCTGCTGAGGACTTCCTCGCCGCGGTCGAGAAGACACTGAAGTTCTTCAACGACGGAGACCTCATCGAGGGCACCGTCGTGAAGATCGATCGGGACGAGGTCCTGATCGACGTCGGCTACAAGACCGAGGGCGTCATCCCCTCGCGTGAGCTGTCGATCAAGCACGACGTCGACCCCACGGAGGTCGTCAAGGTAGGCGACACCGTCGAGGCCCTCGTCCTCCAGAAGGAGGACAAGGAAGGCCGTCTGATCCTGTCCAAGAAGCGCGCGCAGTACGAGCGCGCGTGGGGTGACGTGGAGAAGATCAAGGAGTCCGACGGCGTCGTCACCGGCACCGTCATCGAGGTCGTCAAGGGCGGCCTCATCGTGGACATCGGCCTCCGCGGCTTCCTGCCGGCCTCGCTCATCGAGCTCCGCCGCGTCCGCGACCTCACGCCGTACCTCGGCCAGGAGATCGAGGCCAAGATCCTCGAGCTCGACAAGAACCGCAACAACGTGGTCCTGTCGCGCCGCGCACTGCTCGAGCAGACGCAGTCCGAGAGCCGCAGCACGTTCCTCAACAACCTCCAGAAGGGCCAGGTCCGCAAGGGCGTGGTCTCCTCGATCGTCAACTTCGGCGCGTTCGTGGACCTGGGCGGCGTCGACGGCCTCGTGCACGTCTCCGAGCTCAGCTGGAAGCACATCGAGCACGCCAGCGAGGTCGTCGAGGTGGGCCAGGAGGTGACCGTCGAGATCCTCGAGGTCGACCTGGACCGCGAGCGCGTCTCGCTGTCGCTCAAGGCGACGCAGGAGGACCCCTGGCAGGTCTTCGCCCGCACGCACGCCATCGGCCAGGTCGCGCCCGGCAAGGTCACCAAGCTGGTGCCGTTCGGTGCGTTCGTCCGCGTGGCCGAGGGCATCGAGGGCCTCGTGCACATCTCGGAGCTCTCCGGCAAGCACGTCGAGCTCGCGGAGCAGGTCGTGTCCGTCGGCGACGAGGTGTTCGTCAAGGTCATCGACATCGACCTCGAGCGTCGCCGCATCTCGCTGAGCCTCAAGCAGGCCAACGACGGCGTCGACCCCGAGGGCACCGAGTTCGACCCCGCCCTCTACGGCATGCTCACCGAGTACGACGACCAGGGGAACTACAAGTACCCCGAGGGCTTCGACCCGGAGACCAACGAGTGGAAGGAGGGCTTCGAGGCCCAGCGCGAGACCTGGGAGCAGCAGTACGCCGCCGCCCAGTCCCGTTGGGAGGCCCACAAGAAGCAGGTCGCGGCAGCAGCCGAGGCCGAGGCGGCCGACACGGGCATCACGTCCGCCGGCCCCGGCTTCACGAGCGACTCGACGGGCGCCGGCACGCTGGCGGACGACGAGAGCCTCGCCGCCCTGCGCGAGAAGCTGTCCAGCTCGAAGTAGTCCCACCCGCACCACGACGAGGCCGCTCTCCCTTCGGGGAGGGCGGCCTCCGTCGTGTCCGGGCCGGTCGGTCCGCCGGCGCCCCGCGCCTAGGCTGGATCCATGCGCGTGATCGGACTGACGGGCGGCATCGCCGCGGGCAAGACGGTGGTGGCCGACCGGCTGGCGGAGCTCGGGGCGGTGCGCATCGACGCCGACCGGCTCGCCCGCGAGGTCGTGGAGCCGGGGACGCCGGCGCTGTCGGAGATCGCGCGGCGCTTCGGCACGGGCGTCATGCAGGCGGACGGCTCCCTCGACCGCGCGGCCCTCGGCGCCGTGGTGTTCCAGGACCCGGACGCGCGCCGGGACCTCGAGGCCATCACGCACCCCGCGGTCCGCGCGCTCTCCGCCCGTCGCATGGCCGAGGCGGGGGAGGCGGATCCCGACGCGGTCGTCGTCTACGACATCCCGCTCCTGGTGGAGTCCGGCCGCGTCGACGAGTTCGACCGGATCGTCGTGGTGCACGCGCCGCGCGAGGCCCGGATCCGCCGGCTCGTCGAGCTGCGCGGCATGCCGGTCGAGGAGGCCGAGCGGCGCATCGCGTCGCAGGCGTCCGACGAGGACCGGCTCGCCGTGGCCGATGACGTCATCGACTCCGGCGTCTCGCTGGGCTCGACGCTCGCGCAGACGGATCGGCTCTGGGCGAACCTGTCCGGCGGTGTCGGAGGCCGCTCGTAGACTCGGGAGCATGCAGCCCACCCGGTCCGTGCGCCCCTTCAAGGTCGTCAGCGAGTACTCCCCGAGCGGCGACCAGCCCACGGCCATCGCCGAGCTGGCGGGCCGGGTCAACGCCGGCGAACCCGACGTGGTGCTGCTCGGCGCCACAGGCACCGGCAAGTCCGCCACCGCGGCCTGGCTCATCGAGAAGGTCCAGCGGCCGACGCTGATCCTCGCGCACAACAAGACCCTGGCCGCGCAGCTCGCCACGGAGTTCCGCGAGCTCATGCCGGAGAACGCGGTCGAGTACTTCGTCTCGTACTACGACTACTACCAGCCCGAGGCGTACGTCCCGCAGACGGACACCTTCATCGAGAAGGACTCCTCGGTCAACGCCGAGGTCGAGCGCCTGCGCCACTCCACCACCAACTCGCTCCTCAGCCGCCGCGACGTCGTCGTGGTGAGCACGGTGTCCTGCATCTACGGCCTCGGCCAGCCGGAGCAGTACATGAACGCGATGGTGGCGCTGCAGGTGGGCATGCAGATCAACCGCGACACCCTCATCCGCAAGTTCGTCTCCATGCAGTACCAGCGCAACGACGTCGACTTCTCGCGCGGCAACTTCCGCGTGCGCGGCGACACCATCGAGATCATCCCGATGTACGAGGAGCTGGCCATCCGCATCGAGATGTTCGGCGACGAGATCGAGGCGCTCTACACGCTGCACCCGCTCACGGGCGACGTCGTGAGGAAGATGGACTCCGTGTCCGTCTTCCCGGGCTCGCACTACGTGGCCGAGACCGAGGTCATGCAGCGCGCCATCGGCACCATCCAGCAGGAGCTCGAGGAGCGGCTCGCCGTGCTCGAGCGGGAGGGCAAGCTGCTCGAGGCCCAGCGCCTGCGCATGCGCACCAACTTCGACATCGAGATGATGCAGCAGATCGGCTTCTGCTCCGGCATCGAGAACTACTCCCGGCACATCGACGGGCGCGACGCGGGGGAGGCCCCGCACTGCCTCCTCGACTACTTCCCCGACGACTTCCTCGTCATCATCGACGAGTCGCACGTCACCGTGCCGCAGATCGGCGCCATGTTCGAGGGCGACTCGTCGCGCAAGCGCACGCTCGTGGAGCACGGCTTCCGGCTGCCGAGCGCGCTGGACAACCGACCGCTGAAGTGGAACGAGTTCACCGAGCGCGTCGGCCAGACCGTCTACATGTCGGCGACGCCGGGCAAGTACGAGCTCGGCATGGGCGACGGCGTGGTGGAGCAGATCATCCGCCCCACGGGCCTCGTCGACCCGGCCATCGTCGTGAAGCCCACGAAGGGCCAGATCGACGACCTGCTCGAGCAGATCCGCATCCGGGTGGAGAAGGACGAGCGCATCCTCGTCACCACGCTCACGAAGAAGATGGCCGAGGAGCTCACGGACTACTTCGCCGAGGCGGGCGTGCGCGTGCGCTACCTGCACTCGGACGTCGACACGCTGCGCCGCGTCGAGCTGCTCAGCGAGCTACGCGCCGGCATCTACGACGTGCTCGTCGGCATCAACCTGCTGCGCGAGGGCCTCGACCTGCCCGAGGTCTCGCTCGTCGCGATCCTCGACGCCGATAAGGAGGGCTTCCTCCGCTCGTCGACCTCGCTCATCCAGACCATCGGACGCGCCGCGCGCAACGTCTCCGGCGAGGTGCACATGTACGCCGACGTGCTCACGGACAGCATGGCGCGCGCCATCGAGGAGACCGACCGGCGTCGCGAGAAGCAGGTGGCGTACAACCTGGAGCACGGCATCGACCCCACGCCGCTGCGGAAGCGCATCGCGGACATCACGGAGATCCTGGCCCGGGAGGGCGAGGACACGAAGAAGATGCTCGAGGGGCGCGGCGGCGGCAAGCGCTCGCCCACGCCGAACCTGCGGCGCGAGGGCAAGGCGGCGGCCGGGGCGAACGAGCTGGAGACGATCATCTCCGACCTCAACGACCAGATGCTGCAGGCCGCGGGCGAGCTCAAGTTCGAGCTGGCCGCGCGCCTCCGCGACGAGCTGGGCGACCTCAAGCGGGAGCTGCGGCAGATGGAGAAGGCCGGCCACCTGTCCTGACGCCCACCGCCGACGGCGGGAGGGGCGCCCTCCCGTCGGCGGTGTCGGTGGCGACGCATACGATGGACGGGTGTCAATCTCCCCCGTCGAGTCCTCCTCCCTCCTCAGCGTCCGCGGTGCTCGCGTCCACAACCTCCGCGACGTCGACCTCGACATCCCGCGCGACTCGCTCGTCGTCTTCACGGGCCTGTCGGGCTCCGGCAAGTCGTCCCTCGCGTTCGACACGATCTTCGCGGAGGGCCAGCGCCGCTACGTCGAGTCGCTGTCCGCGTACGCGCGCCAGTTCCTCGGCCAGGTCGACCGGCCGGACGTCGACTTCATCGAGGGCCTGAGCCCCGCGGTCTCCATCGACCAGAAGTCCACGAACCGCAACCCGCGCTCCACCGTCGGCACCATCACCGAGATCTTCGACTACATGCGCCTGCTCTGGGCGCGCATCGGCGTCGCCCACTGCCCCGTCTGCGGGGAGCGCATCTCGCGCCAGACCGTGCAGCAGATCGCCGACCAGCTCATGGAGCTGGAGCCGGGCACGCGGTACCAGGTGGTCAGCCCCATCGTGTCGCAGAAGAAGGGCGAGTTCGTCGACCTGTTCGCGGAGCTCGCGTCCGGCGGCTACTCGCGCGCGATCGTCGACGGCGAGCTCATCCAGCTCAGCTCGCCCCCCAAGCTGAAGAAGCAGTACAAGCACGACATCTCGGTCGTGGTCGACCGCCTCGTCGCGAACGACGACATCCTCGGCCGCCTCACCGACTCGCTCGAGACGGCGCTCCGCCTCACCGACGGCATCGTCATGATCGACTTCGTCGACGTCGAGGGTCCCGGGGGCCTGCGCACGTACTCCGAGAAGCTGTCGTGCCCGAACAACCACCCCATCCAGCTCACCGAGATCGAGCCGCGCACCTTCTCCTTCAACGCGCCCTTCGGCGCCTGCCCCGAGTGCTCCGGCCTCGGCACGCGCATGTCGGTGGACCAGGAGCTCCTCATCGGCGACGAGTCGCTCAGCATCGCGGACGGCGTCATCCTGCCGTGGACCACGCAGGGCAAGGGCCTGTTCCAGTACTACGAGAAGCTGCTCGCCGGCCTCGCCCGCGACCTCAAGTTCTCGCTCACCACGCCCTGGCGGAAGCTCTCCGAGGAGGTCCGCGAGGCGGTCCTCCGCGGCAACGACTTCGAGGTCCAGGTCAAGTGGAAGAACCGCTACGGCCGCGAGATGACCTACTCGTCGGGCTTCGAGGGCGTCATGCCCTACATCGAGCGCCAGTTCGCGCAGGCCGAGACCGACAACCAGCGCGCGCGCTGGGGCGAGTACCTCCGCGAGATCCCCTGCCCGGTGTGCGACGGCAAGCGGCTGAAGCCCGAGGTGCTCGCGGTGCTGGTGCACGGCGCGAACATCGCGGACGTCGCCGAGATGAGCCTGTCCGACGCGCAGGCGTTCATGGCCCAGCTCGAGCTCACCGACCGCGAGGCGCACATCGCCGCCCAGGTCCTCCGCGAGATCCGGGTGCGGCTCGACTTCCTCATCGAGGTCGGCCTCAACTACCTCAACCTCGCGCGCGCGGCCGCCTCCCTCTCGGGTGGCGAGGCGCAGCGCATCCGCCTGGCCACGCAGATCGGGTCGGGCCTCACGGGCGTGCTCTACGTGCTCGACGAGCCCAGCATCGGCCTGCACCAGCGTGACAACCGCCGCCTCATCGAGACGCTCGTGAAGCTGCGCGACCTCGGCAACACGCTCATCGTCGTCGAGCACGACGAGGACACCATCCGCACCGCCGACTGGATCGTCGACATCGGACCGGGCGCGGGCGTCAACGGCGGCAAGGTCGTCCACTCCGGCTCCTACGAGGGCCTCATCGAGAACCGCGAGTCGCTCACGGGCGACTACCTCGCGGGCCGCCGCGCCATCGCGACGCCGGCCAAGCGCCGCAAGATCGACAAGAAGAGGCAGATCCAGGTGGTGGGCGCGCGCGCCAACAACCTGCAGAACGTCACGGCGGCGTTCCCGCTCGGCACGCTCACGGCGGTCACGGGCGTGAGCGGATCCGGCAAGTCGTCGCTCGTGAACGACATCCTGTACCGGGTGCTCGCCAACGAGCTCAACGGCGCCCGCAAGGTGCCGGGCAAGCACGCCCGCGTCACGGGCCTCGAGAACCTCGACAAGGTCGTCCACGTCGACCAGAACCCCATCGGCCGCACCCCGCGCTCGAACCCGGCCACCTACACGGGCGTCTTCGACCGGATCCGCACCCTCTTCGCCGAGACCACGGAGGCCAAGGCGCGCGGCTACCTCCCGGGCCGCTTCAGCTTCAACGTCAAGGGCGGGCGCTGCGAGGCGTGCTCGGGCGACGGCACCATCAAGATCGAGATGAACTTCCTGCCCGACGTGTACGTGGCCTGCGAGGTCTGCGGGGGAGCGCGCTACAACCGCGACACCCTGAGCGTCCACTACAAGGGCAAGAGCATCGCCGAGGTGCTCGACATGTCCATCAGCGAGGCGGCCGAGTTCTTCGAGCCCATCCAGGCCATCCACCGCTTCATGAAGACGCTGGTGGATGTCGGCCTCGGCTACGTGCGGCTCGGCCAGAGCGCCACCACGCTCTCCGGCGGCGAGGCGCAGCGCGTCAAGCTCTCCACCGAGCTGCAGCGCCGGTCGAACGGGCGCAGCATCTACGTGCTCGACGAGCCGACCACGGGCCTCCACTTCGAGGACGTGCGGAAGCTCCTCCTCGTGCTCAACGGGCTGGTCGACAAGGGCAACACCGTCATCGTCATCGAGCACAACCTCGACGTCATCAAGTCCGCCGACTGGCTCATCGACATGGGTCCGGAGGGCGGCGCGGGCGGCGGCACGGTCCTCGCCACCGGCACCCCCGAGCACCTGGCCACCGTGCCGGAGAGCTACACGGGCGGCTTCCTCCGCGAGGTGTTCGACGCCGAGGCCGAGTCGGCCGCGATCGCGTCGCAGCGTGCGCGCGAGGAGCGCGCGGCCGGCTGATGGCGCGCACCGACACCGTCGGCTACCGCCCGGCGGCGGGGGAGATCCCCACGTCGCCCGGCGTGTACCGCTTCCGCGACACCGCGGACCGCGTGCTCTACGTGGGCAAGGCCAACAACCTCCGTGCCCGGCTCGCGAACTACTTCGCTCCGCTCGAGAGCCTGCACGAGCGCACCCGCCGCATGGTCACGTCCGCGGCCGGCGTCGAGTGGACCGTGGTCGGCAGCGAGTTCGAGGCCCTCCAGCTCGAGTTCACCTGGATCAAGGAGTTCGACCCGCCCTTCAACGTCAAGTTCCGGGACGACAAGTCGTACCCGTACCTGGCGGTCACCCTGGGGGAGGACTACCCGCGGGTGATGGTCACCCGCAACCGCAAGATCCGCGGGGCCAAGTACTTCGGGCCCTACACGAAGGTCTGGGCCATCCGCGAGACGGTCGACCACCTGCTCAAGGTCTTCCCCATGCGGTCGTGCTCGGAGAGCACCTTCAAGCGCGCGCGGCAGACGAACCGGCCGTGCCTCCTCGGCGACATCGGCCGCTGCGCCGCCCCATGCGTCGGCCGCGTCTCGGAGGAGGAGCACCGGGAGATCGCCGACGACTTCGTGAGCTTCATGGCGGGCAACGACTCGAAGTACGTGGGCCAGCTCACGCAGCGGATGAAGGACGCCGCGGCCGAGATGGACTACGAGTCCGCGGCCCGGCACCGCGACGACATCGGCGCGCTCGAGGCCGCGCTCTCGAAGACCGCGGTGGTGTTCGACGACCGGGTGGACGCGGACGTCTTCGGCATCGCCGCCGACGAGCTGGCCGCCGCCGTGCAGCAGTTCATGGTCCGCGGCGGGCGCATCCGCGGCACGCGCACCTGGGTCGTCGACAAGGAGCTCGACATCGGCATCGGCGAGCTCGTCGAGACCGTGCTGCACAACGCGTACGAGGACGAGGCGCACCCGCCGCGCGAGGTCCTCGTCCCCGAGCTGCCGGCGGACGCCGCCGAGCTCGAGCTCTGGCTCAGCCAGCGTCGGGCGGCGGGGGAGGACGACGGCACGGTGCGCCGCGGCCGTCCGAGCTCCTGGCAGGTCGACCTGCGGGTCGCCCAGCGCGGCGACAAGGCCGCGCTCGCCCAGACCGCCGCCACCAACGCGCAGAACGCGCTGATGCTCTACAAGACGCGCCGCAGCTCCGACTTCACCACGCGGTCGAAGGCCCTCGCCGACATCCAGGAGGCGCTCGGCATGCCCGACGCCCCGCTGCGGATGGAGTGCTACGACGTCTCGCACCTGAGCGGCACGAACATCGTCGCGTCCATGGTCGTCTTCGAGGACGGCCTGCCGCGCAAGGACCAGTACCGCCGCTTCAACATCGCCGACTCCACGGACGACACCGAGTCGATCCACCAGGTCATCACGCGCCGCCTCGCCTACCTCGGCAAGGAGGCGGAGGTGCCCGCCGACGCCGCGCCGCCGGAGCTCGGCGAGGCGCCGCCCGTCAACAAGTTCTCCTACAGCCCGAACCTCCTCATCGTCGACGGCGGCCAGCCGCAGGTGGCGGCCGCCCAGCGGGCGCTCGAGGAGTCGGGCGTCACGGGGATCCAGCTGGCGGGCATCGCCAAGCGCCTCGAGGAGATCTGGCTGCCGGACTCCGACTACCCGATCATCCTGCCGCGCAACAGCGACGCCCTCTTCCTCATCCAGCGCATCCGGGACGAGGCGCACCGCTTCGCCATCACGCACCAGCGCGCCCGGCGCAAGCGCGACATCACGTCGGTCCTCAACGAGATCCCCGGGCTCGGCCCGTCGCGCGTGCAGCGGCTGCTCCAGCAGTTCGGATCCGTCGCGAAGCTCAAGCAGGCCGAGGTGGAGGAGATCGCGGCGGTGCGCACGATCGGGCCGACGCTCGCCCAGGCCGTCTACGAGCGCCTCCGCTCGTGAACCCGGCCCGGCCCGCTGTCGCGGGTCGCGCCTAGACTGGATCCACCGACAGCGCGACGAGAGGTGCATGCCCGCATGAGCGTGGAGATCCCCCAGCAGGACGTCATGATCGTGACGGGGATGTCCGGCGCGGGCCGCTCCACCGTCGGGAACGCGCTGGAGGACCTCGGCTGGTACGTCGTCGACAACCTCCCGCCGCAGATGCTCAAGCCGCTCGTCGAGCTCGCGGGTCGAGCCGGCACCTCGCTGCCGAAGATCGCCGCGGTGGTCGACGTCCGGGGCGGCGACTTCTTCTCGGAGCTGCGCGACATCCTGCAGACCTTCGGCACGGGTCCGCGCCTCCGCGTCCTCTTCCTCGAGGCGACCGACGCGGCGCTCGTCCGGCGCTTCGAGCAGGTGCGACGCCCGCACCCGCTGCAGGGCAACGGCACGCTGCTCGACGGCATCGCGGCCGAGCGCGCGCGCATGATCGAGATCCGCGAGGCGAGCGACCTCGTCATCGACACCTCCGAGCTCAACATCCACCAGCTCGCCACGACCATCACCGAGCAGTTCAGCGGCGCCGACGACGCCGGCGTCCGCGTCACCGTCATGAGCTTCGGCTTCAAGTACGGCACCCCCGCGGACGCCGACATGGTGGCGGACATGCGCTTCCTCCCGAACCCGTTCTGGACCCCGGAGCTGCGCCCGCTCACCGGTCGGGACAAGGCCGTGAGCGACTACGTGCTGGGCCAGGAGGGCGCCGAGGAGTTCGTCCACGCGTACGCCCGCGCGCTCGCCCCGGTGCTCGCGGGCTATCAGCGGGAGAACAAGAGACACGCTACGATCGCTATCGGCTGTACCGGCGGCAAGCACCGCTCGGTGGCCGTCTCCGAGGAGCTCTCCAGCCTCCTCCGCGCCCTTCCCGGCGTCGCTGTCAGCACCAAGCACCGCGACCTCGGCCGGGAGTAGGGCACCCATCTCATCAAGGGAGTAAGCATTTGCCTCTGACCTCGGACGTCAAGGAAGAACTGTCACGCGTCGAGGTCAGCAAGACCACGGTGAGGGCCGCCGAGCTGGCCACCATCCTGCGCTTCTCCGGCGGGCTCCACCTCATCTCGAACCGCATCGCGGTCGAGTCCGAGCTCGACACGCCGCTCCTCGCCCGTCGCGTCCGCAAGGACCTCGCCGAGCTCTACGGCGTCCGCAGCGACATCTCCGTCATCCCGGCGTCCGGCATGCGCCGGGCCACCCACTACCTGGTGCGCGTGATGGAGGGCGGCGAGACCCTGGCCCGCCAGACGGGCCTGCTGGACGCACGTCGCCGCCCCATCCGCGGGCTGCCCAACCGGCTCACCACGGGCTCCCGCGAGGAGATCGCCGCCGTCTGGCGCGGTGCGTTCCTGGCCGCCGGTACGCTGACGGATCCCGGTCGCTCGGCCGCGCTCGAGGTCACGTGCCCCGGCAACGAGGCCGCCATGGCGCTCGTCGGCGCCGCGGGACGCCTCGACATCAGCGCCAAGGCGCGCGAGGTGCGGGGCGTCCACCGCGTCGTCATCCGCGACGGCGACGCCATCGGGCAGATGCTGCGGGTCATGGGCGCGCAGGGGACCGTCGTCAACTGGGAGGAGATGCGCCAGCGCCGCGAGGTGCGCGCCACCGCCAACCGCCTCGTCAACTTCGACGACGCGAACCTCCGCCGCTCCGCCCAGGCCGCGGTCGCGGCGTGCGCGCGCGTCGAGCGGGCCATGGAGATCCTCGGCCCGGACATCCCGGAGCACCTCAAGTACGCGGGCGACCTGCGCCTGCGCTTCCGCGACTCCAGCCTCGACGAGCTGGGCCACCACGCCGACCCGCCCATGACCAAGGACGCGGTCGCGGGGCGCATCCGCCGTCTGCTCGCCATGGCCGACAAGAAGGCCGTCGACGAGGGCCTGCCCGGCACCGACGCGAACCTCCCGGCCGACCTCGACGACGTCTGATCCGCGGGTCCGCCCCGCCCTCGGGCCCGCGCGGCGACGCGTCGATCCGGTCGACGTCGGGCGTCATCCGGCCAGGTGGCGCGGAGGGCCGCCGGACTAGACTCGATCCGTCACCCACCCCCGGCCTGTGGCCGGGAGCCCCCGGGCAATGAAGAGGAGATACACCTATGGCTGACTACACTCTCGTCGACCTCCCGTACGACTACTCGGCCCTCGAGCCGAGCATCAGCGGCCGCATCATGGAGCTGCACCACGACAAGCACCACAAGACCTACGTCGACGGTGCGAACACCGCCCTCGTCAAGCTGCAGGAGGCGCGCGACGCCGGCGACCTGACCTTCGTCAACAAGCTGCAGAAGGACCTCGCGTTCAACCTCGCGGGCCATGTGAACCACACGGTGTTCTGGAACAACCTCAGCCCGGACGGCGGCGACAAGCCGACCGGCGAGCTGGCCGCGGCCATCGACGAGTTCTTCGGCTCGTACGACAAGTTCCAGGCGCACTTCACCGCGTCCGCCCTCGGCATCCAGGGCTCCGGCTGGAGCATCCTCGCGTGGGACTCGCTCGGCCAGAAGCTCATCATCGAGCAGCTGTACGACCACCAGGGCAACCTCGCCGCGGCGACCGTCCCGATCCTGCTGCTCGACATGTGGGAGCACGCGTTCTACCTCGACTACGTAAACGTCAAGGCCGACTACGTCAAGGCGTTCTGGAACATCGTGAACTGGGCCGACGTCCAGGCGCGCTTCGACGCCGCGCGCACGAAGACGCAGGGCCTCTTCCTCCTCTCGTAGCCGCTTCCGCGGGCGGCCGGCGGGGAGACCCCGGCCGCGCGCGGATCCGCACGCCCGGCTCCCCGAAGACCCCGCCCTCCACCACCCACCCGCCGCCCCCGAGCGCGCAGAACATCAGGAGAACACGTGACCGTCAAGATCGGCATCAACGGCTTCGGCCGCATCGGCCGCAACTACTTCCGCGCCGCGCTCGCCAAGGGCAGCGACATCGAGATCGTCGCGGTGAACGACCTCACCGACAACAAGGCGCTCGCGCACCTGCTCAAGTACGACTCCATCACGGGCCGCCTCGACGCCACCGTCGAGCTCGACGGCGACAACATCGTCGTCAACGGCAAGGCCATCCGCGTCCTCGAGGAGCGCGACCCCGCGAACCTCCCCTGGGGCGAGCTGGGCGTCGAGATCGTCATCGAGTCCACCGGCCGCTTCACCAAGGCGGAGGACGCGCGCAAGCACATCACGGCCGGGGCGAAGAAGGTCCTCGTCTCCGCGCCCGCCACGGGCGACAACGTCGCGACCCTGGTCCTCGGCGTCAACGAGGGCACCTACGACCCCGCCACGCACGACGTGATCTCGAACGCGTCCTGCACCACGAACTGCCTCGCGCCCCTCGCCAAGGTCTTCCTCGACGAGTTCGGCATCGAGCGCGGCCTCATGACGACGGTCCACGCGTACACGGCCGACCAGAACCTGCAGGACGGCCCGCACAGCGACCTCCGCCGCGCCCGTGCCGCCGCGGTCAACATCATCCCCACGTCGACCGGTGCCGCCAAGGCGCTCGGCCTCGTGATCCCGGAGCTCGTCGGCAAGCTCGACGGCTACGCGCTCCGCGTGCCCGTGCCCACCGGCTCGATCACCGACCTCACCATCGAGACCACGGCGAACGTCACGGTCGAGCAGGTCAACGCCGCGTACAAGGCCGCCGCCGAGGGCCCCCTCAAGGGCATCCTCAAGTACACCGAGGACCCCATCGTCTCGAGCGACATCGTCAACGACCCGCACTCCTCGATCTTCGACGCCGGCCTCACCAAGGTCATCGGCTCGCAGGTCAAGGTCGCGTCGTGGTACGACAACGAGTGGGGCTACTCCAACCGCCTCGTCGACCTCACCGAGTACGTCGCCGATCGCCTGTAACCGGCCGTGGCACTCCGCACCATCGACTCCCTGGGGGAGCTGCGGGGCCGCCGCGTCATCGTGCGCTGCGACCTCAACGTCCCTCTGAAGGACGGCGTGATCGGCGACGACGGGCGCATCCGCGCCTCGCTGGGGACCCTCTCGGGTCTCCGCGAGGCCGGTGCACGCGTCGTCGTCATCTCGCACCTCGGCCGCCCCGACGGCACCCCGGATGAGAAGTACAGCCTGCGCCCCGTCGCGGCCCGCCTCGGCGAGCTGCTCGGCGCCGAGGTCGCGTTCGCGACGGACACGGTCGGCGACTCCGCTCGCGCGGCCGTCGAGGCGCTCGGTGACGGCGACGTCCTCGTGCTCGAGAACCTCCGCTTCCACGCGGAGGAGACGAGCAAGGACGAGGCCGTCCGCCGCGGCTTCGCGGAGTCGATCGCCGAGCTGGGGGACGCGTTCGTGTCCGACGGCTTCGGCGTCGTCCACCGCAAGCAGGCCAGCGTGTTCGAGCTCGCGTCGGCGCTCCCCAGCGCCGCCGGCTCGCTCATCGCGAGCGAGCTCGAGGTCCTCGACCGCCTGACGGAGAACCCGGAGCGGCCGTACACGGTCGTGCTCGGCGGATCCAAGGTGTCGGACAAGCTCGGCGTCATCGGCCACCTGCTGCCGCGCGTCGACTCGCTGCTCATCGGCGGCGGGATGCTCTTCACGTTCCTGAAGGCGCAGGGCCACCCGGTCGGATCCAGCCTCCTCGAGGAGGACCAGGTCGAGACCGTCAAGGGCTACCTGGCCGAGGCCGAGGAGCGCGGCGTCAAGATCGTGCTGCCCACCGACGTGGTCGTCGCCGACGGGTTCTCCGCCGACGCCGCCCACGAGGTCACGCGCGCCGACGCCATCGAGGAGACGCCCGCGGGCGCGAAGGGGCTCGGGCTCGACATCGGCCCCGAGACCGCCGACGCGTTCGCGACCATCATCCGCGGATCGACGACGGTGTTCTGGAACGGCCCCATGGGCGTCTTCGAGCTGGAGCCGTTCGCGGCGGGCACGAGGACGGTCGCCGACGCGCTCACGCGCGTCGAGGGCCTGTCCGTCGTCGGCGGCGGCGACAGCGCGGCGGCCGTCCGCGCGCTCGGATTCGATGATGACCGCTTCGGTCACATCTCGACCGGAGGCGGCGCGAGCCTCGAGTTCCTCGAGGGGAAGCGCCTGCCGGGACTGGAGGTCCTCGGATGGCAGTGACCGATCGCCCGAAGGGGCGCACCCCGCTCATCGCGGGCAACTGGAAGATGAACCTGGACCACCTCCAGGCCATCGCCTTCGTCCAGAAGCTCGCGTGGAGCCTGAAGGACGCCAAGCACGACTACCAGGAGGCGGAGGTCGCGGTGTTCCCGCCGGCCACCGACATCCGCAGCGTGCAGACGCTGGTCTCGGCCGACAAGCTCGAGCTGGCCTACGGCGCGCAGGACGTCTCCGAGCACGAGTCCGGGGCGTACACGGGGGAGATCTCCGCGGCGTTCCTGGCCCAGCTCGCCTGCCGTTACGTCATCGTCGGCCACTCCGAGCGGCGCACGCTGCACGGCGAGACCGACGAGCAGGTGGCCGCCAAGTCGGCGGCCGCCGTGAAGCACGGCATCGTCCCCGTGATCTGCGTGGGCGAGACCGCGGCCGACCTCGAGGAGCACGGCGCGAGCGCCGTCCCCGTGGCGCAGCTGCGCGTCGCGCTGCAGGGGCTCCCGAAGGGCGCCGACATCGTCGTCGCCTACGAGCCCGTGTGGGCCATCGGATCCGGCCAGGCCGCGACGCCCGAGCAGGCCCAGCAGGTGGCGGCGCCGTTGCGCGCCGTCGTCGCCGAGCTGCTCGGCGACGAGGCCGCCACGGCGACCCGCATCCTCTACGGCGGCTCGGTCAAGTCGGGCAACATCGCGGGGTTCCTCCGCGAGCCCGACGTCGACGGCGCCCTCGTCGGCGGTGCCAGCCTCGACGTGCAGGAGTTCTCCGCGATCGCGCGGTTCCGCTCCCACGTCGGCGTCTGATCCGCACCACGACCTCGAGCCGCTCGCGCCCCACCGGGCGCGGGCGGCTCGCCGCATCCAGCTGCCCGCTATAATCGACAACGGCCCATCGGCCGTTCACCGGTCGTCTCGGCCACAGCACCGCGCACCCGAAAGGCCGCACGTGGAAATCCTCCAGGTAGTCCTGCAGGTGGTTCTGGGAATCACCAGCCTCCTGCTGACCATGCTCATCCTCCTGCACAAGGGGCGGGGCGGCGGTCTGTCCGACATGTTCGGGGGCGGCACGACGTCGAGCCTCGGCTCCTCGGGCGTGGCCGAGCGGAACCTGAACCGCATCACCGTCATCCTCGGCCTCGTCTGGGTCACGTGCATCGTGGTCCTCGGGCTGATCACCAAGTTCGACACCGGATTGTAGGGAGCAGCCACATGGCATCAGGAGGAAGCGCCATCCGCGGTTCGCGCGTCGGCGCGGGCCCCATGGGCGAGCAGGACCGCGGCTTCCACGCGGAGCGCATCTCGATCTCGTACTGGGACGCCCTCGGCAACGAGACCGTCCGCCACTTCGCGGCGAACCTGCCCGAGGAGGAGATCCCCGAGACCATCGACTCCCCGCAGTCGGGTCTCCCGGCCGGGCGCGACAAGGCCAACCCGCCGTCGGTCGCCAAGCTCGAGCCGTACAAGACGCACCTCGCGTACGTGAAGGAGCGCCGCAGCGAGGAGGAGGCGAGCCAGCTCCTCGAGGAGGCGCTGGAGCAGCTCCGCGCCCGCCGCGGCACCGTGAAGGCCACGAAGTAGCCTCGTCCGCACCACGTCGAACGCCCCCGTCCACGAGGACGGGGGCGTTCTGCGTCCGGGCGGTGGTCCTCCCGGACATGCGACGACGGGCGGACCCGGAGAGGGTCCGCCCGTCGTGGTCGTGCACCGGCTCACGCCGGCCCCGTCGTCAGTAGGACGACAGCATGAGGTTCTCCGGGACGTCCGCCGCCGCCTCGCGGTCGATGAAGAACACCGTCCGCTTCCGGCCCTTGATGCCCGCGACGGGCACCTCGGTGCGGTCCGCGCCCGCCAGGGCGAGACCCAGCGCGAAGGCCTTGTCGGGACCGGCGAGCACCATCCAGATGCGCAGCGACGAGTTGAGCACCGGCAGCGTGAGCGAGATGCGCTCCGCCGGCGGCTTCGGGGAGTTGCGCACCGGGATCACGGCGGCGTCCATGGTGCGGATGCCGTCGCTGTCCGGGAAGAGCGAGGCCACGTGCCCATCCGGTCCGACGCCCAGGAAGGTGATGTCGAAGCGGGGGAGCGCGGTGTCGCCGTTGGCGTGCGCGGCGAGCTCCGCCGTGTACGCCTCGACGGCCTCCTCCAGGCTCTGGCCGGCGTCGCTCGCGCCCATGGCGTGGATGTTCTCCGCGGGCACGTCGATGTGGTCGAGCAGGGCGGCGCGCACCGTGGTGTCGTTGCGCTCGGGGTCGCCCTGGGGCAGCCACCGCTCGTCGCCGAACCAGAAGTGCACGCGGGTCCAGTCGACGCTGTCACGCGCCGCGGAGTCGTTCACGGCCGCGAGGATGCTCGGGCCCACCGTCCCCCCGGTGAGGACGACGTTGGCCGTCTCCTCCTCGTCCAGGATGTCGACGAGCTTCGTGAGGAAGCGCGCGGCGACGGAGCCGGTCATGGCCTTCTTGTCGGGGTGCACGAGCACCCTGCGGTCGTTCGTGGTCATCGGTCGCCCGAGTCCTTCCGTGCGGTGGTGGACGCGGTGATGTACCCCTGGCCCGCCGTGGCCTGCTCGAGACCGTGACGGATCACGTCCCCGTACAGGGCGTCGGGGTCGAGTCGCCGCAGCTCCTCGGCCAGGCAGTCGCGGAGGCTCCGGCGGGGGAGGCTCACGTCGTGCGTCGGCTGGTTCGGCTGCTTGAGCGTCGCGACGTTGGCGATCGGCCGGTCGAGGTCGATCACGCCGGACGCGCGGTGGAGCCGCACGCCGTGGATCCCGCTCGACCCGGTCGCCCGCGTCGTGACCTCGTGCAGGACGGGCACCTGCAGCTGCAGGCCGAGCCATGCGGCGAGGAGCACGGTGGAGGGGGAGTCGGCGGCGCCGGACACCTCCACCTGGGTGACGGGCTCGTACGGCGGCTGGTCGAGCACCGCGGCGAGCAGGGCCCGCCAGAGGGTGAGCCGCGTCCACGCGAAGTCCGTGTCGCCGGGGGCGTACGTCTCCGCGAGGTGCTGCAGGGCCATCCGCGGGTTGCTGCTCGTGGACGAGTCCGTGATGCGGCGCTGCGCGATGCGACCGAGGGGCGACTGGCTGACGACCGCCGGAGCGTCGTGCGGCCACCAGGCGACCACGGGCGCGTCCGGGAGGAGGAGACCCGTGACGAGGCTCTCCTCGTCCTCGGCGGCCGCTCCGTACACGCGGAGCACGACGACCTCGCTCGCGCCGGCGTCGCCGCCCACGCGGATCTCGGCGTCGACGCGAGCCGGCTCGGTGGTCGCCTCCGCCGCTGCGCCGCGCTCGGTCGAGATCACGATGACGCGCATGGGGTGCTCGCGCGACGCGTCGTTGGCGGCCTCGATGGCCTCCTCCTCGCTGCCGAGCGAGGTGGAGATCACGAGCGTCAGGACGCGACCGAGGGCGACAGCGCCGCCCTCCTCGCGGATCTTGACGAGCGCCTTCGAGATCTTGGCGGTGGTGGTGTTCGGCAGATCGACTCTCATGGCCGCCTCCAGGTCCGTCCGTCGCGGGCGAGGAGCTCGTCGGCCGAGGCCGGCCCCCAGGTGCCCGGACGGTACTGCTCGGGCTGGCCCTGCGTGCGCCAGAATTCTTCGATGGGGTCCAGGATCTTCCAGCTCAGCTCGACCTCCTGGTGACGGGGGAAGAGCGGCGGGTCGCCGAGGAGCACATCGAGGATGAGCCGCTCGTACGCCTCCGGGCTCGCCTCGGTGAAGGCGTGGCCGTAGCCGAAGTCCATGGTGACGTCGCGCACCTGCATCCCCGCGCCCGGCACCTTGGAGCCGAAGCGGATGGTGACGCCCTCGTCGGGCTGCACCCGGATGACGAGCGCGTTCTGCCCGAGGGCCGAGGTCTGGTCCTCCGCGAACAGGTTCTGCGGGGCGCGCTTGAAGACGACCGCGATCTCCGTCACGCGGCGGCCGAGGCGCTTGCCGGCACGCAGGTAGAACGGCACGCCCGACCAGCGGCGCGTGTTGATGTCGAGCCGCATGGCCGCGTAGGTCTCGGTCGTGGACTCGGGGTCCATGCCGTCCTCGTCGAGGAAGCCCACGACCTCCTCGCCGCCCTGCCAGCCGCCGGCGTACTGCCCGCGGGCCGTGGCGGTGGAGAGGTCCTTCGGCAGGCGCACCGCCGACAGCACCTTCTCCTTCTCGTCCCGGAGGCTCGACGCGTCGAACGCGACGGGCTCCTCCATGGCCGTGAGGGCGAGGAGCTGCAGGAGGTGGTTCTGGATCACGTCGCGAGCTGCGCCGATGCCGTCGTAGTAGCCGGCACGGCCGCCCACGCCGATGTCCTCGGCCATGGTGATCTGCACGTGGTCGACGTAGTTCGCGTTCCACAGGGGCTCGTACAGCTGGTTGGCGAAGCGCAGCGCCAGGATGTTCTGGACCGTCTCCTTGCCCAGGTAGTGGTCGATGCGGAACACCGAGTCCGGCGGGAAGACCGTCTCGACGACCGCGTTCAGCTCGCGGGCCGTCTTGAGGTCGCTCCCGAAGGGCTTCTCGATGACGACGCGGCGCCAGTGGCCCTCCTTCTGCTCCGCGAGGCCCGAGCGGCGGAGCTGCTCGGTGACCAGCGGGAAGGACTTCGGCGGGATCGACAGGTAGAACGCGTGGTTGCCCATCGTGCCGCGCTCGCGGTCGAGCTCCTCCGTGATGTCCTTCAGCGTCTGGAACGCCTCGTCGTCGTCGAAGGTGCCCTGCACGAAGCGGATGCCCTGCGCCAGCTGGCGCCAGACGTCCTCGTCGAACTTGGTGCGCGAGTACTGCTTGACGGCCTCGTACACGACCTGCTCGAAGTCCTGGTCCTCCCAGTCCCTCCGGGCGAAGCCGATGAGCGCGAAGCCGGGGGGCAGGAGCCCCCGGTTGGCGAGGTCGTAGACGGCCGGCATCAGCTTCTTGCGCGACAGGTCACCCGTCACGCCGAAGATGATGAGGCTGCTCGGCCCTGCGATGCGGTTCAGCCGTCGGTCTGAAGGGATCCGCAGGGGATTGAATTCCGGGGTGATATCCACCGGCGACATGTAACTCCTCGATCTGCCGGACGGGTCCGGCGATGCGGTCATTCGAGCGTCGAGAGCAGGGCCCGGGCGTCCGTGGTGGGGTCGGTCAGGTTCAGCCGCAGGACCGGACGGCCGTGCTCGGCGAGCACGGTGGCGTCGCCGGCGGCCTGGGCCTGGATGAGCTCGCCGAAGGTGAAGGGGCGGTCGGGGATCGCGAGGTCCTCGGCCGCGTCCGCGGTGATCTGCAGGAACACGCCGACGGGGGTGCCGCCCTTGTGGAACTGCCCCGTGGAGTGCAGGAAGCGCGGGCCCCAGCCGAACGTGACCGGACGGCCGACCTTGCGGGCCACGGCGTCGCGGAGGCGCTCCAGCTCGGGGAGGGCGAGGCGGTCGACGAAGGCCTGGACGGCCACGTACCCCGTGGGACCGACCTGCGCGAGCAGGGCGTCGACGGCGGACGACACGTCGGTCGCGCCCTCGGTGACGTCGCCCGTGCCGCGCACCTCGATGCCGTCCGTCGTCACGACGGGGGCCTCGGGCGCGGGACGGTCGTCGAGCAGGCCGCGCGCGGCGACCTTGGCGGCCTCCACGTCGGGCTGGTCGAACGGGTTGATCTCGAGCAGACGGCCCGCGACGGCGACGGCGTACTCCCACGTGAGGATCTGCGCGCCGAGCGTGCCGCTGATGACGATCTCGCCCTCGGCCGCGTCGTGCGCGTCGACGTCGGCGACGAGGCGCGCGATCTGGAGGTCGGCCAGGCCGAGCGACAGCTCGGGGGCGTCGGTCGGCAGCACGACGGGCAGGAGACCCGTGCCGAGCTTGCCCGTCGACTCCGCGATGAGCTGCTCGACCCAGTCGCCGAAGCCGACGATGTGCGTGCCGTCGGAGACGATGCCGAGCTTGTCCTTCAGCGGCGAGGTGCCGGCGATCGCGGCGCCGAGCACGAGGCCCGGGTTCGACACGTCGTCGACGGCGAGCTGCGCGGACGCGGCCTCCGCCTCGTCGAGCAGGCCGGAGATGTCGGCGCCGGCGAGGCCGGACGGCACGAGGCCGAACGCGGTGAGCGCGCTGTAGCGGCCGCCCACGTCGGGGTCGGCGTTGAAGACGCGGTAGCCGTCGGCGCGTGCCGACTCGTCGAGCGGGGAGCCCGGGTCGGTCACGATGACGATGCGCGCGGTCGGGTCGATGCCCGCCTCGCGGAAGGACCTCTCGTAGACGCGCTTCTGGCTGTCGGTCTCGAGCGTGGAGCCGGACTTCGACGAGATGACGACGGCCGTGGTGGCGAGGCGGTCGTCGAGCGCCGCCAGGACCTGGCCGGGATCGGTCGAGTCGAGGACGGTGAGCTCGACGCCCGCGGTGCGGGTGATGACCTCGGGCGCGAGCGAGGATCCGCCCATGCCGCCGAGGACGATGTGGTCGACGCCCTGGCCGCGGAGCTCCTCGCGGAGCGCCTCGATCTCGGCGACGAGGGGACGCGAGACGGAGACCGCCTGCGTCCAGCCGAGGCGCTTGATGGCCTCGGACTCGGCGTCAGAGCCCCAGAGGGTGCCGTCGAGCCCGGTGATGCCGGACGCGACGTGGGCCTCGACGAGGGCGGGGACGTGGGTCTCGACGGCGGTGGCCGCCGCGCCGCTCAGCGCGATGCGGACGCTCACTTGGCGCCGTCCAGGGCGTTCGTCACGGTCTCGATGAGCTCGCTCCACGACACCTTGAACTTCTCGACGCCCTCGGTCTCGAGGAGCTCGGTGACCTCCTTGTAGGAGATGCCGAGCGCGTCGACGCGGTTGAGGACGTCGTTCGCGGCGTCGTAGGACCCGGTGATGGTGTCGCCCTCGATGACGCCGTGGTCGAAGGTCGCGTCGAGCGTCTTCTCCGGCATCGTGTTGACCACGTCCGCGGCGACGAGCTGCGTGACGTAGAGCGTGTCGGGCAGGTCGGGGCTCTTGACGCCCGTCGAGGCCCAGAGGGGGCGCTGCTTGTTGGCGCCGGCGCCGAGGAGGCCCTGGGCCCGCTCGGACGCGAAGGTCTGCTCGAACGCCTGGTAGGCGAGCTGCGCGTTGGCGACGCCGGCCTTGCTCTTGAGCGCGGTGGCCTCGTCCGTGCCGAGCGCGTCGAGGCGCTTGTCGATCTCGGTGTCGACGCGCGACACGAAGAAGGAGGCGACCGAGTGGATGGTCGACAGGTCGATGCCCGCTGCCTTGGCCTTCTCGAGGCCGGTGAGGTACGCGTTGATGACCTCGCGGTAGCGCTCGAGGCTGAAGATCAGGGTGACGTTGACGCTGATGCCGGCGCCGATGACCTCGGTGATCGCCTCGAGGCCCTCGCGGGTCGCGGGGATCTTGATCATGACGTTGGGCTCGGCGATCTTGTCCCACAGCTTGTGGGCCTCGTCGATGGTCGCCTGGGTGTCGTTGGCGAAGTCGGGGGAGACCTCGATGGAGACGCGGCCGTCGAAGCCGGCGGTGCGGTCGTAGACGGGGCGGAAGATGCGCGCGGCCTCGCCGACGTCGCGGGTGGTGATCTCGAAGACCGCGCGGTCGACGTCGGCGCCGTCGGCCGCGAGCTCGCGGACCTGGGCGTCGTACGCCTCGCCCTTGGCGAGGGCCGACGCGAAGATGGTGGGGTTCGTCGTGATGCCGACGACGTCGCGCTCGGCGATCACCTTCTCGATGCCCTTGGCATCGATGCGCTCGCGGGACAGGTCGTCGAGCCAGATGCTGACGCCCGCGGCGGAGAGCTGCGCGGTGGGGGAAGTGGTGTCGGTCATGTTGCCTTCTTCGTGCTGGTTGGAGGGGTTCGGGGGGAGGGGCGCGCGCACGCGCCCCTCCGGTCACCCGTCCGAGGCGCCGGTGGGGCGGGACGGTCGGGGTGAGCCGGCGGGGAGCGGAGCAGCTCGGCCGCCCCGCTCCTCGTCAGCTGCTAGAGGGAGGCGATGGACTCCTTGGCGGCGGCCACGACGGCCTCCGTCGTGATGCCGAACTCGCGGTACAGGACCTCGTACTCGGCGCTGGCGCCGAAGTGCTCGATCGAGATGCTGCGGCCGTGGTGCCCGACGTACTGCTTCCAGGAGAGCGAGACGCCCGCCTCGACGGAGACGCGCGCGGCGACCGCCTCGGGGAGGACGTGCTCCTTGTACGCGGCGTCCTGCTCCTCGAACCACTCGAGGCTCGGGGCGCTGACGACGCGGGCCTGGACGCCGTCCGCGGCGAGGGCCTCGCGGGCCTCCAGCGCGAACTGCACCTCGGAGCCCGTGGCGATGAGGATCACGTCGGGCGTGCCCTCGGCGTCGGCGAGGACGTAGGCGCCCTTGGCGACGCCCGCGGCCGAGGCGTACTCGGTGGCCGTGGCCTCGCCCGTGCCGCGCTCGACGACGGGCAGGTTCTGGCGCGAGAGCGCGAGACCCGCCGGGCCCATGCGGCGCGTGAGGATGGTCTTCCACGCCTGGGCGGTCTCGTTGGCGTCCGCGGGGCGGATGACGTCGAGGCCCGGGATGGCGCGGAGGCTGGCGAGCTGCTCCACCGGCTGGTGCGTCGGCCCGTCGCCGCCGAGGGCGACCGAGTCGTGCGTCCAGACGAAGATCGACGGCGCCTTCATGAGCGCGGCGAGACGGACCGCCGGGCGCATGTAGTCGCTGAAGATGAGGAACGTGCCGCCGAAGGGGCGGGTGTTGCCGTGCAGGACGATGCCGTTGAGGATCGCGCCCATGGCGTGCTCGCGGATGCCGAAGTGGAGGACGCGGCCGTAGGGGTCGCCCTTCCACATGTCGGTGGAGCGCTCGGCGGGCACGAAGGACGGCGCCGACTCGATGGTCGTGTTGTTCGACTCCGCGAGGTCGGCGGAGCCGCCCCACAGCTCGGGCATGACCTCGGCGATGGCGTTGATGACCTTGCCGGACGCGGCGCGCGTCGAGACGTCCTTGCCCGCGGGGAACACGGGGAGCGCCTCGTCGAGGCCCTCGGGGGCGTCGCCGGCGAGGACGCGGTCGAGCAGCGTCTTGCGCTCGGGGTTCGCCTGGGCCCACGCGGCGAGCTTCTCGTCCCACTCGCGGTGCTGCTGCTGGCCGCGCTCGACGGCCTGGCGGGTGTGCTCGAGGACGCCGTCCGGCACCTCGAAGCTCTTCTCGGGGTCGAAGCCGACGATCTGCTTGACGGCCGCGAGCTCCTCGGCGCCGAGGGCGGAGCCGTGGATCTTGCCCGAGTTCTGCTTCTTGGGGGAGGGCCAGCCGATGATCGTCTTGAGGATGATCAGCGACGGCTTGCGCGTCTCGGCCTTGGCGGCCTCGACGGCGTCGAACAGCTCCTGGACGTCCTCGACGTACTCGCCGGTCTTCTTCCAGTCGACGTGCTGCACGTGCCAGCCGTAGGACTCGTAGCGCGCGGCCACGTCCTCGGTGAACGCGATGTCGGTGTCGTCCTCGATCGAGATCTGGTTGCTGTCGTAGATCGCGATGAGGTTGCCGAGCTCCTGGTGCCCCGCGAGGGAGGAGGCCTCGGAGGTGATGCCCTCCTGCATGTCGCCGTCGCCGGCGATCACGTACACGAAGTGGTCGAAGGGGCTCTCGCCCGCGGGCGCCTCCGGGTCGAACAGGCCGCGCTCGTAGCGGGCGGCGTAGGCGAAGCCCACCGACGAGGCGAGGCCCTGGCCGAGGGGGCCGGTGGTGATCTCGACGCCGTCGGTGTGGCCGTACTCGGGGTGCCCCGGGGTCTTGGAGTCCCACGTGCGGAGGGCCTGGAGGTCCTCGATCTCGAGGCCGTAGCCGCCGAGGAAGAACTGGGTGTACTGCGTGAGCGAGCTGTGGCCCACCGAGAGGATGAACCGGTCGCGACCGATCCAGGTGCTGTCGGACGGGTCGCGGCGCATGACCTTCTGGAACAGGAGGTAGGCCGCCGGGGCCAGGCTCATGGCGGTGCCGGGGTGACCGTTTCCGACCTTCTCCACCGCGTCCGCGGCGAGGATCCGTGCGGTGTCGACCGCCTTGCTGTCGATGGGGTCCCATTGCAATTCTGCCACTTGGTTCTAGCCCTTCTGAAGATGGGGGGAGGCCCAGCCGGACCGCCTATCAGTATAGGGAACACCCACTCGGCCCCAGGTGTTCCGAGCCCGTCGCGACGGGCCCGACGCGGCTCGGCTCGCAGGTGCCGTGGCCTACCATGGGGACGGAATGTCCGGCGAGTTAGAGGTGCGATGAACGTTGCGGTGCAGAGTCGGGTCGATCGGGAGACGATCGGCGTGGCGAGGAAGACCAAGGCGTACGTCGCACTGACGAAGCCGCGGGTCATCGAGCTCCTGCTCGTGACCACCGCGCCCGTCATGATCCTCGCCCAGGGCGGATGGCCGAACCCCTGGCTGATCCTCGGCGTCCTCGTGGGCGGTGCCCTGAGCGCGGGCAGCGCCAACGCCTTCAACTGCTACATCGACCGCGACATCGACCGCGTCATGAAGCGCACGCAGCGTCGCCCCCTCGTGACGGGCGAGCTGACGGACCGCGAGGCCCTCGTCTTCGCCTGGATCATCGGCGTCGCGAGCATCGTCTGGCTCGGCGTCATCTCGAACTGGCTCGCCGCGGCGCTCTCGCTCGCCGCGATCCTCTTCTACGTCTTCGTCTACACGCTGTGGCTCAAGCGCCGCACGCCGCAGAACATCGTCTGGGGCGGTGCCGCCGGCTGCATGCCCGTCCTCATCGGCTGGGCCGCGGTCACGGGCGACATCTCCTGGGCGCCCGTCATCCTCTTCATGATCGTGTTCCTCTGGACGCCGCCGCACTACTGGCCGCTGTCCATGAAGTACCGCGACGACTACGCCTCGGTCAACGTGCCGATGCTCGCGGTCGTCCGCGGCCGTGCGGCCGTGGGTCTGCAGACGATCCTCTACGCGTGGGCGACGCTCGCCTGCTCGCTGCTGCTCATCCCGGTGGCCGGCATGGGCCTCGTCTACACCGTCGCGGCCCTCGCCGGCGGCGGCTGGTTCGTGTACGAGACGCACCGCCTGTACGACCTCGCGGTGCGCCACGAGACGATCAAGCCGATGCGCGTCTTCCACGCGTCCATCTCGTACCTCTCGCTGCTCTTCCTCGCGGTCGGCGTCGACCCGCTGCTGCCGTTCTGATCCGCGCCGCCACCTGCTGAGGTCCGCCCCGCGCGGATGCTGCTGCGCCCGGCCTGCGCTGCCTTGCGCACATGCACGCGTGCCGCGCGGAGGGAGCCGCGCGGATCCGGTCGCGCCTCGCATGGGACGACCCGACTCGTCGGCGGCCCCGCGACGCCCGCGTCCTTCGGGACGCGCGGTCGGCGGGCATCGTCGCGGCCCCGGGTCGCCGACACGCTGACGCCCTCCCCACGCGACGACGCCCGCCGCGAGCGGGGCTCGGGCGGGCGTCGGGGAGGAGCTGGCGGGGGATCAGCCGACGTGGGCGGACCGGCGCACCTCGGCGGGGGTGAGGCGCAGCGTGTCGGCGCGTCGCGTCGTGCTCAGCAGGGTCGCGGTCATCGCGGAGGCGAGCAGGCAGGCGAGCACCATGTGGAGCCCGACGAGGAACTCGGGCAGCCCGGTGCGCGCCTGGATGAGCCCGACGGCGATCTGCACGAGCTCCACCGCGAGGAGCGCCCGCGTCCAGCGCGAGACCGCCTTCCAGCGGTTCCGCGCGGCGATGGCGACGAGCACGACGGTGAGCGCGAACGTCGTGTACGCCGGCCAGCTGTGCACGTGCTGCAGCAGCTCGGGGTCGAGGCCGTTGCGCGCGGCGCCCTGGTCCCCCGCGTGGGGGCCGGATCCGGTGACGACGATGCCGACGAGGATCGTGACGCCGACGACCGCCGCCGTGGCTCGCGCGAGGCCCAGGAACGACGACGGCACCGACCGCTCGGCCTCGTCGAGCGGGTGGTAGGTGCGCCAGACCAGCACGGTCGACAGCACCACGAGCACCACCGACACGACGAAGTGCAGGCCGACCACGTAGGGGTTGAGGCCCGTGAGCACCGTGATGCCGCCGATGACGCCCTGCGCCGGGATGCCGAGGCCGATCGCGAGCGCGAGGGAGAACACGCCGCGCCCGCGGCCGCGGAGCCGGAGCACCGCGAGGAACGTGGCGACGGCGACGATCACGAGCACGAAGGTGAGCAGGCGGTTGCCGAACTCGATGATCCCGTGGACGCCCATCTCCGGCGTGGAGACGAACGAGTCGGCGGTGCACCGGGGCCACGTGGGGCAGCCGAGCCCGGACCCCGTGAGCCGGACGAGCCCGCCCGTGCCCACGACGAGCGTCTGCACGACGAGGGTCGTCCAGACGAGCACGCGGGTGGCCCGCGTGATCCCGTCCGGCAGCCGCTCCCGCAGCCTCCTCGCCACCATGGTGGTCTGACCTAGCACGCTCCCACTGGGAGACTGCCCCGCATCGGTGCCGTGAGTCACTGCCTGCCTTCCGCGCCCGCTGGATTGCCCGTAGAATCGGGTGGTTCATGGAACACGTCGGTGCTTGCAGCATCCGGCACGTCAGCGAGGACGGCGGGAACAAGTCCACCCGCGTTCGTGTTCATCCTAAGAGGGGTGCGAGGCGTGAAGCCGCCGCATCCCGGACACCCACAGTCTTCCTCTCGTCACCGAAGCGGCGTCGCCGTGCGGGGGGTATGCCGATACGGCGCTGATACGCCCAGATCGTCAGGAAAGCAGGTAGCCATGTCAGATGTGCTCATCGACCGACCCGAGCTCGAGAGCCTGGGGCAGTACGAGTTCGGCTGGTCCGACTCCGATGTCGCCGGTGCGTCCGCGAAGCGCGGCATCTCGCCCGAGGTCGTCGCCGACATCTCGCGGCGCAAGAGCGAGCCCGAGTGGATGCTCGCCAACCGGATGAAGGGCTACGAGCTCTTCGGGCGGAAGCCCATGCCGACCTGGGGCGCCGACCTGTCGGGCATCGACTTCGACAACATCAAGTACTTCGTGCGCTCCACGGAGAAGCAGGCCCAGACGTGGGAGGACCTGCCCGACGACATCAAGAACACGTACGAGCGGCTCGGCATCCCCGAGGCGGAGCGCCAGCGCCTCGTCTCCGGCGTCGCGGCCCAGTACGAGTCCGAGGTCGTCTTCCACTCGATCCAGAAGGACCTCGAGGACCAGGGCGTCATCTTCATGGACACCGACACGGCGCTGCGCGAGCACCCGGACCTGTTCAAGGAGTACTTCGGCACGGTCATCCCGGCCGGCGACAACAAGTTCGCCGCGCTGAACACGGCCGTCTGGTCGGGCGGCTCGTTCGTGTACGTGCCCAAGGGCGTGCACGTGGAGATCCCGCTGCAGGCGTACTTCCGCATCAACACCGAGAACATGGGCCAGTTCGAACGGACGCTGATCATCGCGGACGAGGGCAGCTACGTCCACTACATCGAGGGCTGCACCGCGCCCATCTACAAGTCCGACTCGCTGCACTCCGCGGTCGTCGAGATCATCGTGAAGAAGGACGCCCGCGTCCGGTACACGACCATCCAGAACTGGTCGAACAACGTCTACAACCTCGTCACCAAGCGCGCCACGGCGGCCGAGGGCGCGACCATGGAGTGGATCGACGGCAACATCGGCTCGAAGGTCACGATGAAGTACCCCTCCATCTACCTCATGGGCGAGCGCGCCAAGGGCGAGACCCTGTCGGTCGCCTTCGCGGGCCCCGGCCAGCACCAGGACGCCGGCGCGAAGATGGTGCACATGGCGCCGTACACGCAGTCGTCGATCGTCTCGAAGTCCATCGCGCGCGGCGGCGGCCGGGCCGGCTACCGCGGCGAGATCCGCGTGGACGCGGCCGCCCACCACTCGGCCAACACCGTCCGCTGCGACGCGCTGCTGGTCGACACCATCTCCCGCTCCGACACGTACCCCGCGATCGACATCCGCGTGGACGACGTGCAGCTCGGCCACGAGGCGACCGTCTCGCGCGTCAGCGAGGAGCAGCTGTTCTACCTGATGAGCCGGGGCATGCCCGAGGACGAGGCCATGGCCATGATCGTCCGCGGCTTCATCGAGCCCATCGCCCGCGAGCTCCCCATGGAGTACGCGCTCGAACTCAACAAGCTCATCGAGATGGGCATGGAAGGATCCGTCGGCTAGATGACGACCCCACTCGCCACCACCGAAGCCGTCGCCCCCCTGGGGAACGGCGCCCGACCGCACACCGACGGGGGGTGGGGCGTCATCCCCATCCAGACCCGCTCCGAGCGCTTCACGTCCACGGACGTCGAGGCGTTCGACGCCGTCACCGGCCGCGAGGCCGTCTGGAAGCTGACGCCCGTCCGCCGGCTCGACGACCTCATCTCGGGTGAGCTCGACGGCTCGCGCTACGAGGTCACCAGCTCCGAGGCCGCCGGCGCGTCCGTCTCCTGGATCCCCCGGGACGACGCCCGCATCGGCACGGCCGGAGCCCCCGAGGACCGCGCCCAGGCCAACGCCTGGTCGTCCTTCGGCGAGGCGCTCGCCATCGAGGTCTCGGGGGAGGAGCCGGTCACCGTCACGGTCGGCCGCTCCGAGCTCGGCTCCGCGCCGCGTGCCGCGCACACCCTGATCACCGCCGCCCCCTTCAGCCGCGGCGTCGTCATCCTCGACAACGCCGGCTCCGCCTCCCTCGCGGAGAACGTGGAGATCGTCGTCGGCGACCAGGCCGAGCTCACGGTCGTGACCGTGCAGCAGTGGGACGACGAGGCGCGCCACCTGGCCGCGCACCAGGCCGTCGTCGGCCGGGACGCCAAGCTCAAGCACGTGGTGGTGACGCTCGGCGGATCCATCGTCCGCGTCAACCCCTCCGCGCACCTCTCGAACGAGGGCGCCGACGGCGAGCTCCTCGGCGTGTACTTCGCCGACGCGGGCCAGCACCTCGAGCAGCAGGTCTACGTCGACCACGACGCTCCGAACACCCGCAGCCGCGTCACCTACAAGGGCGCGCTCCAGGGCGCCGGTGCTCGCACGGTGTGGATCGGCGACGTGCTCATCCGCCGCTCGGCGCCCGGCACCGACAGCTACGAGCAGAACCGCAACCTCGTGCTCACGGACGGCACGCGCGCCGACTCGATCCCGAACCTCGAGATCGAGACCGGCGACATCGCCGGCGCCGGTCACGCGAGCGCCACGGGCCGCTTCGACGACGAGCAGCTGTTCTACCTGCAGGCCCGCGGGATCACGGAGGAGGAGGCGCGCCGCCTCGTCGTCCGCGGCTTCCTCAGCGAGATCGTGCAGCAGATCGGCGTCCCCGACCTCGAGGAGCGGCTGCAGTCCGCCATCGAGGCCGAGCTCGCCGGCACGTCCACCGGGGCGGTCGTCCGATGACCGCCGTCCGCATCTGCGCCGTCGACGACCTCGACGTCAACGAGGCGCTCCGCATCGAGGTCGAGGGCCTCGCCATCGCCCTCGTCAAGGACTCCTCGGGCACGGTGCACGCCATCGGCGACACCTGCACGCACGGCGACATCTCGCTGGCGGAGGGCTTCGTCGAGGGCGACACCCTGGAGTGCTGGGCCCACGGGTCGAAGTTCTCCCTCGAGACGGGCAAGCCGCGCACGCTGCCGGCCTACGAGCCCGTCCCCGTCTACCCCGTGACGATCGTGGACGGCGACATCCACATCGACACCACCCCGAAGAGCTAGAGGAACCGCACGCATGTCAACTCTCACCATCACCGACCTGCACGTCAGCGTCGACACCGAGCAGGGTCGCAAGCAGATCCTCAAGGGCGTCGACCTCACGATCAACGAGGGCGAGATCCACGCGATCATGGGCCCGAACGGCTCGGGCAAGTCCACGCTCGCGTACTCCATCGCGGGTCACCCGAAGTACCACGTCGACTCCGGCTCGGTCACGCTCGACGGCGTCGAGGTCCTCGACATGACGGTGGACGAGCGCGCCCGCGCGGGCCTGTTCCTCGCCATGCAGTACCCGGTCGAGATCCCCGGCGTCACCACGACCAACTTCCTCCGCACCGCGAAGACCGCGATCGACGGCGAGGCGCCGGCCATCCGCGGCTGGATCAAGGACGTCCGCACCTCCATGGCCGCGCTCAAGATGGACCCCGCGTTCGCCGAGCGCAACGTCAACGAGGGCTTCTCCGGCGGCGAGAAGAAGCGCAACGAGGTGCTGCAGCTCGAGCTGCTGAAGCCGAAGTTCGCGGTGCTCGACGAGACCGACTCCGGCCTCGACGTCGACGCGCTCAAGATCGTCTCCGAGGGCGTCAACCGCGCGAAGGCGAACACGGGCCTCGGGCTCCTGCTCATCACGCACTACACGCGCATCCTCCGCTACATCCAGCCCGACTTCGTGCACGTGTTCGTCGCGGGCCGCGTCGCCGAGCAGGGCGGCCGCGAGCTCGCCGACCGCCTCGAGGAGGAGGGCTACGACCGCTTCCTCACGCCCTCCACGACGGTGACGGCGTGAGCACGCAGAGCACGCTCTCCCCGCAGAAGTTCGACGAGGTCGAGGAGGCGCTCAAGGACGTCATGGATCCCGAGCTCGGGATCAACGTGGTCGACCTGGGGCTCATCTACGACCTCGCGTGGGACGACGAGAACGACGCGCTCATCATCCACATGACGCTGACGTCGGCGGGCTGCCCGCTGACCGACGTGCTCGAGGAGCAGACCGCGGAGGCGCTCGACGGCGTCGTGGCCGCGTTCCGCATCAACTGGGTGTGGATGCCGCCGTGGGGTCCGGAGCGGATCACCGACGACGGCCGCGACATGATGCGGGCCCTCGGCTTCTCCATCTGACCCGCGCACCGCGCCGCATCCACCTCGACGGCCCCACCCGCTCCCGGGTGGGGCCGTCGTCGCGTCCGGGCCCCCGGAGCCCTCGGGCGCCGTCGTCTCGTACACTGGACCGGTCGGGTCCGATGGACGCCCTCGACCGACCGGGCTCGACCCCCTCTGCTGCGGGTCGCCCACCTCCCACGGACCGTGGGACATCCCCTGACCAGAAGGACCTCTCACCGTGCTCGCTGTACACGACCTGGAGCTGCGCGTCGGCGCCCGCGTCCTCATGGAGGACGTCTCGTTCCGGGTGAGCCCGGGGGACAAGATCGGCCTCGTCGGCCGCAACGGCGCCGGCAAGACGACGCTCACCAAGATCCTCGCGGGGGAGGGCCAGCCCACGGGCGGCCGCATCGACCGCTCCGGCGAGATCGGCTACCTCCCGCAGGACCCGCGCTCCGGGAACCCGGAGGACCTGGCCCGCACGCGCATCCTCGACGCCCGCGGCCTCGGAACGCTGTCGCTCGACATGCAGCGCGCGATGCTCGACATGGCCTCCACCGACGACAAGGTCTCGGCGAAGGCGATGAAGGACTACGGCCGGCTCGAGGAGCGCTTCGTCGCGCTCGGCGGGTACGCGGCCGAGGCGGAGGCCGCGTCCATCGCGAGCAACCTCAGCCTGCCCGACCGTATCCTCGACCAGCCGCTCAGCACCCTCTCCGGCGGCCAGCGCCGACGCATCGAGCTCGCGCGCATCCTCTTCTCCGGCGCCGACACCATGCTCCTCGACGAGCCCACCAACCACCTCGACGCCGACTCCGTCACCTGGCTCCGCGAGTTCCTCAAGGGGTACCAGGGCGGGCTCATCGTGATCAGCCACGACGTGGAGCTCGTCGGCGAGACCGTGAACCGCGTGTTCTACCTCGACGCCAACCGCATGGTCATCGACATCTACAACATGGGCTGGAAGCACTACCAGCGCCAGCGCGCCGCCGACGAGGAGCGCCGCAAGAAGGAGCGCGCCAACGTCGAGAAGAAGGCGGGCGTCCTCCAGCTGCAGGCCGCGAAGTTCGGCGCGAAGGCGTCGAAGGCGGCCGCCGCCCACCAGATGGTGCGGCGCGCGGAGAAGATGCTCTCGGGCCTCGAGGAGGTGCGCGCCGTCGACCGCGTCGCGAAGCTGCGCTTCCCGGAGCCCGTCGCCTGCGGCCGGACGCCGCTCATGGCGAGCGACCTCAGCAAGAACTACGGCTCGCTCGAGATCTTCACGGCCGTCGACCTCGCGATCGACCGCGGCAGCAAGGTCGTCATCCTCGGCCTCAACGGCGCCGGCAAGACGACGCTGCTGCGGATCCTCGCGGGCGTCGACCAGCCCGACACCGGCAAGCTCGAGCCCGGCCACGGCCTCCGCGTCGGCTACTACGCGCAGGAGCACGAGACGATCGACGTCAAGCGCAGCGTGCTGGAGAACATGGTGTCCTCCTCGCCCGACATCTCCGAGATGGAGGCGCGCCGCGTCCTCGGCTCGTTCCTGTTCACGGGCGACGACTCGGCGAAGCCCGCGGGCGTGCTCTCGGGCGGCGAGAAGACGCGCCTGGCGCTGGCCATGATCGTCGTGTCGGGCGCCAACGTGCTGCTCCTCGACGAGCCCACCAACAACCTCGACCCCGCGAGCCGCGAGGAGATCCTCGGCGCGCTCAACACGTACTCCGGCGCCGTCGTGCTCGTCAGCCACGACGCGGGAGCGGTCGAGGCGCTCAACCCGGAGCGGGTCCTCATCATGCCGGAGGGCACCGAGGACCACTGGAGCCCCGACTACATGGAGCTCATCGAGCTCGCCTGACCGCGCCGGCGCCGATCAGCGCGCGTCGTCGAGGATCCGGTCCTCGACGTCGGCGTCCGAGGGCTGCTTCCGCGCGCGCTTGGCCTGCCGGGCCCGCTCGCGGTCCTGCTCCTCGGGATCGTCGGCGTTGATGATGCGGTACTCGTTGCGGATGGCCACGCCGAGCCCCACGAACGCGATGATCGCGAAGACGATCCACTGGAACGCGTAGGAGAGGTGCGGGCCCTCGTCCTCCTCGGGACGCGGGGTCGCGAACGGCGCGGCGTCCGCGGGGGCGGGATCCTCGGAGACGAGCAGCCCGTACGCGCCCGTGAACGTGGGAGATCCCACCCGCTCCGCGATGTCGGGCAGGTTCACGGTGGCGATCTGCCCGTCGGGTGCCGAGCGCCCCGGCAGCTCCGGCTCGCCCGCCTTGAGCCGCGCCGTCACGGTGACCTCGCCGGCCGGCGGCGCGGGGACGGAGTCGGGGGAGTCCTGCGAGTTGCCGATGGGCACCCACCCGCGATCGACGACGAAGACGCGGCCGTCCTCCAGCCGGAGCGGAGTCAGCACCTCGAAGCCGGGCTGCCCGTTGAAGGGGCGGTTTCGCGCGAGCAGCTGCTGGTCGACCAGGTAGGTGCCGGTGATGGTGACGGGCGTCCACTTCTGCGTGTCGACGTAGGACGAGGTGTCGCCGAGCACCTGGTCGACCGGCTGCGGCGCGCGGTCCCAGTTGTCCTCGACCTTGGCGATCTCCGCGAGGGCCTCGTCGCGGCGCGCGAACTGCCAGTGGCTGAGGAGCACGCACGCGATGGAGAAGACCACGGCCACCAGGAGGTAGCCGGCCCAGCGGCGGTTGAGCACGAAGCGCCAGCGGCTCACGCGATGGCCCCCTCGACGGGTGCGTCGATGGCGGCGACGCGGACGGGGAAGTCGCGACCCGCGAGGAACTCGCGCAGGAATCCCACGTGCTCGTCGCACGCGGTCCACGTCTTCACGCGGTCGGGCGTGTGGATGCGCGGGTTCCGCCACTCGACCCGCCACGCGGCGTCCTCACGGCAGCCCGCGCGCGAGCACTCCACCATGTCGGCGGACGGCCCCGCGGATCCGAGGCCCCAAGACGCGAGGCCGCTCACGCCGCTCCCGGGGAGCCGGGGGACGGGACGTCGCCCGCGGTTCCCGGTCGGCTGTCGG
This sequence comes from Clavibacter capsici, assembly GCF_001280205.1. Classification (NCBI taxonomy): domain Bacteria; kingdom Bacillati; phylum Actinomycetota; class Actinomycetes; order Micrococcales; family Microbacteriaceae; genus Clavibacter; species Clavibacter capsici. The sequence continues at coordinate 1,773,149 of NZ_CP012573.1, read as the reverse complement.
CGGGGCCCGTGGCGCCGGGACCCCGGCCCGTCTCGTACGTGGTGAACGACTCGGGCATCGTGAACGGCTCCGAGGACATGCGCGGATCGGACGGCGCAGGCGCGTACGGCTCCGCCGGCGTGTACGGCTCGGCCGGCGGCGGGAAGCCGGAGTGCCGCGCGGACACGACCACGACGCCGCCCGGCCGCTCGACCGCCGTGCCCTGGTTTCCGCCGACGTTCGCGAGGATGACGGCGAAGTACGGCAGGACGACCGCGCCCACGGCGGCGACGGCCAGCCACCAGCCCTGGAGGAAGAGGCAGGACAGGATGCAGACCATGCGGATGGTCATGGCGATCGTGTACTTGACCATGCGGGCATGGCGGTCCTCCTGCGGGGACCGGGGGAGGCTGGTGACCGACTGCTGCGGGGCTGGCATGGGTGGATGGCGTCCTTCGAGGGCGCGTCGCGCGCCCCATCGAGACCAGGGTACGCCGCGCCACCGATAGGCTCGTCCGAGTCCGCCAGCCCCCTCCAAGCCGTAAGGGAAGGTCCCCCATGAGCACCGCACGCACCGTCGTCGTCACCGGAGGCAACAGGGGGATCGGCTTCGCGATCGCCGAGGAGATGGTGCGCCGGGGGCACCGCGTCGCCGTCACCGCGCGCTCCGGCGAGGGACCCGCGGGCAGCCTCACGGTGCGCGCCGACGTGACCGACGCCGCGTCCGTCGACGCCGCGTTCACCGAGGTCGAGGCCGCCTACGGTCCCGTCGAGGTCGTGGTCGCCAACGCGGGCATCACGCGCGACACCCTCATGATGCGGATGAGCGACGACGACTTCACCGAGGTCGTCGACACCAACCTCGGCGGCGCCTTCCGCGTCGTCAAGCGCGCGTCGAAGGGCATGCTCAAGGCGCGCTTCGGGCGCATCGTCCTCATCTCCAGCGTCGTGGGCCTCTACGGCTCCGGCGGCCAGGTCAACTACGCGGCCTCGAAGAGCGGACTCGTGGGCCTCGCCCGGTCGGTCACGCGCGAGCTCGGCGGCCGCGGCATCACGGCGAACGTCGTCGCGCCCGGCTTCATCGAGACCGACATGACGGCCGAGCTGCCCGAGGCGACCGCGGCGGAGTACAAGAGGTCCATCCCGGCGGGCCGCTACGGCACCGCCGCGGAGGTCGCGGGCGTCGTCGCCTGGATCTCCTCCGACGAGGCCGCGTACATCTCCGGCGCCGTCATCCCCGTCGACGGCGGCCTCGGCATGGGCCACTGACGCCCGCCGTCGGGGAGAGCGCCGTGTCCGACCTCCTGGCGGCCTGGGATCCCGGTCCCGCCGCGCTCACCGAGCTGGGGGCCACGCACAACCACGCGTACCGCGTCGACGTCGACGGCGGATCCCGCTTCCTGCTGCGCCTGCACGTGGCGCGGCGGAAGCAGCACGAGATCGACCTCGAGCTCGAGTGGCTCGCCATGCTGGCGTCCGGCGGCGGGCCGTCCGTGCCCGTCCCGCAGCGCACGCGCGACGGATCCTGGACCGCCGCCGTCGACGTGCCGGTCCCGGACGACGACGAGGTGGGTCTCCGCCGCGCCGTCGTCGACGACTCCGGGGCGCGCGTGGAGCGCCGCCTGGCGAGCCTCCTCACCTGGCACGACGGCGAGATGCTGAGCAGCCTGCCCGCGTCGTCCGACGCCGGACCGTTCGCCGAGACGCTGGCCGCGCTGCACGCCGCGGGCGCGGATCCCGAGGCCGTCGCCCTCGCCGGCCAGCGTCGCCGCTACGACGCCGACTACGCGAGCACGCGGCTCGAGCGGCTGGTGGAGGGGTACCCGGGGATCATGGCCGACGGCTCCACCGCGGACGCGATCGCCGGCGCCGTCGAGGAGCTGCGCGCGACGCTGGCGGATGCGGGCCCGCCGATCATGGTGCACGGGGACTACCACCCGGGGAACCTCATCCAGGGTCCGGACGGCGTCTCCGTGATCGACTTCGACCGCTGCGGGCTGGGCCCGGCCGGCCTGGACGTGGCCGCCGCGATCATGTACCTCGCGCCTCGGCAGCGCGCCCAGTTCCACCGGGCCTACACGGCGGCGGGCGGCAGCACGGGCGTGCCGGACGAGCGCTTCGGCGCGTTCATCTTCCTGGCGTACCTCGACAACGTCACGCATCTCGCGAGCCTGCCGTCGGAGCGCGAGCGGATGCCGGCGAACATCGCGCAGCTCGCGGCCATCGCCCGCGCCGTCGTCTCGGGCTGAGCCGCCCGCCCGGTGGCGCGCCGCGTCAGCGGGGGAGGCCGAGGAGCGCGAGGACCTGCGCGAGGTCGCGCCGGTCGACGCACACGTCGGCGCGCGTCCGGACGGCGGGCTTGGCGTCGAAGGCGACGGAGAGCCCGGCGACCGCCATCATCTCCAGGTCGTTGGCGCCGTCTCCGACGGCGACCACCCGGGCGAGCGGGATGCCGAGCTCCGCGCTCCACTCCTCGACGGCGGCGCGCTTGGCCGCGGCGTCGATGACGGGACCCGTGACGCGCCCCGTGAGGCGGCCCGCGTCCGACTCGAGCCGGTTGGCGCGCCAGCGGTCGAGGCCCAGGCGCTCCGCCAGCGGATCCAGCAGCTCGTGGAACCCGCCGGAGACGACGGCGACGACATGGCCCGCGGCGTGGAGGCCCTCGACCAGCCGCTCCGCGCCGGGCGTGAGGCGGATCCGCGCGCCGACCGCGGCGTGCACCGCGTCGGGCAGGCCCCGGAGCGTGGCCACCCGCGAACGCAGGCTCTCGGCGAAGTCGAGCTCGCCGCGCATCGCCCGGTCGGTGACCGCGGCGACCTCGTCGAGCGATCCGGCCTCGGCGGCGAGCAGCTCGATGGCCTCGTCCTCGATGAGGGTCGAGTCGACGTCGAGCACGACGAGCATCCGGGGCAGCGCGCGCGCCGCCGTGGTGGGCGGCGGCGTCAGGGGGAGGACGGCGCTCACGGGGTGACGCGCACGCCCTTGCCCACGACGGTGATCCCGCCCTCGGTGACCGTGTAGCCGCGGGCCCGGTCGCGGTCGTGGTCGACGCCGACGGTCGCGCCGGGCTCCACCTCCACGTCCTTGTCGAGGATGGCGCGCGTGATGACGGCTCCCGCCCCGATGTGCACCTTGTCGAAGACGATCGAGTCGACGATGCGCGCACCCGACTCCGCGATGACCCACGGCCCGAGCACGCTGCGCTCGACGTGGGCGCCGCTGATGACGCCGCCGAGCGAGGTGATCGAGTCGATCATCGTGCCCGTGTTGCCCTGCGCGTCGCGGACGAACTTCGCGGGCGGGCTGTTGAGCTGCTGGCTGAAGATCGGCCAGTCCTTGTTGTAGAGGTTGAACACCGGCAGCGCCGAGATGAGGTCCTGGTGCGCGTCGAAGAACGACTCGATGGTGCCGACGTCGCGCCAGTAGTACCGGTCGCGGTCGTTGGCGCCGGGCACCTCGTTGCGGTTGAGGTCGTAGACGCCCGCGTTGCCCTGCTCCACGAACCACGGGACGATGTCGCCGCCCATGTCGTGCGCGGACTCCGGGTTCTCGCCGTCGCGGCGCACCGCGTCGATGAGCTGGTCGGTGTCGAAGACGTAGTTGCCCATCGAGGCGAGCACCTCGCCGGGGGAGTCGTCGAGGCCGACCGGGTCCTTCGGCTTCTCGAGGAAGGCGCGGATGCCGGCGGGGTTCGCGGGATCCACGTCGATGACGCCGAACTGGTCGGCGAGCTCGATGGGCTGGCGGATGGCGGCCACCGTCGTGCCGCGGCCCGACGCGATGTGCGCGTCGATCATCTGGCTGAAGTCCATGCGGTACACGTGGTCGGCGCCGACCACGACGACGATGTCGGGCTTCTCGTCGTTGATGAGGTTGAGGCTCTGCAGGATCGCGTCGGCCGAGCCGCTGAACCAGCGCTTGCCGAGCCGCTGCTGGGCGGGCACCGACGCGATGTACGAGTTCAGCATCTGGTTGAGGCGCCAGGTCTGGGACACGTGGCGGTCGAGCGAGTGCGACTTGTACTGCGTCAGCACCACGATCTGGGTCAGCCCCGAGTTGATGAGGTTGGAGAGCGCGAAGTCGATGAGCCGGTACTGGCCGCCGAACGGGACGGCGGGCTTGGCGCGGTCCGCGGTGAGCGGCATGAGCCTCTTGCCCTCGCCGCCGGCGAGCACGATTCCAAAGATCTTCTTCGATGCCATCGTCCCAGCGTAGATGCACCGCGGGGCATGTACTAGCGTTCGACGAATGCGAGCAGACGTGATCACCAAGGAGTATCCGCCCGAGGTCTACGGGGGTGCCGGGGTCCACGTCACGGAGCTCGTGAAGGCGATGCGGCAGCTGACCGAGGTCGTCGTCCGCGCCTTCGGGGCGCCGCGCGACGAGCCCGGCGTCTTCTCCTATCCCGTCCCGTCGGAGCTCGCGGGCGCCAACGCCACGCTGCAGACCATGGCCGTCGACCTCGCCATCGCGAGCGACGTGGCGGGCGCCGACGTCGTCCACTCGCACACCTGGTACGCGAACCACGCGGGCCACGTCGCCTCGATGCTGCACGGGATCCCGCACGTCGTCACCGCGCACAGCCTCGAGCCGCTGCGCCCGTGGAAGGCCGAGCAGCTGGGCGGCGGGTACCGCGTCTCCAGCTGGATCGAGCGCACGGCCTACGAGGCGGCCGACGCCGTCATCGCGGTCAGCGACGGCATGAAGCGCGACATCCTCCGCTCGTACCCCGCGCTGGACGAGGCCCGCGTGCACACGGTCTACAACGGCATCGACCTCGAGGCGTGGGCACCGGTCCACGACGACGACCTCGTGCGCTCGCTCGGCATCGACCCGCAGCGGCCCTCGGTCGTCTTCGTCGGCCGCATCACGCGCCAGAAGGGCCTGCCCTACCTCCTGCGCGCGGCCGCCCTGCTGCCCGCCGACGTCCAGATGGTGCTGTGCGCGGGAGCGCCCGACACCCCGCAGATCATGGAGGAGGTCACGGCCCTCGTCCGCGGCCTCCAGGAGGAGCGCTCGGGCGTCGTCTGGATCGACCGGCTCCTGCCGCGTCGCGAGCTGTCGGCCGTCCTCACCGCCGGCACCGTCTTCGTGTGCCCGTCGGTCTACGAGCCGCTCGGCATCGTCAACCTCGAGGCCATGGCGTGCGGCGCGCCCGTCGTGGGCACCGCCACGGGCGGGATCCCCGAGGTCGTCGACGACGGCGTGACCGGCCGCCTCGTCCCCATCGACCAGGCGACGGACGGCACGGGCACGCCCACCGACCCCGAGCGCTTCGTCCGCGACCTCGCGGCCGCGCTCACCGAGGTCGTGGCGGATCCGGACGCCGCGCGCCGCATGGGCGAGGCCGGCCGGGTGCGCGCCGAGCGCGAGTTCGGCTGGGACCGGATCGCCCGCCAGACCGAGGCGATCTACGCGTCGATCCTGCGCTGACCCGCCTCTCCCGCGCGGGCTGCGCGCGGGATCCGGGCCGGTAGACTCGGCGGCATGAGCCATGTCCTCTCCCTGTCCGGAGTGTCCTTCGTCCGGAACGGGACGACCATCCTCGACCGCGTGGACTGGACGGTCGACGGCGACGAGCGCTGGGTCGTGCTCGGCCCGAACGGCGCGGGCAAGACCAGCCTCCTGCAGATCGCGTCGGCCATGGCGCACCCGTCTTCCGGCACCGCAACCGTCCTCGACCACGAGCTCGGCCGCGTCGACGTCTTCGAGCTCCGCTCGCGCATCGGCTTCGCGTCCACGGCCATGGCCCGCCGCATCCCGGCCGACGAGACCGTGCTCGACGTGGTGCTCACCGCCGCGTACTCGGTCACCGGGCGATGGAACGAGGACTACGAGGACATCGACGTGCGCCGCGCCCAGCGCGTGCTCGCGGAGTGGCGCCTCGACCACCTCGAGCAGCGCCGCTTCGGCACGCTGAGCGACGGCGAGCAGAAGCGCGTGCAGATCGCGCGCTCGATCATGACCGACCCCGAGCTCCTGCTCCTCGACGAGCCGGCCGCGAGCCTCGACCTCGGCGCCCGCGAGGAGCTGCTCCAGCTCCTCGGCGGCTACGCGTCGGCGCCCGAGGCGCCCGGCATCGTCATGGTCACCCACCACGTGGAGGAGATCCCGCGCGGCTTCACGCACGGCCTGCTGATCCGGGACGGCGCGGTCGTCGCGGCCGGTCCCCTCGGCGACGTGATCACCGCGGAGACCCTCGGTCGCACCTTCGGCCTCGAGCTCGTGGTCACGCAGGACGACGGGCGCTTCACGGCCCGCGCCGTCCGCGGCTGACCCGATCGGACGGCCGTCCGGCGCGCCTGTCCCGGACGGGCCCCGTCTGGTAGGCTCGTCCACTGGTCCGGTGATCATCCCGGGCACCCACGCTTCCCACGCAGACACCAGAAACGACGAAGGACACCCCGATGAAGACCGACATCCACCCCCAGTACGCCCCCGTCGTCTTCCGCGACCTCGCCTCCGGCGCGACCTTCCTCACCCGCTCCACCGTGGGCAGCTCGAAGACCATCGAGTGGGAGGACGGCAACACGTACCCCGTCATCGACGTCGAGATCTCGAGCGAGTCGCACCCGTTCTACACGGGCAAGCAGCGCATCATGGACTCCGCGGGCCGCGTCGAGAAGTTCAACTCGCGCTACGCCGGCTTCGGCAAGAAGTAGCAGCCACCCGCTGCAGCACGAAGGGCGCCCGGCTCCGGCCGGGCGCCCTTCGTCGTCCCCGGCCGGCAGCGTCCCGCCTTCGGGACGTGGGACCGGGGGAGCGGTCGATCAGGATCCGACGTGCCGCTCGGGCCAGGCGCCCGACGTCGTGAACGCCGGGTCGCGCGTGCGGCGCATGTAGTCCTGGAAGCTCTCCGCCTGCACGCGCGACCAGTCCACCTGCCTGTCGTGCAGGTCGAGCACGGGGATGTCGAGCTGGTCGGCGTAGCGCCCGACGATGGCCTGGGCGACGCGGCCCGCGGCGATGGCGTCGGCACCCGCGTCGTGCGCGTCGTCGAGCCGCACGCCGTAGTGCTCGGCGGCGACCGCGAGGGTGCGCTTGCCGCGGCGGTAGGTGTCCACGGCCTTGTCGATGACGAGCGGGTCGATGACGGGGCCCGTGTCGCGGAGCGGCTCCACCCCGTGCCGTACGGCCTCGCGGTTGAGCAGCGTGAGGTCGTAGGGCGCGTTGTAGACCACGAGCGCGAGGCCGCGGGCGAACATCTCGCGGATGGTCGTGACGATCTCGAGGACCACGGCGGCGGCGTCGCGCCCCTCCGCCCGCGCGCGCTCCGTGGTGACGCCGTGGATGGCGGCGGCGCCCGCGGGGATCTCGACGCCGGGATCCGCGAGCCAGTCGTACCGCTCGAGGACCTCGCCGCCCGCGTCGAGCACGACGATGCACGCCGTGACGATGCGGGCGGTCTCGACGTCCACCCCCGTCGTCTCGAGGTCGAACGAGGCCAGGGTGTCGTGCCAGCGGGAGCTCATCCTGTAGATGCTACGGGCGACCGCCGATGGCGGGCGCACCCATGTGGAGCCAGTAGAAGCTCTGCGTGGCGAGCGTGAGGGTCAGGCGGCCGTCGTCGCCGACCGTCGGGAAGACGCCGCCGCCGAAGAGGTCGTAGAGCTGGGATCCGGCGAACGCGGACGCGTCGATCGTGACCGAGACGGGGTTGTGCGCGAACGAGAAGACGCAGAGCACGTCCTCCGCGCGGTCGCCGAAGTGCGTGCCGCTGCCCTCGTAGGAGCGGACGAACGCGAGCACGCTCTCGTGGTCGGTCGGGAGGACCGTGATGGTGCCCTGGCCGAAGACCGGGTGGGCCTTGCGCACGTGGATGACGTTCCGCACCCAGTGCAGCAGCGAGCGCGACTGCGCGAGCTGCGACTCCACGTTGATCTGCGCGTAGTTGTAGACGAGCGACTGCACGACGGGGAGGTAGAGCTTGCCCGGGTCGGCCGTGGAGAACCCGGCGTTGCGGTCGGGGGTCCACTGCATGGGCGTGCGCGACGCGTCGCGGTCCGGCAGCCAGATGTTGTCGCCCATGCCGATCTCGTCGCCGTAGTAGAGGAACGGGCTGCCGGGGAGCGAGAACAGGAGCGCGTGGACGAGCTCGAGCTCGGCGCGCGAGTTGTCGAGCAGGGGCGCCAGACGGCGGCGGATGCCGATGTTGACGCGCATGCGCGGGTCGTAGGCGTACCAGCCGTACATCGCCTGCCGGTACTCCTCGCTCACCATCTCGAGCGTCAGCTCGTCGTGGTTGCGGAGGAAGACGCCCCAGGCGGCGGCCTCGGGGATCTCGAACGTCTCGCTCATGATCCGCTTCAGCTCGTCCGCGGTCTGCGAGCGGAGGGAGTAGAAGATCCGCGGCATGATCGGGAAGTCGAACGCCATGTGGCACTCGGGCTCCTCCTCGGTGCCGAGGAAGGCGGAGACCTCGCGGGGCCACTGGTTGGCCTCGGCGATGAGGATCCGGCCCGGGTACTCCTCGTCGACCATGGCGCGCAGGCGCTTGAGGAACTCGTGCGTGGCGGGCTCGCCCTCGCCGTTGCCCTCCTCGGTCTCGTAGAGGTAGGGGATCGCATCGAGGCGCAGGCCGTCGACGCCCATGTCCAGCCAGTGGCGGATGACGCCGTAGATGGCCTCGTGCACCTTCGGGTTGTCGAAGTTGAGGTCGGGCTGGTGCGAGAAGAAGCGGTGGAAGAAGAACTGGCGGCGCACCGGGTCGAAGGTCCAGTTCGACTCCTCGGTGTCGACGAAGATGACGCGGATGTCCTCGTACTTCTCGTCGGTGTCGCTCCAGACGTAGAAGTCGCCGTAGGGGCCGTCGGGGTCGGACCGGGACTGCTGGAACCACTCGTGCTGGTCGGAGGTGTGGTTCATCACGAGGTCGATGACGATGCGCATGTTGCGCTCGTGCGACTTGGTGACGAGCTCCTTGAAGTCGTCGAGCGTGCCGAACTCGGGGAGCACGGCCATGTAGTCGCTGATGTCGTAGCCGCCGTCGCGGAGCGGGGACTGGAAGAAGGGCGGGAGCCAGAGGCCGTCGATGCCGAGCCACTGCAGGTAGTCGAGCTTGGAGATGAGGCCCTGGATGTCGCCCGTGCCGTCGCCGTTCGAGTCGACGAAGGAGCGGATCATGACCTCGTAGAAGACCGAGCGCTTGTACCACTGCTTGTCGAGGGTGAGGCCGGGCAGGGTGATGGGGGCGGTGAAGCTCACGGTTCTCCTCAGGGGCGCGACGGGACGTCGACGGCGGGGCGGGAAGGCTCGTGGGCAACTCTAGGCGCGCCGGGCCGGGCGGGACGGGCCCGGCGCGCCCGGGGCCGGGGGCGGCCGCCGATCGTAGACTCGTCCCCGATGATCGTCCCCTCGCCCTACGCCGCCCAGCTCGACCGCATCCCCGTCGTCCGCCGCACCGTCGACCTCCTCGGGAGCCGCACCGCGTGGTGGGAGTACGGGCCCGCCGACGCCGACCGGGTGCTCGTCGTCGTGCACGGGTTCCGGGGCGACCACCACGGGCTGGAGCCCGTCGTCGCGCAGCTGCCGGGCGTGCGGATCCTCTCGCCCGACCTGCCGGGCTTCGGCGACTCCACGCCGCTCCGGGACGCGCGGCACGACATCGCCGGCTACTCCGCGTGGCTCAGCGCCTTCGTCGACGCCACGGGGACCCGCGACGCGACCGTGCTCGGGCATTCGTTCGGCTCGATCGTCGTCTCCGCCGCGCTCGCCGACGGGCTGCCGAGCCCGCGCGCGATCCTCGTGAACCCGATCGCGGCGCCCGCGCTCGAGGGGCCGCGGGGGATCCTCACCCGGCTCGCCGTGCTCTACTACCGCGCCGCCGCGGTGCTGCCCGAGCGCGCGGGCTTCGGCCTGCTGCGCAACCGCGCCATCGTCCGCATCATGAGCGAGGCCATGGCCAAGACGCGCGACCGGGGCCTGCGCCGGTGGATCAACGACCAGCACGACCGGTTCTTCAGCGCGTTCAGCGACCGCCGCGTCGTGCTCGAGGCCTTCCGCGCGTCGGTGTCGTCGGACGCGAGCACGTACGCGCCGCGCGTGGACGTGCCGGTCCTGCTGGTCGCGGCCGAGCGGGACGACATCACGCCCGTCGCCGCGCAGCACCGCCTGCAGCGCCTGTTCGCGGACGCCCGGCTCGAGGTGATCCCGCGGGTCGGGCACCTCATCCACTACGAGACGCCCCGGGAGGCGGCCGGCTTCGTCCGCGCGTTCCTGGACGAGGGGAGCGCGTCATGAGGCTCGTGTTCGACTGCCGGTACACACGCATCGGCCGGCACGACGGGATCAGCCGCTACGGCGCCGAGCTCGTCGCCCGGCTCGGCACGCGGTTCGACGTGACCATGCTGATCAGCGACCACCGCCAGCTCGCGCTGCTGCCGGATCTGCCGTGGCAGCTCGTCAGCTCGCCGACGGGTCCGCGGGAGCCGTGGGTCGCGCGGCGCGTCTCCCGCATGCGGCCGGACGTGGTGTACAGCCCCATGCAGACCATGGGCTCCCGCGGACGCACCTACCCGCTCGTGCTGACGCTGCACGACCTCATCTACTACCGGCACCGCCGCCCGCCGCGCGACCTCCCGGCGGGCGTCCGGGCCCTCTGGCGGGCCTTCCACCTGGCGTGGTGGCCGCAGCGGCTGCTTCTCGACCGGGCCGACGCGATCGTGACCGTGAGCGAGACGACGCGCGGCCTCATCCGCCGGCACCGGCTCACGTCGCGGCCCGTGGTGGTCGTGCCCAACGCGGCCGACCTCGAGCCGGCTCCCGGCGGCGGCGCCGACGGGCCGCGCGAGGCGCCCGCCGAGCGCGTGCTCGTCTACATGGGGTCGTACATGCCCTACAAGAACGTCGAGACGCTCGTGCGGGCGGCCGACGACCTGCCCGACCACGAGCTGCACCTCATGAGCCGCGTGGCGCCGCCCGAGCGGGAGCGGCTGGAGGCGATCGCCGACGGCGCGCGCCTCGTGTTCCGCGACGGCGCGACCGACGCCGCGTACGCGCGCACGCTGCGGAGCGCCACCGCCCTCCTCACCGCCTCGCGCGACGAGGGGTTCGGCATCCCGGTCATCGAGGCGATGAGCGCGGGCCTCCCCGTCGTGGTCAGCGACATCCCCATCTTCCGCGAGATCGGCGGCGACGCGGCCGTGTACGTGGACCCCGACGACGCCGAGGGGTTCGCGGCGGCCGTGCGCGCGCTGGAGGACCCGGCGGAGTGGCGGCGGCGCTCGGCGGCGTGCATCGCGCGCGCGGCCGAGTACGACTGGGACCGCTCGGCGGCGGCGCTCGGCGACCTCCTCGAGCAGGTCGCGCGCACGGGACGCACCGGGGCCTGAGGCCTGGCGGTCGGGTCAGGCCCGACCGGCGGCGTCGAGGTCGGCGATGGCGCCGAGGTCGGCGATCCCGCCGAAGCGCAGCAGCGACAGCTCGCCGTCGGCCACGCCGAACGTGTGCGCCGAGCCGTTCTCGATCATCGGGCCGGGGCGGCCGACGAGCGACGCGTCGAGGCTGCGGGCGAGCGCCGCGATGACGCCGCCGTGCGACACGGCGATGATCGACCCGCCCGGGTGCCGCTCCGCGAGCCGGAGGAGCGCGGCTCCCGCCCGCTCGGTCACGGACTCGACGGTCTCGCGCCCCGGCACGTCGCCGTCGGGGAAGCGCGCCTCGATCTCCGCGTGCGTCAGCCCCTCCGCCAGCCCGTAGCGGCGCTCGGCGAGGGCCGGCTCCGGGAGCGGGCCGCTCGTGGGCGCGCCGCCGAGCGCGAGGTGCTCCGCGATGATCGACGCCGTCTCGAACGCGCGGCTGAGCGGGCTCGCGTGGATCGCGTCCCAACCGGCCCCGCCCGCGACGGCCGCGGCGAGCAGCGCGCCCGCGGTGGCCGCCTGCGCCCGGCCGGTGTCGTCGAGCGGGATGTCGCTGGATCCCTGCACGCGCCGCTCCACGTTCCACGCGGTGCGGCCGTGGCGGACGAGCACGATGCGCGTCACGCCGCGAGCTCCGCGGCGATGGCGCGGAGTGTCTCGCTCGTGCCGCCCTCCAGCCGCACCGTGGCCCGGGTGTCGCCCTTGGTGGTGCCGCGGTTGAGGATGACGATCGGCATGCGGCTCCTCCGGGCGAGCTCGAGCAGGCGGATGCCGGAGTTGACCGCGAGGGACGACCCGGCGATGAGGAGCACGTCCGCGTCGGAGACGATGGCGCTCGCCTCGCGGAAGCGCTCGGTGGGCACCAGCTCGCCGAAGAACACCACGTCCGGCTTCAGCATGCCGCCGCAGACGCTGCAGACGGGGATCCGGAACCGGTCGACGTCGTGCACCTGCGCGTCGCCGTCGGGGTTCAGCTCCACCGCGTCCGGCGCGTCGAGCCACGGGTTCTCGGCGCTGATCCGCTCGGCGATCGCGGAGCGCGCGTAGGCCTGGCCGCAGTCGAGGCAGAGGACCCGGTCGAGGGATCCGTGCAGGTCCACCACCCGACGGGACCCGGCGCGCTCGTGCAGGCCGTCGACGTTCTGCGTCACGACGCCGCCCACGACGCCCGCGGCCTCGAGGTCGGCGAGCGCCGCGTGCCCGTCGTTCGGCCGCGCGGAGCTGAACGCCTTCCAGCCGAGGTGCCCGCCCGCCCAGTAGCGGCGGCGGAAGTCGTCGCCCTCGCTGCGGAACTGCTGGAACGTCATCGGGTTGCGCTTCGGCGCGCCCTCGCCGCGGTAGTCGGGGATGCCCGAGTCCGTGCTGAGGCCGGCGCCCGTGAGGACCGCCGTGCGGCGGCCGCGCATCAGCTCGACGGCCTCGGCGATCGTCGTCCCCGCGGGGGGACGGGGATCGTCACGGAGAGCGGTGCTCATGGGGCCTCCCGGTGCCGAGCGGACGCCTCGCCCTGTCGGCGGGCGGCGACGGGGCAGGGCATCATTGTCCTGCCGAGTCTAGACAGCGCATCCCCGCGAAGGCTCCGCGCGAGCAGGCGCCGCCCCGTCGCGGGCGGACGGAGAGAGGACCGGCGTGCACATCCACCGCATCGAGGACCTCGACTCCCCGGGCCTCGAGGACTACTCGCGCCTCACCGACGTGGCCCTCCGGCGCGTGAGCGAGCCCGAGGGCGGCCTGTACATCGCCGAGTCGACCAAGGTGATGGGGCGCGCGCTCGCCGCGGGCCACGTGCCGCGCTCGGTGCTCGTGCAGGAGCAGTGGCTCGACGACGTCGCCCCGCTCCTCGAGGGATTCCCGGACGTGCCCGTCTTCGTGGGCGCCGCCGCCGTGCTCGAGCGGCTCACGGGCTACAACCTGCACCGCGGGGCGCTCGCCGCCATGCACCGTCCGCCGCTGCCCGCGGTCGCCGACGTGCTGCGGGACGCGCGCCGCGTGGTCGTGCTGGAGGACATCGTCGACCACACCAACGTCGGGGCGATCTTCCGCGCCGTCGCGGGCATCGGCGCCGACGCCGTGCTCATCACGCCGCGCTGCGCCGACCCGCTCTACCGGCGGAGCGTCCGCGTCAGCATGGGCACCGTCCTCCAGGTGCCGTGGACCCGTCTGCCCGAGTGGTCGGAGGCCGCCCCGCTCCTGCACGACGCGGGCTTCCACCTCGCGGCGCTCGCCCTGGAGGACGACGCCGTGACGCTCGACGCGTTCGCCGCGGATCCGCCCGAGCGGATCGCGCTCGTCCTCGGCACCGAGGGCGACGGCCTCAGCCGCCACGCGCTCCGGCACGCCGACTCCACCGTCGTGATCCCCATGCTGCACGGCGTCGACTCGCTCAACGTCGCGGCGGCGAGCGCCGTCGCGCTCTACGCCCTGCGGGTGCCCGCGTGAGCCGCACGCGTCGCGTCACCCTGGCCGGCGTCGCCGCGGCGCTCCTCGTCTCGGCGGGCGTGTACGTCCCCGTGACCCTCACGGCGGATCCGCCCGCCGCCGTCGCGCAGGTCGACGCGCCGTCGCCCCTGGTGCAGGTCCCGACGCCGGAGACCTGGCCGGGGGAGGGCGTCTCGGCCGTCGGCGCCGTCGGGTTCGACGGGGTGCTCGCGACGAACGACGCCGATCCGACGCCGCGCCCCATGGCGAGCATCACCAAGACCGTGACGGCGCTCGTCGTGCTGCGCGCGAAGCCGCTCGCGCCGGGCGAGGACGGCCCGCAGGTCACCTTCACCGCGGAGGACGAGGCGCTCCGCACCGAGATCCTGCGGCAGGACGGCATCGTCGAGCCCGCCGTCCCGGGCACGAGCCTCTCCCAGCGCGACCTGCTCGAGGGCGCGCTGCTCGCGAGCGCGAACAACTACGCGGCGGCCCTCGGCGTCTGGGCCTACGGGTCCAACGACGCGTTCGTCGCGGCGGCCAACGCCTGGCTCGCCGAGCAGGGGCTCACCGGCACGCACGTGGCCGACGCGATGGGGCTGTCGCCCGAGACCGTGAGCACGACGGCCGACCTCGTCCGGATCGGCGAGATGGTGCTGGCCGACCCAGTGCTCTCCGGCATAGTCGACCAGCGCGGCGCGGACGTGGCGGGCGTCGGCCAGGTGGAGAACCGCAACTTGCTCGCGGCCGTGCCGGGGTTCCGCGGCATCAAGACGGGGACGCTCGAGCAGGCGGGCAAGTGCCTGCTCTGGGCCGTGGACACGAAGGTGGGCGACCGCGACGTGACCGTCGTCGGCGTGACCCTCGGGGCGCGCGACCACGCCGAGCTCGCCCGGCAGGTGCTCGCGCTCCTGCCCACCGTGACCGCGAACATGCACGTGGTGCAGGTCGCCGCGGCGGGGGAGCCCTTCGCCGACTACGCCACCGCCTGGGGCGCGACCGCTCAGGCCGTGAGCACCGCCGACGAGTCGCTGCTCGTGTGGGGCGACACCCCGGTCACGACGACGGTGGAGGCCACGGCGGTCGGGGAGGCGGACGCCGGCGCCGAGGTAGGCGCCGCGACGGTGACGGCCGGTCCGCAGTCGGTGCGGATCCCGCTCGCGCTCGACCGCGCGATCCCGGGGCCCGACGGCTGGTGGCGCCTCGGCAACCCGGGCGAGCTGCTGGGCTGACCGCCCGGCGTCCCCGCCCACGGGACGCCCGGCATCACGGGCCCGCGACGTGCGACCCAGCCGACCCGATCAGCCCGCGTCGCCCGCGCGCGTCCACGGCGACGCCTCCGGACGCTTGGCCGTGCGCCCGTCGCCCGACGACTGGTGGCGCAGGCGCCGCAGCACCCAGGGCACGAAGTACGACCGCGCCCAGTCGATGTCCCCGGCGCGCGCCTGCCTCCAGGTGCGCGGCGGGAGGGGCTCGGGCTTCAAGGGCTCCAGGTCGTTCTCCACGGCGAGCGCCTGCAGCACCATGCGCGCGACCGTGTGGTGGCCGAGCGGCGCGAGGTGCAGCCGGTCGACGTCCCACATGCGCGGGTCCTGGATCTCGGTGAGCGACCACTGGTCGGCCACGATGCAGTCGTGCCGGGCGGCGACGGCGCGGATGTCCTCGTTGTAGATCGCGACCTTGCCGCGCAGGCGCCCGAACACGGGGGAGAACTTGACGTCGGTGCCCGTGAAGAGCACGACGGTCGCGCCCTCGGACGAGAGCCGGGCGACCATGCCGTCGAGGCGGTCGGCGAGCCGGTCGGGGTCGGCGCCGGGGCGCAGGATGTCGTTGCCGCCGGCGGAGAGCGAGACGAGGTCGGGATGCAGGGCCATCGCCGGCTCGACCTGCTCGTCGGCGATCTGCGCGAGGAGGCGACCGCGGATGGCGAGGTTCGCGTAGGAGAAGCCCTCGACCTGGTCGGCCAGCACCTCGGCCACGCGGTCGGCCCAGCCCCGGTGCCCGCCGGGGCTGCCCGGCTCGGGATCGCCGATGCCCTCCGTGAACGAGTCGCCGAGGGCGACGTAGCGGCGCCAGGGATGGGGCTCGGTCATGCGGTTCCTTCCGGGTGGGACGGTCCCCATCATAGGAACGCCCTCGACCGCGGCGGCGGGAATGCCGGGCACGCGCATTTGGTTGAGCCTTCAAGTAACGTGTGCCGCACACCGAGGAACGAGGATCCATGCCCGACCTGCTCTCCGCCGACACCGCCATGGGTCCCGTGACCCTCCTGGTCGGCGACCTGGACCGGATGACCGCCTACTACCGGGACGCCGTCGGGCTCGACGTGCTCGCCGAGGGCGTCGAGACCACGACGCTCGGACGGGCGGGCGTCCCCGCGGTCATCCTGGAGCCGGCCCACGGCCTCGACCTGCCGAGCCCGGGGAACGCGGGCCTCTTCCACACCGCGGTGCTCTTCGACGAGCCGGCGGCGCTCGCCCGCTCCGTCGCCTCGCTGGCGCAGCACGCCCCCGGCACCTTCGCCGGGAGCGCCGACCACCTCGTGAGCCGCGCCTTCTACTTCACCGACCCCGAGGGCAACGGCGTGGAGCTGTACACCGACCGCCCGCGCGACGAGTGGACCTGGCAGGACGGGCGCGTCGTCATGGACAGCCTGCGGCTCGACCCGAACGCGTTCCTGCGCGACGAGCTCGCCCCGGTCGCCGACGCCGCGTCCGACGCCGCCGGGATCGGGCACGTGCACCTGCAGGTGGGGGACACGGAGACCGCGTCCGCCTTCTACGTCGACGCCCTCGGCTTCGAGCTCGTCGCGGGCTGGCACGGATCCGCGATCTTCGTCTCCGCCGGCGGGTACCACCACCACATGGCCATGAACACCTGGAACAGCCGGGGCGCGGGCCGGCGCCCCGCGACGCTCGGGCTCGGCACCGTGCGCATCCAGGTGCCGACGCGCGACGAGGTCGAGGCGGTGGACGCGCGCCTCCGGCGGGTGGGCGTCGCCACGCGCGACGACGGTCGCGCGCTCTCGTTCGAGGACCCGTGGGGGAACGCCCTGGTGCTGTCGGCCGGCTGAGCCCTCGGCCCGGCGGGCCCACGCGGATCCGGGCGGGGGAGACTGGGCGCATGACGCTCGCCGCCCCGGCCGACCCGCTCGCGCACCTCGCCCCGGCCCTCCTCGACCGGATCCGCTCGCGCGCCGCCGGGTACGACGCCCGCAACGCCTTCTTCGCGGAGGACCTCGACGAGCTGCGTGCCGCCGGGCACCTCCGGCTGCTCGTGCCGCGCGAGCTCGGCGGATCCGGTGCGTCCCTCGCCGACGCCGTGCGCGCCCAGCACCTCCTCGCCCAGGCCGCGCCCGCCACCGCCCTCGGCGTCGGCATGCACCTCGTCTGGACGGCCGTCGCCCGGATCCTCGCGGACCGCGGCGACGACTCCCTCCGCGGCGTCCTCGAGGACGCCGGCCGCGACGAGCTCCTGGCCTTCGCGATCAGCGAGCCCGGCAACGACCAGGCGCTCGCCGACGCGCTGACGCGCGCCGAGCCCGACGCGGACGGCGGGTACCGCTTCACGGGCACCAAGGTGTCCTCGAGCATGGCGCCCGCCTGGACGCGCCTCGGGCTCTTCGGGCGGGACGACCGGGACCCGGAGCGGCCGCTCCTCGTGCACGCGTTCGTGCCACGGGACGCGCCCGGCCTCGAGATCGTGCCCGACTGGGACACGCTCGGCATGCGGGCGACGCAGAGTCACACGGTGGTCCTGCGCGACGTGCGCGCGGCACCGGCCGACGTGATCCGCCGCCGGGAGCACGGCAGGCGCGACGACCCGTTCGCGCTCGCCGTGCTGCAGGCGTTCGAGCTGCTCGTCGCCGCGGTCTACGCCGGACTCGGGCAGCGCGCGCTCGACCTCGCCGTCGAGTCCGCCCTCCGTCGGACCTCGCGGGCCGCCGGCGGGGCGGCGCTCGCCGCGGACCCCGGGATCCGGCACCTCGTCGCGGAGGCCGCCCTCGCGCAGGACGCGCTCCTCCCGCAGCTCACGGCGCTCGCCGACGACGTCGACCGCGGCGTCGACCACGGCGACCGCTGGGCGTCCCTCCTCGTCGGGGCCAAGGTGCGGGCGACCCGCACGTCGGCCGAGGTCGTGCAGCGGGCCGTCGCCGTCGCGGGCGGCGGATCCTTCCGCACGGGCGACGAGCTCGGCCGCCTGTACCGCGACGTGCTGGCCGGCGGCTTCCACCCGTCGAACGACCGGCAGGCCGCGGAGACCATCGCGACGACGCTCCTCGGACCCGTCCGGCGCCCGTCCTGAGCGCCGGCCGGGCGGCCGGTGGGAGCGCGCGGGACACGTTCCCGTGCGACGCGCCCGGACCGCCGCCCGGTGCCGGATCCGCTCGCGCCGCACCGTGCCCGCGCCGCCCCGACGACCGTGCCGATCGGCCCGTGCCGCCCCCTCGCGGCCCCCGGCGGATCGTCCGGAGCTCCCGCGGGGGCGGGTATCGTGAGGTCGAGTGAGCACCCTGCCGTCCCCTCCTCCGCACGTCGGATCCGCCGCGGCCGAGCACCTCTCGCCGGCCTTCCCGGAGCGCGCCGCCTGGGGCACCGTCAGCAAGCTGCGGGCCTGGCAGGAGGAGGCCCTCACCGCGTACTTCGAGAAGGAGCCGCGCGACTTCCTCGCCAACGCGACGCCGGGCGCCGGCAAGACCACCTTCGCCCTCCGCCTGGCCTCCGAGCTGCTGCACCGCAAGACCGTCGACCGGATCACCGTGGTCGCCCCCACCGAGCACCTCAAGAAGCAGTGGGCCGACGCCGCCGCCCGCGCGGGCGTCCGTCTCGACCCGATGTACAGCAACTCCTCCGGCGCCCTCGGCAAGCACTACCACGGGGCCGCCGTCACCTACGCGCAGGTCGCCGCGAACCCCTACCTGCACAAGACCATGACCGAGTCGAGCCGCACGCTCGTGATCCTCGACGAGGTCCACCACGGCGGCGACGCGCTCAGCTGGGGCGACGCGATCCGCGAGGCCTTCGAGCGCGCCACCCGCCGCCTCTCGCTCACGGGGACGCCGTTCCGCTCCGACACCGCGCCGATCCCGTTCGTCAGCTACCTCCGCGACCACCGCGGGGTCCGCCTCTCGCAGACCGACTACGACTACGGCTACGGCCGCGCGCTCGCCGACGGCGTCGTCCGGCCCGTCATCTTCCTCGCCTACGCCGGCAGCATGCGCTGGCGGAACAAGATGGGCGACGAGATGGAGGCCCAGCTCGCCGAGGGCAACACGAAGGACATCACCTCGCAGGCGTGGCGCACCGCCCTCGCCCCCGACGGCGAGTGGATCCCGCAGGTGCTCGCCGCCGCCGACCGGCGCCTGAGCGAGGTGCGGCAGTCGATCCCGGACGCGGGCGGGCTCGTCATCGCGACGGACCACACCACCGCGCGCGCCTACGCGGCGATCCTGCAGCGCATCAGCGGGCAGCCCGTCACCCTCGTCCTGTCCGACGACGTCGAGGCGAGCGCCAACATCGACCGCTTCTCCGCCGGCACCTCGCGCTGGATGGTGGCGGTGCGCATGGTGTCCGAGGGCGTCGACGTGCCGCGTCTCGCCGTCGGCGTCTACGCCACGAGCGCGTCCACCCCGCTGTTCTTCGCGCAGGCCATCGGCCGCTTCGTGCGTGCGCGCCGCCGCGGCGAGACGGCGTCGATCTTCCTGCCGAGCGTCCCGAACCTCCTCGTGCTCGCCAACGAGCTCGAGCGCCAGCGCGACCACGCGCTCGACCGCGACTCCTCGAAGGAGGGCGACCTCTACAACCCCGAGGACGCCATGATGGGCGAGGCCAACCGCAGCGAGAAGGGGTCCGACTCGCTCCTCAGCGAGTTCTCCTTCGAGGCGATGGGATCCGAGGCCACGTTCGACAAGGTGCTCTTCGACGGCGCCGAGTTCGGGCAGATGGCCGACGTCGGCAGCCTCGAGGAGGAGGAGTTCATCGGGCTCCCCGGGATCCTCGAGCCCGAGCAGGTGCGCGAGCTCCTCGCGCAGCGGCAGCACCGGCAGTCGAAGCACGCCAGCGAGCGCGAGCGGAAGCAGGCCGAGAGCGGTGCGCCCAAGGACCCCGACGACATCCCGCTGTACCGCACGCTCAAGGAGCAGCGGCAGCTCCTCAACAGCCTCGTCGGCATGCGCGCGAAGCTGCACGGCGAGCCGCACGGCCTCGTGCACGCCGAGCTCCGTCGTGTCTGCGGCGGACCCGCGGTCGGCCAGTGCAGCGTGACGCAGCTGCAGCAGCGCATCGACCAGCTCCGCAGGTGGATGCGCAGCTAGCGCGCCCGGACGTCACAGGGCAGCTCCCCAGGTGGATGCGCAGCTGACGCGCCCGGACGTCACAGGGCAGCTCCGCGAGTGGACGCGCAGCTGACGCATCCACCCGCGCGGCCGCCTAGGGCGCCGTGACGAAGCCGTGGTCGACCATGAACTCGTAGGCGACGTCCGCGGGCTCCTCGCCCTGGTCGTCAACCCGCAGGTTCATCTCGCGGAGGGCGTCGTCGGTGATGGCGGGGGAGATCCGGTCGAAGACGTCCTTCAGGCCCGGGTACTCCGCGAGGGTCGCCGAGTCGAGGACCGGCGCGACGTTGTACGCGGGGAAGAAGCCGAGGTCGTCCTGGAGGATCGTCAGGTCGAGCTTGTCGATGCGACCGTCGGTCGTGAAGACCTCGCCGAACTCGCACGTGCCCCGGTCGGTCGCCGTGTACACCGCGCCCGTGTCGAAGATGCTGACGTTGCCCTCGGGCACGCCGTCGGCCGACCCGCGCGGGATGCCGTACGCGTCCAGCAGCGGCGACAGGCCGTCGGAGCGGGAGTTGAACTCCGCCTCGACGCAGAAGGTGCGCTGGTCCACCGGCAGGTCCTTGATCTGCGACAGCTTCGTGATCCCGAGCCGCTGGGCCTCCTCGCTGCGGATGGCGAGCGCGTAGGTGTTGTTGAGCGGGGCCGGGGTCAGCCAGGTGAGGCCGTTGGCCGCGTCCGCGTCGCGCACGGCCTCGTACTGGGCGCGCTGGTCGGGGATGCCCTTCGCCTCGCCGAGGTAGCTCAGCCACGCGGTGCCCGTGTACTCCCACGTCATGTCCGCGCCGTGACTCGTCATGAGCTCGCGGGCGGGCACGCTGCCGGGCACGTTCGTCTGGTCGGTGACGCGGAACCCGGCCGCCTTCGCCGCGATCACCGCGATCTTCCCGAGGATGAGCTGCTCGGTGAAGTTCTTCGACGTGACCGTGAGGTGCGCGTCGTCCGGCAGGTCGAGGGGCTGGATGGAACCGGGCGCCGTGTCCGGCACGTACGCCGTCGCGGGCTGCAGCCCGCAGCCGGTGAGGGCCGCGAGGGCGGCGGTCACGAGCGCGGGCACGCCGAGCGCGCGGCGCACGCGGGCGGAGCGGGTGGGGGTCGGCACGATCAGAGTCCCTTCGGGCGGGCGACGTGCTCGACGACGCGGCCGAGCCAGTCGATGGCGAGCGCGAGGAGCGCGATGAGCAGGGCACCCGAGACGAGCACGGGATACAGGTACAGGCTGACGCCCGTGGTGATGAGGATCCCCAGGCCGCCGCCGTTCACGAACGCGGCGAGGGCCGCGGTGCCCACGAGGAGCACCAGCGCCGTCCGGATCCCCGCGAGCATCACGGGGACGGCGAGCGGCAGCTCGATGCGGAACAGCACCGAGGCCCGGCTCATCCCCATGCCGCGTCCCGCCTCGACGAGCCGCTCGTCGACGCCGCGGATCCCGAGGATCGTGTTGCCGAGCACGGGGAGCGCGGCGTAGACGACGAGGGCGATGAGGCTCGCGGTGAACCCGTTCGGCACGAACATCGCCAGGAGCACGACCAGGCCGATCGCCGGTGCCGCCGTGCCGAAGTTGGCCACCGCGAGGACGGGCGGCGAGAACCGCCGCAGCCCCCCGCGCGTCATGAGGATCCCGAGCGGGATCGCGATGGCGAGCACGATCCCGGCGGCCGAGAACGTCAGCACCAGGTGCTCGAGCGTGGACTTGCCGAGGGCGGCGGGGTCGAGCGTGGTGCGCTCGACGGAGGTGAGCGGCGCCACGCGCAGCCAGACCAGGTACCCGGCGAGGACCGCGGCGATCGCGACGGGCTGGGCGACGAGGCCGCGCCAGCCCCGTGCGCCGCCGACGGCGCTCGTGCGGGCGTCCGTGGCGGCGGTCATCCGTCCTGCCCGTCCCTGGCGTCGGACGCCCCGGCGGCGGGGGAGCCGTCCTCCTGCCCGGCCCGCGCGGCGGTGGCGCCGACCGTGCCGATCGTGCCGGTGTTGGTGCCGACGGGCGCGTCCTCGAGACCGCCGGCCGCGGCGGCCCGGGCGCTCGTGATGGCGTCCATGACGGTCTCGACGTCGATCACCCCGAGGAACGCGCCGGCGCGTCCCGTGACGAGCGCCGCGCCCGCGCTGGAGACGAGCATCGTGTCGAGCGCGTCGTTGAGCGTGGCGCGGCTGCCGATGACGGGCAGTCGCGGATCCGCGTCGGCGCCGATGGCGTCCATGCGGCCGAGCGCGCGGCGTGACGGCCAGCGGATCGGGCGGTCGCGGCCGTCGAGGACGACCGCGTGCTGGTGCCCGACCTCGTCCATGCGGCCGAGCACGTCGCGCGCGGCGTCGCCGGGCCGCGCGATGACGGCGTCCGCGAGCGGCACCTCGTCCACGCGGCGGAGGGTGAGCTGCTTGAGGCCCGCGCCCGAGCCGATGAACTCCTCGACGAAGGCGTCGGCCGGCTCCGCCAGGATCCGCTCGGGGGTGTCGTACTGGACGATGCGGGCGCCCTCGGCGAAGACCACGATCCAGTCGCCGAGCTTCACGGCCTCGTCGAAGTCGTGCGTCACGATGACGATGGTCTTCTGCAGCTCGGCCTGGATCCGGATGAGCTCGTCCTGGAGGCGCTGCCGGGTGATCGGGTCCACCGCGCCGAACGGCTCGTCCATGAGGAGCACGGGCGGGTCGGCCGCGAGGGCGCGGGCGACGCCGACGCGCTGCTGCTGGCCGCCGGAGAGCTCCTTCGGGTAGCGGTCGCGGTATTGGTCGGGGTCGAGCGAGACGAGCTCGAGCAGCTCGTCGACGCGGGCGCGGATGCGGGCGGCATCCCAGCCGAGCATCTTGGGCACCACGGCGATGTTCGCCGCGACGGTCATGTGCGGGAAGAGCCCGCCCGCCTGGATGACGTAGCCGATGCGGCGCCGCAGCTCGTCGCCGTCGATGCCGGTCACGTCCTCGTCGCCGAGGACGACGCGGCCCTCGGTGGGCTCGATGAGCCGGTTGATCATCTTGAGCGTCGTGGTCTTGCCGCAGCCGGACGGGCCGACGAGCATCACGATCTTGCCGGCGGGGATCTCCAGCGTGATGCCGTCGACGGCGGGCTTCGCCTGACCGGGGTACCTCTTGGTGACGCCGTCGAGCAGGATCGAGCGGCCGCTGATCTCGGGGGCGGTGGGGGTGGTGGTCTCAGACACGGATGCCTCTCGGGGTGGTGAGCCGGCCGATGCCGACGAGGACGAGGTCGAGCAGGAGGGCGAGCAGGACGACGCCGACGACGCCCGTGACGACGGACTCCGTCGCGTTGGCGCCGCCGAGCCGGGAGAGCCCGGAGAAGATGAAGCCGCCGAGCCCGGGGCCGAGCACGTAGGCGGCGACCGCGGCGATGCCCATGACCATCTGGGCCGACACGCGGATGCCGCCGAGGATCACGGGCCAGGCGAGCGGGAGCTCCACGCGCAGCAGCGTGCGGAGACGGCCCATGCCGATCCCGCGCGCCGACTCCACGACGGCCGGGTCGATCCCCGTGAGCCCCACCACCGCGTTCCGGAGGATGGGCAGCACGGCGAAGAACGTCACGACCGCGACGGCGGGGGCGACGCCGAAGCCGAGCGGGGCGATGAGCAGCCCCACGAGCGCGAACGCCGGGAGCGTGAGGCCGATCGCGGAGACGCTGTTGGCCAGCGAGCTGAGCGGTCGGCTGCGGTACACGAGCGCCGCGATCACCACGGCGATCACGGTGGCGAGCAGGAGGCACTGCACCACGAGGCTGAGGTGCTGCCACGCGGAGAACGCGATCTGGTCGGCGCGGGAGGACAGGAAGTCCCACATGTCGGTCTCCTCAGGAGGTGTCGGTCACCGGGAGGGGCATCGGCGGTGGCCTACTGTACGCAGGCCGTCGGGGAGCGCGAAGTTCGCCGTCGGGCGCGCGATGGTGCTATCGCGCGCGGCGCGCGGGCGGGCGCGCGCGATGTCGTGCGGTACGCCGGGGCGCGGACGCGCGCTCGGGCGTCGTCCAGGCGTGCTCGCCTACGCTCGTGATCCTGGGAGCCGCCCGACCGGTTCCCGCGAGGAGCGAACGATGCCCGTCCCGTCGCGCGATGCCGACGCGTACGCCGTGCTGGGCGTGGACGGGTCCGCGTCGCAGGACGAGATCCGGCGCGCCTATCGCCGTCGCGTCCGCTCCGCGCACCCCGACATGGGCGGCAGCGCCGCCGAGTTCCAGGCCGTCCGCGACGCCTTCGAGGCCGTGGGCGATCCCGAGGCCCGCGCCCGCTACGAGCGCGCGCTCCGCGAGGCGCCGGTGGCGGACGAGCCCGTCGGCCGCGCGCACCCCGCCCACCCGACCTCGACCGCCGGTCCCGCGTGGGATCCCGCCTCCCGTCGCGGCCGCCCCGGTGCGCCCCGGCAGCGTCCCGCGGCGCGCACCCGCAGCTTCGGCCACCCCGGCGGCTTCGCCCGGCTCCGCTACCTCGCCCTCGTGCGCGAGTGGCTGGCGGATCCCGCCGAGCCGTCGGTGCCCGCCGAGCCCGTCCCGCCGCGCGGGGGACCTGCCCTCTCCGACCGGCCGGAGCCCTACGTCCGGCGGGCGCGCGCGATCGCGCCTCCCGTCGCGGCCGTGCTGCTGGCGCTCGTGGTCCTCGTCTCCGGCCTGGGCGCGATCGCCGTCGTCGTCGGGCTCGTCGTGGGCGCCGTCGCAGGGCTCGCGGCCGCCGGTCCCGCCGGTCGCGCCTGGCACCGCGCCGAGGAGCCGCGCCGGCGGGCGGCGGAGCGGCTCCAGGAGGACGTCCTCGCGCACGAGCGCGCCGTCCGCGCCTACCCGGACCTCATGGCCGCGTACAGCGCGCGCCTCGCCCGCCTGGAGGGCCTCCGCCGTCGCTTCGAGGCGGACGCCTACGCGCCGGACCTCGTCGCCGAGGTGCCCGTCGCGGCCGCCGACGCCCTGCGTGCCGCCGTGGCGCAGGAGGAGACCGCGCGCGAGCTCATGGAGCTCGGCCCGTCGTACGCGTTCTGGAACGGCGTGTCCGTGCCGCGCTCGGGTGACGCGATCGACCACCTCGTCCTGGGCCCGCAGGGGCTCGTCGCGGTCGAGTCCGTGCCCGCGGGATCCGCCGCCGCGACCGACCCCGCCGCCCGCGACGCCGCGCTCCGCGGCCTCGACGCCCGCGCCCGGGCGCTCGCGCGGGAGATGGAGGTGCCCGTCGTCGGCCTCGTGCTGTCGCTGCCCTCCGGGGTCCTCGGGGCCGCGCCCGTGGTGCTGCACGCGGCCGACGACCCGGCCGCGTTCCCGGCGTACGCGGTGGCGCGCACGCTCCTCGCCGACCACGTGGCCGCGGGGCTCCCCGGCCTCACCGCGATGGATCCGGAGCGCCTCCTCGCCGTGCGCACGCGCCTGGTGCTCGACGCGCGCTTCGTCTGAGGCGAGGGCGCGACCGGCGCACGTCGCCCGTCGTGCCGCGGTGTCAGCGGGGGAGGGGCACGTCCAGCTCGCCCGCGCGCACCATCCACTCGACGGCCTCACGGGCCGCCTCCTCGCTGGTGTAGCGGGGCGCGTAGCCGAGCACGTCGCGCGCCTTGTCGATGCTCGCGACGTGGCTGCGGCTGAGGTGCTCCCAGCTGGCGTCGGCGTGCTCGGCGTCCGTCCGCGCGCGGAACGCGTCCCAGTCGACGTGCTCGAGCTCGGGCTCGCGGCCGAACCAGGCGGCGGCCGCGCGCGCGAACCCGCGCACCGACAGCGCCCGGTCGGAGACGGCGTGGAAGCTCTCGCCCACGCTGGTCTCGCGGTTGGCGATCGCCAGCTGGACCACCTGCGCGACGTCGTCCGCATGCACGTGGTGCATGGTCTCGCTGCCGGACCCGGGGACGACGAGCCGGTCGCCCGCGGCGAGCGCGGCCCAGACGGCAGGGTCGAGGTTGCCGAGCGGCGTGATCACGGGCCAGCCGCCCCCGCTGATGTGGCCGGGGTGCACGACCGTGGACGGCAGGCCGCCGGAGCGCGACTCCGCGATGAGGTAGCGCTCGATCTCCGCCTTGGCGACGCCGTACTCGCCGAACGGCTCCTTCGCGTCGTCCTCGCGCAGCGGCAGGGACGTGCTGAGACCGTGGGTCCAGATGCTGCCGATGTGCACCAGGTGGCGCACGCGTCCGCGCAGCCCCTCGACGAGGTGGCGCGCCGACTCCGGCGTGAAGCAGACGAGGTCGACGACGACCTCGGGGGCGAGGTCCGCGATCCGGTCGGCGAAGGTGCCGGCCGCGTCCTCCGCGTCCCGGTCGACCCGCACGCGCTCCACGCGGTCCCACAGGGGCGACGCGCGGTAGGGCTCGCGGGTGCCGCGGCTGACGGCGACGACGTCGTGGCCGGAGTCGACGAGGCGGGGGACGAGGAAGGTCCCGATGTGGCCGGTGGCTCCGATGACGACGACGCGCATCCCGTCACCCTATCGGCGCGCCGGGCGCCCGCCCGCCCGCGGATCAGATCCAGCCGCGCTTGCGGAAGGCCGCGTAGAGGATGCCGCCCATGACGACCATCAGCCCGATCGCGAGCGGGTACCCGTAGGTCCACTTCAGCTCCGGCATGTTCACGAAGTTCATGCCGTAGACGGTGCCCACGAGCGTCGGCGCGAACAGGATCGCGGCCCAGGAGGAGATCCGCTTGACCTGGTCGTTCTGGGCGAGGCTCGTCTCGGTCAGCCTCTTCATCTCGTCGTTCTGCCGCTGGCCGACGAGGGTCGTGTGCACGGTGAGCGCGTTCTGCAGCAGCGTGCGGAACGCGTCGGCGCGCTCGGCGACGCGGATGACGTGGTCGTGCACGTCGCGGAAGCCGCGGCGGAGCTCGAGGTCCACCTCGCGCTCCTCGGCCCGCTGCCGCAGGTCGTCGAGCATGGCGCCGAGCGGGGCGGTGGCCCGCTGGAACCCGGTGACCTCGCGCATCAGCGCGTAGATGCGGCGGGAGACGTCGGGGTCGGCGCCGAAGATCTGGTCCTCGATCTCGTCCACGTCGTCCTCGAGGCCCGCCGCGACGGGACCGTACTCGTCGACGACCTGGTCGAGGATCGCGTACATGATCGCGCTGGGACCCAGCGCGAGGAGCTCCGGGTCGGCCTCCAGCCGGTGGCGGACGGCGGCGAGGTCGGGGGACTCCGCGTGCCGGATGGTGACCACGAAGTCGGGCCCGACGAAGACGTGCAGCTCCCCGAACTCGACGCGCTCCTCGGCGTCCACGTACCGGGCGGGCCGCAGCACCACGAACCAGGTGTCGCCGTAGCGCTCCATCTTCGAGCGCTGGTGGCCGGTGAGCGCGTCCTCGACCGCGAGCGGGTGCAGGCCGAACTCCGCGGCGACGCGGTGGACCTCGTCCGGGTCGGGCCGGTACAGGCCGAT
Source organism: Clavibacter capsici (assembly GCF_001280205.1). Lineage (NCBI taxonomy): Bacteria > Bacillati > Actinomycetota > Actinomycetes > Micrococcales > Microbacteriaceae > Clavibacter > Clavibacter capsici. The sequence goes on along the minus strand of NZ_CP012573.1, from coordinate 1,745,717 downwards.
CCAGGCGAGCCCGTCGCGCGCCCGCATGACCTCGAACGTCTCGTCGAGGCTCTCGGGATCCGCGGTGCGGACCCCCTGGACGTACACGGCGCTGTCGACGACGGTCATCGGATCTCTTCTCTCGGGTCGGGACCCGCGCGGGGCCGAGAGCGACTGTATCCGTGCGCCGGTCGAGCAGCCCGTGCGGCCGGTCCCGGAACGAGGAATAGCCGGTCGGATCCCGAAGGATCCGACCGGCTCTCGTGTGTGTCCGAAGGGGGACTTGAACCCCCACGCCCTAATACGGGCACTAGCACCTCAAGCTAGCGCGTCTACCAATTCCGCCATCCGGACAGGATGTGCGGCCCGCCGTCTCCGGCTGCCGAGAGACGACATTAGCACGGCTTCCGAGGCCCTCATGACCACCCGCCGGTCCGGTCGCCGCCGTCGAGCCTCGATAGCGTGGACCCATGACCGACACGCTGCCCGACGACCTCGACGCCACCGCCCGGATCGCCCGCGACCTCATCCGGTTCGACACGACCAACCACGGCGAGGGCCGGTCGGAGGGGGAGACGGAGGCCGCCGAGTACGTCGAGCAGCATCTCAAGGACCTGGGGCTGCAGCCCGAGCTGATCGACGCCGCGCCCGGACGCACCAGCGTCCTCGCGCGCATCCCGGGCCGCAACCGCGACAAGCCCGCCCTCGTCGTGCACGGCCACCTCGACGTGGTCCCCGCCGACCCCGCGAACTGGTCCGTCGACCCGTTCGCCGGCGTCATCAAGGACGGCATGCTCTGGGGCCGCGGCGCCGTGGACATGAAGAACATGGACGCGATGATGATCACCGCGCTGCAGGAGATCATCACGTCCGGCCGCGCCCCCGAGCGCGACCTCATCATGGGCTTCTTCTCCGACGAGGAGGCCGGCGGCGTGCTCGGCTCCGCCTACGTCGTCGAGAACCGCCCGGACTGGTTCGAGGGCGCGACCGAGGCCATCAGCGAGGTCGGCGGCTACTCCATCGACCTCGCCGGCAAGCGGGCGTACCTGCTGCAGACGGGGGAGAAGGCCCTCGTCTGGATCCGCCTGGTCGCCACCGGCACCGCCGGCCACGGCTCGCAGGTCAACCGCGACAACGCGGTCACCCGTCTCGCGGGCGCGGTCGCGCGGATCGGCATGGAGGAGTGGCCCGTCCACCTCACGGACACGACGCGTCAGCTGCTCGACGAGATCGCCCGGATCGTCGGGGCCGACCCGAAGCAGGTGACCCCGGACGACCTCGCGATCGCCACCGGCACGGCGTCGAAGTTCATCGCGGCGACGCTCCGCACCACCACGAACCCGACGCTCCTGCACGCCGGCTACAAGCACAACGTGATCCCCGACACGGCCGAGGCGCTCGTCGACATCCGGGTGCTCCCCGGCGAGGAGGACGCCGTGCTGGCGCGGGTCCGCGAGCTCGCGGGCGAGGGCGTCGAGGTGCGCATCGTGCACCAGGACGTCGGCCTGGAGAACCCGTTCGCCGGACCGCTCGTCGACGCCATGGTCGCGACCCTCGGCGCGCACGACCCCGAGGCCGAGGTGCTGCCCTACATGCTCTCCGGCGGCACGGACAACAAGGCCCTCAGCCTCCTCGGGATCACCGGCTACGGCTTCGCGCCGCTCAAGCTGCCCGCCTCGATGGACTTCCCGGCGATGTTCCACGGCGTCGACGAGCGGGTCCCGCTCGACGCACTAGTCTTCGGGAGGCAGGTCCTCCGCGACCTCCTCCTGAACTACTAGATCCGAGCCCCAGGTGGGCCACCCGACACTGGGAGCATCCGCTTGAGCTATCTCGAGGCGATCATCCTGGGCCTCGTCCAGGGCCTGACCGAGTTCCTCCCCATCTCCTCGAGCGCGCACCTCCGCATCGCCGGGCTCTTCATGGGCGGCGACCCGGGTGCCACGTTCACCGCCATCACGCAGCTCGGCACCGAGCTCGCGGTCGTGGTCTTCTTCCGCAAGCGCATCGGCAAGGTCCTCTCGGCGTGGTTCCGCTCGCTCCGCGGCGGCATGCCCAAGGGCGACCCGGACGTGCGCATGGGCTGGCTCGTCATCATCGGCACCATCCCCATCGGCATCGCCGGCTACCTGTTCCAGGACACGATCCGCTCCACGTTCCGCTCGCTCTGGATCGTCGCGATCGTGCTCATCGTGTTCGGCATCCTGCTGGGCCTCGCCGACCGCTACAGCCGCAGCGACCGGACCGAGAAGGACATGACCTACGGGCACGGCGTGAGCATCGGCATCGCGCAGGCGCTCGCGCTCGTCCCCGGCGTCTCGCGCTCGGGTGCCACGACCACCGCGGCGCGCGCGTTCGGCTACGCCCGGCCCGTCGCCGCCGAGTACTCGTTCCTCCTCGCCGTGCCCGCGGTGTTCGGCAGCGGCCTCTACGAGCTCGTGAAGAGCTTCGACGAGACGGGCCAGGCGGGCGCCGGGCAGACCGCGGTCGCGACGCTCATCGCGTTCGTCGTCGGCCTCGCCGTCATCGCGGGCCTCATGCGCTACATCTCGACGCGCACCTTCATGCCCTTCGTCGTCTACCGCGTCGCCCTCGGCGTCGTGCTGCTGGTGCTGCTGGGCACCGGCGCGATCGCGGCCTGATCCCGTGCGCGCCTGGTCACGCCCCGCCGTCCCCGCCGTCGCGGGGGAGCCGCCCGTCCCCACCCTGTTCGACACGAGCACCGGATCCGTCCGCCCCGCCGAGTGCACGGGCGACGGCCGCGTCGGCCTGTACGTCTGCGGCATCACGCCGTACGACGCGACGCACATCGGCCACGCGTCCACCTACCTCGCCTTCGACACGCTGCAGCGCCTGTGGCTCGACCGCGGGTACGACGTCGCCTACGTGCAGAACGTGACCGACGTCGACGACCCGCTGCTCGAGCGCGCGACGGCCACGGGCGTCGACTGGCGCGACCTCGCCGCCGAGCAGGTGGAGCTGTTCCGCACCGACATGGAGGCCCTGCGCATCCTGCCGCCCGACTCCTACGTGGGCGTCACCGAGGTCGTCGACGAGGTCGCGGCCGCGGTCGCGGAGCTCGTCCGACGCGGCACGGCTTACCCGGTCGACACCCCGTACGCGGTCGTGCCCGGCGCGCAGGACCTCTACTTCGACGTCGCCCGCGCGGGCGAGACCGGCCCGTGGTCCCTGGGCGACGAGAGCGGGTACGACCGCGACACCATGGCCGTGCTCTCCGCCGAGCGCGGCGGCGACCCGGAGCGGCCGGGCAAGCGCGACCCGCTGGATCCGCTGCTGTGGCGCGCCGAGCGCGCGGGCGAGCCCGCGTGGGACAGCGTCGTCGGACGCGGTCGGCCCGGCTGGCACATCGAGTGCGCGGTCATCGCGCTGAAGGCGCTCGACCGTCCGGTCACCGTGCAGGGCGGCGGCTCCGACCTGATCTTCCCCCACCACGAGATGTCGGCCGGCCACGCGTCGGCGCTGACGGGCGAGGGCTTCGCCTGCGTCTACGCGCACACGGGCATGGTCGCGTACCAGGGCGAGAAGATGAGCAAGTCGCTCGGCAACCTCGTGCTCGTGTCGCGCCTCCGGGCTGCGGGCGTGGATCCGCGCGCCATCCGCCTCGCGCTCCTCGCGCAGCACCACCGGGCGGACTGGGAGTGGACCGACGCCCTCCTCGAGGAGTCCGTCGCGCGCCTCGCCGCGTGGGACGCCTGGGCGGCGGGGGCATCGGATGACGCCAACGGGGAACCGGGCGAGCTCGTGCACCTCGTCCGCGAGCGCCTCGCCGACGACCTCGACACCCCGGGCGCGATCCTGCTCCTCGACCTCCGCGTCGCCACGGGCGTGCCCGCGACGCCCGTCGAGGTGGCCGCGGTCGACGCGCTCCTCGGCGTCGCGCTCGGGAGCCCGGCGGCCTGACCCGGCAGCGGGGCCCCTGGCCTACTGGTCCTTGGGGTCCTTGGGGTCCTTCGGCCGCCACGGCTCCTCGGGCCGGTCGTCGCCGCGCCCGCGCGGACCGTCGCCCCGGCGGAGGTACCTCTCGAACTCCTGCGCGATGGCCTCGCCGCTCGCCTCGGGGGAGTCGACGGTGTCCCGGGCCTGCTCGAGCTGCTGGATGTAGGACGCCATGTCCTCGTCCTCGCCCGCGAGCTGGTCGATGCCGGCCTCCCACGTCGCGGCCTCCTGGATGAGGTCGCCGCGCGGGATCACCACGTCGACCATCTCCTCCAGCTTGTCGATGAGCGCGAGCGTGGCCTTGGGCGACGGCGCGCTGTGCACGTAGTGCGGCACGGAGGCCCAGAGCGAGACCGTGGGCATGCCCATGTCCTCGGCGCGCTGGGCGATGATGCTGAGGATCCCGACCGGGCCCTCGTAGGTGCTCCGCTCGATGCCGAGCTCGGTGCGGACGGCCGCGTTCTCGCTCGTCGAGTAGACGGAGATGGGGCGCGTGTGCGGCACGTCGGCCAGCAGCGCGCCGAGGAGGACCACGCCCTCGACGCCCGCGGCCCGCGCGGCGTCCAGCACCTCGGCGGTGAACGCCGTCCAGTGCCGCGACGGCTCGACGCCGAGGAGGAGGTGGATGCTGCCGCCGTTGTCGCCGCTCACGCCGAGCTGCGCGTCGGCGGCCAGGTCCTGCGCGGGGCGCCGCGGGTCCTTCGGGCCGTAGAGCGTGGCGCCCGGCCACTCGAGCTCGCGGGTGCCGTCCTCCGCGAAGCCGATGGTGGGGCGGTTGAACTGGAAGTCGAAGTAGTCCTCGGGATCCACCGACGACACCGCCTCGAGGTCGAGCAGCTCCTTGAGCGCCCGGACCGCTCCGCTGGCGGCCTCGCCCGCGTCGTTCCAGCCCTCGAAGGCGACGACCAGCAGTCGTCCGCTCACGAACCTCTCGGCATCCGCCACGTGACTCCCGTTCCGTCTCGCCCTCGGACCGCCCGGCCGGCGGTCGTCGTACGATCCTAGGACGCGCCGCCCCGCCGGTAGACTCGCTCCCCGTGATCAGCAACAGACCCGCGGCCGTCCTCTGGGACATGGACGGCACCATCGTGGACACGGAGCCCTACTGGATGGTGGCGGAGGAGGCGCTGGTCGGCTCGTTCGGCGGCACGTGGACCCACGAGGACGGGCTCCGGCTCGTCGGCAACGGCCTGCCGGACTCGGCGCGCATCCTGCAGGAGGCGGGCGTCGACCTGCCCGTCGCGGAGATCATCGACCGGCTCAGCGACCGCGTCATGGAGCAGATCCTCGTCGAGGTGCCGTGGCGCCCGGGCGCCCGGGAGCTCCTCCGCGGGATCCGCGACGCCGGCATCCCCACCGCGCTCGTCACCATGTCCATCGGCCGCATGGCCCGCCAGGTCGCCGACGCCGTCCCGTTCGACGCGTTCGACCACGTCGTGGCCGGGGACGACGTCGCCCGCAGCAAGCCGGACCCCGAGGCCTACCTCGCCGCCGCCGACCTGCTGGGCGTCGACATCCGCGACTGCGTCGCCATCGAGGACTCGGCGCCGGGCGTCGCGTCGGCCGTCGCCTCCGGCGCCACGGTCATCGCGGTCCCGCACCACGTGCCCCTCCCGGCCGACGACGCGTACGTCCTCTGGGACACGCTCGCGGGTCGCGCCCTCGCCGACGTCGAGTCCGCCCACGCCGACCGCCGCGCCGCCGCCCCGATCCGGGACGAGGTGCGCGCATGACCGTCGACGCCGCGGCCGCGCGCTTCAGCGGCCCCTTCCGCGCGGGCGACCGCGTGCAGCTCACCGGTCCCAAGGGCCGCCTCAACACGATCCTGCTCGAGCCGGGCAAGGTGTTCCACACCCACCGCGGCATGATCGACCACGACGACCTCATCGGCCTGCCCGACGGCAGCGTCGTCACCAACAGCGCGGGCGTCGAGTGCCTCGCGCTCCGCCCGCTGCTCTCGGACGTCGTCATGTCGATGCCGCGCGGCGCGGCGATCATTTACCCGAAGGACGCCGCGCAGATCCTCGGCCTCGCCGACGTCTTCCCCGGCGCCACGGTCGTGGAGGCGGGCGTGGGATCCGGCGCGCTCTCCATGTGGCTTCTGCGCGCCCTCGGCCCCACCGGCACGCTCCTCTCCTTCGAGCGCCGCGAGGAGTTCGCCGATGTGGCCCGCGGCAACGTCTCGAGCTACTTCGGGCACAGCCCGGAGAACTGGTCCATCACGCTCGGCGACCTGGCGGACGCGCTGCCGACCGTCACCGAGCCGCACTCGGTCGACCGGGTCGTGCTCGACATGCTCGCCCCGTGGGAGTGCGTCGACGCGGTCGCCGAGGCGCTCACGCCCGGCGGCGTCCTGCTCTGCTACGTCGCCACCGTCACGCAGCTGTCCCGCGTCGCCGAGGCGCTCCGCGACACCGGCCTCTTCACCAACCCCGACGCGAGCGAGACCATGATCCGCGGCTGGCACGTGGAGGGCCTCGCGGTCCGCCCCGAGCACCGCATGATCGGGCACACCGGCTTCCTCATCACCGCCCGCCGCCTCGCACCCGGATCCGTCCTGCCGCAGCTCAAGCGCCGTGCGTCGAAGTCGGACTTCAGCGACGAGGACATGGAGGCCTGGACCCCCGGGGCGCTCGGCGAGCGCCGCGTCAGCGACAAGGTCCTCCGCAAGCGCGTCCGGGTCGCCGAGCACGGGGCGCAGCTCGCCGGCGCGCGGGACGCGGCGGAGTCCGGCGACGCGGGCGACGCCGACGACACGTCGGATGCGCCGGAGCCCACCGAGCCCACCGCCTAGGATGACAGGGCCGATCACGCGGGTGCGTGTCGGCCGCCCCCACCATCGAAAGAGGAGTCACGTGCGCCGTTCCGCCGCGCTCACCGTCTGCGCAGGGCTCGTCCTGACGCTCGCCGCCTGCAGCCCCTCGGGGTCCGGATCGGGTGCGGCGTCGGACTGCACGCCCCTCGCGCAGCCCGGCACGTCGTCGAGCACGGTCTCCGCCACGGGCGACGTCGGCAGCGCGCCGGGCTCCGTCACGTTCCCCACGCCGCTGAAGCCGTCGGGCGTCGAGGTCTCGACGCTCGTCGAGGGCACGGGCCCGCGCGTCCAGCCGCGCCAGGGCATCACGGCCGCCGCGTCCATCGTCAACGGCAAGACGGGCGCGCCCCTCGCCGCCTACGCCGGGATCGCGCCCAACGCGCGGACAACGGGCTCCGACCTCGTCACGACCGCGTCGCTGGCCGAGCGCCTCCCCTTCCTCCAGCAGGCCATGCAGTGCATGCCGGTCGGCTCGCGCCTCGCCGTCACCGTGCCCGTGTCCACGGTCTTCCCGGACCAGGACGTCTCCTCCGAGGGCCTCGACCCCTCCGACGGGCTCGTGCTCATCGTGGACATCACCTCGTCCTACCCGGAGCGCGCGACCGGCGAGCCGCGGCCCGCCCAGGCCGGGTTCCCCTCGGTCGTCACGACGGACGACGGGATCCCCGGCGTCACCATCCCGCCGAGCACCCCGCCCACGGAGTACCGCGACGCGCTGCTGCGCGCGGGCGACGGCGACGAGGTCGGCGACGGCGACGTCGTCACGCTCCAGTACACGGGCGTCGTCTGGGGCACCAGCGCCTCGGCCCAGAAGCAGGCGGTCTTCGGATCCAGCTGGGCCGAGGGCACGCCGCTCCAGGTGCCGGCCACGGCGACGACCGCGTCGCCGTCGACGGGGGCGTCCGCCGCGCTCGTCGTCACGCCCGGTCTCGCGAAGGCGCTCGTCGGCAAGCACGTCGGCGACCAGGTCATCGCGGTCGTCCCTCCGGGCGACGGCTTCGGCGACCAGGCCTCGGCCAAGGTCCCCGCCGGTTCCACGCTCGTCTACGTCGTGGATATCCTCGGGACGAGCAAGAACAGCAAGTGACGACGCATCGCCGCCGGCCGGGGGCTGCACCATCGTGAGGACCACCGCGTGCCCGATCCATCCCGCCGTCCGACCGTGCCGGTCGAGGAGCGCCTCTTCAGCCTCGTCCTGGCGCTGCTCGCCACCGAGCAGGGCCTGACGAAGAACGAGGTCCTCTCCAGCGTCCAGGGCTACCGCCAGCGGTACGCGGCGGGCGGCGACAACGCCAACCTCGAGCGCCAGTTCGAGCGCGACAAGGACGACATCCGCGACCTCGGCGTCCCGCTCGAGACCGTCGAGGCGCCCGGCCAGGAGGGCAACAACCAGCTCCTGCGCTACCGGATCCCGCGCGGCGCCTACGAGCTCCCGGCCGACCTCTCGTTCACCCCCGAGGAGACGACGCTGCTCAACCTCGCCGCCATGGTGTGGCGCGAGGGATCGCTCTCCGGGGAGTCGCGGCGGGCGCTCATCAAGCTCCGGTCGCTCGGGGTGGAGTCCGACGACCCCGTCATCGGCTACGCGCCCCGGCTCCGCACGCGGGAGGCGGCGTTCGCGCCGCTCAGCGTCGCGCTCGAGCGGCACGTGCTCGTCGCGTTCGGCTACCTGAAGCCCGGCGAGCGGACGCCCCGGACCCGCACGGTCGCCCCGCTCGCGCTCGTCCAGCACCAGGGACGCTGGCACCTGCACGGCATCGACCAGGACGCGCAGGGGCCGCGCACGTTCCTCCTCTCCCGCATCGTCGACCGCGTGCGCGTCACGAGCCGCGGCTTCGTCCCCGAGGGGGAGGACCACGCGGAGCGCGCCCTCGCCGACCTCGACCGGGTGTGGGCCAACGGCGTGGGGGAGGTCGCGGTGACGCCCGGATCGGACGCCGAGATCCGCCTGCGCCGCCGCCGCGGCACCGAGGACCTCGGCGACGGACGCCTGCGCGTCCACTACTCCGACACCAACCTGTTCGCGGACGAGATCGCGGGCTTCGGACCCGAGGCCCGGGCGATCGCGCCGCCCCGGCTGCGGGACGCCGTGCGCGCCCGCCTCGCCGAGACCATCGCCGCCCACCGTGAGGACGCCTCGTGACCGACCGCGCCGCGCCGCTGCAGGCGCAGGACAAGCTGGCGTTCCTGCTGGCGCTCGTGCCGTACCTCACCGACCACGGCCGGGTCAGCGTGAGCCAGGCGGCGGCGCACTTCCGGGTGCCGCCCGAGCAGATCCGCCAGGCCGTGCGCCTCATCGCGGTGTCCGGCGTGCCCGGATCCACCTCGTCGTACCAGCACGGCGACCTGTTCGACATCGCCTGGGACGACTTCGAGGACAACGACCAGATCGTCATCACGCACATGGTCGCGATCGACGACTCGCCGCGCTTCTCCGCACGGGAGGCGGCCGCGCTCATCGCGGGGCTCCAGTACGTCTCGTCCCAGGCCGACGCCAGCGACCTCGACCTCGTGGGCCAGCTGATGGCGAAGCTCGCGCGGGGCGCGTCGGCGAGCCCCAGCCAGGTCGCCGTCGCGCCCGGCGCCGGCGACGCCACCCGGGAGGGCCTCCGCCGCGCCATCGCCGACGCGCGACGCGTGGAGTTCGACTACCGCAGCCCCCGGGGCGGCACGGAGCGCCGGGTTGTGGATCCGCTCCGCCTCGAGTCCGTCGACGAGGACTGGTACCTCCGGGGCTGGGACCTGGCGCGCGGCGCCGTCCGCACCTTCCGCCTCGACCGCCTCGACGAGCTCCTCGTCACCGACCTGCCGCCGGAGCACCGGCCGCAGGACGTCGTGCTCGGCGACACCCTCTTCGAGCCGAGCCCCGACGACCTCCGCGTGACCCTCGATATCGCGGAGGGGGCCGTGCCTCTCCTCGGCGACTTCGTGGGGGACGAGCGTCCCGCGCCGGTCGCCGGCCGACCGGGGCGCGTGTCCGTCACGGTGCGCGTCGCCCACTACCAGGGGCTCGTCCGGCTCGTCGCGGGCATGGCGGGCGTCGTGGTCGTCACGTCGCCGCCCGAGGCCCGGGCGGCCGTGGCCGAGTGGGCCGAGCGGGCGGCCGCGGCCTACGACGACGCGGACTGAGCGCGACACCGAGCGGCTCCGGCGGCGGCTCCGAAGACCAGGCATCCGGAGCGAGCTCGGCGTCGTGCGCGTCTCCCGAGGAAAATCCGGATGAACCGAGGTGCCGCACAGGGTGTCCTGGAGGGTGCCGACGGTAGACTCCCCATGGATCCCGACAACGACCGTCCGGCCCTCCTGACCTGAAGGAATGTGAACCACATGCTCGGAAACCTGACCGGATGGCACCTCGTCATCATCCTCGTCGTCATCGTGCTGCTCTTCGGTTCCACCAAGCTGCCCGCCCTGGCCAAGAGCGTGGGCCAGTCCATGCGCATCTTCAAGGGCGAGGTGAAGACCATGAAGGAGGAGAGCGGCTCCGACCGTCGCGACGACATCCGCGACGAGGAGCGCCGCCGCGACGACGACCGCTACCGCGCGGACGACCGCGACCGTCCCCGTGAGTCCGCACCCCGTGTCGACGAGCCCCGGTACGACGCCCCGCGCTACGACTCCCCGCGCGACGGCGGGGACTCCCGCCCCCGCGCCTGATCCGTGAGCACCACCGAGCGTCCCCGCCAGAAGAAGCGGGACGCGGAGGGGCGCATGTCCCTCGTCCAGCACCTGCTGGAGCTGAAGAAGCGCCTGTTCATCGCGGGCGTCGCGATCATCCTCGCGATGGTGGCGGGCTGGTTCCTCTCCTCGTTCGTGCTGGAGGCGCTGCGCTCGCCCATCGAGACGATCAACGCGGAGCAGGGGCGGAACGCCAGCCTCAACTTCCCGACCATCACGTCGGCGTTCGACCTGCGCCTGCAGATCGCGCTCTACGTGGGGCTGATCATCTCCAGCCCCGTGTGGCTGTACCAGGTCTTCGCGTTCCTGGTGCCGGGACTCACGAAGACCGAGCGCCGCTACACGTTCGGGTTCTTCTTCTCCGCGGTGCCGCTGTTCCTCGCGGGATGCGCGGCCGGCTGGTTCGTGCTGCCGCACATCGTCGCGCTGCTGACGCAGTTCGCGGGGGCGGGCGACTCGTCCTTCATCACGGCGCGCGAGTACTTCGACTTCGTGCTGAAGCTCGTCTTCGCCGTGGGCATCGCGTTCGTGCTGCCGGTGTTCCTCGTGCTGTTCAACTTCATGGGGATCCTGAGCGGCGCGACGATCATCCGCTCCTGGCGCATCGCCATCCTGCTGATCATCCTGTTCTGCGCCATCGCCACCCCGGCCGCCGACGTCATGTCGATGTTCCTGCTGGCCGTGCCGATGACGCTGCTCTACCTCGTGGCCGCGGGCATCTCGCTCCTCAACGACCGCCGACGGGCGAAGAAGGCCGCGTCGCTCGCGGACGACCTGCTGCCCTGACCCGCACGACCCGCGACGCCCGTCCCGCGAGGGGCGGGCGTCGCCGCGTCCGCGCCCGGCTGGCGCCCGGATCCGGAGCCTAGGATGGCGTCATCGTGACAGACCAGCTCTCGCCCGCCGAACGCTACGCCGCCTCCCGGACCCGCCGGAGCCTCCCGCTCCTCGAGGCGTTCGCGAGCGGGCTGCGCTTCGACCTCGACCCGTTCCAGCGCGCCGCCGCGGAGTCCCTCGAGAACGGGCGGAGCGTCCTCGTCGCGGCGCCCACCGGCGCCGGCAAGACCGTCGTCGCGGAGTTCGCCGTGTACCTCGCCATGCAGCGGCCGAGCGCGAAGATCTTCTACACGGCGCCGATGAAGGCGCTCAGCAACCAGAAGTACGCCGAGCTGGTGGCCGAGTACGGGCCGGACGAGGTGGGCCTGCTCACCGGCGACACCAACGTCAACAGCCGCGCGCGCATCGTCGTCATGACGACCGAGGTGCTGCGCAACATGCTCTACGCGGACTCCGACCTCCTCCGCGACCTCGCCTTCGTGATCATGGACGAGGTGCACTACCTGGCCGACCGCTTCCGCGGCGCCGTGTGGGAGGAGGTCATCATCCACCTCCCGCAGAGCGTGCGGATGATCTCGCTGAGCGCGACCGTCTCGAACGCCGAGGAGTTCGGCGACTGGCTGCAGGCCGTCCGCGGCGAGACGGACGTCATCGTCTCCGAGGAGCGGCCGGTGCCGCTCGAGCAGCACGTCATCGTCCGGCACCGGATGGTCGACCTCTTCGACTCGTCCGGGCTCGCCGCCACGCACCGCGTCAACCCGGAGCTCGTGCGGATGACGCACGGCGGCGGCCGCGAGGCGGTGCGTGTGCGCGGAGGCCAGGCGCGCGGGCGCGGGGGAGCGGGCAGCGCCGGCCGGCGCGGCGCGGGTCCCGGCCCGGGCGACCGCGGCCGCATGGACCGTCCCGAGGTCGTCGCGCTCCTGGAGGAGCGGAACCTCCTCCCGGCCATCTTCTTCATCTTCAGCCGCGCGGGATGCGACGCCGCGGTCAAGCAGGTGCTGCGCGCGGGGGTCCGGCTCACGCACGCGCACGAGCGCGACGAGATCCGCGCCGTCGTGGAGGAGCGCTGCCGCACGCTCCGCGACGAGGACCTCGCCGTCCTCGGCTACTGGGAGTGGCTCGAGGGCCTCGAGCGCGGTGTGGCCGCGCACCACGCCGGGATGCTGCCCGCCTTCAAGGAGGTCGTGGAGGAGCTCTTCCAGCGGAAGCTCGTCAAGGCGGTGTTCGCCACGGAGACGCTCGCGCTCGGCATCAACATGCCCGCGCGCACGGTCGTCCTCGAGCAGCTGGAGAAGTTCAACGGCGAGGCGCGCGTGCCGCTGACGCCGGGGGAGTACACGCAGCTCACGGGTCGCGCCGGCCGCCGCGGCATCGACGTCGAGGGCCACGCGGTCATCCAGTGGAAGGACGGGCTGGATCCGCAGGCCGTCGCGTCGCTCGCCTCCCGCCGCACGTACCCGCTCAACTCGAGCTTCCGGCCGACGTACAACATGGCCGTCAACCTGATCGACCAGTTCGGCCGCGAGCGCACCCGCGAGGTCCTCGAGTCGTCGTTCGCCCAGTTCCAGGCCGACCGCGCCGTCGTGGACCTCGCCCGCAAGGTCCGGACGCAGGAGGAGTCGCTCGCCGGCTACGAGAAGGCGATGGTCTGCCACCTCGGCGACTTCCGCGAGTACTCGGGCCTCCGGCGCGAGCTCAGCGACCTCGAGCGCGCGACGGCCGCGCGCGCCGACATGCAGCAGGCCGGCCAGCACGGCGAGCGCGACAAGCGCCAGCGCCAGCTCGCCGACCTCCGTCGGCGCATGAAGGCGCACCCCTGCCACGCGTGCAAGGACCGCGAGTCCCACGCGCGCTGGGCGGAGCGCTGGTGGCGCCTTAAGCGCCAGACGGATGCGCTCGGGCAGCAGATCCGCACGCGCACCAACGCCGTCGCGAAGGTCTTCGACCGGGTCACGGAGCTGCTCCTCTCGCTCGGCTACCTCAAGCGCGCCGCCGACGGCCAGGTCGCGCCGACGCCCAACGGCCGCATGCTCAAGCGCATCTACGGCGACCGCGACCTGCTGGTGGCCGAGTGCCTGCGCACGCAGGTCTGGGTGGACCTCGACCCGGCCGGCCTCGCCGCGATGGCCGCGTCGCTGGTCTACCAGCCGCGTCGCGACGAGGGCGACCGCAACGACCGGAACCTCCCGCGCGGAGCGTTCCGCCCGGCGCTCGAGCGCACCGAGGAGATCTGGTCACGGCTCGACGACGTGGAGCGCGAGCGCCGCCTGCCGACCACCGAGCCCCTGTCGACCGGGCTCTGCGCGCCGATGCACCGCTGGTCCCGCGGCGGGAGCCTCGACGCGGTGCTCGACGAGGCCGACCTCGCGGCCGGCGACTTCGTGCGCTGGACGAAGCAGACCATCGACCTGCTCGACCAGCTCTCGATCGTGGCCGACGGCCCCGTGTCGCGGAACGCGCGCACGGCCCTCGACAGCATCCGGCGCGGCATCGTCGCGTACTCGTCGGTGTGACCGCGCTCGCCCGCGCGCCCCGTCGGGAGGGCACGACCGCGCCCGTCGCGCCGGCGCCCGTCGACGCGTCGCCGATCCGCCCGCCCGTGCCGCTCTGGGGCGCGCTCCTCCTCGCCGCGCTGTCCGGCCCGGTCCTCGACGCGGCGTTCCCGGATCGCGGCATCTGGCCCCTCGCGTTCCCGGGGATCGCCCTCGTGCTGGTGGCCCTCCGCGGGCGCCGCGCCGGGCCCGCGTTCCTGGTCGGCCTCGTCGCCGGGCTCGCCTTCTACCTCACGCACATCGAGTGGGCGTCGCTGTACCTCGGACCCGTGCCCTGGATCGCGCTGTCGTCGCTCGAGTCGCTCTTCGTCGCGACCGGCGCCGTCACCATCGCGACGGCCACGCGGTGGATCCCGCGCGCCTTCCCGACCGTCGCCGGGCGCGTCGTGCTGCTGCCCGTCGCCGTGGCGGGGCTCTGGACCGCGCGCGAGGCGATCTCCGCGGTCTGGCCCTACGGCGGGTTCGCGTGGGGGCGGGTGTCCCTGTCGCAATCCGAGGGGCCGTTCGCCCACCTCGTGACCTGGCTGGGGCTGTCCGGTCTGTCCTTCGTGCTCGTGCTGCTCGTCGCGCTGCTGCTGGAGCTCGCGGCGGAGGAGCGCGTGCGGGCGTCGAGCCGGGCGCTCGTCGCCGGGATCGCGGTGGCCCTGGTGCTCGTCGTCCCCGCCTTCCCGGTCGCGACCACGGGCACCACCCGGATCGCGGCCGTGCAGGGGAACGCCAAGGCCGGGTACTTCGACGGCGCGCGCTACGGCGACATCCTGCGCGCGCACCTGGCCGCGACGGCGGAGATACCGGCCGACTCCGGCATCGACATGGTGGTGTGGCCGGAGAACGCGGCGGACGCGGATCCGCTCCGCGACCCGGGCTCCGCTGCCGCCCTCGACCGCGTGGTCGCGCGGCTCGGCGCGCCGCTGGTCGTCGGCACGGTCACGGAGCGCGACGGCCGGTACTACAACGAGTCGCTCGTCTGGACCGGGGGAGGGGCGACCGACCACTACGACAAGAAGCACCCGGTGCCGTTCGGGGAGTACGTGCCCGACCGCGCGTTCTGGGAGCCGTTCGCACCCGACCTCATCGGCCTCATCCAGCGGGAGTACACGCCGGGCACGACCGACCAGGTCATGGACGTCGCGGGCATCACCGCCGGCATCGCCATCTGCTTCGACATCGTCGACGACCAGCTGACGACCGACATGGTGCGCGAGGGCGCGGACGTCATCCTCGCCCAGACGAACAACGCCGACTTCGGCCGGACCGACGAGAGCGTGCAGCAGCTCGCCGTCGCGCGCATGCGCGCGCTCGAGACGGGTCGCAGCGTCGTGAACATCTCCACGGTCGGCACGAGCGCGGTCGTCGGCCCGGACGGGCGGGACCTCGACCGGCTGCCCTGGTACACCGCGGGGTCGATGGTCGTGGACGTGCCGACCGCCGACGTCGTGACGCCCGCGATCCTCGTGGGGCGCGACATCGAGTGGCTCGTGTCCGGGCTCGGCCTCGGCGCCCTCGCGGTCGCGGGGATCGCGCTCGGCCGTCGAGGTCGTCGCGCCGCGCGCTGACCCGTCGCCTGCCCCACGCGAAGGAGCACCCCCGGCGATGCCGGGGGTGCTCCTGTGGTCGGTTCGCGAGCGGAGGGGTCGGGTCAGGCGCCGATGCGGTGCTGACCGCGCCGCGCGCGGAGGGTGGCGAGGCGCTCCTCGAGGAGCTCCTCGAGCTCGGCGCGCGTCCGGCGCTCGAGCAGCATGTCCCAGTGGCTCCGGGGGATCTTCGCCTCGACCTCGTCGTGGGCGACGGGTGCGCCCTCGGCGTCGAGGAGGCGTCCCTCCAGGCCGCTCTTCGGCGACTCCCAGACCTCGGGCACCTCGGCGTCCGCCGAGAACACGACCTCGAAGGTGGTCCCGTCGGACGTGCGGTACGTCTTCCTCTGCCGGGGGGAGAAGCTGACGCCCTCCTCGCTCTGCAGGCTCGTGGATCCGAGCCGCATCCCGCGCAAGCTGCGATCTGCCATGGTGGTCTCCTCTCGCGATGCACTCCCCGTTGTAAACCGCGCGGCTGTGAGGATCCTTTCTCAGGACGTCCGGTTCCCAGGCGAATCCCAGTCCCTGCCGTCGAACGCGGCGAGCACCAGGTCGGGGCGATCGGTGACGACGCCGTGGACGCCGGCCTCCACCAGGCGCACCGCCTCGTCGGGGTCGTCGACCGTCCACACGTGCACCTCGCGGACGGCGCGGGCGAGCCGGCCGACCATCGCGGGGGAGACGGTGCGGATCCCGAGCACGCGGCAGGGCATCTGCACGGCGTCGAGGCCGCGGAGCGCCAGGCGGACGACGGGCGCGAGGCCCAGGCGTGCGCCGACGACCGCGAGCACGAGCCGGCCGGCGTCGGCGGAGGTCGCGACGCCGGGGAGGAGGGAGACCGCGAGCCGTCGCCGCCGGCCCGAGAACGAGGTGACGAGCACCCGGTCGACGGCGCCTGCCGCGTGGATCGCGCGCGCGACGGCGACCGGGGCATCGCGGCCCTTCACGTCGACGTTCACGCGCGCTCCCGGCAGCGCGTCGAGCAGCTCGGCGAGCGTGGCGACGCGGGCGCCGGATCCGAGGTCGAGCGCGCGCAGCTCGGCGAGCGTCGCGTCCCGCACGCGTCCGGGGCGGCCCGTGAGGCGGCGGAGGTCGGCGTCGTGCCAGAGCACGCAGGCGCCGTCCGCGGTGACGTGCACGTCGGTCTCCAGGTGAGTGACCCCGAGGTCCCAGGCGGCCAGGAACGCGCCGAGCGTGTTCTCCACGGCGCCGGATCCCGTCCACCCGCGGTGCGCCAGAACGCGCGGCACGCGGCCGTCGAACCAGGGCGGGGACGTCACGACGGCCGGTCGGCGGTCCCCGGGTGCTCCGCCGAGCCGTCGGCGGTCGGGTGGCCGACCGGGGGCTCGTCGACCGGCAGCGCGCGCAGGAGCGCCGGCCGGGCGACGCCGACGAGGACGGCGGCCGCGACGACGGCCACGACGACCTGCAGCCACCAGGGGGCGCCGAACAGCCCCGACAGCAGGGCGACGAGGGCGGCGCCGCCTCCGCACAGCGCGGCGAGATCCAGGCAGCGCATCTCGACGACGACGAGGACGACGATCACGGCGAGCCAGCCGAGCCACGCGCTCTCGTCGAGGAGGACCGTCACCCGCTGCTCCCTCGTTCCGCCGACCGGACGACCCCGAACCTAGTCCACCGGCGGGATCGCGGGCGGTAGGCTCTCAGGGCCGTCCGGCCGGGTCCCGCCCGCGCGGCCGTCCCGCCCCGTCCCTCGCCGGACGACCCGTCGCGCGCCCGCAGGCGCGCCCACCTGGAGGAGTACCGCTGTGAGCACCGTCGACGAGATCCGCCCCTTCGCGCCCGACGAGCTCCGGGGGAAGCGCGCGCTCGTCACCGGCTCCTCGCGCGGCATCGGCGCCGACACCGTGGCGTACCTCGCCGACGCGGGCGCCGACGTCGTCGTCAACTACCGCAACAAGGCCGCCCGCGCCGAGAAGCTCGTGGCCAAGCTCGTGGAGGGCGGGACGAAGGCCATCGCGGTGGGGGCCGACCTCACGGATCCCGCGTCCGTCGACCGCCTGATGGACACCGTCCGCTCCGAGCTCGGCGGCCTCGACGTGCTCGTCCTCAACGCGTCCGGCGGCATGGAGAGCGGCATGGCGGAGGACTACGCCATGACCCTCAACCGCGACGCGCAGCTGAACGTGCTGCGGAGCGCGCTGCCGCTGATGTCCGAGGGCGGCCGCGTCGTCTTCGTCACGAGCCACCAGGCGCACTTCATCCGCACCACCCCGACCATGCCCGAGTACGAGGGCGTCGCCCGCAGCAAGCGCGCGGGGGAGGACGCCCTCCGCGAGCTCCTGCCCGAGCTCGACGAGCGCGGCATCGGCTTCGTCGTCGTGTCCGGCGACATGATCGAGGGCACCATCACGGCGACGCTCCTCGGGCGCCTCAACCCCGAGGCGATCCAGCAGCGCAAGGAGGCGTCCGGCGGCCTCTACAACGTGTCGCAGTTCGCGGCCGAGGTCGCGCGCGCGGTCGTCGATCCGATCCCTGCGGACCACACCCGTCTCGTGGGCGACACGAGCAGCTTCCAGCCCGAGTGACCCCGGGCCGGGCGGCGGCCCGGGGCTAGGCTCGATCCGATGAAGACCACGGATCTCGACCTCCTCACCTCCGTCTCCCGCCCCGCCGTCTCGCCCGACGGCCGCCTCGCCGTCGTCTCGGCGACCCGGCCGCGGGTGCACGCCGACGCGTACACCGGTCAGCTGTGGGAGGTGACGACGGACGGATCCCGCCCCCCGCGGCGCATCACGCGCGGCTTCCGCGACACCGCGCCGCGGCTCTCGCCGGACGGCGCCGTGATCGCGTTCCTGCGCGCGGAGCCGAAGGGGCCGCCGCAGCTGCACGTCGTGCGGGCGGCCGGCGGCGAGCCCATCGCGCTGACGGATGAGCTCCTCGGGGTCGGCGCGTTCGACTGGTCGCCGGACGGCACCCGCATCGTCTACGCGGCGCGCGTCGCCGAGCCCGGGCGGTACGGCAGCGTCGAGGGCGTGCCGGCCGCCGCGGAGCCCGCCCGTCGGATCCGCACCACCAAGTACCTCGCCAACGGCCTCGGCTGGTCCACGGACCGGCACGTGCAGCTGCACCTCGTCGCGGTGCCGGAGCTCGACGCCGAGCCCTTCGTGGCCGCCGCGCCGTCCGGCTACCCCGACGCCGCGGATCCCGCCGTGCGCGGCGAGGGGGCGGACGCGACGCCGTCGGCCGCCGAGCGCGCGGGCGTCGGTCCGGTGGTCCGCCTCACCGACGATCCCGTCGACCACGGGTCGCCGCGGTTCTCGGCCGACGGGTCCGAGGTGCTCTTCGTCGCCTCGCGGCACGCGGGACGCGACGACGACCTGCTCGCCGGCGCGTACGCGGTCGCCGTGCCCGCCGCGGGCGAGACGCCCGCCGTCGTCCCCGAGGTGCGCACGATCGTCTCGCACGAGGCGGGGCTCGGCGTCGTCGCCGTGGCATCCGTCGACGGCGGGCGCGTCTACCTGCTCGCGCAGGACCTGGGGGAGACGGGCGTCGACTTCGTCGCCCGCAACACCGCGCTGTACGTGCTCGACGACCGCGACGCGGCGCCGCGCGCGCTCACCGACGCCGAGACGATCGACCTCGGCGGCAGCGACATCACCGTCGAGGACCGCGACGCCGTCCTCGTGCTCAACGCCTCGCGCGGCACCGTGCAGCTGCTGCGCGTCACCGTCGACGGCGCCGTCGAGGCGCTCGTGGACGACCAGGTCGAGGTCACGGGCGTCGGCGTCGGGGGAGGGGCCGTCGTGGTCGCCCTCACCGACCCGCGCACGCACGGCGACCTCGCGCTGGTGCGCACCGACCGCGCCCCCGACGCCGGATCCGCCCTCGTCCGGCTCACCGACTTCTCCGCCGCGCTGCGCGAGACGGGGATCCGCCCGCTGCACGAGCTCGTGGTGGAGGGACGGGACGGCTACCCGGTTCACGGCTGGGTCGTGCTGCCGGAGGGGGAGGGGCCGCATCCGGTCCTCCTCGTGATCCACGGCGGGCCCTACGCGGCGTACGGCGTGCACCTGTTCGACGAGGCGCAGGTCTACGCCGACGCCGGCTACGCGGTGCTGCTCTGCAACCCGCGCGGCGCCGCCGGATACGGCCAGGAGCACGGCCGGGTCATCAAGGAGCGCATGGGCACGGTGGACATGCACGACGTCCTCGACTTCCTCGACGGCGCGATCGCCGTGCACGACTCCATCGACGGCTCCCGCGCCGGCATCATGGGCGGCTCCTACGGCGGCTACCTCACGGCGTGGACCATCGCGCACGAGCACCGGTTCCAGGGCGCCATCGTGGAGCGCGGATTCCTCGACCCGGAGCTGTTCACCGGCACCTCGGACATCGGCACGTTCTTCGGCGAGGAGTACACGGGCCACGACGAGGAGACCCGGCGGAAGCAGAGCCCGCAGGCGGTCGCGCACCAGGTGACGACGCCCACGTTCGTCGTGCACTCCGAGGACGACCTGCGCTGCCCGCTGTCGCAGGCCGAGCGGTACCACCTGGCGCTCGTGCGCGCGGGCGTGGAGACCGAGATGCTCGTCTTCCCGGGCGAGGACCACGAGCTCAGCCGCTCCGGCCGGCCGCGTCACCGCGTGCAGCGGTTCCAGGCGATCCTCGACTGGTGGGCCCGGCACCTGCCGGTCGACGGCGGCGCGCGATGACCGACGGCGAGGCGACCCGGCACATCCGGGACACCGCGCGGATCCTGCTGGTCGACGAGCGCGACCGGCTGCTGCTCTTCCTCACGAACTACTCCGTGAACGTGGACCTGCCGCCGCGCTGGCTGACGCCCGGCGGCGGCATCGACCCGGGCGAGACGCCGGCCGTCGCGGCCCGTCGCGAGCTGTTCGAGGAGACCGGGCTGCGGGTCGACTCGGTCGGCGAGCCCGTGTGGGAGCACGACTACGCGCGCCGCCGGATCGACGGCGGCCTCGACGTCGGCCACTCGACGTTCTACCTGGTGCGGACCGACGCGTTCGCGCCCGTGTCGGACAACTGGATGCCGGACGAGTTCGACGACATCCACGCGCACCGCTGGTTCGCCCTCGAGGAGCTCGCGACGACGACGGATCCCGTCGAACCCGCCGAGCTCGTGGACTTCGTGCGCGGGGTGCTGTCCCGGGGCGCCTGAGGCGGCTGATGCGGCCCACTCCGTGCTGGGGATAGTGTGCCGATAATGCACATTATGTCAGGTAGGCCGCTCCTCGCCCTTCGGGGGGCGGCATCGTCAGCGATGCGCCGGTGCGGCCATCCGCTTCGCCGCCTCGACCACGAAGCGTCGACGGGCGGATCGCTCGTGCTCGTCGTCGGGTCCTCTGCCGGTGATCATCTCGGCGAGCTGCGGCACCGTCTGCCACCACGCGGCCAGGGCGATCAGGGCGAACACCAGGTGCGCCGGGTCCAGTCCCGGATCGAGCACGCCGTCGTGCTGCGCGTCCCGGAAGCCGGCCACCTTCTCCCGGTAGTGCGCGGTGCGGACCTCGACGTGAGCCGGCGGACCGGCTCGGAGCCCCTCCCACTGCAGGAGGCGGCCGAGCTCGGGATGGGCCGCGTGGTAGTCGTACGTCGCACCGGCGAACTCCCCCACGTCGTCCAATCCGAGCCCCGTGAGCTCCACGGCGGTCGCGAGGCGCTCGAGCTCCATGGTGAGCACGACGTCCCAGAGCGCCTGCTTGTCGCCGAAGTAGCTGTAGAGCCGCTCCTTGTTGACGCCGGACCGCGCCGCGATGGACGCCACCGTGGTGCCGTCGTATCCGTTGGCGGCGAACTCGACGAGCGCGGCCTCGCGGAGCCGACGCTGCGTCCCCTCGACATCCCAGGCCATCGTCCGAGACTACCAACCGTGCGGTTGGAGTGGGGCGGGCGCGGGTGTACTCTTCCAACCACATCGTTGGAGTTGGAGGACACCATGCACGACACCACCCGCCTTCCGATCACGGTCCGCTCCCCCGCGGCGGCGACCACAGCACTCGTCACGGGCGCGAACAGCGGCATCGGATTCCAGACCGCCCGCCAGCTCATCGACCACGGGGTGACGGTGTGGATCGGCGCCCGCGACCGCGAACGGGGGCGACGGGCCTGTGCGCAGCTGGGCTCCGGCGCGCAGCCCGTGGAGATCGACGTCACGGATACCGGGTCGGTCGCCGCAGCGGCGGAGCTGGTACGGGAGCTGGACGTCCTCGTCAACAACGCCGGCGTGAACCCGGGCGGCGACGACATCACGGGCACGTCGCTCGAGCAGCTCCGTGCCGCGTACGAGACCAACGTGTTCGGCCTCATCGCCGTGACGCAGGCGTTCCTGCCCGCGCTGCGGCGGTCCGCGCACGCGCGCATCGTCAACGTGTCCAGCGGGACGGGATCCCTCACGTGGAACAGCGGACCGAACCCGCAGTTCGACTGGGAGCGGGTGCAGGGAGGTGGCGTGGCCTACCGGAGCTCGAAGACCGCGGTCAACGCGGTGACCCTGCTCACGGCCCAGGCCCTGGGCGACGGCATCAAGGTCAACGCGCTCGCGCCCGGTCTGCGTCGCACGAGCATCGTGCCCGGCATGTCGACCGGCGGGGACCCGGCCGAGGCCGCGTCCGGCGCCGTGCGGCTCGCCCTGCTCCCCGACGACGGCCCGACGGGTGGCCTCTGGTCGTGGGACAGCACCCGCGTCCCGTGGTGACCGGGGTCGCGCCGCCCTGCGGCAGCGCCGCCCGG
Organism: Clavibacter capsici; assembly: GCF_001280205.1. Lineage (NCBI taxonomy): Bacteria > Bacillati > Actinomycetota > Actinomycetes > Micrococcales > Microbacteriaceae > Clavibacter > Clavibacter capsici. The sequence goes on along the minus strand of NZ_CP012573.1, from coordinate 1,723,608 downwards.
CCGACAGGCCTCGGCGGCCACGCCCTCCGCGCCGGCAGCACGCGTCAGGCGGGGCGCGCGGACCCGCTCCCGTCCCGGCCCGCGGACGCCAGGAACTCCCCCAGGCTGGTGGGCCGGCGACCGAGGATCCGCTCGACGTCGTCGCTCACGCGCCCCATCTCCCCGGCGGCCATCGCCGTGTACGTGCTGATCCACGCGTCGAGCTGCCACTCGGGCGCGCCCCAGACGGCCCGCGACGCGCGCGCCTCCTCGAGGGTCTCGTCGCGGTACGTGACCGCGCGCCCCTCGGCGGACGCCACGGTCGCGGCGATCTCCCCCATCGTCAGCGCTTCGGGTCCGGTCAGCTCGTAGGTGGCGCCCGCGTGGGGCTCCGGGTCGCGGAGGATCGTCGCCGCCACCTCGGCGACGTCGGCGCGCGTGACCGCGGCCACCCGTCCCTCGCCGGCGGGACCGCGGATCACGCCGTCCTCCCCCACGAGCTGGCTCACGAAGTCGATGTAGAACGCGTCCCGCAGGAAGGTCCACGCCATGCCGGACGCGCGGATCCGCTCCTCGGTCGCATGGTGGTCGCGAGCCAGGGTGAAGGTCGCGTCGGGGGCCGCGCCCGCGAACGACGTGTAGACCACGTGGCGGACGCCGGCGTCCGCGGCCGCGTCGACGAACGCGACGTGCTGCGCGAGCCGGTGCTCGTCCTCGGCGGCCGACACCATCAGGAGCGTCGAGGTTCCGCGGAGCGCCGCGACGGTGGCCGGATGGTCGCCGTAGGACACCTCGTGCACGGTGGCGCCGGGCAGCTCGGGCGCTCGGGCGGGGGTCCGGGCGAGCATGCGCTGCGGGATCCCCGCGTCGGCGAGGTGGCGGGCCACCGCTCCCCCGACGGCGCCGGTGACGCCGGTGACCGCGACGGGCCGGGTCTGCGTGGTCATGGTGCTCTCCCCTCCGCACGGCGGCGGTCGTCGTCCGGGTGGATCCGGTGCGCCCTGCGATGGCTCGACACTATCCCGGGCGTCCGGCGGCCCCGCCTCGCGAGGAGGGGGCCGCGCATCGACTCCGGTGGGGCATCGACGAGCGGGTGCGTCCGCGCGGGCCTGGACCTCCTCGTCCTCGGCGCACGCGTGACGTCGCCATGGACCGCCCCGTGCCCGGCCGACCGTCCGATGAGCGACGCCTCCTCGCGCGTCCCGGCAGCGGTGGCCAGGCAGGCGCCTCCTCGCGACACGCACGACCGACCCCGGCCCGATGCCGTGGACGCCGCGGGCTGCTTCGATGGGCCCATGACCGATCCGCCGAGACCGGGCCGGGGCGGCCCGGATCCCGGGATCCACCGCGCCCTCGCCCGGTGGGCCGGGGACTGCGCCGAGCGCGCGCTCGCCGTGTTCGAGGAGTGGGACCCGACCGACGCCCGTCCCCGGCGGGCGCTCGACGTCCTGAGATCATGGGAGCGAGGCGAGGTCCCCATGACGGAGTGCCGCGCCGCGGCGTTCGCCGCCCATGCGGCCGCGCGCGACGCGAGCCGGGCCGGCGCCCCGGCAGCGACCGCCGCAGCACGAGCAGCCGGGCAGGCGGCCGCGGTCGCCCACATGATCGAGCACTCCCCGCACGCCGCCACCTACGCCGCGATGGCGTTGGGGCTGCACGGGTCCGGGGCGAGCGCCCGAGAGGAGGAGCGACGGCGGCAGTGGGACGCCCTCGACCCGCTCCTCCGACCCGTCGGCGTCCCGACGGGGCCCTGAGCCGTCCGGCCAGGGGATCCGCACGAGGGGGCGTCCGCGTGAGGTCGCGCGGGGAACCACGTGTCGCTCCCCCGCCGCCTACGCTGGGACCACCTCGGAGGAGACGGGACCGGATCATGGAGTGCGCATCGCGGCGCGACGACCGCTGGGCGAAGGTCGCCATCCTCACCGGGGCCGTCGCCCTCGGCGTGTACGCCGTGCTCTGGTGCGTGATGTGGATCCCGACGTACGTCGACGGCACGGGCCTGCTGATCCTCTATCCGCTGTTCCTCCTCGCCTGGGTGCCCATCGAGCTCCTGGCGCTCCTCAGCCTCGTGTTCGCGATCGTCGCGCTGGCCTTGCGGCAGGGCAGGAGGGCTGGCACCGTGGCGATCCTGGCCGCCGAGCTCGTGTTCCTCGTCGTCTCGCTGCCCACGCTCTGGTTCGGCGAGATCCCGTGGTACCTCTTCGCTCCCGGCGCAGCGTGAGGAGGGCATGACCCCTTCCCGCGGACGCTCCGCTGTCCGGGTCCCGGAATCGTCGTGGGCGTGAGCCCGGCGGACCTCCCGGCTGGCGGCACCCGGCCCGTCCCGTGTCCACCCATGACGCGATCCCCTCTCCGTCATGGGCGTGCGAGCGCGCGCTCCGGGCCCGGTACGACGTCCGAGCCCTCGACGGCGGCACCACCAGGGTGCACCACCCCTCGTGGGGACCCGGGAGCTGCATCACGAGGAGGCCGCGGGGACCTCATCCTCGTCCTGCACCACCCCGACGCCGGCAACGATGCCGCCCGCGGCCTCCGGCTGCCCACGGCGGCCGCCGCTCGGCCGACCGTCCCCGGAGGAGCGGGCTCAGGCGGTCGGCGGGCGACCCAGCAGCAGGGTGACGAAGCCGAGCGTCCGGCGGTAGCCCTGCGACCACGCGCGGCGGTGCTCGACCGACGCGGTCATCACCTGGCGGCTGTCCGGGTCGTCGGGGTGCTCCGAGGCCCACCGAGCGAGCGCGCCCGTCCAGGACCACTCGTAGTCGTCCCACTCCTCGAGGGTGCTGACGTGCCCGTGCAGGGGCACCCACCCGCCCGAGGCCGCGATCTCGACGGTCGCGGCGAGGTCGCCGTAGTCGTCCGGCCGGGCACCGAGCAGGTCGAGGACCTGCGGGGTGGGCGGCTGCTCCCAGAAGCACTCGCCGACGAGCGCTCGGCCGCCCGGGCGCAGATGCCCGTCGCGGCCAGCGTCGGTTCGAGCCCGCCGAACGCGTGCGACGCGCCGATGCAGAGGACGACGTCGAACTCCTCGGGGGAGGTCCACGAGCGCGCGTCGGCGCGGACGAGCTCGAGGCGATCGGCGAGGCCCTCGCGCGCGGCCTGGGCGCGCACCCGGTCGAAGCCCGCGTCGGAGTGGTCGACCCCCACGGCGCGCAGGGACGGCTCCCGGCGGAGGGCCCGCAGCAGCCAGCTGCCGTCACCGCACCCGAGGTCGAGCACCGAGCTCCGTCCGGCGAGCGCGAGCGCGAGGAGGCGGTCGACGCGGTCATCGCCCAGCGGGGAGGCGATGGGGTGGTCGGCATGGGCGAGGTCGCTGATGCGGGCTCTGTCCACGGGGAGAGCGTACGGCGTCCCCGCGGCGCGGCCCCCGGTCCCGGAGGATCGGGGGCCGCGCCGTGCGGTGCGCCGGATCAGCGCATCACGAGCCCGCGCGCGTCACGATCACGTCGAAGTCGCTCGTGCGGACGTTCCCGGCGCGGTCCCCGGCGGTGCAGGTGACCGTGGTGGTCCCGACGGGGAAGATCCCGCTGCGGGGCGGCGCGCACACCACCCGCACGTTCCCGTCGCGCGTGTCGATGGCGGACGGCAGCGCGTACGGGACGCGCACGCCGGTCGCCTTCGTCGCGACCGCGGTGATGTCGTCCACGTCCGCGATGCGCGGCGCCGACAGGTCCGCCGGACGCGCCGGCAGCTGCTTCGGATCCACGATGCCCCAGTACGCGGGCGCGGCCTGCAGGTCGTCGTCGAACGGCAGCGGCTGCTCCCACGGACGCGCGATCGGCCACGTGCGCAGCCAGCTGCGCGCGTTGCTCACGCCCCAGAAGGTGACCGAGTCGATCGACGCCGACTGCTGGCGGATCATCTGGAACAGGTCGCGGTAGTAGTACCCGACCTCGGCCGCCGCCTGGGCGTCGTCCGCGTAGACCGGCGTGTACGGATCCTGCGGCGCCCCGCTCACGTCGGCGCCCTCGTTCTGGTTCGAGGCGTTGACGTCGAGCTCCGTGATCGCCTGCAGCAGGCGCGTGTCGATGCGCTCGACGGCGCGGATCGAGTCGCGCAGCCACGAGACGGGTCGGGCGAAGTCGACGTGCGCCTGGTGCCCGACGCCGTCGATCGGCACGCCGCGCGCCACGAGCGCGGAGATGAGCTCGAGGTAGTCGGCGCGCTTCGTGGGCAGCTCCGTGTTGTAGTCGTTGATGAAGAGCTTCACGCCCGGGAAGTGGGCGCGCGCGAGGCGGAAGCCCTCGTCCACGAAGCCCTCCCCCAGCACCTGGTACCAGCGGCTGTCGCGCATGTCGTGCGCGTTGTCGTTGGGGCCGTCGTCGATGACCTCGTTGACGACGTCCATGGCCCAGATCGGGCTGCCGCCGTCGGGGTAGCGGGCGGCGACGTGATCCGCGATGCCCTTCACGTGCGCCTCCATGCGCGCCTTCAGCAGCGCCTGGTCGGCGGGGCTGTCGGTGAGCGGGCGCTCGCCGTCGAGGAAGAACCACGCGGGCGTCTGCGAGTGCCAGAACAGCACGTGGTAGTAGACCTTCGTACCCGTCCGGTCGGCGAAGTCGAGCAGCTGGTCGATCTGGGTGAAGGTGAACCGCCCCTCCTCCGGCTGGACGCTCTCGGGCTTGCCGGCGTTCTCGGGCGTGATCGCGTCGAACTGGCGACTCACGAGATCCGCTCCGGCACCCACGGTCTCGCGGCCGTCGACGGCGACGCCCACGTGCTCGATGCCGCGCGCGCCGAGGACGTCCCTCAGCGCCGGGATGTCGGTCTGCACGGGCGTGGCCACGGCCTCGCCGAGCTGGAAGTCGTCGATGAGGAAGTCCGCGCCGACGGTGCCCTCCACGTACACCTGCGCCTTGTCGACCGGGCCGCCGAGCGTGTACGTGCCCGTGAGCTCGGTCCAGGAGTCCGCGGTGACCCGGGCGGCCGCCCCGGCGACGCCGTCGTAGCCGCTCCCGCCGCCGGTGTCCCGCTGCACGGAGACCTTGAGCGACGCGGGCTCCTCCCCCGGCGCGAGGCGCGCCCAGACGGTGACCTCGACCTGCTGGCCGACGGGCAGGGACGACGTGACGTCGAGCGCGGCGCCGTGCCACTCCTGCGTGCGGTCCGTCACGAGCAGGCTGCCGGATCCGGTGTGCGCGGTCGTGCTCGGCGCGATGCGGACGCCGTCGCCGCGGGGCGCCCACGCTCCGGTGCCCGACTCGAAGTCGGAGCCGACGCCCGCGGGCGCGGGGGCGGCGTCCACCGCCTGCGCCGCGGGCGCGGTGAGGGCGCCCGCGCCCACGACGAGGCCGAGGGCGGTGAGGGCGGCGAGGCCGCGGCGACGGTCGCGCGGGGGCCGGCGGGCCGCGCTGCTCTGCTGCGGGCGGGGAGGACCAGCGTCCGCGAGCGCGGACGGGGTGGTGCGGGGAATGCTCATCGTCGAACACCTTCCATGTGTTCCGACTTCGGTGTCGGATCCTCGCACCGTAGGCACCCTCCCCTACGGGGGGTGGGGGTTTCGAAAATCTTTGTTGTGTCAGGCAACGAACGCGGAGCGGCCCCCGCCCTCGGTGAGGACGGGGGCCGGGGGCTTGGCCGCTGCGGCGGATCAGCCCTTCGGCAGCGGCGGTCGCGCCGGGAGGCGGCTCGGATCCACGATGCCCCAGTACGCGGGCATGGCCTCCTGGTGGTCGCCGAACGGGAGCGGTCGCTCCCACGGCTGGTCGATCGAGCCCCCGCGCAGCCAGCTGCGCGAGTTGTCCGACCCCCAGAAGGTGACCGACTCGAGGTCGCCCGCCTCCTGCCGGATCATCGTGAACAGATCGCGGTAGAACCAGCCGACCGCCGCGGCCGTGTCATCCGGGTTCGAGTAGATCGGCGCCGTGTGGTTCCGGTTCTGGCTGTTGCCGGTCGCGGCCGCCTGGGAGGCGCTGACGTCGAGCTCGGAGATGGCCTCGAGGAGGTCCGGGTCGAGCGCCTTCACGGCCTCGATCGACGTGCGGAGCTCCGCGACGGAGCTGCGGATGCCCACGTGGGCCTGGTGCGACACGCCCTCGACGGGGACGCCGCGCTTCAGGAGGTCGGAGATGAGGCCGAGGTAGTCGGTGCGCTTGCTCGGCACGTCGGTGTTGTAGTCGTTGATGAAGAGCTTGACGCCCGGGAAGTACCTCTTCGCGAGCCGGAAGCCCTCGTCGACGAAGCCCTCGCCCAGCACCTGGAACCAGCGCGTGTCCTTCATGTGGTGCGGGTTGCCGTTCGGGCCGTCGTCGATGACCTCGTTGACGACGTCCATCGCCCAGATGGGGCTGCCGCCCTTCGGGTAGCGGGAGGCGATGTGGTCGGAGATCGCCTTCACGTGCGCCTCCATGCGCGCCCTGAGCAGCGCCTGGTCGGCCGGGCTGTTCGTGAGCGGGCGGCCGTGGTCGAGGAAGAACCAGGCGGGCGTCTGCGGCATCCAGAAGTCGACGTGGAAGTACATCTTCATGCCGTGCGCGTCGGCGAAGTCGAGCAGCTGGTCGATGCCGGTGAAGTCGAAGCGGCCCTCGACGGGCTGGATCGCGTCGGCCTTGCCGGCGTTCTCCGGCGTCAGGGCGTTGAAGTGGCGCTGGATGAGGGCGGCCGAGGTGCCCCGGACCTCGTCGCCGCCCATCGCCACGCCGACGTGCTCGATGCCGGCGCTGCCGAGGACGTCCTTGAGCGCGGGGACCTGCATGCCGGGGACCGGCGTGCTGGGTGCGGCGGCGGATGCGGATCCGGCGGGGACGCCGACGGCGACGGCGGTGACGAGGGCGGCGGCCGACGCGAGGGCGGCGAGGCCGCGGCCGGGGCGACGGCGGAGGTCGGCGTCCGGGAGGGACGGCGTCGGGGGGACGGATGCGACGTGACGGGACGGGACGGGGGTCATGGGGCCTCTCGTAGGCGGACGGGACACCGCGACCCTAGGGAGCGCCGACCGCCTGGCGAGCGCGTTGTGGACAGGCGGCAACGAGATCCGCGGGGGGCTGCGGGAGCGGCGGCGCCTCGCCGTCGGTCGTCGACGCCGGGCGGTCGGGCGCCGCTGCCGGTCAGCGCGGGCGTCGGCCGGTGACGACCCGCGTGCCGTCGTCCGCGTCGCCCCCGGGCGCGTCGGTCGGCGCGATCCGGGCCTCCCAGCCGGCCGCGGCCAGCGCGTCGAGGGCGGCGTCGAGCTGCGCGACCGCGACCTCGAACAGGAGGACGCCGCCGGGCGCGAGCCACGTGCCGCTCCCCCGGGCGACGCGCCGCAGCACGTCGAGCCCGTCGATCCCGCCGTCGTGGGTCGCCGCCGGCTCGTGGAGGCGGGCCTCCGGGGGCATGAGCGCGAGGCCGGCGCGTGGTACGTACGGCACGTTCGCCACCAGCACGTCGATCCGGCCGCGCAGGTCCCCCGGGAGCGCGTCGAGGAGGTCGCCGCGGTGCACGGCTGCCCCGCGGGGCGCGAGGTTCACGGCGGCGCAGGCGACGGCGACGGGATCGACGTCGGCGGCGTGCACGACGGCCCCGGGCACCTCGTCCGCGAGGACCGCGCCGATGGCACCGGATCCGCAGCACAGGTCGACGACGAGGGGTCCCGCGACCGCGCGCGCCTCCGCGACGGCCGCGGAGGCGAGCCGCTCGGTGCGACGGCGCGGCACGAAGACGCCCGGCCGCACCACGATCCGGCGTCCCGCGAACGCGACCCAGCCGAGCACGGTCTCGAGCGGCTCCCCCGCCACTCGCGCGGAGGTCATGGCCTCGAGCTCGGCGGCACGGGCGGTGGCCACGGCCTCGGTCGCCCCGGTCCCGTCGCCGGACGGATGCCGCTCGGCGGCCGCGTCCAGGAGCAGGCCGGCCTCCTCCTCCGCGAAGACGCAGCCGGCGGCCCGCAGCCGCCCGACGAGGGCCTCGAGGCGCGGATCCGCGCTCACTCCGACGCGCTCACCTGGGCCCGGTGCCGCCGAGGTGCTCGAGCAGCGCCGCGACCCGGACCAGGTCCTCGCCGCGCACGGGCGGCACCGCGTCGCGCGCGGCGCGCTCCAGCCACTCCGCGCGTGCCGCGCGGACGCCGGTGAGGAGCGCGTGGCCCCCGTCGGTCAGCCGCAGGTAGGAGCCGGCCTCGTCGTCGGACTCCATGACGAAGCCCTTCTGCAGGAGCGACGCGAGGCTCGGGACGGTCGCGGCGCGGGCCGTCCGCGTGTCGAGCGCGAGCGATGCGCGATCCATGCGCTCCACGCCGGCGAGCCGGCGGAGGATGAGGATCTGCACCCCGGTGAGGCCGTCCCAGCTCGCGTCCACGGAGACGTCGATGCGCTCCGTGACGGCGCTGAGCGCGTCCGCGAGTCGGGCCGGCGGGCGGGCGGTGTCGGTCACGGTGCTCCTGACGATGGTGCGCCCCCACCGGTCCGGGACCCGCGGTCCCGACCGAGCGGGCGTCGTGGGGCTCACGCTAGCCCCCTCCGGCCGAAGGGACGGGGCCGGCCCGGTGCCGGACGCGACGACGCCCGCCGCGGCGGCTGCCGGGCGGGCGTCGGGTGCCGGCTGGCCGGCGGGTGGATCAGGACGGGAACTGCGTGAAGTCCGCCGTCGCCGGGTCGGCGCCGAGGCGCGTGCCGGTCTCCAGGGTGTCGATCTCGGCGAGCTCCTCGACCGAGAGCTCGACCTCGATGGACTGGAAGTTCTGGACGATGCGCTCCGGCGTGACCGACTTCGGGATCACGATGCGGCCCTGCGCGAGGTGCCAGGCGAGCACGATCTGCGCGGGGGTGGCGTCCTTCTCCTTCGCGAGGCGCGTGACGACGTCCGACTCGAGGTCGGCGCCCTGGCCGAGCGGGCTGTAGGCCTCGACCTCGATGCCGCGCTCCACCGAGAAGGTCGAGAGGTCGTGCTGCTGGAACGTGGGGTGCACCTCGATCTGGTTGACCGCGGGCACGACGTCGCTCTCGGCGGCGAGCTTCTCCAGGTGCTCCGGGAGGAAGTTGGAGACGCCGATCGCGCGGATGAGGCCCTCGGCGTGCAGCGCCTCGAAGGTCTTCCAGGTCTCGACGTAGAGGCCGTGCTTCGGGTAGGGCCAGTGGATGAGGTAGAGGTCCACCGCGTCGACGCCGAGCTTGCGGCGGCTGTCCTCGAAGGCGGTGCGGGCGCTGTCCGCGCCCTGGTCGCCGTTGCGGAGCTTCGTGGTGATGAAGAGCTCCTCGCGCGGGATGCCCGTCGCCTTGATGGCGGCGCCGACGCCCTCCTCGTTGTAGTAGCCGGCGGCCGTGTCGATGTGGCGGTAGCCCGCCTCGAACGCGCGCTCGACGGCCTGCTGGGTCTCCGCGGGCGGGGTCTGGAAGACGCCGAATCCCAGCTGCGGGATGGTGACGCCGTTGTTCAGGGTGATCAGGGGGGATGCCATGTGCTCTCGTCTTCTTCGTCTCGATGGTCACGGGTGGCGGCGGACGCCGTCGTGCGCGCCTCACCGCCTGCGTCCACCGTACGCCCGGCTCGTTCCCCGGCGACCGGTCGGGGGCCCGCTCCGCGGAGGGCGAACACGCGACGCCGCCGAGCGGTGCCGGACACGACGACGGGCGCCGCCCTCTCGCGAGGTGCGGCGCCCGTCGGGTGGCGCGAGCCGGTCGGGGTCAGCGGCCGGAGGTCTCCAGCACGTAGCCCTCCTCGCCGTGGACGATCGTGTCGATGCCCGCGATCTCGTCCTCGTTCGTGACCCGGAAGCCCATGGTCTTCTGGATGATCGTGCCGATGAGGTACGAGAGCACGAACGAGTAGACGAGCACGGCGCCGGCCGCGAGGGCCTGCTTGCCGAGCTGCTCGAGCGAGCCGGAGTAGATGAGGCCGACGTTCGTGGCGAAGAACCCGATGTAGAGCGTGCCGATGAGGCCGCCGATGAGGTGGATGCCCACGACGTCGAGCGAGTCGTCGAAGCCGAGCTTGAACTTCAGCTCGATCGCCACGGCGCAGACGGCGCCGGCGACGAGTCCGAGCACGATGGCCCAGGTCGGCGAGAGCGCGGCGCAGGCCGGCGTGATCGCCACGAGGCCCGCCACGGCACCGGACGCGGCGCCCACCGAGGTCGGCTTGCCGTCGCGGATCTTCTCGACGACGAGCCAGCCGAGGATGGCGGCCGCCGGTGCCGCGATGGTGTTGAGGAACGCCACGGCCGCGATGCCGTCGGCCGCGAGCTCGGAGCCCGCGTTGAAGCCGAACCAGCCGAACCAGAGGAGCCCGGCGCCGAGGAGGACGAACGGCGGGTTGTGCGGCACGTGCATGCCCTTGGCGAACCCGACGCGCTTGCCGAGGACGAGCGACAGCGCGAGGGCGGCGGCGCCGGCGTTGATGTGGACGGCCGTGCCGCCCGCGAAGTCGATGGCGCCGACGTTGTAGGCGATCCATCCGCCGTCGACGGTCGCTCCGTCGGCGAGCGTGAAGTTGAAGACCCAGCTGGCGACCGGGAAGTAGACGATCGTGGCCCAGACGCCCGCGAAGACCATCCAGGCTCCGAACTTCGCGCGGTCGGCGATGGCGCCGGAGATGAGCGCCACCGTGATGATGGCGAAGGTCGCCTGGAACGCCGCGAAGGCGAGCGTCGGGTAGGCGGTGGTCTGGTCGCCGAGGGCGGCCGTGTAGGCGTCGCCGAGGCCCAGCTGACCGAGGTCGATCCCGAGGATGCCGTCGATGCCGACGAAGCGCGGGTTGCCCGCGGCGCCGTCGGGCCCGTTCCCGAACGCGATGGCGTAGCCGTACAGGACCCAGAGCAGCCCGATGAGGCCCATGGCCCCGAAGCTCATCATCATCATGCTGATGACGCTCTTGGCCTTGACGAGCCCGCCGTAGAAGAACGCCAGACCCGGCGTCATCAGGAGGACCAGCGCCGCGGCGATCAGGAGGAAGGCGGTGTTGCCTTGATCCATGGTGTTTCACCTCTCGTAGATCGTGCAGGGGGTCGCACCGGACGAGGGCGAGCTGCCGCCCGTGTGGTCGGGGGGTTCGGCGCGAGCCGTGTGCCGGGTACGCCTCCAGTGTCCGGGGACGAGGTTTCGCCGGCTCGCCGGACGTGTTTCCGGCGCGTTACACGGCACGTGCCCGTGTGAACATCGTGTTTCCCCGAGCGGAGGGGATGCTCCCGGGTGCCGTCCCGCCCTGGCGCGGCGCTCGCCGTGCGGCTAGAGGTCGCGCCCGGCCGCGGTGAGCGAGATGAGCCGCGAGATCGCCCGCAGGTACTTCTTCCGGTAGCCGCCGGCCAGCATCTCGGCGGAGAACGCCTCGTCGAACGGGGTGCCCGAGGCCAGCAGCGGGATCTGCGCGTCGTACACGCGGTCGACGAACGCGACGAAGCGCAGCGCGTCGGTCTGCCCCTGCAGCTGGGTGACGCCGCGGAGGGCGATGACGTCCACGCCCTCGATGACCTTGACGTACTTGGAGGGGTGCAGGCGCGACAGGTGCGCGACGAGCTCCGGGAAGCCGTCGAGCGTGACCGCGCGTCCGGCGGACTGCGCGGCGTCGGCGCGCGCGTCGAGGGCGGCGTCGTCCACCGTGACCGCGTGGCCCTCGAAGGCGCGGCGGCGGTAGTCGAGCCCGTCGATCCGGATGGTGTCGAACCGGTCGCTCATCGCCTGGATCTCGCGGAGGAAGTCGGCCGCGGCGAAGCGCCCCTCGCCCAGGGCGTTCGGCGGGGTGTTGCTCGTCGCGGCGATCCGGGTGCCGTCGGCCACGAGGTCGGAGAGCAGGCGGGTCATCATCATCGTGTCGCCCGGGTCGTCCAGCTCGAACTCGTCGATGGCCACGAGCGTCGCGCCGCGGAGGATGCCGACGGCGCCCTGGTAGCCGAGCGCGCCGACGAGCGCCGTGTACTCGATGAAGGTGCCGAAGTACTTCGGCCCCGGCATGGCGTGCCAGAGCGACGCGAGCAGGTGGGTCTTGCCGACGCCGAACCCGCCGTCGAGGTAGACGCCGGGCTTCGCCGCCGGCGCCTTGCGGCGGGAGAACAGCCCGCCGCGGGATCCCGTGCGGTCGCCCGAGAACGCGCGGAGCGCCTCGACGGCCTGCGCCTGCGTGTCGTACTCGGGGTCGGGCCGGTAGGTGTCGAAGCGCGCCTCGTCGAACTGCCGCGGGGGCACGAGGTGCGCCGCGATCTCCTCGCCGCTGATGCTCGGCGAGCGGCCGACCAGCGCGCCCGGCCCCGTTCCCCGCTCGTCGTGGCTCCGCGATCCGGTCTCGGCGTTCGTCACAGGTGGATCTCCGGCTGTCATGGGAAGGTCCCGCGCATCGCGAACCGTTACCGTGGATGGTGGTCGTCGCGGTGCGCCGAGCGCCCGCGGAAGACCCCCAGACTAAACCGCGTCCCACCCAGCGCGGCCCCCGAGGCCGCGAGATCAGGAGAGAGCCATGGCCGTCGAGCCGGACACCACCCCCAGGTTCGCCGAGTACGCCCACCCGGAGCGGCTCGTGAGCGGCGACTGGCTCCAGGAGCGCCTCGCGGCCGGAGCCCTCACGCCCGGCCTCGTGGTCGTCGAGTCCGACGAGGACGTGCTGCTCTACGAGACCGGCCACATACCCGGCGCGGTGAAGCTCGACTGGCACACCGACCTCAACGACCCCGTCCAGCGCGACTACGTCGACGGCGAGCGGTTCGCCCAGCTCATGTCCGAGCGCGGCATCGCGCGCGACAGCACGGTCGTCATCTACGGCGACAAGAGCAACTGGTGGGCCGCGTACGCCCTCTGGGTGTTCACGCTCTTCGGCCACGAGGACGTGCGCCTGCTCGACGGCGGCCGCGACAAGTGGATCGCGGAGGGGCGCCCGACCACCACCGACCAGCCCGACGTCGCCCCCGTCGAGTACCCCGTCGTGGAGCGCCGCGACGAGGAGATCCGCGCCTTCAAGGACGACGTGCTCGCCCACCTCGGCAACCCGCTCATCGACGTCCGCAGCCCCGAGGAGTACACGGGCCAGCGCACCACCGCGCCCGCGTACCCGGAGGAGGGCTCGCTCCGCGCCGGCCACATCCCCACCTCGCGGAACGTGCCGTGGGCCAAGGCCGCGGCCGAGGACGGCTCCTTCAAGCCCCGCGCCGAGCTCGACGCGGTCTACCGCGAGGGCGCGGGCCTCGCCGACGGCGACGACGTCGTGGTCCTGTGCCGCATCGGGGAGCGCTCGAGCCACACGTGGTTCGTGCTCACGCACCTCCTCGGCTTCGAGGGCGTCCGCAACTACGACGGATCCTGGACCGAGTGGGGCTCCGCCGTGCGCGTCCCCATCGTGCAGGGCGCCGAGCCCGGGGAGCTGCCCTCCCGATGACCGCCTCCCCCGTGCTGCCCGCGGCGCTCGCCGAGATCCGTGACGACTTCCTCGCGCTCGGGCAGCGCGACCGGCTCCTGCTCCTGCTCGACTTCAGCAACGAGCTGCCCGAGCTGCCCGCGCGCTACGCCGAGCACCCCGACCTCCTCGAGCGCGTCGAGGAGTGCCAGTCGCCCGTGTTCATGTTCGTGGAGGTCGTCGACGGCCGCGTCCACGTGCACGCGCAGGCTCCCGCCGAGGCTCCCACCAGCCGCGGCTTCGCGTCGATCCTCGCCCAGGGGCTCGACGGTCTTCCTGCCGACGAGGCCCTCGCGGTGCCCGACGACTACCCGTCCACCATCGGGCTCGACGCGGCCGTGTCGCCGCTGCGCATGCGCGGCATGACCGCCATGCTCGGCCGGGTGAAGCGCCAGGTGCGCGAGCGGCTCGCCGGGTGAGGATCGCGCGGGTCCTGCCCGTCGCGGGCTCCGGTGAGGCCGCCTCGTCGCGCGGGCTGGAGGACGACGGCACGCGGGAGTGGCTCGAGGACCTCTACCGTCCTCGCTCCCCCGACCACGTGCGGCTCAACTTCGTGGCCTCCGTCGACGGCAGCGTCATCGGCGCGGACGGCTCGTCCGACAGCCTCAGCAGCGTCGTCGACCGGCGGATCCTCGGCGTCATCCGCGAGCTGGCGGACGTCGTGCTCGTGGGAGCCGGCACCGTGCGCGCCGAGCGCTACGTGCTCCCCCGCCGGACGCCCCTCGCCGTCGCGACGTCCACGGGCGACCTCGAGGGGCACCGCTTCGACGCCGACGCCGCCGAGGGCCGCCTGCTCGTGCTGTGCCCGCCCGAGGCGCGCGACCGGGCCGTGGCGACCCTCGGCGGCGTGCCCGCGGAGATCGTGCCCGTGCCGCTCGGCGCGGCCGCCGACGGGCGCGTGGGCGGCGACGACGTCCTCGACGCCCTCCGCGGTCACGGCCTCACGAGCGTGGTGTGCGAGGGCGGGCCCGCGCTCGCGGCGTCGCTCCTCGCCGCCGGTCGCGTCGACGAGCTCTGCCTCACGACGTCGCCCGATCTGGTGTCGCCGCTCACGCCCCTCGTGCCGGCCGGATCCGGGGTCCACGCCCCGATGCGGCTCGAGCAGCTGCTGGTGGACGACGACGATCGCACCTACGCGCGCTGGACCGTGCGGCGGGACCGAGCGCCGCGCTAGAGCGCCGGCGTCCTGGGCCGCGACCGCGCGCCCCGTCGCGGCGTGGCTCCCGGACCGGAGCGCGGCGGACCCTAGTCTGCACACGTGGTAGAGACCCGTGACAGCCCCGAGGATCCGCCCGAGTTCCGCGCGGCGCTGGACGCGCTGCGGCGCGCGACGACGCGGTCCGAGCTCGTGCTGACGGAGATCCCCTCGCCGTCGAGCAACCTCGCGCCGTACGCCGTCGCCCTGGCTGCCGACGTCTCGCCCTCGGGCCACGCGTCGGACTCCGAGCTCGGCACGGGCCGCTTCATCCTCCTCCACGACCCCGAGGAGCCGGACGCCTGGGGCGGCGCCTTCCGCATCGTCTGCTTCGCGCAGGCGCCCCTCGAGACCGACATGGGCACGGATCCGTTCCTCGCCGACGTCGCCTGGTCGTGGCTCGTCGACGGCCTCGCCTCCCGCGGCGCCCGCTACTCGGCGCCCTCGGGCACCGCGACCCGCATCATCAGCACCGGCTACGGCGAGCTGGCCCGCCAGGGCAGCGGCGCGAAGATCGAGCTGCGCGCGTCCTGGACCCCCGCGGACGCGGACGTGACCGCCCATGTGGAAGGCTGGGGGGAACTACTGTGCATGCTCGCCGGGCTGCCTCCCGCGGGCGAAGGAGTGACACTGCTATCAGCGCGACGCACCCGGACGTGAACACCCCGTCCGACACCCCCGACCCCGAGTCCGCGGCTGCGGTCCCCGACCCCGCCGCCGCGACCCCTCCGGCCGCGCCGCTCGGCCGTCCGGCCATGGGCGCGTCGCTCTTCTCCGACGTCCCCGGATCCACCGCCACGGACGCCGTGGTCGCGCGGAACCGGGCGCGCACACGACGTGCCGCGCCCGAGGCGGCCCCGGACGACGCGGACGCCCCCGTCGCGTCGGCCGCGCGGCCGGACTCCCCCGACGCCGACCGTCGCCCGAGCCGCCGCCGGCGGGCGACCGCTCCCGCCGCGGAGGCCACGCCGGCCGCCCAGGCCGTCCTGCCGGACGTCCCCGCGCGGCCCGCCCTCCGCGAGGCGGCCGCCACCGGCGACCTCACCGTCATCGACACGCGCGACGAGTACCTCCGCGCCGTGGAGGCCATCGCCGCCGGCATCGGACCCATCGCCGTCGACGCCGAGCGCGCGTCCGGCTTCCGCTACAGCCAGCGCGCCTACCTCATCCAGGTCTTCCGCCGCGGCGCCGGCACGTTCCTCTTCGACCCGCCCGCGGTCGGCGACTTCTCGGAGCTCGATGCGGTGATCCGCGACGTCGAGTGGGTCCTGCACGCCGCCAGCCAGGACCTCGCGTGCCTGCGCGAGGTGGGCCTCGACCCGCGGCGCATCTTCGACACCGAGCTCGCCTCGCGCCTGCTCGGGCTCCCCCGTGTGGGACTCGGCACCGTCGTGGAGGAGCTGCTCGGGATCCACCTGGCCAAGGAGCACTCGGCCGCCGACTGGTCCACCCGTCCGCTCCCCCGCGCCTGGCTCGTCTACGCCGCGCTCGACGTGGAGCTGCTCGTGGACGTGCGCGACGAGATCGCCCGTCGGCTCGAGGAGCAGGGCAAGACCTCGATCGCCGAGCAGGAGTTCCAGGCGACCATCGCCAAGGAGGCGAAGCCCGCGCGCGTCGAGCCGTGGCGCCGCCTCAGCGGCCTGCACGGCGTCCGCGGCGGTCGCAACCTCGCGGTCGCGAAGGAGCTGTGGGAGGCCCGCGACGCGTACGCGCGCGAGGTCGACACGAGCCCCGGCCGTCTCGTCCCCGACGGCTCGCTCGTCGCCGTCGCGCGCGTCCTGCCGCAGTCCAAGCGCGATCTGGCCGCGGTCCGGGAGTTCTCGGGCCGCGCGAGCCGCAGCGAGATCGACCGCTGGTGGGCCGCCGTCGAGCGCGGCCTCGCGGCCACCGAGTTCCCGCAGCTGCGCGGCACGGGCGAGACGATGCCGCCGCCGAAGGCCTGGGCCGACAAGGACCCCGCCGCCGACCGCCGCCTGAAGCGCGCCCGCGTCGTCGTCCAGGAGGTCGCGACCTCGATGGGCGTCCCGCAGGAGAACCTCCTCACCCCGGAGGTCCTCCGCCGGGTGGCGTGGACGCCGCCCGCCGACCTCGCGCCCGAGGCCGTCGCGGAGGCGCTCGCCTCCTGGGGCGCGCGCCCCTGGCAGATCGAGGCGACCGCCGCTCCCGTGGCCTCGGCCTTTGTCGATGCGGACCAAGCCGACGACGCGACCGACGACGGCGCCTCGTAGGAACAGTCAACGGATTCGGCTCGCCACCGGCGTCTCCCTAGGGTGGGGGAAATCGATGCGAGGAGGCGTCAGTGGTCGAGAGAGCCGAAGTCCATTTCGTGGACGGGGTCCGCACCCCGTTCGGACGAGCGGGTGAGAAGGGCATGTACTGGCGGACCCGCGCCGACGACCTGGTGGTCAAGGCCATGATCGGGTTGCTCGAGCGGAACCCGCAGGTGCCGAAGGACCGGATCGACGAGGTGGCCATCGCCGCCACGACGCAGACGGGCGACCAGGGCCTCACCCTCGGCCGCACGGCCGCGCTCCTCGCCGGGCTCCCCCGGTCCGTCCCCGGCTTCGCCATCGACCGGATGTGCGCGGGGGCCATGACGAGCGTCACCGCCACCGCGGGCGGCATCGCGTTCGGCGCCTACGACCTCGCCATCGCGGGCGGCGTCGAGCACATGGGCCGCCACCCGATGGGCTTCGACGCGGACCCGAACCCCCGCTTCCTCGCGGAGCGCCTCGTGAGCCAGGACGCCCTCAACATGGGCAACACGGCCGAGCGGATCCACGACCGCTTCCCCGCCCTCACCCGTGAGCGCGCCGACCGCTACGCCCTCGCCAGCCAGCAGAAGACGGCGATCGCCTACGCCAACGGCGACATCCAGCCGGACCTCGTGCCCGTCGCCACCCGCTCGGAGGAGGGCTGGGGCCTCGCCACGCGCGACGAGGCGATGCGCCCCGAGACCACGCTCGAGGGCCTCGCGGGGCTCCGCACGCCGTTCCGCCCGCACGGCCGCGTCACGGCCGGCAACTCGTCGGGCCTCAACGACGGCGCCACCGCGGCCCTTCTCGCGAGCGGCGACGCGGTGAAGGAGCTCGGCCTCACGCCGAAGATGACCCTGGTGTCGTTCGCGTTCGCCGGCGTCGAGCCGGAGATCATGGGCATCGGCCCCGTGCCGAGCACCGAGAAGGCGCTCCGGAAGGCCGGCCTCACGATCGACGACATCGGGCTCTTCGAGCTCAACGAGGCGTTCGCCATCCAGGTGCTCAGCCTGCTGGACCACTTCGGCATCGACGACGACGACCCGCGCGTCAACGAGTACGGCGGGGCGATCGCCGTCGGCCACCCGCTCGCGTCGAGCGGCGTCCGCCTGATGAACCAGCTCGCGCGCCAGTTCGAGCAGCACCCCGAGGTCCGCTACGGCCTCACGGCGATGTGCGTCGGCCTCGGCCAGGGCGGCAGCGTCATCTGGGAGAACCCGCACTACACGGGCAAGAGGAAGAAGGGGAACAAGTGACCGACACCAGCCGCTTCCGGGAGCTCGTGGCGCTCGACCCCGACGAGGTCGTCACCCACTCGCACGTCCGCGACGTGCCGCTGCCCTCGGGCGGCGTCCTCGCGCTCGTGACGCTCGACAACGGGCGCGACCACACCCGGCCGTCCACGCTCGGCCCGGCCACGCTGCTCGAGCTCGCCGACGTGCTCGACCGCCTCACCGCGCGCGCCGCCGCCGGGGACATCCGCGGTGTCGCGATCACCGGCAAGCCGTTCATCCTCGCCGCGGGCGCCGACCTCAGCAAGGTCGGCGAGATCCCCAGCCGCGAGGTCGGGCGCCAGATGGCGCAGCTCGGGCACGACACGCTCGGCCGGCTGCACCGCCTGGGCGTGCCGTCGTTCACCTTCATCAACGGGCTGGCCCTCGGCGGCGGGCTCGAGATCGGGCTCAACTCCGACTACCGCACGGTCGACGAGTCCGTGCCGGCCGTCGCGCTGCCCGAGGTCTTCCTCGGGATCATCCCCGGCTGGGGCGGCGCGTGGCTGCTGCCGAACCTCATCGGCATCGAGAACGCCCTCAAGGTGGTCATCGAGAACCCGCTGAAGAACAACCGCACGCTGAAGGCGGCGGACGTCATGGAGCTCGGCATCGCCGACGCGTCGTTCCCGTCCGCGTCGTTCCTCGAGCAGTCGATCCGCTGGGCCGACGGCGTCATCTCCGGCGCGATCGAGGTGAAGCGCCCGAACGCGCCCGGCCGGCTGGAGCGCCTCGCCAAGTGGGACGTCGCGATCGGCATCGCCCGGAAGTCGCTCGAGCAGCGGATCGGCACCGTCGCGCTCTCGCCGTACCGCGCCCTCGACCTGCTGCAGGCCGCCAAGCGCAGCACGCGCGAGGAGGGCTTCGCCGCCGAGGACGAGGCCCTCGCCGACCTCATCTCCGGCGACCAGTTCCGCGCGAGCATCTACGCGTTCGACCTCGTGCAGAAGCGCGCGAAGCGCCCCGCCGGCGCGCCGGACAAGGACCTCGCCCGGCCCGTCACCAAGGTCGGCGTCGTGGGCGCCGGTCTGATGGCGTCGCAGTTCGCGCTGCTGTTCGTGCGCCGCCTCCAGGTGCCCGTGGTGATCACCGACCTCGACCAGGCGCGCGTCGACGCCGGCGTCGCGGGCATCCACGGCGAGATCCGGAAGCTCGCCGAGAAGGGGCGCATCTCCCCCGACGAGGCGAACCGCCTCACCGCGCTCGTCACGGGCACGACCGACAAGGCCGACTTCGCGGACGCGGACTGGGTCATCGAGGCCGTGTTCGAGGAGCTGGGCGTCAAGCAGGCGGTCTTCGCGGAGATCGAGCAGCACGTATCCGAGACGGCGATCCTCGCGACGAACACGTCCAGCCTGTCGGTGGAGCGCATCGCGGAGCGCCTGCAGCACCCGGAGCGCGTCGTGGGCTTCCACTTCTTCAACCCCGTCGCGGTCATGCCGCTCATCGAGGTCGTCCGCACGCCGCAGACCACCGACGCGACGCTCTCGACGGCGATGCAGGTCGCCCGGAAGCTCAAGAAGAACGCGGTCATCACGCGCGACACCCCCGGCTTCGTCGTGAACCGGATCCTCGCCAAGGTGCTCGGCGAGGCCATGCACGCGGTCGACACGGGCACGCCCTTCGAGGTCGTCGACCGGTCGCTCGCGCCGTTCGGGCTGCCGATGACGCCGTTCGAGCTGCTCGAGCTCGTCGGCCTCAAGGTCGGCGCGCACGTGCTCGACACGCATCACGCGGCGTTCCCCGACCGCTTCTTCGAGAGCCCCAACCTGCACCGGCTGGCGGACCTCGGGCGCATCTACGCGCGCGACGCCAAGGGTCGTCCCACGGGCTTCGACAAGGAGGCCGTGCGCATCGTCAAGGGCGGGAAGTCGCCCATGACGGCCGAGGAGATCCGCGAGCGGGTCGAGACGGGCCTCGCGGACGAGGTGCACCGCATGCTCCAGGACGACGTCGTGCACGCGGCTGAGGACATCGACCTCTGCCTCATCCTCGGCGCGGGCTACCCGTTCCAGATGGGCGGCCTCACGCCGTACCTCGACCGGGTCGGGGCGAGCGAGCGCGCCTTCGGCGACACGTTCCACCACCCGGTGATCCGCGGCGTCGCGTAGGGATCCACCGCACGACGAAGGGCCCGGCCGCCATGGCCGGGC
Organism: Clavibacter capsici; assembly: GCF_001280205.1. NCBI lineage: Bacteria > Bacillati > Actinomycetota > Actinomycetes > Micrococcales > Microbacteriaceae > Clavibacter > Clavibacter capsici. The sequence continues at coordinate 1,703,468 of NZ_CP012573.1, read as the reverse complement.
CCTTCGTCGTGGGCGGCTACGCCTGCGTGTCGTCCTCGTGCGCGATGGAGACGCGGTCGGCGTCCTCCGGCAGCGGCCGCGCCGACGGCACGCGGCTGCCGAGCACCTGGGCGACCACGTCGCGGGCGATGTGCTGCGGCGTGAGCCCGACGCGCTCGAGGATCTCGGAGCGCGAGGCGTGGTCGAGGAACTCGTCGGGCAGGCCCAGCTCGGTGACGCCCGTGTCGATGCCGGCCTCGCGCAGGTCCTGGCGGATGCGCGTGCCGATCCCGCCGACGACCACGCCGTCCTCGATGGTGACGACGAGGCGGTGGGTGCCGCCGAGCTCGACGACGCTGCGCGGCACGGGGACGACCCAGCGCGGATCCACCACGGTCGCGCCGATGCCCTGCGCGGCGAGGCGCTCGGCGACCTGGATGCCCATGGCGGCCATGGGCCCGACGGTGACGATGAGCACGTCGTGCGACGCCGACTCGTGCAGCACGTCGACGCCGTCGTCGAGGCGGCGGATCGCCTCGATCTCGTCGCCCACGCTGCCCTTCGAGAAGCGGACCACGGTGGGCGCGTCGTCGACCTTCACCGCCTCCCCCAGCTCCTCCCGGAGCCGCGTCGCGTCGCGCGGAGCGCTCAGGCGGATGTGCGGCACGATCTGCAGCAGCGCGAGGTCCCACATGCCGTGGTGGCTCGGGCCGTCGGGGCCGGTGACCCCCGCGCGGTCGAGCACGAAGGTCACGCCCGCGCGGTGCAGCGCCACGTCCATGAGCACCTGGTCGAAGGCCCGGTTGACGAAGGTGGCGTAGAGCGCGACGACGGGGTGCAGCCCGCCGTACGCGAGACCGGCCGCGCTCGTCACCGCGTGCTGCTCGGCGATGCCGACGTCGTGCACGCGCTCGGGGTGCTTCTCGGCGAACCGGTGCAGGCCCACCGGGCGCAGCATGGCGGCGGTGATGCCGACGATGCGGGGATCCTCGTCGGCGAGGGCGAGGATCTCGTCCGCGAACACGCTCGTCCAGCTCACCGCCTGCGACGGGTCGATGGGCTCGCCGGTCTCGGGGTCGATCTGCCCCACGGCGTGGAACTGGTCGGCGACGTCCCGACGGGCGGGCTCGTAGCCCCGCCCCTTCTCCGTGATGGCGTGGACGATGACCGGCGCGCCGTAGTCCCGCGCCTGCTGGAGCGCCTCCTCCATCGCCTGCTGGTCGTGCCCGTCGATGGGGCCCAGGTACTTGATGTCCAGGTTGGAGTACAGCGCCTCGTTGTCCGTGAACCGCGTGAGGAAGCCGTGGAGGCCGCCGCGCAGGCCGCGGTAGAGGCTGTCGCCGGGCGATCCGAAGACGCCGAACACGCGCTGGCTTGTCTCGTACAGCCCGCGGTAGGAGCGGCGCGTCCGCACGGTGTTGAGGAACCGCGCCATGCCGCCGATCGTCGGCGCGTAGGACCGCCCGTTGTCGTTGACGACGATGATGAGCTTCCTGGTGTTGTCGTCGGAGATGTTGTTGAGCGCCTCCCACGTCATGCCGCCGGTGAGCGCCCCGTCGCCCACGACCGCGACCACGTGGCGGTCCGCCTGGCCGGTGATCTCGAACGCGCGCGAGATCCCGTCCGCCCAGCTCAGCGAGCTGGACGCGTGCGAGCTCTCGACGATGTCGTGCTCGGACTCGGAGCGCTGCGGGTAGCCCGCGAGGCCGCCCGACTCCCGGAGCCGGGAGAAGTCCTGGCGGCCCGTGAGCAGCTTGTGCACGTACGACTGGTGACCCGTGTCGAAGACGATGGGGTCGCGGGGGGAGTCGAACACCCGGTGGATCGCGAGCGTGGTCTCGACGACGCCGAGGTTGGGTCCGAGGTGGCCGCCCGTCTTGGAGACCTCCGCGACGAGGAACTGCCGGATCTCCGCGGCGAGCTCGAGCATCTGCTCGGGGCTCAGCCGGTCGAGGTCCCGGGGTCCCGTGATCGTCTCGAGGATTCCCATGCTGACCGCCTTCCATCGGGGCCCATGTCCAGGCGCCCGCCTCATCGAGTGTACGCAGGGCCCTGCATGCACGAAGGAGGCCGGACGTCGCCGTCCGGCCTCCTCAGGTACCTGTTACGCGACCAGGCTGCGCAGCACGTACTGCAGGATCCCGCCGTTGCGGTAGTAGTCCGCCTCGCCCGGGGTGTCGATGCGCACGACCGCGTCGAACTCCACCGTCTCCTTGCCCGCGGGCGAGTCGGAGGTGGGGGCGGCGACCACGCGCACGGTGCGCGGCGTCGTGCCCGCGTTCAGCTCCTCGAGGCCGGAGATGCTGATCTCCTCGGTGCCGTCGAGCCCGAGGGAGTCCCAGGACTCCCCCGCCGGGAACTGCAGCGGGACGACGCCCATGCCGATGAGGTTGGAGCGGTGGATCCGCTCGAAGCTCTCGGTGATGACCGCCTTGACGCCCAGGAGGCTCGTGCCCTTCGCCGCCCAGTCGCGCGACGAGCCGGAGCCGTACTCCTTGCCGCCGAGGATCACGAGCGGGGTGCCGGCCGCCTGGTAGTTCTCGGACGCGTCGTAGATGAACGACTGCGGGCCGCCCTCCTGCGTGAAGTCGCGGGTATAGCCGCCCTCCACGCCGTCGAGCAGCTGGTTGCGGAGGCGGATGTTCGCGAACGTGCCGCGGATCATGACCTCGTGGTTGCCGCGGCGCGAGCCGTAGGAGTTGTAGTCCTTGCGGCCGACGCCGTGCTCGTCGAGGTAGCGGCCCGCGGGGCTGTCCGCCTTGATCGAGCCGGCCGGGCTGATGTGGTCGGTCGTGACCGAGTCGCCGAGCTTGGCGAGCACGCGGGCGCCCTGGATGTCCGAGACCGGCGTGGTCTCCATCGTGAGGCCCTCGAAGTACGGGGGCTTCCGCACGTAGGTGGACTCCGCGTCCCACTCGAACGTCGCGCCCGTCGGCGTGGGGAGCGAGCGCCAGCGCTCGTCGCCGTCGAAGACGCCGGCGTACTGGTTCGCGAACATGCCCGTGTCGATGGAGCTGTCGATGGTCGACTGGACCTCGGCCGCGTCGGGCCAGATGTCCTTGAGGAACACCTCGTTGCCCTCGGTGTCGGTGCCGAGCGCGTCGGCGTCGAAGTCGAAGTTCATCGACCCGGCCAGCGCGTAGGCGATCACGAGCGGCGGGCTCGCGAGGTAGTTCATCTTCACGTCGGGGTTGATGCGGCCCTCGAAGTTGCGGTTGCCCGAGAGGACGGCCGTGACGGCGAGGTCGTTGTCCTGCACCGCGGTGGAGATCTCGTCGAGCAGCGGGCCCGAGTTGCCGATGCAGGTGGTGCAGCCGTAGCCGACCGTGTAGAAGCCGAGGTCCTCGAGGTACGTCGTGAGGCCGGACTTCTCGTAGTAGTCCGTGACGACCTTGGATCCGGGCGCCAGGGTGGTCTTCACCCACGGCTTGGCCTTGAGGCCCTTCTTGCTGGCATTGCGGGCGAGCAGCCCGGCCGCGAGCATGACCGACGGGTTCGACGTGTTGGTGCACGAGGTGATCGCCGCGATGGCGACGGCGCCGTGGTCGAGCGTGAAGTCGCGCCCGTCCTCGAGCGTGACGCGCGTGGGCTTCGTGACGCTGGCCGGACTGTTCGACGCGTGGTGCGTCTCGTGCATGGAGTGCTCGTCCTCCGGCTGCAGCTCGCCCGGGTCGGACGCCGGGAAGCTCATCGCCGACGCGAGGTCGACGATGTCGTGGTCGACCTTCGCGTAGTCGTTGAGGTCGCGCTCGAACTGCGACTTCGCGTCGGTCAGCTCGATGCGGTCCTGCGGGCGCTTCGGGCCGGCGATGGAGGGCACGACGGTGGAGAGGTCGAGCTCGAGGTACTCGCTGAACGACGGCTCGACGTCCGCGTCGTGCCAGAGGCCCTGCTCCTTGGCGTACGCCTCGACGAGCGCGACCTGCTCCTCGCTGCGGCCGGTGAGGCGCAGGTACTCGAGGGTGACGTCGTCGATGGGGAACACCGCGGCGGTGGAGCCGAACTCGGGGCTCATGTTGCCGATGGTGGCGCGGTTGGCGAGGGGCACGGCGCCGACGCCGGTCCCGTAGAACTCCACGAACTTGCCGACCACGCCGTGCTTGCGCAGCATCTGCGTGATGGTGAGGACCACGTCGGTCGCGGTGACGCCCGTGGGGATCTCGCCGGAGAGCTTGAAGCCGACGACCTTGGGGATGAGCATCGAGACCGGCTGGCCGAGCATGGCCGCCTCGGCCTCGATGCCGCCGACGCCCCAGCCGAGCACGCCCAGGCCGTTGACCATGGTGGTGTGCGAGTCGGTGCCGACGCAGGTGTCGGGGTAGGCCTGCAGGACGCCGCCGACCTCGCGCGTCATGGTGACGCGGGCGAGGTGCTCGATGTTGACCTGGTGGACGATGCCCGTGCCGGGCGGGACGACCTTGAAGTCCTCGAACGCCGTCTGGCCCCAGCGGAGGAACTGGTACCGCTCGCCGTTGCGCTCGTACTCGATGTCGACGTTGCGCTCGAGCGCGTCCTCGGAGCCGAAGAGGTCGGCGATGACCGAGTGGTCGATCACGAGCTCGGCGGGCGCCAGCGGGTTGATCCGGGTCGGGTCGCCGCCCAGCTCGCCGACGGCCTCGCGCATGGTGGCGAGGTCGACGATGCAGGGGACGCCCGTGAAGTCCTGCATCACGACGCGCGCGGGCGTGAACTGGATCTCGGTGTCGGGCTCGGCGTCGGGCGCCCAGTCGCCGAGGGCGCTGATCTGGCTGCCGGTGACGTTCTTGCCGTCCTCGGTGCGGAGCAGGTTCTCGAGCAGCACCTTCAGGCTGAACGGGAGACGCTCGTGGCCCGCCACGGTGTCGATGCGGTAGATCTCGTAGTCGGTGTCCCCGACGCGGAGTGTGTCCTTCGCGCCGAAGCTGTTGATTGCAGACACGTGGCCCTCTTCCCTCGCTGGATGGGCGCGGAAGTCGATTCCGCCCGTCATCCGATCTTGGTCGCCCACCGCGGCCGGGTCCAGTAAGGCGACCCTGATCGGGCACCCCGGCGCGAGGCGGGACGGCGCCGATGTATCTCGACGTCGAGATGAATCTACCATCGCGGCGGCGGCCGCACCGTCGCGGCGCGCCCGGTCGGACGCCCCGTGGGAGCCGAGGGTCAGGCGGCGGGCGCCGCGGGGTCCTTCGCGTAGACGGCGCGCACGAATAGCCAGGACAGCACGAGCAGCACGCCGTAGAGCGGCGTCCCCATCACGAGGCGCGCGACGCCGAGCGCGTCGATCGCGTCCGCGAGGTAGAGCGGGAGCTGCACCGCGAGCCGGAGCGCGAAGAAGCCGACCCAGACGAGCGTGAGGAGGCGGAGCGCCCGCGCCTTCCGGCGATCCCGGCGCCACGCCGTGCCGTCGCCCATGAGGAAGCCGACCGCGACGCCGACGAGCGGCCAGCCGACGACCACGGAGACGAGCAGCACCGCGAAGTAGGCGCCGTTGGTCCAGAGGCCGAGCGCGTAGAAGTCGCGACCCTCCCCCGAGCGCAGCGCCAGGAGGGCGGAGATCACGATCCCGACGAGCCCTCCCACCGCGGGTGCCACGGCGGAGCGCTGGACGAGCCGCGCGACCACGGCGACGACCGCCACCGCGACGGGCACCGCGACCGAGAGCACGATGTCGCGCGTGAGGGTGAACGCCACGAGGAAGAGGAGCCCCGGCACGATGGCCTCGAGCACGCCGCGGACGCCGCCCATGGCGGTGAGGAGGGCGGACGCGGTCATCGCCTCGCCGCGAGCGGCCTGGCCGAGGCCGGCGCGCTCGGCGGCCTGCGCCATGCTCGCCCCGATGGCCTCCCCCGGCGCGGGCACGCGAGGCGCGTCGGCGGAGGGCGCGGTGTGCTCGCCGCTCATGTCACGAGCCGGATCGTGCCCGCGAGGCCCCTCCCCCGTCACGCTCAGGCGCCCAGCGCGGGTGCCGGGCTCTCGCCGGCGGGAGCCGCACCCGGGGTGGTGCCGACCTGCGCGGCGGGCATCTTCAGCGGGATGAGGTCGCGCGGCGGCATCGGGGAGGATCCGCGCACCACGACGACGCTGCGGAACAGGTCCTCGACGGCCGCGGCGGCCTCGGGGTCGGACACGGCGCGGCCGGTGATGACGCCGCGCAGGAACCAGCGCGGTCCGTCGACGCCGATGAAGCGGGCCTCGCGCGTCGTCGCCGCGGGCTGCCCCTGCTGCGGGACGACCGGGATCACCGCGTGGAGCTCGGGTCCGAAGGGGCCGTCGGCCAGGCGCGTGGTGCCGCCCTGGCGCTGGATCTGCTCGCCGATGGTGGTGCGGATCTCGTGCCACAGCCCGCTCGAGCGCGGCGCCGCGAACGGCTGCACCTGCAGGCTGGACTCGGCGAAGTCGAGGCCGACGGCGACGACCTGCTGCGTGCCCTCGGCGACCTCGAGGCGGAGGTGGAGGCCCTCGCGCGGGAGGATCTTGATCCCGCCCAGGTCGACGTACGGGCGGACGGGGTTCGCCTCGGTCTCGTCGAGGGGACCCTCGTCGGCGCGGTCGTCGGGCGCGGACTTGGCGTCCAGGACGTGCTCGGCGTCGTCCGCGACGGCGGCGTCGTCCGGCTGGTTCGCGTTCTCGTCGGTCATGTCAGGTCTCCTGGATCTCGGGCGGGGAGGGCGCCGGTGCCCGTGGAGCCGAAGCCCCCCGTGCCGCGGTGGCTCCCGGGCAGCTTCTCGACGGGCACGAAGCGCACCCGGCTGACCGGCATGACGACGACCTGCGCGATGCGATCGCCGACCGCGACATCGTACGCGGCCTCGGCGTCGGTGTTGAGGAGGGTGACCCGGATCTCGCCGCGGTACCCCGCGTCGACGGTGCCGGGGGCGTTCACGATCGTGATGCCGTGGCGCGCGGCGAGGCCGCTGCGGGGCATCACGAACGCGGCGTAGCCGTCGGGGAGGGCGATCGAGACGCCGGTGCCGACGGTGGCCCTCTGCCCGGGCTCGAGCCGGAGGGACTCGGCGCTCACGAGGTCGGCGCCGGCGTCACCGGGATGCGCGTAGGCCGGGATCGGGGCGTCGCCCGCGATGAGGACGTCGACGGGATCGGGCACGGTCAGAGGCTAGTGCAGGAATCTGATCGAATAGGCGCATGCAAGCGTCCCCCCACAGGGAGCGGCTGTGGCCGGCTCCCTGGCTCTTCGTCGCCACCGCCCTCGTCATCCCCGCGAGCCTGCTCGTGTTCCTCCCCATCAGCGTGCTGGCCGGCGTGGTCGTCGCGATCGTCCTCTACGCGGGCGTCGTCGCGACGCTGGTGCTGACGAGCCCGGTCATCGAGGTGGTCGACGGGCGGCTGCGGGCGGGACGCGCGTCGATCGAGATCGACCAGCTGGGCGAGCCGGAGGGCTTCCGCGGCGCGGAGGCGACCGCCGAGCGCGGCACCCGGCTGCACGCGCGGGCGCACCTCGTCATCCGCGGGTGGGTGGATCCGGTGGTCAAGGTGCCGCTCCTGGACGCCTCGGACCCGGCACCGTACTGGCTGCTGTCCACGCGGACCCCGGAACGACTGATCGCCGCGATCCGAGGATCGCGGCGATCATGACGTGCGGGGAGGCGCGGGGCCTCCGAGGGGCTCTCGCCCGGCGTCGCCCTTAGGCGGCGCACTCCTGGCAGATGGGGCCGAGCTTCTCCTGGTGGTCGATCTGCGAGCGGTGCTTCACGAGGAAGCAGCTCACGCAGGTGAACTCGTCGGCCTGGGGCGGGAGGACGACCGTCTCGAGCTCGAGGTCGGAGAGGTCGGCTCCGGCGAGGTCGAAGCTCCCGGGGTTGTCGGCATCGTCGACGTCCACGACCCCGGACATGCGGTCCGGGACGCGCTCCTTGAGAGCCTCGATCGAGTCGGAGTCGTCCTCCGTCTTGCGCGGGGCGTCGTAATCAGTTGCCATTCCTGTCCACTTCTCGAATAACCGCCGAACGGAATCGGCGGGCACAGTTTGCATGAATCGCACCCGGATAGCAAACCGTCCGAAGGGCTCTCTCGGGGGCCCTGATCGGCGGTTTGGATGCGCGGAGCCGGCCCGTCACCGGGCCGCGGATGCGGACTCACACGGTACACCGTTCGCGCACTAACTGAGTGCCGCGCGGGGCCGTGATCCCGCCTCCCGACGCTCTCGTCGGATCCAAGTCGCGGCGCGCCACGCGTATTCCCCGGAAGAGGGGCCGACTCGTGTCATCGTGAATCGTCCAGTGAGCGCGAGAGGCGTGGAACACATGCAGGATCTGAAGATCGTCGGAGTCGAGGACGGCGCCCTCGTCGTGGAGACCGCGGGCGGTGAACGGCACCGCCTCGTGATGGACGACTCCTTCCGCCAGGCGCTGCGCCGCCAGTCCGACGGCAACGGCGCCACGCGCAAGGCCGCCCCGCGCATCATCCAGTCCTTCATCCGGCAGGGCATGAGCGCCGAGGACGTCGCGCGGGAGACCGGCGCGTCCGTCGAGTACGTCCGCAAGTTCGAGGGACCCGTCGTCGCCGAGCGCGAGCACGTCGTCCGCAGCGCCATGAAGGTGCCCGTGCACACCGCCATCGAGGTGGATCCCATGGGCCAGGGCACGCTCTTCGGGCAGGTCATCGAGGAGCGCCTCGAGTCGCTCGGCGCGCGCGACGTGCGCTGGAGCAGCTGGAAGGAGCAGCTCGGCGGCTGGGTCGTGAAGGTCGCCTTCACGAGCGAGGACATCGACCACGACGCCCGCTGGTCCTACGACGCCAAGAAGCACGCACTCTCCCCCGCGAACAACGAGGCGATCACGCTCTCGCAGCAGGGCGAGATCCGCGGGGCGCTCATCCCGCGCCTCCGCGCCCTGCCGCCCGAGGCGGCGGACACCCATCAGGAGGACGGCGTGACGCGCTTCGACAGCGGCGCCTTCCGCCTGCCCGAGCCGGCCGCGTCGGCCACCGAGGACACGGCGCCGCAGGCGTGGGAGGCCCCGCGTCGTGACGAGGGCGCATCCGTGTCGCACCTCGGCCGGCAGGGCAACCACCCGGCCGGGAGCCAGCAGCCGGCGCGCGTCGCGCAGGTCGAGCTGAACGAGACCGCGGACCTCCTCGAGGCCCTGCGGCGTCGCCGGGGCGAGCGCGAGTCCGTCCCGCGGGAGGACGAGGGAGACGGCGCCGTCGAGGACGCTCCCGCTCCCTCGGCCGCTCCCGCCGCCCGGCGGGACGAGCCGCTGTCCCGCCCCCGCGGCGGTCAGCGTTCGGTGCCGCCCCTGCGCTCCGCGGTGATCCCCGGCATCGGCCGCGTCGACACGGGTCGCGACCGGCCGCGCGACGAGTCCGAGGACGAGGGCCTGCGCACGCCCGGCTCCGGCGAGGGGCGCGGATCCGCCAAGCCCTCGGGTCGACGGGGCCGGACGGCCATGCCGAGCTGGGACGAGATCGTGTTCGGCGCGCGCAGCGACGACGACCACCTGGCCTGATCCGCGTCCCGCGAGCCCCGAGGCTCGCGCCGGCGTCCCCGTGGACGAGTCGGGGCGCGTCAGCCGCGCGCGAAGGCGCCCGCGCGGATGAGGGGCACCAGGCGCTCCTCGTCCGAGAAGGACCCGTGCTGGCCGACCATGCGCCGGGCGCCCTGGTCCCGGGGCCGGCCGTCGTAGTAGGCGATGAGGGCGCGGGTCGCGACGACGACGTCGCCGATCCGCTCCTCGACGCCGGGTCGCAGGGGTCCGTACCAGTCGGCGGCGACCGCCTCGGCCCGGGTCGCGACGTGCGCGCGCGTCCCCTCGGAGGCGCGCCACGCGTCGGCGAGGGCATCCGCGTCCGTGCCCGGCTCGAGGTGCAGGTGCAGGCAGCGCGGCTCCCCCGCGACGTGCCGCACGCCCGCGACGAGCTCCGGCACCCGGTCGAACAGCACCTGGGACTCGGCGGGAACGTCGACGATGCCGTGGTCGGCCGTGATGAGCGCACCCTCGCGGGGCCCGAGGCGGGCGAGGAAGGACCCGGCGGCGGCGTCCAGCTCCTCGAGCGCGCGCAGCCAGCGGTCCGACTGCCAGCCGTGCGCGTGCGCGGTCTGGTCGAGCTCGGGGACGTAGAGGTAGACGAGCGCGCGCGGCATGCGGTCGAGCAGCGCGCGGGTCGTCGCGAACCGGTCGGCGATGGACTCGGCGGCGACGAACGTCGCGCCGCGGAGCGCGGCGCGGGAGAAGCCGGATCCGGCGTACCGGGCCGAGCCGACCACGAAGGCGGGCACGCCCGCGGCCGTGGCGCGCTCGAAGACGGTGGGCACGGGCTGCCACTCCTCCGGGACGCTCCGCGCATCCCACCCGGAGAGGAGCTTGAGCACCCGGTCGTGCGCGGGATCCAGGGCGCTGTAGCCCACGAGGCCGTGCTCGCCCGCGCGGACGCCCGTGGTGAGCGACGTGATGCTCGCCGCCGTCGTGGTGGGGAACCCCACGTCGACGACGTCCTTCTTGCGCCAGCCCTGGACCAGGTGCCGCGCGTGGCCCGCCCGGGCACGCAGCGCGGCGGAGCCGAGGCCGTCGACGAGGACGACGACCGCGCGGTCCACGGGCGGCAGGCCGGACTCGGACTCCTCCCCCGCGAGGGCGGCGAGGCAACCCGGCATGACCGCGGTGAGGCTCATCCGGCCGGATCCGGGCGCCGGTAGCATGGGGGCCATCCGGCCCAGTCTGCCACAGCAGCCCGGCGCGCATCCGCGTCACGACGCCGATCGACGCAGCGCCGATCCCGACCCAGAGAGTCCATGAGTCCCTCCACCACGAACACCACGCCCGACGAGCCCGCCGAGCGGATCGAGGACGTCGACGTCTCCACCGAGATGGAGAACTCGTTCCTCGAGTACGCCTACTCGGTCATCTACTCCCGCGCCCTGCCCGACGCCCGCGACGGCCTCAAGCCCGTGCAGCGCCGGATCCTCTACCAGATGAGCGAGATGGGCCTGCGTCCCGACCGCGGCCACGTGAAGAGCGCGCGCGTCACGGGCGAGGTGATGGGCAAGCTCCACCCGCACGGCGACTCCGCCATCTACGACGCCATGGTCCGCATGGCGCAGCCGTTCACCCTGCGCGTGCCGCTCATCGACGGGCACGGCAACTTCGGGTCGCTCGACGACGGACCGGCAGCGCCCCGCTACACGGAGGCGCGGCTCGCCGCGTCCGCGCTCGCGACGGTCGAGGGCCTCGACGAGGACGTCGTCGACTTCGTGCCCAACTACGACAACGCCTTCATGCAGCCGGCCGTGCTGCCGGCTGCCTTCCCGAACCTCCTCGTCAACGGCGCGAGCGGCATCGCGGTCGGCATGGCGACGAACATGGTCCCCCACAACCTCATCGAGGTCGTGGGCGCCGCGCGTCACCTCATCGACCACCCCGACGCCACGCTCGACGACCTGATGGCGTTCGTGCCGGGGCCGGACCTGCCGACGGGCGGCACGATCATCGGCCTGTCGGGCGTCAAGGACGCCTACCTCACGGGCCGCGGCAGCTTCAAGACCCGGGCGCGCGTCTCCGTCGAGAGCCTCACGCCGCGGAAGTCGGGGCTCGTGGTCACCGAGCTGCCGTACCTCGTGGGGCCGGAGAAGGTCATCGAGAAGATCAAGGACGGCGTCCAGAACAAGAAGCTGTCCGGGATCACGAACGTCACGGACCTCACGGACCGCACGCACGGGCTCCGGCTCGTCATCGAGATCAAGACGGGCTTCAATCCCGAGGCGGTGCTCGAGCAGCTGTACCGCTACACCCCGCTGGAGGACGGCTTCAGCATCAACAACGTGGCGCTCGTCGACGGCAGCCCGCAGACGCTCGGGCTCAAGGAGCTGCTGCAGGTCTACGTGGCCCACCGGCTCGACGTCGTCACCCGCCGCACGCGCTACCGGCTCGCGCGCAAGCAGGAGCGGCTGCACCTCGTGCTCGGCCTCCTCATCGCGATCCTCGACATCGACGAGGTCATCCAGGTCATCCGCGGCAGCGACGACACGGAGCAGGCGCGCGCCCGCCTCATGGAGGTGTTCGACCTCTCGACGCTGCAGGCCGACTACATCCTGGAGCTGCGTCTCCGTCGGCTCACGCGGTTCAGCCGCATCGAGCTGGAGGAGGAGCGCGATCGGCTGCAGGCCGAGATCGCGGAGCTCGAGGCGATCCTCGCCGACCCCCGCCGACTCCGTGCCCTCGTCTCGAGCGAGCTGCAGGAGGTCGCCGACCGCTTCGGCACGCCGCGGCGCACGCTGCTCACCGAGGCCGCGCCGAGCGTCGCGGGGGCGTCGAGCAGGCGCTCCGCGCCCGTGCTGGAGATCGCCGACGTGCCGTGCCGCGTGCTGCTGTCCACCACGGGCCGCGCGGTCCGCGTCGACCTGCCGACGGACGCGCCGGGCACGCCCCTGCAGACCGTCCGCCGCAGCTCGCACGACGCGGTCCTCACGGCCATCGAGACCACGAGCCGCACCCGCATCGGCGCGATCACCAGCACCGGCCGCCTCATCACCATGACGCCCGTCGACCTGCCGGTCGTCCCGGTCGCGAGCGTGCAGCTGGGTGCCGGCGTGCGGATCCGCGACTACCTCGGGCTGACGGACAGGAAGGAGCGCGTGGTGGCGCTCGTGGCGCTCGGCACCGAGGAGGCCATCGCCCTCGGCACGCGCCAGGGCGTCGTGAAGCGCGTCGCCCCGTCGTCGCTGCCCGCGAAGCCCGAGTTCGAGGTCATCGCGCTCAAGAAGGGCGACGAGGTCGTCGGCGCACGCCAGGGCGCGGAGACGGACGAGCTCGTCTTCGTCACGAGCGAGGCGCAGCTGCTGCACTTCCCCGCCGTCTCCGTGCGGCCCCAGGGGATCCAGGCGGGCGGCGTCGCCGGCGTCAACCTCGGCGCGGGCGCGCGCGTCCTCTTCTTCTCCTCCGTCGCGCCGGAGGGTGCCGAGGTCGTCACGATCTCCGCGTCGTCGGCGACCATCACGGGCGTGGACCCCGGCCGCGCCAAGGTGTCCGCGTTCGGCGACTTCCCGCGCAAGGGCCGCGCCACCGGCGGCGTCCGGGCGCACGCGTACCTCAAGGGCGAGGACCACCTCGCCCTCGCCTGGGTCGGTCCCGGCCCGGCGCTGGCCGTCGGCCCCGCGGGCGAGGTGCGCCAGCTCCCGCCCACGGGCATGAAGCGCGACGGATCCGGCATCCCGCTCGAGAAGGCCATCGGCGGCGTCGGCCAGGCGGTCACGCCGGCGGATGCGCCCGACGCCGCGTCCGGCGCCGCAGTCGGCGTGGTCGAGTCCCCTGCCGAGGACGGCTCGGCGCCGCTCGAGACGTAGGACCCTGCCCGGACGACGACGGCCGCGGACCCTCGGGTCCGCGGCCGTCGTCGTCCCGCCTCGTGCGGGCGGCGCGTCACACGTCGATGCGGTCCCGCACGGTGCCGGCGCCGTCGATGATGAACTCCTTGCGCGGCGCGACGTCGTTGCCCATGAGCAGCTCGAACATCCGCGCGGCCGCCTCGGCCTTCTCCACGCGCACGCGCCGGAGCGTGCGGTTGCGGCGGTCCATCGTGGTGGTCGCGAGCTGGTCGGCGTCCATCTCGCCCAGGCCCTTGTAGCGCTGGATGGGATCCTGGTAGCGCTTGCCCTGCCGCTTCGCCTGCGCCAGCACGGCCGCGAGCTCGCGCTCCGAGTACGTGTAGATCACGTCATTGGGCTTCGACCCCGGGTTCATGACCACGACGCGGTGCAGCGGCGGCACGGCGGCGAAGACCCGGCCCTCGTCGATCATGGGCCGCATGTAGCGGAACAGGAGCGTGAGCAGGAGCGTGCGGATGTGGGCGCCGTCCACGTCGGCGTCGCTCATGATGATGATCTTCCCGTAGCGGGCGGCGGAGAGGTCGAAGGTGCGACCGGATCCGGCGCCCAGCACCTGGATGATCGAGGCGCACTCGGCGTTCGACAGCATGTCGGGGAGCGACGCCTTCTGCACGTTGAGGATCTTCCCGCGGATGGGCAGGAGCGCCTGGTACTCGCTGTCGCGCGCGAGCTTCGCCGTGCCGAGCGCGGAGTCCCCCTCCACGATGAACAGCTCGCTGTTCGCGACGTCGTTCGACCGGCAGTCCACCAGCTTGGCCGGCAGCGACGAGCTCTCGAGCGCGTTCTTGCGGCGCTGCGTCTCCTTGTGCGTGCGCGCCGAGATGCGGGACTTCATCTCGCCCACGACCTTCTCCAGGAGCACGGCGGTCTGCGCCTTGTCCTCGCGCCGGGTGGACTCGAAGCGCTCGGCCATCGCCTTCTGCACGACCTGCGACACGATGGCGCGGACGGCCGGCGTGCCGAGCACCTCCTTGGTCTGGCCCTCGAACTGCGGCTCCGGGAAGCGCACCGTCAGCACGGCCGTGAGGCCCGCGAGCACGTCGTCCTTCTCGAGCTTGTCGGTGCCGACCTTGAGCTTCCGGGCGTTGGCCTCGACCTGCGCGCGCACGAACTTGAGGAGCCCCGCCTCGAACCCGGCCTGGTGGGTGCCGCCCTTGGGCGTCGCGATGATGTTGACGAACGACTTGAAGCGCGTGTCGTACCCGGTGCCCCAGCGGAGGGCGATGTCGACGGCGCACTCGCGCGTGAGCTCGGTCGGGACCATGGCCCCGCCGTCGGTGAGGACGGGCACGGTCTCCGTGAAGGAGCCGGATCCCTCGAGCCGCCACGTGTCGGTGAGCGGCGCGTCGAGCGCGAGGTGGTCGACGAACTCGGCGATGCCGCCGTCGAAGCGGAACGACTCGCGCACCGGCTGCTCGCCGCGGAGGTCCTCGATGTCGATGCTGAGGCCGGGGACGAGGAACGCCGTCTGCCGGGCCCGCCCGAGCAGCTCCTCCGTGAGGAACGACGCGCCGCGGGTGAAGATCTGCCGATCGGCCCAGTAGCGGATGCGCGTGCCGGTGACGCCCTTGCGCACCTTGCCGACGACGCGCAGCTCGCTGCCCGACGTGAACGGGCGGAAGGGGGCGTCCGGGCTGGCGTCGCCCTGGTCGTCGAATATGCCGGGCTCGCCGCGACGGAAGGACATGGCGTACGTCCTGCCGCCGCGGTCGACCTCGACGTCGAGGCGCTCCGAGAGGGCGTTCACGACGGAGGCTCCCACGCCGTGCAGGCCGCCCGAGGACGCGTACGACCCCGACCCGAACTTGCCTCCGGCGTGCAGCTTGGTGAACACGACCTCGACGCCCGACAGCCCGGTCTTCGGCTCGATGTCGACCGGCACGCCGCGTGCGGTGTCGCGGACCTCGACGCTGCCGTCCGGGTGCAGGCGCACGTCGATGCGGTCGCCGTGTCCGCCCAGCGCCTCGTCCACGCTGTTGTCGATGATCTCCCACAGGCAGTGCATGAGACCGCGGGAGTCGGTGGACCCGATGTACATGCCGGGCCGCTTGCGCACCGCCTCGAGACCCTCGAGGACGGAGAGATGGCGGGCGGAATAATCGGATGCTGCCACGTGCTGTCCTCCATGTGCGTCCGGCGTTCGCCGGACGCGAGCCGGTGTCGATCTTAACCGCCACTCGGTGCCTCCCCCTCCGACCCGCCGTCCCGGTCCGCGCCTACGCGCAGAGCGAAACGGAGGGCCGCGCACGGGTCGGCACCCGGGAGCACGTGGTCTACTTGACGCATTCGGCTCGACACACGACCCGACCCGGAGGGGAGCATCACATGACACCGACCGCGACCGAGCGTCCCGTCGACGAGCTCGACGACCACCAGCTCACCGCCAACGACCGCTGCGACAGCTGCGGGGCGCAGGCCTACATCCGAGTCGAGGTCAACAGCTCCGAGCTCCTCTTCTGCGCCCACCACGGCAAGAAGTACCAGGAGAAGCTGTCGGCCATCGCCACGAGCTGGCACGACGAGTCGAGCCGCCTGCTCGACGAGCGCTCCTAGCATCGTCCGCGTCGGTCCGTCCGACGCACGCAGAAGGGCGCATCCCCACGGGGATGCGCCCTTCTGTCGTATGCGGCGGGGCCGAGCGACTAGTAGTGCGCGGGCCGCGCCATGACGGTCGCCCGGGCCTCGCGAGCCCAGCCGTCGAGCCGGTCGAGCGTGCCCGAGATGTCGACGGGCAGCTCCCGGCCGTGACGCTCGAGGGCCGCGGCGAGCAGCTCGTCGGCGAGCCGCGGGTTGAGGGCGAGGACGGGACCGCCGAGGTGCGTGCCGATCGAGGCGCCGACGCGCACGCCCTCCCCGCCGCCCTGGCCGCCGTTGCCGAAGCCGGCGCGCACGGTGCCGAGGGGCAGGGCCTCGCCGATGTCGAGGGTGGATCCGTGGTTCTCGTAGCCCACGAGCTCGCCCTCGGGGGTGTCGAGCACGAGGTCGCCCACGCGCCGCTCGGCGGTGAGCGTGGTGCGCACGGGCAGGACGCCCGCGCCCACGAGCTCGCCGCCGTCGACGAGCCGCACGGACTCCCCCATCAGCTGGAGCCCGCCGCCCACCGCGAGCAGCGGGACGCCCGACTCCCGGAGCGCGACCAGGTGGCGAGCGTGCGAGACGAGGTCGGGCAGCACGGCGCGTTGGGCGGTGAGCGGACCGGATCCGACGACGACCAGGTCGGCCTCGCCCGGGTCTCCGCCGCCCGGCGCATGGCGGACGACGTCCGTGCGGATGCCGCGGATGCGGGCCCGCTCGACGAGCACGGTCACGTTGCCGCGGTCGCCGTTGATGCCGAGCTCCTCGGGGTAGAGGTGCAGGATGCGCAGGGCGTCGCTCACGCGGCTCCTCCCTCGAGGTCCGTGTAGCCGAGGATGCGGCGGATCGCCATCATCTGCTCGTAGTTGACGATCATGGTCTTGACCCCGCGGGACGGCTTCTCCATCGCGAGGAACGCCTGCACGGCGCGGCGCAGGTCGGGCTCGACCCGGCCGACCTCGAGCCCCTCGTATCCGAAGCGCACGGCGAGCTGGTAGCCCTTGGTGCCGGAGACGACGTCAGCGTGGGTGAGGGTGGTCAGGTCGGTGTCGTAGATCCACGACGGGTCCGGGGTCCCGTCGTCGACGGCGAGCAGGACCTGCTCGGGCGGGTCGCCCAGCGCGTCCAGGTTCATCTGCAGGCTCGCCGGGTTCTTCATCATGATGATCTCGATGTCCTCGTCGCCCGAGCGCAGCATCTCGCCGCGCCCGTACACGGCGGCGACGGAGCCGAGCCCCTGGGCGCCGAGTGCCGGGTCGAACCGGTCGCCGAGCACGCGGCGCGCGGTGGCGAGCGCGCCGGCCGCGTCGACCGCGTAGTGCAGTCCGCGTGACGGCAGGCTCGCGGACACGTCGCCGGAGGCGAGCCGGAACACGGCGTCCCGCCCGGTGAGCGCCACGGCCTCGACGTCGGCGGGGACCTGCACGAGGTCGGGCGCCTCCGACCCGAACCGGGGCGCGGACGCGAGCCCGTGCTTGCTGTCGCCGAGCAGGCCCTCGGAGACGCCGAACCAGTCGACGGCGGCGCGACCGGCCTGCGCGGTCTGCGCGGCGATGGCGTTCACGTGCGCGTCGTCGCGGTTGGCGACGACCGCCTCGGTCGCGGTGGCGGCGATCCGCTCGAGCATCCCGACGACCCGGTCCGGCTCGTGGAAGCGGTTGAGCTGGTCGATCTGGATGTTGAGCAGCAGCACGGTGCGCGGCGTCAGGAGCGCGGAGAGCGCGACGCCGTAGGCCTCGTCGACCTCGAGCACGGCGACGTCCGCGTCGAGCCGACCGGACGCGTCCGCGTCGGCGAGCACGGCGGACGCGATGCCCTGCGGCAGGTTCCCGCCGGAGGGGTTGGTGAACACGCGGAGCCCGTGGGCGCGGAGGACCGCGGTGAGCATGTGGGTGGTCGTCGACTTGCCGTTGGAGCCGGTGACGGCCACCACGCCGTGCGGCAGGTCGGCGATCGTCCGCTCGAGGAAGCGGGGCTCGAGGCGGAGGGCGACGACGCCGGGCACGGCGGAACCGCCGCCGCGGAGACGGGCGGCCCAGCGGGCGGCCCGTCCCGCGGCGACGGCGAGGCGCAGGGGCACGGCCTACTCGAGGTAGTCGCGCAGCGACTGCGAGCGCGACGGGTGGCGGAGCTTGGCCATGGTCTTCGACTCGATCTGGCGGATCCGCTCACGCGTGACGCCGAACGTGTCGCCGATCTGGTCGAGCGTCTTCGGCATGCCGTCGCCGAGGCCGAAGCGCATGCGGATGACGCCCGCCTCGCGCTCGGAGAGGGAGTCGAGGAGCGACTCCAGCTGCTTCTGCAGCATGGTGAAGCCCACGGCGTCGGCCGGGACGACCGCCTCGGTGTCCTCGATGAGGTCGCCGAACTCGCTGTCGCCGTCCTCACCGAGGGGCGTGTGCAGCGAGATGGGCTCGCGGCCGTACTTCTGGACCTCGATGACCTTCTCGGGCGTCATGTCCAGCTCGCGCGAGAGCTCCTCGGGCGTGGGCTCGCGGCCGAGGTCCTGGAGCATCTGGCGCTGGACGCGCGCGAGCTTGTTGATGACCTCGACCATGTGCACCGGGATGCGGATGGTGCGGGCCTGGTCGGCCATGGCGCGCGTGATGGCCTGGCGGATCCACCAGGTCGCGTACGTGGAGAACTTGAAGCCCTTGGTGTAGTCGAACTTCTCGACCGCGCGGATGAGGCCGAGGTTGCCCTCCTGGATCAGGTCGAGGAACTGCATGCCACGACCCGTGTAGCGCTTGGCGAGGCTGACCACGAGGCGGAGGTTGGCGCCGAGCAGGTGGCTCTTCGCGCGCTGGCCGTCGCGCGCGACCCAGCGGAGCTCGCGCTCCAGCTCGCGGGAGATGCCGGGCGTGTTCGCCAGCTTGTCCTCGGCGAAGAGGCCCGCCTCGATGCGCATGGCGAGCTCGACCTCCTCCGCGGCGTTGAGCAGCGCGACCTTGCCGATCTGCTTGAGGTAGTCCTTGACCGGATCGGCCGTGGCGCCCGTGATGGTCGTCGAGTAGACGGGGACGTCCTCGTCCTCCTCCTTGTTCGACAGCACCATGGCGCCGGTGGGGAGCGGCTCGAGCACGACGGGCGGCTTCGGGGCGCCGTCCTCGACGACCTCGTCCTCGGTGTCGTCGTCTGCGACCGGGACGACGACCTCCTCGGCGTCCTCCTCGGACGCGTCTCCGGGGCCGTCGGCCGTGTCGGTCTTCTTCGCGGCGGCCTTGCGGGGCGCCTTAGCGGGCGCGGGCTCACCGGATGCGGCAGCGGCCTTCTTCGCGGCGGCGGCCTTGGCTCGGGCGGTGGGTGCCTTCGCGGGCGCCTCCGACTCGGCGGGGGCGGCCTCCGCGGCTGCGGCCTTGGCGGCGGCGGCCTTGGTCGGCGCCTTCGCGGTGGTGGTCTTGGCCGCGGGGGCCTTCGTGGCGGCGGTCTTCGCGGCCGCGGAGGTGCGGGCGGGCGCGCGCTTCGCGGGTGCCTTCGCCTCCCCCGTCGCGGCGTCGTCGGCCGTGCCGGTCGCGGCGGCCGCGTCCAGGGTGGCGGACGGGGTGGAGGGGGTGGCCATGCGAACACCTTTCGTCCCCACGACGACCGGTCGTGCGCTCCGCGGTGCTGCTGCGGGGTGACCTGCCGGAGGTGGGTCGGGGTTGTTTTCGGACATTGCTAGGACCCATGTCAAGTCCGCGGATCGTGCACCACCGGGGCGGTGCGAGATGCGGGACATGAACGGGTCCGTATCTGATTATTGCACGGATGGGCGCGCCGACGAGCCATCGCCGCCCACCGGCGGGCCGACGTCACGCGCGGAGGCGTCGACGCCGGTCGAGGTAGGCAACCCAGAGGGGCCCCACGCGTATTCCCTCGTCCGCCAGCGCGCGCCGGGTGCGTCGCCTGGTGCGCACGAGCATGACCGCCCCGGCTCCGACCACGAGGTACTGCACGGCGAACGCGAGCCGGAAGGAGTCGAGGGAGTAGAGGTCGCTCGGCTCTCCCCCCGCCACGCGGATCCCGTCCTGCACGTCGAGGGCGATGCCGATGAGCAGCATCATCGTGAAGCTCGCGGTGAAGCCGGCCACGTTCACGATCCCGGACGCCGCCCCGAGGCTCCGCGGCGGGTTGAAGGTGCGCGCGAAGTCCAGCCCCACCTGGGAGCCGGGGCCGCCGATGCCGATCGCGACCACGACGAGGACCACCACGGGCAGCGGCGGCACCCCGGGCCAGAGGAGCAGCACCCCCCATGCGATGCCCATCATGACGACGATCCCGAGCACGAGGTTGGAGCGGCGGAAGGGGAAGCGGCCCGTGAGGATCCCGATTACCGGCCCGACGACCATGCCCGCCGCCACGATGACGATGAGGAGGCCGCTCGCGAGAGCGGGGCTGTAGCCCAGCGCGCCGACGAGGAACGGGAAGCCCCAGAGGAGGCTGAACACGACGCCGGAGGACTGCGTCACGAAGTGCGACCAGAACCCCAGCTGCGTGCCGGGTCGACGGAGGCTCCGGCCGAGCTCGCGCATCGAGTCACCCCAGGGGACGCGCGGCGGCGGGGCGTCGCCGGTCGGCCGGTCGCGCACCGCGACGAGGACCGCGATCAGCGCGACGACGGCCACGGAGGCCGAGCCGAGGAAGGCCGGTGTCCATCCGGCGGTGTGCAGCACGATCGACAGGGGGATGGCCGAGAGCACCTGGCCGAGCTGCCCGACGTTCGCGAACCACTGGGAGATCACGGGGACCCGGGGGCCCGAGAACCAGGAGTTGATGAGGCGCAGGCCCGAGACGAAGGTCATGGCGTCGCCCGCGCCGACCAGCATGCGGCCGAGCACCGCCACCTCGAGGGACGTGGAGAGGGCGAGGGTGACCTGGCCGGTCACCATGAGCAGGGCGCCGCTCGCGAGGAGCGCACGCGGGCCGACCCGGTCGATGAGCACGCCCACCGGCACCTGCAGCGCCGCGTAGACGACGAGCTGCGTGACCGCGAGGGTCGAGAGGAGGGAGGCGGATGCGTGGAAGCGCTCGCCCGCCTCGACCGAGGCGATCCCGAGGGACCCGCGCTGGAGGACCGAGGAGAGGTACGCCGCCATCGCGACGCCGAGGACGATGCGGGCGCGGCGGGTGGTCATCGGGACGAGGATACCGACGCCCGGATCACCTCGCCGACGGCCTCGCCGGGAGTGCGGATGGAGCCCGGATCGTCAGGCCGCGTCGCCGTCGCCGGGGCGACGACGTGCGAGGAACTTCTCCAGCTCGGCGGCGATCTCGTCGGCCGTCGGCAGGGCACCGTCCTCGTCGGTCAGCGGCGACTTGAGCGGCGTGTCCTCCATGTAGCTGTCGTAGCGCTCCTCGAGCGTGGTGACGAGACGCGCCAGCTCCTGGTTGCCGGCGACCTGCTCGTCGATGCGCCCGACGAAGTCGCGACCCTCCTCGCGGAGGCGGTCGGTGGGGAAGATCAGCCCCGTGGCGGCGCTGATGCTCTCGAGCGCCGCGACCGCGGCGAGCGGGAACTCCGTGTCTGCCAGGTAGTGCGGCACCAGCAGGACGAACCCGGCCACGGGGTGCCCGGCGTCGTGCAGGCGGTGCTCCACCAGGTGGAGCGCGTTCGCGGGGACCTGCGTGTGCGGCTTCCACACGCTCAGCGCGTCGATGAGCTCCGTGCGGTTCCCGCTCACCGTGACGTTGATGTCGCGCGTGTGCGGCACGGGCATGGGGATGCTGTGCACCCACGTCGTCGTCGAGATGCGGTAGCGCTCGACGATGCCGATGACCGCGGCGGTGAAGGCCTCCCAC
This sequence comes from Clavibacter capsici, assembly GCF_001280205.1. Lineage (NCBI taxonomy): Bacteria > Bacillati > Actinomycetota > Actinomycetes > Micrococcales > Microbacteriaceae > Clavibacter > Clavibacter capsici. The sequence continues at coordinate 1,681,822 of NZ_CP012573.1, read as the reverse complement.
CGGAAGTCCGGCTCGAAGCCCGTGAGGAGGAGGAACGGCTGGCCGATCTCGTCGTGGGCGAGGTAGAGGGCGAGGCGCGCGGGACGGTAGTCCGCGAGGTGGTCCTGGTCGAAGTAGATGGTGGGACGGCGGGCGCGGTAGTCGAGCAGCGTGTCGGTGTCGAAGCGGAGGACGTCGCGGTGGCTCAGCGTGCTCAGCAGGTACTCGCTGACCTGCGAGACGCCGGATCCGGCGTCCGAGAACCCGGTGAGCCCGGCGACCAGGGGCAGGCCGGTGGGGACCTCGCCGATGTCGGTGTCGATCTCGTACAGTCCGTCCGCGTCAGCCATGGATCCACTCTAGGCCGCGCCTCCGACGGCCCCTCGCGGAGGGCGGCCGGTCCGTGCCGCCGAGAGCGAACACGCGCGCCCGCCTTCCCGCGCGGCGGCCCGGGCTCCGCCTCGGCGCGGACGCGGCCCCCTGTCGTCCCGCGTCGATAGGCTCGTCGCCCATGACCACTCCCCTCCTCTCCGTGTCCCCCGACCGCGCCGTCGACATCGAGGCCGACGTCCTCGTCGTCGCCGTCTCCAGCGAGAAGGAGGGCGTCCGGCTGCACCTGCCGGACGGGCTGGAGCTCGACGAGGCGGGCCTGCCGGCGCTCGGCGTCACGGGCGCGCGCGACGAGGTCGTCCGCGTGGCGGCCACCGGCACGTCGGCCCGCGCGATCGCGCTCGTCGGCGTCGGGTCCGCCCCGCTCGACGCGGTCGCGCTCCGCTACGCCGTCGGCTCCGCCACCCGCCAGCTGCGCGGCGTGGAGCGGGTCGCGGTCGCGGTCCCCGTCACGTCGCTCGAGGAGCTCACCGCGGTGCTCGAGGGGGCGGCGCTCGGCGTCTACGCCTTCGACTCCTACCGCCACGACTCCCTCGCCGGCCAGAAGCCGCGCGCCTCCGCGATCGTCGTGGCGGCGCAGGGCACCTCGTGGACCGCGGAGGACGCGGACGAGGCCGTGGCGCGCGCCGTCGCCGTCGCCGACGCCGTGGCCGGCACCAAGGACCTCGTCAACACCCCGCCCCTCGACCTCTACCCCGCGACCTTCGTCGACGCCGTCGAGGCGCGCGCGTCGGGGCTGCCGATCGACGTCCGCGTGTGGGACGAGGAGGCGCTCGCGGCCGACGGCTTCGGCGGCATCCTGGGCGTCGGCCAGGGATCCACCCGCCCGCCCCGCCTCGTGAAGGTCGCGTACTCCCCCGCCGGCGCCACGCGCCACCTCGCGCTCGTCGGCAAGGGCATCACCTACGACACCGGCGGCATCTCCCTGAAGCCCGCCGTCCCCATGATCGGCATGAAGTACGACATGACCGGCGCCGCCACGATCCTCGAGGTCGTCGTCGCGGCCGCGCGCCTGCAGCTGCCCGTGCGGCTGACGGCGTGGCTCTGCATCGCCGAGAACATGCCGTCCGGCTCCGCCATCCGCCCCGACGACGTCCTGCGCATGCGCGGCGGCACGACGGTGGAGGTGCTCAACACCGACGCCGAGGGCCGCCTGGTCATGGCCGACGGCATCGTCGCCGCGAGCGAGGAGCACCCCGACGCCATCGTCGACATCGCGACGCTCACGGGAGCCCAGGTCGTCGCGCTCGGAGAGCGGTACTCCGCGGTCATGGGCGAGGACGCGCTCGTGGCGCGCCTCCTCGACGCGGCCCGCGAGCAGGGCGAGAGCATGTGGGGCATGCCGCTGCCCGAGGAGATGCGCGCGCTGCTCAACTCGGACGTCGCCGACATCGCGAACGTCAAGCCGGGCAACCCCGCGGGGGGCATGCTCGTCGCCGGCGTGTTCCTCAAGGAGTTCGTCGGCCGGACGAGCGACGCCGAGGACGCCCCGCGCATCCCGTGGGCGCACATCGACATCGCCGGCCCGTCGCACAACAAGGCGGGCGGGCACGGCTTCACCGGGAAGGGCCCGACCGGCGTCGCGGTGCGCACGCTCCTGGCCCTGGCTGCCGGGTTTTCACGCGCGTAGTAGGCTCGGATAGGCCTCCTGAGGGGGTCCCGCGCCTGCCCGGTCGGGCGGTCGCATGAGACGACCTTGATGCATACGAGGGAGATCCTGGGTGTCGGAACAGAACTTTGACGTGGTGGTGCTCGGCGGCGGGAGCGGTGGCTACGCGGCCGCCCTCCGAGCGGTGCAGCTGGGCAAGACCGTGGGCCTCGTGGAGAAGGGCAAGCTGGGCGGCACGTGCCTCCACCGCGGCTGCATCCCCACCAAGGCCCTCCTGCACTCGGCCGAGGTGGCCGACGTCTCGCGGGAGTCGGAGAAGTACGGCGTCAACGTCACGTTCGACGGGGTGGACATCGCGCGCGTCACGGCGTACCGCGAGGCCATCGTCGCCAGCAAGTACAAGGGCCTCCAGGGCCTCATCAAGGCCCGCGGCATCACCGTGATCGAGGGCGAGGGCCGCCTGACCTCCGGCACCATCGTGCAGGTCGGCGACCAGACCATCACGGGGAAGAGCATCGTGCTCGCGACGGGCTCCTACTCGCGCACCCTCCCCGGCCTCGAGATCGGCGGCCGCGTCATCACGAGCGAGCAGGCCCTCGAGCTCGACTACATCCCCAAGAAGGTCGCCATCCTCGGCGGCGGCGTCATCGGCGTGGAGTTCGCCTCCGTCTGGCGCTCGTTCGGCGTCGACGTGCAGATCATCGAGGCCCTCCCGCACCTCGTCCCCAACGAGGAGGAGTCGATCAGCAAGCAGTTCGAGCGCGCCTTCCGCAAGCGCGGCATCGCGTTCTCGCTCGGCGTGCGCTTCAAGTCGGTCACGCAGGACGACCAGGGCGTGCAGGTCACCCTCGATGACGGCACCGCCTTCGACGCGGACATCCTGCTCGTCGCCGTCGGCCGCGGCCCCGCTACCCAGGGCCTCGGCTTCGAGGAGGCCGGCGTGAAGACCGACCGCGGCTTCGTCCTGACGGACGAGCGCCTCCAGACCAGCGTCCCCGGCGTCTACGCCGTCGGCGACATCGTCCCCGGCCTGCAGCTCGCGCACCGCGGCTTCCAGCAGGGCATCTTCGTCGCCGAGGAGATCGCGGGCAACAAGCCCGTCGTCGTCGACGACATCAACATCCCCAAGGTCACCTACTCCGACCCCGAGGTCGCGAGCGTCGGCTACAGCGAGGCCAAGGCCGTCGAGAAGTTCGGCGCCGACAAGGTCTCCAGCTACGAGTACAACCTCGGCGGCAACGGCAAGAGCTCGATCATCGGCACGGCCGGCTCCGTCAAGGTCGTCCGGGTGCAGGACGGCCCGGTCGTCGGCATCCACATGATCGGCGCGCGCGTCGGCGAGCTCATCGGCGAGGGCCAGCTCATCGTGAACTGGGAGGCCTACCCCGAGGACGTCGCCAACCTGGTGCACGCCCACCCCACTCAGAACGAGGCGCTCGGGGAGGCCCACCTGGCCCTCGCCGGTACCCCTCTGCACGCCCTGTAGCACCCTGCCAACACCGACACACAAGCCGGGTCCGGAGTCGGGCCTGAAGGAGACAACCCCATGAGCGAATCCGTCAACCTCCCCGCACTCGGCGAGAGCGTCACCGAGGGCACGGTGACCCGCTGGCTCAAGAACGTCGGCGACCACGTCGAGGTCGACGAGCCCCTGCTCGAGGTGTCGACCGACAAGGTCGACACCGAGATCCCCTCCCCCGTGGCGGGCGTGATCGAGGAGATCCTCGTCCAGGAGGACGAGACCGTCGAGGTCGGCGCCGTCCTCGTCCGCATCGGCGACGGCTCGGGCGGCGGCGACGCGCCCGCCGAGGAGCCCGCGGCGCAGGCCGAGCCCGAGCAGCAGGAGGAGCCGGCCGAGGAGGCCGTCGACGACCAGGTCACGCCGTCCACCGAGGCGGACGACGACTCCCAGGCGCCCGCGCCCGTCGAGCCCGAGCCCGCGCCCGCCGCCGCCCAGGAGGCGCCCGCCCCCGCGGAGGCCCCGGCACCCGCTCCCGCAGCCCCGGCACCTGCGACGCCCGCCCCGGTCGCCGCAGCTCCTGCCGCCGCGCCGGCTCCCGCCGCGTCCGGCAACGCCGGCTACGTCACGCCGCTGGTGCGCAAGCTCGCCAACGAGCGCGGCGTCGACATCAGCTCCGTGACCGGCACCGGTGTGGGGGGACGCATCCGCAAGGAGGACGTCCTCGCCGCTGCGGAGGCCGCCGCGTCCGCGAAGTCCGCTCCCACGGCCGCTGCTGCCGCCCCCGTGGCCGCACCGCTGGAGACGTCGCCGCTCCGTGGCACCACCGCCAAGATGTCGCGCATGCGGAAGCTCATCGCGGACCGCGCCGTGGTGTCGATGCAGTCCACCGCGCAGCTCACCTCGGTGGTCGAGGTGGACGTCACGAAGGTGGCGCGCTTCCGCGACCGCGTGAAGGGCGACTTCCTCGAGAAGACCGGCGTGAAGCTCTCGTTCCTGCCGTTCTTCGCGCTGGCCGCCGCCGAGGCGCTCAAGGCCTACCCGGTCGTCAACGCGACGGTCGACGGCGACAGCATCGTCTACCCCGACCACGAGAACATCAGCATCGCGGTCGACACGGAGCGCGGCCTCCTCACCCCCGTGGTGAAGAACGCGGAGGGCAAGAACCTCGCCCAGTTCGCGTCGGAGATCGCCGACCTCGCCGCGCGCACGCGGGACAACAAGCTGTCCCCCGACGAGCTGGCCGGTGGCACCTTCACGCTCACCAACACGGGGTCCCGAGGCGCGCTGTTCGACACGCCCGTCGTGTTCCTGCCGCAGTCGGCGATCCTGGGCACGGGCATCGTCACCAAGCGCCCCGTGGTCATCACGGCGGACGGCCAGGACACCATCGCCATCCGGTCGACCGTGTACCTCGCGCTGTCCTACGACCACCGGATCGTCGACGGCGCCGACGCGTCCCGCTTCCTCGTGGCCGTGAAGAACCGCCTCGAGGCCGGCGCCTTCGACGCCGACCTGGGCATCTGATCCCCGGAACCGGATCGACGGCCCTCACCGGTCGTCCATCAGGTCCCTGATCCGCCACCCGGCCTCCCCCCTGACCATCAGGAGGGAGGCCGTTCGGCGTCCGGGGCCTCCCTGCGCGTCGGCTCCCGCTGCAGGCCCCGGGCGCAGCTCCACGATCGCGCCGTCCCCCATCCGTCGCGCCGGTGCCAGCAGGTCCGTGGCATGGAGCGCGCCGTCGTCCAGGCGGTCGCGATCGCCCGCCACGATCGTCGTCCGGTCGGCGTCCTCCAGCGCCGAGCCCGCCTCGTCGACGGTGCTCACGCAGGCCGGATCCGCCTGTCGGAGGCACGCCGCCCTCATCCGGAGCAGCGCCGGTGCCGCCAGGTCGGGATCCGGGTCGGATGCCGCGGCGGAGTCCGCGTCCGTCGTGTCCGGGACGGAGGACGGAGGCGCGCTCGGTGCCTCTGTCGATGCGGGGTCCGGCGGTGTCGTCGTCGTGGTCCCGGCGCCCTCGCCGTGCGCGGCGTCCGTCAACAGGGGCAGCCCGACCCCGCCGACGACGAGCAGCAGGAGCGCCGAGGCCCCCATCGCCCACACCCGTGGACGGACCGCGCCGAGCTCGCGCCGCATCGACCGGCGCAGCGCGATCGCCCGCAGGGCAGCCCGTCGTGGCGGCGATTCCCGAAGCGCCCGGTGCCGACGCGCCCCGGGGCCGGTCGGCCTCGCGGCGCCGCGAGGCCGCACGCCCGTCCCTCCCGTCCCGCGCGGACGCTCGGCGGTGCTCGCGGTGTGCGCGGTGCCCGCGTCGCGGACGTCGACGTCCTCGACGCGCTGTCCTCCGACCGCGTCCGCCAGGGGTGCGGCGTCGGCCACGTCGAGGAGCCGATCCGCCAGGTCGTGCGCTGTGAGGTCGGACTCGCCGTGGATGACGGAGTCGAGCAGCTCGAGCCACGCGTCCCACCTGGCGTGCGACACCGCGCCGCGGGCGTCGAGGGGGTCGCGGAGGGCGTCGACGATCCTCGACACCCTCGTCAGGTCCTGCTGCAGGGGATCGCCGTGGCCCGGGTCCGCACCCGCGGCGCCGACGGAGAGCGGGCGCGAGGATCCGAGGCCCCCGAGCAACGGGCGTCCCGACGCGTCGATGACCACGTGGGTCAGGTCGAGGGCGCCGTGGGCGAGCCCGGCCTCGTGCAGGTCGCCCAGACCGCGGAGCACGGACACGACGAGGGTCACGGTCTCGCCGGGCGTCAGGCTCCCCCGCCGTGCGACGAAGGCCGCGGCGGTGCCGCGGGCACCCAGCGACTGGACGACGCACAGGCTCCCGTCCGCGAGCGTCGCCACGTCCAGCAGGGCGACCACGTGCTCCGACACGACGGACTGCAGCGCCGCCACCTCCGCCTCCCCGCGACTGAGGTCGGTCGCCGGCACGATCTTGACGGCCACGTTCGCCGCCGGCCCGGGATCCGCGGCGCGCTCCGGCCGGCCGAGGTGCACCGCGCAGGACCTGCCGGTCCCCACCAGCCGGATGAGGCGGTAGCCCGCGACGAGCGGAGCGCCCTCCGACGGGGCACCCCTGCTCCGCCGTCGCACGGGGCCACGCGACCCCCGCTCGGCGACCCCGCCCCCGTCGTCCACGGCAGCGGGTTCGCCCCGCCGCCGCCCGGAGGACGACCCTCCGCCACCCCTCCGAGCCCGTCCGTCGCGCATCGCCTCTCGCCCTCTCCTCCGTGGACCGCCGCACTCGCCACCACCACGCAGGGGAGGTGCGGTCCCGCGGGCGAGGGTGCCGTGCGGGTGGCTGGACGGGGCCCACCGGGCGCGCATGCGTGGCATCGACGCGGATGAGCGCTCCTGTGAGGGACGAGGGGTGGCTGCGGGCAGCCATCCGGGCCCGTCCCGCTCGGCGCCGTTCCGGGAGCGCGTCGCGCACCGGTATCCTGAGCACCATGGCCCGCAAGACAGCCTCTCCGAAGGCGCCCAAGGAACCCGGCCGCATCAAGCAGATGTGGCAGGTCTTCCAGATGACCCGGCGGTACGACAAGAGCTCCGTCTGGTGGATGCTCCTGGCGCTGCTCGGCCCCCTCGTCGTCGGCGTCCTGCTGGCGGTGTTCGCCACGGGCGGCAACTGGCTCACCGGCATCCTCTTCGTGATCGCCGGCCTGTTCGCGGGCGTGCTCGCCTTCCTCATCGTCCTCGGGCGCAAGGCCGAGCGTGCGGCGTACCTCCAGATCAAGGGCCAGCCGGGAGCCGTCGGCGTCGTGCTACGCAGCTCCCTGAAGCGCGGATGGGTGGGCAGCGAGATGCCCGTCGCCGTCAACGGCAAGTCGCAGGACGCCGTCTACCGGGCGGTGGGGCGTCCGGGCGTCGCGCTCATCGGCGAGGGACCGAAGAGCCGGACCACGCGCATGCTCGAGGACGAGCGCCGCAAGATCGCCCGCGTCCTCCCCAACGTCCCGGTCCACTTCGTGTTCGTCGGACCGGACGCGGACTCCGTCGAGCTGCACAAGCTCGCGGGCCGCCTGCAGCGCTTCCCCCGCACCATCACCAAGGCCGAGGTCCTTGCCGTCAACAACCGGCTCACCTCGCTCGGCCAGAACAGCATGCCGATCCCGAAGGGCGTCGACCCCTTCAAGGTGCGTCCGTCGCGCGCACGCTGATCCCCCGGCCGACGGGCGTTTGCGCGGGCCCGGTCCCCGGCGCAGACTGAGCGCATGGATCGGGTCCTCGCCGCGGCGCTGCTGGGCGTCGACGTGGACGCCGATCGCACGGCCGTCAACCGGGCGTATGCGCGGCACGCACGGGACACGCACCCGGATCGCCTCCCCGGCGCGACGCCGCAGCAGCTCCGCGTCGCGCACGAGCGGTTCGTCCAGCTGACGCTCGCTCGCGACGCGCTGCACCTCCGTCAGCGCGTCGGGGCCGAGCGCGTCGGCGGGGACACCCGGGAGGGACGGCCTGCCCCCTCGTCGACGCCGCCCGCGCGACCCGCAGCCCCGACCGAGCGCCGCCACCCCTACGGCCGATCCCGACGTGAGCTCGCCCGCCGCGGCCTGGGCCCGTCCATCGCCGCGGTGTGCGCGCTCGCGGGGGTCCTAGTGGTGCTGGTCACCTTCCAGGACTCGACCCGCGCGCAGTTCACCACCATCGGCGCGGACCTGACGCAGGGGGCGAGCATCGTCCAGGTGCGGGATCCCGCGTCGCGCGCGAGCGAGTGCGTGGACGCGAGCAACTGCACGCTGCTGGACATGACGGCCCCGGAGGACTGCAGCGCTGCCCTCGCCCGCTTCGAGGTGACGACGGGGAGGTCGGATGACGGCCGGGAGACCGAGAGCCGCGAGCTCGGCGCGGTCCGTGCCGGCTCGCCCGCTCGCGTGGTGCTCGGCGGCGTGGACCCGGAGCTCGTCTACCTGGGGTGCGAGCCCGGCTGACCCGCTCCGCGGGCACGCGTCGGCCGTCAGGACGTGCGGACGAGCACCGTGCCGGAGAACACGTCGTGGAGCCCGCGCTGGTCGGCGTTCCACACGACCGCGGGCACGACGAGGCAGATGAGCACGGTGCGCAGGGCGGGCCGCCAGAGCGACACGTAGCCGCCCCCGAGGGGCCGGACGCGCATGCCGAGCACGACGTGCCCGACGCTGCCGCCCAGGGTGACGACGAGGACGTACTGCATGACCGCGAAGATCACGAGGGTCGCCGTCGGGTCGTACGCGAAGAAGGCCCACGAGACGAGGACCGCGAGGCCCCAGTCGATGCAGATCCCGACGATGCGCCGGCCGGCCCGGGCCACCGAGCCGCGACCGCGCTCCGGGAGGCCGAGCCGCTCCCCCGGCCATCGGTTGCGGCCGGGGTCGCCGAGGTCGGGGGTCGTGGGAGTCGCGGGCACCTCCCGATCCTAGGCGCGAGGCCGGTGGGAGCCCTGATCCGCGGGCATGGGAGCGGTCCCCGACGCGCCCGGGCGAGGCTGCGTAACATCGCGGAAACACGGCGGTTATGGCGAGGTAACCCCTTCCCCCTAGGGTCGGAGAGGCTGAAACCGTCAGTCTCATCCGCTCCGGCCCCCTTTTGGAGACACCACATGTTCAGAGACTCATCCGAGGTGCTCGCGTTCATCAAGGACACCGACGTCAAGTTCCTCGATATCCGGTTCACCGACCTGCCCGGGGTGCAGCAGCACTTCAACATCCCCGCGTCCACCGTCGACGAGGAGTTCTTCTCCGTCGGCCAGCTGTTCGACGGCTCGTCCATCCGCGGCTTCGCGAGCATCCACGAGTCGGACATGCAGCTCATCCCCGACGTGACGACGGCGTACATCGACCCGTTCCGCATCGAGCGCACCCTCATCATGGTGTTCGACATCTACAACCCCCGCAACGGCGAGATCTACGCCCGCGACCCGCGCCAGGTGGCCAAGAAGGCCGAGAAGTTCCTCGCCGCGTCCGGCATCGCCGACACCGCGTTCTTCGCGCCCGAGGCCGAGTTCTACATCTTCGACGACGTCCGCTACGAGGTGAACCAGCACACGAGCTTCTACTCGGTCGACTCCGAGGAGGGCGCCTGGAACTCGGGACGCGAGGAGGAGGGCGGCAACCTCGGCAACAAGACGCCGTACAAGGGCGGCTACTTCCCCGTCAGCCCGGTCGACAAGCAGGCCGACCTGCGTGACGACATCAGCCTCAAGCTGATCGACGCCGGCCTCATCCTCGAGCGCGCGCACCACGAGGTGGGCACGGGCGGACAGGCCGAGATCAACTACCGCTTCGACACGATGGTGCACGCGGCGGACGACATCCTGAAGTTCAAGTACATCGTCAAGAACACGGCGGAGCAGTGGGGCAAGACGGCCACGTTCATGCCGAAGCCGCTCTTCGGCGACAACGGCTCGGGCATGCACACGCACCAGTCGCTCTGGAACGACGGCAAGCCGCTGTTCTACGACGAGGCCGGCTACGGCGGCCTGTCGGACGTCGCGCGCTGGTACATCGGCGGCATCCTCAAGCACGCTCCGGCGATCCTCGCCTTCACGAACCCGACGGTGAACTCCTACCACCGCCTCGTGCCCGGCTTCGAGGCGCCCGTGAACCTCGTCTACTCGGCGGGCAACCGCTCGGCCTCGATCCGCATCCCGATCACGGGCACGAACCCGAAGGCGAAGCGCATCGAGTTCCGCGCGCCCGACGCGTCGAGCAACCCGTACCTCGCGTTCGCCGCGCAGCTCATGGCCGGCATCGACGGCATCAAGAACCGCATCGAGCCGCACGAGCCCGTCGACAAGGACCTCTACGAGCTCCCGCCCGAGGAGGCCAAGAACATCCCGCAGGTGCCCGCGTCGCTCGGAGCCGCGCTCGAGGCGCTCGAGGCGGACCACGAGTTCCTCACCGCGGGCAACGTGTTCACGCCCGACCTCATCGAGACGTGGATCGAGTACAAGCGCGAGATGGAGATCAAGCCCCTCGCGCAGCGCCCGCACCCGTTCGAGTTCGAGCTGTACTACGGCGTCTGATCCCGCCGGCGCTCCTCATCGGGGCGCGTGACGCACGGGCCGTCCTCCTCCGGGAGGGCGGCCCGTCGTCGTGCGCGGGGACGGATGCGGTGACCCGGGCCCGTGCTCCGGACGGATCAGGCGCCGCGCGGCTCCGGCCGGTCGTCCAGGCCGTAGAAGAGCCGCTCGAAGACGGCGCGCGACCGCCGCGTCACGCCCAGGTACTCCTCCTCGAGCACCGATGCCGAGCCGGGCGGGTACTCCAGCAGCCGGGCGATGGCGTCGAGCGCGGCGCGGTCGGCGGGCAGCACGTCGGCCGTGCGGTTGGTCCACAGCGTCATGGCCGAGCGCACGCGGGACGCCAGCAGCCAGGCGTCCCGGAGCCGGGCCGCGTCCTCCTCGTCCACGAGCCCGGCTGCGACGGCGGCGTCCAGGGCGCCCAGGGTCGTCGGCGTGCGCAGGGCGGCATGCGCGTGGGCGTGCCGCAGCTGGATCAGCTGCACGAGCCACTCGACGTCGCTGAGCGATCCGCGGCCGAGCTTCAGGTGCCGGGTCGGATCCGCGCCCTGCGGCAGCCGCTCGTTCTCGACGCGCGCCTTGATGCGCTTGATCTCGCGCACGTCGGCCTCGCCGATGCCGGCCGGGTACCGGAAGCGGTCGGCCAGCTCCGTGAAGTCGGCGATGAGCCCGCTGTCGCCGACGACGCCGCGTGCGCGGAGCAGGGCCTGCGCCTCCCACGTGAGCGACCAGCGCTCGTAGTAGGCGCGGTAGGAGGCGAACGAGCGGACGACGGGACCGTTCCGTCCCTCGGGCCGGAGCCCCGTGTCGAGGTCGAGCGGGAGGCGCGAGTCCTCGGTGAGCCGCGTGAGCTCGGAGACGATGAGCTGGGCCCGACGCTGGGCGAGCTCCGGGTCCATTCCGGCGATCGGTCGGTACACGTGCATGACGTCGGCGTCGGATCCGAAGCCCAGCTCGGCGCCGCCGTAGCGGCCCATCGCGACGACGGCGAACTCGGGCCAGGGCCCGTCCTCGCGACGGATGGCGCGCATCACGCCCCGCAGCGTCGCCGTCGTGATGTCCGCGAGCGACGGCCCGAGCGTCTCCACGTGCGTGACGCCGACGATGGCCCCGATGGCGAGCCGGAGGATCTCGCGCCGGCGGAGCGTGCGGAGCGCGGCGGCCGCGGCGTCCGCCGTGGGATGGCGGTTGACCGTCGCGACGGCCTCCTCCTCGAGCGCCGCCCACGTGCGCGGCCGGAGGTCCTCGTCACGGGCGAGCCAGGCAGCGGCCTCGGGGACGCGATCGAGGAGCTCCGAGACGTACCGGGATCCCGACAGCACCTGCGCCAGCCGCTGCGCCGCGCCGGACGAGTCGCGCAGCATGCGGAGGAACCAGGTCGCCTCCCCCAGCGCCTCGCTGAGGCGGCGGAACGCGAGCAGGCCGTGGTCGGGATCCGGGCCGTCCGCGAACCACTGCAGGAGGACCGGGAGCAGGTGGCGCTGGATCGCGGAGCTGCGCGAGACGCCCTGGGTCAGCGCCCGGATGTGCGCGAGCGCGCCCCGCGCGTCGACGAAGCCGATGGCGGACAGGCGGGCGGCGGCCTGGTCGCTCGTGAGCGCGAGGGTCTCCTCCGGGAGCGAGGCGACGGCGGCGAGGAGCGGCCGGTAGAAGAGCCGTTCGTGCAGGGTGCGCACGCGCGTCTTCGTCGCCGTCCAGCGCGCGGTGAGCTCCTCGGCCCTGCCGTCGAGGCCCGTGCTGCGCGCGAGGACCCGCAGCCGCTCCTCGTCCGTGGGCATGAGGTGCGTCCGGTGCAGCCGGTCGAGCTGGAGGCGGTGCTCGAGGAGGCGCAGGTACCGGTAGTCGCGCGCGAAGTCCCCCGCCTCGGTGCGGCCGATGTAGCCGCCGTCGGCCAGGGCGATCAGCGCGGGCAGCGTGCCGCGGTGCCGCACCTCCTCGTCGGTCTGGCCGTGCACGAGCTGGAGGAGCTGCACGGTGAACTCGATGTCGCGGATCCCGCCCGGGCCGAGCTTGATCTGCTGGTGGAGCTGGTCGGCGGGGATGTTGTCCGTGACGCGCGTGCGCATGCGCTGCACCTGGCCCACGAACCCCTCGCGCGACGCGCTCGACCACACGAGCGGCGCGACGGCCTCGGCGTACCGCTCCCCCAGCTCGACGTCGCCGGCGAGCGGACGGGCCTTGAGCAGGGCCTGGAACTCCCAGTCCTTCGCCCAGCGGTCGTAGTACGCGAGGTGGGAGTCGAGCGTGCGGACCAGCGCGCCCGCCTTGCCCTCGGGCCGGAGGTTGGCGTCGACCTCCCACAGCGCCGGCTCGACCTCGTGCTCGTCGATTCCGCGCATGGTGAGGACGGCGAGGCGCGTGGCGAGCTCGACGGCGCGGTGGGGCTCGATGAGCGGCTCGCCCGCGGCGTCGGTCGCGGCCTCCGCGACGAAGATCACGTCGACGTCGCTGACGTAGTTGAGCTCGCGGGCCCCGGCCTTGCCCATGCCGATGACGGCGAGCCGGGTGGCCCGGATCTCCTCGGGTCGCGCGCGGCCGAAGGTGCCCGCGGCCGAGAGCTCGGCCCGCGCGACGGCCAGGGACGCCTCGAGCGCCGCCCCCGCGAGGTCGGCGAGGGACGCGGTGACGGGGCGCACGGCGACGAGCGGATCGGGGTGAACCAGGTCCCACGCGGCGACGCGCGCGACGAGCGCGCGATACCGGATCCGGAGCGCCGCGCGGGCCTCCGTGCCCGTGAGGGCAGCCACCCCGTCCAACGCGCCGACGGCGTCGAGGAGCTGCTCCCGCACGTCGTCGGGAGCGGGGGCGTGACCGAGCGCTCGGGCGAACGCGTCGAGCTCGGCCGGATGGCGGGTCAGGAAGTCGGCGAGCCCGTGCGAGGAGCCCAGCACCCGCGCCAGCCGGTGGCGCGCATCGTCGTCGGCGAGGACGGCGCGCGTCCGCGCGGGGTCGATCCGCAGCAGCTGCACGAGCGCGTCGAGCGCGGCGTCGGGGTCCGCGCTCGGCGTGAGCGCGTCCACGAGGTCGGACTCGGGCCAGCCCGCGAGCTCCGCCGCCTCCGCCAGCGTCGCGCCGACCTCGCTCAGGCGCGCGAAGCCGGCGCGCGCCAGGGCGCCGATCAGGGTCTGACCGCGTCTCATCGGGGTCTCCGGCCTCGTCGTCGGATGTCGGTGCGGATGCGGGTGGGCGGGACGGTGATCCGCGTCAGAGCATCTCGAGGTTGGAGCGCAGCTCGTACGGCGTCACCTGGGCGCGGTAGTCGCGCCACTCCTGCCGCTTGTTGAGCAGCACGTAGTTGAACACCTGCTCCCCCAGCGTCTCGGCGACGAGCTCGGAGCGCTCCATGAGCTGGATGGCGTGGTCGAGGCTCGACGGCAGCGGCGCATACCCGAGGGCGCGTCGCTCGGCGTCGCTCAGGCTCCACACGTTGTCCTCGGCCTCGGCCGGGAGCTCGTAGCCCTCCTCGATGCCCTTGAGGCCCGCGGCCAGCATGAGCGAGAAGGACAGGTACGGGTTCGCCGCCGAGTCGATGGCGCGGTACTCGACGCGCGAGCTGTTGCCCTTGTTGGGCTTGTAGAGGGGCACGCGCACGAGGGCGGACCGGTTGTTGTGCCCCCACGTGACGAAGCTGGGGGCCTCGCCGCCGCCCCAGAGCCGCTTGTAGCTGTTCACGAACTGGTTCGTGACGGCCGTGATCTCGGGCGCGTGCTTGAGCAGGCCCGCGATGAACTGGCGGCCGATCGTGGAGAGCTGGTACTCGGCGCCGGACGCGTAGAACGCGTTGACGTCGCCCTCGAACAGCGACATGTGCGTGTGCATGCCGCTGCCGGGCTGCGCCGCGAGGGGCTTCGGCATGAACGTCGCGTAGACGCCCTGCTCGATGGCCACCTCCTTGATGACCGTGCGGAAGGTCATGATGTTGTCCGCGGTGGTGAGGGCGTCCGCGTAGCGCAGGTCGATCTCGTTCTGGCCGGGCCCCGCCTCGTGGTGGCTGAACTCGACGGAGATGCCGAGGTCCTCGAGCATGCGCACCGAGCGGCGGCGGAAGTCGTGCGCCGTGCCGCCGGGGACGTTGTCGAAGTAGCCCGCCGCGTCCACCGGCTCGGGTCCGTCGACGCCGAACTCGCTCGACTTGAGGAGGTAGAACTCGATCTCGGGGTGCGTGTAGAAGGTGAAGCCGCGGTCGGCCGCCTTCTCCAGCGTGCGCTTCAGGACGTTGCGGGGATCCGCGATGGCCGGCTGCCCGTCGGGCGTGGAGATGTCGCAGAACATGCGCGCGGTCGGGTCGATCTCGCCGCGCCACGGGAGGATCTGGAACGTCGTCGGATCCGGGTGCGCCAGCATGTCGGCCTCGTACGAGCGGGTGAGGCCCTCGATGGCCGAGCCGTCGAACCCGAGCCCCTCGGCGAACGCCCCCTCGACCTCGGCCGGGGCGATCGCCACCGACTTCAGCGTGCCGGTCACGTCGGTGAACCACAGGCGCACGAACTTGATCCCGCGCTCCTCGATCGTCCGCAGGACGAAGTCACGCTGCTTGTCCATCCACCACCCTCTCGTCGGAGTCCAACCTACCGGCTGACCAGGGGCCGGACCGAGCCGACGCGGGGCCCGCCGTAGACTCCGTCACATGCAGAGCCCCGACGCTGCCGTCACCCCGCCCGAACCCGCCCGCCTCCCGTCGGACCCCGCCGCGCCGCCGAAGCGCGTGCGCATCCGCCACTTCTCCCGGGCCAAGGACGAGGGGCTCCGGATCACCGGGCTCACGAGCTACGACATGCTGACCGCCGGCATCTTCGACGAGGCCGGCATCGACTTCCTCCTCGTCGGCGACTCCGCCGGGAACACCGTGCTCGGCTACGACACCACCGTGCCCGTGACGGTCGACGAGCTGATCCCGCTCGCCCGAGCCGTCGCCTCGTCCGCCCGGCGCGCGCTCGTCGTCGCGGACCTGCCCTTCGGGTCCTACGAGTCCGGCCCCGACCAGGCGCTCGCCACCGCGGTGCGCTTCATGAAGGAGTCGCGCGCGCACGCCGTGAAGCTCGAGGGCGGCGTCCGCAGCGCCGAGCAGATCCGCCGCGTCGTCTCCTCCGGCATCCCCGTGATGGGCCACATCGGGTTCACGCCGCAGAGCGAGCACGGACTGGGCGGCCACATCATCCAGGGCCGCGGCGACGCCGCCGACGCGCTCCTCGCCGACGCGCGCGCCGTCCAGGACGCCGGGGCGTTCGCCGTGGTGCTCGAGATGGTGCCGCAGGACGTCGCGCGCCGGGTGACCGAGGAGCTGCGGATCCCGACGATCGGGATCGGCGCGGGGAACGGCACCGACGGGCAGATCCTCGTGTGGACCGACTTCGCCGGCCTCACGTCGGGACGCGTGCCGCGATTCGTGCGCCGCTACGCGGACATGCGCCAGGTGCTCCTGGACGCCGCGACCCGCTACCGGGACGACGTGGTCTCGGGCGCGTTCCCGGCCGAGGCGGAGAGCTACTCCGACTGACCCGCGAGGTCAGTCGTCGCCGCGCTCCTCCGCGGCCCACTGCTCGGCGCGCTCGCGCAGCCGCTGCGGCGCACGGGCCGCCTCCTCCGCGGTCGCGAACGGGCCGATCCGGTGGGCCGCCGGGGACAGCATCCCCTTCTCCACCTCGCCCGTGCGGTCGTCGTACCAGTACTGCTCGTCGGTGTCGCTCATGCAGCCGATGCTAGGCCCGTCCGCGCCGCGTGCGCGGGCCGGGACGGGCCGGACGAGCCGGTAGGGTCGCTTCCATGAGCGACGACGCGACGACCGCAATCGGCATCGACATCGGCGGGACCGGGATCAAGGGCGCCATCGTCGACGTGACGACCGGCGAGCTGCGGAGCGAGCGCGTGAAGCTGCCCACGCCGCAGGGCGGCGAGCCCGAGGACATCGTGGCGACCGTCGAGCAGATCATCGACGCCCTCGGCGACGTGCCCGCGGGCACGCCGCTCGGCGTGTGCTTCCCGGCCGCGATCGTGCACGGCACGACCATGTCGGCCGCGAACGTCTCCCCCACGTGGATCGGCCTGGAGGCCGAGAAGCTGTTCGAGGAGCGGCTCGGCCTCGAGATCACGTTCGTCAACGACGCGGACGCGGCCGGCTACGCCGAGGCCCGCTACGGCGCCGCCAAGGACGTGCGCGGCCTCGTGATCATGACGACGCTCGGCACGGGCATCGGCACCGCCCTCATCCACGACGGCGTCCTCATCCCGAACGCCGAGCTCGGCCACATGGACGTCGCCGGGCGCCGTGACTTCGAGCGCCGCGCCTCGTACGCCGCCAAGGAGCGCGCGCACCTCAACTGGAAGCGCTGGGCCGCGCGGCTGCAGGTGTACTACGGCCAGCTCGAGAAGCTGATGTGGCCGGAGCTGTTCATCGTCGGCGGCGGCGTCTCCAAGAACCACAAGCACTTCCTGCCGCTCCTGCGCCTCCGCACGCCCATCGTGCCGGCGGAGCTGCGCAACAACGCGGGCATCATGGGCGCCGCGGCCCTCGCCGCGCACGCGGTGGGCGCGAGCACGCACGCCCCCGCCTCCGACCTCGTCGACAAGACGAAGCCCGAGGACTGACGCGCGTCACGCGCCTCGCACGCGGAAGCGGCCGGATCCCCTGGGGGACCCGGCCGCTTCCGTCCGTGGTGCGTGGCGCGGATGGGCCGGCTGATACGCCGGGTTCTGTCCCGGTGCCGAGGCACCATGGACGGCCATCTATCTCGGAGCTGCGTCACCGCAGCCCTCCAGCGGTCTACCCGGGGACTGGACGAGCAGCCTGTGCGTCCCCTGTTCGACCTTGCTCCGGGCGAGGTTTGCATAGCCGACCCGATCACTCGGGCCGCTGGTGGTCTCTTACACCGCCGTTTCACCCTCACCCGCCGCTCGCGCGACGGGCGGTCTGCTCTCTGTTGCACTGTCTCGCGGGTCACCCCGGGTGGGTGTTACCCACCGCCCTGCTCTGCGGAGCCCGGACGTTCCTCGACGCGGCGTCTCCCGGAGGATCCACCGCGGCGCGACCGTCTTGCCGACCCATCCGCGGGGACGAGTCTAGGGCAGCCGCGGCGGCGGCCGCCGCGTCAGAGGCCGGACTCGTCCGTGCGCACGAGGATCGCGTTGCTCTCGGGGTCGATGACCACGTCGTCGGGGGCGCGCTTGCGGAGCGCGTCGAGGTCGCTCTGGTGCAGGGCGATGTTGCTGCCGAGGGAGATGCCGCGGTGCAGCATGGCCGCGCCGACGCCGTAGCGGGCGCGCTGCTTCTCGTAGAGCGCGAGGAGGTCCTCGGGGAACCGGGGCGCGAGCGCGTCGCGGTCCTTCTGCGCCTGCTCGGCCTGCACGCGCAGCTCGACGGCCGCGGCGTCGCGCTCGGCCTCGACCGCGGCGAGTCGGTCGGCCAGCGCGTCGCGCTCGACGACCACCTCCGCCTGCGCGGCCTGCGCCTCCTCGAGGCGCTGCATCACCTCGAGCTCGACCTCCTCGAGCGTGTCCCGGCGGCGCAGGAGCGACTCGAGCTCGCGCTCGAGGGCCTGCACGTCCTTCGGGCTGCCGCCGGCCTCGATGCGGGAGCGGTCGCGGTCCATGCGCGCCTGGACCACGGCGACGTCGGACTCGATGCGCGCGAGCTCCGTCTGCGCGTCCTCGACGACGCCGGTCCGCTCGCCGAGCCGACGGCGGACGAGCTCCATCTCGCGCTGGAGGGCGTCGATCCGCGCCAGCTGCGGGAGCTGCGCGAGCTGGCGCTTCAGGTGCGTGAGCCGGGTGTCGATCTCCTGCAGGTCGAGGAGCTCCTTCTGGATGCTCGGATCGGCTTTCATGCTCTCCCTCTCGTGGTGCGGCGGGTGCGGCGGGCGCGCCTGCCGGTGGTGCGGGTGCGGCTCGGGCCGCGGGTCGTCACTGGGTGACGACGAAGTCCCAGGGGTCGGTGCGGATGTCGCTCACGGTCACCTCGACGTCCGGCAGCGCCTGGCGCAGCGTGTCCGCGGCGGCGTCGAGCCAGAGCCACTCGCTGGCCCAGTGCGACGTGTCGATGAGGCAGGGTCCGCCCCCGCGCTGCACGGCGGCCTCGCGGGCCTCGCTCGCCGGGTGGTGCCGGAGGTCGGAGGTGATGTAGACGTCGGCCGCCTGCACCTCGGGGGCGCCGAGGAGCGAGTCGCCAGCGCCGCCGCACAGCGCGACGCGGGTGATCGGCGCGTCGTAGGCGCCGGCGGCGCGGATCCCCGTGGCCGTGGGCGGGAGGATCCGCGCGAGCTCGCCGGCCAGTCGGCCCAAGGTGGTGGGCGCGGGCAGGTCGCCGACCCGGCCGATGCCGCGGACGCCGCCCTCCGCGGGCTCGAGGGGGCGGAGCGTCTCGGGGAGCAGGCCGAGCAGGGCTGCGAGCCGGCCGGACGTGCCGTCCTCCACGACGTCGGCGGTGGTGTGCGCGGCGTACAGCGCGCAGTCGGCGCGCACGAGGTCGGCGAGGAGCGCGCCCTTGCAGCCGGTCTCGGCGATGGTCGTCACGCCGCGCAGGAGCAGCGGGTGGTGCACCAGCAGCAGGTCGGCGTCGGCCTCGACCGCCTCGTCCACGGTCGCGCGCACCGCGTCGACGGCCAGGTGGATCCGCCGCACGGGACGACGCGGATCGCCGCTGACGAGGCCGGAGGCATCCCAGTCGGATGCGCCGGCGGGGGGCCACGCGCCCTCGACGGCTCGGACGGCGTCGGCGAGGGTGGATGTCACGTCGCCCATCGTAACGAAGGGGTGGCGCCGTCCCGGCGCCCGCGGGTCAGCGTCGACCGCGACGCGCCTCGTCGTCGTCCGATGCGGCGCCCCGGGTCGGGACGAGCGGGTCGAGGGGCCAGAGCGCGCGCTGGGCGGATCCGGGATGGGTGCTCGACCCGTGGGTCGCGGCGTCGACCACGGACCAGGAGGCCGCGTCCTCGACCTTCTCGGGGCTCATGAGTGCACAGTAGCGCCAACCCACCGTGAGTACGCGAACGGATGCGTGGACGGACTCCCCCGCGGTCCCCGCCGCGCGTCCGGCGGCGTGTCAGCGGACGCCGCGCGCCGTCAGGGCATCGCCGAGGTCGTCCGCGTGCTTGAGCGCGACCACGAGGAAGGGGACGACGAAGGTGCGCAGCCCGTCGCGTCCGCCTCGGGCGCGCTGGGCGTCCCGGACGTCCCCGGCCAGCCGGGCGAGGACGGGCACCGTCGACACCGTGACGGTCAGGAGGAGCGCGATCCGCTCGGTGTCGACCCCCAGCCGTCCCAGCGGACGGAGGCCGCGCTCGACGGCGTCGAGGAGCGCGGTGGTCGAGGTCGTGAGCACGAGGAGCCCGGGGATGGCGACGGCCGTCGCCACGCGGGCGGTGTTGGCGACCGCCGGCTCGGGACCGAGCAGCAGCGCCTGGCAGGCGAGCGTGAACAGGAGGAGGAGCCGCACGGCCCGCAGCTGCGACGCCAGGGCGCGGAGCCCCAGGGCGCCGTCGCCGAGGCCCGCGGCGGCGTAGGCGACCACGGCCACCGTCGCCGCGATGCCCGCGCCCGCCCAGGTCGACGGGAGGAGCGAGACCCCGAGCACGGCGGCGGCCAGGAGGAGCGCCTTCGGCCCCGTGCGCATGCGGGCGAGACGTCCCGGGGCGCGCCCGGCCGCCGTCATCCGAGCAGCGCCTCGTACGCGGCGACGACCTCGACGGGCGTCCCGACGCGGGTCAGGCGGCCGCCCGCGAACAGCACGGCCGCGTCGCAGCGGCGGGCGACGTCGAGGTCGTGGGTCACCAGCACGAGGCGGTGGCCCTCCTCGAAGAGGTGGTCGGCCACGCGCCGGGCGTTGCGCGCGTCGAGGTACGCGGTGGGCTCGTCGGCGATCACGAGCTCCGGCTGGCGGACGAATGCGCCCGCGAGCGCCAGCAGCTGCTTCTGGCCGCCGGACAGGTCGTGCGACGGCCGGCCGGCCAGGTCGGCCAGCCCGAAGCGGGCGAGCGCGTCCGCGACCCGGGCGGCGGACTCGTCGCGCGCGAGCCGTTCCGACCGCAGCGAGAACGCGACGTCCTCGCGCACCGTGGGCATGACGATCTGCGCGTCCGGGTTGCTGAAGACCAGCGCGACCCGGCGCCGCAGCTCCCGGGCGTCGCGCGCGGGATCCAGGCCCAGCACGCGGACCTCGCCGGACGAGCGCGGCACGAGCCCGCCGACCAGCCGCGCGAACGTGCTCTTGCCCGATCCGTTCTCGCCGATCACGGCGACGGTGCGGGCGTCGAGGTCGAGCGAGACGTCGGCGAGGACGTCGACGTCGCCGAGGCGCACGCCGACGCCGTCGAGGCGGAGGGCGGCGGTCACGCGGTCGTCGTGGCGGACGCCCGCGGGACGGCGGGGGTCCACCCGGCCCGACGGCGGAAGGCGCGCGGGTAGCCGCGCACGAGTGTCATCACGATGCCCGTGGCGATGGCGGCCTTGACCAGGTCGCCCGGGACGAAGACGAGGCTCGTGTAGACGGTCTCGAGGAGCGGGAGGCGCGTGACGGCGCTCTGCACGGGGATCCCGACGGCGTAGATCGCGAGGATGCCGCCGGTCACCATGGCGACGGCGGTGCGGACGAGGGCGGGCTTCCGCCCGCCGAGGTGGACCAGCGCGCCGACGACGAGGGCGCCGAGCACCCAGCCGACGAGGTAGCCCGCGGTCGGCCCGGCGAAGACGCCGATCCCGCCCGTGCCGCCGGAGAGGAGAGGCAGGCCGACGGCGACGAGCGCCAGCAGCACCAGGATGCAGAGGGCGCCCAGCCACGGACCGAGGATCGCCCCGGCGAGCATCACGCCCAGGGTCTGCGCCGTGATGGGCACGCCGCCGAGGACGCTGATGCCGCCCGGCAGCCCGAGCACGGCGATCACCGCGGCCAGGACGGCCACGCGGGCCAGGTCGGTGGCGTCCACGCGGGACGCGCGCTCCGGCGGGGCGGTCGGGGACGTGGTCATGCGCTTCCTCCGGATCGGGGTCGATCTCCTGAACGGCGTTCACCTGAACGCCGTTCACTATAGTGGCGGCATGGCGGAGGCGCGCGGCGGCAGGGGGCACACGCGCGACGACGTGGCCCGGGCCGCCCTGCGGATCCTCGACGAGCACGGCCTCCCCGACCTCACGATGCGGCGCCTGGCCGCCGTGCTCGAGGTGCAGCCGAGCGCGCTCTACTGGCACTTCCCGGACAAGCAGGGCCTGCTCGCGGAGGTCGCGGACCGGATCGTCGCCGAGGCGGAGGAGCACCGACCGCGTCGACCGGCCGGCGAGCGACCGTGGGACGAGCGCGTGCGCGACCGGGCCGCCGCGTTGCGCGCGGCGCTCCTCGCCCACCGCGACGGCGCGGAGGTCGTCGCGAGCACGACGGTCCTCGGCCTCGGCTCCTCGACGGCCCGTCAGGCGCTGGCTGACGCCGTGGCCGCGAGCGGAGCCGGCGAGGCGGACACCGCGCGCGCGGCTGCGGCGATCCTGCACTTCGTGCTCGGCCACGTGGCCCACGAGCAGCAGCGGGACCAGCTGGCGCGGCTCGGGCTCGTGCACCCGGAGCCCTCGGCGCGCACCCGACGCGAGTCCGCCGACGGCTTCCGCTTCGGGGTGGACCTGCTCGTGCGAGGTCTCGCCGACCTGCGGACGGACGGGTAGGCGGCGGACGACCGCGGGAGGGGTCGCGGCCACGGGGGACGGTGGGCCCTGCCGGGCTCGAACCGACGACATCCACGGTGTAAACGTGGCGCTCTACCAACTGAGCTAAAGGCCCCTGACGGCCGGGGATCCGGCGCCCCGCCATGCTAGCCGACGCCGTCGGCGCGCCACGGCCCCGGGTCGGGAGATCGCCGTACCCTCTCCCCCGTGCCCATCCACCCCTCGCGCCGCACGGTCGCGGAGCCCCGCTGGCCCGCCGGCGTCGGCGTCCTCGTGGCCGTCGTCCTCTACGGGATCGCGCCGACCGCGGTGCCGACCGCGGTTCGGATCGCCGTGGTGCTGATCGCCGTCGCCCTGCTCGTGCCCCTGGTCGCCCTCAACCCGCGGCGCCTGGCCCGCGAGACGGCGTGGTCGCGAGGTCTCGGGCTCGCGCTCGGCGGCCTGCTGCTGGTCGCGAACCAGGTGAGCCTCGTGGTGCTGGTGGT
This sequence comes from Clavibacter capsici, assembly GCF_001280205.1. Classification (NCBI taxonomy): domain Bacteria; kingdom Bacillati; phylum Actinomycetota; class Actinomycetes; order Micrococcales; family Microbacteriaceae; genus Clavibacter; species Clavibacter capsici. Next base: position 1,659,260 of record NZ_CP012573.1, on the reverse strand, counting down.
CGCCCTCGTCGACGCCTCGGAGGCGGGTCCCGAGCTGCTGCTCACGGCGCTCCAGGTCTGGACGACGAACGTCCTGGCCTTCGCGCTCGTCTACTGGGAGATGGACCGGGGTGGCCCGGTGGCGCGCCGCTCCCACGCCCGGGCCGCGCTCGCCCCCGCCGACTTCCGCTTCCCCCAGGACGAGGACGCCGGCGCCGTGTCCGAGGTCGCCCGGCGCTCGTCCGAGCACGCGGACTGGGTCCCCGGGTTCGTCGACTACGCGTACTTCTCGCTGACGAACTCGATGGCCTACAGCCCCACCGACGTCATGCCGCTCTCGCATCGCGCCAAGGGCCTCATGGCCCTGCAGGCGTTCGCGGGGTTCGTGATCCTCGCCCTGGTCATCGCCCGCGCCGTCAACATCCTCAGCTGAGGCGCGACGGGAGCCCGATCACGCCGGGACGAGCGCCAGGTCGCGGATCGCCGAGCGGTACGCCTCGAGCTCACGGGCCTCGCCGGGCGCGGTGATGAAGCTGCGGCGGATGATGCCGCGGGTGTCGATGAGGAAGGTCGCGCGGTTCGCGAAGCCCTTCTCCTCCAGGAACACGCCGTACTCCTTGGCGACCTGGCCGTGGGGCCAGAAGTCGGCCAGGAGCTGGAAGTCGATGCCCTGCTGCTGGGCCCACGCGCGCAGCGTGTGCTTGCTGTCGACGCTGATGCCGATGAGCTCCACGCGGCTGTCGGCGAACATGCCGAGGTTCTCCTCGAGCTGGCACATCTCCCCCGTGCAGGTGCCGGAGAAGGCGAGGGGGAAGAAGACGAGGGCGACCGCGCGGTGGCCGCGGTACTCGCTCAACCGGACCCGCTCGCCGTACTGGTTGGCGAGCTCGAAGTCGGGAGCCTGTGTGTCGTTGGCCAGGGCCATGGGGTGCGGTTCCTTCCGTGCCGGCAGATGTCCCCTGTCTGGCACGAGGATCGATCCTACGCCGGGCCCCCGCGATGTCCAGCGGCGGGGGCGCGAGGCCGCCGGACGGGCGCGCCGACCGGTCGTCCGCCGCCGTCGGTCGGCATGGGTAGGCTGGCCCTCGGCGTACGCGCGGTCTCGCACCCTTCGAGCCCCGTGGCACCGAAGACGATGTCTGCACACCACAGGAAGAGGTCGAGGGTGACTGTCAACGACCAGGATCCGTACTCGGTGAACCACACCGACCAGGATCCGGAAGAGACCGCCGAATGGAACGAGTCGCTCGACGGGCTCGTCGAGACGCAGGGCCGGGGTCGCGCGCGCGACGTCATGCTCAGCCTCCTCAAGCGCTCGAAGGAGCTGCACCTCGGCGTGCCGATGGTCCCCACCACGGACTACATCAACACCATCGCGCCGGAGAACGAGCCCGACTTCCCGGGTGACGAGGACCTCGAGCGCCGCTACCGCGCGTGGATCCGCTGGAACGCGGCCGTCACGGTGCACCGGGCCCAGCGTCCCGGCATCGCGGTCGGCGGGCACATCGCCACGTACGCCTCCTCGGCCGCCCTCTACGAGGTCGGCTACAACCACTTCTTCCGCGGCCAGGACCACCCCGGCGGCGGCGACCAGGTCTTCGTCCAGGGCCACGCCTCCCCCGGCACCTACGCCCGCGCCTTCCTCGAGGGACGCCTGAGCGAGCACCAGCTCGACGGCTTCCGCCAGGAGAAGAGCCACGAGGGCGGCGGCCTCTCCTCGTACCCGCACCCCCGCCTCATGCCGGAGTTCTGGCAGTTCCCGACGGTGTCGATGGGCCTCGGCCCGATCAACGCGATCTACCAGGCGCAGGCCAACAAGTACCTCACCAACCGCGGCATCAAGGACGCGTCCGACCAGCAGGTCTGGGCGTTCCTGGGCGACGGCGAGATGGACGAGGTCGAGAGCCGCGGGCAGCTCCAGGTGGCGGCGAACGAGAAGCTCGACAACCTCAACTTCGTCATCAACTGCAACCTGCAGCGGCTCGACGGCCCGGTCCGCGGCAACGGCAAGATCATCCAGGAGCTCGAGAGCTTCTTCCGCGGCGCCGGCTGGAACGTCATCAAGGTCGTCTGGGGCCGCGAGTGGGACGACCTGCTCGCCCGCGACACCGAGGGCGCCCTGCTCGACCTCATGAACCGCACGCCCGACGGCGACTACCAGACCTTCAAGGCCGAGAGCGGCGCCTACATCCGCGAGAACTTCTTCGGGCGCGACGAGCGCACCGCGAAGCTCGTCGAGGGCTACTCGGACGACCAGATCTGGAACCTCAAGCGCGGCGGACACGACTACCGCAAGGTCTACGCGGCGTTCAAGGCGGCGAGCGAGCACACGGGCCAGCCCACGGTGATCCTCGCCAAGACGGTGAAGGGCTACGGCCTCGGACCGAGCTTCGAGGGCCGCAACGCGACCCACCAGATGAAGAAGCTCACGCTCGACAACCTCAAGCAGTTCCGCGACGAGATGCGCGTGCCGATCACGGACGCCCAGCTCGAGGAGGACCCGTACCTGCCGCCGTACTACCACCCCGGCCAGGACGACGAGGCGATCCGGTACATGCAGGAGCGTCGCCGCGCCCTCGGCGGGTACTCCCCCGAGCGCCGCACGAACCACACGGCCATCTCGCTGCCCGACGACTCGGCGTACCGCATCTCGAAGAAGGGCTCCGGCACGCAGGAGATCGCCACGACCATGGCGTTCGTCCGGCTGCTGAAGGACCTGATCCGCGCGAAGGACTTCGGCAACCGCGTCGTCCCGATCATCCCGGACGAGGCCCGCACCTTCGGCATCGACGCCTTCTTCCCGACGGCGAAGATCTACAACCCGAACGGCCAGCACTACACGTCGGTCGACCGCGAGCTGCTGCTGTCCTACAAGGAGAGCCCGCAGGGCCAGATCGTGCACGTGGGCATCAACGAGGCGGGCGCCCTCGCGGCGTTCACCAACCTCGGCACCACGTACTCGACGCAGGGCGAGCCGCTCATCCCGATCTACGTCTTCTACTCGATGTTCGGGTTCCAGCGCACGGGCGACGCGATCTGGGCGGCGGGCGACCAGATGGCGCGCGGCTTCCTCATCGGCGCCACCGCCGGGCGCACCACGCTCACGGGCGAGGGCCTCCAGCACGCGGACGGCCACTCGCTCGTCCTGTCGGCGACGAACCCCGCGGTCGTCGCCTACGACCCGGCGTACGCCTACGAGATCGGGCACATCGTGCGCTCCGGCCTCGAGCGGATGTACGGCGGCGAGCACGAGGACCCGAACGTCATGTACTACCTCACGGTGTACAACGAGCCGATCATCCACCCGGCCGAGCCCGAGGGCGTGGACGTGGACGGGATCGTCCGCGGCGTCCACAAGCTCAAGGACGGCTGGGTCGACGGCCCCAAGGCGCAGCTGATGGCCTCCGGCGTCGCCGTGCCGTGGGCGCTCGAGGCGCAGCAGCTCCTCGCCGACGACTGGGGCGTGTCCGCCGACGTGTGGTCCGTCACCTCGTGGGGCGAGCTGCGGCGCGACGGCCTCGCTGCGGAGGAGCACAACCTCCTGCACCCGCACGCCGAGACCCGGGTCCCGTACCTGGAGGAGAAGCTGCGCGGCGCCGAGGGCCCGTTCGTCGCGGTCACCGACTTCTCGCACGCGGTGCCCGACCAGATCCGCCAGTTCGTCCCCGGCGACTACTCGACGCTCGGCGCCGACGGCTTCGGCTTCTCGGACACGCGTCCGGCCGCCCGCCGCTTCTTCGCCATCGACGGTCCGTCGATGGTCGTGAAGACGCTCCAGCGCCTCGCGAAGCAGGGCAAGGTCGACCAGGACGCGCCGAAGTGGGCGATCGACAAGTACCGCCTGCTCGACGTGAACGCCGGCACCACCGGGTCGGCCGGCGGCGAGGCGTGAGCTGCGCCGACCTGACGTGACCCCGAGCGACCGGCACGACACCGACGTGGAGACCGGGGAGACGAAGGCGGAGACGCTGACGTGGCTCCGGTCCCTGTCGGGCGAGCTCGCGAGCGCGACGCTCAAGCGGCTGGAGGACACGCTGCCCTGGTACGGCGAGATGCCGCCGGGGCGGCGGTCCGCCGTCGGTCTCGTGGCGCAGGCCGGCATCACGTCCTTCATCCACTGGTACGACGACCCGGACTCCACTCCGTGGATCGCCGCGGACGTGTTCGGCGCGGCACCGCGCGAGCTGCTCCGCTCGGTGAGCCTGCAGCAGACGCTGCAGCTCATCCGGGTCACGGTCGAGGTCGTCGAGGACCGGGTCCGCGACCGGCACCGCACGGTCCGCGACGCGATCCTCCTGTACTCGCGGGAGATCGCCTTCGCCGCAGCCGACGTCTACGCGCGCGCGGCCGAGGCGCGCGGCCTGTGGGACGCGCGTCTGGAGGCGCTCGTCGTCGATAGCATCCTCTCGGGCGAGTACGACGACGAGCTGCCGTCGCGGATCGCCGCGCTCGGCTGGCACGGCCACGGCGAGGTGTCCGTGCTCGTCGGCACCGCGCCCGCGGTCCTCGACGTCGACCAGCTGCGGCGCACGGCACGACACCTGGACGCGGACGTGCTCATCGGGGTCCAGGGCAGCCGGCTGGTCCTCGTCATCGGGCGCGCATCGCCGGCGGTCGTGGATCCCGACGCCGGCGCCCCCGAGACGGCCCCCGTCTCCTTCCTCGAGATCGCCACCCAGCTGGAGCCCGGCTTCGGATCCGGCCACCTGGTGCTCGGGCACGAGGTGGCGAGCCTCGTGGAGGCGTCCCGCAGCGCCCGCGCCGCCCTCGCGGGCTTCGCGGTCGCGCGCTCGTGGCGGAACGCCCCGCGGCCGACGCTCGCCGACGACCTGTTGCCCGAGCGCGCCCTGGCCGGCGACCCGCTCGCGCGCTCCACCCTCATCAACCGGATCTACAAGCCCCTGCAGGCGCACTCGACGGAGCTCCTCGCGACGCTCTGGTGCTACCTCGACACGGGACGCTCGCTCGAGGCCACGGCCCGCGAGCTCTTCGTGCACCCGAACACCGTCCGCTACCGCCTCAAGCGCGTCTCGGACGTCATCGGCTGGGATGCGACGGGCGCGCGCGAGGCCCTCATCCTGCAGGCGGCGCTCATCATCGGCAGCATCGCGGAGGCGGGGACCACCGTCCCCAAGCAGCAGGGATCGGGCCGCGCGCGGCCGAAGCGCCAGGCCGCCCGGTGAGCGCCGCCCGGTGTGGCGCCGACACAATGTCGCGGCTGATCCTCTGTAGGACGTCGACTCCGACGTGCCCTGCCCGGGGCGGGAGGATGGACGGATGATCATCGTCGTCTGCCCGGGTCAGGGCTCCCAGAAGCCCGGCTTCCTCTCCCCCTGGCTCGAGCACCCCGAGCACGCGCGGCTGCTGGGCGAGCTCGGCGACGCCGCCGGGCTCGACCTCGTCACGCACGGCACCACGTCGGACGCGGACACGATCCGGGACACCGCCGTCGCCCAGCCGCTCATCGTGGCAGCGGGCATCATGGCCCTCCACGCGCTGCTCGCCGACGGCCGCGACGCCTACGTCGCCGGCATCGCGGGCCACTCGGTGGGCGAGATCACCGCGGCGGCCGGCGCGGGCATCCTCACGGACGCCGAGGCCATGTCCGTGGTGCGCACCCGCGGGGACGCCATGGCCGAGGCCGCCGCGATCACCCGCACGGGCATGAGCGCCGTCGTCGGCGGCGACCAGGACGCCGTCCTCGCGCGCCTGGCCGAGCTCGGGCTCGAGCCCGCCAACTACAACGGCGGCGGCCAGATCGTCGTCGCCGGCGACCCGGACGCCCTCGCCGCGCTCCAGGCAGAGCCCCTCCGCGGCACGCGCGTCATCCCGCTCCAGGTCGCCGGCGCGTTCCACACGCACCACATGGCGCCCGCCGTGGACGCGCTGCGGGAGGCCGTCGCGCCGCTCGCGCCCCGCGACCCGCGCTTCCCCATCTGGACCAACCGCGACGGCAGCCGCGTCGAGTCCGGCGCCGCGTTCCTCGACCTCGTCGTGGGCCAGGTCGCGAGCCCGGTCCGCTGGGACCTCTGCATGGAGGCGTTCGACGCCGCCGGCGTCACGGGCCTCATCGAGGTCGCCCCGGCCGGCGCGCTCACGGGCCTCGCCAAGCGCGGCCTTAAGGGGCTGCCCACGCTCGCGCTCTCCACGCCCGACGACCTCCCGGCGGCCATCGACATGCTCGACGCGCACGCCTGATCCGCCTCACCGACACCGAACAGGCACACATGACCGACCAGCCCCGCCCCACCATCCAGACCGCGCCCGTGGTCGAGCGCTTCACCCGCATCTGGGGCCTCGGCGCCGCCCGCGGCGAGCTCGACGTGCCGAACGACGACCTGGTCGGCCCCATCGACTCGTCCGACGAGTGGATCCGCCAGCGCACCGGCATCATCACGCGCAAGCGCGCGGGCGCCGACGTCGACGCGGTCGACCTCGCGACCACCGCGTCTCTCGAGGCCATCGCGAAGGCCGGCATCCGCCCCGAGCAGATCGGCATCGTCCTCGTCTCCACGGTGAGCAACACCGTGCAGACGCCGTCGATGGCCGCGCTCCTCGCCGACCGCATCGGCGCGAACCCCGCGCCCGCCTACGACATCTCGGCCGCGTGCGCCGGGTACACGTACGGCATCGCGCAGGCCGACTCCTTCATCCGCTCGGGCCTCGCCGAGTACGTCCTCGTGGTGGGGGCCGAGAAGCTGTCCGACATCGTCGACCCGACGGACCGCTCGATCTCGTTCCTGCTCGGCGACGGCGCCGGCGCCGCGATCGTCGGCCCGAGCGAGACGCCCGGCATCTCTCCCACGGTCTGGGGCTCCGACGGATCCAACTGGGACGCGGTCGGCATGACCGGCACGCTCAAGAGCATGCGCGACGGATCCGCCTGGCCCACGCTCCGCCAGGACGGCCAGAAGGTCTTCCGCTGGGCGGTCTGGGAGATGGTCAAGGTCGCCAAGGAGGCGCTCGACCGCGCGGGCGTCGCACCCGACCAGCTCGCCGCCTTCATCCCCCACCAGGCGAACATGCGCATCGTGGACGAGTTCGCCAAGCAGCTCGGCCTGCCCGATACGGTGGCCATCGCACGGGACATCGCGACCACGGGCAACACCTCCGCCGCGTCCATCCCGCTCGCCACCCACCGCCTGCTCGAGGAGGACCCGTCGCTGTCCGGCGGCCTCGCCCTGCAGATCGGATTCGGCGCCGGACTCGTCTTCGGCGCGCAGGTCGTCGTCCTGCCCTGAGCCCCACCGCCCCATAAGCTGTTCCGGTCATCACGAACCACGAGGAGATACACATGGCACTGTCCACCGAAGAAGTCCTGGCCGGCCTGGCCGAGCTCGTCAACGACGAGACCGGGATCGCCACCGACACCGTCGAGATGGACAAGTCGTTCACCGACGACCTGGACATCGACTCGATCTCGATGATGACGATCGTCGTCAACGCCGAGGAGAAGTTCGACGTGAAGATCCCCGACGAGGAGGTCAAGAACCTCAAGACCGTCGGCGACGCCGTCACCTTCATCACCAACGCGCAGTCCTGATCGCGCGGACGACGGCCGGTCCCGCAACCGGGGCCGGCCGTCTCCCCTTCCCGTTCCCCCTGACGTCGAGGAGACGCCACGCATGACCACCCCCAAGAAGATCGTCGTCACCGGCATCGGCGCCACGTCGCCCCTCGGTGGCACGGCCGAGGACACCTGGCAGGCGCTCCTCCGCGGCGAGTCGGGCATCAGCACCCTCGAGCAGGAGTGGGTGGCGAAGTGGGAGATCCCCGTCACCTTCGCCGGGCAGGCCAAGGTGCCGTCCTCCGAGGTCATGCAGCGCATCGAGACCAAGCGCCTCGACCCGTCCAGCCAGTTCGCGCTGACGGCCGCCCGTGAGGCGTGGGCCGACGCGGGCTCCCCCGAGGTGGACCCGCTGCGCTTCGCCGTCGACTGGGCGACCGGCATCGGCGGCGTCTGGACGCTCCTCGACGCATGGGATACCCTGCGCGAGAAGGGCCCGCGTCGCGTCCTCCCCATGACCGTGCCCATGCTCATGCCGAACGGTCCCGCGGCCGCGGTGGGCATGGACCTCGGCGCCCGCGCCGGCATCCAGACCGTCGTCTCCGCGTGCGCCTCCAGCACCGAGTCCATCGCGAGCGCCTACGAGCACCTGCAGGCCGGCCGCGCCGACATCATCGTCGCCGGCGGATCCGAGGCGTCCATCCACCCGCTCCCCATCGCCTCCTTCGCGGCGATGCAGGCGCTGTCCAAGCGCAACGACGACCCGCAGCGCGCCTCGCGCCCCTACGACATCTCGCGCGACGGCTTCGTCCTCGGCGAGGGCGGCGCGGCCCTGGTCCTCGAGACCGAGGAGCACGCGAAGGCCCGCGGCGCCCGCATCTACGCCGAGCTCGTCGGCGGTGCGGTCACCAGCGACGCGTTCCACATCACCGCCCCGGACCCCGAGGGCACGGCCGCCGCGCGCGCCATGATCCAGAGCATCGAGGGCGCGGGCTACTCGCGGTCCGACGTCTCGCACATCAACGTCCACGCGACGAGCACCCCGGTCGGCGACATCGCCGAGTACAAGGCGCTCGAGCGCGTGTTCGGCGACGCGGTCCACGGCATCCCCGTGAGCGCCACGAAGGCGTCGACCGGCCACCTGCTCGGTGGTGCGGGCGCGATCGAGGCCGTCTTCACCGTGAAGGCGCTGGCGGAGCGCACCGCTCCCCCGACGATCAACCTCACGGAGCAGGACCCGGACATCCCGCTCGACGTCGTCACGTCGCCCCGCCCGCTCGGCGACGGCGACCTGCTGGCGATCAGCAACTCGTTCGGGTTCGGCGGGCACAACGCGGTCATCGCGTTCCGCAGCGTCTAGCGGCAGGCGCACGACGAGGGGCCCCGACCGGATGGTCGGGGCCCCTCGTCGTGCACGCCGCGGGAGGAGGAGGCGCGCGCCGGAGCGCTCGGGTCAGCCGACCTTGTGCAGCCAGACGACGGGGCTGAAGTCGCTCGCGTGGCGGAACGCCTCGAGCTCGTCGTCCCACGCCTGGCCCATGGCGAGCCGCAGCTCGCGGTGCAGCTCCAGCGTGTTGGATCCCGCGACGTCGAGGGCGTAGCGGATGCGGTCCTCGGGGATGACCGTGTTCCCGGCCGTGTCGGTCTGGGCGAAGAACACGCCGAGGTCGGGCGTGTGCATCCACCGGCCGCCGTCACGTCCCGGGCCGGCGTCCTCGGTGACCTCGTAGCGGAGGTGCTCCCAGCCGCGCAGGCCGCTGGCGATGGCGGCACCGGATCCCTCCGGCCCCTCCCAGTAGTACTCCGCGCGCATGGCGCCCTTCAGGACGGGCTGCGGGTCCCACGTGAAGTTCACGGCGTGACCGAGGGCGCGACCCGCTGCCCATTCGACATGGGGGCAGAGCGCGCGAGGAGAGGAGTGCACGTAGAGCACTCCTCGAGCCGGTCTTGAGTTGGCGACGGGTGCTTCCATGGGTCTCCTCCATCCGATCAGATGCGTCTTCCCCAACGATCTGCGTGCGATGGACGAGCTCCACACCTGCCGGTGCGGCCGGCGCGAGCGCCGACGGGTCCCATCATGGCGGGTGATCCTGTGCATCGGCAACATCGCCGCCACGACGCGCCGGGCGTCCCGCTCCCCCGCGCTTCGGCGGTCGCGGCGGGTCCCCACCGGGTGCATGCCGGGAATGCCTAGGCTCCAGGTGTCGGCCCGCCGGGGCCGGGAGACGAAGGCGGCATGTCGGTGCGAAACGCGCTGCTGGCCGTGCTCACCGAGGGCACCTGCTACGGCTACCAGCTGCGGACCGAGTTCGCGCGGCGGACGGGGACCTCGGTGCCGTTGAACGTCGGGCAGATCTACAACACGCTCGACCGGCTCGAGCGCGACGGGCTCGTGGTCAAGGGCGTTACGGACGATGCCGGGCACGTGCCGTACACGATCACGGCTGCGGGGCGGTCCGCGGTCGACGCGTGGCTCGCCGAGAGCGTCGACGGCGTCGCGGCGCGCGACGAGCTGCTGGTCAAGGTGACGCTCGCGCTCTCGCTGCCCGAGGCCGACGCGCGCGAGGTGGTGCGGATCCAGCGGGCGAGCTCGCGCGCGGAGGCCCGATCGCTCGCCCGGGACCGCGAGGACCTCGAGGCGCGCGAGGACGGCGGGCACCTGGCGCGGGTGCTGGCCCTCGAGGCGCAGGAGGCGCAGGTCGCCGCCCGGCTGGCCTGGCTCGACGCCGCGGAGAGCCGCATCGGCGCGGCTCGCGCATCGGGAGATCGGCCCGCGGGGCTGGCGGAGGCACCACGGCGCGGGAGGCCGTCCAGACGTCCGGAGGGGATCGGCGGCTGACCTAGTGCAGCAGCCCGCCGCCCTTGGCGAGCACGTTCTTCTCCCCTGCCTCGATGGGCACCGCGAAGCGGTTCTGCTTGGGCGGCATGGGGCAGTTGAAGTTGTAGCTGAATGCGCACGGCGGCAGGTAGGCGCGGTTGAAGTCCAGCGTGATGGTGCCGTCGGGCGACGGCGCGACCATGAGGAACCGCCCGACCCCGTAGGTGGACTCGCCGCTCGTCGCGTCCGAGAACACCAGCAGGAGCGCGCGGCCCTCGCGGAAGGCGGCGAGCGAGTAGTCGACCCCGTCCTTCGTGAAGGTGATCTCGCCGGGCACGATCTTGTCCTTGGTGGCGCCGTCGTCCTTGAGGTGCTCGAAGCCCATCGCGCGCCCGCCCTCGATGGGTGTGAAGTCCGCCTTCACGACCCACTCCTCGGAGTAGGGGAAGGCGTCGATGCCGCCGAAGTCGCGGATCGCCTCGGACTGCGCGTCCCAGACCCGGAGCGCGTACGTGCCCTCCTCGCTGGCGATGACGAACGCCGACACCGTGTCGCTGGCGACGACCGACGACGGCTGCGGGTCGTCGCGGCCGCGCACGACGGCTTCACCGTCGACCAGGACGCCGTCGACGTGCAGGCCGTCCGCGGCGGACGCGCGGACACGCAGGCCGGAGACCCCGGGCTCGAGGGGCGACCAGGTGCCCGGGATGCCGTACACGGGCTGCGGGTCGGCGTCGTGCGAGATCCACTGCGTGTTGACGAGCGCCAGGTTGCCCTGGGGCAGGACCACCATCTGCTCGCGGCGGGAGCGGTAGACCGCGAGCACCTCCGCGGGATCGGTGGGAGCGGGTGCGGCGGACGCGGCGGTGCCGGCGGGATCGGTCATGCCCCCATCCTCGCCGGAGGCGCGGCCCCGGCCAAGTCGGCGGCAGCGGTGCGTGCCCGACGGCGGGCGGGGTTCCCCGCAGAGCACGGCGGGCGTACGGTCGGTCCATGAGCACAGATCACGAGAGCACCTCGACCGACGACGACGGCACGACGACGCACACCGAGGAGCACGTCGAGCAGTCCTCGTCCTCGGTCACGACGGAGAGCGGCTCGGACGGGTCGACCCCGGACGGCTCGGGCAGCAACACGGGCGAGGGCGACGACCACGACGGCGACGTCGCCTCCGGCGGCTGATCCTCCCCCACGACGCACCGCGACGCCCGGCCCCCTAGGGGGCCGGGCGTCGTCATGTCCGGGTGCGTGTCACTTCGCCTGGGCGTAGTCGTCGACCACCGCGATCGTGACGGGGAAGTCGACGGGCGCGTCGCCGAAGAGGAGGCGCCCGGCCTCCGCGGCGGCGTCGGCGACCGCGACGCGGACCTCGTCGACGCGGTCGTCGGGCGCATGGACCATGACCTCGTCGTGCAGGAAGAACACGAGGTGCGGACGCGAGCCGGGGCGCTCCATGGCGGCGAGCCGACGTCGCAGCCCGGCCAGCCAGCAGAGGGCCCACTCGGCGGCGCTGCCCTGGACGACGAAGTTGCGGGTGAAGCGCCCCTGGTCGCGCGCGGAGGTGCGCGCCCGCGCCGCGTCGGCGGCCGAGGCCTCGCCCGCGCGGCCGGTCTGCTGCACGTCGCGCCACGCGTCACCGGGAGGCGGGGACGACCGCCCCAGGCGCGTGCTGACCACGCCGCCGCTCTCTCCCGCGCGCGCCGCCTGCTCGACGTAGCCCGTGGCGCGGGGATACGCGCGGACGAGGCGCGGCATCAGCCGCCCGCTCTCCCCCGAGGTCGCTCCGTACATGGCGCCGAGCATCGCGACCTTGGCGTGCGCACGGGTGTCCACGACGCCGGCGTCGACGAGGCCCTGGTAGAGGTCGGTGCCCCGGCCCGCGTCCGCCATGGCGCGGTCCTCCGCCAGGGCGGCAAGGACGCGCGGCTCGAGCTGCGCCGCGTCGGCGACCACGAGCCTCCACCCGGGATCGGCGCGCACGGCCGACCGGATCTGTCGCGGGAGCTGCAGCGCGCCCCCGCCGCTCGCCGCCCAGCGGCCGGTGACGACGCCGCCCGGCACGTACTCGGGGTGGAAGCGGCCGTCGCGGATCCACGACTCCATCCAGGTCCAGCCGTTGGCGGTGAGGAGCCGCGACAGCTTCTTGTGCTCCAGGAGCGGCGCGATGACCGGGTGGTCGATCTCCTGCAGCTCCCACTGCCGCGTGCTCGTGGCGTCGATGCCGGCGCGCCGCAGGGCGCGCAGCACGTCCGGCGGGCTGTCGACGTTGAGCTCGGGGGCGCGCAGGATCTCCCGGATGCGCGCCGCGAGCGCGACGAGGGCCGGCGGTGCCCCGCCGTGCGCAGGCCGGCCGCCGAGCAGGTCGACGAGGAGCGCGTCGTGCACGGCGGTGTCCCAGGGCAGGCCGTCGGCCGACATCTCGGCGGCGACGAGGGCGCCGGCGGACTCGGCGGCGAGGAGGAGGCGCAGGCGGCCAGGCGCGGCGCTGCCCGCCACCGCCTCGAGCTGCAGGCGGAACTCGGCCACGAGCTCGTCCGGCGAGCGTCCCTCCGGCGCGTCGAGGTCGTCGAAGAGGGTGGCGCCCGCGGTCCGGTCGCGCTCCACCGGTGCGGGGCGATCCCACGGGCCGAGCGGCCCGCGGGCGAGGGCGCTGTCGGCCGCCGCGGTCGACAGGCGCAGTATCGCGTGGCAGAGGCGGAGGTCGTGGCACCGTGCGACGCGGACGCCCGCCGCGAGGAGGGGGCGCGCCCAGACTGCGGTGTCGTCCCACACCCATCGGGGCGACGGAGTGACGCGCTCGCGGGCGGCGGCGACCGCGGGCCACTCCTTGGACGCGACGTCCTGCACGCGGGAGACCGCGCCTCCCGCGTCGAGGTCGACGAGCCGCACGCCAGCGGGCGTCCTCGCGACCAGGATGTGCATGACCTCATCATCCCGCCATCGTCCGACGCCGAAGGGCGGGTCGGCCGCGGAGCGGCTCCTCCCCAGGGCGTCATGCAGGGAAACACCGGGGGCGAATCTCCCCGCATCCCCCATCGCGCGTCATTCACCCGCTAGGGTTGCTCACAAGTCGTCAGGTCCAGACGATCCGCCCGGTCCGCCGGAGGGATCACGAGGAGCAGACGGCCCGCGGTCCCGGGTCCCGGGATCGATGCATCTCTTTTGAAGGAAATTTCGTCATGGCAACAGGCACCGTCAAGTGGTTCAACGCTGAAAAGGGCTTCGGCTTCATCGCTCCCGACAACGGAACCGCGGATGTGTTCGCTCACTACTCCGCGATCGCGACGGGCGGCTACAAGTCGCTCGACGAGAACCAGAAGGTGGAGTTCGAGGTCGCCCAGGGCCCCAAGGGTCCCCAGGCTGAGAACATCCGCCCGCTCTAACGCCACCCGCTCACCACTGGTGAGCGACGCACGCTGAGCTTCCGAGGACGGCTCCGACCATGTGGTCGGGGCCGTCTTCCATTTAACGCCACGCCACGCCACGCCACGCCACGCCACGCCCCGCGTGCGGGAGCATGGACCGTGCCCTCCTACCGCATCACGATGACCGTCGGTCGCCTCCGACCCGGCGTCGATCCCACCGAGGTCCTCCCCGCTGCCGCCGCCGAGGCGTCCCGGGTCGCGACGCTCGAGGCGAACGACCTCCAGGTGGTCCGCGGGGAGCCCCGGCTCACCGTGCGGTTCACGGCGGAGGACGACCCGGCTGCCGAACGCGTCGCCGGCCAGGTGCGCGCCCGCACCGCCCAGCTCCTCGACGTGGAGCGCACAACCATCACCCGGAGGGACGGCGGCGCCTGGATCCGCGTCTGAGCCCCCACCGGCTGTCCGCTGCGGGTGCCTCGACGTCCCCCGGAGGCCGTGCCGCCGGGGATCGGCAGGAACGCCTGTAGTCTCGTGTCCGAGAGCCGACGGTGACTCTGGGGGACGCACCATCGGCTTGGGGGGACGATGATCGAACAGCAGGCGACGCACGACGACGCACGGGCCGCATCGGCTCCACGAGGACGCATGCGCGGCAGCGGCGCAGACGCATCCGGCAGGATGTCGGGGCCGGAGACCGAGCGCACCCACTCCCGGGCGCACGAGTGGCGCCGCACCTACGCCTTCGGCCTCGTGATCACCGACCTCCTCGTCCTCATCTGGGTCGTCTTCGGCGTGCAGATCGCCTGGTTCGGGGTCTCCACCTCGGACGTCGCCTTCAACGGCGACGTCGAGGGCGTCACCGTCAGCTACTCGCTCATCTCGCTCGTCATCATCGCCAGCTGGATGCTCGCTCTCGGCCTCCACGGCACGCGCAGCTACCGCGTCCTCGGCACCGGGCCCCAGGAGTACCGCCTCATCCTCAGCGCGACCGTACGCCTGTTCGGGCTCGTCGCCATCGTCGCGTTCCTCGGCCGGATCGAGTTCGCGCGCGGCTACATCATCATCGCGCTGCCGCTCGGACTGGTGACGCTCGTGCTGAGCCGCTGGATGTGGCGGCAGTGGCTCAACGTGCAGCGCACCAAGGGCCGCTACTCCTCCCGGGTCCTCCTCATCGGATCCGAGGCCTCCACCGGCTTCCTCGCCCGGGAACTGGCACGGCAGCCGTACGCCGGCTACCTCGTGGTCGGGGCGTGCATCCCGTCCGGCGTCATCGCCGCGACGCTGCCCGGCACCGGGATCCCCGTGCTCGGCAAGCTCGACGACCTCCAGGCCGCCATGCGCGCCGTGGACGCGGACACGATCGTCATCGCGAGCAACGACGAGCTCTCGGCCGAGCGGATCCGCGAGCTGAGCTGGTCGCTCGAGCCCGGCCGTCAGCACCTCGTCGTCGCCCCCAGCCTCACCGACATCGGCGGTCCCCGCATCCACACGCGGCCCGTGGCCGGCCTGCCGCTGATCCACGTGGAGACGCCGCGCTACGAGGGCACCAAGCTGTTCGCGAAGCGCGCCTTCGACCTCCTGGCGAGCGTGGTGATCCTCGTCCTCGCCTCTCCCCTGCTCCTCGCGATCGCCCTGGCCATCCGCCTCAGCACGTCGGGTCCGGTGCTGTTCCGCCAGGAGCGCGTCGGCATCAACGGCCGCCCGTTCCAGATGCTCAAGTTCCGCACGATGGTGACGGACGCCGAGTCGCGCCTCCGGGAGCTCCAGGAGGAGGCGCGGGACGCCGGCAACTCCGTGCTGTTCAAGATGAAGGACGATCCGCGCGTGACCCCGGTCGGGCGCTTCCTGCGTCGCTACAGCCTCGACGAGCTCATGCAGCTCGTGAACGTGCTCAACGGCAGCATGTCGCTCGTGGGTCCGCGCCCGCCGCTCGCCCGCGAGGTCGAGTCGTACGAGTCGAAGGTGCACCGGCGCTTCCTCGTGAAGCCCGGCATCACCGGGCTCTGGCAGGTGAGCGGCCGCTCGAACCTCTCGTGGGAGGACAGCGTGCGACTCGACCTGTACTACGTGGAGAACTGGTCGATCGTGGGCGACCTGGTCATCCTGTGGAAGACGGCACGGGCCGTGCTGCGACGCGAGGGGGCGTACTGATGGACGACCGGAGCCGCTCCGCGGCATGGCTCGAGCGAGCGGCGGGAGCTCGCGTCATCTCCGCCCGCCCGCGTGGCCAGATCCAGGGCCGCGGTGCCGGCATTGAATGGCGAGTCCGCTGATGGCACAGCTCGTCCTCCTCGCCTCAGCTCTTCTCCTGCTCCTCGTCCCCACCTCCGGGCCACGCCTGCGCGGTGCCTGGAAGTCGCCCTACTACCTCTGGGTCGTCGCGGGCTTCGGCTTACCGGGTCTCCTTCGCGTGACCGAGCTCACCCAGGACGGCACGGGCTCCGTGAACGAGCTGCTCTCGCTCGTCAGGTACGTCCCCATGCTCGTCCTCGGTGCGGTGATCGGCATCCGCAGCCTCGTGCGGGGGAAGCTCTACGGGGGTCATCTGCTCCTCCTGCTTGCGATCTGCATACCGATCGCCTTCGCCTCCAGCGAGAGCTCGCCGACCCCGTTCGTGGCCGCCTTCGCCTTCTTGCCCGCACTGGCGGTGGACCGCGAACCCATGGACGTGCGCCTGCTCATCCTCGCGGCGGTGCATTCGCTCAAGGGGATCGTGTTGCTCACCGCGTTCTATGGGGCCAGCGGAGCGATCATCGGCGCCTGCCGGCTGGACAAGTGCTCGCTCTGGGGCCAGCAGCTCGGGGAGCTGGGCTCCGGCAACGCGCTCGGTGTCGCGATCGCGGTGCTCGTCTTCCCCATCGTGTTGATCGCCAAGAGGAATGCATGGGCGATCATCGCGGTGGTCTGCTCCGGTCTGCTCGTGGATCTGTGCAGCAGCCGCTCCGCTCTGATCATCTGGATCTTCGCGGCCGTCGCCGCCCTCCTCATCCGCACGACCGAGAG
This sequence comes from Clavibacter capsici, assembly GCF_001280205.1. Lineage (NCBI taxonomy): Bacteria > Bacillati > Actinomycetota > Actinomycetes > Micrococcales > Microbacteriaceae > Clavibacter > Clavibacter capsici. Next base: position 1,642,588 of record NZ_CP012573.1, on the reverse strand, counting down.
GATGCGCACCCGCGTGCGCATCCGCCTCGTCAGCGCGGTCACGAGCGTGACCGCACTGATCGTCGCCGGGGTCGCCGTCGCCCCTTGGAGCCCGGACGCCTTCACCGACCGCGGGGTGCTCTGGATCCGAGCACAGGAGATCATCCTCGAGAACCCCCTCCTCGGGGTCGGATCGACGTTCTGGGTCCGGCAGCCCCCGACGACCGCGCTGCTCGCCAACTACAGCACGCACAACCTCGCCCTCGAGGTCGTCCTCTCGACGGGTCTGCTCGGCGCGCTGGCGCTCATCGGGGCGGTGGTGCTGTGTGCCCGCCGGGCGACGCCGGATGCGAAGATCGTCGGCCTCGGGTTCGCCGTCGTGTGGCTGGCAGGCGGCATCACGGAGGTGACGAGCGCTCCCGGCCGTCTCTACCTGATCCCGGCCCTCCTGCCGCTGGTGTTGATGATGCTGAACGCGCGAGGTGAGACGTCGCCGGATCCCGTGTCGCCGGAGCTGACGGAGCAGACGATTCGATCGCCCCAGATCCCTAGCCCGTCGTCGCCGGCTGTGCCGGGGAGCCAGCGCGCGCGGATGCGCTGACCGGCAGCAAGGTCCCGACCACCAGCGCGGCGGCCTCTCGACGTCGCGGTCGTGGTCCGGGATCCGACGGAGACGTGGTCAGACGCCTCGAGTAGCCGAGGTGAGCGTCATCCGGGGGTCCGGACGGCTCCGTCAATCCGCCTAGCGCTCCGGGAAGGCTGCGGAGCCTGAGACGTCCAGGTACGCGCGGGCCGTGGCCGTGATGCTGAACTCGGCACGGACACGCTCGGCGATCGCACTCGCCTCGCGAAGGGCCTTCGGATAGTCCTCGACCGCACGCCGGAGCGCAGCCTGCGCGGAGGCATGGTCTCCCGGGCTGAACGTCTCGACGGACATGAAGCTCGGCAGGGTCGCGGCCACGTCCGTGCTGCAGACAACGGGCAGTCCGACCGCCGCCGCCTCGAGCACGCCGATGCTGTGGGCCTCGCGGCTCGACGGGTGGAAGTAGAGATCAGCGGCGGCGAGATCGGTCCCGACGTCCGCCGACGGTCCGAGGAGGAGGTGGGACAGCCCTCGGGAGCGTGCGTCGGACAGGAACCGGGCGACGCGGGCGTCGGACTCGAGGATCGGCCCCGCCCACGAGAAGCGCAAGTCCGGATCGATCGACGCGAACGCGTCCACGACCTGCAACCACAGCTCGGGCTCCTTCTGGCTCGCCACACGGGCCATGGTGATCACCCGGGTCGGCCTGTCGGGCCTGTCGGCCTTGCGCGGCAGGTCGTCGCTGACGCCGTTGGGGATGAGGACCGGCCGCGCGCGTCCGGGGAAGTGCGCCGTGTACTCGTCCACCTGCTTACGACTCACGGCGATGACGGTCCGTGCACGGCTCCGGCTCCGCGACTCCGCGGCCCTCAGCAGTCGGGACGCGAAGTCGTCCGTCGCGCTGTGCAGGACCGTCAGCAGAGGTGTGCGCCGCGGAGCGACGAAGCTCGCGTAGAGGTTTGGAAGAGCGGAATGGCTGACCACGAGGTCCGGGCGCATCTCGCGGATCATCCGTCGCAGCCTGGCGATGCGGGCGATCCTGCCTGTCGACGCGTCGGGCGGATCGAGGTAGACCACCTCGCCCGTGTGGCCGAGACGCTCCCACTCGGTGGCGAGCGCCGCCGCCAAGGTCTCGGCTCCGCCGATCTGAGGACGGAGCAGCAGCTGCAAGATGTTCACGATCGGCCTCCGTAACCGCGGGTCCGCTTCGCGCCGCCGCGGGTCAGCATGAGCAGCAGGACGAGCATGCAGGCCTGCGAGACGACGAACGCGAAGGCGGCGCCCACCGAGCCGTACATCGAGGCCAGGACGGCGACGAGGACGAGCTGCACGGCGACCAGGGAGAGCGTGACGAACGAGACGGCGCGGTCCCGTCCGAGGCTCTGCAGGAAGACGGCGAGGGGCTGGTTCGCGATCGCGAACAGGGTCCCGAAGGCCAGGACGCGGAGCACCGTTGCCGACTCGGCGTAGGCGTCGCCGACGAGCACGTCAACGAAGATCGGGGCGCCGATGATGACGACCACGCACGCCACCAACGCCATGGCGGGGAGCCAAAGCGCCTTCTTCACGTGCGGCCAGGCAGCGCTCCAGGACTGCGCACGTGCGACGACCGGGACCGCTGCCGAGGCGAAGGCGGATACCGCGAGGCCCATCGGCTGCGTCCATCTGTTGACCGCGCCGTAGATGCCCGCGGCGGCTGGGCCGGCCACGGCCGACATGATCGCCACGTCGAGGACCTGCGATGTGGCGGCCATTGAGCTCAGCCCGTAGAAGCCCGAGCCGCGCCAGGGTGAGCGGCGGAGATCGGGCGACACCAGGAGCCGCGAGCGCTGCGGGATGAAGCCCACGAGGAAGAGCGTGCCGCCGATCGAGCCGCAGACGAGCGCCAGCCACAGGGATGCGGCGCCGTCCGCCCCGATGAGGACGCCGGCGAACAGCACGAGCAGGCCCACCACGCGGTCGACGATGAGGGACAGCGCGACGACGCCGATGCGCGAGTGGGCGCGGAGCGGGACCTGCGCCGTCTGCGAGACCAGCAGGAACATGGCGATGGGAGCGGCCGTCCACAGCCAGGGGTTCGGCGAGAGGAGGTACAGGAGCACGCCGCCCACGGCGAAGGCCGCCATGGCGATGAGGACCTTGGCCAGGGCGCGGCGTGCGAGGTCGCGCGTGGGCAGGGCACCCTTCGCCGTCTCCCGGATCCAGAGCGAGTTGGTACCGAAGTCGAGGATGCCCACGGCGCTCGTGGCGATGGCGATGGCCGTCACGACCTGACCGAAGTCGGTGGGGCCGCTGACGCGCGCCGCGAACAGGTAGATGAGCGCGGTGAGGACCTGCGCACCGGCGGTGGCGCCCGCGAGGAACGTGGCCTGGCGGCCGAGCCCGCCGGAGGGCGCGGGGGTGGCGTCCGTCACAGGAGCGCCGACGTGAAGCGGGCGGTGCCCATGTCGGGGACGGGGGCCGGACCGACCGCCGCGACGGCGTGTTCCATGGCGTCCGCCAACGCGCCAACCTCGAGGGGCGTCCAGGTCGCGTGGTCCGGGATGGCCTGCGCGTCACGACGGAGGCTCGATGCCCCGGACACGATCAGGCGCGTGCCCGACACGACGGCCTTGCCGAGGATGCCGCTCGGGCCCTCGTTGGAGTGCGCGAGGACGACGCAGTCCACGGCGGCGATCGCGGCGTCGAGCTCCACGTCCTCGAGCATGCGGTCGACCACCACCACGTGCGCGCCGCGTCGGCGCGCCTCGGCCAGGTGGGGCTCCGCCTCGGCGAGCTGGTCCTCGACGATCCGGCCGCCGACGAGGAGCCCCGTGCCGTCGCCGGCGACGCGCGCGAACGCCTCGGCGACCAGCGGCAGGTTCTTGCGGGAGGAGATCGCGCCGACGACGGCGAACCACCGGCGGTCGGGCTCGAGATCCCAACCCGCCCGGACGCCGGCGACGTCCTGCGGCCCGGCCGCCAGCGTGACGGGATCCTGGGCGACGGGGAAGCGGGAGCGACCGGCCCACACGGACGACTTGAGGACCGTGATCCTCGTGGACGGGCGGAGGGCGGCCAGCGTCATGGTGGCGAGCTTCATCGCCTGACGCGCGAGCGCCTTGGGGGCCTGTCCGCGCCCCACGACCGGCTCGCGCATCACGAGCGCGGTGACGTGCGGGAGGCGACGCCCGCGCCGCGTCAGCAGGTGCACCAGGTGGAGGTCGCCGTCCGGGATCACGATGCGGTGCGCTCCCGTGCTGCGGGCCACGCGGGTCGCGGATGCCACGTCGGCGCGGGGCACCTCCACGACGGAGAAGCCCGACGGGAGCCCGTCGAGGAACTCGGCGGCCTGGGGGCTGTCCCTCTCCCCGGCCCTGGTCACGAGGACGGCACGCCGGCCCTCGGCGACGATCGCCTCCGCGAGGAGGCGGACGTAGTAGAAGCGGTGGCCGTCGCCGTTGCCCTCGAGGACGACCACGGGGGCATCACCGGCGGCGGGTCCTGATGGAGCGGCGCTCATGCGCGCCGACCCCGCGCGGGGGTCGCCGTGCGCCCGCGATCGCGTCCCGACGGCAGCGCCGGGCATCCCCACTCCCCCATGCGACTCCGTCCCCTTCCGACGTCGGCCGCGCGGTCCGACCGCACGACGAGACCAGTATGGCGGACCGCGTCGTGACGCCCGTCCGCTCGACGTCGTGCTCCGGCGCGGGCTGCACGGAGGCGGATCCCGGTACTAGCCTGAGTGAGGGGGCGGTTGCGCCAGGGGACGGGTACAGGTACCGGCCATGGTCAGCCGGGCGGCATCGGGGGATGTCGTCGCAGGAGATGCTCCCCGGATCGTCATCTGGGGGGAATGATGCGAGACGCCACATCCACGAACGACGCCGCCACGACCGGGAGCGCGCCGTGAACCGCCGGGTGGCGATCACCCAGCCGTACATCCCGGGGTACCGCGAGCGGCTGTGGTCGCTGGTCATCGAGGAGCTCCGCGCAGCCGAGGTGGACTGCCGCGTGTTCTACGGCGGCGACCGCGAGCAGGAGCGCGACATCGCGGCCCGGGGCGACGGCATCCAGCCCGGGTGGGCGAGCCGCGTCGCCGCATGCACGCTGCGACCCGTGCGCTCCATCCCGAAGTTCGTGTTCCGTCGGCTCCCGCGCACCTGGCGAGGACGCGACGCGCTGCTGGTGACCGAGATGCAGGGCACGAACCTCAACGCCTGGCTGCGCGCCGGGTTGCGGCGGCCGTACATCACGCTCGGTCACGGGGTCTCGGACACGACGACCCGCTCGCCGCTCGCCGATGCAGCGGAGAACCTCCTGAACTCCCGTGCGACGCGGGCGCTGACCTACACCGAGCGGGGGCGACGCCACGTGCTCGCGTCCACGCGCCTGCGCGACGACCAGGTGGCGGCGTTCCGCAACTCGACCGACACGTCGCGGCTGCAGCGCGCGATGGACGAGGTCACGCCCGCGGACCTGACCGCGTTCCGGGAGCGCCACGGCATCCCCGACGATGCGCGCGTCTCGCTGTACCTCGGCGCGCTGAACCGCTTCAAGGCCGTCGACCTCCTGGTGGACGCCGCGCGGATCGTGTTCGCCGCGGATCCATCGCAGTGGCTCGTGGTCGCCGGCGACGGGGAGTCGCGGGCGCTCGTGGAGGAGCTGGCCCGCGACACGGGGCGCGTCGTGCTCCTCGGCCAGTCGGGACCCGCGGACTACGCGGCGGCCGCCACCATGTCGCGCACGCTCGTGAACCCGGGCCGGGTCGGGCTCGTCGCCGTGGACGCCCTGGTGATGGGCCTCGGGATCGTCACGACGTCGGGCGCGGAGCACGGTCCGGAGGTCGAGTACCTCCGGCCCGGCATCGACGTCGTCGAGGTGCCCGCGACGCCGGAGGCCTACGCCCGCGCCTGGACGGACGGCGCCGAGCGCACGGAGGCGCCGCCCGCCGAGCACCCCACGATCGAGGCGGCGGCCCACACCATCAGCGCCACGATCCTGGACGCGCTCGACGAGCGGTAGCGCACCCGGGAGAGGGCCAGGGCGGGGAAGCCCCGCCCACCTACACTTCAGTCACCGCGCGGTTCCCGCCGTCCCGCCCGAGGACGGGGCCGCCGCGGGTCCGTCATGAGGGAGAGCAGTGGAGCAGGACGACGCCCGTGCGCGGGACCTACCGGTCACCGTCGTACCCGAGGACAGCCACGGACGTCGTCGCGTGACCCGGGGGTCCGGGCGATGAGGATCGTGCAGTTCGTCTCGTACGTCTCCGCGGACGGCGCGTTCGGCGGACCCGTCGCGGTGGCGGTCGCGCAGGCGCGCGAGCTGGCGCGGCGCGGACACGACGTCGTCCTCCTCGCGGGATGGGACGGGGTCGCCGAGCTCCGGATCCCGGGGGTCCGGGTCGTGCTCGCCCGCGTCCAGCGCCTCCCCGGCCTCGGCTTCAGCGGCCTGCGCTCCCGCGGTGCGCTGTCCTGGCTGGCTGAGAACGCGCCCGGCGTCGACGTGCTGCACGTGCACGCCGGCCGCCACCTGCTCGACCTCGAGGTGGCGCTCACGGCCCGTCGCCTCGGCGTCCGCTACGTCATGCAGACGCACGGCATGGTGATGCCGGGCGGGGCCCTGCCCATGCTCGTGGACCGCACCATGACGGCCCGCGCCATCGCCGGCGCCGCCGCCGTGCTGGCGCTGACCGACGAGGAGGAGCGCGGGCTGCGGGAGCAGTTCCCGGGCGCCGCGGTCTCCCGGATCCGCAACGGCATCGAGGAGCGGGGTGACGCCCCGCCGGTCGTCGGCGACGACCGCGGCCAGGAGGTCCTGTTCGTGGCGCGCCTGCATCCGCGGAAGCGGGTCATGGCGTTCGCCGAGATGGCCGCGCTCGTCAGCCGAGCGCATCCGGATGCGCGCTTCGTGGTCGTGGGCCCCGACGAGGGCGACCTGCCGGCGCTGAGGGAGTTCATGGCCGAGCACCCCGACGTGCCGCTCTCCTACGACGGCCCCCTCGCCCCGGGCGAGGTGACGGGACGGCTCGCCAGCGCGGCCGTCTACGTGCTGCCGAGCCTCCGCGAGGTCTTCCCGATGACCGTGCTCGAGGCGCTCTCCGTCGGCACGCCCGTCGTGCTGACCGAGGACTGCGGGATCTCCGACGAGCTCCGCGTCCGCGAGGCCGCCCTCGTCACCGACGGCTCCCCCGACGACCTGGCGCGGGCCGTCGGCGCGATCCTGTCCGACGGCGACCTGCGCGACCGGCTCGACAGCGGCATGCGCCTGGCCCTCGCGGAGGCCTTCTCCATCCGCGCGACGGCCGACGCGCTCCTCCGTCGGTACCAGGCGGGGACGGACGCCGGATCCCGCCCGTCGATCGTGTGGCTGACCAACGTGGCGCCGCCGTACCGCGTCCCCGTGTGGGACGCGCTCGCCCGGGATGCCGACCTCGAGGTCTGGCTCCTCGAGACCGACGCGCGGCTGCGACGCGACGACAACAACCGCGGCGACGACTGGACCGCGGGCGGCCGCCAGGCGGAGTACACGATGCGGTTCCTGCGGAGCCGGGTGATCCGCCGCGGCGAGGCGCGCCACTACGTGACGGCGTGGATCCGCCCGACCGCCCTCCGGGGCACGGACGCCATCCTCATCGGCGGGTGGGACTCCCCCGCCTTCTGGGTCGCCTCGTGGTCCGCGAAGATCGCCGGCGTGCGGCGTGTGGGCTTCTACGAGTCGCACCGGCTCTCGCAGCGGCACACGCGCGGCCCCATCGCCCGCATCCGGCGCGCGTTCTTCGCGGGCATGGACGAGATCGTCGTCCCGGGCGTCGCGGCCCGCGACGCGCTCGTCGCCGAGGGCGTCGATCCCCGGCGCATCCGCCTGGGGTTCAACGCGGTGGACGTCGAGGGGATCCACGCCCGCACGCGCGCCGTCCTCGCCCGCGTCGGCTCCCCCGTGGGACCTGTCGGCCGGCGCCTGCTGTGCGTCGGCCAGCTGATCCACCGCAAGAACGTCCCGTCCCTGATCGAGGCACTGGCTGCGCCGGAGCTCGCGGGGTGCACGCTCACCATCGTCGGCACGGGCCCGGATCGGGCGCCGCTCGAGGGCCTCGTCGCCCGGCTAGGCCTGGGTGCGCGGATCCGCTTCACCGGGTACGTGCCGACGTCCGGCCTCCCGGAGCTCTTCGCCGACCACGACGTGCTCGTGCACCCGGCGCTGCAGGAGGTGTGGGGCCTGACGGTCAACGAGGCCCTCGCCGCGGGCCTCAGCGTCGTGGTCGGGGAGCACGCGGGCGTCACTCCGTCCGTCCGGGGGATGCCTGGGGTCGTGACGACGGGCGTGACCGTCCCGGAGCTCCGTCGGGCGATCTCCGCCGCGGTGCCGGCGACACGCATCGACGAGCCCGAGATCCTGGCGCACACGCCCGAGGCGTTCGCAGCGACCTTCCGTCAGGCGCTGCTCCCGGACGACGCGCCCTCCGTCTGACTCGGGGTCAGGAGCGGTCGCCGAAGCGCGAGCCGACCACCGCGCCGTCGGGACCCGAGACGATGGCGCCGTCGGGCACGCGGCCCTGGACGACGGTCATCGGGCGGGCGAGCGCCGAGCGGCCCACGTGCGCGCCGCCGAGGACCAGGCAGCGCGAGGTGATCCACGCTCCCGGCTCGATGACGATGGGGCGCGTGAGCAGGGCCATGTCCCGGCGGTGCGCGTGGCTGCCCGTGGTCAGCATCGTCTCCTGGGAGAGGACGACGTCGTGGCCGACCGTGATGAGGTCCTGGTTGTGGAACCAGACTCCCTCGCCGATCCAGGAGCGGTCGCCGATGCGGAGCTTCCACGGGAACTTGACCCGTGTGCGCGGCCGGAAGACCACGCCCTCGCCGATCTCGGCGCCGAACGCGCGCAGCGCACGGACGCGCAGCGACGAGCTGATCTGCCACGGGTTCGTCACGAGCAGCAGCTCGACGGCGGCCCACAGGTACACGGTGCGCTTCGGCCGGTCCCACGCCTGGTGCTCGCCGGGTGCGCGGGAGAGGTCGATGACCGGGACGTCGGTCGCCTCCTCGGGCGACGCGGTCACGCGGGGACCCCGGCGCCGAGCGCCAGCGCCTGCGCGAAGCGCACATAGCGGGCGTGGGCGCTCACGGGCGAGTAGCGGTTCTGGAACATCCGCTGGGCGGCCGTGGTGAGGTGCGCGGCCCGCTCGGCGTCGCAGCGCAGGTCCTGCGCCGCCTGCAGCAGCCGCTCCGGATCCCCCGGCGGGATGATCGCCGCGGCGCCGTGCTCGCGCACGACGCTCTCGGTGATGCCGCCTTCCTCGACGGCCGCGATGATGGGCCGCTTGGAGCTCGTGTACGAGGTGAGCTTCGACGGCATGCTCATCTCGCGCACGCCGGGCTTCTCGTTGAGCAGGAGCGCGTCGGCCGCGGCCAGCGCGTACGGGTAGTCGTCGCCGTCGAGCGGCGGGATGAAGCGGAGGGAGCGGATCCCCGCGCCCTGCTCCTCGAGCGCGGCGCGCTGGTTGCCGTCGCCGACGAGCACGAACTCGATGCCGAGGTCGCGCGTGTCCGACAGGCGCGCCGCCTCGACGACCGACTCGAGCCCCTGCTTCATGCCCATGTTGCCGGTGTGCACGACCGTGAAGGCGTCGGGGGTCCAGCCGAGCCGGGCGCGGGCGGCGGTGGTGGAGACGTCCACCGGGGTGATGTGCGTGAAGTTCGGGAGGCCGGAGATGCACCGCTCGTCGATGCCCTGGCCGGCGAGCAGGTCGCCGAAGCGGGGCGTGATGACGCCGATCCGGTCGGCGCGACGCAGCAGCGCGTACTCCCCCGAGGCGATGAGGCGGGAGGCGCGGCCGCCCGTGGTGCCGGACTCGCCCGCCGCGTTGCCCGTGAGGTCCTGCACGAGCACCCCGAACGGGCGTCGGCCGTGGCCGAGCGCGCCCGCCGCGAGGCCGGCCAGGGACGGCGTCACCGCGATGACGATGTCGCTCGTGTCGCGGCGCACCTCGCGGAGCGCTCCGCGGAGGAAGCTGGCCTCGAGCTTGGCGCGGCCGGCGAGGTCGGGCGTCTCCGGGATGGTGTGCCGGACGCGCGTGATGCGGACGCCGTCGCGCATCTCCTCCCACCGCCTGCCCTCGGCGTACGCCTGGTCCTGCAGCTTCCACTGCGGGTAGTGCGGGATGCCGGTGATCACGTGCACGGTCGCCCCGGCGTCCGTGAGCGCCTCCGCCATCGCGGTCGTGTACGGCGCGATCCCCGTGGTCTCCGGCCAGTAGTTGATGCCGACCAGGCAGACCGTCAGGCCCCCCAGGTCCGGCGCCGCATGCGTGCGCGTGCCGTCGGTCGTGCTCAGTTCCCCCATGGGGCCATTCTGACGCCTCGGCCGCCGGATGTCGTCCCCGCACCGCGCGGGTGCGTACCCCGATTGCCGCCACGCGGTCTCCGCAGGCTAGATTCGAGCGACGGCCTGCGCCGGGCGCGTGCCCCGCCGCCGTCATCACGCATGAGAATCTGGGGGGATCCATGGTCAAGAAGGCCTTCATCACCGGCATCACGGGGCAGGACGGCTCGTACCTCGCGGAGCTGCTGCTCGGCAAGGGCTACGAGGTCCACGGCCTCATCCGCCGCTCGTCGACGTTCAACACGTCGCGCATCGACCACCTCTACCAGGACCCGCATGAAGACGGCGCGCAGCTGTTCCTCCACTACGGCGACCTGAGCGACGGCTCGCGCCTCACGACGCTGATGATGCAGATCCAGCCCGACGAGGTCTACAACCTGGCCGCGCAGTCGCACGTGCGGGTGTCGTTCGACGAGCCCGAGCACACGGCCGACACCACCGGCACCGGCACGATCCGCCTGCTCGAGGCCGTGCGCCTCTCGGGCATCGAGACGCGCTTCTACCAGGCCTCCTCGAGCGAGCTCTACGGGGCCACTCCCCCGCCGCAGAGCGAGACCACGCCGTTCTACCCGCGCTCGCCCTACGGCGCGGCGAAGCTCTACAGCTTCTGGATCACGAAGAACTACCGCGAGGCGTACGACATGTTCGCGGTCAACGGCATCCTCTTCAACCACGAGTCCCCGCGCCGCGGCGAGACGTTCGTGACCCGCAAGATCACGCGCGCGGTCGCCGCCATCAAGGCCGGCAAGCAGGACCACGTCTACCTCGGCAACCTCGACAGCATCCGCGACTGGGGCTACGCCGCCGAGTACGTCGAGGGCATGTGGCGCATGCTGCAGGCCGACGAGCCCGACGACTTCGTGCTCGCGACGGGCGGGAACTTCACCGTGCGCGACTTCCTCGAGACCGCGTTCTCGCACGCCGGGCTCGACTGGTCCGAGCACGTGCGCTTCGACCCGCGCTACCTGCGCCCCACCGAGGTCGACGCGCTCGTCGGCGACGCGACGAAGGCGCACGAGAAGCTCGGCTGGAAGGCCACGGTCGACACCACGATGCTCGCCCGCATCATGGTCGATGCCGACATCGCCGCGCTCGAGGCCGAGGGGCGCCCGTGGATCGACACGGTGCGCCTCGCGAGCTGGGGCACGGCCGAGCCGACCGCGGACGAGGCGTGACCGCGCCCGCCGCGTCCGGCCGGGACGAGCGCGACGCCGTCTCCTTCACGCCGGCGCCGCTCGACCGCTCCGCGCGCATCTACGTCGCCGGCCACCGCGGGCTCGTGGGGTCGGCCATCGTCCGGCGCCTCGAGGCCGAGGGCTTCACCGACATCGTCAGCCGCACCTCCGCGGAGCTCGACCTCAAGGACCGCGACGCCGTGTTCGCGTTCTTCGCGTCCGAGCGGCCCGTGCACGTCGTGCTCGCGGCGGCCAAGGTCGGCGGGATCCTCGCGAACAGCACGTACCCGGTCGACTTCCTGAGCGACAACCTGCGGATCCAGGTCAACGTGCTCGACGCGGCGCTCGCGCACGGCGTCGACCGGCTGCTCTTCCTCGGATCCTCCTGCATCTACCCGAAGCTCGCGCCGCAGCCCATCACGGAGGACAGCCTCCTCACCGGGCACCTCGAGCCGACCAACGACGCGTACGCGATCGCGAAGATCGCGGGCATCATGCAGATCCAGGCGGTGCGCCGCCAGTACGGCCTGCCGTGGATCTCGGCCATGCCCACCAACCTCTACGGCCCCGGCGACAACTTCTCGCCGCAGGGCTCGCACGTGCTCCCGGCGCTCATCCGCCGCTACGACGAGGCGCGCGCGTCCGGCGCCGAGTCGGTCACGAACTGGGGCACGGGCACGCCCCGGCGCGAGTTCCTCCATGTCGACGACATGGCGGCCGCGTGCCTCCACCTGATGGAGCACTACGACGGCCCCGAGCAGGTCAACGTCGGCACCGGGAGCGACGTCACGATCCGCGAGATCGCGGAGACCATCGCGCGCGTCGTGGGCTTCGAGGGTCGCACCGAGTGGGACACGACGAAGCCCGACGGCACGCCGCAGAAGCTGCTCGACGTGTCGAAGCTCGCCGACGCGGGGTGGACGGCCTCCATCGGCCTCGACGAGGGGCTCCGCTCCACGGTCGAGTGGTACCGCGAGCACATCACGACGCTGCGCGAGTAGTCGCTCCGCCTGATCGATCCGACGGCCGTCGCGCACCCGCGCGGCGGCCGTCGTCGGTCCCGGGCGTCGCGGCCCGCGAGCCCTCCGGGGTCAGGCGCCGTCGGCGGCGCGCTCGAGCGCCCGGATGTCGAGGCGGCCCATCGCGAGCATCGCCTGCTGCGCACGGGCGGCGCGCTCCGGGTCGGGGTCGCCGAGGAGAGCGGGCAGGACGGTCGGCACGACCTGCCAGGAGACGCCGAACGGATCCCGCAGCCAGCCGCACCTGCCCTCCTCGCCGCCGTCGGCGACGAGCGCGTCCCAGATCCGGTCGAGCTCCGCCTGCGTCGCCACCGGCACCGACAGGGAGAACGCGGGCGTCTGCGGGAAGCCGGGGCCGCCGTCGAAGAGGATCACGCGCAGGCCGCCGAGCTCCACGGTGGCCGACCGCACGGGCCCGTCCCCGTCGGGGACGTCGATGGTGCGGGAGTCCGGCAGCGCCGACGCATAGAGGGCGGCGGCCTCCCGGACGCGTCCGTCGAGCCAGATGAACGGGGTGATGGCCTGCATGACGTCCTCGTCTCGCGTCGGGAGGCCAGCGTACCGCCGGCCCGGGCGGATCAGGCGGCGACGGACGCGAGCGCCTCGTCGAGCATCTGCCGGAAGGCGGGCGTGATGACCGACGCGTACTGCGGGGTCGTGTGCACGCTGTCGCGCTTCACGGGCGTGCTGCCGACGAACGAGGGGCACTCCTCCTGCCAGCAGAACAGCGACGAGGTGTCCACGTAGGCCACGCCGAGCGCGGTGGCGGCGTCGCGCTGGGCACGGTCCCCCACCTTCCAGGCACCCGGGACGGACGCCTGGCAGTCGGCGGGCGTCGAGACCTTGGTGGCGCAGGTCTCGAGCGGCTGGCCCACGGGCGGCGAGGAGACGAGGACGACCTGGCCCACGCTGTCGCGCACCTTGCCGACCGTGCTCTGCACGCCCGCCGACCACTCGGTCACGGCGTCGTCGCCCGTGGCCTTCGAGGCGAGCTTCAGGACCTGGCCGTAGCTGTTGCTGACGAACAGCATCTCCGGCTCCTCCTCCTGGATCGCGGCGACGGCGGCGTCCCGGAAGGCCAGGCAGCCGGAGCGGGTGGTCGTGTCCGGGAAGTCCCAGTCGACGTCCATCACGGCGCAGCCGGCGTAGGTGAGGCCGCGGATGTGGTGGGTCGCCTCGAACAGCGCCCGCACGGTCGGCAGCAGGGTGATGCCGGTCGAGTCGCCGAGCACCATGATCGTGGGCTTCCTGCTGTCGCCGAAGGAGCAGGAGCGGGGGTTCCCGATGTCGGTGCGACCGCAGCCCTGGCCGTCCTCGACGGGGACGGCGCTCTTCTCCAGGCCGTCGATCGCCGGGTCGAGCGCCGGCCAGCTGGTCGCGGAGAGGGCGTCGCGGATCTGGCCCTGGAGCGCGCCGAGGTCGCCGTCGGCGAGGACGGCGGTGTCCGCGGGATCCTCCGCGCCCGGGGACGCGGCGGGGCCCGTGGCGATCCGCGACGCCTCCTGGATCTGCTGCTGCCGCACGACCGCGAGGCTGATGAACGTCACCGTCAGGAGCGCCGCCGTGCCGAGCGCCGCGACCTTCGTGCCGGTCGACGCGCCGAACCCCGGGCGGCGACGCGCGCGCCGCTTCCTCCGGCGCTCGGCGGCTCCGGGCTCCAGCCAGTGCGAGCGGCGGATCGGGTCCTCGAGGCCGTGGTACGAGAGCACGGAGAGGCCGAGGGTGAGCACCAGCACGATGATCGGGTAGCCGAGGCCCGCGGTGTCGCTGACGGCGGCGAGGATCACGATGACCGGGAAGTGCCAGAGGTACAGCGAGTAGGAGATGTCGCCGAGGTATCGGGAGACCGGGTTGGTGAGCGGCCAGAGGAAGCGCTGGGCGCCGCCCGTGCCGCCGGCGATGACGAGCGCGGCGCCCAGGACGGGGATCGCGGAGCCGGGTGCGGGGATCGGCGACGCGCTGCTGAGCGCGAACAGGCCGTAGGCGATGACCGCGAGGCCCGCGTAGGCGATGACCGGACGGGCGGCGTCCGGGATGCGGCGGAGCAGCGGCGTCGCGACCGCGAGGAGCGCGCCGATGCCGAGCTCCCACGCCCGGGAGAACGTGGAGAAGTAGGCGACGGCCGCGTCGCCCGCGGTGTCGGCCATGGCCCACGCGAACGAGCCGACGGTGACGACCAGGAGGATCGCGGTGAGCATCCCCCGGTAGCGGCCGGGCCCGCGGAACCGGAGCGAGAGCGCGAGGCCGAGCGCGAGGAGGATCGGCCAGACGACGTAGAACTGCTCCTCGACGCCGAGCGACCAGTAGTGCTGCACGGGCGAGACGGCGCTGTCCGCGGCCCAGTAGTCGGTGTCGGTCGCGGCGAAGCGCCAGTTGGCGACGAAGAGGAAGGCGGCGACGCTGTCCCACGCGATGGCGGACGCGCGGCCGGAGAGGAACACCATCCAGCTGGCGAGCACGGTGACGAGGAGCACGGCGGTCGAGGCCGGGAGGATGCGCTTCACGCGCTTGCGGTAGAAGTCGCGGAACGAGATCCGGCCGCGCCTGTCGTGCTGGCGCAGCAGCAGCGACGTGATGATGAAGCCCGAGATCACGAAGAAGACGTCGACGCCGAGGAAGCCGCCGGACGGCCAGGCGAGCAGGTGGTCGAGGATCACGGCGACGACCGCGAGCGCGCGCAGGCCCTGGATGTCGCCGCGGAACGAGCTCGTACGGGATCCCTCCGGCGCCACCGCGGTGGATCGGCTCGGGCGGCTGGGGCGGGTGCTGGTCATCGTGTCCTCGCGGGTGGGCGGCGGTGCGCGCGCGTGCGCTCGGCACGGCGGCGGGCGGCCGGCGACGGCTGGCCGGCTGCGGTCGGCGGCACCGAGGGCCCCGCGACCGGGATATTTCTCCGCCTATGGTAATCGAGCGGACATCGCCGTGGCGGTCGGGACGCGGCCGTGCTAAGACGGGGCGCACCCCAGTCCGAGGGGGGCGCGACGCGCGAGGAGTAGGGCGGACGGGACTTGAACCCGTGACCGGCGGATTATGAGTCCGATGCTCTGACCAGCTGAGCTACCGCCCCGAGGTGACGGGCTAGACGGCGCCGGAGCCGTCCGCGTGCCCGCGGGCCTCGTCCGTGACCGAGGCGGTCACGGACTCGCCACGATACAGGCTCTCGAACGTCGAGATCGTGCGCTGGATGTCGTGGGTGGCGACGACCGCGAGGCTCTCCCGCTTCATGAGCTGGAGCTCCTCCTCGGGCAGCTCCAGCACCCGCTGCAGCTTCGCGGCGAGGTCGTCGACGTCGCCCGGACGGAAGAGGTAGCCGTTCTCGCCGTCGTGCACGAGGTGCGGGAGCGCCATGGCGTCGGCCGCGACCACCGGCAGCGCCGACGCCATGGCCTCCATCGTGACGATGGACTGCAGCTCGGCGATGCTCGGCATCGCGAGGACCGTGGCCCGCGTGTACGCGCGGCGCAGCTCCTCGTCGGAGACGTAGCCCGTGAACGTGGTGCGGTCGGCGATGCCGAGCTCGGCGGCGAGCCGCTCGAGCGCGCCCTTCTGATCTCCCCCGCCGACGATCTCGAGTTCCGCGTCGAGCGACGCCGGCAGCTTCGCGAACGCGCGGAGCAGCACGTCGATCTGCTTCTCCCCCGTCACCCGGCCGACGAACACGATGCGGTTGCGGGTGCGCGGCGAGAAGTCGGGCGTGTAGTTGCCGGCGTCGATGCCGCAGGAGATCGCGATGACGCCCTCGAGGCCCGTGTAGCGCTCGAGGAACTGCGCCGCGCGCCGCGTGGGCGTGGTGACGGCCTCGGCGCGCCCGAAGGTGCGGCGCGCGGCCCGCCAGGCGGCCTTGATGGCCTTGTCCTGCCACGCGACCGGCAGCAGGGTGTGCTGGAGCATGTTCTCCGGCATGAAGTGGTTGGTGCCGATGATGCGGATCCCGCGCTTCGCGGCCTCGATGCTGAGGCCGCGGCCCGTGACGATGTGGGACTGGAAGTGGACGACGTCCGGCTGCACCGCGTCGAGGATCCGGGCGCTGTTCTGGTTGATCGTCCACGGCAGCGCGAACCGCAGCCAGTCGTGCGGGTACCAGCGCCAGCTGCGCAGGCGGTGGGCCGTGACCTCCTGGCCGTCGTGGACCTCGGTCCACGTGCCGTGCTTGCGGCTCGGCGCCGGGGCGACGATGTGCACCTCGTGACCGCGGCGGACGAGCCCTCCCGCGAGGCGCTCGGCGAAGCGCGCCGCCCCGTTCACGTCCGGCGGGAACGTGTCCGCGCCGATGAGGATGCGCAGCGGGCGGCCGGTGGTCGCGGGCTCGGGCGGGGTGTGCCCTGAGGTGTTCGGCAAGAAGTGTCTCTCCAGTGCTGTCGGCGTCCGGTGCGCGTCACGTCGTTCCCGGTGGCGCGGGCCGGGTGTCGCAGAGCAACGTATCGCACGCTCACGGACGCGCCCCGACGGCGCACCGGCCGGCCGCGAGCCCGCCCGACCGGCTCGCGGCGGGGAGGTCAGGCGACGTGCGGGTGGTGCTTCGCGAGCTGGAACACCCCGGCGACGGCCACGGCACCCGCGACGAGGAAGGCCACCCCGGCGTAGAACGGCGCGTCGGCCGCCTCTCCCAGCACGGTGACGCCGATGCAGACGGCGACGAGCGGGTCGACGACCGTGAGGCCCGCGATGACGAGGTCGGGCGGGCCCGAGGAGTACGCGGTCTGCACGAAGTAGGCGCCGAGGAGGGTGGCGGCGACGAGGGCGACGATGCACACCGCCGTCAGCACGTCGAACGCGCCCGTGGTGAGCCGGTTGATGACCACCTTGGCGAGCGTCGCGACGAAGCCGTAGAGCACGCCCGCGCTGATGATGTAGAAGATCGCGCGCACGTGACGGCGGAAGTAGAGGAAGAGGCCGCCGAGGAGGGCGAGGACGAGCCCCAGGATCACGAGGATCGTGACGAGCTCGGGCGTGCGGATGGGCGTCTCCTTCGCGAAGACGGCCGCGAAGATCACGAAGAGGCCGACGCCGCCGATGCAGAGCGCGACCGCGCGCTTGGCCTTGAGGTCGAGCCGTGTGCCGGTGGCGCGCGAGTTGAGGATCGCCGTGACGACGAGGGCCACGGCGCCGAGCGGCTGGACGACGATGAGCGGCGCGAGGCGCAGGCTCACGAGCTGGAACACGATGGCGAGGCCGAGCATGACGGTGCCCGCGACCCAGGACGGCCGGCCGAGGAGCGCGCCGAGCTGGCGGAGGCTGAGGCCCGACGTGCTCTTCTTCCCGCGCGCCTCCATCTTCGCGACGCCCTGCGACTGCAGCTGCGCGCCGAGGGACAGGAACACGGCGCCCACGAGCGCGATCGGGATGCCCAGCGCCTGGTACGGGGTCAGCGAAGCGGCCTGGAGGACGGGGCTGGCATCGAGGGGCACGACCCGACCCTACCCGGCGGCCCGCCTATCATCGGCAGCATGGCCGTCCTCCCCATCCGGATCACCGGAGACCCCGTCCTGCACGCCCCGGCCCGCGAGGTGGAGGCGTTCGACGACGACCTGCGCGCCCTCGTCGCCGACATGTACGACACCATGGACGAGGCGCCGGGCGTCGGACTCGCTGCCCCGCAGGTGGGCCTGCCGCTGCGCGTGTTCGTCTACTCGTACGAGACCGACGAGGGCGAGCCGCTGCGCGGGGTGGCCGTGAACCCGGAGCTCTTCATCACGCCCGTGCCCGTGCGCGAGGCCGACGAGGACACCGAGGAGGAGGGCTGCCTGTCGTTCCCCGGCGAGCGGTTCCCGCTGGTGCGCGCGGAGCGGGCGATCCTCCGGGCCCGGGATCTCGACGGGACGCCCTTCGAGATCGAGGCGTCCGGGTGGTTCGCCCGCATCCTGCAGCACGAGTACGACCACCTCGAGGGGTGCCTCTACACGGACCGGCTCGCGCACGAGCACCGGAAGCCGGTCGCCAAGGTCATCCGCAAGAGCGGGTGGGGCGTGCCGGGCAGCTCGTGGCTGCCGGGGCGCGACCACCTGGAGGACTAGGCGTGTCGGCGGCGGGCGGGCGACGTGCGCCGACCTGCCGCCGTCGTGCGCCCGTGACGGGCGCACGGGCCAAAGGAAAAGGCCCCGCGGGTGGAGCCGCGAGGCCTTCGCTCCCCGAGTTGGACTCGAACCAACAACCTGCCGGTTAACAGCCGGCTGCTCTGCCAATTGAGCTATCGAGGATCACGTGGAGCAACCTGGAAAGCGTAGCAAAGAATCCGGGCGCCTCCGATCACCTACCCCGCGACGGGCGCGTCCTCCGCGTCCGGGACGGTCAGCTCCGCCAGGCGCGGCGCCCGGCGGAGGCCCGACGCGGCCGCGCCGACGAGGCTCGCGAGCACGCCGACGCCCGCGACGAGGATCGCCGCCCGGATCCCGAGCGAGGCGGCGAGGAGGCCGCCGAGACCCGCCCCGACGGGCTGCCCGCCCCACGCGATCATGCGCGCCGTCGTGTTGACGCGGCCCTGGAGGTGGGCCGGCGTCACGGTCTGCCGGACGACGATGCCGGAGATCGACACGGTGGATGCGGCCGCCTGCCACGCCGCGAGCACCACGACCGCCACGACGAGCGACCCGACGGCCGCCCACGCGGCCGTGAGCGCCGCCTGCAGGGCCAGGCCGCCGATCGCGATGGCCCCGACGCCCACGCGCCGCTGCACGGGACCGAGCGCCCGGGACGCGACGAGGGTGCCGCAGGCCGCGGCCGCGGCGAGGATCCCGAGGGCGGGTCCGTCGGCCGGCTCCCCGAGGCCGCGCGCGACCATCACGACGAGCGTGCCCGTCACCGCTCCCCCGGTCAGGCTGCTGCCCGCGCCGACGAGCGTGAGGTCGCGGACGAGCGGGGTGCGGCGGATGTGCGCCAGCCCGTCGACGACCTCGCGGCCGATGCGCCGCCGGGTCGGTGCGACCGGCCGGGGCACGGGCGTCCAGCGCACGCGCACGAGGAGCAGGGCCGCGACCGCGTAGCTCGCCGCGTCGAGGGCGAGCACCGCCGGCGCCCCGAGGCCCGAGACCGCGGCGGCGCCCGCGAGCGGCCCGGCGATGCCGATCACGGTGTAGACGGTCGTCATGCGCGTGGTCGCCGCGCCCACTCGCTCGCGGCCCACCAGGGCGGGCACGGCGGAGAAGCTCGCGGCGTCGAAGAAGACGAAGAGCGACGACACCGCCGCGGCGACGCCGACGAGGAGCGCCGGAGGCGGGGTGCCGGCCAGCGCGGCGACGGGGACCGAGGCGGTCGCCGCGGCGCTCAGCCAGGTCGTGACGAGCATCGTCCGCCGGGCGTCCCACCCGTCGACGAGCGCGCCGACCGGGAGCGCGAGCAGCAGGTACGGCAGCGCCTCCATCATCGCGACGAGGCCGAGCAGGGCGGCGTCCCCGGTGGTCGTGAAGACGAGCACCGGGAGCGCGACCGCGGTGAGCGCGTTGCCCGCCCAGGAGACGCCGCGGGAGACGACGTACAGGTCGAAGGCGCGCGCCGCCCCGGGCGTGGTCGTCGCGTCGGTCGCGTCAGCCATGGAGGAGCGCGTCGAGGGCGACGACGCCGTCGACGGCCCGGGATCCGATGAAGTCCGTGGACGGCAGGGCGAGCAGACGGCCGTCGCGGACCGCCCGCACGCCCGGGAGCCGCGCCTCGAGGTCCGCGCGCACGCTGTCGCGCTCGGCGTCCGTCGAGTACAGGTACACGATCGTGGCGGGATCCCGTCGGGCGACGTCCTCCACGCTGACCTCGGCGTAGTACTGGTCGGCGGGCAGGGCGTCCTCGTACGCGTTCCGGCCGCCGGCCCGGGCGACCACGTCGCTGTAGAGGCCGCGGGCGTCGGCGTAGACGGAGCCGTCGAAGATCTGGAGCACCGCGAGGTCGACCGGATCCGCGCCCGCGACGTGCGCGTCCACGGCGGCGAGCCGGGACCGCTGGTCGGCGATCGCGCGGTCGGCCGCGTCTCCGGCGCCGAGGAGCGTGCCGAGCGAGGCGAGGTCGGTCGCTGCGTCGTCGACGTGCCCGGTCGTGACCTGGCCGTGGCAGAACGAGCTGATGACGTAGACGCGGATCCCGAGGGCGGCCAGGTCGTCGATCGTCGGCAGCTCGGTGCCGTCGAAGTGGTACTCGCCGTCGGCGACGATGAGGTCGGGGTGCGCCGCGAGGAGCGTCTCGCGGTCGACGGCCCCGGTCGCGAGCACGGGCACGCGGTCGTAGGCGTCGCGGTAGCGGTCGAGCGGCGGCGACTGGTCGGTGAAGGCCTGGCCGACGAGCCGGTCGCCCGCGCCCAGCTCCAGCAGCATCTCCGTGACGGCGGGCCAGAGCGAGACGATGCGCTGCGGTCCGGTCGGGAAGGACAGCGTCCGGTCGCACGAGTCGACGGACACGGGGCCCGACGCGGCGGCCGCGGCCGGTGCGGCGGCGTCCTCGGCGGATCCGGCGGCGCAGCCCGCGAGGAGGAGGGCGGCGGCGGTCGCTCCCGCGGAAAGGCCGAGGAGGCGGCGGGTCGCGCGGCGGGAGGAGGTGCGGGTGCGGGAGGTCATGGGTGTCCGTCCGGGGTGGGGATCGTGGTGGGCGTGGGTGCGGGGCGCGCGGTGGGCGTGCTGAAGAACAGGTGGCGACGGCCCGTGGCGGGGTGCTCGCCCAGGTGCACGTCGACGCCGAAGACGTCGCGCAGGATCCCGGGCCGCAGCACCTCGTCCGGGGTGCCGCCCGCGACGATGCGGCCGCCGTGCACGACGTGGATCCGGTCGCAGTACGCGGCGGCGAGGTTGAGGTCGTGCAGGGCCACGACCACCGTGATGCCGAGCCCGCGCACGAGGTCGAGGAGCTCCAGCTGCGTGGCCACGTCGAGGTGGTTCGTGGGCTCGTCGAGCACGAGGATCCGCGGGCGCTGCGCGAGGGCCGCCGCGAGCATCACCCGCTGGCGCTCGCCGCCGGACAGGGAGCGGACGGAGCGGTCGGCGAGGGCCGTCGCCCCGGCGCGCGCGAGGCACGCGTCGACGAGCGCGCGGTCGTCGTCGGTGTCGCGGTCGAGCGCGCCCTTGTGCGGCGTGAGGCCCGTCGCGACGACGGCGCGCACGTCGAGGGCGCCGTCGTCGCCGTGGTCCTGCGTGAGCGCGGCGACGATGCGGGCCGAGTCGCGCGGGCGCATGCCGCGGAGCTCCCGGTCGCCGAGGAGGACCGTGCCGCGCGCGACGGGGAGGGCGCGGTAGAGGGCCTTGAGGAGCGTGGACTTGCCGCTGCCGTTCGGACCGACGAGCCCGACGAGCTCGCCGTCGCGCGCCTCGAGCGTGGCCCCGGACACGGGGGTCGCGCGGCCGATGCGGACGGCGACGTCCTCGATGGAGAGCCTCACCGGGTCCGCCCGCCGTCGGCGCGGAGCAGGACCGCGAGGAACACGGGGACGCCCACGAGGGCGGTCACGATCGAGAGCGGCAGCTCGCGCGGCGCCGTCAGCGTGCGGCCGGCGAGGTCGGCGAGGACGAGGAACAGCCCGCCGACGAGCGCGGCGAGCGGCAGGAGCCGCCGGTGCGCGGGGCCGACCACCAGCCGCACCAGATGCGGCGCGATGAGCCCGACGAAGCCGACGCCGCCCGCGACGGACACCGCCGCGGCCGTCAGGAGCGCCGAGACGGCGAACAGGATCGTGCGCGAGCGGGAGAGGTCGACGCCGAGGGATGCCGCGCGGTCGTCGCCGAGGAGGAGCGCGTCGAGCGTCCGGCCGCCCGCGAGGAGCCCCACGAGGCCGATCGCGAGCGCCGTGGCGGGCAGCGCGAGCGAGCCCCACGTTGCGCCCGACACGCTGCCGAGGAGCCAGAACAGCACGCCCGCGATCTGGTCGGGCGAGGCCTGCAGCTGCAGCCAGCTGGTGAGCGCCTGCAGCAGCGAGGAGATCGAGACGCCGACGAGGACGAGCCGGGCCGGATCCACGCGCCCGCGGCGCCGCCCGAGCGCCAGCACGAGCGCGAGGGTGCCGATGGCGCCCGCGAACGCGGCCCCGGTCACGCCGAGGGTCGCGAGGATCCCCGCCGCGGACGCGCCGACGACGAGCGCCGCCACCGCGCCGAGCGAGGCCCCCGAGGCGATGCCGAGCACGAACGGATCCGCGAGCGGGTTGCGGATGAGGGTCTGGAGCACGGTGCCCGCGAGGGCGAGCGCCGCCCCCGTGACGAGCGCGAGGAGCACGCGCGGCGCGCGGTACTCCCACACGATCTGGTCGTCGATCGCGTCGGCGCCGACGCCCAGCGCGTCCGTGCCGAGCGCGTGGTGCAGCACGACCTGCGCGACGTGCAGCGGCGACACGGACACCGCGCCGACGCCCATCGCGATCGCCAGGACGAGCGGGGCGCCGAGGACGAGGGCCGGCACGAGGATCCGCCGGGCGAGGCGCGCGCGGCCCGGCGCGGACGGGACGTGCGCGCGTGGGACGGGGCGGCGGTCCGGGCGTGCGGGCCCCGGTCGGGCAGGAGCGGCGACGCGGGCGCGGGCGTCGGCGCAGCGGGCGGGGACGGGGTCGTGGCGGTGGGTTCCATGCGGCTCTCGGTCGGGTGGCGGAACGGTCGGCGGTGCCCGGCGACGCGGGCGGCGGTCAGTGCGGGAGCGGCACCGGCCGCGCGGGCCGGGGAGGCGCGGGATCCGGCCCCCCGAGGAAGGGCAGCGCGTGCGGCGCGTTCGAGCGGAGGCCGGGCACGATCACGCGCGTCACGTGCAGCCCGGCGCGTCGGACCTCCGGCAGGGTCACGTCGACCGCGAGCACCTCCCGGCCCCGGGACCGCAGCGCGTCGACGAGCCCCGGCAGGCGCGCCGGCCCGTCCCAGCGGTCGTCGACGTCGGCCAGCGCCCGGCGGCCGGTGATCGACCGCTCCAGCTCGTCGAGGAAGGCGCGCTGCACGGCGGGGTCGAGGTGCAGCTGCAGGTGGCAGCCGTAGTCGACGACGTCGGAGAGGTCGGGCCTATACGACCGGCCGTAGGCGCGGTCGGCGCGCCAGGGCCGCAGCGGGCTCCCGGGGCGGCGGGCCGCGGCCATGTAGGGGCCGGCCGGATCGTCGAGGTCCGCCTGGAAGAGCTGCAGCTGCAGCGCCTCCCCCAGCGCCTTGCGGGCGGCGCGCATCGGCCGGCCGCCGCTCGCCATGCCGAGGGTGAGGTACCCGGTGCGGGCGTCGGACACGAGCGCGCCGACGACGGGCATCGGGACCTCGCTCGGGAGCAGCAGCCAGCGGCAGGTGAGCGCGTCGGCGGGCCCGCGGGCGAGGTCGTGCAGAGCCCGCGGGACGTCCAGCTCGACGAACCCCTCGCCGTCCGTCCACGCGCGGGTCATCGCCTCGCGCTCGAGCACCTCGCCGAGGCCGCCCCAGAGCGCCTCCTCCCGGGACCTCCCGGTGGCGAGCCCGGCCTGCATGATCGGGTGCACCGCGGGCGGCACGAGGAGCGCGTGCGACACCCAGACGAGCGACGCGGGGACGAGCAGGTGCCCGTCGGCGCCGACGCGCGCGGCCTCCGTCCAGTCCACGACGGCGTCCTGGTCGAGGGGCGCGACGGGCAGGCGTCCGGTCGCGTGCTGGGCGGCGGAGTAGAGCGCGAGGTCGGCCGGATCCAGCACGGCCCGCCCGACGGCGCGCAGCTCGCGGGCCGAGGCGCGCACGAGGCCCGCGGGCACGAGGTTGCCGCAGTACCGCTCGACCGCCTCGCCGACGGCGGCGCCGAGCACGGCGTCCGGATCCGCGAAGGCGTGGCCCGCGCCGGACGCGTCGGACGCCCACGGGCAGTGCGCGGACGAGTCGGCGAGCACGGCGTGCGCGAGCGCGAAGGCGGGCGGGAAGTGCGCGGGCGTCGCGCGCGGCTCGATGCGGCGGACGACGCCGGTGCGCGCGTCCACCAGGTCGGCGGGGGTGGGGGCGGGACTCATCGGGCCTCTCATGCGAGCGGGATCGGGTCGGGGACGAGGTCGACGGCGCTCGCGGGGATCCGGTCCAGGCCGAGGCGGCGCGGCACCTCCCGGTAGCGGTCGGATCCGCGGAGCGGGTACGCCGGCGGCCCGTTGCCCACGAGCCCCGGCACGACGACGCGGACCACCTCGAGGCCGGCGAGCCGCACGTCGGGCGTCGTGAGGTCGACGGCGACCGCGCGGAGCCCCTCGCGGGCGAGCGCCTCCAGGTGCGCGTCGAGCGGGTCGGCGGCGTCGATCCGCGGGAGCGCGTCGAGCGGCACGGACGCCGCGGGCCGCAGCCGGTCGAGGTGCGCGCCGTTCATCCGCGGGTCGAGGTGCAGCTGCGCCACGGGCGGCAGGTCGGTGAGGCGCGCGTAGCCGGGGCCGACGTCGTCGAGGTAGCGCCGGTCGGCGCGGTACGGCAGGAAGACGTGCTCCTCGATCCCGCCGGCGCGGACGGCCCGCCACACCTCGCTCGCCGGATCCACGAGCTGCCGGGTGAGCTGCAGCAGGCCGAGCGCCTCCACGAGGGCCTTGGTCGCGGCGCGCTCGGGCGTCGACCGGCAGGCGCTGCCGAACGCGACCATGCGGGATCCGTCCTCGTGCTCCTCCTCGAGGAAGGCGGCGACCACCGGCGCGGGCGACTCCGACGGGATCTCCAGGAGGCGCACGCGGACGTCCGGCGTCGCGTCGTCCTCCGCCCAGCCCAGCGCGCCGGTGATCCGGCCGCCGTCGTCGAGCGCGCGCGTGGAGGCGCCGCTCGCCCACCAGATCGCCGCGGCGTCGCGCTCCCGCAGCTCCTCGAGCGCGTTGCCGACGGCCATGCGCCGGTCGGATCCCGCCGCGATGCCCGAGTAGGCGAGCGAGTGGCGCGGCACCTCGCCGGCGCGGGATCCGTGCACGAAGTCGAGCCACGCGAGGGAGGCGGGGACGAGCACGGGCCGCCGTCGTGCAGGTCGACGCCGGGCGCCCAGAGCACCTCGTCGCGCCGCGTGAAGGGGCGGAAGGGGAAGCCCGGCGCGGCGTGCTGGGCGGCGGAGTACAGGGCGAGGTCCTCGGGATCCACCGCGCGTGCGCCGCCCGCGGTGAGCGAGGCGTGGGATCCGCGGACGAGGCGCTCCGGCACCGCGTTGCCGCAGTACCGCTCGACGGCCTCCCCGCACGCGGCCAGGCGCGCGGGCACGGGATCGCCCGACGACGCGCCGAAGCCGAAGCCGTCCGCGCGCCAGGGCGCGAAGCGGTCGGCGCGGGAGACCGTGGCGCCGTGGCCGACCCACGCGAAGGGCAGCCGGGGATCGGCGGGCTGGCGCGCGAGCGCGGTGATGAGGCCGGTGCGCGCGTCGACGAGGTCGGAGGCGCTCACGATGCCGCCTCCGTCGACGGGTCCGACGCGACGCCCGGCGTCGTCGGAGCGTGCGGCACGGGGGCCTCGGACGCGCCGGCGATCCGGACCGCGTCGGGCGTCGGCACCGCGCCGTCGGCGATCGGCAGCACGAGCGCGAGCGGCGTGGCCGCGTCCACGCGCACTCCCTGCCGCACGGGCTCCTGGCGCGTCGAGGTGCACCGCTCCGCGGGCGGCCCGCCGAGGTTCCGCGCGAGGCGCGGCACGTCGGCGCCCGCGAGCTCCAGCACGAGCGTCGTGCCCGCGGGGAGGACGGCCGCGACGGGCCCGAGCGGCACGGCGACCCGGAGCGCGTCGTGCGGGCCGGCGACGGTCGTCTCGCCCACGGCGAGCTCCTGCTCGGAGCCGTCGGCGTCCCGGGCGAGGAGCCTCGCGACCCAGTCGACGCCCGGGGCGGCGGATGCGCTCGTCAGCTCGACGGCGACGTCGCCCGTCAGCCGGAGCGGCGCGGCGAGCGGCACGGAGGTGGCCCGCACGGCGTCCGGCCGCGACGCGAGCGCGCGTCGGTCGACGCCCGGGTGGCGCGACGGGCGCGGATCCCGGGGATCGTGGACGAAGGCGACCTCGCCGCCCGCGGTCCACTCCACGCGCGTGGGCACGTGCGGCGGAGGCCAGTCGTCGTGCCGCTCCCAGCCGGATCCGCGGACGTGCACCTCGGCGCGCCGGGGCGGGAGGGACCCGTCGAGCGCGTCGCGGATCCAGTCGACGAGCATCCGCCCCCACGGGATCACGGCGTCGTCGCCGTGGTCGAGGTCGCCGATCCGGCCGGAGGCGCTGCCCGCGAGGTCGTGCTCCCACGGGCCGACCAGGAGGTGCGCGGGCGTGCCGGGCGCGCCGGATCCCGCCGCCCGGTGCTGCTCGAGCGTCTCGGGCAGCAGCAGGTCGTGCCAGCCGCCCACGTGCAGCGTCGCGGCGGGGAGGGCGGCGAGGTCGTCGGCGGTGATCTCCTCCCCCGTCACCGCGTCCGGCCCGTCCTCCACGATCCGGCGCCACGACGGCAGGTGCGCGCCGAGCGCGCGGGGCAGGTCCACGACGGGGAGGTGGCGGAGGATCCCCGGCCGCTCCCGGAAGACGAGCGCGGCGAGGCCGTCGCGGCTCGTGCGGGCGTCGCCGCGCTCGAGCCACCAGGACGCGTGCTCGGCGAGCCGGAGGATCCCGCCCCCGCCGAACTTGGTGCGCGCGAGCGACATGGACGGCCCGAGCGAGACGACGGCGCGGACCGCGGCGGGGCGCTCGACCGCCATCGCCCACGCGGTGAAGCCGGAGTAGGAGCCGCCGTACGCCACCACGCGGCCGTCGCTCCACGGCTGGTCCGTGATCCAGTCGACGAGCGCGGCGCCGTCGGCGCGCTCCCCGACGTACGGCGTCCACGTCCCGCCGGAGTCGTGGCGGCCGCGGACGTCCTGCACCACGTACGCGAGGCCGCGCGCGCGCCAGGCGCGCCCCTCCTCGAGGTGGCGCGAGCGGCCGTACGGCGTGCGCGTGACGACGCACGGCACGCGCGGGACGCCGTCCGTCCCGGCGTCGGCGGGCACGTGCGCGTCGTGCACGAGCACGGTCCCGTCGGACGCGCGGAGCGGCACCGCGAAGTCCGGAGCGCCGATCACCGGTCGCCTGCGACGGGCAGGTCGGCGAGGTCCACGGGCAGCGGCAGCACGGGGTGGCGCTCCAGCAGCCCGGTCGCGAGCGCGATGGTGTGCTCGTACCGGATGCCGGGCCCGGCCGCGCCGTCGGACGACAGGTGCGCGGCGAGCTCGTCGAGCACGACGCCCGCGGCGATGGCCGCGGCGCCCGTGCCCACCCCGTGCCAGGCCCACGGCGGCGCGACGCCCGCGGCGGCGCGCGCGTCCGCCTCGGCCCAGAGCCGGTCGAGCTCCTCGACCACGCGGTGGGCGGCGCGGCGGCGGCCGCGGTAGTCGGCGTAGGTCACGGCGCCCGGGCCGCCCGGGGCCTGGAGCGGCCCGACGACGAGGAGCTCGCCCTCCTGGTGCACGCGGTGCCAGGGCAGCCCCGTGCGCGCGAGCTCGGGGCCGAGCGCGGACCAGGCGGCGTCGGGCTGCTCGGGGGCGAGGGAGACGAGGGCGCATGCGGTCGCCGGGACGTCGTCGTCCGGGGAGATGCGGGCGGCGCGGTCGCCGAGCAGCGCGACGAGCGCGTCGGCGACGGGTCCGGTGCCCTGGATCGCCACGTCGCCGGTGCCGGGCAGCGGCCGCGGCACGTCGTCGAGGGAGGCCGAGAGGGCGCCGCCGTCCCGGAGCAGGCGCACGAGGGGCGCGCCGGGATCCTCCGCAGCAGGCGCCCCGACGTCGTCGGGATCCGGGACGCCGTCGCCCGAGAGGCGCGCGGCCACGTCCGCCACGAGGGCGTCGGGTCCGCTCACGCGGTGGAAGTCGAGGGCGGGGGTGACGTGCCGCCACTCGTCGGCGTCGACGCGGTAGAGGCGGTGGTGCGGGGCGAGGCGGAGCATCGGGTCTCACGTTCGGTGTGCGGCGGCGGGCCGGGCGGCGGATGCGGACGGGCGTCGTCCCGGCCGGCGCGCCGTCGCGCGCCGGCCGGCTTCCCTCTCCTAGTCCTGGAGAGCGAAGGGGTTGTGGACGAGGGCGTTCGTGCCCGGTCCCTGCGGCGCGCTGAGCACGTCGTCGCCGGCGATCGCCTCGACGGCGAAGGGGTTGTGGACGAGGGCGTTCGTGCCCGGTCCCTGCGGCGCGCTCAGCACGTCGTCGCCGGCGATCCTGGTGATGGAGACGTCGATCATCTCGGCATCCTCTCTCTCTGCTGTTGAGAACGGTTCTCAACGCGAGCACGGTAGGGCCGCGGGAGCGAGGACGCCGCGCGCTGTCCACAGGTAGCGTCGGCGCATGGGCATGTTCGAGGTCGTGCAGGCGCGGCCGAACGACGTCGACCGGCTGTGGGCGCTGCTCGAGGAGGACCACCGGGAGCGGGGCGCGGCGGCCGGCGATCCCCACGCGGATCCCGTCGACGCGGCCGTGGCCCCGCGCCCCGACGACACCCCCGCCGATGCGCTGCCGGTGCTCGAGGCGCGCCGGGATCGCGTCGTCGCCTTGGTCACGGACCCCGCGCGGCCCGTGCTCATCGCCTACTCGGGCATCCGCGCCGTCGGCTTCGCGCTGATGGACCGGAACGGCGTGGGCGGGAGGGCGTTCACCGCGGCGGGGTGGCGGGGGCTCGGCGTCGAGGAGGAGATCCGGGCGGCGGCTCCCCTGCTGCTGCGCTGAGGCGCGCGCGGACGGGCGTCAGCCGACGGGCAGCAGGTACGTGGGGCTCGGCACGGCGATGATCGTGGGCGCGCCCGCGGGCAGCCCGGTGGCCGGGTCCAGCCGGAACGACGCGACCGTGCCGGATCCCTGGTTCGCCACGTGCAGGCGGTCGTCCAGGAGCGCGTGGTGGCGGGGCACGGCGCCGCCGCAGTCGAACGCGGTCACGGGCGCGAGCGCGCCGTCCTCCCCGATGCCGACGACGGCGATCCGCTCGGACCCGCGCAGCCCGACGTACGCGAGGCGCCCGTCCGCGGAGACCTGCACCTCGGCCGCCGAGTCGCGCGGGTCGGGCACCGCGGCGCACGGCGCGGAGGCGGCGACGCGCCACGAGGAGCCCGCCCCCTCGAGCGCGTGCAGCGTGCCGTCGAGCTCGCCGACCACCAGCACGCGGCCGGAGGCGAGGAGCGCGAGGTGCCGCGGGCCCGTGCCGGCGGGCAGCGCGACGCCCGCGACGCGGTCGAGGCGCCCGTCGCGGAGGGCGTGCACGTGGACCGTGTCGGTGCCGAGGTCGGCGCTGAGCACCGTGCCGCCGCCGACGTGCAGCGTGCTGTGCGCGTGCGGCCCGTCCTGCTGCGGGCGGGGACCGGAACCCGTCGCGGGGAGGAGCTGCGTCGCCTCGGCGATCGTGCCGTCGGCGGCGAGCGGGTGCACAGCGACGGTGCCGTCGCCGTAGTGCGAGGTGAGGAGCAGGTCGTCGACGACGTGCAGGTGGCAGGGGCCGGATCCGCCGCTCGGCTGCCCGCCTGCCCACTGCAGCGAGCCGCCGGGGCCGCGGCGGAACGCCTCGACGCGACCGGAGGCCTCGCCCACCGCGTAGAGCATGTCGCCGCGCGCGAGGAGGAACGAGGGCGACGGCGTCTCGACCGCCGTGCCGACGACCGCGAGGTCGCCCGTGAGGGGATCGACAACCAGGCCCGTGATGCCGATGCCGGATCCCCCGCCGTCGGCCGTGTAGCCGCCCGCCCACATCGAGACCTCGGGCACGGCGGCTTCCTCGGGCGTCATCACGTCGATCACCCTACGGGGAACGGACGACGCGCCGGCCGCCCCTCGGGATCAGTAGCCCGACGACGGCTCGACGATGCCGACGAAGTCGCCCGTGCGCGTGAACGCCTCCGTGTTGAGGCGGATCCGCTCGGCCAGCAGCGGCCGCACCATGTCCGGGGTGTCGGCCGTGTGCGGCGTGACGAGGCAGCGCGGCTCGGAGAACAGCGGGTGGTCGTCCGGGAGCGGCTCGGGAGACGTCACGTCGAGGCCGGCCCCGTGGATCGCGCCCGTGCGCAGCGCCTCGAGCAGCGCGTCCGGGTCGACGAGGGCGCCGCGCGCGATGTTGACGAGGACGGCCGTGTCCTTCATCGCCCGGAGCTGCGGCGCGCCGATGAGGCCGGCGGTGTCGTCCGTGCTGGCCGCGGCGAGCATGACCACGTCGGCGCCCGGCAGGACCTCGTCGAGCCGGTCGGCGGTGACCGTGCGGTCGGCGCCCTCGACGGGGTCGCCGCTGCGGCGCACGACCGTGACGGTGCAGTCGAACGGGGCGAGCAGCCGGATGTACTCCAGCGCGATGCCGCCGGCCCCGACCACCACGACCTCGGACCCGTAGAGCGAGAGGCCCGCCGAGGATCCCCAGGAGGTGGCGCGGGCGCGCTCGGGCAGCTGCCGTAGCGCCGCGAGGGTCAGCGCGAGGGCGTGCTCGGCCACGGGCTGGGAGTAGGCGCCCTTCGCGCTCGTCCAGACGAGGTCGGGCCGGTCGCACTCCCGCAGCGTGTCGGCGAAGGCATCGACGCCCGCGAAGGGCAGCTGCACCCACTGCACCTGCGGGTTGGCGGCGAGGGTGTCGGTCAGCTCCGCGGCGCGGCGGATGGAGAGCCAGACGATCCCGCGCGTCTCCTCCGAGGGCTCGGCGACCTCGCCGCCGCCGTCGCGCACGGCCTCGAGGTAGGCCTCCTCGGTGCGCGGCAGCATGGCGATCGGGCCGGGGGTCGGGCGGGCGTCGCCCGTGAGGCGGTGCGGCGTGGCGCCGTCGACCGCGCGGTGGACGCGGCGGGGGGCGGGAGCGGATGCGGCGGTGTCGGTCATGCGAGGGGCCTCCGGGGATGCGGGACGCGGACGGGGGGTTCGGGCGAGCGCAGGACGACGCCGGGCTCGGCATCGTCGGCGCCGGGATCGTCGACGCGAGCGTCGGCGTCGCGGGCGCGCCCGCGGTCGGCCGCCGTGCGCGACTCCGCGAGGCCCTGCACGTACGGGTGCGTGGGATCCGCGAGCACGTCGTCGATGTCGCCGTAGCCGACCAGCGTGCCCCGGTGCAGCACGGCGAGGCGGTCGGTGAGGCGCTCGACGACGGCGAGGTCGTGGCTCACGACGAGGGCGGAGAACCCGCCGCGCGCCTGCAGGTCGCGGAGCAGGTCGAGGACCGCGACGCGGCTCATCACGTCGACGCCGGACGTGGGCTCGTCGGCGATGAGCAGGCGCGGCCCGAGCACGAGCGCGCGGGCGAGCGCCACGCGCTGGCGCTGGCCGCTGGAGAGCTCGTGCGGGTAGCGGTCCTGCGTGCCGGGCGGCAGGTCGAGCGCCGTCAGCAGGGTGACCACGCGGCGCGCGGCCACCTGGCTGTCGAAGCGGCGGTCGCGGGAGAAGATCGGCTCGGCGATCGCCTCGCTCGCGGTCAGCTGCGGGTGCAGCGTGGTGCCCGCGTCCTGCGGCACGTAGCCGATGCCGTACGTGGTGCGCGTGCGGGCGCGGCGTCCCATGCGGCGGAGGCCCTGCCCGAGCACGGACGCGTCGCCGCCCGTGATGCGCGGGACGGCGGCGGCCTCGTCGCCCGACGGGACGAGGCCGGCGAGCACGCGCGCGAGCGAGGACTTGCCGGATCCGCTCGCGCCGACCACCCCGAGCACCTCGCCGGGCTCGATCCGCAGCGTGACGCCGTCGACGGCGGGCGGCGTCTCGGCCCCGCGTCGCGCGGGGTAGGCGAGCCGGAGGTCCCGCGCGTCGAGCACGGGCTCGACGGGACCGCCGTCCGCGTCGGCCTCTCGGGGGGTGTGCGTCATGCGCTGCTCCGTCCTCGGCGCGGGTCGTGCGGCAGGCGTCGCCTGCCGCACGACGGGTGCGGGTTGGGTCCCATCATGCCCGGCGTCGGCCGGGCCCCGCTCGGAGCGCCCTAGGAGGCGGGCCGCTCGGCGGCGCGCAGCGCGTGCAGCCGGGCGCGGCGCTCGGCCTGCTCGGCCGGGTCCGGCACGGGCAGCGAGGCGAGCAGGCGCTGCGTGTACGGGTGCTGCGGATCCCCGAGCACCTCGGCGCCCGTGCCCTCCTCCACCAGCTCGCCGCGGTAGAGCACGGCGATCCGGTCGGCGAGGAGGTCGACCACCGCGAGGTCGTGGCTGATGAACAGCGCCGCGAACCCGAGCTCGCGCTGCAGCTCGGCGAAGAGCTCCAGCACGCGCGCCTGCACCGACACGTCGAGCGCGCTGGTGGGCTCGTCGGCGACCAGCAGCGACGGCTCGAGCGCGAGGCCGCGCGCGAGGCTCGCGCGCTGGCGCTGGCCGCCCGAGAGCTCGTGCGGGTACCGGTCGCCGAACGCCCGGGGCAGCTGCACGGCCTCGAGCAGCTCGTCGACGCGGCCGCGCGCGGCCTGCGGGCTCCGCGCCCGGCCGTGCACGATGAGCGGCTCGGCCACGCACTCGGCGATCGTGAGCCGCGGGTTGAAGCTCGTCGCCGGATCCTGGAACACGAACCCGATGTCGGCGCGCTGCTTCCGGAAGTCGCGCTCCCGCACGCCCAGCATCTCGGTGCCGAGCACCTTCAGGGATCCGCCGGTCACGTTCGTGAGCCCCGCGATGGCGCGCCCGATGGTGGTCTTGCCGGAGCCCGACTCCCCCACCAGCCCGAGGACCTCGCCGGCCTCGATGCGCAGGTCCACGCCCTTCACGGCGCGGAAGGCGGGGCTCCCGAGCCGGCCCGGGTACTCGATCTCGAGTCCGCGAGCCTCGACGACCGGAGCCGCCTCGGTGCCCGACGCGGCCCGGGCCCGGGAGCGCACGGCCGCGCGCTCGACCGTCGCGTCGACGCCCTCGCCGAGCTTCGGCACGGACGCGAGCAGGTTCCGCGTGTACTCCTCGCGCGGCGACGCGAAGAGCGTGGCCACGTCGGCCTGCTCGACGAGCCGGGACCGGTACATGACGGCCACGCGGTCGGCGAGGTCGGCGACGACGCCCATGTTGTGGGTGATGAGGATCACGGCGGCGCCGAACTCGTCGCGGCAGCGGCGCAGCAGGTCGAGGATCTCGGCCTGCACGGTCACGTCGAGCGCGGTGGTCGGCTCGTCGGCGACGATGAGGCCCGGGTCCAGCACGAGCGCCATCGCGATGACGACGCGCTGCTTCTGCCCGCCCGAGAACTGGTGCGGGTAGTGGTCCACCCGGGTCTCGGGATCCGGGATCCCCACGCGGCGGAGGATGTCGATCGCCTTCGCGCGCGCCTCCTTCTTCGACACGCGGCCGTGGGCGCGGAGGCCCTCGATGATCTGCCAGCCGATCGTGTGGACCGGGTTCAGGGCCGTCGACGGCTCCTGGAACACCATCGCGACGTCGCGGCCGCGCACCCGGCGCAGCTCGTCCGCCGAGAGCGAGAGCACGTCGACCGCGCCCTGGCCCGTGCGGTCGCTGAGGAGCACGGCGCCGTCGGTGACGGCCGTGTCGGGCAGGAGCCCCAGCACCGTGCGGGCGGTGACGGACTTGCCCGACCCCGACTCCCCCACGATGGCCAGGATCTCGCCGGGCGCGACCGTGAGGGACACGCCGTCGACCGCGCGGACGTCGCCGCCGTCGGTCGCGAAGGTCACCCCGAGGTCGCGGATGGAGACGACGTCGCTCATGCGGCCACCTTCTTCGTCGAGGCGCGCTTGCGGGCGCGCAGCTTGGGGTCGGAGATGTCGTTCACGCTCTCGCCCACGAGCGTGAGCCCGAGGACGAGGAGGACGATCGCGACGCCGGGGAAGACGCCCGTCCACCAGACGCCGCTCGCCGTGTCGGCGAGGGCGCGGTTGAGGTCGTAGCCCCACTCGGCGGCCGACGTCGGCGAGATGCCGAAGCCGAGGAAGCCGAGCCCGGCGAGCGTGAGGATGGCCTCGGACGCGTTGAGCGTGAGGATCAGCGGCAGCGTGCGCGTGGAGTTCCGCAGCACGTGCACGAACATGATCCGCGGCGTCGACGTGCCGATGACCTTGGCGCTCTCGACGAACGCCTCCGCCTTCAGCCGCACGACCTCCGCGCGGATCACCCGGAAGTACTGCGGGATGTAGACGACCGTGATGCTCACGGCCGCCGACAGGATGCCGCCCCACAGGCTCGACTGCCCGCCGTTCAGCACGATGCTGACCACGATGGCGAGCAGCAGCGTCGGGAACGGGTAGATGGCGTCGGCGACGACCACGAGGATCCGGTCGAGCCAGCCGCCGAGGTAGCCGGAGACCACGCCGAGCAGCACGCCCGCGAAGAGCGAGAGGACGACGGCGATCACGACGACCGAGAGGGCGGTCTGCGTGCCCCAGACGACGCGGGAGAACACGTCGTAGCCGCCGACCGTCGTGCCCCAGACGTGCGTGCCGTCGGGCGCGGCCTGGCGCGGGAAGGATCCCGCGTCGTCGGCGCCCTGGGCGAAGCCGAACGGGGCGATGAGCGGCGCGAACGCCGCGAGGAGGACGAACAGTCCGGTGATCACGATGCCGGCGATGAGCATGCCGCGCTGGAGGCCGACGCTCTGCCGCACGTGCGAGACGAGCGGGAGGCGCTGCCAGAGCGTCCGGCGGGCGGGTCCCGCGGCGACCGCGGCGGGCGTGGTGGTGTCGCTCATGTCAGTACCTCACTCGCGGGTCGATGAGCGCCGCGACGACGTCGACGATGAAGTTGGTCACGGCCACGATCACGGCGAGCAGCGCGACGATGCCCTGCACCGCCACGAAGTCGCGCGAGGCCAGGTACTGCGCGAGCTGGAAGCCGAGGCCCCGCCACTCGAACGTCGTCTCGGTGAGCACGGCGCCGCCGAGCATCACCGCGATCTGCAGGCCGACCACCGTGATGATGGGGATGAGCGCGGGCTTCAGCGCGTGCCGCGTGGTGAGGCGGAACTCGCCCACGCCGCGCGAGCGCGCCGCGTCCACGTACTCGGTGCCGAGCGTGGAGATGACGTTCGTGCGGACGAGGCGCAGGAAGATGCCGGCCGTCAGGAGCCCGAGCGCGAGCGCGGGGAGCACGGCGTGCTGGAGCACGTCGCCCACCGCGGTGGGGCTGCCCAGGCGGAGCGCGTCGATGAGGTAGATGCCGGTCGGGTCCTCGAGGCGACCCAGCGCGACCGAGACGCGCGTGTCGGCGCGGCCGGACAGCGGCAGGATCCCCAGCCAGACGGAGAAGACGAGCTTCAGCAGCAGGCCCGCGAAGAAGACGGGCGTCGCGTAGGCGAGGATCGCGAGGATGCGGAGCACCGCGTCCGGCGTGCGGTCCTTGTAGTAGGCGGCGACGAGGCCGAGCGGGATGCCGATGAGGAAGGCGACGACGAGCGAGTAGATGACGAGCTCGAGCGTGGCCGAGCCGTACTGCAGCAGGATGTCGCTGATCAGCCGGTTGTCGGTGAGCGAGCGTCCGAAGTTGCCCGTCGCGATCTGGCCGAGGTACTCGAGGTACTGCACGATGATCGGCCGGTCGAAGCCCGCCGTCGCGAGCCGCTCCTGCAGCTGCTCCGGGGTGAGCCGGTCGCCGACGGCCGCGGAGATCGGGTCGCCCACGATGCGCATGAGGAAGAAGACCAGCGTGACGAGGATGAAGACCGTCGGGATGATGAGCACGGCGCGGATGAGGATGTACTGGCCGAGCCCGATCCCCTGCTTCCGGGCCTTGGGCTGCGCACCGGGGGGCGCGGACGCGGGCACTGCGTCGGGTAGGACTGTCACGAGCGGGTGGGCCTTTCGTTTCGTCGTCCGGGCCGTGCCGGGTGGCACGGAGGGGTGACAGGGGGATGGGGCGCTCCGCGGGTGGCGGAGCGCCCCATCGTGAGGAGGGCCGTCAGTCCGCTGACGGCCCTCCGGGCGGGATCAGCCCTTGGTGATCGGCGCGTAGCGGAACTTGAACGACGCGTCGAGCGTCACGCCCTCCACGCCCTGGCCGGCGACCGCGACCTGCGAGCCCTGGAGCAGGGGCAGCGTCGGCAGGTCGGCGGCGACCTCGTCCTGGATCTGGCCGATGAGCTCGGCGCGCTTGGTGGCGTCGGCCTCGGACAGCTGCTGGGTGATGAGGTCGGCGACCTCGGCGTCCTCGTAGTGGTTCTTCACGAAGCTCTGCGGGGAGAAGAACGGCGTGAGGTAGTTGTCCGCGTCCGAGTAGTCGGGGAACCAGCCGAGCTGGTACGCCGGGTACTCGTCGTTGACGCGCGCCTTGCTGTACTGGTCCCACAGGGTCGACTGCAGGTTGACCTGGAACAGGCCCGTCTTCTCGAGCTGCTGCTTGACGAGCGCGTACTCGTCGTCCGAGCCGGCGCCGTAGTGGTCCGGGTTGAACTGGAGGTCGAGCTGGACGGGCGTCTGCACGCCGGCGTCGGAGAGCGCCTTCGCGGCCTTGTCGGCGTCGGGCTTGCCGTCGCCGTCGCCGTACATGCCCTTGAGCGACTCGTTCGCGCCGGACAGGCCGTCCGCCACGTAGGAGAAGAGCGGCGTGTAGGTGCCGTTGTAGACCGCGTCGGAGAGCTCCTCGCGGTCGATGAGGTCGGCGGCCGCCTGGCGCACGGCCAGGGCCTTCGCCTCGTCGGCGTCGCCCGTGGTCTTGCCGAAGGGCTGCGTGTTCAGGTTGAAGGTGATGTAGCGGATCTCGCCGCCGGGTCCCTCGATGACCTTGACCTTCTCGTCCTTCTTGAGGTCGGCGATGTCGGTGGCGCCGAGCGAGCGGCCCGCGACGTCGATCTCGCCGTTCTGCACGGCGAGCTTCATCGTGGTCTCGTCGGCGTAGTACTTCGCCGTCACGCCCTCGTTGGCCGCCTTGGGCAGCACGCCGGCGTAGTCCTTGTTGGGCGCGTACGCGATGAGCTGGTTGAGCTGGAAGTCGGTGATGACGTACTGGCCCGCGAAGGCGTTCGCCGCGACGATGTCGGCCGGGTCGGCGAGGGCGTCCGCGGGGAACACCTCCTCGTCGACGATGGGGCCGGCGGGGCTGGAGAGCACCTGCTCGAAGGTCTGGTCGTCGGCGGTCTTCAGCGTGAAGACGACCGTGGTGTCGTCGGGGGCGGCGACGCTCTCGACGTTGGCGAGCAGCGACGACGGGCCGTTGCCGTTGTCCGCGCCGTTGGCCGCGATGGTCATGGTGCGGTCGAAGGTGTACTTGACGTCGCTGGCGGTGAGCGCGTGCCCGTTGGCGAACTTCAGGTCGGGCTTGAGCGTGACCGTGAACTCGTTCGGCGACGTGTACTCGCCCTTGGTCGCGAGGTCGGGCTCGACGTCCGGGCTGCCGTAGGGGCTGTTGAACAGGAACGGGTAGACCTGGTTCTGCACCGCGAACGACCCGTTGTCGTAGGAGCCGGCGGGGTCGAGCGACAGGACCTTGTCGGTGGTGCCGACGATGACCGAGCCGCCGCCGGAGCCGCCGTCGGCGAGCGGGTCGCCGGATCCGCCGGAGCAGCCGGCGAGGACGAGGGCCGCGGCGGAGAACCCGGCCGTGGCGAGCAGGACGCGTGAGCGCCGGGGGGATGCGGACGTCATGTTCCGAGTGCCTCTTTCATGAAGGGGGTTCGCGCCCGTGCATCGAGAGACACGGACGCTGTGCTGTGAATGATTTCTAACACACGGGAAACAGCAGTCCCGACCCCGGTGACGCGCGCCCGCCGTTCTTCACATGACCGAAACAATGCCGCCGGGCGGATCCCGCGTCATTCTCGCAACGCGCGGCGCTCGGCCTCGACCTGCATCAGCTCGCGCTGGATCTCCTGGTAGCGCTCGCGTTCGTGCGTCGCGTCGGTGCGCTGCAGCCGACCGATCAGGTCGGCCTTCCGACGCAGCAGGTCGCGTCCCACGAGCTCGGCGGTGACGCCCTTCACGTAGATCGCGAGCTTGTCGACGTCGCCCCGGTTCGGGAGCGGCGCGACCCCCAGCTGCTTGACGAGCGTCGCGAACGACTCGGGCACCTCGAGCGCCACGCGGCTCAGCCAGTCGGCGCCGCCGAGCGCGTCCATGCTCCCGATGACGCCGTCGCGGACGACCGCGAGGCTCTCGTTGACGAAGGTCACCTGCGCCGCGCGCATGACGAGGTCGTTCCCGACGAGATCCGGGTGCTGCAGCATGGCCATGAGGGCGTCGCGCTCGAGGCGCGTCGCGAGGTCGGTAGGCAGGTCCATGAGCGACATGGAGCGCGAGCTCTCGACGACGGGGCCGTCCTCGTCGCGGCCGTACCCGCCGCCGTGCTGCCCGGAGCCGCGGCCGGAGGGGGTCCCGCCGGAGCGGTCGGCGCCGTCGGCCGGCGTCGAGCGGCCCGCGGTCTGGACGGCGCGGCCGACCTCCGTGAGGTCCATGCCCAGCCAGCCGGCCAGCTCGCGCGCGTATCCGGGGCGCAGCGACGGGTCGCGGATGTCGGCGACCACGGGCGCCGCGGCCCGGAGCGCGGCAACGCGGCCCTCGACGGTGTCGAGGTCGTGGTCCGCG
This sequence comes from Clavibacter capsici, assembly GCF_001280205.1. Taxonomy (NCBI): domain Bacteria; kingdom Bacillati; phylum Actinomycetota; class Actinomycetes; order Micrococcales; family Microbacteriaceae; genus Clavibacter; species Clavibacter capsici. The sequence continues at coordinate 1,604,199 of NZ_CP012573.1, read as the reverse complement.
AGGATCTGCTTGATCGCGAACTCGAACATGGGCTTCTTGCCCTGGATCATGCGGCGCACGGCGTCGTCGCCGCGCGTGAGCCGCAGGTCGCAGGGATCGAGCCCCTCGGGGCCGACGGCCACGTAGGTCTGGGCGGCGAAGCGGCGCTCCTCGGAGAACGCGCGCATGGCGGCCTTCTGGCCTGCCGCGTCGGGGTCGAAGGTGAAGACGACCTCGCCGAGCCCGCTGTCGTCGCCGAGCACGCGGCGGAGCACCTTGATGTGGTCCACGCCGAACGACGTGCCGCAGGTCGCGACGGCGGTCGTGACGCCGGCGAGGTGGCAGGCCATGACGTCGGTGTAGCCCTCGACCACGACGACCTGGCGGCCGCGGCTCACGTCGCGCTTGGCGAGGTCGAGCCCGTAGAGCACGGAGCTCTTGTGGTAGACGGGCGTCTCGGGGGTGTTGAGGTACTTGGGGCCCTTGTCGTCGTCGCGGAGGCGGCGCGCGCCGAAGCCGACGGTGGCGCCCGTGAGGTCGCGGATGGGCCACACCAGCCGGCCGCGGAAGCGGTCGTACGCGCCGCGGTCACCCTGGCTGAGGAGGCCCGCGGTCACGAGCTCGGCCTCGGTGTAGCCCTTGGCCTTCAGGTGCGTGGCGAGCGCGTCCCAGCTCTGCGGGGCGAAGCCGACGCCGAAGCGCTGCGCCGCGCCCTGGTCGAAGCCGCGCTCCCCGAGGAAGGTGCGGCCGATCTCGGCCTCCTCGGACCCGAGCTGCTCCACGAAGAACTCCGCCGCCGCCTCGTTGGCGCCGAGCAGCCGCGAGCGGTTGCCCTGGTCGGTGGCGGCCTGGCCGTCCTCGTAGTGCAGCTGGTAGCCGATGCGCTGCGCCATGCGCTCCACGGCCTCCGCGAAGGTCACGTGGTCCATGCGCTGCAGGAACGTGTAGACGTCGCCGCCCTCGCCGCAGCCGAAGCAGTGGTAGAAGCCGACCTGCGGCCGCACGTGGAAGCTCGGCGTGCGCTCGTCGTGGAAGGGGCAGAGGCCCTTCAGGGATCCGACGCCGGCGGACTTGAGGGTGACGTACTCCCCCACCACGTCGCCCAGGTTGACCCGGGAGCGCACCTCGTCGATGTCGCTCTTGCGGATCAGGGCCATTGGCTCATCCTACGTCCGGCGTCCGGCCCGGTCCCGGGTCGTCGAGCGCCGCGCGCGGGCGTCAGAAGACGGGCCGGGCGCACAGGCGCTCGTACCAGGCGATGGCCGACTGGTCGGTGAGGCTGGCGACCTGGTCGACGATGACGCGCTTGCGTGCGCCGTCGTCCGCGGCCTCGCGCCAGTCGCCCGCGAAGCCGGGGTCGAGCTCGTCGGCGCCGCGCGCGTGCAGCGCATCGGCGAGGCCCGCGAGCACCTCGCGCTGCCGCGCGTAGATGGGCTGGCGCGTGTTCTTCGACATGACGAAGGCCGCGACGATGCCCTTGAGCACCGCGATCTCGGCCTGGATGGCGCGCGGGACGACCACGTGCGCGCCGAAGCGGATGAGGCTGCGGTCGGTGTGCGTGGCGCGCGTGAGCTGCGTGGCGGCGCCCGCGAACCGGCCGATGAGCTGGCTCGTGAGGTCCTTCAGCGCCGCCTGCGCGCCGCGGCCGCCGTCGTACTCGTCGACCCAGACGTCGAGCGAGTCGAGCCGGTCGAACGCCTGGATGAGCTCCTCGTGCGAGTGAGCCCCGCCGATCCACGCGACCATCGAGTCGACGAGCTCCTCGTGGTCGACCCGGGCGCCGAGCGCGCGCACGTCGACGTAGCCGCCGACGATGGCGTCCTCGAAGTCGTGCACGGAGTAGGCGATGTCGTCGCTGAGGTCCATGACCTCGGCCTCGATGCAGCGGCGTCCCGTGGGCGCGCCCTCGCGGAGCCACGCGAAGGCGGCCACGTCGTCGTCGTAGAAGCCGAACTTGCCGCGGCCGGAGGGATCGGGCACCGACTGCGAGCTCGGCCACGGGTACTTGCAGCTCGCGTCGAGGCTGGCACGCGTGAGGTTCAGGCCGTAGGGGCGCCCCTCCGGCCCGATGACCTTGGGCTCGAGACGGGTGAGGAGGCGCAGCGTCTGCGCGTTGCCCTCGAAGCCGCCGATGTCAGCGGCCCAGTCGTTGAGCGCCCGCTCGCCGTTGTGGCCGAAGGGCGGGTGGCCGATGTCGTGCGCGAGGCACGCGGTGTCGACCACGTCGGGGTCGAGGTCGAGGCTCGAGGCGAGCTCGCGGCCGACCTGCGCCACCTCGAGGGAGTGCGTGAGGCGGTTGCGCGCGAAGTCGAGGCCGGCCATGGGGCTGAGCACCTGCGTCTTCGCGGCCAGGCGACGGAGCGCGCTGGAGTGCAGGAGCCGGGCGCGGTCGCGCGCGAAGTCGCTGCGGCGGGAGGAGTGCTGCTCCGGGTACCAGCGCTCGGCGTCGGTCTCGCTGTACGTGGACCTCGTCGTCGTGCCCTCAGCCGCCACTGTTGTGGATCTCCCCGTCCGCGATGTCCATCGCATCCTGCGCGTCGATGTCGCGGCTCTCCAGCCACCGGTCCGGGAGCGCCGTGCGCTTCATGCTGCCCTGGCGGCCCCGCGCGCCCTCGGCGCCGGCGCCCGGGTAGGGCTGGTCGCGGTCGAGGGTGGCGAGCAGCGCGTCCAGCTCGGCGAGCGACGAGACCGAGGCGAGCGCCGCCCGCAGGTCGCCGCCCACGGGGTAGCCCTTGAAGTACCAGGCGACGTGCTTGCGCGCATCGCGGCAGCCGCGCTCCTCGCTCTCGAAGAACTCGGCGAGGAGCTCGACGTGGCGGCGGAAGGTGTCGGCCACCTGCCCCTGCGTCGGGTGCGCGCGGGGCGTGTCGAGGGGATCCCGCCCGGCGGCGCGCGCGTGGAAGGCGGCCGCGAGGTCGCCGAAGAGCCACGGGCGGCCGAGGCAGCCGCGGCCGACGACCACGCCGTCGGCGCCGGTCTCGTCCATCATCCGGATGGCGTCCTCCGCGGCCCAGATGTCGCCGTTGCCGAGCACCGGCACGCTCGTGATGGTCTGCTTCAGCTTCGCGATGGCCGACCAGTCGGCGTGCCCGCTGTAGTAGTCGGCGGCCGTGCGCGCGTGCAACGCGATGGACGCGACGCCCGCGGCCTCGGCGGCGCGGCCGGCCTCGAGGTAGGTGAGGTGGTCGGCGTCGATGCCCTTGCGCATCTTGACCGTGAGCGGCACGTCGCCCGCGGCCTTGACGGCGCCCTCGACGATGTCGGTGAAGAGCCCGAGCTTCCACGGCAGCGCCGCTCCCCCGCCCTTGCGGGTGACCTTGGGCACGGGGCAGCCGAAGTTGAGGTCGATGTGGTCGGCGCGGTCCTCCGCGACGAGCATGGTGACGGCCTCGCGCACGGTCTTCGGGTCGACCCCGTAGAGCTGGATGGAGCGCACCCTCTCCGACGGGTGGTGCGTGATGAGCCGCATGGACTCGGGCGTGCGCTCGACGAGGGCGCGGCTCGTGATCATTTCGCTGACGTAGAGGCCGGCGCCGAACTCGCGGCAGAGGCGTCGGAAGGCGGTGTTGGTGATGCCGGCCATGGGCGCGAGCACCACGGGCACGTCGAGCGGGATGCCGCCGATGCGGAGCGCGGGCTCGGCGGCGGGCGCGGGCCCGCCGGGCGCGTCGGCCGCGGAGGGGACGGGGGCGAGGGTCGGAGAGGACATGACGGCTCGATTCTCCCAGACGGGACGGCGGGCGGCGGACGCGGGGCGGGAGGCGCGCGATCGGCGACCGGCGCGCGCCTGGGGAGGGACGGTCAGATGGCTCGTCCGGAGTCGATGGCGTCGCGCAGGAGCGCCAGGTCCTCCGCGGCGGAGCCCTCGGGGTCGACGTCCGGGAGGGCGTCGGCCGCGTCCGCGGTCGGACCGGGCACGAGGCACGCGTCGCCGTCGCACGCGGCGGCGTCGGCGGATCCGCGCATGGCGAGCAGGGGCGTCACCGGCAGGGCGCCCGTGGCGGGGGCGGCGCTCATCGCGCGGCCTCCTCGGACACCACGCGCACGGTGTCGCCGTCGCGCGCCGCGAGGGCCTCGCCCAGGGCGGACGCGAAGACGGACGGATCCTGCGCGCCGGAGATGCCGAATCGCTCGTCGATCACGAAGAACGGGACGCCCTGGATGCCGTACGCGACCGCCTGGGCCTGGTCGGCGCGCACGTCCTCGAGGTGTCGGTGCGACGCGAGGGCCTCGCGCACCTCGTCGGCGTCGAGGCCGACCTCGACCGCGAGGTCCACCAGGTCCGGCACGCGGCCGACGTGGCGCCCCTCGGTGAAGTACGCCGCGAGGAGCCGCTCCGCCATCTCGAGCTGGAGCCCGCGCTCGCGCGCGTGGTGCAGCAGCTCGTGGGCGAGCACCGTGTTCGTGTGCTGCAGCGCGTCGTAGTCGTAGGCGAGGCCCTCGGCGGCGGCGAGCGACGTCATGTCCGCCAGCATCGTGCGGACGCGCTCGGCGGGGATGCCCTTGTGACCGGCGAGGAAGTCGACCTCGGTGCCCTGGAAGTCGACCGGGGTGTCGGGGGCGAGCTCGAAGGAGCGGTACGTGATCGCGATCCCGGGAGCACCGGGCGTCCGCTCGGCGAAGGCCCGCGCGCCGGCCTCGAAGCGGCGCTTGCCGACGTAGCACCACGGGCACGCGATGTCCGACCAGACGTCGACGCGGAGGGCGGGCAGGGCGGGGGCGGAGGAGTCGGTCACGCGTGGTCAACCGGTCGGGAAGGCCGGGCATTCCCGCGGTGTTGCCCGAGCATGGCCGACAGCTCCCCCTCCCCCGTCCCCTCCGGATCCGACGACGCCCTGCCCCGCGGACGCCACCGCGTGCTCGCCCACGCGGCGCGCCTCGGGATCGACGTGGAGGTCGTCGACCGCCCGGACGCCTCGTCGCTGGAGGAGGCCGCGGCGGGCCTCGGCATCGCGCCCTCGCACCTCGTGAAGTCGCTCGTGGTGAAGCGCCACGACGGGGCGCTGCTCATCGCGCTCGTGCCGGGCGACCGGCAGATCAGCTGGGCGAAGCTGCGCGGCATCGTGGGCGTCAACAAGCTGTCGATGCCCGCGGCCGAGGTGGCGCTCGAGGCGACCGGGTACGAGCGCGGCACCATCACGCCGCTCGGCGCCCGGGGCGACCTGCCCGTCTACGCCGACGAGCGGATCGTCGGCCGGCGGATCGGCATGGGCGGCGGCGAGCACGGCGTCTCGGCGCTCGTGGACGCGGACGCGCTCGTGGCCGGGCTCGGCGCGACGGTCGGCGACATCACCGACGAGCTGACGATCCGCCGCCCCTGATCCCGCGCGAGGCGGGGTCGGGGACGGCGGACCGGTCGTGCGCGGAGCGGATCAGGCCCCGACGAGCTGCCCCGCGAGGTACCCCATGAGGTCGTCCAGCGGGATGCGCTCCTGCGCCATGGTGTCGCGCTCGCGCACCGTGACGGCGCGGTCGTCGAGCGTGTCGAAGTCGACCGTGACGCAGAACGGCGTGCCGATCTCGTCCTGGCGGCGGTAGCGGCGGCCGATGGCGCCCGCGTCGTCGAACTCGATGTTCCAGACCTTGCGGAGCTCCGCGGCGAGCTCGCGCGCGACAGGCGACAGCCTCTCGTTGCGCGACAGCGGCAGCACGGCGACCTTCACGGGCGCGAGGCGGCGGTCGAGGCGGAGGACCGTGCGCTTGTCGACGCCGCCCTTCGCGTTCGGCGCCTCGTCCTCGTGGTACGCGTCGACGAGGAACGCCATCATCGACCGGGTGAGGCCGGCCGCGGGCTCGATGACGTACGGGATCCACCGCTCGTTCTTCGTCTGGTCGAAGTAGGAGAGGTCCTGGCCGGACGCCTCGGAGTGCGTGCGCAGGTCGTAGTCGGTGCGGTTCGCGATGCCCTCGAGCTCGCCCCACGCGCCGCCCGTGAAGCCGAAGCGGTACTCGATGTCGACCGTTCGGGTCGAGTAGTGCGAGAGCTTCTCGGCCGGGTGCTCGAACAGGCGCAGGTTCTCGGGGTCGATGCCGAGGTCGGTGTACCAGGCGTAGCGCGCATCGATCCAGTACTGGTGCCACTCGGCGTCCGTGCCGGGCTCGACGAAGAACTCCATCTCCATCTGCTCGAACTCGCGCGTGCGGAAGATCCAGTTCTGCGGCGTGATCTCGTTGCGGAAGCTCTTGCCGATCTGGCCGATGCCGAACGGCGGCTTCTGGCGGGCCGCGCTCAGGACGTTGGCGAAGTTGACGAAGATGCCCTGCGCCGTCTCGGGGCGGAGGTAGTGCATGCCCTCCTGGTTGTCGACGGGGCCGAGGAAGGTCTTGAGGAGGCCGGAGAAGTTCTGCGGCTCGGTCCACGATCCGGGCTGGCCCGTGTCGGGGTCGTTGACGTCGGCGAGGCCGTTGACGGGCGGGTGGCCGTGCTTGGCCTCGTACGCCTCGAGGAGGTGGTCGGCGCGGTAGCGCTTGTGCGTGTGCAGGGACTCGACGAGCGGGTCGCTGAAGACCTCGACGTGGCCGGAGGCCTCCCACACGCGGCGGGGCAGGATGACCGAGGAGTCGAGGCCCACGACGTCGTCGCGGCCGTTGACCATGGTCTGCCACCACTGGCGCTTGATGTTCTCCTTCAGCGCCACGCCGAGCGGCCCGTAGTCCCACGCGGAGCGCGAGCCGCCGTAGATCTCACCCGCCTGGAAGACGAAGCCGCGCCGCTTGGCGAGGTTGATGACCGGGTCGAGACGCGAGGGGGTTGCCACGTTTGCTCCTAGGTGGGGCCGGACTGGGTGCCCGGTCGGCGGACGGCGACCGGCCGGCGGGATGCCGGCGTCGCCGGGGAAAGGCGGCCCCCAGTCTACGGGCGGGTCCGGTCAGTCCTCGTCGCCCGCGGTGCGGCGGTGCGCCAGCTCGACGATGCGGACGGTCTCGAGGGAGTCGCGCGGCTCGACGGGCACGGGGCCGCGGCCGCGCACGGCGTCGGCCATCGCGGCGTAGTAGTCGGCGTAGCGGCCGCGCTCGGTGGGGATCCGCTCCCCCGCCGCGTCGCCCGCGGCCTCGACCAGCGTGCCCCAGTCCGCCTCGGGCGCCTCCCCGAAGCCGGGGTCGACGGGCGACGCGCCCTCCTTGAGGAGCGGCTCCTGCGGGTCGAGCCCGTGCACCGCGTACGCGCCCGCGGTGCCGAGCACCCGGAAGCGCGGGCCGGCGAGGGCGGCCACGCGGCTGACGGTGATGTGCGACTGCACGCCCGACTCGTGCAGCAGCGAGTAGAAGGCGTCGTCGTCGCTCGCGGATCCCTCCCGCACGGTCGCGAGCTCGGCCGCGAAGTCGGCGACGGGTCCGAACAGCTCGAGCGCCTGGTCGATGAGGTGGCTGCCGAGGTCGTAGGAGATGCCGGCGGCCTCCGCCGGGGTCTCGCGGTCCTGCCAGCGGTCGCGCACGGGTCCGCCCCAGCGCTCGAAGGTCGACTCGAAGCGGTGGACCTCGCCGAGCCGCCCGGACGCGATGAGCGCCTTCACGGTGAGGAAGTCGCCGTCGAGGCGCCGGTTCTGGAAGACGGAGAAGGGGATCCCGAGCGCCTCGGCGCGCTCGATGAGCATGAGCGCCTCGTCGACGGTCGCGACGAACGGCTTGTCCATGACGACGGCGAGGTGCGCGTCGAGCGCCTGCAGCCCCTGGCGGAGGTGGGCGGACGCGGGCGAGGCGATGACGACCATGTCGAGCTCGGCGGAGCGGGCGAAGAGCTCGTCGGCGGAGGCGACGACGTCGGCGCCGGGGTGCCGCTCGCGCACGAGGGCCGCGCGGTCGGGGTCCGAGGTGGCGACGAGCGCGACCTGGTACTCCGGGCTCGCCTCGAGGAACGGCGCGTGGAAGACGCGGCCGGCGAGGCCGTAGCCGACGATCCCGACGCGGATCGGCGCGTCGGCTCCCTCGGTCGGTGCGTCGGCGGAGGAGGGACGGGGCGCGGTCTCGGGTGTGCTCACGTCCCGATGCTACTGAGCGGCCGGGTCGCGGTCGCCCTCGACGTCGGCCTCCGGGTCCTCCGCGGACCCCTCGTCGCCGCCCGTCGCGTGCGCGTCGACCGCCCCGCCGAAGCGCCGGTCGCGGTGCACGTAGCTCTCGACGGCGTCCCACAGGTCCTTCCGGCGGAAGTCGGGCCACAGCCGGTCGAGGAACACCATCTCCGCGTAGGCCGACTGCCAGAGCAGGAAGTTGCTCGTCCGCTGCTCGCCTGAGCTGCGGATGAAGAGGTCGACGTCCGGCACGTCCGGCAGGTAGAGGTAGCGCTGGATCGTGCGCTCGTCGATGCGCGACGCCTTGAGCCGCCCCGCGTCCACGTCCTCGGCGATGCGCTTGACGGCGTCCCCGATCTCCGTGCGCCCCCCGTAGTTGATGCACATCGTGAGCGTCATCCCGGTGTTGTCCTTGGTCATCTCCTCCGCGACCCGCAGGTCGTCGATGACGCTGCGCCAGAGGCGCGGGCGGCGGCCGGCCCAGCGGATCCGCACGTTCCAGGCGTCCAGCTGGTCGCGGCGGCGGTGGATCACGTCGCGGTTGAAGCCCATGAGGAACCGCACCTCGGCGGGCGAGCGCTTCCAGTTCTCGGTCGAGAACGCGTAGACCGACAGGTGCGTGGCGCCGAGCTGCACGGCGCCGGCGACGGTGTCGAACCACGCCTCCTCCCCCGCCTGGTGGCCGGCGGTGCGCGGCAGGCCGCGCTGGTTCGCCCACCGGCCGTTGCCGTCCATCACGACCGCGATGTGCTTCGGCACGAGGTCGGCGGGGATGGCGGGCGGCTGCTCCCCCGTCCAGTCGAGCGGCAGGTCGGTGCGTCCGGGGACCTCGGGGCGTCGGCTCATCGGGTCGTCTCCTGTGCTCGGGGGCGGTCGGCGGGGCGGTCGGGCGCGGGGTCCGCGTCACGGGGCGTCGCGCGGACGACGGACGCGGTCGCCGCGGCGAGGGCGGCGGCGGGATCCGGGTCGGCGCCGTCGAGGTCGGGCGCGTCGAGCGGCACGGGCTGCTCGGTGGGCGGCAGGAGCTGGCGGGCGTCGCTGCGGTCCACGAGGCCGAGCGAGCGGATCCCCCGGTCGAGGTGCCACTGCGCGTACGCGGCGACGACGCCGCTGGCGCGCGCCTGCGACCGCAGCGTCGCGGCCTCCGCGTGCCGCCAGTCGCCCGTGAGGAGGGCCGAGAGGAGCGCGAGCGTGTCGGGGTCGAGCCGCGGGGATCCGGGCGGCGCGGCGGCGTCCGCGACCACGCCCCCGAGCTGCACGACGAACGCGGAGTGCGGGCCCGGCGCGCCCGTCACGGCGCAGTCCTGGAAGCTCGGCGCCCAGCCCGCCATCGACAGGCTCCGCAGCAGGTACGAGTCGAGCGTGAGGCTGGCCCCGTGCTCGCGCCGGCTGAGCGAGCGGAGCGCGCCGACGAGCAGGAGGTACTGCTGGAGCGAGCCCTCGTCCTCGGTGACGCGGTCGGCCGTCTCGACCATGGCGCTGGCCGCGGTGTAGCTGCCGTAGTCGGTGGCGATGAGGGCGCCGTAGGAGGCGATCGACTCGGCCTGCGTGATGATGTCGAGGGTCCGGCCCTCGAAGAACTGGGCGTCGGCGACCATGAACGGCTCGAGGCGCGCGCCGAACTTCGACTGCGTGCGCCGCACGCCCTTCGCCACGGCCCGGATCTTGCCGTGCTGCCGGGAGAGCATCGTGACGATCCGGTCCGCCTCGCCCAGCTTGTGGGTGCGCAGGACGACGATCTCGTCACGGTAGAGGGGCACCCGTCGATTATCCGCCCCGCGACGCGTGTCCCCCTGCGCCGCCGCGCCCGGCTCGCGGTCGCCGCTGTGCTATCAAGGGGAGGCCATGGATCCCGTCCCCCTCACCATCCCGCTGTGGGCGGACCTCCTGGCGGTCAGCATCGGCAGCCTCCAGGGCGCCATGTTCGCGGCGGGCTTCCGCGACCGCCGCCTCGACCTGCTGGGCATCGCCATCATCGGCACGGCCACCGGGCTCGGCGGCGGGCTCCTCCGCGACGTGTTCCTCAACGTCACGCCGGCCGCGCTGTCCAGCAACTGGCTCATGCTCGTGGCGGTCGCCGCGGCGCTCGGCGGCATGCTCCTCGAGCGGCTCTTCACGCGCCTCGACGTCGTCATCACGGTGCTCGACGCGCTCACCATCGGCCTGTTCTGCGCCATCGGCACGTCGAAGGCCATGGCGGCCGGGGTGCCGGAGGTGCCGGCGGTCTTCATCGGCGTCGTCTCCGCGGTGGGCGGCTCGTTCGTCCGCGACCTGCTCCTCAACCTGCCCATCGCGATGATGCACGTGGGCTCGCTCTACGCGGTCGCGGCCGCCGTGGGCGCGATCATCGTCGTCGCGCTGGCCGCGTTCGGCGTGCCCATGTGGATCGCCGCCATCGTCTGCGTCGCCGTCACGGCGACGACGCGCCTGCTCGCCGTGCGCTTCGGCTGGAGCCTGCCCGAGCAGCGCGCGCTCAGCCGCCTGCGCTTCACGGCGCTGCGCCGGCCGCGCCCGCGTCGCTGATCCCGCAGCTCCACGTGCCCGGGCACGACGTCGGCCGGGTGTCGCCGCCCGGCCGTCGTCGTGGTCCTGCCCCGCGGATCAGACCGCGGCCAGCTCCGGCTCCCGCACGGTGCGGCGGATGGCCCGGTTGACGCCCGAGACGATCGCCTCGAGCGACGCCGTGGAGCTGTCCTCGTCGATGCCGACGCCCCAGAGCCGCACGCCCTCCACCTCGAGCTCCACGTACGACGCGGCCAGCGCGTCGCCGCTCGCGCTGAGCGCGTGCTCGACGTAGTCGAGGAGGCGCACGTCGACGCCCTGGTCGGCGAGCACCTGCAGGAACGCGGCGATGGGCCCGTTGCCGGACGCGTGCGCGTCGCGCACCTCCTCGCCGTCGCGCAGCTGCACCTCGAGCGACACGGATCCGCCCATGTCGCTGGAGGTGCGCGTGGAGGTGAGCTCGAACCGGCCCCACTTCTCCTCGGCGCGGTCGAGCGGGGCGGGCAGGTACTCGTCCTGGAAGATCGACCAGATCTGCGCGCTCGTGACCTCGCCGCCCTCGGCGTCGGTCTTGGCCTGCACGACGCCGGAGAACTCGATCTGCAGGCGGCGCGGCAGGTCGAGCGAGTGGTCGGCCTTCAGCAGGTAGGCGACGCCGCCCTTGCCGGACTGCGAGTTGACGCGGATGACGGCCTCGTAGGAGCGGCCGAGGTCCTGCGGGTCCACCGGCAGGTAGGGAACGGCCCACGGGATCTCGTCGACCGTGACGCCCTGCGCGGCGGCGTCCGCGGCCATGGCCTCGAAGCCCTTCTTGATGGCGTCCTGGTGGGATCCGCTGAACGCCGTGTAGACGAGGTCGCCCGCCCACGGGCTCCGCTCCGGGACGGCCAGCTGGTTGCAGTGCTCGGCCGTGCGCTTGATCCCGTCGAGGTCGCTGAAGTCGATCTCGGGGTCGATGCCCTGCGTGAACAGGTTGATGCCGAGGGCGACGAGGTCGACGTTGCCGGTCCGCTCGCCGTTGCCGAAGAGGCACCCCTCGATGCGGTCGGCGCCGGCCAGGTAGCCGAGCTCGGCGGCGGCCACGGCGGTGCCCCGGTCGTTGTGCGGGTGCAGCGAGACGATGACCTCGTCGCGGCGGTCGAGGTGGCGGCACATCCACTCGATGGAGTCGGCGTACACGTTCGGCGTCGCCATCTCGACGGTCGCGGGCAGGTTGATGATGACCTTGCGCTCGGGGCTGGGGTCCAGCACCTCGATGACGCGGTTGCAGATCTCGGCCGCGAACTCGAGCTCGGTGCCCGTGTAGCTCTCGGGCGAGTACTCGTAGAAGACGTCCACGTCGGGGATCGTCTCCTCGTACCGCTTGCAGAGGCGGGCGCCCTCGAGCGCGATGTCGATGATCCCCTGCTTGTCGGTGCGGAACACGACGTCCCGCTGCAGCACGCTCGTGGAGTTGTAGAGGTGGACGATCGCCTGCTTGGCGCCACGCAGCGACTCGTAGGTGCGGGCGATGAGGTGCTCGCGCGCCTGGGTGAGGACCTGGATCGTCACGTCGTCCGGGATCGCGCCCTCTTCGATGAGGCTGCGCACGAAGTCGAAGTCGGTCTGGCTGGCCGACGGGAAGCCGACCTCGATCTCCTTGTAGCCCATGCGCACCAGCAGGTCGAACATGATCCGCTTGCGCTCGGGGCTCATCGGGTCGATGAGCGCCTGGTTGCCGTCGCGGAGGTCGACCGCGCACCAGCGCGGGGCCTCGGTGATCCGGCGGGCGGGCCAGGTGCGGTCCGGGAGGTCCACGGCGATCTGCTCGTGGAACGGGCGGTACTTGTGGATCGGCATCCCGCTGGGGGTCTGCGTGCTCTTCATGGTCGTCTCCTCATCGATGTCGGGTCAGCCGTGACGGGACTCCGCGACGAGGAGGGCCGGATCAGGCCTCGCCGCGGCGACTAAGGAGGAGGCGGCCGGACTGCATGCCACCACGGTACACCGCGACCGCCCGGTCAGCGCGCCGAGCGGAGCACGCGCGTCAGGTCGCGCACGGACGTGGACGGCAGGTACGCGCGCGTGAGGGCGAGGCCCACGGTCGGCAGGGCGGTCGCGTCCGGGTAGGCCATGATCAGCGGCACGAGCTCCGGCTGGAACTTGCGCTTGAACTCCAGCAGCGAGCGGAAGCCGTAGACGGGCTCCAGCGAGTCGGCCAGGAACTCGAGGATGCGCTCGACGGCGCTCTCCTGCCGCTCCGGTGCGTCCGGCTGCTCGCCCTTCGGCGACGCGGCCCGGGTCTGCGCGAGCGGGGCGGCGGAGAGGCTCATGAACTCGATGCCGTCCTCCTTCATCCGCATGGCCGAGCGCGCGATGAGGAACTCCATCACGCCGTTGATGCCGTCGGGCCGGCGGCGCATGAAGTCGAGCGTCCAGCCGACCACCTCGCCGTCGCGCCACGTGGGCAGCCAGCTCGTGGCGGCCTGCACGTGGTCGTCCGCGTCGACCGCGAGCATGAGGCGCACCTGCGGGTCGCGCAGCTCCTCGACGCCGCCGAGGGTGAAGCCCATCTCGGGCAGCTCCTTCTCCGCGACCCACTGCTCGGACATCTGCTCGATCTGGCTCGCCCAGGCCAGCGGCAGCTCGGCCCACGTGGTCCACTCCGCCCGGATCCCCGCGCGGTCGGCGCGGTTGATGGAGGTGCGCACGTCCTGCCACTTCTTGCCCGTGGTCTGCCAGGTGCCGGGACGGACGATCGTCTCCTCGGCGACGACGAGCGTCTCCCAGCCCATGTCGTGGAAGAGCGGCGCCAGGGACGCGGGGACGCTGTAGAAGACGGGGGTCCAGCCGTTGTCGTCGGCGAAGCGCGCGAACTGGGCGAGCACGTCGCGGAGGGCGCCCTCCTCGTCCGGCGGGCCGAGCGGCGCCGCCGTGGTGATGGCGACGCTGCCGACCACCCGGTACGCGATGACCGTGCGGCCGTCGGCGGCGATCCAGTAGGAGTTGCCGGGCCAGGTCGCCATGTGCGAGAGGGAGCCGATCGCGCCGCGGCGGAGGGCCGGCATGACGCGCGCCTGCGCGCGGGGCACGGCGGCCATGCGGACGTCGGCGATGGCGCGGAGGCTCGCGATCACGAGGATGATCCAGAAGGCCGGGCCCACCCCGCGGTAGACGACGTCCGTGATCGGATCCGTCGGCAGGAAGTCGAGCGACTCGCCGCGCAGGAACGACGCGGGGATGAAGCGGTCCGGGGCCTCGGCCACGAGGTCGTTGAGGTCGACGGTGCGCGTGAAGCCGTGGGCGAGCGCGAGGCCGGTCGCGATGAACAGCGCCATGAGCCCGGCGAGGGCGATGCCCGTGGTCGTGAGGAAGCGACGGATCGCCCGCCGGGTGGACAGGATCGTGAAGTGCCGCCGCAGCAGCACGAGCACGATCGCGCTGCCGAGCGGGAGCATCACCGACGCGACGAGCGCGGCCACCGCCTCGGGGTGGGCGGACGGCGACGCCTGCAGCCGGGGCGAGATCATGTCGCGGTGCACCAGCATCCCGAACGCGTACGCCGAGAGGACCGCCAGGAGGAGGTTGACGCTCACGGCGAGCCACACGGCGAAGCGGCGCCCGCGGGACAGGCCGTACGCGGCGACGAGCAGCGCGAGCAGCGGCGCGACCGAGAGCAGGATCGGGCCGACCCCGCCGCCGATGCGCGCCAGCATGATCTCCTGCAGGCAGTCGTGCGTGAAGTCGCTCGAGAGGCACCGGGTGGAGATCGCGTCGCCGGGCACCCGGTCGTCGACGAAGAGCAGCGCGATGGGCGCGAGCGGGCCGTAGCGGCTGCGGGACAGCAGGGCGATGACCGGGCCGGTACCGAGGATCGCGACGACGGCGGCGAGGATGACGCGGACCTCGTGGTGGGAGCTGCGCTGCCAGCGCGCGCCCGCGGCCGGCCGGTGCAGGATGCTGCCCGCGACGCCGCCGAGCAGGATCGCGAGCAGGCGGTAGAGGTCGGACGGCTGGCCCGAGTACAGCAGGAACACGAGCACCACGACGACGAGCACCACGCGGATCCGCCGCCGCCACAGCACGCCCGCCCACGCGCTCGAGAGGGCGAGCACGCCGGCCACGGCGGTGAGCGGATCCGCCGTCGCGATGCCGCGCACGCCGTGCGACCACAGCTCGCCGTCGACGAGGCCCTGCGCCTGCACGGCGATGCCGAGGAGCGAGCCGACCGTGCCGGTGAGCACGAAGCCGACGAGGGTGCGCCACCAGCCCATCAGCCGCTCCGCGACGCCCACGAGCACCAGCACGGCGACCAGGGAGACGACGAGCTCGACCGGGCCGTCGGTGAGGAACGCGGCCGTCGCGGTGGTCCACCAGTGGCCGCGCTCGACCACGGCCACGTAGCCCGTGGCCAGCTCGTGGTGGACGACCCGGCGCCAGACGGCCGAGACGGCGGGCAGCACGGCGAGCAGCAGGATGACGCCCGCGATGCCGAGGGTCACCGGCTGCGCCACGAGCCGCGTGAGCAGGGCGCGGGCCGCTCCGGAGGCGGTGAGGAACCGGGGGCGCGGCGTCATCGGGTGAGGCCCAGGCGCTGGCCGAGGTCCGGGAGGGCGTCCTGCACGCACATGTTCACGGCTCCCCAGTCGTGGGCGCGTCCCTCGGCCGTGCTCATCCGGGTGGACATGCCCGCGGCCTTCGCCGCGGCCTCGACCTGCTCCACCTCGGGACGGTACTGCTGGTCGTCCTCGCCCACGCAGAAGAAGGCCGCGCTGTCGGCGTACGGGGCGCGGGCCTCCATGATGGCCGCGGGGAAGGCGGCGGCGTACTGGGCCTGGGATCCGCCGAACGCCGTCGCCACGGTGTCGCCGCCGCGTGAGGGCGCGACCTCGCCGGAGATGTCGACGAGCGTTCCGAAGAGCTCCGGATGCGCCGCGCCGATCTGGGCGGCGCAGGTCCCGCCCTGGGAGAAGCCCAGGATCGCCCAGTGCCGCGGGCCCGTGAGCACCCGCAGGTTCGCCGTGATCCAGCTCGGGACGTCCGCCGTGAGGTAGGTGGCCGTGTTCCCCAGGGGCGAGTCGACGCACATGGGGTTGGCGTCCTGGGCGCCGAGCTGGTCGGGGATCACGACGATGGGAGCGAGTCCGCCGTGCGCGGCGGCGTAGCGGTCGAGGACCGTGGCGATGCGCCCCGACGCGATGAGGTCGAGCGGCGATCCCGGCTGACCGGACATGGCGACCACGACGGGCAGCTCGGGGGCGTCCGCGACGAGCGCGGCCGGCGGGAGGTAGACGAGGGCGTCGCGCGCCGGGAAGCCGGAGCTGGTGCCGGGGATCGTGACGCTGCCGACCCGGCCTCGCGGAGGCAGGTTCTCCCCGGCCGTCCACGTCTCCTCGACGGGCGCGACGGAGTCCGGATCCGCGTCGCCGCCCGGGGCCCCGGCCTCGGCTTCGGGCGCGGGCAGGGACGAGACGTCGAGCGGGCTGATGCGGGATATCCCGAAGGCGGCCGCGATGTTGGGGAACTCCTGCAGGTCGGCGTTGATGCCGACCGCGGAGGCGAAGACCACGAGCGGCGCGACGAGGACCGCGAGCACGGTGTGCAGGACCCGCAGGCGTCGCGGCGGCGCCGTGCGACCCCCGACACCCGTGACGGCTCGTCGGCTGCGCACGACCGTCACGACCACGAGCCCGAGCCCGAGGCCCCCGAACGCCGTCCAGGCGCGCGTGGGCACCGACAGGATCACCCCGAAGAGGTGGAGGAGGTCGCCCAGCACCCACGCGAGCGCGAGACCCGCGAGCCCGCCGACGACGGCGCCGACCAGGAGGGCGACGACCTCCGTGCGGGGCGCGCCCGCGCTCGCCCCGGTGCGGATGCGGGCACGACGGGCGATCACGCCGAGGAGCACGAGGATCACCAGCGGCGCGACCGTCGCAGCGGTGACGAAGGAGGCCGAGATGATGGGGAGGTCGGCGAGATCGTGGAGCACGGGAGGTCCTCTGGTGCGGAAGGGACGGCGATCGAATGTAACGCACGCCGCTCCCGGTCGGACCGGGGCCCGGCCGGGAGCGGCTAGCCCTGGGGCTGGGACCCGTTCAGCCGGTGCTCGAAGGCGAAGACCACGAGCTGCACCCGGTCGCGGAGGCTGAGCTTCGCGAGGATCCGGCTCACGTGCGTCTTCACCGTCGCCTCGCTGAGGAACTCGGCCTGCGCGATCTCGGCGTTGCTGAGCCCGCGGGCGGCGAGGACGAAGATCTCCCGCTCCCGCGAGGTGAGCGCGGCGAACGCGGGCGGGGCGACGCGCGGACGCGAGCCCGGGTCGAAGTGCTCGAGGAGCTGCCGCGTCGCCGAGGCGGCGATGACGCTGTTGCCGGCGTGCACGGTGCGGATCGCGGCGAGCAGGAACTCGGGGTCGGCGTCCTTCAGCACGAAGCCGCTCGCGCCCGCGCGGATCGCCCGCGCGGCGCTCTCGTCGAGGTCGAAGGTGGTGAGCACGAGGACGCGGGGCGGCCGTTCGCCGCGGGCGTCGGCGGCGCGGAGCACCTCGGCGGTGGACTGGATCCCGTCCATCACGGGCATGCGGATGTCCATGAGGATGACGTCCGGGCGCTCCTGCCGCGCGAGCGCCACGGCCTCCTCGCCGTTGGCCGCCTCCCCCGCGAACTCGAGGTCGGGCTGGGAGGAGATGAGCATGCGGACGCCCGTGCGGAACAGGGCCTGGTCGTCGACCAGGGCGACGCGGATGGGAGGTGTCGGCACGGGGGTCCTTCGGTCGGGATGGGCGCTGGGAGCGTATCGCGGGGGGCGCGGGTTCAGGATCCGGCGGGCCGGTCGTCACGGGCGCGTCGCGCCGCCGCCGCCGCCGCGCCGCGCGCGGCGGCCGTGCGGTGCGGGCTGACCGGCGGCATGGGCGCCCCGGGGGTCGCGGTGCCGGCGGCCGCGGCCTCGGGCGGGAACAGCTCGTCGAGGGTGAGCGGGCGGCTGCGGGCGTCCGTGCCCGGCGCCACGCCCGCGCCGGCGACGGGGACGCGCGGCACGGGGCGCGTGGCGGGGGCGAACGGGATCCAGGCGGAGACGGTCCAGACGCCGTCGCGCACGCCGGCCGAGAACCGGCCGCCCGAGAGGGTGGCGCGCTCGCGCATGCCGGCGAGGCCGTGCCCGACGGGCTGCGCGGGCGGCGTCGGAGCGGGCGGCAGCACGGGCAGCGCGATGATGCCGGTGGTCGTGCGCGCGGGACGCACCGGGTCCGGGAGCGTGCGGCTCCGCACGGACACGGACGCGCCGTCGGGCTCCCACGCCAGCTCGACCTCCACGGGGTGGCCGACGTCGCCGTGCCGGAGCGCGTTGGTGAGCGCCTCCTGCACGATCCGGTAGACGGCGAGCTGCTGGCCGGTGCCGAACTCGCCGGGCCGCCCGGTCTCGACGAACTCGACGGCGAGGCCCGTGGAGCGCATCTGGTCGATCAGGTCGCTCAGCTCCTTGAGCTCCGGCTGCGGGGTGTCGTCCTCGCTGTGGCGGAGCTGCGCGAGGAGGATGCGCACGTCGCCGAGCGCCTGCCGGGCGGTCGTGGAGATGGTGCGGAGCGCCTGGTCGGCGGCGTCCGGATCCACCATGCGGGCGTAGCGGGCGCCGTCGGCCTGCGCGATGACGACGGCGAGCGAGTGCGCGACCACGTCGTGCATGTCGCGCGCGATGCGGTTGCGCTCCTGCTCGACGACCACGTCGTGGAGCGCCCGCGCCTGGTCCCGCTCGGCCGCCTCCTGGGCGTCCCGGCTCTCGTGCGACGCCCGGGAGGCGACGACCAGGCGGCCCGCGGTCCAGGAGGCGAGGAGCACGCTCCACGCGCAGAGGAGGAGGAAGAGGAACAGGGTGGCGAAGTCGGCCCACTCCCCCGTGCTGAACGCGAGGCGGCCGACGGGGACGCGGCCCGCCGCGTACGAGAGGTAGAGCGCCGCGACCACGCCGCCGACGACGGCGGACGCGAGGCCGAGGGCGCGGGTGACGCGGCCGCCGTAGGCGGCGCTGCAGTAGACGACGCCCGCGATCGCGATGTCGCCGGGCTCGACGCTGGCCCCCGCGCCCATCTGCACGATCGCGCCGGCCCAGGCGATCGCGAGCGACAGCCCGGGCGCCATCCGTCGGACGGCCAGCGCCGCGCCCATGACGAGCACGAGGACCAGCGAGACCTCGGAGGTCGTGAACGAGAAGATCCCGAACGCGCTGGCGGCCGCGACGCCGATGGAGCCGGGCGCCAGCAGGGCGACGAAAGCGACCGCGAGGACGACGTCGAGGACGACCTGGTACCTCGGGATCCGGCGCAGCATGGGACCACCGTACGTGCCGCGCGTCGGCCGCAGGCCGCTGCCGGCCGAGGATCCCCGCGGAGGCGGCCCGATCTCATCCGCGCGATGTACGGACGGGCGGCCCGGCGGGTCAGAACCCGAGGCGGCCGAGCAGCTTCGGGTCGCGCTGCCAGTCCTTGGCGATCTTCACGCGCAGCGACAGGAAAACGCGCTTCCCGACGAGCGGCTCGATCTGCGCGCGCGCCACCTGGCCCACGTGCTTGAGCCGGGACCCCTGGGCTCCGATGACGATGCCCTTCTGGCTGTCCCGCTCGACGAAGAGGTTCGCGTAGATCTCGAGGAGCTCCTTGTCCTCCCGCTCGATCATGTCGTCGATCGTGACGGCGAGCGAGTGCGGGAGCTCGTCCTGCACGCCCTCGAGCGCGGCCTCGCGGATGAGCTCGGAGATGCGCGCCTCGAGCCCCTCCTCGGTGACGGCGTCGTCGGGGTAGAGCTGCTCGGAGATGGGCAGCGCCTTCAGGAGCTCGCCCACGAGCGCGTCGAGCTGGTGGGCCTCCACCGCCGAGACGGGGACGATGGCGTCCCAGTCGCGCAGCTCCTGCACGGCGAGCAGCTGCTCGGCGACCGCGTGCCGGGACGCGGAGTCGGTCTTGGTGACGATGGCGATCTTGCGGGCGCGCGGGTACTCGTCGAGCTGCTCGTTGATGAAGCGGTCGCCCGGGCCGATGCGCTCGTCCGCGGGGATGCACAGGCCGATGACGTCGACGTCGCCGAGCGTCGTCTGCACGAGCGAGTTGAGCCGTTCGCCGAGGAGCGTGCGCGGCCGGTGGATGCCCGGGGTGTCCACGAGGATGAGCTGCCCGTCGGGCCGGTGCACGATCCCGCGGATGGCCTTGCGCGTCGTCTGCGGCTTGGAGCTCGTGATGGCGACCTTCTCGCCCACGAGCGCGTTGGTGAGCGTCGACTTGCCGACGTTCGGCCGGCCGACGAACGAGACGAAGCCGGCCCGGTACGCCGGGGCCCCGCCACGCGGCTTGCGCGTGGGCCTCGCCGGCTCGGCGTCGCGGTCGATGCCCCAGGCCTCGTCGGAGAGCGGCGCGGGCGCGGACGAGGTCGCGTCCTCCGCCGTCGCGTCGTCCACCGTCGCGGGCTCGGTCGTCGGGTCGTCGTCCCGGGGATCAGTCATGGTCGTGTCCTCTGTTGGCGGCGGCGCCCGCGGGGGCAGCCTCGTGGTCGTCGTCTTCGTCGTCCGCGCGGTCGCGCTCGACGAGGATCGTGCTGATGCGCGTGCGGCGCCCCTCGACCCGGTCGGCCGTGAGGACGAGCCCGCCGACGCGGACCACGGATCCGCGCTCGGGCAGGCGCCCCAGCGTCTTGGCGAGGAGGCCGCCGGCGCTGTCCACGTCGTCGTCGTCGAGCTCGAGCCCGAACAGGTCGCCCAGCTCGTCGATCGGCAGCCGGGCGCTCACACGGTACACGCCGTCGCCCAGGTCCTCGTACTCGGGCACGTCGCGGTCGTACTCGTCGCTGATGTCGCCCACGAGCTCCTCGATGAGGTCCTCGAGCGTGACGAGCCCGGCGATGCCGCCGTACTCGTCCACCACCATCGCGAGGTGGTTGGACTCGAGCTGCATCTGCCGGAGGAGCGCGTCGGCCTTCTGCGACTCGGGGACGAAGACCGCGGGGCGCGCGAGCTGGTCGACCGTGGTGCGCTCCGCCTCCTCGGGCCGCTCGTACACCATGCGCGCGAGGTCGCGGAGGTACAGGACGCCCTCGATCTCGTCCGAGTCGCGGCCCGTGACCGGCGCCCGCGAGATGCCGCGCGAGAGGAACAGCCCGAACGCGGATCCGACGTGGGAGGTCTGCTCGACCACGACCATGTCGGTGCGCGGGATCATCACCTCGCGCACCACCGTGTCGTTGAACTCGAAGATGGAGTGGATGAGCTCCCGGTCGTCCTCCTCGAGCACCTCGAGCTCGGTGGCCTCGTCGACCATGCTGAGCAGCTGCTCCTCGCTGGTGAACGTGGCGACGGTCTTGGGGCGGCCGGGCGTGACGCGGTTGCCGAGCGCGACGAGGGCGTCGGCGATCGGGCCGATGGCGACGCGGATCACCCGCACCATGAGCGCCGTCCACACGAGCAGCGGTCGCGCGTGCACGCGGCCCACCGAGCGCGGGCTGGCCCCGACGAGCACGAAGGACACGGCCGTCATGATCGCGGCGGCCACGAGCAGCGTGATCCACCACTCGGCGATCGTGTAGGCGAGCGCCAAGGTGACCAGCACGGCGGCGCTCGTCTCCGCGATGATGCGGACGAAGCTCAGCGAGTTGACGTACGCGCCGGCGTCGGTCGAGATGGCGAGCATCGACCGCCGGGCGCGCGAGGTGAGCGCGAGCTCCTGGATGTCGGCGCGGGAGAGCGAGGAGATGGCCGCCTCGGATGCGGCGAAGAGGCCGCCGAGGACGACCAGGAGGAAGGCGGGGACGAGGAGGGCGAGCATCGGCTGCGGGTCAGCGCCCGCGCTCGCTCATGGCGAACCCGATCAGGATGTCGCGCTGGAGCCCGAACATCTCGCGCTCCTCGTCGGGCTCGGCGTGGTCGAACCCGAGCAGGTGCAGGATCCCGTGCGCGGTGAGCAGCAGGATCTCCTCCATCGTCGAGTGCCCCGCCGTCACCGCCTGCTCGGCCGCGACCTGCGGGCACACGACGATGTCGCCGAGCAGCCCGGCGGGGGTCGGCCGGTCCTCGGTGCCGGGGCGCAGCTCGTCCATGGGGAAGCTGAGGACGTCGGTGGGGCCCGGCTCGTCCATCCACTGCACGTGCAGCTGCTCCATCGCGCCCTCGTCCACCATCACGATGGCGAGCTCGGCGTCGGGGTGGACGTGGAGGGTGTCGAGCGCGTAGGTCGCGAGGCGCTGGATGAGCGGCTCGTCCACCTCGATCGCGGACTCGTTGTTGATCTCGATGCTCATCGGGTGCTCCCTGGGGCGGTGCGGCGCTCGGCGCGGAGGTGGTCGGCGGCCTGGCGCTCCGCGTCGTAGCGCGTGTACGCGTCCACGATGCGGCCGACCAGGGTGTGCCGCACGACGTCGTCGCTCGTGAGGCGGGAGAAGTGGATGTCGTCCATGCCGTCGAGCACGCGCGTGACGAGCTGGAGGCCGCTCGATCCGGTGGGCAGGTCGACCTGCGTGATGTCGCCCGTGACCACCATCTTCGAGCCGAAGCCGAGGCGGGTGAGGAACATCTTCATCTGCTCGGGCGTGGTGTTCTGCGCCTCGTCGAGCACGACGAACGCGTTGTTGAGCGTGCGTCCGCGCATGTAGGCGAGCGGGGCGACCTCGATGGTGTTGGACGCCATGAGCTTCGGGACGAGCTCCGGGTCCATCATCTCGTTGAGCGCGTCGAACAGCGGCCGGAGGTACGGGTCGATCTTGTCGGTGAGGGAGCCCGGCAGGTAGCCGAGCCGCTCCCCCGCCTCGACGGCCGGGCGCGTGAGGATGATCCGCTCGACCTCCTTGCGCTGCAGCGCCTGGACGGCCTTCGCCATGGCGAGGTAGGTCTTTCCGGTGCCCGCGGGGCCGATGCCGAACACGATCGTGCTCTCGTCGATCGCCTGCACGTACCGCTTCTGGCCCTCGGTCTTCGGCCGGACCGTGCGGCCGCGCGACTGCACGATGGCCTCGCTCAGCACGTCGGACAGGGTCCGCGCGTCGTCCTCGCCGAGCCGCCTCGCGCTCGTCTCGATCTCCTGGGGCTCCACGTGCTGTCCGTCCTCCACCATCGCCACGACCTCGTCGATGAGCCGGCGCGCCGCGGCGACGCGGCCCCGGGTCCCGACGAGCGTGATCTCGTTCCCGCGGACCCGGACGTCGACGTCCGGGTGCTCGCGCTCGATCTGCCGGAGCAGCCGGTCCTGCGGCCCGAGGAGGCGCACCATGAGCACGCCGTCCATCGTGGCCGTCTGCTCGACGCGGTCGTCGTCCGCCTGCGCGGACGCGCCGCCCCGCGGGTCAGAGCCCGACATGGTCCCCCGGGCCGAAGCCGCCGAGCACGTGCGCGTGCACGTGGAAGACCGTCTGTCCCGCGTCCGCGCCCGTGTTGAAGACCAGGCGGAACTGCCCGCCCGCGCGCTCCGCCGCGATGCGCGACGCGACGTCGACGACCTCCGCGAGGAGCGCCGCGTCGCCCGCGGCGAGCTCCACGACGTCGCGGTACGCGGCGGTCCTGGGCACCACGAGCACGTGCACGGGCGCCTTCGGCGCGATGTCCTCGAAGGCGATGACCCGCTCGGTCTCCGCGACGATCTGGGCCGGGATCTCCCGGGCGACGATGCGCTCGAAGACGGTGGGCTCTCGGGTCTCGCTCATGCGACCAGCCTACGCGGCACGGGTGACGTCACCAGCGCCCGAGGGCGGCGTTGACGAGCGCCAGCGCGGCGGGTCCCGCGGTGGACGTGCGGAGGATCCCCGAGCCGAGCGCCACGGGGATCGCCCCGGCCGCCCGGAGCGCCTCGACCTCCGCCGGGCTGATGCCGCCCTCGGGGCCGACCACCAGGAGCACGTCGGTCGCGGCGTCCTCGCCGGACGGTGCCAGGTCGAGGCGGGACAGGCGCGCCTCCGCCGTGGGGTCGAGCACCAGCACGCGCGCGGCGGCGGCCATGCGCACGAGGTCCTTCGTCGTCGCGAGCTCCTCCACCACGGGCACGCGCGGCCGGATCGACTGCTTCACGGCCTCGCGGACGATCGCGCGCCAGCGGTCGCGGCCCTTGGCGACCTTGGCGCCCTCCCAGCGGGAGACGGAGCGCTGCGCCTGCCACGGGATGACCGCGTCGACGCCCAGCTCGGTCGCGGCCTGCACGGCCAGCTCGTCGCGGTCGCCCTTGGCGAGCGCCTGCACGAGGACGACGCGGGGCGACGGCTCCGGGTGCGCCTCGACCGATCCGACGCGGAGCTCCAGGCGCTGCGCGTCCGCCGACGTCACGGTGCACGACGCGACGGTGCCGCGCCCGTCGCCGACGAGGAGCGCCTCGCCGGCGCGGACGCGGCTCACCGTCACGGCGTGCCGCGCCTCCTGCCCGGTGAGGACGATGACGCGATCGACCGCGAGGTCGCGGGCTCCGATGTCGTCGGCGAGGTAGAAGTGCGCCACGGGTCAGACGTTGAGGAAGCGGTCGCGGAGCTTCTGGAAGAGGCCCTGCTGGAAGTGCGCGAGGTGCGGCGCCGGGGCCTTGTTGCGCTTCGCGAACTGCTGGATGAGGTCGCGCTCCTTGTGGTCGAGCTTCTGGGGCGTGACCACCTGGATCCCGATCTTCAGGTCGCCGCGCCCGGAGCCGCGCAGCTTCGTGACGCCGCGACCGCGCACCGTGATGATCTCGGCGCTCTGGATGCCGGGGCGGAGCTCGAGGTCCACCGCGCCGTCGAGGGCCTCGATGCGGGCGTCGCTGCCGAGGATCGCGTCGACCATGCTCACCTCGACGGTCGCGAGCAGGTCGTCGCCGTTGCGGCTGAAGACGTCGTGGTGCGCGACCTTGATCTCGAGGTAGAGGTCGCCGTTCGGGCCGCCCGCGGGGCCGACCTCGCCGGAGCCCGGCATCTGGAGGCGGAGGCCCGTGTCGACGCCGGCCGGGATGTCGACCGGCACCGTGCGGCGCGCGCGGACGCGGCCCTGGCCGGCGCAGGTCGGGCACGGGTGCGGGATGACCGTGCCGTAGCCGCGGCAGGTGCCGCAGGGGCTCGAGGTCATGACGTTGCCGAGGAGCGAGCGCACCTGGCGCTGGATGCTGCCGGAGCCGCGGCAGATGTCGCACGTCACGGCGCTCGTGCCGGGCTGCGCGCAGGATCCGTGGCAGGTGTCGCACACGACGGCCGTGTCGATCTCGAGGTCGCGGTGGACGCCGAAGATGACCTCCTCGAGCTCGACCTCGACGCGGAGCAGCGCGTCCTGGCCGCGCTCCTGGCGCGAGCGGGGACCGCGACCGCCGCCGCCCTGCTGGCCGCCGAAGAACGTCTCGAAGATGTCGCCGAAGCCGCCGAAGCCCTGGCCGCCCCCGCCGAAGCCGGCCTGCGGGCCGAGGTCGTACTGCTGGCGCTGCTGCGGGTCGGACAGGACGTCGTACGCGTGCGTCACGAGCTTGAACCGCTCGGCCGCGTCGGGGGCGTCGTTGACGTCCGGGTGGAGCTGGCGCGCCTGCTTGCGGTACGCCTTCTTGATCTCCTCGGCGGATGCGTCGCGGCTCACGCCGAGTACTTCGTAGTGGTCAGCCACGTCGGGCCCTTCGGTGGTGATGGTCGTGGGGATCAGGGGCGGTGCGCCGGCGTGCGGCGGTCACCGCTCCTCGAGCAGGCGGGAGAGGTAGCGCGCGACCGCGCGCACCGACGCCATGTTGGTCGAGTAGTCCATGCGGGTCGGG
Organism: Clavibacter capsici; assembly: GCF_001280205.1. NCBI lineage: Bacteria > Bacillati > Actinomycetota > Actinomycetes > Micrococcales > Microbacteriaceae > Clavibacter > Clavibacter capsici. Next base: position 1,579,017 of record NZ_CP012573.1, on the reverse strand, counting down.
CCCAGCACGCCGAGGCGCGCGAGCACGCCGCCGGAGGAGCTGTAGCCGCTGGTGAGCACGCTCGTCTCGCCGAGGCCGAACGGGGCGTTCTCCCGGCCGATGCTCACCGAGACGCCGTGCTGGTCGGCCTCCATCTCGCCGAGCAGGCGCAGCAGCACCACCTGCTCCTCGATGGCCTCGAGGACGGGCGAGATGCTGCCGGGGAAGTCGCGCTCCGTGCGGGCGAGGTTCGCGGATCCGGCGAGCAGCAGCCGCTCCTGGCGGTTGGCGAGCACCTGCTCCACGAGCGTGCCCGCGAGGGCGGCGGCGGCGGAGCGCTGGGCGGGCTCGACCTCGTCGGCCAGGGTCTCGAGGCGGGTCGCGGCCTCCGCGAGGCCGAGGCCCCCGACCGCCTGGTTGATGCGCGTGCGCATCCCGGCGAGGAACGCGTCGTCCGGGTCGCCCGCGAGCTCGACGACGCGCTGCTCCACCCGGCCCGTGTCGGTGATGAGCACCGTGAGGACGCGCGTGGTCGACAGCGCGACGAGCTCCACGTGCTTCACGTGGCTGGTCGCGAGCGACGGGTACTGCACGAGCGCGACCTGGTTCGTGAGCTGCGCGAGGAGGCGGACGGTGCGCGCGAGCACGTCGTCGAGGTCGACGGACTCGCCGAGGAACACGTGGATCGCCTGGCGCTGCGCCGGGGTGAGCGGCCGCACGTCCGCGAGCTGGTCGACGAAGAGGCGGTACCCCTTGTCCGTCGGCACACGACCCGACGAGGTGTGCGGTGCCGCGATCAGCTCCTCCTCCTCGAGGAGGGCCATGTCGTTGCGGATGGTGGCGGCCGAGACGCCGAAGGCGTGGCGCTCCACGATGGACTTCGAGCCCACGGGCTCCCGCGAGGACACGTAGTCCTGCACGATCACCCGGAGGACATCGAGTCCGCGTTCCGAGACCATCGCGGCTCCCTCCTGGCACTCGTCGGTTCTGACTGCCAATCGTACCGCGCGTCACGGCGTGGTCGGCGTTGCCGGTCGCGCGTCGGCGGCAGTAGCGTGGAGGGGCCCGGTGATGCCTGGCCCACCCTGATCCGAAGCGGTCGGCCGGTATGCCGGCCGTCGCCGCGCACCGAGAGGCCCCGCGATGTCCGCACCCGACTCCCACCCCTACGGCGCCCCGGCTCCGCTCACGCCGAGCGAGGACCGCCTCTGGGCGTCGCTCACGCACTTCCTCGCGATCCTCATCGTGCCGACCTTCATCGTCTGGCTGGTGTTCCGCGAGCGCGGTCGCTTCACGGACCAGGAGGGCAAGGAGGCGACCAACTGGACCATCAACGTGGCCGGCGCGCTCGTCGTCCTCAACGTGCTGCAGGCGATCTTCGTGGTCATCCCGATCCTCGGGCTCCTCATCAGCCTGCTGCTCGGCCTCGCCATCTTCGCGGTCGTCGTGGTCAACATCGTCTTCGCGATCATCGGCGGCACCCGCGTGCAGAGCGGCCGCCCGTACCGCTACCCGCTCAACATCCGGTGGATCAAGTAGGCGGCATCCGATGAGCGCCCGGATCCGGCACGTCGCGATCGACTGCCTCGACCCGTACGCGCTCTCCCTCTTCTGGGCGGGCGTGACGGGCTTCGAGGAGGATCCCGACGAGCCGAACCGCCCCGGCGACGACGCCGCGTGGCTCGGCGACCCCGTCTCCGGGCTCGGCATCATCCTGCAGCGGGCGGACACGCCGAAGGCCGGCAAGAACCGGGTCCACCTCGACCTCGCGCCTGACGACCGGACGCGCGACGAGGAGGTCGAGCGCGTCCGCGGCATCGGCGCCGCGCTCGTGGCCGACCGGAGGAACGCGGACGGCAGCGGCTGGGTCGTCCTCGCGGATCCCGAGGGCAACGAGTTCTGCGTGGAGCGCAGCGACGCCGAGCGCGAGGCCGGCGACGAGGTGGGCGCCGTCGTCCTCTGACGATCCGCCGGGGCCCTAGTCCTCCAGCAGCCGGCGCACGACGGCGTCGGCCAGCAGGCGCCCCTGCAGCGTGAGCACGAGCGTGCCGGCGAGGGCAGCCCGCGGATCCACCAGGCCGTCCGCGATGAGCCCCGCCACCTGGCGACGCCCCTCCGCGGTGAGGGTGGCGATGGCCAGGCCGTCGCGGATGCGCGCGCCGAGGAGCACGCGCTCCACCTCGCGGGTGGCGTCGTCGAGCGTCTCGCGACCCGCTCCGGGCGACGCGCCGGCGAGCACGCGGTCGGCGTAGGCGGCCGGGTGCTTGACGTTCCACCAGCGGACGCCGCCGACGTGGCTGTGCGCACCGGGGCCGACGCCCCACCAGTCGTGGCCCTGCCAGTACGCGAGGTTGTGCCGGCTGCGGCGTCCTCCGCGCGCCCAGTTGCTCACCTCGTACCACTCGTAGCCCGCCTCGCCGAGCATGCGGTCGGCCAGCTCGTACATGTCGGCCTGGAGGTCCTCGTCGGGCTCCGGCACGTCCCCGCGGCGGATCTGCCGCGCGAGCTTCGTGCCCGGCTCGACGATGAGCGCGTACGCGGACAGGTGGTCGGGCTCCTGGGCGATCGCCTGCTCGAGCGAGGCGCGCCAGTCGTCGATGGTCTCCCCCGGCGTGCCGTAGATCAGGTCCAGGCTCACCTCGAGGCCCGCGGCCCGGGCGCCGCGGACGACGGGCGCGATGCGCGCGGGATCGTGGGTGCGCTCGAGCGTGGCGAGCACGCGCGGCACGGCCGACTGCATCCCGAAGGACACGCGCGTGAAGCCGCCCGCGGCGAGCGCCGCGAGGTAGGCCTCGTCGACGCTGTCGGGGTTCGCCTCGGTCGTGACCTCGGCGCCGTCGGCGAGGCCCCACGTCGCGCGCACGGCGTCGAGCATCCGCACCAGGTCCTCGACCGGGAGGAGCGTGGGCGTGCCGCCGCCGAGGAAGACGGTGGAGGCGGGACGGACGGGGACGCCGGAGGCCCGGAGCGCGGATCCCGCGAAGCGCACCTCCTGCACGGCCTGCGACGCGTAGTCCGACTGCCTCACCCCGCGGAGCTCGGGCGCCGTGTAGGTGTTGAAGTCGCAGTACCCGCAGCGCACGCGGCAGAACGGGACGTGCAGGTACACGCCGAAGGCGCGCGCGTCCGCGCCGTCGGCCGCGGAGGCCGGCAGCAGCCCGTCGGCGGGGGCGGGATCGGCGAGGGGCAGGGCGGACGGCATCCGTCCATCATCCCCCGGCCGGGAGGCGCTCCCGTGCGCCGCCGCCGCTCCCCGCCGTCCGGGCGCCGGGCCTCCGGCAGGATGGGACCATGACCGACGCCGCATCGCCCCCGCCCCTCCACGTCCTCTGGGACGTCGACGGAACGCTCCTGCTCAACGGCCCGCGCGCCGGCAGCATGTACCACCGGGCGATCGAGCTCGCGGCGGGCGAGTCGCTCGAGGACCGCACGGTGCACGCCCACGGGAAGACGGACGGCCAGATCATCTGGGAGACGCTCCACCTGTACGGGCTGCCGGAGTCGCTGCACGCCGCGGTGCGCGAGCAGCTCGAGGGCATGTCGCGCGTCGAGCACTACGGCGCCGGGCGGCGCGAGGTGCCGGTGGGCGTCCCGCGGCTCGTCGCCGACGTGGCCGGTCGCGGCTGGGTGAACGCGCTCCTCACCGGCAACTCGCCGCTGCGCGCCCGGTACAAGCTCGACGGGGCGGGCCTCGACGTCGACCTGTTCGACTGGGAGGCGTCGTTCTTCGGGCACGAGGCGCGGATCCGGAGCGACCTCACGCGTCGAGCCGCGGACGCGCTCGCGGGCGCGCCCGTCGTGATCATCGGCGACACCCCCGCGGACGGCGTCGCGGCCGAGGCGGCCGGCTTCCCGTTCGTCGCGGTCGCCACGGGCGCCTACGACGTCGCGCAGCTCCAGGCGCCGGACGCGCACGCCGCGGTCGTCGTGCCGGACCTGGCCTCCGGGCACGACGAGGTCATGGCCTACCTGGACGGCCTCGCCGGGCGCTGAGGTCCGCGCGCCGGGATCAGGCGGACGCGACCGCCGGGTGCAGGGACTTGAGGTACCGGCGCATGAACACGCCCTGCACGATCCGCAGCACGGGGCTCGCGAGCCGCAGCGGCCACGAGGCCGGGCGGGAGAAGACGCGGAGGGTGAGCCACACGCTGCCGTCGGGCTCGCGGGAGACGAGGAACGCCTCCTCGCCGCTCAGCGGGTGGCCGTGCACGGTGCCGTAGGCGAACCCGACGCGGTCGGCCTCGTCGATCGTGTAGACGACGCGCACGGGAGCCTCGGGATGGAACGGGCCGAAGGGCATGCGGAGGACGGCGGAGGTGCCCGACGTGATCCACGCCGTGCCGTCGTCGCCGTACAGCGCCTCGCGGGGACGCGCGACGGGCACCTGCGGCACGCCGTCCTCGTCGAACTCGAGCCCCTGGTAGCCGGGCTCGTCCGGGACCTCCTGCTCGATGCGCGTGACCTCGATGCCGCTGCCGCGCTGGACGCCCCAGGTCATGAGCAGGGCCACGGCCTGCTCGAAGCGCTCGTCGCCGCTGCCGAGCCGGGCGCTCGCCTCGGCCGGACGGTAGCCCTCGGGCGGGTAGGTCATGAGGTCGACGGCCTGGGTGCCGCCGATGGAGCCGTACGTGACGGCGGTCGCGGTGTAGGTGCTGCGGCGCATGACGTCAAGACTACGGCGCGGGGCTGCGCGGTCCCCGGCTGCTGATCTCGCCCCTCGTGCCGACGTGACGGCGTCGCCCGGTCCGTGCGTCCCGGGAGGCCGTGCACCCCCGGTCTGGGGTGACGCGGAGGCCCCCGTCATCCATCCGGATGACGCCCGTCCCAGGTCCCTCATCCGCACGCTGTAGTCCCGGTCAGAAGCGTTATCCGTCCGTGACCCGGTGTTCTCTTGCGGGCTCCCCCGGGCCGATACGTTTCAGCCAAGGCCGGTCCGACCGGCTCAGGAGATCGTCAATTCAGCTGTCGTAGACCCGGTCCGCTCGTGGCCCGGAGGTCGCCGACGCTCCACTGCGTCGCACCTCCGCATCCACTCCCACCACCCCCCGACCACCGCGTCGACCATCGGAAGGCCATCGTGAACCGCTCGATCCCCGCCCTCGCCATCGCCGGAGCCCTCGTGCTCGGCAGCGCCCTCGTCGCTACGCCGGCCCACGCCGCACCCGGCGACGGCACCTACTACTCGATCCCCGCCTCGTCCGACCTCTTCACGGTCGACGTCGCCGATGGGCAGTCACGCCTGAACCTGGCCACCTACGACGAGTGGAAGGCGGATGGCTTCCCGACGCCCCGCCCGGCCGCCACCGAGTACATCAAGTACACGTGGGGCGACACCATCTACGAGGACGTCACCGTCGACGACATCACGTTCACGACCCTGATCGACTACCCGACCTGGCGCTCCCTGGGCTTCCCCACGCCCCGGACGGACCAGCTCGCCGCGGACTCCACGGTCCGCGCGTACACGGGCTCCGACGAGCTCTTCGTGTGGGAGGGCTTGGGCCTGGGCGACAGCTTCATCGTCCACAAGCTCACGTTCGCCGAGTACGCCCACCTCGGCTACCCCGCCGTCGACGACGAGTCGGAGCCCGCCTTCCGCAAGCTCTCGTGGAACCCCAACATCGTCGGGCCGGTCGACCAGACCGGACGCATCGGCGTCGTGGACTTCGAGACGTGGGACTTCTTCGGCCGCCCCACGCCGCAGATCGTGAAGTCGTTCGACGGCGACAGGTTCTGCCAGGCCGCGGGCTCGGCGGACATCCGCTACATCGGGATCGCCGCGCCGAAGGGCGTGAAGCTCACCTACGCCCAGTGGCGCGAGGCCGGCTTCCCCGCTCCCGCACGCTGCTGATCACCCGGTGGGCAGCCGACCGGCTGCCCATCACCGCTCCACCTGGAGGCACAAGAGGAACCCGCACCATGAACAGATCATTCGCCGCCGTCATCGTCGCCGGAGCGCTCGCGCTCGGGACGACACTCACCGCAGCACCCGCCCTCGCGGCGACCGCAGCTGCCGCGCCCTCGGGCGCGACCTACTACTCCCTGCCCTTCACGGACGACCTGTACCGCGTCGCCGGCGACGCGGAGCCGATGACCGCGTCCTACGCGGAGTGGCAGGCCGACGGCTTCCCGTCCCCCGTCCGCGCGCCGTTCACGACGCTCAAGTACACGTGGGCGCCGACGATCTTCGCGGACGTCGCGCTCCCCGGCCAGACCATCACCCTCGAGCTCGACTACGCCGGATGGCGAGCAGCGGGCTTCCCGTCGCCGCGCACGGACGTGCTCGCGTCGGGCACCTTCATCTTCAAGTACGCCAGCTCGGACGAGCTGTTCGCGTCCACCGTCCGCTGGCAGACGGACACCGCCGCGATCCACAAGCTGACCTACGGCGAATGGACTCGCCTCGGCTCCCCCGCGGCCGACCTCGAGCCCGACGTCTCCTACGAGAAGCTCTCGTGGCTCTCGACGATCATCGGGCCGGACTACCAGACCGGTGAGCGCGGCTTCGTCGACTACGACGAGTGGGTCTACCTCGACCGCCCGACCCCGCGCGTCGTCGCGTCCTTCCGCGGCGACCGCTACTGCCAGGCAGCCGGATCCGCCGACATCGTCTATCGCGGCGACGCCGCACCGCAGGGCCTCAAGATGAGCTACGCGCAGTGGGTCACGGCCGGGAAGCCGGCGCCGACGCGCTGCTGATCGAACAGATCGCGCGAGGCGGTGGGATCCGGGTCATGCTCGGGTCCGACCGCCTCGCGGTCCCCCTGCACCGCACCAACTCCTGAGAGGCCACCATGCATCGCACGCTCACCTCCATCGCCGTAGTCGGCGCCCTGCTCGTCGGAGGCGCCGTCACGGCCGCCCCGGCCAGCGCCGCAGACGCCAGCACGATCACCTACTACTCGCTGCCCTTCCGCAGCGACCTCGTGCGCGTCGAGGCGCTCACCGACCAGAACCAGACCTTCATCACGACAGCCACGTACGTCGAGTGGCAGGAGGACGGGTTCCCGTCTCCGCGTGCCGCAGGCGTCACATACCACGCGTATACCTGGTCCCCTGATGTGCTGGCGGACCTCCACTTCGGGGACGACGACCGTACCGAGGCGACGCAGCTCTCCTTCGCCGAATGGCAGCGGGTCGGATCCCCGCGACCCGTCACCACGTCCCTGCCGGAGTCCGGCTACGCGTTCAGCTACGGCTCCTCCTCGGAGGTGTTCGTGGACACGTCCCTGCTCCTGCGCGACGGCGGCCCCGTGACCGCACCCACCCACAAGCTGACCTACGCCGAGTACGTCCACCTCGGCTCCCCCGAGCTGGCGGAAGCCGCCGCGGACAACTACCCGTTCTCCGGCATGTTCATGCGGAAGCTCGCGTGGAGCCCGGCGATCGTGTGGGAGATCCCGCAGAACGGCAGCGGCGACCTGCTGTCGTACGACGACTGGGCGGCCCGCGCATTCCCCACCCCGCAGGTCGTCAAGTCCTTCCCCGGTGACCGCTACTGCAAGGCCGCCGGATCCTCCGACATCACCTACCGCGGCTACGCGGCGCCCGACGGCGTGAAGATGAGCTACGCCCAGTGGGTCGCGGCCGGTCGGCCGGCTCCCGCGCGCTGCTGATCCTCCGTCGCTGCACGCGGAAGCGCCCCCTGCCTCGAGAGGCAGGGGGCGCTTCGCGCGTGAGGGGGCGAGCTACTTCGCCTTCTTCTCCGTGTCGCCCGAGAGCGCGGCGATGAACGCCTCCTGGGGGACCTCGACGCGGCCGACCATCTTCATGCGCTTCTTGCCCTCCTTCTGCTTCTCGAGCAGCTTGCGCTTGCGGGTGATGTCGCCGCCGTAGCACTTGGCGAGCACGTCCTTCCGCATGGCGCGGATGGACTCGCGGGCGATGATCCGGGCGCCGATGGCCGCCTGGATCGGCACCTCGAACTGCTGGCGCGGGATGAGCTCGCGCAGGCGGCCCGTCATGAGCACGCCGTACGCGTAGGCCTTGTCGCGGTGCACGATGGCGCTGAAGGCGTCGACCTGCTCGCCCTGCAGGAGGATGTCGACCTTCACCAGGTCGGACTCCTGCGACCCCGCGGGCTCGTAGTCGAGCGACGCGTAGCCGGCCGTCTTGCTCTTGAGGTTGTCGAAGAAGTCGAACACGATCTCGCCGAGCGGCATCGTGTAGCGGATCTCCACCCGGTCCTCGCCGAGGTACTCCATGCCCAGCAGGATCCCGCGCCTGGACTGGCACAGCTCCATGATCGTGCCGACGTAGTCCTTGGGCGCGAGGATCGCGGCCTTCACCACGGGCTCGGAGACGCTGACGATCTTGCCGCCCGGGAACTCGCTCGGGTTCGTGACCGTGACGGTCTTCTTGTCCTCGCTCGTGACCTCGTAGATCACGGACGGGGCGGTCGTGATGAGGTCGAGGCCGAACTCGCGCGAGAGGCGCTCGGTGATGATCTCGAGGTGCAGGAGGCCGAGGAACCCGCAGCGGAAGCCGAAGCCGAGCGCGACGGAGGTCTCGGGCTCGTAGACGAGCGCGGCGTCCGAGAGCTTCAGCTTGTCGAGGGCGTCGCGGAGGTCGGGGTAGTCGGATCCGTCGATCGGGTAGAGGCCGGAGAAGACCATGGGCAGCGGCTCGGTGTAGCCGGGCAGCGCCTCGGTCGCGGGGCGCGCGGCGGTCGTGACGGTGTCGCCGACCTTCGACTGGCGCACGTCCTTCACGCCCGTGATGAGGTAGCCGACCTCGCCGACCCCGAGGCCGTCGGACGGCGTGGGCTCGGGCGAGCTGACGCCGATCTCGAGGATCTCGTGGGTGGCGCGCGTCGACATCATCGCGATCTTCTCGCGCGGGCTGAGCTTGCCGTCGATCATGCGGACGTAGGTGACCACGCCGCGGTAGGCGTCGTAGACCGAGTCGAAGATCATGGCGCGCGCGGCGCCGTCGGGGTCGCCGACGGGCGCGGGGATGGTGCGGGAGACGCGGTCGAGGAGGTCCTCGACGCCGGCGCCGGTCTTGCCGGAGACGCGCAGCACGTCGGCGGGGTCGCCGCCGATGAGGGAGGCGAGCTCGGCCGCGTACTTGTCGGGGTCGGCGGCCGGCAGGTCGATCTTGTTGAGCACCGGGATGATCGTGAGGTCGTTCTCGAGCGCGAGGTAGAGGTTCGCGAGCGTCTGCGCCTCGATGCCCTGGGCGGCGTCGACCAGGAGGATCGCGCCCTCGCACGCGGCGAGCGAGCGGGAGACCTCGTAGGAGAAGTCGACGTGGCCCGGGGTGTCGATCATGTTGAGCGCGTAGGTCCGCCCGTCGAGCTCCCACGGCATGCGGACGGCCTGGCTCTTGATGGTGATGCCGCGCTCGCGCTCGATGTCCATGCGGTCGAGGTACTGGGCGCGCATGGCCCGCGACTCGACGACGCCCGTCAGCTGCAGCATGCGGTCGGCCAGCGTGGACTTGCCGTGGTCGATGTGGGCGATGATGCAGAAGTTGCGGATGGACGCGGGGTCGGTCGCGGCGGGCCGGAGGGCCTTCGTTGCTAGGGGGCTCACGCGTTCCTCAAGGTCGAGCGGGTGGGGCGGGAACATCGATCATCCCATGGCGCGGCGCGCGGGCCGGTCCGCCGCGGGCGCGGGGCCCGGGTTCAGCCGTCAGCGACGCACGATGTCGGCGACGGCCTCGTCGAGGTGCGGCCAGCGGAACCGGTAGCCCGCGCGCTCGAGCGTCTCCGGGACGACCCAGCGGCTCTTGAGGACGAGCTCCGGCTCGGTGCGGAACAGCCACATGCCGACCTCGAGCATCCACCGGCTCGCGGCGAGGCCGATCGGCATGCCGACGGCGCGACGGAGGACCTTCATCAGACGGCGGTTGGTGACGGGCGCGGGGCTCGACGCGTTGACCGGGCCCTCGAGCGACGGGGTGTCGCGCACGAAGCGGATGATCCCGACCAGGTCGTCGATGTGCAGCCAGCTGAAGACCTGGCGGCCGTGGGTCGGCTGGTGGACGTGGTGCGCGCCCGCGCGGATCCGCGACGGTCGTCCCGGGAAGCGTCCGTCGAGCTGCGGGCCGCCGAGCCCGAAGCGCGCGAGGCCGAGGAGCGGCTGCAGCGCGCCGTCGCGGCCGAGGACGATCGCGATCCGCAGCGCCACGCGCCGCGTGGACGGCAGGTGCGGCGCGAAGAATGCGCGCTCCCAGGCCCGCCCGACGGACGGCGAGAAGTCGTCGCCGAGCTCCCCCGTCGACTCGGTCTGCGGATGGTCGGTCGCATGCCGGTAGACGGTGGCGGTGGACGCGTTGATCCACACGGGCACGGGACGCGCGCTGTCCTGGATCGCGCGTCCGAGCTCGGCTGTCGTCTCCGTGCGCGAGCGCAGGATCTCCCGGCGGTTCGCGACGCCGTACCGGCAGTCCACGCTCTTGCCCGCCAGGTTGACGAGGAGCTCGGCGCCGTCGAGGAGGCGGCGGATCCCCTCGGCGTCGCCCCAGCGCGCGTCCGCGCCCGATCGGCCGATCGTGAGCACGCGGTAGCCCTCGTCGGCGAGCTCGCGCACGAGCACCTGCCCGATGAAGCCGGACGCGCCCGCGACGACCGCGATGCGCCGGCCGGCCTCCCCCGCTGCGTCGCTCATGCGCCGAAGCGAGTGCTGCGCTCGACCGTGGTGCCCGTGCCGTCGGCCCAGGTGTAGACCGTGCTGCCGCCGATGATGACGTGCTCGGCGCGGGACCGCACGTCGAGCGGGTCGCCCGACCAGATCACGACGTCGGCGTCGAGGCCCGGCGTGAGCGCGCCGACGCGGTGGTCGAGCCGGAGGATCGCGGCGGGGTTCGCCGTGATGGCGCGCAGCGCGATGTCGGCGGGCAGCCCGTCCTTCACGGCGAAGGAGGCCTGGTGCACCAGGAAGTCGATGGGCACCACGGGCGCGTCGGTCGTGATCGCGACGAGGACGCCCGCGCGGTGCAGCGCGGCGAGGTTGGCGACGGCGCGGTCGCGGAGCTCCACCTTGGAGCGCGACGTGATCATCGGGCCGAAGATCACGGGGATCCCGCGCTCGGCGAGCACGTCCGCGATCTTGTCGCCCTCCGTGCCGTGGTTGACGACGAGGCGGTAGCCGAACTCGTCGGCCAGGCGGATGGCCGTGGCGATGTCGTCGTGGCGGTGCGTGTGCTGGTCCCAGGCGAGCTCGCCGTCGAGGACGCGCACGAGCGTCTCCTTGCCGAGGTCGCGCGAGAAGGGCTTGCCCTCCTTCTCGGCGTGGTCGCGGGCGGCGCGGTAGTCCTCCGCGTCGCGGAAGGCCCGGCGGATCACCATGGCGACGCCCAGGCGGGTCGACGGCGTGCGGTCCTTGGCGCCGTAGACGCGCTTCGGGTTCTCGCCCAGCGCGCTCTTGACGCTGACGGAGTCGCTGACGAGCTGCTCGTCGATGGTGCGGCCGCCCCACGACTTGATGGCGACCGACTGGCCGCCGATCGGGTTGCCGGAGCCGGGCTTGACGACGATGGTCGTGACGCCGCCCTTGAGCGCGTCGCGGAAGCCCTCGTCGTCGATGTCGATGGCGTCGATCGCGCGCACCGAGCTCATGTCGGGGTCGGTCATCTCGTTGGTGTCGTTGCCCGCGGGGCCGTTGGCCTCCTCGTGGATGCCCACGTGGCCGTGCGCCTCGACGAAGCCGGGGAGCACCCAGCGGCCCGTGGCGTCGATCACGGTCGCGTCGTCGGGGACCTCGACGTCGTCGGCCTGTCCGACCGCGGCGACGAGTCCGCCGCGGAGGAGGACGGTGCCGCCCGGGATCGGGGCGCCGTCGACGGGGACGACGTGGCCGCCGACGATGGCGGTGACGGAGGAGGCGGAGGCGCGGACGGGGGCGGTGGGATCTGCGGGGAGGGCCATTGTCCGAGCCTAGGACGGCGGGGCGCGGTCGACGGCCGTCGGTAGGCTCGCGGCATGGGCATCCCCGACTTCATCGTCTCCCTCCGCGAGCGGGTCGGCACCGCTCCCCTCTGGCTTTCGGGCGTGACCGCGGTGATCCTCGACGGCCCGCGCGTCCTCCTCGTGCGGCGCGGCGACACCGGCGGCTGGGCGCCCGTCTCGGGGATCCTCGAGCCCGGCGAGGAGCCGGCCGTCGGCGCGTGGCGCGAGGCCGAGGAGGAGACCGGCGTGATCGTCGAGGTCGAGCGCCTGGTCGCCGTCGGCACCACGGGCGAGATCACGTACCCGAACGGCGACCGCGCGAGCTACCTCGACCTGACCTTCCGCTGCCGCTACGTCTCGGGTGAGGCGCGCGTGAACGACGACGAGTCGCTCGAGGTAGCGTGGTGGCCCGTCGACGCGCTGCCCGAGATGGGCGCCGACCTCCGCCAGCGGATCCGGAACGCCCTCGACGACGAGCCGGAGACGCGCTTCGTGCGTCCCGGCGAGGAGGCGCCGCACCACGACCGCGACGCGCGGGGCACCACGGCCTGATTTCCCGGCCCGGACCTGGTATCGTCGCCTGTTGGCTTGCGTGTGATCCTCCCCGATCACGCGGTATCGCCGCAGGCGCCCTCTCTCGCTGAGCGGCAACTCATACGACGAAAACTCGAACGGAAGACATAACACGTGGCAAACATCAAGTCGCAGATCAAGCGCATCGGCACCAACAAGAAGGCCCAGGAGCGCAACAAGGCCGTCAAGAGCGAGCTGAAGACGGCCATCCGCTCCGTCAAGACCGCCATCACCGCGGGCGACAAGGACGCGGCCGTCAAGGCCGTCAACCTCGCCGGCAAGAAGCTCGACAAGGCCGCGAGCAAGGGCGTCATCCACAAGAACCAGGCCGCGAACCGCAAGGGCGCGATCGCCAAGCAGGTCGCCAAGATCGGCTGATCTCCCCTGGTGTGATCGAAGGGCCCCGCGCGCTGCGCGGGGCCCTTCGTCATGTCCGGCGCCGGGGCGCGTGCGCGGACCGGGCGGTCGTGGTCAGTCGCGGCCGCGGGACGCGACCGTGCGGACCATGCGCTCGAGCGAGTAGACCGCGTCGCGGCCGCCGCCCTTGACCTGCGCGTCCGCCTCCGCGAGGGCCTCGATCGCCCGGCCGAGCCCTGCGTCGTCCCAGAGCTGGAGGTCGCGCCGGGCCCGGTCGACCTGCCACGGCGCCATGCCGAGCTTCGACGCCAGCTGCCCCGACGCGCCGGAGACGCCCGACACCTTCGCCATCGTGCGGATCTTCATGGCGAACGCGGCGATGAGCGGCACGGGGTCGGCGCCCGAGGTGAGCGCGTGGCGGAGCAGCACGAGGGCCTCGCCGCTGCGGCCGGCGATGGCGGAGTCGGCGACGGCGAACGCGTTGATCTCGACGCGCCCGCCGTAGTACTGGTCGACCGTGACCTCGGTGATGTCGTGCGCGGTGTCCGAGATGAGCTGCTGGCAGGCGGAGGCGAGCTCGCTGACGTCGTCCTGGAAGGCGGCGACGAGCTGCCGGACGGCGCCCGGCGTGATCGAGCGCTTCGCGGCCCGGAACTCGGCGACGGCGAAGTCGTGCTTCTCGCTGTCCTTCTTCAGCTCCGCGCAGACGACCTCGATGCCGCCGCCCGTGCCGGCGCGCACGGCGTCGAGGAGCTTCTTGCCGCGCACTCCCCCGGCGTGCCGGAGGATCACGTACGTGTCGTCGGCCGGCGACTCGAGGTAGGCGAGCGCGTCCAGCAGGAACTGGTCGGAGCACTTCTCGACGTTGACCACGCGGATGAGCCGCGGCTCCGCGAACAGCGACGGGCTGGCGAGGGTGATGAGCTCGCCGGGCGCGTACGAGTCGGCCTCGACGTCGGAGACCTCGATGCTCGGGTCCTCGGCCGTGAGGATGTCGCGGAGGCGCCGCATGGCCCGGTCGGCGAGGAGCGCCTCGGTGCCGGAGACCAGCACGATGGGCGCGGGGCGCACGGCGTCCCACGCGAGCTGCGGGATGGCGGCCGACGCCTTGGCCGCGGTGCTGCGGGAGGTCCTGGCGGCCATGCGGGTCCTTCCGAGCGGTGGGCGGGAGAGGTGGGCGGGAGCGGTGGGCTGCGGTCGGGTGCCGCGAGCGGATCCAGGTTAGCCGTCGGGTGGGACATCGGCCGTCCCCGCGTCCGTCGCCGGCATCGGCGGGCCCGGGGCGGCGGCGGGTCGCCGATCGGGCTGCGGCCTCCGGCGAGCGCCACCACCGCCACGACCAGCGCCGTCGCCACGACGAGGGCGGCGACTCCCCCTGGCCCCGTCGGCCACGGGACGCGGCCCCACGGGAGGCCGGACAGGACGGATGCGACCGCGGCGATCCACGACGCGGGCAGCCAGGCGAGTCGCAGTGCGAGGTCGCCCGCCGCCGGCCAGAGGGGCAGCAGGACGCACGCCGCGAGGCCGCCGATGGTGGCGGGTGCCGCTGCCGGCTCGGCCAGGACGTTGGCGAGCACGCCGTGGACGGGCAGCCCGGGCTGCAGCACGAGCAGCACCGGCTGGCACGCGACCTGCGCGGCGACGGGGACGGCCAGCGCGTCGGCCACCGGCCCCGGCATGCGCCGCGACAGCCGTTCGGCGAGCGGCGGCGCGAGGACCAGGAGCCCCGCCGTGGCGAGCACGCTCAGCGCGAACCCGAGGTCGCGGGCGAGCCAGGGATCGTCCGCCAGCAGGACGACCACGGCGAGCGACAGGGCGGGGAGCCCGCGGGCCGGCCGGCCGCTCGCGGTGGAGCCGATGAGCACGGCGGCCATGACCGCGGCGCGGCGCACGCTGGGCTGCGGGGTCACCAGCACGACGAAGGCTCCCAGGGCGGCGAGGGCCGCGACCGCGCGTCCGGGGCGCCGCAGGCCGATCGCGGCGGACAGCGCGAGGACGAGGCCCACGATGACCGCGCAGTTCGCGCCGGACACGGCGGTGAGGTGCGTGAGCGAGCTGTCCTTCATGGTCTGGGCGAGGTCGGGCGCCACGGCCGACACGTCACCGATCGCGAGTCCGGGGAGCAGCTCCGCGCCGGGACCGGGGAGCGCGGTCGCGGCGTGCGAGAGACCCGCGCGCAGCCCGTCCGCGGCGGCGAGCGGTCCCGCCGGAGGTGCCGTCTGCTCCAGCGCGCCGCGGGCGAGGAGCAGGTACGCCGCGCGGTCGGCCGGATCCGCGGGGCGGACGGCCGCGCTCGACCGCACGACGGTCCCGACGCCGAGGTGCCCGCCCCCGGGTCCGCTCCGGTCGGCGCCCGGTCGGCTCGCGAAGACGACGACGGGCACGGGCGCGCGGAGGACGACCGTGCCGTCCGTCGCCCGCCCGTGCGGCCCCTGCCCGACGTGCAGCGCCAGGAGCCGGCCGACCAGTCGCACGCGTGACCCGGCGGAGCCCGATCCGCCGCCGGGATGGGAGGCCACCGGTGCCGGTGGCTCGTCGAGCACGATGTCGGCGACGACCATCCCGTCGGCCGCGGCCGCCGCATCGAGCGCGGCGGGGTGACGGAGCGGTTCGCGTGCCGCGGCCGCGCCCAGGAGCAGCGCGGAGACCCCGGCGGTCACCGCGACGACGGCAGCGACGCGGATGCACGCGGGGCCGAGACGCGAGGCGGGGCCGAGACGCGAGGCGGGGCCGAGACGCGCGGCGGGGCCGAGACGCGCGGCGGGGCCGAGACGCGCGGCCGTGGGGTCGAAGCGGATCGACCGCATGCGGCGCGCGGTGCCGAGGGCCGCGAGGACCGCCACGACGGCCACCGAGGCGGACGCGACCGCCAGCATCGCGGCCGCTCCGCGCACGCCGACGGCGATCGCGGTGGAGGCCCATCCGACGGCGGCGGGGATCGCGAGCCGGAGGTCGACCTGCCCGGACGCGCCTCGACGGAGGAACGTCGGTGCGCGACGCCCCCGCGCGCCTCCCCCGGCCCGACCTCCGCGACCGCTCCGCGCCGGCGGGCTCATACGCGGACCAGGGGCGTGAGCGAGGCCAGCGTGCGGTCGCCGATGCCGGGCACCCGGCCGAGGTCGGCGACCCGCGTGAACCTCCCGTGTGCGGACCGCCACGCGATGATGCGCGCCGCGAGCGACGGGCCGACGCGCGGGAGCGTCTCGAGCTGCTCGGCGGTCGCCGTGTTCAGGTCCACCGGGGTCGAGGGGCTCGCCCCGGCCGCGGACGCTCCGGTCGCGCCCGGTGCGGCGGGCGCAGCCGTCTCCCCCTGCCGCGGGACCACGAGCTGCTCGCCGTCGGTCAGCACGCGCGCGAGGTTCACTCCGGAAGGGTCCGCGCCGTCCGCGAAGCCGTGCGCGGCCGCGACGGCGTCGACGACGCGGCTGCCCGGCGCGAGCGGGAACAGCCCCGGCGACACGACGGCACCGACGACGTGCACGTAGATGGGGGTCGTCGATCCGGTGCCGGGCGGGTCGTCCGCATCCGCGTCTCCCGCGCCCGCGGCCTCCGAGCCCACCGCGCCGGGATCGGCTCCGGCGCCCTCCCCGGGCGATCCGGCCGACGCGCCGGCCGCAGCGTCGTCGTCCTCCGACGCGCGGGCTCCCCGGCCCGATGATCCCGGGGCACGATGCTCGGCGGACGTCGACCCCGCGCCGGACGACGCCGTCGTCGTGCCGCCCTGGGCGCCCTGGAACGCGGTCACGAGGATCGTGATGACCAGCGCCGCGCCCACCAGCGCCGCCGCCGCCCCGATGCCGACGCGCAGGCGCACGCGCATGCGCTGCCCGGGCAGCGGTGCTCCCGGGGACACGGCCGACGCGCGGGCGGGCTCCGCGGCCGTCGCGGACCCGGACGCCTGCAGTCCGACGTCGACGCCCTCCGGGAACGGGAACGGGAACGGGAACGCGTCGTCGGGCGGGAACAGATCCTCGGGCGAGAAATCGTCGTCCGCGGGGCGACCCTCGCGTTCACGCCCGGGGTGCGCATCCTCGGAGCGCGCGCCCGAGCCGTCGCCGCCGGGCGATCCGCCCCGCAGGTCGACGGGATCGGCAGAGGGCCATGGCCCCCGTCCCCGAGCATCCGACTCGACGTCGACGGGTCGGCTGCGGGATCGGCGGAGGGGACGCATGCCCGCACGGTAGGTCCTGCATCGCGCCCGGGGACCCGAGGGCCGCGGTCTGGGGATCCCCGACGCGATGAGCCCCTGGGATGGAGCGAGGGCGGCCCGTCACCGGACCGCCCTCGTCTCCGCGCGCCGTGGCGCGAGCCGCTCGCTACGCGGCGGGCGTGGTGGTGATGCTCACGATCTTCGGCGCGCGCACGATGACCTTGTCGATGGTGCGGCCCGCCGTGGAGCGCTTCGCTCCCGGCGTCTCGCGCGCCAGGGCCTCGAGCTCGTCGGCGCCGATGCGGGCGTCGACCTCGAGCTTGTCGCGCACCTTGCCGTCGACCTGCACGACCGCCGTGACCGTGGTCACCACGAGCAGGTTCCGGTCGGCCTTGCGCCAGCCGGCGAACGCGACCGAGCCCTCGCGGCCGAGGCGCTTCCACATGTCCTCGGCCGTGTACGGCGCGAACAGGCTGAGCGCCACCGCGACGACCTCCGTGGCCTCGCGCACGGCGGCGTCGCCGCCGCCGGCGCCCTGGTCGATGGTCTTCCGGATGGCGTTGACGAGCTCCATGGTGCGCGCGATGACGACGTTGAACTTGAACGCCTCGAGCATGCCCGGGGTCTCGGCGAGGAACCGGTGCGTGACGCGGCGGAGCGCCTCGTCCCCCGTCTTCCAGTCGATCTCGGGCGCGCTGGTGATGTCGCCCGTGAGCCGCCAGGCGCGGGCCAGGAACTTGGCCGATCCGGACGGGGAGACGTCCTCCCAGTCGATGTCGTCCTCGGGCGGACCGGCGAACGCCATGGTCAGACGGATGGCGTCGACGCCGTGGCGGTCGATCTCGGAGCCGAGGTCGACGCCGCCCTTGCTCTTCGACATCTTGCTGCCGCCGGAGAGCACCATGCCCTGGTTCAGCAGCGCGCTGAACGGCTCGGTGAAGGTGACGTAGCCGAGGTCGAAGAGCACCTTGGTGATGAAGCGCGAGTACAGCAGGTGCAGGATCGCGTGCTCGACGCCGCCCACGTACTGGTCGACGGGAGCCCAGCGGTCGGCGTCCGCCGGGTCGAACGCCTTCGTGGCGTCGTTCGGCGACAGGAAGCGCAGCCAGTACCAGGAGCTGTCCATGAACGTGTCCATGGTGTCCGGGTCGCGCACGGCCGGGCTGCCGTCGACGGGGCTCGGCACGTTGGCCCACTCCGTGGCGGCCGCGAGCGGGGACTTGCCCTTGGGCGTGAGGTCGAGGCCCTCGGTGTCGGGCAGGCGCACGGGGAGCTGGTCCTCGGGCACGCGGATCTCGGTGCCCTGCTCGTCGTAGACGATGGGGATGGGCGTGCCCCAGAAGCGCTGGCGGGAGATGAGCCAGTCGCGCAGGCGGTAGTTCTTGGCCGCCCGGCCACGCCCCTCCGCCTCGAGCTGCTCGATGACGCGCTTGATCGCGGGCTGCTTGCTGAGGCCGTTCAGCGAGCCGGAGTTGATGAGGCGGCCCTCGCCGGGGAGCGCGACGCCCGTGCGACCGGGCAGCACCTCCTCCAGGTCGGGCAGCTCGCCGTCCTCGGGGATGATGCGGATGGCGCCCGTGACGGGCTGCGTGGTGTCGACCACGACGCGCACGGGCAGGTCGAAGGCGCGCGCGAAGTCGAGGTCGCGCTGGTCGTGCGCGGGGACGGCCATGACCGCGCCCGTCCCGTAGTCGGCGAGCACGTAGTCGGCGGCCCAGATCGGGATCCGCTCGCCGTTGACCGGGTTGACGGCCGTGCGGCCGAGCGGGATGCCGGTCTTCGGGCGGTCGGTCGTGGAGCGCTCGATCTCGTTGAGGCGCTGGGTGCGCTCGAGGTAGCCGCGGAACTGCTCGCGCACCTCGTCGGACGCGCCCTCGACGAGCTCGGCCGCGAGGTCGCTGTCGGGCGCGACCACCATGAAGGTGGCGCCGTGCAGCGTGTCGGGACGGGTGGTGAAGACGGTGACGGGCTCGTCGCGGCCCTCGACCACGAAGTCGACCTCGGCGCCCACGGAGCGGCCGATCCAGTTGCGCTGCATGTTCAGCACCTTGGACGGCCACTTGCCCTCGAGCTGGTTGAGGTCGTCGACGAGGCGGTCGGCGTAGTCGGTGATGCGCAGGTACCACTGCGTGAGCTTCTTCTTGACGACGACGGCGCCGGAGCGGTCGGACGTGCCGTCGGGCAGGACCTGCTCGTTCGCGAGCACGGTCTGGTCCACCGGATCCCAGTTGACCCAGCTGTCCTTCCGGTAGGCCAGGCCCTTCTCGTGCATCTTGAGGAACAGCCACTGGTTCCACGTGTAGTACTCGGGGTCGCTCGTGTGCAGCTCGCGCTCCCAGTCGAAGGACAGGCCGTAGCGCTTCATCGACTGCTTCTGCGTGTCGATGTTCGCGTAGGTCCACTCGCGGGGGTCGACGCCGCGCTTGATGGCGGCGTTCTCCGCGGGGAGGCCGAAGGAGTCCCAGCCGATGGGGTGGAGGACGTTGAAGCCCTGCTGGCGCCAGTAGCGCGCGACCGCGTCGCCGAGCGCGAACGCCTCCGCGTGGCCCATGTGCAGGTCGCCCGAGGGGTACGGGAACATGTCGAGGATGTACTTGCGCGGGCGCGTGTCGCTCGCGTCCGGCGTGCGGAAGGGCTGCTCGCGCTCCCACACCTCGGACCACTCGGCCTCGATGGCGCGGAAGTCGTAGGTCTCGCCGGGGGTGTCGGGTGTCTCGTGTGCCAAGGGCGCTCTCGATTCGATGCGGGGGTCACGGCCGTCGAGGCCTCGACAAGACTAGTGAACGCGCCGGGCCGCTCCCGAACGGCCGGTGCGGGCGCGGATCACGCCCCGGATGTCGGCCTGGGGAGGGGCGGGCGGCCGCGCGCGGGGCCGCCGCGGAGGTCACGCGACCCGCCCGGACGGCCGCCAGGAGCGGCGCCGCCTTCACCCGCACCTCCTCGAGCTCCTCCTCCGGGACCGAGAGCGCGGTGATGCCGCCGCCCGCGCCGACCGTGGCCCGGCCGTCCGTCACGACGACCGAGCGGATCACCATGGCGAGGTCGGCGCGGCCGTCGTCGCCGAACCAGCCGAACGCGCCCGCGTAGATCCCGCGCGCACCGCGCTCGAGGGCGGCCAGGATGCCGACCGCCGCCGACTTCGGGGCGCCGGTCATGGATCCCGCGGGGAACAGCGCCCGCACGGCGTCCACCGCGGATACGCTCGGCGCCAGCTCGCCCTCCACGCGGCTGACGAGCTGGTGCACCTGCGCGTACGCCTCGACGGCGAAGAGGCTCGTGACGCGGACGGAGCCGAGCACGCACACGCGGCTGAGGTCGTTGCGCATGAGGTCGACGATCATCACGTTCTCCGCGCGCTCCTTCTCGCTCGCGAGGAGCTCGGCGCGGGCGCGCGCGTCGGCCACGGGGTCCGTGTGCCGGGGCCTGGTGCCCTTGATCGGCAGCGTCCGCAGCGTGCCGCCGGCGTCGACCTCCACGAAGCGCTCCGGCGACGCGCTGACGAGCGCCGTGCCGCCCACGCGGAGGAAGGCGCCGTGGTGGGTGGGGCTGAGGGCGCGGAGGGCGAGGTGCACGCGGACGGGATCCACGACGCCCGGCACGCGCGCGGCGTTCGTGAGGCAGAGCTGGTACGCGTCGCCCCGCCGGATGGACTCCTGGCAGGAGCGCACGAGCGCGAGGTAGGCGGCGTCGTCGTGACGCCAGACGGGGTCGGCGCCGAGCGGCTCCGCGTCGGCGTCGTCGGGACCGCCCGTGTCGGGCGGGCCGGTGCGGGCGGCGCGCGCCGCGGCGAGCTCGTCCTCCACGAGGTCGGGCCACGGATCCCCCGCGCGCGCGACCGCCCACACCTCGCGTGCCGCGTGGTCGTACGCGAGCAGGCGCTCGACCCGGAGGAACGCCGCCGGAGCCGCCGGGTCGTCGTCGGCGTCGTCGGCGGGCACTCGCGGCGGGGCGTGGTGCAGCGGGACGGTCTCGGGCCACGCGTCATGCGGGATCCACCCGACGACGCCGAGGCGGAACGCGAGCCGGTCCGGGAGCGGATCCGCGTCCGCGTCCGGGACGGGGATCCGGACCTCGGCCTCGGCGGGGCCCGGCACCAGATCCGCGAGCCCGGCGAACACCCCGTCGGGCCATGCGGCGACGGTGCCGGCGGACGCCGCGAGGTAGCTCCAGCTCTCCCCCGCCGAGTCGTCCAGCCAGGCGACGTCGCCGGCGGACGCGGGCGCGAGGAGCGCCAGGAACGCCTCCTCGGGATCGTGCCAGGCGGCGAGGCGGCGGCCGACGACGGGCGCGGCGGTGCGCGCGGCGTGCTCGTGCATGCTCGGCCTCCCGGTGTCGTGAGCGCACCCGGCGGCCGCCTAGCCTCAAGGGTATGAGTTCCGAGACGATCCTCCGGTGGACCCCCGCGGGCTGGGCGGCGGACGTCGCGGATCCGGCCGGTGGAGGAGGAGCCGAGGAGGCCCGCCCGGCCGGGCACCGGGTGCTCGCGGCCGACTCGTTCCTCGTCGACGAGGGCCGCGTGCTCGCGCTCGACGTGCACCGGCAGCGCTTCCTCGCCGCGCTGCGGGCGCAGTCCGCCGCGGTCGCGGATCCGGCCGCGTTCCTCGACGCCGCGGCCAGGGCCCTGCCGCGCGCGGGCGCGTGGTTCCCGCGCGTCGAGGCGCTGCGAGGGCCCGACGGCGACGTCGCGCGCCTCCTCCTCCGACCCGCGCCGGAGCGGACGACCTCGGTGGTGCTCCGCGACCACGACGGCCCGGATCCCCGGACGATGCCGCGCGTCAAGGGCCCCGACCTGCACGCGCTCGGCGCCCTGCGGAGCCGCGCGGCCCGCCACGGCGCGGGCGAGGCGGTGATCCTCGCCGCCGACGGCACGATCGTGGAGGGCGCGTACAGCGCGATCCTGTGGTGGCACGGCGACGCCCTGGCGGTCGTCGAGGGCGACGTGCCGCGGATCCCGAGCGTCACCGAGCGCAGCATCGTCGCGCTCGCGACGGCGCTCGGCGTCGACGTGCTGCACGAGAGGGCCACCCCCGCCGACCTCGACGGCCGCGAGGTGTGGGCGGTCAGCGCGCTGCACGGGATCCGCCTGGTGCGCGGCTGGGTGGACGGGCCCGCGGTCGCCGCGGAGCCCGGCCGGGCGCGCGCCTGGCGCACGCGGCTCGCCGCGCTGCGCCGCGAGCTGCCGGCGGCCTGAGGCGCGCCCGACAGCCCCGAGCCGTCGGCAGCGGCGCCTCAGACGGCGCGACCCAGCTCCACCGTCCGGTCGACGAGGTCGTCCGGCACGTCCATGTGCGTCAGCAGCAGCACGCCGCGCCCGCGGTCGCGGGAGGCCGCGAGGACGTCGCGGAGCACGGCATGCGCGCGCTCGGCGTCGACGTCCGCGGTCGGCTCGTCGAGCACGAGGACGGGGAAGTCGGCCAGCAGGGCCCGCGCCAGGGCGATGCGCTGCGCCTGGCCGCCGGAGACGAGGGCGCCCCGGTCGCCGACGCGGGCGTCCAGTCCGCCGCGCTCGGCCGCCCACCCCGCGAGCCCGACCCGCGCGAGCACCGCCACGAGCTCGTCGTCGGTCGCCTCCTCGCGCGCGAATAGCAGGTTCTGCCGGATGCTCGCGTCGAACAGGTGCGGCGCCTGCTCGCAGAGGCCGACGATCCGCCGCACCGCCGACGGTGGCATGCCCCGAGCGTCCCGGCCGTCGAGCTCGTACGCGCCCTCCGACTCGAGGAAGCGGGCGAGGGCCGCCGCGAGCGACGACTTGCCGGATCCGCTCGGGCCGCGCACCACGACGACCTCGCCCGGTCGCACCGCGAGCGACACCGGCGCGAGCGCGTCGCGGTCGGCGCCCGGCCAGCGGGTGACGAGGCCGCGGACCTCGAGCGCGCACGTGCCGGCCGGCGCGGCAGCCGCGGTGTCGGCGTCCGGCTCGTCCGCACCGCCCTCGCGCGGGATCTCGACCGGCAGCGCGGCCGGCACGACGCCCGCCACGCGGTCCGCGCTCGTCCGCACGCGGCGCCACGCCTGCACGGCGAGCGGCACGGACGCCGCCTGCTCGACCAGCGCGAGCGGCACCAGTGCGGCGAGAGCGAGCCACGCCGGATCCAGCGTGCCGGACGCCAGGCCCGGCACGCCCTGCAGCACCGTCCAGCCGGCTACCGCGCCGGTGCCCGCGAGCACGACGCCCGTCGTGACGCCCGCGGCCGCGGCGCTCCGCAGCTCGGCGCGACGGAGGGCCCGGGCGGCGCGGTCCACCTCGGCGAGCCGCGCGTCCAGCGCGCCGAACGCCGTGAGGACGTCGAGGCCGCCCACGAGGTCGAGCACCCGGTCCTGCAGCGCGGCCCGCAACGGCTGGATGCGCGTCTCGGCCCGTCCCGCGATCGCGGTGGTCGCGCCCACCCCGACCGCGAGCGCCACCGCGAGCACCGCGAGGAGCGCCATCCCGGCGGCGGGCAGCACCGCCCACACGACGGCGACGCTGGCCGCCTGCACGAGCACCGACACGGCGAGCGGCTGGACGACCCGGAGCGGGAGGTCCTGCAGCCGGTCGACGTCGCCGACGAGCCGGGTCAGCAGGTCGCCGCGGCGCGTGTCGCGGAGGCCCGCGGGCGCGAACGGCAGGATCCGCTCGAAGACGCCCACGCGCAGCGTCGCCAGCGCGCGGAACGCGGCGTCGTGGCTCGTGATCCGCTCCAGGTACCGGAACGCGGCGCGGCCGAGTGCGAAGGCGCGCACGCCCACGATCGCCATGCCGAGGAAGAGGATGGGCGGCTGCTCCGACGCGCGCGTGATGAGCCACGCCGACGTCGCGAGGAGCGCCACCGCGCCGACCGCGCTCGCCAGCCCGGCGAGGAGGCCGGGCAGCGCGCGGCGGACGGGCGGCTGCGCGAGCCGGAGGACGTCGTCGCGGTTCACGGGGCCACCTGCGCGCGCCACGCAGGCTCGGGCGCGATGCGGGCGACGGCGAGGCCGAGTGCGGGATCGGCGCGCCGCTGCGGCAGCTCCGGGGGTGCGTCCGCCGCGGATCCGCCGTCACCCAGCCGCAGCTCGGCGTCGGCGGCGCGCACGAGGGCGCCGCGGTGGGTCACGACCACGACCGCCCGGCCCTGGTCGGCGAGCGCGCGGATCCCCGCGGCGAGGCGCAGCTCGGACGCGGCGTCGAGGGCCGAGCTCGGCTCGTCGAGCAGCACGATCGGGCAGTCGAGCGCCAGCGCGCGGTGCACGGCGCGCGCGACCGCGACCCGCTGCGCCTGCCCGCCCGAGAGCCCCTGCCCGCCGACGCCGAGCAGCAGGTCGGGGTCGATCCCGCGGGCGTCGGCCAGCGCGAGCGCCCGCCGGACGAGGTCGTCGTGGGGGTCGTCGACGCCGAGGGCGACGTTCTCCCGCACGGTGCCCGCCACGAGTCCGGGACGCTGCCCCGCCCAGGCGATGTGCGCGGGGGAAATCGGGCGCGGCACCGCGTCGGGATCGGCGTCGTCGACCCAGCCGACGGCCCCGGTCGCGGGCAGCTGCCCGAGGATCGCCGCCACGAGCGAGGTCTTCCCGACCCCGCTCGGTCCGGTGACGGCCGTGACGCGCCCGCGCGGGAAGCGCGCCGACAGCCCGGACAGCACGGCGCGTCCGTCGTGCTCGACGCCGAGGCCGCGGATCACGAGGGCGTCCCCCGCCGGGCCCGTCGCGCGATCCCGGTCCCCGGCCGGGATCGTCCCCGCGGGCGCGGACGCCGCCTCGTCGAGGATGGCGAGCACGTCGTCGGACGCGGCGACGCCCTCCGCGGCCGCGTGGAACTGCACGCCCACCTGCCGGATGGGCAGGAACGCCTCGGGCGCGAGCAGCAGCACGAACAGGCCCACCTCGAGGTCGAGCTGGCCGCCGATGAGGCGGACCCCCACCGAGACCGCGACGAGCGCGACCGACAGCGACGCCGCGAGCTCGAGCACGAAGCCGGAGAGGAAGGAGATCCGCAGCACGCGCATCGTCTCGACGCGGTACTCCTCGGTGACCCGGCGGATCCGCGCCGTCTGGCGCCGCGCGCGGCCGAAGACGAGCAGCGTGGAGAGCCCGTCGACGACGTCGAGGAAGCCGGAGGCGAGCTCCGTGAGCCGGGACCACTGCCGCCGCTGCACCTCCTGCGTCGCCCAGCCGATGAGGACCATGAACACGGGGATGACCGGCAGCGTCGCGATCACCGTGATCCCCGTGACGAGGTCCTGGGCGAGGAGCACGGCCACCACGATCGGCGTCGCGAGGGCCGTGAGGATCAGCTGCGGCACGTAGCGCGCGAAGTACGGCTCGAGCGCGTCGAGCCCGGGACCGACGACGGTCGCGAGCCGACCCCGGTTCCGGCTCGCGGTCCATCGGGGGCCGAGGTCCGCGATCGCCTGGAGCGCGCGGCGCCGGAGCTCCGCCGTGACCCGCGCGGCGCCGCGGGCCCCGGTCACGTCGAGGAGCCAGGCGGCCAGCCCGCGCAGGACGGCGGATCCGACCACGAGGGCGAGCACGGGCCCGAGCGCCGCCGCGTCGGCGCCGCCGATCGCCCGGACGACGAGCTGCGTGAGCGACCAGCAGAAGGCGACGAGGGCGAGGGTCTGCACGACGCCCACGGCGGCGCCCGCGGCCAGCATCGCGCGGGCGGAGGCGGAGTGCCGGAGCAGCCGCGGATCGAGGGGCTTCACGGCCGCGTCAGTGGGCGGCCCGGGCGATGACGGCGCGCGTGATGCGCTTCCGGAACACCCAGTACGTCCACGCCTGGTAGGCGAGGATCAGCGGCAGCGCGAAGCCCGCGGCCCACGTCATGATCGTCAGCGTGTACGGCGACGACGACGCGTTCTCGAGCGTGAGGCCGTTCGCCGGGTCGTTCGACGCGGGCATCACATACGGGTGCAGCGCCGTGAAGAGGCTGGCGACCGCGAGGGCGATGGTCGCCGCGAGCAGGCCGAACGCCCACCGCTCGCGTCCCCGCACGTTCGCGAGGTACGAGCCGACGAGCGCCACGGCGGCCAGCGCCGAGACGAGCCCGGACAGGGCGGATCCGTGCGCGAGCGTCGTCCACGCGAGGAAGGCCGCGGCGATCACGATGGCGACGGCGCCGATGCGCACCGAGAGCGCGCGGGCGCGGGCCCGGATCGGCCCGTCGGTCTTCAGCGCCGCGAACTGCAGCCCGTTCACGAGGAACAGCGACAGCGTCGTGAGCCCGCCGAGGAGCGCGTAGGGGTTCAGCAGGTCGAGCGTGGATCCCGTGTAGTCGTGGTTCCCGTCCATGGGCACGCCGCGCACCACGTTCGCGAACACGACGCCCCAGAGGAACGACGGCACGACCGAGCCGACGACGATCATCAGGTCGAACGAGCCGCGCCACCGGTCGGACGCCCCCTGGTGCCGGAACTCGAACGAGACGCCGCGGAGGATGAGCGTGATGAGGATCGCGACGAGCAGCAGGTAGAAGCCGCTGAACATGGTGGCGTACCACTCGGGGAACGCGGCGAAGAGGGCGGCGCCCGCGACGATGAGCCACGTCTCGTTGAGGTCCCAGACGGGTCCGATGGTGTTGATGAGCACGCGCCGGTCGGTGTCGTCCTTGGCGAGGAACGGCAGGCTCATCCCCACGCCGAAGTCGAAGCCGTCGAGCACGAAGTAGCCGACGAAGAGGAAGGCGATGAGGCCGAACCAGAGGGTGGGCAGGTCCATCTCAGTACACGCTCGCTTCCCGGACGACCTCGCCCGTCTCGGGGTCCGGCTCCCGCTCGGGCTCCGGCCCCTTCTGCGCCGCCTTCAGGATGAGGCGGAACTCCACCACGGCGAGCGACCCGTAGACGACCGTGAAGGCCACGAGCGAGAGCAGCACCTGGATCCCGGTCACGTTCGGCGACACCGCGGACGACGTCTGCAGCAGGCTGAACACGATCCACGGCTGGCGGCCCATCTCCGTGAAGATCCAGCCGACCGTCATCGCGAGCAGCGGCAGCGGCGCCGCCCAGATGGCGACCTTCCACATCCACGGCCGGGTGATGGCGCGGCCCCGGCGCGTGAGCCAGAGGCCCGCGACCGCGACGCCGATGGCCGCCATGCCGAAGCCGATCATCCAGCGGAACGCCCAGTACGTGACCCAGATGGTGGGCGTGTAGTCGCCGGGGCCGTAGCTCGCGACGTACTGCGCCTGGAGGTCGTTGATCCCCTCGACCGTGCCGTCGAGCGTGTGCGTGGAGAGGAACGAGAGCAGGTACGGGATCCGGATGGAGAACAGCTCGCTCGATCCGTCGGGCGTGCCCCAGGTGAAGAGCGAGAACGAGGCGGCGGCGCCGGAGGAGGTGTCGTAGTGCGCCTCGGCGGCGGCCATCTTCATCGGCTGCGTCTGCACCATGGCGAGGCCGAGCTGGTCGCCGGAGAGGATGGTGAGCGCGCCCGAGACGACCATGAACCACATGCCGAACCGCATGGCCGGCATCATCGTCTCGAGGTGCTGGTTGCGCGACAGGTGCCACGCGGCGACCGAGATGATCACGGCGGCCGCGCACATGAAGGCCGCGAAGATCGTGTGCGGGAACGCCGCGAGCGCGACCTTGTTCGTGAGGAGCGCCCCGATGTCGGTGAGCTCGGCCCTCCCCCGGGCCTCGTCGATGCGGTAGCCCACGGGGTTCTGCATGAAGGCGTTGGCCGCGAGGATGAAGTACGCCGACAGGATCGACGCGACCGACACCACCCAGATGGACGCCAGGTGCAGCCCCTTCGGCAGCTTGTCCCAGCCGAAGATCCACACGCCGATGAACGACGCCTCGAGGAAGAACGCGAGCAGGCCCTCGAGCGCGAGCGGGGCGCCGAACACGTCGCCGACGAAGCGGGAGTACTCGGACCAGTTCATGCCGAACTGGAACTCCTGCACGATGCCGGTGACGGTGCCCATCGCGAAGTTGATGAGGAAGATCCGGCCGAAGAAGCGCGTGAGCCGGAGGTAGTGCTGCTTCCCGGTGCGCACCCACGCCGTCTGGTAGAGCGCGCAGACGAAGGCCATGCCGATCGTGAGCGGGACGAAGAGGAAGTGGTAGACGGTCGTGAGGCCGAACTGCCAGCGGGAGAGGACGAGCGGGTCGAGGAGCTCGTTCACGCGGGGCGACCGCTCTGGCGGCGGCCGATGCGGCGTGCGGGGCGGTCAGCGGGGGCGGGGTGCGGTGTCATGGCGACCGGATGCGCTTCCTGTGGAGGGCGGATCGTGCGGGTGGTGAGGCTCCATCGCGACGCCTCGATTCTACGACTTGTAGACGATCCACGCGAGCCCTGCGGCGCGTCCCGGTCGGGTCGCGTTCGCCGCCCGGCGGCGCCGCCGACACCCGGCGTTCACCCGGCCGGGTGAGGCTCGGGGCACGCGGCGGATCGGCCTGGACCCGGTGCGCCCGCCATCCGCGGGACGCCCCGTCCCGCTCCCGTCGTCGGCACGGATCCGGCACCGCACCCACCCGCACCGCGCACGTCGACCGAAGGGCCGCCGCCATGACCTCCCCCGAGACCGCCTCCCCCGTCTCCGGCCTCGCCGACGGATCCCGGGTCCTGGCCGCCACCCCCGCCGCGTCGGCACCTGCGTCCGCCTTCGTCGCGCTCCTCGTGGCCGACGGCGCGCACCTCACGGCGCGCGTCGCCGAGGCCGCCGACCGGGTCGAGGCCGGCACGGCCGCCCGGTACGACGCCCGCACCGCGACCGTGGAGGACGCGCTCGTCGTCGCCCTCGCGCTCGTGGCCGGCGGCCTCGACGTCCGGGACGCCGCGCAGCACGCGGTCGACGGCGATCCCGCGCCCGTCATCCTCGCGCTGCACTCGCTGGCCGGCCGCGGCGGCGTCGAGCCCTACCTCCTCCGCAACGGCCTGACGGTCGACCACTTCCACGCCCTGCGCGACGCGGTCGTCGCCGGCGGCGGGCGCGAGCTCGACGAGTCGCAGGACTGATCGGGGTCGCCCCGTCCGGGCACGCCCCTCCTTCTGGGGCCACGCGGGGGTGTCCGCATAAAGGGGGACCCGGATAGAGTCGTCCACGAGCGCACGGCCCTTACCCCCCCTTGGGCCTGGCGCTCGCAACCCGACGAGCACGTCCGTCCATCCCCCCCCGGACGGGACTGCTCCCGGACCACGGAGATCCCCCGTCCCCCGAAGGACCGGCTTCTCCGGAGAGGCCCGGCACCCGTGGCGTTCCCGCGCCCCGTGCCGGGCCTCTCGGCCGTCCTCCGTCGGATCAGGCCGTGCGGTCGCCCGCGGCGTCGTCCCCGGCCGCCGCGGCGTCGACCAGGGGCAGGTGCAGGATCGCGAGGTCGAGCGGCCGGCCGAACTTCCAGCCGATGCCGGGCAGCAGCCCCACCTGGCGGAAGCCCAGGCGCTCGTGCAGCCGGATGGATCCCGTGTTGCCCGCCTCGATGTCCGCGAACACCGCGTGCTTGCCCGCGGCCCGCGCGTGCGCGATCAGCTCCTCCACGAGCGCCCGGCCGATGCCCCGGCCCTGGAACGCGTCCCGCACGTAGACCGAGTCCTCCACCGAGAAGCGGTACCCGGACTTGCTCCGCCACGGGCCGTAGGTGCCGTAGCCGGCGACGCGGCCGTCCACGTCGGCGATGAGGATCGGGTCCCCCGCGGCCGTCGTCTCCTCGTACCAGCGCTCGCGCTCGGCGCGGTCGACCGGCTCGTCCATCCACAGCGCCGTGCCGTGGAGGATCGCGTCGTTGCGGATCTCCAGCAGGTCGTCGATGTCACGGGGCTCGGCGGGGCGGATCCTCATCCCGGCAGGCTAGCGGAGCGGTCGGGAGCCGACGACCGGGTGGGGCAGGATCGAGGCATGCACCCCACGATCGCCCGTGTCCCGTGGGACGACGAGGACGCGACCCTGCTCCGCGCCGCCCAGCGCGCCGAGCTCGACCTCCGCTACGGCGGCGACACGGAGCCGGGCACCAAGCCCACCGCCGCCGACGTGGCCGCGTTCCTCGTGGCGCGCGACGCGGACGGGACGCCCATCGGCTGCGGGGCGATCCGCCCGCTCGCCGACCGCGGCGACGGCACGCCGTGGGCGGAGCTCAAGCGCATGTACGTCGTCCCCGCCGCGCGCGGCACGGGCGTCGCGACCGCCCTGCTCCGCGCGCTCGAGGACGCGGCCCGCGAGCTCGGCGTCGTCGACCTGGTGCTGGAGACCGGCCCCGAGCAGCCCGACGCGATGCGCTTCTACGCGCGCGAGGGCTGGATCGAGATCCCCCGCTTCGGCGCCTACGCCGACTCCGAGGGCTCGCGCTGCTACGGGCTGACGCTCGCGTGATCCACCGGCTCCGGCTCCTCGCCCTCTCCTCGCACCCGGGGCCGACGGCCACCGTGACGGTGCTCGCCGCGGGCCTCGCGGTCGCGCTCGGCTACGGGCTCGGGCGCGTGGTCGCGGTCGCCCTGGCCGTGCTCCTCGGGCAGCTGTCGATCGGGTTCTCCAACGACTGGATCGACGCGGAGCGCGATCGCAGCGTCGGCCGCGCGGACAAGCCCGTCGCGCGCGGCGAGGTGACCGTGGCGCAGGTGCGGGCGGCCGCGCTCGGCACGGCGGCGGCCTGCCTCGTCGCGTCCGCGGCGCTCGGGCCGCTGTTCCTCCTCGCGCACGTCGTCCTGGTGGGATCCGGCTGGGCCTACAACGCCGGCCTCAAGCGCACGGCCGTCAGCGTCGTGCCGTTCGTGGTCGCGTTCGGGATCCTGCCGACGGTGGTCGCGCTCGGCGCCGCCGATCCCGTGCCCGCCGCCGCGTGGGCCGGGATCACGGGCGGGGTGCTCGGCGTCTCCATCCACTTCACCAACGTGCTGCCCGACCTCGAGGACGACGCGCGCACCGGCGTCCGCGGCCTGCCGCACCGGCTCGGCCGCGTCCCGTCGGGCCTCGTCGCGTTCGGGGCGCTCGCGCTCGGGGCGCTGGCCGCGACGGTCGGCCCGGTGCTCGCGGATCCCGGGCTCGCGCTGACGCCGCTGGCCCTGGGCGGCCTCGCGATCATGCTGGCCGTCGCCGCATGGGGTGCCGTGCTCGTCGTCACGCGCCCGCCCGGGCGGCTGCTGTTCCAGCTGATCATGGCGGCGTCGCTGCTGCTCGTCGCCCAGGTCGCGCTGAACGCGACGCGCCTCACCTGACGCGCGCGCCCGCGTCCCGTCCCATGGCGTAGACGGACGCGAGGCCCGCGGCGGCGGGCGACGCGAGGACCGCGCGGAGTCCCTGGTCGCGGACGATGCGCGTGAGGCCGCGGACGGGCCGGCCGAGCGCCGTGTTGATCTCCGACTGCACGGCCGCGCGCCGGGCGCTCGCCATGCGGTCGCGCTCCCAGCGGGCGATGCGCGCGGGATGCGGCACGCCGTCCCGCGCCCGGACGGCGTCCGCGAGGATCGGCGCGAGGGCGTCGGCGTCCAGCCAGCCGAGGTTCATGCCCTGCCCGCCGATGGGGCTGATCTCGTGGGCCGCGTCGCCGATGAGGAGCGCGCGCCCCGCGGACATGCGCCGCGCCAGCCGCCGGCGGACGCCGAAGCCGCTCACCGGCCCGAGGTCGGCGGCGCGCACGACGTACCCGGTGCGCTCCCGCACGGTCGCCGCGACGGCCTCCGCGGGATCCCCCTCCCGCTCCCCCGCACGCAGCCCGACGACCCAGCGGCGCATGCCGCCGGGCAGCGGGAACGACTCGACGACGCCGTCGGGGTGCAGCGTGATGACCGCGTCGTCGCCGCCGTCGGTGGTGTCGGGCGCGTCCCCCATGAGGAAGCGGTCGGGCAGCGGGCGCTCGTCGACGCCGATCCCGAGGAGGCCGCGGACGACGCCGCGCGTGCCGTCGGCCCCGATGAGGAGACGCGCGTCGACCTCGACGGGTCGGCCGTCCGCGTCCGTGCCGGTCGCGCGGACGCCGCCGCCGGGCGCCTCCACGGGATCGACCTGGAGCGCGGTGAGCGTCACGCCGCGGCGCAGGGCGTCGGGCGCGAGCGCGCCGAGGCGCCGGGTGAGGATCGCCTCGGTGCGCCACTGCGGCAGCGCGGCGACGTAGGGGTGCGTGGCGGAGACCCCGGCGAAGCTGACCCGGCCGATGGCGCGGCCGCGCGCCATCGCGATCCCGGTGCGGACGAGCACCGCCTCCGCCACCATCTCACCGGCGACGCCGAGCCGGTCGAACGCGTCGAGCGACGGCGCGTGGATCCCGATGGCCCGCGACAGCAGCGCGGGCTCCGGCCGGGCCTCCCAGACGCGCACGTCGAGGCCGGCCTGCGCGAGGAGCGCGGCCAGGTGGATGCCCACGGGCCCGCCGCCCACGACCAGCGCGTCGAGGCGGGTCACGGCGCGACGCCGGGGGCCGCCGGCGCGGTCGCATCGCGCACGAGCAGCACCCGCGCCGGCAGCGCGCCCTCGACCCGCCAGCCGGCGGGCGCGCGCAGGGCGAGCTCGACGGGCGTCCAGCTGCGGCGGATCGACCGCAGCCCGTCCACGTGCACGAACGACCCGCGAGCGACGAGGCGCGACAGGGGCCCGTACGCCGCGTACGCGAACCGGCTCCGCGCGATGTCGCTGTGGATGGCGCGCGGGGCGAGCGCCGCGGAGTCGGCGAGCAGCGCGTCGAACGCGGCGTCGTCGAGGTGGTGCAGGACGTGGTTGCTCGTGACGAGGTCGAACCGGCGGCCGTCGGCCACGAGGTCCGCGCTCGACGCGGCCACGAAGCGCACGTCCGGGTCAGCGGGGCGCGAGCGGGCGAAGGCGGCGGCACGCGGATCCGGGTCGATGCCCGTCACCGCGAGCCGCAGGCCGTCGCGCCGGGCCCACCGGGCGAGGGCGAGCGGCACGTCGCCGCCACCCGAGCCGATGTCGAGGAGCGTCGTCCCGCGGTCGGCGGCGAGCAGCGGGCGGATCCGGGACCGGTACACCCCGCGCCAGCCCGCGACGACGCGGTTGACGAGCCCGAACCGCGCGTACGTCCGCTCGAGCGCCTCGGGGTCGCAGTCCGGGTCGTCCATGAGCTCGGTGAGCTCCGCGTCCCGCCGGGACAGGTCCATCAGGCGGTGCGGCGGGTCATGAGCGCCGTCTCGACGGTGAGGCCGGGGCCGAACGCCATGGCGCACACGCGGCCGGCGCCGGGTCCCGCGGCGGCCGCGGACGCGCCCTCCGCGAGGTCCGCTCGGCCCGGCACGTCAGCGGGCGGCGTCCCGTGCAGGATCCGCCGCAGCACGAACAGCACCGTGGCGCTCGACATGTTGCCCTCCTCGGCGAGCGTCGAGCGGGACGCGGCCAGCTGCGCGGGCGCGAGCGCGAGCCGGTCCTCGACCCGGTCGAGGATGCTCCTGCCGCCCGGGTGGATCGCCCAGTCCTCGATCGCCGCGGGCGCCACGCCCGCGAGCGCGGGCACCTGCGCCCACAGCGGCTCGAGAGCGCCCGTGATGTGCTCGTCGATGATCTTCGGCACGTAGCTCGAGAGCACCATGTCGAAGCCCTGGTCGCCGATGGTCCAGGCCATGTCGTCCTCGCCGACCGGCGTGAGCACGGTCTCGAACGCGTCGAGGTCGAGCACGGTGGAACCGGCGGGCGCCGGCCGCGCGGTCACGATCGCCGCCGCGGCGCCGTCGGCGAACACGGACGAGGCCACGATCGTGTCGGCGTCGCCCGAGGAGTGCAGGTGCAGCGAGCAGAGCTCGACGCACACGACGAGGACGACGGCGTCCGGGTCGGCGGCGCAGAAATGCGAGGCCATCCGGAGCGCCGGGAACGCGCCGTAGCAGCCCATGAAGCCGAGGTGGAAGCGCTGCGTGGAGGCGCCGAGGCCGAGGCCGCGCACGACGGCGTAGTCGGGGCCGGGGGCGTAGAAGCCCGTGCAGGAGACGGTGACGACGTGCGTGACGTCCGCCGCCTCGATCCCGACGGCCTCCTCCACCGCCTGGCGCGCGGCGCCGAGCAGCAGCGCCGGCGCCTCGCGGATGTACGCGTCGTTGCGCGCGCCGGTGCCGGGCGTGAGGATCCGGCCGGTCGCGCGGTCGTAGAAGACGGGCTCCCCGTCGTCGGGGTCGACGGGGTCGTCGGCCCCCGCCATGCCGGGGGCGGTGCCGAGCTCGCGGATCACCGTGTGCCGGGTGCGGATCGCCGAGGCCCCGAAGGCCGCGGACACGAGCCGCGTGCCGAGCCGCCCGAGCTCCGGCTGGCTGCCGAACATGTCCCGCACGCCGTCCTGCGCGAGGACCGTGGGCGGCACCGCCGTCGCGATGGAGCGGATCGAGGGGATCAGCGTCGGCCGCCGGAGACGACGGCGGCGCCCACCGCGATGACGACGGCCACGGCGCCCGCGCCGATGGACGCGGCGATGGCGGGGTCCTTCCGGGTGAAGGCGCGCGTGCGGGTCGTCACGTCCTCCGTGGCGCTGCGGACGCGCCGGGTGACGCCGTCGCGGATGCGGCGGGCGCGTCCCGAGGCCTCGGCCTTCAGCTCGGACGCGCGGGCCGGCACGTCGAGCGCGGTCTCGAGCTCGCGGACGGTGCGGGCGAGCTCCTCGCGGCCGGCTTGGATGTCGCGCTTCAGCTCCTCGGGGCTGCGCTTCGGGGCGGGCGGGATGTTCGCGCCCTGGCCGTGCGGCGCGGACTCGGCGACCGTCTTGTGCTTGCGGACCTCGCGGGCGACCGTGGTCACCGCGCCGAGGACGCTCACCTCGCCGGTCGGGGACTTCTTCTTCGCCATGCGCGGGCTCCTGTCGTCGGGGACGGACGTGCGGTGGGTCCATTCTGCTCCGTCGGGCACGTCACGACCGACGGAGCGAGGGGCCGGCGCTCGCGCGTCGACCCCTCGCGGATCCGGGCGTCGCCGCCCGGTCGGTCCTCCTAGAAGAGGGCCTTCTCCTTCAGCCAGTCGGCGGCGATGGCGGCGGGCTCCGCCTTCTCGTCGCCCTGGTTGCGGCGGTTCATCTCGGTGAGGTCCTCGGTCGTCAGCGCGGCCGAGACCTTGTCGAGCACGGCGGTGATGTCGGCGTTCATCTTCGCCGTCTTCACGAGCGGCACGACGTTCTGCGCCTTGATGAGGTTCTCGGGGTCCTTCAGCGTGACGAAGCCGTTGTCGAGGATCGAGGGGGTGGTCGAGTAGATGTTCGCCATGTCGACCTGGCCGTCGAGGAGCGCCTTGACGGTGTTCGGGCCGCCCTGGTCCTCGATGGTGACGAGGCTCGCGTCGACGCCGTAGACGTCGGTGAGGCCGGGGATCCCGTACTCGCGCTCGCCCAGCACGGCGCCGCCGCCGACGCGCACGGCCTTGCCCTCGAGGTCGGAGAGGCTCGTGACGCCGTTGGACTCGGAGTACTCCTTGGTGACGTTGTAGGAGTCCTTGTCCTCGGCGGGCGACTCGTCGAGCACCTCGAAGCCCTCCGGCAGGGCGGCGCCCAGCGCGGAGTAGACGTCGTCGCTCGAGGTCGCCTTCGAGTCGGTGTCGTAGGCGGCGAGCAGGTTGCCCGTGTACTCGGGGATGAGGTCGATGGACCCCTCCTCGAGCGCCTTGAGGTACACCTCGCGCTCGCCGATCTGCAGGTTCCGCGTGACCTTCACGTCGTTGGCCTCGAGGGCCTGCGCGTAGACCTCGGCGAGGATGACGTTCTCGCCGAAGGCGGCGGATCCGACGGAGATGGTGTCGGAGGGCGCGGCGGACGCCGACCCGCCCGAGGTGTCGAGGGGGTCGCCGGACGAGCAGCCGGCGAGGGCCATCGCGGTGCCCAGCGCGACGGTGCCGACGAGGAGCCGGCGGGTGATGCTGTGGGACATGTGCTGTGTTCCTTTCAGGATGTGGTGCTGACCGCCGGCCTCGACGAGGCGCGCGGTGAGTCGGGGGTGCGTCCGGCTGCGGCGACGACGCCGCGTGGGACGACGGCGCGCTGCACGACGGCGAGGAGCGCGTCGACGAGGAGCGCCAGGACGGTGACGAGGATCGCCGACGCCAGCAGGAGGGGGAAGTTCCGGGTCGTCAGACCCGTGAAGATGTCCCGGCCGAGCCCGCCGAGCCCGAGGTAGGCGCCGAGGGTGACCGTGCTGATGACCTGGAGGATCGCGGCCCGGAAGCCGCTGATCATGAGCGGCAGCGCGAGCGGGATCTCTACCCGGCCCAGGATCTGGGTCTCGGTCATCCCCACGGCGCGCGCGGCGTCGATCGCCGAGCGGTCCACGGCCTGGACGCCGGAGTAGACGCCGGCCAGGAGCGGCGGGATGCCGAGGAGGGAGAAGGTGAGGATCGGGCCGGTCAGCCCGATGCCGAAGAGGAGCCCGAGCAGGACCAGGACGCCCAGGGTGGGGAGCGCGCGGAGCCCGCCGGAGAACGCCACGGCGACGTTGCGTCCGCGGCCGGTGTGCCCGATGTAGAGACCCGCGGGGATGGCGATGACGGCGGCGACCCCCATGGCGAGGGCGGTGTAGCCCAGGTGCTCGAGCAGGCGCGTCCCGTAGCCGGTGGGACCCGCCCATCGCGACGCGTCGAGGAGGAGGGCGAAGGCCTCGGCGAAGAGGTTCATGACGCGCTCGCATCCGTGACGAGCGCCGCGCGGCGCGCCGATCGGGTCCGGGCGCGCAGGGACGGCTGCGTCGACCACGGCATGAGGAGCCTCCCGGCCAGCAGGAGGATCAGGTCGAAGACGAGCGCGATGACGACGATGCCCACGATCCCGGTGATGATCTCCGTGTAGAACTGGCGGCGGTACCCGCTCAGGATCATCGTCCCGAGGCTCAGGATCCCCGAGAGCGAGCCGACCGTCACCATGCTCACGGTGCTGACGGACACGACGCGGAGCCCGGCGAGGAGCACGGGGCCCGCGAGCGGCAGCTCGACCCGCCAGAAGCGCGCCCAGCCGGCGTAGCCCATGGCGGTCGCGGACTGCTTGACGTCCTCCGACACCGAGGCGAGCGCATCCGAGGTGATGCGGATCATCAGGGCGACGGCGTACACGGTGAGGGCGACGACGACGTTGCGGGGGTCGAGGATGTTCGTGCCGATGATCGCCGGCATCGCGAGCAGGAGGGCGATCGACGGGATCGTGTACAGCGCTCCCCCGATGGTGAGCAGGGCGCCGCGGGTGCGCCGGTACCGGTTGGCGAGCCAGCCGAGGGGCAGCGAGATGACGAGCCCGAGGAGGACCGGCGGCGCGGCCAGCGCGACGTGCGCCGCGGCCAGGTCCAGGACGGTCTGGATGTTGGCGATGACCCAGTTCACGCGGGTCCCGCACCCTGCGCCGGAGCACCGGGGGCGTGCGCGGCCCCCGCCTCGTCCGATGCGGATGCCGGTGCGGCGTCGGAGCGCCCCGCGTCGTCGAGCACGCCGACGAGCCGGCCGTCGCGGTCGACGAGCACCCGTCCCGTGCCGGTGTCCTCGACGTGCAGCGCGCGCTTGCCCTTGTCGGCGCCCACGAAGTCGCGGACGAAGTCGTTCGCCGGGTTCGAGAGGATCTCCTGCGGCGTGCCCTGCTGGGCGATGCGGCCGCCCTTCTCCAGGATCACGACCTGGTCGCCGAGCAGGAACGCCTCGTCGATGTCGTGGGTGACGAAGACCACGGTCTTGTCGAGCTGGGTGCGCAGCCGGATGAGCTCCTGCTGCAGGTCGTCGCGCACGAGCGGGTCGACGGCCCCGAACGGCTCGTCCATGAGCAGGATGTTCGGGTCCACCGCGAGCCCGCGGGCGACGCCGACGCGCTGCTGCTGGCCGCCGGAGAGCTGCGACGGGTAGCGGTCGGCCATCGAGCGGTCGAGGCCCACGGTGTCCATGAGCGCGAGCGCGCGCTCGCGGGCCGTCCTCTTGTCGACGCCCGTGAGGCGGGGCACGGTCGCGATGTTGTCCACCACCTTGCGGTGCGGCAGGAGGCCCGAGTTCTGCATCACGTAGCCGATGCTGCGGCGGAGCTTGACGGCGTCCTGGGTGGCGATGTCGGTGCCGTCGATCTCGATGCGGCCGTCGGTCGGCTCGACCATGCGGTTGATCATGCGCATGAGCGTCGTCTTGCCGCAGCCGGAGGATCCGACGAGGACGGTCGTCGTCTGCGACGGCACGACGAGGCTGAAGTCCTCGATCGCGAGCGTGCCGTCCGGGTACTGCTTGCGGACGTGGTGGAACTCGATCATGGGTGGCTCATTCCTCGTATGCGCTACGAATCGACACTTGCCAGGCACACCAGCGAACCACGACCGGCGCCGATCGGCCGCACCGGGGCGTCCGCTGACGCCACTTCGTAATGAATCGATCCTTCCGCGGACAGTCCCCGGATGCCGCGCCCGCGTCCCTGGCCGTCGGGGGCGTCGACCAGTATGGAGGGCATGACGCGCATCCTCGCCCGGGCCATGACCGCCGACGACCTGGTCGACCTGCTCGACGTGGACCACGCGGGAGACGCCGTGCCGGCGCCCTCCTGGCGCATCGTCCCCGGGCAGCGCGTCGCCGTCCTGGTGGACACGCTCCCCCGCCGCGCCGAGGGCGACACGGAGGACCAGGTGCCCGTGCGCCGGCTCGAGTCGGCGCGCTGGGGCCTCGTCCCCGCGGGATCCGCCGGGCCGGACCAGGGCCCGCCGCTCGCCGAGGTGCCCGCCGAGCAGCTGGCCTCCCGCCCGGAGCTCCTGCAGGCGCTGGTCTCGCGGCGCGCCGCGATCCCCGTCTCCGGCTACTACGAGCACCACGAGACCGACGACGGCCTCCGCACCCCGTACCTGGTGGGCGCGGGCGACGGCCTCGTCCTGCTGGCGGCCCTCTACGAGTGGTGGCGGGACCCGTCGCGCGCCGCGGACGACCCGGCCCGCTGGGTGCTCAGCTGCGCCGTCCTCACCCGGCCGGCCGCCGGCACGGTGGAGGCGCTCGCGGAGCGCATGCCCGTGGTGCTCTCCCCCGACGTCGTCGAGGAGTGGCTCGACCCCACGGCCGAGGGCTCCCCGGACCTGCTGCGTGCGGTCGCCGCGCAGGCGGAGGACGTGATCGAGCAGCTGGCGATGGACGAGGTCGGCCCCGGCCTCGACCAGGGCGCGCCCGACACCGCGGAGCTCGCCCGACCCGTGTGACGCGCGGAGCCGGTCCCCGGGTCTGGTTGACTGAGCCCGTGGCCCCCTCCTCGAAGAAGAAGAAGCACGCGACCCGCACGCTCCTCGAGTCGCCGGCCGCCGCGCCCGTGCTGCACCGGGCGGCGCGCATCGAGGACCGCATCCACGAGATCCGCGAGGGCCGCGCTCGCAAGCGCGGGCTCACCCCCACCGTCATCCCGTACGCGGGCTACGGGTCCGTGCGCTGGGTGCGCGTGCTCTGCCGCGTCCTCCTCACCGATCCGAAGAGCCGACGCGCGCTCGCGGGCGACAAGAGCGTGCGCGGCTGGCGCAGCTTCACGAGCGTGCCGCTCACCGACGTCGACGTCACCGTGGAGATCGACGGCACCGAGCACCACGTGCGCGCGGACCGCGGCGGCGTCGTGGACGTGGTCGTCGAGGCGACCCTGCCGAGCGGCTGGCACACCATCCGCCTCCGCGCGCAGGGCTCGGAGACGGTCGAGGCGCCGGTGTTCGTCGTGGGCGACGACGTGCGCACCGGGATCCTCAGCGACATCGACGACACCGTCATGGTCACCGCGCTCCCCCGCCCCTTCCTCGCGGCGTGGAACACCTTCGTGCTCGACGAGCACGCGCGCACCCCCACGCCCGGCATGGCCGTGCTCTACGAGCGGCTCCGCCTGCAGCACACGGGCGCGCCCGTCCTCTACCTCTCCACGGGCGCGTGGAACGTGGCACCGACGCTCACCCGGTTCCTGTCGCGGAACCTCTACCCGCCGGGCCCGATCCTCCTCACCGACTGGGGCCCCACGGTCGACCGGTGGTTCCGCAGCGGGATGGAGCACAAGCGCCTGAACCTGCAGCGGCTCGCGGAGGAGTTCCCGCACGTGAAGTGGATCCTCGCGGGCGACGACGGCCAGCACGACGAGCTCCTCTACGGCGAGTTCGCCGAGCACCACCCCGACAACGTCGAGGTCGTCCTCATCCGCCAGCTGAGCGCCGGCGAGGCCGTGCTCGCGGGCGGCCGCGCCAAGGCCGAGAAGCGCACGCTCGACAGCAGCGTGCCGTGGGTCTACGCCCCCGACGGCGCGAGCCTCCTCGCGCAGCTCGACGACCTCGGGCTCGCCGACGACTCCGGCACGCGCATCGGCACCTAGCCGCGGCGTCGCCCACGACGACGAGGGCCCCGCAGGATCTCCTGCGGGGCCCTCGTGCGTGCGGGACGGATCAGACGGCGTCGGTGAGCGCCTGGAACTCGTCGTCGGTGAGCTCGATGCCCGCCGCGGCGATGTTGTCCTCGACGTGCCCGACCGACTTGGTGCCGGGGATCGGCAGCATGACGGGCGAGCGGCGGAGGAGCCACGCGAGCGCCAGCTGGGACGGGCTCGCGTCGTGCTGCTTCGCGAGGGCGTCGAGCGGGCCGCCGTCCTTCGCGAGCTCGCCGGTCGCGAGCGGGAACCACGGGATGAAGGCGAGGCCCTCGGCCTCGGCGTACTCGAGCAGCGGCTCGGCGTCGCGCTTGGCGAGGTTGAAGAGGTTCTGCACGGAGACGATCTCGGCGATGCCGCGCGCGGCCTTCACGTCGTCGACGGAGACCTCGGACAGGCCGATGTGGCGGATCTTGCCCTCGGACTGCAGCTCCTTGAGGACGCCGATCTGGTCCTCCAGCGGCACGGCCGGGTCGATGCGGTGCAGCTGGTACAGGTCGATGCGCTCGAGGCCGAGGTGGCGGAGGCTCAGCTCGGCCTGCTGGCGCAGGTACTCGGGGCGGCCGACCGGGCGCCAGTCGCCGGGGCCGGGGCGCGTGAGCCCGCCCTTGGTGGCGACGACGACGTCGTCGGCGTAGGGGTGCAGCGCCTCCTTGAGGAGCTCCTCCGCGACGAACGGGCCGTAGGAGTCGGCGGTGTCGAAGAACGTGACGCCGAGCTCGGCGGCGCGGCGGATGACGCGGACGGCCTCGGCCGGATCCTCGGGGGCGCCCCAGACGCCCTCGCCGGTCAGCTGCATGGTGCCGTAGCCGAGCCGGACGACGGGCAGGTCGCCGCCGATGGTGAACGTGCCGGATGCCTCGGCAGGACGGGTGGTGGTGTCGGTCATGTGGACCCTCCTCGGGTGTCGATGACGAGGGGGCGTCTGCCGCCCTCGGGACACCGGGGCCAACGCGCCGACCCGCCGATCCATGCCCGATGCGCCGGAAGAGGACGAGACCCTCAGGCTCCGGTCGAGGGTGAGGTGGATCCGCCCGCTCCCCTCGTGGATGTCGGCGGGCGTTCCTACACTCGGATCAGACGTTCGAACATCCGTTCGAACGCGGGAGCGCGGCCGGCGCGGGCGAGAGGAGCGGCACCATGCGGATCGACGAGGACGTGGAGGTCGAGCTCTCCGGAGACGGGTCGCCGCTGCGGTTCACCTGGCGGGGCGTGGTCTACGGGGTGGTCAGCTCCCCCGAGCGGTGGATCGCGCGGGTCGACTGGTGGCAGCGCACGGGCCGCGCGCCCCGCGGCGCGAGCGCGCACCTGCTCGAGCTGTCGATGTGGCGCGTCGAGGCCGTGCCGCTCACCACGGGCGCGCGGCGGGTCGACGGCTCGTTCGACCTCAGCGTCGACGCGCGCGGTCGCTGGTCGCTGGTCACGGCGTCGGACGAGGAGCTCGACGTGCGCCTGTTCGCCTGAGGCCGGGGAATAGCGGAGGGCGCACGCGCCTTGCACCAGATCGGCGCCGCGCACGGCGCCCGCTCGCGATCACCCGGACCGCGGCGCACGGAGGGGACCCGCATGGCGGCACTCGAGTGGCTGTTCGACGCGCAGCTCCGCATCGGCGACCAGGTCGTGCTCTGGCGCGAGATCGTCGGCAACCTCTTCGGCCTGGCCAGCGCCCTCGGCGGCATGCGCCGCAAGGTCTGGGCGTGGCCCGTCGGCATCGTCGGCAACGTGCTGCTCTTCACCGTCTTCCTCGGCGCGGTCTTCGGCACGCCGAACCCCGTGAACCTCCTCGGCCAGGCCGGCCGACAGGTCATGTTCATCGCCGTGTCGGTCTACGGCTGGTACCGCTGGCAGCAGGCCCGGCACGGCGGCGCGCCCGTCGTGCCGCAGTGGGCGTCCGGACGCGAGCGCGTCCTGCTCGTCGTCGCGCTCGTCGGCGGCACCGCGATCCTCACGCCCGTCTTCCGGGCGCTCGGCTCCTACGAGCCCGTGTGGGCCGACGCCTGGATCTTCGTCGGCTCGCTCCTCGCCACCTACGGCATGGCCAAGGGCTGGGTCGAGTTCTGGCTCGTGTGGGTGGCCGTCGACCTCGTCGGCGTGCCCCTGCTGGTGAGCGCCGGCTACTACGCCTCCGCCTTCATGTACGTCTTCTACGGCGCGTTCACGCTCACGGGCTTCTTCGTCTGGATGCGCGCCCGCGG
This sequence comes from Clavibacter capsici, assembly GCF_001280205.1. Classification (NCBI taxonomy): domain Bacteria; kingdom Bacillati; phylum Actinomycetota; class Actinomycetes; order Micrococcales; family Microbacteriaceae; genus Clavibacter; species Clavibacter capsici. The sequence continues at coordinate 1,536,684 of NZ_CP012573.1, read as the reverse complement.
CACCGCGAGCCCCGCGGTCGAGACGGCCTTCCCGGATCCGCGCGTCGTCGAGGCACCCGCCGAGCGCTGACGCCGGGCCTCCACCCGGCGGGACGGTTCCCGTTCCCTAGCGGCCCTGGCCGTTGGAGCAGGTGGCCTGCGCGGCGGTCTGGCCGGTGATGCTCTGGTCGAGCACCTCCGCGGTCGGCGTCGGGGCGGGCGCCGGTGCGGATCCGTCGGTCGGCGTCGGCGACGGGGCCGCGGGCGGCGTCGTCGCACCCTCGCCCGGGACGCTGCCTGGCACGCTGCCGGCCTCGCCCGTCGCCGCGGGCTGGCCGAGCGAGAAGTCCGCGTCGGACGCGAGCAGGCTCACGAGCTGGGCCGCCGCCGGCGCGTCCGGCTGCACCCGGCCGTTGGCGAGCACGGTGCCCGGGTACTGGAGGAACACCACGTCGTCGAGCGGGATGTCCTTGAACGTGAGCGCCACCGAGACGAGCGTGTCGAGGTCGGCGAGCGAGGTCGACAGCTGCATGTTGTCGACGACGGCGCGCGCGATGCCGTAGAGCTTGGCGGGGTTCGTCAGCGTGTCGGAGCTCTTGATGGTGCGCACGAGCGCGCTCAGGAACACCTGCTGGTTGCCGATGCGCGAGATGTCGCTGCCGTCGCCCACGCCGTAGCGCGTGCGGAGGAACTGCACCGCCTCCTTGCCCTGGAGCGGGTGGATGCCGGGATCCAGCGCCAAGTCGGTCTTCTTGTCGTAGATGCCGTTGGCCACGCAGACCTCGACGCCGCCGACGGCGTTGGACATCTCGACCACGCCGTTGAACTGCACGACGCCGCCGTAGGGGATGTCGAGTCCGGTGAGGCCCTCGACCATCCGCACGGTGCACTCGAAGCCGCCGCGGGACAGCGACTCGTTGAGCTGGGCGCGCGCGCTGGCCGGGTACTTCGTGCCGTCGGGGCCCTCGCACTCCGGGATGGGGACGAGCATGTCGCGCGGGAACGAGATGACCGTCGCGCGGCTGCTGTCCTCGCTGATGTGCAGCAGCATCGTCACGTCGTTGAGCGTCGCGGTGCCCACGTCCTTCGCGGCGCCGTAGCCGTCGCCCTGGCCGGCGCGGCTGTCGCTGCCGACGATGAGGATGTTGGCGCCGCCGTCGATGCCGCCGAGCGACGGCGGGAGCGTCTGGCCGCCCGAGATGTCGACCGTGTTGTCGGCGACGGTGCGCGAGAGGTCCCAGAAGGCGATGGTCAGGATCGACGCCGCCGCTGCGACGGAGACGGCGGCGACCATGCCGATCCCCTTCATCACGGTGCGCGAGGCGCTCGGGGCGCGGAGCCGGCCGTGGCGGGCGATGCCGCGGACGCGGGCCCGGTCGGCGCGGGTCCTCTGGGGGGCGTGCTGCATGGGGGGATCTCTCGTCGCCGGGCGGGGAGCGCCGGGCGCGGGCACCCGGATCCTCCACAGGGTAACCGAGGGCGGTGGAGAGTCCGCCCGGCGCGCGGACGGATGCGCTACGCCCCCGCGGGCTCGCCGTCGCGCAGGTGGGCGTCGAGGAACGCGTCGATCCGCCGCCACGCGTCCTCCGCCGACGCGGGCTCGGGGCCCATCCCGACCGCGCGCAGCACCGGACGGAGCAGCCGCGGCCCCGACTCGGCGTCGTTCAGGAAGGCGTGCCCGGCATCCGGGTACTCGCGCACGTCGTGGTCGATCCCGTGCGCGACGAGGGCGGCCTCGAGCCGGTCGGCGGATCCGGCCAGCTGCCGGTCGCGCCCGCCGTAGCTCGCGACGATCGGGCACGCGCCGTCGAGCACGCCGTCGAGGTCGTCGGGGAGCATGCCGTAGTTGACGCTCGACGCGTCGAAGCCGCGGGAGGCCGCCGCGAGGGCGAACCCGCCGCCCATGCAGAAGCCGATGACGCCCACGCGACCCGTGCAGTCGGCGCGGGCGAGGAGCGCGCGGCGGGCGGACTCGACGTCGACGAACGCGCGGCCCTCCCCCGCCGCGAGCGTGCGGAAGGTCGCGACCAGGCAGCGGCGCGCGCCGCCCGCGGAGAAGAGGTCGGGCATGAGCGCGAGGAAGCCGGCCTCGGCGAGCCGCTCCGCCTGGCGGCGCATGACGTCAGTGACGCCGAAGGCCTCGTGCACCACGACGACCGCGGGCCAGGGGCCGTCGCCGTCGGGCACCGCGAGGACGCCGTGCAGGCCGGGCGACGCCCCGGGTCCGGCGGCGGGCAGGGGGATCTCGGTGAGCGTCACGGGCATGCCCTCACGCTAGGGCGCGCCGTGGGCGCCGCCCCCGGGAGGCGACGACGCCCAGCGAGCCGTCATACGGGAGGCCGACGCGGCCCGGTCAGCGCCAGGCGGTCGGCCCCGCGGATCCGGCGCGGTACTCGGCCATGGGCACGCGGTCGCCCTTCCAGGCGCGCATGACGGGCGCGACGATGCGCCAGCACCGCTCGGCCACGTCGCCGCGGACCGAGAGGCGCGGGTCGCCGGCGAGGATCCCGTCGAGCACCTCGCCGTACGGGGTGAGCTCGGGCTGGGCGAACTCCGCGCGGAAGGTGGACTGGGTGAGCGTGAAGGGCTCGCCGGTGCCGTCCATGGTGACCTCGAGCGAGATGCCGTCGGGCTTCAGGTCGATGACGAGCCGGTCGGGCCGGGCCGAGCCGTGGAGGCCGCGCGGCAGGTGCGCCACGGGCTTGAACGTGACGACGATGCGCTTCGACGCCTCCTTGAGCGCCTTGCCCGACCGCAGCCGGAACGGCACGCCCGCCCAGCGCGCGTTCGCGACACCGAAGGTGACCTCCGCGAGCGTCTCCGTCTCGTTGGCCGGATCCACCCCCTCCTCCTTGGCGTAGGCGGGGATGCGGGTGCCGTCGACCGTGGCGCCCGTGTAGCGGGCGCGGCGGCTGTGCGCGACGGGGTCGTTGTCCCAGACCTCCGTGGCGCGGAGGACCGAGGCGATGTTCGAGCGCAGGTCGTCCGGGTCGATGCTCGCGGGCGGCTCCATCGCGAAGACCGCGAGCACCTGCAGCAGGTGGCTCTGGATCATGTCGACCAGCGCGCCCGACTTGTCGTAGTAGGCGGCGCGGCCCTCGAGCGCGAGCGTCTCGTCGTAGAGGATCTCGACCTTCTCGATGTCCCTGGCGCTCCACACCGACTCGAAGAACCGGTTGGCGAAGCGCAGCGACACGAGGTTGAGCACCGTGGAGAGGCCGAGGAAGTGGTCGGTGCGGTGGATGCGGTCCTCCGGCACGAGCTTCAGCAGCTGGCGGTTGAGCTGGGCGGCCGTGCGGCTGTTCGAGCCGAAGGGCTTCTCGAGCGCCAGCGTGGTGCCCTCCGGCAGGTCGAGCTGCTCGAGCTTCTCGCACACCGCGATGGAGATGGCCGGCGGCAGCGCGAAGTACAGGGCCGGCGCGCCCTCGCACGCCTCGAGGATGCGCTTCAGGTCGTCGAGGTCCGTGGGGTCGGCCTGGATGTACTTCGTCGACGAGACGATGCTCGCCGCCCGGCGCCCCGTGGCCTCCACGGAGTCGAACGCGGTCTTGACCGTCCTCGTCCACTCCTGGGGCGACCGTTCGCTCCGGCCGGTGCCGATGAGCTGGATCCGCCGCCCCCGATCGCTCGCCACGAGGCTGCCGAGACCCGGCAGGAGGAGGCGTTCCGTGAGGTCGCCGCTGGCGCCGAGGATGACGAGGGTGGAGGGTTCGCTGGTCATCCTCCGAGACTACGGGTCGCGGCCGTCGGGCAGCCGACCTACACTGGGCGAGTCGAACATCCGTTCGAACATCGCGCTCGGGAGGGCGCGGCGGATCCGTCGGGAGGCGTGCGTGAGCTTCACCCACCTGCACGTCGCGTCCGCGTTCTCCGCCCACCACGGCACCACGGCGCCCGAGGCGCTCGTCGACCGGGTCGCGTCCGAGGGGGCGTCGGCCGCGGCGATCACCGACCGCGACGGGCTGTACGGCGCCGTCCGCCACATCCGCCGCTCGATCGCCGCGGGGGTCTCCCCCGTCGTGGGCGCGGAGCTCGGGCTCACGGGCGACCACCCCGGGCGGATCACGGTGCTCGCGCACGGCGGCACGCACGGCCAGGGCTGGGCGGCGCTCAGCCGGCTCATCAGCGCGAGCCACGGCCGGGGCACGGCGCGCAGCACCGCCCGGAGCGCCCAGGCGGGCATCCAACGCACCCGGCCGCCCGCCTTCCTCCTCGGCGAGGACGGACCGGTCGGCACGGTCATGCTCGGGCCCGACTCGGACGTGGGCCGCGCGGTCGCGGCCGGCGACCACGCGCTCGCATCCCGGCACCTCGCCGAGTGGGCGCGCCTCCTGCCGGGCGCGATCGCGGTCGAGGTGGTCTGCCACTTCACCGAGCCCGGCGAGTCCGCGAGCCTCCGCCACGCGGCCCGGATGCTGGAGCTCGCCGACGCGCATCGCGTCCCGGCCGTGCTCACCAACGCGGTCCGCTACCTCGAGCCCGACGACGCGCTCACGGGCGACGTGCTCGACGCCGCGGGGACGCTGCGCCCGCTGGGGTCGTTCCGGCCGCAGCCCAACGGCCAGGCGTGGCTGAAGACCCCGAAGGAGATGCAGGCGATCGCGCGCGAGATCGCCGGCACCTCCTCCCTCGACCGCCGCGCCGGGGAGGCCCTGCTGCGCGCCACCGAGGAGCTGGCGGACCGGTGCCGGCTGGATCCCGACGCCGACCTCGCCTGGCGGAAGCCCAAGCTGCCGGAGAAGTCGGTCATCGGCGTCACGGGCGACCCGGACGAGGCGCTGTGGCGGAAGGCCGAGGCCGGCGTCACCGAGCGGTTCGGGCACGTGGACGAGGCGATGCGGCAGCGCGTGCTCGCCCGCATGCGCACCGAGCTCCAGACCATCACGGGCTTCGGCTTCGCCACCTACTTCCTCACGGTCGCCGACGTGTGCTCCCTCATGCGCGACATGGGCGTGCGCAACCAGGCGCGCGGATCCGGCGCGGGCAGCCTCGTCAACTACCTGCTGCGCATCTCCAACGTCGACCCGCTCGAGCACGACCTCCTGTTCGAGCGCTTCCTCGGCAAGGTGCGCTCGACGCTGCCGGACATCGACATCGACGTGGAGTCCGCGCGCCGGCACGAGGTGTACCACCGCGTGTTCGAGAGGTACGGGAGCAACCGGGTCACGCTGCTGTCGATGCAGAACACCTACCGGGCCCGCGGCGCCGCGCGCGACGCGGGGCTCGCGCTCGACCTCGACGAGCAGCAGATCGACTTCATCGCCAAGAACATCTGGCGGTTCAACGCGCGCGAGTTCCGGGCGGTGCTCGAGACGAAGCCGGAGCTGAAGCCCATCGCCGACCTCGTGCGCGACGACCCGAGCATCGACCTGCTGGTCGACCTCACCGAGCGGCTCGACCGGCTCCCCCGCCACATCTCCATGCACCCGTGCGGCGTGATCCTCGGCGACTCCGACCTGCTCAGCACGAGCCCCGTGCAGCCGAGCGGCATGGGCCTGCCGATGAGCCAGTTCGACAAGGACGACATCGACGACATGGGGCTGCTCAAGCTCGACATCCTGGGCGTGCGGATGCAGAGCACCATGGCGTACGCGCTGGACGAGATCCACCGCATCCACGGCGCGCGCTCGGCGGTCGCGGGCGGCATCCCGGTCGACGCGCGCTACGTGCACCGCGACGGGCGCATCGAGCTCGACGAGATCCCGCACGACGACGAGGAGACCTTCGCCGCCATCCGCACCACGCACACGCTGGGCATGTTCCAGATCGAGTCGCCGGGGCAGCGCGAGCTCATCGGCAAGATGCAGCCGGACGTCTACGAGGACCTCATCGCCGACATCTCGCTGTTCCGGCCGGGGCCCATGAAGGGCAACATGGTCGCGCCGTTCCTCGACACGAAGCACGGCATCACCCGGCCCGACTACCTGCACCCGCGGTTCGCGCCGTTCCTCGCGCCCACGTTCGGCGTCGTGATCTACCACGAGCAGGTCATCCGGATCTTCGCCGACTGCATGCAGGTCTCCCTCGCCGAGGCCGACGAGCTGCGCCGCAACATGGAGCGCATGGACACGGTGGTCGAGCAGGCCTTCCGGGAGCGCACGTCCGCGCACGTCGACGGCCGCACGGGGCGGCGCCCCTTCTCGGACGCCGACGTCGAGCGCATCTGGAAGGCGCTGAAGGGCTTCGGCTCGTTCGGCTTCTGCAAGGCGCACGGCGCGGCCTTCGCGCTGCCCACCTGGCAGAGCGCGTGGCTGAAGACCCACTACCCGGCGGAGTTCCTCGCGGGGATCCTCACGCACGACCCCGGCATGTACCCCAAGCGCCTGCTCCTCACCGAGGCGCGCCGGATGGGCGTGCCCGTGCTGCCGCTCGACGTGAACCGCTCCACGGGCGTCTACCGCGTGGAGCGCGTGGAGGGCGAGGCGACCACGGCGCGCACGCGCATCGGCGAGCTGGGGATCCGGCTGTCGCTGCAGGACGTGCACGGCATGAGCGAGGCGGAGATGGAGCGGATCGTCGCCGGGCAGCCGTTCGACTCCATCTCCGACTTCTACGCGAAGGCGCAGCCGTCGCGCGCGCTGCTCGAGCGGCTCGCGGCGGTGGGCGCGCTCGACCCGCTCGCGACCTCGGCGGACGACGCCGGCACCCGCGGTCCCGCGTCCCGCGGCGACGTGATGGCGTACGTGCGGCGGCTCACGGCGCGCGCGGCCCGCCCCGCGGATCCGGCCGGGCAGCTGCCCCTGTTCGTCGACGACCGCGACCTCATCCCGCGCGGCTCCCCCGACCCCGACGGGCGCGAGCGGGTCGCCGCCGAGCTCGACATCCTGCAGATGGAGGTCACCGAGCACGTCCTGGAGAGCTACCGGCCGATGCTCGACGAGCTCGGGGTGATCCCGGCGAGCCAGCTGCTCGAGGTGCGCAGCGGCTCCGAGGTGGTGGTCGCCGGGATCCGCATCGCCACGCAGACCCCGCCCATGCGCAGCGGCAAGCGCGTCGTGTTCATCAGCCTCGACGACGGCACGGGCTGCTCCGACTCCACCTTCTTCGACGAGGCGCAGCAGAAGGCGGGGCCCATGCTCTTCGGCACGCGGCTGCTCGTCATCCGCGGGCGCACGAGGCGCACGGGCGAGCGCGGCGTCTCCATTCAGGCGGAGGACGCCTGGGACCTCAAGGAGATGTGGGCGCGCTGGCAGGACGCCAGGCGGCAGGGCGGCGCGGGCGGCGCCGACGGGATGGACGACGCGGCCCAGGTCGCCTGAGCGCGCGGGTCGCGGGATGATGGAGGCACCCGAGAGCCGCCGGAGGCCGCACGTGCGCATCACCACGACCGTCCGCACCACCACGCGCATCCCGTTCGTGCAGGTGGTCAAGACCAGCGTGGCCGCGATCATCGCCTGGTTCACCTGCATCGCCCTGCTGCCCGCGCAGCTGCCCATCTTCGCGACCATCGCCGCGCTCCTCGTCGTGCAGCCGAGCATCAACCAGACCTTCGGCAAGGCGGTGGAGCGCAGCCTCGGCGTGATCACCGGGGTGCTGCTCGCGCTCGTCCTCGGCCTCGCGCTCGGCACGTCGAGCTGGGTGGTGCTCACCGCGGTCGTGGTGGCGGTGCTCGTCGGCTGGGTGTTCCGGCTCACGCCCGGGTCGAGCACGCAGATCCCCATCAGCGCGATGCTCGTGCTCGCCATCGGCCAGCTCTCCCCCGTGTACGCGTTCGACCGCATCGTGGAGACGATCATCGGCGCGGCCATCGGCGTGGTCGTCAACATCGCGATCGCCCCGCCCGTGCTGCACGAGGCCAGCCGCCGCGCGGTGGTCGGCCTCGCGGGCGACTGCGCGGCCGCGCTCGACCGGCTGGCCGGCGCGCTGGCCGAGCCCGTCGACCGCGAGGAGCTCGACCGCATGCTCACGCGCGCCCGCGAGCTCCGGCCGCGGCACACGAAGGCGGTCGCCGAGGTCGACAGGGGCCTCGAGAGCCTCACCCTCAACCCGCTCCGACGGCGCCACCGGGCGCTGCTCGAGGCCGATCGGGAGCTGCTCGCCACGCTGACCGTGCTCGTCAACCGCGTGGTCGGCATGACGCGCGCGGTGCACGACCGCTACGACCCGTCGCTCGCCGAGGAGCCGGTCGTGCGCGGCATCGCGACCGAGCTGACGCGCGCCGCCCACGACGTGCGCCTCCTCGCGGAGCACGCGCTCCCGGGCGGCGTCCGCGGCGACGGGCAGGCGGCCGGGCCGCACGAGGAGCCCGCGCTCACGGCGCCGCTCGTGGTGCTGCAGCCGAGCGAGGAGCACTGGATCCTCATCGGCTCGCTGCTGGAGGACATCCGCCGCATCCGCTCGGAGATCATCGGCGGCGCCGAGTGACGCGTCCGCTCCCCGGCTACAGCCCGCTCGAGCTCGAGCCGGACCCGCGCGCCTCGGGCCTCATGCCGGGCACCACGCCCACCGCGCTCGGCCCGGTACGGCACCACCGCGCGGAGCGCCGCGGCTCCGACACCGCGACCGTCCTGCTGCACGGCGCCGCCGGGTCGTGGACGACCTGGACGCCGCTGATCCGCGCGGCGCGCGAGGCAGGGGTCCCGTTCGCCGACGTCGTCGCGATCGACCTCCCCGGCTGGGGCGGCTCGCCGCTCGACGCGACCGACGACGAGGCCACCGTCGACGCCATCGCCGACGCCGTCACGCGCGTGGTCGACGGCCTCGGCTACACGCGCTGGCGGCTGGTCGGCCACTCGATGGGCGGCTTCATCGCGCTGCACCTCGCGGCCGGGGATCCCGCGCGGGCCGTGTCCGTCGCGCTCGTGTCCCCCACCACGTACTCGGTCATCCGGAGCGTGGCCCATCCGGTGCGCGACTTCCGCCTCATCCCCGGCTTCACGATGATGCTCGGGGTGATGCGCACCATGCGCCGGCTCGGCCGCCCGGGCACCGCCCTCATCCGCGGCGTCGGCCGGATCCGCCTCATGCGCGCCGTCGCCCTCCCGCTCTTCGCGCACGGCTGGCGCGTGCGCCGCTCGATCGTCGCCGCCATCGCGACCGAGGCCCGGCCGCGCGCGTTCTCGCTCGCCGCCGAGGTCACGCGCGGCTACGACGCCGACGGGCTGTGGGCGCGCATCGCGTGCCCGGTGGTCGCGGTGCGCGGCGACGACGACGTCTTCGTCTCGCCCGACGACCTCGAGCTGCTGGCCGGCACGGTGTCGACGCTCCGCTCCGCGGTGATCCGCGACGCCGGCCACTTCGCGCACGTCGAGCGCCCGGCGGAGACGCTGCGCGCGCTCGGCCTCGTCCCCTGAGGGGCCCCGCGCACGACGACGCCCCCGGTCCCTGACGGGAACGGGGGCGTCGGATCCGCGCGGGGCGGAGGCGGCCGGACGGATGCCCGGCCGACGGGCGCTAGGCCGCGGGGGTCGCGAGGACCGCCTGGATGTCGAGCGTGATGGTGACCTTGTCGCCGAGCAGCACGCCGCCGGTCTCGAGGGCCGCGTTGTAGGTGAGGCCGAAGTCCTCGCGGTTGATGACCGTGGTGGCCGTCGCGCCGAACTTGGTGTTGCCGTAGGGGTCGCCGCCGAAGCCGCCGAACTCGACGTCGAACGTGACGGGCTTGGTGACGCCGCGGACGGTGAGCTCGCCGTCGACCTTCGCGTCGCCGTCCTCCTCCACGCGCACCGCGGTGGAGACGAAGTCGATGGTGGGGTGGTTCTCGGCGTCGAAGAAGTCGTTCGTGCGGAGGTGCTGGTCGCGGTTCGGCTCGTTCGTGTCGATCGAGGCGATGGTCGCGTGGGCCTTCACGGAGCTCTGCTCGGGGGTGGCGCCCGTGACGATCTCGGCGTCGAAGTCCTTGAACGTGCCCTTGACCTTGCTGATCATGATGTGGCGGATGCTGAAGCCGATGGAGCTGTGGGTCTTGTCGATGGTCCAGGTGCCGGCGATGTAGCCGGGGACGGTGGTGGTGTCGCTCATGTGCGTGCCTCTCGTGCGGGGTCATGGGTGCGGGCCGACGGCCTCAGAGGTATGCAAGCGCATGGATCCGTCATCCATTCCCGATTCTGCTTGCGAGTTCATGTACTTCTCGTGGCGGTCGTCCGTCACCCGGGGCGGGCGTACCGTGGCGGGATGCGCGCGATCACCTTCCCCTCCCCCGGCGGCCCCGACGTCCTCTCCCTCACCGAGCTGCCGGATCCGGTGGCCGGGCCCGGCGAGGTGCTCATCCGCGTGACGGCGGCGGGCGTCAACCGCGCCGACCTCAGCCAGCGCGAGGGCGCGTACCCGCCGCCCGCGGGCGCGCCGACGCACCTCGGCCTGGAGGTCTCCGGCACGATCGAGGCGCTCGGCGAGGGCGCCACCCGGTGGAGCGTCGGCGACCGCGTGTGCGCGCTGCTGGCGGGCGGCGGCTACGCCGAGCTCGTCGCGGTGGACGAGCGCCACGTCCTCCCCGTGCCCGACGGCCTCGACCTCGTGGAGGCGGCGGGACTGCCCGAGGTCGTCGCGACCGTGTGGTCGAACGTCGTGCTCGACGCGGGCCTCGAGCCCGGCGAGACGCTGCTCGTGCACGGCGGGTCGAGCGGGATCGGCACCATGGCGATCCAGCTCGCGACGCGCTTGGGCGCCCGCGTCGCCGTCACCGCCGGCAGCCCGTCGAAGCTCGAGGCGTGCCGCGCGCTCGGCGCGGACGTCCTCATCGACTACCGGCAGCAGGACTTCGTCGAGGCGCTCCGCGACGCGACCGACGGCCACGGGGCCGACGTGATCCTCGACGCGATCGCCGGCGACTACATCGACCGCGACATCCGCGCCCTCGCCCGCGACGGCCGGATCATGGTCATCGGCGCGCAGAGCGGGGCGCCCACGAGCATCGCGATCGGGCAGCTCATGGCGCGTCGCGGGCGCATCTGGGGCACGACGCTCCGCGCGCGCGACGCCGACGACAAGGCGCGCATCGTCGCCGCGGTCCGCGCGGACGTGTGGCCGGCCGTCGCCGACGGATCCGTGCGCCCGGTCGTCGACCGCGTGTTCCCGCTCGCGGAGGCCGCCGCGGCGCATGCGCACGTGGCGTCGTCGCAGCACGTGGGCAAGGTCCTGCTGGCGGTCTAGCCCGCCTCGGACGCCGCGGGCACGGCGCGCCGGGAGCGGATCCCGACGAGCGAGACCACCCCGCCCGCGACGAGCAGCGCCGCCGTCACCAGCACCACGCGGTGGAACGCGGCGACGTCGAGGTCGGGGCCCGCCACGAGGCCGATGGCCGCGATCGCGACGAGCCCGGCGACGCGCGACACCGCGTTGTTGACCGCCGACGCGATGCCCGCCTGCGAGGACGGCACCGCCTCGAGGATCGTGGCGGTGAGCGGCGCCACCGTCATCGAGAGGCCCAGGCCGAAGACGAGGATCCCGGGCAGCAGCTGCCCCCCGTAGTCCACGGGCTCGGCGACGCGGAGCATGAGCAGGTAGCCGGCGCCCGCGACGATCGGCCCGACGCCCATCAGCAGCCGCGGCCCGATGCGCCCGGCCAGCGCGCCGAAGCGCGTCGACAGCAGCAGCATGATCACCGTGGTCGGCACGAGCGCGAAGCCCGCCGCCGTCGCGGAGAGCCCGCCGGTCTGCTGCAGGAACACCGCGATGACGAAGCCGCCCAGCGAGAGCGCGCCGTAGATCCCCACGGTCGCGATGTTGCCGACGAGGAAGTCCCGCTCGCGGAAGAGCGACAGCGGCAGCATGGGATGCGGCGTGCGGCGCTCGCGCACCACGAAGAGCACGAGGCAGACGACGCCCACGACGAGGCTGCCGACCACGAGCGGGTGGCCGAGCCCGAGCCGCGACTGCTCGATGAGCGCGAACACGGGCCCGCCGATCCCGAGCGCGCCGAGCACCGCGCCGGGCACGTCGACGCGCGTGCCCTCGGCGGCGGGGGCGTCGTGCGGCAGCCGGGCGAGCAGCACGAGCGTGACGACGATGGGCAGCACGTTGATCCCGAACACGAGCCGCCAGTCGAGCGCGTCCACGAGCACGCCGCCGAGGACCGGGCCGACGAGCATCGCGGTGCCGGTCCACGCCGTCCACGAGCCGATGGCGCGCGACTGCGCGGGACCGCGGAACGCCTGCGCGATGAGGGCGAGCGAGCTCGGCACGAGGAGGGCACCGGCGGCGCCCTGGGCCGCGCGCGCCGCGATGAGGATCCCGGCGCCGGGCGCCACGGCGCACACGAGCGAGGTGACGCCGAAGCCCACGAGCCCCCAGCGCAGCACGCGCACCCGGCCGAAGGCGTCGGAGAGCGATCCGGCGAGGAGGATCAGCGCGCCGAGCGTGATGAGGTACGCGTCCACCACCCACTGCTGCACGACGAGGCCGCCGCCGAGGTCCGCGCCGATGGCGGGCAGCGCGACGTTGACGACGGTGCCGTCGAGGAACGCGACGAAGGAGGCGAGGATCGCGACGACGAGCACCGTGCGGCCGCGGCCGTCGAGCGCGCCGTCCGCGCGGGCGGGTGCGGCGGGGTCGGGCATGTGCCCAGTATGCGCCGCGGTCGGGGCCCGTCCGCGCGCCCGGATCGCATGGGGTCAGGTCCCGTCCGCACGCCCGGATCGCATGGGGTCAGGCGGGCGGGCTCGCGGCGCTCCCGGCCCGGTCGATCGCGGCCTCCACGCGGCGGAGCACGTCCTCGTCGCCCATGATCCGGAAGTGGCCCGAGGCGGCGACCCGCTCGTCGGTCGCGCCCGCGAGCGAGCTGCCGCCGGGGATGTGCGGGTCGAACCGCGCGAAGACGCTCGTGATCCGCGCGTTGGCGTCGAGCGAGCGCCCGAGCTCGAGGAGGGCGGCGTTCCGCGGGGAGAAGTCGCGGATGCTGCGGACCGGGATGAGGCGCGCGTACGAGGATCCGCCGAAGGGCGCGTTGATCGCGACCATGGCGCGGATCCGCCGGTCGGGGTCGCCGAACGCCATGAGGTGCTTGCCGATGAGGCCGCCCTTGCTGTGCGCGACGACGATCACGTCGCGCAGGTCCTCGGCCTCCAGGTAGGCGCGGGCCCGGCGCGACATCTCGGCGACGCGGCCGACGTTGGCGCCGAGCGACCCGACCACGTGCACGCCGTGGCCGCGCGCGTGCAGGCGCCGGATGATCGGCAGCATGAACTGCCAGCGCTCGTAGACCCCGGGGAGGACGAGGATCGTCGGCCGGTCGTCGCGTCCGTCCTCGAACGAGCGGGCGTCGTCGCGGGAGAGCGTGGCGGCGAGCTGCCAGCGGAGGACGTACGCGTAGTCGAGGGCCCAGGCGACCGCCTTCCCGAGGAGCGTGAGCGGCGGGAGGGGGTCGGGGGCGTCGTCGGTCACGCGTCCATCCTGCCCGCGTGCGCCGGGCGCGGACGCGTCAGGAGGCCCGCGCGTGCTCGACGATCGCGCGCGCGACGCCCAGCGGGTCCGTGAACATGACCACGTGCGGGCCGCGGCCCAGCCGGAACGCGCCGCGCGGGATCCGGTCGGCGAGGTCGCGCGCGAACCCGCGGTCGACGACCGCGTCCCGGTCGCCGACCAGCACGAGCGTCCGGGCGCGGATCCGCGGCGCCCGCTCCTCGATCGCGTCGTCGATGAGGTGCGGCAGCTGGCGGACGTAGTACGGGATCCCGCAGCGCAGGAAGTAGTCGCCGAGCACCACGGCGTTCGCGAGTAGCGGCTCGCGGAGGGTGTCGATGCCGAGCGCGAGGGCCGCCCGCAGCAGGCCGCGGGTGCGCGGCGGGAGCGTCGGCGCGATGAGCACGAGGCGGTCGGCGACCTCCGGGTGGTCGACCGCCAGCTGCGCGACGATCTGCGTGCCCATCGAGTGGCCGACGACGACCGGGTCGACGAGCCCGTGCATGCGGATCACCTCGGCCACGACGTCCGCGTGGTCGGCGAGCGTCACGTCCTGCCGCACGCGCGGCGACTCGCCGTAGCCGGGCAGGTCGATGGCGAGCACCGTGCCGTGCTCGGCGAGGAACGCGGCCACCGGGTGGAAGTAGCGCGACGAGACGCCGATGCCGTGCACCAGCACGAAGGACGGCCGGCCCGTGGGACCGGTGACGCCGATGCCCGCGGGGGCGGCGGACAGCGACCGGCCGGCGTTCGCGCCCGGCGAGCGGAACACCTTGATCGCGATCCGGTGCCCGAGCACCGTGCGGCGCTCCAGGTCGTGGTCGACGGGGATCGCCCGGGAGCCGTAGCGGCGGGAGAGCAGGAGCCACCGCGGCGGCGGGGTCTCGGTGCGGTGCACGTCCCCCGGTCGCCGGACGCGGGCGAGCCGGGCGAGGGGGGAGCGCATCCTGCGACCCTAGCCGTCCGGCCCCGGGCGCCCTGCTCCGCGGTCGATGGGAGGATGGACACCCGCCGACCCCCGAGGAGACCCGATGAGCCCCGACTGGTCCGAGACGACCCTCGCCGACCTGCCCCTGCGCGACGGGATCCGCGGCGAGGAGCCCTACGGCGCCCCGCAGCTCGACGTGCCCGTGCTCCTCAACGTGAACGAGAACCCGTACCCGCTGCCCGAGGAGGTCGCGGTCGCGGTGAGCGAGGCCGTGCTCGAGGCCGCGCGCGGGCTCAACCGCTACCCGGACCGCGAGTTCCTCGAGCTCCGCACCGAGCTCGCCGACTACCTCACCGCCGACAGCGGCCTCCCGCTCGGTCCGGAGAACGTCTGGGCGGCGAACGGGTCCAACGAGGTGCTGCAGCAGGTGCTCCAGGCCTTCGGCGGCACCGACCGCGTCGCGCTCTCCTTCGCGCCGCACTACGCGATGTACCCCGAGTACGCGCGGAACACGCTCACCAGGTGGGTCTCCGGCCGGCGCCAGGAGGACTTCACGCTCGACCTCGACAACGTCACCCGCCTCATCGAGGAGCACCGGCCGAGCGTCGTGTTCCTCACCTCCCCGAACAACCCCACGGGCACCGCGCTCACGATCCCCGAGATCGAGCACGTGCTCTCCGTCGCGCCCGGCGTCGTGGTGATCGACGAGGCGTACGCGGAGTTCCGCCGCGAGGGCGTGCCGACCGCCATCTCGCTGCTGCCGGAGCACCCGCGTCTGAT
The DNA here is from genome assembly GCF_001280205.1 of Clavibacter capsici. NCBI lineage: Bacteria > Bacillati > Actinomycetota > Actinomycetes > Micrococcales > Microbacteriaceae > Clavibacter > Clavibacter capsici. Next base: position 1,521,659 of record NZ_CP012573.1, on the reverse strand, counting down.
CGTCTCGCGCACCATGAGCAAGGCGTTCGCGTTCGCGGGCGGCCGGCTCGGCTACCTCGCGGCGTCGCCCGCGGTGGTGGACGCGCTCCGCATCGTGCGCCTGCCGTACCACCTGTCGCGGATCACGCAGGTGAGCGCGACCGCCGCCCTCCGGCACAGCCGGGTGCTGCTCGCGCAGGTCGCGTCGCTCCGCGAGGAGCGGGACGCCCTCGTCGAGTGGCTCCGCGGCCGGGGCTTCGAGGTGGCGCCGTCCGACGCGAACTTCGTGCTCTTCGGCCGCTTCCCCGACCGGCACGCGGTGTGGCAGGGCCTCCTCGACCGGGGCGTCCTGATCCGCGAGACGGGCCCCGAGGGCTGGCTGCGCGTCTCCGTCGGCACCCCCGAGGAGACGGCCGCGTTCCGCGACGCGCTCGACGACGTGCTCGGGACCGCGCGGGGCTGAGCCGGCGCCGCGGGGCGTCGTCAGGGACGGAAGCGGATCCCCGTCGCGTCCTCGGCCGCGGCCCACAGCTGCGCGGCGACCGCCTCCGAGCGGGCGTGCTCGGCGACGTACGCGGGCGCCGGCGGGCCCTTCAGCTCGAGCGGCCCGGCTGGTCCCCAGAAGTCCCCGCCGGTGACGCCGTCGGCCGCCGCCGCGTGCGCGACCGGCCGGGCTCCGGCGTCCTTGCCCTGCACGAGCACGTGTCCGGTCAGGGCGACCCGGCGACGCGCGGCCGCGAGACCCCGCGCGCGGACGGCCGGATCCTGCGGCGGCGTCAGCGCGTCCACCGAGAAGCCGGGGTGCGCGGAGAGCGCCATGCGGTCGGATCCGCTCGCCCGCCAGCGCCGGTCCAGCTCGGCGGCGATCATCATGCACGCCGTCTTCGACCGTCCGTAGCGCACGAGCGAGGGCATGCGCCGCTCCCCCGCCAGGTCGCCGAGGTCGAGCGGCGAGAAGCGGTGGGCGAGGGATCCGAGCATGACGACCCGGCCGCCCGCGCGCAGCCGCGGGGCGAGCCCGGCGACGAGCGCGAAGTGCCCGAGCGCGTTGGTCCCCATGAGCTCCTCGAACCCGTCGATCGTCGTGCGCCGGCGGCGTGCGCGGCCGCCGGCGGGCGTGAGGCCGGCGTTGGCGACGATCGCGTCGAAGTCCTCGCGGATGGCCGCGACGCACGCGTCCACGCTCGCGAGGCTCGCCAGGTCGAGCGGCACGACGTCGACGTCGGCCCGCGGCACGCGCGCCGTGATCGCGCGGGCGGCGGCGTCCCCGCGCTCCGCGGAGCGGCAGGCGAGCAGCACCCGGGCGCCCGCGCCGGCGAGCTGCGCCGAGGTCCAGAAGCCGATGCCGCCGTTCGCGCCGGTGACGAGGATCGTCCGGCCGGCCAGATCGGGCAGGCGCGGCGCGGCGCTCACGAGAGGGTGCCGACGCGGGTCACGTGCACCACGGCCTCGCCCGCCTCGTTCGACGCGTCGAGGTCGACCGTCGCCTCGATCCCCCAGTCGTGGTCGCCCTCGGGGTCGTGCAGCGCCTGCCGCACGATCCACTCCGTCGGCCGCTCCTCGATCGTGATGAGCGCCTGGCTGCGGGCGTCGCCGTCGGTGAGGATCCGGTCGTACTCGCCGAAGTAGCCGTCGAGCGCGTCGCCCCAGGCGTCCGCGTCGAAGCCGGCGGCGGCATCGAGCTCGCCGAGGGCCTGCAGGTCCTCGCGCGCGGCGAGCTGGACGCGGCGGAACATCTCGTTGCGCACGAGGATCCGGAACGCGCGCGTGTTCGAGGTGAGCAGCTTCGGCGCGGGCGGCAGCACGGGCGCGTCGCCGGGGGCGGCCGTCGGGTGCGACAGCTCCTCCCACTCGTCGAGCAGGCTCGAGTCGACCTGGCGCACGAGCTCGCCGAGCCACTCGATCACGTCGAGCAGCTCCTCGGTCTTGGCCTCGTCGGGGATCGTCTGGCGCATCGCGCGGAACGCGTCGGAGAGGTAGCGCAGCACGAGCCCCTCGGAGCGCATGAGCCCGTAGAAGGAGACGAGCTCGCTGAAGGACATCGCCCGCTCGTACATGTCGCGGACGACCGACTTCGGGCTGAGCGCGAAGTCGCCGATCCACGGCTGGCTCGCGGCGTACGTCGTGAACGCCTGGTCGAGCAGCTCCTCGAGCGGCTTCGGGTGGGTGACCTCCTCGAGCAGCTCCATGCGCTGGTCGTACTCGATGCCCTCGGCCTTCATCGCCTGCACGGCCTCGCCGCGGGCCTTGAACTGCTGCTGGGCGAGGATCGGCCGCGGGTCGTCGAGCGTGGCCTCGACCACGCTCACCATGTCGAGCGCGTAGGTCGGCGACTCGCGGTCGAGCAGCTCGAAGACGGCGACCGCGAACGGCGACAGCGGCTGGTTGAGCGCGAAGTCGGCCTGCAGGTCGACCGTCAGCGTGATCCGCGTGGGCCCGCCGTCCGGGTCCGCCTCCTGGCTGACGATGCCCGCGGTGCGCAGCGTGCGGTAGATCGCGAGGGCGCGGCGCGCGAGGGCCAGCTGGCGGATCCGGGGCTCGTGGTTGTCCTCGACGAGGGCGCGCATGTTCTGGAAGACGTCGCCGCCGCGCGCGATGACGTTGAGCATCATCGCGTGGCTCACCTGCATGCTCGAGGTCAGCCGCTCGGGCTCCGCGTCGATGAGCTTGCGGAAGCTCGGCTCGCCCCACGAGACGAAGCCCTCGGGCGCCTTCTTGCGCACGAGCTTCCGACGCTTCTTCACGTCGTCCCCGGCGCGCTCGAGCATCTTCAGGTTCTCGGTCTCGTGCTCGGGCGCCTGCGCGACCACGGTGCCCGCGGTGTCATACCCGGCCCGGCCCGCGCGTCCGGCGATCTGGTGGAACTCGCGGGCGTTGAGCTGCCGCATCCGGGTGCCGTCGTACTTGGTGAGGCCCGTGAAGAGCACGGTGCGGATGGGGACGTTGATCCCGACGCCGAGCGTGTCGGTGCCGCAGATCACCCGGAGGAGGCCCTGCTGCGCGAGCTGCTCGACGAGCCGCCGGTACTTCGGCAGCATGCCCGCGTGGTGCACGCCGATCCCCGAGCGCACCAGTCGCGACAGCGTCTTGCCGAACGCGGTGCTGAACCGGAAGCCGCCGATGATCTCCGCGATCTCGTCCCGCTGCTCCCGCGTCACGATCTTGATGCTCGAGAGCGCCTGGGCCCGCTCGAGGGCGGCGGCCTGCGCGAAGTGCACGATGTAGACGGGGGCCTGCCTCGTGTCGAGCAGCTCCTCCACGGTCTCCTGCACGGGCGTCACGGCGTAGTGGAAGAAGAGGGGCACGGGACGCTCGATGCCCGTGATCCTGGCCGTCGGCCGGCCGGTGCGGCGCGTGAGGTCCTCCGCGAGGTCGGTGACGTCGCCGAGCGTGGCCGACATGAGCACGAACTGCGCGTGCGGCAGGAGCAGGAGCGGGACCTGCCACGCCCACCCGCGCTGCGGATCCGCGTAGAAGTGGAACTCGTCCATGACCACCTGGTCGACGGGCGTGTCCGCACCGCCCCGGAGCGACCGGTTGGCGAGGATCTCGGCGGTGCAGCAGATGATCGGCGCGTCCGGGTTCACGGAGGAGTCGCCCGTGACCATGCCCACCTGCGCGGCGCCGAACAGCTCCACGAGCGCGAAGAACTTCTCGGAGACGAGCGCCTTGATCGGCGCCGTGTAGTAGGAGCGGCGTCCCCGCGCGAGGGCCGCGAAGTGCGCCGCGACCGCGACGAGCGACTTCCCCGTGCCCGTCGGCGTCGAGAGGATGAGGTGCGCGCCCGACGCGATCTCGAGCGCCGCCTCGTCCTGCGCCGGGTACAGCTCGATGCCCTGCCCGAGCGCCCACTCGGCGAACGCGTCGTAGATGGCGTCGTCGGTCGCCCCGTCCACGGCCAGGCGGGCCGCCTCCTCGGTGAGCGTGGGGGCGAGCGCGGTGTCGGGCATGATGCGTCCATCCTCCCCCACGGATCCCGCCCGGGCGCACCGGTTGGCGGCACCGGTCGGCGGGACTGCGCGCGGAGTTGTCCACAGGTGGCAGGGAACGACGGGCCGCGACGCGTACGTTCACCGGATGCCCTCCACCCCGCTCGACCCCCGACCCGATCGCGCCCCGCTCGACCCGACCGCCGTGCCGTCCGTCGAGGCCGCGGCGAGCACCCGGGAGGCGTCCGCCCCGGATGCCGCCGCGTCCGGGCTGCCCACGCCGGATGCCGCCCCGGTCGACGTCGAGGCGGAGCGCGCCCGCTGGCGCGACCGCCGCACCGGGCTCATCGCGCTCGTCGTGGTCACCATCGCGCTCTGGGCCGTCATCGCCGCCGCGATCGGGTTCGCGACCACGATGTAGCGCGCTGCGGCCGCCGCCGGGGCCGCCCGACCGGGCCGCTGTGCCCGGGTATCATCTCCTGTGCCCTCCGACGCCCTGCCCGACGACCCCGCCGCTCCCACGGATCCCGTCGACCCCGCCCCCGACGCGGCCATCGATCCCGCCGACCTCGCCGTCACGCTGCGCGTCCTCGGCTCGCTCGCCGACATCGACGAGGAGCACCCCGACTTCGTCGCCGTCCGCCGCGCCACCGCCTCCATGTTCAAGTCGGTGAAGAAGGCCCGCCGCCTCGAGAAGCGCGAGGCCGTCGCCAGCGCCGACCGCGCGGTGGTCGCCGCCACCGCCACGGGCGCGCCCGACCGCATCGACGACGAGACCCGCGGGATCCCGCTCGCCATCACCACGGCCGCGCCCACGGCCGGCACGCTCCTCCGCTCGCGCCCCTGCTACATCTGCAAGCAGCACTACACGCAGGTCGACGCGTTCTACCACCAGCTCTGCCCGGACTGCGCGCGCATCAACCACGCCAAGCGCGAGGCCCGCACCGACCTCACCGGCATGCGCGCGCTGCTCACGGGCGGCCGCGCGAAGATCGGCATGCACATCGCGCTGCGCCTCCTCCGGGACGGCGCGCACACCACCATCACCACGCGCTTCCCGCGCGACGCCGTGCGCCGCTTCGCCGGCCTGCCCGACGCGCACGAGTGGGTCCACCGCCTCCGCGTGGTCGGCCTCGACCTCCGCGACCCGGCGCAGGTCATCGGCCTCGCCGACGCCGTCGCGGCAGCCGGGCCGCTCGACATCCTCATCAACAACGCCGCGCAGACCGTGCGCCGCTCCCCCGGCTCCTACGCGCCCCTGTCCGAGGCGGAGTCGGCGCCGCTGCCGGACGGGCCCATCCCCGAGCTGCTGACGTTCGGGCACACCAACGACGCGCACCCGGCGGCCCTCGCGGCCAGCGTGGCCGCGCACCCGATCCTCTCGACGGCGACGGGCATCACGGCCGCGGAGGTCACCGAGCTCGCGATGACCGCCGGGTCGTCCTCGCTCGCGCGCCTCGCGGCCGGCACGGCCATCGACGCCGGCGGCCTCGTGCCCGACCTGCACGACGCGAACAGCTGGACCCAGGTGGTGCACGAGGTGGATCCGCTCGAGATGCTCGAGGTGCAGCTCGCCAACGTCACGGCGCCGTTCCTCCTGGTCAGCCGGCTGCGTCCCGCGATGGCCGCGTCGGAGTCGCGCCGCAAGTACGTCGTCAACGTCAGCGCGATGGAGGGCCAGTTCGCCCGCGCGTACAAGGGCCCTGGCCACCCGCACACGAACATGGCGAAGGCCGCGCTCAACATGATGACCCGCACGTCGGCGCGCGAGATGCGCGAGACCGACGGGATCCTCATGACGAGCGTCGACACCGGCTGGATCACGGACGAGCGGCCGCACCCCACGAAGGTCCGGCTCGCCGAGGAGGGCTTCCACGCCCCGCTCGACCTCGTCGACGGCGCCGCCCGCGTCTACGACCCCATCGTCATGGGCCAGGCCGGCGAGGACATCTCGGGCGTCTTCCTCAAGGACTACCGCGTCGCCGAGTGGTGATCCGCAGGTCCTGACACGACGAGAGGGCCCGGCCGCCGCATCGCGGTGACCGGGCCCTCTCCTCGTGCGGGCGGCTACTCGACGGCGTCGAGGTCCGACTCGAGCAGCGCCGCGAGCTCGTCGAGCGCGGCGTCCGCGCCGTCGCCCTCGGCCGTGAGGACGACCTGGTCGCCGTTCGCGGCGCCCAGGCTCATCAGCGAGAGGATGCTCGTGGCGTCGAGCGGCGTGCCGCCCGGCTTGCTGATCTTCACGGCGACGCCCGTGCGGCGCACCGCCTCGATGAACAGGGATGCGGGTCGGGCGTGCAGGCCCACGCGGCTGCCGATGGTGGCGGTGCGCTCGGTCATGGTGCTCTCCTTCGTGAGGGGGTCGGGTCGGGGACGGGGGGATCAGGCGGCGACGGGCACGCCCTGGTCGACGGACACCGCCGCGGCGGCAGCGTCGGGGCGCTTGGTCGTGAAGCGCTTGAGCAGCACGACCAGGAACGCGGAGACGACGGTGCCGACGGCGACCGAGGCGAGGAATCCGAGGAACGTGCCGTTCATGGCGAAGAGCACGAACACGCCGCCGTGCGGGGCCTGCGAGACGACGCCGAGCCCCATGACCATGGCGCCCGTGACCGCGCCGCCGACGATGCTCGCGGGGATCACGCGCAGCGGGTCGACCGCGGCGAACGGGATGGCGCCCTCGGAGATGAAAGCGGCGCCGAGGAGCCACGCGGCCTTGCCGTTCTCCCGCTCGGCCGGGCTGAACAGGCGGCGGTCGATCACGGTGGAGGCCAGCGCGAGGGCGAGCGGCGGCACCATGCCGGCAGCCATGACCGCGGCCATGATCGCCCAGGGGGCCTGGTCGGTGATGGATCCGGCGCCGAGGCCCGCCACCGCGAACGAGTAGGCCACCTTGTTGATGGGGCCGCCCAGGTCGACGCACATCATCACGCCGAGGATCACGCCGAGCAGGATCGCGGACGCGCCCGTGAGGCCGGACAGGAAGTCGTTGAGGCCGACGGTGAGCGCCGCGATCGGGCCGCCGAGCACCATGACCATGAGCCCGGAGGCGACGATGGACGCGAGCAGCGGGATGATCACGACGGGCATGAGCCCCCGGAGCCAGCGCGGCACGTCGATGCGTCCGATCGCGTAGGCGATGCCTCCGGCGAGGAGGCCGCCCACCAGGCCGCCGAGGAATCCGGCGCCCATGATGAGCGACACGGCTCCGGCCACGAAGCCGGGCGCGATGCCCGGGCGGTCGGCGATGGCATAGGCGATGTAGCCGGCGAGCACGGGCACGAGGAACTTCATCGACGCGTTCCCGATGACGAACGCGACGGCGCCGAGGTAGCTCATGATCCCGCCGTCGGGCAGGTTGGCGATCGAGTTCTGGACCACGATGTCGGAGGCGACGTCGGAGATCCGGTACCCGCCGAGCAGGAAGCCGAGCGCCATGAGCAGCCCGCCGCCCGCGACGAACGGGATCATGTAGCTGACGCCCGTGAGCAGCCAGCGCTTGAGGCGCGCGCCCACCGACTGGGACGCCTGCGGGGAGGCCTGCTCGGATCCGGCCGCCGACGACGCGCCGCCCGGCACGCGCGGGGCCGAGGGGTCCTTCGCGGCGGCCACGGCCTCGGCCACCATCTGGTCGGGCTGGTCGATGCCGCGCTTGACGGGCGACTGGATCACGGGCTTGCCGGCGAAGCGCGCGCGGTCGCGCACGTCCACGTCGACCGCGAAGATCACGGCGGTCGCCCGCGCGATGATCGCGGGGTCCACCGGCGTGACCGAGGAGGATCCCTGGGTCTCGACGTGCAGCTCCACGCCCGCGCGCTTCGCGGCGGCGACGAGCGAGTCCGCCGCCATGTAGGTGTGCGCGATGCCGGTGGGGCACGCCGTGACGGCGATGAGCACGGGCGCGTCCGCGGGCGCGGCGGCCGGCGCGGACGCCGACGCCGCGGGAGCCGCGGCGGCCGGGGCGCCCGTCGAGGAGGCGGGCTCGTCCACGAGCGCGCCCTCGACGAGGGAGACGACCTGGTCCTCGTCGGTGGCGGTGCGCAGCGCCTCGACGAACTCCGGCTTGATGAGCGAGCGGGCGAGGCGCGACAGCAGCACGAGGTGCTCCTGGTCGGCGCCGTCGGGCGCCGCGATGAAGAACACGAGGTCGGCGGGGCCGTCCGGCGCGCCGAAGTCGACGGTCGGCGCGGGGCGCGCCATGACGAGCGTGGCCTCCGTCACCGCGGCGGAGCGGCAGTGCGGGATCGCGAGCCCGCCGCCCATGCCGGTCGCGGTCTTCGACTCGCGCTCCCACGCGTCGGCGAAGAGGGCGTCGGCGTCGGTGGCGCGGCCCTCGGCGACCACGCGCTCGGCGAGCGTGCGGACGGCGTGCTCGCGGTCGGCGCCGAGGTCGGCGTCGAGGAGCACGAGGCGGTTCGTGATGAGCGATGGCATGTTCTTCTCCAGGTGGGACGGGTCAGCGATCGGCGGCGATCGGGAGGAGCGGCTGGACGGTGACGCTGTCCGGCCGGGTCTCGTCGGGGGCCGGCATGGTGCTGCCGGGGAGGGACGCGGCGGCGGATCCGTGGGCGACGGCCTGCGCCAGCCGCCCCTCGGGTCCGGCCCCGCGGTGGTCGGCGAGCAGGTAGCCCGCGAGCGACGAGTCGCCCGCGCCCACGGTGCTCACCGGCACGATCGGCGGCATGGTGGCGTGCCACCCGCCGTCGGCCGTGGTGAGGACGGCTCCGCGGGCGCCGAGGGTCGCGAGGACCGCCCGGCAGCCGCGCGAGACGAGGGAGCGGGATGCGTCGTGGGCCAGCCGGGGGTCGGCCTCGAGCGCATCCGGATCGGGGAGGCCGACGAGCTCGGCGAGCTCCTCGGCGTTGGGCTTGACGAGGTCGACGACCGCGCCGGACGCGACGAGCGCGGCCATGGGGGCGCCCGAGGAGTCGACGGCGATCCGCGGCGCCGCGTCGCCGAGCTCGGCGCGCACGGCCTGCACCACGCGGGCGTGGAAGTCGTCGTCGAGGCCGGGCGGCAGGGATCCGGCGAGCACGAGCCAGGTGGCCCGGCGCGCGTGGCGGATGACGAGCGCGACGAGCTCGTCCGCCTCCGCCGACGACAGCACGGGGCCCGGCTCGTTGACCTTGGTGGTCGTGCCGTCCGGCTCGGTGAGCGTGACGTTCTGGCGCACGCGGCCGGCGATCTCCAGCGGGTCGTGCGGGATCCGCTCGGCGGCCAGCGCCACGAGCATCGGGTCGTCGAGGCGGCCGGGCAGCAGCGCGACCGTGTCGAGCCCCGAGGCGATGAGCGCGCGGGAGACGTTGACGCCCTTGCCGCCCGGCTGCTCGGCCACGCCCCGGGCGCGCTGCACGGCGCCGCGCGCGAGCGCGCCGGCGAGGTCGATGGTGCGGTCGAGGCTCGGGTTGGCGGTGAGGGTGAGGATCACGCGACCATCACCTCCACCTCGGCGGCGGCCAGCGCGTCGGCCAGCGGCCCCTCGGGCTCCGCATCGGTCACGAGCGTGTCGAGGTCGTCGAGGGCGGCGAAGCCCACGAGCGCCTCCTCCCCCGCCTTCGACGCGTCGACGAGCGCCACGGCGCGTCGGGATCCTCGGGTCAACGCGGTCTTCACGGCCGCCTCCTCTTCGTCGGGGGTGCTGAGGCCGAACTCCGCGTGGATCCCGTTCGCGCCGATGAAGGCGATGTCGGGCCGCAGCCGCGCGAGCTGGCCGAGGGTGGCGGGCCCCACCGCGGCGCTCGTGATCCCGCGGAGGCGGCCGCCGAGCAGCTGCACCTCCACGGCGGGGTTCCGGCTGACCGTCTGCGCCACGACCATGGAGTGCGTGACGACGACGAGCGTGCGGCCCGCCACGTCGGGCACCCAGGCGGCGATGCGGTCGGCCACGAGCCCCGTGGTGGTGCCGGCGTCGATCGCGACGGACCCCTGGAAGCTCGCGGGCAGCAGCGCCATCGCGGCGTCGGCGATGCGGGCCTTGGCCGCGGTGTTGCGCGTGCCGCGGGTGTCGAGGCTCTCCTCGGCGCGCGTGGAGCGGCCCGCCCGGACGGCGCCGCCGTGGACGCGTCGGAGGACGCCGCGCGCCTCGAGCTGGGCGAGGTCGCGCCGGACGGTCTCCGTGGTCACGTCGAACTCGCGGGCGAGGCCCACGACGGCCACGCGACCGGTGCGCTCGAGGAGGGCGACCACCCTGTCCTGGCGCTCTTCGGCGTACATGGGCGGTCTCCTTCGACTCCGTGGGGCACTGGCGCCCCGCGTCCTCGCACTGTAGCCCTCCTACGCAGGAGAAGCAACACGAAGCCACAGAATCCCACATGGCCGCGGTGCTCCGGCGCGGCGAGGCGGCGGCCTGGACAGGCCGATGAAGGACGACGTCGTCACCCGGCGACAGGCAGCGCCGCGACCCCGCAACCTGTCGAGCGGATGCTGCGGACTCGTGCGGTCGTGCCCGAGGACGTCCTCAGCGTCCGAGCGCCGCCGCCTCCTCGCGCAGGACACTGGCGATCGCGCCCGCCTCCCAGGCGAGCCCCGCGGCGTTCGGGTGGAGGGGGACGTCCCCGGCGCTGCCGCCCACGCCCGCGACGTACGGATCCCCCGCGTCGCCCGCGCACGCCCCGTGGTCCGCGGTCGGGGCCTCCTGGTCGACGAACCGCGCCCCGACCCCGGCCGCCGCCTGCGCGACCGCCGCGTCGAGGGCGCTCTGGACGCCGGCGAGCCATGCGGCGTCGCGGTCGGTGAGGAGCACCTGCCCGTTCACGCTCGACGTGGCGGTGGCGCGCAGGCAGCCCTCCTCGGGCAGCCCCTCGGGGTCGCCGATCACGGTGAGGTAGCCGAGCGCGACGATGCGGGCGTCCGGTGCCGCGGCGCGGATCCGGCCGAACGCCTCCGTCAGCCTCGGCGTCACCTCGCCGTCGATGCGCGCGCGGACGGCGTCCGTCCCCCCGGCGGGCGCGAGCGCGTCCACGCACGTGGCGGGTCCCGCCGCGACGGGGCCGTCCGGGTACCGAGCCAGGCAGCCGCCGACGAGCGCGGGGAAGCCGAGGTCGTTGCCGCCGATGCGGACGAGCACCACGTCGGCGCCGTCGGTCAGCGCGTCGATCTGCGCGGGCACGGCCTGCCCGCCGCGTTCGCTCGGGCCGAGGATGTCGGCCGTGGTCGCGCCGTCGCAGGCCGCGTCGACGAGCTCCGCGCCGACGGTGTCGGCGGCGACGCGGACGGAGGCGGACACCGTGCGCCCGCACACCACGGGGTCGCCCGGCAGGGGCGTCGCCGGGCCCGTGCCGGTGGAGTACGAGTCGCCGAGCGAGACGACGCGGAGGGGACGCGGCGTCTCCGGCGTGGGATCCGGCGACGACGTCGTGCACCCGCTGAGCAGGACCAGCGTGGCGACCGCGGCGGTCAGGAGGCGCGCCGGTCGAGGGCGCGAGCCGGGGGTCGCGTCACCGCGCGTGCGGGAGGACGGGAGTGCGGGAGCGGGAGGCATCCCCTCGACCCTACGCGCGGGATCGGATGCGCTCAGTCCTCGGCGGCGCGCTGTCGTGCGTAGACGACGACGGCCACTATCAGCCCGACGATGAGCCCCGCGGCCAACGGGAAGAGGAAGCCGCCCGGGCCGATCTGCGTCACCACGCTGCCGTGGTCGATCCGGGTGTCGACGACGCCGGGCACGTCGAGCCCCGGGTACCCCTCGGTCCCCTGCGCGAACGACGTGATGAGGAGGGTCACGATGACCGCCGCGCCCACCACGAACGCGGCCAGGAAGCCCAGCACCGCGGAACCGACCACCGACGTGCGGTGCGGGTCGGTGGTGTGCGTCCGGTGCAGGGTGGCGTGCGACATTGTGGAGCTCCAGGGGTCGATGACCTCAGCCACGGTACCCGGGTCCCCCAAGTGGAGGACAGTCCCCCGATCGGGGAGCGGATCCCGCGCGCGACCCGTGGTGCGTGCTTCCCTGGGCCATGCAGAACGCGCTCCCCTGGATCCTCGTCGCCCTCCTCGTCCTCGTCCTGGCCCTGCTCGTCCGTGACCGTCGTCGGCGGGACGCGTCCGCCCGACATGCGCTCGACGCGGCCGCGGCCGATGCGGAGAGGCGGCGCATCGTCGACGCGACCGAGCGGACGCGGTCCCTCTCCCTCGCCGAGGAGCACCGCGTGAGGACGGTCGCGGAGCTGACGGCGATGCACGCCGCGGAGCTGGCCGCCGCGGAGGAGCGGACGCGGATCGCCCGCGTGGACGAGCAGGCAGCCCGTGAGCTCGTATCGGCCACCTGGGGCCACGAGGCCTCCTCCCACGCGCACATCGTCGCGGCGTTCGCCGCTGCCGGGCTCCCCGGGATCCTGGCGACGAACGTCGTCTTCTCGCGGACGAGCGACGACGGCGCCCGCTTCGTGCAGCAGATCGACCATGTGGTCGTGACCGCCCGCACGGTGCTGATCATCGAGAACAAGCGGTGGCGTGGCATCGTCTTCGACGGCGTCGTCCCCAGCTCCGAGCATGCGGCGTTCGCGCAGCTCGTGGACGAGTCCTCGTTGGGACGGACCTTCGCCGTGCAGATCGCGCGTCTGTCGAACAGCGCGTCATCGCAGGAGCGGATCGTCCGCTCGCACGTCGGCCGGGAGTCGCCGGCCACCCAGGTGCGCGGGCAGGCTGTCGGCCTGCGCGAGCTGCTCGAGGAGCGGTTGGGCCTCCGCGTCTGGTGCGAGACGGCGGTCCTCTTACTCGCACGATGGCGCCTCGCTCTTCGTACGCCCCGAGGACAGGACCGACGGCGGAGCCGTGACGCGGATCCTCGCGGGCCGCACGGCCCTGGATGCGTACGTCCGGGAGATGGCCCTCTCCGCCGGCACGGGAGCCGAGCGGGATCTCGTCGAGCCGCTGGCGGCGCTGTTCCGGGCAGGTGGCGCGCACGTGGAGCCCCTCGGCCTCTCCGGACGGAGCTGAGCGCGGGTCCTGGTCGCGCCGACCCCGTCCACCGAGGGACGACCCCGGAGAGCGGAAGAGCCCCGCACCTCCGTGAGGAGGAGCGGGGCTCGAGGGTGGATCTGAGGGGATTCGAACCCCTGACCCCCTGCATGCCATGCAGGTGCGCTACCAACTGCGCCACAGACCCGTTCTCCGCTTCCCTGCGGAAGCGACTCGTCTACATTACTACACATTCCGACCGCCTCATGACCAGGGCATCCTCGTCGGCGACGGCCGGCGGCGTCGCCGCGGTCGGACGGCGCGACCAGCGGGCTCGCCTTCCCTGCCGACGCGGACCACCGCACCCGACGGACGACTCGGGACCGCGCCTGCGGTCGCCACAGGATCCCGTCCTCCGGACAGCGATCGTGGGAGCGACCCACGGTCGTGACCGACGTCGAGGCCACGCCTCGACGGGCGAGCGCCCCGTGCACGGCACGCAGCAGGATCAGGAAGCGGAGGCCGTCGGCTCGATCTCGAGGGCGACGACGGGGCAGTCCTTCCAGAGGCGCTCCAGCGAGTAGTACATGCGGTCCTCCTCGGTGAAGACGTGGGCGACGACGTCGCCGAAGTCGAGGAGGATCCAGCGGCCCTCGCTCTTCCCCTCGCGGCGCAGCGGCTTGGCGCCGGCCTCGATCATCTTGTCCTCGATCTCGTCGGCGACCGCCTGCGCGTTCCGCTCGTTGCGAGCGGAGGCGATGAGGAAGACGTCGGTGAGGGGCAGGGGCCCGGAGACGTCGAGCGCGACCAGGTCGATGGCCTGCTTGGAGTCGGCGGCGAGGGCGGCGACCTTGAGCAGGTCGAGGGCGCGGGGAGAAGCGGTCACAGAGTCCTTCCGGGACGGGTGGGGTGGTGCATCAGACGATCAGAATACATTCGTCATGAACGCGACGATGACGAGGCCCGCGCCGATGACGGCGACTCCCCCGGCCGTGACGGCCGCCACGACGGGCGCGGTGAAGCGCTTGCGGGGCGGCGGCTGCACGACGGCGCGCGTGGAGGTGTGGGTGCTGACCGCGCGGCTGGCGCGGACGGGCTCCGAGTCGGAGCGGCCGGGCGCGTGATCCTGGTCGTCGGCCTGCTCCAGGATCCGGTCCATGTCCGCCGTGTCGAACCGGTCCGGGTGCGTGCCCATGGAGCCGAGGCTGCGCGGCAGGTCGATGGATCCCGTGATGATGATCTCGCCCGTGCTGTTGAGCGCCTGCTGCATGTCGTTGGCGTGCGGCACCGTGGGGAGGATGAAGTGGTTGCCGGTGTGCGGCTGGTCCTCGTCGACCTGGTCCTGCACCGACCAGTGCCCGGTCGGCGGGGTGAACGGCGTCCGGACGTCGGCTGCCGCCTCCTGGGTCGCGCTCGGGGCGCCGACGCCGCTCTCCGACGCGGGGGCGGCGATGTCGGCGGAGTCGACGTCCTCGGCCGCGGCGGACGCGCGGGTGCCGAAGGCGGGCTCGATCGTGGGCGCGGCGGACCCGGTCACCCACGGCACGGGCTCGAGCGAGGGCGCGGGGCGCGGATCCTCGTCGCGGCTCGGCGTGTGCGGCGCCAGGGGCGGCACGGTCGGCTGCTCGCCGGACGCGTCGACGTCGCGGTCGCCGTCGGCGCCCGACGGGACGATGGGGGCGAACGGCCAGGCGGACGGCGTCCCGGAGGAGCGGTCGTCGGCGGGGGTCGATCCGTCGGACGTGCGGTCGGCGACAGCGGGAGCGTCGATGACGGCCGGGGCATCGGGCACTGACGAGGCGGCCGGTGCGACGTCGGACGTCGCGGTCTCGGGTGCCTCCGTCGCGTCCGCCGCCGGCGTGCGCCGGTACGCGCTCCCGTACGGGGCGCGGGGACGCGGGGTGGCGCGGGAGCCGCGGCCGTAGCGCACGTACGGCGGTACGGCCGGCTCGGCGGACGTCGCGGGAGGTGCGTCGTCGACGACGGGAGCGCCGGACTCCTCGTCCGGGGTCGTGGCGACCGCATCGGCCTCCGGGACCGACGGCACCTCGGCGCCGGACGTGCGGGCGTCGGCCGGGGCGTCGTCGCCGTGCTCGGACCCGCGCTGCTGGCGGGCGGCCTCCTCGGCCTCGCGGATGGCGCGGAGCTGGCGTCGGGTGAGGACGCCGCCCGACAGGAGGATGGCGGAGGTGTCGGGGCCCACGCCGGGAGCGGTGATCGGGGCGGCCGCGGGCGTCGTCGCCGCGTCGGTCGCCGTCCCGGATCCGTCGTCCTCCGACGAGCCGGACGGCTCGACCGTCGTCCCCTGCGGCGCGTCCTCGGCCGCAGGTCGGTCGGATGCGTCCACCGAGGCGGCAGCGCGCTCCTCGACCGGCGCGTCGTCCGCCTCGTCGATGCCGAGGGCCAGAGCGCGGGCGCGCTCGGCAGCGCGCATCTCGCGGCGGCTGAGCCCGAGGGTCGCGGGAGCGGGACCGTCGTCGAACGAGGTCGGCCCGGTGTCGGGCGCGTCGTGGGAGGGGGTCATTGCGGGCTCCGATACAGGTGGTGCTTGGAGATGTACTGGACGACTCCGTCGGGGACGAGGTACCAGACGGGGAAGCCCCGCCCGACTCGGCTCCGGCAGTCGGTGGAGGAGATCGCCAACGCCGGCACCTCGAGCAATCTTACGTCGGCGTGCGGGAGGCCGCTCTCGGTGAGGTCGTGGCCGGGGCGCGTGACGGCCACGAAGTGCGCCAGGTCCCAGAGCTCCCCGACGTCCTTCCACCCGAGGATCTGCTGGATCGCGTCCGCGCCCGTGATGAAGAACAGCTCCGCGTCCGGGTGCGTGCGCCGGATGTCGCGGAGCGTGTCGATCGTGTAGGTGGTGCCCGCCCGGTCGATGTCGACGCGGCTGACGGTGAAGCGGGGGTTGGCCGCGGTGGCGATCACGCTCATCAGGTAGCGGTGCTCGCCGTCGGTGACGGTCTGCTTCTGCCACGGCTGCCCGGTGGGGACGAAGATGACCTCGTCCAGCTGCAGGTGCTGCTGGACCTCGCTCGCGGCGACGAGGTGGCCGTTGTGGATGGGGTCGAACGTGCCGCCCATGACCCCGATGCGGAGGCGCGGGGTCGCGGGTGTCGTCATCTGGCGGATGCTCGCGCTCAGTGGGCCTGGTCGGCGGTGCCGTGGCCCTGCTCGGCGACGGGGGGCTTGCCCCACTTCTCGGAGTGGCGGTTGCTCACGTCGCGGAAGCTGTACATCACCACTCCGAGCGCGACGAACGCGACCGCCGCGACGGCCGGGAACACCCACAGCGGAGCGGCGAGCTCCATGGCGTGCTCGGTCTCGGCGAGGATGGTGGTGGTCAGCGCGTGCATGGGATCTCCGTTCGTGGCACGCCTCGTGGCGCGGAGGCGGCGCCTGCCATCCTATCGGCGGGCCCCCGTGCGGGGCGTGCACCGCGGTCGGGCGTGCCGCGGGCGCCCGGATGGCGGCCCTGCCTGACGGGTGCGGCTCAGCCGCGCACCTGCCCGCTCCCCCGCACGACCCACTTCGTGCTGGTGAGCTCCTGCAGGCCCATCGGCCCGCGCGCGTGCAGCTTCTGGGTCGAGATGCCGACCTCGGCGCCGAAGCCGAACGCGGATCCGTCCGTGAAGCGCGTCGATGCGTTCACCATGACGACGGCCGAGTCCACGGCCTGGAGGAAGCGCTCGGCGACGGCGAGGTCGGACGTGACGATGGACTCCGTGTGGTGCGTGGACCAGCGGGCGATGTGCGCCACCGCGTCCTCCACGGAGTCGACGACCCGGACGGCGAGGTCGAGGGAGAGGTACTCCGCCGCCCAGTCGCCGTCGTCGGCGGGGACGGCCGCGGGCCACAGGTCGCGGACCGCCGCGTCGCCGTGCACGGTCACCCCGCGGTCGCGGAGCGCGTCGAGGACGCCGGGCAGGATCCGGGGCGCCGCGTCCCGGTGCACGAGGAGCGTCTCCATGGCGTTGCACACGCTCGGACGGCTGACCTTGGCGTCGAGGGCGATGTCGACCGCCATCCGCGCGTCCGCCGAGGCGTCCAGGTAGACGTGGACCACGCCCGCCCCGGTCTCGATGACGGGGACGGTCGACTCCTCCACCACGGTGCGGATGAGGTCCGCCGATCCGCGCGGCACGAGGACGTCGACGAGACCGCGTGCGCGCATGAGGCGGGCCGCGCCGGCGCGCCCGTGCGCGTCCACGGTCTGCACGGCGTCGGCCGGGAGGCCCGCGCGCTCGAGGGCGCCGCGCATCACCTCGACCAGCACGGCGTTCGTGCGGAGGGCCGCGGATCCGCCGCGGAGCACCACCGCGTTGCCGCTCCGGAGGGCGAGCGCGGCGATGTCGACGGTGACGTTGGGCCGGGCCTCGTAGATCGCCCCCACGACGCCGAAGGGGACGCGCACCTGCGAGAGGAGGAGGCCGTTGGGGAGGGTGCGGCCGCGGACGACCTGGCCGAGCGGGTCGTCGAGGCCGCGGATGCCCGTGACGGCGTCCGCGAGGGATGCGACGCGGGCGGCGTCGAGGGCCAGGCGGTCGAGCAGCCCGGCCGCGAGTCCGGAGGCGCGACCGGCGGCGAGGTCCGCCGCGTTGGCGGCGACGATGCGGTCGCGCGCATCCAGGAGCGCGGCCGCGATCCCGTCGAGCGCGGACTCACGCTGCACGGACGTGGCGGTCGCGAGGACGGTGGCCGCGGAACGGGCACCCGCGAGGATCCCCTCGAGGGCGGCCTCCGACGGGGTGGCATCCGACGGGGCGACGCTCGACGGGGCTCCCTCGGACGGGGATGCGGCAAGGGCGGACGCGACGACGGGGGCGCCGGAGGCGGTGGCGGGCATGCACGGCAGCCTAGCCAGCCGGGGTCGGGCGGCGGCGCTCGGTGACGCTGCAGGTCGGGCGGTCCGTCAGGCGCGGGGCGCGAACCAGGTGCCGACGTGCGCTCCGGCGAGGGCCTCGGCGACCTGCGCGGTCGACGTGAGCAGGACCCCGGCGCCCGCCTCGGCGGCCAGGCGCGCGGCCGCGACCTTCGTCACCGCTCCCCCCGTGCCGACGCCCGTGCCCGTGCTGCCGATCTCGACGCCCTCCAGCTCGTCGCCGTACGCCACGTGCTCGATGCGGCGGGCGCCCGGCTCCTGCGGCGGCCGCGTGTAGAGCGCGTCGACGTCCGAGAGGAGGAGCAGCAGGTCGGCGTCCACGAGCCGGGCGACGAGCGCCGCGAGCCGGTCGTTGTCGCCGAAGCGGATCTCATGGGTCGCCACGGTGTCGTTCTCGTTGACGATGGGCAGCAGGCGCAGGCCCAGCAGGCGCTCCATGGCCCGCTGCGCGTTCTCGCGGTGGTCCGGTGCGGCGAGGTCGCCCGCGGTGAGGAGCACCTGGCCGGCGACGATGCCGTAGCGGTCGAGGCTCTCCTGGTAGCGGAAGACCAGCACGCTCTGCCCGACGGCGGCGGCGGCCTGCTGCGTGGCGAGGTCGGCCGGACGGTCGTCGAGGCGGAGGAACGGCATCCCGGTCGCGATGGCGCCGGACGACACGAGGACGACCTCCGCGCCCCGCGCGTGCACGGAGGCGATCGCGTCCACGAGCGGCGCGATCTGGCCGGCGTTCTCCCCGCTGATGGACGACGAGCCGACCTTCACGACGATGCGTCGCGCCGACGCGATGCCCGCGCGCGAGGTCGTGCCCACCCGCTAGGCCCTGTCGTCCGAGACGGCGTCCTCGTCCGTCGCGTCGTCGTCGGCCCACAGGCCGGCCTCGCCCTCGCGCACGAGCTGCGCGCGGGCCTCGGCCTTCGCGTCCATCCGGGCGAAGTAGTCCTCGCGCCGGGACTGGTTGGTGCGGCGGTTAATCGGGTCGACGCGCGCGTCGGCGCCGCGGGGGCTCGTGATGAGCTCCGCGGTGGACGTGAGCGTGGGCTCCCAGTCGAAGACGACGCCGCTGCCCTCGCCGATGACGACGCTGGATCCCGCGACCGCGCCGGCCTTGAACAGGCCGTCCTCGACGCCGAGCTTGGCGAGCCGGTCGGCCAGGTAGCCGACGGCCTCGTCGTTGGTGAAGTCGGTCTGCTGCACCCAGCGCTCGGGCTTGGTGCCGAGCACCCGGTAGACGTCGCCGTAGCTGCCGCCGTCCACGCGGATGGTGAAGGGCTTCTCGTCCACGGCGCGGGGGCGCAGCACGATCCGGGGTGCCTCGGGCTCCTCGGCGGCCCGGGTGCGCGCGTCCTCCACGAGCTCCGCCAGGGCGAAGGACAGCTGGCGCAGGCCCTCGTGGCTCACGGTGGAGATGTCGAACACGCGGTAGCCGCGGGCCTCGAGCTCCGGGCGCACGAGGTCGGCGAGCTCCTGCGCCTCCGGCACGTCGATCTTGTTCAGCGCCACGAGCTGCGGGCGCTCGAGCAGCGGGACCTGTCCGTCGGGGACGGGGTAGGCGGCGAGCTCGGTGAGGATGATGTCGAGGTCGGAGATCGGGTCGCGGCCGGGGTCGAGCGTGGCGCAGTCGAGCACGTGCAGGAGCGCCGAGCAGCGCTCGACGTGGCGCAGGAACTCGAGGCCGAGGCCCTTGCCCTCGCTCGCGCCCTCGATGAGGCCCGGCACGTCGGCGACGGTGTAGCGGGAGTCCGCGACCTCGACGACGCCGAGGTTCGGGTGCAGCGTCGTGAAGGGGTAGTCGGCGATCTTCGGCTTCGCGGCCGAGATGGCGGCGACGAGGCTC
Source organism: Clavibacter capsici (assembly GCF_001280205.1). Classification (NCBI taxonomy): domain Bacteria; kingdom Bacillati; phylum Actinomycetota; class Actinomycetes; order Micrococcales; family Microbacteriaceae; genus Clavibacter; species Clavibacter capsici. The sequence goes on along the minus strand of NZ_CP012573.1, from coordinate 1,502,137 downwards.
GACTTGCCCGCCGACGGGTAGCCGACGAGCGCGACGTCGGCGACGACCTTGAGCTCGAGGACGACGTCGCCCTCGTAGCCGCGCGTGCCGAGGAGCGCGAAGCCCGGGGCCTTGCGCTTGGTGGTGGCGAGCGACGCGTTGCCCAGTCCGCCCTGTCCGGCCTCGGCGGCGACGAAGCGCATGCCGGGCGTGGCCATGTCCGCGAGCTCGTCGCCGTCGGCGTCCTTGACGACGGTGCCGACGGGCACGGGGAGCTCGAGGGTCTCGCCGAGGGTGCCGTGGCGGTGGTCGCCCATGCCGGGGCCGCCGTTGCGGGAGGAGCGGTGCGGGCCGCGGTGGTACGGCAGCAGCGTGGTCACCTGCGGGTCGGCGACGAGGACGATGTCCCCGCCGTTGCCGCCGTTGCCGCCGTCGGGGCCCGCGAGGGGCTTGAACTTCTCGCGGCGCACCGAGACGCAGCCGTTGCCGCCGTTTCCCGCCCGCAGGTGGAGGGTGACGGTGTCGACGAATGTCGCCATGGCTGTCGCTCGTTTCTTCTTGGAGGTGTTGCCCTGCGGAACGCACGCAAGGGCGGGCCGAGGAGGCCCGCCCTTGATGTGCTGCGCGGCCGAGCCGCTGCAGGGTCCGTGCTGTCGGCCTGCGCTAGGCCGGGACGACGATGTTGACGACCTTGCGGCCGCCCTTGACGCCGAACTCCACCGAGCCGGCGGAGAGGGCGAACAGCGTGTCGTCGCCGCCACGGCCGACGTTCACGCCGGGGTGGAAGTGCGTGCCGCGCTGGCGGACGATGATCTCGCCGGCGCCGACGACCTGGCCGCCGAAGCGCTTCACGCCGAGGCGCTGGGCGTTCGAGTCACGGCCGTTGCGGGTAGAGCTCGCGCCCTTCTTGTGTGCCATCTGTTTCTCCTGCGGTCTTGGGTGCTAGTTGATCTCGGTGACCTGGACGCGCGTGAGGTCCTGGCGGTGCCCCTGGCGCTTCTTGTACCCGGTCTTGTTCTTGAACTTCTGGATGACGATCTTGGGACCGCGGAGGTCGTTCAGGATCTCGGCGCTGACGGTGACGTCGGCGAGCTTCGCGGCGTCCGTGGTGATGGTGTCGCCGTCGACGAGCAGGACCGCGGGGAGCACGACCTTGCCGCTCTGCTGGTTCTTGACCCGGTCCATCGTGACGATGGTCCCGACCTCGACCTTCTCCTGCCGACCGCCGGCGCGCACAACTGCGTAAACCACTTTTCCGTACCTGTTTTCTCTCGCGGGCTTGACTCACTGGGGACTTGACGCCCTGTGGCCCGAATCATTGGAGGAAGTCTGCCGCAGGCGCACGACCCCTCGGGGATCGGCGCATGCCAGCGACTCACGTTACCGGAACGCCGGACAGGGGTCAAACCCCGGACCTCGGGCGTCCTCGGACGATCATACGCGAGGGTGCGCGCGTCGGGCCGCAACCGCGCCGGGCGCGTCGCGGCGTCCTCCGTCGTCAGGTGCGGGGGCCTCTGCCTATGCTCGCAGGATGACCGTCCTCCTCGACCGACCCGCGTGGCCCGCGCACGGCACCCTGTGGTCGCACCTCGTGAGCGACGCCTCGCTCGAGGAGCTGCACGCGTTCGCCCGGGCTGCCGGGATCCCCGAGCGGGGCTTCGACCGGGACCACTACGACGTGCCGGCGGCGCGCTACGAGGAGCTGGTGGCGCGCGGTGCGGTGCCCGTGTCCAACCGCGACCTGGTGCGGCGCCTGCAGGCGAGCGGCCTGCGGGTGACCCAGCGGGAGCGGCGCGGACTCGGCGGCTGACGCCTCCGCGCACGTCGTCCCCGAGGCGGGGACGACGGAGGGCCCGGAGCATGCGCTCCGGGCCCTCCGCCGTGCGGCCGTCGCGGGACGGCCGCGCGATCAGCTCGCGTCGTCCGCGGGCGTCGGGGTCGGCGTCGTGAGCGTGGCCGTGGAGACGCGGCGGCTGCGCGAGCGCCCCTGACCCGGCTCCTTCGGCTGCGGCAGCGCGTCGAGCACGGAGCCGAGGAGCTGCTCGGCGTCGGCCGAGCTCACGCGGCGCGGGGCCGTGCGGGCGCTCGCCACCGGGATGTCGAGGATCTGCACGGGCTCCAGGCGGATGGCCTCGCGGGGCTCGAGCGTCGACAGCGCGGGCTCCTCCACGGCGGCGTCCGCCGGGGTCGGGTCCTCCGCGTGGGCGACGGGCTCCTCGACGGCGGGCTCCGGGGCCGGCGTCTGCTCCGGCGCCTCGGTCGGCGCGGACGACGCACGTCCCCGGCCGCCGCGGCTGCGACGCGGGCGGTCGCCGCGCGGCTGCTCCTCGGCGGGCTGGGCCTCCGACGCGGGACGCGCGGCGGCGTCCGCCTCGGCCTCGTCCGGCGTGCGCACGACGTCCTCGACGCGGTCGATGGCGTCGTTCACCGTCTGGATGGTGCTCGTCGCGATCTTCGCGAGCGCCGAGCGCGCGTCGTCGGTGATGCTGTGCGTGCTCGCCGCGGGCGTGCGCTGCTGCGGGGCCTGGCCGCCGCCGTTCCCGCGACCGCCGCCGTTCCCGTTGGCGCCTCCGCCGTTCCCGCTGCCGTGGTCCTGCTGGCCCTTGCCGCCGCGACGGCGGCCCTGGCCCTGCACAGGCTCCTGGGGGGTCTGCTTGTGGGCCATGAGCGGGTCGTGGTGGATGATGATCCCCCGGCCGGCGCACGTCTCGCAGTTCTCGGAGAACGACTCGAGGAGCCCGAGGCCGAGCTTCTTGCGGGTCATCTGCACGAGGCCGAGCGAGGTGACCTCGGCCACCTGGTGCTTGGTGCGGTCGCGGCTGAGGCACTCCACCAGGCGGCGCAGCACGAGGTCGCGGTTGGTCTCGAGCACCATGTCGATGAAGTCGACGACGATGATGCCGCCGATGTCGCGCAGGCGCATCTGGCGGACGATCTCCTCCGCGGCCTCGAGGTTGTTCTTGGTGACGGTCTCCTCGAGGTTGCCGCCGGATCCGACGAACTTGCCCGTGTTGACGTCGACCACGGTCATGGCCTCGGTGCGGTCGATGACGAGGGATCCGCCGGAGGGCAGCCAGACCTTGCGGTCGAGCGCCTTCTCGATCTGCTCGCTGACGCGGTAGTGGTCGAACGAGTCCTTCTCGCCCGAGTACGCCTGGACCCGGTCGATGAGGTCGGGCGCGACCCCGCGGAGGTAGCCCTCGATGATCTCCTGGGCGTCGCCGCCGTCGATGACGAGCTCGCGGAAGTCCTCGTTGAAGACGTCGCGGATGATCTTCAGCAGCAGGTCGGGCTCCGAGTGCAGGAGCGCGGGCGCCTGCGCCTTCTCGACCTGGCGGCTGATCTCCGCCCACTGCGAGGTGAGGCGCTCCACGTCGAGCTTCAGCTGCTCCTCGGTCGCGCCCTCGGCGGCCGTGCGGACGATGACGCCCACGTTCTCGGGCAGCACCTCCTTGAGCGTCTTCTTCAGACGCGCGCGCTCGGTGTCGGGGAGCTTGCGGCTGATGCCGTTCATGGACCCGTTGGGCACGTACACGAGGTACCGGCCCGGCAGGCTGACCTGGCTCGTGAGGCGGGCGCCCTTGTGGCCGACCGGGTCCTTGGTGACCTGGACGAGCACGCGGTCGCCGGGCTTGAGCGCGACCTCGATGCGGCGCGCGTGGCTCCCGCCGCCCTTGTCCGCGTTGGCGGCCTCCCAATCGACCTCGCCGGAGTACAGCACGGCGTTGCGGCCGCGGCCGATGTCGATGAAGGCGGCCTCCATGCTGGGCAGCACGTTCTGGACGCGGCCGAGGTAGACGTTGCCGATGAGCGACGCCTCGTCGGCGCGGGCGACGTAGTGCTCCACGAGCACGTGGTCCTCGAGCACGCCGATCTGGATCTTGCCGTCGCGCGAGCGCACGATCATGCTGCGGTCCACCGACTCGCGGCGGGCCAGGTACTCCGACTCCGTGAGCACGGGGCGGCGGCGGCCGGCGTCGCGGCCGTCCCGGCGGCGCTGCTTCTTGGCCTCGAGGCGCGTGGACCCCTTGATGCGCTGCGGCTCGGTGATGAGCTCGGGCTCGCGCGGCGTGCGGACCTTGACGACGGTGCCGGGCGCGTCGTCGCCGTCGCGGCCCTCCTCGCCGGAGCGGCGGCGCGCGCGGCGGCGGACCGACGGGGCGTCGTCCTCGTCGTCGCGGTCGTCGTCACGGTCGCGGTCGCGTCCGTCGCGGCCGGTGCTGCGGTCCTGGCCGCGGCCGCCGCGACGCGAGGAGCGCGAGGGGCGGTCGTCGCGGTCGAGGTCGTCGTCGTCCTGGCGGCGGTCATCGCGGCGGTCGTCCCGCTCGCGGCGGGGCGGGAGCGGCGCGATGTCCGGTGCCTGGAAGAAGACGGAGAGGGACGGGAGCGTGCGCGCCGGGGTAGCGGGGGCCTCGGTCTCGGCGACGGGCTCCGCGGCGGACGGGGTCGGCGCGGGCTCGTCCGCGGGTGCGGCGTCCGCGGGGAGGTCGGCGGCGGGCGCCTCCTCGGCCGGCGCGGCGGCGGCCTTGCGGGGCGCGCGCTTGCGCGGTGCGCGGACGGCGGGCGGCGCCGTCTCCTCGGCGGGGCCGCGGCGGGATCCGTCTCGGGGGCCGGCGCCTCGGCGGACGCGTCGACGCTGGCGCCGTCCGTCGGGGATCCGTCCGCTCCGGATGCGGCGGGCGCGGACGCGGCGGTCCCGGCGCGGCGCGAGCGTCGGGCGACCGGCGTCTCGGGCTGCTCGGGGGTGGACTGGGTGTCGTCGTTCTCGTTCAGGGTGGGGCCCTTCGCTTCGGAGGCGGCGGGCGTGCCGCTCGCCTCGGGGTTCGCGGACGCGGGGAGGACGGGCGTGCCGTCGGTCTCCGGTGCCGCGGTCGGCTCGGCGCGGCGGCCTGTCAGCCGCTCGAAGAGGCTGGGACGCCTCCTGCCGTGGTTCTCGTCTCTCTCCACCATCTCTGGTGCACTCCTCAACCGGTCGGTACGGCCGCGCCGTACCCCGGTAGCTCTCCGAGTGGATCCCCGCGTACGCGGTTCTCCGTCGATCCTGGTCTGCGACGGCCGGCCCGAGGCTTCGGTCGTGCGCACTGGTACGGAACTGGCTATCCGCCGCCGGACGTGCCGTGCGGCCCGGGTCTGCCCCGGGAAAGACTCTTCATGGCGGTCGTCCCGCGCGGCGGGTCGACCTGCCTGCCAGTATCGCACGCCGACGCCCACCCGGCCGTCAGGGTCCGGGCTCCCCCGTCTGCCATGATCACCGCATGACCGCGACCCCGGCCCCCACGCATCCCCGTTCCCTGGCCGTCCTGCTGGTCGTGACGGGGGCCGTCGGCTGGTCCGGGGCGTTCGTGCTCGTGCTCGACCGGCTGCACCTGCTGGAGAACCCGGGCGCGTCGCTCTCGTGCGACGTGAACCCCTTCATCTCCTGCGCGACCGTGATCGAGTCGCCGCAGGGATCGCTGTTCGGCTTCCCCAACCCGCTCATCGGCGTCGCCGCGTTCGTGGTGCCGATCGTGATCGGCATGGCGCTGTTCGCCGGAGCGCGGTTCGCGCGCTGGTTCTGGACGCTGTTCGCGCTGGGCACGCTGGGCGGCTGGGTGTTCGTGACGTGGCTCTTCACGCAGAGCGTCTTCGTCATCGGCGCGCTGTGCCCGTACTGCCTGCTGGTGTGGAGCGCGATGATCCCGCTGTGGTGGGGCACGCTGTCCGCCACGGCGCGCTCGGGTCTGCTGCCGCTGCCGTCCGGGGTCCGCCGGGCCGCCGACGCGGTCGCGCCGTACACCTGGGCCGTCGTCGTGCTGAACTACGCCGTGATCGTCGTGGCGATCATCGCGACGTTCCCCGCGCTCGTCCCCACGCTCCTCGGCTGAGGAGCCGGGACGACGAGAGGGGCCGACCGGATCGCCGGTCGGCCCCTCTCCATGTCGATCCCTAGAACCAGAGCGCGAGCTCGCGCGCGGCGGACTCGGGCGAGTCGCTGCCGTGGACGAGGTTCTGCGCGACGGCCAGGCCCCAGTCGCGGCCGAGGTCGCCGCGGATCGTGCCGGGGGCGGCGCCGGTCGGGTCGGTCGTGCCGGCGAGCGAGCGGAAGCCCTCGATGACGCGGTTGCCGGCGACGCGCACGGCGACGATCGGGCCCGACTCCATGAACTCGACGAGCGGCTGGTAGAACGGCTTGCCCTGGTGCTCCTCGTAGTGCTGCTCGAGCAGCGCGCGCTCGGCCTGCACCATGCGCAGGTCGACGATCTGGTAGCCCTTGGCCTCGATGCGGCGGAGGATCTCGCCGGTGAGGCCGCGGGCGACGCCGTCGGGCTTGACGAGGACGAGGGTCTCCTGGACGGGAGCGGTCATGGGTGTCTCCTACGGGGTGGGAGCCGGCGGCTCGGTGGTCGGTCGGTGGTCGGTGGGGCGCTCGTCGGCGCCGTCGGGGTGCGCGGACTGCTGCTCGTCGAGCATGGCCTGCTCCCAGGCGCCGCGGGCGGCGGCCTTCTCGCGGTCGATGCGGGCGCCCTGCACCATGGCGTAGACCCAGAGCAGCAGGAAGAACCCGCCGACCGCGAACATGGCGGGCAGCACGAGGCCCGTGAGGACGACGAGGACCTGCACGACCCAGCCGGCGCGGATCCCGAGCGGCGTGCGCAGCGTCCCCACGACCGCGAGCATCGCGACGACGAGCAGGGCGCCGCCCCCGAGCGCGAGGAGCGGCGGCAGGGCCTCCAGGCCGAACGCCACGAGGCTCGCGAGGAACACGACGATGACCTGGAAGCCCATGACGATGGATCCCAGGATCTCGACCGTGGTGCGGGGCGGGCGCGGGCGCCGGGTGCGGGCCGGCCTGCCGTCGGTGCTCACGCGGTCTTCCAGCCCTCGTCGGCGGCGTGCGCGATGGCCTCGCCGACGAGGAGGATCGAGCCGGTGACGAGCGCCGCGCCCTTCTCGGTCTCGCCCGCGGAGTCGCGCGCGTCGTCGAGGGCCGTGCGGAGGTCGGGCTCGACCGTGACGCGGTCCCGGCCGACGACGCCGACCACGATGCGCGCCAGCTCGTCGGGATCCACCGAGCGCTCCGACGTGGAGCGCGTGACGATGAAGTGGTCGACGACGCCCTCCAGCTCGCGCACGATGCCCTCCGCGTCCTTGTCCTCGAGCACGCCGATGACGGCGGTCACGCGGTCGAAGGTGAAGTAGACGGGGAGCGCGGCGGCCAGCGACGCGGCGCCGGCCGGGTTGTGCGCCGCGTCGACCAGCACGGTCGGCTCGGTGCCGACGACCTGCAGGCGGCCGGGGCTCGTCGCGGTGGCGAGGCCCTCCGCGAGCACGTCGTCGTGGATGGCGTGGTCGCCGCCGCCGAGGAACGACTCGACCGCGGCGATCGCGACCGCCGCGTTCTGGGCCTGGTGGGCGCCGAAGAGCGGCAGGAACACGTCGCGGTAGGTGCCGGCGAGGCCCTGCACGCTGATGACCTGGCCGCCGACCGCGAGGGTGGTGTCGAGGAGGCGGAACCGCTCCCCCTCCATCGACCACGTGGACTCGGTGAGCTCGGCGGCGCGGGTGAGCTCGGCGACGACCTCGGGCACCTGGGCGCTGGAGACGACGTCGGCCGCCGGCTTCACGATGCCGGACTTGGTGCGCGCGATCTCCGCCACGGTGGATCCGAGCCGCTGCGTGTGGTCGAGCGAGACGGGCGTGAAGACCGCCACCTCGCCGTCGCCCACGTTGGTGGAGTCCCACTCGCCGCCCATGCCCACCTCGATCACCGCCACGTCGACGGGCGCGTCGGCGAACGACGCGAACGCGAGCACCGTGAGCGCCTCGAAGAACGTGACGGGCGCCTCGCCCGCCGCGACCAGCTCCTGGTCCACGAGGTCGATGAACGGCTCGACGTCGGCCCAGTTGCGGCTGAGCGCCTCGTCGGTGATGGGCAGGCCGTCGACGACGATGCGCTCGTTGAAGCGCACGAGGTGCGGGCTCGTGAAGAGGCCCGTGCGGAGGCCGGCGGCGCGGAGGATGCTCTCCGTCATCCGGCTCGTCGAGGTCTTCCCGTTGGTGCCGGTGACGTGCACGATCTTGTACGCGCGCTGCGGGTCGCCGAGCAGCTCGACGACGCGGCGGGTCGCGGACAGCCGCGGCTGCGGCGCCTGCTCCCCCACGCGGGCCAGCAGCGCCTGGTACACGGCGTCGCCCTCGCGTTCGAAGTAGTTCTCGTCGTCGACCTCGCGGCCGGCGACGATCGACTGCTCGGCCTCGCGGCGGAGCTCGGCGGCGTCGTCGGCGAAGAGCTGGTCGTCGCTCAGGCCGTCGACGTCGGGGTCGAGGGCGCGCGCCGCGGCGTCCACGCCCTCGTCCGTCTCCGGCTCGAAGTCGTCGTCGCGGCGGACGTCGTCCGCCTCGTCGTCGTCGAAGGGGCGTCCGCCCTGCTGGTCGCTCATGCTCGCTCCACCTCGATCTCCAGGGGGGATCCGCCGCCCACGGTGATGCCGGACGCCGACGCCTCGGCGTCCGCGTCGATCCGCAGCGCCACCGCCAGGGTCTCACGGGCGATGAGGTCCCGGAACCGCTCGGCCTGCTCGGCGCCCGCGGCGTCCAGCCGGATCACGAGGGCGATGCGGTCGCTCACGTCGAGCCCCGCGCCCTTCCGCGCGTCCTGCACGTTGCGCACGACGTCGCGCGCGAGGCCCTCGGCCTCGAGCTCGGGGGTGAGGGCCGTGTCGAGCAGGAGGAACCCGCCGCCCGGCAGGAGCGCGAGCGCCTGGTCGGCGCGGTCGCCCGCCACCTCCAGCACGAGCTCGTACTCGCCGGCCACGAGCGGCACGCCGCCCGCGACGACCTCGCCGTCCGCCTCCGTCCAGTCGCCCGCGCGGGCGGCCTGGATGACCTGCTGCACGCCCTTGCCGAGGCGGGGTCCCGCGACGCGCGCGTTGACGGTGAGGCGGCGGGTGATCCCGGCATCCGTCGCGCTCGACGGGGTCAGCTCCTCGACGGAGACGTCCTTGACGTTGAGCTCGTCGCGGAGGATGTCCTCGAACCGCGCGAGCCCGTCGGCGTCGTCGCTCACGACCGTGAGGCGCGCGAGCGGCTGACGGACGCGGAGGCCCGACTGCTTGCGGAGCGAGAGCGCGGTCGAGGCGACCTGGCGGACCCGGTCCATCACCTCGACGAGGCGGTCGTCGGCGGGCAGGTCGTCGGGCTCCGGCCAGTCCTCCAGGTGGACGCTGCGCCCGCCGGTGAGGTCCTTCCAGATGCGCTCCGAGACGAGCGGCAGGAGCGGCGCCGCGACGCGCGTCACGGTCTCGAGGACCGTGTAGAGCGTGTCGAAGGCCTGCGTGCCGCGCACCGTGCCGTCGGCCTGCGCGTCGACGCCCGCCCAGAACCGGTCGCGGCTGCGGCGCACGTACCAGTTGGTGAGCACGTCCGCGAAGTCGCGGAGGGACGCCGCGGCGAGCGTGGAGTCGAGGGCCGTCATGTGCTCCGTGACCTCGGTCACGAGGCGGCGGGTGCGGGCGAGGACGTATCGGTCCAGCACGTCGTCGCTCGTCGTGTCGCGCCTCGCCTCGTAGCCGCCGGGCGCGGCCGAGTTGGCGTAGAGCGAGAAGAAGTACCACGTGCTCCAGAGCGGGAGCAGCACCTGGCGGACGCCCTCGCGGATCCCCTCCTCGGTGACCACGAGGTTGCCGCCGCGCAGCACGGGACTCGCGAGGAGGAACCAGCGCATGGCGTCGGATCCGTCGCGGTCGAAGACCTCGTTGACGTCCGGGTAGTTGCGCAGCGACTTCGACATCTTCTGGCCGTCGTTGCCGAGGACGATGCCGTGGCTGACGACGCTCGAGAACGCGGGCCGCTCGAACAGCGCGGTCGACAGCGCGTGCAGCGTGTAGAACCACCCGCGGGTCTGGCCGATGTACTCGACGATGAAGTCCGCCGGGCTGTGCTCGTCGAACCACTCGCGGTTCTCGAACGGGTAGTGCACCTGCGCGAAGGGCATGGATCCGGAGTCGAACCAGACGTCGAGCACGTCCTCGATGCGGCGCATGGTGCTCCTCCCCGTCGGGTCGTCGGGGTTCGGGCGCGTGAGCTCGTCGATGAAGGGGCGGTGGAGGTCCGTCGGGCGCACGCCGAAGTCGGCCTCGAGCTCGTCGAGGCTGCCGTACACGTCGACGCGCGGGTAGGCCGGGTCGTCGCTCTTCCAGACCGGGATGGGGCTGCCCCAGAACCGGTTGCGGCTGATGGACCAGTCGCGGGCGCCCGCGATCCACTTCCCGAACTGGCCGTCCTTCACGTTCTCGGGCGTCCACGTGATGTCCTGGTTGAGGCGCACCATGTCGTCGCGGAAGTCCGTGACGCGCACGAACCAGCTGGAGACGGCCTTGTAGATGAGCGGGTTCTTGCAGCGCCAGCAGTGCGGGTAGGAGTGCTCGTAGCTCGCCTGCCGGATGAGCCGGCCCTGCGCCTTGAGCATGCGCGTGAGGGTCCTGCCCGCATCGGACCAGAGCTCGCCCGCGACCTCGGGAACGGAGTCGACGAAGCGGCCTCCCTCGTCGAGCGAGAGGATCACCGGGATGCCCGCGGCGGCGCAGACCTGCTGGTCCTCCTCGCCGTAGGCCGGGGCCTGGTGGACGATGCCGGTGCCGTCGGTGGTCGTCACGTAGTCCGCGACGAGCACCTGCCACGCGTTCTCGGTGCCGAAGCGCTCGACGTCGGCGTAGAAGTCCCAGAGCCGGTCGTAGGCGACGCCCTCGAGCTCGCGGCCGAGCACGGTGCGGGAGACGGCGGCGCGGGCCTCGTCGGCGGACGCGTAGCCGAGGTCCTTGGCGTAGTTGCCCACGAGGTCCTGGGCGATGAGGTACTCGGATCCCAGCACCTCGGCCGCGAGCTGCACGGACGACTCCCGGGGCAGCGAGTCGGGCGCCTCGGAGTCGGGCGTGCCCGCAGGGCCGGCGGGCACCACGGCGTAGGTGATGTCCGGCCCGACCGCGAGCGCCATGTTCGTGGGCAGGGTCCAGGGCGTGGTCGTCCAGGCGAGCGCGCGCACGGCGGTGAGGCCGAGCGACTCCGCTTTCGCGCCGACGAGCGGGAAGGTGACGGTGACCGACTGGTCCTGGCGCATGCGGTAGACGTCGTCGTCCATCCGCAGCTCGTGGTTGCTCAGCGGCGTCTGGTCGTGCCAGCAGTACGGCAGCACGCGGAAGCCCTCGTAGGCGAGGCCCTTGTCGTGCAGCTGCTTGAAGGCCCAGATGACCGACTCCATGAAGTCGACGTCGAGCGTCTTGTAGTCGTCCTCGAAGTCGACCCAGCGCGCGGAGCGGGTGACGTACTCCTCCCACTCGCCCGTGTACTCGAGCACCGAGCGGCGGGCGACGGCGTTGAACGCCTCGACGCCCATCTCCTCGATCTCGCTCTTCTCGGTGATCCCGAGCTGGCGCATCGCCTCGAGCTCGGCGGGCAGGCCGTGCGTGTCCCAGCCGAAGCGGCGGTGGACCTGCTTGCCGCGCATGGTCTGGAAGCGCGGGAAGGCGTCCTTCGCGTAGCCCGTGAGGAGGTGCCCGTAGTGCGGGAGGCCGTTGGCGAAGGGCGGGCCGTCGTAGAAGACCCACTCGTCGCATCCCTCGCGCTGCTCGACGGAGGCGCGGAAGGTGTCGTCGCGCTTCCAGAACGCGAGGATCCCCTTCTCGACGTCGGGGAAGCGCGGGCTCGCGGCGACCTGGTCGGGCGCGCTCGGGTCGTCGGGGACGGGACGGGGGTAGGTCATGGCGGCTCCTCGGGCGTCGGCTCTGCGAGGACGCCCGGATCCCTGGTGCGGATCCCCGAGCGCGGTACCACCCCGCTTGCCACGCGACGCGCGGCCACTCTCTGCGAAGGCGATGACGGGCCCGACCCGTTCGGTTCTACTCGCCGCGCATTCCGCGGCTTTCTTCCGAAGGCTCCCCGGTGATGGCCGGATCGGCGCCTGTGCTGACGATCCTAGCGCGCGGGAGGCGGCTGCCGGCAGCGCCTAGCCGCCGAGCTGGGCGCGGTAGGCGTCCGCGCGGTACGGGAGGTCGAGCGCGTCGCGGCCCGCGGTGTCGGGGTGCGCGGCGAGGAGCGTGCGGACGTCGTCCAGGAGGCGGGCGCGCTCGGCGTCGGGGAGCACGAGGACGCGGCTGATGGATCCCGCGAGCGCGACCACGTCCTCGGGTGCGAGGCGGTGGACGTGGGCGAAGGACGCGTGCTCGACCGGGCCGAAGCCGGGGAACGGGCCCGGCTCCACGGCGCGGGCGGCGGTCCGGCTGCCGGGCTGGAGGAGCGCGTCGAGCTCGCGGACCCAGTCGACCTCCGTGTCCATGACGTTCCACACGATGCCGAGGCGCCCGCCCGGTCGCAGCACGCGGGCGCACTCGCGGGCCGCGTCGCCCTCGTCCATCCAGTGCCAGGCCTGGGCGACGAGGACCGCGTCCTCCTCGCCGTCGCCCACGGGGATCGCCTCGCCCGAGCCCGCGCGGGCCGTCACGTCGGGACGGGCCGCGGCGAGCACGGCGCGCATCCGGTAGTCGGGCTCCACGGCCGTGACGGCGAGGCCGCGGCCGGCGAGGAGGCGGGTGAGCTTGCCGGTGCCGGCACCCAGGTCGACGACGCGGCGGGCGCCGGCCGGCAGCATCCACATCACCGCCTCCTCCGGGTAGCCGGGTCGCACGCGGTCGTACTGGGCGGAGACGGCGCCGAAGGAGGACGCGAGGGCGGCGTGGTCGGGCGGGCCCGGGGCGTCGGAGGTCATGCGGTCATCCTCGCTCCCCAGGGCCGCCCGCACCGCGCGCCGCACCGCGACGGGATCCGCCGCGCGGCCCCGTCAGCCGAGGCGCGCGGAGGTGCGCTGCAACCGCATCGGGTCGAGGACGATGCCCGGGACCGTCGCCGTGCGACCCGTGACGTCCGTCACGCGCACCGTGTAGGGACCGGCACCGAGGCCGGACGACGCGAGCCAGTAGCCGTAGACCGTGCGCGACAGCGGGACCCATGCCGTGCCGAGGCGCACCTCCACAGAGCGCAGCTCCGTCCCGGCGTCGACCACCTGGATCGCGGCCCAGTACGCCGACGAGCCCTCCTTGAGGCGGAACGCGAGCGGCGGGACGACGGGCGCCGCGACGGGCGCGTACGAGACGGGGATGATGCCGGCGTCGAAGTCGCCGATGGCGCGGAACGCCTCCTCGCTGAGGTCGAGGTGGCCCTTCGCGCACTCGGAGCAGAGGTCGGCGACCTCGACCCGGACGGTGCCGCGCGGGCCGGTGACGTCGAGGTAGGTGCCGCACGCGGCGCTGCCGGCGTAGTCGTCGGGGCCGACCGCGACGTACAGGCGGTCCGCAGGGATCGCGGGGAGCGAGCAGTTGCCGTTGGTGGCGCTCCCGTCCGGCCCGAGCGAGTAGTGGGTCGCGCGGCCGGAGCCGGGGGCGACGGCGGACGCGGATCCGGCGGGGGCGAGCGCGGCGAGGGCCGCGGTCCCGAGGAGGAGGGCGGACAGGGCGGCGAGCACGCGCGGGCGGCGAGCACGGCCCGGGCGCGTCCGGCTGCCTTCCGGTCGGGGTCGGTCGGAGGGTGCGGCGGCGAGTTCCATGCGTCTCTTCCCAGGTCGAGGGCGCGGCGCGGTCCGGCCGCGCGGCAAGGGTAGGACCGCTCCCGCCGGCCGCGGAAGGTCCGCGGAGGACGGCCCTCGCCCGTTCGCCGCGGGGACGCTCGACGTTCAGCCGGCGGCGATGGCCGCGAGCGCCGGCCGGAGCGGATCCAGCGCGCGGCGCACCGCGTCCTCCAGCGGTCCCCGACCGACCCCGTCGGCGGCCCACGCCATGACGGCCGCGGCCGTGGCGGCGGCGAGGACGGCGGCGGCGACGCGCACCGGACCCGCCGAGGCGCGTCGGCCGGTCGCGCGCGCCAGGGCCTGGGCGACGGGATCCACGAGCGGCGCCGCGCGCGTGACGCCCTCCCCCGCCACGTCGGCGCCGAGGCCCATGACCTCGTGCTGGGTGAGGGCGAGCGGCAGCCAGCCCTCCCCGCGGCTGCGGGCCGCCTGGACGAGCGCCTCGACGACGGCGTCGACCGAGGGGTGCGCCGGGTCGGCCGACGCGAGCGCCTCCCCGAACGCGCGCAGCGCGTCGTCGAGGCCCGCCCACAGGAGGTCGGCCTTGGAGGCGAAGTAGTTGAAGAACGTGGCCCGGCTGACCCCGGCGCGCTGCGCGATCTGCTCCACGGTGGTCGCCGCGTACGTGTTCTCGAGGAACAGCTCGGCCGCGGCCTCCTCCAGGGTCGCGCGCGACGAGCGGCGCGGGCGGCCGGCGGGACGGGCGGAGGTCATGGGCCCATCCTGGCGCACCGGAGCCCCGCGCCTCGCGTATTGTTGGACTCGGTACAGAAACCACCCGCTCCCGCGCCCGAGCGGCGCCCCCATCGGAAGCACCCATGATCCCCACCCCGCGCGCCCGCGCCCTCGCGGGCCTCGGCGCCCTCGCCGCGACCGCCCTCGTCCTCTCCGGCTGCACCCAGGCCACCCCCGAGGCGTCGACCACGCCGGTCTCCGGCGGCACCCTCGTCTACGCGTCCGGCGACGCGGAGCCCGAGTGCCTCGACCCGCACGTCGGCGGCAACTACCCGCAGGCGCTCGTGTCGTCGCAGTTCCTCGAGCCGCTCGTGTCGCTCGACGGGAAGGGCGGGATCACCCCGTGGCTCGCCGACAGCTGGACCTGGAGCGACGACGGCCTCGGCCTCACGCTGGAGCTGCGGCAGGGCGTCTCCTTCACCGACGGGACGCCGTTCGACGCGGACGCCGTGGTCGCGAACATCCGCCACGTGCAGGATCCCGCCACGCTCTCCTCCACCGGGTACCTCGCGCTCCAGGCGGTCACGGACGCGACCGCCGTCGACGCCGACACCGTGCAGCTCACGCTCTCGACGCCCGACAGCGCGCTGCTCGAGTCGCTCTCGCAGCCGTGGCTCGCGATGGAGTCGCCCGCCGGGATCGCCCGCGGCACGGACGCGAACTGCGCCCAGCCCATCGGCACGGGACCCTTCAGCGTCGAGCGCTGGGACCGCCAGCAGTCGATCTCGCTGGTGCGCAACGACGCCTACTCGTCGCCGCCGGCCGACGCCGCGCACAGCGGCCCCGCCTACCTCGAGCGGATCGACTGGCGGTTCCTGCCCGACGCGGCGTCCCGCTACGCGGCGCTGCAGAGCGGCGAGGTCGACGTGATCGACAACGCGCAGCCCGATGCGATCGCGTCCGCGGCCTCCGGCGGCACCCTCGGCGAGCTCGACGCGCCGCGGCCGGGCGCCTCCAACCGCATCGAGCTGAACTCCGGCCAGGCGCCGTTCGACGACGAGCGCGTGCGGGAGGCCTTCATCCGCTCGGCCGACGTCGACGCGGGGATCACCGCGCTCTTCCAGGGCACCGCCGAGCGCTCGCACTCGCCGCTCGCGAGCACGGAGCCTGCCGCCGTCTCCGACCCCGACCTCTTCGCGATCGACGCGGACCGCGCCGCCGCCCTCCTCGACGAGGCGGGCTGGTCGGCGAAGGACGCCGACGGGATCCGCACGAGGGACGGCAAGCGCCTCACGCTCCGCTTCCCCGTGAGCACCAACCAGTCGATCCCCGCCGAGCAGTCGCTCTTCGAGCAGATCCAGGCCACGACCAAGGCCGTGGGCTTCGACGTGCAGCTGGAGCCCATGGACCTCGGCTCCTGGTACGAGGCGCTCGGCGACGACGCGTACGAGCTCGTGAGCGCGCCGTACACGAAGGCCGGGCCCGACGTGCTGCGGATCCTCTACGACACGTCCGGCATCACCCCCGCGCCGAGCGGCTACTTCGCCAACCACGCCAAGGTCTCCGTGCCGGAGATCGACGCCGCGCTGGCCGAGGCGCGCTCCACGACCGACCCGGAGCGGCGGAAGGCGCTCTACGCCGACGTGCAGCAGCGCGTGATGGCCGGGTACTGGATCCTGCCGCTCTACGACCAGCAGAACCACTTCCTGCATGGCACCGGCGTCCAGGGGCTCCGGGCCCTGCCGTCGGTCGCGACCCCGACGCTGTACGACACCTGGCTCGCCCGGTGACGCGGGCCCGCGCCCGGTCCGCGTCCCCGTCCCGACGATCCGCGCTCCTGCGGGCCGTCGGGGCGCGGATCGGCGGCGCGGTGCTCGTCCTCTGGGCGGTCGCGACCGTGACCTTCCTCGCCGTGCGGCTGATCCCGGGCGACCCCGCCCAGGCGATCCTCGGCGGCCCCGGCTCGCAGGCGCCGCCCGAGGCGGTGGCCGCGGTGCGCGCCGAGTACGGGCTCGACCAGCCGCTCCTCGTGCAGTACCTCGCGCAGCTCGGCCGCCTCGCGCAGGGCGACCTCGGCCGCTCGTACGCGCTCCGCGAGGACGTCGTCGCGGTCCTCGCGCGGCAGCTGCCGGGCACGCTGCTCCTCGCGGTGCTCGCGCTCGCGGTCGCGTGGATCCTGGCGCTCGGCCTCGCGCTCGTCTCCACGGGCGCCGGGCGCATCGCGGCAGCGATCGAGGCGGGCGTCGAGATCGTCGCGGCGTCCCTCCCGCACTTCTGGATCGGCGTGGTGCTGATCCTCGTGTTCTCCACCGGCCTCGGCTGGCTTCCGGCCGTCAGCGGCTCGTCGCCCGCGGGCCTCGTGCTGCCGGTGCTCACGCTCGCCATCCCGCTGGCCGGCTTCCTCGGCCAGATCATGCGCGAGGCCCTGCTCGACGCGCTCGACTCGCCCTTCGCGCTCGCCGCCCGGGCGCGCGGCGAGTCCGAGGCGGGCGTCCGGCTGCGACACGCGCTCCGGCACGCGGCGGCCCCCGGCATCGCGCTTTCGGGCTGGGCGTTCGGCTTCCTCATCTCGGGCGCCGTGGTGGTCGAGCAGATCTTCGCGCGCCCCGGGCTCGGCCGCACGGCGCTGTCGGCGGTGACGAGCCGGGACGTGCCGGTGATCGTCGGCGTGGTGCTCGTGGTCGCGGTGGTCTACATCGTGCTCACGGCCGTGACGGACCTCGTGGCGCGCCTGGTGGATCCGCGGCTCGTCGACGCGCGCACCGGCCCGGTGCCCTCCGCCGCGCCCTCCTCCCCCGCAATCCCCGCGGCGGCCGCGCGATGAGCGACCCCCGCGCCGAGACGCTGCTCGCCGCCGCGCCCGCCCGGCCGCCCGTCCGGATCCTCGCGGCCGCCGGCACCGCGGGTGCCGCCCTCGCGGTGGCCCTGCTGCTCGCCGCCGCCCTCGCGCCCGGCCTCCTCGCGCCCGGCGACCCGCTCGCCATCGCGCCCGCGGAGGCCTTCCGTCCGCCCGGCGCCGGCCACCTCCTCGGCACGGACGAGTCCGGTCGCGACGTGCTCACGCGCGTCGTGCACGGCGCCGGCCCCAGCCTCGTCATCGGCGTGAGCGCGACCGCGATCGGCCTCGGGCTCGGCGCGGTCCTCGGCCTCGCCGCCGCGCTCCTCGGCCGGCTCGCCGACTTCGCCGTCAACCGCGTCATCGAGGTCGTCTTCGCGTTCCCGGGCCTCCTGCTCGCGCTGTTCCTCATCGTGATCCTCGGGCCCGGCATCGGCAGCGCCACCCTCGCCGTCGGGATCTCGGCGGCGCCCGGCTACGCGCGCATCATCCGCGGCCGCGTCATGTCGGTGCGGCGCTCGCCGTACGTCGAGGCGGCCACCGTGCTCGGCCGCCCGCCGCTCGTGGTGCTCGCGCGGCACATCCTGCCGAACACCGCGGCTCCGCTCTTCGTGCTCGGCACGCTCGGCGTCGGCCAGGCCATCGTGTGGGCGTCCTCGCTCAGCTACCTCGGGCTCGGGACGGTGCCGCCGGATCCCGAGTGGGGCGCCATGCTCGCCGCGGGACGCACGTACATCGGCTCGGCGCCGTGGCTCACGGTGGTGCCGGGGCTCATGATCGTGCTCACCGCGACCGCCTCCACCGTGCTGGGCCGGGCGCTCGAGCGACGGGTGCGCGCGTCGTGAGCGGCGGATCCGCGCCCCGCGTGCCCGACGCGGCACCCGCGCCCCTCGCCCTCCGCGTGGAGGACCTCCGCGTCTCCTTCGGCGGCGTCCGCGTCGTGCACGGCGTCTCCCTGCGGATCGCGCCGGGCGAGTGCCTGGCGCTCGTGGGCACGTCCGGGTCCGGCAAGAGCGTCACCGCGCGGAGCCTGCTGGGCCTCGCCGGATCCGGTGCCGACGTGCGCGCCGACGTCCTGGAGGTGGCCGGCCGCGACCTGCGCACCGCGGGCCCGCGCGAGTGGCGCCGCGTCCGCGGATCCGGCGTCGGGCTCGTCCTGCAGGACGCGCTGTCGTCGCTCGACCCCCTGCGTCCGATCGGCCGCGAGATCGGCGACGCCCTCCGCCTGCACGGGATGCGCGACGCGCGGGCCCGGCAGGCGCGCGTCCTCGAGCTGCTCGAGCGCGTCGGGATGCCGGATCCGGCGATCCGCGTCCGCCAGCGTTCGGGCGAGCTGTCCGGCGGGCTCCGCCAGCGCGCGCTCCTCGCGGCGGCGCTCGCGCTGGATCCGCCGCTCCTCGTCGCCGACGAGCCCACGACCGCGCTCGACGCCACCGTGCAGGCCCGCATCATCGACCTCCTCGCCGACCTGCGCACGCGCGGCCAGGCCACGCTGCTCGTCAGCCACGACCTCGCGGTCGTCGCGCGCCTCGCCGACCGCGTCGCCGTGATGCACGACGGCCGCGTCGTGGAGGAGGGCCCGGTCGCGGACGTCCTCCGTTCGCCCGCCCATCGGCGCACACGCGCCCTCGTGGCCGCCGTGCCCACGGGTGTGCCGCGCGGCGTGCCGCTCTCGGCGGCACGCCTCGAGGCTGCGCGCACGCCGGTCGAGCCGGCCGCGGCGTCCCCGTCGCCAACCGTCCACCCCGTCGTCCTCCGCGCCACGGGGCTCCGCCGCGCCTTTCCGGGCCCCGGCGGATCCCTCCGCACGGCCGTCGACGACGTGTCCCTCGAGGTGCGCCGCGGCCGCACCCTCGGCCTCGTCGGCGGGTCCGGCTCGGGCAAGACGACGGTCGCCCGCCTGCTGCTCGCGCTGGAGCAGCCCGACGCAGGCGAGGTGACGCTCGACGGCGAGGCCTGGAGCGGGATCCCCGAGCGGGCGCGCCGATCCCGGCGCCCCCGCGTCGGCGCCGTCTACCAGGACCCGCTCGCGTCCTTCGACCCGCGCTGGACCGTCGACCGGATCCTGCGCGACGCCCTCGCGGTCGCGGGCCGCTCCGGTGCGGAGGCCGTCGACTCCCCCGCCACGCTCCTCGCGCAGGTGGGCCTCGACCCCGCGCTGCTGCCCCGCCGCCCCGCGCGGCTCTCGGGCGGGCAGCGCCAGCGGGTCGCCATCGCGCGCGCCCTCGCGGCCCGCCCCGACGTGCTGATCTGCGACGAGCCCGTCTCCGCGCTCGACATCGCGGTCCAGGCCCAGGTGCTCGACCTCCTCGACGAGCTGCAGCGGCGGCTCGGCCTCGGCCTCCTGCTCATCTCGCACGACCTCGGCGTCGTCGGGCACATGAGCGACGAGGTCGCCGTCATGTCCGACGGGCGGATCGTCGAGCGCGGATCCGCCGCCGACGTGCTCGCCCGCCCGGCGCATCCCGTCACCCGCGCGCTCCTCGCCGCCGTGCCCCGGCTGGATCCGGGCGCCGCCCCCCGCTGACCCGTCCGGCCCGCGCGTCAGACCCCGGCGTGCCGGTCGAGGAACGCGTACAGCTCGCGGTCGTCCACCCCGGGGAACGACCCGCGCGGCAGGGGCGCGAGGATGTGCGCGTGCAGCCGGGCGCTCGGCCAGGCCCGGTCGCGCCACCGGCCCGCGTCCTCGGGATCCGCGCGCCGGCAGCACGACTCGTCCGGGCACCGCGACACGCTGCGCGCCGTCGTCTCGCGTCCCCGGAACCACTTCGCGTGCGCGAACGGCACGCCGAACGAGATCGAGTACTCGCCCTCGGTCGTGGATCCCGTCTGCGTCGAGCACCAGAACGTCCCCGCGGGCGTGTCCGTGTACTGGTGGAACTCGGTCGTGCGGTTCGTGCGGTCGAACGCGCCGCGCGCCGCCCACTCGCGGCAGACCGGCTGCCCCTCGACGGCGCCCGTGACGTCCACCGGCAGCGGCAGGCCGTCGTTCTCGTACGCCTTGTAGACCGCGCCGTCGCCGCCGACGCGGAGGAAGTGCACGCGGAGGTCGAGGTGCGTCGTGCTGATGTTCGTGAGCCGGAGCGCCGCCGCCTCGTGCGTCACGCCGAACGCGTCGCGGAAGTCCTCCACCGCGAGGTCGCGGCGCGCCTTCGCCTCCGCGAGGAACTCGACCGACTGCGTGAGCGGCATGAGGCACGCGGCCGCGAAGTAGTTGATCTCCAGCCGCTGCCGCAGGAAGTCGGCGTAGCTCGCGGGCTCCTCGTGCCCGAGCACGCGGTGCGCCATCGCCTGCAGGGCCATCGAGCGGAGGCCGTGGCCGCCGGGGATCGACGCGGGCGGCAGGTAGATCCGCCCCTCGCCGAGGTCGGTGACCGACCGCGTCGAGCGCGGCAGGTCGTCGACGTAGATGAGCTCGAAGCCGAGGCCCTCCGCCATCCGGCTGACGCTGCGGTGCGAGAGCGCGCCGCTGCGATGGCCGACGTCGGCGAGCATCCGCTCGGCCAGCTCCTCGATCGCGGGGATGTGGTTGTCGCGCTCGCGCATCATGAGCCGCTGCTCGGTGTTCGCGCGCCGGGCCTCCTCGGGCGTCGCGATGGACTCGCGGGCACGCCGCGCCAGCTCCCGGTGCAGCCCGACGAGCGCCTCGAGCGTCTCCTGGGGCAGCGCCCGGCTCGCGGGGACGGCTGGCAGCCCGAGCGACCCGTAGAGCGAGGAGCGCTGCGCCCGGTCGAGCTCGATCTCCAGGGCCGAGCGGGCGTCCGGCGCGTCGGCCGCGAGCAGGTGCGTGACGTCCACGCCCAGCGCGGCGGCGATCCGGCCGAGGGTCGACAGCCGCGTCTCGCGCCGGCCGTTCTCGATCATGCTCAGCTGGCTCGGCAGGATCCCCGCCCGCTCCCCCAGCGCCTGGAGCGTGAGCCCGGCGCCCTTCCGCGCGTGCCGGATGCGACGGCCGATGACGAGCTGGTCCATTCCTTCACCTCTCCGTGAACATCCCCGCTTCTTCACGGAGACGGATCCTCGAAGCCCATCCTGACGCGTCTCAGGCTGGAACAACAGACCGATTGACGAGGACGGACCGACATGACCACCATCCAGGACGCACCCCCGCTCACCGCCGCAGGCCCGATCCGCCGCGCCGACGCCACCGCACCCCGGGGCGCCGCGCCGGACGCCGTCCCCCTCCCGCCCGGCGCCGAGGCGCCCGACGCCTGCCGGGACCCGCGCATCGCCCGCTGGGTCGCCGACGTCGCGCGTCTCACCCTCCCCGACCGGGTGGTGTGGTGCACGGGCAGCGTCGCCGAGTACGACCGCATCACCCGGCAGATGGTCGACGCCGGCACGCTCATCCGCCTCAACCCGGAATGGCGACCGCACAGCTTCCTCGCCCGCAGCGACCCGGACGACGTCGCCCGCGTCGAGGACCGCACCTTCATCTGCTCCGCGGACGAGGCGGACGCCGGCCCCACGAACAACTGGCGCGACCCCGTCGAGACGCGCGCCGAGCTCCGGGGCCTCTTCGCCGGATCCATGCGCGGCCGCACCCTCTACGTCGTCCCCTTCTCCATGGGACCGCTCGGCGGCGCGATCTCGCAGCTCGGCGTGCAGATCACGGACAGCCCCTACGTGGTGGCGAGCATGGCGCTGATGACCCGCATGGGCGACGACGCGCTCCGCCTCATCGGCCCGGACACGACGTGGGTCCGCGCGCTCCACGGCCTGGGCGCCCCGCTCGTCGACGACGCGGGACGCCGATCCGCCGACGTGCCGTGGCCGCACAACCCCGACAAGCGCATCTGCCACTTCCCGGAGGACCGCGAGATCATCTCGTTCGGCTCGGGCTACGGCGGCAACGCGCTCCTCGGCAAGAAGTGCTTCTCGCTCCGCATCGCCTCCGCCATGGCGCGCGACGAGGGCTGGCTCGCCGAGCACATGCTCCTCATCCGGGTCACGAGCCCCGAGGGCCGCCGCTTCCACGTCGCGGCGGCGTTCCCCTCGGCGTGCGGCAAGACGAACCTCGCCATGCTGACGCCGACCATCCCCGGCTGGACGGTCGAGACGCTCGGCGACGACATCGCCTGGCTGCGCCCCGACGTGCAGGGACGGCTCCGCGCCGTGAACCCCGAGCGCGGCCTCTTCGGCGTCGCGCCCGGCACGGGCGAGGCCACGAACCCCGTCGCGATGTCGACCATCTGGGGCAACGCGATCTACACGAACGTCGCGCTGCGCCCCGACGGCGACGTGTGGTGGGAGGGCATGACGCCCACGCCGCCCGCGGGCCTCGTCGACTGGCAGGGGAAGCCGTGGTCGCCCGCGTCCGGGACGCCCGCCGCGCACCCCAACGCGCGCTTCACCGTGGGGATCGAGCAGTGCCCGACCCTCGCGGACGGCTGGGACGACCCCGACGGCGTGGTGGTCGACGCGATCCTCCTCGGCGGCCGACGCGCCACCAACGTGCCGCTCGTGGCCGAGGCGGACGACTGGGAGCACGGCGTGTTCGTCGGCGCGACCATGGCCTCCGAGCGCACCGCCGCCGCCGAGGGCCGGGTCGGCGAGCTCCGCCACGACCCGTTCGCGATGCAGCCCTTCGTCGGCTACGACATGGCGGACCACTGGCGGCACTGGCTCGAGGTCGGGCGCGGCCTCGGCGACGGGGCCCCGCGGATCTTCCAGGTCAACTGGTTCCGCCGGGGCGAGGACGGCTCCTTCCTCTGGCCGGGCTTCGGCGAGAACGCGCGCGTGCTGGAGTGGATCGTGCGCCGCGTGGAGGACCGCGTCGACGTCCGCCCGTCCCCGGTCGGCGGCCTGCCGCGGCCCGAGGACCTCGACGTGGCCGGTCTCGACCTCGCGGACGGCGCGCTCGAGGAGCTGCTGGCGCTGGATCCCGCGCTCTGGCTCGAGGAGCTCGACGCGGTGGACGCGCACTTCGCCCGCTTCGGCGGACGCGTCCCCGCGGAGCTCACGGCCCGCCTCCACGCGATGCGGCGGGCGTTCCGCGAGGCCGACCGCGGCGTGCACGCCTAGCCGCGCCGGCCGGATGCGCGGGGCCGCCCGCCCCCGCATCCGGTCGCCGCGCCCCCATCCGCTAGCCTGGATCCCGCACAGAAGGCACCTCACCATCGACACGGTGCCGTCCACATCGAGGGAACCGGAGCACGCATGGCTGACGATCGACGTCCGGACACCGCGCAGGAGGCGACCGGCCAGGTGGCCCGGGTCCCCGACAAGCCGGCCCTCGAGGGCCTCGAGGCCAAGTGGGGCGGCCGCTGGCAGGCCGACGGCACGTACGACTTCCGCCGCGACGAGGCCGCCGCCGGCACCGTCTTCTCCATCGACACCCCGCCGCCCACGGCGAGCGGATCCCTCCACATCGGCCACGTCTTCAGCTACACGCACACCGACGTGATCGCCCGCTACCGCCGGATGCGCGGCGAGAGCGTCTTCTACCCGCTCGGCTGGGACGACAACGGGCTCCCCACCGAGCGCCGCGTGCAGAACTTCTACGGCGTCCGCTGCGACCCGACGCTCCCCTACGACCCCGCCTACCAGCCCGCGGAGACCGGCGGCACGTCGAAGCCCGGCGACCAGCAGCCCATCTCCCGCCGCAACTTCATCGAGATGTGCGAGCGCCTCACCGAGGAGGACGAGAAGCAGTTCGAGGACCTCTTCCGCACCCTCGGCCTCAGCGTCGACTGGCGCCAGAGCTACCGCACCATCGGCGCCGAGGCGCAGGTCGCGTCGCAGCGCGCCTTCCTCCGCAACCTCGCCCGCGGGGAGGCGTACCAGGCCGACGCGCCCACGCTCTGGGACGTGACCTTCCGCACCGCGGTCGCGCAGGCCGAGCTCGAGGACCGCGAGCAGCCGAGCGCCTACCACCGGCTCGCCTTCCACCGCGCGGGCGGCGACGACGTCATCATCGACACCACGCGCCCCGAGCTCCTCGCCGCGTGCGTCGCCCTCGTCGCGCACCCCGACGACGAGCGCTACCAGGGCCTGTTCGGCACCACCGTCACGACCCCCGTCTTCGGCGTCGAGGTCCCCGTGCTCGCGCACCACCTCGCGCAGCCCGACAAGGGATCCGGCATCGCCATGGTCTCCACCTTCGGCGACCTCAACGACGTCGTCTGGTGGCGCGAGCTGCAGCTGGAGAACCGCGCGATCGTCGGCTTCGACGGCCGCATCGTCTCCGAGGCGCCCGCCGCCATCACGTCGGCGGCGGGCCGCGAGGCGTACGCCGCCCTCGCCGGCAAGACCGTCTTCTCCGCGAAGGCCGCCATGGTCGAGCTCCTCACGGAGTCCGGCGACCTGATCGGCGAGCCGCGCAAGATCACCCACCCCGTCAAGTTCTACGAGAAGGGCGACAAGCCCCTCGAGATCGTCTCGACCCGCCAGTGGTACATCCGCAACGGCGGGCGCGACGAGGAGCTGCGCCAGGGCCTCCTCTCCCGCGGCCGCGAGATCGGCTTCGTGCCCGACTTCATGCGCGTGCGCTACGAGAACTGGGTCGGCGGCCTCAACGGCGACTGGCTCGTCTCCCGCCAGCGCTTCTTCGGCGTGCCGCTGCCCGTCTGGTACCCGCTCGACGCCGACGGCAACCCGGA
Source organism: Clavibacter capsici (assembly GCF_001280205.1). Classification (NCBI taxonomy): domain Bacteria; kingdom Bacillati; phylum Actinomycetota; class Actinomycetes; order Micrococcales; family Microbacteriaceae; genus Clavibacter; species Clavibacter capsici. Next base: position 1,477,452 of record NZ_CP012573.1, on the reverse strand, counting down.
GTTCGAGAAGGCCATCACGCCCACCGAGGACCAGCTGCCGGTCGACCCGTCGTCGGATCCCGCCCCCGGCTACACCGAGGACCAGCGCGGCGTCCCCGGCGGCTTCCAGGGCGAGCTCGACGTCATGGACACCTGGGCCACCTCGTCCCTCACCCCGCAGCTCGCGGGCGGCTGGGAGCGCGACCCGGAGCTGTTCGACCTCGTCTTCCCGTTCTCCATGCGCCCGCAGGGCCAGGACATCATCCGCACGTGGCTCTTCTCCACGGTGCTGCGCGCCGAGCTCGAGCACGGCGCCGCCCCGTGGAGGACGGCCGCGATCTCCGGCTGGATCCTCGACCCCGACCGCAAGAAGATGTCGAAGTCGAAGGGCAACGTCGTGACCCCGGCGGCCACTCTCGAGCAGTTCGGCTCCGACGCGGTGCGCTACTGGGCCGCGTCCGCCCGCCTCGGCGTCGACGCCGCGATGGACCCGCAGAACCCGACGCAGATCAAGATCGGCCGCCGGCTCGCGATCAAGGTCCTCAACGCCGCGAAGTTCATCCTGTCCTTCGAGGCGCCGGAGGGCGCCCGGGCCACGCACGCCATCGACGTCGGCATGCTCGCCGCCCTCGCCGAGGTCGTCGAGACCGCGACCACGGCGCTCGAGGAGTACGACCACGCGCGCGCCCTCGAGGTCACGGAGAGCTTCTTCTGGACCTTCTGCGACGACTACCTGGAGCTCGTCAAGGACCGCGCGTACTCGGCCGACGCCGACCCGGCCGACCGGGGATCCGCGGTCGCCGCGCTCCGCGAGGCCCTCGACGTGCTGCTGCGCCTGTTCGCGCCCTTCGTGCCGTTCGCGGCCGAGGAGGCGTGGAGCTGGTCGCACGACGGCTCGATCCACACCGCCGCCTGGCCGACCGCCCCGACCCCGGACGCGCCGGCCACCGGCGGCACGGCGGATCCGCGGCTGCTCGCCCTCGCCGGACGCGCGCTCGTCGGCATCCGCCGCGCGAAGACGGACGCCAAGGCCTCGCAGAAGACGCCCGTCGCCGAGGCCGTCGTCTCCGCGTCCGCCGAGGACATCCGCTCGCTCGAGCTCGTGGCGCGGGACCTCCGCGCCGTGGGCCGCATCACCGACCTGACCTTCACCGAGGGGGACGGCCCCGCCGTCACCCGCATCACGCTCGCGACCGCCGAGCAGCACGAGGAGACCGACGCATGACCATCTCGATCCGCCCCGTCCGCGACGGCGACTTCTTCCCCTGGTTCGACCTGTTCGCGGGCTACGCCGAGTTCTACGGCACCGAGCTGACGGACGAGAGCGCGGTCCTCGCCTGGAGCCACCTCATCGACGACTCCCACGCCAGCTCCGCGCTCGTCGCGGTCGACGACGCCCACGAGGGCGCCCTCGTCGGCCTCGCCCACTTCCACCGCTTCTCCCGCCTCGCGCGCGGCACCGACGGCCTCCTGGTCGACGACCTGTACGTGCGTGAGGTCTCGCGCCGCCAGGGCGTGGGCGAGCAGCTCCTCGCCGCGGTGGCCGACGTCGCCCGCCGCGACGGCGCGAGCCTGCTCCGCTGGATCACCGCGGAGGACAACGCCGACGCGCAGCGCCTCTACGACCGGGTCGCCCGCCGCACCACCTGGGTCACCTACGAGCAGGACGTCTGATGCAGCTCGGCACGCGCTGGCCCGTCGGCGGCGACGCCCCGGCGGAGCTCCCCGAGGTCGTCCTCCTCGCGGTGAAGACCGTCGAGAAGGACGTGGTCGCGCTCGCGACCGACACGTCCGCGTGGCGGTGGACGCTCACCTGGCTCGAGCGCAAGCCCGTGGTCGAGCTCGACGACGGCACGGTGATCCGGTACGACCCGATCGAGGACGCCGCCACCATCACCATCCCGGGCGAGAGCACCGACGACCCGTTCGACGACTGACGGGCTCCCCCGCCTGACCGCATGACGGACGCGCCGGCCCTCGGGTCGGCGCGTCCGTGCGGTGCGGGTACCGGGTCAGCGTCGCGCGAGGATCTCCCCGTGCGGCATCGCGAGGAACCCGTCCTCGTCGGCGGCCCAGCCCTGCCATCCGGCGCGGATGACCTGCAGGTCGTCGTCGGTCGCGAACCCGCCCTCGAGGGCCTGGCCCGCGAACGACGACGCGACCGCGCGGTCGGCCCACGCGCCGCCCCACCAGGCGCGCTCGTCGTCGGAGGAGAAGCACCACACCGACGCGCTCGACGTGATCTCCGTGAAGCCGGCCTGGCGCGCCCACGCCTTGAGGCGGGATCCCGCGTCGGGCTCGCCGCCGTTCGCCCGGTGCACGGGCAGGTACACGTCGGCCCAGAGCCGGAGGCCGTCCGTCTCCGGGTGCAGCGCGACCTTCGAGTAGATGACGTCGCGCGCCGCCACGAGCCCGCCGGGGCGCGTCACGCGCCGCATCTCGGCGAGGGCGCGGACGGGATCCGAAACGTGCTGCAGCACCTGGTGCGCGTGCACGACGTCGAAGGAGGCGTCGGCGTAGGGCAGCTCGTACACGGATCCGGTGACGAACTCGACGTTCGCCGTGCCGCGCGACGCGGCCAGCTCCGCGGCCTGCCGCACGACGTCCTCCGACATGTCGAGGCCGACCACGCGGCCGGGCGCGACGAGGTCGGCGAGCTCGACCGTGATGGTGCCCGGGCCGCTCCCGACGTCGAGCACGTCGAGCCCCGCCCGCAGGTGCGGTTCGAGGTAGGCGGCGGAGTTCCGGACGGTCCGCGCGCTGTGCACGCGGAGGACGCTCTCGTGGTGGCCGTGGGTGTATCGCTCGCTGTTCACCCCCCGAGCCTAGGTCGGCGCCCGGCCTAGGCTCGGAGTATGACGACGCCCCCGAATCCCTTCCTCGAACCGAGCACCCTCCCCTACGGCATGCCGCCCTTCGCCGAGATCCGCGAGGAGCACTTCCGCCCCGCGTTCGAGGCCGGCATCGCCGAGCACCTCGCGGAGGTGACGGCCATCGCGGAGCAGACCGAGCCGCCGACGTTCGAGAACACCCTGGTCGCGCTCGAACGCGCCGGCCGCACGCTCGACCGGGTCAGCCACGTCTTCTTCACCCTCTCCTCCGCCGACAGCTCGCCCTTCACGCGCGACCTCGACGCGGAGATCGCCCCGGAGCTCGCCGCCCACGAGGACGCGATCCGCCTCGACGCCAGGCTGTACGCCCGGATCCGCGCCGTGCACGACGCCCGACACGAGTCGGGCCTCGACGCCGAGTCCGTCTACCTCGTCGAACGGTACCTCGCCGAGTTCACCATCGCCGGCGCCGGCCTCGACGACGCGGCGAAGGACCGGCTGCGCGACCTGAACCGCCGCCTCTCCGTCCTCACCACGCGATTCGAGTCGAACCTGCTCGAGGACACCAACGACCTCGCCGTGGTCGTCGACGACGCCGCGGAGCTCGACGGGCTGGGCGACGGCGCGATCGCCGCCGCCGCGCAGGCCGCCGCCGACCGCGGGCTCGTCGGCAAGCACCTCATCACGCTGGTGCTCCCCACCGGGCACCCCTACCTCTCGCAGCTGACGGACCGGGGCCTCCGCCAGCGCATCATGGAGGCGTCCCTCGCCCGCGGCGCCCGCGGGAACGCGCACGACAACCGCCCGCTGGTGCTCGAGATCACCCGGCTCCGCGCGGAGCGCGCGGCCCTCCTCGGCTTCCCGAGCCACGCCGCCGCGGTCACCGCCGACCAGACGGCCCGGACCCCGGAGGCCGTCGCGGACATGCTCGGCCGCCTCGCGCCGGCCGCCGCCCGCAACGCGCGCGCCGAGGCCGTCGAGCTGCAGCGCGTGATCGACCGGACGCAGGAGGAGAAGGGCGAGCCCACGTTCGAGCTGGCCGCCTGGGACTGGGCGTTCTACAGCGAGAAGGTGCGCACCGAGCGCTACGCGGTCGACACGGAGCGCATGCGCCCCTACCTCGAGGCCGACCGCGTGCTCCGCGACGGCGTCTTCCGCGCCGCCACCGCGCTCTACGGCGTCACCTTCACCGAGCGCGACGACATCGTCGCCTACCACCCCGACGCGCGCGTCTTCGAGGTCCGCGACGAGGACGGCTCCCCCGTCGGCCTCTACGTGCTCGACCTCCACACGCGCGACTCGAAGCGCGGCGGCGCGTGGATGAACCCGCTCATCTCGCAGAGCGCCCTCCTCGACACGCCCACGGTCGTGCTCAACAACCTCAACGTGCCGAAGCCGCCCGCGGGTCAGCCCACGCTCCTCAGCTACGACGAGACGAACACGCTGTTCCACGAGTTCGGCCACGCCCTGCACGGCCTCTTCGCCCGCGTGACCTACCCGCGCTTCGCCGGCACGAACGTCTTCCGCGACTTCGTCGAGTTCCCCAGCCAGGTGAACGAGATGTGGATGCTGTGGCCGGAGGTCCTCGCGTCCTACGCCGTGCACCACGAGACGGGCGAGCGCATGCCCGACGAGCTCGTCGCCGCGGTCCAGGCGTCGAGCGCCTTCAACGAGGGCTTCCTCACCTCCGAGTACCTGGGCGCGGCCCTCCTCGACCAGGCGTGGCACCGCATCGGCGTCGACGACGTGGTCGAGGACGTGGACGCGTTCCAGGCCGACGCCCTCGCCGCCGTCGGCCTCGACGTGCCGGGCGTCCTCCCCCGCTACGCGTCGAGCTACTTCCAGCACACGTTCGCGGGCGGCTACGACGCGGGCTACTACTCGTACATCTGGAGCGAGGTGCTCGACGCCGACACCGTGGAGTGGTTCCACGAGAACGGCGGCCTCACGCGAGCGAACGGCGACCGGTTCCGGTCGCGGCTCCTCGGCGTGGGCGGGTCGAAGGACCCCCTGGAGGCGTACCGGGACTTCCGCGGGCGCGACGCCGTGATCGAGCCGCTCCTCGAGCGCCGGGGCCTCGCCGACTGATCCGGCCCCCGCACGACGAGAGCGCCGCGCCCCTTCCGGGGTGCGGCGCTCTCGTCGTGGACCGGCGTCGTGCCGGCGGGGATCAGGCGGACTTCTCCGCGCGGAGCATCGAGGCGCGGGGCACGATGGTGGGCGCCGCGTTCTGCACGACCGACTCGCGCGTGATGACCACGCGTCCCACCTCGTCGTCCGAGGGGATGTCGAACATGATCGGCCCGAGCACCTCCTCGAGGATGGCGCGGAGCCCGCGGGCACCCGTCTGCCGGAGCACGGCGAGGTCGGCGATGGCCTCCAGGGCTCCCTGCTCGAACTCCAGCTCCACGCCGTCGAGCTCGAACATGCGCTGGTACTGGCGCACGAGCGCGTTGCGGGGCTTCGTGAGGATCTCCATGAGCGCCCGCTGGTCGAGCTGCGTGACGGTGGTGACCACGGGCAGGCGGCCGATGAACTCGGGGATCAGGCCGAACTTGTGCAGGTCCTCCGGGAGCACCTCGCCGAACACGTCGGCGTTCACGTCCTTGCGGTGCAGCGGGGCGCCGAAGCCGATGCCCTTCTTGCCGGCGCGGCTGCTGATGATGTCCTCGAGCCCGGCGAACGCGCCGGCCACGATGAAGAGCACGTTGGTGGTGTCGACCTGGATGAACTCCTGGTGCGGGTGCTTGCGCCCGCCCTGCGGCGGCACCGAGGCGACCGTGCCCTCGAGGATCTTCAGCAGCGCCTGCTGCACGCCCTCACCCGACACGTCGCGCGTGATGCTCGGGTTCTCGGCCTTGCGCGCGATCTTGTCGACCTCGTCGATGTAGATGATGCCGGTCTCGGCGCGCTTCACGTCGTAGTCGGCCGCCTGGATGAGCTTCAGGAGGATGTTCTCCACGTCCTCGCCGACGTAGCCCGCCTCCGTGAGCGCCGTCGCGTCGGCGACGGCGAACGGCACGTTGAGGCGCTTGGCGAGGGTCTGCGCGAGGTAGGTCTTGCCGCAGCCGGTGGGGCCGATGAGGAGGATGTTGCTCTTCGCGATCTCGATCTCGTCGCCCACGGTCTCGGCCGGGCCGATGGTGCCGACGGCGCGCACGCGCTTGTAGTGGTTGTACACGGCGACGGACAGCGCGCGCTTCGCGGCCTCCTGCCCGATGACGTACTCGTCGAGGAAGCCGAAGATCTCCTTCGGCTTGGGGAGGTCGAACTCGCCGGTCGTCTCCTCGCTGGCCTCGGCCAGGCGCTCCTCGATGATCTCGTTGCAGAGCTCCACGCACTCGTCGCAGATGTAGACGCCCGGTCCCGCGATCAGCTGCTGGACCTGCTTCTGGCTCTTCCCGCAGAAGGAGCACTTGAGCAGATCCGCGCTCTCGCCGATGCGTGCCATGAATGCCTCCCCGGAAGTCGTGCGGTGTGCCACGAGCCTAACCCGTGCGTCGGACATAGCCCGGACGCCTGGGAGCACGGCCCGTCGCGTGGCATCCGTCACACGACGCAACACTCGGGGTGCGCCCCAGCGGCCGCCCCCACCATGTCCGCATGACCGAGAACACCGCCACCGCATCCCCCGACGCGCTGTCCTTCGCCTACTGGGTCCCGAACGTCTCGGGCGGCCTCGTGACGAGCGACATCGAGCAGCGCACCCACTTCGACTTCGACTTCAACGTCCGCGTCGCCCAGCTCGCCGAGCGGAACGGCTTCGACTACGCGCTGAGCCAGGTCCGCTACGCCGCCTCCTACGGCGCCGACCAGCAGCACGAGTCGACGTCGTTCTCGCTGGGCCTCCTGCTCGCCACCGAGCGCCTCAAGGTGATCGCCGCCGTGCACCCGGGCCTCTGGCACCCGGGCGTGCTGGCGAAGTGGATCATCACGGCCGACCACATGTCGCACGGCCGCGCCGCCGTGAACGTCGTCTCCGGCTGGCTCAAGGACGAGTTCGTCGGCTTCGGCGAGCCGTGGCTCGAGCACGGGGAGCGCTACCGCCGCACCGAGGAGTTCATCCGCGTGCTCCGCGGCCTCTGGACGGAGAAGGACTTCACGCACCTGGGCGACTTCTACCGGATCCACGACTTCACGCTCAAGCCGCCGCCCGTCGCCGTCCCCGGCCGCGCCCACCCCGAGATCTTCATGGGCGGCAACAGCACGGACGCCCGCGAGATGGGCGGGCGCGTCACCGACTGGTACTTCTCCAACGGCAAGGACTTCGCGGGCTTCGAGGAGCAGCGACGCGACGTCCTCGCCTCCGCCCGGGCGGCCGGCCGCACCGAGCGCGTCCGGTTCGGCCTCAACGGCTTCGTCATCGCGCGCGACACGGAGCAGGAGGCCCAGGACGTCCTCGAGGAGATCATCGCGAAGGCGAACCCCGACGCCGTCGAGGGCTTCCGGCAGGCGGTGAAGCAGGCGGGGGCCTCCACCGGCGACGGCAAGGGCATGTGGTCCGACTCCACCTTCCGCGACCTCGTGCAGTACAACGACGGGTTCCGCACGGGCCTCATCGGCACGCCGGAGCAGATCGCGCGCCGCATGGTGGAGTACCGCAAGCGCGGGGTGGACCTGCTGCTCCTCGGCTTCCTGCACTACCTCGAGGACATCGAGCGGTTCGGCACCGAGGTGCTGCCCATCGTGCGGGAGCTCGAGCGGGAGGCGATCGAGCGCGGCGAGCTGGAGGAGCCCGCGGCCTGATCCACCGCGGGGACGACGGAGGGGCGGTCGGCTGATGCCGACCGCCCCTCCTCGTCCGTGCGGGCCTAGCGGGCGGGGATCGCCGCCGTCAGGTTCTTGCGCGAGGTGAGCACCTGGTCGATGAGGCCGTACTCGAGGGCCTCGTCCGCGCCGAGGATCTTGTCGCGCTCGATGTCGCGGTTGATCTGGTCGCGGTCGCGGTTGGTGTGCTTCGCGAGCGTGTCCTCGAGCCAGGAGCGCATGCGCATGATCTCCGCCGCCTGGATCTCGATGTCGGAGGCCTGGCCGCCGCTCGACTCGCCCGTGGCGGGCTGGTGGATCAGCACGCGGGCGTTCGGCAGCGCGAGGCGCTTGCCGGGCGCGCCGCCCGCGAGCAGCACGGCCGCGGCCGAGGCCGCCTGGCCGAGGCACACCGTCTGGATCTGCGGCGACACGTACTGCATGGTGTCGTAGATCGCCGTCATGGCCGTGAACGAGCCGCCGGGCGAGTTGATGTACATGACGATGTCGCGGTCGGGGTCCATCGACTCGAGCACGAGCAGCTGCGCCATGACGTCGTCGGCCGACGCGTCGTCGACCTGCACGCCGAGGAAGATGATGCGGTCCTCGAAGAGCTTGGCGTAGGGGTCCTGGCGCTTGTAGCCGTAGGCCGTGCGCTCCTCGAAGCTGGGGAGGATGTACCGCGACGACGGGCTCGTGGCGGTGGAGCCGGCGCCGCGGGCGCCGCCGAAGGTGGGGAGTTCCATGTTCTCTTCTCTTACCTGTCTCGAATGTCGCGGGCTCTAGGAGGTCTCGGTGCCGCCGCCGCCGACGACGTCGGTCGCCGACTCGCGGATGTGGTCGACGAAGCCGTACTCGAGGGCCTCCTGCGCGGTGAACCAGCGGTCGCGGTCGCCGTCCTCGTTGATCTGCTCCGCCGTCTTGCCGGTCTGGCCCGCGGTGATCTCGGCGAGGCGCTGCTTCATCGAGAGGATGAGCTGGGCCTGCGTCTGGATGTCGCTCGACGTGCCGCCGAAGCCGCCGTGGGGCTGGTGCAGCAGCACGCGCGCGTTCGGCGTGATGTAGCGCTTGCCCTTGGTGCCGCTCGTGAGGAGGAGCTGGCCCATCGAGGCGGCCATGCCGATCCCGACGGTGACGATGTCGTTGGGGACGAACTGCATGGTGTCGTAGATGGCCATCCCCGCGGTGATGGAACCGCCGGGCGAGTTGATGTAGAGGAAGATGTCCTTCTCGGAATCCTCCGCCGCCAGCAGCAGGATCTTCGCGCAGATCTCGTTCGCGTTGTCGTCGCGGACCTCGGATCCGAGCCAGATGATGCGGTCCTTCAGCAGTCGGTCAAAAACACCGGGTACCAGTGTCGGTTCGGCCATTGTTCGAGCTCCCATTCATTCGTCGCTTCGAGTCATGAATCTATCGGAGCGGATCCGCGCCGATGCCCGTGTTCGCCGCGGGCGGAGAGCCGAGCCGTCGCGGGCGGAGAGCGCAGCCGCCGCGCGCACGAGGGCCCGGGGAGCATCAGCTCCCCGGGCCCTCGTGGTGCCGACCGCGGTGCGCGGTCGACGGGTGTCGACTACTCGGAGTCGGCGGCCTTCTCGGCGGCCTTCTTCTTGGGCGCCGCCTTCTTCTTCGGCTTCTCCTCGGCGACGGGCGCCTCGGCGGCCTCCTCCGCGGGGGCGTCGGCGGCGACGGCGTCCGCGTCCGCGTCCGCGGCGGGCTCCGCGTCCACCGCGTCCGCGTCGCGCACGACCGGCTGCGTGAACTCGGTCACGTCGACGACCTTGCCGTCGGCGTCGACGACGCGCGCCTTGTCGAGCACGACCGCGAGGGCCTTGTTGCGCGCGACCTCGCCGACCATGGCGGGGATCTGGTTGTTCTGCTGCAGCACCTGGACGAACTCGTTCGGCTCCATGTTGTACTGCTGCGCGCCCTGGATGAGGTACTGGGTCAGCTCGTCCTGGCTGACCTTCAGCTCCTCCTTCTCGGCGATGACGTCGAGGAGCAGCTGCTGGCGGAATGCCTTCTCGCTGGACTCCTTGACCTCGGCGCGGTGCACGTCGTCCTCGAGGCGGTTCTCGTTCTCGAGGTGGCGGTGCACCTCGTCCTCGACGAGCTTCTCGGGCACGGGGATCTCGACGGTCTCGAGGAGCTTGTCGACGATCTGGTCGCGGGCCTGGGTGACCTGGCCGAAGACCTTGGACTTGCCGACCTGGACCTTGAGGTCCGCGCGCAGCTCGTCGATGGTGTCGAACTCGCTGGCGATCTGCGCGAAGTCGTCGTCGGCCTCGGGCAGCTCGCGCTCCTTGACGGACTGGACGGTGACGGCGATCTCGGCCGTCTCGCCCTCGTTGTCGCCGCCGAGCAGCTTCGACTCGAAGGTGGTGCTCTCGCCGGCGGTGAGGGACTCGAGGGCCTCGTCGATGCCGTCGATGAGGTCGCCGGAGCCGAGCTCGTAGGAGATGCCGCTCGCGGTGTCGACGGCGTTGCCGGCGATCGTGGCGGTGAGGTCGATCTGGACGAAGTCGCCCGTCTTCGCGGGGCGGTCCACCGTGATCAGCGTGCCGAAGCGGCTGCGGAGGGAGTCGAGCTCGGTGCCGACCTCGTCGTCGGTGACCTCGACGGAGTCCACCGTGAGCTCGAGGCCCTCGTAGGACGGGAGGTCGAACTCGGGGCGGACGTCGACCTCGATCTCGAGGAGCAGCTCGCCGGTGAGGTCCTTGCCGGGCCACTCCTTGACGTCGGCCTCGGGGCGGCCGAGGGGACGGATGTCCGTCTCCTTGACGGCGGCCTGGTAGAAGCCGTCCATGCCGTCGTTCACCGCGTGCTCCAGCACGGCCTCGCGGCCGACGCGCTGGTCGATGATGGCGGGCGGCACCTTGCCCTTGCGGAAGCCGGGGATGTTGACCTGCTCGGCGATGTGGCCGTAGGCGTGGTCGATGTGCGGCTTCAGGTCTTCGGGGGTGGCAGAGATCGCGAGCTTGACGCGCGTGGGGCTCAGCTTTTCGACCGTGGTCTTCACGTGTGGAGTTCTCCTGTAATCGCGGTACGCGCCTCGGCTGAGACGGCATTTCGTCGTCGGGGATGTGGTCGGGGCGACAGGACTCGAACCTGCGGTCTTCCGCTCCCAAAGCGGACGCGCTAGCCACTACGCTACGCCCCGGCTGCCACGCATTCCCTCGGTCGAGGCGGGCACCGTGCGCCCCTGACGTGCAGGCGCGCGGGAGCCGATCCGACCGTGGCACAGCCTATCCGACTCATGCCCGCCGCTGGTCACCGGCGGCGGGAGGCTGCGCTACGCTGGATCCCGCGCATCCGGCGCACGGCCCCTCGGGGGCGGTGGTGCCGGCGTCGCGGGGATGTAGCTCAATGGTAGAGCCTCAGTCTTCCAAACTGATCACGCGGGTTCGATTCCCGTCATCCCCTCCATCGTGGTCGTCGCTTCTCGCCGCCCGTCCTCCACACCTCCGGCGCAGCGCGGGCATCCCCCGATCGGGGCATCCCGTCGTGTCGTGAGCGTCGGCACCGGTAGCGTCCCTCTCCGTGGATAGCCTGGGAGCTTCCGCATGGGCGAGCTCGGGGGGCTGCATGGTCGAGGACGACGCACGGGGATCACGGATCGGCGCGCAGCCCTGGGCCGGGCGGCCGGACGACCTCCTCCGCACCGACCTGTGCCCGTCCTGCCTCGCCGTCCTCGACGCGCTCGTCTGCGGGCGCTGCGGGCTCGACGTCCGCGCTCCCGACGCGGCTGACGTCCTCGACGCGTCCCGGCGCGTGGTGGAGGCGATCGCGGAACGCGAGCGGCTGCTCGCGTCGATGCGGATGTGGTCCACGGCCGCCGCCGAGGAGCACGCGGCCGTCCTCGCGCGGGCAGCGGATCCCGGCGCGGACGTCGACCTGGCGGCGCCGGTCGAGGCGGCGCCGGTGCCCTCCGCCAGGCCGGAGCCGCCTGTCGAGGTCCACCCGCCCGTGCCCGCTGCGCCCGAGGTGCCCGCGGCGCCTCGGCGCCGGATCAGCGTCCCCGCCGTGCTGCTCGCCATCGGCGTGGTGCTGCTCTCCGTCGCCGCGGTCTTCTACGTGGTCTACGCGTTCGTCACCTACGGGCTCGTCGTGCGCGCGGCCATCACGGCGTCCGTCACCCTCGCCGCGCTCGCGGCGGCGGGCATCCTGGCCCGGCGCCGACTGCCCGGCACGGCCGAGGCCGTCGGCGTGGTCGGCATCGTGCTGCTGCACCTGGATGTCTGGGCCGTGCGCTCCTACGACCTGGCGGGCGCCGCCTCGAACGACCCGTTCCTCCACTTCGGCCTCGGCACGCTCGTGGTGTCGGCCGGGCTCCTCGCCCTCCGACCCCTGCTGCGGATCCGCGTGGCGGGCATCGCGGGCTGGGCCGGGCTGAGCGTCGCCGCCGGTCTGCTGGTGGGCGCCATCCCCTCGGCCGATGCCGGGACCCGCACCGCGCTCGCCCTGGCCGCCGCGTCCGCCGTGGCCCTCGTGCACGCGGCTCCGCGCTCGGGTGCCACAGCGCTGCCCGACGCCCTCGAGCGTCGGATCCTCCGCGCGGTCGGCGTCGTGAGCGCCACGGCGGCGGTCGTGGCCGGCGCCGCCAGCGCCGTCGACCCCGACGCCGTCCCTGCGCTCCCGCTCCTGGTCGCGGCCGTCGCCAGCGGCGCGCACGCCTGGGCGCTCGCGCGACCGGCGTCCCGCGCCGACCGCGGACACGACGACGCCCATGCGGCATGGCCGACGTCCGAGGCCGACCTGCCCCGGCCGGTCGACGAGACCCCGGGGATCGTGACCGACGCGGGACCCGCGATGACCGACGCGGTCGCGTCCGCCTCGGATCCGCTGCGGGTGCTCGCCGCCGCGGTCGCCGGCGTCGGGGCGGCCGCCGCCCTCCCGGTGACGGCCCTCGCGGGCGGACCCGCGCTCCTCACGTTCTGCGCGCAGCTCGTGGCCGCCGCCCTCGTCGCGGCCGCCCTCGACGTGGCCGCGCGCCGCCTGCACGAGCCCCTCGTCGCCGGCACGGCCCGGGTCGCGGCCGTGTCCGCCCTCGTCGTGGCGATCATCGCCGGCCTGCCCGCCGCGGTCGCGGCCCTCGGTGGCATCACGGCCGCGCTCGTCGTCGGCCTGCCGCCATGGGGGCGGGGTCCGCTCGACGATGCCGTCGTCCTGGGTCGGACGAGCGACATCGCCGATCTCCCCGGCGACGTCCGAGCGGCGGCGCTCGGTCTCGTCGCGGTCTGGATCCTCGCGATCGCCGCCGCCCACGCCGCACGCCGACTGCGGGAGCGCCGAGCGCTCCTCGCGTGGGCCGGGGCCGCGACGCTGGTCGCCGCGATCCCCGCGCTCGGACCCATCGCCATGGTGGCGGGTGCGTACCTCCTCGTCTCCGCGGGTGCGCTCGCCTGGCGGCTCTCCCCGCGGGGTCGAGCGCTCGTCCCGCAAGACGGCGACGATGCGCTCCTCGTTCCGGGCGATGCGGACGCGCAGGCCGAAACGCGCCTCGACGAGGGCACGCCGGGCGCTCCGTCCGCACCGGTGCCCACGGGGTCCGAGTCCCCCGCCGTCGTCCCCGCCCCGCCCGCCCGCACGTCGCTCGTCCCGGCGGCCCCGCTCGTGGCGCTGTCGCTCGCGGCCGGTGCGCTGGCCTGGGCCGCCTCCTGGGCGAGCACGGGCACCTGGTGGGCGATCACCCCGCTCGTCGTCCTGCTCCTCGTCGTCGCATCCCGGACCGCGCGGACCGACGACACCGCACGCCTCGCCACGGCGGGAGCCGCGCTGGCGGGCCTCGTCGCCGCGGGGGGCCTCGCCCCGTCCCTCGTCGACGCGCGCGTCATCGGGGCCACGCCCTCGTCGAGCACCCTCGACGGTGCCGCGGATCCCGTCGTGCTCCTCCTGCTGAGCTCCGCGCTGACCGTCCTCGTCTCCGGCGTCCTCCCTCGGCATCCAGGGGTGCGACGACGCGCCCTGCTCGCGACCGTCCTGCTTCCGGCAGGCGCCATGTCGCTCGTCGTCGCGATCGTCGGGGCGGATCGCGTGGGCGGCGTCCTCACGGGACCGCCCGTCTGGTCCATCGCCGCGCAGGTCGCGCTCGTCGCCGGCCTCGTCGCGTGGACCGTCGGCGGCGTCCGGCGCGTCGCCCTCCCTGCGCGTGCGCCCCGCCCGGACGAGCAGTCCGGCGCCCCGCGACCCGCCGGGAGCACGGCGCTCCGCCGATGGCGGCTCACGACCGCGGGCCTCGTCGCCCCGGCGCTGCTGCTCGCGGTCCTCACCGCCGGCGCCCTCGTCGAGCGCGGCGCCACGCCCCACGGGGCGGTCCCCGCCGGGGTCGCGCTCCTCGTCGTCACGGCCGCCCTGCTCGCGTACCGGCAGGTCTCCCCCGCGCTGCGCGTCGCCCTCGACGTCGGTGCGGTCGTCGTGGCGGGCGGGGCGCTGCTCGCGGCCGTCACCTTCGACCCGTCGCGCGCGGGGCGCGAGCTCCTGTGGATCCCGCTGCTCGTCCTGGCCGCCACGGCCCTCGTCCTCTCGTACGCCCACGACGGGCTGCTCGTGTCCCGCAGCGCCCGCCGCGCGTGGGGCTGGACGGCGCTCGGTGCGGGGATCGCGGCGCTGTGGTCACGGCTGCTCGCGGTCGGCGCGACCACGCCCGAGGCCTACTGGCTGCCCGTCGCGGGCACCCTGCTCCTGGTGGCGGCGCTCATGCATCGCGCGGCGGTCCGGGTCGACGACGAAGGGACGACGTCACCGGCCGGGCCGCGCGTCCGGCGTGGTGTCACGGCGCTCACCCTCGCGGGCATGCTGACGGTAGTGCTGCCGCTCGCCGCCGTGGGTCGCCCCGACGACGTGCTCCGGCCAACCCTCCTCATCGACATCTGCGCGGCCCTCGCGCTCACGGCGGCCGCCGCCCTGCGTCGCGTGGCGTCCCCGTGCGCCCGCTGGTGCGGGCGGTCGTGATCGGCGGCGGCAGCGGGATCCTGGCCGTGGGCGGCGTCCGAGCGCTCCGCCTCGCGGGCGGCCTCGTCGACCGGACGCCGGTCGTCGACCTGCAGCTGACGATCACGGCGGTCCTCCTCATCGGGATCGGGGCCCTCGTCCTCCGCGGCTCCCGCGGCCCGGAGGACGCCCGCGTCGCCGCATCCGCCTGGATGGCGACCACCGCGCTCGTGAGCGTCGTGATGCTCGCGTCGGTGGGCGTCGGCGACGGCGTCGTCCGGCCTCTCGTCGGGAGCGTGTCGCTCGTCGCGGGAGCCGGGGTGCTCCTCGTGCTCCGGTCCGTGCACCGGCGAGTGCTCGCCGCATGCGCAGCGGTCGCCCTGCTCGGTGCCGTGGTGGTGGCGCTGCTCGCCTGGCGCGGCGGCTACACGGCCCTGGAGCCCGCCGCGCTCGCCGTACCGGCGATCGTCGCCGTGCTCGCCGCCGCGGTCGGTGCCGCCGACCGGCTCCGGAACCGGGCTCCGGACCCCGTCCCGGCATCCGCGTCGAGTCCGGCCGACCGCATCCTGCGGCACGCCGCCGATGCCGGGGCGGGCGTGCTCGTGGTCGGCACCGTCGTGGTCGGCGCGGCCTCCGACGCGGCCGGGCTCCCCGTCGCCCTCCTCCTGTCGGGCGTGACCGCGCTCCTCGTGTCCTCGGGCCCGGGGTCGCGCATGCGGCGCCACGTCGGCTGGGTCGCCCTCGCTCTCGGCTCCGCCGCCCTGTGGGTCGCGCTCGGCCGAGGCCGCGTCGACGCGGTCGAGCCGTACGTCCTCCCGCCAGCGGGGGTGCTGCTCATCGTGGCCGCGCTCCTCCACCGCGGACTGCCCGGTCGACGGCGTCCTGTCGCGCCTCGGGCATCCGGCGCGGCGCCCGTCCTCCTCGGCGCCCTGCTCCTCGCGTCCCTGCCCACGGCCGTCGCGTCCTGGACCGGGACGCCCGTCCGCGCCCTGGTGCTCGGCGCCGCCGCCGGCGCCGTCCTGCTCCTCGCCGCGGCCGCTCTGCGTCGCTCGGACGCCGCATCCCCGACGGGGTGGCTCCTCCTCGCGACGGGAGCGGCGGCCGGTATCGCCGTCCCTGTCGTCGGCTTCGGGCGCGCAGTCGCCCAGCTCGACGCATACGAGCCGGCGACGTTCGGACGCACGGACCTCTGGACGCTCACCGCGGCTGTCGTCCTCGTGCTCGCCGTCGCCCTGATGCCCGCCCGCCCGTCGGGCCGCACCGGCAGCAGCGGGGCCGCAGGCGCCTCGCCGGTCGCATCGACCGGCACCGCCGGGAAGTCGGACGCAGGGGGGAGCGCGGCGAACGGGATCCGCGGATCCGCCGACGCCCTGCTCCACGCCGCGCCCCGCATCGTCGCGCTCGTCGCGCTCGTGGGCGCGGGCGCGGTGGGGACAGCCGGGATCCTCCGCGCCCACGCCGAGTCGATGGACGGGGTCGGCCTGCGCTCGGCCCTCCTGGTCACCCTGATCGCCGCGCTCCACGTCGCCTGCTCGCCCCCGCTCGTGACGGCCGCGGCGGACGCGTCGGCAGCGGCGCCCGCGACGGCGAGCACGGTGGACGCACGCCCGACCGATGGGCCCGGCGCCGCTCCCCCGCTGCAGGACCGCGTCCTCGCCCTCGCGGCGCTCGTCGTCGGCGGGCTGGTCGCCGCCGTCCTCGTCCTCACGGGCTCGGCGGACCCGGTCGAGACGGTCACGGTGCCGATCGCCGCGGCGCTCCTCGTCGTCGGCTCGCGGCGCCTGGTCCGCGATGCATCGGCCGGCAGCATGCGGCACCTGGGCCCGGGACTCCTCGTCCTGCTCGTCCCGCCGCTCCTCGCCGACCTCGGCCCCAGCCCCGCCTGGCGCATCGTGGGCCTCGGGATCCTCGCGCTCGCGACCCTGCTCGCCGGTGCGCGGCTGAGGCTCCGCGCGCCCTTCCTCATCGGCGCAGGCGTCCTGCTGGTGCACGCGGTCGCGCAGCTGTGGCCGTGGATCCGGGAGGCCTCCGCCACCGTCCCCTGGTGGGCATGGGCGGGAGTCGGCGGCGTCGTGCTCATCGCCGTGGCGGCGCGGTACGAGCGGCGGATCCGCGACGTCAAGGAGGTGGCGGCCCGCGTCTCGGCGCTCCGGTGAGCGCGCTCCGCCGATGCCCGTGGATCCGCGCCGCCGACCGGTAAGCCATGCCTCAGCTTGCTTGCGGGCGGCGGCGGGATGCGCGAGATTGACGGCATCGTCCGCAGCCCGCAGACCGTCATCCGACGCTCGAGGAGAGAACCCATGACCGACACCGTCCACGTCCCCACCAGCTCCGCATCCGCCGACGTCGCCGCCGGCGTCGCGCAGTTCCTCAGCCCCGTCGCCGTCAACCTCCAGGCCCTCGCCGTCAACGGCAAGCAGGCGCACTGGCACGTCCGCGGCGCCAACTTCATCGGCGTCCACGAGTTCCTCGACGTCCTGGTCTCCCACGCGCAGGACTGGGCCGACACCGCCGCCGAGCGCGTCGTCGCCCTCGGCCTGCCCGTCGACGCCCGCATCGAGACGGTCGCCGCCTCGACCACCACGGCGCCCCTCACCCCCGGCTTCCGCCAGTCGAGCGCGACGATCGCCGAGGTCATCGCGCAGATCGACGCGACGATGGAGCTCGTGAACCGCGCCGTGCAGGAGCTCGGCGAGATCGACGTCAACAGCCAGGACGTCGCCATCGAGATCGCCCGCGGGCTCGAGAAGGACCGCTGGTTCCTCTTCGCCCACATCAGCGAGTAGCACCGGCCGCAGCATCCGCCGCGACGGTCGAGGGGCCCGGATCCGATCGGATCCGTGCCCCTCCGCGGTTCACCGGAGCATCACGCCTGGCAGTACGGGCACCAGTACAGCTTCCGGCCCGCCGCCTCCTCCATCACGATGTTCGTGCCGCACACGCGGCACGGCAGCCCCTCGCGGTGGTAGACCCAGTGCCGGTCCGCGCGGTTGCGGAGCGCGGCCTCGAGCTTCTTGCCGCGGAGGCCGTCCATGGTCATCATCTGGCCCACCTCAACGCCCTTCCGCAGGAGCTTCGACCAGTCCCTCCACAGGCCGCGCACGACGTCCTCGGGCACGGCGCGCCCCGGCGTGTGCGGGTTCTGCCGTGCGCGGAACAGCAGCTCGGCCCGGTACACGTTGCCGATGCCGCTGACCACGGACTGGTCCATGAGGAGCAGGCCGATGGCCGTCGGCTTCTTGCGCACCGTGGCCGTGAAGCGGTCCTCCGAGCGCCTGCCCCCGTCGACGAGGGGATCCGGGCCGAGCTTGTCGACGGCCTGCTGCACCTCCTCGGGGCTCGCCACGACGCACGCGGTGGGACCGCGGAGATCCGCCACGGCGCGCTCGGTGAGCAGGCGCACGCGCACCTGGCCCACCGGCT
Organism: Clavibacter capsici; assembly: GCF_001280205.1. Taxonomy (NCBI): domain Bacteria; kingdom Bacillati; phylum Actinomycetota; class Actinomycetes; order Micrococcales; family Microbacteriaceae; genus Clavibacter; species Clavibacter capsici. The sequence continues at coordinate 1,459,546 of NZ_CP012573.1, read as the reverse complement.
CGGGCGGCCACGCCTCGGCGGAGAACGGGTCGTGCACCTTCTCCTGCTCCGCCATCCGCAGTCGCGCGCGACGGGGCGCGCCGATGCTGGCGAGCGAGTCCTCCGCGTCGGAGTCCACGGGCGCGTCGTCGACCCTGTCGTCGACGGGGACGTCGCCGCGCATGCCGTTCTGGCCCATCCGGTTGAGCGTCGTGACGTCTCCGGCGAAGTCCCACGCGCCGTAGAGGCCGAGGTGCACGCGGAGCCAGACGTCGCCGTCGAACTCGAGGAACATCTGCTTGCCGACGGCCTTCGCCGCGACCAGCCGCCGGCCGTCGAGCACGGCGGCGCCCTCCGCGAAGCGGCCCTGCGGGGACGACGCCTGCACGACGTCGCCCACGAAGTGCGCCTCGAACTGCTTCGCGATCCGGTGGATCGAATGCCCCTCGGGCACGGCGGCCTAGTCGGTGACGGGGTGACCGGCGATGGCCCCCGTCGTCTCGTACTCGGCGAGCTGCGCGATGCGGCGCGCATGCCGCTCCTCGCCGGAGAACGGCTCGGCGATGAAGGCGTCGATGAAGGCCGTCGCCTCCTCGACCGTGTGCTGGCGCGCGCCGATGGAGATCACGTTGGCGTCGTTGTGCTGGCGCGCGAGCACGGCGGTCGAGAGGTTCCAGACGAGCGCCGCGCGCACGCCCTCGACCTTGTTGGCCGCGATCTGCTCGCCGTTGCCCGATCCGCCGAACACCACGCCGAGCGCCGTGGCGCCGTCGCGCTGGTCCGCGACGACGGCCCGGGCCGCGCGGATGCAGAACGACGGGTAGTCGTCGAGCGCGTCGTAGGCGGTCGGTCCGTGGTCGACGACGTCGTGCCCGGCGTCGGTCAGGTGGTCGGTGAGGTACCTCGAGAAGTCGAGGCCCGCGTGGTCGGTCGCGATGTGGATGCGCATCGGTGCACTCCTCCTGCCGCGCGTCGCGGCGTCGTGCCCGCGGCGCGGGCGAGCCGCGCGCGAGGCGGCCGGGCACCCATGGCGCCCGGCCGCCGCGTGCGCGACGGGGACGGGTCAGTCGAAGATCGGGCCCACGGTGCGCGAGCGCTTGATCTCGAAGAAGCCGGGGTAGCCGGCGACGGCGACGACGCCGTCCCACAGCCGCACGGCCTCCTCGCCCTTCGGCGCGGGCGAGATGACGGGCCCGAAGAACGCGACGCCGTCGACCGCGATGACGGGGGTGCCGACGTCCTGGCCGACGCGCTCGATGCCGTCGAAGTGGCTGGCGCGCATGGGCTCGTCGTAGCGGTCGGTGCAGCTCGTCTCGGCGAGCTCCGCGGGGAGGCCGAGCTCGGCGAGGACCTCGGGGATGACGACGTCGGCGTCCTTCTGGTCGCGGAGGTGGATCCGCGTCCCGAGCGCGTCGTACAGCGGCTTGACGTGCTCGGCGCCGTGCTCGGCCTCGACGGCGGCGACGAGCCGGGTGAAGCGGAGCGCGCGCGGGAGGAACTCCGCGAACTTCGGGTCGTCGGCCTTGTCCTCGTTGAGGACGGCGAGGCTCATGACCCGCCAGGTGATGTCGAGGTCGCGGTGGCGGGCGACCTCGTCGACCCAGCGGGAGGTCATCCACGCCCAGGGGCAGGAGGGGTCGAACCAGAACTCGACGGCGGTGGTGCGGGAGGTGCTCTGAACGTCGGACATGCCGCAAGCCTAGGTCAGCCGACGCAATAGGATCGGCCCTGAAGCGGCCCCGCTCCCGCCCCGGCATCCCCGGTCCCCGACCGCCCGATCCCCGTCACGCGAGGCGCGGTCCGCACGCACGGCCCACCCACCTCACGGACGAGCAGGAGCACCATGCCAGGAGAGAACCTCACCCGCGTCGAGGCCGAGGAGCGCGCCGCGCTCCTCGACGTGTCCGAGTACGCCGTGACGCTCGACCTCACCCGGGGAGCCGAGGTGTTCGGATCCACCACCACCGTGCGCTTCACGGCCACGGCGGGCGCGTCCACCTTCATCGACGCGATCACGCGCACGGTGCACGCCGTCACCCTGAACGGCCACGAGCTCGACCCGGCCGACGTCAGCGACGGCGTCCGCATCCGCCTCGACGACCTCGCGCAGGAGAACGAGCTGACGGTCGTCGCCGACGCCGTGTACACGAACACGGGCGAGGGCCTGCACCGCTTCCTGGATCCCGTCGACGACGAGGTCTACCTCTACTCGCAGTTCGAGGTGCCGGACTCCCGCCGCATGTTCGCGGTGTTCGAGCAGCCCGACCTCAAGGCCGTCTTCCGCTTCACGGTGACCGCGCCGTCGCACTGGGAGGTCGTCTCGAACTCCCCCACGCCCGAGCCCACGGCCGCCGCCGACGGCGCCTCCACCTGGACCTTCGAGCCGACGCTGCGCATGTCGAGCTACATCACGGCGCTCATCGCGGGCCCCTACGGCGTCGTCCGCAGCGAGCTCACCTCGAGCGACGGCCGCACGATCCCGCTGGGCGTCTTCGCCCGCAAGTCGCTCATGGAGCACCTCGACGCCGACTACGTCTTCGAGAAGACCCGCGAGGGCTTCGCGTTCTACGAGGAGCGCTTCGAGTACCCGTACCCGTTCCCCAAGTACGACCAGCTCTTCGTCCCCGAGTTCAACGCCGGCGCGATGGAGAACGCGGGCGCGGTCACGTTCGTCGAGAGCTACGTCTTCCGCTCCAAGGTCACGGACGCGGTGAAGGAGCGCCGGGTCACGACGATCCTGCACGAGCTCGCGCACATGTGGTTCGGCGACCTCGTCACCATGAAGTGGTGGGACGACCTGTGGCTCAACGAGTCCTTCGCGACCTACATCTCGACCCTGGCCACCGCCGAGGGCACCGAGTGGACCGGCGCCTGGACCACGTTCAACGCGGGCGAGAAGTCCTGGGCCTACAACCAGGACCAGCTCCCGAGCACGCACCCCGTGTACGCGACCATCAACGACCTGGAGGACGTGCAGGTCAACTTCGACGGCATCACGTACGCCAAGGGCGCGTCCGTGCTCCGCCAGCTCGTCGCCTACGTCGGCCAGGACGAGTTCCTCGCGGGCGTCGCCGCGTACTTCCAGCGTCACGCGTTCGGCAACTCGACCCTCCGCGACTTCACCTCCGAGCTCGAGGGCACGAGCGGCCGCGACCTGGAGCGCTGGACCGACCTGTGGCTGAAGACCTCGGGCGTCAACACGCTGCGCCCCGAGATCGAGACGGACGAGGACGGCGTGATCACGTCGTTCGCCGTGCTGCAGGAGGCCGCGGAGGACTACCCGACGCTCCGCCCGCACCGCCTCGCGATCGGCTTCTACGAGCTGCGCGACGCCCACCTCGTGCGCACCGAGCGCTTCGAGCTCGACGTCGACGGCGACCGCACCCAGGTCGCCGAGCTCGTCGGCCGCCAGCGCCCCGCGCTCGTGCTGCTCAACGACGACGACCTCACCTACGCGAAGGTCCGGCTGGATCCCGCCTCGCTCGAGGTCGCGATGCGCCACCTGGCCGCGTTCGAGGACTCGCTCGCCCGCTCGCTGGTCTTCGCCTCGGTGTGGGACGCGACGCGCGACGGCGAGATCCGCGCCCGCGACTACGCGCGCCTCGTGCTCGACAACGTCGCCACCGAGGACGAGTCCACGGCCCTCCGCTACGCGCTCGCGCAGCTCACGGTCGCGGCGACCACGTACTCGGCCCCCGACCACCGGGACGAGCTGCTCGCGACCGTCGCGTCCGAGCTGTGGGCGCTCACGGCGCAGGCGGCGCCCGGATCCGACAACCAGTTCCAGTTCCTGCGCACCTTCGCGCAGGTCGCCCAGGAGCCCGCGCAGCTCGACCACGTGCAGGCGCTCCTCGACGGCACCGAGACGCTCGAGGGCGTCGAGGTCGACGCGGACCTCCGCTGGGAGCTGCTGACCGCGCTCGTCGCGGGCGGTCGCGCCGGCACCGCGGAGATCGACCGGGCCCTCGCGGCCGACCGCACGGCGACGGGCGCGCAGTCCGCCGCCCAGGCCCGTGCCGCGCTGCCGACGGCCGAGGGCAAGCAGGCCGCGTGGGCGTCCGTGTGGGAGGCCGACACCGAGCCGAACACCATCGTCCGCACCACGGGCCTCGGCTTCCGCCGTGCGGCCGACACCGAGCTGCTGCGCCCGTACGTCGGGGCGTACTTCGACGCGCTCCAGGGCGTGTGGGAGTCGCGCAGCTACGCCATCGCGGCGGCGCTCATCGGCGGCTTCTACCCCTCGCCGCTCGCGGACGAGGAGCTCCGCGACGCGACCGTCGCCTGGCTCGACGCCAACCCCGAGCCGCCGGCGCTCCGTCGCCTCGTCAGCGAGCTGCTGTCGGGCGTGGAGCGCGCGCTCCGGGCGCAGGCGAAGGACGCCGAGTAGCGCCACCCGCATCACCCGCATCACCCGAGGGGGACGGTCGCGCACGCGGCCGTCCCCCTCGGCGTCCCGCTCGTCGGGCCGTCCGGCTCCGACGTGGGGACCCAGGACCGGTCGAGGGGGCCGCCGCTACACTCGTGCGGATGACCTCCCCTCTCCTCCTCCCCCTCGGAAGCGCGTCGCGATGGACCTGAGCATGGTGTGCTGCGGCGACGGGTCGTTCTTCTCCACCTGGGGCACGCTGATCCAGGTGGTGGTGGTCCTCGTCGGCGGCGTCATCGCCCGCTGGATCCTGCTCGTCGTCATCCGCAACACGGTCGACCAGATCGTCTCGGGCGTCAAGAAGCGTCAGAACGTCGACGACACGCAGTCCATCCAGGCGTCCCCCCTCACCGCCGTGCGCGTCGTGCAACGCACGCGCACCTTGGGCAGCGTCCTCAGCAACATCACGACCGTCGTCATCGTCGTGATCGTGCTCTCCCTCGTCATCAACATCGCGCTTCCCGGAGCGCTCAGCTCCCTCGCCCTCCTCACCGCCGCCCTCGGTGCCGGCCTCGGCTTCGGCGCGCAGAACATCGTCAAGGACATCCTCAACGGCCTGTTCATGGTCGTGGAGGACCAGCTCGGCGTCGGCGACGTGGTCGACGTGGGACCGGCGACGGGCGTCGTCGAGACCGTGGGCATCCGCATCACGACCCTCCGCGACGTCAACGGCACGCTCTGGTTCGTCCGCAACGGCGAGATCCTCCGCGTCGGCAACATGTCGCAGGGCTGGGCGCGCGTCGTCATCGACCTCGCGGTGCCCTACGACACCGACGTGCAGGCCGTGCAGGAGCGCATGCTCGCGACCGCCACCGAGCTCGCCACGACGCCCAAGTGGCGCTCGCGCATCGTCGAGAAGCCGGAGCTGTGGGGCATCGAGTCCATCTCCGAGTCGGCCGTGGTGATCCGCATCGTCGTGAAGACCCGGAGCAACGCGCGCGACGACGTCTCCCGCGAGCTGCGCGGGCGCCTCAAGGCCGCCCTCGACGCGATGGGCGTCACGCTCCCGTCGCTCACCGCCGTCGTCCTCACGGGCTTCGACAGCGCGGCCAGCGTCGGCGGCGCGCACCCTCCGCGCACGGTCCCGACGCCGGTGCAGCAGGCCGAGGCCCCCGCGCCGCGGAAGCGCGCCGCGCGCAAGGCCGCGCAGCGCCCGCCCGCGCCGACGACCGACGCGGCCGCCTCCCCCGTCGTCCGCGGTGCCGCGGGCACCCGGCCCGACCCCCGCGCCACGCAGATGATCCCCGCGCAGGACGGCCGCGCCGCCGACCCGGTCGACGAGGACGAGGTCACCGCGACCTGGACCGTCCCGGCCGAGGAGACGCCGGACGCCCCCGCCGACGGATCCACGTCGGGCACCGCCGCCGGCCAGCCCGACGCCGCGCCCGCGAAGCCGCCGCGCGCGCCGCGCCCGCCACGGAAGCCCACCACGCCGCCCGAGGGGTCCTGATGGCCGACCTGCTCGCGAACTCGTTCTACGACGACGTCGGCGGACGACCCACCTTCGAGAAGCTGGTCCGCGAGTTCTACCGCGGGGTGGCCGAGGATCCGGTCCTCGTCGCCATGTACCCGGAGGAGGACCTCGAGGGAGCCATCCAGCGCCTCACCGGGTTCCTCGAGCAGTACTGGGGCGGGCCGACGACCTACAGCGACGAGCGCGGCCACCCGCGCCTGCGGATGCGGCACATGCCGTTCCGCGTCAACCCCGACGCGCGCGACCGCTGGCTCGCGCACATGCGCGTCGCCGTCGACTCGCTCGACCTCTCGCCCCTGCACGAGGAGCAGCTGTGGGACTACCTCGAGCGCGCCGCCCACGCCATGGTCAACACGTTCGACGAGTCCTGACGGGCGTCGTGCGCTCCGGAGCGCGCTCGCGGCGGATGCCGGGGCGTCGCGCGGGCTAGAGCCGCCGGATCAGCACGTGCCCGCGGGTCGTGGTGAGCCGCGTCCACGGCCCCGCGCGGAACACGGCGACGGGCGCCTCCCCGTCGTCGACCTCCGCGTCGGGCGCCGGATCAGGTCCGAGGAACCCGAGGCTGAGGGCCGCGAACGCACCGCCGGCGACCACGTCGGGCGCGCCGTCCACGGGGCGCCCCCACACCTCTCCGCGCACGCGCGCGACGATCTGCTCGCCGATCCCCGAGGGCACGGCGGCCGCCACCTCGTCGATGCCCGCCCGCGCCGCCTCGCGCAGGACCCCGGCGGGCACGTCGGCGACGCGCTCCCATCCGGCGCGCGGCGGGGAGATGCCCGCCCACGGCGCGGTCGCGGTGTCCGGCGGCACGAGCACGCCGACCGGCTCGGCCGGGGACCCGGTGGCGGGCCCCTCGAGGCGCGCCAGGCGGTCGAGCAGCGCGCGGATCGACACCACGCTGTCCACGGGCGCCTGCGTCTCGGCGGCGAAGGTGCGGAGGCCGAGCACGGTGGGCGACCGGTCGAGGAGTCCGGCCGGCTGCAGCACCGAGGTGTAGACGGCGAGCACTCCCCCGGATCCGATGAGCCGCACGGCCCCGTCGTCGACGCGCGCGGAGCGGCCGAGGAAGGTCTGCAGGTCGCCGAGGGCGAGGGCGTCGCGGAGGGCGAAGGAGGGCGTCATGGCCTGTCTAAGCTACTGGATGCGCCTGCGCGATCCGCCGGGCGCCCGGCCACCCGAGGCCGGCCCGCCAGGCGGAGGACCCATGACTGACCACGCATCCGACATCCCGGACGACGGCCCGCTCGCCGGCCTCCTCACGGCCCTCGACCTCACCGACACCGGCGCCCGCACGAGCGAGGACATCTCCACCGGCCCCTCGCAGTGGATGCCCATGGGCCGCGTCTTCGGCGGGCAGGTGCTCGCGCAGTCGCTCGTCGCGGCCATGCGCACCACCGAGCCCGACCGCCGTCCGCACAGCATGCACGGCTACTTCCTCCGGCCCGGCGACGTCACGAAGCCCATCACGTTCTCGGTCGACCGGATCCACGACGGCCGCTCGTTCTCCACGCGCCGCACGCAGGCCTACCAGGACGGCCGACCCATCCTCTCGATGATCGCGTCGTTCCAGGACGCCGACGACGGCCTCGAGCACCAGGCCCCGATGCCCGAGGGCATCCCGGAGCCGGAGTCGCTGCCGAGCGCGCGCGACGTGCTCTCCCGCATCGACCACCCGGTCGCGGCGCACTGGGCGAACGACCGCCCCTTCGACATGCGCCACGTCGAGCAGCCCGTCTACTTCGGCGCCGCCGAGGAGCGCGTCGCGCACCAGGCCGTGTGGATCCGCGCCATCGGCCGCCTGCCCGACGACCCGGCCGTGCACCTCGCGTCCCTCGCCTACGCGAGCGACTACTCGATCCTCGAGTCCATCTACCGGCGCCACGGCCTCTCCTGGGCGACGCCCGGCATCAAGGCCGCGAGCCTCGACCACGCCATGTGGTTCCACCGCTTCGGCCGCGCCGACGAGTGGATGCTCTACGTGCAGGAGTCCACCAGCGCGCAGGGCGGCCGCGGCCTCTCCCTCGGCCGGATCTACTCGCGCGACGGCGTGCTGCTCGCGAGCGTCGCGCAGGAGGGCATGGTCCGCGTGCCCGCCGGGCCCCGCGCCTGACCTGGATCAGCCGCGGCGGCTGAAGGTAACGGGCTCCTCGACGTAGGCGGCCCACGCGGCGCGCTCGTCGTCCGTGATCCGGCGCGGACGCCCGGTGTCCGAGTCGACGAGCACGATCGTCGACGACGCGCGCGCGTACAGGGCCGCCGGCTCGACGCCCACGGGCGTCCACAGCTCGTAGCAGGCCTCCAGGCTGGATCCGCCGAGGCGCCCCAGCCACACCTGCACGTCGAGCGGCCGGCGCCCGTAGGAGATGGGCAGGAGGTACTCGACCTCCTGCCGGGCGATCATCGTCATGGTGCTCGCGCCGGCGGACGCGTCGATGAGCGCCATCCCCGGGTCCACGCCGTCGCCGTCGTCGTCGCCCCGCCAGAAGGCGCGGACGCGCGCCTCCTCCAGGAGCCGGAGCACCTCCACGTTGTTGACGTGGTCGTAGGCGTCGAGGTCGGCCCACCGGAGGTGGACGGGGACGTGGACCCGGGTCACGGGATCAGTCGCGGGTGAGCTTGCGGTACGCGGAGCGGTGCGGCTTCGCGGCGTCCGGGCCCATGCGCTCGATCTTGTTCTGCTCGTAGGACTCGAAGTTGCCCTCGAACCAGTACCAGTTCGCCGGGTCCTCCTCCGTGCCCTCGTAGGCCAGGATGTGCGTCGCGATCCGGTCGAGGAACCACCGGTCGTGGGTGATGACCACGGCGCAGCCGGGGAACTCGAGCAGCGCGTTCTCCAGGCTGCCGAGGGTCTCGACGTCCAGGTCGTTGGTGGGCTCGTCGAGGAGCAGCAGGTTGCCGCCCTGCTTGAGCGTCAGCGCGAGGTTCAGGCGGTTGCGCTCGCCGCCGGAGAGGATCCCGGCCTTCTTCTGCTGGTCCGGTCCCTTGAAGCCGAAGGTGGACACGTAGGCACGGGCCGGCACCTCCTGCTTGCCGACCTGGATGTAGTCCTGGCCGTCGGAGACGACCTCGAACAGCGACTTCTCCGGGTCGATGCCGCCGCGGCTCTGGTCGACGTAGGAGATGTCGACCGTGTCGCCGACCTTGAGGTCGCCGCCGTCGAGCGGCTCGAAGCCGACGATGGTCTTGAAGAGCGTGGTCTTGCCGACGCCGTTCGGGCCGATGACGCCGACGATGCCGTTGCGCGGGAGCGTGAAGGAGAGGTCGTCGATGAGGACCCGCTCGCCGAACTGCTTGTGCAGCTTGCGGGCGTCGATGACCTGCGAGCCGAGGCGCGGGCCGACGGGGATCTGGATCTCCTCGAAGTCCAGCTTCCTCGTGCGCTCCGCCTCGGTCACCATCTCCTCGTAGCGGGCGAGGCGCGCCTTGGACTTCGCCTGGCGCCCCTTCGCGTTGCTGCGCACCCAGTCGAGCTCCTCGGCGAGGCGCTTGGAGAGCTTCGCGTCCTTCTTGCCCTGGACGCTGAGGCGCTCCTGCTTCTTCTCGAGGTAGGTGGAGTAGTTGCCCTCGTACGGGTAGAGGCGCCCGCGGTCGACCTCGGCGATCCACTCGGCCACGTGGTCGAGGAAGTACCGGTCGTGGGTCACGGCGAGGACGGCGCCGGGGTACTTGGAGAGGTGCTGCTCGAGCCAGAGCACGCTCTCGGCGTCGAGGTGGTTGGTGGGCTCGTCGAGGAGCAGCAGGTCGGGCTTCTGCAGCAGCAGCTTGCAGAGCGCGACGCGGCGCTTCTCACCGCCCGACAGGTTCGCGACCGAGGCGTCGCCCGGCGGGGTGCGCAGCGCGTCCATGGCCTGCTCGAGCTGCGAGTCGAGGTCCCACGCGTCGGCGGCGTCGATGGCCTCCTGCAGCGTGCCCATCTCGGCGAGCAGCGTGTCGAAGTCCGCGTCGGGCTCGGCCATGGCCGCCGAGATCTCGTTGAAGCGGTCGATCTGCGCCTTGATGGGGCCGACGCCCTCCTGCACGTTCTCGAGGACCGTCTTCGACTCGTCCAGCTCGGGCTCCTGCATGAGGATGCCGACGGAGTAGCCGGGCGAGAGCTTGGCCTCGCCGTTGCTGGGGGTGTCGAGCCCCGCCATGATCTTCAGGATCGTCGACTTGCCCGCGCCGTTCGGTCCGACGACGCCGATCTTGGCGCCGGGGATGAACGACATGGTGACGTCGTCGAGGATCAGCTTGTCGCCGACCGCCTTCCGGGCGCGGACCATCGAGTAGATGTATTCAGCCATGCCAGCGAGTCTATTCAGTGCCGCCGGTCCCCGGATGCCGTCCGACGGCCGCCCGGGACCCGCGTCACCAGTCGATGGGGCGGGTCTGGCCCACCAGGCAGCGGCCCGACGAGAGCGCCGGCTCCGCGTGGGCGCTGAGGCCGTCCTGGGCGCGCTGCCCGATGAGGCAGGCGTCCGCCATGTGCACGGACACGAGGATCGAGTCGACGGAGTTGCCGAGCGGCGTGCGGTCGGCCGTCACCTCCATGCGCTCCTTCGGGAAGCCCGCGGCGACGAGCGCGTCGACGAGGTCGCGTCCCTGGGCGTTCGGGTCGGCAGCGACCACCGCGGCCGCGGCCGCCTGGAAGGCGGGGAGGTTCGCCTCGGCCGTGCCGGCGGGGTCGACCGTGGGCGCGGCGGAGGGGGTGGGCTCCGCGTCGGGGGTGGGCGCCGCGGCGGACGTCGTCGGCTCGAGGGGAGCAGGCGCCTGCGTGCACGCCGACAGCAGGAGCGCGGCGAGGAGCACGGGCGCCGCGAGGGCGCGGGGGGCGCGGATCACGCGGCGGACTCGTCCGCGCCGACGCGGGCGGGCTCGGGGGCGGAGGGGATGGCCAGGTCGTCGCCGCCGGCGCTCCCCCGGCCGGCTCCGAGGGAGGAGGGGCTCATGTTGGCGAGGATATCCCGGGCGATGGTCTCGAGCTGGGAGGTCTGCTCGGCGGTCAGGGGGTCGAACACGGTGCGGAGGACCTCCTCCGCGTGCCCGGGGGCTGCCGCCTCCAGGGTCGCACGGCCTCGTCGGTGAGCTCGGCGAGGAGGCTCCGCCCGTCGCGCGGGGACTTCGTGCGGCGCACCCACCCGAGCTGCTCGAGCCGCGTGACGGCGTGCGAGGTGCGGCTCGCCGAGGCCTGGAGCGCCCGCGCGAGCACGCTCATCGGCAGGGCCCCGGACTCCGCCTCCGAGAGCCGGACGAGGATCATGTAGTAGGCGTGCGGCATGCCGGCATCCCGGAGCAGCTCGCGCTCGATGCGCTCGGTGACGTGGTTCAGCGCGACGATGACGGTCCGCCAGGCGCGCTGCTGATCCGGCTCGAGCCACCGGGGGGATCCGCTCATGGTGCGATCCTACGGGCCGCGGTCGCGGTGACGGCGGCACCCGTCCGAGGGCGGGCCAGCACGGCGTCCGCCTCGAGCTCCACCGCGTCGTCCTCGGGGCGTCCCGCCCGGCGCGCGCGCAGGACCCCGGCGACGATCACCTCGTCGCCGACCGATAGCCCCGCCAGGCCCACGGACGCGGCGGCGCCCGTGCACGTCGCGAGCACGCCCGGCACGAGGGGCGGGTCCGGGAGCCCGTCCCCGTCGTGCCCGCCGACGAGGAGGCTCGCGACCTCCCACCCCTCGGCGGTCCGGATGCCAGCGACCGGTCGCAGGAGTCGCCCGCGCAGGGCGACGGGCGCGAGGCGCCCCTCGGATCCGTCGGGCCCCGCGCCCGCGCCCCCTCGGTCCGCCTCCGCCATGCCGTCCTTCCCGCGGCCGCGCAGGATCGCGACCGCGGGTGCAGCGTGCCCCGTCGGCCGCCGAGGACGTGGCGACGCGGGGTCGCCCGGGTGGTACCGCCGCCGCGCCCGGCTGGGGAGGAGCCGCGGGCTCAGTGCTCCTGGAAGCGGATGTCGTCGTGCTGGCTCGCGCGCAGGGCCGACTTCGCGATCTCGAGGGTGGGGTAGGTGCCCGCGACGACGCCGCGGTGCAGCGCGCGCACCTCGTAGCCGTCCTCGTGCGAGTGGATGGAGGCGAGTGCCCCCGTGGCCCCGAAGGCCACCCAGGTCTTGCCCGCGGTGCGCGGGATGCCGCTCGTGGTCGTGCTGGTGGTCATCGACATCGTCGTCGCCTCTCCTCCCCGGGCTCCGTCGCCCGGACGTGCCGATGGTACGCCGACGCCCCGCGGCCGTGAAGGCCGCGGGGCGTCGAGGGGCGGTGGATCAGGCGGCGCGCACGTACTGCGCGAACGACTTCCGCACCTTGTTCACCTTGGGCACGGCGACCGCGTTGCAGTACCCCTGCCCCGGGTTCTTCGCGAAGAAGTCCTGGTGGTAGTCCTCCGCGTCGTACCAGGTGCCGACCGGCTCGATCGTGGTGACGGGGGCGCCGTCCCACAGCTCGCCGGCACGGGAGATCGCGTCGCGGAACAGCTGCTCCTGCTCCGCGTCCGCGGGGAACATGGCCGAGCGGTACTGGGTGCCGACGTCGGCGCCCTGGCGGTTGAGCTGGCGCGGGTCGTGCAGCGTGAAGAACACGTCGAGGATGACGTCGGCGGGGATGACCTCCTCGTCGAAGACCACCTTCACCGCCTCGGCGTGCCCGGTCGCGCCCGTGCACACGGCGTCGTAGGAGGGGTGGGCGGTGTGGCCGCCGATGTATCCGGAGATGACGTCCTGGACGCCGTCGAGGGTGCGGTACACCGCATCGAGGCACCAGAAGCAGCCGCCGGCGAGGATGAATGTCTGCATGAGAGATGAACCTACTTCCCGTCGATGCGCGCGAGGTCCGCGGCGGTCGACATGGGAGGGAACCGTCATGCACCGTCGCCCATTCCACGCCGGTCCGATGTCGGTGGTCGCCCGTAGCTTCGGGGACATCGAGACACCGCCGGGCCGGCGGCACGCGGACGGAGGACACCATGCCCAGCATCACCTACACCCCCCTGTCGCGCGCGGCCGTGCAGGTGCGCGAGCTCCACGACGGGCTCCTGCGGGTCACCCGGCCGGACGGCGCGGTGCTCGGCTACGTCGAGCGCATGCACGAGCCGCAGGGCGAGCGCTTCCGCGCGAAGCGCCTCCGCCGGGATGCGCAGGGATTTGTGCCGCTCGGCGACTTCTGGGACTTCCAGGACGCGGTCGACTGCCTGCGCTTCTGAGGTGAGCGGCCCGCTGCGGCACGGGCCGCGACGCGCCCGTCCCGCCTCCCCGACGGCAGCGCGAGGCCGGGGTACGGTCGCCGCATGCAGTGGTGGAATGATCTCCTCGATGCCCTCGCGTCCGAGCGGGGCACGCAGCTCCTCTCCGGCGTCGTCGTCCCCTTCGTCGCCATCGTGGTGGCCGGCGTCCTCGCCGCGATCATCGCGCGCGGGGCCACGCAGCGGATCCTCACGCGGCACGACCGCGAGGTGAAGGCCGCCGCCATCGGCATGCTGGTCGACGCCGCCCGCCAGGCGTCGGTCTGGGACGGGCTCACCCCACAGGAGCGCGTGCTCGCCGACCGCGCCGCGGGCGAGGCCGACATCCGCATCCGCCTGCTCCCCGTCAAGGGCGCCGCCACGGCCGCCACCTGGGCCGCGCACGAGATCACCGAGTTCAAGCGCGGCAGCGGCAGCTTCGGCTTCCAGTTCGACGCGCAGCTCGCCGAGTTCCGGGACCGCATCGTCGAGTGGCAGCACCACCCGGGCCGCGCCCGCAAGATCTTCCAGGGCGACATCGCCCGCTGGCAGTTCGAGGACGACCAGCCCGCCGACTCCGCGACGCCGGCGAGGTCCGACGCGCGACCCGCGGAGACCACGGCCGTCGCCCCCGTCCCGGTCCCGTGGCGTCCGGGCACCGACGACCAGCCGGCCGCGGAGCGCCGCGTCGAGTCGCCCGACGAGCAGTACAGCCCGCCCGTCCCCTACTCCTCGGCCGCCAACTCGCGCACGGCGGAGGGCGAACGCCGCTGATCCACCCCTGCTCGTGACGACGCCCCGCACCTCATCGAGGTGCGGGGCGTCGTCATGTCGGACGGGGAGGCTCAGCGCCACCAGTCGTCGAACATCGACGCGGGCACGCGGCGCTTGTGCTCGGTGCTGCGGTACCGGGCCTCGATCGCCTCGGCGACCTCGTCGTCGACGTCGCGTCCCTCGAGGAAGTCGTCGATGTCGGCGTAGGTGAGGCCGAGGTTCGCCTCGTCGGTCTGGCCGGGTGTCTCGTCGAGGAGGTCGGCGGTCGGCGCCTTGAGGTACAGGCGCTCGGGGGCGTCCAGGTGCTCGAGCAGCGCGCGTCCCTGGCGCTTGGTGAGGCCCGTGAGCGGGAGCACGTCGGCGCCGCCGTCGCCGTACTTCGTGAAGAAGCCCGTCACCGCCTCGGCCGCGTGGTCGGTGCCGATCACGAGCAGGCGGGCCTGCCCCGCCAGCGCGTACTGGGCGATCATGCGCGAGCGCGCCTTGACGTTGCCCTTCGTGAAGTCGGTCATCGCGTGCCCGGCCGCGTCGGCGTACTCCGCCTGGAAGCCGTCCACGGCGCGCTTGATGTCGAAGACGACGCTCGACTTCGGCTGGATGAAGCGGAGGGCGAGCTGCGCGTCCTCCTCGTCGGCCTGCACGCCGTAGGGCAGGCGGACGGCGACGAACTCGGCGAGGAGCCCCTCGGCGGCGAGCTCCTCGACGGCGAGCTGGGCGAGGCGCCCGGCGAGGGACGAGTCCTGCCCGCCGCTCACGCCGAGGACGAAGCCCTCCGCACCCGTGGACCGCAGGTAGGCCTTGAGGAAGTCGACGCGCTTCCGGACCTCGTCGGCGGGATCGATGGTCGGACGCACCTCGAGGGCGTCGATGATCTGTGACTGGATGTCGCGCATGCGTCGAATCTACGGCTGATCAAGCGCATCCGACAGCTGGTCCCCCCGGCGCGACTCGAACGCGCAACCGTCGGATTAGAAGGCCGATGCTCTATCCATTGAGCTACAGGGGGTCGTGACGAGGGTACTACGCGGGGTCCGCCGGGCCGGGAGCATCAGCGGCCGCCCGCGGCGTCGCGTCCATCGCGCGGGCGACCGCCTGCAGGACCTGCGGCGCGGTGGGCACCCCCTCGGCGCGCAGCACCTCCCGCTCGCCGGCGAGCACCAGGATCGTCGGCGTGGAGCGGATGCCCTCCTCCTCGGCCCGGTCGGGATGCGCGGCGACGTCGAGCTCGTCGACGGGGAGCCACGGCAGGAGCCGCTGGACCTCGGCGAGCACCCGCCGGGTGGCCTGGCACGGCACGCAGAAGAGGGAGGAGAACATGACGACGCGCACGCCGCCCGGCGTCGGCGCGCTGGCGGAGGGCTCCCCGGGGATCAGGAGACGAAGGCCGCGACGGCGGCGAGGATCGACACGAGCGCGAGCAGCAGGGAGACCGACACCAGCACGAGGTGCACCGTGAAGAAGGGGGTGCGCGACCCGTCGGCGGCGCGGGCGCGCGGGTCCTTGGCGACGCGCGTGAGGAACTGCGGCCAGACGACGACGTTCCAGACGCCGTTGACGATCAGGAGGACGGCGAGGAGGGTGATCACTCCCCCATGGTAGGCGGCGGCGATGGGGCGTCCGGGCCCGCCGATAGGATCGGGGGATGGGCAACAACGCGGACCGGCTGGTGTGGATCGACTGCGAGATGACGGGGCTCGACCTCGCGATCGACGAGCTGGTGGAGGTCGCGGTGGTCGTCACCGACTTCGACCTCGTGCCCGTCGACGCCGGCTTCAGCATCGTGATCAACCCGGATCCGGCCGCCCTCGCCAACATGGGCGAGTTCGTCACCGACATGCACCGCTCCTCGGGCCTGCTCGACGAGATCCCCGCGGGCGTCAGCCTCGCCGACGCCGAGTTCGCGGTGCTCGAGTACCTGCTGCAGCACGTGCCCAACGGCGGCAAGGCGCCCATCGCGGGCAACACCATCGGCACCGACCGCGCCTTCCTGGCGAAGTACATGCCGCGCGTGGACGCCCACCTGCACTACCGCAGCGTGGACGTGTCCTCCATCAAGGTGCTCGCCAAGGAGTGGTTCCCCCGGGTCTACTTCAACTCCCCCGCGAAGAACGGCGGCCATCGCGCCCTCGCCGACATCCTCGAGTCCATCCGCGAGCTGGAGTACTACCGCCGTGCGGCCTTCGTGCCGGCGCCCGGCCCGGCGACCGAGGACGTGCAGGCCATCTCCGCGGACGTGACGTCCGCGTGGGCCCCGCGGCTGTAGTATCCTCGTACACGGCCGTCCGCGAGAGCGGGATCGGCCGCATGGTGGGCGTAGCTCAGTTGGCAGAGCGCTGGCTTGTGGAGCCGGAAGTCGCGGGTTCGAGCCCCGTCGTCCACCCCACCGGGAAGGGCCGGGATCCGAGAGGGTCCCGGCCCTTCCGTCGTCTCCGGGCTCTTCCATCCTCTGCGGGGCCGTCGTCTTCGGGCCCGCCCTCCTCGAGCACGACGTCTCGGGCCGGCGGCCCCGGGCGCGTGTGCGAGGCTGGATGCGTGCTGCACTGCGACCCCGACGACTTCGAGCGCCTGGTCGTCGACGAGCTCGACGAGCTGCCGGACGAGATGGTCGGCGGGCTCGATAACGTCGTCTTCGTGGTGGAGGACCGGCCCGAGGACGGATCCCTCGACCTGCTCGGCCTCTACGACGGCGTCGCCATGACCGAGCGCGGCCAATACGGCTTCGGCGAGATGCCCGACCGCATCGTCGTCTACCGGGAGCCGCACCTGCACGAGGCCGAGGACATGGACGACCTGCGTGACCTGGTGCACGTGACGCTCGTGCACGAGATCGCCCACTTCCACGGGATCGACGACGAGCGGCTCCACGAGCTCGGCTGGGCCTGACCCGATCGGTCCATGCGACGTACCGCGACGGGAGCGGCGTCGGGACACCGCCCGGACGCACGACGACCCCGGCAGCCGCGTGGCGGGCCGGGGTCGTCGGGTCGGCGCTCAGGCGCCGCGCGTGGTGGGATCAGAGCTCGAGGGACTCGTCGTCGCCCTCGCCGAGCACGTCGTCGCTGCCGTCGGCCACGAACGCGTAGGTGACGCGCTGCTCGCCGGCGACCTCGGACACCTCGCCCGCGCGGTACTGGAACAGCGACTCCTTGCCCTCGACGGCCGACATCGTGCTGATGGTCTCGTCGTGCTGGCCGTCCACGAGGACGCGGGTCTCGGTGGTGCCTTCGAGGGGGCCGTCGGCGAAGACGGCGAGGTAGCGGACGTCGGAGGGTGCGGAATCGGTCATGGGCCCAGGCTACCCGGCCGCCGCGACGGCGTCCGTGCGGACGACGACGTCGGCCAGGCCGCGCGGATCCTCACGGGCCACGTGCGTGCGCCACTGCGCGTCCCAGCGCTCCCACTCGACGGCGAAGGACTCGCCGTCGCGCGCGATGGCGCGGGCGCGGCGGACGCGGTCGTCGGCCTCGACCCAGATGCGGTGCGTGGCCAGGCGGGCCGTGACCGGGGTGAGGGATCCGCAGCCCTCCACCACGAGCGGGCGCGCGGGATCCAGGTCGTGCCACTCGGCGGGCGCGTCGGCGCCCCAGTCCCAGCGACGCCAGCGCGGGCGGCCGCCGGGCCGCATCTGCGGGAGCACGGCCTCCAGGTGCCGGGACGCGGCCTCGAGGCCGTCCCACCCCGGGTACACGTCGTCGAGGCGGAGGAGCTGCGCCCCCGGCGGGAGGAGCGCGGCGGCGTCGCCGTCACGGACGAGCGCGTCGGCGAGGGTCGACTTCCCGGATCCGGACGGACCGTCGACGAGGACCAGCGCCGGACGCCGCTCCCCCGCGTCAGGCCGCAACGAAGTCCCACGTCCCGGCGATGACGGCGGCGATCACCGCGACGATGGCGACCAGGACCGCCACGGCCAGGACCCCGGCCTCGCGGCGACCGACCACGCTGGGCCTCGCCCACGTCCGCGCGCCCGCGCCGCCGAAGCCGCGCGCCTCCATCGCGGTCGCCAGCTTGCTGCCGCGGCGGATGGACAGCACGAGCAGCGCGAACGCCTGGCCGGCGAAGCGGCGGATCCGGCCGCGGTCGGCCACCCCGCGGGCCCGGCGCGCCAGCTCGAGCGAGCGCCAGTCGTCGAGCAGCAGGCCGACGAGGCGGACGCCCGCGAGGGCGCCGAGCACGAAGCGCGACGGGAGCCGCGCCACCTGGGCGAGGCCGTCGGCGAGGTCGGTGGGATCCACGTCGGAGAAGAGGATGAGCGAGGCGACCCCGATGGCGAGCACCCGCAGCGTCGTCGCGACCGCGAGGAGGACGGATCCCTCGCTCACCACCACGAGCAGGAACTGGGCGTACACGTCGCCCGAGGTGCGGCCGTACAGCAGGATCGTGAGCCCGGCTCCGGGCGCCGCGATCCAGATCGGGATGCCGCGGAGGAGGAACGCGCGCGGCCGGATGCCCGTGAGGGGCAGGAGCAGCAGCTCCAGCGCGAGCGCGACGCCCGCCGAGACCACGTCGAGGCTGAGGACCAGGGCGAGCGTCAGCACGAGGGCGGCCGCGAGGCGCGCGACCGGGTTGACGGCGGCGAGGCCCGAGGCACGCGACGCGGGGAGCACGTCGGCGGGCGCGGCGCTCATCGGACGACCTCCACGCGCGCGGGCCCGCCGGCGACCGGGTCCAGCCGCAGCACGTCGTCCGCGAGGGCCTCCACCAGGTCCGCGTCGTGCGTGACGGCGAGGACGCCGACGCCGTCGCGGTCGACCAGCTCGGCGAGGAGCGCGACGAGCTCGGCCCAGGTGCGCGCGTCCTGCCCGAAGGTCGGCTCGTCGAGGACGAGGAGGCGCGGCGCGGTCGCGAGCGCGGTCGCCACCGAGAGGCGCCGCTTCTCGCCGCCGGAGAGGGTGAAGGGGTTGGCGCGCGCCAGCCCGTCCAGGCGGAGGCGGACGAGCAGCTCGTCCACGCGGCGCGCGGACCCCGTCGGATCCATGCCGACGGCGCGCGGGCCGACCTCGAGCTCCTGGCGCACGGTGCCCGCGAGGAACTGGTGCTCGGGGTCCTGGAAGACCGTGCCGATGCGGGCCGCGAGCTCCCGGGAGCGCCAGGCCGCGGGATCCGGGCCGAGGCCGCCCGCCAGGCGCGCCTCGGCGACGACCTGTCCGGCGAGCGGGGGCAGGAGGCCGCCGAGGGTGAGCGCGAGGGTGCTCTTGCCCCCGCCGTTCGGGCCCGTGAGGGCGGTCACCCGACCGGCGCGGAGGCCGATGCCCGTCGCCTCCGCCACGACCGTGCCGCGCGCGCGGCCGACGGCCAGGTCGTCGGCGCGCACGAGGGGCACGGGCGCGGCGGACGCGCGCGGGGGCGCCAGCGGTTCCCTGCCCGGCACCCACACGCCGGACGCGGCGAGCGACGCGCCCTGGTCGCGGAGGACGTCGTCGGGCGCGCCGTCGGCGAGGACCCCGCCGTCGGCCGCGAGGACGACGACGCGGTCGACCAGGTCCCGCCACACCGCCACGCGGTGCTCGATCACGACGAGCGTCGCGCCCGTGGTGGCGACGACCGACTCGACCGCGCGCCGCACCTCGGCGACGCCCCCGGGATCGAGGTTCGCGGTCGGCTCGTCGAGCAGGAGGAGTCCGGGCCGCATGGCGAGCACGCCGGCGAGGGCGAGACGCTGCTTCTGCCCGCCGGAGAGCGCGGTGGTCGAACGGTCGAGGGCCACGTCGAGCCCCACGGCGTCCAGGGCGTGGCGGACGCGGACCCAGATCTCCTCGCGCGGCACGCCGAGGTTCTCGCAGCCGAAGGCCACGTCGTCGCCGACGCGGGAGAGGATCACCTGCGCGTCCGGATCCTGCAGCACGAGCCCGGCCCGACCGCGCCGCGCGGCCGGATCGTGCCCGTCGACGAGCAGCGATCCGCGGGTCTCGCCCTCGTCGTCGCCGCCGAGGACGCCGGCCAGCGCGTGCATGAGCGTGGTCTTGCCCGCTCCCGAAGCTCCGAGCAGGAGCACGCGCTCCCCCGGCTCGATCACGAGGTCGACGTCGCGCACGGCCCAGGCGCTCCGGCCGGCGTGCCGCCAGCCCCAGCCGGACGCCCGGACGGATGCGCCGCCCGCCGCGTCGACGGACGCGTCCGGGCCGGCGAGGGCCGCGCGCGGAGCGGTCGGACGGCGCCCGGGCCGCCGCACGGTCAGACGCGGGCCGCGGTGTCGCGGCCCGAGGCGAAGCGCGACAGGGCGCCGGTGCGGGCGAGCGCCCGCGCGACGAGCCACGACAGCAGCCCGGCGATGACGGCACCCGACACGAGCGCGGCGACGGTGTAGATCGTGGCGAACAGCGGCGTGGAGCCCGGGTAGTAGGTGATGAGGTCGGTGATGGCCATGCCGAGCCCCGCGCCCATCCCCGCGAGGACGGCGACGTAGGCGCGCCAGTTCGCGTAGAGGAACACGAGCAGCACGAGCTCCGCGCCGAGGCCCTGCGTGAGGCCCGAGAGCAGCGTGCCGACGCCCCAGACGTTGCCGACGAGCATCGAGACGAACGCGGCGAGCAGCTCGCCGTACAGCGCGGCGCCGGGCTTCCTGATCACGATGCCCGTGAGGACGCCGGCGAACAGCCAGCCGCCGCCCGCGAGGGCCTGCAGGCCCGGCAGGAGCGGCTCGAAGAAGCCGCCGACCGGCACCGACGCGGTGTTCCAGATGACGAAGACGACGCCGGACGCGACGCCGAGGACGCTCGCGACGACGATGTCGATGACGCGCCACCGCGCGCGCAGGCCGGACCGGGGGGTCCGGGCGTCGGCGGCGACGGAGGCGGCGGGTGCGGTGGACGAGGGTGATGCGGTCACTGGTCGTGCCCTTCTGGTTCGTGGAAGAGGGCACGGGTACGAGATGAAAGCCTCCCTGCGCTGGCATGATCCAGATCAGGTTCGACGGTCGAAGATTGGGGATCTTCCTCTCAGCCCGGCTCACCGGACTCCCGTGTTCACGGTGATCCTAGCGCGGGGACGACGCGCCCGGGACGCACGACCCCGGACGCACGGGAGCGCGGGCGCCCGAGGGCACCCGCGCTCCGCGGTGGTCGTGAGAGAGGGCGCTACTTGAGCGTCTTGATGAGCTTGACGAGGACCTTGCCGGAGATCCAGATGACGGGAGTGGCGACCGCGAGCAGCGCGATGACGTTCGGCTGGAACCGCACCTCGCCGTCGGTGGCGATGTAGGCGCCGATCGGCCAGGTGGCGCCGCCGCCCCCGCCGCCGCCCGCGACGTTGCCGTCGGAGTCGGGGAGGTCGCTGCCCCCGCCGAAGCCGTACCAGGCGAATGCCACCGGCACGATGGTCGAGCCGTCGATGTCGAGGGGGTCGCCGTAGACCGTCCCCACTCCGGCGTTCTTCACGTTCTCTGCGAGCTGTGCGACGAGGTTGGTCATGCGTCCCACCGTACCCCGCGGCGACCCGCGGATGCGGGGCGATCCGCGCGCTCGCGGTAGCCTCGCCCCTGGTGCGTCGCCGCGTCGCATCCGGCCTCCCCCGCCGCTGCGGCAGCTGCGGATCCACCGCCTGCCCCGCCCCCGACGGACCCCGCGCTCGCGCGCGCCGCCCGAGGGACGAGTCGACCCAACTGGAGGACCACTTGCACACCTGGCCCGGAAACCCCTACCCGCTCGGCGCGACGTTCGACGGGAGCGGGACGAACTTCGCCCTCTTCAGCGAGGTCGCCGAGCAGGTGCAGCTGTGCCTCTTCGAGGAGGACGGCACCGAGACCCGCGTGGACGTGACCGAGGTCGACGCGCACGTCTGGCACTGCTACCTCCCGCACGTGCAGCCGGGCCAGCGCTACGGCTACCGCGTGACCGGTCCCTACGAGCCGGAGAACGGCCACCGGTCGAACCCCGCGAAGCTCCTGCTGGATCCCTACGCCAAGGCCACCTGCGGCGAGTTCGACTGGCACCCGTCGCTGTTCGCCTACGACTTCGGCGACCCGTCGAGCCGCAACGACGAGGACTCGGGCCCGCACATGATGCTCGGCGTCGTGGTCAACCCGTTCTTCGACTGGGACGGCGACCGGCTCCCCCGCACGCCCTACAGCGAGACCGTCGTCTACGAGGCGCACGTGAAGGGCCTCACCCAGCTGCACCCGCGGATCCCCGAGGAGCTGCGCGGCACGTACGCGGGCATCGCGCACCCCGCCGTGATCGACCACCTGCAGCACCTCGGCGTCACGGCGATCGAGCTGATGCCGGTGCACCAGTTCGTGCAGGACAACACGCTGCTCGAGAAGGGCCTCCGCAACTACTGGGGCTACAACACCATCGGGTTCTTCGCCCCGCACAACGCGTACTCGTCCACGGGCGAGCTCGGCCAGCAGGTGCAGGAGTTCAAGTCGATGGTGCGGGCGCTGCACGCGGCCGGCATCGAGGTCATCCTCGACGTGGTCTACAACCACACGGCCGAGGGCAACCACCTCGGGCCGACGCTCTCGTTCAAGGGCATCGACAACCAGGCCTACTACCGGCTCATGGAGGACGACCCCACCTACTACATGGACTACACGGGCACGGGCAACTCGCTCAACGTCCGGCACCCGCACTCGCTGCAGCTGATCATGGACTCGCTGCGCTACTGGGTCACCGAGATGCACGTGGACGGCTTCCGCTTCGACCTCGCGTCCGCGCTCGCGCGCGAGTTCTACGACGTCGACAAGCTCGCCACCTTCTTCGAGCTCGTGCAGCAGGACCCCGTGGTCTCGCAGGTCAAGCTCATCGCCGAGCCCTGGGACGTGGGCCCCGGCGGCTACCAGGTGGGCAACTTCCCGCCCCAGTGGACCGAGTGGAACGGGAAGTACCGCGACACCGTGCGCGACTTCTGGCGCGGCGAGGCCTCCTCGCTCGGGGAGTTCGCGGCGCGGATCACGGGATCCGCCGACCTCTACGAGCACTCGGGCCGGCGCCCGGTGGCCTCGATCAACTTCATCACGGCGCACGACGGCTTCACGATCGCCGACCTCGTCTCGTACAACGAGAAGCACAACGAGGCCAACGGCGAGGGCAACGCCGACGGCGAGAGCCACAACCGCTCCTGGAACATGGGCGTGGAGGGGCCGACGGACGACCCGGGGATCCTCACGATGCGCGGCCGCCAGCAGCGCAACATGCTCGCGACGATGATCCTGTCGCAGGGCGTGCCGATGATCCTGCACGGCGACGAGCTCGGCCGCACCCAGCTGGGCAACAACAACACCTACGCGCAGGACAACGAGATCAGCTGGGTGCACTGGGACCAGGCCGACCAGCCGCTCGCGGAGTTCACCGCGTCGGTGGTGCGCCTGCGCAAGGAGCACCCGACCTTCCGCCGCGGGCGCTTCTTCGACGGCCGGCCCGTGCGCCGCGGCGAGGGCGAGCCGCTGCCCGACATCGTGTGGCTCGACGCCGACGCGACCCCGATGGTCGACGACGACTGGGAGTCCGGCCTCCGGGCGATCGGCATGTTCCTCAACGGCAACGGGATCCGCGGGCGCGACCGCCGTGGCGAGGACATCTACGACACCCACTTCCTCCTCTACTTCAACGCGCACGACGAGCCGGTCTCGTTCACGCTCCCGTCGGACGAGTACGCGGACGCCTGGGAGACCGTGATCGACACCGCGGGCGTCGGAGCCGACTCGACGGCCCTCCGCGCGAGTAGCGTCGTGGACGTGGCGGCCAAGGCCCTCGTGGTGCTGCGTGCCTACACGGAGCCCGAGGTGGAGCCCGACCACTCGGTCGCGGCGAGCCTCGCCGTCCTCACCCACGCGCAGGCAGACCGGCCGGCCGCAGACCCAAGGAGCGACATCAGTTGAGAACCCCCATCTCCACCTACCGGTTCCAGGTGCGGGAGTCCTTCGACCTCGCCGCCGTGGCCGAGCAGCTGGCGTACGTCAAGGACCTCGGCGCGGACTGGGTGTACCTCAGCCCGATCCTCGCGGCCGAGCCCGGATCCGACCACGGCTATGACGTCGTCGACCACTCGCAGGTCGACCCGGCGCGCGGCGGCGCGGCGGGCATGAAGGCGGTCGCGGACCGCGCCCACGAGCTCGGCCTCGGCGTGCTGGTGGACATCGTCCCGAACCACGTCGGCGTCGCGACGCCCGTGGAGAGCCTCTGGTGGTGGGACCTCCTCACGCACGGCACCGCGAGCCGCTACGCCGACGCCTTCGACGTCGACTGGGACTTCGGGCGCGGCAAGGTGCGCATCCCCGTGCTCGGCGACGGCGAGTCGGAGCTCGACGAGCTCCAGCTCGTGCGCGGCGACGACGGCACCGTCGAGCTCCGCTACTCCGACCAGCGCTTCCCCGTCGCGCCCGGCACGGCCGAGGACGACGCGGACGCCCGCACGGTGCACGAGCGCCAGTCCTACGAGCTGATGAACTGGCGTCGCGCCGACGCCGAGCTCAACTACCGCCGCTTCTTCGCGGTCAACACGCTCGCGGGCATCCGCGTCGAGCTGCCGCGGGTCTTCGAGGAGTCGCACGCGGAGATCTCCCGCTGGTTCCGCGAGGGCCTCGCCGACGGCCTGCGGGTCGACCACCCGGACGGCCTGCTCGACCCGAAGGGCTACCTCGACGACCTCGCGCGCATCACGGGCGGGGCGTACGTGCTCGTGGAGAAGATCCTCGAGCCCGGCGAGACGCTGCCGACCGACTGGGCGACCGCCGGCACCACCGGGTACGACGCGCTCGCCGAGATCGACCGCGTGCTGGTCGACCCCGACGGCCAGGTCGAGCTCGACCACCTCGACGCGTCGCTGCGCGGCCTGCCGCAGGGCGAGCTCACGAGCTGGGCCGACATGATCCGCGGCACGAAGCGCGGCATCGCCGACGGGATCCTCCGCAGCGAGGTGCTCCGCCTCGAGCGCCTCGTGGAGGACGCGCCCGCGGACGCCGCCGACGCGCTCGCCGAGCTGCTCGCGACCTTCCCGGTCTACCGCAGCTACCTGCCCGGCGGGATCCAGCACCTCGAGGAGGCCGCGGACGCCGCGCGCCGGAGCCGCCCCGACCTCGTCGCCACCATCGACGCGCTCATGCCGCAGCTCTCCGACCCGACGACGCTCGTCGCGCAGCGCTTCCAGCAGACGAGCGGCATGGTCATGGCCAAGGGCGTCGAGGACACCGCGTTCTACCGCTACTCGCGCCTCGTCTCGCTCAACGAGGTCGGCGCCGACCCGTCGATCTTCGCGATCGACGTCGACGACTTCCACGCGCGCCAGCAGGAGCGGCACCGCGTCGCCCCGCACGCGATGACCACGCTCTCCACGCACGACACGAAGCGCGGCGAGGACGTGCGCGCCCGCATCGACGTGCTCTCCGAGGCCCCGGAGGCCTGGCGCGAGGCGCTCGAGCAGCTGCGCGAGGTCGCCCCCACCGGCGACGGCCCGTTCGAGAACCTGCTCTGGCAGACGCTCGTCGGCACGTGGCCGGCGTCGCGCGAGCGGCTGCACGCGTACGCCGAGAAGGCGTCGCGCGAGGCCGGCGACTCGACCACGTGGACCGCGCCCGACGAGGCCTTCGAGGAGCGCATGCACGCGCTCGTCGATGCCGCCTTCGACGACCCGCGCGCCCGCACCATCGTCGCCGGGCTCTACGACCGGCTGTCCGGCCCCGGGTGGTCGAACTCCCTGGCGGCCAAGGCGATCCAGCTCACGGCCCCCGGCATGCCCGACGTCTACCAGGGCAGCGAGCTGTGGGAGACGAGCCTCGTGGATCCCGACAACCGCCGGAAGGTCGACTTCGGCATGCGGCGCGCCGCCCTCGACGCCGTGCTCCAGGGCGCGGAGCCCGCGATCGACGAGACGGGGGCCGCCAAGCTCCTCGTCACGGCGCGCGCGCTGCGCCTCCGCCGCGAGCACCCGGAGCTGTTCACGGGCTACGAGCCCGTGCGCGCCACCGGCGACGCCGCGGCCCACGTGATCGCGTTCGACCGGGGCGGCGCGATCACCGTCGCCACCCGCCTCCCCGTCGGGCTGGAGTCCGGCGGCGGGTGGGGATCCACCTCGATCACGCTGCCCGAGGGCGAGCTCGTCGACCACGTCAGCGGCCGACGGCTCGACGGCGGACGCGTGTCCGTCGCGGCGCTCCTCGCCGACTACCCGGTCGCGATCCTCGCGCCCGCCTCCACCGCCGCCGACATCACCCCCGGGAGCTGAGCATGACCGACGACCGCTTCGACATCTGGGCCCCGAAGGCCCGCACCCTCGCCCTGTCCGTCGGCGACGAGCGCCTGCCGCTCGCGCCCGTGGGCGACGGCTGGTGGACCCTCGACGCCGAGCGCGCCGAGGCCCTCCCCTCCGGCGACCTCGACTACGGCTACCTCGTGGACGACTCCGACACCCCGCTGCCGGATCCCCGCTCGCGCCGCCAGCCCGACGGCGTCCACGGTCGCTCGCGCACGTACGACCCGTCGTCGTTCGCCTGGACGGACCAGGCCTGGACGGGCCGCCAGCTGGCCGGCGCGGTCATCTACGAGATGCACGTCGGCACCTTCACGCCCGAGGGCACGCTCGACTCGGCGATCGACCGGCTCGACCACCTCGTCGCGCTCGGCGTCGACCTCGTGGAGGTGCTGCCGGTCAACGGGTTCAACGGCACGCACAACTGGGGCTACGACGGCGTCCTCTGGTACGCCGTGCAGGAGACCTACGGCGGGCCCGAGGCGTACCAGCGCTTCGTCGACGCGTGCCACGCGCGCGGCCTGGGCGTCGTGCAGGACGTCGTCTACAACCACCTCGGCCCGTCGGGCAACTACCTGCCCGTCTACGGCCCGTACCTGCACGAGGCCTCGGCGAACACGTGGGGATCCAGCCTCAACCTCGACGGCGAGGACTCCGGTCCCGTCCGCGAGTACATCATCGACAACGCCCTCATGTGGCTCGGCGACTACCACGTGGACGCGCTGCGCCTCGACGCCGTGCACGCGCTCGTCGACCACACCGCGACGCACCTCCTCGAGGAGCTCGCGGTGCAGGTGGACGTGCTCTCGGCCCACGTCGGGCGCCCGCTCACGCTCATCGCGGAGTCCGACCTCAACGACCCGGAGCTCATCACCTCGCGCGAGGCGCACGGCTACGGACTCGACGCGCAGTGGAGCGACGACTTCCACCACGCGGTCCACGTCGCGCTCACGGGCGAGACGACCGGGTACTACGAGGACTTCGCGCCGCTCTCCGCGCTGGCGAAGGTCATGACGCGCGGCTTCTTCCACGACGGCACGTGGTCGTCGTTCCGCGGTCGCGTGCACGGGCGTCCGATCGACCTCGAGCGGATCCCCGCGCACCGCCTCGTGGTCGCGAACCAGAACCACGACCAGATCGGCAACCGCGCCACGGGCGACCGCCTCACCGCGACGCTCGACGAGGGCGGCCTGGCGCTGGCCGCGGTGCTCACCCTCACCTCGCCCTTCACCCCGATGCTCTTCATGGGCGAGGAGTGGGGCGCGACCACGCCGTGGCAGTTCTTCACGTCGCACCCGGAGCACGACCTCGGCGAGGCGACCGCGAAGGGCCGCATCGAGGAGTTCGCGAAGATGGGCTGGGACGAGTCCGTCGTGCCGAACCCGCAGGACCTCTCCACGTTCCAGGACTCGAAGCTCGACTGGTCGGAGCTGTACGGCGCCGAGGCGGCCGACTCGCAGCACGCGCGCCTGTTCGCGCTCTACAGCGAGCTGATCCGCCTGCGTCGCGCCCACCCCGACCTCACCGACCCCCGGTTCGCCGAGGTCGAGGTCGAGGTGCACGAGGAGGCGCGCCTGCTCGTCCTGGACCGCGGCGAGCTGTCCATCGTGGTGAACCTCTCCGACGAGGAGCGCCGCGTGCCCGTCGTGGGCGAGCGTCCCGCGCTGCTGCTCGCGACCGCGTCGGGCGTCGCGCTCGGCGACGACGAGGTCGTGCTGCCCGCGCGCACCGCCGCGATCCTCGGCCCGGTGGCCGACGCCGCGGAGGCGCTGCTGGCCTGATCCGGCTCGGCCCACCCATCGGGGCGGGGTCCGACGCGGCGCGCGAGCGCACGTCGGGCCCCGCCCGAACGCGTCACGGGCGCGTGCTACGTTCGAGGTGGCCGGGGCTGGGGGGCACGCCGAAGACGTTCCCGCATGTCAGCTCGCGGAGACCTCCTCGACGAATGGACACCTGTGCGCATCTCTGTCATCGGCTGCGGCTACCTCGGCACCGTCCACGCGGCCTGCATGAGCCGGCTCGGACACGACGTCGTCGCGATCGACGTGGACGCCGCGAAGATCGCCTCCCTCCAGACGGGCGAGGCGCCCTTCTTCGAGCCGGGCCTCCCCGAGCTCCTCACCGAGCAGCTCGCCACCGGACGCCTCCGCTTCACGACGGACACGGCCGAGGCGGCGGGATCCCGCGTGCACTTCATCGCCGTGGGCACCCCGCAGAAGCGCGGCGAGAACGCCGCCGACATGACCTACGTCGACGCCGCGGTCGACGCCCTCATCCCCCACCTCTCGCCCGGCGACCTCGTGGCGGGGAAGTCGACCGTCCCCGTCGGCACCGCGCGGCGGCTCGCCGAGCGCATCGCCGCGCGCGCGCCGGAGGCGACCCTCATGTGGAACCCGGAGTTCCTCCGCGAGGGCTTCGCGGTCGAGGACACGCTGGCGCCCGACCGCTTCGTCTACGGCCTGCCCGCGGGCGACGCCGGCGAGACCGCCCGCGCGACGCTCGACGAGGTGTACGCCACCGCCATCGGATCCGGCACCGCGCGCGTCACGACCGACTACGAGACCGCCGAGCTCGTGAAGGTCTCGGCCAACGCGTTCCTCGCCACCAAGATCTCCTTCATCAACGCCATGGCGGAGGTGTGCGAGGCCACGGGCGCCGACGTCACGCAGCTCGCGGACGCCATCGGCTACGACGACCGCATCGGCCGCCGCTTCCTCAACGCCGGCATCGGCTTCGGCGGGGGCTGCCTGCCCAAGGACATCCGGGCCTTCATGGCGCGCGCCGGCGAGCTGGGCGCCGACCAGGCGCTCACCTTCCTGCGCGAGGTCGACTCCATCAACATGCGCCGCCGCGTGCGCGCCGTCGACGTGGCGCGCGAGGTGTGCGGCGGGTCCCTGCTCGGCCGCAACATCGCGGTGCTCGGCCTGGCCTTCAAGCCCGAGTCCGACGACGTGCGCGACTCCCCCGCCCTCAGCATCTCCGCCCAGCTGCAGCTGCAGGGCGCGCGCGTGCTCGCGACGGATCCGTACGCGAACGAGAACTCGCGACGCCGCTTCCCGGAGCTCACCTACGTGGACACCTGGCAGGAGGCCGCGCGCGACGCCGACGCGGTCATGCTGCTCACGGAGTGGAAGCAGTACCGCGCCATCGATCCCGCCGAGCTCAAGGCCATCGTGGCCACGCCCGTGATCGTGGACGGACGCAACTGCCTCGACCCGGTCGCGTGGCGCGCGGCCGGCTGGCGCTACCGGGGCATGGGCCGGCCCTAGCCCGCGCGGGTCGGGTCGCCCCGACCCCGCTCACGGCGACGCCGGACCCGGGACAGCGGGGCCCGCGGGATCAGCGCGGGGTGGTCGCCGCGATGCCGAAGAGCGTGCCGCCGGCCACGACGATGGAGAGCACGAAGGCGACCGGGATGAGCAGCAGCAGGCCGTTGAGGACGAGGCCCGTGATGGCGAACCCGCGGCCGGCGGGCTCCTTGCGGAAGCCGACGATGCCGAACACGAGCCCGATGAGCGGGCACAGGAACGTCCAGAAGAAGAAGACCGAGACGAGCCCCAGGATCATCGACGTGAGGCTCATGCCCTTGGGCGGCGCGGCCGCGTAGACGGGCTGACCCCACGCGACGGCGGCCGGGGCGGGCGGCACGGGCGCGGCCGCGAGGCCGTAGGGGGCGGCGGCGGGAGCGGATGCCGACGGGTGCGGCTGCACGGGCGGCGCCGCCGGCGCGGGAGGCGTGGGAGCTGCGGGAGCCGGGGACTGGTCGTCGGGTGCGGGCGCGGCGGGATCGGTCATGGTGGTCCTCGTCAGTCGGGCGGGTGTCCGGGCAGGGTACCGCGCGACGCCGCCTCGGTGCGCGGATCCGACACGGTGGCCCGCCGCTCGCCCGGGCGCCGCAGCAGCGACGCCGGTCCGATGGCGCCCCGGCCGAAGCGCTCGGCCGCCTGGTCGACCGTGCGCTCGGCCTCCCGCCAGCCCTCGTCGGCGTCCCAGAGGGCGACCGCGCGGTTGTCGGCGTCGTCGAGCTGCTCGGCGCGCACGCCCACGAGGCGGATGCGGTCGCCCGGCCGGGCGACCTGCTCGTAGACGTCGCGGATCTCGTCGTAGATGCGGCGCGCCACGTCCGTGGGCTCGGACAGCGTGCGCGAGCGCGTGATGGTGCGGAAGTCGGAGTAGCGGAGCTTGAGCGACACCGTGCGGGCGGTCAGCCCGGCGCGCCGCAGCCGCTCGGCGACGCGGGTGGCCTGGCCGAGGAGCTCGCGGCGGACGAGGGCGGGATCCGTCACGTCGTCGTGGAACGTGTTCTCGTGCCCCATGCTCTTCTCCTCCCGGTGGGTGCTGACGCGGCGCGGGTCGCGCCCCCAGGAGAGGTCGTGCAGCCGGGCGCCGGCGGACTCGCCGAGCATCGACTGGAGGGTGGCGAGGGGCGTGTCCGCGATGTCGGCGACGGTGCGGAGGCCGCGGCGGAGGAGCGACTCCTCGGTCGTCCTGCCGACCCCCCAGAGCGCGCCCACGGGAAGGCCGTGCAGGAACGGCAGCGTCTCGGCCGCGGGGATCACCAGCAGGCCGTCCGGCTTGCAGCGCGTGCTCGCGAGCTTCGCCACGAACTTGGTGGACGCGGCGCCCACCGAGCACGTGAGGCCCGTCTCGGCGTGCACGCGGCGCCGGATCATCGCGCCGATCTCCGCGGGCGACCCGAAGAGACCCCGGGCGCCCGCCACGTCGAGGAACGCCTCGTCGATGCTGAGCGGCTCGACGAGCGGCGTGACGTCGCGGAAGATGCCCATGACGACCTTCGACCAGTGCGCGTACTTCTCCATGTGCCCGCCGATGACCGTGGCCTGCGGGCAGAGCCGCAGCGCCTGCCCCATGGGCATGGCCGAGCGCACGCCGAAGCGCCGGGCCTCGTAGGTCGCGCTCGTGACGACGCCGCGGCCGGACGAGCCGCCGACGATGACGGGGGTCCCACGCAGCTCCGGCCGCTCGAGCAGCTCGACGGCCGCGAAGAACGCGTCCATGTCGATGTGGAGGATGGTCGCCTCGGAGTCGTCCGCGCTCGCGTCGGACGTGCGCCGGGTGGATCCGTCCTGCCTGCTCATGTCGTGTCCACGCTAGCCCGGGCCGCCGACATCGCCCGCCTGCGTCGGGATCCGCACGGAGCGGGACCGCTCAGGCCGCGGGCTGCTCGCGGTGGCCTGCGCCGCCGTCGAGACGGTCCGCCGTGGACGCGCCTCCCCGGGCGGACTCGTCGCGCAGCCGCGCGATGCGCTTGAGGGCCGCCTCGTGGCTCGTGGACTGCTCGCCCATCACGCGCCCCGCGACGCCCAGCATCACGCGCGTCGACGCGAGCGCCGGCAGCGGGAACGGGCCGAAGGACGCCTTGTCGAGGCCGAGCAGCTCGCGGTAGCGCGGCTCGAGCGAGGCCACGGCACCCGCGAAGAGCACGCGGTACGCCGGGAGCATCGAGGGCCGCAGCGGCGGCTCCCGGAGGAAGGAGATCGTCTCGCGCGTGCGCTCGTCGGCGCGGAGGAGGCCCTGGTCGTGGAAGGCGTCGATCTGGGCGTGCAGCTCGGCGTGCGAGCGCGGCGGCGCCTCGACCCCCATGAGCTCGCCGGCCTTCGCCCACTCCGCCACGTACCGGTCGGGCCCGCCGGGGATCGGCGGCCCCCACTGCATGTGCGTGCTGAGGAACGCGTCGGTGAAGACGATGTGGACCCAGGAGAGGAGGTCGGGGTCGTTGGCGCTGTAGGGCCGCTCGACGCCGAGGCCGTCGACGAACGTGCCCTGCACCTTGCGGTGGTAGCCGCGCACGCGGCGGCTCACGTCGACCGCGGTGTCGCGGTCGCCGAACGAGGTGGTGATGACCCAGCGCACGGTGCCGGCCAGGCGGCCCAGCGGGTCCTCGCGGTAGCGCGACCAGTCGTGGACGCCCGCCATGGCGCCCGGGTGCAGCGTCTGCATGAGGAGGGCGCGGATCCCCGCCACGAGCGTCGGCATGCCGCCGTGCACCGCCCAGACCGCGGAGCCG
The DNA here is from genome assembly GCF_001280205.1 of Clavibacter capsici. NCBI lineage: Bacteria > Bacillati > Actinomycetota > Actinomycetes > Micrococcales > Microbacteriaceae > Clavibacter > Clavibacter capsici. The sequence goes on along the minus strand of NZ_CP012573.1, from coordinate 1,427,495 downwards.
GGGCCGAACCAGCCCTCGTCCTCACCCTTCTCCAGGTCCTGGATCCACTGCGGCCGGCCCTCCGCGTCCGCGGAGAACGTCTCCAGGATGTGGGACTTCCAGCGGTCGGCGAATCTGCTCACGATCACGAACCTATCCCCCCGTCCGGGCGGTGAGGAGGCTGCCGCGCCCCCGATGCGGAACGGGGGCATGACGGGCGGCCGAGTCCACCCCCGTGCGGGGGACACGCCCGGGGGCACGTGCGCTCCGGCGGCCCGTCAGGCATCGAGGAGCGCGACGATCGCGGCCGCCGTGCGCGCGTTCCGCGCCGTGACGGACACCCCGAGGCCGCGCCAGAACGCGGGCGGCACGCGCGACGCCGAGACCCCGTCGGGGTGCCACGAGTAGACGGCGTCACGGGTGACGGCAAGGAGGTCGGGCGCGATCGACGCGGCGGGCGGCGGCTCGGGCGACGGGTCGAGGGGCCGGTCGACGAAGGAGACGAGGAGCCGCGACGGGTCGTCGGCGACCGGACCGAACGGCATGCCCGCCGCGATCCTCCGGAAGTCCCCCTCGTCGACCACGTGCACGTCGGCGGTGACGCCCGTCGCCTGGCGGACGGCGTCCTCGATGGCGACGGCCGCGCCGATCCCGCTCGGCCGGTCGTGGTCCACGACCGCGTTGCCGCTCCGCAGGTGCGTGCGCACGTGCCGGTATCCGAGGCCCTCGAGCGCGGACACGAGGTCCGCCATGGGGACCTGCTTCGCGCGCCCGACGTTGATCCCCCGCAGCAGCACCACCGATCGCATCGACCACCCGCTCCCCGCGGCTCCGTCGCCGTCCGGTCCAGTGTGGCCGCGACCGGGCGCGAGGGGAACGGCCGCGTCACTCCCCGGACGGGCCGAACTGCTCGATGCGGATCACGTCGCGCCCGACCCCGGCGTCGAGGAGGAGGCGCGTGGCCCCGCCCGCGAACGCGGTGGATCCGCACACGAACGCCACCCCGGCGCCTCCCGCGAGCGACGCGACCTCCTCGGCCCGCAGCCGCCCGTACCCCCGCGCGCCGTGCCGCTCGCGCGTGGCCGCCACGAGCGCGCCCGCGGCCTCCAGCTCCGCCCGGCACGGGACGTCGGCCGCGGTGCGCGCCGAGACGGCGACGCGGACGAGGTCGGGCACGCCGAGGTGCCGCGCGTGGCGGAGCATCGCCACGAGCGGCACCGCGCCCGTCCCGCCGCCGAGGCCCACCGCGGGCGTCGCGCCGTCCCAGAGGAAGAAGCCGCCGATCGGCAGCCGCATCTCGATCTCGTCGCCGACCTCCGCCACGTCGGCGAAGAAGCCGCTCACCTCGCCGTCCTCGTAGCGCTCCATCAGCAGCTCGATGCCGTCCTCGTGCGGCGCCGAGAGGATCGAGTACGAGCGCTGGGCCGTGTAGCCGTCCTCGGCGCGCAGCCGCACGACGCAGTGCTGGCCGGGGAGGTGCGGGATCCGGTCGGGCACGTCGAAGCGCAGCAGGACCGTCCCGGGCGTCGGGTGCTCGAGCGCCGTGATGGTCGCCGTGCGCCACTCGCCCCCGACGGACGCGGGGACCGACGGGACGCGCGCGGGCGGGATCCCGCCCGGGGCCGCGCTCAGCGGTCCCCCTGGTAGCGCTGCTCGCGCCACGGGTCGCCGCGGTCGTGGTACCCGTTGCGCTCCCAGAAGCCCTGCTGGTCGCGGTCGAGGAGCGTCAGCCGGGCGATCCACTTCGCGCTCTTCCAGAAGTAGAGGTGCGGGACGAGGAGCCGCGCCGGCCCGCCGTGGTCCGCGGTGAGCGGCCGTCCGTCGGCCTCGAACGCGATCCACGCGCGTCCGCCGCGGAGGTCGTCGAGCGGGAGGTTCGTCGTGTAGCCGGAGTGCGAGGTCGCGAGCACGAACCGCGCCTCGGGCAGCGGACCCGCCGCGTCGAGCAGGGTGTCGACGCTGACGCCCGCGAAGCGCGTGTCGAGGCGCGTCCACGTCGTGACGCAGTGGATGTCGCCCGCGTACTCGGAGCGGGGCAGCGCGTGCGCCGCGTCCCAGTCCCACGAGGTGGGGCGCTCGACGAGGCCGTCCACGGCGATCGACCAGCGCGACTCGGGCAGGTTCGGCACCGCCTCCGCGGTGAGCACGGGCCAGCCGCCCTGCGTGTCGTACTGGCCGGGCGGGAGGCGGTCGGCCGGGCCCTTCCGGGGGCGGCCGACGAAGCCGCGGGTGATGCCGGTCATGGGCGCCTCCTCGAGGGGCGGGTGGGTGGTCGGGTCCCGTCCATCATGCCGCGCGGATCAGCGGGCGGCGGGGTCGGGGGCGTGCGGATCCACGGGAGCGGCGAGCATCGCGACGGCGTGCAGGCCGTCGTCGTCGACGAGCTCGCCGACCCGGACGAAGCCGAGCCTCCCGTGGAAGGCCAGCGAGCCGGGGTTCGGCGGGAGGGTGTTGACCTCGCAGGTCACCGCGGAGCGGCCGGTCCGTCGGGCCTCCGCGAAGACGCGGGCGTAGAGCACCTGCCCGAGCCGCCGCCCGCGCTGTCCGTCGGCGACGACGATGCGGTCGACGTACAGGCCGTCGACGCCGTGCTCCCCGAACCAGCGGTAGTTCGGGCTGTCGTACGCGCCGCCGGGCTGCATCGCGAGGAGCATGCCGAGCGGCGCCGCGTCGGGGGCCTCGCCGTCGACCACGGCGATCGCGAGGTCCGCGTGCGCGAGCACGTCGCCGAGGGACGCGGCGTCCATGGGCGGGACCGCGGGGACGGCCGCGTTGTTGAGCGGCACCATCCAGGCGAGGTCGGCGGGCACGAGGTCGCGGGTGGTCGGGGTCACGGGTCGAGGGTACGGGAGCCGGGTCCGCGTACCGTGGGACGGGTGACCGCATCGCTCGTCCTCCTCAGCGACACCCACCTCCCGAAGCGCGCGAAGGACCTGCCGCGGGCGCTCTGGCGCGCGGTCGACGCGGCCGACGTCGTGATCCACGCGGGCGACTGGGTCGACGAGCCCGCGCTCGACGCGCTCGAGGCCCGCGCCGCCCGGCTCGTCGCCTGCTGGGGCAACAACGACCCGGCCGGGCTCCGGGCGCGGCTGCCGGAGACGGCGCGGGCGGTGATCGAGGGGATCCGGTTCGCGGTGACGCACGAGACCGGCGCCTCCACGGGGCGCGAGCGGCGGATGGACGCCGCCTTCCCCGAGACCGACGTGCTGGTGTTCGGCCACAGCCACATCCCGTGGGACACCGTGACGCCTTCGGGGCTGCGGCTCCTCAACCCGGGCTCCCCCACCGACCGGCGGCGCCAGCCCGACTTCACCTGGATGACCGCGACCGCCGACCGGGGCCGGCTCGACGTGGAGCTGCACCGGTCGCCGACGCGCGACTGAGGCCTAGGCGCCGTCCCGGCCGCAGAAGTCGAGGATCGCGCCCTCGAGCACGTCCGCGAGGGTCCGGACGGAGTCGACCTCGGCCCACTCCTCGTCCGCGTGCGCGCCGCCGCCCGTCACCCCGAGGAGGATGCACGGGATGCCGGCCTCCTGCATCAGCCCGGCGTCCGTCCAGAACGGCTCGCCGCGGTGCGGGACCGGGGCGCCCGTGACGCGCGCACCGCTGTCGAGCACCGCGCGGGCGAGCGGGCCGTCGACGTCGGCCTCGAAGGCCGCGCGCGCGACCAGCGGCACGAGCTCGGCGTCCATGCCCGGGGTCCGCGCGACGACCCCGTCGAGCGTTGCGCGGAGGCCGGCCTCGACGTCCGCGGTCGTCTCGCCCGGGAGGAAGCGCCGCTCGACCGTGAGCACGCAGGAGTCGGCGACCGTGGCCGCGTCCGTGCCGCCGTGGATCCGCGACACGCGCACCGCGCCCGGCCCGAGCAGCGGGTGGCGGGCTCCCGCGGTTAGGCGCTCGGCCAGCGCGTCGAGCTCGCGGAGGACGAGGCCGGCGTGCGCGATCGCGTCCACGCCCTGCTCCGGCATCGACCCGTGCGCCGCGCGCCCGCGCAGCCGGATCTCGTACCAGCCGAAGCCGCGGTGGGCGACGATCGCCTCGGACTGGCTGGGCTCCGAGATCACGGCGCCGTCGACGCGCGTGCCGGCGGCGGCCAGCGCACGCAGCGCCTCCTCGGTGCCGATGCTGCCGAACTCCTCGTCGGCCACGAGCGCGAGCACGACGTCGCCGCGCGTGCCGATCCGGCGGGCCCGGTCGGCGGCGACCATCATGGCGGCGACGCCGGCCTTCATGTCGAACGCGCCGCGGCCGAGGAGCCGGCCGTCCTCGATCCGCGGCGACAGGCCGCCGCGCTCCGCGTCGCCCGGCGGGACGGTGTCGAGGTGGCCGTCGAGGAGGATCGTGCGTCCGCCGCCCGCGCCGTGCGCGGTCGCGAGCACGGTGGGCCGTCCCGGCGTCCCCTCGAGCACGCGCACCGCGAAGCCGCGGGCGCGGAGCCACGCGGCGACGTGCGCGGCGACGGCGGGCTCCCCCGCGGCGCCCGGCACGAGGTCGGGGTTGGTCGAGTCGATGCGGATGAGGTCGGCGGCGAGGTCGACGGGATCCACGTCGCCCGCGCCCGGCTCGGCGTGGCCGGTCACGCGCGCGGCGGGAGGTCGTCGGCGGGCAGCGGGGAGACGCCCTGGTCGGCGTCGTCGACCAGGCGCAGCGCGCTCTGCGGCACGACGACGCGGCGGCCGGAGGCGTCGCCGTCCTCGTCCGAGCCCAGCTCGACGACCCAGGCGCGGCCGCGCGCGGTGGGCACGGGGCTCACGCTGCGGAGCCCGTCCGAGGCGGACGCGACCACGAGGCCCACGGGCTCGCCGTCGAGCGCGGGGTCGCCCGTGGCGGCCGCGCCGTCGAGGATGACGACCACCGCCCCGACCCCGATCGCGTGCGACCCGGTGCCCTCGCGCTCGTCCTCGGATCCGTCCCGGCCGCGTCTCATCCACATGCCCCGATCCTCGCATCGGGCGCCCGCGGACGCCGGGCGCCGCGCGGCCCACGGGCGGCGCCCGGCCACGGCGGCTAGCGTGGGGATCCCACCGACAAGGAGTCCGCGTGCCCCGTCCCACCGACATCATCATCAGCCCGCTCGACGGGAAGCGCGCCGTCGTCACCGGCGGCAACAGCGGCCTCGGCCTCGAGACCGCGCGCCGCCTCGCCGCGGCCGGCGCCTCCGTCGTCCTCACGTCGCGCGACCCCGAGCGCGGCGAGGACGCCGCGGGCACCATCCGCGACCGCCACCCGGGCGTGCACGTCGAGGTCGGGTCCCTCGACCTCGCCGACCTCGCCTCGGTGCGCGCCTTCGCGGACGCGGAGATCGAGCGCGGGCCGATCGACATCCTGGTCGACAACGCGGGCATCATGGCCCCGCCGGACCGGCGCGAGACGCGCGACGGATTCGAGCTCCAGCTCGGCACCAACCACCTCGGGCACTTCGCGCTCACCGGCCTCCTGCTCCCCGCGCTCCAGGCAGCGGACGCGCCGCGCGTGGTGGTCGTCTCGAGCCTCGCGCACTGGATGGGCCGCATCGCGTTCGGCGACCTCCAGTCCGAGCGGCGCTACAGCCCCTGGGCGGCGTACGGGCAGGCCAAGCTCGCGAACCTCCTCTTCATGCGCCGCCTGCAGGCGCTGTCCGACGACCGCGGCTGGGGGCTCACGGCCGTGTCCGCGCACCCCGGCGTCACGTCCACGAACCTCGCGAAGAACGGTCCGGGATCCGGGCCCCAGGGCGTCATGAGCGACCTCGCCGCGAAGTTCGGGCCGGCCGCCATGGGCCAGGACGTGCGCGTGGGCGCGCTGCCGCAGATCCAGGCCGCCACCGGGCTCGGCGTGCACCCCGGCGACTACTACGGTCCGGCGGGCCCCGGCGGGATGAGCGGCATGCCGCACCTCGCCGCCTCGAGCCCGTGGTCCAAGGACCCGGAGCTCGCCCGCCGTCTGTGGGACGCGTCGGAGCAGCTCACCGGCGTCGCCTACCCCGCGTAGCCCGCGACCGATGCACGACGGATGCGCCCGGGTCCCGCCCGGGCGCATTCCCTATGGTGGGGACATGAGCATCGACGCCGACCGCCCCTGGGTACGCAGCTACGCGGACGGGGTGTCGGCCGACATCCCTCCCGTCATCGGCTCCCTGGTCGACATGGTCGAGCGCTCGATCCAGCGGCACGCCAAGGCCGTGGCCCTCGAGTTCTTCGGACGCGAGACGACCTACCGCGAGCTGGGCGACCAGATCGCCCGCGCCGCGGAGGGACTGCGCCGTCTGGGCGTGCGGAAGGGCGACCGCGTCGCGCTCGTCCTGCCGAACTGCCCGCAGCACGTCGTCGCGTTCTACGCGGTGCTGCGGCTCGGCGCGATCGTCGTGGAGCACAACCCGCTCTACACGCCGCGCGAGCTCCGCCACCAGTTCGAGGACCACGGGGCGCGCGTCGCCATCGCGTGGAACACCGTCGTCGGCACCATCCAGGACATGCCGCGCGACGTGCCCGTCGACACCATCGTCTCGGTCGACCTGCCCGCCGCCATGCCGTTCGCCACGCGCCTGAAGCTCCGCCTGCCGGTGCCCGCCGCCCGTCGCGCGCGGGCCGCGATCACCGCGCCCGTGACGGGCACCGTCACCTGGGAGGATCTCGTCGACCACCGCCGCATCGCGGCCTCCCGTCCGAGACCCGAGCTCGACGACACGGCCATCCTCCAGTACACGAGCGGGACGACCGCGAGCCCCAAGGGCGCGATCCTCACCCATCGCAACCTGCACGCGAACGCGATGCAGGGCCGCGCGTGGGTGCCCGGCCTGGCGGACGGCGGCGAGACCGTCTACGGAGTGCTGCCCATGTTCCACGCCTACGGCCTCACGCTCTGCCTCACGTTCGCCATGGCGATCGGCGCGCGCCTCGTGCTCTTCCCGAAGTTCGACGTGGACCTCGTGCTCGCCGCCGCCCGGAAGCACCCGCCGACGTTCCTGCCCGCCGTGCCGCCCATCTACGAGCGCCTGGCGCGCGGGGCGAAGGAGAAGCGCGTGGACCTCACGGGCGTCCGCTTCGCGATCTCCGGCGCCATGAACCTGCCCGTGTCCACCGTCGAGCTGTGGGAGGGCCTCACGGGCGGGTACCTCGTGGAGGGATACGGCCTCACCGAGACGTCGCCCGTCGCGCTCGGCAACCCCATCGGCCCGTCCCGGCGGCCCGGCACCGTCGGCGTCCCGTTCCCGAGCACCGAGGTGCGCGTCGTGGATCCCGAGGACCCCACCGCCGACCGCGCCCCCGGCGAGGAGGGCGAGCTGCTCATCCGGGGCCCGCAGGTGTTCCAGGGCTACTGGCGCCGCCCCGACGAGACGCGCGCGGCGCTCCTCGACGGCGGCTGGTTCCGCACGGGCGACATCGTCCGCGTCGACGCCGACGGCTTCACGACCATCGTCGACCGGATGAAGGAGCTCATCATCACGGGCGGCTTCAACGTCTCCCCCAGCGAGGTCGAGGACGTCGTGCGCGGCGCGCCGGGCGTCCAGGGCGTCGCCGTCGTCGGCCTCCCGTCCGCGGACGGCGGCGAGGACGTCACCGCCGCGGTCGTGCTGGACCCGGGCGCGACCCTCGACGAGGCGGCCATCCGCGCGTACTGCCGCGCGCACCTCACCGCGTACAAGGTCCCGCGCCGCGTCGTGCGCGTGGACGCGCTGCCGACGTCGCTCATCGGCAAGGTGCTCCGCCGGCAGGTGCGCGAGGACCTCCAGCGCGAAGGCTGACCGCCGCCTGGCAGGACGGGCTCAGGCCGGTGTCGGCGGACCGCGACGGTCCTACGGTGGAAGGGCACGTTTCGTGCACCAACCATCGAAGGAGCGCAATGACCAGAGGCATCGCCGTCGTCACCGGAGGAACCGCGGGGCTGGGACGGGCCACCGTCCGGGAGCTCGCGGACCGCGGCTGGGACGTCGCCGTCCTCGCGCGCGGCGAGGACGGGCTCGCGGGCGCCGTCGCCGACATCGAGGCGCGCGGGCGCCGCGGCCTCGGCATCTCCACCGACGTCGCCGACCGCCTGGCCGTCGAGGCCGCGGCCGACCGCGTCGAGGACGAGCTCGGCCCCATCGACCTGTGGGTCAACGACGCCATGGTCGGCGTCTTCGGCGAGTTCCTCACGACCGACCCGGCCGACTTCGAGCGCGCCACGGCCGTCAACTACTTCGGCTTCGTCAACGGCACGCGCGCCGCCCTCAGCCGCATGGTGCCGCGCGACCGGGGCCACGTGATCCAGGTCGGCTCGGCGCTCGCCCACCGCGGGATCCCGCTGCAGGCCGCCTACTGCGCCGCCAAGCACGCCGTGCAGGGCTTCACCGAGTCGGTGACGACCGAGCTGATCCACAACGAGAGCAAGGTCACGATCTCCACCGTCGACATGCCCGCGCTCAACACGATCCAGTTCAACTGGGTCAAGTCGCAGCTGCCGCACCACCCGCAGCCCGTCCCGCCGATCTTCGAGCCGGAGGTGGGCGCGCAGGCCATCGCGGCCGTCGCCGAGAAGCCGAAGCGCCGCAACTGGGTGGGCGAGCCGACGGTGAAGACCGTCCTCGGCAACCGCTTCGTCGCGAACTGGCTCGACGGCTACCTCGCCAAGGTCGGCTACTCGGGCCAGCAGGCCGCCGAGAAGACGCAGATCATGCTGCCGACCAACCTCTACGCGCCGACCGCGGGCGACCACGGCGCGCGCGGCATCTTCAGCGACCAGGCCCGCACCATGAGCCCGCAGATCTGGATCGTCCGCAACCGCGCGAAGACCGTCGCGATCGGCGCGGGCGCCCTGCTCTCCGGCGTCGTCGCCGGGGCCGCCGCGCTCCGTCGCCGATAGCCTCGACGGATGGGTGACATCGACGCGGTCGTGGTCGGATCCGGACCGAACGGCCTGGCCGCGGCCGTGACGATGGCCCGCGCGGGCCTGCGGGTCCAGGTGCACGAGCGGGCGGACACGATCGGCGGCGGCAGCCGCACGGCCGAGCTCACGCTCCCGGGCTTCCACCACGACATCTGCTCGGCGGTGCACCCGATGGCGCTCGCGTCCGGGTTCTTCCGGGCCTTCCAGCTCGAGCGGCGGATCGATCTCGTCGTCCCCGAGATCTCCTACGGCCATCCGCTCGACGGCGGCGTCTCGGGGATCGCCTACCGCGACATCGACCGCACCGCCGACGCGCTCGGCGTCGACGGGCGGGCATGGCGGCAGCTGATGGGCCCGCTCGCCGCGCAGGCCGATCGCGTCGCCCAGTTCACGAACGGCCCGCTGCTCCAGGTGCCGCGCCACCCGCCCACCGCCATCGCCCTCGGCCTCCGGGCGCTCGAGCAGGGGTCGCCCCTGTGGAACGCGCGCTTCCGCGGCGACGTCGCGCCGGCCATGTTCACGGGCGTCGCGGCCCACGCGATCCAGACCATGCCGAGCGTGTCGACGGCCGCGGCGGCCCTCTCCCTCGGCGCGTACGCGCACGCGCGCGGCTGGCCCGTGCCGATCGGCGGCAGCCAGGTCATCATCGACGCGATGGTCGACGACCTCCGCGCGCACGGCGGCGACATCGTCACCGGATCCGAGGTCACCTCGCTGGACGAGCTGCCGCGCGCCCGCGCCGTGCTCCTCGACACGAGCGCCCGCGCCCTCGCCCGCATCGCCGGCGACCGCCTGCCCGAGCGCTACCTGCGCGCGATCCGCCGCTTCCGCTACGGCAACGCCGCCTCCAAGGTCGACTTCGCGCTGTCCGGTCCCGTGCCGTGGACGGATCCCGAGCTGCGCCGCGCGGGCACGCTGCACGTCGGCGGTACGCGGGCCGAGATCCAGCGCGCCGAGCGCGACGTGGCCGCCGGACGCCACAGCGAGGACCCGTACGTGCTCGTCGCCCAGCCCTCGATCGACGACCCGGGCCGCGCCCCCGGTGACGGCCACGTGCTGTGGGCGTACACGCACGTGCCGGCGGGATCCACCGTCGACCAGACCGAGGCGATCACGCGGCAGATCGAGCGCTTCGCGCCGGGCTTCCGCGACCTGATCCTCGCCTCGTCCAGCATCGACGCCGTCGGGATGGAGGAGCACGACCCCAACTACATCGGCGGCGACATCGCGGCGGGCGCCGCGAGCGTGTGGCAGCTGCTCGCCCGCCCGGTGCTCTCGCCGGATCCGTGGCGCACCCCGGCCGCGGGCGTCTACCTCGCGTCGAGCTCGGCCACGCCCGGTCCCGGGGTGCACGGCATGGCCGGCTATCAGGCCGCCCGGAGCGCGCTGCGGCACGAGTTCGGGATCGAGCGCGGGCCCGACCTCTCGCTGTAGCAGGGCGGGTCGCGGCCGTCGAGCCCCGGTGTCCCGATTACCGGAGCCTGGACGCGCGGACCAGACTGGACCCATGTCCGTCACCCGCCGCCGCATGAAGTGCTCGCCCTCCGACGTCGCCGAGGTGATCGCCGACGGCTGGCTGTTCCCCGCGTGGGTGGTCGGCGCCTCCCGGATGCGGGCGGTGGACGACGCGTGGCCCGCCGTCGGCGCGAAGCTCCACCACTCCTTCGGCTCCTGGCCGATCCTCATCGACGACGCCACCACCGTGCTCGAGTGGGACGCCCCGCGCCGCATGGTCATGCAGCCCAAGGGCTGGCCCCTCGGCGAGGCCCGGGTGACGGTCGAGGTGCGGACCCTGCCCGACGGCTGCGAGGTCCGCATGACCGAGGAGGCCGTGCGCGGCCCCGGGCGGCTCGTCCCCGCACCGCTGCTGGACCTCCTCCTGCACGCCCGGAACGTCGAGACGCTCCACCGGCTCGCCTACCTCGCCGAGGGGCGGCACGCCGGCCGGTCGTGATCCGCGCCCCCGCGCCGTCGCCTCCGCGTCACCGGTCGGCGGACCGCCCAGGCCTAGGGTGGGAGGGGTGAGCACCCCCACCGACCGGCCCTGGCTGGCCAGCTACGCCCCGGACGTCCCGCACGAGATCGACCTGCCGCAGGGATCGCTCGTCGACATCGTCGACCAGTCCGTGCTCCGCTTCCCCGGCGGCACCGCGCTCGACTTCCTCGGCGCGGAGACGAGCTACCGGGAGCTCGGCGAGCAGATCGCCCGCGCCGCCCAGGGCCTCCACGACGCCGGGGTCCGCGCCGGGGACCCCGTCGCGATCGTGCTGCCGAACTGCCCCCAGCACGTCGTGGCCTTCTACGCCGTGCTCCGCCTCGGGGCCGTGGTCGTGGAGCACAACCCGCTCTACACGCCGCGCGAGCTGCAGCACCAGTTCGAGGACCACCGGGCGCGCACCGTGATCGCGTGGGACCGGTCGGTCGCCACCGTGCAGGCGCTGCCGGAGGGCGTGCGGCCCGAGCGCATCGTGTCCGTCGACGTCACGCGCGCGATGCCGCGGAGGACGCGGCTCCTCCTCCGCCTGCCGGTCCCGAAGGCCCGCGCGGCGCGCGCCGCCATCGCGGCGAAGGTGACCGGCACCACGACCTGGGAGCGGATCGTGGCCGCGGCGCCCCTGCCCGCCGACCACCGGCGGCCGGCGGCGGAGGACCTGGCGGTGATCCAGTACACGAGCGGCACCACGGGCGCGCCGAAGGGCGCCGAGCTCACGCACCTCAACCTGAGCGCCAACGCCGCGCAGTCCCGGGCGTGGGTGCCCACCGTCCCGCGGGGCACGAGCGTCGTCTACGCCGTGCTGCCCATGTTCCACGCCTACGGGCTGACCCTCTGCCTCACCTTCGCGATGAGCATGGGGTCGCGCCTCGTGCTCTTCCCGCGCTTCGAGCCCGACCTCGTGCTGCAGGCGATCCGCCGCCACCCGCCGACGTTCCTGCCGGCCGTGCCGCCCATCTACGCGCGCCTCCGCCAGGCCGCGGAGGACGCGGGCGTGTCCCTCGAGGGCATCTCCATCTCCATCTCCGGGGCGATGGCCCTGCCCGAGACGGTCGTCGTGCCGTGGGAGGAGCAGACGGGCGGCTGGCTCGTGGAGGGCTACGGCCTCTCCGAGTGCTCGCCCGTGCTCATGGCCAACCCCGTCGGCGACACGCGGCGCGCCGGGACGGTCGGCCTGCCGCTGCCGAACACCGAGGTGCGCGTCGTGGACCCGGACGACCCGTCGGTCGACCGGCCCGCGGGCGAGGCCGGCGAGCTGCTCGTGCGCGGACCGCAGGTGTTCCGCGGCTACCACGGCCGGCCCGACGAGACGGCAGCCGCGCTGCTCGAGGGCGGCTGGTTCCGCACGGGCGACGTCGTGACGATCGACGCCGACGGCTTCGTCCGCATCGCCGACCGGATCAAGGAGCTCATCATCACGGGCGGCTTCAACGTCTCGCCGTCCGAGGTGGAGGACGCGGTGCGCGAGCTCGACGGCGTGAAGGACGCGGCCGTCGTCAGGATCCCGCGCGACGGGGGCGACGAGGAGGTCGTCGCGGCCGTGGTGCTCGAGGAGGGCGCGACGCTCGACGAGCAGGCCGCCCGGGCGACGCTGCGCGCCGAGCTCACCCCCTACAAGGTGCCGCGCCGGATCGTGGTGCTCGACGAGCTGCCGACCTCGCTCCTCGGCAAGGTGCTGCGGCGCAAGGTGCGCGAGGGGATCCTCGAGGCGGGCTGACCCGCCCCGGCTCAGAAGAAGTCGCCGCCGCCGAAGTCGCCGCCGCCGAGGTCCGCGCCGCCGCCGAAGTCGCCCGCACCGAAGTCGCCCGCACCGAGGTCGCCGGCGTTCGCGTCCGCGGCCCCGGCGTCGGTCGCGCCGGCGTCGGCGCCCGCGTCACCGCCGTCGGTCCCGGCGTCCGCACCCGCGTCGCCCGCCTGGTCCTGGCCGACCGCGTCGGGGATCAGCGCCTGCGCGATGGCCGAGCCGACCACCACGCCCGCGATGGTGCCGAGCATGGATCCGGCGATCATGCCGCCCATGCCCATGCCGCCCCCGCCGCCGGCCAGCCCGCCGCGCGGGCCGAGGGTGCGCTCGAGCGTGCCGGGCGCCCGCATCTCGGACCGGGTGGCCGAGCGGGCGAGCGACTCCGGACGGTCGTCGACGGGCGCGTCGCCCTCGGCGGCGTCCGCGCTCAGCTGTCGGAAGAGGATCTCGCGCTGCTCCGGGGTGAGCTTCTGGAAGGCCTCGACGTGCACCTCCTCGATCCTCTCCGGCGGCGCCGTACGGAGGAGGTAGCGGTAGCGCTCCACCGCGACCTCGTCGGCGCTGCGCTCCCGCGGGGCGGACGCGGATCCGCGCCGGTCGTCGGGCTGCTCGTCGCGGCCCAGGAGCCTGTCCAGGAATCCCATGGTGGTGCCTCTCGCAGAGGGCCGGATCGGCGCGGGTCGCCGACCGCATCGGCCGCGCGTCACGCTATCCGGCGCGGCAGGGAGAGCCGTGGGAGGCGCGTGCGCATCACCCGGGCGCGGGCCTCAGCGGTCCGCGCGGCGCTGCGCGAGGCGGCGGCGCACCGCGCGCCCCACCAGCAGGAGCAGCAGGATCCCGAGCACCGCGTACACGGCGTAGTCGAGGTACTGCGCGTACCGGTCGATGAGCTCGTACTGGCTGCCGAGCGCGGCGCCGAGCCCGATGAGGGCGCCGTTCCAGAGCCCGCTGCCGGCGATCGTGTAGAAGCTGAAGGTGCCGAGGTGCATGCCCGCCGCGCCCGCGGGGAGCGAGATGAGGCTGCGGACGCCGGGCACGAGCCGCCCGAAGAACACCGCCGAGCGGCCGTGCCGGTGGAACCATGAGGCGGCCACCTCGAAGTCGTGGCGCTCCACGAGCGGGAGCTTGGAGAGCACGCGGATGGTCCGCTCCTCCCCCGCCTTCCGGCCGAGCCAGTAGAGCAGCAGGGCGCCGAGGTAGGCGCCGAGCGTGCTCGCGACGATGACGAGGACCAGGTTCATGCGCCCGGTGGCCGCGACGAAGCCCGCGAGCGGGAGCACGACCTCGCTGGGGATGGGCGGGAAGACCGTCTCGATGAAGGTCATCGCGCCGACGCCCGCCTCGCCGAGCGCCTCGATCACGCGCGCGGCGGCGCCCACGAGACCGTCGAGGCCCTGGAGCGGGTCCTCGCCCGTCGCGGCGGGGCGGACGCCGGCGATCGTCGTCGTCGGCAGGAGGGTCGGCGGCATCAGGGCGGTCACCCGACCACGGTACCCGGCCGGTCGCCGCGCGCCCGGACCCCGTCGCGGCGCGGATGGCCGGGTCATCGCCGGCGGCGGGGACCCGGATGACGTCCGCCGGCGCCACGCCCGGGCGTCCCGCCGTCGTCGTCCGATCCGCCCGCCGTCCGCCGAGGTCCCGTACCGTGGTCCGGTGTCCTCCCCGCTCCGCCTCCCCCGGTCCCTCCGCGCCTCCGTCGCCCTGATCGCCGCCGCCGGCGTGGTCGTCGGGCTCGGCGCGTGCACCGCCGAGGATCCCGCTCCCGAGGTGCTGCGGCCCGTGACCGCCGCGCCGGACGCGCCGCTCACCGTGGTGGGCGACGCCGACGACTCGGGCGCGTCCGTCGCGATGAGCGGCAGCCTCTTCCGCTCCTCCCCCGTCGCGGTCCTGGCGCCGTCGGGCGACGTCGCGGCGCAGGAGCTCGGCGCCGAGGCGGCCGTCGCGCTCGGCGCGCCCCTCATCGTCGCGGGCTCCGGGGCGCAGCCCGAGATCGAGCGCCTGGGCTCCTCGGGCGTGCTGGCGGTGGGCGATCTCGCGGAGGACGCGACCTCCGGCCTCCCCGACGCGACGACGGTGGTCCGCGCCGACCACGCCGCCGACGTGGCGCGCGTGACGGGCGCGGACGTGGCGGACGCCGCGGACGCGGATCCCGCCGCCGCCGTGGCGCGCGTCGCCGGCCTCGCGGCGCCCGACGCCGGCGCGAGCCCCACGCCGTCCGCCGGGTCCTCGGACGACGCGCTGCCGTCCACCGCGCCCGCCGCCGCCGTCCCCGGTGCGCACGCGCTCGCCACCGACGCGGGGTCGTCCCTCGCGGCGGTCGCCACGGCGCGCGCTGCCGGCGTGGGCGTCACGGTCGTGCCCGAGGCGAACCCGGATCCGCGCGCCTCCGCCGACGCCGTCGCCGCGCTGCACGAGGCGGGCGCGACCAGCACCATCGCCGTCGGCACCGCGTACGCCGACGACCCGACCCTCGAGGGCCGGATCCGCACCGCCGCCACGGGCGACCAGCTCCCGGGCGGCGGCCAGCTCGTCCTGCCGGGCA
Organism: Clavibacter capsici; assembly: GCF_001280205.1. Classification (NCBI taxonomy): domain Bacteria; kingdom Bacillati; phylum Actinomycetota; class Actinomycetes; order Micrococcales; family Microbacteriaceae; genus Clavibacter; species Clavibacter capsici. Next base: position 1,412,393 of record NZ_CP012573.1, on the reverse strand, counting down.
AGCGCTACGTCGCCCTGTACGGCGCGGCCGGCACGGGCGCGCTCGGCGTGCTCGGCGAGCAGGGCCCCACGGAGGCCGTCGCGCGCGCGAAGGCGCAGGCCGCCGAGTACCAGCCGTTCTCCGACGAGCCCGTGATCCCCATGTTCGAGCTCATCGCGACGGTCGCCGCGGGCTCGGCAGGTCCCGACGGCGACTACTCCTCCGAGGTGCCCGTCGAGACGCTGCAGCCGTGGATCGACGCGGCCCGCGACGCCGGCGTCTACGTCGTCATCGACCTCCAGCCCGGCCGCACCGACTTCCTCACGCAGGCGAAGCGCTACGAGTCCGTGCTCGCCCAGCCGGGCGTGGGCCTCGCGCTCGACCCCGAGTGGCGGCTCGGCCCGGACCAGGTGCCGCTGAAGCAGATCGGCAGCGTGTCCGCCGCCGAGGTGGACGCGACGACCGACTGGCTCGCCGGCGTCGTGCGCGACCGCGGACTCCCGCAGAAGATGCTGGTGCTGCACCAGTTCCGGCTGAGCATGATCCAGGACCGCGCGTCCCTCGACATGTCGCACCCCGAGCTCGCGATGCTCGTGCACGCCGACGGGCAGGGCGGCCAGCCCGACAAGCAGGCCACCTGGCGGGCGCTGCACGCCGACGCGCCCGCGGGCCTCGCGTGGGGCTGGAAGAACTTCATCGACGAGGACGCGCCGATGCTCACGCCCGAGCAGACCATGCGCGACGTCTCCCCCGTGCCGGACCTCGTCACCTACCAGTAGGCGGCGAGGCCGGGCCGGGCTCCGCGGTCAGGACTCGGTGACGACGCCCTGGTCCACGTGCCAGTGCCGGTCGAGCCGCACGGCGTCGAGCATCCGCCGGTCGTGCGTGACGAGGAGCAGGGTGCCGTCGTAGGAGTCGAGCGCCTGCTCGAGCTGCTCGATGGCGGGCAGGTCGAGGTGGTTCGTCGGCTCGTCGAGCACGAGCAGGTTGACCCCGCGCGCCTGCAGCAGCGCGAGCCCGGCACGCGTGCGCTCCCCGGGCGAGAGGCCGTCGACGTGCCGCGTGACGTGGTCGGCGCGCAGGCCGAACTTCGCGAGGAGCGTGCGGACCTCCGCGGGCGACATGTCCGGCACCTGCTCCGCGAAGGACTCCGCGAGCGGCAGCTCGCCGCGGAGCGACGCGCGCGCCTGGTCGATCTCGCCCACCTGCACGCTGCGGCCGGGTGAGGCGTCACCGGCGTCGGGCGGGATGCGGCCGAGGATCAGTCCGAGGAGCGTCGACTTGCCGGCGCCGTTCGGGCCGGTGATCCCGATGCGATCGCCGCCGTCGACCTGGAGGGAGACGGGGCCGAGCGTGAAGCCGCCGCGCGTGACGGTCGCCTCCCGCAGCGTCGCGACCACGGCGCTGGAGCGCGGCGCCTGCCCGATGGTGAAGGCGAGCTCCCACTCCTTGCGCGGCTCCTCGACCTCCTCGAGGCGGGCGATGCGGCTCTCCATCTGGCGGACCTTCTGCCCCTGCTTCTCGCTGGACTCGGCCGACGCCTTCCGGCGGATCTTGTCGTTGTCGGGCGCCTTGCGCATCGCGTTGCGCACCCCCTGCGACGACCACTCGCGCTGCGTGCGAGCGCGGGAGACGAGGTCGGCCTTGGTGTCGGCGTACTGCTCGTAGGCCTCGCGCGCGTGGCGGCGCGCGACCTGGCGCTCCTCGAGGAACGCGTCGTAGCCGCCCTCGTAGACGCGGACGCTGTCCTGGGCGAGGTCGAGCTCGACGACGGTGGTGACGCAGCGGGCGAGGAACTCGCGGTCGTGCGAGACGAGCACGACGCCGCCGCGGAGGCCGCGCACGAAGGACTCGAGGCGCGCGAGGCCGTCGAGGTCGAGGTCGTTGGTGGGCTCGTCGAGGAGCACGACGTCGAAGCGGCTGAGGAGGAGCGCGGCGAGGGCCACGCGGGCCGCCTGTCCGCCCGAGAGCCCCGCGGTGGGGAGCTGCGGATCGAGGTCGAGGCCGAGCTCCGCGAGCGTCACGGGCAGGCGCTCGTCGAGGTCGGCCGCGCCGCTCGCCATCCAGCGGTCGAGCGCGGTGCCGTACGCGTCGTCGGCGCCGGGCAGGCCCTCGCCGAGCGCGACGGCCGTGCGGTCGAGCTCCGCGGACGCCTCGGCGCAGCCCGTGCGGCGGGCGACGTAGCCCGCGACGGTCTCGCCCGGGATCCGCTCGTGCTCCTGCGGCAGCCAGCCGATGAACGCGTCGGCGGGCGAGAGCAGCACGCGGCCGTCCTGCGGCGCGTCGACGCCGGCGAGGAGCCGCAGCAGCGTGCTCTTGCCGGCGCCGTTCGCGCCGACGAGGCCCACGACGTCCCCGGGCGCGACCGTGAGGTCGAGCCCGGAGAACAGCGTGCGGTGCCCGTGGCCTCCGGCGAGGCCCCGGGCGACGAGGGTGGCGGTCACGAGGCCTGCGCGCGCTCCAGCACGAGCTCGCGGACGCGCGCCGCGTCCGCCTGGCCGCGCATGGCCTTCATCACCGCGCCGATGACGGCGCCGGCGGCCTGCACCTTGCCGTCGCGGATCTTCGCGAGCACGTCGGGCTGGGCCTGGAGCGCCTCGTCGATGGCGGCGATGAGCGGTCCGTCGTCGGACACGACCGCGAGGCCGCGGGCGTCCACGACCTCCTGCGCCGTGCCCTCGCCGTCGATGACGCCCTCGATCACATCGCGCGCGAGGCGGTTCGTCAGCGTGCCGGCCTCGACCAGCTCGATGACGGACGCGACCTGCTCGGCGGTGATGAGCGTCGCCGCGTCCACGCCGCGCGCGTTCGCGATGCGGGCGATCTCGCCCGTCCACCACTTGCGCGCCGCCTGCGGCGCTGCCCCGGCCTCGACCGTGTCGACGAGCTCGGTGAGGAGCCCGGAGTTCACGACGTCCTGGAACTCGAGGTCGGTGAAGCCCCACTCGGCCTTGAGCCGGCGGCGGCGGATCGCGGGCGCCTCGGGGAGGGCCGCCCGCAGCTCCTCGATCAGCTCGGCGCTCGGCTGCACGGGCAGAAGGTCGGGCTCCGGGAAGTAGCGGTAGTCGTCGGCGTCGCTCTTCGGGCGGCCGGCGGACGTGCGGCCGGTGTCCTCGTGCCAGTGCCGCGTCTCCTGCGTGATCGTCCCGCCCGCGGCGAGGATCGCGGCCTGGCGCTGGATCTCGTAGCGGATGGCGCGCTCGACGCTGCGGAGCGAGTTGACGTTCTTCGTCTCCGTGCGGGTGCCGAGCTCGCCGGATCCGCGCGGGCTCAGCGAGATGTTCGCGTCGCAGCGGAGGTTGCCGCGCTCCATCTTCGCGTCGGAGATGCCGAGCGCCACGACGATGTCGCGGATGGTCGACACGTACGCCTTCGCGAGCTCGGGCGCCTCGGCTTCCGCGCCGTAGATGATGTCCGTGACGATCTCCACGAGCGGCACGCCCGCGCGGTTGTAGTCGACCAGCGAGTGGTCGGCGCCCTGGATCCGGCCCGTCGCGCCGCCCACGTGCGTGAGCTTCCCGGCGTCCTCCTCCATGTGCGCGCGCTCGATGGGCACCGTCACGATGCGGCCGTCGGGCATCTCCACCTCGACGGAGCCGCGGTACGCGATGGGCTCGTCGAACTGGCTGATCTGGTAGTTCTTCGCGAGGTCCGGGTAGAAGTAGTTCTTCCGGGCGAAGCGCGAGCTCTCCGCGATCGAGCAGCCGAGCGCGAGGCCCAGGCTGATCGAGTAGCGCACGGCCTGCTCGTTCACCACGGGCAGCGAGCCCGGGAGGCCGAGGTCCACCGGCGTGATGTTGGTGTTCGGCTCGCCGCCGAAGAAGTTCGGGGCGTCGGAGAACATCTTCGTGCGCGTGTTCAGCTCCACGTGCACCTCGAACCCGAGCACGGGCTCGAACATCTCGATGGCCTTGTCGTAGTCCATCAGCTCTGCCTTGGCCATCAGTGCGTGTCTCCGTCCGTGGTGCGCGTCGCGGCGCGCGCGAGCTCGGGTGCCTGGGCGAGCAGCGGCCCGCCCCACTGCCGCTCGAGGATGCCCTCGAGCGCGGCGCCGACCGTGTAGAGGCGCGCGTCCTCGCGGGCGGGCGCCATGAACTGGATCCCGACGGGCAGGCCGTCCTCGGGCGCGAGCCCGATGGGGAGGCCGATGCCGGGCACGCCCGCGAGGTTCGCGGGGATCGTCGTCAGGTCGTTGAGGTACATGGCCAGCGGGTCGTCGAGCTTCTCGCCGAGCTTGAACGCCGTGGTGGGCGCGCTCGGCGTGACGAGCACGTCGACCTGCTGGAACGCGGCGTCGAAGTCGCGCTGGATCAGCGTGCGCACCTTCTGCGCGCTGCCGTAGTACGCGTCGTAGTAGCCGGCGCTCAGGGCGTAGGTGCCGAGGATGATGCGGCGCTTGACCTCGGGGCCGAAGCCGGCCTCGCGGGTCGCGGCCATGACGTCCTCGACGGTGCCGCCGCCGGGCGGGTTGACCCGGAGGCCGAAGCGCACCGAGTCGAACTTGGCGAGGTTGCTCGACGCCTCCGCGGGGAGGATCAGGTAGTACGCGGCGATGGCGTGCTCGAAGTTCGGCGCGCTCACCTCCACGATCTCGGCGCCGGCCTCGGCGAGGAGCGCGAGCGCCTCGCGGAAGCGCTGCGTGACGCCGGCCTGGAAGCCCTCGCCGTCGAGCTGCTTGACGACGCCGACGCGGACGCCCTTCAGCGATCCCTCGCGCTGCCCGGCCCGCGCGGCGTCCGCGAAGGACGGCCACGCGTCGGTGAGCGACGTGGAGTCGCGCGGGTCGTGCCCGCCGATGACGTCGTGCACGAGCGCCGAGTCGAGCACCGTGCGGGAGACGGGGCCGACCTGGTCGAGGCTGGAGGCGAGCGCGATGGCGCCGTAGCGGCTCACGCCGCCGTAGGTGGGCTTGACGCCGACCGAGCCGGTGACGGCCGCGGGCTGGCGGATGGATCCGCCGGTGTCGGAGCCGAGCGCGACGGGCGCCTCGAACGCGGCGACCGCGGCCGCGGATCCGCCGCCCGAGCCGCCGGGGATGCGGTCGAGGTCCCACGGGTTGTGCGTGGCGCCGAAGGCGGAGTGCTCGGTGGAGGAGCCCATCGCGAACTCGTCCATGTTGGTCTTGCCGAGCGGCACCAGGCCCGCGGCGCGGAGTCGCTGCACGACGGTGGCGTCGTAGGGCGGGGTCCAGCCCTCGAGCATGCGCGAGCCCGCGGTGGACGGCATGTCGATGGTGCAGAGCACGTCCTTGATGGCGATGGGCACGCCCGCGAGCGGGCCGAGGTCGGCGCCGTCGGCGCGCTGGGCGTCGATCTCGGCGGCGCGCCCGAGCGCCCGTTCCCCGGAGACGTGGAGGAACGCGTGGACGTCGCCGTCGACGTGGTCGATGCGGTCGAGGTGCGCGCGCACGGCGTCGACGCTCGACACGTCGCCCGCGGCGAGGCGGTCGGCGAGGGCGGAGGCGCTGAGGCGCGTGAGGTCGTCGGTCATGGTGCTCCTACTGCTCTTCGCCGAGGATGGCCGACACCTTGAAGCGGCTGCCGTCGTGCTCGGGCGCGCCGGCGAGGGCCTGCGCGGTGGTCAGGGTCTCCCCCGGCACGTCGGGCCGGAAGACGTTGACCAGCGGGATGGGGTGGCTCGTGGCGGGGACGTCGGGCGTCGCGACCGCGGTGACCTTCGCGACCGACTCCACGATCAGGCCGAGCTCGGCCGTGAGCGTGTCGATCTCCTCGTCGTCCAGGCGGATGCGCGCGAGGCCGGCGAGGTGCTGCACCTGCTCCCGGCTGATCTGCTCCGTGGGGGTCGGCGCCTGGGGGGTCACGTCCCCGCTGGTCGCGTCGGCGGGCTCGGGCCGGGTGTCGGACATGCGTCTCCAAAGGACTGTGTGCGGGGGTACCGGGAGATTCTATTAGCGTGACCCCCATGCCCACCGCCTCCCGGATCCCCGCCCGACGCCGATCCGGACCGGGCGGCGTCGCGCGCGCCGGGCGGTCGCCGCGCTGGCGCTCGCGGCCCTCGCGGGGTGCGCGCCCGTGCACGACGTGCGCGGCAACTGGCACCTCGTGGCGGCGTCCGACTCCGGCGGCGACCTCGGCGTGGGCGACGCGCTCATCACCATGCGCGTCGGCGGCGGCGCCGTCAGCGGACGCGGCCCGTGCAACGACTACCGCGGACCCATCGGCGACGCCGGCGAGGGGATGCTCCGCGCGGTCGTCCCCGGCACCCTGCCCTGCGAGGACGGCGGCCTCGAGGCGCGCTACCTCCAGGACCTCGCGCGGGTGTCGTCGCTCGAGGTGCACGACGGGCACCTCGTCGCCGCCGGTCCCGACGACGTGCGGCTGGAGTACGCCGAGCGCAGCCGCGGCTGACCGGCGGCGCGGGACCCATCCCGATGCCCGCCGCCGCCCGCTAGCGCCCGCTCGCGTCCGGGTCGCCCGCGGAGGCGACCGGCCGGTCGATGCCGATCAGCGCGAGGTTCCGGAACGACTCCGTGCCGCGGTCGAAGTAGCTGTTGTGGCCCACGGCGCCCGCGAGGCCGCCGTCGGCGGAGACCCCCGCACGGCCGCCCGTGCCCCCGACGCCGAAGAGCCGCGCCCCGAACGACGCGCTGCCCGGGTCCTGGCCGAAGAGCGAGGAGCCGACCACGGGATCCCACGGCGCCTCGCCCACGAACACGCGCCCGGCGGGCACGTCGAGCTGGGACGCCTCCCGCACCGCGCCGCCCGGCGAGCCGACGACGGCGAGGGCGTCGACGGACGCGCGCCCGCTGGAGAGCGCGAGCATGGCCGCCGTCGAGCCGTACGAGTGCGCGATGACGGTGAGGTACGGCGGATCGTCGCGGCGCATGCCCTGGAGCCCCTGGATCGCGTTCTGCAGGCGCTCGGCCCCCTCCTCGGCGAGGGCGAGGGTCGCGATGCCCGTCAGGTCGGGGGTCCGGTAGCCGATCCAGGCGACCGCGGCCACGCCGCCGGAGGTCCGCGCCCCCGTGCCGAGCAGCGTGGTCTGCTGCCTCTGCAGGCGCGCGGTGACCTCCGTCCAGTCCACCAGCCGCTCGGTCACCGGGTAGTACATGCCGGGCACCACGATGTCGACGTAGGCGGCGGTGGCGAGGTCGCCCACCACGACGCCCGCGCGGCCGGGCCAGACGGCGTCGAGCGTGAGCAGGGAGCGGGTGGGGCCGCCCGGCTCGGGTTCGAGCGCGTCGCGCACCTCGGCGAGCATCCGCAGGTCGCGGCCGAGCGCCTGCTGCGCGCCGCGCCCCGGCGTGCGCGCGGCCGACGCGTGCAGCTCCCGCTCCCGCTGGTCGAGGAACCGGCGGTTCGCCGCGTCGCGGTCGTCGAAGGGGATCCCCTCGAGGTTGCCGACGAGCTCGGGCATGCCCTCCGCGAGGTCCCGGCGCGCATCCGACGCGAGGCCCGTCCACCACGCGAGGACGCCCGAGGCCGCCGGCGGCCGGCGGATGAGCTCGCGGACGGTGCCCGGGATGGCGTCCGCCAGGCGCCGCAGCTCCGGGACGTCGAGCTCGGGCAGGGCGGCCAGGAGGGCGACGGGCGAGGTCCCGCGGAGCGCGGCGTCGGAGACGCGGGCGTCGCGGAGCTGCGTCACCACGCGGGCGGGGCTCGGCAGGTGCGCGACGGTCGCGGGATCCGCGGCGTCCGGCCCCGCGAGCACCGCGGGCGGCCGCGTGGCGGCTCGGGCGTCGTCGGCGGGTGCGATGACGACCCCGACCAGTCCGCAGACGATGGCCGAGGCGATCAGCACCACGCGGGCGCGGGACAGCACGATCGGGACCCCCAGTGAGCCGGCGTGGGAGAGCCGGCGCCGGAGGGAGGCGGGCCCGCCGACGCGCCCTGCCATGCTATCGGGGCGGTGCGCCGGGCGGCAGGCCTGATCAGGCCGGGTTCCCGCCTGCCTCGGGTGCGGCGTCGGCCGCCGCGGCCCGCTTCCGGGTCCGCTTCGGCTTCGGCTTCGGCTCGGCGACCGGAGCCTCCGTGGCGGCGTCGGCCGTCGATCCCGCGTCCGGCGTGGCGTCCGCGTCGGGCGCCGGATCCGCGTCCGGCAGGGCGATGGCGTCCGGCCCCTGCTCCACGAGCAGCCGGAACTCGGCCGCGTCGATGATGCGGACGCCCAGCGCCTCGGCCTTGCCGAGCTTGGAGCCCGCGCCGGGGCCGGCCGCGACGTAGTGCGTCTTCTTGCTGACGCTGGATCCGGCCTTGCCGCCCGCCGCCATGATCGCCTCGAGCGCGCCCTCGCGGGTGTACCCCTCGAGCGATCCCGTGGCGACGACCGTGAGGCCGGCGAGCACGCCGCCCGCGGCCGCCGCGGCGCCGGGACCCGGGTGGCCGGGCACGGCCGTGACGACGCCCGCGCGCTCCCAGCGGTCGACGATCTCGCGATGCCAGTCGACCTCGAACCAGTCGAGCAGGGCGTCGGCGATGATGCCGCCCACGCCGTCGACGGCCGCGAGCTCCTCGCGGCTGGCGGCGCGGATGGCGTCGAGCGAGCCGAACCAGCCGGCAAGCGCGCGCGCCGCGACCGGACCCACGTGGCGGATGCTGAGGGCGACGAGGATGCGCCAGAGGTCCTGGGTCTTCGCCTTCTCGAGGTTCTCGAGGAGCACCTCGGCGGACTTCGACGGCACGCTGTCCGCGTCGCCCCACGGCTCGGCGGGGTCGAAGGCGCCGTCGCGCTTCGGGACGCGCTTGCGCCGGAACGGCGTGACGCGCTTGGCCTCGCCGGTCCTCTCGTCCACCTTGACCATGCCGGTCTCGGCGTCGCGGACGACGACCGTGATGGGCACGAGGTCGGCCATCGTCAGCTCGAACAGGCCCGCCTCGGTCTCGAGCGGCGGGTCCTCGGGCTCGAGCGGCTGGGTGAGCGCCGCCGCGGCGACCTCGCCGAGGCCCTCGATGTCGAGCGCGCCGCGCGAGGCCACGTGCTCGACGCGTCCGCGGACCTGGGCGGGGCAGCTGCGCGCGTTCGGGCAGCGGAGGTCGATGTCGCCCTCCTTGGCCGGCCTCAGCGGCGTCCGGCACTCGGGGCAGAGCGTGGGCATGACGAACTCGCGCTCCTCGCCGGTGCGCAGCTCGACGACCGGGCCGAGCACCTCGGGGATGACGTCGCCGGCCTTGCGCAGCACGACCGTGTCGCCGATGAGCACGCCCTTCGCCTTCACGACCTGCTGGTTGTGGAGCGTGGCCTGGCGCACCTCGGATCCGGCGACCTCGACCTTCTCCATGACGGCGAACGGCGTGGCGCGGCCCGTGCGGCCGACGCTCACGACGATGTCGAGGAGCGTCGTGTTGACCTCCTCGGGCGGGTACTTGTAGGCGGTCGCCCAGCGCGGTGCGCGGCTGGTGGCGCCGAGCTCCTCGTGGAGGCCGAGGTCGTCGACCTTGACGACGATGCCGTCGATCTGGTGCTCCACCTCCGCGCGGTGCGCGCCGTGGCGACGCACGAACCCGGCGACCTCGGCGATGTCGTCGAACACCCGGAAGTGCGTCGAGATGGGCAGGCCCCACCCCGCGAGCAGCTCGTAGACCTCGGACTGCGCGGAGACGTGCGCGTCGCGCTCCAGCTCGCGGACGGGCCACGCGCCGATGCCGTGGACGAGCATGCGGAGGCGGCGGATGCGCGCGTGCATGAGCTCAAGGCGCGCGGGGCTCTTGCCCTCCTCCTTCTGCCGCAGGGATCCGGCGGCGGCGTTGCGCGGGTTCGCGAAGACGCGCTCCCCCACCTCCAGCTGCCGGGCGTTGAGCTCGTCGAACTCGGCCACGGGGAAGAAGATCTCGCCGCGCACCTCGACGAGCGCCGGATGCCCGGTGCCGGAGAGGCGCTCGGGGACGGTGCCCATGGTGAGGACGTTCCGCGTGACGTCCTCGCCGACGACGCCGTCGCCGCGCGTGGCCGCCGTGACGAGCACGCCGTGCTCGTAGCGGAGGTTGATGGCGAGCCCGTCGATCTTGAGCTCCGAGAGGTAGCGGACGCGGCCGCTGCCGGCGTCGCGCTCGACCTTGGCCGCCCACTCGGCGAGCTCCTCCTCGCTGAAGACGTTGTCGAGGCTGAGCATGCGCTCGGCGTGCGTGACGGGCGCGAAGAGCGTGGTCTCCGCCCGGCCGCCGACCGTCTGGGTGGGGCTGTCCTGCTTGCGGAGCCGGGGGTGCGCGCGCTCCAGGGCGTCGAGCTCGTGCACGAGCGCGTCGTACTCGGCGTCGCTGACCGTGCTCGCGTTCGAGGCGTAGTACTCGTCGCGGTGGCGCTCGATCACCGCGCGCAGCTCATCGACGCGCGCGGACGCGGCCTCCAGGTCGGCGGGCGTGGTGGCGGGGACGGCGTCGTCCGCGGCGGGCGAGGCGGTGACGGTGTCGCTCACGCGCGTCGCTCCCCCGCGGCAGCGCCGACGAGGTCGGCTCGCATCGGCGGCCTGGCGTCGGCGACGGCGCTCACGGTGCGGTCGATGGTGACCTGGCCGAGCACGCGCGTGCCGGCGTAGACGACGGCGGTCTGCCCGGGGGCGACGCCGTGGAGGTGCTCGCGAGGGGTGATCACGAGCTCGATGATGCCGTCGACCACCGACACCGCCGCACGCGCGGGGACGGGCTCGGCGTGGGCGCGGATCTGCACGTCGCAGTCGAAGGGCTGGTCGGGCCGGGTGGGCGGGGTGCCGGCCCAGGTGAACGAGGACCCGGCGATCTCGCGGATCGCGAGCGCCTCCTGCGGGCCGACCACGACCGTGTTGTCCTTGGGCCGGATCTCCAGCACGAACCGCGGCCGGCCGTCGGGGGCGGGCGTGCCGATCGCGAGGCCCCTGCGCTGCCCGACCGTGAAGGCCGCGGCGCCCTGGTGCGTGCCGATCGCATTGCCCTCGCCGTCGAGGATCTCGCCCGGCGCGGCTCCGACGCGGTCGGCGAGCCAACCGCGGGTGTCGCCGTCGGGGATGAAGCAGATGTCGTGGCTGTCGGGCTTCCGCGCCACCTGGATCCCGCGGGCCTCGGCCTCGGCGCGCACCTCGGCCTTCGAGGGCGTGGATCCGAGCGGGAAGTAGGAGTGCGCGATCTGCTCGGCCGTGAGCACGCCCAGCACGTACGACTGGTCCTTGGCCCACGCGGCCGCGCGGTGCAGCTCGGGCTGCCCGTCGGGTCCCGCGATCACGTCGGCGTAGTGGCCGGTGCACACGGCGTCGAAGCCGAGGTCGAGGGCCTTCTCCAGGAGCGCGGCGAACTTGATCCGCTCGTTGCAGCGCATGCAGGGGTTGGGCGTGCGGCCGGCCTGGTACTCGGCCACGAAGTCGTCGACGACGTCGGCGGCGAAGCGCTCCGAGAAGTCCCACACGTAGAACGGGATGCCGAGGAGGTCGGCGGTGCGGCGCGCGTCCATCGAGTCCTCGATCGTGCAGCAGCCGCGGGATCCGGTGCGCAGCGTCCCCGGCATGCGGCTGAGCGCGAGGTGGACGCCCGTCACGTCGTGCCCGGCGTCGACGGCGCGGGCGGCGGCCACGGCGGAGTCGACTCCGCCACTCATCGCTGCGAGGATCTTCACCCGCTGAGCCTACGCGCCGCGCGCCCCGCGAGACCCGCCCGGGAGGCGCGCGCGACGGCGTCGGGCAGCGCCGCGAGGAGCGCGTCGACGTCGGCCTCGGTGGTGGTGCGGCCGAGCGTGAACCGGAGCGCCCCGCGGGCCTCGTCCTCGGGCACGCCCATGCCGAGGAGCACGTGCGAGACCTCGGGCACGCCGGCCTGGCACGCGGATCCGGTGCTCACCGAGACGCCGGCCATGTCGAGGAGGAGCAGGAGCGAGTCGCCCTGGCAGCCCGCGAAGGTGAGGTGGGCGTTGCCGGGGAGGCGGCCCGCGGGATCCGGGTCGCCGCGGAGGACCGCCCCGGGCACCTCGCGCAGCACCGTCTCGACGAGGCGGTCGCGGAGGGCCGCCAGGCGGACCCGCTCGGCGTCGAGCTCGGCGACCGCGAGCGTCACGGCCGTGGCGAACGCGACGGCGGAGGCGGCGTCCTGCGTGCCCGAGCGCACCTGCCGCTGCTGGCCGCCGCCGTGGATCTGCGGATCGACCGTCGCCTGCCGCGCGAGCACGAGCGCGCCGCTGCCGACGGGACCGCCGACCTTGTGCGCCGAGACGCTCACGGCCGCGACGCCGGCGTCGCGCCAGCGCCGGAACGGGACCGGCATGTGCCCGAGGGCCGCGACCGCGTCGACGTGCACGGGCACCCCGTGCGCGCGGGCGAGGGCGGCGAGCTCCTCGACGGGCTGGATCGTGCCGACCTCGTTGCTCGCGGCGAGGAAGGTGAGGAGGGAGACGGATCCCGGGTCCGCGGCGAGCGCGGCGGCGACCGCGTCGACCCGGATGCGCCCGAGGGCGTCGATCGGGAGCCGCTCGACGACGGCGCCGCGCCGCTCGAGCCACTCGACCGTGTCGACCGTGGCGTGGTGCTCGCCGTCGGGCACGAGGATGCGCGTCCGCCGCGCATCGGCCGCCACGCGCGCGCCGTGCAGCCCCTTGATCCCGAGGTTCACCGACTCGGTGCCGCCGGAGGTGAGGACGACCTCGACCGGGTCCGCGTCGAGCGCCCCGGCGATCCGCTCGCGCGCCTCCTCGAGCACGCGCCGCGCCTCCTGGCCGTGCGAGTGGATGGAGGACGGGTTCCCCACGAGGGTGAGCGCCCCGGCGAGCGCGGCGATCGCCTCGGGCCGCATCGGGGTCGTCGCGGCGTGGTCGAGGTAGACCGTCATGCCCCCTAGCCTAGGTCGCATGCCGCGCCCCGGACCGCCCGTGCCCCTGGGGCTGACGCTCTCCGACCAGGGCGGCACGCTGCGCCTCGTGAGCCACGGCGCCTCCGCCGTGGAGCTCACGGTCTCGTCCGTCGAGGACCCGCGCCGGGTCGTGCAGGCGGTCGCGATGGAGCGGGGCGACGCGGGCGTCTGGACGGGGTCGAGCGAGCTCCTGGTCCCCGGCACCGCCTACTCCGTGCGCGTCGACGGCGAGCCCGCGCCCGGCGACTCCTTCGACCCGACGCGGCACCTGCTGGATCCGCACTCCCGCGGCCTCGTGCAGGTCGGTCCCGCCGCGTGGCGCTCGGTCGTCACGAGCGAGGTGCCGGCCGACGAGCGCGCCGCCCGCCGCGCCGCCCGCCCGGTGGTGCCGCGCGACCGGCAGGTGCTCTACGAGCTGCACGTCCGCGGCTTCACCAAGCTCGACGAGCGGCTCCCGGAGGAGGTCCGCGGCACGTACGCGGGGCTCGGCCACCCGGTCACCGTGGAGCGCCTCGTCGACCTCGGGATCACCACGGTGGAGCTCCTGCCGGTGCACGCCTCGACGAGCGAGGAGCGGCTCCGCGCGCAGGGCCGGATCAACCACTGGGGCTACAACACGCTCGCCTACCTCGCGCCGCACGCGCCCTACGCCACGCGCGCCGCGCGGGAGGCCGGCGCCGACGCGGTGGCCGCGGAGTTCCGCGCCATGGTCGACGCGCTGCACGCCGCGGGGATCCAGGTCGTGCTCGACGTCGTCTACAACCACACGGCCGAGGAGGGCGCCGACGGCCCGATCACGAGCCTCCGCGGGATCGACGGGTCGCGCTACTACCGGCACGCGCCCGACGGCACGCCCATCGACGTGACGGGATGCGGCAACACGGTCGACCTGTCCCGGCCCGACGCGCAGCGCCTCGTGCTCGACTCGCTCGAGCACTGGTCCGACGTGATGGGCGTCGACGGCTTCCGCTTCGACCTGGCCGTGACCCTCGGCCGCGACGAGCGCGTCGACTTCGACCCCGCGCACCCGCTGCTCCGCGCCATCGTCGAGGACGACGCGCTCCAGGGCCTCCTGATGATCGCCGAGCCGTGGGACGTGGGCATGGGCGGCTGGCGGACGGGCGGGTTCGGATCCGGCTGGAGCGAGTGGAACGACGGCTACCGCGACCGCGTGCGCGACTTCTGGCTGACCGACGTCGCGGAGGCCCGCCGCACGGGCCGCGCGCCGAACGGCGTGGGGGCGCTCGCCTCGAGCCTCGCCGGGTCCTCGGACACCTTCGCCGCCGACCGCGGCCCGCTCGCCTCCGTCTCCTTCGTCACGGCGCACGACGGCTTCACCCTCGCCGACCTCACGTCCTACGACCGCAAGCACAACAGCGGCAACGGCGAGTCCAACCGCGACGGCACGGACACGAACCGCTCGTGGAACCACGGCGTGGAGGGGCCGACGCGCGACGCCGCGGTCCTCGCCGCCCGCCGCCGCACCTCGCGGAACGTGCTCGGCACGCTGCTGGTCTCGGCGGGGATCCCCATGCTCACCATGGGCGACGAGCGCGGCCGCACCCAGCGCGGGAACAACAACGGGTACTGCCTCGACAACGCGGCGACCTGGATGCACTGGGACGAGGACGCGTGGCGGCTCGACCTCGAGGCGACGACACGGCACCTCCTCCGCATCCGCCGGGAGGAGCCGGCGCTGCGGCCCGTGCGCTACGCGTCGCCGGACTCCCGCGTGCCGAGCGCGTCGGTCCTCTCCTGGCGGGACGCCGACGGCGCCCCCATGACGGACGCCGCGTGGGGGTCGACGCAGACGCGCACCCTGCAGTGGATCACCACGTCCACCCCCGAGACCGAGGAGCCGAGCTGCGTGCTCGTCGTCGTGCACGGCCTGGAGACCCGGCAGCGGGTCACGCTGCCGGAGCACGACGGCGTGACGGCCTGGCGCCTGCTCTGGACCAGCGAGTGGGAGCGGCCCGAGGTCGTGACGACGGACGACGCGCCCGGCGACGGGGTCGAGGTCGACGGGCCGGCCGTGCGCATCTACCGCGCGGGCTGAGGAGGGCCGCGCCGCCCCGGACGCGCTGCCGCCGCCGCGGCCCGGACGGGGGCCGCGGAGGGTTCGCGCCGCCGCGTGCCCGTGTGCTCTCCTGGACGGACCCGCACATCCGCCGCGCCGCCGCGCCCGAGGAACGAGGACGCCGCCCATGACCGACGAGCACCCCGCCCCACCCACCGATTCCCCGGGTCGGGGCGCCCGGCGCCGCACCCTCACCCGCCGCGCGCTCGTCGCGGGCGGGAGCCTCGCGGCGCTCTCGGTCGTCGCCGGCGTCGCGGGCTGCACCACGACCCCGCGCCCGACGGACCCCACGGCGAGCGCCCCGGGCTCCCCCGCGCCGGATCCCGGCGATCCGCCCGCCCCTGCCGTCACGGCGTCCGGCGGCCCGCCGATCGAGCCCATGACCTACGCCCCCGACGACGCCCTCGCGGGCTTCCACGCGCTCCGGGAGCGCGTGCGCGAGCGCCGCCTGACCATCGGCGTGCTCGGCGACAGCATCGCCGAGGGGCAGGGCGCCACGAGCCTCCAGCACGCGTACCCCGCGCAGCTCCGCGACCGCCTGCGCGGCGCCCACCCGTCCGGAGCGCGCGGCGGCCTCGACTACATCGCGTCGCGGCACCAGATCACCGTGCCCGCCGACCAGGGCTTCGCGTTCTCCGGGACGCCGACCGCGGGCGGCCGCCACGGCTGGGGCCGCCGGGTCGTCCCGCTCACCGAGGCGTCGGGACCCGGCACCTACCGCGCGCGCATGACCTCGGCGAAGGTCTGCTGGTGGGCGCCCGGGCTCGACGCGGCCATCACCGTGCAGGTCGACGAGGGCGCGCCCGAGACCGTCCGCGCGGAGGCCGGCGGCTCGCTCACCTGGACGAGCCCCGTCATGGACTCCGCCGAGCACGCGATCACCGTGGCGTGGGCGGGCGGCAAGCCCGAGCTCGAGGGCGCGTGGCTGTTCGACGGCGACGAGGAGCGCGGGATCCACGTCATCGAGGGCGGCAACTCCGGCTCGCAGCTCTGGCAGCTCTCGGAGAGGGCGCGGCCGGACGGCGTGAGCACGTGGATCCGCTCGGCCCCGCGCTTCGAGCTCGACCTCTGGATGCCGGAGCACCTCATCAACGACGTGGTCGTCCGCACGCCCGAGCAGGTGCGCTCCGACGCCGCCGTGCTGATCGAGCTGATCCGCACCACGAGCGAGGCGCCCATCCTCTTCACGCCGCCCTACGAGCGGACGACGCTGCCGATCCGCGGCACGACGTGGGCGGACTACATCGGCGCCCTGCGGGACGCGGCGTCCGCGGATCCGCTCGCCGACGTCTTCGAGATCGGCGCCCACATCCCGCGCATGGTCGGCGCGGGCGCGCCCGACCCGTACGGCTGGATGGGCCCGGACAACCACCCGAACGACAGGGGCTACGCGCGGTTCGCCGAGGTGCTCGCCGCGAAGCTCACCGCGACGCCGGCCTGACGTGCGCGCGGCTCGGCCTCGGATGCCGAGGGCGCGCCGCCGCCGCCGTCAGCCCGCGACCGCGACGAGCCCCGGCTCCGCGCTCGACGCCAGCAGCTCGTGCCGCGGCACCACCCGCACGGTGTACCCGAAGGGCCCCGCGGTCGCGAGCGGCACGGTCCCGGCGTACTCCTGCTGCCCGCCGGACCCGCCCACGGGCGCGAGGCCATGCCGCACGACGTCGAGGAGCACGTCGCCCTCGCCCGTCCGCCCGTGCACGACCTCGACCGTCACGTCCTCCGCGTCGAGCCCGCCGAGCGCCACCCACGCGCGCACGCGCAGCTCGTCGCCGACCTGCGCCTGCTGTCCCACGCCCTCCGACTCGACGTGCGCGACCTGCACCGACGGCCAGGCCGCGGACACCCGGCGGCGCCAGGCCGCCAGCTCCCGGGCGCGGGCGTGGTCGTCGGCCGCGACGACCCGCTGCGCCCGCCCCGCCGGCACGTACAGACGCTCGACGTACTGCCGCACCATGCGGTCGGCGCTGAGCTCGGGCGAGAGCGTGGCGAGCGTGTGCCGGATGTCGTGCACCCAGCCCGCCGGCACGCCGTCCGCGTCGCGCTCGTAGAACCGCGGCGCGATGCGGTTCTCGATGAGGTCGTAGAGCGCGGTCGCCTCCAGCGCGTCGCGCTCGGCGCCGTCGTGCGCCCGGTCGGCCGACGGGATCGCCCAGCCGTTGCCGCCGTCGGAGTACTCGTCCCACCAGCCGTCGAGGATCGACAGGTTGAGCGCGCCGTTGAGCGCGGCCTTCATGCCGGAGGTGCCGCAGGCCTCGAGCGGGCGCAGCGGGTTGTTGAGCCACACGTCGGTGCCCGGGTAGAGCAGCTGCGCCATGCCGATGTCGTAGTCGGGCAGGAAGACGAGCCGCCCGCGGATCTCGGGCTCCGCCGCGAACCGCACGAGCTCCTGGATGAGGCGCTTGCCCTCGTCGTCCGCCGGGTGGGACTTGCCCGCCACCACGATCTGCACGGGCCGGTCCGGGTCGGTGAGGATGCGGCGGAGGCGCTCGCGGTCGTGGAGCATGAGCGTCAGCCGCTTGTAGGTGGGCACGCGCCGCGCGAAGCCGATCGTGAGCACCTCGGGGTCGAGCACGTCGTCGAGCCAGGCGGGCTCCACGCCGCCCGGGTTCTGCTCGCGCCAGGCGCGGGTGACGCGGCGGCGGGCGTCGGCGACGAGCTGGCGGCGCATCCGGCCGCGCACGTCCCACAGGTCGCCGTCGGTCACGGCGGGCGACGACCAGTCCGCGGATGCGGTGTCCGTCGTGCCGAGGCGCTCGCTCGCGAGCGACATGAGCAGCGGATCCGTCCACGTCGGCGCGTGCACGCCGTTCGTGACGCTCGTGATCGGCACCTCCTCGGTGTCGAACCCCGGCCAGAGCCCGGCGAACATGCCCCGGCTGACCTGGCCGTGCAGCTGCGAGACGCCGTTCGCGCGTTGCGCGAGGCGGAGCCCCATCAGCGCCATGTTGAACACGCCCGGGTCGCCGCCGCCGTGCGCCTCGGCGCCGAGCTCCAGCACGCGGTCGCGGGACACAGCGGGCAGGAGCGCGTCGGTCACGTGCGCGCGCACGAGCTGGACGTCGAACCGGTCGATGCCGGCGGGGACGGGCGTGTGCGTCGTGAACACCGTGCCCGCGCGCACGACCTGCAGGGCCTCGTCGAAGTCCAGCCCCTCGGCCATGAGCGCGGAGATCCGCTCGAGGCCGAGGAAGCCCGCGTGGCCCTCGTTGGTGTGGAAGACGCGCGGCACGGGCGATCCGGTGACGCGCGCGTGCGCGGCGATGGCCCGCACGCCGCCGATCCCGAGCAGCAGCTCCTGGTGCAGCCGGTGCTCGCCGCCGCCGCCGTAGAGCCGGTCGGTGACGCCGCGGAGGTCGTCGTCGTTCTGGGGCACGTCGGTGTCGAGGAGCAGCAGCGGGATGCGGCCGACGCGCGCCTGCCAGACGCGCGCGTGCAGAGTGCGGTCGGCGGGCAGCGCGAGCGTGACCTGCACGGGCTGGCCGTCCGCGTCGCGCAGCACCTGGAGCGGCAGGCCGTCGGGGTCGAAGACGGGGTACGTCTCCTGCTGCCAGCCGTCGGAGGAGATCCCCTGGCGGAAGTAGCCGGAGCGGTAGAAGAGGCCGACGCCCACGAGCGGCACGCCGAGGTCGGAGGCGCTCTTCAGGTGGTCGCCCGCGAGGATCCCGAGGCCGCCGGAGTACTGCGGCAGCGCGGCGGCGATCCCGAACTCGGGCGAGAAGTAGCCGATCGCCTCGGGCACGTCCCCCTCGAGCGACTGGTACCAGCGCGGCTCCCGCACGTACGCGCGCAGGTCCTCCCGCTGCTCCTCCGCCCAGGCGACGAAGCCCCCGTCGGCCGCGAGCTCGCGGAGCCGCTCCTGGTCGACGGCGCCGAGCAGCGCGACCGGGTCGTGGCCCGTCCCCTCCCAGAGCTCGGGGCTGACGTGCGCGAAGAGGCGCCGCGTCGGCTCGTACCAGGACCACCGGAGGTTCCCGGCGAGCTCGTCCAGCGCGGACAGCTCCTCCGGGAGGACGGCGCGGACGGTGAATCGGCGGATGGCCTTCACGGGACTCCCTCGGACCGGACGGCGGCGGGCGGACCCGCGCGGATGGCCCCGAGCCTAGGGGCGCGGGGGGCAGGGCACCAGGGTCCCGCCGCCCGGCCACGACCGGCGGGACGGCCGGTGACGGCCGGACGGCGCGCATCCGAACGGCGTGCGACCCCGCCGCGGCGAGCGACAGCCGGACGGCGCACGGGCTACGGTCGAACAGTGACCACACCCCAGGACGGACCCGATCCCCTCCCCCGCCCGGTGCGCGGCCGTGCAGCCCGCAAGCTCGCCAAGGCCCAGAAGCTCCAGGACGCCCAGAAGCCGCCCGAGCCGCGGCCCCCGCTGATCCCCGAGGCGCCCGTGCAGCAGGTGCCCGCGGCGCCCGAGCCCGAGCCCGCACCGGCCCCCGCGACCGCGGCCTGGCCCCTCGCGACCCCCGAGGCCGAGCCCGCCGCCGAGCCCCTCGCCGCGCCCGTCGCCGAGCCGGCATCCGCTCCCCGCCACGCGGCGCCCGTCCCGGCCGACGACGCTCCCGCCGCCCCGGAGCACGCCGCGCCCGCGCACGCCGCGCCGTCCGCCTCCGAGGCGCCCGTGCCGACGCTCGACGCGCCCGCAGCGCCCGCCTCCGCGGACGCCGCCGAGGACGACTACGCCCCCGTCATCGGCCGCATCCCGATCCTGTCGCTCACCCCGCAGATCGAGGACGACCTCTGGCCCGCCAAGAGCTTCGTCCACGACGTCGTGCCCTTCGGCGCCACGATCTTCCGCGAGGGCCACGACCTCATCGGCGCCGACGTCGAGCTCACCGACCCGTCGGGTGCCGTCACGTCGCACCGCATGTCGCTCGACGCCACGAAGCCGGGCCTCGACCGGTGGACCACGTCGGCCCAGCTGGAGACGCAGGGCGCCTGGACGTGGCGCGTGAGCGCGTGGTCCGACGACTTCGGCACCTGGCTCCACAACGCCGAGATCAAGGTCCCCGCCGGCCTCGACGTCGACGTGATGCTCGCCCTCGGCGCCGAGCTCCTCGAGCGGGCCGCCGCCGACGACGCCCGGGACGACGCCGATCGCGCCGTCCTCCGCGACGCCCTCGCCGGCATCGCCGACGCCGACCGCACCCCGGAGGAGCGCCTCGCCGCCGCGACCGCCGCCCAGGTGCACGCCGCGATCGACCGCGTGCCCGTCCGCAGCCTCGTCACGCTCTCCCCCGAGCGCACGATCGTCGTCGAGCGCGAGCGCGCCGCCGTCGGGTCCTGGTACGAGTTCTTCCCGCGCTCCGAGGGCGCCGCCCTGCACGAGGACGGATCCTGGACGAGCGGCACGTTCGCCACCGCCGCGCGCCGCCTCCCCGCGATCCGCGACATGGGCTTCGACGTGGTCTACATCCCGCCGGTGCACCCCATCGGCCGCACCAACCGCAAGGGCCCGAACAACACGCTGACCGCGGGGCCCCACGACCCGGGATCCCCGTACGGCATCGGCTCCGAGGACGGCGGGCACGACTCCATCCACCCCGAGCTCGGCACGGTCGACGACTTCCGCGCGTTCGTGGCTGCCGTCGCCGACCACGGCATGGAGCTGGCGATCGACATCGCGCTGCAGGCCTCGCCCGACCACCCGTGGGTCACGACGCACCCGGAGCTCTTCACGACGCTCCCCGACGGCTCGATCGCGTACGCGGAGAACCCGCCGAAGAAGTACCAGGACATCTACCCGCTGAACTTCGACAACGACCCCGAGGGGTCGTACCGCGAGATGCTCCGGGTCATGCGCGTGTGGCTCGGCCTCGGCGTCAAGATCTTCCGCGTCGACAACCCGCACACCAAGCCGCTCGTGTTCTGGGAGCGCCTCATCCACCAGGTGATGCGCGACGAGCCCGACGCGATCTTCCTCAGCGAGGCGTTCACGCGCCCCGCGATGATGCGCACGCTCGCCAAGATCGGCTTCCAGCAGTCGTACACGTACTTCACCTGGCGCAACACGAAGAAGGAGCTCGAGGAGTACCTCACCGAGGTCAGCCACGAGACGAGCGACTACCTGCGCCCGAACTTCTTCGCGAACACGCACGACATCCTCACGCCCTACCTGCAGTTCGGCGGGCGGGCCGCGTACCGGATCCGCGCGGCCATCGCCGCGACCGCGTCGCCGTCGTGGGGCATCTACTCCGGGTACGAGCTGATCGAGAACGTCGCGCGCCCCGGCGCCGAGGAGAACATCGACAACGAGAAGTACGAGTACAAGCCGCGCGACTGGGCGCGCCAGGAGGAGCTCGGCGGATCCATCGCGCCGGAGATCACGCGCCTCAACGAGATCCGCCGCGCCCACCCCGCGCTCCGCCAGCTGCGGAACCTCGACGTGCACTGGAGCGACGACGACTCGATCCTCGTCTACTCCAAGCACCTCGCGGCCGAGCACACCGGCACGGGCGAGGCGGACACGGTCCTCGTGGTCGCCAACGTCGACCCGCACTCGGCGCGCGAGACCCAGGTGTACCTCGACCCGACCCGCTTCGGCCTCGCCGAGGACGCCGTGTTCGACGTCGAGGACCTCCTCACGGGCGACGTCTACACGTGGTCGACCTCCAACTTCGTCCGGCTCGACGCGTTCACGCACCCCGTGCACGTGTTCCGGGTCCACCCGACCGCATCGAAGGGATGACGGACATGACCGACACCACCCCCCAGCACGACCCGAGGGACGGCGCCGACGTCGTCGTGCCGCCCGCCTCCGAACCGCACCCCGAGACGGGGGCCGACGTGGTCGTCCCCCCGGCCGCCGACGACGCGACCCCCGCGGGCACCGCATCGACGGACGCGGGATCCCCCGCGAGCGACTCCGACCCCATCCGCCTCCCCGAGGTCGCCGACCACGACCTGCGCGCCGTCGCCGAGGGCGTCCACTCCGGCCCGCACTCGGTCCTCGGCCAGCACCCCGTCGCGATCGACGGCGTCTCCGACGACCTCGTCGTCGTCCGGGCGCTCCGCCCGCTCGCCGAGGGCGTCTCCGTGATCCTCTCCACCGGCGCCCGCGTCGCGCTCGCGCACGTCGGCCACGGCGTCTGGCAGGGCGCGCACGTGCTGGGCCTGCAGGACTACCGGGTCGAGGCCCGCTACTCCGACGGCGGAACCTGGACGAGCGACGACCCGTACCGCTTCCTCCCCACCGTCGGCGACCTCGACCTGTACCTCTTCGGCGAGGGCCGCCATGAGCGCCTCTGGGACGTCCTCGGCGCGCAGCACCGCGAGCACTGGGGCGTCGCGCAGACGTACTGGGGCGTCTCCTTCGCCGTCTGGGCGCCGCACGCCCGCGCCGTCCGCGTCATCGGCGGCTTCAACGGCTGGGACGGCGTGCAGCACGCCATGCGCCGCCTCGACGGCAACGGCGTCTGGGAGCTCTTCGTCCCGGGCGTGGAGCCGGGCGTCTCGTACAAGTTCGAGATCCTCACGCAGGCGGGGCGGTGGATCGAGAAGGCGGATCCCATGGCCCGCATGACCGAGGTCCCGCCGGCCACCGCCTCGCGCGTCGAGACGAGCGACCACCGGTGGGACGACGCCGCGTGGATGGACGCGCGCGCCGCGCGCGACCCGCACGACTCCCCCATGAGCGTGTACGAGATGCACCTCGGATCCTGGCGCCCGGGCCTCGGCTACCGCGAGGTCGCCCGCGAGCTCGTCGCCTACCTCCAGGAGCTCGCCTACACGCACGTCGAGTTCCTGCCGCTGGCCGAGCACCCGTTCGGCGGATCCTGGGGCTACCAGGTCTCCGGCTACTACGCGCCCACCTCGCGCTTCGGATCCCCGGACGACCTCAAGTACCTCATCGACACGCTGCACCAGGCCGGCATCGGCGTCATCGTGGACTGGGTCCCCGCCCACTTCCCGAAGGACGCCTTCGCGCTCGCGCAGTTCGACGGCCAGCCGCTCTACGAGCACACGGACCCGCGCCGCGGCGAGCAGCAGGACTGGGGCACCCTCGTCTTCGACTTCGGCCACTCGCAGGTGCGCAACTTCCTCGTCGCGAACGCGCTGTACTGGTTCGAGGAGTTCCACGTCGACGGCCTCCGGGTCGACGCCGTGGCCTCGATGCTCTACCTCGACTACTCCCGCGAGGAGGGCCAGTGGCTGCCGAACGTCCACGGCGGTCGCGAGAACCTGGAGGCGATCTCGTTCCTCCAGGAGGTCAACGCCACCGCGTACCGCACCCACCCCGGCATCGTGATGATCGCGGAGGAGTCCACGAGCTTCCCCGGCGTCACGCGCCCCACGAGCGACGGCGGCCTCGGCTTCGGTCTCAAGTGGAACATGGGCTGGATGCACGACTCGCTCGACTACGCCGCCGTCGACCCGATGTACCGGGCGTACCACCACGGCCAGATCACGTTCTCGATGGTCTACGCGTACACGGAGAACTTCCTCCTCCCCATCAGCCACGACGAGGTCGTGCACGGGAAGGGATCGCTCGTCGGCAAGATGCCGGGCGACCACTGGCAGAAGCTCGCGAACGTCCGCGCGTACCTGTCGTTCATGTGGTCCCACCCCGGCAAGCAGCTGCTCTTCATGGGCCAGGAGTTCGGCCAGCCGTCCGAGTGGAGCGAGGAGCGCGGGCTCGACTGGTGGATCCTCGACCAGCCCGTGCACCGCGCCCTGTTCGACCTCGTCGGGTCGCTCAACCGCACGTACGTGGACACGCCCGCGCTCTGGGCGCTCGACAACGACCCGGCCGGCTTCGAGTGGATCGACGCGGGCGACGCCGGGCGCAACGTGCTCGCGTTCCTCCGCCGCGACCGCGAGGGCAACCAGGTCGCCGTCGTGCACAACTTCTCGGGCGCGCCCATCTCGGGCTACCGGCTGGGGCTGCCGCAGGCGGGCGTGTGGGAGGAGATCCTCAACACGGACGCCGAGCAGTTCGGCGGATCCGGCGTGGGCAACCTCGGCGCCGTGCACGCGGGCGACGACGGCTGGCACGGTCGCCCGGCCTCCGCGGAGCTCACGCTGCCGCCGCTGGCCGGCCTCTGGCTGCGGCTCCGGCAGGACCCGGCGGAGCTGACGCCCGTCGAGGCGCCCGCGCACCACGCGCCGGACGCGGACGAGTCGCGCGTCGACGGCACGCCGTTCGGGGACGCGGACGCGGCCGCCGCGCCCGTCCTCCCGCAGTCGCCCGACGCGCAGCCTCCCGTCGAGGGCCTGTCCGCGACCGACGACGCGCCGGGCGCGGACGACGGCACCCCGCGGGTGCCCACCGTCTGATCCCGCCCGACACGACGACGGCGCCGCATCCTCCGGGATGCGGCGCCGTCGTCGTCCGTGCGGACGGGCGTCAGTAGAGCAGGCGCGTGAGCTGGCGGCGCGCGACGGCGACCCGCGGGTCCTCGAGGCCGACGACCTCGAAGTGCTCGAGGAGCCGCTGGCGGATGGCCTCGCGTCCGGCGGCGTCGGCCGACGGGAAGAGCTCCAGCAGGCGGGTGAACGCGTCCTCCACGTGCCCGCCGGAGAGGTCGAGGTCGGCGACGAGCAGCTGGGCGTCCACGTCGCCGGGCGCCGAGGCCGCGGCCGCGCGGATCTGGTCCGCGGCCTTCCCGTCGAGCCGGTGCAGGAGGCTGACCTGCGCGAGCCCGGCGACCGCGAGGGCGTCCCGCGGGTTCTGCGCGATGGCGGTGCGGTACTCGGCCGCGGCCGACGCGTAGTCGCCCTGCTCGATGAAGGCGTAGGCCTCCGCGTGGTGCGGCGGCAGCGGCTCCTCGGCGGGGGCGGCGGGCTCGGCGGATCCGGCGGGCGGGACGGCCTTGCCGGTCACCCCGTTCTGCTGCGCGAGCTCCAGCACCTGCTGGACGACGTCGCGCACCTGGTCCTCGGGGATCACGCCCGCGAAGAGGCCGACCGGGCGTCCGCCGATGAGCGCCGCGACGGTGGGCACGGTCTGCGCCTGGAACGCCTGGCCGAGCTGCGGGCTCTGGTCGACGTCGATGCGGACGAGGAGCACGCGCCCGGCGTGCTCGGTGACGACGCGCTCGAGCACGGGCGACAGCTCGCGGCTGGAGGCGAGGCCCGTCGACACGAGCTCCACGACGACCGGCACGATCCCGGAGATGTCGAGGAACTGCGTGAACGACGTGTCGTCGGCCGCCAGCACGAGGCCGGGGACATCGACGGTCTGCGGCGCGCCGGGAGCGCCGGCCGGGGCGCCGGGAGCGCCGGCCGGGCGCCGGGCGCGGCCGCTCCGGGAGCACCGCCCGCACCGCCCGCGGGCGCGGCCGGGGCCTGCGCGCGGTTCACGAGCGAGGACAGGTCGACGGCGCCGCGGAGGCTCGCGGCGGAGGGGGGCACGTTCGTCATGGGAGCTCCTTGGCCGAGGTGATGTGGGTGCTGGAGGCGTAGAGGCGGATCTTCTCGCCCGAGTTCACGGGCGGCACGTACATGAGCATCTGCGCCGTGCGGACGGTGTCGAACCCCTTGGCCGAGTCCGTGAGCCCGGTGATCGCCTGCACCTCCGGGTTCGCGTTGACCTTGGCGCCCTCGGCGGTGGGCTTCGCGACGATGCCGAGCTTCACGGTGACGCTCACGAGCGCGCCGGACTCGACGGTCGACATGGCGACGGGCGTCGCGGAGTCGGCCGTGGCGGAGAACTCGACCGAGCCCGTCTCGCCGATCGACGCCGGGAAGTCGGTCTTGCGCTTGGCGTCCTGCGCGCGCACCCCGTCGTCGGTCGCGTCGAACAGGCCCGCGAACTCGCTCTGGTCGCCCTTGTTCAGCAGGTCGGCGTAGGCCGCGGAGAGCTGATCCGGCTGGACGGCCAGGAGCTTCACGTCGGGCGCGAGGCGGGCGGCGCCGATCGCGGCGGGCGCCACGTCCGGGAGCGCCGCCGTCGTGGAGATCGGCATGGCGTAGAGCACGTGGTAGTTCTCGCGCGGGCTCGTCTGCACCAGCGTGAGGGAGAGCGTGGGCGCGTCGTCCGCGTCCGGGTCCTTGACGACCGCGGCGATGGTGCGCGGCCACGCGACGGTCGCCTGCGGGAGCGTGAGCTGCAGGTCGCCCGCCGGGATGGCGGGGACGGCGGCGATGTCGGGCTTGGCCTTCCGGACCTGGTAGTCGGACGTGCGCTCCTGGAGCGCGGGGCCCGCGAACCGCGGGGTGAGCTGGGCGGCGTCGAGCGCCTGGTCGGCCGCGGTAGCGACCTCGGAGACGCGGGAGACGATGCGCGCGGCCTGGTCCTCGGTGACGACGGGCGGGTCCGCGTCCTCCGCCTGGCGGGCGGCGTCGAGGGAGGAGGTGGGCGTCGGGGTGGGCGTCTCGGCGGATCCCGCGGTGAGGGCGGCGGGCGCGCCCTGGGCCGTGCAGCCGCTGAGGGCGAGGCCGGTGACGACGAGCACGGGCAGGGCGATCATGCCCCGGCGTCCGCGGCGCGGCGCGGGCGGCGCGGATCCCGAGCCGGCGGTGAGCGCGGCACGGCGGGCGGCCGGCCCGATGCGCGGGATGCGGGGACCGCCGCGCGGCGGCAGGTTGCGTCGCGGCCCGCGGCTGCGCCGGAGGTGGCGGAGGGCGAGCAGGTAGAGCACGAGGCCGACCACCAGCAGGACGATGCCGCCGATCACGAGCGGGAGGACCCACGGGGACTCGCCCTCGGACGGCCACGACAGCGTGACCTCGGCGGGCGCGGCGGCCGTGCCGTCGGTGGCGAGCAGGATGCTGACGTCGTCCGGCAGGCGCGTGCTGAGCGACAGCTGTCCCTCGCCCGTCTGCTCGGAGAGCCAGAGGTCGGATCCGCGGGGGTCGGTGATGGAGGAGGTGGCGGTGGCGGACGTGCCGGACTCGCCCTGCGGGGATCCCTCGGCGCCGGCGGAGGGGCTCGGCGCGGGAGTCGGCGTCGTCGCCTCGGGCTCGACCACCTCGGCGGTCAGCGCCCCGGTCTCGTCCGTCTCGACGCGCGTGTACGGGCTGCTGCCCACCCACGCCTCGACGTCCGTCGTGGGACCGTACGCGGCGAAGACCTCGCCGTCGCCGCGGGCCACGGTGTCCTGCAGGCCGGGGTGCGCGTTGAGCGTCTTCCCGCTGATGACCGTGTAGGCAGCGCCGCCGGCGGAGGACGTGGCCGCCGTGATGCGGTCGGGTCCGGCCAGGAAGGTGTGCTGGGCGATGCCCAGGCCGATCATGAGGGCCGCGACCACGAAGGTCGCGATCGCCAGGACGAATCGCACGGATGTCTCCTCTCGTGTCGTCGCGGGCGGCGGCCGCATGGGCGGCGGTCGGGGTGCCGACCGCGGCGGCCGACGAGCACGGGTGCTCTCGCGTCGTACCCGCCCAGCTGCGGAGGGGCCGGCGACGGACGACGACATCGAAGGATACCGGACGACGCTGGGAGCGCCTCCTCGGGCGGTCGCCCGCCGACCGAGGAGGGCCACGGGGGCGGGGACCCGCGACTCGGTAGGATCGGCACCTGCCGCGCCCGGCCCGGCGCAGGCGAGCCCCGCGAAGGAGTCCCCGTGCCCCACGACGACACGCCGTTCAGCCCCGCCATGCGCGGCTACAACAGGGACGAGGTCGACCGGGCCGTCGGCGACCTGCGTCGGGAGCTCATCCGCTCCAACCAGCAGGGCGCCGAGCTGCGGTCCGAGCTCGAGCGCCTCCGCCGCAGCGAGCAGGAGCTGCGCGACGAGCTCGAGGAGGTCGGAAGCCCCACCTTCGCCGGCCTCGGATCCCGCCTCGAGGCCACCCTCCGCGTCGCCGAGGAGCAGTCGACGCGGCTGGTCGCCCAGGCCGACGCGGACGCCTCCCGCCTCCGCCGCGCCACCCAGGAGGAGACGGACGCCCAGCGCGCCGAGGCCGAGGCGACCGCCCGCCACCTCGTGGACTCCGCGCGTGCGCAGGCCGCGCAGATCCTCGACGCCGCCCGCCGCGAGGCCGACGACCTGCGCGAGCGCGCCGACGACCGCGCCGAGGGTCTCCGCAGCGACGCCGAGCGCGAGGCGGCCGCCCTCCTCCTCCGCACCCGCACCGAGGTCGCCGACCTCCGCGGCACCGCCGAGAGCGAGACCGCGAGCCTCCGCGCCGAGGCCGCCCGCGAGGTCGCCGAGCTGCGGGCCCGAGTCGACCGCGAGACGGACGAGGCCCGCCGCGACGCCGCCGACCTCGCCCGCGAGACCGTGCTCGCGCGCGGCGCCCTCGAGCGGGAGCTCGCCGACGCCCGCGCCCGGCACGACGAGTCCGTCGCCGAGGAGCGCGCCGACCTCGACCGCGACGTGCGCGAGGCGGAGGAGCGGATGCGCCTCGACGAGGAGACGCAGCGCATCGCCCTCGCCGAGCTCGACGAGCGGACCCGCGCCGACCTCGACCGCGAGATCGAGCAGGCGCGCACCGACTGGGACCGCGAGGTGCAGGCGTCCCGCGACGACTTCGACCGCCGGATCCACGCCGAGCGCACCGCGTTCGACCGCGACGTGGAGGAGACCCGCGCCGCCCTCGAGCGCGAGATCGCCGAGACGCGCGAGGCGCTCGAGCTCGAGGTGGCGACCGCACGGGCCGAGCTCGCCCGCGAGGTCGAGGAGGCGCGGACCGACCTCGCGCGCGACGTCGCCGAGGGCACCGAACGGCTCGAGCGCGAGACGCGGGCCACGCGCGCGCAGCTCGAGCTCGAGGCCGTCACGGCCCGCGCGGCTCTCGAGCGCGAGATCGCGGAGGCCGAGGCCCTGGAGGCCGACCGCCGCGAGGCCGAGCGCCTGCGCCTCGAGCGGGAGGCCGCGGAGACCCGCCTCGAGCTCGCGGCCGAGGCCGAGGAGGCGCGCCTGACGCTCAGCCGCGAGATCGAGCAGGGCCACCTCGACCTCGACGCCGAGATCACCGCCCGCCGCGACCACGACGCGCGCGACGCCGCGGAGCGCCAGCGGGAGGCGGCCGAGCGCACCGCCGCCTACCTCGGCGAGGCGGAGGCGCGGCTGCAGGAGGTCACCGCGCTCCTGGCGTCCACGCGCGAAGAAGCGGAGACGCTCGCGGTGGAGAGCCGCGACGCGGCGCGCACGACCCGCGAGGACGCCGACCACGATGCCCGCGCCGCCATCGCCGACGCCGAGCGCCGCGCCCGCGAGACCGTGGCCGACGCCGAGCGCCGCGCCCGCGAGACCGTCGCGGACGCGGAGGAGCGGCTCGACCGCATTAGGATCGAGCGCGAGGCGGTGGCCGCGTACCTCGAGAACGTCCGCGGCGTGCTGACCCAGGCGGACGACGCCTCCTCCGACGACGACGAACCCCGCACCGCGCCCTGAGCGCGTGCCCACTCGGAGGCCTGACGTGAAGATCCAGAACCCCTACCGGCTCGGCCTCCTCGCGGGGCTCGGCGTCCTCACCGCGCTCGTCATCGGCGGCGCGCTGGTCTCGCTCGGCACCGTGCTCACCTACGTCGGCACCGCCATCTTCCTGGCGCTCGGCATCGACCCGCTCGTGACCTTCCTCGAGCGCAAGGGCGTCCCGCGCCCGGTCGCCATCCTCGTGATCTTCCTGGTGCTGCTCGGCTCGCTGGCCGGCGTCCTGCTCGCGGTCATCCCCGTCGTCGTCAACCAGGCCAGCGCGCTCGTCACGCAGATCGTGCAGTACGCGCAGAGCGTCAGCGGCGACCAGTTCATCGAGAACCTGCAGTCGTTCGTGCCGCGCGAGGTGTTCGACGTGCAGACCGGTGCGGACCAGCTCGTCCAGTACCTGTCCAACGCCGCGAACGTGGCCACCATCACGGGCAACGTCCTCACGGTCGCCTTCACGATCGGCAACTTCCTCTTCGGCATGGTGATCATCGTGATCCTCACCATGTACTTCACGGCGTCGCTCAACTCCTTCAAGAGCGGGATCTACAAGCTGGTGCCGGCCACGCGCCGCGCGCGCTTCGCTGACATCTCCGAGCAGATCACGCAGTCGGTGGGCCGCTACGTGATGGGCCAGGTCGGCCTCGCGCTCTGCAACGGCGTCCTCAGCTTCATCTACCTCAGCATCGTCGGGGCGGCGCTGCCGGCGGTCTGGGCGTTCATCGCGTTCCTGTTCTCGCTGCTCCCGCTCGTGGGCACGATCACCGGCTCGGCGCTCATCGTGCTCGGCCAGGTCGTCCTGCTCCCCGAGTCGACGAACACGTGGATCGCGGTGGCGATCTACTACCTCGTCTACATGCAGATCGAGGCGTACGTGCTGAGCCCGAACATCATGAACCGGGCCGTCAAGGTGCCCGGCGTGGTCGTGGTCATCGCCGCGCTCACCGGAGGCACGCTGCTCGGCGTGCTCGGGGCGCTCATCGCGGTGCCGGTCGCCGCCGCGGTGCTGCTCATCATCCGCCAGGTGGCGATGCCGCTCCAGAACGAGCGCTGATCCGCCGGGACGTCCCCGGAGGGCGCCCGCGGGCGGGCGGGGTCAGGCCGCGACGGGCCACTCGGTCGGGAGCGGGAGCGCCGACGGATTGACCGTGCGCACGATCTCGGTGAGCACGCGCGAGACCTGCGTCTCCCCCACCCACAGGTGCTTGGCGCCGTCGACGGCGATCAGCTCGGCCTCCGGCACCGACGCGAAGCGCTCGCGCGCCTCCGCGGGCCGCAGGAAGTCGTCGTGCTCCGGGACGAGGATCACGAGCCGGCGCGGATCCCCGTGCCAGGCGGCCACCTCGTCGGCCGTCGCCCGGTGCAGCGGCGGGGACAGCAGGATCGCGCCCTCCACCGGGTGGCCCCGTCCGTGCCTCAGCGCGACCTCGGTGCCGAACGACCAACCCACGATCCACGGCGCCGGGAGGCCGCGGGCCGCGACGAGGTCCATGGCGGCCGCCAGGTCGTGCCGCTCGCCGTCGCCGCCGTCGAACGCGCCCTCGCTCGTGCCGCGCGCGGACGCGGTGCCGCGCGTGTTGAAGCGCAGCACGGCGAGGTCGGCCAGCGCGGGCAGCCGCAGCGCCGCCTTCCGGAGCACGTGCGAGTCCATGAAGCCGCCCGCGGTGGGCAGCGGGTGCAGCGTCACGAGCGTGGCCACGGGATCCCGCTCCGCCGGCAGCGCGAGCTCCCCCACCAGGCGCAGGCCGTCGGCGGTCATGAGCTCGACGTCCTCGCGACGCGCGGGGAGCTCCGTCGAGCTGGTGATGGGGCGGGGGGCGGTGTCCGTCATGAGACCTTCCAGCAGTGGGTGTGCCAGTGGCGGCGTGCGGCGAGGTCGCTCTGCTCGCCCATCATGCCGTCGGCGCGCCACGCCACGACGTGCGCGTGGCCGGGTTCGATGTCGAGCGCGCAGCCGGGGCAGCGGTAGACCTTGAGCGCTCGTGCGGCCGAGACGGGCTGCACGTTCCAGACGCGGCCGCGCCGGGTCTCCGTCTGCTGCGAGCCGCTGAGGAGGCGCGTCAGCACGTCCTCGTCGTCGTCCACCGGGCGGCGTCTCCCCCGGGGTCGGTTGCTGCGCGGCATGATCCGATCCTAGGCCGCGTCGCGCGCCGCCCCGTCAGCCGGCATCGGCCTGACGGCCCAGCCGCGCCTCCTCCTGGTCGAGCATGCGCTGCGCCCGGGCCAGCACCCGCGACGGGTGCTCCCCCGTGCCGCGCGCCTCGAGGAGGGCCGCGCGCTCGGCGTCGAGGACGTGGCGCCGGAGCAGCAGGTACGCGGCGCGCGGCGTGATCGGGGCGCCGTCGTCGGCCGCCATGGCCTCGGCGCGCTCGCTCACCCACTCGGCCTTCATCGCCGTGTCGCGGCGGACGCGCTCGACGACCTCGTCGTCCACGACGGTCCCCTCGGGCAGCTGCCGCACGCCCTCGTCCACGGCGCGGATCCCGGCGTCCGCGAGCTCCGCGACCAGCTCCGCGAGCTGCCGCTGGTCCTCGACGGCGTCGCTGCCGCGGATCCCGCTCACGCGGATGACCGCTGGCAGCGTGCCGCCGTTGACGAGGAGCGACACGATCGCGACCGTGAACGCGATGAGCACGAGCTGCGCCCGGTAGGGGGTCCCCGACGGGAGCGACTGCGCCGCCGCGAGCGTCACCACGCCGCGCATGCCCGCCCAGCCGAGGACGAGGCCGCCGCGCCAGCCGAGGCCCTGGGAGCGCAGCGCCTGGTGGTCCGCGCGTCGGCGCCGGAGGATCCGCGCGGCCGCCCGCTCCCGGCGCGACGGTCGGTCGCCCCCACGGGCCCGGCGCAGGCGCTCGAGCCCGCGGCGCACGCGGCGCGTGCGCTCCGCCGCGTGCTCCTCGTGACGGCGCAGGCCGAGGAGCAGCGGCACGAGGAACCCGAAGCGGATCAGCGTCAGCACCACGAGCGTGAGCACCCCGTACGCGACCGCCGTCCCGACGCCGAGGTCGGCCTCGTGCACCTCGTCGACGATGTCGCGGAGCTCGAGGCCCATCACGAGGAAGACGCCGTTCTCCAGCAGGAAGAGCACCGTGCGCCAGTTCAGCCGCTCGTTGATGCGCGACTGCGCCGACAGCGTCGATGCGCTGCGGTGCCCCGACCAGATGCCCGCGGCGACCACGGCGAGCACGCCGGACGCGCCGACCTCCTCCGCCGGGATGAACGCGACGAACGGCACGGCGAAGGAGATCGCGGTGTCGAGCACGGGGTCGTCGAGCCGGCGCCGCACCTCGGTGGTGATCACGCCGACGACGATGCCGATCGCGAGCGCGCAGACCGCGGACAGGACGAAGCCGCCGGCCGCCTGCCAGAGGTCGACGGTCGCGCCGACCGCGGCGATGGAGGTGCGCAGCAGGACGAGCGCGGTGGCGTCGTTCACCAGGCCCTCCCCCTCGAGGACCGTGACGAGCCGCGGCGGCAGGCCGAGACGGCGGGCGATGCTCGTGGCCGCCACGGCGTCGGGCGGGCTGACGACCGCGCCGAGGGCGAGGGCCCCCGCGAAGGACAGGTCCGGGAACAGCGCGTAGATCAAAAGGCCGATGCCGAAGGCCGAGACGAGGACCAGCACCACCGACAGGCTGACGATCGTGCGGAGGTTGCGCCGGAGGTCGACGAGCGGCACCGTCACGGCCGCCCCGTAGAGGAGCGGCGGCAGGACCCCCGACAGGATCAGCTCGGGCGGCACCTCGACGGGCGGCACGCCGGGCAGGAACGACACCCCGACGCCGACCAGGACCAGCACGAGCGGGGTGGCGACGCGGATCCGGCGCGCGAGGAGCGTGACGGCCACGAGGGTCGCGATCCCGGCGACGCCGAGAGCCGCGTAGTCCATGCTCAGAGGCTAGCCCCGCACGCGGCCGCGCCGACGCCCGGGGGCGCCGACGACCCGGCGGGCTCCGCCGTGGTCAGTACCAGTTCTTCAGGACGCTGTGCGCCTTCGCTCCGCAGGGGGAGCCGTAGCGCGAGTCGATGTACTGCAGGCCCCAGGTGATCTGCGTGGCCGGGTTGGTCTGCCAGTCGGCCCCGACGGACGCCATCTTGCTGCCGGGGAGGGCCTGCGGGATGCCGTAGGCGCCGCTCGGGTTGTAGGCGTTCACCCGCCAGCCGGACTCCTTGGTCCACAGGTAGTCGAGGCAGGCGTACTGGTCGTCACCCATGCCCTGCGACGCGAGGATGCTGCGGGCGATGCCCTTCGCGCTGCCCGGGTCGGGGACGGCGATGGCTCCGCCTCCCCCTCCGGCACCGCCGGACGACTTGGCGCCCGAGCCGGCGGACGGGGCGCTCGGGACGACGGGCGGCGGCGGGGGCGGCGGCGGCGCGACCGACTCGAACCCGGGCTCGATCTCGACGGCGGTGTCCGCGGTGGCCACCGACAGGCTCTGCGCGTCGGCTCGGGCGAGCTGCGCGACGGTGGCCTGGTACTCCTGGTACTGCGGGTTCGCGACCGCGCCCGACGTGGGATCCACGACGTTCACGAGCATGAAGGCGGCAGCGGCACCGAACGCGACGGTGGGGGCGGCCACGCGCGAGAACGCGGAGCGGCGACGAGGAGCGGGCCTCGCAGCGGCGGTGAGCGGCTGGCGAGGAGCGAGGACGTTCGTGTGTCTACCCATGGCTTCGGACGACTTTACCCAACCGTTACCCGGATGGCGACTCCTGGCCGGTTTCGGGGGCGTCCTGCCAGGCAGGGACGGCGGGGAGGAGGCGCGGTCCCGGCTCAGCGGACGGCGTTCATGACGTCGATGACCGCGTCCAGCAGCAGGTCGACCTGCGCCTCGCGGTATCCGCCGCGGCGCGGGTGGAAGGCCACCGTGCGCACGTCGTCGACGCTCATGGGCTTGGTCCCCCGGAAGTACTTGGCGACGCGGTCGGCGAAGCGGTCCACCTCGCGGCGGTCGTAGCCGGTGGTCAGGAGGCCGGCCCGGTCGAACCGCTCCCCCGCGGGCCGGCTGACCCGGTCGAGGATCTCCTGGGCGGCACGTCGGGCCTCGGCGTTCCACGCGTCCTCGCCCACGCGCGCCACGGTGCGGTCGCGCTCGCGCACGGCGAAGGCGTCCTCGAGGCGCTCCAGCACGCGGTCCACCGCGGCGGCGGAGTAGCCCCCGCGGCGCATGTCGAAGGAGACCCGGCGGATGGTCTCGGAGGTCAGCGACCGGTCGGCCTCGTCGTCGTAGCAGCGGCGCGCGTCGCGCAGGAAGGCGTCGACCTGGTCCGGGTCGTAGCCGCGCTCGCGGCGTCCCGCGCTCGGGAAGGTGGTGGTCATCCGGGACATCCTACGAGGTGCCGCCCGTGACGATGAGGAACAGCGCATAGGCCACCGCGGCGGACGGCAGGACCGAGTCGAGCCGGTCGAGGAAGCCTCCGTGGCCGGGCAGCCAGGAGCTGATGTCCTTCACGCCGAGGTCGCGCTTCATGAGCGACTCGGCGAGGTCGCCCAGCGTCGCCGTCACGACGATGACGAGCCCGAGCACGATCCCGAACCACCAGTCCTGATGGATCATGAACAGCGAGAGCAGGACGCCGGCGACCACCGCCGCGACCACCGCGCCGGCGAAGCCCTCCCACGTCTTCTTCGGGCTGATGGTGGGCGCCATCGGGTGCTTGCCGAAGTTGAGGCCGGCGACGTAGGCACCGGTGTCGCAGCAGATCACGAGGATGAGGAACGCGAGCGTCCACCACTCCCCGCCGTCGCCCGCCGTGAGCAGCACC
The DNA here is from genome assembly GCF_001280205.1 of Clavibacter capsici. Classification (NCBI taxonomy): domain Bacteria; kingdom Bacillati; phylum Actinomycetota; class Actinomycetes; order Micrococcales; family Microbacteriaceae; genus Clavibacter; species Clavibacter capsici. The sequence continues at coordinate 1,377,498 of NZ_CP012573.1, read as the reverse complement.
GCGAACGAGCCGAGGAGCCCGACGTAGGCGAGCAGGAAGAGGCTCGATCCGATGTCGCCGACGAGCGCGCGCGCCGACGTCCGACGCGCGGGCACGGCCTGCTCGACGACCCTCCATGCGGCGAGGAAGGCCATGGCGCCGAGGAGCCCCAGCCACTGGCCGTCCGGACGGCCGAAGTACGTGATCGGCAGCAGCGCGACGCACGCGATGACCGAGCCGACGCGCGGGACCCGACGGCCGGCCTGGCGGAGCGCCGTGGCCAGCTCGTACGCCGTGAACGCGATGAGCGCCGCGGCGATGAGCAGGAACAGCTCCTTGACCACGACGAGGCTGACGAGCACGACGCCGCCGAGCAGGAGGCCGACGGACACCGCGAACAGCAGGTTGCGTCCCGTGCGGGCGTTGATGCGGTCGTTCGTCGCCTCGAGGGAGGCGCGGGTCGCGCGGACCTGCGCGGTGAGGTCGGCACGGGTCGCCTGCACCTGCGCCTCGAACTCGGCGCGCGTCACGCGGCCGCGGTGCCGGCGGATCCGAGGGGCGCCGTCGGGTCCCGCGGCGGGCGGGACGACGGGCGCCCGCTCGGCGGGATCCTCGGGGCGTGGCACCTAGACCTCGAGGAGTTCGGTCTCTTTGCGCTTCAGCGCGTCGTCGACCTGGTCGGTGTGCGTCTTGGTGAGGGCCTCGAGCTCCTTCTCGCCGCGCGCGACCTCGTCGTCGCCGACCTCGCCCTTGAGCGCGTCCAGCTCGTCCTTCGAGCGGCGACGGACGTTGCGGACGCTGACGCGCCCCTCCTCCGCCTTGCCGCGCACGATCTTCACGAACTCCTTGCGACGGTCCTCCGTCAGCTCGGGGAGCGTGAGACGCACCATCTCGCCGTCGTTGCCGACGGTGGCGCTGAGGTTCGGCACGTTGACGAGGGCCTTCTCGATCTCCTTGAGGGCCGTCTTGTCGTAGGGCGTGACGATGAGCGTGCGCGCCTCGGGGTTGTTCATGCTCGCGAGCTGGCCGAGCGGCGTGGGGCTGCCGTAGTACTCGACCATGACCTTCTGGAAGAGGGCGGGGTTGGCACGGCCCGTGCGCACGGTGCCGAAGTCCTCCTTCACCGACTCGACGGCCTTGCCCATCCGGTCTCGGGCATCTGCGAGGACTTCGGCGACGGTCACGGGATCTCCTTCGGTAGCGCGGGCGCGGTGGGCGCCCGGTCGATCTTAACGCGGATGGGGAGGCGCACCGGTGCCGAGCGGCCGTCCGGCCGCGCGGCACCTGCGCGCCGGTCGTCAGTTGGAGACGATGGTGCCGATGCGCTCGCCCCGGATCGCGCGGGTGACGTTGCCACCCGGCTCCATGCCGAAGACGACCATCTTCATGTCGTTGTCCATGCAGAGGCTGAAGGCCGTCGAGTCGACGACCTTGAGGCCGCGCTGCAGGGCGTCCTGGTAGGTGACCGTGTCGAGCAGCGTGGCGGAGGAGTCGGTGCGCGGATCACCCGTGTAGACGCCGTCGACGCCGTTCTTCGCGACGAGCACCTCGGTGGCCGAGATCTCGAGGGCGCGCTGGGCGGCGACCGTGTCGGTCGAGAAGTACGGGAGACCGGCTCCGGCGCCGAAGATGACGATGCGGCCCTTCTCCAGGTGGCGCACGGCGCGACGCGGGATGTAGGGCTCGGCGACCTGGGTCATGGAGATGGCCGACTGGACGCGCGTGGCGGCGCCGGCCTGCTCGAGGAAGTCCTGCAGGGCGAGGGCGTTCATGACGGTCCCCAGCATGCCCATGTAGTCGGCGCGGCCGCGGTCCATGCCGCGCTGCGAGAGCTGTGCGCCGCGGAAGAAGTTGCCGCCGCCGACCACGATCGCGACCTCGACGGTCTTCGCGGCCTCCGCGATCTCGCGGGCCAGCGCGCTGACGACGTCCGGGTCCACGCCCATCTGACCGCCGCCGAAGGACTCCCCGGAGAGCTTGAGCAGGACGCGGCGGGTGGTGGTCTGATCGGTCATGGTGCTGTTCCCGTCCTCGCGTTCCGGTCGCCGGATCCGGCCCCGGTCCAATCTACTGTGGCGCCCGGCCGGGGACGACGGCGGATCGCGTCGCCGTCCTCGCCCGGGCATGGAGAAGGGAGCCCGGGTCGAGACGACCCGGGCTCCCCGTGGTGGTGCTAGGCGCCGACCTTGAAGCGGGCGAAGCCCGTGACCGTGAGGCCCGCGGCCTCGACGACCTTCTTGACCGACTGCTTGTTGTCCTTCGCGTAGTCCTGCTCGAGGAGCGCGACCTGCTTGAAGTAGCCGGTGAGGCGACCCTCGATGATCTTCGGCAGGGCGGCCTCGGGCTTGCCCTCGTTGCGCGAGATCTCGGTGACGATCGCGCGCTCGGCCTCGACCTTGTCCGCCGGGACGTCCTCGCGGGCGAGGTACTCCGGGTTGGCGAACGCGATGTGCTGGGCGATGCTGCGCGCGGTCTCCGCGTCGGAGCCCGAGTAGTCGACGACGACGCCGACCTGGGGCGGGAGGTCCTTCGACGTGCGGTGGAGGTAGATCTCCTGGTGCTCGCCGGTGAGGCGGGCGACGCGGCGGAGCGCGATCTTCTCGCCGAGGATCGCGGCCTGGTCGCTGATCAGCTGGTCGACGGTCTGCTCGCCGGCGGGGGCCTGGAGGGCCTCCTCGACGGAGGACGCACCGGCCGCGACGACGGCGGCGAGGACGGACTCGGACAGCGCGATGAACTTGTCGTTCTTGGCCACGAAGTCGGTCTCGCACGCGAGCTCGATGAGGGTGGCGGCGCCGTCCTTCTCGCTGGCGGCGACGAGGCCCTCGGCCGTGGAGCGGTCGCCGCGCTTGGCGTTGCCCTTCTGGCCCTTGAGACGCAGGATCTCGATGGCCTTCTCGATGTCGCCGTCGGCCTCGACCAGCGCGTTCTTGCTGTCCATCATGCCGGCGCCGAGGCGGTCGCGCAGCTCCTTGACGTCAGCGGCAGTGAAGTTCGCCATGCTCGTGGACTCCTTCTGTAGGTGGTGATCCGGGGGTCTCCCGGAGGTGAGAGCCCGACGGGCGGACGCGGTTCCCCGCGCCCGCCCGTCGGGATGGTGCGTGTGCTCGGACTACTCGGAGACAGGAGCCTTCTCGGCCTCGGTCGCCTCGGCCTCGATCTTCGCCTCGGTGGCGTCGTCGGACTCGGGGGCGTGCACGGGGGCGGGGACCTCGTCCTCGGACTTCGCCTCGTTCTTGGCGGAGACCTCGGCGTCGACGTCGTTCTCCTCGACGGGGAGCGCGGCCGTGGCGGCGTCGCCCTGCTCGAGGAGCTCGCGCTCCCAGTCGGCCAGCGGCTCGGCGGGCGCGGAGCCCTCGGCGTCGGGCTTCTGGTGGCGCTGGATGAGGCCCTCGGCGGCGGCGTCGGCGATGATGCGCGTCAGCAGCGCGACGGAGCGGATCGCGTCGTCGTTGCCCGGGATCGGGTACTGGACCTCGTCGGGGTCGCAGTTGGTGTCGAGGATGCCGATGACGGGGATGCCGAGCTTGCGCGCCTCGTCGATCGCGAGGTGCTCCTTCTTGGTGTCCACGACCCACATCGCCGACGGCGTCTTGGTGAGGTTCCGGATGCCGCCGAGGCTCTTCTCCAGCTTGTCGCGCTCGCGACGCTGGATGAGCAGCTCCTTCTTGGTGAAGCCGCGCGTCGTGTCGTCGAAGTCGACGAGGTCGAGCTCCTTGAGGCGGTTGAGGCGCTTGTGCACGGTCTGGAAGTTGGTCAGCAGACCGCCCAGCCAGCGCTGGTTCACGTAGGGCTGGCCGACGCGCTGCGCCTGCTCGGCGATGGACTCCTGCGCCTGCTTCTTCGTGCCGACGAAGAGGATCGTGCCGCCGTGGGCGACGGTCTCCTTGACGAAGTCGTAGGCCTTGTCGATGAGGGCCAGCGACTGCTGCAGGTCGATGATGTAGATGCCGGAGCGCTCGGTGAAGATGAAGCGCTTCATCTTCGGGTTCCAGCGCGTCTTCGGGTGACCGAAGTGGACGCCGCAGTCGAGCAGCTGGCGGATGGTGACGACGGCCATGGCCGTACTCCTGTTCCGGCGCGCGCTCGCGCGGCGCGCCTCGTCGGTTCGCTCGGCGGTCGGGACGACCGCTGATCCTGGTGCCCGGCGCGCATCCGCTCCTGGTGGCGACGTGGTTCATCGCCGGGAGGAGACCGAGTGGATGCGGAGGCCTGATGGGCACGCGTAGTCACCCGACCTGGATCGGGTGCTGGTCGATGCTACCACCCGCCGGGCGGCCCGCCGGATCAGGCGCGCGCGGAGTCCTTGCGCTTCTTCGGCTTGTCGACGAAGAGGGTCTCGGCCTCCTCGAGGGACATGCCGTTGGTCTCCGGGATCTTGGTGAGCACGAACACGAACGAGAGCGCCGCGAAGGCCGCGTACATGCCGTAGGTGAACGGCAGCGAGAACGCGGAGAGCGCCGGGAACGAGACCGTGATGGCGAAGTTGGCGATCCACTGGGCCATGGCGGCGACGCCGAGGGCCTTGGCGCGGATCCGGTTCGGGAAGATCTCGCCGAGCAGCACCCAGACGAGCGGTCCCCACGAGGCGCCGAAGCCGATCACGAACACGTTGGCCGCGATGATCGCGATGACGCCGAAGGGCTGCGGGAGGGAGACCTCGCCGGCGTCGGTCGACGACTGGCTGAAGCAGATGGCCATGACGGCGAGGGACACGGCCATCGCGAGCGAGCCGGTCAGGAGGATCGGGCGGCGGCCGATGCGGTCGACGAGCGCGATGGCGATGAAGGTGACGGCGACGTTCGTGACGGCCGTGATGACGGAGGTCGTGAGCGACTGGGACTCGTCGAAGCCCACGGCCTGCCAGAGCGTCGTGGAGTAGTAGAAGATCACGTTGATGCCGACGAACTGCTGGAACACGGACAGGATGATGCCGATCCAGACGATGCCCTGGAGGCCCAGCTTGTTGCCGCGGAGCGTCCCGGTGCGCTTGGCGACGCGGTCCTCCTCGATCTGGCGCTCGAGGTCGCGGCTGGCGCGGTCGATGTCCTCCTGCTTCCAGACGCTCGCGAGGATCTCCTGCGCCTCGTCCTTGCGCCCCTTCTCCACCAGGTAGCGCGGGGACTCGGGGAGGCGGAAGGCGAGGAAGCCGTAGACGATCGCCGGGACCGCGCAGACGAGGAGCATCCAGCGCCAGGCCTCGAGGCCGAACCAGAAGCCCTCGGACGCGCCGCCCGCGGCACCGGCGAAGACGGCGTCCGAGAGCAGGGCGGTGAAGATGCCGAGGGTGATGGCGAGCTGCTGGAGCGACGCGAGGCGCCCGCGGAGGAGCTTCGGCGAGATCTCCGCGATGTAGGCGGGGGCCACGACCGAGGCGATGCCGATGCCGAGGCCGCCGACCACGCGCCAGATGGTGAGGTCCCAGACGCTGAACGCGAAGCCGGATCCGAATGCGCTGATGAAGAAGAAGAACGCGCCGGCGATCATGGTCCAGCGCCGTCCGAAGCGGTCCGCGATGCGGCCGGCGAGGTAGGCGCCGAGCGCGCAGCCGAGGAGGGCGCTGGCGACGGCGAAGCCGATGAGCGTCTCGCTGAGCGAGAACCGGCCCTGGATCGCGGAGACCGCGCCGTTGATGACCGAGGAGTCGAACCCGAAGAGGAAGCCCCCCACCGCGGCCGAGACGGCCAACCCGATCGCGCGTCGCTGGAGCTTCTTCTCATCCCGGGGGGTCGTCGTCTCGTTCACAACGGACCACTCTGCCACTTCTCCGCCGGGCGGGGGACCGCGCCGGACGGAGCCGCGCCGGTGCGCATGATGCCGCCGACGGCGCGACGGACGTGCGCGCCGGGAGCTGGAGAAGCGGATGCGCGGTGGTGCGGCGATGCGGAGGACCTGCGCGGTCGTGCTGACGGCGGGGCTGCTGGCCGGAGGCGCCGGACCGGCCGCGGACGCGTGGGCGGCGGGCGGTCGGGTTGCCGCCGCGTCCTCTCCGGTCGCGGCACGATGGGCCTGGCCGGTCGATCCCCCGCACGTCGTCACCCGCCCCTTCGAGGCGCCGACCACCGCGTACGGGCCCGGGCACCGCGGGATCGACATCGCCGCGGAGCCCGGTGCCGCGGTGCGGGCTCCCGCGGACGGGACGGTCTCGTTCGCCGGCGTCGTCGTCGACCGGCCGGTCGTGAGCATCCGGCACGCGGACGGCCTGGTCTCGTCGGTCGAGCCGGTGGTGCCGTGCGTGTCCGCGGGCGACGCCGTGGTGGCCGGGCAGGTCGTCGGCGCCCTCGCCGGCGAGCCGCGCCACGAGCCCGACGGCGGCCTGCACCTCGGAGCGCGTCTGCACGGGGAGTACGTGGATCCGGCCCTCCTGCTCGCCGCGCTGCGGCATGCGGTGCTGCTGCCGCTGGACCCGTGACCCCGCCGCGCCCCGCGCCGGCCCGCCCGGCTGCGGCGGGTCGCCCGGCTGTGGCGGGTCGCCCGGCGGCGGCCCCGGTGGGCGGAGAGCGCTCACGCGCGCGGGTGCGCGCCCTCGTAGCTGCGGCGCAGCCGGTCGATGGAGACGTGGGTGTAGATCTGCGTGGTCCCGAGGCTCGCGTGGCCGAGCATCTCCTGCACCGTGCGGAGGTCCGCTCCCCCGTCGAGGAGGTGGGTGGCCGCGGTGTGCCGGAGCGCGTGGGGACCCTGCGGTCCGGATCCGGGGATGTCCGCGAGGAGGGACGCGACGAGCCCGTAGACCGCGCGCGCGCCCAGCCGGCCGCCGCGTGCGCCCAGGAACAGCGCGGTCCCGGTCCGCGCGGACACGAGCGCAGGACGGCCGCGCGTGGCGTACGCGTCCAGCGCCTCCGAGGCGGGCACCCCGAACGGGACGACGCGCTCGCGGTCGCCCTTCCCGATCACGCGGACGGTGAGGCGGGACGCGTCGACGTCGCCGAGGTCGAGCCCCGTGAGCTCGGACACGCGGAGCGCCGACGCGTACAGGAGCTCGATCACGGCGAGATCCCGGAGAGCGGCCGCGTCGTCCTCCGCAGCCCGCGCCGCGAGGCCGGCCAGCAGCGTCGACATCTGCTCGCGCGCGAGGACCCGCGGGAGGTGGGCGCCGGCGCGCGGGGCCTTCAGCCGCATGGCCGGATCCGCCTCCACCCGGCCCGATCGGAGGAGCCAGGCTCCGAAGCCCCGCACCGCGGCCGACCGTCGCGCCAGCGTCGCGGGCGCGAGCCGGGCCTGGGATCCGCGCCACAGCCAGTCGCGCAGCACCTCGAGGTCGAGGTCGGTGGACGCCAGGACGCCCAGGCGGGACGCATGGGCCGCGAGGTCGCGCAGATCCGAGGAGTAGGCGCGCACCGTGTGAGCCGCGCTCCCGCGCTCCCGGTGCATCGCCGTCGCGAATTCCCCGATGTCGGCCTCGAGGGGGGTCGCGGCGGATGCCGGGGTACCGCGGACGAGGCCGGGGCGGCTCGCCGACCGCGCGCCGTCCGTCCGCTCCGTCTCCATCCCGGAAGGCTACGGCGACCGTGACGGGCGGGGCCTCCACCTCGGCGGCGTGGCTCGGCACGATCGACCGCGGTCCGCCAGGAGGCGGCGCGGCGCGGCGCCGGTCACCGCCGCCGGGCGGCCCGCTCGCCGACGAGCATCCCTCGGGCGGATCCGCGTCAACCGGATCCCGCTCGGCGGACCCACCCCCCGTCCGGTCGGGTCACCGCCCCCTCGAGCTCGAGCAGGCCGAGCACCGACGACGTCTCCGCGACGCCCAGCCCGGCACGTGCCGCGACGTCGGCGGTGTCCCGCGGTCGCCGGACGGCCAGCGCGTCCAGCACGCGCATGGCGCGGGGATCGGCGCGGGCATCTGCGCGGGAAGGCGAGGTCGCCGCGGGCTCGTCGGCGTCGGCCCCGACGCGGGAGCGCGGGCGCGCGCCTCCGTCGGTGCCCTCGACGCGGGGCCGACGGGCGACGGCATCCCATCCCGGCAGCAGCTCCATGACGTCGTCCGCCGACGTGACGCAGACCGCCCCCGATTCCCGCAGGAGGCGGTGGCAGCCGGACGACGAGACGCTCGTCACGGGTCCGGGCACAGCGCCGAGCGGCCGTTCGAGCGCGAGCGCGTGGTTGGCCGTGTTGAGCGATCCGCTGCGCGCTCCCGCCTCGACCACCACGGTCGCCGCGCTCACCGCCGCGATGAGCCGGTTGCGCAGGAGGAAGCGCCAACGGGTCGGCGACGCACCGCACGGCAACTCCGAGACCACCGCCCCATCGCGACGCATCCGCGCGAAGAGGTCCGCGTGGCCGGAGGGGTAGAGGCGGTCGACCCCGCCGGCCAGGAACGCCACCGTCCGGCCGCCCGACCCCATGGCCGCCCGGTGCGCCACGCCGTCGACCCCGTACGCGCCGCCCGACACGATCGCCACCCCGCGGTCCACCAGGCCCGCGGACAGCTCCGCCGTGACGTGCTCGCCGTACCCGGTCGCGGCCCGCGCGCCGACGACGGCCACGGAGCGGGGCAGCGCCGCCAGAGCCTCCGAGGATCCCGTGCACCAGAGCACGAGCGGCGCATGCGGACCCAGGTCGTCGGCACCCGCCGGCCAGAGCGGATCCCCGGGCACGAGGATGCGAGCGCCCACCGAGCGAGCGGCACGGAGCCGCGCCAGCGCCTCGGCGCGGACGAGCCTCGGCCGCCAGCGCTCCAGGGCGCCCTGGATCTCGGCGACGAGGGCGGCCCGTCCGTCCTCCTCGAGGTCGAGCCCTGCCGCCGTCATCGCGCCCACGACGGCGTCGGCGGGCGCGTCCTCGACCACGGCCGCGAGCGCCGCAGTGGCACCGAGGACGCCGACGACCGCCCCCGCCACACGGTCCCCGGGCTCGGCGATGCCCGACCACGTGCAGCGCGCCGCGGCGTCCTCGGGATCCGCGTCCGCAGCGTCGGCTCCGCGGTCCGCGGGCTCCGGTCGGAGGCACTCCACGAGCTCGCGGAACTCGTCGGCGGGCAGTCCGAGCCGCGCGATCCGACGCGCCCGCGCCGAATCCGCCGCCTGCACCGCGCCGGACGCCGTCCGGGCATGCCGCCCTGGCGAGCGCGGCGCCGAATGAGCCGCTCGATCCCCCAGGCCATCGAGGACGGCATCCGACGGTCGGAAGGCCGGTCCCCCTCCCGGCGACCCGGCGTCCTTGCCGGTCACGCGGCACCCCGCAGCAGCAGCGCACGCCCCAGGTGGTCCTGATCGGGGCACGCCGCCCCGTCGAGGTCCGCGAGCGTCCACCCGATCCGCAGGACGCGGTCGTAGCCCCGCATGGTGAGGAGGCCGCGGTCGAGGGCCCGGTCGAGGGCGGCCGTCGCGCCGCGGGCGACGCGCGCCTCGCGACGGAGCCATGTGCCCGCAGCCTGGGCGTTGGTGCGCCAGGGCGTCGGCGCCCACCGCTCGGCGGCGGCCGCACGAGCGGCGGCGACGCGGGCTCGGGCTGATGCGGTCGTGACCCGCGGAGCATCCCCGGCGGCGCGGTGCACCGCACTGGTCACGCGGCGGACGCCCAGCCGGATGTCCATCCGGTCCATGAGCGGGCCGGAGAGACGAGCGAGGTAGCGCCGGCGGGCCTGGGGCGGGCAGGAGCAGTCGGCACCGACCACGCCGTACGCTCCGCACGGGCAGGGGTTGGCGGCCATGACCAGCTGGAACCGCCCCGGGAAGTGCGCGACGCCGTTCGCCCGGTGGATGCTGACGACGCCCGACTCGAGCGGCTGCCGCAGGCAGTCGAGCACCGCCCCCGCGAACTCGGGTGCCTCGTCGAGGAAGAGCACTCCCCCGCTGGCACGCACCGCGGCGCCGGGACGGATCCGCCCGCTGCCGCCCCCGACGATCCCCGCGGCGCTCGCCGTGTGGTGCGGGGCCTCCAGGGGCGGCCGAACGGGGAGCTCGGGTCCCAGTCGCTCCCCGCAGAGCGATCGGATGCACCCGACCTCCAGCGCTGCCTCCTCGTCGAGGTCGGGCAGGAGCCCCGGGAGTCGCTGGGCGAGCATGGTCTTGCCCGCGCCCGGAGGGCCGAGCAGGAACATGTGGTGCCCGCCCGCCGCCGCGACGATCAGCGCCTCCACGGCCTCCTCGTTGCCGACGACGTCCCCGAGGCAGGGATCCGCCGTCCGCTCCCCCCGGAGCACCCGACCGGCATCGCCTCTCGCGACCGCGGGGATCGCGGCGAGCTCCTCCTCGGGCTCCGGATCGAGCTCGGCGCCGTGGTGGATCGCCGCGTCGCAGAGGCCGGCGACCGCGATCACGGTCATGTCCGGCACCAGGGACGCCTCGTCCTCGTGGCATCTCGGCACCATGACGCGGCGGACGCCCGCCCGCCGCGCCGCGAGCACCGCGGGCAGGATGCCGTGCGTCGGCCGAAGCCGCCCGTCGAGGCCGAGCTCACCGAGGTGCACCGTGCCGGCGACCGACTCGGCCGAGACGGAGCCGCCCGCGGCGAGCACCGCGAGGGCGATCGCGAGGTCGAAGCCGGAGCCGTGCTTGGGCAGCACGGCCGGCGAGAGGTTGACGGTGACCCGTCGCACGGGGAAGTCGCATCCGGCATTGCCCGTGGCGGCGCGGACCCGCTCGCGGGCCTGGCTGAGCGCGGCGTCCGGCAGGCCGATGAGCACGAAGCCGGGGAGCTGGCTCGTGATGTCGGCCTCGACGTCGACGAGGGCGCCGTCGAGGCCGGAGAGCGCGACGGCGAGGGTGCGTCCCACGGCCATCAGCAGGCGCTCCGGACGACGTCGACCGTGGGCACGCCGCCGCGCGGCCACACCACGCCGACCACGTCGATCCGCACGGGGCCGCGGCGTTCGGGATGGGCCTCGCACCACAGCCCCGCGAGCACCCGCAGTCGCGCCGCCTTCGCGCGCGTGACCGCCTCCAGCGGATGCCCGTAGGCGAGGCCCGCCCGCGTCTTCACCTCCACGAGCACGGTCGTGCCCGCGTGCGTCATCACGAGGTCGATCTCGCCCTCGCGGCACCGCCAGTTGCGCTCCACGAGCGCGTAGCCCCGCTCGGCCAGATGCCGTGCGGCGAGATCCTCGCCGCGTCGTCCCAGGTCCTGCTCGCGTGTCATGCGCACCTCCACGAGGAGGATGCGACGGAGCGGACCCGCGGACCACGGAGCGCATGGAGACCGTGCGCTGCGCGACGCCGGGGCGGCTGGGGAGGGAGCCCGGAGGCGCCCTACTCGTCGATGGCGAGCTCCTTGGGGAGCTCGAACTCCTTGGCCGACAGCTCCTCGACGTTCACGTCCTTGAAGGTGAGGACCCGCACGGACTTCACGAACCGGTCGGAGCGGTACACGTCCCACACCCACACGTCGGTCATGCTCAGCTCGAAGTAGAAGTCGTGCTCCGTGTCGCGGCGCACCAGCTCGACCTCGTTGGCGAGGTAGAAGCGCCGCTCGGTCTCGACCACGTACTTGAACTGGGACACGATGTCCCGGTACTCGCGGTAGAGCGCGAGCTCCACCTCGCGGTCGTAGTCCTCGAACTCGTCGTCATCCATGGTCCGTCGATCCTATCCGCCCGTGGGGAGGTCCCCCTCCGCACCGGCGGCAGGCGAGGTCGCCCGGGCTCGGGTCGGCGCGGCCCGGGATCAGGCGGACGAGCCCGCGAGGACGCCGCCCAGCCAGCTGCGCCTGTGCAGGTCGGACGCGCCGCGCTCGCGGATGGCGTCGAGGTGGGCCGCGCTGCCGTAGCCCTTGTTGCCGGCCCAGCCGTACTCCGGGTGGTCCTCGTGCCAGGCCGCCATCATCCGGTCGCGGTCGACCTTGGCGAGCACGGACGCGGCGGCGACGGAGGCGCAGTCGCGGTCGGCCTTGATGCGCAGGCGCACCGGCACCGGATGGGCGAGGTGCGGCGTGAGCCAGTCGTGCGCCCCGTCGAGCAGGACGACGCTCGCGAGCAGCGGCACGCCCGCGTGATGCAGCTCGACGAGCGCGCGGCGCCCGGCGAGGCCGAGGCAGGCGGTGATCCCGAGCGCGTCGACCTCCGCCGCGGAGGCCATGCCGACGGCCGAGTGGCGCACCCAGCCCGCGACGACGGGGTGCAGCGCCTCGCGACGCTTCTCGCTCAGCATCTTGGAGTCGCGCAGACCCTCCGGGAAGGCCCCGGTGTCGGGTCCGATCGCCGCCATGCCGACCGCGACGGGCCCGGCCAGGGCGCCGCGGCCCACCTCGTCGCAGCCGATGACGAGCGCGGCGCCGGCACCCAGCAGCTCGCGCTCGACCTCGAGGGTCGGGTCGGCGACGGGCATCAGCCGGCGGGAGCGGGATCCGGCACGTCGCCGAAGGTCTGCGGGTAGTCGTCGAGGAGCGTCCAGCGGTCGACCGGCCACGTGATCACGAACGCCCGGCCGACGACGTTGTCGATCGGCACGAAGCCCTTGGTGGGGCCGTCGACGTTGTAGCGGGAGTCCTGGGAGTTGTCGCGGTTGTCGCCCATGACCCAGAGCGAGTCCGCGGGGACGGTGACGTCGAAGTCGATCTGCGAGGCACGGCTCTCGCCCGGCTGCAGCTTGATGTACGGCTCGTCGAGCGGCACGTCGTTCACGCTCATCTGGCCCAGCGAGTTGCAGCAGACGACGTGGTCGCCCGGCAGCCCGATGAGGCGCTTGATGAGGTGGTCGTTGCTGTCCGACGCGGACAGCCCGACGGTGGTGAGCGCCCAGTCGACCGCGGCGGCCAGCGGCGGCTTGTCGACCTCGGGCGACGGGAGGAGCCAACCGCCCGGATCGCGGAACACCACGACGTCCCCGTGCTGCAGGGGCACGAAGCGGGGCGTGAGCTGGTTGACCACGATGCGGTCGTCGATCTGCAGCGTGTCCTCCATCGACGCGGAGGGGATGTAGAACGACCGGATCAGGAACGCCTTGATCAGGACCGATACGAGGAGGGCGACCACGAATATCACGAGGACGTCCCGGAGGAACGTCTTCCATCCTCGGGACGTGCTGCCGCTGTGCCTGCCCGAGGATCTCGTCTCCACGGGCGTCGTGCCATCTGTCATTTAACCGCCTGAGCTCCCGGCAAGTGTAGATGCCGGGAGCTCGGTCGGATGACAGGTGGGGATGCGCTAGGAGCGCTTCTCCTTGATCTTCGCCTTCTTGCCGCGCAGGTCGCGCAGGAAGTACAGCTTGGCCCGGCGCACGTCGCCGCGCGTCACGACCTCGATGTGGTCGATGACCGGGGAGTGCACCGGGAAGGTGCGCTCGACGCCGACCTGGAAGCTGACCTTGCGGACGCAGAACGTCTCGCGGACGCCCTCGCCCTGGCGGCCGATGACGATGCCCTGGAACACCTGGATGCGCGAGCGGCTGCCCTCGACGATGTTGACGTGGACCTTGACCGTGTCGCCGGCGCGGAAGTCGGGGATGTCCGACCGCAGCGACGCCTTGTCGACGGAATCGAGGATGTGCATGGTGTACCGCTCTCTGCAACCGCCACGGGTCGACTGCGCATCAATGTCTGGATGGGGAACGGCCCGCATGGATGGCCGACTCCCCCGTGGCAGGGTCGGCGGCAGGCACGATCGCCCATTCTGTCACCTCGGGCGCGTCGAGCGCAAAGCGCCGGGCCGGGGCGCGCGACGGTTCAGTCCAGGCGGATGGTGCGCCCGGCGTCCGGCCCCTCGGCGGCCTTCCACTCGGGCGGTCGCGGCTGGGCGTCGCGCTCGATGACGGAGATGACCTCCTGCATGCGCTGCCGGGTCTCGGCGAGCAGCTGGCGGACCGCCAGACCGACCAACGCGGCGGCGGCCAGCACGGCGACGACCGCGCACCACGTGCTGATCGCGGAGTAGGTGCCGGCCCCGATCACCGCGAGGGCGAGGACCCCCATGGCGACCGCGTCCGTCGGGGACACGGCGCGCCGCGTCCGCACCGAGCGGCGCGCGAGCACCAGGCCGAGGGCCGCGATCAGGGCGATCCCGAGGGCTCCCGCGGAGATCATGACGAGGAGGAGCTCCCATCCCCCGGAGCCGAAGGCGGCCCATCCGACGAGGAGCCAGGCGGGGAGCACGACGACCGCGGCGAACTGCCAGCGGTAGAGCGCGCGGCGGAGGCCGAGGGCCGGGGACTGCTGCATGCGCCCATGGTACGAGCGCATCCTGGACGGCGCGGGAGGGCCTACTGCGGGATGCTCCCGTAGGATCCGATGCGTGATGGAACTGCGAACGCCCGCCGAGATGGACCAGATGCGACCCGCCGGGGAGTTCGTGGCCTCCGTGCTGACGGCGCTCGCCGCGCAGGCCGACGTCGGGGTCAACCTCCTCGACCTCGACCGCCAGGCGCACCGCATGATCCGCGAGCGCGGCGCCGAGTCCTGCTACATCGACTACCACCCCTCGTTCGGCGCGATGCCGTTCGGCAAGGTCCTCTGCACGTCGGTGAACGACGGCGTGCTGCACGGCCTCCCCCACGACTACCGGCTGCAGGACGGCGACCTCCTGAGCCTCGACTTCGCCGCGTCCGTCGACGGCTGGGTCAGCGACTCCGCCCTGAGCGTCGTCGTCGGCACGCCGCGCGCGGAGGACGTGCGCCTCATCGAGGTCACGACCGCGGCCCTCGAGGCGGGGATCCGCGCGGCGCAGCCCGGCGGGCGCACGGGCGACATCTCTGCGGCCATCGGCGCCGTCGCGACCGAGGCCGGCTACTCGGTCAACACCGACTTCGGCGGCCACGGCGTGGGACGCACCATGCACGGCGACCCGCACATCGCGAACCAGGGCCGGCCGAACCGCGGCGTGCCGCTGCGACCCGGCCTCGTCATCGCGATCGAGCCGTGGTTCCTGCAGAGCACCGACGAGATCTACACGGACAAGGACGGCTGGACCCTCCGCAGCGCGGACGGCTCGCGCGGCGCGCACATGGAGCACACGGTCGCGATCACCGAGGACGGCCCGCTGATCCTCACCGCGCGCTCCTAGGCGCGCTCCACCGGAGGGACGCTGCCGGCTGGTCCGACGGCGCTAGTCGGGCAGGAGGTCGGGCCGGACGCGGCGCGTGCGCTCGATCTGCTGCTCGCGCCGCCAGGCCGCGATGGCGCCGTGGTTGCCGCTCCGGAGCACGTCCGGCACGGCGAGCCCGCGCCACTCCTGCGGCTTGGTGTAGCTGGGATGCTCGAGGAGCCCGTCGGAGTGGCTCTCCTCCACGAGGCTCGCGGGGTTGCCGACCACGCCGGGCACGAGCCGGCCGATGGCCTCGATCATCGCCATCACGGCGACCTCGCCCCCGTTCAGCACGTAGTCGCCGAGGCTGACGAGGCGCACGCGCGCGCGCGTCGCCGTGTGGTCGACGACGCGCTGGTCGATGCCCTCGTAGCGGCCGCAGCCGAAGGCCAGGTGCGGCTCCAGGGAGAGCTCCTGGGCCATGGCCTGCGTGAAGACGTCGCCGGCGGGCGACGGGAAGACGATGACGGGGTCCGTGTCGTCGGCGAGGACCTCGTCCATCGCCTCGCCCCACGGCTCGGGCTTCATGACCATGCCGGCGCCGCCGCCGTAGGGCGTGTCGTCGACGGTGCGGTGCCGGTCGTGCGCGTAGGAGCGCAGGTCGTGCACGCGCAGGTCGATGAGGCCGGACTGGCGCGCGCGACCGAGCAGGGAGATGTCGAGCACCCCGAAGAACTCCGGGAAGATCGAGACGATGTCGATCCGCATGTCAGCGCGCGTCGTCGCCCTCGGGGGCGGGATCGGCGGCCTCCGCGGCGGGCGCCGGGGCCTCCGCCTCCGGGACGTCCTCGAAGAGGCCGAGCGGCGGGGTCACGACGAGCGTGCCGGCCTCGACGTCCACGGAGGGGACGATGGCCTGCACGAACGGGACCAGCACGGTGCCCGACGGGGTGTCGACGTGCAGCAGGTCCTGGGCCGGGAAGTGGTCGACCAGGGAGACCGTGCCGACCTCGACGCCGTCGCGGAGGACCTTCAGGCCCACGAGCTGGTGGTCGTACCAGGCGTCGGGCTCGGTCGGCTCGTCGGCCGGCGGCGTCATCCAGAGGATGGCCTTGGCGAGCGACTCGGCGGCCGTGCGGTCGGCGACGCCCTCGAAGAAGCCGACGGGGTGGCTGTTGTACCAGCGCAGCTCCACGAGCGTGAGGGTGCGGCCGTGCCAGGGGGACGACTCCGGGACCTGCAACGAGAACTCGGCGCCGGGGACGAACCGCTTGGCGGGGTCGTCCGTGAAGAGCTCGAGCTTGACGGCTCCCTTGAGCCCGTGCGCCTTGGTCAGCCGGCCGACGCGGAACGCCGCGGGGTCACGGGCGATGTCCTCAGGAATCGGTGTCCACCACATCGACGCGGACGCGCTGGCCGTCGGCGAGGGCCGACACCAGGGTCCGGAGGGCCTTCGCGGTGCGACCCGCGCGGCCGATGACCCGGCCGAGGTCCTCGGGGTGCACGCGCACCTCGAGGACCTCGCCGCGGGGGGATCCCTTGCTCGTCACGGAGACATCATCCGGGTGCTCGACGATGCCCTTGACCAGGTGCGCGAGCGCGGGAGCGAGCATGGGCTAGGCCTGCTCCTCGGTCGCCTCGGCCGGGGCCTCGGCGGCCTCGGGCGCGGGGGCGGCCTTCTCGGTCTTGGGCTTCAGGACCGGCTTCTTCTTCTCGTCCGCGACGTAGGCGGGCTTCGCCTCGCGCGTGCGGACGGTGGACACGGCGTCCTTGTCGCCCTTGAAGCGACCCCAGTCGCCCGTGAGCTTGAGGAGGGCCTCGACCTGCTCGGTGGGCTGGGCGCCCACGGAGAGCCAGTACTGCGCCCGCTCCGACTGGACCTCGATGAACGAGGGCTCCTCGGTGGGGTGGTACTTGCCGATCTCCTCGATGACGCGGCCGTCGCGCTTGGTGCGCGAGTCGGCGACGACGATGCGGTAGTACGGCGCGCGGATCTTGCCCAGGCGCTTCAGACGGATCTTGACAGCCACAATTCTCCTGAATTTCTTTTGTGTGGGGTGAACTGACGGCCGTGAGCGTGGGGGCACACTCGGCATTGGTTCGATGGGGTCTCGCGGCGCCTGATTAGAGGGTCGGACGATCGCGGACTCGACAGATCATTATGGCAGACGCCGGGCGGGGACGGGACCCCTCCTGTCGGCGCGCCGCACGGCGTCACCGCCCGGCCGTCCCGCCGGGTGCGTGGCATGATCGGACGACACCGGGCGCATGCGCCCCGAGACCCGTGGACGGCAGGACCCGCATGCAGATCGACTTCGCCCGCCAGCCGCCCTCCCGCGTGGGGATCGAGTGGGAGCTCGCGTGCGTCGAGCGCGGCTCCGGGGAGCTCGCGGGCGCGGCTCCCGAGATCCTCCGCTCGTTCCCGCACGACGACGCGCACCCGCACGTGACCGGGGAGTTCCTCACCAACACGGTGGAGGTCGTCAGCGCGCCGCACGGCCGCGTGGGCGACGCCGTGGACGACCTCGCCCGGCTGATCGAGCGGGTGGTGACGGTCGCGGATCCGCTCGGCATCGACCTCATGTGCGCGGGCACGCACCCGTTCAGCTCCTGGCCCGACCAGGACGTGACGCCCGACAACGAGCGGTACGCCACCCTCGTCGACCGCACGAGGTGGTGGGGCCGGCAGATGATGATCTGGGGCGTGCACGTGCACGTCGGCATCGACGACGCCTCGAAGGCGCTGCCCATCCTCAACGCGCTCCTCGTGCACCTCCCCCGGTTCCAGGCGCTCAGCGCGTCGAGCCCGTACTGGTCGGGTGAGGAGACGGGCTACGCGTCCAACCGCGCGCTCATGTTCCAGCAGCTGCCGACCGCCGGGCTGCCGCCGGACCTCACCACGTGGGCCGACTACGAGCGGCTCGTCGGCGACATGACGCACGTCGGCGTCATCGACCACCACAGCGAGCTGCGCTGGGACATCCGGCCCGCGCCCAGGTGGGGCACCCTCGAGACGCGCGTGTTCGACGGGGTCTCGACGCTCCGGGAGATCGCGTCGCTCGCCGCGCTCGTGCAGTGCCTGGTGCACGACATGTCCGCCGCTCTCGACCGCGGCGAGGAGCTGCCCCGGATGCAGCCCTGGTTCGTCCGGGAGAACAAGTGGCGCGCGGCCCGGTACGGCATGGACGCGATCATCATCCAGGACGCCGCGGGCGAGGAGGCGCTCGTGGGCGACGACACCCGGGCGCTCGTGGAGCGCCTCTCCCCCGTCGCCGACGCGCTCGGCTGCGAGGCGGAGCTGCGGGGGATCCTCGACATCGTCGACGGCGGTGCGAGCTACCAGCGGCAGCTCCGGGTCGCGGAGGAGGCGGGCGGCGCGCTCGCGCCCGTGGTCACCCACCTCGTGGAGGAGCTCCGCTCAGGTCTCGGTCGGTGACCCGGGAGAGGATGAGGGGGTGAGCCCCGCCGTCGACATCGTCATCCTCGTCGTCGCGGTCCTCGCCGCCCTCGCCGGCTGGCGCCGCGGGGCCATCGTGACGGTCGCCGGGCTCGCCGGCATCGTGCTCGGCGTGCTGCTGGCCCTCGCCATCACGCCGGCGTTCCTCGCCCTGCTCGACCAGTTCGGGGTGGCCACGGGGATCATGCGCACCGTGGCCGCCGCCCTGCTGATGCTCGTCACCACCTCGCTCGTGAGCGGCATCCTCGCCCAGGTCGCCAGCGTCCTCACGCGCCTCCTGCGTCCCCGGGGCGCCGCGCAGGGCCTCGATCGCGGGATCGGCGCCGTGGCCGGCCTCGCCGCGTGGGCCGTGTCGGTGTGGTTCATCGGCGGCTTCCTCGGATCCAGCGGCGTGATCCCCGCGGTGCAGCTCGCGTCCTCGTCGCGCATCCTCGCGACCCTCGACCGCGTGAGCCCCGTCTCCAGCTCGACGGCGCTGTCCGCGCTCGACGACGCCCTCCACGACGTCGGGTATCCGCGGGTCTTCGCGAACGGCGAGGAGGCGATCGCCGACACCGCGGCGCCCGACGCCGACGTGCCCGAGGCCGTGCGGCGCTCCGCGTCGAGCGTGGTGAAGGTCCTCTCGTCCGCACCGGCTTGCGGCACGTCGTCATCCGGCAGCGGCTGGGTCGTGCAGGGCGACCGCGTCGTGACCAACGCTCACGTGGTGACCGGTTCCGACGAGGTCTACGTGCAGCAGGGCGGCACCGGCGACCTGCTGCGGGCGGACCTCGTGGTGTTCGACCCCGCCCGGGACGTGGCGATCCTCGCCGTGCCGGGCCTCGCGGCCGCGCCCCTGCCCCTCGGCGACGAGCTCGCCGCGTCCGACGAGGCCGTCGTCGCCGGGTACCCGGGCGGCGGGCCGTACCAGGCCACGGGGGCGCGGATCCGCGAGGTCGTCGACGCGCTCGGCACCGACATCCAGCACGAGCAGCCGGTGACGCGCGAGGTCTACTCCGTGCGCGGGACCGTGCGGCCGGGCGACTCCGGCGGCGCGCTGTTCGACGCGCAGGGCCGCGTGGTCGGCCTCGTGTTCGCCACCTCGACGGTCGACTCCCAGACCGGCTACGCGATGACGCTCGACGAGATCGCGCCCGTGCTGCAGGAGGCCGGCGCCAGCGCGCCGGTGGACTCGGGGCGCTGCGGGGTCTGACCCGCCCGGCCCCGTGCCGGCCCGGATGCGACGACGGCGCCCTCCCGGTGGGGAGGACGCCGTCGAGCGTCGAGCGGTGGGGCCGGTCAGCGCCCGAGGAACTTCTGCAGCGAGGCGAGCTCCTCCTCGCTCGGGCCGCCGTTCGCGCCGCCCTTGCCCGAGCCGGCGAGGCCGAAGCCGGATCCCGCGGGAGCCGCGGGCCCGCCGATGCGCTGGCCGGACGCGAGCGCCGCGTTCTCCTGCGCGCGCTTGGCCGGGTTGCCCGACTTCGAGCCCTTCTTCTTCTGCTGCGCGGGCTTGCGGCTCGAGTGCGCGCCGGGCATGGGGCCCATGCCGGGGATCTGCGGCATGCCGCCGCGCGCGACCGTGCGCATCATCTTCGAGGCCTGCTCGAAGCGCTGCACGAGGCCGTTGACGTCGGTGACCGTCATGCCGGATCCGCGGGCGATGCGGAGGCGGCGCGAGCCGTTGAGGAGCTTCGGGTTCTGGCGCTCGGCCTTCGTCATCGACTGGATGATCGCCTCGGTGCGGACGATCTCCTTCTCGTCGAAGTTCTCGAGCTGCTCCTTCATGGCGCCCATGCCCGGGAGCATGCCCATCATCTTCTTCAGCGAGCCCTTGCCGCGCAGCTGCTGCATCTGCTTGAGGAAGTCGTCGAGCGTGAAGCTGTCGCTCGCGAGCTTCTGGGCGACCTCCATCGCCTCCTCCTCGTCGAAGGCCTGCTGGGCCTGCTCGATGAGGGTGAGGATGTCGCCGAGGTCGAGGATGCGGCTCGCCATGCGGTCGGGGTGGAAGGGCTCGAAGTCGTCGAGGCCCTCGCCCGTGGAGGCGAACATGATGGGGCGGCCCGTGACGGAGGCGACCGAGAGGGCCGCGCCGCCGCGCGCGTCGCCGTCGAGCTTGGAGAGCACGACGCCCGTGAAGTCGACGCCGTCCTGGAAGGCCTTCGCGGTCGCGACCGCGTCCTGGCCGATCATGGCGTCGATGACGAAGAGGACCTCGTCGGGGTCGGTGGCCTTGCGGATGTCCGCGGCCTGCCTCATGAGCTCCTGGTCGACGCCGAGGCGGCCGGCCGTGTCGATGATGACGACGCTGTACTGCTTGTCGACCGCGTGCTTCATCGCGTCCTTGGCGACGCGGACGGGGTTGCCGCGTCCGTTGCCGGGCTCGGGCGCGAACACGGGGACGCCCGCCTGCTCGCCCACGACCTGCAGCTGCTGCACGGCGTTGGGGCGCTGGAGGTCGGCCGCGACGAGCATGGGCGTGTGGCCGTCCTTGGCCAGCCACTTGCCGAGCTTGCCCGCGAGGGTCGTCTTGCCCGCGCCCTGGAGGCCGGCGAGCATGATGACCGTCGGCGGGCGCTTCGCGAAGGTGATGCGGCGCTGCTGGCCGCCGAGGATCCCGACGAGCTCCTCGTTGACGATCTGGACGACCTGCTGGGCCGGGTTCAGCGCCTGGCTGACCTCGCCGCCCAGGGCGCGCTCGCGGACGGAGGCGGTGAACGCCTTGACGACGTCGAGCGCGACGTCGGCCTCGAGCAGCGCGCGGCGGATCTCGCGGACGGTGCCGTCGACGTCCGCGGCGCTGAGCTTGCCCTTGCCGCGCAGGTTCTTGAAGGTCTCGGCGAGGCGGTCCGAGAGTGTTCCGAAGGTAGCCATGGTGGGTCCAGCTTAACCGGCGCGGGAGGTCCCCCGAGCCGGTGCCCGCGTCAGCCGACCAGGTCCTGCGCGAAGACGCGGGGCCCGGTCGGGGCCAGCGCCCGGATCAGCCGACCAGGTCCTGCGCGGACACGTGGGGCACGGTCAGGGCCAGCGCCCGGATCAGCCGACCAGGTTCTGCGCGAAGACGTGGGGGGTGAAGCCCGTGAGGTCGCCGATGCCCTCGCCCTGGCCGATGAGCTTGATCGGGATGCCCGTGCGCTCCTGCACGTTGAGGATGAAGCCGCCCTTGGCGGATCCGTCGAGCTTCGTGATGACGAGGCCCGTGACGCCGCCGTGCTCGATGAACGCCTGCGCCTGCGCGAGGCCGTTCTGCCCGGTCGTCGCGTCGAGCACCAGCAGCACCTCGGCGATGGGGGTCTGCTTCTCCACGACGCGGCGGATCTTCGACAGCTCGTCCATGAGGCCGCCCTTGGTGTGCAGGCGGCCGGCCGTGTCGATGATCACCATCTCGGTGCCGTGGCGCTGCGCGTGCTCGACGGTCTGGAAGGCGACGCTCGCCGGATCCTGGCCCGGCTGCTGCGGGCGGACGATCTCGGCGCCGGCGCGCTCGGCCCACGTGGCGAGCTGGTCGACGGCGGCGGCGCGGAACGTGTCCGCCGCGCCGACGACGACCGTGCGGCCGTAGTTGCGGAGGAACTTGGCGAACTTGCCGATGGTGGTGGTCTTGCCGACGCCGTTGACGCCGACCACGAGGATCACCGCGGGGCGGGCGCTGAGCTTGAGCGTCGGGTCGTGCTTCGCGAGGCGCTCCTCGATGCTCTCGCGGAGCATGCGCTGGAGGTCGCGCGGGTCGGTCGTGCGGTAGCGGTCGACCTTCTCCCGGAGGTCGTCGATGGTGGCCTCGGTGACGTCGGGGCCGAAGTCCGCGGTGATGAGGGCGGTCTCGAGGTCGTCCCACGTGGTCTCGTCGATCGTGGGCTTCGCGAACATGCCGCGCAGCGCGCCGGAGAGGGACCAGGGGGTGCGTGCCATGTGCCCAGCGTAGCCGCGCGTCAGGAGGCGGCCCGCTCCTCGGGGTCGGCGGGCTCGCACCCGGCGGCGGCGTCCGCGGCGGCGGGCCCGTCGGCTTCCGCGGCCGGGGATCCCGCGCGCGGCTCGCGGCTCACGCGCTGGCCGACGACCGCGCTCACGCCGTCCTGCCGCATCGAGACGCCGTAGAGCGCGTCGGCGATCTCCATCGTGCGCTTCTGGTGCGTGATCACGATGAGCTGCGAGGTGTCGCGGAGCTGCTCGAGGATCGTCAGCAGGCGGCCGAGGTTGGCGTCGTCGAGGGCCGCCTCCACCTCGTCCATGATGTAGAACGGGCTCGGCCGCGCGGTGAAGATCGCGATGAGCAGGGCCACGGCCGCGAGCGAGCGCTCCCCGCCGGAGAGCAGCGACAGCCGCTCGATGCGCTTGCCCGCGGGGCGCACGCTCACCTCGATGCCCGTCGTGAGCAGCTGCTCGGGATCGGTGAGGTGGATGCTGCCCGTGCCGCCCGGGAAGAGGATCGGGAACACGCGGTCGAAGGCGGCCCGGGTGTCCTCGAAGGCGGCGGCGAAGACGCCCTGCATGGTGCGGTCGATGTCCTCGATGATCGTGAGGAGGTCGGCGCGCGTCGCCGTGAGGTCGGCGAGCTGCTCGGTGAGGAAGAGGTGGCGCTGCTCGAGCGCGGCGAACTCCTCGAGCGCGAGCGGGTTGACCCGGCCGAGCTGGGCGAGCTTCCGCTCGGCGACCTGGAGGCGGGCGCGCTGCTCCTCGCGGTCGAAGGGGCGGGTGGGGACGGGCGGGGTGTCGTCGTCCGCGTCGTGGTCGGTCGGCTCCGCGCCCTCGGCGGGCGTCGTCTCCGTCGCGGCGTCCTCGCCGGCCTCGTCCTCCCCGTCGGGATCCGCGGCCGCGCGCGCACGCTGGCGCGGCGGCAGCGGTGCCTCCTCGGGCACGGGAACGTCCGGCCCGTACTCGGCGACGAGCACCTCCTCCCCGAGGCCCAGCTCGCTCGCGGCGCGCTCGAGCAGCTGGGAGACCTGGAGGCGCTTCTCGTAGATCTGCAGCTCGAGGCCGTGCACGTCCTCGGTGATCCCGTGCAGGCGCTGCCGCAGGTCGGCCTCCTCGCGGCGGAGGGCGGAGAGCTCGGCGTTGCGGCCGGCCCGGGCCTCCTCGGCGCGGGCGAGCACGAGACGCGCCTCGGCCGTGCTGCGGTCGGCGGCGCGGACGACGGCGGGCAGGGCATCGGCGACGGAGGCGGCGCGGGCGATCTGGCGGCGGCGGATCACCTGGCGGCGGGCGGCCTCCTCGGCGGCGGCGCGCTCCGCGGCGAGGCGGCGCTCGAGCGCGACCGTGCGCTCCTGCTCGGCCCGCACGCGCTCGCGCGCGGTCTCGACCTGCAGGCGGGCCTCGATCTCGGCCTCGCGAGCGGCCTCCCACTCGGCGACCAGCGCGTCCCGGCCGCTCGCGTCGAGCACGGGGCGCGGGCGGGACCGGGCCTCGTCGAGCGCGCGGCGGGCGGCGTCGGACGCGGCGACGGCCTCGTCGACGGAGGCGCTCGCGAGGTCGAGGCCGCGCTGCACGCGCGCGAGCTCGGCGGCGGCGGACTCGGCCTGCGCGCGCGACCGGCTGAGGCGCTCGGCGTGCGCGGCGAGGCGCGCGTCCGCCTCGCGCAGCCCGCCGAGCGCCGCGGACGCGCGCTCCCGGGCGGCGCGGAGGCGCTCCCGGCCGGCGGCGAGGTCCACCTGGAGGTCGTCGATGCGGGCGCGGACGTCGGTCAGGGTCGCCGCGGCGGCCTCGCGCGCGGCGACGAGCTCGAGCTTGGAGCGGGTGGCGCCGGATCCGCCGCGCAGCACGTGCGCGGAGACGACCTCGCCCGCGCGGGTGATCGCGGTGACGGGCGCGTCGGGTCCGTCGAGGAGCGCGACGGCCTGCGCGAGGTCGTCGACGATCACGACGCCGGCGAGGGTCCGGCGGACGCCGTCGGGCGCGTCGACCACGGCGGACGCGGGCACCGGGCCGTCGGTGCCGGGTGCCTCCACGGCCGTCCCGCCGGATCCCGCGACCACCACCTCGACGCGCCCCAGGTCGTCGTCGACCGCGCGGCGCAGCGCCGCGACCGCGTCGTCGCGCGTCTCGGCGAGCACGGCGTCGGCGAGCGTGCCGAGGGCCGCCGCGACCGCCTGCTCGAAGCCCGGGTGCACGTGCACGTGCTCGGCGAGGAGGCCCCGGACGCCGGGGAGGCCCGCGGCGACGAGGTCGCTGGATCCGTCGCGCTGGTCGAGCGCGCTCGCGAGCGCCTGCTCGCGCGCGGCCAGGGCGTCCCGCTCGCGCTCCTTGGCGTGCAGCTCCTCGCGCACGGCCTCGATGGCGGACTCCTCCGTCGCGACGTCGGCCTGGGCGTCCTCGTAGGCGCGCGTCAGCTCGGATCCGCCCTGCTCGTCGGCCTCGCCCTCGGCCTCGCCGCGCTCCCGCTCCGCCTCGGCCGCGGCGAGCCGGGCGCGCGCCGCATCGAGCGCGTTCTGCTGCCGGAGCACCTCGCCGCGCACGGCCGCGAGCCGCGAGCCCGCGGTCTCGGCGCGCCCGGTGAGCCCCGCGATCTCGAGGTCGTGCCGCGAGACGAGCGCGCTCTGGGCCTGGATCTCCTCGTCGAGCGCGTCGAGCGCCTGCCGGGCCGCGGCCGTCGCCTGGCGCGCGGACACCCAGCCCGCCTCGGCCTCGCCGATGAGCCCGGTGAGGCGCTCGGCCTCGTCCCGGGACTCCTGCACCTGCGCGGGCGTGGTGCCGGACGCGGCCTCGGGGGCGTCGTCCGCGGATCCGAGGAGCGCGAGCCGCTGCTGCGCGAGCGACAGCAGGTTCCGCAGCCGCTCCTGCACCTGCTCGAGCGCGAAGGCCGTGCGGCGGGCGCCGTCGACCTCGTCGCCCTCCTGCTCCTCGACGATGCGCTCGGAGCGGAGGACCGCCCGGTCGAGCTTCTCCTGCAGCACCATCCGCTCGGTCGTGCGCTCCTCCTCGGTGCGCGTGTGCTCCGCGAGCGCGCGTCGGAGGGTCACGACCTCGTCGGCCACGAGGCGGGCACGTGCGTCGCGCACGACGGCCGCGACGGTCTGCGCCTGCCGCGCGACCTCCGCCTGCCGGCCGAGCGGCTTCAGCTGCCGCCGGATCTCCCCCGCCAGGTCGTTCAGCCGGGTGAGGTTCGCCTGCATCCCCTCGAGCTTGCGGAGCGTGCGCTCCTTGCGGCGGCGGTGCTTGAGGATCCCCGCGGCCTCCTCGATGAAGCCGCGCCGCTCCTCGGGGGTCGCGCGCAGCACGTTGTCGAGCCGGCCCTGGCCGACGATGACGTGCATCTCGCGGCCGAGCCCGGAGTCGCTGAGGAGCTCCTGCACGTCGAGGAGGCGGCAGGACGTGCCGTTGATCGCGTACTCGCTGCCGCCGTTGCGGAAGAGCGTGCGGCGGATCGCGACCTCGGTGTAGTCGATGGGCAGCGCGCCGTCGGCGTTGTCGATCGTGAGCGTGACCTCCGCGCGGCCGAGCGGCCCGCGCGTCGAGGTGCCGGCGAAGATGACGTCCTCCATCTTGCCGCCGCGGAGGGTCTTGGCGCCCTGCTCGCCCATGACCCAGGCGAGGGCGTCGACGACGTTCGACTTGCCGGATCCGTTCGGGCCGACGACGCAGGTCACCCCGGTCTCGAACTGGAACGTGGTCGGCTGCGCGAACGACTTGAACCCCTTGAGGGTCAGGCTCTTCAGGTGCACGCCCGCCGCCCTCCTCACCTCGTGGTCGGGATCACGGTACCGGACGCGGCGCGCTCGACCGGGAGCCGCGCGCGGCCGGGAGCCGCCGGCCCGGCCGCCGCTAGCGTGGTGGGGCGCGGAGCCGAGGACGGCCGCGTCCGCCGACGAGGGAGCCGACCATGCCGCACGCCGACGACGACCGGGCCGCGGTCGTGGAGGAGGTCCGTCCGCCCGCCGCCGTCGGGGCCGCGGGCTGGGACGACCTCGTGGCGCTCACCGACGTCGTCAACCGGGCGCAGTCGCACGACCTCGGGCACGACGCATTCGTCTGGCTGCCGCAGGAGCTGATCCCCGACTACGCCGACGTCGCGCACGTGCGGAAGCGCCTCTTCGCCGCCCGGGTGGACGGGCGGGTCGTCGGTCGCGGGCTCCTCACCACGTCGCTCGCCGACCCCACGACCTCCGACGTCGCGGTGTCCGTGCTCCCCGAGCACCGGCGCCGCGGGATCGGCCGGGCGCTGCGCGAGCGCCTGGAGCGGATCGCGCTCGACGAGGGCTGCCGGACCCTCCTGGGCGCCACTATGCACCGCGCGGAGGCGAACGGATCCCCCATCGCCTCGCCCACGGGGATCGGCGCGGTCGGGGCCGACGACCCGGCGTCCCGCTTCGCCGTCGATGCGGGCTACCGGCTCGGCCAGACCGCGCGCACGAGCTCCCTGGACACGGTCGCCGCGGCCCCGACGCTCGACACCCACCTCGCCGACGCGCGCCGCGCCGCGGGCGACGCATACCGGGTCGTCTCCTGGGTGGACGCGACGCCCGAGGAGCGCCTCGACGACCTCGCCCTCCTGCACACGCGCATGTCGACCGACACCCCGGCCGGCGACCTCCCGCAGGCGGAGGACGCCTGGGACGCCGACCGGATCCGAGGGGCGGAGGCCCGGCGCGCGTCCGCCGGCCGCACGGGCATCGTCACGGCGGTCGAGCACGTCGCGACGGGCCGGCTCGTCGGCTTCACCGAGATCGCCGTCTCCCCCAGCGGCCGCCGCTCCGACGGCCACGAGTACGCCTACCAGCAGGACACGCTCGTGCTCGCGGAGCACCGCGGCCACCGCCTCGGCATGCTCCTCAAGGTCGAGAACCTGCGGCTCCTCGCCCGCGAGGCCCCGGGCGCGGACCGCGTCGTCACCTGGAACGCCGACGAGAACCGGCCCATGCTCCGGGTGAACGAGGCGCTCGGCTTCCGTCACGTGGCGACGAGCGGGAGCTGGCTGCGCGACACGGGCCCGACGCGCTGATGGGGGACGCGCGCTGATCCGGGACGGCGCGGCTCAGGCGGCGGCGTCCCCCGGATCCGGCAGCACCTGGCAGTGCGGGCAGTAGTGGCTCGACCGGTTCATGAAGGCCTCCCGCACGATCGCGTTCCCGCAGCGCGGGCATGGCTTCCCCTGCTGACCGTAGGCGTTCAGCGAGTGCGAGAAGTAGCCGGATGCGCCGTTGACGTTCACGTACTGCGCGTCGAAGCTCGTGCCGCCCTCCGCCAGCGCCCGCGCGAGCACGTGCCGCACCTCGGCGAGGAGGCGGAGCGCGCGCCCGCGACCGAGCCGGTCCGTCGGGTGCGCGTAGTGGATCCGCGCGGCCCACAGCGCCTCGTCCGCGTAGATGTTGCCGATGCCGCTCACGAGCGTCTGGTCGAGCAGCGCGCGCTTGACGCCGGTGCGCCGCCTGGCCAGGCGGTCGAGGAGCAGCTCGTCGTCGAACGCCGGGTCGAGCGGGTCGCGCGCGATGTGGGCGACCTGCGTCGGCACGAGGGCGGCGTCGGATCCGCGTCCGGCCGCGTGCCCGTCCGGGGTCGCCACGAGGCGGTCGACGGCCATCGACCCGAAGATGCGCTGGTCGACGAAGGCGACCACGAGCTCGCCGTGAACCGGGTGCTCGATGCCCATCCGGATCCGCAGCAGGCCGTCCGGGTCGGAGCCGGGCTCGCGCAGGAGCACCTGCCCGCTCATGCCGAGGTGCGTGACGAGCGCGCGCGGGCCGGTGACGTCGCGGGCGGCGTCGGGCGCGAGCGGCAGCCAGAGGAACTTGCCGCGGCGGACGGCGTGCGTGATCACGCGGCCGACGAGCAGGTCGACGAAGGCGCCCTCGAGCGGGTCGTGCCGCTTGAGGGAGCGCGCGTCGAGGATCTCCACGCCCGTGATGCGGGCGCCCGTCACGGCGGGCTCGAGCCCGGCGCGGACGACCTCGACCTCGGGGAGCTCGGGCACCGCGGGTCAGGCCGTGGGGCGCGCCTCGAGGCGGGTCCACGCCTCGAGCGCGGCCGTCATCTCGGCCTGCTTCTTGCTGGATCCCTCGCCCGTGGTGCGCACGGCGTCGCCGACCGTGACGACGGCGTGGAAGCGCTTGCTGTGGTCCGGGCCGCTGTCGCTCACGACGTAGGCGGGCGCGGGCAGGCCCTGGCGCGCGGCGCTCTCCTGGAGGGCCGTCTTCGGGTCCATGGCGGCGCCGAAGCGCGCGGGGTCCTCGAGGAGCGGGGCGATGAGGCGCAGGACGAGGCCGGTCGCGGCCTCTCCCCCGGCGTCGAGGTAGCAGGCGCCGATGATGGCCTCGACCGTGTCGGCGAGGATCGAGGACTTGGCGCGGCCGCCCGTGAGCTCCTCGCCGCGGCCGAGCAGCAGGTGCTCGCCCAGCCCGATGCCGGTGGCGACCTCCGCGAGGGCGACGCTCGAGACGAGGCTGGCGCGCCGCTTGGCGAGCTCGCCCTCGTCGAGGTCGGGGTTCTCGAGGTAGAGCATGACCGTGACGGCCTGCCCGAGGATGGAGTCGCCGAGGAACTCGAGGCGCTCGTTGTGCGGGATGCCGCCGTGCTCGTACGCGTACGAGCGGTGGGTGAGCGCGAGCTCGAGGAGCTCGGGGCTCACGTCCACGGCGAGGAGGCGCCGGAGCGCGTCACGGTCGCCGTGGACGTGGGATCCCGGGGTGTCGGTCATGTCCGACGTACCGTGCGGGCGACGACTAGACGTCGGCGACCTTGCGGCCCTTGTACTCCATGTACAGGGGCGTGCCGGCGGCGTCCTCGACCACGCGCGCGCGGTGGGGCATGGAGTAGACGACCTTGCCGTTCTCGACGGTCTTGACGAGCGTGGGAGCCTCGGCCTTCCACTGCGAGCGACGCGCGCGCGTGTTGGATCGGGACATCTTCCTCTTGGGTACAGCCATGGCTAACTCTCATCTCTCTGCGTTTCGGTGTCGGCGTCTTCACGCGCCGCACCGCTGTCTTCGGAAGCTCGGAAGCCGGACAGGGCCGCCCAGCGCTGATCGATCACGGGCTCCGGGTCGGAGTCCGCCAGGACCAGGCTGATGCCGGGACCCAGATCGAGATCGAGGTCCTCGCCCGGCAGTTCGGGCTGGAACGGAAGTGAAAGGACCACCGCATCCCGGATGACCGGCTCCAGGTCCACGTGCTCGTCCTGGACCTGGTAGTCGAAAGCTTCATCAAGAGAGTACGCGAACATCTCCGCGAAATCGACCTGGACACGCTCCTGCATGTCG
This sequence comes from Clavibacter capsici, assembly GCF_001280205.1. Taxonomy (NCBI): domain Bacteria; kingdom Bacillati; phylum Actinomycetota; class Actinomycetes; order Micrococcales; family Microbacteriaceae; genus Clavibacter; species Clavibacter capsici. The sequence continues at coordinate 1,348,010 of NZ_CP012573.1, read as the reverse complement.
GCGAGGGTGCGCGCGGACTGCCCGTCGGCCACCGTGTCGACCTCGCCGGTGGCCAGGATCCCGTCGTGGAGGGACTCCAGGCGCACGTGCACCTGCATCTCCCGGCCGGCGGGGACGGCGATGAGGCCCTCCCCCATGCGCTCCGGCAGCGCGATGGTCAGGTCGAGCTCGCGCATCTCCCCGGGGCGATGGACGATGTCGTGGACGTGCACCGTGAATGGGGTCTTCTGGAACCTGGACACCCGTAGATCTTACGGGGCGTCACCCGTCGCGCCGGACGGCCAGCGACTCCGCGACGGCCGCCGGCACGTAGGGCGTCACGTCGCCCCCGAGCGCCTCGACCTGGCGGACGAGTGAGCTGGAGACGTGGGCGTGCGCGGGATCCGGCAGGAGCATGACGGTCTCGACGTCGGCGAGGTCGCGGTTGACGAGCGCCATGGGCGTCTCGTACGCGACGTCGAGCTGCGACCGCACGCCCTTGACGAGCACGGACGCGCCGACCTGCCGGCAGTAGTCGACGAGGAGGCCGGCGCCCCACGCGTCGACGCGGACGGAGGCGGGGAGGCCGGCGTCGCGGATCACGCGCTCGATGAGGCGCACGCGCTCCTCGAGCGGCAGCATGGGCGTCTTGCCCGGGTTGTGCACGACCAGCACCACGAGCTCGTCGTAGAGGCGGGCGGCGCGGCGGATCACGTCGAGGTGCCCGAGCGTGACGGGGTCGAACGATCCGGGGACGACGGCGATCCGCTGCATCCCGCCAGCCTAGGGCGGACGCTCCCCTAGTTCTTGTCGAGGAAGGCGCGCTCCTCGTCGTCGAGCCGGCGGGCGAGCGCGCGGGCGAGCGCGGGGTGCCCGGCGAGGTCGGGCGACGCCTCGAGCACGTCGTGGGCGTGCTCGCGCGCGGACTCGATGAGGTCGCCGTCCTGCGCGACCCGGAGCAGCCGGAGCGAGGAGCGGCCGCCCGACTGGTTCGTGCCGAGCACGTCGCCCTCGCGGCGGAGCTCCAGGTCGACGCGGGCGAGCTCGAACCCGTCGAGGGTCGCGGCGACGGCGTCCACGCGCTCGCGGGCGACGGTCTCGGGCTCCGCGTGCGTGACCATGAGGCAGAGGCCGGGCACGCCGCCGCGGCCGACCCGGCCGCGCAGCTGGTGCAGCTGGGAGACGCCGAAGCGGTCGGCGTCGAGGATCACCATGGTCGAGGCGTTCGGCACGTCGACGCCGACCTCGATGACGGTGGTCGCGACGATGAGGTCGATGTCGCCCGCGGAGAACGCGCGCATCACGCGGTCCTTCTCCTCCCCCGTCATGCGGCCGTGCAGCACGGCGCGGCGGACGGATCCGAGGCGCGGGTGGGCGGCGAGCAGCGCGTCGATGTCGGTGACGGTCGCGAGAGCGGGGCGGGCGGTCGCGTCCTCGGCGCCGTCGGCGGCGTCCTCGTCCTCCGCCTCGGGATCCTGCGGGTCGATCGCCGGGCACACCACGAACGCCTGGCGCCCCTTCTCGATCTCCTCGGCCGTGCGCGCCCAGACCCGCTCGATCCAGCCCGGGTGCTCGTGCAGCGGGACGACGAACGACTCGATGGGCTGGCGGCCGCTCGGCAGCTCGGCGATGGTCGACACGTCGAGGTCGCCGAACACCGTCATGGCGACCGTGCGCGGGATGGGCGTGGCCGTGAGCACGAGCACGTGCGGCGGCGTGCCGCCCTTCCGCCGGAGCGCCTCGCGCTGGTCGACGCCGAAGCGGTGCTGCTCGTCGACCACCACGAGGCCGAGGTCGAGGAACTCGACGCGGTCGCCGAGGAGCGCGTGCGTGCCGACGACGATGCGCGCCTGGCCGCTCACGATGCGCAGGAGCGCGCGCTTGCGCTCGGCGGTCGACAGCTGGCCGGTGAGCAGGGTGGGCATGAGCTCCGCCGCGAGGTCCGGTCCGAGCGACGCGGTGAGGGAGCGCAGGTGCTGGCTGGCGAGCACCTCGGTGGGCGCGAGCAGCGCGGACTGGCCGCCGGAGTCGGCGACCGCGAGCATCGCCCGGAGCGCGACGAGGGTCTTGCCGGAGCCGACCTCGCCCTGCACGAGCCGGTTCATGGGCCAGGTGCGCGCCATGTCCGCGGCGATCTCCTGGCCGACGAGCCGCTGGTCGCCCGTGCGCTCGAAGGGCAGCTGCGCGTCGAGGCGGTCGAGGTGGCCTCCCGGGGTCGGGATCCGCGGGGTGGCGGGCAGCGCGCGGGCCGCCTGCCGCCGCTGCAGCAGCGCGGTCTGGAGGACGAACGCCTCCTGGAAGCGGAGGGCGTCGCGGCCGCGGCGCCAGTCGACGTCCTTCTCGGGGCGGTGCACGCCCTCGAGCGCCTCGCGGTACGGGAGGAGGCCGCGCTCGGCGCGCACGTCGGCGGGGACGGGATCCTCCAGGTCGTCGACCGCGTCGAGCGCGAGCTCCACGGCCTTCGCGACCTGCCAGCTCGCCATGGACGCGGTGGCCGGGTAGATGGGGATGGGCATCTCGGCCCAGCGGCGGGCGGCCGCGTCGGGCTCACCGCCGGAGAGCGCCGGACCCTCGTGCGCGTCGAACAGCTCGTAGTCGGGGTGCGCGAGCTGGAGCGCGCCGCGGTAGTCGCTGACCTTGCCCGCGAAGATCCCGCGGACGCCCGGCACGAGGTCCTTGGCTCGCCACGCCTGGTTGAAGAAGGTGAGGGTGAGGAAGCCGCGGCCGTCGGTGATCCGCACCTCGAGGATGCTGCCGCGCCGGGCCCGCATGGGCCGCTCCCGCACCTCGCGCACCTCGGCGACGATGGTGGCCTGCTGGTCGACCGGCAGCTCGGCGAGGGCGGTGAGCTCGCCGCGGCGGGCGTAGCGGCGCGGCAGGTGCTCGAGGAGGTCGGCGACCGTGCGCAGCCCGAAGGCCTTCTGCAGCACGCCCGCGGTGCGGCCGCCCACGACGCCCGCGAGCGCGGCGTCGGATCCGGTCATCCTCCGAGTCTACGAGGGGCGTCCGACGCCGGCCGCCCGTCGTCCGGGCCGGCCGCCGTCCCGTCGTCGTCGCGGGGCCGGCGACGGACGAGCGAGCGCGGGGCGACGAGCGCCAGGGCGCGGTCGAGCCGTCCGGCGCGGGCCGCCAGGCCGTCCCGCAGCGCGACGAGCGCGGCGGCCTGGGCGGCGCCCGCCGCGGCGTCGACGGGCACGTCGGCGCGGGCGAACCGCTCCCGCTCCCGGACGCCGACCAGCAGCGCGACGGGATCCGCGAGCGCCGGGTCGTCGCCGGCGAGGCGGCGGCCCAGCTCGCGCGGCGACTCGGTGTCGGGGACGCGCATGCCGAGGTCCACCGCCTGGTCCTCCGCCTCGCGCCAGGCCGTGCCCGCGGGCGCGTCCCCGGCCTCGAGGGCCAGGAGGCGGCCGCGGCGCCGGGCGCGGCGGAGGAGGGCGGGGGCCGCGAGGAGCGCGAGCACGAGGAGGGCGAGGGCCGCGGTGCCGAGGGCGGCCCACGGGATCCGGACGGCGGACGCGCCGTCCGCGCCGGGCGCGGTCGACGCGGTGGGCGCCGGCGTGGCGGTCGCGGTCGGCGCCGCCGTGGGCGTGGGCGACGCGGACGGCGTGGGCGCGGTGGTCGGCGCGGCCGACGGCTGCGCGTACGGTGCGGCCTGGCCGCGTCCCGGGGTCGGCTCGAACGCGATCCAGCCCACGCCCGCGAAGTACAGCTCCGGCCACGAGTGCAGGTCGTGGGATCCGACGCGGTAGGTGATGAGGTCGCCGTCGCGCCCCACCTGGTCCCCCGGCAGGTAGCCGACCGCGACGCGCGACGGGATGCCCGCCTCGCGCGCCATGATCGCCATGGCCGAGGCGAAGTGCACGCAATAGCCCGAGCGCACCCGCAGGAACTCCCCCACGACGTCCACGCCGCTGCCGTCGTAGCCCTGCTGGACGGGCGCGTCCTCGGAGTAGCGGAACGCGCCCCCGGTGAAGAACTCCTGGAGCGCGAGCGCCCGGTCGTACGGCGAGTCGATGCCCGCGAGGACGTCGGCCGTCGTCGAGGCGACGATGTCCGGGGTGCCGGAGGGGATCTGGAGGAACGGCCGCAGGTCGTCGTCGGTCGCGGGCGCCACGGCCTCCAGCTGCTCGCGCGTGGGCCGCGGCAGCTCGGAGCGCACCGTGTAGCTCTGCTCGCGGCTGTCGGAGTCGGTCGACCGGATCGCGAGGCCCTGCTCGGACCAGCGCCAGGTGCCCTCCAGCCCGTCGACGCTCCGCGGTGCGTAGGGCGCCGGGAGCCAGGCGCTGGAGGAGCCCTCGACCTCGACGCGCGACTCGACCTCCTCGACCGGCACGTCGGATCCGGCGCCGAGGTCGGGCCCGATGGCGTCGACCGTGTTGCCGTCCGGCGGGCGCAGGGACGACGGCGCCCACTCGTCGCCCTCGAAGCGCGAGAGGGTCGTGACCTTGAAGTAGAGGGGCGTCGGGGACGCCGTCGAGTACCGCAGCGCCTCGACGTCGACGGGGCGGCGGAGGTCGTCGCCGAGGTCGAGGATGGGGTTCACGACGCGCGACCCGCCCTGCCCGGAGCCGGAGGCCGAGGGGAACGTGGCCGTCGTGAGCCCGGGGACGATCGCGGGCGCGACCAGCGAGATGACGACCGCGCCGCCCGCGAGCGCGCCCGCGGAGACGAGCGCCGTGCGGGCCGATCCCGGCGAGCGGCCGCCCGACGGGGAGCGGCCCGGGTCGGCACGCGGTCCGCCGAGGAGGCCGGATCCCCGCCAGCCGCCCTCCCCGTCCGCGTCCCGGGCGTCGGCCGCGAGCACCGCGAACCACGCGAGGACCGTGACGGCGAAGGACGCCACCGAGAACTCCCCCACCAGGACCGCGCCGGGGACGGACACCAGGACGAGGAGCGGCAGGCCCGTGACCGCGGGCATCCGGAGCGCGTTCGCGAGCACGTCGAGCACGACGGCGAGGGCGCCGACCGAGGCGACGATCACGAAGACGATGGACGCGAGCGGCGGCACGGGGGCGGACCTGCGGTAGATCTCCTCGCCTGCCTGCTCCCCGACCGCGACGAGCGTGCGCAGGGTCTCGGGGGTGGGGATCACGCCGAGCACCGCGGTGCGCGCCGCGAAGACGAGCGTCACGAGGAGCACGAGCACGACGAGGCCGCCGAGCGACGCCAGGAGGCGCGGGGCGCCCGCCGCTCGGAGGAGCGCGGCGGAGCCGAGCACCGCGGCGACCACGAGGACGCAGAGGGCGTACCAGGCGCCGGGCTCGACGAGGAGGTGCAGGCTCGCCGTGCCCGCGAGCAGGGCGACCCCGAGCGCGGCGGTGAGCGGCCAGCGGGCGGCGGCGCGGCTGGATCCCGGTCGGCGACCGCTGCGGCCCGGCCCGGCGCCGCCGTCCCGCGACCGGCCGCCCGGGCCGCCGGTCCGCTCCCCGGGCAGGGAGCGCGGCTCCACGGTCCAGTGGTCGCGGCCGCCGAGGCCGACGGCGTCCAGGTCGCTCATCGGGCCATCTCCTCGGCGCGGGCGGCGCGCCAGGCGTCGGCGGGCGCCGTGCCGTCGTCGAAGGCGACCGTGTGCCAGCCCGCCTCGCGGAGGATCCGCACGGCCTCGCGGTCGTCGCGGCCCTCGACCCGGCCCGGGTGCGCGAGGAACGCGACCGCCGGCCGGCAGGCGGCGCCGAAGCCCGCGAGACGGTGCGCCTCGCGCGCGTCGAGGTGGCCGAGGACGGCGTGGACCGGGACGGCGCGACGGCTCCGCCGGAGATCCGCGAGGGCCTCCTGCACGGCGTCGCGGTCGGGGTCGGGCGCGGTCGGGCGCACCTCGGCGAGGTGCAGGAGCAGCTCGGCCTCGGCCGCGGCGCCGTCGCCCGGTCGAGCGGCCGGGGCGTCGGACGCGCCCGCCGTCTCGACGAGCTGCACCGCGTATCCGCCGCGCTGCAGGTGGACGCCGATCGACGCCGCGAACGCCACCGCGCGCTCGAACGCGCGGTCGGAGTCGCCGTCGTCGTCCGCGTGGAGGGGGAAGCCCTCCGCGCGCGTGTCGAGCAGGACGAGGGAGCGGGGGCTGGAGCGCTGCTCCTCCTGCCGCACCATGAGCTCGCCGTGGCGGGCGGTCGCGCGCCAGTGCACGCGGCGCAGCGGGTCGCCCGCGCGGTACTCGCGCGTGCCGAGGTCGTCCTCGCCGCCGTCGGCCCGGCGCTGCACGCGCTCGGACTCGCCCTCGGAGGTGACCGGCCCGCCGGACTCGGCCGCGAGGTCGGCCAGGCGCGGCGTGACGACGAGGCGCGAGGTGCCGCCCGCGACGTGCCGCAGGCCCATCAGGCGGAAGGGGTCGTGCTCCTCGACGGCCAGCGGGCCCACCTCGTGGATCCCGCGGCGCTCGGGCGTGAGGTCGTAGCGGAGGACGGGTCGGGCGGACGCGCGGCGGGATCCGCGCGCGAGGCCCCGCATCGACGGCAGCTCCGCGGGCGGCGTCGCCCCCTCGGCGCCCGGCACCAGGTCGAGCGCCCACGAGCGCGGCGTGGGCAGGGGCCCGGCGTTGGCGACCGCCACCGTCACGGTCGTCTGCGTGCCGGCCTCGACCACGGTCGTCGTGAAGGCCCGCTCGACGTGCAGCCGCACCCGCGCGATCACGAGCCAGGCCGCCGCCAGGAGCGGCAGGGCGAGGACGGCCACGCCGATGAAGACGAACTCCCGCCGACCCGCGATGAAGGCGCCCGCGAAGGCGGCGACCCCGGCGGCGAGCAGGGCGATGCCGCGGAGGGTCGGATGCGGGACGGCCTCGATGCCGATCCGGCGCATCAGGCGCGCGAGGGGCGGCACGGGCTCAGCGCGTCCGCCCCGCGGCGCTCAGCGGCACGGAGGTCGAGGCGACGATGCGCTCGAGGATCTCGACGACCGCGGCCTGGCCGCGTCCGCCCTGGCCGAGCGCGCGGCCGGTGGCCACGAGCCGGTGGGCGAGCACCGGCGCCGCGAGGGCGTCGACGTCGTCCGGGAGCACGAAGTCGCGCCCGTCGAGGGCCGCGCGGGTCTTCGCGGCGCGGATGAGCTGGAGGGTGGCGCGCGGGCTCGCGCCGAGGCGGATGTCCTCGTGACCGCGAGTGGCCTGCACGATGGCCACCGTGTAGCGCGATACGGGGTCGGAGACGTAGACGCCGCGGGCCGCGCGCATCATCGCGTCGAGCTCGTCGGCGTCGACCACGGGCCGCAGCTCGTCGAGCGGGCTGACGGTGTCCCGGTCGCGGAGCATCGCGAGCTCGGCGGACGCGTCCGGGTAGCCCATGGAGATCCGCGCCATGAAGCGGTCGCGCTGCGCCTCGGGCAGGGAGTAGGTGCCCTCCATCTCGACCGGGTTCTGCGTCGCGACCACCGTGAACGGCTGCTGGAGGCCGTGGGTGACGCCGTCGACCGTGACCTGGCCCTCCTCCATGCACTCCAGGAGCGCCGACTGGGTCTTGGGGCTCGCGCGGTTGATCTCGTCGCCGATGACGATGTTCGCGAAGACCGCGCCCGGCTGGAACTCGAACCGGTGGTCGGCCTGGCTGTAGACGGAGACGCCCGTGACGTCGGAGGGCAGGAGGTCGGGGGTGAACTGGATCCGGTTCACCGTGCAGTCGACGCTCCGGGCGAGCGCCTTGGCGAGCATCGTCTTGCCGACGCCCGGCACGTCCTCGATGAGGAGGTGGCCGCCGGAGAGGAAGACCGTGAGCGCCATGCGCGTGGCCTCGTGCTTGCCGGAGAGGACCGCGTCGACGTTGCCGAGGATGAGGTCGGCGAGCCGGCGCACCTCCTCCAGCGGCATCGCGGGGGCGACGTGCCCGGCGGGCGCGTGGGCCGCCTGGCGCGTGGCGGAGCGGACGCGGGCGGGGTGCGGGCCCGATCCGGCGTGCAGGGGAACGGACTCGGACTCGGGGCTCGTCACGGAGGTCCTCCAGCGTCGTGGGCGTCGTCGCAGCATACGTCAGGGATCCGGGAGCGTCCGGCGCGCCGCCCGCGATGGACAGGGCGGGTAGCGTGGTCGGTCGTGCACCCCGCTCCGATCATCGCCGGCCCGCGCGCGGCCGGGTACCCCGCATGACCCGCATCGTCGCCGGGTACGCCGGGTCCCTCGTCCTCCGCGTGCCGAAGAGCGGCACGAGACCCACGAGCGACCGCGTGCGCGAGGCCCTCTTCTCCGGGCTCGAGGCCCGGGACGCGCTCGACGGCGCGCGCGTGCTCGACCTCTACGCGGGATCCGGCGCCCTCGGCCTCGAGGCCGCCAGCCGCGGCGCGCGCGAGGTGGTGCTCGTGGAGCGCGCCGTGCCCGCCGCCGCCGTGTGCCGGTCGAACGCGGCCCTCGTCGAGCGGGCGGCGCCCGAGGTGCCGCGCCGCGGATCCGCGTGGCCGCGCAGAGCGTGCGCGCCTTCCTCGCGGGCGACCGCGGCTCCTACGACGTGGCGTTCCTCGACCCGCCCTACGAGGTGGGCGACGCGGAGCTCGCCGAGGAGCTGGCCGCGCTCGTCCCGCGGCTCGTCGACGGCGCCGTCGTGATGGTGGAGCGCAGCTCCCGCTCGGCGGAGCCCGCGTGGCCCGCGGGGCTCGTGCTCGACCGCCGCAAGTCGTACGGCGACACGGTCGTGTGGTGGGCGTCCGCCGAGGCCGCTGACGCCGACGACGACGCGACGACCCCCGCCCCCTAGCGCGCGCCGTCCCAGTCGGAGTACGGGTCCCAGCCGCCGAGCGCGGTGCGCGGGCCGGCGTACGGCGCGCCGTCGACCGTGACGGCGGGACCGTCGGCGCCGGCGGCGACGACCGCGCCGATCGCGCGGAAGGGCGCCGGCAGCGCCGCGTCGGGCGGGAACGCCGCGACCAGCGCGTGGTCCTCTCCCCCGGTGAGCACGAGGTCGAGCGCGCGCGGCGGGAGCGACGGGTGGGCGGCGGCGACCCGCCGCGCGTCGTCCGCGAGTGCCGCGGACCGCAGGTCGATCCCGGCCCCGCTCGCGCGCGCCATCCGGGCGAGGTCGAGGAGCAGTCCGTCGGAGACGTCGAGCATGGCCGTCGCGCCGGCCCGGGCGGCGTCGGCGCCCGCCCCGAGCGGGGCGACGGGCGACAGCTGCGCCTCCACGGCGACGGGGTGGGCGGCGCGGAGGGCTCGCGCGAGGTCGGCGTCGGGGACGGGACCCTGGCCCGCCGCGCCGCTGCGCGCATGGGCGAACAGGAGGGCGACGCCCGCGGCGGCCATCCCGAGGGTGCCGGCCACCGCGATCACGTCGCCGGGACGGGCGCCCGAGCGCAGCACGGGGTCGCGCCCCTCGAGGTCGCCCGTCGCCGTGACGGTGATCGCCAGCGCGTCCGAGACGGACAGGTCGCCGCCCACGACGCCGCAGCCGGGCGCCTGCAGTGCGCAGCCCTCGCGCAGGCCGTCCGCGAGGGCCTCGAGGTCGGCCACGCGCGTGGCGGCGGGCGCCGCGATGGCCACGAGGAGCGCCGAGGGCCGCGCGCCCATGGCGGCCACGTCGGCCAGGTTCGACGTCGCGGCGCGGCGCCCGAGGTCGTGGAACGACGACCAGGCGAGGCGGAAGTCCGGCCCCTCGATCATCATGTCGGTCGTGATCACGAAGCGGCCGTCGGGCGCCCGCACGACCGCGCTGTCGTCGCCCGGGCCCACGTCCGCGGCGTCGGCGGCGGGCAGGTGCGGCAGGATCCGGGCCAGCGTCGCGAGCTCGCCCGCGCTCCCGAGGGTCGCCGCGTCGGCCGCGCCCCCGTCGGTCGGATCCGCGGCGGAGGGCGTCCCAGGAGTCGTCACGACTGCCACGGTAGCCTGACCGCGATGACTCCCCGCCGCCCCGCCCGCGCGATCGCGCGCACCGCCGCCGTCGCCGCCGCCGCGTGCGGCATCGCCCTCGCCGTCGCCGGATGCGCCCCCACCGTCTCGCTGGAGGCGGCCCCGGGCGCCACGGATCCGCTCTGCGCCGACGTGGTCGTGCACCTCCCCGCCCAGCTCGGCACCGCGCCGCTGCGGGAGACCGACGCGCAGGGCACGGGCGCGTGGGGCGATCCCCAGAGCACCGTCATCCTCCGCTGCGGCGTCGCGACCCCCGGCCCCACCACGGACGCGTGCATCAGCTACGACGACGTCGACTGGGTCGAGGACGACTCGCGCTCCCCCGACATCCGCTACACGACCTACGGGCGCACGCCCGCCGTCGAGGTCGTCATCGACTCCACGCAGGCGAGCTACACGGCGCTCACCGACCTCAGCGGCGTCGTCGCCGTCATCCCGCAGACCGCGAAGTGCGTCAGCGCGCAGGACCTGGGCGACGCGCCTCCTCCGGGGAGCTGACCGGCGGCCGTCCCGTCGTGATCCCCTCGGGTGAGCGCCGGGCGTCGCGCGCGAGCTGCGCCGCCCGCCGCCAGCGCAGCCACGGCAGCTCGTGCGGCCAGTGCATCGTCAGCGAGGTCATGCCGCGGCTCATGCGCAGCGGCAGGGTCGAGGGCCGGGTGAGCGGCCGCATGCTGATGCCCATGCCGAGGTGCGGGTCGAGCACGATGCGGCGCTCGGGGCCCAGGTGCACCGACAGGTCGATGTCGTCGTGCAGGTGCGTGCCCTCGCGGTGCACCTCCATGCGCACCTCGCGCCAGGCGTCGCGGCGCAGGGCGAGGTTGGATCCGAACAGCGGCGGGTGTCCGAGCGCGAGCGTGACCGAGGCGAAGTACGCGCCGAGGTAGGCGACCGCCGCGACCCCGCGGAGCGCCCGCGGGCCGTCGAGGAAGCGCGCCGCGCCCGTCACCGCCGCGACGTCGGGGCGCGCGGCGAGCACGTCGCCGAGCCGCTCGATCCAGTCGGCGGGCGGCACGCAGTCGGCGTCGAGCCGCGCGATGACCTCGGAGCGCGCGGCGTCGTAGCCCGTGCACGCGGCCGCGGGGATCCCGACGACCGGCTCGCGCACGACGCGCGCGCCGGCGGCCCGGGCGACCTCGGCGCTGTCATCGGTCGAGGCGTTGTCGACCACGACGACCTCGTCGGGCGCGACCGTCTGGCCCGCGAGCGCCCGGAGGCACGCGCGCAGGTGCCCGGCGTCGTCGCGCACGGGGATCACGACGGAGACGGTCGGTCGCGGCGCCGCGAGCCCGCCGCGACCGCCGCCGCCGCGGACGAGGGGCACGGGACGGCCGTCCGGATGGAGACGGGGCCGGGCGACGGATCGTCCTACGAGCATGCGCTCGAGCCTAGGCTCGTCGCCGCCCGGCGACCGGCCTCAGCCCCGGGCGCCATCCGCCTCCCACGCGAGCGCCACGTCGAGGAGCCGCGAGATGAGCTCCGGGTACGCGATGCCGGACGCCTGCCAGCAGGCCGGGAACATGGAGATGGGCGTGAAGCCCGGCATCGTGTTGACCTCGTTGAGCACGAAGCCGTCCGCCGTGAGGAAGAAGTCGACGCGCGCGAGGCCGCGGCCGTCGACCGCGCGGAACGCCCGGATCGAGAGCTCGCGCATCTCGGCGAGCTCCGCGTCGGTGACGTCGGCCGGGCAGACCAGGTCGATGCCGTCCGCGCCCAGGTACTTGGCCTCGAAGTCGTAGAAGTCGCGGCCCGAGACGACGATCTCGCCCGCGACGGACGCGCGCGGCTCCCGGCCCGGCCCGTCGTCGAGGATGGCGCACTCGACCTCGCGGCCGACGAGGCCCGCCTCGACGAGCACGCGGTCGTCCTCGCGGAACGCGGTCTCGAGGGCGGCGTCGAGCGCGGCGGCCTCCGCCACGCGGCTGACGCCCACGCTGGATCCGGCGCGCGCGGGCTTCACGAACGCCGGGAGCGCGAGCTCGGCCGCCCGGGCGCGGACGCCCGCGGGGTCGGCCGCCCACTCGTGCCGGGACACCGTGATCCACGGCGCCACCTGGATGCCCGCCGCGCGCAGCACGGTCTTCGCGTAGTGCTTGTCCATGCCGAGCGCCGAGGCGAGCACGCCCGAGCCGACGTACGGCAGCCCGGCGAGCTCGAGCATGCCCTGCACGGTGCCGTCCTCGCCCTGGGTGCCGTGCAGGATCGGGAAGACGAGGTCGACGCGGCCGAGCGAGCGCTCGGAGCCGTCCGCGTCCCGGACCCGGAGCTCGCGGGAGGACGCGTCCTCCGGCCAGCGCACGCGCGTGCCGTTGTCCGCCACCTCGGGCAGGGCGTCCGCGTCGAGCGCGAAGGCCGCCGCGTCGTCGTCCTGGAGCGTGAAGGCGCCGCGCGGCGTGATCCCCACGGGGATCACCTCGAAGCGCTCGCGGTCGATGGCGCCGAGGACGCCGCTCGCCGTGGCGCAGCTGATGGAGTGCTCGCTGGAGGTGCCGCCGAAGAGGAGGACGACCCGGATGCGTTCGGTCATGCTCATTCCCCCTGGGGCGTGTCGTCGTCGGTGGTGAGGTGCGGCGCGATGTCCCGCGGCGACAGCGTGCCCGCGAGCACCTGCGACACCTGCTCCACGATGGGCATGTCGACGCCGCGCTGGCGGGCGAGCTCGAGCACGGGCGCGACGGAGGAGAGTCCCTCGGCCGTCTGCTGCATGCTCGTGACCACGTCGGTGAAGCTGTAGCCCTGGCCGAGCAGCCGCCCGGCCGTGTTGTTGCGGGACAGCGACGACTCGCACGTGGCGATGAGGTCGCCGAGGCCCGCGAGCCCCGCGAGCGTCTCGGCGCGGGCGCCGTACGCGACGGAGAAGGCGGTCATCTCCGCGAGGCCGCGCGTGATGATCGAGGCCTTCGTGTTCTCGCCGTAGCCCACGCCGTCGACGATGCCGACCGCGACCGCGATGAGGTTCTTGAGCACGCCGCCGAACTCGGTGCCGATCACGTCGGTGTTCACGAACGAGCGGAAGTAGGGGCTGCGGGCGATCTTCGCCACGCGCTCCGCGGTGGCCTGGTCGGACGACGACACCACGACGGCGGTCGGCTGCTCCCGCGCGATCTCGAGCGCCAGGTTCGGGCCGGACGCGACGGCGATGCGCTCCGGCGCGATGCGGAGCACCTCCTGCATCACCTCGCTCATCCGGAGGCCCGTGCCCTTCTCCACGCCCTTCATGAGGCTGACGACCACGGCGTCGGAGGGGACGAGGTCGCGCGCGGCCTCGAGGTTCGCCCGGAGCGACTGGCTGGGCACGCCGACGAACACGTCGGTGGCGCCCGCGAGCACGCGCTCGAGCGAGAAGTCGGCGGTGAGCCGCCGCGGCAGGTTCACCCCGGGCAGGTAGTCGCTGTTGCGCTTGGCCTCGGTGATCTCCCGGGCGAGCTCCGGGCGACGGGCCCACATGACGACGTCGTTCCCGCCGTCGGCCATGACCTTGGCGAAGGTGGTGCCCCAGCTGCCGGCGCCGAGGACGACGACGCGGCGCCGCTCCCCGTCGGCGGCGTCGCCGGTCGCGGGGCGGGGGTCGGGTGCGGGGCTCGCGCTCGCGTCACTCAAAGCGGCCGGTCTCCTTCTGGTTCTGGGAGCGGGGATCCCACCGCTCGGTCGGGGCGGTCTCGCCGCGCAGCTCCTCCACGAGCTCCGTGATGGCGGCCATGACGACGGCGGTCGCCTCGGTCAGGGTGGCGGAGTCGAGGCTGCGGTCGCGGAAGCGCGAGAGGTCGACGGGCTCGCCGATGGCGACGTGGATGGTGGTGCGCGGGAAGAGCCGCACGCGCTTCGAGTACCGGCCCATCAGCTTCTGCGTCCCCCAGTGCGCGGCCGGGATCACGGGGATGCCGGCCTGCAGGGCGAGCCGCACGGCGCCGGTCTTGCCGCGCATGGGCCAGAGGTCGGGGTCGCGCGTGAGGGTCCCCTCGGGGTAGACGACGACGATGCGGCCGTCGCGCGCCAGGTCGGATGCCGCGGTGAGCGCCTGGCCGCCGCGCACCCCGCCGTCGCGCTGCACGGGGATCTGGCCGGAGCGGCGGAGGAACCAGCCCACGACGGGAACGTCGAACAGCGACGCCTTCGCGAGGAAGCGGGGCAGGCGCCCGAGCTTCCACGCCACGGCGCCCATGACCACGGGGTCGATCTCGCTGTGGTGGTTCGGCGCGAGCACATAGGACCCCGTGCGGGGCATCCGCTCGGGGTGGTGGATCTCGAACCGCACGGCCGTGTTCAGCACCGGCAGCACGAGCGCGGCCAGCACCCAGAAGATCGACGGTCGGGCCTTCTCGTTCGCCATGGATCCTCCGGTCGGGTCGCGGTCGTCGTCGGTCGCCCGCCGTGCGGGGACCACCCGGCGGAGGACCGGGCGCGTCCTCGACGGACGCGCCCGGTCGGCGTGGGCGGCGCGGGCGCCGCCGGCGAGGCTATCCCTCGTAGGAGAAGTCCGCGCCCAGCTGGCGCAGCTTCCCGATGAAGTCCTCGTAGCCGCGGGAGATGATCCCGACGTTGCTGACGGTGGACCGGCCCTCGGCCGTGAGCGCGGCGATGAGGTGGCTGAACCCGCCGCGGAGGTCGGGCACGGTGATGTCGGCGCCGTGCAGGTGCGTCGGCCCGGTGATGACCGCGGCCTGCTCGAAGTCGCGACGCGCCACGCGGCGCTCGTGGCCCTCGAGGCCCTCCTTGTGCACGACGATGTCGGCGCCCATCTCGTTGAGCGCGTCGGTGAAGCCGAAGCGGTTCTCGTACACGGTCTCGTGGATGATCGAGACGCCGGGCGCCTGCGTGAGCGCCACGACGAGCGGCTGCTGCCAGTCCGTCATGAAGCCGGGGTGCACGTCGGTCTCGATGACCACGGGCTTGAGGTCGCCGCCCGGGTGGTAGAACCGGATGCCGTCCTCCTCGATGTCGAACGCGCCGCCGACCTTCCGGAACACGTTGAGGAACGTCATCATCTCGGCCTGGCGCACGCCGCCGACGAAGATGTCGCCGTGCGTGGCGAGGGCCGCGGAGGCCCAGCTCGCGGCCTCGTTGCGGTCGAAGAGCGCGCGGTGCGTGTAGCCCTCGAGGCGGTCGACGCCCTCGATGAGGATCACGCGGTTGGGCTCCACGGAGATGATCGCGCCCATCTTCTGCAGGATCGCGATGAGGTCCATGATCTCCGGCTCGATGGCCGCGTTCTTCAGCTCCGTGATGCCCTTCGCGCGGACGCCCGTGAGCAGCACCTGCTCGGTCGCGCCGACGCTCGGGTAGGGCAGCTCGACGTTCGCGCCCTTCAGGCCGTTCGGCGCCGTGAGGCGGATGCCGCTCGGGAGCTTCTCGACGACCGCGCCGAAGGCCCGCAGCGCGTCGAGGTGGAAGTCGATGGGGCGGTCGCCGATGCGGCAGCCGCCGAGGTCGGGTATGAACGCCTCGCCGAGGCGGTGGAGCAGCGGGCCGCAGAAGAGTATCGGGATGCGCGAGCTGCCCGCGTGGGCGTCGATGTCCGCCATGTGGGCACTCTCGACGTCCTTCGGGTCGAGGATGAGGTCGCCCTCCTGCTCGCCCTTGCGGAGGGTGACGCCGTGCACCTCGAGGAGGCCGGACACGACGCGCACGTCGCTGATGTCGGGCACCGAGCGCAGGAGGCTGGGGGTCTCACCGAGCAGGGAGGCGACCATGGCCTTCGTCGCCAGGTTCTTGGCCCCGCGGACCTCGATGCGGCCGCGCAGCGGGATGCCGCCGTTGATGACGATGGAGTCGGACATGAGGCCCACCCGCTCCCCCGCGTTCTTGGCGTCGCTGACTAGTGAGTTCATTCAGTTCTCCAGAGCTGCCGGCCGGGCCGGCAATGTGCGCGGGCGCCATGAGGCCCGGTTGTGTTCGAAGGTGGTGATGGCGTCCTCGTCCCGGAGGGTGAGGGCGATGTCGTCGAGCCCCTCGAGGAGCCGCCACCGAGTGTATTCGTCGATCTCGAACGGGACCGTCAGGCCGGGTGCCGTGGCGACCCGCTCGACGAGGTCGACGGTGAGGTCGAGGCCGGGCTCCGCGTCCATCGCGGACCACAGCCTCTCGACGTCGTCCTCCGTCACGATGCCCGTGAGGAGGCCCTGCTTCCCGGAGTTGCCCCGGAAGATGTCGCCGAACCTCGGGCTGAGCACGGCCCGGAAGCCGTAGTCGCGCAGCGCCCACACGGCGTGCTCGCGGGACGAGCCCGTGCCGAAGTCCGGACCGGCGACGAGGACGGTCGCGCCCTCGTAGACCGGCTGGTTGATGAAGAACGCGGGGTCCTGGCGCCACTGGAAGAACAGCGCGTCCTCGAACCCGGTCTTGGTGACGCGCTTGAGGAACTGCGCGGGGATGATCTGGTCGGTGTCGACGTTCGACCGCTTGAGCGGCACGGCGGTCCCGGTCACCCGGCTGATGGGCTCCACGATCAGGCCTCCTGTCCGACGGCGGCGGCCTGCCGGATGACGTCGGCATCCACCACGCCGTCCTCCTGCAGGTCCCACGGGCTCGAGAGCGTGCCGCGGATCGCGGTCGCCGCGGCCACGAGCGGCGACACGAGGTGCGTGCGCCCGCCCTTGCCCTGCCGGCCCTCGAAGTTGCGGTTGCTGGTGGAGGCGCAGCGCTCCCCCGGCGCGAGCTGGTCGGGGTTCATGCCGAGGCACATGGAGCAGCCGGCGAAGCGCCACTCGGCGCCGAAGTCGGTGAAGACCTTGTCGATCCCCTCGGCCTCCGCCTCGAGCCGCACGCGCGCGCTGCCGGGGACGACCATGACGCGGACGCCCTCGGCCTTGGTGCGGCCGCGCACGATCTCGGCGGCGGCCCGCAGGTCCTCGACCCGGCTGTTGGTGCAGGAGCCGATGAAGACCGTGTCGACCGCGATCTCCTTCATGGGCGTGCCGGGGGCGAGGTCCATGTAGGCGAGCGCGCGCTCGGCGGCGGCGCGCTCGTTCGGGTCGGCGACGGCGGCGGGATCCGGCACGGGGTCGCTGAGCGAGACGCCCTGACCCGGGTTGGTGCCCCAGGTGACGAAGGGCTCCAGGGTGTCGGCGTCGAGGAGCACCTCGGCGTCGAAGACCGCGTCGTCGTCGGACGCGAGGGTGTCCCAGTAGGCCACGGCCTCGTCCCAGTCGGCGCCGGACGGGGCGTGCGGGCGCCCCTTCAGGTAGTCGTACGTGGTCTGGTCGGGGGCGACCATGCCGGCGCGCGCGCCCGCCTCGATCGACATGTTGCAGATGGTCATGCGGCCCTCCATGGAGAGCGAGCGGATGGCGCTGCCGCGGTACTCGAGCACGTAGCCCTGCCCGCCGCCCGTGCCGATCTGCGCGATGACCGCGAGGATGATGTCCTTCGCCGTGACGCCGGGGCGCAGCGTGCCCTCGACCGTGACCGCCATGGTCTTGAACGGCTGGAGCGGCAGCGTCTGCGTCGCCATGACGTGCTCGACCTCGCTCGTGCCGATGCCGAAGGCCATGGCCCCGAACGCGCCGTGCGTGGAGGTGTGCGAGTCGCCGCAGACGACCGTGATGCCCGGCATCGTGAGGCCGAGCTGCGGCCCGACGACGTGCACGATGCCCTGCTCGATGTCGCCGAGCGAGTGCAGGCGGATCCCGAACTCCTCGGCGTTCCTGCGGAGGGTGTGGATCTGGGTGCGGCTGGTCAGGTCCGCGATGGGCCGGTCGATGCCGACGGTCGGCGTGTTGTGGTCCTCGGTGGCGATGGTGAGGTCTGGGCGACGCACGGGGCGGCCGGCGAGCCGGAGGCCGTCGAACGCCTGCGGGCTGGTGACCTCGTGCACGAGGTGGAGGTCGATGTAGAGGAGGTCGGGGGTGCCGTCCTCCCCCTCGGCGACCAGGTGGTCGGCCCACACCTTCTCGGCCAGGGTCTTCGCAGGGTGCACGCGGCTCTCCTCATGGCAGTGGCGCGAGGGACCCCTCGCGCATCATGGGAGTCTAACGCCGGGCGCCCGCCGCTATTCCTCAGGTGGTGGGCGCGCCCGCGTGCTCGGCCCGCGCCTCGATCACCACGACGGTCACGTTGTCGCGCCCGCCCGACGCCAGCGCCTGCGCGACGAGCGCGTCGGCGGCGCGGTCCACGCCGCCGCCGTCCGCGTGCGCGAGCTGCAGCACGGCGGAGATCGCGTCGTCGTCGAGCTCCTTGGTGAGCCCGTCCGAGCAGATGAGGAAGACCTGGTGCTCGGTCACGGGCAGGAGCCACTCGTCGGCCGCGACCTCGTCGTGGGATCCGACGGCGCGCGTGATGAGGTTCCGCACCGGGCTCCGCTCGGCCTCCGCGCGCGTCATGCGGCCCTGGTCGACGAGCTCCTGGACGGCCGAGTGGTCGACCGTCACCTGCTGCATCCGTCCGTCGGCCCACGCGTAGACGCGGGAGTCGCCGACGTTGAAGACCATCCAGAGCGGATCGCCGTCGTCGGCGAGCACGAGCGCGACGCCCGCGAGCGTGGTCCCCGCCACCGTCCCGGGAGGGTCGTCGCCCGTGATGAGGTCGCCGATGGCGTCGTTCGACGCGTCGACGGCCTCGACGATGAGGTCGCGCGTGACGGGCGCGTCGCCGGACAGCCCGCCGAAGGTCTCGACGAGCGTCGCGCTGGCGCGGTCGCCGAACGCGTGCCCGCCCATGCCGTCGGCCACGAGCCACACCGGCGGGTCCGCGAGGAGCCCGTCCTCGTTGACGGCGCGCACGCTGCCGACGTCCGTGCGGGCCGACCAGGTGACGTGGATCCGGCGCCCGCCGAGCGAGATGGTGCGAGCCTCGGTCACCGGCCGGTCCGGTCGTCGTCGCCGCGCTCGACCGGCGTGGGCTCGGCGGCCGCACCCGTGACGGGCGTGCCGTCCGCCTTCATCTTGATGAGGCTCGCGACCGTGGCGACCAGCATCGAGGCGAGGATCACCACGAGGCTCACGATCGTCGGGATCTCGGGCGCCCACTCGATGCCCTCGCCGCCGTTGACGAAGGGCAGCGTGTTCTCGTGCATCGCGTGCAGGACCAGCTTCACGCCGATGAAGAAGAGGATGAACGCGATCCCGTACTTGAGGTACACGAGCCGGTCCAGCAGCCCGCCGAGCAGGAAGTAGAGCTGGCGGAGGCCCATCAGGGCGAAGATGTTCGCGGTGAAGACGATGAACGGCGACTGCGTGATGCCGAAGATCGCGGGGATCGAGTCGAGGGCGAAGATCAGGTCGGTCGTGCCGATCGAGACGAACACGATGACCATGGGCGTCAGCACCTTGCGGCCGTCGATGACGGTGCGCACCTTGGAGCCGTCGAAGTCCGGCGCGATCTTCAGGCGCCGGCGGAGGAACTTGATGAAGAGCGAGTCCTCGCTCTCCTCGTCCTCGTCTCCCACGGCCTGCTTGATCGCCGTGTAGAGCAGGAACGCGCCGAAGATGTAGAAGATCCAGCTGTAGCTCTCGATGAGCTCGGCGCCCAGCAGGATGAAGATGCCGCGCAGCACCAGCGCGATGATGATGCCCACCATGAGCACCTCCTGCTGGTACTTCCGGGGCACGCTGAACCGGCTCATGATGATGACGAACACGAACAGGTTGTCGATGCTGAGGCTGTACTCCGTCAACCACCCCGCCAGGAACTGGCCGGCGTGCTCGCCGCCCGCGACGAACAGCATGATGACCGCGAACACCAGCGCCAGCCCCACGTAGAAGGCGACCCAGAGGGCCGACTCCTTCGTCGAGGGGACGTGCGGGCGCCGGTACACGATCAGCAGGTCGGCGACGAGGACGAGGACGAGGACCGTCAGGGAGACGATCTCGAACGGGAGGGGGAGGACCAAGGGCACGCGGAGGCTTTCTGCAGCACGGGAGCGGCACGGACATGCCTCGACGAAACTACATGGCGCCCGACGGGTTGTTCACAATTCCCCCATCCGGGGCATCCGCGCCGCGGCCCGCCATTACGGTGGTCGCTCATGACACGAGAGGGACGCCCCATGGCCGTACTGGCGAACGAGCTCGATGCATCCGACCGTGACGGCGCCGACTCCTCCCCGAGGCGTCGCGGGCCCCGCACCTCGGGCGACGCGCGCGCCAGCATCATCGAGGCGGCGCGCATGCTGTTCATCGAGTCCGGCGCCGACCGCGTGAGCGCCCGGCGCATCGCCGCCGCCGCGGGCGTGGACCCCAGCCTCGTGCGCTACTACTTCGGCTCGCTCGAGGCCCTGCTCGAGGAGGCGCTGCGGCCCTCCGAGGACCTCATCGCCCCCTACGTCCGGATGCGCGAGCTGCCCGTCGAGGAGCGCGGCGCCGCCCTCGTCGACGCGGCCCTCCACACCTGGGAGCACCCGGTCGGGTCGACCATCATGCGCTGGGTCACCGTCACCTCGGACCACGACAGCGGCGCGTACAAGCGCTTCGCGGAGGCGGCCCCGCAGCACTGGATGGGCGCGCTGCCCGAGGGCACCCCGGCCGACGAGGTCGACATCCGCAACTCGCTCGTCGGCGCCGCCCTCGGCGGCATCGCCATCACGCGGTACATCTGGCGGATGGAGCCCATCGCGAGCATGTCGCGCGAGGCGGTCGTCGCCCTGCACGGGCCCGTCGTCCAGGGCTTCCTCACCGGGCCCCTGCCCGACGCCCCCGCCGTCGCGGCGGCCCCCGCGGCCTGACGGGTCCCGCCGGGCCGGGCGGCCGTCGGCGCTCAGCCCCGGTCGGTGAGCTCCTCGCGCACCGCGAGCGGCTGGCGGATCAGCTTGTGCGGCGCGGCCTGCGCCACGGGCTTGAGGGTCAGCAGGTCGACGTTCACGTGCGGCGGCAGCTCCACCGCGTGCACGATCGCCTCGGCCACGTCCTCCGCCGTCAGCGGGCCGGGCACCCCGGCGTAGACGGCGTCGGCCTTCGCACGGTCGCCGCCGAAGCGCACGAGCGAGAACTCGTCGGTCCGCACCTGGCCGGGGGCGATCTCGATGACGCGGATCGGCTCCCCCGCGAGCTCCAGGCGCAGCACGCCGAGCATCGCGTGCACGGCCGCCTTCGCCGCGTTGTACCCGCCGCCGCCCTCGTAGGGCACGTGCGCGGCGATGGAGCTGACGGTGACGACGTCGGCGCTGCCGCCCGCGGGGACGCCGGCGCGCAGGAGCGGGAGCAGCGCGCTCGTCACGCGCTGCACGGCGAGCACGTTGATCTCGTACATCCAGGCCCAGTCGGCGGCGGATCCGCCCTCGACCGTGTCGGTGCCGACCGCTCCCCCGGCGTTGTTCACGAGCGCGTGCACGTGGCCCGTCTCGCGGAGCCGGTCGCGGAGCGCGTCGACGTCGGCCTGCACCGTGAGGTCGGCGACCGCGTAGGTCGCGCCGGTCTCCTCGGCGAGCGCCCGCAGGCGCTCCTCACGACGGGCGACGGCGACGACGTCCCATCCTCGGCTCCGGAACAGGCGGACGGTGGCGGCGCCGATCCCCGAGCTCGCACCCGTGACGACGACCCTCTTGGTGGTGGACATGACCCCAGCGTAGGGAAGCCGGACGCCCGCGGGTTACGTCCCGAGACGGGTCGCGTTGACCGGCTCGCGGCGCGCTTCCTAGTGTCGGCGTGCGCCCGACGGCGGCGCGCACCGACAGCGGAAGGAAGGGCGCGACATGAGCGACCACGACGAGGACCGAACGGCCGGCTGGCGCTTCGAGACGCAGCAGATCCACGCGGGAGCGGCGCCGGATCCGGTCACGCACGCGCGCGCCACCCCCATCTACCAGACCACGTCGTACGTGTTCGACGACTCCCAGCACGCGCAGGACCTCTTCGCGCTGGCGCAGCCGGGCAACATCTACACGCGCATCATGAACCCGACGCAGGCCGTGGTCGAGGAGCGCATCGCGGCGCTCGAGGGCGGCACGGCGGCGCTCCTGGTGGCGTCCGGCCAGTCGGCGTCGACGTTCGCCGTGCTCAACATCGCCGAGGCCGGCGACCACATCGTCTCCAGCTCGTCGATCTACGGCGGCACCTACAACCTCTTCAAGTACACGCTCGCGAAGCTCGGCATCGAGACGACCTTCGTCGAGGACCAGGACGACCCCGAGGCGTGGGCCCGGGCCGTGCGGCCGAACACGAAGCTCTTCTTCGCGGAGACGATCGGCAACCCGCGCATCAACATCCTCGACATCCGCGCCGTCGCCGACCGGGCGCACGCGGCGGGCGTCCCGCTGATCGTGGACAACACGATCGCGACGCCGTACCTCATCCGCCCGTTCGAGCACGGCGCCGACGTCGTCGTGCACTCCGCCACCAAGTTCCTCGGCGGCCACGGCACGGTCATCGGCGGCCTGGTCGTCGACGGGGGCCGGTTCCCGTGGTCCGAGCACGGCGACCGCTTCCCGGGCCTCACCACCCCCGACCCGTCGTACCACGGCGTCACCTTCACCGAGGCGCTCGGCGACGGCGTCGCGTACATCACCAAGGCGCGCGTGCAGCTGCTGCGCGACCTCGGCGCGTCCATCGCCCCGGCGAGCGCCTGGCAGCTCATCCAGGGCATCGAGACGCTGAGCCTCCGGATCGAGCGCCACGTGCAGAACGCGCAGGCGGTCGCCGAGTGGCTCGACTCCCACGAGGACATCGCGAACGTCCACTACGCGGGCCTGCCGACGAGCCCCTCGTACGCCGCCGCGAACCGGTACGCCCCGCGCGGGGTGGGCGCCGTGCTCTCCTTCGAGCTGAAGGGCGGCGTGGACGCCGGACGCGCGCTCGTCGACTCGCTCCAGCTGTTCAGCCACCTGGCGAACATCGGCGACGTGCGGAGCCTCGTGATCCACCCGGCGTCGACCACGCACGCGCAGCTCACGCCCGAGCAGCAGCTGACGGCGGGCGTCACGCCCGGGCTCGTGCGCCTGTCGGTCGGCCTCGAGAGCATCGACGACATCATCGAGGACCTCGAGGTGGGGCTCCGTGCCGCGCGGGCCGTGAAGGACGCCGCGAACGACGCGTCACCGCAGGGCGCGCTGGCGGGCGGGGCGTAACACTCGGGCGCGCGTCCGTCACGGGTGCTTCACTGATCGCGATGGACTGGCAGACACCCGAGGACACCGTCCCGTCGAGCCTCGTGACGGACGCGCAGATCCGCTCCCTGATCGGGCGCCCCCCGGCGTCCGGGGCGTGGCGCGAGGGCGACCCCGTCGCCGCCCGGCTCTTCGCGCAGGTCGGCGGCGTCGACCTGGAGGCGGGCGGGCGGATCCCGTCCGTGCGCGTCGCGTACGAGACCTTCGGCGAGCGCGCCGCCGACGGCCGGAACGCCGTGCTCGTGCTGCACGCGCTCACGGGCGACAGCCACCTCCGCGGTCCTGCCGGCCCCGGCCAGCCGACGGGCGGCTGGTGGTCGGGGATCGTGGGTCCCGGCCTCGCGATCGACACCGACAGGTGGTTCGTGGTGGCGCCGAACATGCTCGGCGGCTGCCAGGGCACGACGGGCCCCGCGTCCCTCGCCCCCGACGGCGCGGAGTGGGCGGCGCGCTTCCCGTACATCACCATCCGCGACCAGGTCGCCGTGCAGGTCGCCCTCGCCGACGCGCTCGGGATCGACGAGTGGGCGGCCGTCGTGGGCGGCTCGATGGGCGGCATGCAGGCGCTCGAGTGGGGCGTCGGCCACCCCGCCCGGATGCGCCGGCTCGCGATCCTGGCGGCCCCCGCCATCTCCAGCGCCGACCAGATCGCCCTCAACTCCGTACAGGCGGAGGCGATCCGCATGGATCCCGCGTACCGCGACGGCGACTACTTCGACGCGGCCGACGGCGACGGCCCCCACCGCGGCCTCGCCCTGGCGCGCCGCATGGCCCTCCTCAACTACCGCAGCCCCGACGAGCTCAACCACAGGTTCTCCCGCTCGTGGCAGAGCGGCATCAGCCCCATGGGCGACGAGGGACGGTACGCCGTGGAGTCGTACCTCGACTTCCACGGCAACAAGTTCACGCGCCGGTTCGACGCGACCAGCTACATCCGCCTCATCGACGCGATGAGCTCGCACGACGTGGGCCGTGACCGCGGGGGCGTGGAGGCGGCGCTCGGCCGGGTGCGGGCCGCCACGCTCGTGGTCGGGATCGACAGCGACCGGCTCTTCCCCGTCGCCGACCAGCGCCGCATCGCCAGGGCCGTGCCCGGGTCGATCGACGGCGGCGAGGTCGTCGTGATCTCCTCCGACTACGGCCATGACGGCTTCCTCATCGAGGGCGAGGCGGTCGGACGCGAGCTCGCGCGGCTGCTCGACGTCGACGCGTAGGAGGAGCGCCCCAGTCCGGGGGTGAGTTCGGCGCGCGGCATCGCCCCGCGTCATCATGCGTTCCTATGCTTCCCCTGGGAGCACGCCGCCGCCTCCGGGCACCGGCGTACGAGGGGAGCACCGATGAGCCGACGTCCGCTGCACGCGACGGGCCAGGGCCAACGGGTCCGCGTGGCCCTCGTCGACGACCACGTCCTCCTCCTCGACGGGCTGAGCGCCCGTCTGTCGCGTCCCCGCACGGGCGTCGAGGTCGTGGCGACCTCGCCCACCTGGAGCGGGCTCGTGCGCGACGACCGCTTCCCGGACGCGTTCGACGTGGTGGTCCTCGACCTGGCGCTCCGCGACGACGTGCCCGTCGCGCAGAAGATCCGGACCCTCGCGGGCGCCGGCCTCACCTCCGTCCTGCTGAGCACGCACGCGGACGCCTCCACCATCCACGGCGTCATGCGCGCGGGCGCGGCCGCCGTCGTGCCGAAGGCGGAGTCGTCGGAGGAGCTGATCGCGACCATCCACGCCGCGGCCGACGGCACGCCGCGGCAGACGGCGCTCGTGCAGCAGGCCATGCAGGGCTTCCACGCGGAGGAGGACCCGCGGCTCGGCCAGCAGGAGCAGCGCGCGCTCGTGCTGTACGCGGGCGGCCGCTCGATCCGCGACGTGGCCGAGGCCATGAGCACCACCGAGGAGACGGTGAAGTCCTACATCAAGCGCGCGCGTCGGAAGTACCTGCACGCCGGGACGGACCTCGGCACCAAGCTCCTGCTCCGCCGCCACGCCATCCGCCACGGCTGGATCGCGCCCGAGTAGGAGGTCCCGCCGTCCGCCCGCGGTCGGCTCCCCTAGCGCATGTGGATGATCGCAGCGGCGGACGCGCCGACGTGCATCGTCCGTCGACGGCGCGCCTAGGATCGGAAGCACACCGAGCGCACGCCACCGGCGTCGGCGCACTCCGAGCGGGGACCCGATGGATCGCATGAAGCGCGAGCGCGAGCGCCTGCTGCAGCGCACGGCCCGCGTCTACGGCCTGAGCTTCACGGCCGTGGCGGCCGCCTGCCTCCTGCTGCCGGGCGAGGTCCCGCTGCCCTTCGCCGCGGGGAGCGTCCTGCTGCTGGTGGTGCTCGCCGTCGCGCAGTGGCGCATCGGCACCGACGCGCGCCTGGCCTGGATGGTCGTGGTGGTCGTCACCGGCATCGCCGCGATGGTCCTCGCCCAGCTCGGCGGTCGCAGCGCGTCGTCGCTCACGGCGCTCACGCACCTCTCGGCGGGCGCCGTCGGGTCGCTGGCGCTGCTCGAGACGGTGCGGCCCGGCCGGCTCCGCATCGTCGTGGCCGCCTTCCTCCTCACGAGCGTCGTCGCCGTCGGCGCGTCGTGGGGCACCGCGGCGTTCCCCTACGTCGTGCTCGTGCACGTGTTCGGCTGGCTGCTCGCCGTGATCCTCGGCTACTGGCTGAGCGTGGCCGTGCGCCGCGTCGGCCGCCGCATCACCGACATCGGGCGGGCCCACCGGGCCGAGCGCATGGCGAGCGAGCTCGAGGCCCAGCGCCGTCAGGGCGCGCGGCTGCTGCACGACACCGTGCTCGCGACCCTCACCCTCCTCGCCCACTCCGGCGTCGGCGTCACGCCCGAGGCCATGCGGGAGCAGGCGACCGACGAC
Organism: Clavibacter capsici; assembly: GCF_001280205.1. Taxonomy (NCBI): domain Bacteria; kingdom Bacillati; phylum Actinomycetota; class Actinomycetes; order Micrococcales; family Microbacteriaceae; genus Clavibacter; species Clavibacter capsici. The sequence continues at coordinate 1,322,319 of NZ_CP012573.1, read as the reverse complement.
GCGCGCCTCCTCCGGCAGCTGCGCCTCGGCGCGAACCCGACGCCCCAGGCGTCCGGCGGCTACACGCTCGAGCCCGTCGAGCAGTCGGTGCTGGGCAACACGCTCGAGTCGGTGAAGCAGCGCTTCGGGCGGATGGGGCTCGAGGTCAGCTGGCACGGCACCGGTCAGGTGCTCCTGCCGAGCGACATCCTCGACGCGTTCCTCCTCTCCCTCGCGGAGTGCCTGGAGAACGTGCGGCGGCACGCGGGCGTCACGGAGGCGCACGTCACCATCACCGACGACGACACCACGGTGCGCGCCATGGTCACCGACGCCGGCGTCGGCTTCGACCTCGCTCACGTCGACCAGGCCAAGCTCGGCTTCAAGGAGTCGGTGGTCGCTCGCCTGGCGGACGTGGGCGGCAACGCGCGCCTGTTCTCCTCCCCCGGGTCCGGCACGACGGTCGTCCTCGAGGTGCCGCGGTGATCCGCCGCGACGTCGACGCGCCGCCCCGCACCAGCCGACGCGTCCGGCTCCCCGAGGGCACGCCCGCGCAGCCCACCTCCATCGGCCTCGGCTACCTCGGGGCCGGATCGGCGGTCGTCTGCGCCATCGCCATGGGCTACGGACTCGTCCGCTTCGCGCTCGACCACCGGACCATGCCGTCGCCCGGCCTGATCGTGACCGCGTGGATCCTCCTGCTCGCCCTCCTCGTCGTCACGGTCGTCGCGGTCCGGGCGCTGCGCGACCGCATGCCGGGACCGCTCATGGCCGTGTTCGTCGCGGGCCTCGGCGTCGTCGTCGCCCTCGACCTCGTCGCCGTGTGGCCCCTCGGCGACGTCATGCAGCACTCGACCGCGGGCGTGGCCGCCGGCGCCGCGCTCCTGACGACGGTCACCTACCGACCGGCGAGGGAGGTCCTCGCCGTGGACGCGGCGCTGGGCGTCGTGCTCCTGCTGGTGTTCCTCCTCTCGGATCCGGTGCGTCCCGCCGACCTCGCCCCCGAGATCTCCGCGATCGCGCGCGCCGTCGTACCCGCGGCCTTCGGCGTCGCCGTCGTCCGCGGCTTCCGACGCGTGACGGAGATGGAGCTGGACCGCGTCCTCGTGCAGAGCACCGTCTCCGCGCCGCGCTACGCGGTCGGCATGCTCGCCTCCGAGGAGCTCGCCCGCCTCGACCTCGCGGCGGAGCAGCTCCTCGACGACGTGGCGAGCGGCCGGGAGCCGCTGCCGCTGTCGCCCCTGGCGGCGTCCACGGCGGCCTCGCTCGCCACGGAGCTGCGCCTGCACCTCATCGAGGGCCGCCGCGAGACCTGGCTGCACCACGCCGTCACGGAGTCCGAGTTCCTCGGCCCCGACGTGACGCTCAGCGATCCCGCCGCCCTCGCGGGCCTGCTCGACCGCCGGCAGCGCGACGGCCTGCTCTCCGCGGTCTGGCTCCTGCTCACCTCCGCGGAGCGGCGCAACGGCGTGCCCGGGGTCTCGGTGCAGGTCTCCCTCGGGCCCCTCCGCGGCCGCGGCGCCGGGGAGCAGCCCGTGCCCCTGCGCCGCGCCATCGTGCCCATCGCGATCACGACGTCGGGCCTGCCCCGCACGCGCCTGGATCCCTCGACGTGGGATGCTATCGACAAGGTCGGCACGCACACGGAGAGCACCCGGGGCGCCACCCTCCTCATCACCATCGACTGCGTCGTGGACAACCTCGCCGACCGGTGAGGGCCCGCACTAGGACCGGAGAGCACGTGTCAGCTGAGAACCGACCGATCACCCTCGCCATCGTGGACGACCACCGGATGCTGCTCGGGGCCCTGACCGAGTGGATCCGCAACGCCGCGTCCGACATCGAGATGGTCGCCGCCGTGTCGACCTGGCCCGAGCTCCTGACGCACCCGCGCTTCCCCGTCGACGTGGTGCTCCTCGACCTCGACCTCAAGGACAACCTCCCGATCTCGCTCAAGATCGCCACGCTCAAGACCACGGGCGTGAAGACCGTGCTGATGAGCACCTACTCGGAGCCGAACGTGGTGCGCGAGGCGCTCGCGTCCGGCGCGCTCGGCTACCTGGTGAAGAGCGAGGACGCGAGCATGATCGTCGACGCCATCCGCCTCGCGGCCGACGGCCAGTCGTACATCTCGAGCGAGCTCGACCTCGCCATCAACAGCACCGACGTCGGCGGCGTGCCGAAGCTCAGCGCGCAGGAGCGCCGGGTCATGGCGCTGTACGGCGGCGGCGAGCCCGTGAAGTCGGTCGCCTACAGCCTCGGCATCTCGGAGGAGACGGCGAAGTCGTACCTCAAGCGGATCCGGGAGAAGTACCGCGTCGCGGGCTTCGACGTGGGCACCAAGGTGGCGCTGCGCAAGCGCGCGATCCAGGACGGCATCCTGCTCCAGGGCGAGTAGCCCGGGCGCAGGCCGTCCGTCCAGGACTCGGCCCGCCTCAGCCGCCGATGCCGATGGGCTGGGTGGTGGGCCGCGTGCCGTCGACCGGTCGGCGGGTTCCACGCCGGTGCCGGTCGAGCCCGAAGCTCGCCAGCGCGATCAGCAGGCCGGCGATGCTCAGCCCGACCCCGACGAGAGCGGGCGACGTGTAGCCGAGGCCCGCGGCGACGGTGACGCCGCCGAGCGCCGCGCCGACCGCGTTCCCGGTGTTGAGCGCGGAGTGGTTGAGCGCCGCGGCGATCGACTGCGAGTCGTGCGCGACGTCCATGAGGCGGATCTGGATCCCGGGCGACAGCGCGGCCGCCGACCCGCCGATGAGGAACAGGAACCCGAAGAGCCCCACCGGGTTCGACGCCGTGAGCACGAGGCCCACGAGCGAGGCGATGAGGAGCACGAAGAGCGACAGGAGCGCGGTCCTGACGTCCCGGTCCGCCCACCAGCCGCCCGCGAGGTTGCCGACGGTCATGCCGAGCCCCACGACGACGAGCGCGAGCGGCACCGACCACTCGGGCAGACCCGTCACGTCCGTGACCATGGGGGCGACGTACGTGTAGACCGCGAAGAAGCCGCCGAACCCGATCGCGCCGATGAGGAGCGCGAGCCACACCTGCACCCGCGTGAACGCCCGGAGCTCCCGCCGGAGGGTCGCCTCGGGGTTCCCGTCCTGGGCGGGCACCGCGAGGGCCACGGCCACGAAGGTGGCGGCGAAGATCGCGGCGACCACGAGGTACGCGACGCGCCAGCCGGCGTTCTGGCCGATCCACGTGACGATGGGCACGCCGATGACGTTGGCGATCGTGAGCCCGGCGAGGACGAACGCCACGCCGCGGGCGCGCTTGCCCTCCCCCATGAGCTGCGCGGCGACCAGCGACGCGATGCCGAAGTAGGCGCCGTGCGGCAGGCCCGCGACGAAGCGCGCGACCACCACGAGGCCGAAGCTCGGCAGGATCGCGCTGAGCACGGTGCCGAGCGTGAAGGCGAGCAGCAGCCAGAGGAGGAGCTTCCGGCGGGGCGCGCGGGCGGACGCGGCCGCGATGGTCGGCGCGCCGACCACGACCCCGAGGGCGTAGGCGCTGATCAGCGTGCCCGCCTGCGCGTTGGCGGCCTCCGTCGACCGCGCGGCGACCTCGGGCAGGAGGTCGGCCGCGAGCTGCGGGAGCAGGCCCATGGCGACGAACTCGGTCGTGCCGATGGCGAACCCGCCCATCGCGAGGGCGAGCAGGGCGATGCGGACGCGGGCCGGCGACAGGGTCGCCCGCCCGGAGGAGGGGGGATTCACCCGACGAGCCTACCGGCGGTCGGGAACGGGGCCGGGTCGGGATCCCCCGGCGTCACTCCCCCGCGTCGCGCGCCTCGAGCGCGGACTCGAGGCGCTCGAGCTTGCCCGTCAGCTCGCCCTGGTAGCCCGGGCGGATGTCGGCCTTGAGCACCAGCGAGACGCGCGTGCCGAAGGGCGCGACCGCCTCGGTCGCCCGCCGGACGACGTCGAAGACCTCGTCCCAGTCGCCCTCGATCGTGGTGAACATCGCGTCCGTGCGGTTCGGCAGGCCGGACGCGCGGACGACGGCGACGGCCGCCGCGACGGCGTCGTGCACGGAGGCGTCGGGCGCGTCGCCCCCGCTGGGGGCGACGGAGAAGGCGACGAGCATGGGGACCCCCGGGGATCGACGGCGGCGGTGCTCCGGGCGGGTGCCCGGCCGGTGCCGGCTGTGCGACCAGGGTACCCACGGCACCGACCCTGTGGACGGCCGCCCTCGCCGGCTCCGCGATGCGGCGAGACTCCTCGGGTACTTGAGAGTTCAAAGGACGGGCGGGCCGTGGCGCGGCCGCCCACCGCATCCAGCGCATCGGAGGAGCAGCACCATGGACAAGAAGACCAAGATCACCATCGGGATCGCGACCGGCGTGGTCGTGCTCGTGGGCGCGTTCGCCGTGTTCGGCGGCCCGATCTACAAGCAGCTGGCCGGCACGCCGGACGCGGCGCCCACCCTCGCGGCGGCCGCGGCGGGCGGCTCGCTCGGCGACCTGTCCGGCGACTGGACGGTCGGCGGGTCCTCGTACGCGGGCTACCGCGTCGACGAGGTCCTGAACGGCACGCCCGTCACGGTGGACGGTCGCACGGACGCCGTCACGGGCGGCATCACGGTCGAGGGGTCGCAGGTCACGAAGGGCACGATGACGGTCGACGTGACGAAGATCCACACCGACCAGCCGCCCCGCGACGCCTACTTCCAGGGCGAGGCGATGAAGACGGCCGACTTCCCGACCGCGACCTTCACGCTCACGCAGCCGATCGCGGCCGACGGCGTCGAGGCCGGTGTGCCGGCGACCTACGAGGTGACCGGCGACCTCACGCTGCACGGCGTGACGAAGAGCGTGACCGCGACGATGCAGGCGTCCTTCACGTCCGACGGCGGCCAGATCGTGGGCTCCATCCCGATCACGTTCCAGGACTTCGGCGTGCAGGCGCCGAGCCTCGGCTTCGTGACCGTGGAGGACCACGGCTCGGTCGAGTTCTCGCTCGACGTGGCGAAGGCCTAGCCTTCCAGGCCACCTTCCAGCGTCTCCCGCACGGCCCTCGGCATCGCCTCAGCGACGTCGAGGGCCGTGATCGGTCCGCCGCCGGACGCGAGGCCGCCCGCGCGGCCGTGCAGCCAGGCCGCGGCGGCCGCGACGCGCGCGACCTCGGCGAGCGGATCCGCCGCGTCGGCCACCCGGGCGGACGCCCCGGCGAGCAGCGCGCCGAGCACGCCGCCCAGCACGTCGCCCGACCCCGCCGTCGCGAGCCACGGCGTCCCGGCGCGCACCGCGATGCGCGTCCCGCCGCCGACGACCAGCGTCGTCGCGCCCTTGAGCAGCACGCACACGCCGAGCTCCCGTGCCGCGCGCTCCGCCCACTCCGGCGCATCCGCGGCGATGCCCTCCGCCGGGACGTGGATCCCCGCGCCGTCCAGCAGCCGCGACAGCTCGCGGAAGTGCGGCGTGACGACGACCGGCCCGGTCGCGCGTCCCACGAGGTCGAGCGCGCCCGCGTCGACGACCGACGGCAGGCCCTGCCCCAGCGCGTCCGCGATCGCGTCGGTCGCGGCGTCGTCGCGGTGCGCCTGGTCCATGCCGGATCCGACGAGCCACGCCTGCACGCGCCCGTCGGCCGTGACCGCCTCCGGCCGCCGCGCGAGCACCGACGCGGAGGCGCCCGCGGGGCCGAGGTAGCGGATCATGCCGACGCCCGTGCGCGCCGCGGCCTCCACGCCGAGCACGGCCGCGCCCGGGTAGCGGTCGGAGCCCGTGCGGACGCCGAGCACGCCGCGCGTGTACTTGTCGTCGTCGTCGCGCGGGAGCCGGATCGCCTGCCGCGTCCGCTCCTCGTCCTGCCGGATCCAGCCCTCGGGCACCTGGTCGTCGCGCGCGTCGCTCATCCCCTCACGATAGGCGGGAGGGAATGCGACGGCCGCGCCGGGCCTTGGGACCATGAGGCCGCCGTCGCCCTCCGCCCGTCCCCGTGCGCCGCGCCTCCCACCCGGATCCGCGCCGCCGCCCGCCTGGAAGGATCCCCATGACCACGTCCCCGCTCTTCGAGCCGATCACCGTCCGCGGCGTCACCGCGCGCAACCGCATCTGGGTCGCGCCCATGTGCCAGTACAGCATCGACGCGCGCGACGGCGTCCCCGGCGCCTGGCACCTCGCGCACCTCGGCTCGTTCGCGCGCGGCGGCGCCGGCCTCGTGATGGCGGAGGCCACGGGCGTCAGCCCCGAGGCGCGCATCACGCCCGAGGACACCGGCATCTGGGACGACGCGCAGCGGGACGCGTGGAAGCCGATCGTCGACTTCATCCACGAGATGGGCGCGGTCGCCGCGATCCAGCTGGCGCACGCCGGCCGCAAGGCCTCCACCTACTCGTTCTCCGGCCGCGGCACCATGCCCGCCGAGGAGGGCGGCTGGGAGACCGTCGCCCCGTCGGCCGAGCCGTTCCCCGGCTACGGCACGCCCACCGCGCTCGACGCCGACGGGATCCGGAAGGTCGTCGACGACTTCGCCCGGGCCGCCCGCCGCTCGGTGGACGCCGGCTTCGACGTGCTCGAGCTCCACGCCGCGCACGGCTACCTCCTGCACCAGTTCCTCTCGCCGCTCAGCAACCACCGCGACGACGAGTTCGGCGGCAGCCTGGAGGACCGGGCGCGCCTCCTGCTCCAGGTGATCGACGCGGTGCGCGCCGAGGTCCCCGACGTGCCGCTCCTCGTGCGCTTCTCCGCGACCGACTGGGCCGGCGACGCCGGTTGGGACGAGCAGCAGACCGCGACCGTGGCCGGCTGGGCGGCCGAGCACGGCGCCGACTTCTTCGACATCTCCACGGGCGGCAACACGACGGGCGTCACGATCCCCGTCGCACCCGGCTACCAGGTGCCCTTCGCCGAGTACGTGAAGGAGCACGCGAAGGTGGCGCTCAACGCCGTCGGCCTCATCACCGAGCCCGCGCAGGCCGAGGCCGTCGTCGCCGAGGGCCGGGCTGACGCCGTGATGCTCGGTCGCGAGATGCTGCGGGACCCGCACTTCGCGCTCCGGGCCGCGCACGAGCTGAGCGTCGAGATCGACTACTGGCCCAAGCAGTACGACCGGGCGCGCTGGGCGGCCTGACCACCCCGCACGGCCCACGACGGCCCCCCACCCCGCGCGGGTGCCGGGCCGTCGTCGCGTACGGGTCAGATGCGCCGGGTGGCGTCCTGCACCTCGCCGACGAGCTCCTCGATGATGTCCTCGAGGAACAGCACGCCCGTCGTCTCGCCCGCCTCCGTGAAGGCGCGCGCGAGGTGGGCGCCCGAGCGGCGCATCATCGCGAGGGCGTCCTCGAGCTCGGTGCCCTCGAAGACCGAGACGAGCTGGCGGATCCGCTTGGCCGGCACGGGCCGCACGAACTCGTCGGCCTCGTCGAGGTCGATGACGTCCTTGAGGTGGAGGTAGCCCGACGGCTCCCCCGCCTCGTCCACCAGCACGTAGCGCGAGAACCCGTGCCGGGCGACGGCGCGCTCGACGTCGGAGGGCGACGCGGTCTCGGGCAGGCTGACGAGGGCGCGGAGCGGGATCGCGATGTCCTGCACCTTCTTGCCCGTGAACTCGAACGCGGCCGTCAGGGCGCCCGTCCGGTCCTCGAGGACGCCCTCGCGCGTCGACTGGTCGACGATGCCCTGCACCTCGTCGAGGGTGAACGCGCTCGCGGCCTCGTCCTTCGGCTCCACCTTGGCGAGGCGCAGCACGGCGTTCGAGATCGCGTTCAGCGCCACGATGAGCGGCTTCACCACCCGGGCGATGCCCACGAGGGGCGGCGCCAGCAGCAGCGCCGCGCGGTCAGGCACGGAGAACGAGATGTTCTTCGGCACCATCTCGCCGAGCACGACGTGCAGGAACGACACCAGGAGCAGCGCGATGACGAACGCGATCGTGGAGATCGCCTCCTCGGGCAGTCCGGTGGCGTGCAGCGGGATCTCCAGCAGGTGGTGGATCGCCGGCTCGGACACGTTGAGGATCAGCAGCGAGCACACCGTGATGCCGAGCTGCGTGGTCGCGAGCATGAGCGTCGCGTGCTCCATGGCGTAGAGCGTGACGCGCGCGGCGCGGCTGCCCTCCTCCGCACGCGGCTCGATCTGCGACCGCTTCGCGGAGATGACCGCGAACTCGGCGCCGACGAAGAAGGCGTTGACGGCGAGCAGCACGACGAGCGCGATGATCCCCCCGGCGTACTCACCCACGGGACGGCTCCTTCCTGCTCGCGGCGCGGTCCGCGTCCGCCTGCCTCCCGGCCTCGCGGCCGGCCTGGCGCTCCGCCTGCCGGTCGGCCTGCCGCTCGGCGCGCGTGGTGCCCACGGCGGTGGCGACGGGCTCGGGGAACGGCGTGAACCGGATCCGGTCGATGCGCCGGCCGTCGAGCCGCTCGACCCGCAGCGTGCCCGTCTCGAGCTCCAGCTCGTCGCCCACGACGGGCAGGCGGCCGAGCTCGCTCATGACGAAGCCGGCGGCCGTCTCGTACGGGCCCTCCTCGGGGATCTTGAGGCCCGTGCGCTCGAGGAGCTCGTCGGGCCGCAGCATGCCGGGGAAGGTGAGGGAGTCGCGCGATCGGACGACGCCGGCACGCGTGCGGTCGTGCTCGTCGGCGAGCTCGCCGACCAGCTCCTCCACGAGGTCCTCGAGGGTCGCGACGCCGGCGGTGCCGCCGTACTCGTCGACCACGACGGCCATCTGGAAGCCGCGGCCCCGGAGCTCGCCGAGCAGGTCGTCGAGCTTCATCGTCTCGGGCACGCTGATGGCCTCGGACTGGAGCGCGGTGACCGGCACCTGCGCCCGCTTCTCGCGCGGCACGGCGACGGCCTGCTTCACGTGCACGAGACCGATCACGTCGTCGACGCCGTCGTCCGTGACGGGGAAGCGCGAGTAGCCGGTGGTCATGGCCAGCTCGATCACCGTCTGCGCGCTGTCTGTGCGCTCGACGGACTTCACCCGGAGGCGCGGCGTCATCACGTCGGACGCGGTGAGGTCGGCGAAGCGGAGCGTGCGGCTGAGGAGCATCGCCGTGTCGTCCTCGAGGAGGCCGGCGAGCGCGGAGCGCCGCACCAGCGAGGACAGCTCCTCCGCGGAGCGGGCGCCCGACAGCTCCTCCTTCGGCTCGATGCCGACGAGCCGGAGGATCCCGTTGGCGCTGTTGTTCAGCAGCAGCACCGCGGGCTTGAACACGGTCGTGAACAGCGCCTGGAAGGGGATCACGAGCTTGGCCGTCTCGCGGGGCAGGGCCAGCGCGAAGTTCTTCGGCACGAGCTCGCCGACGATCATCGACAGGAGCGTCGCGACGACGAGCGCCACCACGGTCGACACCGGCGACACGAGCCCCTCGGGCAGGCCCGTGGACGTGACGGGGCCCTCGAGCAGGAGGCTGATCGCCGGCTCCATCGTGTAGCCGGTGAGGAGCGTCGTCAGCGTGATGCCGAGCTGGGCGCTCGAGAGGTGCGTCGAGGTGATGCGCAGGGCGCGGATGGGCGGGCCGAGCCGCTTCTCGCCGCGCTCCTGGCGCTTCTCGAGGTCGGAGCGGTCGAGGTTGACGAGGGCGAACTCGCTGGCCACGAAGAGGCCGGTGCCGAGGGTCAGGACGAGGCCGACGGCGAGGAGGAGCCATTCACTCACCGGAGCGGCTCCCGGGCGCCGGGCGCGCGGCCGGCTTCAGGTCGAGGGCGGCGCGGGGCGGGGGTCTATGAGCAGGAGGGGGGTCGTCCATCGTCCGTCGAGCATACCGGGGCTCACCAGCCGACCGGCAGGGGCTTGCCCTCCTCGTAGCCGGCCGCGGACTGGATCCCGACCGCGGCGCGCTCGGCGAACTCGGCACGGGTGCGCGCCCCGGCGTACGTGAAGGCGCTGCGGACGCCGGACGTGATGGTGTCGAGCAGGTCCTCGATGCCGGGACGCAGCGGGTCGATCCGGATCCGGCTCGTCGAGATCCCCTCGGCGAAGAGGGTCCGGCGCGCGAGCTCGAAGGCCTCGCGCCGGCCGAAGCGCTCCTGCACCGCGCGCGTGGACGCCATGCCCCAGCTCTCCTTGGCGAGCCCGCCGTCGTCGTCGACGAGCAGCCGGCCGGGCGACTCGACGGTGCCCGCGAACCAGGATCCGATCATGACGCTCGCCGCGCCCGCCGCCAGCGCGAGCGCGACGTCCCGCGGGTAGCGCACTCCCCCGTCCGCCCAGACGTGGGCGCCGGCGGCGCGGGCGGCCCCGGCCGTGTCGAGCACGGCGGAGAACTGCGGGCGCCCGACGGCGGTCATCATGCGCGTGGTGCACATGGCACCGGGTCCGACGCCGACCTTGACGATGTCGGCGCCCGCCTCCACGAGGTCCCGCGCGCCCTCGGCGGTCACGACGTTGCCGGCGACGAGCGGCACGCGCGGGTCGAGCGCGCGGACGTCGCGGATCGCCCGGAGCATCGCCTCCTGGTGCCCGTGCGCCGTGTCGAGGACCAGCACGTCGACGCCCGCGGCCAGCAGCGCGCGGGCGCGTCCGACGGGATCGCCGTTCACCCCGACGGCGGCGCCGACCGCGAGGCGCCCGTGCCCGTCCAGGGCGGGCGCGTAGACGGTGGAGCGCAGCGCGCTGCGGCGGCTGAGCGTGCCGACGAGCCGGCCGTGCGCGAGCACGGGCGCGAAGTCGATGCCCGCGGCGTGCATCAGGTCGAAGGCCGCGCGGCCGGTGGGGACGTCGTCGGCGTCGAGGGAGGCGAGGGCGCCGTGCGGCAGGTCGCCGAGGCGGGTGCCGTCGGGCACCCCGGCGAGCTGCGTGCCCTCGAGGCAGCCGACCATCTCCCCGTCGGCGTCGCGCAGCACGATGCCGTGCCCGGCGATCGGCGGGAGCAGCTCGCGCGCCTGGCCCGCGGTCGCGTCCGGCGGCAGCTCGAGCGGGGAGTCGTAGGCGACCGGCTGGTCCTTCACCCGGTGGATCGCGGCGTCCAGCTCCTGCGGGCGGAGGTCCTGCGGGAGGATCCCGATGCCGCCGCGCCGGGCGAGCACCGCGGCGAGCCGGGGCCCGGTGACGGACCCCATGTTGCTCGCGACCACGGGCACCGTGCACGGCGTGCCGTCGCCCGGGGCGAGGTCGACGTCCATGCGGCTGGCGACGTCCGACCGGCCCGGGCTCAGGAACACGTCCGAGTAGGTCAGGTCGTGGGCGGGAGCCTCTCCGGTGAACCTCATGCCCCGACGGTATCCCCGGCGTCCCGGCCCGCGCCAGGGCGCGGTCGGCGCGCCCCTCCGCGCGCCGCTCCCGTCGGCCCGACCGGGGGAAGGTTTAGGCTGGGTGATCGTGGACGCGCGGCACGCGAACGGGCCGCGCGAGGCAGACGACCAACAGCAAGAGAGCGGGCGATCAACTGTGTCGAGCCAGGTGACTGGTACGGGGACCGATGACGGTTCCACGGGCGACTTCGGAGCCAACGAGTGGCTCGTCGACGAGATGTACGAGAGGTTCGTGGTCGACAAGGACTCCGTCGACCGCAGCTGGTGGCCGATCCTGGAGAACTACCACACGACCGTGATCGAGGGCCGCGAGGCGACGCCGGCCACCGGCGACGAGACCGCCGAGGCGCAGATCCCGGATGCGGGGAGCACCTCCGCCCCCGCCGCGACGAACACCGGCGCCCCGGCCGCGACCCCCGCGCCCGACGCCCCCGGACAGCCCGACGCGCAGGCGCAGCAGCCCGCGACCGGCTCGCAGCCGGCGGCGCGCACGACGAGCATCGCCCCCAAGCAGCAGCCGATCCCCGCGCAGGCCCCCGCGAAGGCGCCCGCCAAGAAGGGCGCGGAGCCCACCCCGCCCGGCGAGGACGACGTGACCCCGCTCCGCGGCATGGCCAAGAGCCTCGCGACCAACATGGACGCCTCGCTCACCATCCCCACCGCGACGAGCGTCCGCACGATCCCGGCGAAGCTGATGATCGACAACCGCATCGTCATCAACAACCACCTGAAGCGCGCCCGCGGCGGCAAGGTCTCGTTCACGCACCTCATCGGCTGGGCGCTCATCCAGGCGCTCAAGGAGTTCCCGAGCCAGAACGTGCACTACGACGAGGTGGACGGCAAGCCCAGCGTCGTCTCCCCCGCGCACATCAACCTCGGCATCGCCATCGACATGCCGAAGCCGGACGGCACGCGCGCCCTCCTCGTCCCGAGCATCAAGGGCGCCGAGGCCATGACCTTCGGCGAGTTCCTCTCCGCGTACGAGGACCTGGTGAAGAAGGCGCGATCCAACAAGCTCGCCGCGGGCGACTTCGCCGGCACCACCATCTCGCTCACGAACCCCGGCGGCATCGGCACCGTGCACTCGGTGCCGCGCCTCATGAAGGGCCAGGGCGCCATCATCGGCGCCGGCGCCCTCGAGTACCCGGCCGAGTTCCAGGGCTCCTCCCCCAAGACGCTCGTCGAGCTCGGCATCGGCAAGACCATCACGCTCACGAGCACGTACGACCACCGCGTCATCCAGGGCGCGGGCTCCGGCGAGTTCCTCAAGATCGTGCACGAGCGCCTCATCGGCCAGCACGGCTTCTACGAGGACATCTTCGCGGCGCTGCGCATCCCGTACGACCCCATCCAGTGGGCCACCGACATCAACGTCGACCTCTCGGAGCGGGTCTCCAAGACCAGCCGCGTGCAGGAGCTCATCAACGCGTACCGCGTCCGCGGGCACCTCATGGCGGACATCGACCCGCTCGAGTACCAGCAGCGCACGCACCCGGACCTCGAGATCACGAACCACGGGCTCACCTTCTGGGACCTCGACCGCGAGTTCGTCACCGGCGGCTTCGGCGGCCGCCGCCAGGCGCTCCTCCGCGACGTGCTCGGGATCCTGCGCGACTCCTACTGCCGCACCATCGGCATCGAGTACATGCACATCCAGCAGCCGGACGAGCGCGAGTGGATCCAGGGCAAGGTCGAGCAGCCCTACGCGAAGCCCACGCACGACGAGCAGATGCGCATCCTCTCGAAGCTCAACGAGTCGGAGGCCTTCGAGACGTTCCTGCAGACGAAGTACGTCGGGCAGAAGCGCTTCAGCCTCGAGGGCGGCGAGTCCACCATCTCCCTGCTGGACACGCTCCTCCAGGGGGCGGCCGACCACGGCCTCGACGAGGTCGCCATCGGCATGGCGCACCGCGGCCGCCTCAACGTCCTCACCAACATCGCGGGGAAGAGCTACGGCCAGATCTTCCGCGAGTTCGAGGGCACGCAGGACCCCCGCACGGTCCAGGGATCCGGCGACGTGAAGTACCACCTCGGCACCGAGGGCACCTTCCGGGGCGTCCACGGCGAGGAGATGCCCGTGTACCTCGCGGCCAACCCGTCGCACCTCGAGGCCGTCAACGGCGTGCTCGAGGGCATCGTCCGCGCGAAGCAGGACCGGAAGCCCATCGGCTCGTTCTCGGTGCTGCCGATCCTCGTCCACGGCGACGCCTCGATGGCCGGCCAGGGCGTGGTCTTCGAGACCCTCCAGCTCTCGCAGCTGCGCGCGTACCGCACGGGCGGCACGGTGCACATCGTGATCAACAACCAGGTCGGCTTCACCACGCCGCCGTCGGAGTCCCGCTCGTCGGTCTACTCGACCGACGTCGCGAAGAGCATCCAGGCGCCGATCTTCCACGTGAACGGCGACGACCCGGAGGCCGTGGCCCGCGTGGCGCACCTCGCCTTCGAGTTCCGCCAGCAGTTCAAGAAGGACGTCGTCATCGACCTCGTCTGCTACCGCCGACGCGGCCACAACGAGGGCGACGACCCGTCGATGACGCAGCCGCTCATGTACAACCTCATCGAGGCCAAGCGCTCGGTGCGGAAGCTGTACACGGAGGCGCTGGTCGGCCGCGGCGACATCACGCAGGAGGAGTACGACGCGGCGCAGAAGGACTTCCAGGACCGCCTGGAGCGCGCCTTCGCCGAGACGCACGCGGCGCAGACCTCGTCCATCCCCGTCCAGACGGACGACGCGGGCGCGGTGTCCGACCTCGAGCGCCCCGACTCCCAGCAGGACGACGGCCACGGGGAGCCCGAGACCACGGGCGTGTCCGAGTCCGTCATCCAGGCGGTCGGCGACGCGCACGACAACCCGCCGCAGGGCTTCTCCGTGCACCCGAAGCTGCAGGCGCTCATGCGCAAGCGGCTCGAGATGAGCCGGAGCGGATCCATCGACTGGGCCTTCGGCGAGCTCCTCGCCATCGGCTCGCTGCTGCTGGAGAACACGCCCGTCCGCCTCGCCGGCCAGGACTCGCGCCGCGGCACGTTCGTCCAGCGCCACGCGGTGCTGCACGACCGCGACAACGGCCAGGAGTGGCTGCCCCTCGCGAACCTCAGCGACCGCCAGGCGCGGTTCTGGATCTACGACACGCTGCTGAGCGAGTACGCCGCGATGGGCTTCGAGTACGGCTACTCCGTGGAGCGGCCCGACGCGCTGGTCCTCTGGGAGGCCCAGTTCGGCGACTTCGCCAACGGCGCGCAGACCATCATCGACGAGTTCATCTCCTCGGCCGAGCAGAAGTGGGGCCAGCGCTCGAGCGTCGTGCTGCTGCTGCCGCACGGCTACGAGGGCCAGGGCCCCGACCACTCGTCGGCGCGCATCGAGCGCTTCCTGCAGCTGTGCGCGGAGCAGAACATGACGGTCGCGCGGCCCTCGACGCCCGCGTCGTACTTCCACCTGCTGCGCCGCCAGGCGTACTCGCGGCCCCGCCGCCCGCTCGTGGTCTTCACGCCGAAGGCCATGCTGCGGCTGCGCGGCGCGACGAGCGACATCGAGGCCTTCACCTCGGGCCGCTTCGAGCCGGTGATCGACGACGTCCGCATCCAGGACCGCGGCGCCGTCCGCCGCGTGCTCCTCCACTCGGGCAAGGTGCACTACGACCTGCTCGGCGAGCTGGAGAAGCGCCAGGACACGTCCATCGCCCTCGTGCGGGTCGAGCAGTTCTACCCGTTCCCGGAGGAGCAGGTGCGCCGCGTCGTCGAGTCGTACCCGGACGCCGAGGTGGTCTGGGTGCAGGACGAGCCCGAGAACCAGGGCGCCTGGCCGTTCGTGCACGTGGAGCTCGGCCGGGTCCTGCCCGACCGCCCGGTGCGCGTCGTCTCGCGTCCGGCGGCGGCGTCGCCCGCCGCGGGATCCAGCAAGCGCCACGCCACGGAGCAGACCGACCTGATCGCGCGCGCCACCGCGGAGTGATGCGGTAGGGCGCACCCGCCCGGCACGACGAGAGGCCCGGTCCCCTAGGACCGGGCCTCTCGTCATGCTGCGGGTCAGCCGAGCTTCGAGTAGCGGATGCCGGACGCGTGGTAGCCGCGGCGGGCGTAGAAGCGTGTGACGTTGTCGCGTGCCGCCGCCGAGGTGGCGAGGAACCGCGTGGCGCCGTGCTCGCGCGCCCACGCCTCGTAGTGGCGGATGAGGTCGGAGCCGATGCCCCCGGCCTGCCGTCCCTCGCGGACGACCAGGATGATGAGCTGCGCGATCGGCTCGTCGTCGGCGAGGCCCCACATGAGGTGCCCGCCCGCGAGCCCGGCGATCTCGCCCGCGTCGTCGCGGACCACCCACGTCTCGTGGCCGGCCGCGGCCGTCATGCGGGAGAGACGCGCGGCGACGCGCCCCTCGTCCACCTCGTAGTCGAGCAGGCGGAGCAGCTCGACGATGACGGTCAGATCGGATCCGGACGGCGTCCCGAGGGACTCGATGGCGTTGGTCACGTCCCGAGATTACCGGGAGCCCGCGGCCCCTCGGCTCAGTGGGTGGCCTGGATGGCGCGCAGCTTCTCCATCACCTGCGTGCGCAGGTCCTCGGGAGCCGCCTCCGTGCAGGCGCGGCGCACGGTGTCGCGGAGGACCACGCCGACGCGGTGCTCGCGCGCGCAGTCCGGGCAGTTCGCCATGTGCTCGCGGATGTCGGCGGCGTCCGCCTTGTCGAGCTCGTGGTGCAGGTACTCCTCGAGATCCTTCTTGGCCTTGTCGCAGCCGCAGTCGCTCATTTGGTCGCTCCAGTGAGGTGCGCGGTGGAGATGCCCCGCTCGCGCGCGTAGTCGGAAAGGAGGCCCCGCAGCATCCGGCGGCCGCGGTGCAGGCGGCTCATGACGGTGCCCACGGGGGTCTTCATGATGTCGGCGATCTCCTGGTAGGAGAAGCCCTCGACGTCCGCGAAGTAGACGGCCATCCGGAAGTCCTCCGGGATGGACTGCAGCGCGTCCTTGACGGTGCTGTCCGGCAGGTGGTCGATGGCCTCCGCCTCGGCGGAGCGCGTGGTGGTGGCGGTGGCGGAGGTGGCTCCGCCGAGCTGCCAGTCCTCGAGCTCGTCGATGGTGCCGTTGTACGGGTCCCGCTGCTTCTTGCGGTAGTTGTTGATGAAGGTGTTCGTGAGGATCCGGTACAGCCAGGCCTTGAGGTTCGTGCCCTGCTTGAACTGGTGGAAGGCCGTGTAGGCCTTCACGAACGTCTCCTGCACCAGGTCCTGCGCGTCGGCGGGGTTGCGCGTCATGCGCAGGCCCGCGGCGTAGAGCTGGTCGATGAAGGGGAGCGCCTGCTCCTCGAAGAGCTCGCGGTTGTCGCCGGGCTGGGCCGCGCGCGACTCCTCGACCTCGGCCCGCTCGGCCTCCTGCTGGTCCGCGGCGTCCTCCGTGGACTGCACGACGGCCTCCACGAGCTCCGCGGGCGCCTCCGACGCGGGCTTCGCGTCTCCCCCGGTGGTGTCGGCCGGCGCGTCGTGACTGGTGTTCCTCGAATTGGCCATCAAGGCAGATTCTACGGCGCGCACGAGCTCGGCGGACGGGGCCGCCGGTGCTGTCCTCGTGATCACGGGTCTTCCTTCCCGGCCCGGGATCCGGGCCTGCCGGACGCGTGCCCGGTACTCTGGTGAACCCATGGAGATCTTCAGGTATTCCGGTCCGACCTTCAGCCCGTACGACGACGACCGGACCCATGCGCCGGTGCCCGACGACGACGGGCCGTGGGCCGCGCCGGTCGCCGAGGGGCCGCTCGACGCGAGCGTGCCGCTGCCGGGATCCAAGAGCCTGACCAACCGCGAGCTGGTGCTGTCCGCCCTCGCCGACTCCCCCTCGACGCTGCGCTCCCCGCTCCGCTCGCGGGACACGCGGCTCATGGTCGAGGCGCTGCGCTCCCTCGGCACGGTGATCGAGGAGGTCGACGGCGACGGCGCCTTCGGTCCCGACCTGCGGATCACCCCGGCGGAGCTCGCAGGCGGCGTCACCGTCGAGTGCGGCCTCGCCGGCACGGTCATGCGCTTCCTGCCGCCGGTCGCCGCGCTCGCCCTCGGCCCGGTCTCCTTCGACGGCGACCCGAGCGCCCGCCGCCGTCCCATGTCCGGCACGATCGAGGCCCTCCGCGCGCTCGGCGTGGACGTCAACGACGACGGCCGTCGCGCCCTCCCGTTCAGCCTCTACGGCACGGGCGAGGTGCCGGGCGGCGAGATCGCCATCGACGCGTCCGCCTCCAGCCAGTTCGTCTCGGGCCTGCTGCTCGCGGCGCCGCGCTTCGTCCAGGGGCTCCGGCTCCGGCACACGGGCGCCACTCTGCCGAGCATGCCGCACATCGAGATGACGATCCGCACGCTCGCGGAGCGCGGCGTCGTCGTCGAGAGCCCGGAGCCCGGCCTCTGGATCGTGCCCTCCTCCCCCATCGCCGGCCGCGAGGTCGCCGTCGAGCCGGACCTCTCCAACGCGGCGCCGTTCCTCTGCGCCGCGATCGTCGCGGGCGGGCGCGTCGCCGTGCCCGGCTGGCCGGAGGAGACCACCCAGGTCGGCGCCGACCTCGCGCACCTCCTCCCGCGCTTCGGCGCCACGGTCACCCGCGAGGGCGACGCGCTCGTCGTGGACGGCGGGCCGGGGCTCGCCGCGGGCGGCCGGATCCCGGGAGTCGACCTCGACCTCAGCACCGGCGGCGAGCTCGCGCCCGCTCTCGTGGCCCTGGCGGCCCTCGCCGACGGGCCCAGCCGCATCACGGGCATCGGGCACCTGCGCGGGCACGAGACCGACCGCCTCGCCGCGCTGGCGGCGGAGATCACCGGCCTCGGCGGATCCGTCACCGAGCTCGAGGACGGGCTCGCGATCGAGCCCGCGCCGCTGCACGGCGGCCCCTGGCGGGCCTACGAGGACCACCGGATGGCCACGGCGGGCGCGATCATCGGCCTCGCGGTCCCCGGCGTCGAGATCGACGACATCGGCACCACCGCCAAGACGCTGCCCGAGTTCCCGGAGCTGTGGATCGGCGCGCTCCTCGGACGCGCGCCCCGCGCCGCGGTCGACCCGCTCGCCCTCGGCGGCATCACCGGGCCGGGCGCGCCGGGCGGCGTCGGCGGGCTCCTGTGAGCTGGCTCGCGGATCCCGAGGAGGACGACGGCGTCTGGGACGCCTACGACGAGTCGTCCGTGCGGGTGCGGCCGAACCCCAAGGGCAACAAGCCGCGCAGCAAGCAGCGACCCGGGCACACCGACGCCGTCGAGGGCCGCGTGCTCACGGTCGACCGCGGCCGCTTCGGCGTGCTCGTCGGCGAGGACACCCCGGACGAGCACACGCTCACCGCCACCCGCGCGCGCGAGCTCGGCAAGAAGGCCGTGGTCACGAACGACCGCGTCGACATCGTGGGCGACACCTCGGGCGACGAGGGCAGCCTGTCGCGCATCGTCCGCATCGCCCCGCGTCGCACGCTGCTGCGCCGGAGCGCGGACGACTCCGACGCCGTCGAGCGCGTCATCGTGGCGAACGCCGACCAGATGCTCATCGTGGTCGCGGCCGCGGAGCCCGAGCCCCGGGCGCGCCTCGTGGACCGCTACCTGGTCGCCGCGTTCGACGCGGGGATCCAGCCGATCCTCTGCATCACGAAGTCCGACGTCGCGGACCCCGCGCCCTTCGCGGCGCACTTCCGGGTGCTCGACGTGCCGATCGTGCTCAGCCGCTCGGACGACGTGCCGCTCGAGGAGCTGCGCGCGCTGCTGGCCGACCGGACGACCGTCGCCGTCGGGCACTCGGGCGTCGGCAAGTCCACGCTCGTCAACGCGCTCGTGCCGGACGCCAAGCGCGCCACCGGCGTCGTCAACCAGGTCACCGGTCGCGGACGCCACACCTCGAGCTCCACGGTCTCGATGCGCGTCGAGACGGGCGACGGCGGGCACGGCTGGATCATCGACACCCCGGGCGTCCGCTCGTTCGGCCTCGGGCACGTGGATCCGGCCAACATCCTCCGCTCGTTCGCCAGCTACGCGCACCTGCCGGAGGGCGAGCCGCCCGGCGGGATCCCGCTGACCGAGGCGCACGACTGGGAGATCGTCGACCGGGTCGAGGCGGGCGAGCTGGGCGACGCCGGGCGCGAGCGGCTGCACTCGCTCCAGCACCTGGTCGCGAACCGCTCCGACGCGGCGAAGGGCGACCAGGCCGATCGCTAGGCTCGTCCCCGTGGCCTCCGAACCCCTGCACTCCCTGTCGTCCGACCTGCGGCTCGCGCGGGAGCTGGCCGACATGGCCGACGCGATCTCGCTCGACCGCTTCCGCTCCGCCGACCTCGCCGTGGAGACGAAGGCCGACTCCAGCTGGGTCACCGACGCCGACACGTCGGTCGAGCGGGCGATCCGCGCGGGCATCGCCGAGAGCCGCCCGCACGACAGCGTGCTGGGCGAGGAGTACGGCACGAGCGGGTCGTCGTCACGGCAGTGGATCGTCGACCCGATCGACGGCACCTCGAACTACGCGCGCGGCGTGCCCGTGTGGGGCACCCTCATCGCGCTGGCGGTGGACGGCGTGCCCGTGGTCGGCGTCGTGAGCGCGCCCGCGCTCGGCCGCCGCTGGTGGGGCGCGACGGGCCTCGGCGCCTACGTCGACGACACGCTGGGCCAGGCCACCACGTCGCAGGAGCGGCGGATCCGGGTCTCCGACGTCGCCCGGCTCGAGGACGCCTCGATGAGCGTCGCGGGCGTGCAGCGCTGGCGCGATGCCGACCGCCTGGACGAGCTCCTCGACCTCTCCGGCCGGGTGAAGCGCTCCCGCGACTTCGGCGACATGTGGGCCTACATGCTCCTCGCCGAGGGACTCCTCGACATCGCGGGCGAGCACGACCTGAAGCCCTACGACATGGCCGCGCTCATCCCGGTGATCGAGGAGGCAGGCGGGCGCTTCACGTCGATCGACGGCGAGGCCGGCCCCTGGCACGGATCCGCGCTCGCCACCAACGGGCGCCTCCACGACGCGGTGCTGGCGGTCGTCGCGCGCTGAGCCCGCCCGGGGGACCGACCGCTCAGGCCGTCGCGGCGCGCTGGCGCCGACGCCGCCGCTGGCCGAGGTCCACGAGGCCGAGCGCGAGCGCCACCGCCAGCAGCCCGATGGTCACGAGGAAGCCGTTCCGGAACCCGTCGTGGTACACCGCGAGGCTCGCGTCGCCGCCGCCGGTGGCCTCCGCGTAGAGGGTGCTGAAGAACGTGGCCGACGCGGCCGCGACTCCCACCGCCGTGCCCACGCGCTGGCCGACCTGCGCCATGGACCCGGCCACGCCGCCCTCCGTGACGGGGATCTCGGCGAGCGTGAGCGTCTGGTTCGGCGAGATGACGAAGCCCGCGCCGACGCCCGCCACCAGCATGGCCGCGGCCATCGCCCACGGCGTCACCTCCGCGGGCGTCAGGACGGCGGCGAGGAGAAGCAGGGTGATCCCGCCTGCGACGACCGCGAGGCCGATCACCACGAGCTGCCGGCCGAGGCGGGACACCAGCCGTCCCCCGATCCAGGCCGTGACCGCCGACGACAGCGCGAACGGGATGCTGACCATCCCGGCGAAGACGGGCGCGAGGCCGAGCCCCTGCTGGAGGTACAGCGTCGTGAGCAGGAACACGGCGGGGATGGCGGCGAAGTAGGCCGTGGCGATCAGGATCCCGTTGCGGTACGAGGAGAGCCGGAAGAGGGCGAAGTGCACGACGGGCGACTTGCCCGATCGCTCGTAGCGCCGCTCCCACGCGACGAAGAGCGCGGCCGCCACGACGGCGCCGGCCAGCCAGATCCAGCGGCGCGCGTCGTCGTCGGGGCCGCCGGTGGTGAGCACGAACGGCAGCATGAGCGAGAAGGTCGCGACGGCGAGCAGCAGCACGCCGACCGGGTCGAGCCCCACCTTCCCCGTGGGCCTCGCCTGCCTCCGCGGCAGCAGCTTGAGCGCGAAGGCGATGGCGACGATGCCGAGCGGGATGTTCATCCAGAACAGCAGCCGCCAGCCGTCCTCGGGGCCGCCGAGCTGGATGAGGAGGCCGCCGAGCGTCGGCCCGAACGCCGTCGAGATGCCGACCACGGCGCCGAACAGGCCGAACGCGCGCGCCCGCTCCTCCCCCTGGAACAGCTGCTGGATGAGGCCGAGCACCTGCGGCATCTGGATGCCGGCGGCCACGCCCTGCAGGATCCGCGCGACCACGAGGGTCTTCACGTCCGGCGCGATGGCGCAGAGGAGGCTCGCGACGGTGAAGGAGCTGAGGCCGATGACGAACATGAGGCGGCGGCTGCGGATGTCCCCAAGGCGCCCGGCGGGCACGAGGGCCAGGCCGAACGCGAGCGCGTAGCCCGCGACGATCAGCTGCAGGTCGGTGGACCCGGCGCCGAGGGACTCCTCGATCGACGGCAGGCCGACGTTCACCTTGGAGAGGTCGAGGATGGTGAGGGCCGCGACGCCGACGCAGACCCAGAAGGCCTGCCATCGCGTGCGCTCCTGGTCGGCGGTCGGGGTCGTGCCCGTCGTGGTGCGTTCGGTCATGAGGTATCGAATCCCATACACGGGCTATGCATTCCCGCCCCCGTGGGCGCGGGCGACGTGCCCGCCTCCAGTTTGCTCCTCACCTGGGGAAACGTCGCGGGTGTCCCCGTGCTGAACAGCGGGCCAACAGCGACCGCCCGATCGGGAGGCCGGGGACCCCGCTCATAGGGTGGGGACTTCCGTGCCGATCCGGCGCGGCCGCCCGCGAGCACGCCGACGTGCTCCCTCCGAGAGGACACCATGAAGAACCGCGCCCGCCGTCTCACCGCCTCCCTCGCCGCCGCCGTGGCGGCCGGGCTCGCGCTCACCGGATGCGGGTCGGCGGGCGGCGGCACCGCGGATCCCGCGGCCTCCCCCGCCTCGGGCGACACGCTCATCGTCTACACGAACTCGAACGGGGACGGCCGCGGCGACTGGGTCACGGCGGAGGCCGCGAAGGCGGGCTTCGACATCCAGATCGTGGGCCTCGGCGGCGCCGACCTCGCGAACCGCATCGTCGCCGAGAGGAACAACCCCGTCGGGGACGTGGTGTTCGGCCTCAACACCATGTACTTCGAGGACCTCAAGGCCGAGGACGCCATCACCGCGTACACGCCCGCGTGGTCCGGCGAGGTCGACCGGGCCGCCGGCGACCCGGCGGACGGCGCCTACTGGCCGCTCGTGGAGCAGGCGATCGTCACCGTGCACGACGCGAAGCAGACCTCCGGCGGCGACGTGCCGGAGGACGTCACGGACCTCCCCACGTCGGAGTACGAGGGGAAGTACGAGGTGAACACGCGGCTCGGCGAGGCGACCCCGCAGCTCATCCTCGCGGGCCTCCTCGCGCCGTACGCGGACCCCGACGGCGACCTCGGCATCAGCGACGCCGGATGGCAGGTCGTGCACGACTACTTCGCGAACGGATCCCCCGCGGTCGAGGGCACGGACCTCTACGCCCGCCTCTCCCGCGGCGAGGTCTCCTTCGGCACGCTCCCGTCGAGCGGGATCGCGGCCCGCGACGCGCAGTACGGCACGACCACCGAGATCGTCCCCGCGAAGGCCGGCGTCCCGTTCGTCACCGAGCAGATCGCCGAGATCGCGGGCACGAAGAAGGAGGAGCGCGCCCGCGCCTTCATCGACTGGTTCGGCAGCGCCGACGTCCAGGGCGCGTTCGCCGAGCGGTTCTCCAGCTACCCCGTCAACACGACCGCGCGCGAGAAGGCGCTGCCGGCCGTGAAGGAGCTCATCGAGTCGCTCGACAAGCAGGACGTCGACTACGGCTTCGTGCGCGAGCACATCGCCGACTGGGTCGAGAAGACCGAGCTGGAGTACCTGCCCTGATGATCCGCTTCGACGACGTCGAGGTGCGCTTCGGCGACCAGGTGGCGATCCCGGGCCTCGACCTGGAGATCCACGAGGGCGAGTTCTTCACGCTCCTCGGGCCCTCCGGCTGCGGCAAGACCACCGCGCTCCGCACGCTCGCCGGATTCGTGGACCCGAGCCGTGGCGACATCGTCATCGACGGGCAGGTCGCGACCAGGCTGCCCAGCGAGAAGCGCCGCGTCGGCATGGTGTTCCAGAACTACGCGCTCTTTCCGAGCATGTCGGTGCGGCAGAACATCGCCTTCGGCCTCACGGTGCGCAAGGCCGGCAAGGCGGAGACCGACCGGCTCGTGCGGGCCATGGCCGACCAGGTCGAGCTGAGCGCCGCGCAGCTCGACAAGGACGTCGCCGAGCTCTCCGGCGGGCAGCAGCAGCGCGTCGCCATCGCGCGGGCGCTCGTGCTGGAGCCGCGGATCCTGCTGCTCGACGAGCCGCTGTCGAACCTCGACGCCAAGCTCCGCGTCCAGTTGCGCGAGCAGCTGAAGGGCCTGCAGTCGCGCCTCGGCATCACGACCGTGTACGTGACGCACGACCAGGAGGAGGCGCTCACCATGAGCGACCGCATCGCCGTCTTCGACGCGGGCCGGATCGAGCAGGTCGGCACCCCCGAGGAGGTCTACGAGCGCTCGGCCACGGAGTTCGTCGCGACCTTCGTCGGCGCCATCAACGCCCTCGGGCCCGCCACGGTCGCCCGGCTCCGCGCGGCGGGTGCGTCGGGCCTCGACGCGTCGGGGCGCGCCTACGTGCGGCTCGAGCGCGTGTCGGTGGACGCCCGCGACGCCGCTGCGGCGGATCCGGCCCGCGTGCGCATCGACGGCGTCGTCGCCGAGCGCTCGTACCACGGCTCCCACAGCACGTACCGGATCGACCTCGGGGATGACGCCGTGACCGCCCTGGTCGCCGAGACGGGCGCTCCGCCGCTCGCGCCCGGCACAGAGGTCGCCGTCGGCATCGACCCGACCGCGATCCTGCAGTACCGGTCGTAGCCGTGCGCACCCCCGTCCGCGCGCTGCTGCGCTCCCCCCTCGGCGTCGTGGTGCTCGTCGCCGCGCTGTGGTTCATCGTCACGTTCCTCGTGTTCCCGAACGCGAACCTGCTCGTCACGACGTTCTTCCCCGACGGCGCCTTCAGCGGCCGCGCGCTCGAGAAGCTCGTGGGCTCCGACCGGGCGATGCGCAGCGTCGGCAACAGCCTGCTCCTCGCGGTGACGCTCGCCGTCACGGTCAACGTGGTCGGCATCTTCATCGTGCTGGTCACCGAGTACTTCGTGGTGCGCGGATCCCGCGTGCTCTGGCTCGGCTACGCCACGACGCTCATCTACGGCGGCATCGTGCTCGCGGCCGGGTACGACTTCATCTACGGGCGCTACGGGTTCGTCACGGCCATCGCCCAGCGCGTCGTCCCGGACCTCGACCCCGACTGGTTCTCCGGCTACTTCGCGGTCGTCATCGTGATGACCTTCGCCACCACCACGAACCACATGCTGTTCCTGCGCTCGAGCCTCGCGGCCATCGACCACCAGACCATCGAGGCCGCGCGGAGCATGGGCGCGGGCACCGGACGGATCCTCTTCCGCATCGTGCTGCCGGCGCTGCGCCCCATGATCTTCGCGGTCACCGTGCTCACGTTCCTCACCGGCCTCGGGGCGCTCACCGCTCCCCTGGTGCTCGGCGGCACGGGCTTCCAGACGGTGGCGCCCATGATCGTCACGTTCTCCAAGAGCACGAGCTCCCGCGACCTCGCCGCGCTCCTCGCGATCGTGCTCGGCGTCGCGACGATCGTGCTCCTCGCGATCATGAACCGCGTCGAGAGGTCGGGCGTGCACTTCTCGGTCGCCAAGGTCGCGACGCCGCTGCAGAAGCAGCGCATCCGGAACCCCGTCGTGAACGCCGTCGTGCACGTGGTCGCGTACGCCCTGTTCGTGGTCTACGCGCTGCCCGTGGTCCTCATCGTGCTGTTCTCGTTCCTCGACTCGAAGAGCGTGCAGACGGGCACCATCACGCCCGCGTCCTTCACCCTGCGGAACTACGCGACCGTGCTCGGCTCCCCCGACGTGCTGCGGCCGTTCGTCGTGAGCCTCGTCTACAGCGCCCTCGCGGCCGTGATCGTGGTGGCCGGCCTCCTGTTCGTCGCGCGCATGGTCCAGCGCAACCGCAACTGGCTGACCGCGGCGATCGAGTACCTGCTGCACATCCCGTGGATCCTGCCGACGATCCTCATCGCCCTCGCGCTCCTGCAGACCTTCGACCGCCCGCAGGCGCTCGTCGGCGGGCAGGTGCTCACGGGCACGACGTGGCTGCTGCTCGTGGCCTACATCGTGGTGAAGGTGCCGTTCACGCTGCGGCTGCTGAAGGCCGCGTTCGCGAGCGTGCCGCCGGCGCTGGAGGACGCGGCGCGGATCCTCGGCGCCCGGTCGCTCACGACGTTCCGCCGCGTGCTGGTGCCGCTCGTGATCCCCACGGTCGCCGCCATCAGCGCGCTCAACTTCAACAGCCTGCTCGACGACTACGACGCGGCCGTCTTCCTCTACCAGCCGCTGTACGAGCCGCTCGGCATCGCGATCAAGGCGAGCACGGAGGGCGAGGCGAACCTCGACTCGATGAGCATCACGTTCGTCTACACGGTGCTGCTCATGGTCATCATGGGGCTCACGATGTACCTCGTGTACGGCCGTTCGGGCGGGCGCGCGCGTCGGCGCCGCGGCCGCACCGGCTCGCCCGCCCTCGCGACCACGGCGCCGGCGCTCGCCACGTCGGATCCGGGAGCGCCCGCCCCGGCGGCCCCGCGGACGCCGGTGCGCTGAGACGCGTCCCGTGCACGACGAAGGCCCCGTCCTGATGGACGGGGCCTTCGTCTGCCGGACGGATCCGGCGACTCGACGAGCGTGGGACATGCGACGCCATGGTGGAGATGCGGGGAATCGAACCCCGGTCCACTGCTGTAATCCTGCGCCTTCTACGGGTGTATCCAGGAAAGGCGTCCTGCTCGGCCCCGGAACTTGCTCCTGGCATCTGATCCGACGGGCCCAGCCTCAGTTCGAGTCCCGCGCGGCCCTGAGGCACGACCGCGCAGCGAGCTCCCTTTTCTGACGCCGACTTACCGGATAGAGAGCATCACCGGGTCGACGGTCCTGTTAGTTCGCTCGCTTAGGCAGCGAGAGCGAAGGACGACTGCTTGTTATTGGCAGTTGTATTTTGCAGAGAGCGTTTACGAGATAGCCCTGCATCCTCGACCCGCTTCTCGCAGTCATTCAGGCAATGTCGAAACCGATCATCCCCATGAACGGCAGAGCACCCCGAGGGGCGCCCGAGCCGGGTCGCATGTTCCACGCTGTCGAGTTGTCAATCACCGGCCGCGACTTGTGCGACCAGCCCTCCATGTTACCCGGCCGGAGCTCCACGCACCACCCGGGGGCGGAGGCGCTACTCGCCGAGGCGTCGGTGCGACGCCATGGCACGGTCGGCCTCGCGCTTGTCCTGGCGCTCACGGAGCGTCTGGCGCTTGTCGTACTCCTTCTTGCCCTTCGCGATGGCGAGCTCGACCTTGGCGCGGCCGTCCACGAAGTAGAGCTGCAGGGGGACGACCGTGTAGCCGCCCTCCTTGACCTTCGTGTGGATCTTGAGGATCTGCTCCTTGTGCAGGAGCAGCTTGCGCTTGCGGCGCACCGGGTGGTTGTTCCAGGTTCCCTGGTTGTACTCGGGGATGTGCACCGCGTCGAGCCAGGCCTCCCCGGCGTCCACGAACGCGTAGCCGTCGACGAGCGACGCGCGCCCCTGCCGGAGCGACTTGACCTCGGTGCCCGTGAGCACGAGGCCGGCCTCGTAGGTCGACTCGATGGTGTAGTCGTGGCGCGCCTTGCGGTTGGTCGCCACCACCTTCTCGCCACGTTCCCTGGGCACGGTGGACTCCTCGATGGTTCGGGTGGATGCGCCCGGATCCGGGCAGCCCATCAGCCTACCGGAGGATCAGATCCGCAGGTACCTGCTGATCGCGAAGTTCGCCGAGACGGCCGCCAGCACGACGCCCACGCCGAGGAGGATCGGCACCACGAGCAGCGCATCGTCCATGTTCACGAGCGATATCGACGTGAGCCGCGAGCTCAGGAACCCCTGCACGAAGAACTTCACCAGCGCCACCGTCGCCGCGCTGGCGAGCACCGACCCGATGAGCGCCGCGAACACGCCCTCGAGGATGAACGGGGTCTGGATGAAGCGGTTCGACGCCCCGACCAGCCTCATGATGCCGAGCTCCCGTCTCCGCGAGAACGCGGACAGGCGGATCGTGGTGGCGATGAGGAGGGCGGCGGCCACGAGCATGAGCCCCGCGATGCCGACGGCGGTGAGGCTGGCCGCGTTCAGGATCGAGAAGATCTGGTCGAGGTACTGCCGCTGGTCGGTCACGTTCTCCACGCCCGCGAGGCCGGAGAGGCTGTCGCTCAGGATGTCCGACTTCGAGGGGTCCTTGAGGTTCACCCAGAACGCCTCGTTGAGGAACTCGGGCTGCACCAGCTCGGTGACGGGGTCGCCCTTGAACTGCTCCTGGAAGTTCTTGTACGCGGTGTCCTGGTCCTCGAAGTAGTACTTGTCGATGAACGGGGCGAGGGTGTCGCTGTCGAGCCGCTGCTTGACGGCGTCGATCTGCTCCTGGGTGGCCTTGCCGTTGACGCACGTCTCGCTCGGCACCGACGTGTCGGTGCAGAAGTCGATCGCGACCTGGGCGCGGTCGTACCAGTAGTTCTTCATCTGGCCGATCTGCATCTGCAGCAGCACGGCGGCGCCCACGAACGTGAGCGAGATGAAGGTGACGAGCACGACCGAGACGACCATGCTGACGTTCCGACGGAGGCCGTGGCCGACCTCGGAGAGGACGAGTCCGATTCTCATCGCGTGGGCCCCACATCCTGTGCGCCGGTGTCGTCCGGCGACTCGCCGCGGGCCCGGAGCCCCAGCTTCTCGGCCAGGCCGAGCTCGGCGAGCTCGGCGTCGTCGCGCCCGTCGGCGGGCACGGGCCCGCCCTCGCCGCCGGTCAGGTCGGGGAGGCGGATGACGCCGGTGCCCTCGGGGAGCCGGCGGATGGATCCGGTGCTCGGCGCGGCCGGAGCGGCGCCGCCGCCGTTGCGCCTGCTCGGCGGGGTCGGTGCGGCGGGCGGCGCGTCGTCGACGACGGGCGCCTCGTCGCGGATGACGGGCACGGCGCGCGACGGCGCCTGCTCGACGGTCCCCGGGCGGACGGGCTCCGCGCGCGACGGCTCCGGTCGCGTGGGCTCCGGCGCCGTCGGCTCCGGGCGGACGGGGGTCGCCGGGCGGCGCTCCTCCGTGGGCGCGGGACGGTCGCGCTCGGCGTCGCGCTCGGGGACGGGATCCACGCGGGCGGCCTCGGCGAAGGCGGACGGCGCGTAGGCCGGTGTGTCCTCGCGCGGGGTGCGGGCGGGCTGCGCGTCGGTCGCCCGCTGCGCGTCCGTCACCGGCTCCGGCTCCCGGACGGGCGACGCCGCCGGCACGACGGTCGGCGCGGCCGGAGCCGGGACGGGCGCGGCGGACGCTGTCGGGCGCTCCTTCGGCGCCTTCCGCGCGGCCTTGGCGGCGGCCGCCTCGCGGGCGGCCTCCTCCTTGGCGCGGGCCTTCTCGTCGGCGCGGCGCTGCTTGTCGCGACGGGCCTGCTCGCGACGCTCCGCCGCGGTCGCGGGCTCGGCGGGCGCCGTCGGGCGCACGGGAGCGGGCAGCGGGGCCGCCGGCACGAACACCGGAGTGGGCGCGGCCACGGGCGGGTGCTCGGGGTTCACGCCGACCGGGTTCTCGGCCGTGCGCGGCAGGTCGATGGCGGAGGTCTGGTACTGCCCGCCCATCTCGTCGCGGACGACCTCGCCGCCGATCAGCTCGATGACGCGCTTCTGCATCTGGTCGACGATGCCGGAGTCGTGCGTGGCCATGATCACGGTGGTGCCGTTGGCGTTGATCCGCTCGAGCACCTGCATGATGCCGGCGCTCGTCAGCGGGTCCAGGTTGCCCGTGGGCTCGTCGGCGAGGAGCACGGCGGGCTTGTTGACCACGGCGCGGGCGATGGCGACGCGCTGCTGCTCGCCGCCCGACAGCTCGTGCGGCAGCCGCTGCTCCTTGCCCTTGAGCCCGACCATGTTGAGGACGTCGGGGACGGCCTCCTGGATGAAGCCGCGCGACTTGCCGATCACCTGGAGCGTGAAGGCGACGTTGTCGAACACCGACTTGTTGGGGAGCAGCCGGAAGTCCTGGAACACCACCCCGAGGCTCCGCCGGTAGTAGGGGACCTTGCGGCTCGACAGCTGGTTCAGCTGCTGGCCCAGGACGTGGATCGTGCCCTGCGTGGGCCGGTCCTCCTTGAGCACGAGACGCAGGAAGCTGGACTTGCCGGACCCGGACGCGCCGACGAGGAAGACGAACTCCCCCCGGAGGATCTCGAGGTCGACGGAGCTCAGCGCCGGTCGGGGGTTGCCGGGATACACCTTGGATACGTGGTCGAACCTGATCATGTCGGTACGACCCTAGGCACGGGAGGGGTCATTCGCCGCATCGACTCACCGCGGCGAGCGGTCCCCCGGACTCTCTCAGGCGCGGTCGGGCGACTTCCGCCAGCGGATCCCCGCGGAGATGAAGCCGTCGAGGTCGCCGTCGAACACGTTCGACGGGTTGTTGACCTCGTGCTCCGTGCGGAGGTCCTTGACCATCTGGTACGGCGCGAGCACGTAGCTGCGCATCTGGTCGCCCCAGCTCGCCGTGATGTTGCCGGCGAGCTCCTTCTTCGTGGCCGCCTCCTGCTCGCGCTGCACGAGGAGCAGCCGCGACTGCAGCACCCGGAGGGCGGCGGCGCGGTTCTGGATCTGGCTCTTCTCGTTCTGGCAGGTCACGACGATGCCGGTCGGCAGGTGGGTGATGCGCACCGCGGAGTCGGTCGTGTTGACGGACTGGCCGCCGGGGCCGGACGAGCGGAAGACGTCGACCCGCATGTCGTTCTCGGGGATCTCGATGGACTCGGTCTGCTCGATGAGCGGCACGACCTCGACCGCCGCGAAGGACGTCTGGCGCTTGCCGGCGGAGTTGAAGGGGCTCATGCGCACGAGGCGGTGCGTGCCGGCCTCCACCGACAGCGTGCCGAAGGCGTAGGGCGCGTCGATCTCGAAGGTCGCCGACTTGATGCCCGCCTCCTCCGCGTAGGAGGTGTCGAGCACGGTGGCGGAGTAGTCGTGCTGCTCGGCCCAGCGCAGGTACATGCGCATGAGCATCTCGGCGAAGTCGGCGGCGTCGACGCCGCCGGCGCCCGCGCGGATCGTGATCACCGCGGGGCGCGGGTCGAACTCGCCGTTGAGGAGCGTCTGCACCTCGAGCTCGTCCATGATCTTCGTGATGCCGTCGAGCTCGACGACCGCCTCCTCGGCGGACTCCTCGTCGTCCTTGGCCATCTCGACCAGCACGTCGAGGTCGTCGAGGCGCCGCTGGAGCTCGTCGATGCGGGCCAGCTCGGACTGGCGGTGGCTCAGGTCGCTCGTGACCTTCTGCGCCTTCTCCGTGTCATCCCAGAGGTCGGGCTCGCCCGCCTGGGCGCTCAGCTCCTCGACCTCCTGCTGCAGGCGCTCGACGCCGACGACCGAGCGGATGTTCGAGTAGGTGTCGCGCAATTCTGTGATCCGCGAAGAGAAGTCCTGGTCGATCATGGTGCCGCCCAGCCTACCGTCCGGGCCGTCGCCGCCGTCCGGGCCGTCGCCGCCGTCCGGGGCGGGACCCGCCCGCGCGTAGGCTCGGGGGCGATGTCGACCCCCGAGACCCCCTTCTCCCTGCGCCAGGTCGCGCTCCCCGCGCTCCTCCCCGCGCTCCTCTTCTCCATCGGCGAGGGCGCGATCATCCCCATCATCCCGATCGTCGCGGGCAGCCTCGGCGCCTCGCTCGCGATCGCGGCGTTCATCGGCGGCATGATCATGCTCGGCGAGCTCGTGGGCGACATCCCGAGCGGATCCGTGGTCAGCCGCATCGGCGAGCGGACCGCCATGATCGGCGCGGCCTTCGTCTCCATCGGCGGCCTGGTGCTCTGCCTCCTCGCGCCGAACCCGCTCGTGCTCGGCGTGGGCGTGTTCCTCATCGGCGTCTCGACGGCCGTGTTCGCGCTCGCCCGGCACGCGTTCATGACGAGCTTCGTGCCGCAGACCTACCGGGCCCGCGCGCTCTCGACCCTCGGCGGCACGTTCCGCGCCGGGTACTTCGTGGGGCCGTTCCTCGCGGCCGGCGTGATCCACCTGACGGGGGCGTCGCAGTCGGCCTTCGTGATCCACATCGTCGCGTGCCTCGCGGCCGCCGTGACGCTCATCGTGCTGCCCGACCCGATGGACGTCGTGCGGCGCAACCGGGCGGCCGACCTGCAGAGCGCCGCGCCCGCGACCGCCGGCGAACCCCAGGACGACGAGTCCGTCGCCGCGGCCGCGGGCACCGCTCCCCCAGCCCGCGAGTCGGCCGGCCTCGCGCGCACCCTGTGGCGGTTCAAGGGCGTGCTCGTGAAGCTCGGATCCGGCGCTGCCCTCATCGGCGCGATGCGCGCGGGCCGCGGCGTGCTCCTCCCCCTGTGGGCCGTGAGCATCGGCATCTCGGACGCGAACACGGCGCTCATCATCGGCATCGCGGGCGGCGTGGACTTCGCCCTCTTCTACGCGAGCGGCCAGATCATGGACCGCTTCGGCCGCCTCTGGAGCGCCGTGCCGTCGATGGTCGGGCTCGGCGCCGGCTACCTCGTGCTCGCCCTCACCCCCGACCTGCCGACGAACGTGCAGTGGTTCATCGGGGTGGCCATGTTCATGTCGGTCGCGAACGGCATCGGCTCGGGGATCCTCATGACCCTCGGTTCCGACCTCGCCCCGAAGGACGACCCGGCGCCCTTCCTCGGCGCCTGGCGCTTCACGGGAGACGCCGGCAGCGCCGCCTCCCCGCTCCTCATCGCGGCCACCACCGCGGCGGCGTCGCTCACCGTCGCCAGCGGTGTGATGGGCGTGCTCGGGCTCATCGGCGCGGGGATCCTCGTGCGGTACGTGCCGCGGTACGTGCCGCGGCCGCGCGGCACCGCCCGCTGACGCCCCGCGTCTCGCGGACCGATCGGGGCTGCTCCGCTCACCCACCTCCCGCCGGACCCGCCGCCGCGCCGCCCGGACCGACCAGCACGCTGCGCGCCGTGCTCGTGACGTCGATGCGCACGCCGTCGGGAACGAGCAGCGACGCGACGGGCGGGATCCACGTGGCCGACAGGGTGACGCGCGCGCTCCGGCCGTCCGGCGTGTCCGCGCTGTCGAGGTGGAGGTCGCGGAGGCCGCCGGTCGGCTCGTCGGCCAGGAAGCCCGCCACCGCGGCCGCGACGGCGTCGTCCGTGAGCGGCGGCAGCGTCGCCCCTCGGTCGTCCGCGACCACGGCCGCCGGCCCGCCGCCGGCGTCCACGTCGAAGGACTCGGCGCCCGCCAGCGCAGCCGCGTCCGCCAGGGAGAACAGCCGCACGCGCTCGAGGTAGAGCGAGGACGCCGCGGACACCATGAGGATCACGGCCAGCCCGAGCGCGCAGGACGCGATCACCAGCGGCAGGATCGAGCCCTCGTCGCCCGACGACGCCGTCGAGCGCCACCCCGCTCCGCCCCAGAGGCGCCCACCGCCCGCGCGCATCAGCCGGCCCCGCGGGCGAAGACCGACACGCGCTCGTCCGCGTCGCCGTGGACCGCGACGGAGCCCGGCTCGTCCGGGCCGATCACGGGCGGGGCGAGCGGCAGCGCGGCCGCGACGCGGACGGACACGTGCACGAGCGAGCGCGGCGCGTGGCAGCGCGTCGGATCCGGCGTGCAGGTGATGTCGAGCGCGATGCCGTCGGGCGGGACACCGTGGTCGGCGAGTGCGACGTCCACCGCGGATCGCGCCTCGCGCCGGCCGGACGCGTCGTCGTCCGCGCGCACGTAGACCCGGGCCGCCTGGCGCGCCGCGCCCTCCGTGCCGAGCGCCGCCCCCTGGATCGCCGACAGGGCGAGGACCAGGTACACGAGCGGCACCAGCAGGAGCACGCCCGCCGTGATGAACTCCAGCGCCGCGGATCCCCGGTCGTCAGCCCAGGCGCTCGACGGCCGCATGCCCCGTCACCTCCAGGCCGTGGTCGACGCCGAGCAGGCCGACGAGCGGCAGGGTCGTCCGGACCGTGACGCTGACCACCGCGTGCCCGAGCACGGTGCCCGTGCCCGCCGTCACGTCCTGCGCGTACCGCTCCCCCACGGCCGTGGTGATGAGCTCGCGGGTGCGCTCGACGCCGTCCGCGCGCGTGGCCCCGGCGAGCGCCGCCGTGCGCGCCCCCTCCGCTGCGGCGTCGAGCACGGTCGTCCGCACGTGCAGCGCCAGCGCCAGCTGCACCACGGACAGCGCGAGGACCACGAGCAGCGCACCGACCATGACGAACTCGGCGGGCGCGGAGCCGCGGTCGTCGCGCATCAGAAGGACGTGACCCGGTCGATGGCCTGGGTGAACACGTTCTGCAGGAGGGGCCCCGCGACGCCCCACAGGATGATGACGAGCCCCGCCGTCATGAGCGTGATGAGCACCCAGCCGGGGACGTCGCCGCGGTCGTCGTCCCAGGACGCCCCGGGCGTCGTGTCCGGGTCCAGCGTGCCTCGTTCGTCGGTCATGTGGTCGCCTCTCGGTCGGTGTCGGGATGGTGGGTCGGTGGGGGCGGCGTCCTACAGCCCGAGCTGCAGGACGAAGACGCCGGGGAAGAGCGCGAAGACGATGGTGAGCGGGAGGATCAGGAACACCAGCGGCACGAGCATCCCCACCTCCTTGCGGCCGGCGCTCTCGAGCAGCTCGCGCTTGGCGACCTCCCGGGCGTCCTGCGCCTGCGCGCGGAGGACCTCGGCCAGCGGGGTGCCGCGCTCGAGGGATCCGGCGAGCTGGTCCACGAGGCGGGACACGGACGGGAGGGCGAGGCGGCGGGCGAGGTCGTCGAACGCACGGGTCACCGGGATGCCGGTGCCGACGTCGGCGACCACGCGCCCCAGCTCCCCCGCGAGCTCGCCGGAGCCCACGCGGGCGACGCGACGGAGGGCGTCCAGCAGCCCCTCGCCGGCCGCGAGGCTGAGCGCCAGGAACTCCAGCACGGTGGGCAGCTCGGCGGAGATGCGGGCGATCCGCCGCTTCGCCCGCCGCTCCAGCGCCGAGTCGTACGCGACCAGCCCGGCGACCGCGGCGACGACGGGGACGGCGACGAGCTGCGCCTGCGGGACGGCCCCGGAGAGGAGGGCGGCGCTGCCGGCGAGCGCGGCGATCAGCGCGCCCGCGGCGGCCCCGAGGACGAGCCCGACCAGCTGGCGGGAGCGGTGCCGCTCCACGTCCTCCATGGATCCGGCCTGGCCGAGCAGCCGTTCGATGCGCTCGGTGCCGCCGAGCACGCGCGCGAGCCCGCGGCGCAACGGGACCACGGCAGGGGCGCCGAGCGTCCCGAGCACGGGGAGCGGGTGCACCGTGGTGAGCGCCAGGTGTCGCCGCGCGCCCTCCGACACGTCGAGCACGTGCGGGGCGACGCGGTCGAGCAGGCGCGCACGTCGGAAGCGCGGCACCGCGCCCATCATCGTCCAGAGGCCGAGACCGGCGATCAGCCCGAGGACCGCGCCCCAGGACTCGGTGCCCGTCATGCGAACCACCGCCCGTCCTCGGGCAGACGTCCGAGGGCGAGCATCAGCCGGTACGCCACCGCCGACACGGCGAGCCCGATCACGATGACCACGGTGCCGGCGGGCGTGTCGTAGGCGGCGACCGCCTCCGGCCGCGTCGACAGGAGGGCCAGGATGATCCACGGCGCGGCGACCCCGAGCTTGGCCGCGTTGACGACCCACGATTGCCGGGCCTCCGCCTCGCTGCGGATGGCGGCCTCCTCGCGGAGGAAGCGCGCGAGGCCGCGGAGGACGTCCGGCAGCTGGGTGCCGCCGACCTCGCGCGCCATGCGCAGCGTCTCGAGGATCCGGTCGGCCGTGGGATCGGCGAGCCGGTCCTTGAGCTCGTCGAGCGCGACGGCGAAGCTCCCCGTCGTGCGATGGACGGACGCGAACTCCCGGAACGCCGGCCGGAGCACGGCGGGCCCCGCGACGGCGAGGGAGGCGACCGCGTCCGGCAGCCCCATGCCCGCCCGGACCGCGCTCACGAGGTGGTCGACGACGTCGGGCCACACGTCGCGGTGCGCCCGCCTGCGTGCCGCGGACCGTGCGCCCACGACGACCCACGGGAGCAGGAGCCCGGTGGCGCCCGCGGCGAGCGCGGCGCCGTCGACGCGGAGGAGCGCCTCGACCAGCACGGCGGCCGCGAGCCCCACCAGCGCCGAGACGGCGAGGAAGGAGCTGACGGACACCCGCTCGAGCCCCGCGTGGGTGAGGCGGTCGTGGATCGCGGCGGTCATGCCGCGACCACGGCCGACGCCGCCCTCCGCCGCCGGCCACAGGCGCGGCGCGATCAGGAGCAGGAGGCCGGCACCGAGCGCCAGGCCGAGCGCGACGCTCACGGGGCGCCCACCAGGATCCGGAGCGGGTCGAGCCCGGCCGAGCGGTACTTGCCGAGGTGCGCCGGCTGCCCTCCGGTCGCGGTCAGCACGCCGTCCTCGAGGGCGAACACCGAGCTCGCCTCGATGACCATGCCGGAGTGCCGTCCTCCCGGGGCTAGGATCTCGACGACGCGCCGGGCGCCCGACGGCAGCACCTCCAGGTGCACCACCAGGTCGACCGACGTCGCCACGGTCGGCACGACGAAGGCGGCGTCGATGTTGCGGCCGGCCAGGAGCGGCAGCGTGCACAGCTTCACGAGGGCCTCGCGCGCGCTGTTCGCGTGGATGGAGCACATGCCGGGCACGCCGGAGTTCAGCGCGATGAGGAGGTCGAGGCACTCCGCCTCGCGCACCTCGCCGACCACGAGGCGGTCGGGCCGCATGCGCAGCGCCTCCTTGATGAGGCGCCGCAGCGTGATCTCCCCGGAGCCCTCGAGGCTCGGCTGCCGGCACTGCATGGCCACGACGTCGCGGCCCGCGGGATCCAGCTCGAAGGTCTCCTCGACCGTGACGATGCGATCGGACGCCCGCGCCGCGGACAGGAGCGCGTCGAGCATGGTCGTCTTGCCCGTGTGCGTCGCGCCGCTCACGACGATGGAGAGGCCGGCGCGCACGCTCATGCGCAGGAACTCGGCCGCCTGGAGCGGCAGGCTCCCGAGGTCGACGAGGTGGTCGAGGTCGCGGATCCGCCGGGAGAACTTGCGGATGTTGACGGCCCAGTGGCGACGCGTGACGTCGGGGATGACCACGTGCAGCCGGGACCCGTCCGGCAGCGAGGCGTCCACGAAGGGGGTCGACAGGTCGACCCGCCGCCCGGAGGACTGCAGCATCCGCTCGACGAGGTCGCGCACCTCCGCGTCGGAGAGGACGAGGGGCGTCAGCTCCGGCACGCCCGCCCGCGCCACGAAGACGCGGGTCGGGGCGTTGATCCAGATCTCCTCGATCGAGTCGTCGTCGAGGAGCGGCTGCAGGGCGCCGAAGCCCGTGATGCGCGCGAGCACCTGCCGCTCGGTGGCGGCCTCGTCGTCGACGAGCCGGGAATCCGAGCCCAGCGCCTGCTCGGCGAACCGCCGTACCTCCTCGCGCACGACGGCCGCCGTGCCCGCCGGATCCGCCACCGCGCCGTCGTCTCGGAGGCGCTCCCGCACGCGGCCGGCGATGGTGTCGAGGGGGGTCCGCGTCTGCACCCGCACAGGATGCTGATCAGACGGTCATCCCGCCCGGTCCGTCCACAGGAGGATGCGTCGGGACGGACGCGTCAGTACCCCAGCTCCGCCTTCGCCGCCGCGTACGCCTGGCGCACCGCGGGCACGCCCGGTGCGTCGAAGACCTCGTCGCCCGCGAGGGGCCACTCGGGGACGCTGCCCGTGAGGATCCACGCGGCCTGCTTCGCGGCGCCGTCGGCGACGAACTCGCCCGCGTCCGGCACGTGGATGGGGACGCCGAAGATGGTCGGCGCGATCTCGCGCACGGCACGGCTCTTCGCCCCGCCGCCGATGAGGAGCACGCGCTCCACCTCGACGCCCTGGCGCGTGATCGCGTCGAGGCCGTCGGCCAGGCCGCACAGCATGCCCTCGACGTGCGCGCGGGCCATGGTCGCCGGCGTCGAGTTGCGCAGGGTCATGCCGTGGAGGGACGCGGTCGCGTCGGGCAGGTTCGGGGTGCGCTCGCCCTCGAAGTAGGGCAGGAGCACGAGGCCGTCGGCTCCCGCGGGCGCCTCGAGCGCGAGCTCGGACAGGCGCGCGTGGTCGACGCCGAGGAGGCGCGCGCCGCCGTCGAGCACGCGGGCGGCGTTGAGGGTCGCGATGAGCGGGAGGAAGTTGCCCGTGGCGTCCGCGAAGCCGGCGACCGTGCCGGTGGCGTCGGTGATGGGATCCGCCGTGACGGCGAACACCGTGCCGGACGTGCCGATGGAGACCACCACGTCGCCCGGCACGGCGCCGAGGCCGAGCGCGGCGGCGGCGTTGTCGCCCGCGCCGGGGCCGACGGGGATGCCGGCGGGGACGCCGGGGATCCCGTCGCCCGTGACGCCGGCGGACTCGCCGGGGCCGAGGACCCGCGGCAGGCCGACCACGCGGCCGAGCGCGCGCTCCAGCAGGTCGAGGCGGTACTCCCCCGTCACGCTCGACCAATAGGCGGTGCCGCTCGCGTCGGAGCGGTCGGTCGCGAGGGCGGCGAGGTCCGGGGATCCCGTGCCGTGGCCGAGCAGGCGCCAGGTCAGCCAGTCGTGCGGGAGGGCTACGGCGGCGACGCGGGCCGCGTTCTCGGGCTCGGCGTCGCGGAGCCAGCGGAGCTTGGTGGCGGTGAAGGAGGCGACGGGGACGACCCCGAGGGCGCTCGCCCAGGTCTCCGCGCCGAGCTCGTCGCGGAGGTCGGCGGCGGCCTGCGCGGAGCGCGTGTCGTTCCAGAGGAGCGCGTCGCGGACGACCGCGCCGGATGAGTCGAGGCAGACCATGCCGTGCTGCTGGCCGCCGACGGAGATGGCGGCGACGTCGTCGAGGCCGCCCGCGTCGGCGATGGCGGCGAGGAGCGCGTCCCACCAGTGCGCGGGATCCACCTCCGAGCCGTCCGGGTGGGACGCGCGGCCGGAGCGCACGAGGGCGCCTGTGTCGAGGTCGCGGACGACCACCTTGCAGCTCTGCGTGGAGGAGTCGATGCCTGCTACGAGTGTCTTCGTTGTCACGATCAACATATTAGGGGGCGTCCTAAGCTGGTCGGGCACCCGCGGGAGTGGTGGAATCGGTAGACACGCAGGATTTAGGTTCCTGTGCTTTCGAGCGTGAGGGTTCAAGTCCCTTCTCCCGCACGAGGGACGGCACCCGGCGACGGGCCCGCTCCGCGGCGCTCCCACCCCGACGAGGAGCAGCCCGTGGACGACCGCCTCTGCCTCTGGTCCGACCCGACGCCCGTGCACCCGGTCCCCCGGCTCGCCGAGGCGCTCGGCCTCCACCCCGAGCGGCTCCTGATGAAGCGCGACGACCTCATCGGCTGGGGCGGCGGCGGCAACAAGGCGCGCAAGCTCGAGCGCTCGCTCGGCCGGGCCGTCGCGCTCGGCGCGACCACCGTGGTCACCACGGGCGCCGCCCAGAGCAACCACGCGCGCATGGCCGCGGCGGCCGGGGCGTCGCTGGGGCTCGACGTCGTGCTCGTGCTCGAGGGCCATCAGGTCGCCGAGCGCGGCAACGTGCTGCTCGACGGGCTGTTCGGGGCGCGCATCGAGTGGTCGGGCGACGAGGACGCGGAGTCGCGCGCCGGATCCGTCGTCGTGGAGCTCGAGCAGGCGGGCACGCGCGTGCACCGGGTGGCGTTCGGCGGATCGGACGCGCACTCCGTGCAGGGCTTCGTCGACGCGGGGCACGAGCTCACGGAGCAGGTCGGCGCGGTCGACCACGTGGTCGTCGCGCTCGGATCCGGCGGGACCATGGCCGGGCTCGTCGAGGCGCTCGGGCCCGAGCGCGTGCTCGGGGTGCACTGCGGCGCCGTCGCGGACCCGCGCGCCGTCGTCGCCGGGTTCCTCGCGGAGCGGGGCACCGGCATCGCGGCCGACCGCCTCCGGATCGACGACGGCCGCGTCGGCCCCGGGTACGCGCACCTCACCGACGAGGCGCGGGCCGCGCTCACGCTCGTGGCGCGGACGACGGGGATCCTCCTCGACCCCACCTACACGGCCCGGGCGGCCGCGGGCCTCGCGGCCGCCGTGCGCGACGGATCCATCGCCGCGGACGACCGCGTCGTGCTCTGGCACTCGGGCGGCGTGCCGGGGCTGTTCGGCCACGCCGAGCTCGGCGCCTGAGCCGCGTCGCGCCCCTCGACCGGGGGTGCCGCACTCCCGACGCGCACGCGGCCGGTCCCGATATCCTGTGCTCTGCCGCCGGTCGTCCAGCACCGCCGCAGCTCACCACGACTGGAGCCCACACGTGCATCCCCAGCTCTTCGACTTCCTCGACTCGACGACCCTCATCGAGTCGTTCGGGGGATTCGCCCTCATCGGGATCTGCCTCATCATCTTCGCCGAGACGGGCCTGCTCTTCGGCTTCCTCTTCCCCGGCGACACGCTCCTCGTCATCGCGGGGCTGACGCTGCCCGGGATCACGGGCATCGACATCTGGTGGGTCTGCCTCGCGATCGCGTTCTCCGCCTTCGCGGGCGGCGAGGTCGGCTACCTGATCGGCCACAAGGCGGGGCCCAAGGTCTTCGAGCGCAAGGACTCGGGCATCTTCAGCCGGCAGAACGTGGTGCGCACCAACGCGTTCTTCGCCCGCTTCGGCGGCCTCGCGGTCATCGCCGCGCGGTTCGTGCCCATCGTCCGCACGTTCGCCCCCATCGCGGCGGGCGTCGGCCACATGGACTACCGCAAGTACTCCTTCTACAACGCCGTCGGCGCCCTCATCTGGGGTGCGGGCCTCACCTTCCTCGGCCACCTGCTCAACGGGTTCCCGCCCATCCGCGACTTCGTCACGCACTACATCGACTACGTGCTGCTGGGCGCCGTCTTCATCACGGTCGTGCCGGCCGCGATCCACTTCCTCCGCGCCCGCAAGCACGCGCGCGACGAGGAGGCCGCGGGCGTCCGCACGGACGGCGAGGAGCTCGCGCTCGCCCCCGAGGCCTTCGACCAGGACCCCTCGAACGACCCGCGCCGCTGAGGCGACCCGCGCCGCTGAGGCGGGCCGCGCCACAGCCGGATCAGACGTGGTGCCGGTGCTCGTGCCCGGCGTGCTCCTCGGGCTCGAGCTGGAAGGTGCTGTGCTCGACGTCGAAGTGGTCGTCGAGGCACCCGGCCAGGGCGTCGAGCAGCTCGCCCGTGCGCCCCTCGCGGAACACCTCCTGGTCGACGACGACATGGGCCGTGAAGACCGGTGACCCCGACGTGATGGCCCAGACGTGCACGTCGTGCACCGCGGTGACGCCCGGCGTCTCGAGCAGGTGGGCGCGGATCCGCTCGGGCTCGGTGCCGACGGGCGTCGACTCGGCGAGGACCCGCACGACCTCCCGCAGCAGCACGACCGCCCGGGGCACGATGAGCGCCGCGATGACGAGCGAGGCGACGGCGTCCGCGCGGCCGAACCCCGTGAGCGCGATGACGACGCCGGCGACGATGGTCGCGACGGACCCGAACGCGTCGCCGAGCACCTCCAGGTAGGCGCCGCGCAGGTTGATCGAGCTGCCCGCTCCCCCGCGCAGCACCAGCAGTGCGGCGACGTTGGCGACCAGGCCGATGCCGGCGGCCAGCAGCATGACGCCCGCGTCGACCTCCGGGGGCTCCGGCGCGAGCAGCCGCTGGACGCCCTGCACCGCGACGAAGACGGCGACGACCGCGAGGATCAACCCGTTGGCCAGGGCGCCGAGGACCTCGCCGCGCTGGAAGCCGAAGGTGTGGCGGTCGGTCGCGGGACGCGCGGCGATGAGCGTGGCCGCGAGCGCGATGCCGAGGCCGAGCAGGTCGCTCGTCATGTGGCCGGCGTCCGCGAGGAGCGCGAGGGAGCCGGAGACGAGGGCGCCTACCACCTCCACCATCAGCACCGTGGCGGTGATGGCGATCGCGACGAGGAGGCGTCGGCGGTCGGTCGTGGCCGCGCCGTGGTCGTGCGATCCGGGGGCCATGCATCCACC
Source organism: Clavibacter capsici (assembly GCF_001280205.1). Lineage (NCBI taxonomy): Bacteria > Bacillati > Actinomycetota > Actinomycetes > Micrococcales > Microbacteriaceae > Clavibacter > Clavibacter capsici. The sequence continues at coordinate 1,281,095 of NZ_CP012573.1, read as the reverse complement.
GTACGGGCCCGCGGTCATGCGGATCCAGCCGGCGGCGCAGTCGGGAACGACTCCCGCTCTCAGCAGGGCGCGGAGGGCGGGTCAGCCCTCCCCGAGGAGCTCCCGGCGGACCACCGGCATGATGGCGTCGAAGGCGAGCGCGCGATGGCTGACGCGGTTCTTCTCGTCGGCGCCGAGGGCCGCCGCGCTCGCACCGCCGGTGACCGGACGGAAGATCGGGTCGTAGCCGAAGCCGCCCGACCCCTCCTCCTCGCGGAGGACGGATCCCTCCCACACGCCGAGCGCGGTCCGTTCGACGAGACCGTCGGCGGTGGGCACGACGAGTGCGGCGACGCAGGTGAAGCGGCCGCCGCGGTGCGCGTCCGGGACGTCGCCGAGCTGCCCGAGCAGGAGCTCGAGGTTCGCGCGGCTGTCCCGTGCCGGGCCGGCCCAGCGCGCGGAGAAGATGCCGGGCGATCCGCCGAGGATGTCGACGCCGATCCCCGAGTCGTCCGCCAGCGCCGCGTGGCCCGTGTGCCGGGCCGCCGCGCGCGCCTTGATGAGGGCGTTCTCCTCGAACGTCGTGCCGTCCTCCACGGGTTCCGGGCCGTCGTAGGCGACCAGGTCGATCCCGTCGAGGCGGGAGCCGAGGATCCGACGCAGCTCCTCGACCTTGTGGGCGTTGTGCGTCGCGAGGACGAGCGGGATCACGGGCGGGATCCTCAGCGGCCGAGCGCCTGCGCCTGCAGGGCGGTGAGCGTGGTGCCGCCGCCGAGAGCGAGGTCGAGGAGCGCGTCGAGCTCGGCACGGTCGAAGGGCGCGCCCTCGGCGGTGCCCTGGACCTCGACGAAGGAACCGCTGCCCGTCATGACGACGTTCATGTCGGTCTCGGCGCGGACGTCCTCGACGTAGGCGAGGTCGAGCAGGGGCTTCCCGTCGACGATCCCGACGGAGACCGCGGCGACGCTGTCCTTCAGGGGCGTCGCGCGCTGGGCGATGAACTTCCGCTCGCGGCCCCACTCGAGCGCGTCAGCCAGCGCGACGTAGGCGCCCGTGATCGCCGCCGTGCGCGTGCCGCCGTCGGCCTGGAGCACGTCGCAGTCGATGACGACGGTGTTCTCGCCGAGCGCCTTCATGTCGACGACGGCGCGGAGGCTGCGGCCGATGAGGCGCGAGATCTCGTGCGTGCGTCCGCCGACCTTGCCCTTGACGGCCTCACGGTCCATGCGCTCGTTCGTGGCGCGCGGCAGCATTGCGTACTCGGCCGTGACCCAGCCCTGGCCGCTGCCCGCCTTCCAGCGGGGTACGCGGTTGGTGAAGGACGCCGTGCAGAGGACGCGGGTGCGCCCGAAGGAGATGAGGGCGGATCCCTCGGCCTGCTCGCTCCAGTTCCGCTCGATGGTGATCTCGCGCAGCTGGTCGGCGGCGCGGCCGTCGTGGCGGGGGGTGTCGTCGGTCATGTGCTGCCTCGGCTCGTGTCGGGGGTGGGCGGGGTGCCGCCGTCGGCCGGGTGCGTGGCCGCATCCGGACGGGGCGGGCGGGGAAGCTGGATGGCGCCGGTCTCGACGAGCTCGACGTTCGTGACGCCGGTGCCGAGCATGCGCCGGGCGAGCGCCTCGAAGTCGGACGCGCTGCCGCCGGTCGCCTCGTAGCGGATGACGGGAGGCGCGTCGGAGCGGCGCTCGAGGCCCGCGGACACGAGCTCCCGGTAGACGTCCTTCGCGGTCTCGATGTCGCTGGACACGAGGGTGACGTCCGGGCCCATGATGAGCGAGATGGCGCCCTCGAGGAACGGGTAGTGCGTGCAGCCGAGCACGAGCGTGTCGATCCCCGCGTCACGCAGCGGCGCGAGGTACCCCTCGGCGGCGGCCATGAGCTCCGGTCCCGAGGTCTCGCCGCGCTCCACGAACCCCACGAAGCGCGGGGCCTCGGCGGAGGACAGCGCGAGGTGCGGGGCGGCGGCGAACGCGTCGTCGTAGGCGCGGCTCGTGACGGTGGCGTGCGTGGCGATGACGCCGACGCGGTGGTTGCGGGTGACGCTCACGGCCGTGCGCACGGCGGGCTGGATCACCTCGACCACCGGGATGTCGTAGCGCTCGCGGGCGTCGCGCAGCATGGCCGCCGACGCGGTGTTGCAGGCGATGACGAGCATCTTCACCCCGCGCTCGACCAGGTCGTCGAGGACCGCGAGCGCGTACCGGCGGACGTCCGCCATGGCCTTGTCGCCGTAGGGCGTGTGCGCGGTGTCGCCGATGTAGATGATCGACTCGCGCGGCAGGAGCGTGGCCACCGCACGGGCCACCGTGAGGCCGCCGACGCCGGAGTCGAAGATCCCGATCGGCGCGTCGCTCATCCCGTCAGCCTACCGGCGGGCCCGGCGACGTCGGCCTCCGCGGCCGCGCGACCGGAGGTCACAGCGACCGCCTGGCGTCCTCCTGCGCGACGAGCTCCGGGAGGTCCTTGAGGCGGCGGAGCCCCGCCAGCGGCTGGTTCATGCGGGCGTTGCCGCGCAGCCGCTCCTGGTTGCGATCGAGGAACCACCAGTACCCCGCCGTGTAGGGGCATGCCGTCGGCCCCACGCGCACCTTCGGGTCGAACGGGCAGCCCCCGCAGTGGTCCGACATGCGGTCGATGTAGGCGCCGCCGCCGGCGTAGGGCTTGGTGGCCATGCGCCCGCCGTCCGCGTGCAGCGCCATGCCGACGACGTTCGCGGGCATGACCCACGGCGTGCCGTCGACGAAGGAGTCGATGAACCAGTCGTTCATGGCGGCCGGGTCGTAGCCGCGCTGGAGGGCGAGGTTGCCGAGGATCATCAGCCGCTCGATGTGGTGCGCCCACCCGTGGGTGCGCACCTTGTCGACCACGTGGGAGAGGCACGCCGCCTCGATGCCCGATGCGTCGAGCTCCCGCAGCGCGGTGGGGACACCCCGGTGCGCGTCGAGCCGGTTCTGCGTCGTGTAGTCGTCCTCGAACGCCCAGTAGAGGTGCCAGACGTAGTCGCGCCAGCCCATGATCTGCCGCACGATGCCCTCGACGCTCTGGATGGGCGCCCGCCCCTCCGCGTGCTCGGCGACGATGCGCTCGATGACGTCCGCGGGATCCAGCACGCCCATGTTCATGGTGGCGCTCAGCAGCGAGTGGGCCATGGTCCAGTCGCCGCGGAGGGACGCGTCCTCGAACGGGCCGAAGTCGTTGAGGCGGCTGGCGACGAAGTCGTCGAGCGCGAGGCGGCCCTCCTCCGGCGTCACGGCGAAGCGCCGCGGCCCGTCCTCTCCGACGAACCGCACGAGGCCCTTCCGCTCCCACTCGTCGAGGTCCGCGCGCACCTCGGCGTCGATGTCGTCCTCCTCGGGCCACCACGGCTCCGGCAGGCCGAGGCTCGCGGCGCCCTTCGGCGGGCGCTCGCGGTTGTCGTGGTCGTAGTTCCAGCGGCCGCCGACCGGGTCGTCGCCGTCCATGAGGATCCCGGTGCGGGCGCGGGACCACCGGTAGAAGTCCTCCATGACGAGGCGGTCGGACGTGCGGCCCGCCATCCACTCGGCGAACTCCTGCTCGCTCGTGACGAAGCCGCGGCTCGGCAGCACCTCCGCCTCGATCTCGGCCACGAGCCGCCGGAGCCCGCGCGAGGTGGGGTCGACGACCTGGAGGTCGCGCCGGTGCTGCACGACGTCGCGGTAGTGGTCCACCTGGTGGAACTCGACGCGGTCCCCCAGCGCACGGGCCCGGTGCCGGATGCCCGAGAGGATGAGGTGCGCCTTGGCCCGGTGGTACGGGCGCCGCGCGAGGAGGCCGCGCGACTCGACGAGCAGCACGGGCCCGCCGTCGTCGAAGTGGTCGCCCAGCTGGTCGGCGAGGATCCATCGCGTGCGCTGCATGGCACGAACCTAGGCCGGACCACCGTCATCGGCGCGGGTCGTGCGCCCGGCGGATCGGTCCGGCGCCGAGGCACCGCCCTAGGCTGAGGCCGTGCACCAGGCGACCTCCCTCCTCACCGACCGGTACGAGCTCACGATGCTCGACGCAGCGCTGAAGGCCGGCACCCACGACCGCGAGTGCGTGTTCGAGTGCTTCGCGCGCCGGCTGCCGAGCGGCCGCCGCTTCGGCGTCGTCGCCGGCACCGGACGCCTCCTCGAGCTGATCCGCGACTTCCGCTTCGGCGACGCGGAGCTCGAGTACCTCCGGTCCGAGCGCGTCGTGGGCGAGGAGGCGCTGGCCTGGCTCGCCGACTACCGCTTCCGCGGCCGCATCACGGGCTACCGGGAGGGCGAGGTGTACTTCCCCGGGTCGCCGCTCCTCACGGTCGAGGCGCCCTTCGCCGACGGCGTGATCCTCGAGACCCTCGTGCTCAGCGTCCTCAACTACGACTCCGCGGTCGCGAGCGCCGCCGCGCGCATGGTGCAGGTCGCCGGCGGCCGTCCCCTCGCCGAGATGGGATCCCGCCGCACGGGCGAGCGCTCGGCCGTCGCCGCCGCCCGCGCCGCCTTCATCGCGGGCTTCAGCGCCACCTCGAACCTCGAGGCCGGTCGCACCTGGGGCGTCCCGACGATGGGCACGGCCGCGCACTCCTTCACGCTCCTGCACGACACCGAGGAGCAGGCGTTCCGCGCGCAGGTCGACGCGCTCGGCGCCGGCACGACCCTCCTCGTCGACACGTACGACGTGCGGCAGGGCGTCGAGACCGCCGTCCGGGTCGCCGGGACGGGGCTCGGCGCGGTCCGCCTCGACTCGGGCGACCTGCCCGTGCTCGTCGGCGAGGTGCGCGCGCAGCTCGACGCGCTCGGCGCCACGGGCACGCGGATCACCGTCACCAACGACCTGGACGAGCACGGCATCGCGGGGCTCGCGGCGTCGCCGGTGGACTCCTACGGCGTCGGGACCTCGCTCGTCACGGGCTCCGGCGCTCCCGCGGCCGGCATGGTCTTCAAGCTCGTCGCGCACCGCCCGCGGGGGGCGCCGGCGAGTGGGTGCCGGTCGCCAAGCGGTCGACGGGCAAGCAGAGCCGCGGCGGGCTCAAGGGCGCGCTGCGCCGGCACGACGCGCAGGGCACCGCGACCTCGGAGCTCGTGACGGTCGGCCCGCACCCGGAGCCGCTCCCCGGCGATCGCGACCTCGTCGTCACGCTGGTCGAGGGCGGCGAGCCGGATCCGCGCTGGCTCGGTCCCGAGGGCACCGCCGCGGCACGCGCGCACCACGCCCGCGTCGTGCGCGACCTGCCGGCGCAGGCCTTCCGCCTTCGCGCGGGCGACGCCGCCATCCCGACCGCCGAGGGCCCGGCAGCCTGACGAGGCGCCCCGCGAGGCGGCCGGGCTACTCGGGCTTCATGCCCTCGTAGATCCGCTTGCAGTCGGGGCAGACGGGGAACTTCTCGGGGTCGCGGCCGGGCAGCCACTTCTTCCCGCAGAGCGCCTTGACGGGCTTGCCGCTGATCGCGGACTCGAGGATCTTGTCCTTCTTCACGTAGTGCGAGAAGCGCTCGTGATCCCCGGGCTCGATCGTCTCCTGCTCGAGGAGCTCCTCGAGCTCGCGGTCGAGGGTGTCGGTGCCGCCGCCCTGGGCGGGGCTTCCCGGGGCCTGTTCGATGCTGAGGATGACCATGCGCCCAGTCTACTTTTCCCGCGCGGGGGAACCCACGGCGCGGACGACCGAGGCCGCCGGGTCAGTGCCGCTGGGCGAACGCGAGAAGCTCGGGGCCGCGGCGCTCGAACACGCGGCCTCCGCCGACGAGACCGCCGACGAGCGCGAGCGCGCCGATCCCGAGGCCCACGACGAGCGACCACACCGGGTACGCGCCGCCGTGCACGAGGCCCATCCACCCGAGCCAGGCGGACGGCAGCGCGAGCACGACCGTCGCGATGAAGGTGAGCGTCGGCACGGTGGATCCGCCCGCGCCCACGGTCTGCGGCGCGTGGAAGGGGCTGTCCCCCGGCCGTGACGCCGGGTACGGGAAGCGCGCCGAGAAGAAGGACGCGAGCCCGACGCCCGCGAGCAGGACGCCGCCGCTGACACCCACCATCGACGGCAGCACCGACGCGTCGCCGAAGCCGAGCGCGCTGAGCGGCGCGCCGATCGCGACGAGCGGCACGCCGATCGCGAGCACGGGCACGATGCGCCCGACGCGGTCGGAGACGCCGCGGATCCCGGACACCACGTGCAGCCACACCGCCGTGTGGTCGTGCGCGGTGTCGTTGTGGACGCTCCAGCCGAGGAACAGGGCCATGACGGGCAGCGGCACGAGGGCGAGCACGTGCGCGTCGACGTCCACGATCACGAGCGGGACGAGCAGCACGAGCGGGAGCACCGGGATGAGCACGAGGGTGGCCCGGTAGCGGGGGTCGCGGATCCAGTAGGTGACGCTGCGCGCGGCCACCGCCCCCGCGGGCGACGCGCCGAACCGGCCGAACCAGCCGAGGCCGGTCTGGGCGCGGCCGCCGCCCATGCGGTCGGGCGCGGTGAGCGCCCAGGGCACGAGGCGGATCCAGACGAGCGCCAGCAGCGCGGCCGAGGCGACGGCCACGAGCAGCATGCCGAGCGCGCCGCTGGCGTCGCCCGCGACGGCCGCCGCCGGGGCAGCCCACGCCGCGCCCACCGGCGTCCACGCGAGGACGCCCAGGAGCCCGCGCGCGGGGCGGAGCCCGTCGTCGAGGAGGTCGGCCTGCGCCAGCGCGACGACGGCGGGCACGAGGAGCACGGCCACGAGGCCCGCGGCGAGTCCCGTCGCCTCGCGCGCCCGCCGCGTGCTGAGGAGCACCGAGGCGAGGACGGTGCTGATGCGGGCGACGAGGACGCAGGTGACGACGGCTGCCAGGGCCCCGATGACGGCGACGAGGGCCGTGATCGGATCCCGGGCCCAGGTGACGACGGTGGTCAGCGCGACGACGGCGAGGATGACGCCCGGCACGCTGACGAGCGCGGCGACCGCGAGCGCGAGCGCGAGGCGCCGGGGCTCGATGCCGTAGGGCGCGAAGCGGCGGGGATCCATGGCGTCGTCCGACCCGAGCACGAGCGGCACCACGAGCGCGCCGAGGACCACGAGGGCTCCCCCGGCCACGACGAGGTCCCGCGCCGCCGTCGGGTCCGCGTCGCGGAGCCCCGCGAGCGCGCCGACGGCCAGGACCGTCACGAGGATCCCGTAGACGCCCGCGGCCACGAGTCCGAGGACCTGCCAGGGGCTGCGACGGAACGCGTTGGCGAGGAGGGCGAGCCTCAGTCGGAGAACGAGTGCAACCACGAGAACCCCTCCGCCGTGCGGCGACCGCCGGCGAGCGCGACGAAGCGCTCCTCGAGCGAGCGGCCCGCGCGGACCTCGTCCATGGTGCCCGAGGCGAGCACGCGGCCGTTGACGATGATCGCGACGTGGTCGCAGATGCGCTGGATGAAGTCCATGCCGTGGCTCGAGAGCACGACGGTGCCGCCGTGCGCCACGTAGTCCTGCAGGATCTCGACCACGTTCGCCGCCGACACCGGGTCGACCGACTCGAACGGCTCGTCGAGCACGAGCATCCGCGGCGAGTGGATCATGGCGCAGGCGAGCGCGACCTTCTTCGTCATGCCCGCCGAGTAGTCGGTGACGAGGCGGCCGACGGCGTCCTCCAGCCCGAAGGCCTGGACGAGGTCGGCCGCGCGGCTGCGGATCTCCGCGTCGTCGAGGCCCCGGAGCGCACCGGAGTAGTGCAGCAGCTGCGCGCCCGTGAGGCGGTCGAAGAGCCGGAGGCGGTCGGGGAGGACGCCGATGCTGCGCTTCGCGGTGAGCGGGTCGCGCCAGACGTCGATGCCGTTGACCGTCACGGTCCCCGCATCCGGCCGCAGCAGCCCGGTGACCATGGACATGGTGGTGGTCTTGCCCGCGCCGTTCGGGCCGACGATGCCGTAGAAGGATCCCGCGCGCACCGTGAGCGCGACGTCGTCCACCGCGACCTTCTCGTCGAAGCGCTTGGTGAGCCCCTCGATCACGAGGACGTCGTCCCCGAGGTCCGGGGCGGCCGCGCGCTCCCCCCGGACGGACGGCGTGAGCGCCGTCTCCCCCACGCCCGCGAGCCCCGGTCGGGTGGAGCGCGGCGACGTGAGGCTGTCCGTGCGGACGGTCACGGCGCGGGCGGGCTCGGGCTCGACCTCGGTCTCCGGCTCGGACTCGGTCTCGGTCTCCGGTTCGGCTGCGGCTTCGACGTCGGCCTCGGCGTCCACGCCGGTCGCCTCGACGATCTCGTCGCCACCCGGCTCTGAGGCCCCGAAGGATGCGTCCTGCGGTTCCGGGGAGTCGTCGTCGGCCGTCCCGACGCCCTCCCGCTCGACAGGATCCGCTTCGAGGGCGGCGTCCGCGTCCGCGAGCAGGTCCCGTACGTCGTCCACGGCGTCCTGCTCCGGCGCCGGGGACTCGGCGGTCGGCTCCGGCGCGACGACATCCGCGTGCGCATCCGCCGTGCCAGCGGTCCCGTCCGCGGCGGCCTCGGGCGCGGCGTCCGGGCTCGCCCCGTGCTCCTCGCCGGCGGGGCCGGCCGCGAGGTCGGTGCCGCCTGCGGGGCGCTGCACCCGCGTCCGGCGTCGGACGCGGGGAGCACGAGCGGGAGGCGACGCGCTCCCGGTCCCCGACTCCTCGGCGTCCCCGGCATCGGCGGATCGCGAGGACGTCGCCACGAGCGGCGTCGACCTCACCCGTGGCGGGGTCGGTGCCACGACCACGGCGGGCGCGGTGCGGGGCGACGGCGCCGTCGCACGGCGGGGCACGCGCTGGCCCGGACGCGGCGGGCGCGGGACGGCGGCGGGGCTGTCCGCGGCGGCGTCGACCGCCCCGTCGTCGGGCGTCGACCCACCGGTCGACGCGCCGTCCTGCGGGTGCGCACCGGTGTCGGACGTGGCGTCGGGGAGGGTCGTCTCGTCGGGGGCGTCGGTCACGGGCCCACGTTAGCAAGGGCGTCCTGCGCGCCCGCCCGGCCCTCCTCGACACGGCGCCGCACCGGACCGCGCGCGGTCACGAGCGGGGTCCGTCGACGCCATCCGCACGCGCCCCCACATCACGAATGGGACACGACGAGGCCCCGGATCCCGCCCATTTCCTCGCCCGCGGCCTACGATGGAGGAGGCATGACGGCGTGTCGAACAGGAAACCCGCGGGTGAAGTCCCGGCGAACCCTCGACGTCCGAGGGTCCCGGTCGCACTCGGCACCCGCATCGAACGGAGAACACATGACCACGCAGGTAGTCATCCTGGCGGCAGGCATGGGCAGCCGTCTCGGACGCAGCCTCCCCAAGCCCCTCACCGAGCTCAGCGACGGCCGCACGATCATGGCCCAGCAGTTCGACAACATCCGCTTCGGCCTCGGCGACGACGCCAAGGTGAGCATCGTCGTCGGGTACAAGCTCGATCACATCATCGACGCCTTCCCGGACGCCGACTACATCTACAACGAGCAGTACGACCAGACGAACACGTCGAAGAGCCTGCTCCGCGCCCTCCGCGCCTCCGGCTCCGGCGGCGTCCTCTGGATGAACGGCGACGTGGTCTTCGACCCGATGATCCTCCGCCGCGCGGCGGCGATGATCGCGCGCGACCAGTCGTTCGTCACGGTCAACACCTCCCGCGTCTCCGACGAGGAGGTCAAGTACACGACCAGCCCCGAGGGCTACATCCGCGAGCTGTCCAAGACGGTGAAGGGCGGCCTCGGCGAGGCGGTCGGCATCAACTACGTCTCGAAGGCCGACAAGCCCGTCCTCATCCGCCAGCTCGCCCGCGTCGCCGACCAGGACTACTTCGAGCGTGGAATAGAGTTGGCGATCGAGCAGGACTCCCTGCTCGTCGAACCGGTAGACATCTCCGACCTGTACGCGGTCGAGGTCGACTTCGCGGAGGACCTCGAGAGGGCCAACCTCTTCGTCTAGACCGCCTCGGGGATGCTGACGCAGAGGATCCCCGCCGTGCCCGATGCCGCTCCCGGTCGTGCCTCCCGCACCCCGGCGGCCCGCTATCGCCGCTCGCTCTGGCTCCTCACCACGCGCGACCTGAAGGTCCGCTACTCGACGAGCGCGCTCGGGTGGTTCTGGTCGATCCTCGACCCGCTCGTCATGTCGGGCATCTACTGGTTCGTCTTCACCGTCGTCTTCTCCCGCAGCGTCGGCGAGGAGCCGTACATCGTGTTCCTGCTGGCGGCGCTCCTGCCCTGGATGTGGTTCACCGGTGCGACCAGCGACTTCACGAAGGCATTCAGCTCGCAGGCCAAGCTCGTGCGCTCGACGCGGATCCCGCGCACCATCTGGGTCCTCCGCCTCGTGCTCGCCAAGGGCTTCGAGTTCCTCGCGAGCCTCCCCGTCCTCGCCGTCTTCGCGATCGTCGCGGGCGCCCGGCTCGACGTCCACGTGCTGCTCTTCCCGCTCGCCGTGCTGATCCAGGCGGCGCTCCTGCTCGGGATCGGGCTGATCATCTCGCCGCTCGTCGTGTTCTTCCGCGACCTCGAGCGCGCCGTGAAGCTCGTGCTCCGCTTCCTCTTCTACGCCTCCCCCATCGTCTACTCGTCGCGCGACCTCCCCGCGGAGCTCCACCCGTGGGCGGCGCTGAACCCGCTCACCGGCGTCTTCGGCCTCTACCGCTCGGCGTTCTTCCCCGCCGAGCTGGACGGGTACGCCGTGGCGATGAGCGCCGCGATCTCGGCCGCCCTGCTCCTCGTCGGCGCGCTCGTCTTCCGGCGCTCCCTGCCCGCCGTGCTGAAGGAGATCTGATGGGCGCCTCGCAACCGCAGCCGTCCGCGCGTCCGGTGATCACGGTGCAGGACGCCGGCATCCGCTTCCGCCGCAACCGCAAGGCCCGACGGAGCTTCAAGGACCTCTTCGCGGGATCCGCGCGGCGGGCCCGACCCGGCGAGTTCTGGGCGCTCCGCCACGTGTCCTTCGAGGTGCGCGCCGGCGAGGCGATCGGCGTCGTGGGCCGCAACGGCCAGGGCAAGTCGACGCTCCTCAAGCTCGTCGCCGAGGTCCTCATCGCGGACGAGGGTTCCATCGGCGTGCACGCGGGCGTCGCGCCGCTCATCGAGATCACCGGCGGGTTCGTCAGCGACCTGACCGTCCGCGACAACATCTACCTCACCGCGGGGCTGCACGGCATGGCGAAGGCCGAGATCGACGCCCAGTTCGACGAGATCATCGCCTTCGCCGAGATCCCCGACTTCGTCGACACCCCCTACAAGCACCTCTCCAGCGGCATGAAGGTGCGCATCGCGTTCGCCGTCATCTCGCGGCTCGACGAGCCGGTCCTCCTCGTGGACGAGGTGCTCGCGGTGGGCGACAAGGCGTTCCGGGAGAAGTGCTACCACCGGATCGAGGAGATGCTGGACGAGGGGCGCACGCTCTTCTTCGTCTCGCACAACGAGCGGGACCTCCGCCGCTTCTGCACGCGCGGCCTCTACCTCGACAAGGGCGCCCTCGTCCTCGACGGGCCCATCGACCGCGTCGTGGACGCCTACAACGCCGACCACAACCCGCCGGCCGCGGCCGGAGCGTCGGCCGGCTGAGCGCCCCTCCTCCCCAACCCCGCCCTTCCACAGGCCCGCGACCCCGCACGTCGCACGCCGCACCTACCGTGCACGCATGCTGCGACCCGTCCCGCCCCTGCCCGTCCGCCCGGATCCCGAGCCCGCCTACCGCGTGCCCTGGCACTTCGACCGCACGCTGGAGCGTCCGCGCTTCGCCCTCGTCAACGTCGGGGACGAGGTGCTGCACGCCATCTCGCTGCACCTGCTCGGCTCCGGCACCATGCTCTCGCGCGCACCCGTCACGGTGCGACCGGGCGAGCGCCTCTCCACCACGATCCGCGGGGACGACCTCGCGCTCGACACGGTCCTGGTCGTCCGCTGGTTCCGACCCGACGGCGGCGAGTACCTGTGGCGCGTCAGCTTCTGACGGGCGTGGTGCCGCGTCGGTCGCGCTCGCGCTCGAGCCGGATGAGCTCGGCGGGCGACTCGCCGTCGTCCTGCGGCAGCATGTCCGCCGTGAGGCCGGTCACGAGGAGCCCGGCGTCCACGTCCAGCCCGCTGGCGATCTTGATGATGTTCCGCAGGCTCGGGTTGCGCTGGCCCCGCTCGATCTTGCCGAGGGCGGTCCAGTGGATGCCGGAGAGCTCCGCCAGCGTCTCCTGGCTGATGCCGATGCGCTGGCGCTGCTCGCGCACGCGGGAGCCGAATTCGGCTGCGGCGTCGGAGACGGTGGTGACCATGGCACATGCTTATCCGCCACATGGAGGAATGACCAGAGCGGTGCCGCCCCATGCGCATGTGCCCGCTCCTCAGGGGATAGGCCGGCGTCACCGTGGACATCCGGTCGGCGTCGCGGCAGGTCGCCCGCAGGCGCCCCCGCGTAGGCTCGGAGCATGAAGGACGCTCCCGAGCTCGACCCGACCGTGGCCAGCGGCATAGATCGTCTCCTATCCGTGCAACGCCCTGTCGTCCTCGCCCACATCCGGTCGATCCGGGCGCGTCACCCGGAGGCGTCGCCCGACCGCATCATCGCGATCCTCGAGAAGCGCTTCCTCGCCGCCGTCACCGCGGGCGGCGCGGCCGTGGGCGCCAGCGCGGTCATCCCCGGCGTGGGCACGGGCGTCTCCCTGGCCCTCACGGGCGTGGAGACGGCCGGCTTCCTCGAGGCGAGCGCGCTGTTCGCGCAGTCCGTCACGGAGGTCCACGGCATCACGGTCGAGGATCCGGCGCGCGCCCGCGCGCTCGTCATGACGATGATGCTGGGTGCCCCGGGCGCGCAGGTCATCCAGCAGTTCACCGGGCAGTTCCAGGGCCAGCCCGTCGATCGCAACGCCAACTGGGGGCGCGCCATCACGTCGGGGCTGCCGTCGTTCGCCATCGGGCCCATCGCCGACCGCATCAAGCGGGCCTTCATCAAGCGCTTCGTGGTGAACCAGAGCGCGAGCGCCATCGGACGCGCCGTGCCCTTCGGCATCGGCGCCGTCATCGGCGGCGCCGGCAACCGGATGCTCGGGAACAAGATCGTGGCCAGCTCGCGTCAGGCGTTCGGTCCGGCACCCGCGGGCTTCCCGGCGGAGCTCGGAGTGCCCGAGCGGAAGCCGCGCGTCATCCGCGTCGCGGAGAAGAAGGCCGCCAAGGGCTGACGCCACGTCCGTGCGTGGGCGGCGGCCTCCTCAGGACTCCTCGTCCTCGTCGTCGACCTGGTCGTCTCCCGGTGTGCTCGCGCCATCCCGGGCGTGGAGCGCCGCGTGCCGGTCCCACTCCCCCATGAGGTGCTCGATCGCCGCGTGAAACCGTTCCGTCGACCGGCCCGGGGCGGTGTCCCCGAAGTAGTGCCGCACCCACGCGGCGAGCCGCTGGTCCGCCGCCGAGTCGTGCTGGAGGGCGTCCAGGCGGGCGACGATGTCGCCCGCGTCCTCCGCCGTCAGCCACTCGCAGTCGGAGAGGTACCCGTCGGTGTCGATCTCCGCCTCCGGTCGCACGGGCCGCGTCACCATCAGCGGTCGGCCGGCAGCGAGGCGGTCGTAGACCATCGCGGAGATGTCGACGATGGCGAGGTCCGCGGCCGACAGCTGCCAGGCGAGCTCGCGCGAGCGGTCCACGACGTGCTGCGCGGCCGGGTCCTGCGCGTTGGCCCGCTCGAGCATCGCCGCGATCTCGCGGTTCGCGCGCGCGTACTCGGGATCGATGACGCCGGACCGGGGATGCGGCCGGTAGACGACGCGGTGCCGTCCCGTGGCGACGAGGTCCCGCACGAGGGGCACGCCGTGCGTGGCGATGGATCCATAGGCCGCCGCGGCCCGATCGCCCTCCCACGTGGGGGCGTAGAGCACCACCGTGCGGTCGTCGGGCGCGTACGGCAGCTCGCCGGCGTAGTGGTCGGCCTGCGGACGGCCGATGGGGATGGCCCGCCGATCGAGGTCGTAGTCCCAGAGCACCTTGCCCAGCCGCGCGCGCGCCGCGTCGCCGGCGATGAGGCTGTAGTCGTACGCCTTGAACTGGTTGGTCGTCATGTACATCTTGTCGGACTCGCCGTGGTTGACGAAGACGTGCCAGCGGCGCCCGTAGCGCATCATCTGGAAGTTGCGGGTGTTCTGGTTGACGTACAGGACTATGCGGATGTCCTGCTCCGCGATGACCCGCTCGAGGTCCGCGACGCGGCGCACGTACTCGACCGGCAGCGGGCTCTCGTCGAGGAGCGCGTCGGCACCGCCCGGGTGCCGGCTGAGGATCACGACGGGGTGGGTCCTCGCGAGCTCGACGAGCGGCCGGTACCACTGGCGGATCTGGTACATGTTCACGGCCGAGTCGGCGAAGTACACGGCGATGCGGTACTCGCCGCGGGGCGAGGGCGCGCGGAGCGCCAGCTTGCGTTGCAGGGACCCACGTGCCCGCCGCTGTTGGACCAGGGAGCGGACAGCGCGCACGCCGAGGCGAGCGTCGTTCAGGAGACCCATGCATCCACCGTAACCAGAGCTCGGCGGGCTCCCGCGCGAGCCCCGGCCGGGGGCGCGGAACGGTGTGGGATCGTGACCGGCCGACACCGGGTCACGATCAGATGACGGGCGGCCTGCCCGCGCGCGTCATGCGGAGGACCGTCCGCCACGACATGGGCCGGCGCTCCCCCGGCGAGGTCGCCCAGCCCTCCCGCCAGCCGCGCAGCCACGTCCCGAGCCCGTCCCGGTCGCGGGCGCTGCGGAGCAGCTGCACCGCCGTCCACGACCCCACGTAGAGGGGGACGAGGACGAGCGGGAGGTTCCGACGGGCGAGCCACACGCGGTTGCGCGCGTTCAGCCGGTGGTACTCCGCGTGACGGGTGGGCGCGACGGCGGGGTGGTGGGCCACCAGGTCACCCGCGTACCAGGCGTGCAGGCCCTGGTCCCAGATCCGCCAGGCCAGCTCGATCCCCTCGTGCGCGTAGAAGAACTCCCCCGCCCAGCCGCCGGCCGCCTCGAAGGCGTCGCGTCGGACCACGACCGCGCCCTCGAGCACGGAGAGGACCGCGCTCGACGTCGCGGGATCGCCCTTGCGGATGCGCGGGATCCAGCGGCGCGGCGTCGCGGCGCCCGTCGGGTCGACGATGCGGGGCTGCACGAGCGCGACGTCCCCGAGACGCCGCATGAGCGCGAGGGTGTCGGCGAGGAAGGTCGCGCTCGGGACGGTCTCGTCGTCGTCGAGGAAGAACAGCGTCGTGCCGCCGACGTGCGGCACGCCGGCGTTCCGACCCGCGGGGATGCCGAGGTTCTCGGGGAGGTGCACGCCGCGGACGCCGTCCGGGAGGCCTTCCGGCACCCAGCCGTTGCCGACGACGACCGCGTCGATCACGACGCCCTCCTGGCGGAGCACCGACCGCAGCGACGCGGCCAGCCCCTCGGGTCGTCGGCCCTGGCTGAGGACGACCACGCCGACGCGCGGGAGGTCCCCGGTCACGCGGACGTCAGCCGACGGGAGGTGACGATCATCACGAAGTGCCCGACGAGCGCGAGCACGGCCAGCGGGACGAGCGCGACGAGCAGGACCCGATCGGTGACGGGCTGCCCTGCCACGAGTCCCACGAGCGAGACGACGAAGACCACGATGGTGAGCTCGACCGAGTGGAACATCCGGTGGAAGGGGAGGAACCGCACCGCCCTTCGCGCGATCGCGACGAGGGAGTGCTGCGACGCGACCGTGCTCGCGCCGACCGGCGCCTTGGGCAGGTCCGCCGATGCCCGGGCGACCCGCACCATGTCGTTGAGGGCCTTGTTGAGGACGATGACGAGCGCCAGGGCGAACGCGAGCGTCGTCCAGGGGAGGTCGCCCGGCGCCTCGAAGGGGTAGGCGGCCGCGCGGATCCCGAGCGCCAGCGCGATCAGCGTCTCGGTCGAGTAGTGCCCGACGGCGTCCAGGAAGTGGCCGACGGGCGACGACGTGCGGCGCCAGCGCGCCACCTCCCCGTCGCAGCAGTCCACCAGCATCTGGAGCTGGCCGAGGACCAGCGCGAGGGCCGCCCCGCCGATGCCGGGGATGAGCAGCGCCGCGGCGGCGGCCCAGCCCGTGAGGATCATCACCACGGTGACGCCGTTGGCGCTGATGCGCGTGCGGAGCAGCAGCCACGTGAGGTACGGCGAGAGGTCTCGCAGGTAGAGGTGCGCCGTCCAGTGCTCGGCGTTGGCGCGGAGCCGCACCTCGGGCGGCTGCGTCACGCGCCGGAGCTCGGCGATGGAGGTGGGCAGGCCGCGATCGCCGGCACCGGCTGCTCCGCTCATCGACCCGTGTGCCCGTCGAGGTCGTCGGTGAGCTCGAGGAAGCCGAGCACGAAGCCGGTGCCCCAGCTGAAGTGGATGGACGGCAGCACCGCGGCGAAGCGCAGCATCGTGGCCGCACCGTCGCGCGAGGCGACCGTCACGGTGCTCACCAGGACGAAGCCGGCGTAGACGCCGGGGACGACGAACGCGCCGACGAGCCGTCGCAGCGCCGGGACGCCGATGGCGGGTCCGACGAGACCCGCGATGCCCAGCACGAGGCCGGCGGCGACACCGGCCACGGCCACGGGCGGGACGAAGTAGCGCACGGAGTTCTGCCGCGTGTAGCGCCGCGCGAGCTCTCCGCGCCACAGGCCGGTGGCGAAGAACTGGCGGACCAGCGAGCGGAACGTCGAGCGCGGGCGGTACGTCACCTTCATCCGCGGCGTGAACCACACGAGGCCGCCGCTCTGGCGGAGGCGGCGGTTGAGCTCCCAGTCCTGACCGCGGCGCACGCCCTCGTCGAAGAGGCCGACCTCGACCAGGCGGTCGCGCCGGAACGCGCCGAGGTACGCGGTCTCCGCCGGGCCCTCCTTGCCGCCCACGTGGTGGGCGGTCCCGCCGAGCCCGACGCGCGCGCCGTAGGCCCGCGCCACCGCCTTCTCGAACGGGGTGCGCCCCTCGGCCGACATGAGGCCGCCGACGTTGTCGGCGCCGGTCGCCTGGAGGGTCTCGACGGCGATGCGCGTGTAGTCGTGCGGGAGCAGGGAGTGCGCGTCGACGCGGATGACGATGGGGTGGCGCGTGGCCCGGATGGCGGCGTTGAGGCCGCCGGGGGTGGATCCCGTGGGGTTGTCGACGCTCGTGATGCGCGGATCCTCGCGGGCCATCTCGCGCACGACCTCGGTGGTGCCGTCGGTGCTGGGGCCGAGGGCGAGGACCACCTCGATCTCGCCGGCGTAGTCCTGCCGCATCATGCTGCCGACGGCGGCGCGCACATGGTCCGCCTCGTTGAGGATCGGCATGACGTACGAGACGGCGGGGAGGCCGCCGGTGCTGCCGGCGACGGGGTCGCGTCGCGGGTGGTGCGCCATCTGAGCCGATCTCTTGAGGGAGGTGCGGCCGGGGCCAGTCGGGGGCCGAGCCTCGCAGGAGTTTACCAGCCTCCCCGTCGGCGGCTCGCCCGCGGACACGAGGAGGGGCGGACCGGCATCAGCCGATCCGCCCCTCCTCGTGTGCCCGCCTACTGCTGCAGCGTGCCGAGCTTCACGTCGATCTGCTGCTTCTGACCGCCGCGGAGGACGGTGAGCTCGACGTCGCTGCCGCCGGCGAGAGCCCGCACCTGCGCCGTGAGGTCGCTCGCCTTCCCGATCGGGATGCCCCCGAACGCGGTCACGATGTCACCCTGCTTCAGGCCGGACGAGGCCGCGGCGCCGCCGCTCTGCACCTCGGCGATGAACGCGCCGCCGACCGGGGTGGACGAGTCGCCGCTGGCGACGTCGCGCACGCTCGCCCCGAGGAGGCCGTGCGATGCCGTGCCGTCCTGGATGATCTCATTGCCGACCCGCTTGGCGAGGTTCGACGGGATCGCGAAGCCGACGCCGATGCTGCCGGACGTGGAGCTGGTGCCACCTGCGTTCGCGATCGCGACGTTGACGCCGATGAGCTTGCCGTCGCCGTCGAGCAGGGCGCCGCCGGAGTTGCCGGGGTTGATCGCCGCGTCGGTCTGGATGACGGCGAGGTTGATGGTGGCCGCCGGCTGGCCCTGGGCACCCGAGCCGCCCTGTCCGCCCTGGCCACGGGATCCGCCCTGGCCCTCGTTGCCGAAGGGCCAGAAGTTGAACGGCGTCTCGTCGCTCTGGCTGCCGTCGCCGGGTGTCTGCGG
Organism: Clavibacter capsici; assembly: GCF_001280205.1. Lineage (NCBI taxonomy): Bacteria > Bacillati > Actinomycetota > Actinomycetes > Micrococcales > Microbacteriaceae > Clavibacter > Clavibacter capsici. The sequence goes on along the minus strand of NZ_CP012573.1, from coordinate 1,263,051 downwards.
AGCGGCAGACGAGGCGACCTGGATGCTGCGGTCGAGAGCGCTCACGATGCCGTCGGTGACCGTGCCCGACAGGCCGAGAGGAGCGCCGATGGCGATGGCGGTGTCGCCGACGTTGAGCTTCGACGAGTCCGCGAACTCGATGGGGGTGAGGCCGCTGGCGTCGTCGAGCTTGATGACGGCGAGGTCGACGACCGGATCCGTGCCGATGAGCTTGGCCGTGTACATGGCCCCGTCCGCGGTCTTGACCTTGATGGTCGCGTCGCCGGTCTGCCCGTCGAGCGTCACGACGTGCGTGTTCGTGAGGATGTAGCCGTCGCTCGAGAGGATGACCCCGGAGCCGGTTCCCCCGGCCTGTGCGCCCGCGACGTCGATCGTGACCACGGAACCGGACACCTTCGCGGCGACCGCCGTGATGGGGGTCGCGTCGTCCGGGTCGTTCACCGTGATGTTCGCGGGCGACTGGCTGACGGACTCGGTGGAGTCGTCATCGTGCGCGATGGCCCAGGTGGTGAGCCCGCCGGCCGCCCCGCCGATGAGCGCGCCGACCGCGAGCATGGCGACGAGCGGCAGCGCCTTGTTCGTCCTCTTGCGGGGAGGCGCCGTGGTGGTGCCGTCCGGAGAGGGTCCTGCCGTGGTTGCCGCGGCGGCGGTCTCCGGGGCGAGGCCGGAGGGCGCGATGGGAGCGGATCCGTAGGCGAGGGTTTCGCGCTGGTCGTCACCGGTCGGGGCGGGGTGCGCTGCTGCTGCGGGGCCGGCCGGGGCGGGCCAGGCTGCTCCGTCGCCGGAGGCCTGAGCGGGAGATGCCGGCTCGGACGACGAGCCGTCGACGCGGCCGTCGACGTCGCGGCCGCCCTCGTGCTCGTCCGCTCCGGGGGTTCTGTCGGTCATCGGTGGTGCTCCTCTCGGGTGCTGCCAGCATTCCGGGCGAGTCTGTGCGTTCTCTATGGCTGCCCTGACAGCCGGCCGCCCAGCATCCGCCGGATGAACCGCTGGACATCGGGCCGCGTCCTCCGCGACTCGCATGCTGGGTAGAGCGTACGCGGCGTGCGCATGGAGTCCCGCGCGCCTCGAGGCCCGCGTCTCGGGCTCAGCATCCGGGGCCGGCGTTCCGTGTGCCGCACGCACCCCCGACCAGGACCGTGGACCCCTGCAGCACGTGGATCGTGACCGGTCCGACCTGCACCGGCAACGTGCCCGGGATCTGCTGCCACCCGCCACCGTCGAACCGGTAGCTCGGCGCATACGCGATCGTGAGCGTGACCTGCCGGTCGCCCATGCTCGGGTACACGTGGCTCGTGTCCGTCGTGGTGAAGTCCTGCTGCCCCAGCTGCTTCCACGACGCACCCGGCCCGTCCGTCGTGCTGATGGTTCCATCCCCGTAGTTCCAGGTGAACGACACCGGCACGAACCGCACCTGCGCCGGCCGACCCAGCAGCGTCCCGTCGACCACCTGCGCCGACGCGTCCGTGAGGAGGTTCACCGGCGCCCCGACCAGCGCCCACCCGTTCGGCTGCGACCGGATGGACGCCGACCTCGGCACGAACCGCGCCACGTCCGCGAGCGTCACCCCGGGAACAGTCGGCGCCGCGGGCGCCGGATCCGCGGGCTTTCCCGGCCACGTCGCCGGCGGCAGGAACGCATGCTGCCCATCCCGGCACATGCCCCCACTCGACAGCCGCTCACCCGGCGAGCACGACACGTCCACATCCGCCGCCGACCGCCCCCGCGGCACCGGGTCGGCAACCACGGGCGGAGACTCTCGTGCGTCCCGCGGGACGACGGGAGCCGCGTCTTGATTCGGTGACCCGCTCGGCGGGGAGCTCGACGAACCTTGGACGATGACTCCGCCTGCCCCGATCTCCGCGCCCACGCACGACGAGCTGCCCAGCCCGCGACGAGCGCATCGTCCGTCATCCGCATGCACCGCTGGAGCGACCAGCACCACGAGTGCGAAAGAGACCGCGAGCCCGAGCGGCGCCCTCACCCGCATGCGTGGACTTTGTCGTTCGGCACCAGATCGCTGATGCGCCATGATCCGTTCCCGTCGATGTCGACGGCCTTGAGCTGCAGAGAGACGGCGGGACTCCTCTGAGGGGTCACGTCCTTCCCCTGGGCATCGAGCACTCGGGTCCCGCTGATGTCCAGGCAGACCTGCGCGACCATGTACCCGGCCCCCCGGTCGGTCACACGGAAGCCGTAGTACGTGTCCTTCCCATCCACCGTCTCGTGCGCGGATTGGTATTGCACGACCTCGCGCTCTTCATCCGAGAGGGCGTCTCCCGTGAGGAACGGGCGCAGCCCCTCCGTCGACTCACCCTGGAATGGCAGGGCCAGGAAACCAGACAACAGGCCCTCGAACGTCTGGTCGTCCTGTTGCTCCTGCGTGAGGGACGGGGTGGAGGTCGGCTCGGGATCCGCAGGGGGCGACGCCGTGCATCCGGCCAGCAGACACCCGGCGAGCACCACCGTGAGCCCGGCCACCGCCGCTCCCCCTCGTCGTCGCAGTGGCAGGTCGCGCGGTCGCTCGTGCAAGGTCGTCTCCCCCGGGCCGTTCGGATCCCGCGCGGAGGCCGGCGCGTGGAGGCCGGGCGTCGCGGGTGCAGGCAAGGTAACGGGGCGGGGGCGGCGGGGACGGCATCGCTCCACACGGCGAGCGCGCGCCACCGGCTCGGCTACATGGGGAGGGATGCCGGGGACCGCGGCGCGCCATGATGGGCGCATGACGATTCCCGGCGCATGGGTGCGCGCGGCACGCGGGGCCATGCTGCTGGGGCCGGACGGTGCGCCGGGCACGACGGTCTTCGCGGAGATGAGCGCGCTGGCCGCGGCGACCGGGGCGATCAACCTCGGGCAGGGGTTCCCGGACGAGGACGGGCCGCACGAGGTCCTCGAGGCAGCGCGTGCCGCGATCTCCGCGGGGATGAACCAGTACCCGCCGGGCCGCGGGACGCCCGAGCTCCGCGAGGCGATCGCCGTCCACCAGGAGCGCTTCTACGGCCTCGGGGTGGATCCCGACACGGAGGTCCTCGTCACGGCGGGCGCGACCGAGGCGATCGCCGCGACGCTGCTGGCGCTCGTCGAGGAGGGCGACGAGGTCGTGACGCTGGAGCCGTTCTACGACGCGTACGGCGCGCTCATCTCCCTCGCCCGTGGGATCCACCGCACCGTGCCGCTCCGGGCGCCCGGCTTCCAGCCCGACCCGGACGACCTCCGGCGGGCTGTCTCGGACCGCACCCGCGTGATCCTCCTCAACGACCCGCACAACCCGACCGGCACCGTGCTGAGCCGTGAGGTGCGCGAGCTCGTCGTGGAGCTCGCGATCGCCCACGACGCCGTGATCGTCACCGACGAGGTCTACGAGCACCTGGTGTTCGACGCGCCCCACGTCCCCGTCGCCACGCTCCCGGGGGCGCGGGAGCGGACGGTGTCCATCTCCTCGGGCGGCAAGACCTTCCGCACGACCGGCTGGAAGATCGGCTGGCTGACGGCGCCTGCGCCGCTCGTGACGGCGATCCTCGCGGTGAAGCAGTTCCTCACCTTCGTGAACGGCGCGCCGTTCCAGCCCGCGATCGCCACCGGCCTCGCGCTGCCCGACGCGGTGTACGACGGCATCGCCGCGGACCTCCGGCGCAAGCGCGACGTGCTCGCCGCCGGGCTGACCGCGGCCGGCTTCCGGATCCACCTGCCCGCAGCCGGCTACTTCATCGTGGCCGACGCCGCACCCCTGGGGTTCGCCGACGCCCGCGACCTGTGCCAGCGCCTGCCCGGCCTGGTCGGGGTCGTGGGCGTGCCGCTGTCGGCCTTCTGCCGGCCGCCGCTCGCGGTCGAGCACGCATCCCTCGTCCGGTTCGCGTTCTGCAAGCGGATCGACGTGCTCGAGGAGGCGGCCTCCCGCCTCGCCGCCCTCGCGGACAGGACCACCTGAGCCGGCACCCTGGTACCACGGGCGGCGCCGAGGCCGGGTCCGGAGGGGGGACGCCCGCCCGGGAGCCCGCCCCTAACGTGGATCACGCGGGCGCTGGGCCCGCGCAACCACCCTGAGGAGGCAGCGCGCATGATCGTCGCTGAGAACCTGACCAAGCGCTACGGCGCGAAGACCGCCGTGGACGGCGTGAGCTTCACCGTCCAGCCGGGCATGGTGACCGGATTCCTCGGTCCGAACGGCGCCGGCAAGTCCACGACCATGCGGATGATCGTCGGGCTCGACAGCCCCACGTCGGGGTCCGTCACCGTCAACGGCCACCGCTACCGCGACCTCCGGGCACCGCTCCACGAGGTCGGCGCGCTCCTCGACGCGAAGGCCGTGCACACGGGTCGGAGCGCCTACAACCACCTCCTCGCCATGGCCGCCACGCACGGCATCCCGCGCACCCGCGTGAACGAGGTCATCGAGATGACGGGCCTCCAGCCGGTCGCCAAGAAGCGCGTCGGCGGCTTCTCCCTCGGCATGGGGCAGCGGCTCGGCATCGCCGTGGCGCTCCTCGGGGATCCGCGCACGCTGATCCTCGACGAGCCCGTCAACGGGCTGGACCCCGAGGGCGTCCTCTGGGTGCGCAACATCACGCGGTACCTCGCCGGCCAGGGCCGCACCGTGCTCCTCTCCTCCCACCTCATGAGCGAGATGGCGCAGACCGCCGACCACCTCATCGTCCTCGGCCGTGGTCGCGTGCTCGCCGACGCGCCGGTCGCGGCGGTCGTCGCCGGGGCCACGAGCGGGCTCGTCCGCGTGCGCTCGCCCCACGCCGACCGCCTCGGGCAGGCCGTGGCACGACCCGACGTCGTGGTGACGAGCGTCGAGCGCGACCTCATCGAGATCACCGGGCTCACGGCCGCGCAGGTCGGCGACGCGGCGCTCTCCGCCGGCGTCGCGCTGCACGAGCTCACGCCCGTCACCGCGTCCCTCGAGGACGCCTACCTGTCGCTCACGCAGGGCGACGTCGAGTACCACAGCGCCGCAGTCGGCACGGCCGAGCAGGAGATCGCACGATGACCGCCACCACCACGCCCTACGCACCCGCACCGGTGACCTCGGGCCGGCCCACGCTCCCGCGCCTCATGCGCTCCGAGTGGATCAAGCTCCGGACGCTGCGCTCCACCATCTGGTGCTTCGCGCTCGTCTTCCTCCTCCTCGCCGGCTTCTCGGCGCTCTTCACGCCGTTCGTGGTGGACCAGCTGCGGTCCCAGATCTCCCTCCCCGGCGCCCCCGCGTCCGACCTGCTCGTGTCGGTGGGCCTCAGCGGGGTGACGCTCTCGATGCTCGTCGCCGGCGTGCTCGGCGTGCTGGTCATCAGCGGCGAGTACTCGACCGGCATGATCCGCTCGTCGTTCAGCGCGGCGCCGCGCCGTCTCGGCGTCATCGCGGCCAAGGCGATCGTCTACACGCTCGTGACCTTCGTCGTCACCGCCGTCGCGGTGGCGGCCGCTCTCCTGATCGCCCGCGGGTACTTCGCGTCGGCCGGTGCCGAGGTCGACGTGCTCGACGGCGACTTCCTCCTCGCGGCCCTCGGCGGCGTGCTCTTCGTGGTCCTCATCGGGCTCATGGGCTTCGGCTTCGGGCTGCTGCTGCGCAACGGCGCCGCCGGGATCGGCGCGCTCGTCGGCCTCGTCCTGGTGGTCCCGATCGTCGGCTCGCTGCTCGGCGGCGTGCTCGACTGGGTCGCGAAGCTCGAGCCGTACTTCCCGCTCAGCGCGGGCAACCGGCTCTACAGCACGGGCACCGGGGCTCCGGGCGAGCTCGAGTTCTGGCAGGCGCTCCTGGTCATGGTCGGGTGGGTCGTCGTCATCCTCGTCCCCGCCGTGGTGCTCGCACGGAAGCGGGACGCCTGATCGACGCGGACCGGAGGACGCCGTCGGGCGCGGTGGACGCCGCGCCCGACGGCGTCCGCCTGCCCACCCCGCCCGGCGCGTTCCGCGGCTGGATGGGACGGCACCCGCGGCTGGTCGACGGGACCATCGCCTTCCTGTACACGTGGGTCTCGATCGCCGCCGGTGCCGCCTCCGGCACCAGGTCCTCCGTCCCCGCGGCCGGGGTCGTGCTCGTCGTGCTCTCCCTCGTCATGGGCGCGACCCTGATGCTCCGCCGCAGCCGCCCCGTGACGGTGCTCGCCGTGAGCGCCGCCTGCGCCACCGCGGGCGCGACGCTCACCGGCGCGTTCGACGGCGGCGCGATCCCGCTCGCGCTGTACGCGGTGGCGGTGCACGGGTCGTCGCGGCGCGCCTGGATCGGGCTCGGCGGCGCCTCGCTGCTCTCCGGCGTGATCGTGCCCCTGACCGTCGGGACCGGGCCGCTGGCGCTCTCGGCCGCGTCGATGCTCATCATCAACCTGATCCCCATGCTCATCGCGACGCTCATCGGCACGAACGTGGGCGGACGCAAGCGGTACGTGGAGGCGCTGCGGGACCTCGCCGTGCAGCTCGCCCGCGAGCGCGACCAGCAGGCGCGCCTCGCGACGGCGGCGGAGCGGACCCGCATCGCGCGGGAGATCCACGACATCGTGGCCCACGGGATCACCGTCATGGTCACCCTCGCCGACGGCGCCGGCGCGAGCGCCCTCGCCCGCCCGGAGCTCGCGCGCGACGCGATGCGCGAGGTGGCGGACACGGGCCGCACGTCCCTCTCGGAGATGCGGCGGATGCTCGGCGTCCTCGCGGAGGAGCCCGGCGCCGTCGACGCCCCGTCGCTCCGCGCCCCGCAGCCCGGCCACGCCGACCTCGCCGCCCTGGTCGACTCGTTCCGCTCGACCGGGCTGCCAGTGCGGTTCACGAGCACCGGCACCCCGCCCGACGACCCGGGACGCCAGCTCGCCGTCTTCCGCGTCGTGCAGGAGTCGCTCACCAACGTGCTCCGCTACGCCCCCAACGCCGACCGCGTCGACGTGCGCGTCGACCACCGGCCGGACGAGATCACGGTCGAGGTCACCGACGACGACGTCACCGGCCCCGTCGTGCCGCCCGTCCCGGGGAGCGGCCGCGGGCTGGTCGGCGTCTCCGAGCGCATGGCCGTCTACGGCGGCACCGCGTCCGCCGGGCGCCGCGACGCCGGCGGCTGGCGGGTGCTCGCCCGGATGCCGAGCGGCCTCCACGACGTGCGGCCCGGCGACCCGCCGCGATCCCCCGCCCCCGACACCCGACGACCGCCCACCCCGGAGGACCGATGACCGACAGCCCCGCCCCCGTCCGCGTGCTCATCGTGGACGACCAGGCGCTCGTGCGCATGGGCTTCCGCATGGTGCTCGACGCCGAGCCCGGGATCGAGGTGGTCGGCGAGGCCGCGGACGGACGCGCCGCCGTGTCCCGCGTCGGCGAGCTGGCGCCCGACATCGTCCTGATGGACGTGCGCATGCCCGGGATGGACGGGATCGAGGCCACCACGGAGATCGTCGCCAGGCACCCGGCCACGCGCGTCATCGTGCTCACCACGTTCGACCTCGACGAGTACGCGTTCGCGGGCCTCCGCGCCGGCGCGAGCGGCTTCCTCGTGAAGGACACCCGACCCGAGCACCTGATGGAGGCGATCCGCGCGGTGGCGGACGGCGACGCCGCCATCTCGCCCCGGGTGACGCGCCGCATGATCGAGCTGCTCGGCCCCGCGATGCCCGCGACCGGCGGCGCGGCGGGCACGGGTGACGGCGCCGCCGACCCGCGCCTGCGTCCGCTGACCGCCCGCGAGCTGGAGGTGCTCACGGCGCTGGCCGAGGGGCTCACCAACCAGGAGATCGCGGGCCGTCTGTTCCTGTCGGAGTCCACCGTGAAGACGCACGTGGGCCGGGTCCTCGCGAAGCTCGAGGTGCGGGACCGGGTGCAAGCCGTGATCCTCGCCTACGACTGCGGGCTCGTGCGGCCCGGTGCGTGACGGGGGCGGATCGCGGTCGTCGGCGGCGCTCATCACGGGAGAGGATGGACGAGCCGGCCGGACGCCGGGACGAGACGTCGGGAGCGCGATGACCACGAAGGCCCGGGACGCGCGCGTCCCCCGACCGATGCCCGACGCGCGTCGCGCGGCCGACCCGCCCGCGGGCGACCCCGGAGCCGGCACGAGCACCGGATCCGACACGAGCCTGCTGGAGCGCGCGTCCACGCCGCCGGTGTGGAGCTGCGTGGTCTGGAACGACCCCGTGAACCTCATGACGTACGTCTCCTACGTGTTCCGCAGCTACTTCGGCTTCACGCGCGAGCGCGCCGACGAGCTCATGCTCCGGGTGCACGAGGACGGCCGGGCGGTGGTCGCCACGGGGATCCGCGAGGAGATCGAGCGCCACGTCCTCGCCATGCACGGCTACGGGCTCTGGGCGACCCTCGAGCGGGTGGACGCGTGAGGGCCTTCCGCGCGCGGCCGGACGGGACGGTCGCCGCGCACCTCGAGCCGCACGAGGTGCAGATGCTCCGGGGGCTCCTCGGCGAGCTCCGCGGGATCCTCGACGAGGGCACCGCGACCGACGGCGCCGCGTCCTCCGCGCCGTCCCCCGTCGCGGAGCGGCTGCTGCCCGACGCCTACCCGGACGACGCCGAGGCGTCCGCGGAGTTCCGGCGCTTCACGGCCTCCGACCTCACCGAGGCGAAGGCCGCGAACGCGACCACGGTCGAGGCGACCCTCGCGGAGGCCGACGCCCGCCAGGCCGGGCGGCGCGGGCTGCTCGTGGTGCTGGATCCCCCGGGCGCGCAGGCCTGGCTCCGCACCCTCAACGACCTCCGGCTCGCGATCTCGGTGCCGCTGCGGATCGACGAGGCCGACGGCTGGCGCGACCGCGCCCCGCGCGAGAGCGCGAGCCTCTACGACTGGCTGACCTTCGCGCAGGGCTCGCTCATCGAGGCCGTCGACCGCTGAGCGTCGGCCGCGCACCCGCGGCGCACCGCCTCCAGGCCGGGCTGCGGCGAGCATGATGGAGGGGACCCGCGGATCAGCCGGCCCGTCGGGTCCCGTCCGCAGGAGAGGAGCAGCATGCGCGTCGTCGTCATCGGAGCGACCGGGAACCTCGGGACCGGGGTGCTCCGGCGCCTGCACGCGGCGGGGGCCGAGATCGTGGGCGTCGCGCGGCGCATGCCCGACGCGTCGCTCGAGCCGTACTCCGGGGTCACCTGGCGCCTGGCCGACATCGGTGCGGCGGGTGCCGTGTCCGGGCTCGCGGCGACCATGCGCGGCGCCGACGCCGTGATCCACCTGGGCTGGGCCCTGCAGCCGAACCACCGCGAGCGCGTGATGCACCGCACCAACGTCATCGGCACCGCCCACGTCCTGGAGGCGGTCGCGCAGGCGGGCGTGGCGCAGGTGGTCGTCGCGTCCTCCGTCGGCGCCTACAGCGCCGCGCCGAAGGACCGCCCGCGGGACGAGACCTGGCCCACCGGCGGCATCCACACCTCCCACTACTCGCGGCACAAGGCCGAGAACGAGCGCGCGATGGACGCCTTCGCGACCGCGCACCCCGACGTCGTCGTGACGCGCATGCGCCCCGGGCTCGTGATGCACGACGAGGCGGCGGCCGAGATCGCCGGGCTCTTCCTCGGGCGCTGGATCCCGACCCGCTGGCTCGGCCTCGCCACCCGCACCCCGGTGCTCCCGCTCCCCCGCGAGCTGGTGTCGCAGGTCGTGCACAACGAGGACGTCGCCGACGCCATCTGGCGCGCCGTCGAGCGCCGCGCGCCCGGGGCCTTCAACATCGCGGCCGATCCGATCGTCGACCCCGCGCTCGTCGGGCGCCTGCTCGACGCGCGCGTCGTGACCGTGCCGCTGCCCGCGCTCCGCGCGCTCGTGTCCGCCAGCTGGCGGGCGCGCGTGCAGCGGACGGATCCGGGCTGGATCGACATCGCCGCGAACGTCCCCGTCATGTCGACCGCGCGCGCCCGCGAGGTGCTCGGCTGGACGCCGACGCACACGGCGGAGCAGGTGCTGACCGAGTTCGGCCGCGCCTTCGTGCACCGCACCGGCCGCGAGGGCTCGGCGCCGCTCGCCGGATGACGGAGGACGCGGACTTCGTCGCGGCCGCGCTCGAGCGGGAGGGCGCCTGGTACCGCGCCGAGGCGGAGCGCGAGCGGCTGCGGTCGGACCTCGAGTTCGTGGGCGCGTCGGTCGGCGCCGTCCGCGGCACGGTCCGGGACCTCGGTCGCCGGCGTCCCGGGATGACGCGGGACGAGGCCGTCGCGCTGGCCTCGGAGCTCTGGCGGTCGCGCGTGTACGAACGGCGGCTCGCGGCGGTGGTGCTGCTGCAGGAGCACGTCGGGCGCCTCGACAACGGCGACCTGACGCGGATCGAGGGCTTCGTACGGGACGCGCGGCTGCGGGCGCTCGTGGATCCGCTCGCCCTCGACGTGATCGGCCCGCTCGTCGAGCGGCTGGCCGGGTCGCCGCGCGCCAAGGCCGACGCGGCGCTCGACCGCTGGGCCGGCGAGGCCGACGTGTGGCTCCGTCGGGCCGCGCTGCTCGCGCCGACGCGCCCGCTCCGGGCGGGCGGCGGCGACTGGGACGGCTTCCTCCGTCGTGCGCGGGCGGCCCAGGCGGCTCCGCGGGGCGGGCACGACGTGGTGCGCGAGGCGGTGGAGCGGGTGCGGGACGTCGTGCGCGAGACGCGGCCCGACCTCGCCGCGGATCCCGTCCCCGGCGACTGACGCCCCGCGCGCGCCCGGGTACGTTCGGGTCATGACCTTCGACGACGACGCCCGCATCGACACCAGCAAGGTCACGCGTCGTCGCGGCCGAGGACGCACGACCGGGGTCGCGGCGGGCGGCGCGGGCCTGCTCGTGGTCGTGGCCGTGATCCTCGTGCAGCAGTTCACGGGCGTCGACCTGTCGGGGCTCGTCGGCGGGGCGGGCGGCGGGCCGGGCACGGGATCCGGACAGCAGCAGGACGAGGCGATCGAGGGCTGCACGACCGGCGCCGAGGCGAACGCCAGCGTCGAGTGCCGGATGGCCGGCGCGGCCGACTCCCTCGACACGTACTGGACGACCGCGGCGCCCGAGGCGGGCGTCGCCGACTACGTCTCCCCCGGCTTCTCCCTCTTCGACGCCGCGACCAGCACCGGCTGCGGCGAGGCCTCGAGCGCGACCGGACCCTTCTACTGCCCGCCGGACCAGCGGCTCTTCGTCGACACCACCTTCTTCGACGAGCTGCGCACGCGCTTCGGCGCCTCGGGCGGGCCGCTCGCGCAGATGTACGTCGTCGGGCACGAGTGGGGCCACCACATCCAGCAGCTCTCGGGCGCGTTCGACCGCGCCGACCGGACGGGCACCGGCCCGGCGTCGGACTCCGTGCGGCTCGAGGTGCAGGCCGACTGCTTCGCGGGCGCGTGGGTGGGGGCGGCGTCCGGGATCCGCGACGACGCGGGCACGGCGTTCCTCGAGCCCGTGAGCCCGGCCGAGGTCCGCGACGCGCTCGACGCGGCGGCCGCGGTGGGCGACGACCGGATCCAGGCGGCCAGCGGCGGCGAGGTCGACCCGCACACCTGGACACACGGATCCGCCGAGCAGCGCCAGCGCTGGTTCGAGGCCGGGCGCGCGGGCGGGCCGACGGCGTGCGACACGTTCGCGGTGCCCGCCGCGCAGCTCTGAGGCGCCCCGCTACTCCTCGGTCGGGGCGGGCGGATCCGTGCGGAACCCGACCAGCCGGTGCGTCCCGTCGCAGTAGGGCTTGATCGAGGAGACGCCGCAGCGGCACAGCGCGACCGTCTTGCGCGTGCGCGGCACGGGCCGGCCCTCGGGGTCGACGATCTCGAACTCGCCGCGCACGAGCAACGGGCCGTCCGGGTACGCGATGATCCGGGGCGGCTCCGCGGCGGCCGGGCGCGCGGGCGCCGGGACGCCCCTCGCGTCGTCGTCGGCGGGGAGCGCGCTCACGCGGCGGTCACGACGGCGGCCGTCGAGCCCTCCCGCAGCGACGACCGGCCCGCCTGCCAGCTCGCCAGCACGTGCGCGCCGACCCAGCCCTCGACCTCGAGGCACGCGGCCGCCCCGAACAGCACGTCGTCGAGCAGCCGGGGCTCCGACTCCACGAGCCCGCCCGCGAGGTCGTGCGCCGCGATCTGCTCGTGCACCGCGTCGGCCTCGACGTGCTCGTCGTAGTACCAGGCGACGTCGTCGCCGAAGCCGAGGCGGCGGATCCCGCTCGCGTAGAGGCGGCTGGGCACGCTCGACGTCATCTCGAACGCGGCGAGGTGGCCGACGATCGCACCGCGGAGGCGCCGGTGCAGACCGAAGAGCGACATGGCGTTGGAGGACGCGAGCGTGATCGCGGGCACGTCGTCGAGGTGGGCGCCGTAGCGGTCGTCGAGGCCGACGCCGCGGAGGGTCGCGCCGAAGATCGTCGCGTGCACGCGCTCGGGCCGGCCGCCGCCATACTCGTCGGCCTGGATCTCCACGAGCGCGGCCTTGGAGCGGCCCCGGAGGCGCGGGATCGCCCAGGAGTGCGGGTCGGCCTCGCCCAGCGTGTAGATCGAGCGGTGGACGAGGAACTCGCGGAGCTGCCCGACGGTGGCCTTCCGCGCGACGAACCGCGAGAGGGACGGGCCGGAGTCCGCCGAGGTGAGCGCGAAGAGCGCGGCGGCCACGCCCGCGGACGTGGGCTCGGGGCGCTCGGGGACGGGGACGCGCTCGCGCAGGGCGGCCTCGAACGCGCGCTCCAGGATCCCGCGCACGGCGATGAGCCGCGGGTCCCACTCGCGGTCGTCGTCGACGCCCTCGAGGCCCGCGTGGTGCAGCTCGTAGAGGCAGAACAGGGCCAGCTGGACGTCGTCGTCGCGGACCACGTCGTCCGTCGCGGCGAGCGCCTCCACCGCGAGGGCGGCGAGGTCGGGGGCGGGCGCGTCGGCGCCGGCGTCACCGTCGGATCCGCGCGCGACCGGCGTGGAGGATCCCCCGACCAGGTCGGCGAGCAGGGCCGCGCTGAGCGGCCCGCGCGCGGCGGGGAGGGGCGACGGGAGGGTGCGGACCGCTTCGTGGGCGGTGTCGAGCAGATCGGTCATGCGTCCACCCTGCTCCGCCCCCGGTCGGCCCGGCCGGGCGTGTCGGCATGTCCCCCGGGCAGCGGTAAGGGATCGCCGATCGCCCCGCCGCGGGCCGCTGCCGGGTCCGCGCATCCGGGATACTGCGGGGAGGCCCGCGCGCGACGGGCGACGGCCGGCGCGAGGAGGTGCCCCATGCGACGCGGCACCAACCTGCCCGCCATCGGCGGCTACAACCGCACGGTGGTGCTCGACGCGGTGCGCCGCGCCGCCGAGGGCGCCAGCCGCTCCGAGATCGCCGAGCGCACGGGGCTCAGCGCGCAGACCGTCACCAACGTCACGCGCCGCCTCATCGACGAGGGGCTGGTGCGCGAGGGCGGCACCGTGATCCGCGGACCCGGCAAGCCGCGCACCCTGCTGCACCTCGTGGCCGACGGGCGCTTCGCGGTGGGCGTGCACGTGGATCCCGCGGTCATCACCTCGGTGCTCCTCGACCTCGAGGGCACGGTGCTCCGCCACGTCAGCAGCCCCACCCCGTCCGCGTCCCGCCCGGACGAGGTGGTCGCGCTCGTCGCCCGCCTGGTGGACGGCCTCATCGCGGACGCGGGCGTCGACCGGGGGGCCGTGCTCGGCGTCGGGCTCGCCGCACCGGGGCCCATCGACGTGGGGGCGGGCCTCGTGCTGGATCCGCCGATGCTCCCCCGCTGGCGCCACGTGCCGCTGCGCTCGGCGCTCAGCACCGCGACCGGGCTGCCCGTGCTCCTGGAGAAGGACGTGACCGCGGCCGCCGTGGCCGAGCTGTGGTTCGGCACCGGGGATCGCCGCCACCTCGCGTTCGTCTACTACGGCACGGGGTTCGGCACCGGGTTCGTGCTCGGCGGCGAGCCCGTGCGCGGCGCGAGCTCGAACGCCGGGGACTCCGGGCACATCATGGTCGCGTCGCGCGGTCGACGGTGCACGTGCGGACGGGTCGGCTGCGTGGGCGAGCTGATCACGCCGCACGCGCTGGTCCGGCAGGCCGTCGAGGGCGGCGTGCTCGCGGCCGGCGACGTGTCGGACGCGGCCCTCGCGGAGGCGGCGGCGAGCGGCGACGCGGTCGACATGCGGCTCATCGGCGAGGCCTTCCACGTGCTCGCCGCCCGGGCCGACGCGGAGGACGGGCCCGCGCGCCGGATCGTGGAGACCGCCGCCCGGAACCTGGCGCGCGCCATCGTGATCCAGGTGAACCTGCTCGACCTCGACGAGGTCGTCTGCGGGGGGCCGTTCTGGCACCCCGTCTCGCGCCTGATGCTGCGGGTGCTGCCCGAGGAGGTGCGCCGCTCCCCCGCCCTCATCGCGAAGCACCCCGTGCGGGTGGTCGAGTCGGCCGTGGGCGAGGACGTCGCCGCGGTGGGCGCCGCGTGCCTCGTGCTCGACAACGCCTTCTCACCGCGTCCGTCGGCGATGCTCATCCACGGCTAGCGACGGCATGCGTCCGCGGATGGTCACCAGGATGTCTTGACATGGATTAGTCCATACGTTTGGCTAACCCCGACGACCCGCGACGACGCCGGCCGTCCGAGCCAGTGGAGCAAGGGAGCACCATGATGAATCGAACGCCTCGCCGCAGGACGCGAGCCCGCATCCTCCAGATCACGGCGGCCTCCGTCGCCGCCCTCCTCCTCGCATCCGGCTGCTCGGGCGGCGCGGGCGGCGGCGACGGGAAGACCCTCAAGGTCGCGTACCAGAAGTTCGGGACGTTCACCCAGATGGACGCCCACATGAAGGAGACCGCGAAGACCTTCGAGGCGGCGAACCCCGGCATGAAGGTGGAGTTCGTGCCCATCGCCGCGCAGAACGACGACTACTTCACCAAGCTCGCGCTGATGAACCGCTCCGCCTCCACCGCCCCGGACGTGATGTACGAGGACACCTTCAAGGTGAAGTCCGACGCGGCCGCCGGCTACCTCCTCCCCCTCGACGACCAGGTCGCGAAGTGGGACGACTGGTCGGAGTTCTTCGACTCGGCCAAGCAGGCGGGCGTCGGCGAGGACGGCAAGGTCTACGGGATCCCGATGGGCACCGATACGCGCGCCCTCTGGTACAACAAGGACCTGTTCGCCCAGGCCGGGCTCCCCGTGCCGTGGGAGCCGAGGACGTGGGACGACGTGCTCGACGCCGCGAAGACGATCAAGGCGAAGCTGCCGGACGTGGTGCCCATCAACGTCTACTCGGGCAAGCCCCAGGGCGAGGGCGCGACGATGCAGGGCTTCGAGATGCTGCACTACGGCACCCCCACGGGCACCCTCTACGACGACGCGACAGGCAAGTGGATCACCGGCTCCCAGGGCTTCGAGGACTCGCTCGGCTTCATCCGCGACGTCTACCAGGGCGGCATCGGCCCGAAGCCCGAGGAGGCGCTCGACACCAACATCGGCACCATCGTCGCCGGCCAGTGGCTCCCGCAGGGCAAGCTCGCCATCGACCTCGACGGCTCGTGGCTGAGCGGCACCTGGCTCGAGACGGGCACGAACCCGTGGCCCGAGTGGAGCGACGTGATGGGCCAGGCGCCCATGCCCACCCAGGACGGCCAGGCACCCGGCGCCGTGAGCATGTCGGGCGGCTGGACCCTCGCGGTCGGCGCGAAGACGAAGGCCCCGAACAAGGCGTTCGAGTTCATCGCCGACGCGCTCGACAAGGAGGGCTCGAAGTCGTACGACATCGCGGCCAGCCAGATCGCGGTCCGCAGCGACGTCGCCGAGGATCCCGAGTACGTCGCCTCCAACCCCACGTTCGAGTTCTTCTCCTCGATCGTCGACACGACGCACTTCCGTCCCGCGACCACCGACTACAGCCGCATCTCGAACGCCATCACGGTCGCCATGGAGTCGGTGATGACCGGCCAGCAGACGCCCGAGGAGGCCGCGGCCGCCTACGACCAGGCGCTCGTCGGCATCGTCGGCGAGGACGGGACGCAGAAGGCCGAGGACTGATCCGTGGCCACCATCGCCCCCGTCCCGGTGCCCGTCGGCCGCCATGCCGGCCGGCCGGACGCGGGGGGATCGGGCCGCGGCCCCGGGGCGGGCGGATCCGCACCGGTCCGCCCGGGCCGCGCCCGCTCCCACGCGCTCCGCACCGGCGCGCGCACGATCCCGCTGCTGCCCTCGATCGTCCTGCTCGCCCTGTTCCTCCTCGGCCCCGTGATCTCGAGCCTCTACGGCTCCTTCACGGATGCGTCCCTCACCGGGTACGCGGCCGGCGGCGCGCGGTTCATCGGGTTCGACAACTACACCGCGCTGTTCGCGGATCCCGACTTCCCCAAGTCGGTGCTCCTCACGCTGGCGTTCGTGTTCTTCTCCGCGGTCGTCGGGCAGAACGTCGTCGGCCTCGGGCTGGCCCTCCTCATGCGGCAGGGGAACCGCGTGGTGCGCGCGATCGTCGGCACCTTCGTGATCGCCGCCTGGGTGCTGCCGGAGATCGTCGCCGCGTTCGCCGCGTACGCGTTCTTCAACGACGACGGGACGCTCAACACGATCCTGGGCTGGTTCGGGATCGAGGGCGCGAACTGGCTCTACGGGCTGCCGCTGCTGTCGGTGATCCTCGCGAACGTGTGGCGCGGCTCGGCCTTCTCGATGCTCGTGTACTCGGCGGCCGTGCAGGAGGTGCCGCCGGAGATCACCGAGTCGGCCGAGGTCGACGGCGCGACCGGCTGGCAGCGGCTCGTGTTCATCACGCTGCCGGTCATCCGCCGCAGCATCTCGACGAACCTGATGCTCACCACGCTGCAGACGCTCTCGGTCTTCACCCTCATCTTCGTGATGACGGGCGGCGGCCCGGGCACCAGCAGCTCGACCCTGCCGATCCTCGCCTACCAGGAGGCGTTCCAGTTCTCGCAGCTGGGCTTCGGCACCGCGATCGCCACGATCATGCTCCTCGTCGGAGCGGTGTTCTCGGTGATCTACATCAGGGCGCTGCGCCCGGAGGTGGACTGACCATGGCCGTGACCACGATGACCCCGCCCGCCGCCCGGCCGGTTCGCGCGAGGCGGTCGGCCCGGCCGCCGGGATCGCGCATGACCTCGCCGAGCGGCCGCGTGATGCGCCTCGTCGCGAACGGCGTGCTGGTGCTCGTCGCGCTGTGCTTCGCGGTGCCGCTCGTCTGGCTCGTGCTCGCGTCCGTCGACCGGTCCGCCACGCTGTCGGCGAAGGTGCCCGCCGAGTTCACGCTCGACAACTTCACCGCGGTGCTGACGCCCGAGATCTCCTTCATCCCGTTGATGAACAGCCTCGTGCTCTCGGGCGGCTGCGCCGTCGTGACGGTGGTGGTCGCGATCCTCGCGGCGTACCCGCTGTCGCGGTACCGGATGCGGATCACCAAGCCGTTCCTCTACGGGATCCTCTTCGGCACCTGCCTCCCCATCACCGCGATGATGGTGCCCGTCTACAGCCTCTTCGTGACGCTCGACCTCATCGACTCGATCGGCGGCACGGTCTTCTTCCTCGCCGCGACCAGCCTGCCGATGGCGATCTGGATGGCGAAGAACTTCATGGACTCCGTGCCGATCTCGCTCGAGGAGGCGGCGTGGACCGACGGCGCGTCGATGATGCGCACGCTCACGCACATCGTCGTGCCGCTCATGCGGCCGGGGATCGCGGTGGTGTTCATCTTCGTGTTCATCCAGGCCTGGGGGAACTTCTTCGTGCCCTTCATCCTGCTGCTGAGCCCGGACAAGCAGCCGGCCGCCGTCAGCATCTTCGCCTTCTTCGGGCAGTACGGGTCGGTCGCCTACGGCCAGCTCGCGGCGTTCTCGCTCGTGTACTCGGTGCCCGTCATCGCGCTGTACGTGCTCGTCTCGCGCACGCTCGGCGGCTCCAACGCGCTGGCCGGCGCCGTGAAGGGCTGATCCGTCCGGGAGCCGCCGCCGGGCGCTCCCCCGCACCCCGGCGCGCCGACCGCGCGCCCGCACCACCCGACCCACCGATCCACCCGCCGCGGCCCGCCGCGCCACACGACCGGAGACGACCATGCCCCCACCACCCAGCTCGCCGAGGCCCGCATCGAGCGGTTCGTCCGCGACCGCCTCACGCCGAACGTCCACCGCCGCCGGATGCCGCTCGCCATCGAGGCGTGGGACGCGCCCGGCGAGCCCGTGCCGTTCGCCGAGGCGGTCGCGCAGCACGGCCGGCCCTTCGCCGTCGGCACCCCGTGGAGCCGTGCGTGGGGCACCACGTGGTTCCACGTGACGGGCGAGGTGCCCGCCGACGGCGACGCCGCGGGCACGGCGCTCGAGGTGCTCGTCGACCTCGGCTTCAGCGACCGGCAGCCCGGGTTCCAGGCCGAGGGCCTCGTCCACCGGCCGGACGGCAGCGTCGTGAAGGCCATCGAGCCCTACAACGGCTACGTGCCGCTCGAGGCGATCGGGGCGGGCACGGCGCCGGGGACGCGCATCGACCTCTGGATCGAGGCGGCCTCGAACCCCGACATCGGCGGCGACTCCTTCCACGGCGAGACCCCGCTCGGCGACCCCGCGACCGCCGGCGACGAGGCGATCTACACGCTCCGGACCATGGACCTCGCCTGGCGCGACGTGGCCGTCTGGGAGCTGGACCGCGACGTGTGGACGCTCCGCGGCCTCATGGCCCAGCTGGATCCGGCGTCGCCGCGGCGCGCGGAGATCCTCGCCGCGCTCGAGCGCATGTGCGACGCGGTGGATCCCGACGACGTCGCCGGCACCGCCGACGCGGGCCGACGCGAGCTCGCGGCCGTGCTGGCCGCACCGGCCCACGCGAGCGCGCACCGGGTCACCGCCGTCGGCCACGCGCACATCGACTCCGCCTGGCTCTGGCCCGTGCGCGAGACCCGCCGCAAGGTCGCGCGCACCTTCTCGAACGTGCTCGCGCTCATGGACGA
Source organism: Clavibacter capsici (assembly GCF_001280205.1). NCBI lineage: Bacteria > Bacillati > Actinomycetota > Actinomycetes > Micrococcales > Microbacteriaceae > Clavibacter > Clavibacter capsici. Next base: position 1,244,235 of record NZ_CP012573.1, on the reverse strand, counting down.
GGATCCGGACTTCGTGTTCGCCGCCTCCAGCGCGCAGCAGTACGCGTGGCTGAAGGAGGACCACCCGGGGCTGTTCGAGCGGGTGCGGCAGCGCGTGGCCGAGGGCCGGTTCGTGCCGGTCGGCGGGATGTGGGTCGAGTCCGACACGAACATGCCGGGCGGCGAGGCGCTCGTGCGCCAGCTCGTGCAGGGCAAGCGCTTCTTCCTCGAGGAGTTCGGGATCGACGCCCGCGAGGTGTGGCTGCCCGACTCGTTCGGCTACACCGGCGCCCTGCCGCAGATCGTGCGCGGGGCGGGCGCCGAGTACTTCCTCACGCAGAAGCAGTCGTGGAACGAGACCAACACCATGCCGCACCACACCTTCCTCTGGGAGGGCATCGACGGCAGCCGCGTCTTCACGCACTTCCCGCCGGTGGACTCCTACAACTCCGACCTCTCCGGCGAGGACCTGGCGCGCGCCGAGCGCCAGCACGCCGAGAAGGCCGTGAGCAACGCGTCCATCGTCCCGTTCGGCTGGGGCGACGGTGGCGGCGGGCCGACGCGCGAGATGGTCGCGGCGGCGCACCGCACGCACGACCTGGAGGGGTCGCCGCGCGTGACGCTGGGCACGCCGCTGGCGTTCTTCGACGCGGCCCGGGCGGAGATCCGGGATCCGCACGTGTGGTCGGGCGAGATGTACCTCGAGTTCCACCGCGGCACGTACACGTCGCAGGCGCGCACCAAGCAGGGCAACCGGCGGAGCGAGCACCTGCTGCGCGAGGCGGAGCTGTGGCTCGCGACCGCGGCCGTCCGGGGACTCGCGGAGTACCCGCACGACGAGCTCGACGCGCTGTGGCGCACGGTGCTGCTGCTCCAGTTCCACGACATCCTCCCGGGCACCTCCATCGCGTGGGTGCACCAGGAGGCCGAGCGCGAGCACGCGCGCGTGCAGGGCCGGCTGCGGGAGCTCGTCGCCGCGGCGCAGTCCGCGCTCGCGGGATCCGGCGACCGGCGCATCGCGTTCAACGCGGCGCCCGTGGACGCGGCGGGCGTCGGCGCGCTGTCCGCCCGGGTCGTGGATCCTGCCGACGGCTCCCCCGCGCCCGTCGCGGACGGCGACGGCTGGGTCATCGACAACGGCCTCGTGCGCGCGCGGTTCGACGCCGACGGCACGGTCTCCTCGCTCGTCGACGCCGCGTCGGGCCGCGACCTCGTCGCCCCCGGCCAGCGGCTCGGCCTCCTCCAGCTGTTCCGCGACACCCCGAACCAGTGGGACGCATGGGACATCGACGACGCCTACCGCCGCAACCGCACCGACCTCACCGACGTCGCATCCGTGCGGATCGACGGCGCGGCCCTCGTGGTCGAGCGCGCGTTCGGCGCCTCCCGCGTCACGCAGACGTGGACGCTGCCGGCCGGCGAGCCGGAGCTGCAGGTCGTCACCGACGTCGACTGGCACGAGCGGCAGAAGCTCCTCAAGCTCGCGTTCCCGCTGGACGTGCACGCCGACCGCGCCGCGTCCGAGGTGCAGTTCGGGCACGTGCAGCGCGTGACGCACGCGAACACCTCCTGGGAGACGGCGCGCTTCGAGACGGTCGCGCACCGCTGGGTGCACGTCGGCGAGCCCGGCTTCGGGGTGGCGGTGGCGAACGACGCGACGTACGGGCACGACGTGACGCGGATCCCCCGCCCGGACGGCGGCAGCGCGACCCTCGTGCGCCAGTCGCTCCTGCGGGCGCCCGTGTTCCCCGACCCGCACGCCGACCAGGGCCGGCACGTGCTGCGCTCCGCCGTGCGCGTCGCCCCCGACGTGCTCGACGCGGCGGACGCCGGGTACCGGCTCAACCTGCCGGTGCGCGAGGTCGCGGGCGACCACGGCGTCGCGCCGCTCGTCACCTCGTCGTCCGCGGCCGTGGTGATCGAGGCCGTGAAGCTCGCGGAGGACCGCTCGGGCGACCTCGTCGTGCGGCTGTACGAGGCGCGCGGCGGGCGGGAGCGCGCGGTGGTGCAGGTGGATCCGGCGGCCGGGCTCGGCGCGGCGATCCGCACCGACCTGCTCGAGCGGCCCCTCGAGGGCGCGGACGCGGACGCGCAGGCGGACGCGCAGGCGTCGGCCGACGGGATCGCGCTCACGCTGCGGCCGTTCGAGATCGCGACCCTGCGGTTCGCGCGCCGGTAGCGGACGCGGTCCGCACGAGGCGGGGCTCCGCGGTCAGGCGACCGGCGGCAGCCCCGCCGCCGCGCGGGCGATCCGCGCGGTCTCCGCGTGCTCGGCCCGCCAGAACGCGGCGTCGCCGTCGGGCAGGTTGCCGTTCCCCGCGCGCAGTCCGACCGCACCGTCGACGAGCTCGCGCAGCACGTCGGCGTGCCCCGCGTGCCGGTTCAGCTCGGCGACGAGGTGCACGGCGACGCGCTGGAGCGTGACGTTCCCGGATCCGCCCGGCCACCACGGCACCGTGCCCGCCGCGTCGAGCGGGAGCGCCCGGAGCGTCGCCTCGGCGTGCGCGCCGACCCGCTCCGAGAGCCCCACGATGTCGGCGCGCGACTCGTCGACGGCGGCGCGCATGTCGGCGTTCGGCGGCGCGTCCTGCTCCATCCAGGCGAGGCGCTCGGGGAACGGCCGGCCGAAGACGAACCCCAGGTAGCCGGCCTCGACGCCCGCGGCGTGCTTCACGAGCCCGAGCAGGTTGGATCCGGTCGGCACGAGCGGGCGGCGGACGTCGTGCTCCCCCAGGCCCTCGAGCTTCCAGACGAGGGCCTCGCGCGCGAGGCGGAGGTGGCGGATCAGGTCGTCGCGCACGGCGACGTCGTCGGGCGCGGGATCGGACGGGGTCGCGGATGAGGGCTGCGCTGCGGTCATGCCGCGAGCATCTCAGGCGCCGCCGACACGCGTCCAGCGCCCGCCGTCCGGACGACGCGCCTCGCGCCCCGCGCCCCGGACGGGGGACGCCCGCCGGTCCGTGAGGGGCGCATCCGCCCGGGCGGATGGACGGGGGACGACGTCCGGCCCCGGACCGGGAGGCCCGCATGACCGCCGACGAGACGACCGCCGCCACCGCCGGTCCCGACTACCCCGGCCACGGGGAGCGCGAGCTGGTCCGCATCGGCGCCCGCGCCATCGCCGCGTGGATCGCCGAGGTGATCACGCCGCGCCGCCGTCTCCTGGCGCTCGGCGTCGCCGCGGTCGTCGGCCTCGCGACCGCCCTGCTGTTCCGCGCCCTGTTCCTCGGCATGGACGACGCCCACGGCGGCGAGACGGCGCTCGCCGCCGCTCTCGGGCTCGTCATCGGCGCCCTCGCCTGTTCGATCATCCTCGCCGCCTGGCTGTCGGGCGCGTCACGCCGCCTGGGTTCCGCGACGGGGGCGCACCCGCACTGGCGGGACGCCGCGCTGCTCGATCGGTCCGTGGACGCCCGCGGTCGGGTCGCGCTCGCACCCGGCACCGCTGAGCGGGTCGCGGTGGAGTCCCGCCGTGGCATCGCTTCCGGGGCGGTCGGCGTCCCCGCGGTGCTCATCCTGGGCACCGCGGCACTCGTCGCCGTTCCGGTCATGCTGCTGGCGGGGAGTGCGCCCCTGCAGATGCTCTTCGTCCCCCTCTTCTTCGTCATGGGCGCCACCACCGTGCACTCGATGTGCCGCCTCGCCGGCCGCATGGCCCTCCTCCGCGACGCCGCCGACGCCGAGCTCGCCCTCCCCGAGGCCGAACGCATGCAGGCACCGCGCGCGGATCCCCCGCACGGCAGCCGCCTGCCCTGACCCGCGCGCGTCCAGCAAGTTCCCCCGAGCGGGGAATACGATGGAGGGCATGAAGGCGCTCCAGTACACCCGCATCGGATCCCACCCCGAGGTCGTCGAGATCGAGAAGCCGACCCCCGGCCCCGGTCAGGTCCTCCTCCGCGTCACCGCCGCCGGCGTGTGCCACTCGGACGAGTACGTGATGGGCCTCTCGGAGGAGGAGTACCGCGCCGCCGGCTACCCGCTCCCCCTGACCCTCGGCCACGAGGGCGCGGGCGTCGTGGAGGAGCTGGGCGCGGGCGTCGAGCACCTCGCCGTCGGCGACGCCGTCGCGGTCTACGGCCCGTGGGGCTGCGGGCGCTGCCACGCGTGCGCCGAGGGCCGTGAGAACTACTGCGAGAACGCCGCGGCAGAGGGGATCCAGCCTCCCGGGCTCGGCGCGCCCGGCGCCATGGCCGAGTACATGATCGTCGACGACCCGCGCCACCTCGTGCCGCTCGGCGACCTCGACCCCGTCGCGAACGTCTCGCTCACCGACGCGGGCCTCACCCCGTACCACGCCATCAAGACCTCGCTGCCGAAGCTCGGCGCCGGCACGTTCGCCGTCGTCATCGGCACGGGCGGCCTGGGGCATGTCGGGATCCAGATCCTCCGCGCCCTCAGCGGCGCCACCGTCATCGCGCTCGACGTGAACGACGAGAAGCTCGAGCTCGCCCGGCACGTGGGCGCCCACCACACGGTGATCAGCGACGCCGACGCCGCCGACGGCATCCGCGCGATCACCGGGGGACGCGGCGTGCAGGCCGTCTTCGACTTCGTCGGCGCAGCGCCCACCATGGCGACGGCCTTGGAGGTCGTGGAGCCCGCCGGCGACGTGACGATCGTCGGCATCGGCGGCGGCACCGTCGAGGTCGGCTTCGGGACCATCGCGTTCGACGCCGCCGTGCGCATCCCCTACTGGGGCAGCCGCTCCGAGCTGATCGAGGTCCTCGACCTCGCGCGCTCGGGCCAGGTGACCGTCGAGACCCAGCGCTATGCGCTCGCCGACGGCCCGGACGCGTACGCGGCGCTCGCGGCGGGCACGGTCCGCGGCCGCGCCGTCATCGTTCCCTAGCGACTCGGACGGGAGGGGATCCGCCCCGTCTCCGGCGCGTGCATGCCGCGTCCGGAATGGACGCGTGGGCCTCCGACAGCGGATCGGGACCGAACCGCGGGGCGGGCGGCGACGAACATTACACGCGACCGGCGAGCCGCGACGCACCGACGCTTTCCCAGCCCACGGCGCCTCGCGACATGGCAGGGTAAGGACTCGGTCGCCCCTGATCCCCGGCAGCCGGGGCGTCATGCGGATCACGGCGCTGCACCCTGGTCCCGTGAGACGGACCGCTCCCCCAGGCCGAGAGGCCCCGACCTTCGAGTGAGCAGGCACATGACAGACACCGACACCTCCGCCCCTCCCCGCATCGTCCTGACCAAGCCCAAGCGCGGCGGTGGATCGAACCCCACCACCGCGTACTCGGGCCTGCTCAACACCGTCCGCGAGGCAGGGCTCCTGGAGCGCCGCGTCGGGTTCTACGCGCTCATGTTCGCCGGCATCACGGCGGCCCTCGTCGGCCTCGGCGTCGGCTTCGTGCTCCTCGGCGACAGCTGGTTCCAGCTGCTCATCGCCGCCGGGCTCGGCATCATCTTCACCCAGTTCGCCTTCCTCGCCCACGAGGCCTCGCACCGCCAGGTGTTCGAGTCGGGCAAGGCCAACGACGTCGCGGGCCGCACGCTCGCCAACCTCTTCGTCGGGATCAGCTACTCCTGGTGGATGACGAAGCACTCCCGCCACCACGCCAACCCGAACGTCATGGGCAAGGACCCGGACATCGAGCGGGACGTCATCTCCTTCACCCCGGAGGACGCCTCCCGCGCCAAGGGCCTGTACGGCTGGTTCACCCGCCACCAGGGCTACGCGTTCTTCCCCATCCTCATGTTCGAGGGCCTGAACCTCCACGTGCACGGCTTCCGCACCGTCTTCGGTCGTGGCAAGGTCGACAAGCGCTGGCTCGAGATCTCGATGCTCTCCACCCGGATCATCGCCTACCTCGCGGTCGTCTTCTTCTTCCTGCCCCTCGGCATGGCGTTCGCCTTCGTCGGCGTCCAGCTGGCGGTCTTCGGCGTCTACATGGGCGCCTCCTTCGCCCCCAACCACAAGGGCATGCCCGTCCTGCCGAAGGACTCCAAGGTCGACTTCCTCCGCCGCCAGGTCCTCACCAGCCGCAACATCCGGAGCACCTGGCTGACCGACATCTACATGGGCGGCCTCAACTACCAGATCGAGCACCACCTCTTCCCGAACATGCCGAGGCCCGCGCTCAAGAAGGCCCAGGTCATCGCCAAGGAGTACTGCGCGACGCACAACATCCCGTACACCGAGACCACGCTGCTGGCCTCGTACGGCATCGTCATCGCGTACCTCAACCGCGTGGGCCTCTCGGCCGGCGGCGACCCGTTCGACTGCCCCGCATCCGCCGCCTTCGGACGCTGATCCGCCGCACCCGCACCACCTGACGCCTCCCGATCGCGCCGCCCTCCGGGGCCGCGACCGGGAGGCGTCGTCGTGTGCGGGGGCATCCGCGCGCCACGCGCCGCGGCTAGCGCCTGCCCCAGTCCCACGACGGCGCGCTGAGGAGCCCCTGCCCGTGGAGGACCGTCTCGCCGTGCGGCTTCTCCAGCACGAGCTCCCCCGGCTCCGCGTGCTCCGACACGGCCGCGGCCAGGCCCGGCGCGTGCGTCACCACGAGGATCTGCACGTTCCGCGACGCCGCGGCGATGAGCTCGCCGAGGGCGGGCAGCAGATCCTGGTGGAGGCTCGTCTCCGGCTCGTTGAGCACCATGAGCTCGGGCGGTTCCGTGGTGAGCAGGGCGGCCGTGAGCATGAGCATCCGGAGGGTCCCGTCGGAGAGCTCGGCGGCGTCGAGGACGCGGAGGATGCCGGGCTGCCGCAGGCCGAGCGACAGGACGCCGTCCTGGGAGCGGACGACGATGGTCGACCCGGGGAACGCCCGGTCGACCAGGGCGTCGAGCGCGTCGCCGTCACCCCACTCGCGGATGGTCTGCACCGCGGCTGCGAGGTCGGACCCGTCGCTCGCGAGGACGGGAGTGCGCGTGCCGACGCGCGGCCTGCGGGCGGGGGCGTCGACGTCGGTGCGGAGGTGGTCGTAGAAGCGCCAGCCGCTCATGCGCCGCCGGAGGATCATCGCGTCGGGGCTCGTGACGGCGTCGGCCACCTCGCTGAGCACGCTGAGGTGGGGCGGCACCGGGGCCGGCACGTGCATCCAGCCGTCGGCCTCGTCGCGGACGCGCACGTCCTGCCAGCGGCGCTCCAGCAGGAGGGAGCGGGGACGCGGCACCGGACCGCTGAAGACCAGCTCGCGCTTGATCTCCGGATCCCGCCCGAACATGGTCGGCGGCATGGCGGACGGGTCCCGCTGGGGGATGCCGAGGTCGACGAGGTATCCGAGCTCGTCGCCCGCGAAGCCCAGCCGGAGCGCGATGGGGCCCTTCCGCATCGTGCCCTGCACCTCGTGCTCGCCGTCGCGCATCGCCTGGCTGAGGCCCTCGGGCCCCGCCCAGAGCACGGCCTCGAGGCCGCCCTCGCGCGCGAGCGCGCCGACCGCGCCGCCCTGGGCCATGTCGGCGATGAGGCGCAGCGCCCGGTGGACGTTGGACTTGCCGCTGCCGTTCGCGCCCGTGACGACGTCGAGGCCCGTGAGCGGCAGGACCAGGTCGCGGACGGAGCGGTAGCCGGAGACGGCGAGGGTGCGGATCATGCCGCGACCCTCGCACGGACCGCCGACAGGCGCGGCGGGGACGGGGTCAGGAGTCCTGCGGAACCCGCACCGTGAGGCCGCCGGGCAGCACCTGGATGCGGAAGCCGATCGCCCGGCCGAAGGGATCGCCGTCGAGCTCGATCTCCTCCTCCTTCTCGAGCCGGACCACGACCTCCTCCGCCGTGCGGTACTCGAGGGCACGGACCTCCTTCTCGGGTCCCATGAGGCGGCGGCCCGCGGCGGTGCGCCGGACGACGCCGTTCTCCCATGCGACCTTGACCCAGATCTGGAGCCAGCCGAACAGGCCCTCGGGGCGCATGAGCACCACGTCGAGGATCCCGTCGTCGACCGCGGCGTCCGGCAGCAGCAGGATGTTGGCGGGCAGCGAGCCGCAGTTGCCCACGATGAGGGTGTGCGCGCGGCGGCGGTGCGTGCTGCGTCCGTCGAGGCGGTAGCGCAGGCGGAGCTGGTCGCGGTCGCGGAGCGCCTTGAAGATCGCGTCGACGTAGGCGAGCCAGCCGACCTTCTTCTTCAGCTCCGAGTCGGTGTTGGCGAGCATCTTCGCGTCGATGCCCACGCCCGCCATGACGACGAACACGTGCTTGTCCCGCGTCTCGTCCTCGCGCAGGATCTCGATGGCCGCGAGGTCGACCTTCCGGTCGTGCCCGGAGAACGCGGCCTCGAGCGAGTGGTCGACGTCGTTGAGCGTGAGCTTGAGGTTGCGGGCGAGGAGGTTGCCGGTGCCCGACGGGAGGAGTCCCAGCGCGACGCCGGATCCGGACATGCCCTCGGCGACCGCGCGCACGGTGCCGTCGCCGCCGGCCGCGATGACCATGTCGACGTCGTGCGAGAGGGCCTCCTGGGCGGCGCCCTTGCCCGGGTCGTCCTCGCTGGTCTCGAACCAGAGCGTCTCCTCCCAGCCCGCGGCACCCGAGGCCTGCGCGACCTTCGCCTTCAGCGACTCGAGGTCGACCTTGATGGGGTTGTAGACGACGGCGGCGCGACGGCCTGACCCGTCGGTGGGCGAGGGTGCGGGAGCGGAGGCGGGGGTGGAGGTCGTCATCATGGTCACCCTACCCACGCGCGGGTCCCGCGACCGTCCCGGGGGCGCCCCGGGACGGCGGCCGCCCCGGAGACGACGATGCCGACCCGCGCGCGGGGCGCGGGTCGGCATCGTCATGGGGCTCCGGGCGTCAGGAGCGCCGGGCCTCGTCCTCGTCGCCGAGGGGCTCGCGGAGGGCGGCCTCCTCGGGGTCGACCGGGTCGACCGAGAGCTGGAAGTGGTCGCCGTGCTGCTCGACGCCGTTGACGACGGCGTCGCGCATCATCTCGACCGCGACCTGGCGGCGCACGATGAGCGGATCCGTGCGCAGCTCGCTCCAGAGGGCGTAGCAGGCGACGAGCATCACGAGCACGAACGGCAGCGACGCCACGACCGTGAGGTTCTGCAGGCCGGTGAGGGCCTCCGTGCCTCCCCCGCCGATGGCGAGCATGATCGCCGCGACCGCGCCCATAACGACGCCCCAGAAGACGACGACCTTGCGGCTCGGGTGCAGCGCGCCGCGCTGCGACAGGGTCCCCATCACGATGGACGCGCTGTCGGCGCCCGACACGAAGAAGATGCCGACGAGCAGCATCACGAGGACGGTGCTCACGCTCGCGAGCGGGTAGTGGTTGAGCAGCTGGAACAGCGTGTTGTCGCTGACCACGGCGCCGTCGATGGTCATGTCGCCGTCGGTCTGCTGCGCGTGGATAGCGGAGCCGCCGAAGATCGAGAACCAGATGAGGGCCACGATGCTCGGCGCGAGGAGCACGCCGACCACGAACTCGCGGATGGTGCGGCCGCGGCTGATGCGGGCGATGAACATGCCGACGAACGGCGTCCACGAGATCCACCACGCCCAGTAGAAGACGCTCCAGCTGGCGAGCCACGAGCTCATCTCGTCGCCGCCGGTCGCCGCGGTGCGCGACGCCATCTCGGTCATGTCGCCGAGGTACGCGCCGAGCGTGGCGGGGATGAGGTTCAGGATCAGCAGCGTCGGGCCGACGACGAACACGAAGACGGCGAGCACGACGGCCAGCACCATGTTGATGTTCGACAGCCACTGGATGCCGCGGGCGATGCCCGAGACGGCCGAGAAGATGAACGCGATCGTCAGCACGACGATGATGCCGATGAGGAGCGGCGCGGTGGCCTCCGGGACCCAGCCGTTGAACTCGAGGCCCGCGCCGATCTGCGTCGCGCCGATGCCGAGCGAGGCCGCCGAGCCGAAGAGCGTGGCGAAGATCGCGAGCATGTCGATGACGCGTCCGGCCCAGCCCTCGGTGCGCTTCGTGCCGAGCAGCGGCTGGAAGATGGAGGAGAAGAGCTGCTTGCGCCCCTTGCGGAAGGTGCCGTAGCCGATCGCGATGCCCGCGACCGCGTAGATGGCCCAGGGGTGCAGGCCCCAGTGGAACATGGCGGTGGCCATGGCCGTGCGGATGGCCGCCTCCGACTCCGGCTGCGTGGTGCCGGGCGGCGGGGTGACGAAGTGGCTGAGCGGCTCGGCCGCGCCGAAGAACATCAGGCCGATGCCCATGCCCGCGCTGAACATCATGGCGATCCACGAGACCGTCTTGAACTGCGGCTTCTCGTCGTCGGCGCCGAGCTTGATGCGGCCGTAGCGGCTGGCGGCGAGCCAGAGCACGAAGATCACGAAGAAGCTCGCGGCGAGCACGAAGAGCCAGCCGGTCTTCTCGATGACCCAGGTCTGCGCCGCGCCCGAGATGGAGGCGAGGCCGTCGGTGCTGACGATGCCCCAGACGACGAAGCCGACCGCGAGGACGGCGGTGACGCCGAAGACGAGGCGGTCGATCTTCGGGTGCTCGGGCTCGTACAGGTCGACGGATCCCGTGAACCTCGCCTCGAGGAGGCGGTGGTCGGAGTGGTCGCGACGGGGTGGCCGGGTGCCGTCGGCGTTGGTCCGTCGCTTCGGGATGAGACGGTCGAGGAGGCGTTCTGCGGACGTGCGCGTGGAGGTCATGGAGGGGATGGGCTCCTGTGGGCTCGATGACGTGGTGCCGCGCCCGCAGGGGTCCCGCGAGCGACCGGCTGAGTCTAGGCGGACCCCCTCCGATACGCCGATTCGCGATCGGGTCTTGTCATCGGCTATGGGGAGGGGTAGGGCGGCGATCCGACCGGGAGGGCGACGACCACGCGCGTGCCGTGCCCCAGCCGGCTGGAGATGCGGACGGATCCGCCGTGCGCGGTGATCGTGCGCTCGGCGATGGAGAGGCCGAGCCCGAGGCCGGGCACCGCGCCGTCCCGGGCCGACTGCGCGCGGAAGAAGCGGTCGAAGACGTGCCGCTGGTCCTCCTCGCTGAGGCCGACGCCGGTGTCGACGACGGAGAGGACCGCGTCGTCGCCCTCGCGCTCGAGCACCACGTGGATGCGGCCGGTCGGGGTGAAGACGATCGCGTTGGAGAGGAGGGCCTCCACGACCTGCGTCAGCCGGTCGGCGTCGCCGTCGAGCACGACGCCCGGGGCGACGCGGGCGTCGAGCGCGAGCCCCCGCTCGGATGCGCGTCCGGCGGCGCGGGCCGCGGCGCCCTCGACGAGCGCGGTGAGGTCGACGGATCCACGGCGGAGGGCCGGGGCCTGGTCGGCGCCGTCGAGGAGCGACCCGATGATGGCCGACAGCTGCTCGACGTTCCGCTGGATGACCGCGAGCTCGCCCGCGATGCCCATGTGCACGGGGTCGTGCAGCTCGTCGAGGAGGTCGAGGTAGCCGACGATGCTCGTGAGCGGCGTGCGCAGCTCGTGCGAGACGGTGGCCAGGAACTCGTCGCGCACCTGGACGGCCTGCGCGAGGTCGGTGACGTCGTAGGCGCCGAGGACGGTGCCGGTCCGCTGCCCCTCGCGGCGGCCGATGGTGCGCACCGACAGGACGAGGGCGCGCTGGTCGCCCGGCTCCCCCACCCAGTAGACCGGGCCGTGCACCTTGTCGGCGTACAGCGCCTCCATGAGGATCTTGCCGTCGCGGGCGACCGGCGTGACGCGGTCGGATCCGTACACGTGGGACGCCCGACCCGTCGCCGGGTCGTAGCCCGCGAGCTCGAGGAGGGAGCGGACCGCGGCGTTGCGCAGCACGGGCCGGTCGGCCCCGTCGAAGAAGACGATCCCGACGTCGACCGCGTCGGCGACGTCGCGGAAGGTCTCCGTCTGGTCGCGGGACTCGGCGAGCAGCCGCGCCTGGGTCTCGGTCGCCTCGGCCAGCTCGCGCCGGTCGGTCCGCTGCGAGGCCGCCGCCTGGGCCGCCGCCGCGACCAGCAGCGCGGTGAGGAGGGGCGCGCCGACGAGGTCGGCCCACGCGGTGGAGGTGGCGGGGAGCCCGCCGTCGCGGATCACCGGGAAGAGGCTGATGACGAGCGCACCCGCCACGGCCACCGCGACCCCGCCGGACGGGAAGGCGAAGACCAGCCAGAGCAGCGGGAAGATCACGAGGAGGGCCGCCGCGGGGAAGGTGGCGGCCGTCGCGTCGCGCAGGGCGGCCACCGCGAGGAGGTCGACCGCCGGCACGACCATGAGGACGCCGGAGGGCGTGCGGCTCACGGTGAGGCCCACGCAGAGCAGGGAGACGGCGCCCACGACGACGAGCGAGGCCAGGTACCAGGGATCGCCGTGCACCTCCGGCTCGACGACGGCGACGATGACCGCGACGACCGCGACGCTGAGGAGGAACGGCACCTGCGCGCGGGAGGAGCCGCGGCGCCTCTGGTCGTCCCGGGCGGAGAGGACGGTGCGGGACGGGCGTGCGGGAGTCGTCATGCGATCCCCTCCCGTACGCGCCGCCGGAGGACGTCGTGGCCCGAGCCTAGACCGGACGACATGCGAGGAGGTCGCGGAGGCGCCGCGACGGCCCCACGCGGCCAGGATCCGGACGCTTGAGCAGAACCCGGGACGGGCTTGCGGCAAAGCTCGGCCGGACTTGCGGTTGCCCAGCGGATGGCTTGAGACCGCTCCGTCAGAGTGGTGTTCGTCGAAGGAACACCGGTACGACACCGCGGGGCGCCGCTGAAGCGCCCCGTACGGGACCGGAGCCGACCGGCGGGACACCCACCCGACGCCTCCCCCACGAACATGCGCGGCACACCGCGCGAGAGAACAGGAACCCCATGAACAAGATCGTCTCCGGTGCCGTCGCAGGTGCCGCCGGAATCGTCCTCCTCCTCGGCGGCGCCGGCAGCTTCGCGCTGTGGAACGCCAACGCGACGGTCGCCGCCTCCAGCGTCTCCTCCGGCAACCTGGCCATCTCCGCCGACACCGCGGGCGTCTGGACCGACATCACCAACGGCGGCAGCAAGGTCATCGACCCCGCCACCTACCGCATCGTCCCGGGCAACGTCCTCCAGTACACGAGCGCGCTGACCGTCACGGCGACCGGCGACTCGCTCGCCGCGGACCTCACCTACAACCCCGTCTCCATCACGGGCGACGCGGCGCTCAAGGCGGCCATCACCACGAAGCTCGACGTCACCTCGAAGGACGCCAGCATCACCCCCGCCAGCGCCGCGAACACGTTCACGGTCAAGCCCTCCACGTCCGCCTCCAAGGTCAACGTCGTCCTGACGGTCACCTTCCCCTCCGACGCGACGACCGGCCAGAACGGCTCGCTCTCCTTCGACAAGCTCGCCTTCATGCTCACCCAGCGCGCGATCTAGTCCCCGGTCTCCCCTCCCCGCGGTGACGTCACCCGCGGGGAGGGGGCTCCACCCCCCTCCCCTGCACCACCCGCCACACGAACCGGAAGCGACACGACATGAGCACGAGGCAGGCACCCGCCCCCCGTCCTGCTCGCGGCCGTCGCTCCGCCGCCGCCCGTCCCGTCCACGGCCGCCGCTCGACGCAGCCCGCCCGGCGCAGCCCCCTCCGCGCCGCCTGGCTCACCATCGGCCTCCTCACCGCGGTGCTCGTCGCCTCGCTCGCCGCCACCGGCGGCAGCTACGCCCTCTGGAACGGATCCGCGAGCGCGCAGCCGGCGGGCGTCACGAGCGGCACCAGCGGCCTCGTCGTCACGCAGCAGTCGGCGCTCGACTCCTCGCGCCTCCTCCCCGGGCAGGGCGCCATCGGCACCTTCACCGCGAAGAACACGGGGACGGTACCCTTGGACGTGGCCGTATCCACCCGTGGCACCTCATCGAACAGCGCCTTCCTCGGCGAGCTCTCCGTGCGCATCGGCCCGGTCGCCTCCACGTCGGCCTGCGTCTCGGGCGCGACCACGTGGTCCGGACGCCCCGGGCAGCTCACCACCTCCAGCGACTTCGTCCGCATCCAGCCCGGCGCATCGGCCGTCGTCTGCTCCGAGGTCGTCCTCGACCGGGACGCGCCGCAGAGCGTGCAGGGGTCCACCGGCCAGCTCACCTTCGCCCTCACCGGCACGCAGGTGAAGCCGTGAGCCGGACGCGGCGCCGCATCGGCCGCAGCCGCGCCGCGCTCCTCGTGGGCCTCACCGTCCTCCTCGTGGGCGCGGGCAGCACCGCCGGATACGCCCTCTGGGGATCCAGCACCACCACCGCCACGTCGGTCCGCGCCGCGACGGTCGCCGTCACGAGCACGGGCTTCGACCAGCTCGCCGGCGCCGTCAGCTCCAGCAGCCCGAGCCGCACGGCGACGGTCGTCGTCACCAACACGGGCACCGCCACGTCGCCCTGGACCGGCACCGTGTCCGCGACCGCGTCGGCGGACGCCGACCGCGCTCTGGCCAGCGGCACGAAGGTCGTCGCCTGGAGCACCACCGCGTCGAGCTGCTCCGCCACCTCGTCCGTCGGCTCCGGGTCCGTCTCCGGCACCTGGGCGTCGCCCCCCACCGTCTCCGGCACCCTCGCGGGCGGCGCGAGGTCGACCTGGTGCGTGCGCACCACCGCGTCGGGGTTCCCCACGAGCGGATCCGCGTCCGTCACGGGCACGCTCGGCGTGGTCCTCGGCTCGGGCTCCTGGACGGGCCGCGCCTCGACCTCCGCCACGCAGACCGCCGCGGGCCCCACCGTCACCGGCGGGTTCCGCTGCGAGCCGACCGACGGCAACTGGTACGTGTTCGTCGCCTGGGACACCTCCGTCGCCCCGTCCGACTCGAACTACGGCGTCATGGTCAACGGCACGCGCATCGCCACGTCGCAGGGCTCCTACGGCAAGGCCGCCATCACCCGCGACCAGGTGCCGTCCACGCTCGCGGCCGACGGCACGGTGCCCGTGTCGGTCGACCTCCTCGACGGCAACGGCCAGAAGGTCCGCCAGGTCGCGAACGGCACCGTCGTCGCCTTCGAGCAGAGCGGCGCCCGCGGCTTCCGCTGCTCCTGACCCCCACCACCCGCCCCGACCCGGACCCCACGCCATGCCCCGCCTCCCCCTCGCCCGCCGTCGCGCGCGGCACGCCGACGCCCTCGGCCGACCCGCGGACGACCTCGCGCCGGTGGAGCTCGAAGCCGGCACCACGCCCCGCGGCGGCATCACGCAGCTGGCCCGCTCGGCGGCCGTCGGCCTCAGCGTCGGGATCCTGCTGCTCGTCATCGCGCTCGCGGCCGTGCTGCTCGTGGTGCCCAAGGTGTCCGGATCCGTGCCGCTGACGATCCTCACCCAGTCGATGGAGCCGACGCTGCCGCCCGGCACGCTCATCGTGGTGCGCCCCGTGGATCCTGACGCGCTCGAGGTGGGCGATGTCGCGACGTACCAGATCCGCTCGGGCGACCCCGCGGTCATCACCCACCGCATCACCGCCATCGCGTCCGCCTCGGACGGCACGCGCTCCTTCACCTTCCAGGGCGACAACAACGCGTCGCCCGACTCGCTGCCCGTGACGCCCGCGCAGATCCAGGGCGAGGTCTGGTACTCGGTGCCGCTCGTCGGCTGGGCGAACCAGGCCGTCAACGGACAGGCCCGGAGCTGGATCATCCCGGCCGCCGCGGTCGCGCTCCTCTGCTACGCGGCGGTCACGATCATCACGGGCGCCGTGCAGACGAGGCGGAGGCGCAGCGCGTCGGCCGCCGAGGACGTCGTGGCGGAGGGCGACCACGTGCACTCCGACGCGATGGCCGCGGGTGTCGCCGAGGCGGAGCGCCAGGATCCCACGCACCCGGGCGTCGACGCGGCACCTGTCGCGAGCACCCCGCGTCCGCGGGGACGCCACCGCGGCTGAATCCGCGGACCGCCCGCCCTCCCTCACGACGGACGGCCCGGCTGCTCCCTCGAGGGGAGCCGCCGGGCCGTCGTCGTGCGTCGCGGGTCAGCGCCCGGAGCGCCGCTTGCTGTAGACGTCGAAGGCGACCGCGAGGAGCAGCACCAGGCCCTTGATGACCTGCTGCCACGCCGCGTCCACCGACAGGATCGACAGGCCCTGGTTGAGCACGCCCATCACGAGGCCGCCGATGACCGCGCCGACGACCGTGCCGACGCCGCCCTGCACGGCCGCGCCGCCGATGAACACCGCGGCGATGGCGTCGAGCTCGAAGCTCTGGCCGGCCGAGGCCACCGCGGATCCGGCGCGCGCCGTGCTGACGACGCCCGCGAGCCCGGCGAGCAGTCCCATGTTCACGAAGATGAAGAAGTTGACCCAGCGGGTCTTGACCCCCGACATCATCGCGGCGAACAGGTTGCCGCCCATCGCGTACACGTGCCGTCCGAACACCGTGCGCGTCAGCAGGAACGAGTAGAGCAGCACGAGGGTCGCCAGGATGATCAGGATGATCGGCGTCCCGCGGTTGTACGCCAGCAGGTAGCAGAGGTACATGATCGCGAAGACCGCGATGACGGTGCGGATCCAGAAGGAGACCGCCCGCTCGCGCGGCAGCTCGAGCTTGCGGAGCGTGGCGCGGGTGCGCAGCTGCTGCACCACGAGCGCGACCGACACGAGCGCGCCGATCCCCAGCGTGAGGAGGTCGGGTGCGCCCGTGGTCGGCAGGTTGCCGGATCCGATGGAGTTGAAGCCCGCCGGCAGGCCCGAGATCGTGCCGCCGGTGAGGAGTACGAGCGCGACGCCGCGGAACACGAGCATGCCCGCGAGCGTGACGATGAACGCCGGGATCCCGACGAACGCGACCCAGAAGCCCTGCCACGCGCCGATCAGCGCGCCGACCACGAGCGACAGGACGACCGCGGTCCCCCACGGCAGCCCCCACTCGTTCATGCTCAGCGCGGCCACGGCTCCGACCGTCGCGACGACCGAGCCCACCGACAGGTCGATGTGGCCCGCGATGATCACGATGACCATGCCCATCGCGAGGATCAGCACGTACGCGTTCTGCTGGATGAGGTTCGCGACGTTGCCCGGGTAGAGCAGCCGCCCCTCGGTGAGGACCTGGAACAGCAGGATGATGACGGCGAGCGCCGCGAGGATCCCGTACTGGCGGAGGTCGATGCGCCGACGCGGGCGCTTCTTCACGCCGTCCGGCGTGGGCACGTTCGGCGCGGTGGCCTGCTCGGGTACGACGGTCACTTCTGCGCTCCTGACTTCCGGCTGGCGGTCATGTGCCGCATCAGCTCCTCCTGGGTGGCGTCGGCCCGGGCGACCTCCGCGGTGAGCCGGCCCTCGGCGATCGTGTAGATCCGGTCCGAGAGGCCGATGAGCTCCGGCAGCTCGGAGGAGATGACGATGACCGCCTTCCCCTCGGCCGCGAGCTGGTTGATGATGCTGTAGATCTCGTACTTCGCCCCCACGTCGATGCCGCGGGTGGGCTCGTCGAGGATGAGGACGTCGGGACCCGAGTAGATCCACTTGCTGAGGACGACCTTCTGCTGGTTGCCGCCGGACAGCTTGCCGACGACCCCCGAGACGTCGGGCGTCTTGATGTTCATCTTCTTGCGGTAGTCGTCGGCGACCGCGTACTCGCGGTGCCGGTCGATCACGCCGAGCTTGACGAGCTTGGAGAGCGCCGCGGCGGAGACGTTCACCGTGATGCTGCCGATGAGGTTCAGCCCGTAGCGCTTCCGGTCCTCGGTCGCGTAGGCGATGCCGTTCTTGATGGCCTCGCTCACGGTGCGGGTGCGGATCTCCTGGCCGTCCTTGAAGATCCGGCCGGTGATGCCGGTGCCGTAGGAGCGCCCGAAGATGCTCATGGCGAGCTCGGTGCGGCCGGCGCCCATGAGGCCCGCGAAGCCCACGACCTCGCCGGCGCGGACCGTGAAGCACGCGTCGTCGACGACGACGCGGTCGACGTCCACCGGGTGGTGCACGGTCCAGTTCTCCACCCGCAGCTTCTCCGCGCCGATGCGCGGGTCGCGCGGCGGGAACTGCGCGTCGAGCGGCCGGCCGACCATGGCGCGGATGATGCGCGTCTCGATCTCGTCCGAGTCGGTGACCGGGAACGTCTCGATGGTCCTGCCGTCGCGGATGACGGTGACGTCGTCCGCGATGGCCCGGATCTCGTTGAGCTTGTGGCTGATGATGATGCTCGTGATGCCCTGGTCGCGCAGCTGGCCGATGAGGCCGAGCAGGTGCGCCGAGTCGTCGTCGTTGAGGGCGGCGGTCGGCTCGTCGAGGATCAGGAGCTTCACCTCCTTGGAGAGCGCCTTCGCGATCTCCACGAGCTGCTGCTTGCCCACGCCGAGCTCGAGCACGCGCGTGGCCGGGTTCTCGTCGAGGCCCACGCGCTTCAGGAGCTTGACCGCCTCGAGGTTGGTCCTGTTCCAGTCGATCACGCCGCCGCGCGACATCTCGTTGCCGAGGAAGATGTTCTCCGCGATGGAGAGGTAGGGGCTGAGCGCGAGCTCCTGGTGGATGATGACCACCCCGTCGCGCTCGCTGTCGTTGATGGATCCGTAGCGGACCTCGCGGCCGTCGATGGTGATGGTGCCCTCGTACGTGCCGTGCGGGTAGACGCCGCTGAGCACCTTCATCAGCGTCGACTTGCCCGCGCCGTTCTCGCCGCAGATGGCGTGCACCTCGCCACGTCGGACGGTGACGTCCACGCCGTCGAGGGCGCGCACGCCGGTGAACTCCTTGACGATGCCGGTCATCTGGAGGATGACGTCGTTCATTCCTGTGGCTCCTGGTTCCCGTTCGGGTCGGTGGCGCGCGTCGGATCGACGCGCGCCGGGTGGAGACGGATGCGCGGCCGACGGGCGCCCGGCGTGGTGCCGGGCGCCCGTCGGCCGCGGGTCGGGCTACAGGCCGACGTCGGAGGCCTTGAGGAAGCCGGAGTCGACGAGCGTCTTCTGCACGTCGTCCTTCACGACCACCTGCGGGTCGAGGAGGTAGGACGGGACGACCTTGTTGCCGTTGTCGTACGTCTTGGTGTCGTTGACCGTGACCTCGTCGCCCTTCACGATCTCGCCGATCATCTTCTGGACCTGGTCGCCGAGCGCCCGCGTGTCCTTCCAGACGGTCATGGACTGCTTGTCCTGGAGGATCGCCTGGACGTTGGCCTTGTCGGCGTCCTGGCCGGTGATGACGGGCCAGTCGGCGCCGGGCGCGTAGCCGGCGCTGGAGAGCGACGCCTCGATGCCGAGCGCGAGGCTGTCGTTGGGCGAGAGCACGACCTGGACCTTCTGGCCGCCCGTGTAGAACGACTGCAGGCGGTTGTCCATCTCGGCCTGCGCGTCGTCGGATCCCCAGCCGAGGATGCCGATGGACTGCCAGTCGGCGCTCGTGGCCGGCGACTTGCCCGAGGGCACCGTCAGCTTGCCGCTCGCGACGTAGGGCTGGAGGACGTCCCACGCGCCGCCGAAGAAGAAGCCGGCGTTGTTGTCGTCGGGGCTGCCCGCGAAGGGCTCCATGGTGAACGGGCCCGCGGCCTCGTCGAGCTTCAGCTGGTCCTTGATGAACTCGCCCTGGAGCTGGCCGACCTTGTAGTTGTCGAAGGTGGCGTAGTAGTCGACGGCGTCGGTGCCGTTGATGAGGCGGTCGTAGGCGATGACGGTGACGCCCTGGCTCTTCGCGTCCTCGAGGGCGGGGCCCAGCGTCTTGCCGTCGACGGCCGCGACCACGAGGATCTTGGCGCCGCCGGCGACCTGGTTCTGGATCTGGCTGATCTGGGCGTCGGTCTTGTTGTCGGCGTACTGGAGGTCGACGGTGCAGTCGTCGCCCTCGAGCTTGGACTTGAGGCCCTCGCCGTCGTTGATCCAGCGCTCGAGGCTGCGGGTCGGCATCGAGATGCCCACGTTGCACTCGGTGCCGCCGGATGCCGCGTCACCGCCGGAGCCGGTGTTCGTCGCGCCCTGCGGTGCGCAGGCGGTCATGCCGACGGCGACGCCGGCGAGGAGGAGGAGGGAGCTGATCTTTCGTGCGTTGTGTCCGGATGCCATGTCGGCCGGTCCTCTCGGGTGGCCCGTCCGGGGCGTGGGGGGCACCTGGCCGTCGCGTCCTCGCGGGGGCCGTCGTGGTGCGCCGACGCGTCCTCGGGTCGGGTTCTGCTGTGGTGGTGTGCGGGATGTGGTGCGGGGCGACGGCCGTCGGATCGGCGCGTGGGCGGGGATCCGTGCTTTCGTCGTCGGTCAGAACATATCCATTTCCGCAGGCGCCGATACGGCTTCCGGGAGACGTTATCCAAGCGTTACCGCGGCGTCGCGGGCGGCAGGAGGCCGAGCTCCATCGCGAGCGTTACCGCGGCGTCGCGGGCGGCAGGAGGCCGAGCTCCATCGCGAGCGTGACCGCGCGGGTGCGGTCGCCGACGCCGAGCTTCTCGAACACGTGCAGCAGGTGGGTCTTCACGGTCGCGGGCGTCACGTGCAGCTCGAGGGCGATGCGCGCGTTCGTGCGGCCCGCGGCGACGAGCGCGAGGACCTCCGTCTCACGCGGGCTGAGGGTCGGCGTCGGGGCCGCGGGCGGGGCGGCCGCCGGACGCGCGACCTGCCGGACGAGCGAGGCGGCGATGGCCGGCGCGAGGGCGACGTCGCCGCGGGCCACCGCGCGGACGCCCGCGAGGATCTCCTCCTCGGGCGCCGCCTTCAGCAGGTAGCCGCTCGCGCCCGCCTCGATGGCGGTGAGGATGCTCGCGTCGGTCTCGTAGGTCGTGAGCACCAGGACGCGCACGCCCGGCGCCTCCTCGCGGAGCCGGGCGGTCGCGCCGGCGCCGTCGAGGACGGGCATGCGGAGGTCCATGAGCACGACGTCGGGGCGCTCGGCGCGGACGAGCGCGACCGCGGCCTCGCCGTCGGCGGCCTGGCCGACCACCTCGAGGTCGTCGGCGGAGGCGAGCAGGGCGGCGAGGCCGGCGCGGACGACGGGGTGGTCGTCGACGACGGCGACGCGGATCCGCGGGGCGGTCACGCGCGGGCCGCCGTCGCGACGGCGGGCGGGGTCGCGGCGGGCGGGGTCACGGCGGGCGCTGCGGGGTCGGCTGCGGCACCGGCCGCGGGGGCGCGGGCGGGGATCCGCGCGGTGAGCGTGGTCCCGCCGGGCCCGGTGGCGACGTCGAGGCGCCCGGCGGCGGCGGCGAGGCGGCGGCGCATCCCGTCGATCCCGTAGCCCGCGGACGCGCGGTCGGGGTCGAACCCGCGGCCGTCGTCGCGGATGGCGAGGACGACGTCGGCGCCGTCGCTCGCGAGCCTCAGCTCCACGCCGGACGCGCCCGCGTGGCGGCGCACGTTCGCGAGGCCCTCCTGGGCGCAGCGGAGGAGGACCACCTCGGCGTCGCGGTCCACGGGACCTATGGCGGGATCGGCTCGCACCTCGACGGGGATCCCGGTCTCGCGGGCCAGGCGGGCGCCCAGCCGGGCGAGCGCGGGGCCGAGCCCGTCGGTCAGCTCGACCGGCGCGGTGGCGGCGACGATCGCGCGGGTCTGGGTGAGCGCGTCGCGCGCGCTGTCCTCGAGGAGGGCTAGGGTGCGGTCGAGCGCCTCGGCGTCGCCGCCGCCGCGGAGCTCGCGTCGGCCGCGCTGGGCGAGCATCACGACGCCCGTGAGGTCCTGCGCGACCGTGTCGTGGATGTCCGCGGACAGCCGCTCCCGCTCGCGGGCCGCCCCGGCCGCGCGGCCGAGCTCCTCGACCTGCGCCTGCGCGGCCCGCAGCCCGTCGAGCAGCTCGAGGCGCTCGCGGCTGAGGTCGTCGATGCGCGTGATCCACAGGCCGAGCGCGATGCTCCCGCCGAGGCTCAGCCCCTGCGACACCGCCATGGTCGGGAGCGCGCCGGGCAGGTCGCCGAAGCCGATGACGAAGCCCACGGCGACGGATCCCGTGAGCACGAGCGTGCCGAGGACGGCGTCGCGGATCCGCGGCAGGAGGAACCAGACCATGGGGCACAGCACGCACTGCACGACCGCGAACGACGACAGGGTCGCGACGCCCCAGGTGGCCGCCGGGATCGCGAGCACGAGGAAGACGACGGCCGAGGGCTCCGGCCGCACCGGGTCGTGCGGCGCCGCCGCAGCGGACGCGACGAGCGCCGGCCGGCCCGCCAGGAGGTACAGCGCGGCCATGACCCCGACGGCGGCGAGGGCGGGCGTCGGGTCGTCGAGCCCGGTCACGGCGAGCGCGACGAGGAGCGCCATCGTCACGGCGTACGCGACGTGGACCCAGCGGGTGGGGATCATGCCCCGAGCCTGCCAGCCGCCGACCGGTCGCGCATGCTCACGAGTCCCGGCGGATCCAGCGGAAGGTCGCGACCGCGGCGATGGTGCCGCCGACCAGCCAGATGGCGAGCACGACCGCGACGCCGGCGAGGTCCCACGTTCCGCCGCGCTCGACGGATGCGAGCGCGTCCGGCAGGAAGACGGCGCGCATGCCCTGCGCCATCCACTTCAGCGGCAGGAAGGCCGCGACGTCCTGGAGCCAGGTGGGCAGCATCGTGAAGGTGAGGTAGACGCCGCTGATGAACTGCAGCACGAGGACGATCGGCGTGATGACCGCGGTGGCCGAGGCGCCCGAGCGCGGGATGCGGCTGAGCGCGATGCCGAGGACGGCGGACGAGGTGATCCCGAGCGCGTAGACCCACGCGAACGTGGCCCAGCGGCCGGCGTCGGTCGGCAGCTCCACCCCGAACGCGAACCGGGCGACGAGCAGCAGCACGACCATCTGGAGCAGCGAGGTGACGATGACCTGGCCGCCCTTGCCGATGAAGTACGAGAGCACGGGCAGCGGGGATCCGGCGAGCCGCTTGAGCGTGCCGTCGCTGCGCTCCATCGCGATGTCGACCGCGAGGTTCTGCACGCCCGAGAGGAGGATGCCGGCCGCGATCATGCCCGGCAGGTAGTAGGCGGCGGCGCTGACGCCGCCGGACCCGTCGGGCGCGGTGCCGAGGTTGCCGGACGACCCGAAGGCGACCGAGAAGATCGACAGCATGATGACCGGGAAGAGGAACGTGAAGATGATCGTGTCGGTCTGGCGGAAGTAGCGGCGGACCTCGTAGCGGACCCGGTGGATCCCGAGGGGCACGACGCCGGGGAGCGACGGGGCGCGGTCCGCGGCGGGACGCGCGGGGCGGACGGCGGTCATGCCGCCACCTCCTCGGAGGAGGCCGGAGCCGCGGTGGGGGTCGGCGCGGACCCCGCCTCCGCGAGCAGCCCGAGGTACACGTCCTCGAGGCTGGGCCGGACGATGCGGAGGTCCTGCGGCTCGCCGCCGGGCGTCGCCGCCGAGAGCCGGGACACGAAGGCGCCGGGCGTCGGGGTGCGCTCCTCGTGGGATCCGTCGTCGTCGCGCCACAGCACCCGCGGGATCCGCGCCTCCTCTCCCCCGATCTCGTCGAGCCGGCCGATCGCCACGAGCCGGCCGCCCGCGATGACCGCGGCCCGGTCGCCCAGCTGCGCCGCCTCGTCGAGGTAGTGCGTGGTGAGGAGGATCGTCGTGCCCTCCGCCTTGAGCTCGCGCACGAGGTCCCAGAACCGGTGCCGCGCCTCGGGGTCGAAGCCCGTGGTCGGCTCGTCGAGGAAGAGCAGCTCGGGGCGTCCGATGATCCCGAGGGCCACGTCCACCCGTCGGCGCTGGCCGCCCGAGAGCGCGCGCAGCAGGGTGCCGGCCTTCTCGGTGAGGCCGACGGCCTCGATGGTGGCGTCGACGTCCCGCGACCGCGGGTACATCGCGGCGAAGTGCGCGACCTGCTCGCGCACGGTCATCGCGCCGCTCTCGGAGCTCGACTGGAGCACCATGCCGATGCGGGCGCGCCAGGCGCGGCCGCCCGTCGCGGGGTCGACGCCCAGCACGGTCGCGGATCCGCCGGTGCGCAGCCGGTAGCCCTCGAGGATCTCGATGGTCGTCGACTTGCCCGCGCCGTTCGGCCCGAGGAGCGCGAACGTCTCGCCGCGGTGGATGTCGAAGCTGACGCCCCGGAGGGCGGTGGTCGTGCCGTAGGTCTTCTCGAGGTCGCGCACGCTCACGTGCTCCTCGACGGCTGCTGATGTCATGGGTCCAGCGTGGCGGGCGGCGCGCGGGAGCGGAACGGCCGAGCGGTCGATCCCCGGCATCGGCCGATCGGTGGATGCCGCTCCCGCGCGCGCTGGCGGGCTGGTTCCCGGGCGGGCAGGCTGGATCCGTGACCCCGCTCCCCGCATCCCCTGCGCCCGTCGGCTACGCCGGCCCGACCTCCGCGGCGGAGCGCAGCCTCGCGCCCGACCTGCTCCGCGGGATCGCGCTGCTCGGCATCGCGCTCGCCAACTCGGTCTACTTCATCGCCGACCGGCCGACGGGACCGCTCGCCCGACCGACGGACGGCACGCCGCTCGACCACGTGGCTGACGCGCTCGTGGGCACGCTCGTCGACAACCGCGCCTTCCCGCTGTTCACGATGCTCTTCGCGTACGGCTTCGCGGTCATCCTCCGCCGGCAGGCCGCCGCGGGCGTGGACGGGCCGCGCGCCCGACGGCTGCTCCTGCGTCGGAGCCTGTGGCTCATGGTGTTCGGGGCGCTGCACGTGGTGCTGCTGTTCGAGGGCGACATCCTGCTGTCGTACGGGATCCTCGGGCTCGCGCTCGCCGCCCTGCACCGCGCGAGCGACCGCGCGTACCGCGTGCTGGCATGGGCGACCGCGATCGTGTTCCTCGCCTCCGCGGGCCTGGACGGCCTCGCGGGCGACGACGGGGCCGGCTCGCTCTTCGGCGGCGACGGCTCGTTCCTCGGCGACCTCGCGAGCCGCGCCCTGGCCCTCACCGCGCTGCTGGTGGCGACGCCCGTGACGGTGGGCGCGCTCGTCCCGCTGGCCGCGATCGGGATCCTGCTCGGCCGCCGTCGCGTGCTCGAGGAGCCGGCCGCGCACCTGCCGCTGCTCCGCCGCCTCGCGCTCGTCGGGATGCCCGTCAGCGTGCTCGGCGCGCTGCCGCTCGTGCTCGCGGCCGTGGGCGCGCTCGACGCGGATCCCGTCGCGCTGTACCTGCTCGGCGTGCTGCACGGCGCGACGGGCGTCGCGGGCGCGCTCGGGCTGCTGGGCATCGTCGGCTGGGCCGTCGCCGCGCGGGCCCGCCGCGGGGATCCGGCGCCCGGGCCGGTGCTCGGCGCGCTGGTCGCCGTGGGACGCCGCTCGATGACCTGCTACCTGCTGCAGTCGGTGCTGTTCGCGATCCTCCTGGAGCCGTGGTCGCTCGGGCTCGGCGTGGGCGCGGGGACGGCCCGGATCGCGCTGGTCGCGATCGGCGTGTGGCTCGTCACCGTCGGCGTCGCCGTGGCGCTCGAGCGCGCCGGCCGCGCCGGTCCCGCCGAGTGGGCGATCCGCCGCCTCGCGTACGGCCGCCCGGCGGCGCCGGTCAGCGCGGGATGAGCCCCTCCGCGCGGTAGCGCTCGAACAGCCCCAGGAAGCTGTCGAGCGTCCGGTGGTGCGTGTCGAAGCCGGCGAGCCGGCTCTTGCTGATGTCGGTGACGACCTCGATGTCGCGGCCGAGGTCGGCGTCCGTGTGCCACCAGGACGCGATGCGGGCCAGGTCGGACTCGGCCAGCCCGGCCTCGCGGGCGATGCGCGCCCACTCGTCCTCGTAGCCCGCCATCTGCTGCTCGAGGGGCCGCGGGGCGTCCTCGAAGCCGACGGGCTCGACGCCGAAGAAGGCGGCGAGGCGCGGCCACATCCAGCGCCAGCGGAAGACGTCCCCGTTGACGACGTTGAACGCCTCGTCGCGACCGGCCTCGGAGGTGGCCGCCCAGATCATCTGGTCGGCGAGCACGGTGGCGTCGGTGACGTCGGTGAGGCCGTCCCACTGGGTCGCGCTGCCCGGGAAGACGAAGGGCAGGCCGAGGTCGCGGCAGATCGATCCGTACACCGCGAGGGTGAGGCCCATGTTCATCTGGTTGCCGACCGCGTGGCCGATCACCGTGTGCGAGCGGTGCACCGACCAGGCGAAGCCCTGGCGGGAGGCGGCGGCGAAGAGCTCGTCCTCCTGCGCGTAGTAGAAGTTCGGGGCGTCGAGGCGCGGCTCCTCCTCGTGGAACGGGGTGTCGGGCATCGCGCCCTGGCCGTACGCCTCGAACGGGCCGAGGTAGTGCTTGAGGCCGGTGACGAGTGCCGCGTGATCGACGGGCGCGCCGTCGAGGGCAGCCAGCAGGTCGCGCACCATGCCGCCGTTGACGTCGATGTTCTCCTGCTCGGTGGCCTGGCGCGACCACGCCGTGAAGAACACGTGGGTCGGCTGCTCGCCCGCGAGCGCGCGGCGGAGGTCGTCGGCGGAGCGCAGGTCGGCGCTGATCCAGCGGACGCCCGGGCGGTCGGCGCCGGCGCGGCGACTGAGGGCGAGGACGTCCCAGCCCTCGGCGGTGAGCTGGTCGACCAGCGCGGATCCGCTGATGCCGGTGGCGCCGACCACGAGGGCCGTGCGGCCGGTGCCGTCGGAGCGCGGCGTGACGGCGGGGGCGGGCGTGCGGGCGGGGGTCTCTCGGATCTCGGTCATCCCCTCCCCCAACCGCGAGGAGCCGCCCGGGCATTCCGGGCGGCTCCTCGCGGGCGTGTCGACGGGATCAGGCGGGGTGCGGTCCGTCGACCTCGGCGTCGGCCTCGCCGTCGACGCCGTCGCGACCGGTGGAGGTCGCCTGCGTGGCGGCCGGGTCGGCCGGACCGTCGCCGAGGCCGGAGTCCTCGGTGCGGCGGTCGAGCTCGGCGGCCATCGCCTCGGATCCGCGGTCGCGGTGGTCGTAGGCGACCTGCTCGGCGAGCCCGGCGCGCTTCTCGTCCGCGGT
Organism: Clavibacter capsici; assembly: GCF_001280205.1. NCBI lineage: Bacteria > Bacillati > Actinomycetota > Actinomycetes > Micrococcales > Microbacteriaceae > Clavibacter > Clavibacter capsici. Next base: position 1,217,645 of record NZ_CP012573.1, on the reverse strand, counting down.
GGCCTCGGTGGCGCCGTCCATGATGGGCTGGTCCTGCTCGTGGGTGCTCATGCTCCGACGGTACGCCGTCCCGGGGGCTCGTCCGCACGCGCGCAGGCGGCCGACACCTTGTGCCGGCCCCGCGCTGCTGCCACGCTCGCCGGAGACCCACCATCCAGGAGCGGACATGACGGACGACGGCGGATTCACGAAGGACGAGCGCGCGGCGATGAAGCAGCGCGCGAAGGAGCTGCGCGAGGAGGCGAAGGCGCAGAAGGCCGCCGACAAGCAGGCCGCCGCGCTGCAGGGCGTGCTCGACGCGCACGCCGCGATGCCGCCCGAGGAGCGCGCGATCGCCGAGTGGCTGCACGGCATCGTGCTCGAGCACGCGCCGGGCCTCTCGCCCAAGACCTGGTACGGCTTCCCGGCATACGCCGACGCGGACGGCAAGCCCGTCGTGTTCTTCCAGCCGGGATCCAAGTTCGGCACCCGGTACTCGACGCTCGGCTTCCAGGACCCGGCGCAGCTCGACGAGGGCACCATGTGGGCGACCTCGTACGCGCTCACGGCCGTGGATCCCGCGAACGAGGAGCGCGTGGCGGAGCTGGTGCGGCGGTCCGTCGGGGGCTGAGGCGCGTCGCCCGATCGGGGGCTGCCGTCCGGCACGGCCCCTCCGTAGATTGATGACATGTCATCGATCTCGTCTCCGCCGGTGCTCGTCGGCGTCCCCTGCTTCTCCGGCGCGCCCTGGGACTTCGCGCCGCTCACCGCCCTCGCCCCCTATCCCGTCCGCACGCTGCGCCTCCCCGACGACGCCGCGACGGTCGACGAGACGGCCGACGCCCTCGAGGACGCGGTCGCCGACCTGCGGCGGTACGTGCTCGTCGGCGACTCCTTCGGCGCGGTCGTGAGCCTCGCGCTCGCGCTGCGTCGGCCTCCGGGGCTCGCCGGCCTCGTGCTCTCGGGCGGCTTCGCGGCGGATCCGACCCCCGCGTGGAAGACGCGCGCCGCGGGCCTCGCCGACCGGGTGCCGCGCGTCGCCTACGAGCAGGGGATCCTCCGCTTCCACGCGTCGCAGCTCGCGTCCCGGCTCGACCCGACGGCCCCGCATCCGCGGACGCGTCGCGACTACCGGGAGCTGTTCCGCGCGCACACGCCCGCCGCGGCGTACGCGGCCCGGGTGCGCGCGGTGGCCGGGTTCGACGTCCGGACGCGGCTGGCGCGGATCGAGGTGCCGACGCTCCTCCTCACGCCCGATGACGACCGGCTCGTCGGTCCGGCCGCCGCGGCCGCGCTCCGCGACGGCCTGCCGCACGCCCGCGAGCTCGTGATCCCCGGCACCGGGCACATGCTCCGGTTCACGCACCCCGAGGAGTACGCCGCCGCGGTGGACGCGTTCGTGCGCGCCGAGGTCGGCGTCGGGGCGGTGGCGGCGGGCACCGCGTGAGCCCCGCGGAGGAGCTGCGCTACCTGATCCTCGGGGCGCAGCGGGAGGGTGCGCGGGCCTACGCCGCCGCGCTCGCCCCGACCGGGTTGACGCCCGCGCAGGCGGAGGCGGTCGTCGTGCTCGACGATGCCCCCGGGATCAGCCTGGCCGCCCTCGGCGCGCGGCTCGTCTGCGAGGCCGGGTCGCCCAGCCGCCTCGTCGACGCGCTCGTGCGCCGGGGCCTCGTCCATCGCGACCCGGATCCGCGCAGCCGCCGAAGCGTGGTGCTCCGCCTGACCGACGAGGGCCGCGGCCGCGTGGCCGACGTGCGCGCCGCCGAGGCCGCCGTGCACGACGCGATCGGCGGGGCGCTCGACGGGCCCGAGCTCGACGCCGCCATCGGAGCGCTCCGGCGCCTCCTCGACCGACGCCCTACCCTCGACGCCCTGACGCTGCGGCGGGCGGATCGGTCGGGCGCGAGGCCCTGACGCATCCGGCTGACTCCTCGGCCACGTCACGCGCCTCCGCCCGTCAGCGCCGGTCAGCGCCGGTCAGCGCCCGTCGACGATCGACATGAAGCCCGCGAAGGCGAAGACCGCGGGCACGAGGATCAGCGCGGCGCGGAACGCGATCCAGGCGAACCAGCCGAGGGCGCCGAGGCAGCCCGTGCGGCGGTCGCGGACGTCGAGGCGGCGGCCGTCGGCGGCGATGCGCGGGGCGCGCGGATCCGGCGGCTGCTCGTCGAGGTCGGCCCGCAGCGGCGCCGCCCCACCGCCGTCGCCGAGCAGCACGCGCTCGTCGCGGTACCGCGTCGCGCGGCGCCGGATGCGGGCGGCGACGCCGTCGAGGATCCGCCCGGTCGCCTCCCACGGCCCGGCCTCGGCGAAGTCGGCGAGCTCCCGGCGGAAGAACACGAGCGTGCTGTCGACCATCTCGACGTCGAAGTCCGCCGCGTCGTCGACGAGCGCCGCCATGACGTCGGGCGTGAGCAGGTACAGGGCGTCGCGCTCGTACTCCGCGGGCGCGTACAGGCGGAAGTGCCGGTCGAAGTCGCCCTCGAGGGAGAGGCGCTGGCCGCGGCGCACGCTCGCCGGGAGGTCGCCGCCGCGCGCGTCGTCCGCGGTCGCGTCGAGCAGCAGGTGCGGGAGCGGCACGGGCAGCTCCACCGCCACGTAGCTCCATCCGCTGCGCCGCGCGCGCTTCCGCACGACGTTGCCGAACTCGACGCCCGCGGCACGGAAGCGCGGCACGATGAGCACGCCGCCCGCGTCCTCGGTGATGAGCGCGCGGAAGGTGCGGCCGCCGCTCGGCTGCGGCGCGAAGCCGTTGGCGAGGGCCGTCAGGTGCTGCCGCCACTCCCGTCCCCGGGCGCGCGGCGACGGCGGCCGGGCTGCCCAGCGGTGCAGGAGGCGGGCTCCCAGCAGCCAGACGGCGAGGACCACGGCGGCGCCGGCGAGCCCCGCGATCGTCGCGGGCGTGACCGTCCCGTCGCCCGCGCCGTCGGTGACGATGCCGAAGTACATGAGGACAAGGCAGACGAACCAGAGGATCAGCGAGTCGTTGACGTGCGCCAGGACCTTACGGCGCGACGGGACCCACGACGGGCGGGCGCTGGTGCGCACCGTGCGCATCGCCTCCGCGACCTCGTCATCCGGCGCGCTCAGCCAGCGCAGGTCCATGGGCGTCCCCCTCGTCGATCCAGGGTAGGGGTGGGAATGATCCCGAGTACTATGCGTTTGCATGGACATGGCCCGACCGGGCCGCGCGGAAGGAGCGCCTCATGACCGCCAGCACCCAGGGACTGCACCACGTCACCGCCATCGGCGGCGACCCGCAGCGGAACGTCGACTTCTACGTGCGCGCGATGGGCCTCCGGCTCGTCAAGCGCACGGTGAACTTCGACAGCCCCGGCAGCTACCACCTCTACTACGGCGACACCGAGGGCCGGCCCGGATCGCTCCTCACCTTCTTCCCGTGGAAGGGCGTGCCCGCGGGACGCGTCGGCGCCGGGCAGTCCACGACGACCGCGTTCTCGGTGCCCGCCGGGAGCCTCGGCTGGTGGGCCGAGCACCTGCGCGACGTGGGCGTCGCCCCGTCGATCTCGTCGACCGGATCCGCGGAGGAGCGCCTCTCCCTCCGCGACCCCGACGGCCTGCAGATCGACCTCGTCGCCTCCTCCGTCGACGACCCGCGCGCGCCGTGGGACTCGGCCGACGTGCCCGCCGAGCACGCGATCCGCGGCCAGCACTCCTCGGTGCTCACCGTGCGGGATCCCGCGGGCACCGCCTCCGTGCTCGTGGACGACCTGGGGCTCCGGCTCGTGGACGAGCGCGACGGCCGCTTCCGCTTCGCCGCGGGCGACGGCGGGCCGGGCTCCCTCGTCGACCTCGTCGCCGACCCGGGCGCGCAGCAGGGCCTCACCGCGGGCGGCACCGTGCACCACGTCGCCTTCCGCGTGCCCGACCGCGCCCGGCAGCAGGAGTGGCGCGACGAGCTGGCCGACCGCGGGCACCACGTGACGCAGATCCTCGACCGGCAGTACTTCACCTCCGTCTACTTCCGCGAGCCCGGTGGCGTGCTGTTCGAGATCGCCACGGACACCCCCGGCTTCGACGTCGACGAGCCGCTGCTCGAGCTCGGCCGCAGCCTGCGCCTCCCGCCGTGGCTCGAGCCCAGCCGCGCCGACATCGAGGCCGCGGTCCCGCCGCTGCGCCTGCCGGACGACGGGCCCGTCCCCTCCGACGGGACCGCGGCGTGAGCGGGATCCTCGACCGCACGCCCCACGCGTTCGAGCCGGGAGCGGACGCCGGTCCCGTCATCCTCGGCCTGCACGGCACGGGCGCCGACGAGCGGCAGGGCCTCGAGCTCGCGCGGCTCGTGGCGCCCGGGCAGCCCGTGCTGGCGCCGCGCGGGAGCGTGCGCGAGGGATCCGCGGCCCGCTGGTTCCGCCGCCACGCGGAGGGCGTCTTCGACGTCGACGACGTGGTGGCGCGCGCGGCCGAGCTCGCCGACCTGGTCGCCGCGGCCCGGTCGGCCTACGCTCTGGGGGACCGGGAGATCCTCGCTGTCGGGTTCTCGAACGGGGCGAACATGGCGCTGGCGACCACGCTGCTGCATCCGGCGGCCGTGCCGGAGACGATCGCCTTCTCCGCGCGCTGGCCGCTCGGCGACCGGGAGCCGCCCGCCGACCTCACGGGCACGCGGATCACGCTGCTCAACGGCGACGCGGACACGATGGCGCCGCTCGTCGACGTGGAGCGCACGGTGCGCGAGGCCGCCGCCCGCGGGTCCGACGTCGTGTCGCGCGTGCGGCCCGGCGGCCACGGGCTCGACGCGCGGGACCTCGACGCGGCCCGCGCGCGGATCCGCGCCGACTGACCCGTACCCGCACGACCTCCCTCCCGCCCCCACGATCGGAAGCCGCGCATGCCCGAGATCATCGCCTGGGTCGTCTCCTTCGTCGTCGTCACCGTGGCGGTGTCCGGCATCGCCGGCCGCGCGGGCTGGTCGGCTCCCGTCGCGCTCGTGGCGGTGGGCGCGGTCGCGTCGTTCGTGCCCGGCGTGCCGCAGATCGAGATCGAGCCGGACGCCGTGCTCTACGGGCTGCTGCCGCCGCTGCTGTTCGCGGCCGCGATCCGCACGCCGCTGACCGACATCCGCGCCCGGCGCGACAGCATCGTGGTGCTCTCGGTGGGCGTGGTCGTGGTGACCCTGCTGGTCTTCGGGCTCGCGCTGTGGGCGCTCGTGCCCGCGGTGGGGCTCGCCGCGGCGCTCGCGCTCGGCGCGGTCGTGGCGCCCACCGACGCGGTCGCCGTCTCGGCGGTCGCCGGGCGGGTGCGGCTCCCCCGGCGCGTGATGTCGATCCTCGAGACGGAGAGCCTCCTCAACGACGCGACCGCGCTGGTCGCGCTGAACACGGCCATCGCGGCGATCGTGGGCGTCGTGCACCCGGTAGACGTGGCGGGCGGCTTCGCGGTCGCGGTGCTCCTCGGGGTCGCGATCGGGCTCGGCGTCGCGTTCCTCTTCTCCGCGGTGCGCCGCTTCCTGCGCTCCGCCGTGCTCGACACGAGCCTGTCGCTCGCGATCCCGTACGTCGCGTTCATCCCGGCGCAGGAGCTGGGTGGATCCGGCGTGCTCGCGGTCGTCGCCGCGGGCCTCGTGCTCGGCTACCGGGCGCCGCTCATCCAGTCGCCCGAGGCGCGCATCGCCGAGTCGGTGAACTGGCGGACGATCCAGTTCCTGCTGGAGAACGCCGTCTTCCTCCTCATCGGGCTGAGCCTCGCCGGCATCGTGCGGGGGCTGCCGGAGTCGAGCCTGGACGGCTGGCGGATCGCGGGGCTGTCGATCCTGCTGCTCGTGGTGCTCACGGCCGCGCGCTTCGCGTCGGTGGCGGCTTCCAAGGTGCTCTTCGACCACGGGCCGGCGAGGCTCCGCGCCCGCACCTGGAACTGGCGGACGGTGACGGCCGTGTCGTCGGCGGGCGTCCGCGGCGTGGTGACGCTGGCGGCCGCGTTCCTCCTCCCCGAGGAGACGCCGGAGCGGGAGCTGCTGCAGTTCCTCGCCTTCGTGATGGTGGCCGGGACGCTCGTGGGCGGGCTCGCATTGCCGACGATCATCCGCCGCCTGCGCCTCGGCCACTCCGCCGACGACCAGGAGCGCTCCGATCGCGACCGCCTGCTCGACGAGGCGCGCGCGGCCGGGCTCGCGGCGCGCGACCTCGCGCCGGAGGACGGCGACGACGGGCCGCTCGACGACGCGCTGCCCGAGACGACCGCCGAGCGGCTGACGCACGACCGCGTCCGGCGCCGCATGATCGACGCCGAGCGGACCGCCGTGCTCGCCGCCCGTCGCGAGGGCCGCTACCCGGAGCTCGCCGTGCGCGCCGTGCTCATGATGATCGACGCGGAGGACGTGGCGCTCGGCCGGCGCGAGGCGGGCGACGCGCGCTGAGCGGATCCCGCTCGCCTCTCGTGCGCGTCCGGCACGTGAGAGGTCGCGGCAACGGCGCGACGCGCTCGCGCAACGCGCCGGAAACGCCGGGGGGCTAGCGTCGGCGGGGACAGGCGATGAGGGCCCGGACACCGGGCGCGGCAGGCCGGAGGACCCGTGAGCCGAGGAGCGACCGACGTGCGCGCCGTGCCCGCGCGCCCTGCCCGCCCTCCTCGCCCCGCTCGCGGCGAGCCGGGCACGACGGGGGCCCTCCACGCCGCGGACACGGCCGCCGTCATCCTCGCGGGCGGCCGCGCGCGGCGGCTCGGCGGCATCGACAAGACCGCGCTCGTCCGCGCCGACGACGGCACGTCGCTCCTCGCGGACGCGGTGCGCGCCGCGTCCGGGTGCGCGCGCGTCGTCGTCGTCGGGGCGGGCAACCGGCCGGGCGGGGCGACGGACGCGCAGCGGCGGGCGGCCGGATCCGCGCGGCTGGTCGACGAGGACCCTGCGCACGGCGGCCCCGCCGCGGCCCTCGCCGCCGGGGTCCGCGACCTCGCGCGCGCGGCGCCGACCGCCTGGATCCTCGTGCTGGCTGCCGACCTCGCCCGCGCCCCCGAGGCGGTCGCGGCCCTCCTGCCGCTCCGGCACGACGCCGCCCACGCCGACGGCCGGGACGCGATCCTCGCCCGCGACCCCGCAGGCCGCGCCCAGCCGCTCCTCGCCCTCTACCGCGCGGCGCCGCTCCGGGCCGCGCTCGACGCGGTCGACGCGGCGACCGGGCTCGACGGCGCGTCGCTCCGCCGCGTCGTCGCCGCCCTCGACGCGGACCGCGTCGCCCACGCCGACCTCCCCGCCCGCCTCTGCGCCGACGTCGACACGCCCGCCGACGCGGACGCCCACGGGCTCCGCCTCCCCGACGACAGGATCACCGATGCCCGCTGACGCCTCCCCCGCCGCCCCGACGTCCGGCCCGGCCGCGCCCGCCGCGCCCGCCGTGCCCACGGATCCCGCGGTCCTCGAGCACTGGGTCGACCGCGTCGCCGCCCTCCTCGAGCTGCCCGCGCAGGAGGTGGACGTCTCCCTCGTGCTCGACCTCGCGCGCGACGCCGCGCACGGGATCGCCCGGCCGGCCGCGCCCCTCACGACGTTCCTGCTGGGGCTCGCCGTCGGCCGCGCGGGCGGCGGGGCGGCGGACGCCCGGCGGCTCGCGGCGGAGATCACGGCCGAGATCGACCACCTGCGGGATCCCGTCGGCCCGGTCGCCGCCGACGGCAGCGCGGTGGGCGGCGACGACCTGCTGCGCGCCGACGAGGTGCCGGCCGTCCCCGAATCCGACCTGGGCGGGCGCGCGTGACCCCCTCCGCCGCGGCGACCGGGACGGCCGCCCCGACGGACGCGCCGCCCGCCTCCCTCCGCGACGCGCCCTGGGACGACGCCCGCGCCGCGGCGCACCTGCTCGGCGCGCGGCTGCGCGACGGGCTCCCTTCGGCCGCGGAGCCCGTCGCCCTCGATGCCGCGGGCGGCCGGATCCTCGCCGACGACCTCCGCGCCCGCGCGGACCTCCCCGGCACCGCGGTCTCGGCGATGGACGGCTGGGCCGTCGGATCCGCCGGCCACGGACCCTGGCGCGTCGGCGCGCCCGTGCTCGCGGGCCACGCGCCCGCCGCGATCGCCCTCGGCCCGGGTGACGCCCGGCCCATCGCGACGGGCGCGCCCGTCCCGCCGGCGACCGCGGGCGTCCTCCGCAGCGAGCACGGCGACGTCGCGGGCGGGATCCTCCGGGTCAACGCGCTCGCGCCCGCGGGCGGCGCGCGTGCCGGCGCGGAGATCCGGCCCGCGGGCGAGGAGGCGCGGCGCGGCGACGTGCTGCTGCGCGCGGGCACCCGGCTCACCGCCGCCCGCCTCGGGCTGGCGGCCGCCGCAGGCCACGACCTGCTGCGGGTGGCCGCGCCCGCCGCGGCCGACGTGATCCACCTCGGCGACGAGGTCGTCGCGCGCGGCGTGCCCGCGCCCGGCCGTGTGCGCGACGCCATCGGCCCCGCGCTCCCCGCCCTGCTCGCGGCGTGCGGCCTCGCCGCCGGATCCGCGACCCGCGTCCCCGACGACCCCCGCGCCACGCGCGACGCGCTCGCCCGCGCCGTCGCCCCGCTCGTTGTGACCACCGGCGGCAGCTCCCGCGGCCCCGCCGACCACGTGCGCGCCGCCCTCGACGGGCTCGGCGCCCGCCTCCTGGTCGACGCCGTGCGCATGCGCCCCGGCCACCCGGTGATGCTCGCCGAGCTCCCCGACGGCCGCGCGGTCCTCTGCATGCCCGGCAACCCGCTCGCCGCCATCGCGTGCCTGCTGTCGTTCGCGCCGCCGCTCGCCGACGGCCTCGCCGGTCGCGCCGTGCCCGCGCTGCCGCGGTGGACCGCGGCGGCCGACCTGCCCGGCGGCGGATCCGCGACCCGGCTCGTCGCGTGCGCCCTCGACGAAGACGGCCGGCTCGTGCCGGTCGCGGCGCAGGGACCCGGCATGCTGCGCGGTCTCGCCGCGGCGGATGCGCTCGCCGTCGTGCCGTCGGCGGGCACGCCGGCCGGGGACGCCGTGCGCGCGATCCCGCTGCCCGGCTGAGCCGTCGCGCGGTCCGCGGCCCGGGTCGGCGTGCCCGCTCCCCTAGAGCAGCGCCGCCGCCCGGCCGCCCGCGGAGGCGAGCACCTCCTGGATCCGCCCCCGGCACGTGCCGCACCCCGTGCCCGCCCGCGTGCACGCGCCGATCTCCTCGACCGTGCCGGCGCCGTCCGCGGCGGCCTCGGCGATCGTGCCGGCGGTGACCCCGTTGCACCAGCAGACGGTCGCGTCGGGCGCGAGTGGATCCCCCGTGGGCAGGGACCCGGCGTCGGCCGCGTCGAGGCGGAGGAGCACCGAGCGGTCAGCCGGGAGCTCGCCGCGGCGCTCGAACAGGAGCGTGAGCTCGGCGCCCGCACGCGGCATGCCGACGCTGACGAAGCCCACGAGGATCCCGTCGCGCGTCACGGTCTTGACGTACGCGCCGCGCGCCGGGTCGGTCCACACGGCCACCTCGCGCGGGGCGGGCACGGCGCCCGGCGCGGGCTCGTCCGCGGCGCAGGACGCGGCGTGCGCACGACCGGGGCGGCGGCGCCGCGGGGGCGGGTCGTCCCACGGCTCGGCGGTCACGTCGCCGCCCGCGACCACGTCGACCCCCTCAGCCTTGAGCATCACGACGGGCGGACGCCCGGCGTCGCCGCCGGGGCCGGGGCCGGGGCCGGCCGGCGCGTCGGGCGTCGCCTGCGGGCGCCCGCCCGCGGATCCCGCCGCCCGCCCGTGCCGGGCCTCCGCCTCCGCCGCGAGCAGCCCCGCGAGCGCGTCGGCCTGCCGCCAGCCCGGTCCGATGAGGCCGGAGGGCCCGCCCGGCACCTGGCCGTCGGCCCGCGTGGATCCCGGCGCCGCGACGTGCGCGCAGTCCCCGATCGCGAAGACGGCCGGGTCGGTCCAGCTGCGGAGCCCGGCGTCCACGAGCACGCCGCGCCCGACCGCGAGGCCCGCGGCGGATGCCAGCTCGTCGCGCGCCGTGACGCCGCAGGACAGCACGAGGAGGTCGCCGTCGATCCGCCCGCCGTCCGCGAGCAGCAGCGCCTGGAAGCGCTCGTCATCCGTCCCGCGGTCGTGCAGCAGCACGCCCTCGGCCCGGGCGTGGGCGGCCATCGCGACGCCCGCCGCATCGGCCGCGTGGCTGAGGGTGCGGCCTCCGCCGCGGTCGAGGTTGCGCGCCATGGGGACGTCGCCGTGGTGCACGGCGACGACGTCCGCCCCCTGCTCCGCCGCGGCGAGCGCCAGCTCCATGCCGAGCACGCCCGCGCCGAGCACGACGATGCGCCGTCCGGCCCGGACGGCCGCGAGCACCGTGCGCGCGTCCCGCAGGTCGCGGAGCGCGACGACGCCCGCGGGGAGGGGACGCCGCCCGTGGTCGAGCGCGTCGGGATCCCGCGGGGCGTCGCCGCGCGCGTGCCGGGACGCCTCGAGCCCGTCCATGGGCGGCACGTGCGCGCGGGCGCCGGTGGCCAGCACGAGCCGGTCGTACGCGAGCGCCTCGCCGGAGTGCAGGGTCGCGACCCGGCGCCCGCGGTCGATCGTGACCACCGCGTCGTGCCGCAGCACCCGCACGCCGGCCGCCTCCGCCGCGGCCGTGTCGGCCACCTCGAGGCGCTCTCGGTCGGCGCGGCCCACCGCGTGCTCGGCGACGAGCACGCGGTTGTACGGGTCGCCGTCCTCCGCGCCCACGACGACGACCGCGAGGATCCCCGCCCGCACCGCCGGCAGGAGGCCCTCGACGAGGCGCGCGGCGACGGGTCCGTGGCCGACGACCAGCACGCGGATCACGCCGTCCCCCGCCTCAGCCACGCTCCGCCTCCGCGTCCGTCCGCGTCGCGAGCGCACGCACCGTCACGGCCGTGCGCTTGAACTCGGGCATGGCCGAGACGGGATCCACCGAGGAGGCCGTCAGCAGGTTCGCGCACTCGGATCCCGCGTAGTGGAAGGGCAGGAATACCGTGTCGTGCCGGATCCCCGCGGTCACCTCCGCGACCGCCCGCACCTCGCCGCGCGCGTTCCGGACCGCGACGGGCGCGCCGTGCACGATGCCGAGCCGGACGGCCGCGGCCGGGTGGATCTGCAGCCGGGCCACGGGCTGCGCGCCCTGCAGCTCGGGCACCCGCCGCGTCTGCGCGCCCGACTGGTAGTGCTCGAGCAGCCGCCCGGTGACGAGGGTGAGCGCGCCGCCGACGGGCGCCGGATCGGCCGCGGTCACGTCCCGCGGCGTCACGGCCACGAGCCGCGCGCGTCCGTCGGGGTGCGCGAAGCGGTCGGCGAAGAGGCGCGGCGTGCCCGTGGATCCGGCCGGGTACGGCCAGAAGCCCGCGACCTGGTCGTCGTCGAGCAGCGCGTGGCTGAGCCCCGAGTAGTCGGCGATCCCGCCCGCGGACGCCCGCCCGAGCTCGTCGAACACGACGGCGGGGTCGGTCGGCCAGGTGGAGGGCGCGCCGAGCCGCCGGGCGAGCTCCGCCAGCACCTCGAGCTCGCTCCGCACCTCCGGCGGCGGGTCGATCGCGCGGCGGCGGCGGATCACGCGGCCCTCGAGCGAGGTCGTGGTGCCCTCCTCCTCGGCCCACTGCGTGACGGGCAGGACCACGTCGGCGAGCGCGGCGGTCTCGGAGAGCACGAGGTCGCACACCACGAGCAGGTCGAGGCGCGCGAGGCCGCGGCGGACGGCGGTGACGTCGGGCGCGGAGACGACGACGTTGGATCCGTGCACGAGGAGGCAGCGGATCCCGCCGGGCTCCCCCAGCTCGCCGAGCAGCTCGACCGCGGGCACGCCGGGCCCGGGGATGGTGTCCGGGTCGACGCCCCACACCGCGGCGACGTGCGCGCGGGCGGCCGGGTCGGTGATCCGACGGTAGCCGGGCAGCTGGTCGCACTTCTGCCCGTGCTCGCGCCCGCCCTGCCCGTTGCCCTGGCCGGTGAGGGTGCCGTAGCCGGATCCGGGCCGGCCCGGGAGCCCCAGCAGGAGCGCGAGGTCGATGGCGGCCGTCGCGGTGTCCGTGCCGTCGACGTGCTGCTCGACGCCGCGGCCGGTGAGGATGAAGGTCCCGCGTCCGTCCGCGAGCCGCCGCGCCACCCGGCGCAGCTCCGCGACCGGGACGCCCGTCACCTGCTGCACGCGCTCCGGCCACCACGCGTTGGCGCTCCGGCGCACGGCGTCGAGGCCCGTGGTGCGCGCGGCCACGTACGCGTCGTCGGCGAGCCCCTCCGCGAGCACGACGTGGATGAGGCCGAGCAGCAGCACGAGGTCGGTCCCGGGCGCGGGCTGCAGGTGGATCCCCTGCCCGTCGTCCGCGAGGTGCGCCGTGGCCGAGCGGCGCGGATCCACCACCACGAGCCCGCCCGCGGCCCGCGCCCCGCCGAGGTGGCCGATGAACGGCGGCATGGTCGCGGCGACGTTGGAGCCGAGCAGCAGGATCGTCGACGCGCCGTCGAGGTCGGCGACGGGGAACGGCAGGCCGCGGTCGACGCCGAACGCGCGGTTGCCGGCCGCGGCGGCCGACGACATGCAGAACCGGCCGTTGTAGTCGATCCTGGAGGTGCCGAGCGCGATCCGCGCGAACTTCCCGAGCTGGTACGCCTTCTCGTTGGTGAGCCCGCCGCCGCCGAACACGCCCACGGAGTCCACGCCGAACCGCGCGCGACTGTCGCGGAGGCTGTCGGCGACCAGGTCGAGCGCCGCGTCCCACGTGGCGCGGACGAGCTCGCCGGACGCGTCCCGCACGAGCGGGTGCGTGAGCCGGCCCGCCGCCGTGAGCACCTCCGCGCTCGTCCAGCCCTTGCGGCAGAGCCCGCCGCGGTTCGTGGGGAAGTCCCGGCCGGCCACCTCCAGCACGGGCCCGGCGGGCGACGCGGCCCCGGCGGCGGCGCCCGCCCCCGTCGGCGTCAGCGTCATCGCGCACTGCAGCGCGCAGTACGGGCAGTGCCCGCGCGTGCCCGCGGCCGTGCCGCCGTCCGCGCCGGGTCCCGCCTCGGCGACCGCCGGCATCAGACGCGCGCGCCGGCGGCGGTCCCGCGGCGGATCCCGCCCGCCCGCAGGTAGACGAGCCCGGTCACCGCGAGCATCAGCGCGTAGGCGACGACGAACCCGCCGAGGCCGGTCGTGTAGCCGCCCGTCTCCGTCTTCGAGAGGCTGAGCGCCTGCGGGATGATGAAGCCGCCGTACGCGCCGAGACCGGAGATCAGGCCGAGCGCCGCCGCCGTCTTCCGCTGCGTGCCCACGTCGCCCGACGAGCGGCCCGCGCGCGCGGTGCCCGAGCGGAGCGCGAACACCGCGGGGATCATGCGGTACGTCGCGCCGTTGCCCATGCCGCTCGCCGTGAAGAGCACGAGGAGGAGCGCGAGGAAGAGCGGGAAGCTGCCGAGCGGGAGGGTGATGATCACCGCGACCACCGCGAGGCCCATCACCACGAACGCGCCCATGGTGACCGCGGCGCCGCCGTGCCGGTCGGCGAGGCGGCCGCCGATCGGCCGGGCGACGGATCCCATGAGCGACCCGAGGAACGCGAGCGACAGCGTCGCCGAGCCGACCGCGAAGGTCGACAGCTCGGGGAACTCGTCGGAGATGAGCTTCGGGAAGACGCCGGCGAACCCGATGAACGAGCCGAAGGTGCCCACGTAGAGGAACGCGAGGATCCACAGGTGCGGCTCCTTCAGCGCCGCGAGCGACGCCGTGAGGTCGGCCTTCGCGTGCGACAGGTTGTCCATGCGCCGCCACGCGCCGAACGCGGCGACGAGGATGAGCGGCACCCAGATCCAGCCGGCGAGCGGCAGGTCGAGCGTGGCCGCCGCGCCCACCGTGATCACGAGCGGCACGACGAGCTGCGCCACCGACGCGCCGAGGTTGCCGCCCGCGGCGTTGAGGCCGAGCGCCCAGCCCTTCCGGCTCTGCGGGTAGAAGTAGGTGATGTTCGACATGGAGCTCGCGAAGTTCCCGCCGCCGAACCCCGCGAGCGCCGCCACGAGGAGCAGCACGCCGAACGGGGTGTCCGGGTTCCCGACGCACACCGCGAGCGCGATCGTGGGGATGAGCAGCAGGAGCGCCGAGATCACCGTCCAGTTGCGGCCGCCGAAGCGCGGCACCATGAACGTGTAGGGGAAGCGGAGGGTCGCGCCGACGAGGCTCGGGATCGAGATGAGCCAGAACACCTGGCCCGTGGAGAGGTCGAAGCCCGCGGCCGGCAGCTGGACCACGACGATCGACCACAGCTGCCAGACGACGAACCCGAGGAACTCGGCGAGGATCGACCAGCGCAGGTTGCGGGCGGCGATGCGGGAGCCGCCGCCCTCCCACTGCGTCGCGTCCTCGGGGTCCCAGCCGTCGATGACGGCGCCATCGCGGAAGGTGAGCCCGGGGGCGGAGGCGCCGTGCGCGTCGACGGTGCGGGCGGCGGGCGCGGCGGCAGGCGGCGCGACGGGCTGCGCGGGAGCGGGCGCGGTGCGCTCGGTCGCGGGCGGGAGGAGTTCGGTCATGTCGGGTCTCCTGGTCGTGGTCGAGCGGGACGTGCAGGACGGATGCGGGAAGGCGGGGCCGCGGGCGCAGCGGGATGGCCGGCGCCCGGGGTGCGGGCGGTGGCGGCGTCGGCCGGGCGCGGTCAGCGCACGGGCACGGCCGCCGACTCGTGCAGCTCGACGACGATGTCGACGAGCTCCGCGGGCGGCGCCTCGCCGTCGACGAGGAGCGGGGCGCTCGTGGCATCCCCTCCCGCGCGCTCGGCGAGGGTGGCGAAGTACCCGGGGGCGAGGAGGTAGGTGGCCACGACGACGCGGGATCCCGGGTGGGCCTCCCGCTCGGCGCGGACGGCCGCGGGCACGCGCGGTCGCGCGGCCGAGATGAACGACGTGACGACCTCGCGCCCGAGCTCCGCCGCGAGCATCCCGCCCACGGCGTGGCAGTCGGCGACGGCGCCCGCGTCGCTGGATCCGGCGGCCGCCAGCACGACGCGGTCGCCGTCCCGGAGGCCGGCCTCGCGGAGGCGGCGGGCGAGCACGGTCGCGAGGCGCGGATCCGGCCCGAGCGCGCCCGTCACGCGCACCTCGCGCGGCGCGGCGTCGGCGGCGGCCTCGGCGAGGTCGACGTGCACGTGGTAGCCCGCGCTGAGGAGCAGCGGCACCACGACGACCGCGCGTGACGGGTCGTCGAGCGCGTCCATGGCGGCGGGCACGTCGGGCTGCTGCACGTCGACGTGCGCGTCCACGACGCGGAGGTCGGGCCGGGCCTCCCGCACGGCCTGCACGAGCGCGGTCACCGCGCGGCGGCCGGCCGGATCCGAGGTGCCGTGCGACGCCGCGACGAGCGCCGCCGAGCGGGCCACCTCCACGACGCCGTCGCGCACGCGGCTCCGCCACACGGGCAGCCGCAGGGCGGGCGTCGTCAGGCACTCCCCCGAGTCGAGGTCGAAGACGTCCTTGTGCAGCGGCGAGGCGATCGTGGTGCGGCCGCCGCGGGATCCGACGATGCCGCGGGCCATCACGAAGGCGCCGGTCGCGGGATCCGCGTGGTCGACGGCCCGCACGCTCCCGTCCGGCAGGCGGAGGAGCGCGACCTGCTCGCCGCCGACGAGCGCGGCCTCGCCCCAGAGCGGCTCCAGCTGGTCGAGCCGGCAGACGGCGAGCCAGGGGCCCGTCGACGTCGTGCCGGCCTCGGACGCGGCGACCTCCGTCATGGTCATGCGGTCTCCTCGCGGTGGGTGCTCGGTGGTGCGGTGGATGCGGCCCGTCGCGGATCCGGGCGGCTCGTGTCGGCCACGCTAGGGACGCGGTGTTTCGGTCTCCGACCGTCGCCGTGACGGCGGCGTAACGAAGACCTCTCGGCCGTCCGGGATCGGCGTGAGGCGCGCGTCACACGGCGTGACACGGGGGCAACGGCCCCGAAACGGGCCCTCCCTAGCGTGAGAGGACACCCGAGGAGGAGGTCCGTCATGAGCGCACCAGCTGCCACGCCGCCCGACCCGCACGCCGTCCCGACGGGCGCGTCCGCGTCCCCGACCACGGGCGCCGACGGGGTCCGCCGCGTCGTCGTCGTGGGCGGCGGCCCCGCGGCCCACCGGCTCGCCGAGTCGCTCGCGGCCCGCGCGGACGCGTCGTCGCCCAACCTCCGGATCACCGTGGTCGGCGACGAGCCGCACCTCCCGTACGACCGCGTGCAGCTCTCGAAGCGCCTCGCCGGCGAGGTCGACCTGACGCTCGGCGAGGCCGCGTTCTGGGACCACGTCGCGCTCGACTGCCGGCCCGGCCGTCTCGCGACCCGCATCGACCCGGCGGCGCGCACGGTGGCGCTCGACGACGGTTCGGTTCTCCCCTACGACGAGCTCGTGCTCGCGACGGGGTCCTCCGCGACCGTGCCGCCCATCGAGGGCGCCGCGGCGGGGTGCGTGTACCGGACGCTCGCCGACGTCGCCGACCTCGTGGCCGAGATCGAGCGCCTCCGCGAGCGGAACGGGCGGCCCGCGAACGTGGTCACGGTCGGCGGCGGGCTCCTCGGGCTCGAGGCCGCGGGCGGCGTGCACGCGCTGGGCTCGCGCTCGGCGGTCGTGCACTCGGGGCGCTGGCTCATGTCGTCCCAGCTCGACGAGGGCGCCGGGCAGGCGCTCGGCCGGATCATCCGCGGGCACGGCATCGAGCTGCACCTGGGGGTCCGGCCCACCCGGATCCTCACGACGCCGACCGGCCGCGTCACCGGCGTGGAGCTCACCGACGGCCGCACGATCTCCGCCGACGTCGTCGTGTTCTCCATCGGGATCACGCCGCGCGACGAGCTGGCGCGCGACGCCGGGCTCGAGCTCGGCCCGCGCGGCGGCGTCGCGATCGACGAGGCGTGCCGCACCTCGGCCCCGCACGTCTGGGCGATCGGCGAGGTCGCGGCGGTCGACGGCGTGTGCGTGGGCCTCGTCGCTCCCGCGAACGCCATGGCGGAGACCGTGGCCGACCGGATCACGGGCGGCGAGGCCGTCTTCCCCGGGATCGACGACGCCACGAAGCTCAAGCTCGCGGGCGTCGAGGTGGCGTCCTTCGGCGACGCGATGGGCCGCGCGGAGGGCGCGCTCGAGGTCGTCTACGCGGATCCGGCCCGCGGGCTGTACCAGAAGATCGTGATGAGCGACGACGCCAGGACCCTCCTCGGCGGCGTCTTCGTCGGCGACGCGGCCCCGTACAGCGCGCTCCGTCCGATGCTCGGCCGCGAGCTGGGATCCGAGCCCGGCGCCTACCTCTCGGCCGCCGGCGCCGAGCCGCCCGCCGCGACCGACCTCCCCGACGACGTGCAGGTCTGCTCCTGCAACGACGTGAGCGCGGGCGACGTCCGCCACGCGATCCGCGGATCCGACGGCGCCCCCGGCTGCACCGACCTCGGCGAGCTCAAGGCGTGCAGCCGCGCCGGTACCCAGTGCGGGTCGTGCGTGCCGCTCGTGAAGAAGATCCTCGACACCGAGCTCGAGGCCGCCGGCGTCGAGGTGTCGCGCGCCCTCTGCGAGCACTTCGGCATGAGCCGCAGCGAGCTGTTCGAGACCGTGCGTATCCTCGGGCTCACCTCCGCCGCGCAGGTCCTCGAGCGCCTGGGCTCCGGCCTCGGCTGCGACGTCTGCAAGCCCGTGGTGGCGTCCGTGCTCGCCACCCAGACGAAGGGCTACATCCTCGACGCCGGCCAGGGACCGCTGCAGGACACCAACGACCGCGCGCTCGCCAACATGCAGAAGGACGGCACCTACTCGGTCGTCCCGCGCATCCCCGGCGGCGAGATCACGCCCGCGAAGCTCAAGGTCATCGCGGAGGTGGCGGAGCGGTACGACCTCTACACGAAGATCACCGGCGGGCAGCGCATCGACATGTTCGGCGCCCGGCTGGAGCAGCTGCCCGAGATCTGGCGGATCCTCGTCGACGCCGGCTTCGAGTCCGGCCAGGCGTACGGCAAGGCGCTCCGCAACGTGAAGTCGTGCGTCGGATCCACGTGGTGCCGCTACGGCGTGCAGGACGCCGTCGCCATGGCCGTCCACCTGGAGCTGCGCTACCGCGGGGTGCGATCGCCGCACAAGTTCAAGATGGGCGTCTCCGGCTGCGCGCGCGAGTGCGCGGAGGCGCGCGCCAAGGACATCGGCGTGATAGCGACCGAGACCGGCTGGAACCTCTACGTCGGCGGCAACGGCGGCTTCACGCCCGCCCACGGGCAGCTGCTCGCCAAGGACCTCGACGACGAGACCCTCATCCGCTACATCGACCGGTACCTCATGTACTACGTGCGCACGGCCGAGCGGCTGCAGCGCACGGCCCGCTGGCAGGAGGAGCTCGAGGGCGGCCTGGAGCACGTGCACCGGGTGGTCGTGGAGGACGCGCTCGGCATCGCCGCGGAGCTCGAGCAGGCGATGGCGCTGCAGGTCGACGGCTACGAGGACGAGTGGGCGGCGACGCTCGCGGACCCCGACCGGCTGCGCCGCTTCCGCTCGTTCGTCAACGCGCCGACCACCCCCGACCCGTCGCTCGCCCGCGTCGAGGAGCGCGGCCAGCGGCGGCCCGCCTTCCCGGAGGAGCGCGACGGATCCGTCATGCTGTCGGGACCGTCCATCCCCGTCCGGAAGGTGTGAGCCGTGTCGATCCCCCTCGATGTCCAGGGCCGCCGCGTCGTCGTGGTGGGTGGTCCGGCCGCCACCCGCCGGATCACCGCGGCCCTCGCCGCGGACGGCGCCGACGTGGAGCTCGTGCCCGACCACGCCGCGGGCGCCGCGCTCGACGCCGCGGCCCTCGACGGCCGGCCGCTGCCCGACCTCGTGCTCTGGGTGGAGGGCGATCCGGTCCGCCGCGCCGCCGTCGCCGAGGCCTGCCGGGCCGAGCGCGTCTGGTTCCAGGTGCGGGAGGGCACCGCGCCGACGCCGCTCGGGCACGTGACCCTCGTGGGCGGCGGCCCGGGGGATCCGGGCCTCATGACCGTCGCCGCGCGCGCCGCCCTCGCCGAGGCCGACGTCGTGCTGCACGACCGCCTCGGCCCCACCGACGACGTGGCCGCCTTCGCCCCCGGCGCGGAGCTCGTCGACGTCGGCAAGACCCCCGGCCACCACGCGGTGCCGCAGCGCCGGATCGAGGAGCTGCTCGTGGAGCACGCGTCCCGCGGCCTCCGGGTCGTCCGCCTCAAGGGCGGCGACCCGTTCGTCTTCGGGCGCGGCGGCGAGGAGGTCATCGCGTGCCGCGCCGCGGGCGTGCCCGTGACCGTCGTGCCGGGCGTCACGAGCGCGGTCGCGGTGCCCGCCGCCGCCGGGATCCCCGTCACCCACCGGGAGGTGAGCCGCGCGTTCACGGTCGTCTCCGGCCACGTGCCCTTCTCCGAGGAGGAGCTCGGGCACCTCGTGGGGCTCGGCGGCACGCTCGTCGTGCTCATGGGCGTCAACACGCTCCCCCACCTCGCGGCGGGCCTCCAGCGCCACGGCATGCGCGTCGACATGCCGCTCGCGATCGTCGAGCGCGGCTACGCCATCGACCAGCGCACCACGATCACCACCGTCGGGGGCGTCGCCGGGATCCTCGGCACGGTCGCCCCGCGCTCGCCCGCGGTGATCGTCGTGGGCGAGGTGGTGCGGGTCCCCGGCTGGGCCGAGGAGGCCGCGGCCGCGGGACACGCGCCATGGGAGGATGAGCGCCGGGCACGGGCGACGCCGTGACCGCCGAGGGAGTGGCCGCCATGACCGGATCCGACGCCCTGCCCGCTCCTGCCGCCGGATCCGCCGCGGCTGCGGCCGCCGCGGCCGACCCGGGCGCCGAACCGGGCTTCCGCCCCGACCAGCTCGAGGGCTTCCGCATCGCCGTCACCTCCGACCGGCGCTCCGAGGACCTCATCGCCGCGTTCGAGCGCCGCGGCGCCGACGTGATGCACGCCCCCACGATCCGCATGACCGGCGTGAGCGACGACTCCGCGCTCGAGGCCGAGACCCGGGCGATCATCCGGGCCCGTCCCGGGATCCTGCTCGCGACCACCTCCTACGGCATCCGCCGCTGGTTCGAGGCGGCCGATGCCGCCGGCATCGGCGACGAGCTGACCGAGGTCCTCGCCGAGGCGCGGATCCTGGTCCGCGGCCCCAAGGCGCGCGGCGCCATCCGCGCCGCCTCCCTCGACGACCACGGCATGAGCGAGCGCGAGACCACCACGTCGCTCGTCGACCTGGTGCTCCGGGGCGACGTCGACGGGGCGACGGTGGCGGTGCAGCTGCACGGCTTCACGGATCCGGTGCAGCTCGCCCGCCTGGAGGCCGCCGGCGCCCGCGTGCTCACGGTCGCGCCGTACCGCTGGACGGTGCACGAGGACTCGGCGCGGGTGCTGCGACTCGTCGAGGCGGTGTGCACCGGCGGGATCGACGCGGTCACCTTCACGAGCGCGCCCGCCGTCGAGGCCCTGTTCACCACGGCGGACGCGGCCGGCCGGCTCGAGGACCTGCAGGAGGCGCTGCGCACGATGGTGGTCGCGGCGGCCGTCGGCCCGGTGACCGCGGCGCCGCTCGTGGAGGCGGGGATCCTCCCGATCACGCCCGACCGCTTCCGCATGGGCGCTCTGATCCGGCTCGTGTGCGCGCACCTGGAGGAGTCCGGGGTCGCGCGCGTCGCCACGCAGCACGGCACCGTCGAGCTCCGCGGCCGCCTCGTGGTTATCGACGGCGAGCGCCTCACCCTCAGCCCCGTCCCGCTCGCGCTGTTCCGGGCGCTCGTGTCGGCCGAGGGCGCGACCGTGCCCCGCCGGGTCCTCGCCCGCGCCACGCCGGAGGTGCTCGACGACCACGCGGTCGACGTCGCCATCTCGCGGCTGCGGCGGTCGCTGCCCGACGGCGGCATCATCCAGACCGTCATCAAGCGCGGGTACCGGCTCACCGTCGCCTGAGCCGCGGCCTGTCCTCTCGGCCCTCCGCATCTCGTGCCGCGGGAGGAGGGCCGGGGGCCGCGAGGAGGACGCGCGCCGGATCCCCGTCCGCGAGCCTGGGTGCACCGCCCGCCCGGGCGGGGAGATCAGGAGGATCCCGTGCCCGTGTCCGTCGCCCCCACCGCCCTCGTCGCTCCCCGCGCGGCCGTCCCCGTCGTCGTCGCCCCGCTCCCGGGGGATCCGACCTGCGTCGCCTTCGCCGGCAGCGCCGACGGCTTCCGCCACGCCGGCACGCGGAGCGTCGCGGTGGACCTCGCGCCGCGCCCCTGACTGGGGGTGGCGCGGGCCGCCCCGGCGACGCGTGCGGGCTTCCCGGCCGCGGGACCGCCGCCTACTGTGAGCGGAGGAGACTTTTCTCCACCTGAGGAGCACCATGTCGTCGACCCCGCCGCCCGCGTCCCCGACGTCGATCACGCCGTCGTCCGACGAGCCCGGCTGGTACGGCGACGGCGCGGGCGACCAGCGCTTCTGGGACGGGTCGCGCTGGACGGCGCTCGTGTCCGGCCGTCGCGTGTTCCCGGGCCGCGCGTCGTCGACGCCCGAGCCGAGCCTCATCACGGAGTCCCCGCTCCCCGCGGGCTACGCGCCCGCCGCCGCGGACGCCGCCGCGGACGCCGCTCCGGCGACGCCCGCGGGATCCGCCGCCGAGACCCCCGCCGACGCACCGCCCGCGGACGCGCCGCCCGTCGGTCCGCCGCTCGCGCCGCCCACGGGATCGCCCGTGGTCCCGCCCGCCGGCTACCCGCTCGCGCCGCCCACCGGCACGCCCGTGCCGCCGCCGGGATCCCCCGCCGCCCCGCCCGCGGGCGCCCCGACGACGCCCCGCGTCCGCGCCGGCCTCGGTGGCCGGCGCCCTCGCGCCCCGCGACGCCGTCCCCGCGCCGCCCCGCGCCGCGTCCACCGCGGCGTCCGCCCCGACCCCGCGCACCACGACCACCGCGCCCGCCCTCCGCGGTCGCAGCACGTGGCCGTGGGCGGCCCTCGCGGTCGCCGCGGTGCTCGTCGTCGCCGCCGCCGTCATCGCCGGGATCCCCGGCCTCCTCATCGCGCTCGGCGCGGTCGCGCTCATCGCCGGCCTCGTCCCGCTGGTCCGCAACGGCGCCGCGTGGATCCCCGGCATCCGCACGCGCGCGACCGGCGGCGTCGCGGCCGGCCTCGCGCTCGCGCTCATCGCGACCGGCGCCGTGGCCGCGGCCCTCCCCGACACCGCACGCGACACGGTCGCCGACCCCGACGCCATCGAGATCTCCGACGCCCGGCCCGTGCCCGTCTCCACCGATCCCGCGAACCCGCTCCCCGTCTCCGCCGACGGCCTGGTGGAGATGGTCGACGTCGTCCGCATGCGTGCCGTCGACGCGGGCGACACGCTCGCGGCCGCCGGCTTCGGCATCGCGTTCGCCGGCACCGGGGGCGGCGCGCTCGTGCGCCAGGACGTCGGCATCGTCGCGAGCCAGGATCCGGCCGCCGGCACGCGCGTCGCCCCCGGCACGACGGTGACCCTCACGCTCGCCACCCCCGCTCCCGACCGCATCGCCCTGCCGGTCGTCCCGAAGGCCCCCGGCGTCCCGGCACGGCCCGGCACGCGGCCGGGCACCGGGCCGTACACCCCGGGCCCCGGCACGGGCGGCGGCAGCGGCAGCAGCGGCGGCGGATCCACGGACCCGGGCACGCCGCCGGGAACCGGGAACGGCGGATCCGGCGACGACGGCGGCGACGACGGCTCCCCCAGCTCGCCCGCTCCCACGACGCCGACCGACCCCACCACCCCGCCGACGGTCCCCGCGCCCGACCCGACGACGCCCACCCCGGTGGATCCGCCCGTCGACCCGCCCGTGGACCCGCCGGTCGAGCCCACGACGCCCCCGGTCGAGCCGCCCCAGCCCACGGTCCCGCCCGAGGTCCCCCCGACGGTCGACCCGGGCGCGGAGCCCGCCCCCGAGACGCCTCCCGCAGCGGGCTAGCCCTCCCCGGACCCGCCGTCCGCCCCGCCGCCCTCGGCCGCACGGGCGTCCGCCGCGGACGCGTCCGCGCGCCCCGCCCCGGCGTCCGCAGGTGCGCCCGCTGCCCGTCTCGGTCGAGGATCGTGAGCACCTCCGTGACGCCGCGGTGCGCGCTGATCGCGTGCGGCACCATGGTCGAGAACTCCGCCGCGTCGCCCGCCTCCACGAGGATCGTGCGCTCCCCCAGCTGCAACCGCGCGGTGCCGGACAGCACCGTGAACCAGTCCCGGCCCGGGTGCACGCCGAGCTGGTCGACCGGGAACGGGCGCGTCGGCGTCATGCGCATCTTCGCCACGAAGACGCCGGACGAGCTGCCGCCGCGCGAGAGCACCCACGTGGTGCGCCCCGCCTGCTCGTCCACGTGCGGGCGGATCACGACGTCGGCGTCGTCGCCCGACTCGATGAGCGCGTCGAGCGTGGTCTCGAGGGCCTGCGCGATGGGCACGAGCTGGTCGAGCGCGATCCGCCTGTGCCCCGTCTCGATGCGGCTGAGCGTCGACGGGCTGAGGAAGCAGCGCGCGGCGAGCGCGTCGAGCGACCAGCCGCGGGCCTCGCGGAGGCCGCGGATGCGCTGGCGGACGAGGGCGTCGAGGTCGGTCTCTTGCGTCATGGGCAAGATCGTATGCGCGTCGAGCACGACACCGCGAGCATGGGGGCATGCCCCACCCTCACGCCCACGCCGCCCCCGGCCCCGCCGACCCGTCCCTCGCCATGATGCTCGACCTCGACGCCCGGATCCTGCACCGGCACCTGCTGGAGGTGACCACGTGGATCCGCCGCCTCGCCCGCGACACCGCCGGCCGCGTCGTCGTCGACCTGGGCGCGGGGACCGGCACCGGCACCGTCGCGCTGGCGCGGCGCTTCGGCCGGGCCGACGTGCACGCGGTCGACGCGAGCGACGCGATGCTGGCCCGCGTCGCCGAGCGCGCCGTCGTCGACGGCCTCGCCGACCGGATCCATCCCGTGCGCGCCGACCTCGACGACCGCTGGCCCGCCCTGCCGCCCGCCGACGTCGTCTGGGCGTCGCTCGTGCTGCACGAGGTCGCCGATCCCGCGCGGCTCCTCGCCCGGGTCCGCGACGGCCTCGCGCCCGGCGGGATCCTCGCGGTCGTCGAGATGGACGGCCCGCCGCGCTTCCTGCCCGACGACCTCGACCCCGCGCTCGCCCGCCCGGGCCTCGCCGACCGCCTCGACGACGCCGTCACGCACGGCGGCACCGGGGGCCCCTCGCATCCCGACTGGGCGCCGTGGCTCGAGGACGCGGGCCTCGTCGACGTCGCGACGCGCGCGTTCCCCATCGACCCCGACCCGGCGGATCCGATCGCCGGGTCCGCGACGCTCCCCTACGCCCGGGCCTGGCTGGCCCGCGTGCGGGATCGCTCAGCCGACCGCCTGGACGCCGCCGACCGCGCGGCCCTCGATGCGCTCCTCGACGCCGACGGCCCGCACGCCCTCGCGCGGATCCCCGACCTCCGCCTCCGCGGCACCCGCACGGCCTACGTCGGCCGCCGCCCGCGCTGACCCGGCACCCGCGCATCCCGTCCCGCATCTCCCGGATCCCGCCCGGCGTGGGGCGCCGGGCGCCGCCGACCCCCTACCGTTGGGGGATGAGCACTGACGACACCGCATCCACCCCCGACGCGGACGCCGCCCCCCGCACGACCTTCAGCGACCTGGGTCTCTCCGACCAGGTCCTCAAGGCCCTCAAGGACGTGGGCTACGAGACGCCCTCCGCGATCCAGGCCGCCACCATCCCCTCCCTCCTCTCCGGCCGCGACGTCCTCGGCGTCGCGCAGACCGGCACCGGCAAGACGGCCGCGTTCGCGCTGCCCATCCTCAGCAACCTCGACGTGTCCCAGAAGACGCCGCAGGCCCTCGTGCTCGCGCCCACCCGCGAGCTCGCGCTCCAGGTGTGCGAGGCGTTCGAGCGCTACGCGTCCGGCATGCGCGGCGTGCACGTGCTGCCCGTCTACGGCGGCCAGGGCTACGGCGTGCAGCTGTCGGCCCTCCGCCGCGGCGTGCACGTGGTCGTCGGCACCCCCGGCCGGATCATGGACCACCTCGACAAGGGCACCCTCGACCTCTCGGAGCTCAAGTACCTCGTGCTCGACGAGGCCGACGAGATGCTCAAGATGGGCTTCGCGGAGGACGTGGAGACGATCCTCGCGGACACCCCGAAGTCGAAGCAGATCGCGCTGTTCTCGGCGACGATGCCCGCGCAGATCCGCCGCATCTCGGGCAAGTACCTGCAGGACCCCGAGGAGATCACGGTCAAGGCGAAGACCACGACCTCCGCGAACACCACGCAGCGCTACCTCATGGTGTCGTACCCGCAGAAGGTCGACGCCCTCACGCGGATCCTCGAGGTCGAGAACTTCGAGGGCATGATCGTGTTCGTCCGCACCAAGAACGAGACCGAGACGCTCGCCGAGAAGCTGCGCGCTCGCGGGTACGCGGCGGCGGCCATCTCCGGCGACGTCGCGCAGGCACAGCGCGAGCGCACGGTCGACCAGCTGAAGTCCGGCAAGCTCGACATCCTCGTCGCCACCGACGTCGCCGCCCGCGGGCTCGACGTCGACCGGATCAGCCACGTCGTCAACTACGACATCCCCATCGACACCGAGTCGTACGTCCACCGCATCGGCCGGACGGGTCGCGCGGGACGCAGCGGCGCGGCGATCAGCTTCGTCACGCCGCGCGAGCGCCGCCTCCTCACCGCGATCGAGAAGGCCACGCGCCAGCCGCTCACCGAGATGCGCATGCCGAGCGCGGAGGACGTGAACGTCACGCGCCTCACGCGCTTCGACGACGCCATCACGGCCGCGCTCCAGGACCGCGAGCGCCTCGACGCCTTCCGCGACATCGTGGGCCACTACGTCACCCACCACGACGTCGTCGAGTCCGACGTGGCCGCCGCGCTCGCCATCGTGGCGCAGGGAGACACCCCGCTCCTCCTCTCGGCCGACGACCTCCGCCCGCCGCGCGTCGAGCGCGAGCGCCGGGACGACCGCCCGTCGCGCGACGGCGACGACCGCGGCGAGCGTCGTGCCCGTCCCGCGCGCGGCAGCGGGAACATGTCCACGTACCGCATCGACGTCGGGCGCCGCCACCGCGTCGAGCCCCGCCAGATCGTCGGTGCGCTCGCGAACGAGGGCGGCTTCAGCCGGGAGGACTTCGGCCACATCGACATCCGCCCCGACTTCTCGCTCGTCGAGCTGCCGGCCGGCCTGTCGCAGGACAAGCTCGACCGGCTGTCGGGCACGCAGATCAACGGCCGGCCGATCGACATCCGCCCCGACCGCGGCGGCCCCCGTGCCGCCGAGCGCGGCGCGGCCCCCGAGCGTCGGGGTCGCAAGCCCCGCGACTGATCCGCTGACCGCCCGACGGCCCGTCGCCTCCCTGGAGGCGGCGGGCCGTCGGTCGTCAGGACGATCATGGGCGGCTCAGCAGGACGGCGCGCTCAGCGGCGATGACCTCGGCGCCAGGCGCCGCGGCCTATGGCATACATCATGCCGAGACCCGTGGCCGCGAGACACAAGCCCCTGCCACGGAGGTCATCGAGTCCCGAGGTCGCCAGCACGATGAGACCGGCGATCAACAGGCCCGAGGTGACGGTGAGTGTCGTGACGAAGAGGATCCGGTGTCGAACCATCATCGAGGCCACGCTCCTCTTCTCGCCGCCGAGGCGATCCCGGGATTCCGATCAGGCATCATGTGGGGTCGCATTCACTGTCCGGCGCACCACGGAACACCATTCCACCCTTGATCGACGATCAGACCGTTCCCATCGGCGGCGCAGAATGCGAGCGCGCCACCACCGATCGCAAGCAATCCGGCGATGAGGGCACCCGCTATTCCCCCGACGCCCGTCTCCGAGGTGATGATGGCGGCGACGGTGGCAATTCCCGCTCCAGCAGCGAGTGCACCGATGAGGCGATTCGCATCGCAGGAATTCAGCTTCAGCTGATGCCCGAACCACTGGGTGGAGTAATCGGTCTCGCCCACGCAGTTCGAATCGAGGATGATGCGAGCGACAGCAGCGACCTCGTCGTCATCGACGGTGATCCCTGACACGGTGCCTCCGCCAGCGACTATCCCGACCGCCACCTGCCGGACGGTGAGAGGAAGCGCTCCTCTCTCGATTGCGACGTCGGCATCGAAGTGCACTGTCCCGTGCACGGTGGTGATCGTGTCCCGGAGGCCGCGGATCTTCGCCGCTGCGGCTTCACCCGAGGCGATCTGCGCCGCTGTGAGAGGCGGCGCATGGTGACGCTCCGGGCCGGGCTGCGTAGCGGCCACGGCCGGACTCGCGACCAATGTGCCCGCTACTACGGCGAGGGAGGCAGCCATCGCGATGAGCCGCCGATTTACCTTCATGCGTAAACTCTTTTCCCGGGTAGATGTACCCGCGATGTGGATGATGCGGCAGAGCTTCCTCCTCGCATGATCTGGTGTCAATGCTCTGCTCGTCTTCTTTCGACGTCCCATCGGGGACCGGGTATGCGCTTATCGTCGTGCTCATGTTGTCCTCGTGCGAGGAATTCGAGACTCCGCGTTCGGGTAGCGTGGCCCGATGGATCCCGTGACCCTCCGCACCCCGCACCTCGTCCTCCGGCCGCCCGCGCTGGACGACGTCGACGCGATCCACGCCGCGTGCCAGGACCCGGGGATCCAGCGCTACGTGCCCGTCCCCGTGCCGTACGCGCGCGTGGACGCGGTCTCCTACGTGGCGGACTCCTGCGCGGACGGCTGGGCCTCGGGCGAGCGCCTCACCTGGGCCGTGCTCGAGGGCGACGCGCTCGTCGGCACCGTCGGGCTCCACGGCATCGCGGACGGCGCGGCGGAGATCGGGTACTGGCTCGCGCCGCACGCGCGCGGTCGCGGGATCATGCGCGAGGCCGCGGCGGCCGTCGTCGACCACGGGTTCGACGCCTCCGCGGGGCTCGGGCTCGCCCGCATCGGCTGGCGCGCGTACGCGGGGAACACGGGATCCGCCGCCGTCGCGCGCGCGCGGCTTCCGCTTCGAGGGGGTCGCCCGCCTCGGCGCGATGGGGCGCGACGGCCGCGAGGACGACTGGCTGGCCGGCCTCCTCGCGACCGACGACCGCACACCGCCGCCGTGGCCCGTGCTGGCGTGACCGCCGGGCCCCTCGGGCGCGAGGTGACGGTCAGCACGCTGGACGGCCGCCTCCTGCGGACCATGGTCGCGGGCGACGGCTCCGACCTCGTCGTCCTGGAGGCGGGCCTCGGCGGCAGCGGGCTGACCTGGGGGCTCGTGCACGGGATCCTCGCGCGCACATGGTGCCGGTGACGGATCCGGACGTGGTCGCGCGGACGATCGCCGGGCTGCTCTGAGGCGTCCTCGGCTCAGGGCGCCGGGATCGCCAGCGCCCACGCCCGGAACGACGCGGCGTCGGATCCCGTGAGCACGGCCGCGGGGCCGGGCATGGGATCGCCGACGGGCACGAGCGCGAGCGCGTCGCCGGGGAGGCCGACGAGCACCTCGCCGATGATGGAGTCGGACGACGCGGTGTCGACGCGGATGAGGTAGACCGTGCCGCCGGGCACCTCAGGCCGGTCGGCGTCGACCGACTCCGCCATGCCACCGCGACCGGTCGCGACGCCGTGCAGCTCGTCGACGCGGAACCGCTGCGACACCTCGCCGGCCTCGAGCAGCACGCCGGTCTCCGTCTCCCCGCGCCGTCCGATCGGCACGTCCGCGAGCGTCGCCGTCATGCCGGATCCCGTCCACGGCCCGATGCTCGCGAGCGACCGCGGCTGGCGCTCGCGCAGCCGCTCCTCCGGCGTCCGACGCCACGGCCACTCGTCCCGGGACAGGAAGGCGCCGACGAACGCGCCCGCGACGAACGGGATCGAGCCGCCCGCGATCGGCGAGGCGTTGAGGGCGAACGCGGCGGCGAGCACGCCGAACGCCAGGAGCAGGCGGATCCCGCCGCTCCTCACGGCGTAGATGACGAGCGCCAGCACGATGCCCGCGGCCGTGAGCACCAGGAACGCCCACAGCGGGACGCCGGCGCGCAGCGAGGCCACCGTCGAGAAGACGAGGACGACCGCGATGAGGACTCCCGTCAAGGCCATCGTCGCTCGACGCTCGCGGGCGGTGCGGGACGGCTTCGACGGGGACACGGGGCTCCTGGTGGGCGGCTCGGGGTCGGGCGGCGTCCGGATGCGGACCCGTCCAGCCTGCCCGAGGGGGCACCCGCACCAGCGGCACGGCACGGCCCCGAGCGGGTGGCGCCGGACGCAGCGGGCGCCTAGCCGCGCACGCGCCGCAGCTCCAGCACCCCCGGGACCAGCTGACGCGTCGGGATCCGCCCGCGCGCGAAGTCGCCCCAGACCTGCCGCACCCGGCGGGCGTCGCGCTGGATCACGTCCCAGTCGGCGCCCGCGAGGAGCCCGGCGCCGCGCCACGCCTCCTCGTCGCCGAAGAGCAGCGGCAGGTCCACCGTGTGGGCGGAGCCGAACGGGCTGCCGGGCGCCGACCAGCGGATGACGTAGCGGTGCGCGGTGCCGCCGGCGCGCGCGTGACGACGGGCGAAGCGGCGGCCGGGGACGCCGTAGATGATGCCGGTGACCGCCGCGACCGAAGCCCGCCGCACGAGCGCGCCGACGACGGGCAGTCCGGTGAGGCGCGCGAGCCACGGGATCCCCGGCAGGAACAGCCGCGCCTCCTCCGCCGTGTTGCCGATGAGCACGTCGACGCCGGGCGCGGCCCGGTCCCACGCCGCGTCGAGCCCGGACTCGGGCGGCAGCGGCGCGTGCCCGTACTGGGTGCCGAAGGGCATCGCCCCAATGAGCCCGTACGGCGCCGCGACGCGCTCGACCTCGGGCTGCCGGGCGAGCACCTCCTCCACGGGCATCCGGGCGGTGAGCCCGCGGGACGCGCGCGCCATCGCCGCCGCCATCCGCCGCCGCCCGCGGGAGATGCCGAGCGGCGCGCTCTGGATGATCGCGCGCCGGAACAGCCCCGCCGCCTCGGGCACGGCCAGGAGGTGCGCGACCGCGTCGCCGCCCGCCGACTGGCCGAACGCGGTCACGCGATCGGGGTCGCCGCCGAACGCGCGGATGTTGCGGGCGACCCAGCGGAGGGCCACCAGCTGGTCGAGGAGGCCGAGGTTCGCGGGCCGGTCGCCGCCGTCGCCCAGGTAGCCGAGGAGCCCCAGGCGGTAGGTGACCGTCACGACCACCACGCGCTGCTCCGCCACGAGGGCGGCGGGATCCATGATCGGCACGTCGCCCGCGCCCGAGACGTAGGAGCCGCCGTGGATCCACACCATCACCGGGAGCGCGTCGTCCGGCCGCACGTCGCGCGGCATCGTCACCGAGACGCGGAGGCAGTCCTCGTCGACGGCCAGGTGGTCGAAGGTCCCGAGCACGTCGTCGAGCTCCGGAAGGGGCAGCTGCGGACAGGCGGGCGCCCAGTCGCGCGCGTCGCGGGGCTCGGTCCAGTCCGGGTGCGTGACGGGCGGCTGGAAGCGGGCGGCGGTCGCGTAGGGGATGCCGGTCGCGCGGACGACGTCGCCGTCCGCCCAGCCGACGACCGGGCCGCAGGGCGGCGAGAAGGCGCTCATCCGATCGACGCTACCGTTCCGCGGGCGTTCGCCGGGACCCCCGCGGGGACGCCGGATCCCGGTGCTACCGTGACGCCATGCCCCGCCTGATCGACCACGCCCGCCGCGAGGACGAGCTCGCCGAGGCGGTGTGGCGGGTCATCCGCCGCGACGGCGCGAGCGGCGTCTCGGTCCGCACGGTCGCCGCCGAGGCCGGCCTCAGCACCGGCTCGCTGCGGCACAGCTTCCCCAGCCGGATCGACCTGGTCGCCCACGCGACGGCGCTCGTCGCGACGCGCATCGCCGGCCGCATCCGGAGCAGGCGCCAGGATCCGGACGCCCGGCGTCGCGCGGTCCGCATCCTCGCCGAGCACCTCCCCCTCGACGACGCGCGACGGGCCGAGGCCGAGGTCACGGCGGCGCTCCTGGCGGACGCGGCGTCGCACCCCCGGCTCCGGGAGGTGCGCGCCGCCGCGCACGCCGCCGCGCGCGAGACGTGCCTCGAGCAGCTCGCGCAGCTGCGCCTGGCGGGCCTGCTGCGACCCGACGCGGATCCCGAGGCGGAGGCCGACCACCTCCAGGCGCTGCTCGCGGGGCTCGCCCTGCAGCTGCTCGTGGAGGATCCGGATCCCGCCCGCAGCGCCCGCGCGCTGGGCGTGCTCGAGCGGCACGTGGACGCGCTGGTCGCGCGCCGCGCGGACCGCCTGGCCCGCGTGGACGCCTAGCCCGCGGCCGACGCTCCCCCGGTGCCGCCGAGCCGACCGCGCAGCTCGTCGACGCGCGCGCGGATGTCGTCGCGCACGAGCCGCATCCGCTCCATGCCGTCGATGCCGCGCTCGGACGGCTCGTCGGTGATCCACGTCTCGACCGCCACCCCCTGGTCGCCGTCCACGTGCGCCTCGGCGCCGAGGACCACCACGAGGTCGGCCGCGCGCACCATGTCGTCGGTGAGCGGCTTCGGGCGCTCGCCGCCCACGTCGATCCCGAGCTCGGCGAGCGACTCCACCGCGAGCGCGTTGAGCGACGAGCCGGGGTCCGTGCCCGCCGACGCGACCGAGACCGCGTCCCCCGCGTCGTGCCGCATGAGGGCGGCGGCGAGCTGGGACTTCCCGCCGTTGCGGGCGCAGACGAAGACGACGTGCGGGGCGCGGTCGGGCATGGGTCCTCCTGGGGTCGGGTGGGCGGCCGAGGATCGGCGCGTCGGGACGATCCTCGCATCCGACGGCCGGATCGTCCCGGCCGCCCGCGGCGACGCCGCTACCCCGGCAGCTGCACGGCCCCGGTCGCCCGCTGGTAGGCGGCGAAGTACCGGTCGCCCATCAGCCGGGCGCCGGCCGCCGTGTAGTGGATGAGGTCCTCCGCGCGGTTGCTGCCGGCGGCGCCCGGGATGTAGGACACGTTCGGCCGCAGCGCGGGCATGCCCTGCTGCGCGGTGTCGATCGCCTGTCGCATCGACGAGACGTTCAGCCACTCCGGCACCATGCCGCCGATGAGGAACGGCA
The DNA here is from genome assembly GCF_001280205.1 of Clavibacter capsici. Lineage (NCBI taxonomy): Bacteria > Bacillati > Actinomycetota > Actinomycetes > Micrococcales > Microbacteriaceae > Clavibacter > Clavibacter capsici. The sequence continues at coordinate 1,185,747 of NZ_CP012573.1, read as the reverse complement.
CCGTGCCGTAGCGCGCGTCCAGCCGGTCGACGAGGTCGAGCAGCATGGTCTGGTACCCCTGCGCGTCCGTGCGCGTGGCGTCCGACTCGCCCTGCGCCCAGACGACCGCGACGAGGCGGTTGTCGGGATCCTGCGCGAGCGCCCGGTCGATCTGCCCGAGCGCCCGGGTGAACAGGTTCGTGCGCGAGCGGGTGTCCGACGGGTTCCAGGAGTAGGCGCCGTCTCCCGTCATCGAGGTGGATGCCATGGCGGCGGGCACGAGCAGCACCTTCCGACCGGGGCGCGCGTCGGCGAGCATGTGGCGGCCGAGCTCCATGCCGGGGCCGACGGCCTGGACGCCGCCGGAGGTCGTCCACGTGGTCACGTGGCTGAGCGAGTCCTTGGCGGGCACGATCTGCCCCGCCTTGGCGCCGCTGCCGGCGAGCTGGTCGAGGCCCGGCACGCTCACGTCGATCGACGGGTCCCAGCCCGTGCCGACGCCCTGCGCGTTCGACTGGCCGAGGATCACGACGACGTCGTAGCCCTCCCCCGTCGAGGCGATGGCGCGCGCCGCGGAGGTGCGGGACGTCGGCGCGGAGCCGTCCGCGAGCCCGGTGACGGTCACGGTGAGCTGCGATCCGGCGTCGCGCGGCGCCGGCACGTAGGTCGAGGCCGTGCGGCCGGGGACGACGACGCCGTTGCGCTTCCAGACGTAGGAGAGCGTGGTCGCGACGGGCGTCCACGCGGCCGTCTCGGCCGTGAGGGTGGATCCGACGGACGCGTCACCCGTGATGACCGGGCTCGGGGCGTCCGCGAACGGCTCGTCGCCGGGCGACGGCGCGGGCACCGCGGGCGGCACGTCGAGGGCGTCGACCACCTGCGCGGTCTGCTCGCTGGTGCGGCTCGCGTCCTGGTAGCCCGAGCGGGATCCGGTGACGGTCACGGTGATCCGCGATCCGGCGTCCGCGCGACCCACGACGTAGGTCGCCTCGGTCGCGCCGAGCACGGTCACGCCGTCGCGGGCCCAGGCGTACGAGTAGGCCGTGGCCTCGGGCGTCCAGGCGGGCGTGACCGCCCGGAGCGCGGTCCCCGCGACGGGCGTGCCCTGGATCTCGGGCGCGGTCGTCGCCTCGAACGGCACGGCGGGCGCGGGCGGCGGCGGGGTCACGGGCGTCTCGACGACCGGGATCGCCGGGCTCGTGGCGGTCTGCGTGACGTAGCCGGTCCGCGTGCCGGTGACGGCGACCGAGATGCTCGTGCCGACGTCGCCCGCGACGACCCGGTAGCTGGGGCCGGTCTGGTCGGGGATCACGACGCCGTCGCGCAGCCACGCGTAGGAGAAGGACGGCCACGGGGTCCACGTGCCGGAGCGCGCGTTCAGCGTGAAGTCGACGCGGCCGAGGCCCGTGATGGTCGGCGAGCCGACGGCCTCGAAGGCCACGTCCGGGACGGGCTCGGGGTCGGGCGTGGGCGCCGGCGGCTCGGGCTCGGCCTCGGGCAGCGGCACGAGGAGGCCCTGGCTCGGGATCGACTGCGTGACGTAGCCGGCCTTCGTGCCGGTGACGATCACGGCGATGGTGGATCCCTGGTCGCCCTCCTGCACGCGGTACGTCACGGACGTCTGGCCGGGGATCGGCACGCCGTCGCGGGTCCACGCGTAGGAGAAGGCCGGCCACGGCGTCCACACGCCGGCGCGCGCCGACAGCGTGAAGCCGACGCGGGCGGTGCCGGCGATGGTCGGGGTGGAGGCGACCGCGTAGGGCGCGTCCTCGGGCGGCGTCGTCGGCTCCGGGGTGGGAGCGGGCGCGGTGGGCGTCGGGGTCGGCGTCGGCGCGGGCGCGGTCGGCGTCGGCGTCGGCGTGCTCGCCGCGGGGACCTGGAGCTCCGCGCTCGCGTTCGTCTGCGTCGCATAGCCGGTCCTGGTGCCCGTCACGGCGACGCCGATGCGGGATCCCGCGTCCTCGGCCTGCACGCGGTAGGTCGCGCCGGTCTGGCCCGTGATCACGACGCCGTCACGCAGCCAGGCGTAGGAGAACGTGGGCCAGGGCGTCCAGACCCCGGCGCGCGCGGACAGCGTGAAGCCGACCCGCGCGGTGCCGGCGATCGTGGGCGTCGCGGCGGCGGCGAACGGCACGGCGGCGGGCGTCGTGGGCGCGGGCGTCGGGGCCGAGGTGGGCTCGGGGCCGCCGTGGGGTCCGGGGCCGGCGTGGGCTCCGGGGCCGCCGTGGGCTCCGGGTTCGGCGCCGCCGTCGGCGTCGGCTGAGGCGCGGTCGTGGGCGCGGGCGCCGGCGCCTGCGTGGGCGCGACCGTGGGCGTCGGCGTCGCGCCGGGCACCGCCATGCCGGCGCTCGTCACGGTGGTGGTCGCGTACCCGGTCCTCGTGCCGGTGATCCGCACGGCGATCGCCGCACCGCGGTCGGCCTCCGTCACCCGGTAGGTCGCCCCGGTCTGCCCGGCGATGAGCACGCCGTCGCGGGTCCAGGCGTAGGAGAAGGTCGGCCACGGGGTCCAGGTGCCGGCGCGGGCGCTGAGCGTGAAGCCCACCTGCGCGGATCCGGCGATGGTCGGCGTCGGGGCCGCGCTGAAGTCGGCGACCACGGGCGTGGGCACGGCGGCGGTCGGGGCGCTCGTCTGCGTGCTGGCGTCGTATCCGGAGCGGCTGCCCGTGACGGCGACCGTGATGACGGATCCCGCGTCGGCGGCGCGCACGGTGTACGCGGTCGAGGTCTGGCCGCTGACGGGGACGCCGTCGACCAGCCACGCGTACCTGCTGGTCGTCGCGGCCGGGGTCCAGCGCGCGGTCGTCGCCAGCAGGCGCTGCCCGATGACGGCCTTGCCCGTGATGACCGGCGCGGGCGTCGACGTGAACGGCGCGCCTGCGGCGGCGACCCGCAGCAGGCGCATCATCGACGAGGCCGTCGGACGCCCGTCGGACGTGGCCGGCGGCGCGACGCTCGTGGTCGGCGCGACGACGCGCGCCGACGACGCGGCCGTGACGGACGGCGATGCCGCCTCGGCCGGAGCCGCGGTCGGCTCGACCGCGACGAGCAGCGTCACCCCGAGGCTGACCCCGGTGATGCCGGCGATGAGCCGTGCGCGTGCGGATGCGGTGCGCGTCCCCCGTGTCGAGGCACGGCGGACGGCAGAGTGGTGCTCCCCCAATTGATCCCCCCAGATCGTCGAGGTGAGATTCACCTCATGTGGAAATGCTGCCATACGCGCAATGTGGTGCATGACACGTGTCCGGTCACGGCCCCGTCCTCGCGCGACTCCCAGGACATGCACACCCGCCGTCCACGCGGTCGGCGGAGCGCTCCGCTGCCGCGTCCGGCGGGCGACCAGCGCCCGGCGACCAGCGCCCAGCTCCTGCCCGACCCGGCCCCGTACCCTGGGCGCGACCTGCCCCGCCCGTCGGATCCCGCGTGATCCCCCCGCCCCGGAAGGCCCCATGACGAACGCCCCGCACCCCGCCGCCGCCCCGCACCCCGAGCCCGGAGCGGATCCCGCGGGGTCGCGGGCCGCCGCCTCCGCCCCCGCCACCGGCTTCGCGGCGCTCGTCCGCGGCACGCGCGACCGCTCCGAGCGCCCGTCGCGGCTCGGGCGCCTCTTCGCCGTGGTCGCGATCGTCGAGGCGGTCACGTGGACCGGCCTCCTCGTCGGCATGTTCCTCAAGTACGTGACCGAGACGACCGAGCTCGGCGTCTACGTCTTCGGCCGGCTGCACGGCGCCGCGTTCGTGCTCTACGTGATCGTCACGGCCGTCGCCGCGATCCGCCTCCGCTGGGGCTGGAAGCCGGCGCTCCTCGCCGGCGTCGCCGCGATCCCGCCGCTCGCGACGCTGCCGCTCGAGGTGGGGCTGCGGAGCCGCGGGTACCTGCGGCAGCCGGCCTGCCTCGCGGCGGATGCGTCGCGCGCGACCGAGGCGGAGTCGGGCGGCGGCGCCTCGCGGGGCTGACCGCCGCGGATCAGATCCCGGTGTAGCGCCCGGGCCGGTGGTTGAGCGCGAGCACCAGGTTCAGCAGCACCGCGCCGAGCGCCGACCACACCACGCCCACGACCGAGACGACCGTGAGGCCGAGCAGGATCACGATCACGTCGAGGATCATCTGCGCGTACCCGGCCCGGAACCCGAACCGCTCCTGCACGATGAGCGCGACGATGTTGAAGCCGCCGAGGCTGGATCCGTGCCGGAAGACCACGAGCAGCCCGATCCCCACGAGCAGGTTCCCCGCGAGCACGCCGTAGACGGGCTGCAGGTCGAGGTTCGTCACCATCGCCGGGTGGAGCGTCGAGAACAGCGACACGAGCGCGACCGAGATGGCGGTGCGGATCGTGAACCGCCACCCCTTCTTCCACACCGCGAGCGCGAAGAACGGCGCGTTGACCACGAAGAACAGCACCCCGAACGGCAGCACGCCCGTGTAGCTCACGAGCAGCGCGAGCCCGGCGGTGCCGCCCGTGACGGCGCCGGCGTCCCGCAGCAGGAACAGGCCGAACGAGGCGACGAAGGTGCCGGTGAGGATCCCGAGCACGTCCTCCGCGACCGAGTGCGGGATCCCGGCGGTGGTCGGCTCGTCGGGTGAGACGGGGGTCGGCGTGGGCAGGGGCTCGGACGCGGAAGCGGTCATGGCGGTCTCCGGGGTGGGGGGACGGGATCCGCGCGGGCGGTCGTGCCGCATCACGCGCAGGGAACAGCATGGCGGATGCGGAGCCCGCCGGACGACGCCGGACCGCGCCGTCAGTCCGCGAAGATCGCCCCCACCGGCTCGCGCTTCTCGGCCTGGAAGCGGTCCTCCGCGCGGCCGAGGGCCCAGTACGCGGAGAGCGAGAGCGCGCGGCGGTCGATGCCCCAGCCGTCCTGGAGGAGCGCGCGCAGCTCCTTCATCGCGCCGCGCTCGCCGTGCGCGAAGACCTCGACGTCGCCGTCCGGCCGGGCGAGGGCGCGTGCCGCGGCGACGAGGGGCGCGCCCGGCACGGCGTCGGGCGTGCGCGAGCGGTGGATCCAGCGCAGCTCCACCCCCGCGGGGCGCGCGAGCGGGAGCTCGTCGGCGGGGCCGGCCACCTCGACGAGCGCGACGCCCGCCGCGTCGGCGGGCATCGCGGCGAGCGCCGCGGCGATCGCGGGCACGGCGGAGTCGTCGCCGAGCAGCACGCGCACGACCGCCGGATCCGCGGTGGGCCGGAACAGCCCGCCCGGCCCGCTCGCCGCGATCACGTCACCCGGCCGCGCGGACGCCGCCCAGGGGCCGGCGAGCCCCTCGTCCCCGTGCACCACGAAGTCGATCGCGGCGGTGCCCGCGGCCGGATCCGCGTGGCGCAGCGTGTAGGTCCGCACCGCAGGCAGGTCCTCGGGCGGCAGGACGGCACGCAGGGCGGGCAGGTCGAACGGCGGCGCGACGCCGGAGCCGGGCTGCGGCAGCATCAGCTTCACGTAGGCGTCGGTCGCGGCCAGCCGCTCGGGGACCGCCTGCTCGAGCAGCGCGCGCGTCCCCGCGCCGCCGAGGTGGACGCGGACGAGGTGCGGGCTGAGGTGCTCCGTCCGTATCACCTCGAGGACGTGCTGCGCGCGGGGGGCGCGGACGGGACGGTCGGGGACGGCGGGTGCGGCGGAGTCGGTCATCGAGGACGATCCTCCGCCCCGCGCGCCTCCCCCGCAACGCGACGGGCCCGCGCGCGCCCTCGGCCGCCGCCGACCGTGCGCCTATGCTGGCCGCGTGGTCGACATCGTCGTCACGGGGCTAAGCGCCAACTCCGTGCCGTACATCGAGGCCCTCGAGCGTCAGCGTGCCCTGCATGCCGACGTCGTCGCGGGCCGGGCGCAGGACACCGTCATCCTCCTCGAGCACCCCGAGGTCTACACCGCGGGGAGGCGCACGGAGCCGTCGGACCGGCCGCGCGACGGCACGCCGGTTCTCGACGTCGACCGCGGCGGCCGCATCACCTGGCACGGGCCGGGCCAGCTGGTCGGCTACCCCATCGTGCGGCTGCCCGAGCCCCTCGACGTCGTGGCCCACGTGCGCCGCCTCGAGGACGCGCTCATCGCCCTCCTCGCGGACCTCGACGTCGCGGCCCATCGCGTCGACGGCCGCTCCGGCGTCTGGATCCGCGGCGCAGCCCCCGACGGCGCGCCCCGCGACGACAAGGTCGCCGCCATCGGCGTCCGCGTCGCCGAGCGCGTCACGATGCACGGCTTCGCCCTCAACTGCAGCAACTCCCTCGACGCCTACGACCGGATCGTCCCGTGCGGCATCCGCGACGCCGGCGTCACCACGCTCAGCCGCGTCATCGGCCGCACCGTCACGCCGGCCGACGTCGTCCCCCTCCTCCGCCCGCACCTCGTGCGCGCCCTCGACCCGAACGGATCCGCCATGCCCGCCACCGCTCCCCTCCCTTCCGCCGCCGGGGCCCGCGCATGAGCGCCGCCGCCCCGGACGGCCGCCGCATGCTCCGCCTCGAGGTGCGGAACGCCGAGACGCCCATCGAGCGGAAGCCCGAGTGGATCAAGACGAGGGCCCGGATGGGGCCGGAGTACCAGGCCCTCCAGCAGCTCGTGAAGACCGAGGACCTGCACACTGTCTGCCAGGAGGCGGCCTGCCCGAACATCTACGAGTGCTGGGAGGACCGGGAGGCGACCTTCCTCATCGGCGGATCCCAGTGCACGCGAAGATGCGACTTCTGCCAGATCGACACCGGCAAGCCCGCCGACTACGACACCGACGAGCCGCGCCGCGTCGCCGACTCGGTGCGGCGGATGGGCCTCCGGTACGCGACCGTCACGGGTGTGGCCCGCGACGACCTGCCCGACGAGGGCGCGTGGCTGCACGCCGAGACCGTGCGGCGGATCCACGCCGACAACCCGGGCACGGGCGTCGAGATCCTCGCGACCGACTTCTCCGGGAACCCGGACCTCCTCGCCGAGGTGTTCTCCTCCCGCCCCGAGGTCTTCGCGCACAACGTCGAGACGGTGCCGCGCATCTTCAAGCGGATCCGCCCGGCGTTCCGGTACGAGCGCTCGCTCGACGTGATCACGCGGGCGCGCGACGCCGGGCTCATCACGAAGTCGAACCTCATCCTCGGCATGGGCGAGACGCGCGAGGAGGTGTCCGAGGCGCTCCGCGACCTGCACGACGCGGGCTGCGACATCATCACGGTCACGCAGTACCTCCGGCCGACGCCGCGGCACCTGCCCGTGGCGCGCTGGGTGCGGCCGGAGGAGTTCGTGGAGATCAAGGCGGAGGCCGAGGGGATCGGGTTCCTCGGCGTGCTCGCGGGCCCGCTGGTGCGCTCCTCCTACCGCGCGGGACGCCTGTGGGCGCAGTCGATGGCCGCGAAGGGGCGCGCGCTGCCCGCCGGCCTCGACCACCTGGCCGACCCGTCGCGCGGCTTCGCGCAGGCGGTCGGCTGACCGCGTCCGGCCCTCCCCACGCCGCGGACCTGTCGGGTCGCTGACGAAGGGGCCGCTGTCGGGTCCGCGGCCAGGTGCGCGGCCTATCGTCGGAGGCACCGCGCACGTCCCACAGCTAGGAGCTCGCCATGGCCGCATCGCACCCGACCTCAGGATCCGCATTCGGAGACGCCGCCGACGGCGTGTGGCAGGCGATGGAGTCGCTCCGCGCCCGGTTCGAGAAGCGCGACGACGGCACGGCGGGCCACGAGTCCGGGCACCGCCCGGGTCACGGTCCGCACGACGTGCGCCTCGCCGTGCTCGCCCTCCTCGCGGAGGAGCCCATGCACGGCTACGCCCTCATCCGCGCCATCGCCGAGCGCACCGACGGCGCCTGGACCCCGGACGCCGGCGCCGTCTACCCGACGCTCCAGCTCCTCGCCGACGAGGGCCTCATCGCCGCCGAGACCACGGACGGCCGCAAGGTGTGGGCGCTCACCGAGGCGGGCCGCTCCGTCATCGCGCGCGACGGCATCACCGCGCCCTGGGCCGGCTCCGCCGACGCGCACGGCCACGACGCGCACGACCGCCGCGACCGCTCCGCGCTCCCGAAGGCCGGGCTCGCGCTGGCGCAGGCGGCCGCGCAGGTCCAGCGCTCGGGCACCGCCGAGCAGGTCGCCGAGGCCGCGTCCGAGCTCGACGCGGTGCGCCGCCGCCTCTACGCGATCCTCGCCCGGGAGTGACCGCGGCCACGGCCGGCGCCGTGCCCGGGACGGATGCCGAGGCCGACGCCCCGGGGACGCGCGCCCGCTACCGCCGCATCCTCCGCTTCGCCGCCTGGAACCTCGCGGTCACGTGGTGGTACGAGCTCTTCCTCCCCCGCGTCGGCCTCCGGCGCATCGCCGACCGCACGCGCACCCGGCGCATGAAGCGGTTCGCCCGGCGCTTCCGCGTGCTCGCCGTCGAGCTCGGCGGCCTCATGATCAAGGTCGGGCAGTTCATGTCGTCGCGCCTCGACGTGCTGCCGCCCGAGATCACCGCGGAGCTGGAGGACCTGCAGGACGAGGTGCCCGCGGTCCCGTTCCCGGAGATCCGCGCCCTGGCCGAGCGCGAGCTCGGCATGCCGCTCGCCGAGGCCTACGCCTGGGTGGACGAGACGCCCGTCGCCGCCGCCTCGCTCGGCCAGGCGCACCGCGCGATCCTCGGCCCGGTCGACGCCGCCGACACCGGCCTCACCGGCGCCGTCATCAAGGTGCAGCGCCCCGGCATCGACGACATCGTCCGCGTCGACCTCGCCGCGCTCCGCCGCATCGGCGGCTGGCTCACGCACGTCCGCCTCGTGTCCGACCGCGTCGACGCCCCCGCCCTCGTCGAGGAGTTCGCCGAGACGAGCCTCGAGGAGATCGACTACCTGCACGAGGCACGCAGCTCCGCCCGCTTCCAGGAGATGTTCCGCGCGGACGCCCGCGTGGCCGTGCCGGAGATCGTGTGGGAGCGCAGCACCCGACGCGTGCTCACGCTCCAGGACGTCACGGCCATCAAGATCACCGACCACGCGGGTCTCCTCGCCGCCGGCATCGACCCGGTCGACGTCGCCCCGGTCTTCGCCGCCGTCATGTTCGACCAGCTCTTCGCGGACGGCTTCTTCCACGCGGATCCGCACCCCGGCAACGTCTTCGTCACGCCCGTGACGGACGGCTCCGTCGAGCAGGGCTGGACCCTCACCTTCATCGACTTCGGGATGATGGGCGAGGTGCCGCCGAGCACCCGGCGCGGCCTCCGCAAGATGCTCATCGCCGCGGCCTCGCGCGACGGCAAGGGACTCGTGGACGCGGCGCGGGACATCGGCGTGCTGCTCCCCTCCGCCGACACCACGCAGCTCGAGCTCGCCATGACGCGCCTGTTCGCCCGGTTCGGCGGCCTCGGGTTCGCCGAGCTCCGCGAGGTGGATCCGCGCGAGTTCCGCGCGTTCGCCGAGGAGTTCCAGGAGGTGGTGCGCACCCTGCCGTTCCAGCTGCCGGACGACTTCCTGCTCATCATCCGCGCCATGTCGCTCACCTCGGGCGTGTGCAGCGCGCTGGATCCCCGCTTCAACCTCTGGGACTCCGTCGAGCCGTACGCGCAGCGCCTCATCCGCGAGGAGCGCGGCAACGTCGTGCGCGACCTCGGCACGCGCGTGTCCGACACCGCCGGCACGATCGCCCGCCTGCCCGGCCGCCTCGACGCGCTGCTCACCCGCATCGACGAGGGGGCACTCCCCATCAGCGACCCGACGCTCGAGCGCCGCGTCGGCGCTCTCGAGCGCACCCTCCGCCGGGCGATCTCCGCCCTCGTCTTCGGCGCGCTGCTCGCCGGCGGCGTGCTCCTCCGTCCCGACGACGAGGCGCTCGGCACCGTGCTCCTCGTGGTCTCCGTCGTGCCGCTCGCGCAGGCGCTCCTCCCGGGCCGACGCGGCCGCTGACGCCTGACGGCTGATGGCCCGCCTGTCCGCTCGGCGTCGGTCGTGACGCCGTGTGACGCCCCTCCCGCGCCCCGCTCGGATCGCCCGCCTACGGTGAGCGCACCGACCCGACGGACCGAGGAGACACCATGACCGACACCACCATCCAGGCGCAGATCGCCGAGTTCGACCGCGGCTTCGCGGAGCAGATCGGGCCGGACCTGTCGGCCGTGTTCGCGGCCGAGCAGGAGGCCCTCCGCGAGGGCGGCGTGCCGGCCGGCGCGGTCTCCGCGGGTGACGCCCTGCCCGCCGCGACGCTCGTGGATCCCGACGGCGCGGAGGTCGACCTGCACGCGTCGCTCGGCTCGGGTCCGGCGGTGGTCGTGCTGTACCGCGGCGCCTGGTGCCCGTACTGCAACCTGACCCTGCGCCAGTACCAGGCCGAGCTGCTGCCCGCCCTGCGCGAGCGCGGCGCGACGCTTGTCGCCGTGAGCCCGCAGACGCCCGAGGGCAGCGCGCAGGCGGTCGCGGGCGGCGGCCTCGACTTCGCCGTGCTGTCGGATCCCTCCAACGCGTTCGTGCGCGCGCTCGGGCTCGTGACCGAGCCGACCGCCGAGGCCCGCGCGGCCCACGCCCAGCTCGGCTTCGACGTCGCCGACAGCAACGCCGACGGCACGGGCGACATCCCGTTCCCCACCGTGATCGTGGTGGACGCCGACCGCCGCGTCACCTTCGCGGACGTGCACGTCGACTACACGACGCGCACCGAGGTGCCGGAGATCCTCGCGGCGGTGGATGCGCTCGGCGCCCGCTAGCCGACCCCGGAACGCCCCGGGCAAAGCAGAAGGCCCGGTCTCGATGAGACCGGGCCTTCGTTCCGTTGCGGGGGCAGGATTTGAACCTACGACCTCTGGGTTATGAGCCCAGCGAGCTACCGAACTGCTCCACCCCGCGCTACGAGGAATACATTACCAGACCTCACGGGTGCTCATGACCACGTCCCCGCGACGGCGCCCGATCCCCCGCATGGGGACGGCCCCGGCGGCACCCGCATCGCGGGGCCGCCGGGGCCGTCCTCGTCGAGGAACCGGTCGCTACTGCTGGGCGGCCCCCAGCTCGATCGCGCGGTTGAGCGCCTCGGTGAGACGCTGGTCAGCCTGGGCCGCCGCGACGAGGTCGTTGGCCTTGTAGGCCGCCTCCCTCTCCTGCAGCGCCTGGCCGGCCGCCGCCAGGGCCGCCTGCACGTCCTGCGCGGGCGCGGCGGGCGAGGCGCTCGGCGCGGGCGTCGGGGTGGATCCCGTGCTGCCGTCCGTCGTCCCGTCACCCGAGCCGTCCACGGCGGCGGGGTCGGCCGGCGTCGTGCCCACGACGGCCTCGTCACCCGCCGTGGCACCCGAGTCGCCCTCGAAGATGCTGTCGAGGGCCGCGTCCAGCGTGTCCTCGAACGCGATCTTGTCGCCGAACGCCACGAGCACCTTGCGCAGCAGCGGGTAGCTCGTGTCGCCCGTCGAGCGGACGTACACGGGCTGCACGTACAGCAGGCCGCCGCCGACCGGGAGGGTCAGCAGGTTGCCGCGCACCACCGAGGTGCGTCCGCCGCGCTCCAGCAGGTTGAGCTGGTTCGCCACGTTGGTGTTCGAGTTGAAGTTGTTCTGGATCTGCGTCGGCGCCGGGATGGTGTCGTCGTTCGGCAGCGTCAGCAGGCGCAGCTTCCCGTAGTCCGCCGCCTTCTCCCCCGCGGTGCTGCCCGCGTCGGAGTCCACGCCGAGGTAGCCCGTGAGCACGCTCCGCGCGGTGTCCTGCGTGGCAGGCGGGATGAAGGTCGAGTACAGCGAGAACCGCGGTGCGTCCTGGCCGGGCATCTGCATGGTCAGGTAGTACGGCGGCTGGAGCTTCGCCGACGTGCCCGGGTCCGTGGTGGCGGTCGGGTCGTTCGGGGTGGTCCAGAGGTCCTGGTTCGAGTAGATCGAGCCGGGGTCCGTCACGTGGTACTTGCCGAGGACGGCCCGCTGCACCTTGAACATGTCGGCCGGGAAGCGCAGGTGGCTCATGAGCTCGCCGGAGATGTCCGCGATCGGCTTGAGGGTCGAGGGGAACACCTTCTGCCAGGTCTTGAGGATCGGGTCGTCGGTGTCCCACGCGTAGAGCGTGACCTTGCCGTCGTACGCGTCGACCGTGGCCTTGACCGAGTTGCGGATGTAGTTGATCCGGTCCGTCGGCACGAGCGGCTGCGTCTGCTGCGAGTCGGCGATGAGCGTGCTCATGTCCTGGCGCTGCGAGTACGGGTACTGGTCGCTCGTCGTGTAGCCGTCGACGATCCACACCACGCGGCCGTCGACCACGCTGGGGTACGGGTCCTTGTCGATGGTGAGGTACGGCGCAACCTTGCCGACGCGCTGCGCCGGGTCGCGGTCGTAGATGATCTGCGACTGGTCGTTGATCTGGTTGGCCAGGAAGATCTGCTCCGACTGGAACTTCAGCGCGTAGATGAGCCGCTTGAAGACGTTGTCGACCTTCGGCCCGCCGTCGCCCTGGAACGTCGTGTACGTCTCGTCGGCGCCGTCGGTGCCCGACGGGTAGTCGAGCTCGACCTTGTCGCCGGACTCGGGGCCGCCGACGATCGAGTAGTCGGGCGAGTTCTCGCCGAAGTACACGCGCGGCTCGAAGTCGCCGAGGTCGCCCGAGGCCGGGATGCCGGACTCCAGGAACACGGGCTGCCCGTCGGAGGTGCGCTGCGTGCCGTAGGCCGCGACGAGCGAGTAGCCGTGCGTGTAGACGAGGTGCTGGTTGACCCACGAGGTGCCCGTGTTGGCGGGGCTCAGCTCGCGGACCGCGACCACCGTGTCCTGCACGCGGCCGTCGATCTGGTACCGGTCGACGTCGAGGTTGTCGCCGAACTGGTAGTACTGCCGGAACTGCTGCAGCTGGCTGAACGCGTCGCCCACGACCGCCGGGTCGAGGATGCGGATGTTGGCCGTGGTGGCGGCGTCCTCGCGGAGCGCGCCCGGCGTGGTGTCCGTCGTCGCGTCGTAGGGGATCTCCTCGATGTCCGCCAGGCCGTAGGCCTCGCGGGTCGCCTCGATGTTGCGCGCGTAGTACTGCGACTCGAGCGCGCGCTCGTTCGGCTCCACCTGGAAGCGCTGCATCACGGCCGGGTAGGCGGTGCCGACGAGGATGCTGGCGACGATGAGGCCGGCGGTGCCGATGATCGGCAGGCGCCAGCGGCCGATGACCGCCGTGACGATGAAGAACAGCGCCACGACCGCGGCGATGCCCGCGAGGATCGACCGGCCGGGGATCACCGCGTTCACGTCGGAGTACGCGGCGCCGGTGAACAGGCCGCCGTTGGCCGTGTTGACCACGGACGAGTACTGGTCGAGCCAGATGCTGACGCCCTGGAGCAGGAAGTAGACCGCCGCCGTGACCGCGATCTGGATGCGCGAGCTCTTCGAGATGCGCACCTCGCGACCCGTGAAGCGCACCGCGCCGTAGAGGTAGCTGGTGGCGAGCACGCCGAGCATCGAGATGATGACGACGGCCGAGGCGAAGCCGACGACCGCGTGGTAGAAGGGCAGCTCGAACATGTAGAAGGACACGTCGAGCCCGAACTGCGGATCCGTGGTGCCGGCGGGCGTGCGGTTGAGCCACAGCAGCGTGCGCTGCCAGCCGCTGGAGGCCGAGACGCCGGCGAAGAGGCCGAAGACCGCGGGGATCGCGAACATGGCGAGCCGTCGGAGCGGCTCGATGACCTGCTGGTAGCGGTCGAGCTGCGAGTTGAGCTTCGCGTACACGGGCCGCGAGCGGTACGCGACCTGGATGCTGACGAAGACCGGGATCGCCATGGCGAGGAACCCGACGAGGAACAGCGCGATGCCGGCGCCCCACTGCGTGAGCAGCACTCCCAGGTAGCCCAGCTGGTCGTACCAGAGGACGTCGGCGTAGAAGCCGGCGAAGATGAAGAACGCGATCACGAGGGCGGCGATGATGGCCGCGGTGATGGCGAGAGGGGCTCGGCTCCGTCTGGCGGGCCGGGCGGATGTGCTTGTCACGTGTGTGCCTCAGAGTCGGGGACAGCGGAGTCCTCATCCTAGGCGGGCAGGTTGCCAGGGACCTGCGAGCGATCAGGGGTTCCCCTCTGGTAAGGGGGCCCTCGCTACCACCCGGCGACCGCGGTCCTCAGCAGGTCGGGAGGGCGTCCAGGTCGCCGCCCGTGGAGACCGCCTGGAGCGCCCGGAGCGAGTCGTCGAGCGTCGAGACGGCGAAGACGCGGAGGCCGTCGGGCACGTGCCCGCGGACCTCGTCGCAGTTCTCGGCCGGGGCGAGGAAGTACTCGGCGCCCGCGCGCTCGGCGCCGAAGAGCTTCTGCCGGATCCCGCCGATGGGCCCGACCGTGCCCGCGGCGTCGATGGTGCCCGTGCCCGCGATGGCCTTGCCGCCGGTGAGCGAGCCCTCCTCGAGCTTGTCCATGATCCCGAGGGCGAACATCATGCCGGCGCTCGGCCCGCCCACGTCGTCGAGCTGGATGTCGACCTCGAACGGGAACTCGTAGGCGGTGGAGGTGACGACGCCGATGACGGGCCGGCCGTCGCGCTCGGCGGGCGTGACCTCGACCGTGCTGTCCTGGCCGTCGCGCGTGATCCCGAAGGACAGGGGCGTCGTCGTTCCTGCCGCCGCCACGCGCGCCTGCAGGTCGGCGAGGTCGACCACGCCCGTGCCGTCCACCGTCCGGATCGCGTCGCCGGCCCGCAGCGCACCGTCGGCGGCCGAGCCGGCCAGGACGCTCTGCACGTCGAGGGTGCGCGGCACGTCGATGCCGAGCTCGGTGAGGGCGGCGGCGACGGCGTCCTGCTGGGAGTCGGTCATCTGCACCTGGTTCTGGGCGGCGCGCTCCTCCGCGGTCTGGTCGGCGGGGAACACCGCCTCCATCGGGACGACGCTGCGGCTCGGGTCGAGCCAGGCCGAGACCACCGAGAACCAGTCGGGGCGCTGCGCGGGGTTGCCGACGACGCTGACCGTGAGCATGTCGAGGCGGCCGTCGGTCGGGTAGGTCGGCCGGTCGGGGATCGAGATGAGCGGGCGCTCGGCGCCTTCGTGGTCGCTCGTGCCGAGGGTGTCGAAGACCGGGCCGGGCTGCTCGATGACGTACGGCGAGGGCAGGAGGCCGAGCGCGAGGGCGAGCACGGCGCCCGTGCCGGCGAGCACGCGGCCCACGCGGCGACGGCGCGGCGGCCGGGGTGCGCGGGGGGCGTGCTGGGCGAACAGGCTCATCCGGGGTCCTCGCGGTCGGGCGGCGCGACGGGCCTCGACGGGCCGTGCGACGGGGGTGCGGGCGGCCTCTGGGGCCGCTGTTCGCGGCGGGCGGAAGCCGCGACGGCCCAGCCTAGGCGAATCCGGATGGGTTTCCCGTGGGCGCGGGCTAGCGTGGATCCACCGACCGCGGCACCGCGATCGGGCCCCTCCAGACCCACCGGGAGAACCGCCATGGCCGACGAGCCCACCCCGAATCCCGAGGACGAGTTCCGGCGCATGCTGGAGCGGTTCCTCGGTGCCGACGGGCAGATCGACCCCGACAAGCTCGCGGGCGCCGCGGGCCTGCCGCAGGATCCGGAGATGGTCCGCCAGCTCCTCGCGCAGCTCCAGGGCGCGCTCAGCAGCACGGGCGACGGCGTGGACTGGAAGGTCGCCCGCGAGGGCGCCCGCCAGCTCGCCGCGGCGGAGCAGACGCAGGTCACCGCCGCCGTCTCCGCGCCCCTCGACCAGGCCTTCCAGGTCGCCGCGCTGTGGCTCGACGAGGTCGCCCACGTCAGCCAGCTCACGGTCGCGCCGCGCCTCATCACCCGCGCCCAGTGGACCGAGCTGACGATGCCGGTCTGGACGCAGCTCGCCGAGCCGGTCGCGCTCAGCATCGCCGACTCCCTCACCGAGGTGCTCCAGCAGAACGCGCCCGAGGAGATGCAGGGCATGGTCGCGGGCGCCGGCCGCATGATGCGCAACCTCGGCGGCACGCTCTTCGCCATGCAGCTCGGCCAGGTGGTCGGGCAGCTGTCCACCGAGGTCGTCTCGGGCGGCGACGTGGGGATCCCGCTGCTCGACGACCAGCAGGCCGCGCTCCTGCCGCAGAACGTGGCCGCGTTCGGATCCGGCCTCGACGTGCCCGAGGACCAGGTGCAGATCTACCTGGCGGTCCGGGAGCTCGCCCACGCGCGGCTCTTCCGCCACGCGCGCTGGCTGCGCCTGCAGCTCATCACCTCCATCACGGAGTTCGCGAAGGGCGTGCACATCGACACCGAGCGGCTCGAGTCGCTCGCGGAGGGCTTCGACCCGTCGAACCCCGAGGAGCTCCGCCAGGCCATGGTCGACGGGTCCCTCATCCCGCCGAAGTCCGACGCGCAGCGCGCCGCGCTCGCCCGGCTCGAGACCATGCTCGCCCTCATCGAGGGGTGGGTCGACGTGGTCACGGCCGCGGCCACGGTCCGCCTCCCCCGCGCGTCGGCCATCGCCGAGACGGTGCGCCGCCGCCGCGCCACGGGCGGTCCCGCCGAGTCGGCGTTCGCCACGCTCGTGGGCCTGGAGCTCCGGCCCCGGCGCCTCCGCGAGGCGGCGGCCATGTGGCAGGCCGTGTCCGACGGCGTGGGCGCCGAGCAGCGCGACGCGCTCTGGTCGCACCCCGACGTGCTCCCCACCTCCGAGGACATCGACGCTCCGCACGCCCTCGTCGCGCGCCTCACGCAGGGCGAGCCGGAGCCCGACGAGGTCGACCAGGCGCTCGAGGACCTGCTCCGCGGATCCGACGCCGGCCGTCCCGTGGAGGACGGCCAGGGTCGGGCGACCGAGCCCGGCGAGACCCCGGACGAGCGGCCCGACGACGACGGCACGGATCCGCGCCCCGTCTGAGCCGACCGGCCGCGTCCCTGTGGACGCGGCCCGCGGACGGCCGCCCGGTCGGGCACTCTCCGCGCCCATGGCCATCCGACTCGATCCCCGTCTCCCGCTCGTCTGGCGCACGCCGGACTCCCTCCAGCTCGGCGTCGACCGCCCGCCCGTGGTCCTCACGGCCGTGGCGCGCCTCGACGAGCGCCTCCTCGCCGCGCTCGTGCAGGGCGTCAGCCGCGGCGGGCTCGACATGATCGCCGCGACCGAGGGGGCGACGCCCGCGCAGGTGACGCAGCTCCTCGACCTGGTGCGACCCGCGCTCCTGCCGCCGCGGGAGCCCGGCGCCGCCGGCGAGGAGGGCCCGGCCCGGCCGGCCCGCGGCGGCCCCGTCGCGGTCGTCGGCGGCGGCCCGACCGCTTGGCGTGTGGCCGATGCGCTCGGGCGAGCCGGGCACGACGTGCGGATGCGGCGCATGGCCGACGACGCGGATCCCGACGCCGCCCTGGCCGTGCTCGTCGGGCACTTCGCCATCGCCCCCGCCGTCTACGGCCGCTGGGCGCGCGAGGACGTGCCGCACCTGCCCGTGGTCGTCGGCGACCGGCATGCCGTCGTCGGCCCGCTCGTGGAGCCCGGCCGCACGGCGTGCTGCTACTGCCTCGACCTGCACAGGCGGGACGCGGATCCGGCGTGGCCCGCGATCGCCACGCAGCTGCTCGGGCGCGACAGCGGATCCGAGGCGGGGCTCGTGCCCGCGGAGCTCGCGGCCCTCGCCGCCCGGCCCGCGCACCGCCTGGTGAGCGCCGGCGAGAACGCGCTCGCGACGCACCAGGCCGTGCTCGACGTGCGGACGGGACGCGTCACGCGCCGCGCTTCGCGCCCCCACCCG
Organism: Clavibacter capsici; assembly: GCF_001280205.1. NCBI lineage: Bacteria > Bacillati > Actinomycetota > Actinomycetes > Micrococcales > Microbacteriaceae > Clavibacter > Clavibacter capsici. Next base: position 1,168,185 of record NZ_CP012573.1, on the reverse strand, counting down.
AGATGCGCGTGTCGAGCTCTGCCAGGAACCGCGACGGCTCCCGCTGACCGGATCGCTGCGGTCCGCTCCGGCTCCAGGAGAGCCGCAGCCCGGAGCGCGCGCGCGTGATGCCCACGTAGAGCAAGCGCCGCTCCTCGTCCACCGCCTCGAGCGTCTGCGCGTAGCTGATGGGCACGAGCCCCTCGCTGAGCCCCATCAGGTAGACGTGCTCCCACTCGAGGCCCTTGGCGGAGTGCAGCGTGGCGAGCGTGACGGCGGAGACGGTCGGCTCGTGCTGGCCGGCCTGCCGCTCCAGCAGCTCGTCGGTGAAGGCGCGGAAGGTGCTGCCGGCCGGCATGCGCTCGGCGAGGCCCATGATCGCGTCGAGGGACTCCCAGCGGTCGCGCACCGCGCCGGGCTGCTCGGGCGGCTGCTGGCTCCAGCCGAGGCCGCGGAGCACGTCGCTCACCGACTTGAACAGCGGCTCGCCGGAGATCGAGACGGACGCGCCGCGGAGCGCGAGGAGGGCCTGCTTGATCTCGGGCCGGTCGAAGAAGCGCTGGGATCCGCGCACCTGGTAGCTCACTCCCGCGTCGCCGAGCGCCTGCTCGAGCACGGCGGACTGGCCGTTCATCCGGTAGAGCACGGCGATGTCCTCAGGTGCGATGCCGGAGGCGATCTGCTGCGCGACGGCGCCCGCGATCGCTCGCGCCTCCGCGCCGTCGGAGGGGAACGCGCTCACCTGGGGCGCGCGGAAGCCCTCGCCGCGACCCGGCACGGCGGCGGATCCGCGGCCCTTCGCCGACGCGGACGCCGTGCCCGTGCCGTCGCCGTCCGGATCCGCGTCCGCCGAGACGAGCGTGAGGGCGCCGGGCCGGCCGCGCATCAGCCGGTTCGCCGCCTCCGTGATGCCGGAGGTCGACCGGTAGTTCCGCTCCAGCCGCACGACGGTCGCCTCGGGGAAGCGGGAGGCGAAGTCGAGGAGGTAGGCGCTCTTCGCGCCCGCGAACGAGTAGATGGTCTGGCTGGCGTCGCCGACGACGCAGAGGTCGCGGCGGTCGCCCATCCAGAGGTCGAGGATCGTCTGCTGCAGCGGCGAGACGTCCTGGTACTCGTCGACCACGAAGAAGCGGTACTGCTCCCGCACCTGCTGCGCCACCCACGGCTCCGCCTCGATCATGCCCGCCGTCGCGAGCAGCACGTCCTCGAAGTCGAGCTGGCGGCGCTGGTCCTTGATGTCCTCGTAGGCCTGCAGGAGCGCGACGGCCTGGTCGGGGTCGAGCTGCGGCGGCAGCGTGCGGGTGGTGCGCGCGGCGAGGCCGTACTGCTCGATGGAGATCATCGAGACCTTGCGCCACTCGACCTCGGCGGCCATGTCGCGGAGGGCGGCCGTGTCGAGGCGGAGGCGGAGCGACTCGGCGGCGTGGCCGAGCATCCGCCCCTTGCTCTCGATGAGGCGCGGCATGGTGCCGCCGACCACCTGCGGCCAGAAGAAGTTGAGCTGCTTGAGGGCCGCGGCGTGGAAGGTGCGGGCGGCCACGGGTCCGGCGCCGAGCTCGCGGAGCCGACCCCGCAGCTCGGCGGCCGCGCGCGAGGTGAAGGTGAGCGCCATCACGCGGTTCGGCGGGTAGACGCCGGCCTGGATCCCGTAGGCGATGCGGTGGGTGATGGCGCGCGTCTTGCCGGTGCCGGCGCCCGCGAGCACGACGACGGGTCCGAGGAGCGCCTCGGCGGCGAGGCGCTGCTGGTCGTCGAGCGCCTCGAGCAGGGACTCGGCGGTGGGCGCCTCCGCCGTCTCCTCGTCGGGCGCCGCGTCGGCGGGGCCGACGGCGACGGGCGCGGGGAGGGGCGGGACGCGCCCGATCCGTAGGGGTCGCGTCCGGGGAGGCCGGGGACGAGCTGGTCGGTCACGATCGGCGGGTCACCACTCCCGCTCGCCGTCCTCGAGGGGTCCGCCGTACCACTCCTCGATGATGGCGCGCGCGATGGACGACGGGCCGGGCAGGGCGATCTCGCCGAGCGCCGCCCGCAGCTCCTCGCGGCTGAACCAGCGCAGGTCGATGATCTCGGTGCCGTCCGGCGTCGCGGGCCCGCTCCCGGCGGAGACGCGCGCGAGGAAGCCGACCATGACGGACGCGGGGAACGGCCACGGCTGGCTGCCGAGGTAGCGGGGATCCTCGACGGTGACGCCGGACTCCTCGAGCACCTCGCGCTTCACGGCCGCCTCGAACGACTCCCCCGGCTCGACGAAGCCCGCGAGCAGCGAGTAGCGGTCGCCGCCCCACATGGCGTTGGCGCCGAGGAGCAGGCGGTCGTCCTGGTCGACGACCCCCATGATCACGGCGGCGTCGGTGCGCGGGAAGACCTGCGAGCCGTCGGAGGGCGCGCGGCGCACCCAGCCGCCCTGCTCGACGACGGTGGGCTCGCCCGTCTTGGGCGAGAACGGGTGCGACGCATGCCAGTTCGCGGTGGCGAGCGCGGTCGTGAAGATCGCCGCGTCGCGGTCGTCGAGCTGCGTGGCGGTGGTCCGCAGCTCCAGCCAGCGCTCCTCGGCGGGCTCGAGCTCGGCGGCGGCCGCGTCGGTGAGGACCGCCGCGACCACCGGCGTGCCGACCGGCTCGCCCTCGTGCGCGAGGGTGGTGCGGCCGAGGTAGATGCGGACGGTCGCGCTGGTGACGCGGTCGACCGGCAGGAGGTCGAGGGCGGCACGGCCGTCGGCGGCGGACCCCAGCGCGCGGTGGCCGTGCAGGGCGAGGACGCGCGTGGCGGGATCCGCCCACAGCTCGTCGAACAGGGCCGGCGAGTCGCGGTTCAGGCCGTCGCGGTCGACGCCCTCGCGGGAGAGGGGCAGGCGGGAGAGGAAGCTGTCGAGCACAGGTGACCAATCGACTTCGAGGGCGGACGGGCCGAGGGGCGGGACGGCGGTGCCGAGTGTCCGCCGACGGTGCGCGGGTGGGCGGGAAGCGCGTGGCGCGGTGAGACGGAGTGCTCTCCGCGACCTAACCTGTAAGGCATGGCCAGATCCCACCTCACTCTAGCCGCGTTGGCGACCTCGGCCGTCGCGGGGCTCGACGTGGTCCGCAGCACCCCCTTCACGGCCGGCGGCGCGGGCGACTTCGACTCCGCGCTCCTCACCACGCGGGACGGCCGCGAGCTCCTCGTGCGCGTCCCGACCACGCAGGCCGCCGAGTCCGAGCAGTCCGCGGACCTCGTGGCGCTCCGGGCGCTGAGCACCGGGATCCGCTCCCGCCTGCCCTTCCAGGTGCCCGAGTTCCTGGGGCAGGCGCCCATCAAGCCCACCCGCGGCTTCGTCTACGAGCACGTGCCCGGACGCGTGATCTCGCTCGACGAGATCCCCGCGGGCGACGGCCTCGCGCGCTCCATCGGCGCCGCCGTCTCCGCCGTGCACAGCCTGCCGACCGGCTTCGTCGCGGACGCGGGCCTGCCCGTGCTGTCGGCCGCCGAGATCCACAGCCAGACGGCCGCGCTCATCGACCGGGCCGCGGCCACCGCGCTCGTGCCGAGCCTGCTGCTCTCGCGCTGGGAGGAGGCCCTCGACGACCAGTCGCTCTGGCAGTTCCAGCCCGCCGTCGTGAACGGGGCCGTGCAGGCCTCGTCGTTCCTCGTCGACGGCGACGACGTGACCGGGATGATCGGCTGGTCGGAGCTGCGCGTCGCCGACCCCGCGCACGACCTGCACTGGGTGCTGGGCGCGCGCGCCGAGCACGTCGCCGAGAGCGTCTTCCGCGCCTACAACCAGGCGCACCACGTGACCGTGGACCGCCAGCTCAAGCAGCGCGCGCTCCTCTACGCCGAGCTCGAGATCGCCCGTTGGCTGCTGCACGGGACCGACACCCGCAACCAGGGCATCATCGACGACGCGGTGAACATGCTCAGCGCGCTGGTCGACACGGTGCGCGCCGACGAGGGCCACCGCATCGCGCACGAGACGCTGCCGGTGATGGACGTCGACCAGGTCGAGGAGATGCTCGACTCCCGGCCTCAGCCCACGGTCTCCCCCGACGGCGCGCGCGACGCGTCCGGCGTGCGCGCCCCCGACCAGAGCGCCACGAGGTCCTCCTCCGAGTAGAGCCGCTCCGGCTTCAGCGACCGGTCCTCCGCGACGAAGTAGAACTCCGCGTCGATGAGGTCCGGGTCGATGCCGCGCCACTTCGCGAACGCGAGGCGGTACAGCGCGAGCTGCAGCTGCTTGAGCTCGAGGTCGGCCGCGTCCTTCGGGGTGCGGCCGGTCTTCCAGTCGACGACCCGGTAGCGGCCGTCGATGAGGAACACCGCGTCGATCTTGCAGATGACGACCTGTCCGGCGAGCTCCATGTGGATCTCGACCTCGACCTCCTCGGGCTTCCGGGCCGCCCACTCGCTCGCCTCGAAGATCGCGCGGAGGCGGTCGAGGTCCTCCGTCTCCACGGCGGGCTCGGTCGGGTCCTGGTCGAGCTCGACGCCCGCCGCGTCGATGACGTCGCCCGTGCCCGCGGGCCCGTAGCGCGCCTCGACCCAGCCGTGGAAGAGCGTGCCGAGCCGGGTCTGCCGGTAGGGGCGCTCCGGCATGGGGCGGCGCAGGCGCGCGGCGACGCCCGCGGTGTCGCTCACGAAGTCCTTGAAGCGCGACGCGGGGATGCGCGTGGGCAGGTCGACGAGCTCGGCGTCCCGGGCGCGGGCGTCCCGCTCGGCGAGGAGGAGGTCGATGTCGCGGGTCCAGACGGTCTCGGCGCCGGGGTCGGCGGACGCGACGGCATCGGCGGCGGCGCGCACGCGGGCCTCGCGCGGGCCGAGCGGCGGCAGCGGCCAGGCGACGCGCGCGGATCCGGGCTCGAGCGGGTTCTCCTCGAGCCCGGGCGCCTCGGGCAGGGCGTCCGGCGGGGTGAGCCCGACCTCCTGGATCTCCCGCAGGAACGCACCGGGCCCCCGCGGCTTCTGCTGCGTGGACCAGAACGACCCCGTGAGCAGCAGGTCGGACCGCGTGCGCGTGACGGCGACGTACGCGAGACGGCGCTGCTCGGCGGCGTTGCGCTCCTCGAGCTCCTCGCCGAACGCCTCCATCGCCTCGGCGAACTCCTTCTGCGTCTCCACGCCGCGCCAGGCGAGCGACGGCAGCTCGGCGGAGTCGCCGCGGAACTCGAACGGCAGGGCGCCGAACGCGACCCAGCCGCGCTTCTCCCGGAGCGTGCCGGGAAGCTCCCCCTCGACCATGCGCGGCACGGCGACGACGTCCCACTCGAGGCCCTTGGAGCCGTGGATGGTGAGGATCTGCACCGTGCCGGGCTCGGGCTCCTCGGTGCGCGGCGCGAGGTTGTCGCGCCGCTCCGCCTCGGCGAGCCAGGCGAGGAACGGACCCAGCGTGCCCGCGGTGTCGCCCTGGAGGTAGCCCGCCACCTGCTCGGTGAAGGCCTCGAGGCTCGCGCGGCCGAGCGGATCCGTCTCGTTGGCGGCGACCTCGATGTCGAGCAGCAGCTCCTGCTGGACGACCGTCACGAGGTCGACCAGGTCGAGCCCGACGCGGGACCGCAGCACCTGCAGCTGGCGCCCGGCGGCGCGGAGGCGGGCGAGGCCCTCGTCGCTGAAGCCCGCGAGCGCGGTGTGGCCCTCGCGGGCGCCGACGACGAAGTCGAGCGCGTCGACGACGGAGCCGACCTCGTCCGGCACGACGGAGGCACGGATGCCGTCGCGGACCTCCTCGGCGAGCGGCTTCTGCGCGTGGTCCCGGGACATCAGCCAGGAGGCGACCCGGGACAGGGCGTGCACGTCCTTCGTGCCGATCCGCCAGCGAGCGCCCGTGAGGAGCCGCACGAGCTCGCTGCCCGCGGTGGGGTCGTGCAGCACGCGGAGCACGCAGACGAGGTCGACCACGGCCGGCTGGTCGAGCAGGCCGCCGAGGCCGAGCACGCGGAACGGGACGCCGCGGTCGGCGAGCGCCGTCGTGAACGGCTCGATGGTCTTGAGGGAGCGGCACAGCATCGCGGCCGAGCGGGGGCGGCCGTCGGATCCGGTCTGCCGCAGCCGGTCGGCGAACCACGCGGCGACGCTCGCGGCCTCGTCGGCGATCGTCTCCTCGTAGGCCACGTCGAGGCGGCCGTCGCCCGCGTCGGGGCGGGGCTCGAGCCGGGCCACGGGGATCCGCGACGCGGCGGTGAGCGGCTCGACGATGCGGTTCGCGGCGCCGAGCACGGACGCCGGGTTCCGCCAGCTGGTGGAGAGCGCGTAGACGGGCACGTCCGCGGCGGACGCTCCGGCCGGCGCGAAGTCGGCCCCGAAGCGCGCCAGGTTCGCCGCGCTCGCGCCGCGCCAGCCGTAGATGGACTGGTGCGGATCCCCCACCGCCATGACGGGCGTGCCCCCGAAGAGCGTGGAGAGGAGACGGGTCTGCACGACCGAGGTGTCCTGGTACTCGTCGAGCAGCACGACGCGGAACCGCTTCCGGTGCTCGGCGACGACCTGCGGCACGCGCTCGCAGATCGCGAGCGCGAAGGCGACCTGGTCGCTGTACTCGACGAGCCCGCGCCGCGTCTTCTCCTCCTGGAACCGCACCGCGAGGTCGACGAGCGGCGGCAGCGCCCCGACGGCGGCGACCGCGTCGGCGGCCGGGGCCTTGCGGATGCGGGCGGATCCGAACGGCAGCTCCTCGAGGCCCGTGAACGCGCCCGCGAGCCGCACGACCTCGGACGGGTCCGCGACGTTCTCGCTCATCGCCCGGCTGAGGGAGATGACGGCCTGCGTGATGGGATCCACGCCCCGCCCCAGCTCGAGCAGCCGCGGGTCGGTGCTCTCCACGACGAGCCGACGCGCGAGCTGCCACGCGGACGCCTCGGTGAGCACGACCGACTCCGCCTCGCGGCCGATGAGGGTGGCGCTGTCGCGGAAGATGCCGTTCGCGAACGCGTTGTAGGTCTGCACGGTGGGCGTCGCGAACGCGTCCGCGGGCACGGCCGCGAGCCCGGCCTGCTGCAGCTGCTCGATGCGGGCGCGGATGCGCACCCCGAGCTCGCCCGCGGCCTTGCGCGTGAAGGTGAGGCCGAGGATCTCCTCGACGCCCACGTGCCCGTTCGCGAGCAGCCACACGACGCGGCTCGCCATGGTCTCGGTCTTGCCGCTGCCGGCGCCCGCGACGACGAGGCCGGGCTCGAGCGGCGACTCGATGACGCGCCGCTGCTGCTCCGTGGGGCTCGGCAGTCCGAGCGTCTCCGCGATGCGCTGCGCGCTGATCATGCCGCCCTCCGCGCGTGCCTGCGCGTCGCCGCCCATGCCGTCGCCGCCCGTGCCCACGCCGCTCACGCCGCTCACGCCGACACCGCCCGCACGAGGTGGATGCGGTAGCGCCTCGCCGACCCCGGATCCCGCTCCCCCAGGTCCGGCGTGCCCTCGAACGTCGCGCCCGCCATGCCCTCGGCGGCGGCGGCGATGCGCGCGCGGAAGCCGTCGAGCTCCTCGCGGGTCAGCGGCTCCTGCGGCAGCTCCCGGTAGGGCAGGCCGCGCGTGCCGCCCGAGACGTACAGCAGCTTGGCGCCGCCGGACGTCGCGTCCGCGGGCACCTGCTCGAGCGAGCCCTCGACGAACGCGAGCTGGTACGAGCCCAGCTGCGCGTGCGCCGGGATCTCGGCGCGGGTCGGGAAGTGCCGCCCCGTCTTGAGGTCGACGATGACCACCCGGCCCTCCTTCGTCAGCTCGATGCGGTCGATCTTCCCGCGGAGGCGCGCGACGCCCACCTCCAGCTCGAAGCCGCCCTCGGCCGCGAGCATGCGCCCGCCGTCGGCGGCGAAGTCGCGGAGGTAGCCGCTGACGCCCGCGATGAGCTCGCCCGCCTGCCGCCGCTCGCGCTCGCCCACCCAGGGCGACTCGAAGGGCAGCTCGCCCCAGCGCGCGTCGAGCCGGGCCTCGAGCGCGGGCGGGCGGAGGTCGGCCTCGGGATCGAGGCTCGCCTCCTCCATGACGGCGTGCACGATGGTGCCGATGCCCATGGCCGTGCTCGTGGATCCGCCGGACGCCTGGTCGATGAACCAGTTCAGCGGCGAGCGCTCGAAGGCCTCGAGCCGCGAGGGCGAGACGGGCACGCGGGCCTCGGGGTCGGTCAGGTCGACGACGGGCTCGGTCGTGGAGAGCTCCCGCAGGCCGTACCAGTCGGCCGGATCCGCGCCCGTCACTCCCTCGGCGGCGAGGCGCGCGAGGGCGGACGCGGCGGCGAGGCCGCGCTCCCGGGTCGCGTCGGCGGGGCGGCGCGCGGTGCGGTCGCCGGAGACGACCCGGCCGTCGTCGAGCAGCACGGCGTCGCGGTGCACGACCGCGAGCTCGCGCCGGAGCGCGCCGACGAGGCCGCGGAGCGAGAGCGGGTGGTCGGGCCGGATCCGCAGCGCGGCCGGCGCGTCCTGCGCCACGCGGCCGGCCTCCGCGCCGGCCTCCGCCTCCGCGAGGCCCGGCGCGGGCGGCACGAGGCGGAGGAACGGCGACGGCGCCTCCTCGTCGTTGGCGGTCGCGCTGAGCACGACGACGCGCGACGCCCGCGAGACGGCGAGCGCGAGCATCCGCAGCTCGTCGCCGAGGACCTCGGCCCGCTCGTCGACGTCGGCGCGGTCGAGGCCGCGGGCGACGGCGGAGAGGCGCTGGGGGTGCAGCAGGGATCCGCGCAGCCGCAGGTTCGGCCACACCCCCTCCTGCAGCGCGGCGACCGCGATCACCTCGTAGCCCGCGCCCACCACCGCGGACGGCGTGGCGACGAGCACCGTGTCGGCGAGCGGCTGCGGCGAGAGCGTGTCCTCGGGCACCTCGGCGCCGAGCAGCTCCTCCACGAAGTCGGACGCGGGACGGCCCGGGTTCCGCTCGACGAAGCGGCGCGCGGCCGTGAAGAGCGCGACGACGCCGTCGAGGTCGCGGTTGGCCTGGTCCGCGACGATCCCCGTCTGCAGCGCCTGCTCGAACCACGGCGTCGCGAGCTTCGACCCCTCCCAGAGGTGCCAGAGCAGCTCCTCGATGGTGCCGTCCGCGGCCGCCAGCTCGCGGGCGCCGTGCAGCGTGCGCGCGAGCCGGCCGAGGCGGCGCGCGGGCGCGAGGTCGAGCGTCTCGAGCCGGCCGGGCGCCGCGAGCGCCTCGACGAGCAGCTCGTCGCTCGAGCGGTGGCCGTCGCCCGCGAGCTCCTCCTGGCGCATCGCGAGGCGCAGGCGGCGCAGGGCGACCCCGTCGAGGCCGCCGAGCGGACCGGTGGCCAGCTCCGCCGCGATGTCGGGCGTGAGCGGCACGCGCCCGAGCACGACGTCGACCGCGCGGATGAGCGCGAGCGCGGCCAGGTCGTCGCGGAGCGCGCGGCCCGCGACGGCCGTGCGGGTGGGCACCTCGGCGGTCGCGAGGCTGCGGGCGACCTGCGGCACGAGCGATCCCGAGCGCACGAGCACGACCATGCGCGCCCACGGCACGCCGCCCAGCAGGTGCTCCTCGCGGAGGCGCCGCGCGAGGCGGGCCAGCTCGATCGCCCGCGTGGGCGCCTCGATGACCTGGATCGGGTCGGCGTCGTCGACGAGACCGGCCGCGGATCCCGCCTGCCGCTGCCGGCCCGCGCCCGCCGCGCCGATGCGGGCCGTGACCGCGGAGGTGAGCGCCCGGAGCGCGGGCGGCTGACGGTGCACGCGGTCGAGCACGAGCGTGCGCAGGCCCGGCAGGCCGAGCACGGTGGACAGCCGGCCGAGCGCCGACGCCTCGGCCCCGCGGAACGTGGCGGCCGCGACGTCCGGGTCGCCGAAGGCCACCACGTCGGCGCCGCGCGCCGCGAGCGCCTGCAGGAGCGACAGGGTCGCGACCGTGGCCTCGTGCAGGTCGTCGACCACCACCAGCCGGATCCCCGTGAGCGCCTCCCCCCGCGACACGAGCAGCACGGCCTCCGCGACCAGCTCCGCGCTGTCGAGGTGGTCGCCCCGGAACGCGTCCACGACGTCCTCGTACTCGCGGGCGAACGCGGCGGCCGCGACCCACTCGGGCACGTCGTGCGCGCGGCCGAGCTCGGCGAGCGCGTCCGGCCGCACGCCCTCCTCGGTGGCGCGCATGAGGAGCTCCCGGAGCTCCGTGCGGAAGGCCCGCAGCCGACGGACCTCGACGCCGAGCGGATCCGGCCACGCGGGCCCGGTGCCCAGCTCCTCGTGGCCGGCGAGGAGGTCGGCGATGATCTGGTCCTGCTCGGCGCCCGTGAGCAGCCGCGGCGGCTCGGTGCCGGTCTCGGCGGCGCGGCGGGCGAGCACCTCGAACGCCACGGAGGTGGCGGTGCGGGCGAGCGGCCCGAGCGTGGGCACGCCGACCCGGAGCGCCAGCTCGTCGCGCAGGCGCGTGGCCGCGGCGCGCGAGGGCGCGAGCACGAGCACCTCGGCGGGGTCGAGGCCCTGCACGAGGATGCGCTCGGCGACGAGCTCCCGCAGCGTGGTGGTGCGGCCGGACCCCGGCGCGCCGATGACCGCGGCGCTCACGCCGACGGGCAGCTCCAGGACGGCGCGCTGCGACGGGTCGGGCTCGATGCGGGGGCCCGCGGAGCCGACGAGGGAGGCGGTCGGCTGGCGGAATCCCCGGATGGTCACGCGCCCACGCTACCGGCGGCCCCCGACGTCGGCGGGACCCGCGGATCCCGTGCCCGGCGCCCGCCCGCGCGACGCCGCACGAGGCGCCCGCGTCACCCCACGTCCGCCCACAGTGAACGCCGCGGGGCCGCGCGGGCCGGTGCCCTAACCTCGGAGGAGCACCGTCGCATCCGACGCATCGAAAGGCACCTCCCGTGGAAATCCGTATCGGCCTCGTCAACACCGCCCGCGAGCTCTCCTTCACCACCAAGCAGACGCCCGAGGAGGTCCAGGAGACCGTCACCGCGGCCGTCCGCGACTCCGCGCCCTTCATCTCCTTCACCGACGACAAGGGCGCCACCCACCTCGCCGTCACCGCCCACCTCGCCTACGTGGAGCTCGGCAGCGCCGACGCCCCGCGCATCGGCTTCGTCCGCTAGCCCGACGCCCGTGGAGCTCCTGTTCGTCGCGCTCTTCGGCGCCCTCATCGGCCTCGTCGCGCGCTACGCGCTCCCCCACCGCGCCACGCACGGCGCGCTGCTGGTGCCCGCGGTCGGCACGGCCGCCGCGATGGTCGCGTGGGTCGCGCTCACCTGGGCGGGCCTCCGCTGGGACCAGGGCGTCATCTGGATCGCGACGCTCGCCGTCTCCGCGCTCGTCGCGGTGGGCGTGGACCTCGTCCTCGGACGCCGTCGCGCCGCCTCCGACGCGCGCGACCTGGCCGCCATCGGCGGCTGAACCGCCCCGCACGTCACGACGCCCGGCCCCTCAGGGGCGCCGGGCGTCGTCATGCCGGGGGCGCTGCCGTGCCGGTCAGGCCGTGAGGCCGAGCGCGTCCATCCGCCTGGTGTGCGCCGTGATGATGCCGGCGAACACGGGCTCGAGGTGCACGCGCGCGTCGTCCGGGTCGGCGAGCGAGGCGCGCATGGCCGTGCCCGCGACGAGGAGCGTGTCGCCGACGAGGCGACGACCCCACATGGCGAGGCGCGAGGCCAGGCGCGGGTCCAGGCGGATCCCGGCGCGCACGGCGTCCACGATCCCCTGCTGCCCGACGCCCGACGAGAGCAGCACGACGACGCGCTGGCGCTGGTCCGACGGCAGGCCCGAGGCGAGGCGCACGAAGAAGTCGTCGAGGAGGCCCGTGGTGATGTAGGAGGAGAGGAGGGACTCGTACCAGTCCGCGCCCTGGACGATGGCCGTGAAGCGGTCGAACGCCGCCCGGTGCGGCTCCATCACGGCGCTCGGCTCGCCGCCCAGCCGCTTGATCTCCGCGGCGAGCGCCTGGTGCTTCCCGAGCGCGATGCCGGCGGCCGTGGAGACGGCCTCCTTCCCCGCGAGGTCGGGCGCCTCGGTGACGGCGCGCGACAGGGTCTCGAACACCGTGAGCTGCAGGTACGCGACGGCCCCGAGGAAGCGGAGGGAGTCGGGCGAGAAGTCGTCCACGCTCACGGTCGGCGATGCGGCTCGACGCTTCGACTCGCCGCGGGACCTGACCCGGGGCGCCTCGATCGTCGTCGACCGGCGTCCGAACATCTTGAGCACGTGGCCAGTGTAAAGGGCGGGAGAGGCCGCGTCCGGGCCCCCGCCCGCTAAACTCGCCCGTGGTCCCTCAACGGAAGGGCCCCATCGCGCCCGCAGAGAAGCAGTCCGGGCGTGTACCGCACCGCTAGACAGGGCACAACGTGACTTTCACCGAACTGAACATCGACGAGGACATGGTCCAGGCGCTGGCCGACCACGGCATCCTCGAACCCTTCCCCATCCAGGAGCAGACCATCCCCCTGGCGCTCTCCGGCCAGGACATCATCGGCCAGGCCAAGACGGGCACCGGCAAGACCTTCGGGTTCGGCCTCCCGCTCATCCAGCGGCTCGGCCTCACCCCCGAGCCCGGCGTGCAGGCCCTCGTGGTCGTGCCGACGCGCGAGCTCGCCGTCCAGGTCACCGAGGACCTCCAGCTCGCCACCGCGAACCGCGCCACGACCGTCGTGTCCATCTACGGCGGCAAGGCGTACGAGGGCCAGATCGAGCAGCTCAAGGCCGGTGCGCAGATCGTCGTCGGCACCCCGGGCCGCCTGCTGGACCTCGTGGGCCAGCGCCTGCTCTCGCTCTCGGACGTGCGCGAGATGGTGCTCGACGAGGCCGACAAGATGCTCGACCTCGGGTTCCTCTCCGACATCGAGAAGCTCTTCGCGCAGACCCCGGCCGTCCGCCACACGATGCTGTTCTCGGCCACCATGCCGGGCCCGATCGTCGCGCTCGCCCGCCGCTTCATGACGAAGCCGATCCACATCCGCGCCACCGACCCGGACGAGGGCCTCACGCAGGCGAACATCCGCCACCTCGTCTACCGCGCGCACAACATGGACAAGGACGAGGTCATCGGCCGCATCCTCCAGGCCGAGGGCCGCGGCAAGACCGTGATCTTCACGCGCACCAAGCGCGCCGCCGCCCGCCTCGTCGAGGAGCTCAACGACCGCGGCTTCAACGCCGCCGCCGTGCACGGCGACCTCAACCAGGAGCAGCGGGAGCGCGCCATGGCCGCCTTCAAGGCCGGCAAGAAGGACATCCTCATCGCGACCGACGTGGCGGCGCGCGGCATCGACGTGCTCGACGTCACCCACGTGATCAACCACACCATCCCCGAGGACGACAAGGCGTACCTGCACCGCGTCGGCCGCACCGGCCGCGCGGGCAAGACCGGCATCGCGGTCACGTTCGTCGACTGGGACGACCTGCACAAGTGGGCGCTCATCAACCGCGCGCTCGAGTTCGGGCAGCCGGAGCCCACCGAGACGTACTCGTCGTCGCCGCACCTCTTCACCGACCTCGACATCCCGGCCGGCTCCAAGGGCCGCCTCCGGGCGACCCCCACGGTCAACCCCGACGGCACCCCGCGCGAGCGTCCCGGCAGCCGCGGCTCCGACGGCGGGCGTGACGGCGGCCGCTCGGGCGGGCGTGGCGGCGACCGCTCCGGCGGACGCGGCGGCGAGCGCGGGAGCGACCGCGGCGGCGAGCGCACGCGCACCCGGACCATCAGCACCGGATCCACCCCGGCCGAGGCCACCTCGGCCATCGGCAGCGAGCAGCCGAGCACGGCCGGGGGCCACGACGCGCCGCACGCCGACGGCCAGACCCGTCCGCGCTCGCGCAACCGTCGCCGCCGCTCGGGCGGCGACCGCCCGACCGCCACGTCGTAGCGCGACCGCGCCGAACGACGAGAGGGGCCGCATCCACCCGGATGCGGCCCCTCTCGCGCGCGCGGCGCGTGCGCGGTGCGTGCGCGGTGCGTGCGGCGGGACGTGGAGGGCGGGGACCCGCGGCCTCAGGCCGTCGGCACCGGCACGACCGGCGCCCAGCCCGTCGCCCGCTCGACGATGCGCGCGAGCACGGCGGGCTCCGTGGAGTTCTCGGCGAGGCGGTTGGGCTTGCCCGCTCCGTGGTAGTCGCTCGATCCGGTGACCTCCAGGCCGAACCGCTCCGCGAGGCCGAGCAGCCGCACGCGCGCCTCCGGCGGGTTGTCGCGGTGCCGCACCTCGAGGCCGAAGAGGCCGGCGGCGACGAGAGCGGTCATGCGGGAGTCCGACAGCACGCGCTCGGGACCCCGGGCGCCCGGGTGCGCGAGCACCGCGAGGCCGCCCGCCGCGGTGATCAGCTCGACGCCGAGGATCGGGTCCGGCGCGTAGTGCGGCCGGTAGTAGCCGCCCTGCCAGTGCAGGATGCTCTCGAACGCGGCCGTGCGCGTGGGCACATGGCCGCGGGCGACAAGGGCGTCGGCGATGTGGGGCCGGCCGATGGTGCTGCCGGGGGTGGTCTGCGCGAGGACGTCGGCCCAGGTCAGCGCGTAGTCGCGGGAGATGCGGCCGACCATCGCCTCGGCACGGGTCATGCGCTCGGTGCGCACGCGCGCGGTCATGGCGGCGAGGTCGGCGTCCTCGGGATCGAAGAGGTACGCGAGGACGTGCACGCTGGCGTACTCGAGCTGCGTGCTCATCTCCATGCCGGGGACGAGCGTGATGCCGTGCGCGAGGGCGGCGTCGGAGGCCTCCGACCAGCCCGCCGTCGAGTCGTGGTCCGTGAGCGCGACGGCCGAGAGGCCCTGCGCCGCGGCCTGCGCGACGAGCTCCGCGGGGGCCTCGGTGCCGTCGGAGACCGAGCTGTGCGTGTGCAGGTCGATGGGACCCTGCTGCTCCTCCGGCATCCCGCCATCCTACGCGGGCGCCCGATGCCGGCCGGCCCGCGGGCGCCCGCGGCGGCGCTCTCCCAGAGAGCCGCCATAGTCTGGATCACGTCATGGGTCGGGTCGTCGGAGCAGCAGTCATCCTCATCACCGCAGCCGGGCTCCTCGTCATCACGTGGCCGCAGCTCCTCGGGCTCGAGCAGACGTACCTGATCGCGCACGCCGTCGCCATCCGGGGCGGGCTGGTCGCCGCGGCGGCCGCCGTGATGGTGCTCACCCTGATCCTCGCCCTCGTGATCCGCCCGGGCCGCCGCCTCCTCGGGAGCCTCGCCCTGCTGCTGGTCGCCTTCATCGGCGCGAACTCCGCCGTCCTCGCCACGCGCGGCCTCGGCGACACGGCCTTCGCCGAGCCGCAGGACGCCGACGTCACGGTCCTCTCCTGGAACACCCTGGGCGGCGCGACGGGCGCACGCGCCGTGGCCGACCTCGCGATCGAGTCCGGCGCCGACGTCATCACCCTGCCCGAGACGCGCGAGGAGACCGGCGCGGAGATCGCCGTCATGATGCGCGACGCCGGGCGTCCCATGTGGGTGCGCACCGCGGCCTTCGACGACGTCGCCGCGGCCAGGTCGACCACGATCCTCATCAGCGCGGCCTACGGCGACTACCGGCTCGACGAGTCGCGCGGCACCACGAGCGTGCTGCCCACCGTGATCATGGAGCCGGTCGACGGGAACGGGCCGGTCATCATGGCCGTGCACCCGGTCTCCCCCATCCCCGAGCAGATGGACAACTGGCGCGCCGACCTGGCCTGGCTCGGCCAGCGGTGCGACGAGGGCAACGTGATCATCGCGGGCGACTTCAACGCGACCCTCGACCACATGAGCCGCTACGGCGGCAGCCCGACCGAGCGCGACCAGGTCACCGACCTCGGGCAGTGCGTGGACGCGGCGCGCGCCTCGGGCAACGGCGCCGTCGGGACGTGGCCCACCGGGATCCCCGCGCTCCTCGGCACGCCGATCGACCACGTCATGGCGACGCCCGGGTGGGAGGTCACCGGCTTCCGCGTGGTCGAGGACCGCGACGGCGCGGGGAGCGACCACCGGCCGATCATCGCGCAGCTCACGCCCCTGCGCTGACCCCGGCCCGGCTCCCGCTCCCCGACCCGGGGACGGCAGGTGGGATGATCGACGGATGGCCGAGAACACCGACACCGCGTCCGAGACCGCCCCCGACATCGCCGCCGACCCGGCCGCGCCGCTCGCGACGACGGAGACCGCCGGCCCCGCCGTGGCCGCCCCGACCGGCACCCCGACCCCGGGATCCGGGGACGCGCCGATCCCGCGCGCCACCTCGAACCGCAGCACCACGCCCGCCAGCACCGCGTTCAGCGACTTCGTCTCGACGAGCTGGGCCGACCGCGACGAGGTCGACCCGCCCGCCCGCGAGCAGGCGCCCTTCGCCGCCGACCGCCGTCGCCGCCTCTCCGCCCTGCACGTCGGCACGCGCCTCGTCATCCCCGCCGGCCGCCTCAAGCAGCGCAGCAACGACACCGACTTCCCGTTCCGCGCCCACTCCGCCTTCGCGCACCTCACCGGCTGGGGCGCCGACAGCGAGCCGGGCGCCGTCCTCGTCCTCGAGCCCGTGGCCGCGGGATCCGCCGCCGACGGCTCCGCGCACGAGGCCACCCTGTACTTCCGCGAGCGCGCCGGCCGCGACAGCGACGAGTTCTACGCCAACGCCGAGATCGGGGAGTTCTGGATCGGCCCGCGCCCGTCGCTCCGCCAGGTCGCCGCCGACCTCGCCATCGCGACCGCGCCCCTCGCCGACGTCGACGCCGCCATCGCCGCGCCGGGCGCCGTCCGGGTGATCCGCGAGGCCGACCCCGCGCTCGCGGCCCGCGTCGACGACGCCCGCGCGCAGGACGCCGCCCCCGAGGACGACGCCGCGGACGGCGACGCCCTCCTCGCCCGCGACGCCAGCGAGCTCCGCCTCGTGAAGGACGCCTACGAGATCCGGCAGATGCGCGAGGCCGTCGACACCACCGGCCGCGGCTTCTCCGACGTGATCGCCGACATGCCCGCCGTCACGGCGCACGCCCGCGGCGAGCGCGTCGTGGAGGGCGTCTTCAACGCGCGCGCCCGCGCCGACGGCAACGCGGTCGGCTACGACACCATCGCGGCGTCCGGCCCGCACGCCTGCATCCTGCACTGGACCCGCAACGACGGCCGCGTCGTGCCGGGCGACCTCATCCTCATCGACGCCGGGGTCGAGCTCGACAGCCTCTACACGGCCGACATCACCCGCACGCTCCCCGTCTCCGGCACCTTCACCGACGTGCAGCGGGAGGTCTACGAGGCCGTGCGCGAGGCGGCCGACGCGGCCCTCGCGATCGTGCGCCCCGGGATCCGCTTCCGCGAGGTGCACGCCGCGGCGATGGAGGTCATCGCGCGCAGGGTCAGCGACTGGGGCATGCTCCCCGTCAGCGCCGAGGAGGCGCTCGAGGCCGACAACCAGCACCACCGCCGCTACATGGTGCACGGCACGAGCCACCACCTCGGCCTCGACGTGCACGACTGCGCGCAGGCGCGTCGCGACATGTACATCGACGGGATCGTGGAGGCCGGCATGGTGTTCACGATCGAGCCGGGCCTGTACTTCCAGCCGGACGACCTCACGGTGCCGGAGCGGTTCCGCGGCATCGGCGTGCGCATCGAGGACGACATCCTCGTCACGCGCGACGGCGCGGAGAACCTCTCCGCCGGGATCCCGCGCACGGCCGACGAGGTCGAGGCGTGGATGGCGGGTCGCGCCTAGCCACCCGGTGACGGGCGCGGCGCGCGGGCGTCAGGAGCCTGATGCGCCCTGCTCGCCCACGGGCCGGTCCGTCGACGTCGGCGGCGCGGTGGGCTCGGGGCCGTCGGACCCGCCCTGCTCGGACCCGCCCTGCTCGGGCACGCGCTCCCCGTACCGCCCCACGGGACGCGACGCGGGCGCGGCGGCCGGCGGCGTCGCCACGACGGGCTCGCCGTGCACGGACGTGCCCCCGTCGCCGATGCCGAGCACGTTCCGCGCGCGGTTGAGCGAGTCGGGCTCGACGACCACCGAGTAGCTCGTGGCCGTGACCTGCATCACCGAGGTGAAGTCGCGGCGGCGGCGCGTGATGCTGTAGCTGACGATCCCGTAGATGGCGCCGAAGCCGACGCCGATGATCACCGCGCCGACCACCACGGAGAAGTTCGGCACGGGCGAGAAGAGGAAGGTCACGAGCCCGAGGAAGAGGCCGAGCCATGCGCCGCTCGCCGCTCCCGCGACCGCGGCCCGGGCGGAGGTGAGCTTGCCCGTCACCCGCTCGACGCTCGTGAGCTCGTTGCCCACGATGCTCACCTGCGTGACGGGGAAGTCCGCCTCGGCGAGCGTGACGACGGCCTTCTGGGCCTCGTCGTAGGTCTCGTAGGTGGCCACGGGCTCGCCCTGGGGCAGCTTCGGCATCCGTGCGCGGGAGGGGCGTCCGAGGAGGGGGTTCGTCACCCCTCCAGTCTTCCACGGGGGGCCGGGCGGGTGCTGGGCGAGCGACTAGATTGACTCTGTGAGCGCCTCCCGAGTCTTCGTCGCCCGGCTCGCCGGGTGCAGCGTGTTCGACCCCGCAGGCGACCGCGTCGGCCGCGTGCGCGACGTGCTCGTCGTCTACCGCAAGGACGACCCGCCGCGCGTCGTGGGCCTCATCGTCGAGATCCCCGGCAAGCGCCGCGTGTTCCTCTCCATCGGGCGGGTCACGAGCATCGGCTCGGGGCAGATCATCACCACCGGCCTCATCAACCTGCGCCGGTTCGAGCAGCGCGGCGGCGAGGTGCGCGTCATCGCGGAGGTCCTCGGCCGACGCGTGCGGATGCGCGACGGATCCGGCACCGCCGTCATCGAGGACGTCGCGATCGAGGAGTCCGGCCAGGCCGAGTGGGAGGTCTCGCAGCTCTTCTGCCGCCGTCCCCGCACGAGCCCCTCCCCCTTCGCGAAGGGCGCCACCATCTTCGCGACGTGGGACGAGGTCGCCGAGCTGCAGGACGCGGGCGTCGCCCAGTCCGCCTCGCAGTTCCTCGCCGCCTACTCCGACCTGCTGCCCGCCGACCTCGCCAACACCCTGCTCGACCTGCCGCAGGCCCGCCGCCTGGAGGTCGCCGAGGAGCTGCCCGACGCGCGCCTCGCCGACGTGCTCGAGGAGATGCCCGAGGCCGAGCAGGTCGAGATCATGGCCACGCTCGACGACGACCGCGCGGCCGACGTGCTCGACCAGATGCAGCCCGACGACGCGGCCGACCTCATCGCGCAGCTGTCGGACGAGCGCGGCGAGACCCTGCTCGAGCTCATGCAGCCGGAGGAGGCGGACGACGTCCGCATGCTCCTCAGCTACGCGCCCGACACCGCGGGCGGCCTCATGACCACGGATCCCGTCATCGTGTCGGGGGACGCGACCGTCGCCGAGGGCCTCGCCCTCATCCGCCGCCACGAGCTCGCGCCCACGCTCGGCGCCGCGGTGTGCGTCACGCTGCCGCCGTACGAGCCGCCCACGGGACGCTTCCTCGGCATGGTGCACTTCCAGCGGATGCTGCGCTACCCGCCCCACGAGCGCCTCGGAACCCTGCTCGACCAGGGCCTGGAACCCGTGCGCGCCGACACGAGCGCGGCCGAGGTGTCCCGCATCATGGCGAGCTACAACCTCGTCTCGGTGCCCGTGGTGGACGAGAACCACCGCCTGGTCGGCGTCGTCACCATCGACGACGTGCTCGACCACCTGCTGCCGGACGACTGGCGCAGCGCCGACGCGGAACGCGAGACGCGCAAGCGCGCGACCGCCCGGTTCCACGGCACGGCCACGGCCGCCATCCCCACCGCAGGACCACGACGAGGACGGAGGATCCCCCGTGGCACGGCAGAGTAACCGCGACGTCCGCCTGGACGCCCCCAAGGGGCTCCGCACGACCGTCCTCCCGCTGCGCAACCGCGCGAGCCGCGACCGCTTCGGCCGCTTCACCGAGTCCATCGCCCGCGGCATGGGCACGCCGTGGTTCCTCGTGGGCCTCACGGCGTTCTGCGTCGCGTGGATCGGGTACAACACGTACGGACCGGAGTCGGCGCGCTTCGACTCGGCGGCGCTCGGCTTCACCGCGCTCACGCTGATCCTGTCGCTGCAGGCGTCCTACGCGGCGCCGCTCATCCTGCTCGCGCAGAACCGGCAGGACGACCGCGACCGCGTGCAGATCGAGCAGGACCGCCAGCGCGCCGAGCGCAACGTGGCCGACGTCGAGTACCTCGCCCGGGAGGTCGTGTCGCTCCGGCTGCAGATGAAGGACGTCGCCTCGAAGGACTTCATCCGCGCCGAGCTGCGCCAGCTCCTCGAGGAGCTCGACCGCCGCGACGACCCCGAGGCGGACGACGCCGAGGGCACGGCCCGCAGGACGCATGGCCGCTGAGGCACCCGGCGTGGTCCCGCTCACGGCGGACGCGGTGCGGCGCGCGCTCGCGGGCGTCGTCGACCCCGAGATCCGCCGCCCCATCACCGAGCTCGACATGGTCTCCGACGTGCGCGTCGAGGACGGCGGGGTGGCGCACGTCGACATCGCGCTGACGATCGTCGGCTGCCCGGCCGCGACGTCCATCGAGCGCGACGTGCGCGAGACGGTCGAGGCGGTGCCGGGCGTCGCGCGGCTGGAGCTCACGGTCGGCGTGATGAGCCCGGAGCGGCGCCGCGCCCTCACCGAACGGCTGCGCGGGCCGGCGGCGAAGCGCGGCATCCCGTTCGGCCCCGACAGCCTCACGCGCGTCTACGCGGTCACGAGCGGCAAGGGCGGCGTGGGCAAGTCCACGCTGACGGCCAACCTCGCGGTCGCGCTGGCCGCGAAGGGCCTCGCGGTCGGCCTCGTCGACGCGGACGTGCACGGCTTCTCGATCCCCGGGATCCTCGGCCTCGTGGACGCCGACGGACGCACGGCCCCGCCCACGCGCGTGGGCGACATGATCCTGCCGCCCGTCGCGCACGGCGTGAAGGTCATCTCGATCGGCATGTTCCTCGATCCGGACGCCGCGGGCGGCACCGCCGTCTCCTGGCGCGGACCCATGCTGCACCGCACGATCCAGCAGTTCCTCACCGACGTGTTCTTCGGCGACCTCGACGTGCTGCTGCTCGACCTCCCGCCCGGCACGGGCGACGTCGCGATCACCGTCGGGCAGCTCCTCCCCCACGCGGAGGTGCTCGTCGTCACGACCCCGCAGCCGGCGGCGGCCGACGTCGCCGAGCGCAGCGGCCTGGTCGCCCGGCAGACGGGCCAGCGCGTGGTGGGCGTGGTCGAGAACATGGCGGGCTTCGCGCAGCCCGACGGATCCGTGCTCGAGCTCTTCGGCGCGGGCGGCGGCGAGGAGGTCGCCAGGCGGCTCTCGGCGGGCCAGGACACCCCCGTGCCGCTCATCGCGAGCGTGCCGCTGAGCGTCGCGCTGCGCACCGGCGGCGACGCGGGCGCGCCCATCGTGCTCGCCGACCCGGCGGACCCGGCGGCGCGGCGGATCCAGCAGGTGGCGGACCACCTGGCCTCCCGCGGTCGCGGCCTCGCCGGCCGGCGACTCGGCCTCTCCGTCTCCTAGTCCGCGCCGCCACGCGCGACACCGCCCGGACGGACGAGGAGGACGGCAGCCCGCGGGCTGCCGTCCTCCTCGTCCGTGCGTCGGGCGTCGACTACACGTGGCTGCGGTGCGTGCGCGTCGGCACGGCGCGGTAGCCGTCGCGGGCGGTGACGACGACGGTGCCGGCGATGGCGGAGACGGAGAGGGCGGCGACGGCGATGAGGAAGACGGTCATGGTGGTGCTCCT
This sequence comes from Clavibacter capsici, assembly GCF_001280205.1. Lineage (NCBI taxonomy): Bacteria > Bacillati > Actinomycetota > Actinomycetes > Micrococcales > Microbacteriaceae > Clavibacter > Clavibacter capsici. Next base: position 1,146,626 of record NZ_CP012573.1, on the reverse strand, counting down.
GCGAGAAGGCGGATGGCGGCGCATTCCGCCGCACCACCATGAGACCACCCGCCACCGTTCAGGACAAGCTCATAGTCCTTGCCTGGTTGTGTAGCCTGCCTTCATGGACATACGCCGCCTCGAGCTCCTCCGCGAGCTGGCCGACCGCGGCAGCGTGGGCGCCGTCGCGCGCGCCGCCGGACGCACCCCGTCGGCCGTCTCGCAGCAGCTCAAGGTGCTCGAACGCGAGGCGGGCGTGCCCCTCACCGAGCGCTCCGGGCGCGGGATCGTGCTCACCGACGCCGGCCGCGCGCTGGCCCGCACGGCGACCGACATCGCGGTCGCCGTGGCCCGCGCCGAGGCGCTGTGGGAGGACTTCCGGCACCAGCCCTCGGGCGAGGTCACGCTCGCGACCTTCCCCACGGCGGCGCAGATGCTGCTGCCGGGGCTCCTCGACCGGGTCGCGGCGATCCCCGACCTCACGCTGCGCGCCAGCGACCGGGATCCGGCCTCCCGTGCCTTCGCCGACCTCACCGCCGACTTCGACGTCGTCATCGCCCACTCGCTCGCGGGCGCCGGCACGTGGCGGGGGCTCGGCCTCGTGATCGTGCCGCTCATGGTCGAGCCGCTCGACGTGGCGATGCCCGCCGACCACCGCCTCGCGGGCCGGGCGTCCGTCAGCCCCGCCGACCTCAGCGGGGAGCCGTGGATCGGTGTGCCGCAGGGCCTCCCGTTCGACCGGATCCTCCTCGACATCGAGCAGGCCGTGGGCGCGCCGGCGCGGGTCGTGCAGCGGTTCAGCGACACCCGGATCACGGAGTCGCTCGTGGCGTCGGGCCACGGCATCGCGCTGCTGCCGCGCTACACGGCCGGCGAGCACGACGGCGTGGTGGTGAAGCGGCTGTCCGGGGTCGCCTCCAAGCGTCACCTGCACGTGCTGCTGCGGCCGGATCGCGCCGAGCGCCCGTCGGTGCGGGCGGTGGTCGACGCACTCCGGGAGGAGGCGCGCGCGGTGGACGCGCGCTTCAGCGGCGCGGCCTGACCCCGAGAGGGACCGGGGATCGCGTCAGGTGGCCTCGGCGTCGAACGGCGCGGGCTGCGCGGAGGCCGCGGCCGCCTCGCGCTCGAGGCGCTGCCGGCGGGCGACGGTGGTCTCGACGGGGACGCGCGGCTTCGTGACGACCGGCTCGTCCTCGAACAGCGCCTCCTTGATGATGCGGCGCGGGTCGTACTGGCGCGGGTCGAGCTTCTTCCAGTCGACCTCGTCGAACTCCGGCCCCAGCTCGTCGCGCATGCGCTCGCGCGCCCCGGTCGCCATGCGCCGCGCGGCCTTCACCAGGTCCGCGAGCTTCTGGGTGTAGACCGGCAGCCGCTCGGGGCCGAGCAGGAACACGGCGATGATGCCGATGAGCATCAGCTTCTCGAACGTCAGGCCGAACATGATCACAGGCTAGTCGGTCGATGCCCGATATCCGCCCGGGCGCAGGGTCCGGTCAGCGCTTCGCCTCCCCTCGGGCCTCGGCGGACAGGCCGCCGGTCGGACGGCCGCCCGCGGGCCGATACCCTGGGGACCCGGAAGAGGGAGGTGCCGCGTGTCCGACCAGGAGACCGGGTGGAAGTTCGCCGAGGACGTCGTCGTCGAGGACGAGCACATCGCCCTGGCCCGCCAGCACTCCCGCGAGCTCGGCATCGAGGCCGTCTCCCCCGCCGTCGGCGCGCAGCTCTCGCTGCTCGCGGCCGCGACACGCGCCACCAGCGTCATCGAGATCGGGACGGGGGCCGGCGTCTCCGGGCTCTGCATCTTCCGCGGCGCGCCCCGCGCGATCCTCACGAGCATCGACGTCGAGTTCGACCACCAGCAGGCGGCCCGCGAGATCCTGGCCGACGCCGAGGTGCCCGCGAACCGGGTGCGCCTCATCACGGGTCGCGCGCTCGACGTGCTGCCGCGGATGAGCGACGCGAGCTACGACCTCGTGCTCGTCGACGCGGATCCCGCGCAGGTCATCGAGTACGTCGAGCACGGCCTGCGGCTCGCGCGCACGGGCGGGCTGGTGCTCGTGCCGCACGCCCTCTGGCGCGGCCGCGTGCAGAACCCCGCCGCGCGCGACGCGCAGACCGCCGCGTTCCGCACGCTCGTGCAGGAGACGGCGGGATCCGGCGCCGTCGTCGCGTCGCTCTCGCCCGCGGGCGACGGCCTGCTGCAGATCGCGAAGACCGGCCGCTGACCCCGCCGGGCCGCCGCCCGGAGACAGCACCGCCCGCCCCGTCGTCGACGGGGCGGGCGGTGTCGCGTGATGCGCTCTCGACTAGCTCGCGCTGGTGACCGCGGCGAGGGCGTCGTGAAGCTCCTTCGCTTCGGCGTCGTTGACGGAGACGACGAGTCGTCCGCCTCCCTCCAAGGGCACGCGCACGATGATGAGCCTGCCCTCCTTCACGGCCTCCATCGGTCCGTCGCCGGTCCTGGGCTTCATGGCTGCCATTCGGCTCCCCTTTCGTGGATGTGCCTCCATTATCCCGCATGGACGCGCACGCCGATGAACGCGCGACCGCGTGCTACGGCCGCCGCGCCCCCGACGGGGCTGCGGAGGGGGCGCGGCCGGATCCCCGGCGGGATGCGGGCGGCGGGATCACGGCGGCGTCCAGTCGCCGGCGGTGGCGCGCCAGACCAGGTCGATCCAGATCCACTGGCCGGCCACCATGGCGAGCACGACGCCCACGCGGTACGCGCGCGAGCGGGGCACGGCGAGCGCGCCGGCCAGCGGGATCATGGGCAGCAGCAGGCGGAAGAGGCTCGACTGCGGGAAGAAGACGGCGAAGAGGTAGAGGCCGTACGCGGCGAGCCAGATGCGCAGCTCGGGACCGAGGGCGCGCACGGAGGGCCGCGTGAGGATCAGCGCGAAGGCCGCCACGACGAGCACGACCGCGACGGCGCCCCCGACCCCGCCGATCCAGAAGTCGCCCGCGTCGAACCACGCCTCGAACGGGACGAGGTGGCGGTAGCCGACGTACGCCGCCCGCCAGGAGAGCTCGGTGTCGGTGTACGCGGTGAACGAGCCCGTGCGGATCCACGCGATCACGGGCCACGCGGCGCCCGCGGCCGCCGCCGAGGTGGCCGCGAGGACGAGCCGGGCCCGCTCCCCCGCGAGGAACGGGTCGCGTCGCGCGGTCGCCAGGCGGTGGGCGCCGTGCAGCATCAGGGCGAGCGCGAACGCCAGCCCGAGCGGCCGCGTGAGGGCCATGACCACGACCACGGGCACGAGCAGGAGGTACCGGCGTTCGACGAGGAGGAGCAGCGCGGTGACGAGCAGCAGCGTCTGCAGGCTCTCGGCGTACGCGATCTGGAACATGGGCGACACGGGGGCGACGCACACGATGACGATCGCCAGCATCGTGGACGACGGCGAGAGGAAGCGCGCCAGCAGGCGGTGCAGGACCAGCACCGCGCCCGCCCCGGCGACGACGGAGACGGCGACGCCCGCCACCTCGAAGGGCGCGCCCGTGGCGTCCTGGATCGCGCGCACGAGGGCCGGGTACACGGGCATGAACGCCCAGGGGTTCGCCTGCACGTGCCCCGCGGCGTCGACGGGGAGGACCGTCGGGTAGCCGAACGTGGCGATGTCGCGGTACCAGCCGGCGTCCCAGAAGGTCGCGAACTGGAGGTAGGACGGCGAGGCGGGGGCCCACGGGGTGCGGATCTGGCTGCGGGCCGACACGAGCATCAGCACGGTCGTGAGCACGCGGCTCGCGAGGTAGACGCCGAGGACGGCGGCCCACCAGGGCAGGCGGGCCGCGGGTCGGTCGTCCGGCAGGTCGCGCGTCGCCGGGCGCCCGACCGGCCGGGTCAGCGCGCGGTCAGCCACGCCCGGAGGCCGCGCTCGCACGACGTGATCTGGGACACGTCGACGCGCTCGTCGTCGTGGTGGGCGAGGAGCGGATCGCCGGGGCCGTAGTTCACGGCGGGGACGCCGAGCGCGCTGAAGCGGGCCACGTCGGTCCAGCCGTACTTGGGGCGCGCCTCGCCGCCGACCGCGGCGAGGAACGGCTGCGCGATCTCGGCGTCGAGGCCCGGGCGCGCGCCCTCCGCGAGGTCGACGACGGTGACCTCGAAGCCCGGGAAGAGGCTCGTCACGTGCTCGACGGCCTCGGCGCCGGAGCGGCTGGGCGCGAAGCGGTAGTTGACGTGGACCATGGCCTCGTCCGGGATGACGTTGCCGGCGATGCCGCCCGTGACGCCGACGGCGTTGAGGCCCTCGCGGTACACGAGGCCGTCGACCTCGACCTCGCGCGCCTCGTAGGCGGCGAGCGTGGCGAGCACGGGCGCGATGCGGTGGATCGCGTTCTCGCCCACCCAGGAGCGGGCCGAGTGCGAGCGCCTCCCGAACGCGCGGACCTCGACCCGGAGGTTGCCGTTGCAGCCGCCCTCGATCTCGGCGCGGGTGGGCTCGCCGAGGATCGCGAAGTCTCCCTCCAGCAGGTCCGGCCGGGTGCGGGCGAGGCGGCCGAGGCCGTTGAGGCTGTCGGACACCTCCTCGTGGTCGTACCAGATCCAGGTGATGTCGTAGGCGGGATCCACGAGCTCGGCCGCCAGCACGAGCTGCACGGCGACACCCGCCTTCATGTCGACGGTGCCGCGGCCCCAGAGGTACTCGACGCCGCCCTCGTGCTCGGTGCGCGTGGGCAGGTTGCGGTTGAGGGGCACCGTGTCGATGTGGCCGGCGATGACGACGCGGCGGTCGCGGCCGAGGTGCGTGCGGGCGACGACCGCGTCGCCGTCGCGCACGAGCTCGAGGTGCGCGCAGCCGGCGAGCGCGCGCTCGATGGCGTCCGCGAGCGCGGCCTCGTCGCCGGAGACCGACTCGATGTCGCAGATGGCGCGGGTGACCTCCACGCTCCCCGCCGTGAGGTCGAGCTCGGGCACGGGGGGCGTCGCGGTCGGCATGCGGATCATCCTAGGTCGGCGGCGGGACGCGGGCCTGGGGAGGACCCGGGACGGCGCACGGCGATCGGTACGCTGGCCGCATGGCCTCCCCCGCTTCGCCCTCGTCCGCCGCGCCCGCCACCGGATCCGCCTGGGGCTACGGCCTCGCGACCGTCGCCTCCGACGGGACCGTGCTCGACACCTGGTTCCCGGCGCCCGAGCTCGGGTCGCTGCCCGCCGGCCGGGACCGCTGGATCGCCCCCGCCTGGATCGAGGAGCTCGCCGTCGCCGACCCGCGCCGCGGCGTGACGGTCGACATCGTGACCGTCGAGATCGACCTGCAGGCGCCGCCCGCGTCCACGCCCGACGCCTACCTCCGCCTGCACCTGCTGAGCCACCTGCTCGTCGCGCCGAACACGATCTCCCTCGACGGGATCTTCGGCCAGCTGCCCATCGTCGTGTGGACCAACGCCGGCCCCGTGCACCCCGACGACTTCGACCGGCTGCGGCCGTCGCTCCAGCGCGCCGGCATCGCCGCGCACGGCGTCGACAAGTTCCCGCGCCTCCTCGACTACGTCACGCCGGACCGCGTGCGCATCGCCGACGCGTCGCGCGTGCGGCTGGGCGCGCACCTCTCCCCCGGCACCACCGTGATGCACGAGGGATTCGTGAACTTCAACGCCGGCACGCTCGGGTCGTCCATGGTCGAGGGGCGGATCTCGCAGGGCGTGGTCGTCGGCGACGGCTCCGACGTGGGCGGCGGCGCCTCCATCATGGGCACGCTCTCGGGCGGCGGCACGGAGCGCGTCGTCATCGGCGAGCGGGCGCTGCTCGGCGCCAACTCGGGCGTCGGCATCTCCATCGGCGACGACAGCGTCGTGGAGGCCGGCCTCTACGTGACGGCCGGCACCAAGGTCCGGCTCGCGGGCGAGGCTCCCACCGCCGACGGCACCGCACCCCAGGTGAAGGCCGTCGAGCTGTCCGGGCGGCCGGGGATCCTGTTCCGCCGCAACTCGCTCACGGGCGCCGTCGAGGCGGTGCCGCGTCGGGGCGGCGGGTCGATCCTCAACGACGCCCTGCACGCGTAGCGCGGGCCGGCCGCCGGCTCAGCGCCGCAGCCCGCGACGGCGGGGCGTGGCGGCGTCCGCGGGCGGGTCGATCCGCAGCACGTCCACCACGACGGCCGTGACGTTGTCGCGCCCGCCGTTGTCGAGCGCGTGCTCCACGAGGTCGCGCACGGCCGTCGCCGCGTCGTCCGCCCGCAGAAGGTGCCCGCGGATCTCCGCGTCCGCCAGCTCCTTCGTGAGCCCGTCGGAGCAGACCAGGAGCCGCAGCCGCGCGGTCACGGGCAGCAGCCAGTAGTCGGCCTCCGCCGCGTCGCCGACGCCCACCGCGCGCGTGATGATGTTGCCGTCCGGGTGCCGGTCGGCCTGCGCGCGCGTGATGCGGCCGGCGTCCACCATCTCCTGCACGACGGAGTGGTCGACCGTCACCTGCTCGAGCACGTCGCCGCGCAGCTGGTAGACGCGGGAGTCGCCCACGTTGAACACGGCCCAGTACGGCCGGTCGGAGACGAGCGTGAGGCACGCGCCCGTGACGGTCGTCCCGGCGTGCAGCTCGAGGTCGCCGGTCTCCTCGCGGATGTCGTCGACGGCCAGCTCGAGCGCGGGCTCCACGCCCTCGGGATCCGCGAACCCGCCCTCGGCGCGGCCCTGCTCCTCGGCGAGGCGGCGGATCACGGCGTCGCTCGCCACGTCGCCGGCCGCGTGGCCGCCCATCCCGTCCGCGACGACGAAGTACGGCACGGCGGCGAGGAGGCTGTCCTCGTTGTGGTCGCGCCGGAGGCCCCGGTCGGTGGCGGACGCCCAGCCGAGCACGAGCGTCCGGCCGTCGGGCAGCTCGAGGGCGCGCTCCGCGACGTCGGCGCCGATGGCGGTCATCGGGCGGCCAGGATCTCGAGGACGACGCCGTCGCCGATGTCGACGCGGGTGCCGGGCACGACCACGAGCGACTCCCCCGGCCGGAGCGCCAGGCGGTCCGCCCCGGGCACGAGCACCGCGGTGCCGTTGGTGGAGCCCAGGTCGGTGACGACGATCGCGTCGGACTCCTGCCGGATGGCGACGTGCGTGCCGGATATCTCGCCGAGCGGCGACGCCACGGTCACGAGACGCGGCTCCGGTCCCCGGCTGACGCGCGGCGGACGCGGGCGGCGCCCCACGATCAGCGGCGGGTCCAGCGGGATCCGCTCGGCGTCCGCCGCGTGCGCGCCTGCCGCGCCGGGGACGGGCGCCGCGCGGCCGTGGAGGATGCGGACGGCGTGCACGACGCGGGCCACGGGCTCGTCAGGCACGTCGGGCGCGACGGGTATCGCGGCCGTGGCCACGCTCGCGGACCGCGCGCGGGCGGCGGCCTCGGCGTCGTCGACCAGGGCGGTCCCGGCGGCAGGAGCCGCGGACGCGGGTACGGGCACGGCGGGTCGCGCGGGGTCGCCCGACGCCGCCTCCGCGGGGTCGTGCGCGCCGAGCCGCCAGGTCACGGCGTCCGAGGCGACCGCGCCGGCCACCAGCGGGAGCGCGCCGGGGAGCGCGACGGATGCGGATCCCCCGGCGCGCCCGACGCGGTACGCGCGCACGCGGTCGAGCGCGGCCAGGTAGAAGGGGAGCACCCCGCGGGCGTCGACGCGGCGCGGGCCGTCCTCGTCGCCGTCGTCCGCGTCGACGACGGCGTCGCCCCGCAGCACGATCTGGAGCCGCGCGCCCTCCGGCCCCGCGCCCTCGTGGACGACGACCGCGAAGGACGCGACCTCGTCGGGGCCGCGCAACGGCAGGGCCGCGACCAGCGACTCCGCGACGGCGGCCGGATCCGACGCCACCCGCCACAGCTCCTCCACGATGCGGGCCGGAGCGCCGTCGGGCAGCAGGACCACCGCTCGGGGCGTGACGACCGCGACCGCGGAGGATCCCGCGCCGACGCGAGCGGATCGGTGGGAGCCCTCGCTCACGTCATCGGCTCCATCGAGGGTCGGCGCCCGGACGGGCGGTGGGCGCCGGGCCTCGGGCGGCCGGACGCGCTGAGAGGGATCCTACCGCGCGCGCTGCCCCGGCCGAGGGGCGGCGCCGTCGGCGGCCACCGGGTCGGCGGAGGGGCATCCGCCCCGTCGGCGGGGACACGCGCCGCGGATCCGGTTGCCCGGCTCCTGCCAGGCTGTCATGCTCGGACGATGAGCACGCCCCAGCGCCCCTCCACCCGCGGGCTGCCCGTCGACGCGATCTCCCGCTCCATCGTCGACCAGCTGCGCGAGGACGGCCGCCGGTCGTACGCCGAGATCGGCAAGGCGGTCGGGCTGAGCGAGGCGGCGGTCCGCCAGCGGGTGCAGAAGCTCACCGACGCCGGCGTGATCCGCATCGTGGCGCTCACGGACCCGCAGCAGCTCGGGCTCACCCGGCAGGCCATGATCGGCGTCACCGTGAGCGGCGACGTGCGCGTGGTCGCGGACGCCCTCGCGGCCATCCCCGCCGTCGACTACGTGGTCATGACCGCGGGCACGTTCGACCTCCTCGCGGAGGTGGTGTGCGAGGACGACGAGGAGCTCGTCGAGCTCCTCAACGCGCGCATCCGGGCGCTGGAGGGCGTCGTGAGCACCGAGACGTTCGTGTACCTCAAGGTCCACACGCAGGACGGGCACGGGCGCTCCCGGTGACGGCGGCGCGGCTCCCCGCCTCCTCCCCCGACGCGTCGGGCGGATCCGTTCCCCCCGTCGTCCCCGGCGCGCCCGGGGCCCACCGGGACCGTCGTACCGTCGCCGCATGACGCCCTCCACCGCTCCCGCCATCGCGCCCGAACGCCTCGCCCCCTCCGCAAGGCGCCACGCGGATCCACGCCCGCCGCTGCCTCCCGCGCACGGCACCCTGCCGCCCGGCGCCGCGCTCCTGCGCGTGCCGTCGCCCGTGGGCCGTCTGGAGCTCGTCGCCGAGGGCGACCGGGTCCTCGCGCTCTCCATCGCGACCGCGGACCGCCTGCCGCTCGACCACCTCGACGACCGGCCGAGCGCGGTCCTCCACGAGGCCGCGCGCCAGCTCGAGGAGTGGTTCGCCGGCCGCCGCCGTGAGTTCGACGTCCCCGTCCGCCTCGCCGGCACGCCGTTCCGGGTCGCGGTGTGGGAGGCGCTCCTGCGCGTCCCCCACGGTGGCGTCACCACCTACGGCGCGCTCGCGCAGGCCGCGGGGCGTCCGGGCGGGGCCCGGGCGGGGGGCGGTGCCGTGGGGGCCAACCGGCTCTGCATCCTCGTGCCCTGCCACCGCGTGCTCGGCGCCGACGGACGCGTCACGGGGTTCAGCGCGGGCGACGGCGTCGCCACCAAGGTGCGGCTGCTGGCCGTCGAGGGATCGGTGCTGCCGTCGTGACCCGGGCATCGATCGCGGTCGGCGACGACGGGCTGGCCCGCTGCGCGTGGTCGGCCGGCGATCCCGAGTACCGCCGGTACCACGACGAGGAGTGGGGCCGTCCGCTGCACGGCGACCGGCCGCTGTTCGAGAAGCTCTGCCTGGAGGGCTTCCAAGCCGGGCTCTCGTGGATCACCATCCTCCGCAAGCGCCCGCGGTTCCGCGAGGTCTTCCACGGCTTCGACGTCGACGCGGTCGCGGCGATGGACGAGGACGACGTCGAGCGCCTCATGGGCGACGCCGGCATCATCCGCAACCGCGCCAAGATCCTCGCGGCCTCCGGCAACGCCCGCGCCGTCCGGGCGCTGATCGACGAGCGCGGCGACGGCGCCCTCGACCGCATGGTCTGGGCGCACGCGTCCGACCCGGCCTCGCGGGCGCGGCCCGGGACCGCGGACGACATCCCCGCCGTCACGCCGGAGTCCACCGCCCTCAGCCGCGAGCTCAAGGCCCACGGGCTGCGGTTCGTCGGGCCGACGACGGTCTACGCGCTCATGCAGTCGTCGGGCCTCGTCGACGACCACGTCGTCGGCTGCCACCGGGCCGCCTGAGCCGACGCACGGGCCGGACGCCCCGCCACACAGCCCCGCTCGTGTATCGAGCGGTGGTGGCGCGTGCGCGGGCTCAGTGCGAGGCCGCCACCAGCACGAGCTCGCCGGATGTGCCGCGCGCGAGCTCGAACCCTGCGGCCTCGGCCCAGTCGAGCAGCTCGGCGACGGAGGCGAGGTCCTGCCCGCCCTCGATCAGCGCGCGCACCAGCTCGCCCTTGGCCTTCTTGTTGAAGTGGTTGAGCGCGCGCACCGTGCCGTCCGCGCCGCGGGCCACGACGCGCACCACCGCGGAGTCCTCGTGACCCGGGCGCGGGCCGAGCGCGGCGTACCCGTCGGAGCGGAGGTCGAGGACGAGGCCCGGCACCCCCTCCAGCACGCGCCGCACCGACGCGACCCAGTGCGCCTTCATCCGCAGGCCCGGCACGCGGCTGTCGTGCGAGAGCCGGTACGCGGGGATGGGGTCGGTCGCCATCACCGGCCCGAGCAGGGCCGAGTGCACGGCCACGTGCCGCCCGGCGAAGGCGAGCTGGGCGGCGTCCAGGGCGTCCGCGCCGATGGGGTCGTAGAGCACGCCCGTGTAGCGCTGGAGCGCCGGCATGGTCGGCGACGACTCGAGGAGGCGGTTGCGCTCCACCTCACCGGCCTGGCGCGGCCCGAGCTTGAGCGCACGCGCGGCGGCCTCGGGGTCCCGCGCGAGGTCGGCGACCGCACGCACGACCGTCCGCCGCTCGTCCGTCAGCTCGGGGAACGCGAGGCGGTCGAGGGCGAGGCGGGAGCCGTCGTCCCCGCCGTCGCGCTTCGTCTCGGACGGGGGCAGCAGGACGAGCACGGGACCTCCGGGGATGGAAGGGACGGACGGGACGGACGGGACGTGGAGCGCGGGATCCCCGACGGGATGCGGGACCGGCAGACGCAGCGCGCCGCCCGGACGCACGAAGGCGGACGGCCCCCGAGGGGACCGTCCGCCGTCGGACGGAGGTGACGCTACGCGACCAGGGCGGCCTTGCGCGCGACCACCGTCACGTTGTCGTTCTCCACCGAGAGGAAGCCCTCGTCGGCGTCGGCCGTGATCACGGCGCCACCGTCCTGCGTGATGCGGACGTTGCCGGTCGCGAGGATCGCCAGGAGCGGCTCGTGACCGGCGAGGATGCCGATCTCGCCCTCGCTCGTGCGCGCAACGACCATGGACGCCTGACCCGACCAGACCTGCTCGTCGGCGGAGACCACGGTGACCGTGAGATCAGCGCGGGCCATGTCAGCCGTTCTCCTTCTGGATCTCGGACCAGCGGCGGTCGACGTCGTCGAGGTCGCCGACGTTGAAGAACGCCTGCTCGGCGACGTGGTCGTAGTCGCCGTCGGCGATCTTCGAGAACGACTCGATGGTGTTCTTCAGCGGCACGGTCGAACCCTCGACGCCCGTGAACTTCTTCGCCATGTAGGTGTTCTGCGAGAGGAACTGCTGGATGCGGCGGGCACGGGAGACCGTGACCTTGTCCTCCTCCGAGAGCTCGTCGACACCGAGGATCGCGATGATCTCCTGGAGCTCCTTGTTCTTCTGCAGGATCGCCTTGACGCGGGTGGCCGTGTCGTAGTGCGCCTGGCCCAGGTACCGCGGGTCGAGGATGCGGCTGGTGGACGTCAGCGGGTCGACGGCCGGGTAGAGACCGCGCGAGGCGATCTCGCGGCTGAGCTCCGTGGTCGCGTCGAGGTGCGCGAACGTGGTGGCCGGCGCCGGGTCGGTGTAGTCGTCCGCGGGGACGTAGATGGCCTGCAGCGACGTGATGCTGTGGCCGCGGGTCGACGTGATGCGCTCCTGGAGCACGCCCATCTCGTCCGCGAGGTTCGGCTGGTAGCCCACCGCGGACGGCATGCGGCCGAGCAGCGTGGAGACCTCGGAGCCGGCCTGCGTGAAGCGGAAGATGTTGTCGATGAAGAGCAGCACGTCCTGGTTCTTCACGTCGCGGAAGTACTCCGCCATCGTGAGCGCGGACAGGGCGACGCGCAGGCGCGTTCCCGGCGGCTCGTCCATCTGGCCGAAGACCAACGCGGTCTTGTCGAAGACGCCGGCCTCCTCCATCTCCATGATGAGGTCGTTGCCCTCACGCGTGCGCTCGCCGACGCCGGCGAACACGGACACGCCGCCGTGGTCCTGCGCGACGCGCTGGATCATCTCCTGGATGAGGACGGTCTTGCCGACGCCCGCGCCGCCGAACAGGCCGATCTTGCCGCCCTGCACGTACGGGGTGAGGAGGTCGATGACCTTGATGCCGGTCTCGAACAGCTGCGTCTTGGACTCGAGCTGGTCGAACATCGGGGGCTTGCGGTGGATGGGCCAGCGCTCGGTGATCTCGATCGCCTCACCGCCCTCGTTGTTGAGGATGTCGCCCGTGACGTTGAAGACCTTGCCCTTGGTGACGTCGCCGACGGGGACCGAGATGGCCGCACCGGTGTCGCGCACCTCCTGGCCGCGGACGAGGCCGTCCGTGGGCTTCAGGGCGATGGCGCGGACGAGGTCGTCGCCGAGGTGGAGCGCGATCTCGAGCGTGATCTCCGTCGACTCCTCGCCGATGGTGATCGTGGTCTTCAGCGCGTTGTAGACCGGGGGGATCGAGTCGTGCGGGAACTCGATGTCCACGACCGGGCCGGTGACGCGTACGATGCGTCCGACGCCGGCCACCCTGTCGGTGTCGACCGGCGCAGTGGCGGTGTCAGTCATTGATGTCTCTCTTCTTCATTCGTGGAGCGTGAGGATTACTTGGCTGAGGCGAGCGCGTCCGCGCCGCCGACGATCTCGGAGATCTGCTGCGTGATCTCGGTCTGCCGCGCGTTGTTCCGCAGCCGCGTGTAGGTGGTCACGAGCTTGTCGGCGTTGTCGCTCGCCGACTTCATGGCCTTCTGGCGCGCGGCGTGCTCGGAGGCGGCCGACTGCAGCATCGCGTTGAAGATGCGGCTCTCGATGTAGACGGGCAGCAGCGCGTCGAGCACGTCGCCCACCTCGGGCTCGAACTCGTAGAGCGGCAGGACGGCGCCCTCGCCGGGTGCCTCCACCCCCTCGACGACCTCGAGCGGGAGCAGGCGGACGACCTCGGGCTTCTGCGTGGCGATGGACACGAAGCGGTTGAAGACGATGTGGATCTCGTCCACGCCGCCCTCGGACGCCTCGGTCGTGAACTTCTCCACGAGCGCGTCGCCGATCGACTTCGCGGTCTCGAACTCGGGCTTCTCCGTGCTGCCCGTCCAGATGCGCTCCGAGTCCCGCTTGCGGAACTTGAAGTACCCGACGGCCTTGCGGCCGACCAGGTAGTACACGATCTCCTTGCCCTGCGAGCGGAGGAGCTCGGCGAGCTGCTCCGACTCCTTCAGGACGCTGGAGCTGAACGCGCCCGCGAGGCCGCGGTCGGAGGCGAAGATGACGATCGCCGCCCGCTCCACCTTCTCGGGCTCGGTCGTGAGGATGTGGTCGACGTTGGAGAACGTCGCCACCGCCGAGACCGCGCGCGTGACGGCGCGGGAGTACGGCGCGGACGCCGCCATCCGCTGCTGCGCCTTCTGGATGCGCGACGCGGAGATCAGCTCCATCGCGCGGGTGATCTTCTTCGTCGTCTGCGCGGACTTGATCTTCTGCGTGTAGACCCGGAGTTGCGCTCCCATGAGTCTCCCTATCGGTCTCGGTCGGTGGCGGATCGGTGAGGCGAGCGCGTCAGCGCTTGCCCTTGACGATCTGCTCCTGGTTGACGTCCTCGGCCTTGGCGGGCTCGAACCTCTCGGATCCCACCGAGGCGAGCGGCTTGCCCTCGCCCGTCTGGAACTCGAGCTTGAACGCGTCCACGGCCTTGTCCATCGCGTCGACGATGTCGTCGGTGAGGACGTTCTTCTCCTTCAGCTGCGACAGCACCTCCGTGTTGCGGTGGAGGTGGTCGAGCAGCTCCCGCTCGAAGCGGAGGATGTCCTCGACGGGGACCTCGTCGAGCTTGCCCTTGGTGCCCGCCCAGATCGAGACGACCTGCTCCTCGATGGGGAACGGCGAGTACTGGGGCTGCTTGAGCAGCTCGGTGAGGCGCGCGCCGCGGGCGAGCTGGCGACGGCTGGCCGCGTCGAGGTCGGACGCGAAGATCGCGAACGCCTCGAGCGAGCGGTACTGCGCGAGCTCGAGCTTGAGCGTGCCGGAGACCTTCTTGATGCTCTTCACCTGGGCGTCGCCGCCGACGCGGGACACCGAGATGCCGACGTCCACCGCGGGACGCTGGTTCGCGTTGAACAGGTCGGACTGGAGGAAGATCTGGCCGTCGGTGATCGAGATCACGTTGGTCGGGATGTACGCCGAGACGTCGTTCGCCTTCGTCTCGATGATGGGCAGGCCCGTCATCGATCCGGCGCCCAGCTCGTCCGAGAGCTTGGCGCAGCGCTCGAGCAGGCGGGAGTGCAGGTAGAACACGTCGCCGGGGTACGCCTCGCGTCCCGGCGGGCGGCGCAGGAGGAGCGAGACGGCGCGGTAGGCCTCGGCCTGCTTGGACAGGTCGTCGAAGATGATGAGGACGTGCTTGCCGCCGTACATCCAGTGCTGGCCGATGGCCGAGCCGGTGTAGGGCGCGAGGTACTTGAAGCCGGCGGGGTCGGACGCGGGGGACGCGACGATCGTCGTGTACTCCATGGCGCCGGCCTCCTCGAGGGCGCCGCGCACGGAGGCGATGGTCGAGCCCTTCTGGCCGATGGCGACGTAGATGCAGCGGACCTGCTTGTTCGTGTCGCCGGACTCCCAGTTGGCCTTCTGGTTGATGATCGCGTCGATCGCGATGGCCGTCTTGCCGGTCTGGCGGTCGCCGATGATGAGCTGGCGCTGGCCGCGGCCGATCGGGATCATGGCGTCGATGGCCTTGATGCCGGTCTGCATGGGCTCGTGCACGCTCTTGCGCTGCATGACGCCGGGCGCCTGGAGCTCGAGCGCGCGACGACCCTCGCTGACGATCTCGCCCTGGCCGTCGATGGGGTTGCCCAGCGGGTCGACGACGCGGCCGAGGTAGGCGTCGCCCACGGGGACGGAGAGCACCTCGCCGGTGCGGCGCACCTCCATGCCCTCCTCGATGCCGGCGAACTCGCCGAGCACGATGACGCCGATCTCGCTCTCCTCGAGGTTCTGGGCGAGGCCCAGGGTCCCGTCGGCGAACGTGATGAGCTCGTTGGCCATGACGCCGGGCAGGCCCTGCACGTGGGCGATTCCGTCGCCCGCGTCGAGCACGTAGCCGACCTCTTCGGTCGAGGCCTTGCCGGGCTCGTAGGACTGCACGAAGTCCTTGAGCGCGTCCCGGATCTCGTCGGGGCTGATCGAAAGTTCTGCCATCTTCTTTCCCTTTGCATTCACGAGAGCGGAAGGCCCCCGAGGTGACGCCCGCCGGTCAGGCGAACTGGAGTCTCAAATCGTTGATCCTGGTGGCGACGCTGCCGTCGATGACGTCGTCGCCGATCTGGACGCGGAGGCCGCCGACGAGGTCGTGGTCCACGACCTGGTTCAGCTCGACCCGCCGGGAGTACCGGCGGCTCAGGGCCTGCGCGAGGCGCTCCGACTGCTCGGGCGACAGGGGCGAGGCGACGCGGACCGTGGCGATGGTGAGGCCCGCCTGGTCCGCCACGAGGGTGGCGGCGTGGCGCACGAGCTCCCCGATGCGGCGGCCGCGGGGCTGCTGCACGAGCTGCTCAATGATGACCACGGTCTGCTCGGATGCCCGGCCGCCGAGGAGGCGGTGGACGAGCGTCGACTTGGCCTCGGGATCGCCCAGCTTGTCGCCGAGCGCGAGCTCGAGGCCGTCCGCGGTGGCGACGGCCCGTCCGAACGTGAACAGCTCCGCCTCGATGGGCGTGCCCTCCGGAGCGGACATGGCCACGGCGCGGATGCCGAGCTCCTCGACGCCCGCGAGCAGCTCGTCGTGCGACGACCAGCGGCCGTCGACGACCGCGCGGATGACGCGGAGCGCGGGCTCCTGCACCGTGGCGCCGAAGACCCGGTCCACGATGCTGTGCTTGACCTCCGGCGCGATGCCGGTGTCCGCCAGCGCGGAGAGCAGGTGCGTGGATCCGCCGATGGCGCGGCCGGCCCCGAGGAGCTGACCGGCCGTCGACAGGTCGACGCCCCCGAGCTCCGCGAGGACGCGACGGGCCGCGTCCAGCGATGCGCGCGATGCACTGCCCATCAGCTGGCGGATCCCGTCCTGCCGGCGGCCTCGCTGGCCTCCAGGTCGGCGAGGAACCGGTCGACGAGCGCGGTGGAGCGCTGGTCGTCCGCGAGGCTCTGGCCGATGACGCCGGACGCGAGGTCGATCGCGAGCGAGCCGACCTCGGAGCGGAGCGAGACGACCGCCTGCTGGCGCTCGGCCTCGATCTGCTGCTGCGCGCTCGCGGTGATCCGGGCGGCGTCGGCCTGGGCCTGCTCCTTGATCTCCGCAGCGATCGCCGTGGCGTCGACGCGGGCCTGGTCGCGGATGCGACCGGCCTCGGCACGGGCCTCGGCGAGCTGCGCGGTGAGCTCGGCCTTCGCGGCGTCGGCTTCCGCCTGCGCGCGCTCGGCCTTCTCGATGCCGCCGGCGATGGCCTCGGTGCGACCGTCGAGCATGGCGTAGACACGCGGCAGCGCGTACTTCCAGATGACGACCAGGAGGACGACGAACACGACCGCCGACCACACGATGTCGTAGACCGCGGGAAGGAGGATGCTCGGCGCTTCTTCACCTGCCGCCATCACGTTGTGGGGCGTGAGCATGTGCGTGTCCCTCAGTTGGTGAAGATGAAGTAGGTCGCGAGGCCGATGAGCGCGAGCGCCTCGGAGAACGCGATGCCGAGGAACATCGTGGTGCGGAGGCTGCCGGCCATCTCGGGCTGGCGGGCCATGGCCTCGACGGTCTTGCCGGCGACGATACCGACACCGATGCCGGGGCCGATCGCTGCGAGGCCGTAGCCGACGGTCGCGATGTTGCCGTTGATCTCGGCGAGAATGATGGGGTCCACTGGGGTTTCCTTCCGGTTGGGTGATCTCGTTGGTGGACGAGACCGCTTAGTGCTCCTCCGCCACGGCCATCTGGATGTAGACGGCGGTGAGGAGGGCGAAGATGTAGGCCTGCAGGACGGCGACGAGCAGCTCGAAGAGCGTGAACGCGAATCCGAGGACGAGGGTCCCGGCGCCCAGGATCTTGAGCGCGCCCTGTGCCTCGAAGAGGAAGAACCACGTCGCGGAGAAGCAGAGCACCAGCAGGAGGTGCCCCACGAGCATGTTCATCAGGAGTCGGAGCGTGAGAGCGACCGGCCGGATGATGAACGTCGAGAGGAACTCGATGGGCGTGAGGAGCAGGTAGACCGGCTTCGGCGCCCCGGCGGGGAACAGCGTGTTCTTGAAGAACATCACGCCCCGGTCCTTGATGCCGGCGTAGATGAAGGTCACGTAGGCGACGAGCGCCAGGAGCAGCGGGAGGCCGATGACGGACGTGCCCGCGATGTTGAGGAACGGGATGACGCCCGTGAGGTTCATGCCGAGGACCAGGAAGAAGATGGTCATGAGGATCGGCAGGAATCGACGGCCGTCCTTCTTGCCGAGGATGTCCTCCGCGATGTTGACGCGGACGAAGTCGACGCCCATCTCGACGAGGTTCTGCCCGCGGCCGGGGACCAGCGCGAGCTTGCGCGTGCCCACGACGAACAGGACCACGAGCACCGCCATCACCAGGAGCCTGATGAGCATGATGCGGTTGAGGTCGAAGCCCGTGCCCTCGAAGAAGGCGATGGGCGGGAAGAACTCCGAGAGCGTGGGAGCGTGGAACCCCTCACCCGAGTCTTCAGCGGCGAGGGTGATGATGCTGGGTGCGGCGATGGCCAACAGCGCTATCTCCTGTTTCGGGGCGTGGAGCGCGAGCTCTCGCGGCGACGAACGGATGGGGTGAGAAGACGCCGGCGTGAGGTGGATCTGGGCACGGCCCGACGGGAATCGTCTCGAGAGAGACTATCAACAATGAGGGTGCCCTGACTAATCGCGTCCCCCCGGCGACGGCGGGGACGCGCCCGGTCAGCGGCCCGGCAGCTGGGCGTCGCTGACGTACCCGACGCGCGCCTTGGTGATGACGACCATGTCCATCACCAGGGCGCCCACGACGCCCACGATGACCGTGACGAAGAGCACGACCAGGTTGATCCACGGCTGCTCCTTCAGCACCATCGCGACCGCGAGGAACACGACGAACTTCACGAGCCACGCCCCGAGGACGACCGAGAAGAACAGGGTCGGGTAGATCGGCGAGGACTGGAACCGGTTCGCGAAGAGGATGCTGCCGGCCGTGAGGCCGAGGAACACGAGCGCCATGGCGCTGCCGATCACGGCGCTGAGGAGCCCGCGCCCGCCGTCCACCGCGAATCCGACGATGCCGCCGACCACCGCGATGGCCAAGGCGAGGACGGCCCCGCCGATGAGGATGCGCGTGAAGACGTCCTTCTTCGCGGGGCGCTCCGCGGGGGCGGGCGCGCTCGGGCTGTCGGTCATGTCGTCTCCTTGCTGTTCCCGGCATGCGGGGCGTCGGTGGGCCGGGTCGCGACGGCCCCGGTGGCGAGGTCGGCGTGCTCGCGCTCGACCGTCTCGAGCTCGGACTCCGTGAGGCGCGCGAGCGGGCGGTCGCCCGCGGCCTCGTCCAGCGGGTCGTACGCGGCGGCGTCGTCCGAGTCCGCGTCGGCGGGGACGAGCTGCGCGGCGGCCTCGAGGCGCTTGCGGCGGCTGAGCGGCGCCAGCGTGATGACGGCGCAGGCGACCATGCCCACCGCGATGAAGGCGACGCCCCAGGCGTAGGGCTGCACCACGAACATGAGCAGGCAGCCGACGGACACGACGCCCGTCCACGCGTAGAAGATCAGCGTCGCGTGCAGGCGCGAGTGCCCCATGTCGAGCAGGCGGTGGTGCAGGTGCTTGCGGTCGGCGCTGAACGGGGACTTGCCGGCCTTGAGGCGCCGGAACACCGCGAGGGCGAAGTCGAGCAGCGGCACGATGAGGATCGCGAACGGCAGCAGGATCGGCAGGAACGCGGGCAGCAGCTGCGAGCGCCCGAAGGTCTCCGGGTTCGGGTCGATCTCGCCCGTGACCGCGATGGCGCTCGTGGCCATGAGGAGGCCGACGAGGAGCGCGCCCGCGTCCCCCATGAAGAGCTTCGCGGGGTGCCAGTTGAAGGGCAGGAAGCCGAGGCACGCGCCGATGAGGATCGCGCTGATGAGCGACGCGAGGTTGAACCGCTCGGTCTGGCCGGTGGCGGTGTCGGAGAGCAGGAAGCTGTAGAGGAAGAACGCGCCGTTGGCGATGATCGCGACGCCGGCGACCAGCCCGTCGAGGCCGTCGATGAAGTTGACGGCGTTCATGACGAGGACGATGGCGAAGATCGTCAGCATGATCGACATCTGCGACGACCCGACGGTGAGGCCGCCGATGGGGAGCGACGAGATGGCGACGCCCTGCCAGGCGAGGAGGCCGGCGGCGAGGATCTGGCCGGCGAGCTTGATCATCCAGTCGAGGTCGTAGACGTCGTCGAGGACGCCGATGACGACGATCATGAGCGCGGCGCCGAGGATCGCGAAGACGGGACCGGGACGCTCGAAGACCAGGCCGAACCAGGAGACCTGGGACGCCACGGCGAAGGCCACCAGGATCCCGGCGAACATCGCGACGCCGCCGAGTCGGGGCGTGGGCTGCGTGTGCACGTCGCGCGCGCGGATGGCCGGGTAGAGCCGGAAGCGGTAGCCGAGCTTCATGACGACCATCGAGAGGACGAGCGTGATGACCGCCGAGACGACCGCCATGGCGGCGTAGTAGGTCACCGGGGGTGCGCGGGCGGGTCCGCGGGGGGCTCGGTCGCGGACGGGGCGGCGGGCGCGGCGTCGGGATCCGCGGATCCGTCGGCGCGCTCGGCGCCGCTCGCGATGCCGCGGGGGCCTCGGGCGCGTCGGGCGTCGCGGGCAGGTCGGGGGCGGCCGGCGCGTCGTCGGAGGCCTCCGGCTCGGCGGGCTCGCTCGGCGCCGCGACGACGGGCTCGAGCTCGTCGCCGATGAGCTGCTGGATCTGCGCGCGCGTGACGGCGCCCTCGCGGACGATGCGGACGCGGCCGCCCGCCTCGGTGACGCGCGAGGCGTCGACGATGGTCGAGGCCGCTCCCCCGGCGGCGCCGCCGTCGAGGAGGATCGAGACGGAGTCGCCGAGCTGCTCGGCGGCGTCCTGGGCGGTCGCGGCCGCGGGCTGGCCGGTCTTGTTGGCGGAGGAGACGGCCAGCGGGCCGGTCTCCGCGAGGAGCTCGAGCGCGAAGGAGTTGGCGGGCATGCGGAGTGCGACGGTGCCGCGGGTCTCGCCGAGGTCCCAGACGAGGGACGGCTGCGCCACGAGGATCACCGTGAGGCCGCCCGGCCAGAACTCGTCCACGAGGCGGCGGACGACGTCGGGCACGAAGTCGGCGAGGGCGTCGAGCGTCGACCGGCCGGGGATGAGCACGGGAGGCGGCGCGTCGCGGCCGCGGCCCTTGGCGTCGAGCAGCCGCTGCACGGCCTCGGGGTTGAACGCGTCGGCGGCGATGCCGTAGACGGTGTCCGTGGGGATGACGACGACCTCGCCGCGGCCCACCGCCTGTCGGGCGAGTCTCATGCCGGTGAGGAGGTCGGTGTCGACTGAGCAGTCGTAGATGCGCGCCATGTCGTCGCTCATCGTAGCCGAGCGCGTGCCCGTGGCCCTGAGCGGCGGATCCGCGTGGCGTGCGGGCCCGCATACTGGATCGGGTGACCTCCCGGCCCTCCTCCCCCGCCCCGCGCGGGCTCCTGTTCGTGTTCGACATGGACGACGTGCTGTACGACCACGACTGGCGGGGGCCGGCCGACCGGATCACCGCCGCGACGGGCCACGACCTGCCCGAGCTGCGCCGCCGCTGGTACAACGACGACGGCGAGTGGGCCGCGGAGGCGGGGCGCCTCGACGCGGACTCCTACCTCCCCGCGTTCTGCGCGGCCGTGGGCGTCGACATGGACGAGGACGAGTGGGTGCGTCGGCGCCGCGCGTCCATGACGGTGCGGCCGGCGGCGCTCGAGGCCGTGGCCCGCGCACGCGAGGCCGGGCGGATCACGCTGCTCACCAACAACAACGCGCTCGCGGCCCGGCACCTGCCGACGCTCGCGCCGGAGCTCGTGCCGCTGTTCGGGCTGGAGCACCTGCGGACGTCGAGCGGCTACGGGGCCCGGAAGCCGGATCCGGCCGTGTTCCGCGCCGTGCTCGCCGCCTACGGGCAGCCGCCGGAGCGCACCTTCTTCGCCGACGACCGGCTCGACAACGTGGAGTCGGCGCGCCGGCTCGGGATCCACGGGCACCACGTGCGCGGGGACGGCGACCTGCTGCCGGCGGTGGAGGCGTTCGTGCGCGCCCAGGCGCACGCGGGCTGAGCCGCCACGGGGCCGTGCGCCCGCCGCGCGGGATCCGCGTCAGCGCAGCGCGGTCGTCGCGCGGTCGCGCCGGGTGAGGTCCTGGTGCGTCGCGGTCGCGCGCCAGCCGTCCGCGTCGAGGAGCGCGCGGATCGCGTCGCCCTGCAGCTCGCCGTGCTCGATCACGAGGGCGCCGCCCGGGTGGAGGAGCCGCCGCGCGGTCGTGGACACGAGCCGCACGACGTCGAGGCCGTCGGCGCCGCCGTAGAGCGCGAGCGCGGGATCGTGCAGCCGCACCTCGGGGTCGCGCGGCACCGCGTCGACCGGGATGTAGGGCGGGTTGGAGACGACGACGGAGACCCGGCCGTCGAGCTCGGGGAAGGCGTCGGCGAGGTCGCCGAGCACGAGGTCCACGTCGGGCGCGAGGCGCGCGACGTTGCGGGCCGTCCACGCGTGCGCGGCGGGCGACACCTCGATCGCGTGCACGCGCGCGTGCGGCACCTCGGTGGCGAGCGCGAGGGCGAGCGCGCCGGATCCCGTGCCGAGGTCGACCGCGACGGGAGCGTCCCCGGGGGCCGCCGACAGCGCGTCGATCGCGAGCTGCGCCACGTGCTCCGTCTCGGGCCGCGGCACGAACACGCCCGGGCCCACGAGGAGCTCGAGCGAGCGGAAGTGCGCGACGCCCGTGATGTGCTGCAGCGGCTCGCGGCGGGCGCGGCGGGCGGTCAGCTCCAGGACGCGGGCGGCGTCCGCGGCGTCGACGGCCTGGCGCGTGATCGCCCGCGACTGCACCTGCCCGCGGCTGAGGCCGAGCACGTGGCCGACGAGGAGCTCCGCGTCGACCGCGGGATCCTCGATGCCGGCCGCCGCGAGGGCCTGGCCGACGCGCATGCGGAGGGCGTCCACGGTGGCCGGGACGCCCTCCGTGTCAGCCACGCGGGACGGGACGACGCGTCACGCGTCGCCCCCGAGCGCGTCGAGCCGCGCCTCCTCGTCGGCCAGGATGCAGGACTCCACGACCGGGTCGAGGGCGCCGTCCATCACGGCGTCGAGGTTGTACGCCTTGTACCCCGTGCGGTGGTCCGCGATGCGGTTCTCCGGGAAGTTGTACGTGCGGATGCGCTCGGACCGGTCCATCGTGCGGATCTGGCTGCGGCGCACGGCCGAGGCCTCCGCGTCGATCTCCTCCTGCTGCTTGGCGAGCACGCGCGCGCGGAGCACGCGCATGCCGGCCTCGCGGTTCTGCAGCTGGCTCTTCTCGTTCTGCATCGCGACCACGATGCCCGTGGGCAGGTGGGTGATGCGGACGGCGGAGTCGGTCGTGTTCACCGACTGGCCGCCGGGGCCGGACGAGCGGTACACGTCGATCTTGAGGTCGTTGGGGTCGATGGCGACCTCCTCGACCTCCTCCACCTCGGGGATCACGAGCACGCCCGCGGCGGACGTGTGGATGCGGCCCTGCGACTCGGTGGCCGGCACGCGCTGCACGCGGTGCACGCCCCCCTCGTACTTGAGGTGCGCCCACACGCCGAGCGCGGGGTCGTCGGATGTGCCCTTGATGGCGACCTGCACGTCCTTGTAGCCGCCGAGGTCGCTCTGCGTCTGGCTGAGGACCTCGGTCTTCCAGCGGCGGGACTCCGCGTAGTGGAGGTACATCCGGAGCAGGTCGGCGGCGAACAGCGCGCTCTCGGCGCCGCCCTCCCCCATCTTGATCTCCATGATGACGTCGCGGGCGTCGTCGGGGTCGCGCGGGATCAGGAGCCGCCTGAGCTTCTCCTGCGCCTCGTCGAGCGACGCCTCGAGGCCGGGGATCTCGTCGGCGAACGCCGGGTCCTCCTCGGCCAGCTCGCGGGCCGCGGCGAGATCGTCGGTGAGCTGGGTCCACTCCGCGTGCGCGGCGACGATCCGGCTCAGCTCGGCGTAGCGCCGGTTGACCTTGCGCGAGCGCGACGCGTCCGCGTGCAGCTCGGGGTCGCCCAGCTGCTGCTGGAGCTCCTCGTGCTCCTCCAGCAGCTGGACGACGGACTCGAACACGCGTCAGCCCTTCTCGTGCGCGCCGTGCCCGTGGCTCTGGTGGGACTGGCCGTTCGCGGTGTTGGGCATGGAGGCCTGGACCTTCATGAGGAACTCGACGTTGGACGTCGTCTCCTTCAGGCGGCTGAGGACGATCTCGAGGGCCTGCTGCTGCTCGAGCCCGGCGAGGGCGCGGCGCAGCTTCCACGTGACCTTGACCTCGTCGGCGCCCATGAGCATCTCCTCGCGGCGCGTGCCGGAGGCGTTGACGTCGACGGCCGGGAAGATCCGCTTGTCGGCGAGGGCGCGCGAGAGGCGGAGCTCCATGTTGCCGGTGCCCTTGAACTCCTCGAAGATGACCTCGTCCATCTTGGATCCGGTCTCCACGAGCGCCGTGGCGAGGATCGTGAGCGACCCGCCGTGCTCGATGTTGCGCGCCGCGCCGAAGAAGCGCTTCGGCGGGTAGAGCGCCGACGAGTCGACGCCGCCCGAGAGGATCCGGCCCGATGCGGGGGCCGCGAGGTTGTACGCGCGGCCGAGGCGGGTGATCGAGTCGAGCAGCACGACCACGTCGTGGCCGAGCTCCACGAGGCGCTTCGCGCGCTCGATGGCGAGCTCGGCGACCGTGGTGTGGTCCTCGGCGGGACGGTCGAAGGTGGAGGCGATGACCTCGCCCTTCACCGTGCGCTGCATGTCGGTGACCTCCTCGGGACGCTCGTCGACCAGCACGACCATGAGGTGGACCTCGGGGTTGTTGGTGGCGATGGCGTTCGCGATGGCCTGGAGCACGAGCGTCTTGCCGGCCTTGGGCGGCGAGACGATGAGGCCGCGCTGGCCCTTGCCGATCGGCGACACGAGGTCGATGATCCGCGTGGTCAGCTTGTTGGGCTCGGTCTCGAGGCTCAGGCGGTCCTGCGGGTAGAGCGGCGTCAGCTTGCCGAACTCGACGCGGTTCGCGGCCTCCTCGGGCGGCAGGCCGTTGACCGAGTCGATCTTCACGATCGCGTTGTACTTCTGGCGGCTCTGGCTGTCGTTCTCGCGCGGCTGGCGGATGGCGCCGACGATGGCGTCGCCCTTGCGCAGCGAGTGCTTCTTGACCTGGCCGAGCGAGACGTAGACGTCGTTCGTGCCGGGCAGGTAGCCGCTCGTGCGGACGAACGCGTAGTTGTCCAGCACGTCGAGGATGCCGGCGACGGGCAGGAGGACGTCGTCCTCGGTGACCTCGGGCTCGAAGTCGTCGCCGCCCTGGCCGCGGCCGCGCTTGCGGTCGCGGTAGCGGCTGCGTCCGCCGCGCTCCTCGTCGCGTCCGAGGTCGGCGCGGGCCTGGTCGGCGCGCACGTCCTGCTGGCGGTCGCCCTGGCCGCGGCCGTTCTGGCGCTGGCGGCCCGTGCGGGCCTCCTCCTGCGCCTCCTCGTCGGCGTCCTGCTCGCGCGGGGCCTGGTCGCGGCCGCCCTGCTGCTGGTCGTCCTGGTCGCGTCCGCGGTCGCGGTCGCGGTTCCGGCGGTTGCGGCTGCGGTTGCGGCCGCCCTCGCGACCCTCGCGGCCGTCGCGGCCGCCCTGGTCGTCGGAGTCGCGGTCGCGGTCGTCGCCCGAGGACTGCGCATCCGACGCGGCGGGCGCCTCGTCGGCGGCGGTCTCGGCGGGCGCGTCCTGCGCGGCGCCGTCCTGGGCGTCGCGTCCGCCGCGGCGACGGCCGCGGCCGGAGCGCTGCTGCGGGGCCTGCTCCTCGGTCGACGCGTCGGCGGCGGGCGCCTCGGCCTCGGCGGGGACCAGCTGGTCGGCCGTCTGGCCGCTGTTCACGTGCTGCGCGGCCTGGCGCGGGGCCTCGGCGGCGGGATCCACGACCCCGGCGCTGGTGGCGCGGCGCGATCCGCGGCGTCCGGCGGGCGCCTCGGTGCGGGCCT
Source organism: Clavibacter capsici (assembly GCF_001280205.1). Classification (NCBI taxonomy): domain Bacteria; kingdom Bacillati; phylum Actinomycetota; class Actinomycetes; order Micrococcales; family Microbacteriaceae; genus Clavibacter; species Clavibacter capsici. The sequence goes on along the minus strand of NZ_CP012573.1, from coordinate 1,121,410 downwards.
CGTCGGCGCGGGGCGCCTGGGCGCGGGAGGAGGCGGCGCGGCCGCCGGTGGCCTGCGCGATGCGGGCCTCGAGTCCGGTGCCGGCGGGCTCGACCGCGGCGGGGGCCTCGACGGGCTCCTCGATGCGCTCGGGCACGATGCGCGGGGTGGTGGCGCGGCGCGATCCGCGGCCGGAGCGCGCGGGCTGCTCGGCCGGGGCCTCGTCGGCGGCGGGCGCCTCGACGGGGGCGGGCGCCTCGACGGGGTCGGCGTCCGCGACCGGGGCGGCGGGCGCCTCGACGGGGGCGGCGTCCGCGACCGGGGCGGCGGGCGCCTCGACGGGAGCGGCGTCCTCGACGGGGGCGTCCGCGACCTCGGTGGGGGCATCGGAGGCGGGAGCCGTCTCCTCGGTGGAGGCGGAGAGCCCCCGGGCTGCCCGGATCTCGGAGATCGCGGTCACGAGCTCGCCCTTCCGGAGCTTGGAGCCGCCCGGGATCCCGAGCTCGGAGGCGATGGCCTGGAGCTGGGAGACGCGGAGCGTGCTCAGGTCCGCGTCAGAGGCGCGGGTGTCGACATCGGTCATGTTCGTGGGTCCTTTCCCCTGTCCGCCGGGGCGAAGCCCGTGCGGAGGAGAGCCGATCGCGTGTGTCTCTGCGAAAGCGGCGGGCGGTCTGATTCCGTCCGGAGCTGCTGTCGGGCACGGGGGCACGGGATCTTGCAGAGACGACAGCGGATGAGTGGTGAGAACGACCACCGGGACCGGATCTCCGACGCGCATGCGTGGATCCGTTGACCCCGGGGTCGACCAGAGCCTAGCACCCGGCGTGCCGCCCGTGCAGGGAACGGCGCGCCGGGTGCGCGACCCGCGCGTCCCGGCTAGGCGGCCGGCGCGGATCCCTCGTCGACGACCTGGACCGTGCAGCCCTTCACGTCGACGGCGAGCATGAGCGCGGTCCACGGGGTGGCGCTGCGCTCGGCGACGAGCTCGGCCGCCGTGAGGCGCTGGCCCGGGTCGCTGCCGAGGACGAGCAGCGACGGCCCCGCCCCGGAGACCACGGCCGCGAAGCCGCGCTCGCGCAGCAGGTGCACGAGCTCGTTGGTCTCGGGCATGGCGGCGGCGCGGTAGTCCTGGTGCAGGCGGTCCTCGGTGGCCGCGAGCAGCAGCTCGGGGCTCTGGATGAGCGCCGCGATGAGCAGCGCCGAGCGCGACACGTTGAAGATCGCGTCCTCGTGGGGGACGGACTCCGGCTGGAGGCTGCGGGCGAGCGCGGTGGACATGGTCGCGACCGGCACGAGCACGAGCGGCGAGACGCCGCGGTGCACGGCGAGCTTCTTGTGCTGCGGGCCCTGGCCGTCGACCCACGCGATGGTGAGGCCGCCGAACAGCGCGGGCGCGACGTTGTCGGGGTGGCCCTCCATCTCGGTGGCGAGGCGGAGGAGCGCGTCGGCGTCGATCTCGACCGTGCCGGCGAGGAGGCCCTGGGCCGCCATGATCCCGGACACGATGGCGGCACCCGAGGAGCCGAGGCCGCGGCCGTGCGGGATCCGGTTCTCGGCCACGAGGTCGAGGCCGGGCATCGGCTGGTCGAAGGCCGCGAAGGTGTGGGCGATGGCCGTGACGACGAGGTTGGTCTCGTCGGTGGGCACCTCGCCCGCGCCGACGCCGCGGACGTCGACGGTCGCGCCCGGGGCGTCGCGAACCGTGACCGTGAGGTCGTCGTACAGCGCGAGCGCGAGGCCGAGCGTGTCGAAGCCGGGGCCGAGGTTGGCGCTCGTCGCGGGCACGCGCACCTGCACGCGACGGCCCGTCGCGAGCGCCGACCGCATCGGGCCGTCGGTCACGACGCGACCAGGTCGAGCACGCCCGCGATCTCGGCGACGTCGACGCCCACGCTCGTGGGGGCGACGTCCGAGCCGTCGGCGGTGCGGAGCGCCCACTGCGGATCCTTGAGGCCGTGGCCCGTGACCGTGAGGACGACCGTCGCGCCCTTGAGGATCTGCCCGGCCTCGGCGCGCTCGAGCAGCCCGGCGACGCTGATGGCCGACGCCGGCTCGACGAAGATGCCGACCTCGGCGGAGAGGATGCGGTGCGCCTCGAGGATCTTGTCGTCCGAGATCGCGCCGAACCAGCCGTCGGTGAGCAGCTGCGCCTCGAGGGCGAGCTTCCACGAGGCCGGGTTGCCGATGCGGATCGCGCTGGCGATCGTGTCGGGGTCCTTCACGATGGCGCCGTCGACGATGGGCGCGCTGCCCGCGGCCTGGAAGCCGAACATGCGCGGGAGCTTGGTGGCGTTGCCGGCCTCGAGGTCCTCGCGGTAGCCGCGCGTGTAGGCGGTGTAGTTGCCGGCGTTCCCGACGGGGATGAGGTGGAAGTCCGGGGCGTCGCCGAGCACCTCGACGACCTCGAAGGCGCCCGTCTTCTGGCCCTCGATGCGGTCGTTGTTCACGGAGTTGACGAGGTGCACCGGGTAGTTGGCGCTGAGCTCGCGCGCGATGTCGAGGCAGTCGTCGAAGTTGCCGCGGACCTGGAGGAGCTGCGCGTCGTGGGCGACGGCCTGGCTGAGCTTGCCCATCGCGATCTTGCCCTCGGGCACGAGCACCGCGGCGGTGATGCCCGCGTGCGTCGCGTACGCCGCGGCGGACGCGGACGTGTTGCCGGTCGACGCGCAGATCACGGCCTTCGCGCCGTGCTCCACGGCCTTCGAGATGGCCATGGTCATGCCGCGGTCCTTGAAGGACCCCGTCGGGTTCATGCCCTCGTACTTGACCCAGACCTTCGCGCCCGTGCGGGCGGACAGCGCGGGCGCGGGGATGAGCGGCGTGCCGCCCTCGCCGAGCGTGATGATCGGCGTGGCGTCCGTGACGTCGAGGCGGTCGGCGTATTCGCGGAGCAGTCCGCGCCATTGGTGGGCCATCAGGCTCCTTCTACTCGGAGGACGCTCGCGACTGCCGTCACGGCGTCGAGGTTCGACACCGCGTCGACGGTGGCCCGGAGGGCCTGGTCGGTGGCGCGGTGCGTGCCGATCACCAGGCTAGCGGTGGGCCGGGCGCCGGCCCCGCCCGCCACGGGCGCCTGGTGGGTGGTCTGCTCGAGCGTCTCCACGGAGACGCCGTGCTCGCTGAACAGGTGCGCGATGCGGGCCAGCACGCCCGGCTCGTCCGCCACCCGCAGCGTGATCTGGTACTGGGTCGTGATCGCGCCGACGGGCAGCGTCTCGAGGTCGGCGTGCGTCGACTCCGCGACGCCGGGTCCGCCCACGACGTGCCGGCGCGCGGCCGAGACGACGTCGCCGAGGACGGCGGACGCGGTCTGCACTCCCCCGGCGCCCGCGCCGTAGAACATGAGGTCGCCCGCGGCCTCGGCCTCGACGAAGACGGCGTTGTTCGCGCCGTGCACCGCCGCGAGCGGGTGGTCGCGCGGCACGAGCGCCGGGTAGACGCGGGCCGAGACGCCGTCGCGGCCGGTGGCGGGATCCGCGAGGCGCTCGCAGATCGCGAGCAGCTTGATCACGTAGCCGGCCTTGCGGGCCGACGCGAACTGCGCCGACGACAGGCCGGTGATGCCCTCGCGGTGCACGGCCTCGACCGGCACGCGCGTGTGGAAGGCGAGGCTCGCGAGGATGGCCGCCTTCTGCGCGGCGTCGTGGCCCTCGATGTCGGCCGTGGGATCCGCCTCCGCGTAGCCGAGCTCGGTGGCGGTCGCGAGGGCCTCGTCGAAGCCGAGCCCGTGGGTGTCCATCTCGTCGAGGATGTAGTTCGTCGTGCCGTTGACGATGCCGAGGATCCGCTCGACCCGGTCGCCCGCGAGGCTGTCGCGCAGCGGCCGGATGATGGGGATCGCGCCCGCCACCGCCGCCTCGTAGTAGAGCTGCGCGCCGACCTGCTCGGCCGCCTCGAACAGCTCCGGGCCGTGGGTCGCGAGCAGGGCCTTGTTGGCCGTGACGACGTCGGCGCCGGACGAGATGGCCGCGAGGATGTGGGTGCGCGCCGGCTCCATGCCGCCCATCAGCTCGATGACGATGTCGGCGCCGAGGATGAGCGACTCCGCGTCGGTGGTGAGCAGCTCGCGCGGCACGGACGGGTCGCGCGGCGCGTCCGCGTCGCGCACCGCGATGCCCACGAGCTCCAGCCGCGCGCCGACCCGCTGCGCCAGCTCGTCGCCGTGCTCCCGCATGAGGCGGGCCACCTGGGTGCCGACCGAGCCGCAGCCCAGCAGGGCGACGCGCAGGTTCCGGTACTCGATCATCGTGCTCCGTTCACGTCGGGGGATGCGGCGAGGGGCGTGCCCAGGTCGCGCGCCAGCAGGTCGGCCTCGGTCTCTCCGCGGACGATGACGCGCGCCTCGCCGTCGCGCACGGCGACGACGGGCGGGCGGCCGATCCAGTTGTAGTTGCTCGCGAGCGCCCAGCAGTAGGCGCCGGTCGCGGGGACGGCGACGAGGTCGTCGGGGCGCACGTCGCCCGGCAGGTAGTCGGCGAGGACGACGAGGTCGCCGCTCTCGCAGTGCTTGCCGGCGACGCGGACGAGGGCGGGATCCGCGGTGGAGGCGCGCGAGGCGATCCGCACGGAGTAGTCGGCGCCGTAGAGGGCCGGCCGCGCGTTGTCGCTCATGCCGCCGTCGACGCTCACGTAGCGGCGGACCGCCGTCTCCGCCTCCGCGGCGACGCGCGGGTCCTCGACGTCGCCCGTGGCGGACTCGGCCTCGGCGACCTCGCCGTCGACGCCGCCGACCGTGACGAGCACGTCCTTGACGGTGCCCACGGTGTAGAGCGTGGCGGTGGAGGGGCCGACGATGCTGCGGCCCGGCTCGACCGCGATGACGGGCACGGGGATCCCCCGCCGGGCGCACTCGTCGCCCACGATGCGGGCGAGGCGCCGGGCGATCTCGGGCACGGGCACGGGCCGGTCGACCGACGTGTAGGCGATGCCGAAGCCGCCGCCGAGGTTGAGCTCGGGGACGGCGCCGTCCGCGAGGAGCCGCTCGTGCAGGTCGAGGAGGCGCCGGGCGGACTCGACGAACGCGTCGGTCTCGAAGATCTGGCTGCCGATGTGCGCGTGCAGGCCCGTGAAGGAGAGGGACGCGTGCGAGCGGATGCGGGCGACGAGGTCCGGCGCGTCGGCGAGCGTGATCCCGAACTTCTGGTCCTCGCGCGCGGTCGCGAGGTACTCGTGCGTGTGGGCGTGCACGCCGCTGTTCACGCGGAGGCGCACGGGCTGCACACGGCCGTGCGCGGCGGCCGCGGCGGCGACGCGCTCCACCTCGACGGCGCTGTCGATGACGATCTGGCCGATGCCGGCGCCCACCGCGCGGTCGATCTCGGCGACCGACTTGTTGTTGCCGTGGAAGCCGAGGCGGGCCGGATCCGCGCCCGCCGCGAGCGCGACGGCCAGCTCCCCGCCGGAGCAGACGTCGATGTGGAGGCCCTCCTCCACCATCCAGCGCGCGACCTCGACGCTCAGGAACGCCTTGCCCGCGTAGTAGACGCGCGCGCCCGTGCCGACGGCGGCGGCCTCGCGCTCGAACGCGGCGCGCGTCTCGGCGGCGCGGCCGCGGACGTCGACCTCGTCGACCACGTAGAGCGGGGTGCCGAAGCGGGCCGCGAGCTCGGGAGCGCGGACCCCGGCGATGCGGAGGGCGCCGTCGTCGTCACGGGACGTGCCGCGGGACCAGACCCGGGGATCCAGCGCGTTCGCGTCGTCGGGCGGCTGCAGCCAGGACGGGGCCAGCGGGTTCGCGGTCACTCGAGTCACCTCTTCGGGCGCGGGGCGGACGTGCGGGATGGCGAGCGGACCCGGTGTGGTCCCTGAAGCCGTGAGGGGGCGGTGACAGCATCCTACCGAGGCGGCGACGCGGCCCCGGCCCATGTGACGGCCGTCCGACCGGCCTCCCCGGGCGGCTCAGCCGCAGCTGCCGGTGACCCCGAGCGAGTCGCGCGTGAGCTCCAGCGACGACGACGCGACGGTCATCGACGCGCGGCCGTCCGCGATGGTCACGTCCTGCACCGCGACGCCCGCGGGGAGGTACTGCGCGACGCACACGGGGTAGGTGATGTCGCGGATCCCCTGGATGGTCTGCGCGAGGTCGACCGTGAGCGATCCCGCCTGCAGCTCCACCTCGGCGGGCGTGATGACCACGGTCGAGGCGTCGCGCAGCACGGGCTCCGCGGCCACGGTGTAGCCGAGCGTGAGCCCGAGGATCCGCGTGGACCCGGAGTACCCGAGCGTGCCGTCGCCGAAGCGCAGGTCGGGCGGCGTGCCGGCCGTCTTCGCGAGCAGGGCGCTCGCGGGATCCTGGTCCATCGAGACCGTCGCGACCACGTCCCCCACGGTGCGCTCCTGGTCGGTGGGCACGTCGGTCGCGACGATGTGCGCCTGGAACGGCGTGCCGTCGGCCTGGAGGTTCTGCCCGTCGAGCACCACCCGGTCGAGCGTGCCGCGGATGAGCTGCGGGATGACCCAGTCGCCCTCGATCGAGACGTCGACGCGGCCGGTGACCTGCCCGGGCAGCTGGTCGGCGATCTGCTTCTCGGCCTGGTCCTCGGCGACTCCTCGGACGGTCTGGTCGACGATCCGGAGCCCGAACGCGAGCCCGACGCCGATCACGGCGAGCACGAGGAGCCAGATGAACGCGGTGCCGCCGCGCGGGCCGCGGCGGCGTCGGCGGGCCTCCCGCGGGTCGCGCCGCTCGGGCGCCTCGAAGACCTCGGTGCCCTGGAACCGCCCCGCCATGATCCGCTCCCCTACATGCGCTCGGGGGCCGAGACGCCCACGAGGTCGAGTCCGTTCGCCACGACCTGCCGGACCGCGTCGTTCAGCCACAGGCGCGTGCGGTGCAGGTCGGTGACCTCCTCGTCGCCTCGCGGCACCACCCGGCAGCTGTCGTACCAGCGGTGGTAGGACCCCGCGAGCTCCTCCACGTAGCGCGCGACCCGGTGGGGCTCGCGCAGCTCGGCGGCCTGGGCCACGATGCGCGGGAACTCCTGCAGGAGGCCGAGGAGCGCCGACTCGGTCGGGTGCGTGAGCAGCTCCGGCGCGAAGGCCGTGCGCTCGACGCCGGACGCGGCCGCGTTGCGGTCCACCGCGCAGGTGCGCGCGTGGGCGTACTGCACGTAGAAGACGGGGTTGTCGTTCGTGCGCTTGCCGAGCACCGCGAGGTCGATGTCGAGGTTCTGGTCGGCGGAGGAGCGCACGAGCGCGTAGCGGCCGGCGTCGACGCCCACCGCGTCCACCAGGTCGTCGAGCGTGACGATGGTGCCGTTGCGCTTGCTCATCTTGACGGGCTCGCCGTCGCGCAGGAGGTTGACCATCTGGCCGATGAGGATCTGCAGGTTGACGCCCGGGGTGTCGCCGAACGCCTCGACCATGGCCATCATGCGGCCGACGTAGCCGTGGTGGTCGGCGCCCAGCATGATGATGTTCTGCTCGAAGCCGCGCTCGCGCTTGTCGAGGTAGTAGCCGAGGTCGCCCGAGATGTAGGCGGGCTCGCCGGACGAGCGGATCACCACGCGGTCGCGGTCGTCGCCGAACGTGGTGGTGCGCAGCCACACGGCGCCGTCCTCCTCGAAGACGTGGCCGAGCTCCGTGAGGCGCGCGATGGCGCGGTCGACGGCGCCGGACTCGTGCAGCGAGTCCTCGTGGAAGAACACGTCGAAGTCGACCCCGAAGTCGTGCAGCTTCTGCTTGATCTCCGCGAACATCAGCTCGGTGCCGCGCTGGCGGAACAGCTCCTGCTGCTCCTCGCGCGGGAGGGCGTCCACGTCGCCGTCGTGCTCGGCCACCACGCGGGCGGCGATCTCGCCGATGTAGGCGCCGCCGTAGCCGTCCTCGGGCGTCTCCTCGCCGAGGTGGCTCGCGAGGAGGCTGCGGGCGAAGCGGTCGATCTGGGATCCGTGGTCGTTGAAGTAGTACTCGCGCGTGACGTCCGCGCCCTCGGCCTGGAGGATGCGCGCGAGGCTGTCGCCGACGGCCGCCCAGCGCACGCCGCCCAGGTGGATGGGGCCCGTGGGGTTCGCGGAGACGAACTCGAGGTTGATGCGGATCCCCTCGAGCGTCGTGCCCCGGCCGTACGCGGGACCGGCGTCGACGATGGTGCGCGCGAGGGCGCCGGCGGCCGCCGCCTCGAGCGTGATGTTGATGAAGCCGGGACCCGCGACGTCGACCTTCGCGACCTGCGGCAGCTCCCCGAGCGCCTCGGCGATGTCGGCCGCGACGGCGCGCGGGCTCTCCCCCAGCGGCTTCGCGATGCGCATGGCGATGTTGGTGGCCCAGTCGCCGTGGTCGCGGTTGCGCGGGCGCTCGAGCACGACCATGTCGGGGCTGAGCACGAGGGCGTCGCCCCCCGGTCGTCGTCCTGCCGTCCGGGCCACGATCTCGAACAGGGCGCCGGTCAGGTCAGGGGTCGTCATGGGGATCGATCCTACCGGCGGCCGGGCGCCCTCCCGCCCGCGCGCGGACCTCGTCGACACCGGCGTCCGACCGCCGACGCCGAGCGCCCGGGGAGCGTCCCAGCGGCGGATCGACCGCGGTCGGTAGGGTGTCGATCCCGCCTCCCCGCACGTGGCACGACGCCGCGCGCCGAGCGTCGCACCCCGCGGCGCGCCCGGATCCGAAGGAGCACCGCCATGCCCGTCCGCCTCCCCGCGCCCGCACGTCCCCGCCTCGCGCGCACCGTCCCGGCCGCGGCCGGCGCCGGCCTCGCGGTGGCCCTGCTCCTCGCGGGCTGCTCGAACCCCGCGCCGCTCCAGCCCTCCAGGCCCGACCCGACGGCGAGCGCCGAGGGCGGGCAGGCGGCGGGCGGCGGATCCGCGACGGGCCCGAGCTCGTCCCCCACCCCCGCGCCGCCGAAGGGCACGCCCGTGAGCACCACGTGCGCCCAGCTGCTGCCCGACCTCGCGCGGTTCGGCCCGGGCTACGCCAGCGAGTCCCTCCCGGCGGACACCGCCACCGACGGCGCCCGCGAGGACGTGCTCTCCATGCAGGGCATCGCCTGCGCCTTCCGCGACTCCGACGGCACGGAGGTCGAGATCGACGTCGCCCAGCCCGTCGCCGCGGAGCTGCAGTCGCGGCGCGACGCGGCCATCCTCCGGGCCGACCCGATCGCCGGCTACCCGTCGGGCGTCGAGGCGTACTTCGAGCTGCAGGACGCGGCCGGCGTCGCCACCATCTACTCGTCGAAGCACATGGTCGTCATGCGCTCCGCGGCGTTCTACGAGCCCGGCGACCACGCCGACCTCGGCAACGCGGTGCTGAAGACCGTCGGCGGCTGATCCGCCCACCGCGCCGCCGCCGACCGCTCCGCCGCACGGGTGCCGAGCGGTGCGTCAGCCCAGGCGCACGGGCGCGGTCGCGTCGTCCACGGGCAGCTCGTCGACCGTGGCGAGCACCTCCATGCGCGAGATGGTCACGAGGCTCCGCGTGTTGGTGAGGAACGCGGTGTCGGACGCGTCGCGACCGGTCGAGATCCGCAGCAGGCTCTGCCGGGGCGCGAGGCCGGTGGCGTCGACGACGTGCCACGCACCGTCGACCCACGCCTCGGCGACCGCGTGGAAGTCCATCGGGCGGAGGCCCGGCGCGTAGACGGCGGCCAGGCGCGCGGGCACGTCGAGCGCGCGGAGCATCGCGATGACGAGGTGCGCGTAGTCGCGGCAGACGCCGCGGCGCGCGAGCAGCGTGCGGACGGCGCCGTCGGTCGGGAGGCTGGATCCGGGCGCGTACCGCAGTGAGTCGGCCACGAACGCGCGCACGGCGGCGAGGAGCGGCATGCCCTCCAGGCCGCGGAACTCGCCGCGGGCCGTCGGGAAGAGGGTGTCGGACTCGCAGTAGCGGCTCGGGCGGCGGTACACCCAGAGGTCGACGTCGTCGAGGGGCGCGGGATCGCGGCGGCCCGTGACCGTCGCCCGGTACTCCATGGTGAGCACGCCCGCGCCGACGTCGAGCACGTGCAGCCGGGTGTCGTGCCGGTCGACCACCTCGGTCGCCGGGACGGGCACGCCGTCGAGGGCGAACGCGAGGTGCTCGGAGGCGATGTCGGCGCCGCGGGCGACGGCGACCGCGAAGGCCATCCCGCTCCCGCCGGCGACCTGCAGCTCGAGCATGGAGGAGACGTCGCGGCGCATGCGTCCATCGTGGCATCGGATCCGCCGCGCGCGATCCCCGCGACCCCGCGCGCCGGTCAGCCCGGGTGCGGTCCGGTCGAGGCGCGCGCGACGAGCTCCGGCGCGAGCAGCCGGGACTCGGCCCCGCGGCCGTCGACGATGGCGAGCAGCGACTCCAGCGCGAGCCGCCCCATCCGGTGGACCGGGGAGCGCACGCTCGTGAGGGCGATGGAGCCCGACGCCGCGAGCGGGGTGTCGTTGTAGCCGACCAGCGCGACGTCGTCGGGCACGGACAGGCCGGCGTCGCGGAGCGCCCCCATCGCGCCGATGGCCGCGAAGTCGTTGGTGGCGAACAGCGCGTCCGGCACGGGTCCGTCGCGCAGCACGGCCTCGGTCGCCTCCCGGCCGGCCGCGGCGTCGAAGCCCCGGTGGATCACGCGCTCGGGCGGCACGGGCAAGCCCGCCTCCGCGTACGCCTCGAGGAACCCGCGCGTGCGGTCGACGGCGGTGGACGCATACGCCATGCCCGAGAGCACCGCGGGCCGGGTGCGCCCCTGCGCGATGAGGTGCTCGGCCGCGAGCCGCCCCCCGGCCACGTCGTCGCACGTGATGGCGACGTGGTCGCCGCGGCGGCGCGAGACGAGCACGAAGGGGACGCCCTCCTCCGCGAGCTCGTCGAGGAGCGGGTCGTCGAGGTGCGCGTCGCCGAAGATCATGCCGTCGACGCGGCGGTCGAGCATGCTGCGGGTGCGCGCGCGCTGGAGCTCCGGCCGGTCGAGGCTGTTGGTCACGAACGTCGAGACGTCGCGCTCGGTGGCGGCCTCGTCGATGCCCTCGTAGACCGTGGCGAGCACGAAGTCCTGGAGCCTCGGCACGAGCACGCCGACGAGGTCGGAGCGGGACGTGCGGAGGCTCGCCGCGTGGGGGTTCCGCCGGTAGCCGCTGCGCTCCGCGATCTCGAGGATGGCCGCCACCGTCTCGGGCCCCGCCCAGCGCCCGCGCTCGTCCGCCCCGGAGGCGAGGACGCGGGAGACGGTGGTGACGCTGACGCCCGCGAGCTCGGCGATCATGCGCTGCGTGGTGGGGGGCCGGCGCTTCTGGGTCACTCGGGGCTCCTCACCCGGATCAGCATGGCACAGCGTCCGCGACGGGCCCGGAGGTGACCGGTCCCCCGCGCGCCACCGGCCCCGGCGAAACACCCGCGCAACAGGACGGCAACGGGATCGTTCGACGCAAACCATTGACGCAATCGATTGTGCGACCGAGGATCGTCCGCATGCCCCACGTCCTCGTGCTCGCCACCGGCGGGACCATCTCCTCGCGCACGCGCCCCGACGGATCCGCGGTCGCCGCGGATCCCGCCGACCGCCTGCTCGGATCCGTGCCCGACCTGCCCGCCGACGTCACCGTCGAGACGCGCGACCTGCTCCGCGTCAACTCGTTCGCGCTGACGCACGCCGACCTCCGCGCGATCGCCGAGGCGGTCGCCGCCGGGCTGGCGCGGGACGACGTGGACGGGATCGTGGTGACGCACGGCACCGACACCCTCGAGGAGACGGCCGTCCTGCTCGAGGCGGTCGTCGACGACCCGCGGCCGGTGGTGCTCACGGGCGCCCAGCGCTCGGCCGACGACCCGGCGGGCGACGGGCCGGGCAACCTGCGCGACGCGATCGTCGTGGCCGCGTCGGCGGAGGCGCGCGGGGCCGGCGTGCTCGCCGTGTTCGCGTCGCGCGTGCTGGCGGCCGACGGGCTCGTCAAGGCGCGCACGCTCGACCCGGACGCCTTCGCCCCGCGCGACGGCGCCCCGCTCGGCCGGGTGGCGGGCGACGAGGTGCGGATCGAGCGCCGACCGCGCGCGCTCCCCCGCCTGCCCCTCCCCACGCCGCGCTTCGACCGGATGCGCGTGGACCTCGTGAGCGCGCACCCCGGATCCGACGCGGCGCTGCTGCACGCCGCGATCGCCGCGGGCGCCGCCGGCGTCGTCGTGATCGGCACGGGCGCCGGCAACGCGAACCGCGCGCTGGTGACCGCGATCCGGGAGGCGTCGCGCGACGGGATCCTCGTGGCGCTCGGCACGCGCGTGGCCCACGGCCCGGTCGCCGCGATCTACGGCGACGGCGGCGGGGTCGACGCCGTGGCCGCCGGCGCCGTGCCGCTCGGACGGCTCTCCGTGGCGCAGGGCCGCGTCCTCGTGGCGCTCCTGCTCGACCACCATCCCGTCGACGACGCGCGCGCGCTGCTGGCCGCCGCCGCCGACCCCGCGACCACCCTCCCCACCCCGGTCGGCACCCCGCCGACCTGACCCATCACCCGACGGAAGGACCCCCATGTCCAAGGACATCATCATCGCGTTCGGCATCGACGTCGATGCCGTGAGCGGCTGGCTCGGCTCGTACGGCGGCCAGGACTCCCCCGGCGACATCTCCCGCGGCCTCTTCGCGGGCGAGGTCGGCGTGCCCCGCCTCAACGCCCTGCTCGCCAAGCACGACCTCCCGTCCACGTGGTTCTGGCCGGGCCACTCGATCGAGACCTTCCCGCGCGAGTTCGACCAGGTCGTCGCCGCGGGCCACGAGATCGGCGCGCACGGCTACAGCCACGAGAACCCCATCGAGATGTCGCGCCAGCAGGAGGCGGACGTGCTCGACCGCTCCATCGAGCTCATCGAGTCGCGCGCCGGCCGGCGGCCGACCGGCTACGTCGCGCCGTGGTGGGAGTTCTCCCGCGTGACGAACGAGCTCCTCATCGAGCGCGGGATCCGCTACGACCACTCCCTCATGCACCGGGACTTCGAGCCCTACTACGTGCGCGTCGGCGACACATGGCAGGGCGTGGACTACACGAAGGACGCGGCCAGCTGGATGCACCCGCTCGTGCGCGGCGAGGAGACCGACCTCGTCGAGATCCCCGCGTCGTGGTACCTCGACGACCTCCCTCCCATGATGTTCGTCAAGGGCAGCCCGAACAGCCATGGCTTCGTGAACCCGCGCCACCTCGAGGAGATGTGGCGCGACCAGTTCGACTGGGTGTACCGCGAGCAGGACTACGGCGTCTTCACGTTCACGATCCACCCCGACGTCTCCGGCCGGCCGCAGGTGCTCCTCATGCTCGAGCGGCTCATCGCGCACATCAACTCGCACGAGGGCGTCCGCTGGGCGACCTTCGACGAGATCGCCCAGGACTTCCAGCGACGCTCCCCGCGCACCCCGCGCGTCCCCTGATCCGCGACCCGACCGACCGCAGGAGACCACCACCATGAGCACCGACACCTCCCGCCCCGGCGCCGCCGCGGGCGCCCCGGCCGCCGCCGCCCCGCCCGCCGGCCTCGAGAGGGTGAGCGTCCGCCAGACCCGCCGGGTCACGGGCATCGCCTTCCTCGCGTGGACGATCGCCGTCTACGACTTCATCCTCTTCGGCACGCTGCTGCCCGACATCTCGCGCGACTTCGGCTGGGACACGAGCGAGTCGCTCCTCGTCTCCACGCTCGTGAGCGTCGGCACGGCGGTCGTCGTGCTGCTCGTCGGCCCCATGGTCGACCGGCTCGGGCGGCGCGTCGGCATGGTCGTCTCCGTCACGGGGACGGCGCTGTCGTCCGGGGCCACCGCGCTCAGCGCCGGGGCGGTCTCGCTCGTCGGGATCCGCAGCATCAGCGGCCTGGGCCTCGCCGAGCAGTCCATCAACGCGACGTACCTCAACGAGATCTACGAGCAGACGGAGGACGAGCGGATCCGCCGCAACAAGGGCTTCGTCTACGCGATGGTGCAGACGGGGTGGCCGCTCGGCGCGCTGCTGGCGGCGGCGTTCGTGGGCCTCATCACGACGGCGTTCGGCCCCGGCAGCTGGCGCATCGCGTTCGGCCTCGCGACCGTGCCGGCGCTCGTGGTCGCCGCGATCTGCCTCACGCTGCGCGAGAGCCCGCAGTTCGTGGCGCAGCAGCGGATCCGCCGCCTGCGCGCCGCCGGGCTCCACGACGAGGCGACCGCGTTCGCCCGTGCCACGGGGCTCGACGTGCAGCGCTCGACCCCCATCGCGCGCATCTTCCAGGGCAAGCACCTGCGCAGCACGATCGTGCTGAGCGTGGCATGGCTGCTCAACTGGTTCGGGATCCAGACCTTCTCGGTGCTCGGCACCACCGTGCTCGAGTCGGGCAAGCACATCGACGCGTCCAACGCGCTGCTGCTGATCATCGCGTCGAACTGCGTGGGCGTCCTCGGCTACCTCGCGCACGGCTGGCTGGGCGACCGGCTCGGGCGCCGCAACGTCATCGTCGGCGGCTGGCTCGTGGCGGGTCTCGCGTTCGCGACCATGCTGCTGGGGCCCGACGACCCGGTGTTCGTGATGGGCGCCTACATGGTCGGGCTGTTCTTCCTGCTCGGCCCGTACGCGGCGATCCTGTTCTTCCAGGCGGGCTGCTTCGACAGCGACTGCCGGGCGACGGGATCCAGCTTCATCGGCGCCATGAGCCAGCCCGGCGCGATCATCGGCGGCTTCCTGCTCACGGGCCTCACGGCGAGCGCGATGTCGTTCGGGCAGGCGGCGCTGTGGGTGGGCGCCGGCGGGATCCTCGCCTCGGCCCTCGTGATGCTGCTCGCGAAGCCGACGGGCGAGGCGCGGGAGGCGGCGGCGTGACCGGCACGGCACCCGTCGCGCTCGTCACGGGCGGCGCCTCCGGCATCGGCCGCGCGACCGCCGTGCGGCTCGCGGCCCGCGGCGACCGGGTGGTCGTCGGCCGCTACCCCGGCGACCCGCACGACGCGGGCGCCACCCTCGAGGCCGTGCGGCGCGCCGGCGGCCAGGGCGTCGCGGTCGACCTCGACGTGGCCTCCACCGCCTCCGTCGACGCGTTCGCGCGGGCAGCGCTCGACGCGTACGGGCGGATCGACCACGTCGTCGCGGCCGCGGGCATCCTCCGCCGCGCCCCGCTCGACGGCATGACCGACGAGCGGTGGGACGAGGTGCTGGGCGTCGACCTCGGCGGGGTGCTGCGCGTCGTCCGCGCCGCCGCACCGCACCTCGGCGCGGGCGGGTCGATCGTCGCGGTGTCGTCCATCGCGGGCGGCGTCTACGGCTGGGGCGAGCACGCGCACTACGCGACCGCGAAGGCCGGGGTCGTCGGCCTCGTGCGCAGCGTCGCCGTGGAGCTCGCCCCGCGCGGGATCCGCGCCAACACCGTGATCCCCGGCCTCATCGAGACGCCGCAGTCGCTCGACGCGGTCAACTCGCTCGGCCCGGACGGGCTGCGGCGCGCGGGCGACCGCATCCCGTGCGGACGCGTCGGCCGCCCCGACGAGGTCGCGTCCGTCATCGCGTTCCTCGCCTCCGACGACGCCGCCTACGTCACCGGGCAGACGCTCACGGTCGACGGCGGCCTGACGATCCGGATGCAGGAGTGAGCGCCGAGCTGCCGCGCAGCGACCGGCTGCGCGGGCGCACGGCGCTCGTCACGGGCGCGGCGAGCGGCATCGGGCGCGCGATCGGCCGGCACCTCGTCGCCGCGGGCGCGGAGGTCGTGCTGCTCGACGTGTCGCCGGCCGTGCACGACGCCGCGACCGACGTCGGCGCGGTCGGCGCGCTCACGGCCGACGTCACGGACGAGGCCGCCGTGGCCCGCGCCGTCGCCGAGGCGGAGGCGCTCCTCGGCCGGATCGACGTGCTGGTGGCCTCGCACGGGATCCTCACCGAGTCGCCGGTCGCGGAGATGGACCTCGCCACCTGGCAGCGCACCGTCGACGTCGACCTCACCAGCGTCTTCCTCCTCACGCGCGCCGTGCTGCCCGGCATGCTCGCCCGGCGCGACGGCCGGATCATCGCCGTCGCCTCGCAGCTGGGCCAGAAGGGCGGCGTGGGCCTCGCGCACTACGCGGCGGCGAAGGCCGGCGTGATCGCGTTCGTGAAGTCGCTCGCCCTCGAGGTGTCCTCGTCGAACGTGCTGGCCAACGTGATCGCCCCGGGTCCCGTCGAGACGCCGCTCGTCGACGGGATCTCCGAGGAGTGGAAGGAGCGCAAGCGCCGGGAGCTGCCCCTCGGCCGCTTCGGCACGGTGGACGAGGTGGCGCCGACCGCGGTGCTGCTGGCGTCGGATCCCGACGGCAACCTCTTCGTCGGCCAGACGCTCGGACCCAACAGCGGCGACGTCATGCCCTGACGTGGCGGCCGCCGCGCGCGGGGCGCCGGCTCAGGCGGCGCTCCGTGCGGCGGCGGGCTCGCGGAGCGCGCACCCGTCGGCGAGCGCCCGCAGGAGCGCCGGCAGCTGGTCGCGCGCGGCGGCGGCGTCCTCCGGGTGCCACTGCACGCCGGTGATGGGCGCGGTCTCGTGCTCGACCGCCTCCGGCACGCCGTCCGGCGCGACCGCGACGACCCGGAGGCCGGCGCCCGGCCGGTCGACCGCCTGGTGGTGGGCGCTGCGCACGACGAGCGCGGTGGATCCGAGGACGCGCGCGAGCCGGCTGTCGGCCGCGACCTGCACGTCGTGGTCCCGCATCACGGCCGTGATCTCGGTCGCGTCGTTGCGGTGCTCCCCCACGCCCTCGATGTGCTGCTGCAGGGTGCCGCCGAGCGCGACGTTGACGATCTGCGCGCCGCGGCAGATGCCGAGCAGCGGCGTGCCCTCGGCGACGGCTCGGCGGACGAGCGCGATCTGGCCGGCGTCCGCCACCTCGCGGTGCCGGGAGCGGCCCTCGTACTCGGCCGGTCCGTCGTAGAAGCGGGGCGCCACGTCCTCGCCGCCCATGATGACGACCGCGTCGGCGTCGCGGGTGCGCTCGAGCAGCGCCTCCACGCCCACGTCCTCCGCGGCGATGTTCTCCACCATCCAGCCGACGTCCCCGGCGACCTCCGCGACGCGCGCGTTGAGGCCCTGCACGAGCGCGTCGTACGCGACGGCCTCGGGACGGGAGCGGGTCACCTGCACGACGGCGAGGCGGCGGGAGGGAGCGGGCATGGATCCAGTGTGCGCGGTGCGCCGGGAGACCGCTCGCCCGCCGTCATGTTCCGCAACACAGAGGGAGGCGCCCCGGGCGTCAGGGCCAGACGAGCGCGTGCGACCAGGACCCGTCGGGACCCGAGCGGTACATGATCCGCAGCTGCCCGTGGTCCTCGGTGGCCTGCCAGAACTCCACGACGGACGGCTGGAGGACGTACGCGCGCCAGGACTCGGCGACGAGCTCCGGATCCGCGTCCACGGCCTCGCGCGCCCGGGCCACGCGGGCGTCGCGCTCCTCCGGGTCGGGCATCGGCTCGCTCTGGTCGCCCGCGATGACCTCGGCGCGCGACGCCGGGTGCCGGGCGAGGAAGTCGCGCTCGCTCACCTCGCGGTCGCCGTGGAAGACGGGACCGGTCGCGCGGATCTGGCGGCCGCGCTCCCGCCAGTACGCGACGAGCGCCGCCCGCGGGTTCGCCTCGAGGTCGCGGCCCTTGGGGCTGTCGGCGAGGGAGGAGAACCAGAGGGCGCCCGGCTCGTCGTCGACCGTGGGCGTCACGTCCTTGAGGAGGAGCGTGCGCGCGCTCGGGCGGCCGTCGGCGTCGGCGGTCGCGAGGACCACCGCGTTCGGCTCGGCGGCGTCGTGGGCCACGGCGTCGCGGATCCACGCGATCACGAGGTCGATCGGGTCGTCGGGCAGCCGCTCGACGTCGAGCTCGGGGAAGGGGTGGGGCTTCGGCTTCGCGCCCTTCAGGAGGTCGCGGATGGAGGTGGAGTCGTCGTCGTCTGCCATGCGCCGAGCCTAGGCCGATGGGCGGCGCCATCCCGGGTCGGGCGCGATCCCCGTCGAGGGCGCGCCTTCGACACCCCCGCCGGATCGGTTTGGTCCCGGGGCACTGGAGTTTCCCAGTACCGCCCGACGTGGTCGCCGGCGGCGTCCTTGGCTACTGTCTTCTCCAGGCCCGCTCCCCCAGTTGGGCCCAGCACCACGCGGCGGGAGCCCGAGACCCGTCTCGGGCCCCGCCGTGTGTGTTCCCGCGTCCTCCGCACCGCTCCCGCGTGAGAGCGAGTGCGTCGAGGCGACGATGCGGGTCCCGGACGCACGAGAGGCCGGTCCCGAGCACGGGACCGGCCTCTCACCGCACCAACACGGGATATGGGAAGGTGTGCCCCCAGGAGGATTCGAACCTCCGCCCCTGCCTCCGGAGGGCAGTGCTCTATCCCCTGAGCTATGGGGGCCAGGGTGCGCGCGAGCGCGGATCCAGGGTAGCACCGGCCGGGACGCCCGCCGCGCCGCCCGCCGACACCCGGCCCGGCGCGGCATTCCCTCTCCCGAGGAGACTCCCCGCTCCACCACAGGCGCGACCCGCCAGGATGGATCCAGGACGACCGCCGCGCCGCCCGGGCACGGCGGCCCACCCGATCCCCTCAAGAGGAGACCACCCGTGAAGCTGTCCCGCATCGCCGCCGCCGCCACCGGCTTCCTGCGCACGTCCAAGGGCCAGGACGTCGGCCGCACCGCCATCGACAAGGTGTCCGGAATCGCCGACAAGGCCACCGGGAGCAAGCACGCCGACAAGATCCAGAAGGCGCGCCAGGCCGCCGACGAGCAGCTGCGCAAGCTCGGACCCGACGGCGGCCGCGGCGGCCAGGGCCCCGTCCCGCCCGCGACACCGCCCCGCCGCTGAGCGCCGGCAGCGTCGAGCTCACGCTGGACCGGGCGTCCGACGCCGCGGTCCGGGCGTCGTGGCGCGCCCTCGCCGACGCCGGCATCCCGAGCCTCGCCGACCACGCCGGGGAGACGAACCGACCGCACGTGACGCTGCTCGCGGCCGAGGGCCTCGGCGGATCCGCGGACGACGCCCTGCGCCACGTCGCCGCGTCCGGTCCGCTCCCGGCCCTCCGGCTCGGCGGCCTCGTCGTCTTCGGCGTGCCGCCGCGCGGGCTCGTGCTGGCGCGGCAGGTCGTGGTGGACGAGGCGCTGCTCGGGCTGCACGCGCGGATCCACGCCGCGGTCGACGCCGCGCCGGGCGACGACGCCCCCGAGGTGATCCCGCACACGCGTCCTGGGCGCTGGACCCCGCACGTCTCGCTCGCCCTGCGCCTCACGACGGAGCAGCTGGGTGCCGCGGTCGCCGCGCTCGGCCGCATCGACCCGCTCGACGCCCCGGCCGCGGGACTCCGTCGCTGGGATCCCCGCGACCGCAGCGTGACGGACCTCGCGTGACCCGGATGGGCGCCATGTCCCCGGCCCCCGCACGCACCCGCGCCACTAGCCTGGATGGAGCACGACCTTGAGACGACGGAGGAGTCGCATGCCGCGGTCCGCGAGATTGCTGGGGGCCGCGCTCGCGCTCGGCCTGGCCGGGGCCCTGGTGCCCTCGATGGCGCAGGCCACGGAGCCGGTGCAGTTCGGCGGTGCCTCGATCCTCGACCAGGTCGACGCCGTCACGCCCGCGCAGGAGCAGCAGATCCAGCAGGCGATCGACCAGCTGCAGGAGCAGACCGGGGTCACCCTGCACGTGGCGTACGTCGACACGTTCACGGGAGCCGCGAACCAGGGGGCGTGGGGCCAGGCCACGAAGGACGCGAACGGGTTCGGGTCGAACGACGCGATCCTCGCGGTGGCCGTCGACGGCCGCCAGTTCACCCTCGGCGTCCCCGACAGCGTCTCCGTGGCCCAGCGCACCCAGCTCACGGACCAGGTGGTGGAGCCGCGCCTGAGCGACGGCGACTGGTCCGGGGCGGCGATCGACGCGGCGCAGGGGCTCCGGTCCGTGACGCAGACCGGCACGGTCGCCGAGACCGGGAACGGATCCACCCCCTCGACCGGGAACGACTCCGGCATCGACTTCGGCCTCGTCCTCCTCTACGTGCTCGGCGCGATCCTCCTGGCCGCCGTGGTCACGACCCTCGTCGGCCGGCGCAAGAAGAGGAAGGCGCTCGCGCAGAAGCGGCAGGCGGTGCTGGAGGAGATGCGGACGGCCGAGCAGCGCGCCGGCAGCATGCTCGTGCAGCTCGACGACGCGCTCGAGACGAGCGAGCAGGAGGTGGGCTTCGCGGAGGCGGAGTTCGGATCCGGCGCGGTCGGCCCCTACAGGGAGGTGCTGGCGTCCGCGGGCGGCAAGGTCCGCGAGGCGTTCGCGCTCAAGCAGAAGCTCGACGACACGATCGAGGACACCGACGAGGAGCGCCGCACCTGGGCCGCCCGCATCGTCGAGCTGTGCGAGGAGGCGCGCGCCGAGCTCGACGCGCAGGCCGAGTCGTTCGAGGAGCTGCGCGCCCTGGAGAAGAACGCGCCGCAGACGCTCGCCGCGATCGTCACGGGCGCGGAGGCGCTGAAGACCCGCATCGAGCGCACGCAGGAGGCGGTGGACCTGCTGGGTCGCCGCTACGCCGGCCCCTCGATGACGACCGTCACCGGCAACGTCGACCAGGCCCGCTCGCTCCTGACCTTCGCGACCGACACGGCGCAGGAGGCGGCTGAGGCGATCCGCGCGGGCGACCGCACGTCGACCGGCGGGATCGCCGTGAAGGTCCGCGCTGCCCAGCAGGCCGTCGGCCAGGCCGGCACGCTCCTCGACGCGGTCGACCGCGTGTCCTCCGACCTCGAGCACGCGTCCACGCGCGTGCAGGAGGAGATCGCCGACGTCCGCAGCGACATCCAGGACGCCCGCGCCGCCCAGCGCGGCGGGCGCATGCCCGAGCTGACGCGTCTCGTGCAGGAGGCCGAGCAGGCGATCGCCGACGCGAAGCCGCTCGAGGGCCGTCTCGCGGATCCGCTCACCAGCGTCACGCTGCTGCAGGAGGCCGAGGCCCGGCTCGACGAGGCGCTCGCGCCCGTGCGGGAGCAGCAGGAGCAGGTCCAGCGCGCGATCGGCTACCTGCCCCGCGCCCTGTCGACCGCCGAGAGCCAGGTCGCGACGGCCCGCGACTTCATCTCCACCCGCCGCGGCGGCGTCGGCGAGGAGGCGCGCACGCGTCTCGCCCACGCGCAGCGCGCGCTCGACGACGCGCACGAGGCCGCTCCCCGGGATCCCGTGCGCGCGGTCGCGGCGGCGCAGGCCGCGACCGCCTACTCCGCGCAGGCCATCGAGGCCGCCCAGCGCGACCTCGACCAGGGCGGCGGCTACGGCGGGTACGGCGGCGGCATGATGGGCGGCCGCGGCGGAGGTGGCGACGCCTTCGGCGGCGCCATCATGGGCGGCATCATCGGCGGTCTCCTGAGCGGCGGCGGAGGCGGCGGCTGGGGTGGCGGCGGAGGCGGCTTCAGCGGCGGAGGCTTCGGCGGAGGCGGCGGCGGCGGGTTCGGCGGAGGCGACTTCGGCGGAGGCGGCGGCTTCGGGGGCGGCGACTTCTAGCCGCGACCTGCACGCGTACCACCCGCACACGCACCACCGGCACGCGCACGACCAGAACGACGACGAGAACGAGAGCGACCCATGATCAACCCATTCCGACGAAGCACCAGACGAGAAGGAGCAGCACCCATGTCCAAGCAGTCCATCCTCGGCCGCATCGCCCAGCTCGCGAAGGCCAACATCAACAACCTCATCGACCAGGCCGAGGACCCGCAGCTCATGCTGGACCAGATGGTCCGCGACTACACGGAGAGCATCCGCGAGGCCGAGAGCGCCGTCGCGCAGACCATCGGCAACCTCCGCATGATCGAGGACGACCACCGCGAGGACGTCCAGGCCGCGCAGGACTGGGGTCGCAAGGCCCTCGCCGCGAGCCAGAAGGCGGACGAGTACCGGAACTCCGGCAACACCCCCAACGCCGACAAGTTCGACGCGCTCGCCCGCGTCGCGCTCCAGCGCCAGATGCAGTCGGAGAGCGAGGCGAAGGGCGCCGAGCCCACCATCGCGTCGCAGACCGAGGTCGTCGAGAAGCTCAAGCAGGGCCTCGACACCATGCGCGGCAAGCTCCAGCAGCTGTCGTCGAAGCGCGACGAGCTGAACGCCCGCCAGAAGACGGTGCAGGCGCAGTCGCAGGTGCAGGACGCCATGAAGAGCATCGACATCATGGACCCCACCAGCGAGGTCAGCCGCTTCGAGCAGAAGATCCGCCGCGAGGAGGCCCGCGTCCGCGGCGCCGAGGAGCTGCAGGCCTCCAGCCTCGACGCGCAGTTCGAGGAGCTCGAGGACCTCGGCGAGCTGACCGAGGTCGAGGCGCGCCTCGCCGCGCTCAAGTCCGGCGGATCCACGCCGAAGCAGGTCACCTCGGGCGAGTAGCCCCCGACCGGATCCACGGGCGCCGTCCTCCGGGGCGGCGCCCGTCGTCGTCCCGTCGTCGTCCCGCGGGGAATGCGACCCCCGTGGATCCGGTTCCCCTCCCCATGACCACCATCGGAATCATCGGCGCCGGACTCATCGGCAGCCAGCTCGCCCGCCTGTTCACCTCCACCGGCCACGACGTCGTCATCGCGAACTCGCGCGGCCCGGAGACCCTCACCGACCTGATCGACGAGCTGGGCGACCGCGCCCGCGCCGCCACCGTCCAGGAGGTCGCCGAGGCCGGCGAGATCGTCGTCGTCACCATCCCGCTGAAGAACATCGACAGCGTCCCCGTCGCGCCGCTCGCGGGCAAGGTCGTCATCGACACCGACAACTACTACCCCGAGCGCGACGGCCACATCGCCGAGCTCGACGACGAGACCACGACCACCGCGGAGATGCTGCAGCGGCACCTCCCCGAGTCGAAGGTCGTCAAGGCGTTCAACCACATCTACGCCGCCGACCTCACGACCGACGGCACCCCCGCGGGCACGCCGGGCCGCCGCGCGCTCGTGATCGCGGGCGACGACGCGGAGGCGAAGGCGACCGTCACGTCGATCCTCGACTCCTTCGGCTACGACACCGTCGACGCCGGTCCGCTCGCGGAGGGCTGGCGCATCCAGCGCGACACCCCCGGCTACGGCCCCAAGCTCGACGCCGACGGCCTCCGTTCGGCGCTCGCCGAGGCGAAGCGCTACCGCGACATGTAGCGAGGGGCCGCCTCCGCTCCTCCCCACGACGATGCCCGCCGCCCCGGTCCCGACCGCGACGGCGGGCATCGCCATGTCCGGCGCCGCACGCGATACTGAGGTGTGCCCGCCTCCTTCGTCGTCGTCCCCCAATGGCAGGGCTCGGGCTCGTCCCGCGCCATGAGGCTCGCGGACGGGGCGGAGGCCATCCGCGGCGACCTCCCCGCGTCGGCCACGCGCGTCGTCGAGGTGCCCGTCGAGGCGGGCGAGTCGCTCGGCACCGGGGTCGACCGCTACGCGTCGCTGCTCGCGGTGCGCACCCGGCAGGCGGCCGCGCTCCAGGCGGCGTCCGCCGCCGCGCCCGGGCCGCTCGTCACCATCGGCGGCGACTGCGGGGTGGAGCTCGCGTCCATCGACCACGCGGCCCGCGCGCACCCCGGCCTCGCGGTCGTCTGGCTCGACGCGCACGCCGACCTGCACACGCCCGAGAGCTCGCCCTCCGGCGCCTTCCACGGCATGGTGCTGCGCGCCGTCCTCGGCGAGGGCGTCGACGGGCTCGAGCTGCCCGTCGGCACGGTCACCGCCGACCGCGTCGTGCTCGCCGGGGTGCGCGCGCTCGACGACGCCGAGTCCGACCTCGTGGCATCCCGCGGCATCGCGCTCCTCGGCGTCGACGCGGTCACCCCGGAGGCGCTCGTCGCCGCCGTCGCGGCCACCGGCGCGACCCACGTCCACGTCCACGTCGACCTCGACGTGCTCGACCCGGGCACGATGTCGGGCGTCGGCCACCCGGAGCCGTTCGGGCTCGAGGTGCAGGCCGTCACGGAGTCCATCAAGGCGCTGCGCCGCGCGTTCGGGCTCGCGGGTGCCGGCATCACCGAGTTCGCGCCCTCCTCCCCCGCCGCGGCCGTGGACGACATGGGCGCCATCCTGCGGATCATCGGGGCGCTCACCGGGCCGGTCTGATCCGCCGCGGAGGTCGCGCGCGGCGTCCGGCCCTGGGAGGCTGGGACGGACGATCGAAGGAGACCGCCGTGAGCGACGACGCCCGCACCGCACCCACCCCCGAGCACGCCGCCCCGGCGGACGACGCGCCCCGCGTGCGCGTCGAGCGCCGCGGCCACCTGCTGCTGATCGGCCTCGACCGGCCCGCCAAGCGCAACGCCGCCGACATGCGGATGCTCCGGGAGCTGGCCAGCGCCTACGGCCTGCTCGCGCGCGACCCGGAGCTCCGGGTGGGCGTCGTCCATGCGACGGGCGACCACTTCACGGGCGGCCTCGACCTCGCGGACGTGGCCCCGCACATCGGCCGCGGGCCCGGGGGCGGCCTCGACACGGTGCCGGACGACGGCGTCGACCCGTGGCAGGTCGGCGGCCCCGGGGTCGGCAAGCCCGTCGTGCTGGCGGTGCAGGGCACGTGCCTCACCCTCGGGATCGAGCTGGCCCTCGCGAGCGACGTCGTGGTGGCGGCGGCCGGCACGCGGTTCGGGCAGGTGGAGGTGGCGCGCGGGATCCTCCCCTTCGGCGGCGCGACGCTCCGCTTCCCCGAGGTCGCCGGCTGGGGCGACGCCATGCGCTGGATGCTCACCGGCGACCTGTTCGACGCCGAGGAGGCCCGGCGCATGCGGATCGTGCAGCTCGTGGTGCCCGACGGCGAGCAGCTGGACGCCGCCATCGGGATCGCCGAGCGCATCGCCGCGCAGGCCCCGCTCGCGGTGCAGGCGACCCTGCGGAACGCCCGCACCGCCCGACGCGACGGCCACGACGCGGCGGCGGCCCAGCTGCCCGCGGAGCTCGTGCGCCTCGCCGGATCCGAGGACGCCGCGCGCGGCATGCGCGCCGCCGCCGAGCGCCGCCCCGCCGAGTTCGTCGGTCGCTGATCCGTCAACCGAAGCCGCCCGGCGATCGTGCCGGGAGCCGGGCGTAGGGTCGGGAGCCGGGCGTAGGGTCGGGAGCCGGGCGTAGGGTCGGGACCATGACCTCCTACGACCTCATCGTCATCGGTGCCGGCCCCGTCGGCGAGAACGTCGCCGACCGCGCGAAGCAGGGCGGGCTCTCCGTGCTCGTCGTCGAGTCCGAGCTCGTGGGCGGTGAGTGCTCCTACTGGGCGTGCATGCCCAGCAAGGCGCTCCTCCGCTCCGGCAGCGCCCTCCGCGCGGCGCGTGCCGTCGCCGGCGCGAAGGAGGCCGTGACGGGCGACCTCGACGTGGCCGCGGTGCTGAAGCGCCGCGACTCGTTCACGAGCTCCTGGGACGACCAGGGGCAGGTGAGCTGGCTCGAGGGCATCGGCATCGACCTCGCGCGCGGCCACGGCCGCATCTCGGGGCCGCGCCGCGTCACGGTCACCGCGCCCGACGGATCCGTCGTCGAGCACGAGGCGACGCACGCCGTGGCCGTCTCCACCGGCACCGCAGCCCTCCTCCCCGACATCCCCGGCCTCGCCGAGGCGCAGCCCTGGACGAGCCGCGAGGCCACCAGCGTCGAGGTCGTGCCGGACGCGCTCGTCGTCATCGGCGGCGGCGTCGTCGCGGCCGAGATGGCCACCGCCTTCGCCTCCCTCGGCAGCACCGTCACGCTCGTCGCGCGCAGCGGCCTGCTCGGCGGGCAGGAGCCCTTCGCGGGCGAGCTCGTCGCCGACAGCCTGCGCGGCATGGGCGTCGACGTGCGCCTCGGCGCCTCGCCCTCCCGCGTCACCCGCGACGGCGACGAGGTCACCGTGGAGCTGTCCGACGGATCCTCCGTCACGGCCGCCGAGGTCCTCGTCGCCACCGGCCGCACCCCGCGCACGGACGACCTGGGCCTCGACACGGTCGGCCTCGAGCCGGGCGCCTACCTCGACGTGGACGACACCCTGCTCGTCACGGGCGAGGTCAACGCCGAGACGCCGTGGCTCTACGCCGTCGGCGACGTCAACCACCGCGCGCTCCTCACCCACCAGGGCAAGTACCAGGCGCGCGCCGCGGGCGAGGTCATCGTCGCCCGCGCGAACGGCGGCACCGTCGACGACTCCCCCTGGGGCGTCCACGTCGCCACCGCCGACCACCGCGCCGTCCCGCAGGTCACCTTCACCGACCCGGAGGTCGCGAGCGTCGGCCTCACCGCGAAGGCGGCGGACGATGCCGGGATCCGCACGCGCGTCGTCGACTACGACCTCGGCTCCGTCGCGGGGTCGAGCCTCCACGCCGACGGCTACGCCGGCCAGGCGCGCATGGTGGTGGACGAGGACCGCGGCGTGATCGTCGGCGTGACCTTCGTCGGCCCGGACGTCGCCGAGCTCCTGCACTCCGCCACCATCGCGGTCGTCGGCGAGGTGCCGCTCACGCGCCTCTGGCACGCCGTGCCGTCGTACCCCACCATCAGCGAGGTGTGGCTGCGCCTGCTCGAGACGTACGGGCGGCCGACCGCGTGATCCGCGCGGGGCTCGGCGCCGTCGCGGGCGCCGTCCGCGGCGTCCTCCTCGACTCCCCCGTGTCGCGCGCCGGCAGCGGCCTCGCCACCGCCGTCGCGCTCGGGATCGGCCTGCCGCTGAGCACGGGAGAGGTGCGCCGTCACGGCGACCTCATCGTCCTCACCGGCCTGCCGTCGTGGGTCTTCGGCCGCGGCGGGACGTGCGTCGGCCGCGTGTACCTCACGCGCGACAACGCCGGGCCCGCCGTGCTCGAGCACGAGGCCGTGCACGTCGTCCAGTGGCGGCGCTACGGCCTGCTCATGCCGCTGCTCTACGCGTGGGCCGGGCGGGATCCGTTCCGCAACCGCTTCGAGATCGAGGCCGGACTCGAGAAGGGCGGCTACCGGTGACCGGCCCGCTCGACGGCCGCACCGTCGTCGTCACCGGCGCGAGCTCGGGCATCGGCCGCATCGCCGCGCGCGAGCTGCACGAGCGCGGGGCCGACGTGGTCGTGGTCGGCCGCGACCCGGAGCGCACCCGCGGCATCGCCGCCGAGCTGGGCGCCCGGCACGCGCTCGCCGACATGGACCGGCTCGACGAGGTGCGGCAGCTGGCGGCGACGCTCCTCGCGACGTGCCCGCGGATCCACGTGCTCGCCCTCAACGCCGGCAGCCTCGTGCCGCGCCGCGCCACGACGGTCGACGGCCACGAGACGACCTTCCAGCGCAACGTGCTCGCGCCGTTCCTCCTCACGCGCCTGCTGCTCCCCCGCCTGGAGGAGACGCAGCACGCGCTCCGCGCCGACGAGAGCCCGGTGCGCGTCATCGGCACGGCGAGCCGCGCGAACCTCTGGGGCCGCGTGCGCCTCGACGACCTCGACTGGCGGAAGCGCCCCTGGCTCGGCGGCTGGCAGGCGTACGGCACGTCGAAGGCGATGATGATCCTGATGATGCGGACCCTCGCCGAGCGCGTCGGCCCCCGCGGCATCGAGGCCGTCTCGTTCCACCCGGGTCTCGTGCGCACGTCGTTCGGATCCGACAGCACGGTGATGAAGGCCCTGCTCGCGCTCTCGATGGGCGCCTACGGGATCTCCGCGGAGGCGGGCGCGGTGCCGCTCGTGCAGCTCGCCTCGGTGCCCGACATCGGCGCGCCGAACGGCACCTACTTCGACCAGCTCACGCCCGACGGGAGGACGACCGCGCAGGCGGCCGACCGGCAGCTCGGCCGCGACCTGTGGGCGGCGCTGGAGCTCGCGGCCGGGATCGACGGATCCGCCCGCGCCTGAGCCGTCGCGGACGACCGGGCGCGTGGAGCGTCAGCGCGTCGCGAGCAGGTGCAGCAGGTCGTCGTGGCCGCCGACCTGGCCGCCGAGCAGCACGCTGACCTCGGTGACGGGGTGCTCGTCGGAGATCGGCGCGGTGAAGACCATCATCTCGCTGGCCCAGGCGCCGACCGCGCGCGCGACGGCGGTCATGGGCGCGGCGGGCTCGCCGTCGACGCCGCGTCCTGCGCGGACGATCACGGTGACGACCATGCGCGGCGGGTGAATGAGCGCGACCTCGACGGACGCGTCCGGCACCTCGACGAAGACGCTGCCGCGCGTGCACATGGGCAGCACCGCGAGCGCGGCCTGCGTCTCGGCGAGGCCGGTCTCGTCGGTGACGAGCAGCACCTGGCGCTTCGTGCCCTTCGCGGTGCGCGAGCGGGTGGCCCCGGCCATCGTCAGGATCCCTCGGCCGCGCCGCGACGCCAGTAGCCCATGAAGGCGACCTGGCGGCGGTCGATCCCGGTCTCGCGCACGAGGAACCGGCGCATGGCCTTGATGCAGCCCGACTCCCCCGCGAGCCACGCGTAGAGCGTCGAGCCCTCGTGGACGACGGGCGCGTCCCAGACGATGGCCTCGGCGTCGTCGTCCGCGAGCGGCTGCGCCTCGTCGGCGAGCGCGACCTCGGGGGCGGCGATCGCGCCGACCTTCACGTGGCAGTCGACCCAGTGGCGCACGGCCTCCTCGAGGCGGGATCCGTTCGGGCGGCCGTCGCGCGGCAGCCAGGTGAGGTGCACGCCCTTCGGCACGCGCACCTCGAGGCGGTCGCCCGTGACGGGCACCTCGATGAAGGCGCACCCGACGGCGTCGTCCGGCAGGGAGGACAGGATGTTGCAGATGGCGGGGGCGGCCGTCTCGTCACCCGCGAGGAGCAGCGAGCGCGCCTGGCCCGGGTGCCACTCGATGCCGAGGCCGCGCGCGGGGCTCAGGGCGTCGGGGCCGATGAGGACCATGGGGTCGCCGACCTGGGCCGCGCCGGCCCAGCGGGACGCGGGGCCCATGTCGCCGTGCAGCGCGAAGTCGACGTCGACCTCGCCGAGGTCGCGGCGGACCGCGCGGGACGTGTAGGTGCGGAGCGGGTTGCGCTCGGCGTCGGGCAGAGCGCGCCACCAGGCGAACCAGTCGTCGCCGCCGACTCCGGTGAGGTCGGGCAGGCCGTGCTCGGCGACGGGCAGCAGCAGCTTGATCCGCTGGTCGAGGCACTCGTCGCCGAAGTCGCGCAGGTCGTCGCTCTGGAACGTGATCCGGAGGAACGTGGGGCTGATGCGCTCGGTGCGCGCGACCCGGGCGGCGAACGGCCGGTACGCGGGGCGCTCGGCCTCCGCGACGACCTCGACCGCGGGTTGCTGCTCCACCACGGGCTCCACGGCGGCGGTGCTGCTGGCGAGGGTCGCGGTGGAGGTAAGCACAGCCTAAGTATGGCATGCCTTACCTCAGCGGTCGAGGTCGGGCGGCGGATCGGGACGCCGATCCACGGGAGGATGTCAGGGTGATCGCCCCCGTCCTCGTCGCCGTCTTCGTGGGGGCGGTGGCGCAGCGCGTCACGGGCCTCGGGTTCGCGCTCGTGGTGGCGCCCGTCCTCGTGATCCTCCTCGGGCCGTTCGACGGCGTGATGATCGTGAACCTCTGCAGCGTCCTCTCCGCGTCGCTCGTGCTCTCGGCCGTCCGGCGGGACGTGGAGTGGCGGCGCTACCTGCTGCTCGCGGGGCCCGCGGTGGTGGGCATCGTGCCGGGGGCGCTCCTCGCCTACCTGCTGCCGGAGCCGGCGCTCGAGATCGGGATCGGGCTGCTGCTGGTCGCGGCGCTCACGACCTCGCTGGCGCTGCGGCGGACGACCCGGGTGATCGACGGGCCGGGCGTCATGGCGGGGTTCGGCTTCTCGGCGGGCGTGATGAACGCGGCCGCGGGGATCGGCGGGCCGAGCGTGAGCGTCTACGCGGTCGTGAGCCGATGGGAGCAGCGCCCGTTCGCCGCCACGCTGCAGCCGTTCTTCCTCACCACGGGCGCGGTGTCGCTGATCACCAAGCTCGTGCTCGCGCCCGACCGGTGGCCCGACCTCGGTGCGGCGTCCTGGGTCGGCATCGTGGTGACGCTCGTCGCGGGCGTCGGCGCGGGGACGCTGCTGGCGCCGAGGATCCCGACCCGGGGTGCGCGCAGCGCGGTCCTGGTGATCTCGTTCGCGGGCGCGGTGACCGCGATCGTCAAGGGCGTCGGCGGGCTCGTCTGACGCGAGTCGTGGCGGGCGGTCCGCCGGGCGTCACCACTGCGGCGGGTGCCGGCGCTGCCAGTGCAGGCGCCGTTCGAGCTGCCGCCCGATCGCGAGGAGGGTCGCCTCCCCGCCCGGCCGGCCGATCAGCTGGACGCCCATGGGCAGCCCGTCGTCGGTGAGGTGCACCGGCAGCGTGATGGCGGGCAGGCCGGTGACGTTCGCGAACGACGTGTACGGCGTGTACTGCACCTGCTGCGCGAAGTTCTGCTCGCCGTCCTCCGCGTCGTACCAGCCGATCGGCCGCGGCTCGAGCGCGAGCGCCGGCGTGAGCACGGCGTCCACGTGGGCGAACTGCGCGATGACGCTCCGCTCGTAGGCCGTCAGCTGCGCGAGCGCGCGGGCGAGGTCGCGTGCGCTCAGCTCGCGCCCCCGCTCGACGAGCCAGCGCGTGAGCGGCTCCAGGAGGTCGAGCTGGTCACCCTCGGCGGGGATCCCCGCGGCGCCCGCCTGCCAGATGGTGCGGAACGCGGGCGCGTAGGTCGGATCCGGCCGGAGCGCCACGTCCTCGAGGCCGTGGCCGACGGCGGCGAGCTCGCGCACGGCGACGGCCAGCGCGTCCGAGGCGGAGGGGTCGAGCCGGATCTCGTAGGCGTCGTCCCAGGGCGTGGTGGTCATCACGCCGATCTGGAAGCGGCCCTCGCCGCGGACGGCCGCGCCCAGCAGGTCGCCGTCGCGGTCCTCGGGCGCACGCAGGGTGAAGGGGTGCGGGATGCGGCCGTTGACGCGGCCGATCATCGCGTCGAGCAGCATGGCCGCGTCCGCGACGCTGCGGGCGATCGGGCCGGGGACGACGAGGCCCGCGAGCGACTCCTGGCCGGATCCCGCGGGCACGAGGCCGCGCGACGGCTTGAGGCCGACGAGGCCCGTGGCCGCCGCGGGGATGCGGACCGAGCCGCCGCCGTCGGATCCGGGCGCGAAGGGCAGGAGGCCCGCCGCGACGGCGACGGCCGCTCCCCCGCTGGATCCGCCGGCGCCGCGCGTCGTGTCCCAGGGCGTGCGCGCGGGCGGGGCGACGAGGCTCTCGGTGTACGAGGGCAGGCCGAACTCGGGCGCGCTGGTCTTGCCGAGGCTGATGCCGCCCGCGTCGTCGAGCGCCTGCGGGATCGGGTCGGTCCGCTCGGAGACGTGGTCGCGGAAGAGGCGCGAGCCGAACGTGGTGCGGACGCCGGCGCGCTCGGAGAGGTCCTTGTCGCCGAACGGCAGGCCCCAGAGCGGCGCGGTCCGGGGCACCTCGCGCTCGACGTGCCGGGCGCGCTCGAGGGCCAGGTCGGCGGTGACGGTCGTGAAGGCGCCCAGCTGCGGATCCAGCCGCTCGATGCGCTCGAGGTAGTGCGTGACCAGCTCGGTCGGGGTGACCTCGCCGCGCTGGAGCTGATCCCACTGATCCTGGGCGCTGAGGTGGTGGAGTTCGAACACCGTCCCAGCGTAGGCCTGGGCGGACGCGCGGACGGGGCGGGCGCCGGTCGCCCCGGCACCCGCCCCGTCCTGGGGATCCGCGACCGTCAGCGGCGCGCGGCCGCCGCCCGGCGGCGGAACGCGACGAGCGCCAGGCCGAGGGCCAGCGCCGCGAGCGAGGTGCCGAGCACGGGGGCCGCCTCGGATCCGGTCGCCGCGAGGGTCGGCTCGGTGCTCGGCGCGGGCACGACGCCCGTGCCCGACGGCACGAGGGATCCCGCCGCGGTGTCGAGCGCGTAGAGCACCGACGCACCCGTGCTCGGCAGCAGGAACGCGAGCTGGTGCGATCCGGCGGCCAGGTCGGCCGGGACGGTGAACCGGACGCTCGCGCGGCCCTGCTCGTCGGTCGTGTCGACGACCGCGGCGTCGATCGGCGTGCGCGCGACCTCCTCGCCGTCGACGAGCGTCACGACCTCGGTGTCCTGCACGGGCGCGTTCGAGACGAGGAGCGACGACAGCTCGTAGGAGCGCTCCTGGCCGGCGCGGGGAGCCGCGCCCGTCGTGTCGACGACGCCGATGGAGCGCGTCGCCGAGTCGGGCTCGACGGGCGTGTACTCGGACACGTAGTCGACGAACGCGGTGAGGTCGACGCGGCCCGAGTCGCTCTGCTCGGTCGCGTTCGCGAGCTCGGTGAAGTTGTCGCCGCCAGCGGCGAGGAAGCTGTTCGCGACCATCGTGAAGGTGCGCGCGGGATCCACCGGCTCGCCCCGGAAGAACACGCCCGTGATCCGCTCGCCGCGCGCGGCCGTCGGGTCGTACGTGTAGGTGAGGTCGCGCGAGAGCCCGAGCTTCAGGAACGGACGCGACGAGCCCTCGGGCTGCCACTGCTGCTCGAGCACGGCCTTGACGCCCGCGCCGGTGATCTTCGCGGTCGTGAGCGTGTTGGCGAACGGCTGCACGATGGCGGCCTCCTTGTAGGTCACCTCGCCCTCCGCGTCGCCCGCGCCGGAGGACGCGACGTCCAGGTCCTGGCGGATGCCGCCCGGGTTCATGAAGGCGATCTCGGTGCCGAGGTCGGCCTGCGTGGCCCAGAGCTGCGCGTCGGCGACGAGGTTGCCGAGCGTGGACTCGCCGCCGCGGTTCTCGGAGCCGTCCGACTGGCGGGCGCGCGTGAGGTCGCCCGTGATCTCGCCGACCGTGCGGCCGCCGATCACCTCGGCCTTCGCGACCGCGGCGTCCACGATGCGCTGCACGGCGGGGTCCGCCGGGAACGCCGGCTCGCCCTCGGCGGTGAGCAGCGGCACGAGCTCGGAGGAGATGGAGGTGAGCGCCTTGCTGGCGGGATCGACCGTCAGCGACAGGTGCCCGAGGTTCGTGCCGTAGCTGCCGGTCTGCAGCACGGGCAGCGGCAGGGCACGACCCGCGACGGGCAGCTCGTAGTCGTAGCCGAGGTGGGTGTGGCCCGAGATCACGGCGTCGACGTCCTGCTGCACGCCCGTGACGATCCGGCCGAAGACCGAGTCGTCGGTGAGCGAGGACTCGTCGGACGTGGACGCGCCCTCGTGCACGACGAGGACGACCACGTCGGCCTCGCCGTTCGCATCGTCGCCGTCGCGGAGCGCGCGGGCGGTCGCGGTGGAGGCGTCGACGACGCTGCCGACGTCGAGCGTCGCGATCCCGGCGGGGCTCACCAGCTCGGGCAGCGCCTCGGTGGTCGCGCCGACGAACGCGACGCGCACGCCGCCGATGTCCTGCACGTCGTACGCGGCGTACGCGTGCTCCGTCGTGCCCTTCTCGTAGAGGTTCGCCGAGATGTAGGGGAAGTCCGAGCGGTCCGTCACGCGGCCGTCGACGTCGTCGCGGCCCTGGTCGAACTCGTGGTTCCCGAGGGTGGAGACGGAGACGCCCATCGCGTTGAGCGCGTCGAGCGTCGGCTCGTCCTGCTGGGACAGGGACGTGAACGTCGAGGCCCCGATGTTGTCGCCCGCGGAGATCAGCGTGCTGTTCGGGTTCCGGGCCTTCGCCTGCTGGAACGCGCCGGAGATGACGGCGGCGCCCGCGGTGGACGACGTGGTCTCGAGCCGGCCGTGGAAGTCGTTGATCGAGTAGACGTCGATGGCGACGTCCCCCTCGGCGGCCGAGGCGGGCGCGGCGCCGAGGCCGAGCAGCGCCGTGGCGGAGAGCCCGGCCGCGAGGGCGAGGGCGCCCGTGCGGACGGCGCCGGAGCGCGCGGCTCCGGACGGGTGACGGGTGGGGGCAGAGCGCATGCGGGGACGTCCTCGTTCGGGCGGGCGGGATGTCCAATACCTTACGGATCTGAGGTTTCCATGGGGTTAACGCCCGGATCCGCTCCGAGCGCCCCCCGCGCGCCTCACCCCCGCACGAGTCCCGCGAGCTCCGCGCGGGTCGACGCGCCCATCTTCCGCAGCAGGTTCGCGACGTGGAACTTCACCGTGTTCTCGCTGATCCCGAGGGAGGTCGCGATGGCGCGGTTGCGGGATCCGCCGGCCACGAGCGCGAGCACCTCCCGCTCGCGGGCGCTGAGGCCCGCCTCCCCCGCCGCGTCGAGGCCGGCTGCGGGCGCGTCGAGCGGCAGGCGCACGGCGATCTCGGATCCCCAGCCGGGCGTCGCCGTGACATCGAGCGTGCCGTCGAGCGCGGCGACCCGGTCGGTGAGGCGGCGGAGCGCGTCGAGGTCGGCGGTGGTGGCGCCGGCGCCGTCGTCGCGGATCCCGACGAGCAGGTTGCTGCCGTCGCAGTCCCACTGGATCCGCACGCGCGTGACGTCCGGCTCCTCCACGAGCGCGAGCACGGCGCCGCGCACGATGGCCCGGCCCGCGTGCGCGACCTCGCCGGGGAGCGCGCGGCCGTCCACGGGCGGCTCGACGAACTGCACGTCGAGGTCGCGGAACCGGACGAGCGGGCGGAGGTCGTCGCGGAGGCGGGCGAAGGCGCGCGCCACGGGCTCCTCGCCGAGCGAGCGGTCGCGGTCGCTGGCGGCGCGCAGCTCCACCATCGCGTTCGTGGCCAGGTCGGCGGCGGTCTGGCGGGCGGCCGCGTCGCCCGTGCGGGAGGAGCGCAGCACCGCGAGGAGCGACTCGAGCGTGGTGGCGTGCGCGTCGCCGAGCTCCGCGACCACCCGGGCCCGCTCCGACGAGACCGCCCGGGCCTCGGCGAGGTAGGCGGGCGGCGCGGCCGCGACCTGCTGCCGGATCCCGTGGGCGACGCTCCGCCACATGGCGCGCACCAGCTCCCGGGCGGCGGGCACGTCGTCGCGCGCGGCGACGGGATCCACGAGGACGAGGAGCGCGCCCGTGTCCGCGCGCCAGGCGGCCACCGTGCGCGGACGGCCTCCGACGGGGTGCTCGACGGCCCACGCGGAGCCGTGGTCGTCGTCGCCGAGGCTCGCGAGGATCCGGTCGAGCTCGGCGATGGTCACGTTCTCCACCACCTCCGCCTCGCCCGCCTTCTTGCGCGGGCGGCCCGTGCAGTCCTCCGTGAAGACCACGAGGGCGCGGTGCGCGACCACGGGCTGCAGCAGCGCCGACAGGGCGCCGGCCACCTCCTGCAGCGGGGCGGCGAGCGCGTCGTACAGGCCGTCGAGCAGGGCGACGGCGTCGGTGGCGGGCGGGGCGGCGGGATCGGCGGGGTGGGTCCGGGACGGCATCCCGCCACCGTACGCCCACCCGGACGACCGGTCACGCGCCGCGGCACCTGCTCCGACGGGTAGGCGGATCCACCCGTCGGGTGGGCGACGCGGGGAGGCGGGCAGGACCACGATGGACGGGATGACGAACACGACGCACCCCCGCCCGACCGGCGACGCCCCCGTCGACGTCGCCGCCGCGATCACGCTCATCTCCGACGAGAACGCCCGGGTCGCCCGCGCGCTCGCCGAGCCGGACCTCGCCGCGCGCCTCGACGAGGCCGCCCGCGTGATCGGCGACGGCCGTCGCGTGTTCGCGCTCGGCGCCGGCCGCTCCGGCCTCGCGCTCCGCATGACCGCGATGCGGTTCATGCACCTGGGGCTCGACGCGCACGTCGTCGGCGAGGCCACGTCGCCCGCGATCGAGGAGGGCGACGTCCTCCTGGTCGCGAGCGGATCCGGCACCACCGCCGGCATCGTCAGCGCCGCGCGGACCGCGCACGACGTCGGCGCCCGGATCGTCGCGCTCACCACGGCGGACGGCTCGCCGCTCGCCGACCTCGCGGACGTCACCGTGCTGATCCCCGCGGCCGCCAAGCAGGACCACGGGGGCACGGTCTCCGAGCAGTACGCGGGCGGGCTCTTCGAGCTCTCCGTCGCGCTCGTCGGCGACGCCGTGTTCCACGCGCTGTGGCAGGCGTCCGGCCTCTCGGCCGACGAGCTGTGGCCGCGCCACGCGAACCTCGAGTGACCGTCGGTCGCTCGATCCCCATCACCCCACGCATCACGACAGGAAGAGGAACCGCATGAAGCTCCAGGTAGCCATGGACGTGCTCACGACGAAGGACGCGCTCGAGCTGGCCGGCAAGGCCGCGCCGCACGTCGACATCATCGAGCTGGGCACCCCGCTCATCAAGGCCGAGGGCCTCTCCGCGATCACCGCGATCAAGGAGGCGCACCCCGACAAGATCGTCTTCGCCGACCTCAAGACGATGGACGCCGGCGAGCTCGAGGCCGACATCGCGTTCTCCGCGGGCGCCGACCTCGTCACCGTCCTCGGCGTCGCGGGTGACAGCACCATCGCGGGCGCCGTCAAGGCCGCGAAGAAGCACGGCAAGGGCGTCGTCGTCGACCTGATCGGCGTCCCCGACAAGGCGAAGCGCGCGAAGGAGGTCACCGAGCTCGGTGCCGAGTTCGTGGAGATGCACGCGGGCCTCGACGAGCAGGCGGAGGACGGCTACACGTTCGGCGACCTGCTCGAGGCCGGCAAGGCGTCCGGCGTCGCGTTCTCCGTCGCGGGCGGCGTGAAGCCCGGCACCATCGGCGACGTGCAGGATGCGGGCGCCGTGGTCGCCGTCGCGGGCGGCGCGATCTACTCGGCCGACGACCCGGCCGCGGCCGCCGCCGAGCTGCGGGCCGGCATCCGCTGATCCACCCCCCTCACACCAGCGCCGCGCATCCCGTCTCCGGACGGGTGCGCGGCGCTCGTGCGTGGGGCGGGCGTCAGCGCAGGGACGCGACGACCGCGAGCTCCTCGGCGCGCGTGAGGCCGGACGCACGCGGCCGGTCGAGCCCGCGCTCCCGCTCGTCGGCGAGCACGTCGCGCATCGTCTCGGCGAGCGGGCGACGCCGGACGCCGAGCGCGCGGAGGCCCGCGTCGCTGCGGGCCAGCATCCCGGCCGCCTCCGTCGGCAGCCACAGCGGCAGCGAGCGCGGGCCGGTCCAGTGCCGCACGTCCGCGTCCGCGAGCTGCGCGTCGGTCGCGACCACGCGCTCGCCGGTGGATCCCGCCGCCTCCGCCGCGAGGTCGAGCGCGTCCGCGAGCGGAAGGCTCTCCCCCACCGCGTCGACCACGCCGTCGAGCCCGCGGACGCCGACCTCCACGACGAGGTCGGCGAGGTCGCGGGCGTCGATCACCTGGGAACGGCGTCCGGTCGCGTCCGGCACGAGCACGGGTCCGCCGCCCGCGAGGGCGAACCGCGCCGGCCAGTAGCCGAACCGGTCGCTGTCGTCGCCGGGCCCCGCCATGAGGCCGGGGCGCACGATCATGCGCCGCCCGGCGAGCGCCGCGGTCACGGCACGCTCGGCCGCGACCTTGGCCTGCCCGTACTCCCCGAGGTCGACCGGATCCACGACCGCCGCGGTCTCGTCGTCGCCCGCACGCGCGAAGGACGCGTACACGGACACGGTGCTGACGAGCGTCCAGTGCCGCGCCCGGTCCGCGAGCGCCGCGACCGCCGTGCGCGCGTGCTCCGCGGAGGAGGTGAGGTCGACGACCTCGTCCCGGTCGGCGCCCGCCACCTCGGCGTAGGCGTCCGGCCGGTCGCGGTCCGCCGCGACCAAGCGGGTGCCCGCGGGGGCGGATCCGCCGGTGCCGCGTGCCAGGCACGTCACCCGGTCACCGCGCGCCACCAGCCGCTCGGCGACGAGCCGGCCGATCCACGCGGTGCCGCCGAGGACGAGCACGTCGCGCGGCCCGGCCCCGACGCCGGGGGCCGTGCCGCTCACGACTCGCGCGCGGGCGTCGTCCTGCCCGGCCGCACCGATGCGGTCTCCGCGACGTCGATGCGCGTCACGCCGCCGTCCTGCTCCGTCACGTC
This sequence comes from Clavibacter capsici, assembly GCF_001280205.1. NCBI lineage: Bacteria > Bacillati > Actinomycetota > Actinomycetes > Micrococcales > Microbacteriaceae > Clavibacter > Clavibacter capsici. Next base: position 1,083,834 of record NZ_CP012573.1, on the reverse strand, counting down.
CACGCGCGGCGCCGCGTCCGACTCCACCGCCTTGGGCGCCGTCGTCAGCTGCTCGTGCCGCTTCTCCTCGAAGTCGGCGTCGCGGGCCTCGTCGGTCCCCTGGTCCTCGTGCTGGTCCTGCTGCATGGCTGCGCCTCTCGTCCCGTCCACCGTACGCGGACGCGCGGCGTCGCCCGGGCGCCCCGCCTCCCTCCTCCGCCGCGCGCCCTCCGCCCTCGGGGGGATCCGCGTCGCAGCCGGCCCGCGTACCGTGGCGGCATGAGCGCACAGGAGCCGACCGTCCCCGATCCCGCCCCGAGCTCGTGGACGCCGGTGGCGCCGCCCGTCGCGCCGCCCGTCGACCCCGCCGCTCCCGCCGCTCCCGCCGCGACGGGCCTGCCCGGCGCGCTCCCGCCCGAGCTCCCCCCGCTCCCCGAGCGCCCGCCCGTCCCGTACCACCACGGCCTCCGCGACACCGGCGGCCCCTGGCGCGGGATCCTCGCGCTCGTGCTCGGCGTCGTCGCGTTCTTCGTCCTGTCGCTCGTCTTCGGCATCGTCGGCTTCGGCGTCGAGTTCCTCACCGGCCGCCTCGACCCGTCGGACGAGACCTCCCTCGCGACCATGACGCCCGTGATCCTCCTCGCGACGAACCTGTCGCTCGCCGCCCTGATCCCCGTCTCGATGCTCCTGCAGCGCTGGCTCTTCGGCGTGCGCATGGGCGCGATGTCCTCCATCGCCGGCCGGTTCCGCTGGCGGTGGCTCGGCCGCGTCGCGCTCGTGATGGTGCCGGTGTTCCTCGTCTACATCGGCGTGACGTTCGCGCTCGACCCCACGGGCGACATCCGCCTCGACGGGGAGGTGATCGCGTTCCTCGTCATCATCCTGCTCACGACCCCGCTGCAGTCCGCCGGCGAGGAGTACGGGTTCCGCGGCCTCGTGCAGCGGTCCGTCGGATCCTGGTTCCGCAGCACGCGGGTCGCCCTCGTGGTCGGGGCGCTCGTCTCCAGCTCCCTCTTCGCGCTCGCCCACCTCGCCGAGGACCCCTGGCTCATCGCCTACTACTTCGTGTTCGGCATCTCGGCGACCATCTCGGCCCGCATGACCGGCGGCCTCGAGGCGCCCGTCCTCATCCACGCGCTCAACAACACCCTGCTGTTCCTGCCCACGGCGCTCCTCGGCCAGATGTCCGAGTCCATGGACCGGAGCGCGGGATCCGGCGGCCCGTTCATGCTCCTGCCGATGGTCGTCGTCCTGGGCTCCGCGCTCCTCACCGGCTGGTGGGCGCGCCGTCACCGCGTGGAGGCGGTCGCGCCCCGCCCCCTCACCGCGAAGGAGGAGCGGCGGGAGCGGGAGCGGGCGTGGTGGGACGAGGAGCGGCAGCGCCAGGCGACGCTCGCCGCATGGCCCGCGCCCACAGCCCCGGGGACTCCGCCGGCTTGAGCGTGAGCTGCATGGTGACGGTGCCGAGCCAGCGCCCGAACTTCCAGCCCACGCGGCCCATGCGCCCGCTCTCGGTGAAGCCGAGGGAGGCGTGCAGCCGGATGGACGCGTCGGCGCCCTGGTCGGCGATGACCGCGATCACCTCGCGGATCCGCGCGGCACGGCACGCCTCGACGAGCGCCTCCAGCAGTGCCCGGCCGAGGCCCTTGCCCGTGGATGCGGCACCGAGGTAGATCGAGTCCTCCACGGTCGTGCGCGACGAGCGCCGGTTGCCGACCGGCTCGACCAGCGCGTAGCCGAGCACCTGGCCCGACGGGGAGACCGCGACGAGGAACGGCATCCCCATCCGCTCCAGCTGCCCGAAGCGGCTCCGCCAGCGGGCGATCGTCATGCGCGTCTCGTCGAAGGTGACGGTGCTGTTCATCACGTAGTGGTTGTAGATCTCGCGGATGTCCGGGAGGTCGGACGCTGCGGCGGGCCGGATCTCGTAGGAGAAGACGGGCAGCGGCGGCGCGGGCTTGCGGAGGTGGGCGGGCAGGCGGCGCCTCGTCTGGTATTCCTCCTCGAGCATGCGGCGATCCTACGGGGAGCGCCGCGCGCGCGGACGGATGACGCGACGGGCGGTCAGAGCCGCCAGTCGACGGGATCCGCGCCCTGCTCGGCGAGCAGCGCGTCCGCCCGGCTGAACGGCTTCGAGCCGAAGAACCCGCGCGACGCCGAGAGCGGGCTCGGGTGCACGGAGGTGATCGACGGCACGGGGGCGAGCAGCGGCGCGAGGGATCCGGCGTCCTTGCCCCAGAGGATCGCCACGAGCGGGCCGCCCCGCGCGGCGAGCGCCCGGATGGCGCACTCGGTCACGGCCTCCCAGCCCTTCCCGCGGTGCGAGGCGGGTGCGCCGGGTCGCACGGTGAGCACGCGGTTGAGCAGCAGCACGCCGCTGCGGGTCCACGCGGTGAGGTCGCCGTGCTCGGGGGTCGGGATCCCGAGGTCGTCCCGCAGCTCCCGGTGGATGTTCACGAGGCTCCGCGGCACCGGCCGCACGTCGGGCTCGACCGAGAACGAGAGGCCGACGGGGTGTCCGGGCGTGGGGTACGGGTCCTGCCCGACGATGAGCACGCGCACGTCGGCGAGCGGCTGCTGGAACGCGCGCAGCACGCGGTCGCCGGCGGGCAGGTAGGGGCGGCCGGCGGCGACCTCGGCGCGCAGCCACTCCCCCATCCGCGCGATGTCGTCGGCGACCGGCGCGAGCGCCTCGGCCCAGCCGGCGTCCATGAGCCCGCGCTCGACGAGCTCGGGCAGGGTCAGCGCCACGGGCGGTGGATCAGGACGCGCCGGCGGAGCTGACGGTCACGCCGGTCTCCGAGCCGATGACGGACCAGACGCTGCCGCGCCCCTCGACGACCAGCTGGCCCTCGCCCACGATGAGCACGGTGCCCTCGTCGATGGCGACGCCGCCCTCGACGAGCCCCGCCTCGGTGGCGGCGATGAGCCGCGTGAGGGTGCCCCACTGGGCGGCGTGCACGTCGACCGCGACGTCGATGAGGCCGATGCCCTGCTCGATGGTGACCTCGTCGAGGTCCTCGCTCGCGGGCTCCTGCACGACCTCCACGTCGCCGATGCGCCAGCCGCCGACGATGGCGGTCTCGGCGGCGACCGCGGCCCCCGCGGAGAAGCCGAGGTACGGGACCCCGGCGGTGACCTGGCGGCGGATCTCGCCGAAGACCGGCTCGAGCGCCTGGCGGTACGCGGGCGTGAGGCCCCCGCCGACGACGATGCCGTCCACGTCCTGCAGCTGGGCGACCTCGATGGACCCGCCCTCGGGCGCCAGGACGGCGACCGGCTCGCACGCGCCCGCGGCACGGAGCGCGGCCGCGTACCGGTCGAACTCCTCGGCGCCGAGGCCGTCGTGGACGAGGACCACGGCGATGCGCGCCGGCTCCAGCCGGGCGGCCGTGGTCGCCCTCGTCGTCGCCTCGGACAGGAACCGCGCGAGGAGGGGGGTGTCGTCATCCGACAGGCCGCCTCCGACCAGGTGCACACTCACCCCTCGACGGTACAGGCCGCGGGGGTCGCGCCGAGCCGGATGCGCGGGAGAGGGCAAAGAAGAAGCCCGGCACCTCCGTGTGGAGGTGCCGGGCTCTTCGTGCACTGCGTCTGTGACCCCAACCGGATTCGAACCGGTGTTACCGCCGTGAGAGGGCGGTGTCCTAGGCCGCTAAACGATGGGGCCGTTTTTGCAACTCGTCGAGTATGCCACAGCGCGCACAGCCCGACCAAATCGAGGCCCGACCGGGTCGGATCCGCCCGCGTCGACCGCGCGCCCGCGCCCCCGGACGCCGCCCGGCCGCGCCCCCGCGCGCCCGGTTTGCCCACGCCGCCCGGACGGTGTTGGCTCCTCTCATGCGATTGACGAAGCTCGAGCACGCCGCCCTGGTCCTGGAGATGTCGGGCCGCAAGCTCTTCATCGACCCGGGCTCCTTCACCACCCCCATCACCGAGGCGATGAACGCCGACGCCATCGTCATCACGCACGAGCACCCCGACCACTGGACCCCCGAGCAGCTGAGGCGGATCCTCGACAAGAACGAGGGCGTCCCGATCTACGCGCCCGAGGGCGTCGCCGCCGCAGCCGCCGACTTCGACGTGACGGTCGTGCACGCGGGCGAGACGATCGAGGTCGGGCCCTTCACGCTGCGCTTCTTCGGCGGCGCGCACGCCGTCATCCACGAGTCGATCCCCGTCGTCGACAACCTCGGCGTGCTCGTCAACGACGCGCTCTACTACGCGGGCGACTCGTTCGTCGTCCCCGAGGGCGTCGACGTCGACCTCCTCGCCGCGCCCGCCGGTGCCCCGTGGATGAAGATCAGCGAGTCCATCGACTACGTCCTCGCCGTGGGACCGCGCCGCGCGTTCCCCACGCACGAGATGGTGCTGTCGGCGGCGGGCAAGGCCATGTCGAACGGGCGCCTGCAGTGGGCGACCGAGCAGGGCGGCGGCGAGTTCCACGCGCTCGAGCCCGGCGATAGCATCGACCTCTAGGCCCTGTTCGGGCTCTCGACGAGCGGACGCGGGGCACACGGAATGGACGGTCTCGGCGCGGCGTCGCTCATCATCGAGTTCCTCACCTGGATCGCGCTGATCCCGGGCATCGCGCTCTACGTCGCCGGCGTCTCCGTGCGCGTGCTGGGCCGACGCTGGACCGCCACCGAGGGACTCGTCGCGGAGGTGCCCGCCGGTGCGGGCTCCGCCGGCGGCCCCGTCCGCGTCCTCCGCTGGTTCGACGCCGACGGCGAGGTGCACGAGGCGTCGGCCGACGCCCCGGAGACGCGCGACCTCCCGGCGGGATCCGATGTGCGCGTCTGGTTCTCGCCCCGCTCCCCGTGGCGGGTGCGCACCCACGCGCCCGAGCTCGACGGCCGCGCGCTCCGCATCACCGGGCTCGTGCTGATCGGCATCGGCGCGGCCGCGGCCGTCGCGGGCATCGCGATCCTCTTCGTCGAGTAGCGCTCCCCGGTCCCCGCCTGGGGATCCGCCCGCATGGTCGGGAGCGCTCCATGCAGCCGTATAGGCTCTCCTCTCGAAGGGGAGTACTCCCATCCGGCGGTCGTGTCGTCAATACGGTCGGACCGCTCCGACCCGTACGGCCGGTTCCGCGAGCAGCAGCTCGCGGGGTGGAGGAGACCTTCAGTACCCCACCGGACCCATCGAGGTCCGAGTACTGGAGAACCCCACATGGATGTCCCCTTCTGGCTCTGGGCCGCGACCATCGCGGCCGTCCTCGGCCTGCTCGTCTTCGACTTCTTCGCGCACGTGCGGAAGGCGCACGAGCCGACGCTGAAGGAGTCCGCGACCTGGTCGGTCGTCTACATCGTCATCGCGCTCGTCTTCGGCGTGGGCGTCGGCGTCTTCTCGAACTGGACCTTCGGCGGCGAGTACTTCGCCGGATACGTGACGGAGAAGGCGCTGAGCGTCGACAACCTCTTCGTCTTCCTCATCATCATGTCGAGCTTCGCCGTGCCGCGGGCCTTCCAGCAGAAGGTGCTGCTCGTCGGCATCGCGATAGCGCTCGTGATGCGCGGCATCTTCATCGCGATGGGCTCCGCGATCATCGACAACTTCTCCTGGGTCTTCTACCTCTTCGGCGCCCTGCTCCTCGTCATGGCCTACAAGCAGATGAAGGAGACGCACGACGAGGACGAGTCGGACTCGAAGCTCATCCGCACGCTCCGCCGCTTCATCCCCACCTCGGACCACTACGACGGCGACAAGCTCACGACCCGCGTCGACGGCAAGAAGCTGTTCACCCCGATGTTCCTGGTGATGCTCGCCATCGGCCTCACCGACGTGCTGTTCGCGCTCGACTCCATCCCCGCGATCTTCGGCCTGACGCAGGAGGCGTACATCGTCTTCACCGCCAACGCGTTCGCGCTGCTCGGCCTCCGCCAGCTGTACTTCCTGATCTCCGGGCTTCTCGAGCGCCTCGTGTACCTCTCGCAGGGCCTCGCGGTGATCCTCGGCTTCATCGCCGTGAAGCTCGTGTTGCACGCCATGCACGTCAACGAGGTGCCGTTCATCAACGGCGGCGAGCCGATGCTGTGGGCCCCCGAGATCCCGATCTGGTTCTCGCTGTCGTTCATCCTGCTCACCATCACGGTGGCGACCGTCGCGAGCCTCGCGAAGACGAAGCGCGACGCGTCCGCGGTCGAGGGCACGGACTCCGCCGCGTCCGTCGAGGGCGAGAAGGCCCCCGCCGACGCGGACGACGACGCGGCCCGCGGCTCCGGCCGCAGCGTCGACGCGGACGCCCCGCGCCGCTAGCGCCACCCGCACGACCACGACGCCCGCTCCCGGATCCGGGGGCGGGCGTCGTCGCGTCCGCGCTCGCACACTTTCGCGCGGAGCCGCGGCGGCGCGGAGCGTACGGTCGGACCATGGAATTCAGATACCTCGGCAACTCCGGCTTCAAGATCTCCGAGATCACCTACGGCAACTGGCTCACCCACGGCTCGCAGGTCGAGAACGACACCGCGACCGCGTGCGTGAAGGCCGCGCTCGAGGCGGGGATCACCACCTTCGACACCGCGGACGTCTACGCCAACACCAAGGCGGAGACCGTGCTCGGCGAGGCGCTCAAGGACGAGCGACGTGCCTCGATCGAGATCTTCACCAAGGTCTTCGGCCCCACCGGGCCCAAGGGCAAGAACGACACCGGCCTCTCGCGGAAGCACATCATGGACTCCGTCGAGGGCTCGCTCACGCGCCTCCAGACCGACTACATCGACCTGTACCAGGCGCACCGCTACGACTACGAGACGCCCCTCGAGGAGACGATGCAGGCGTTCGCCGACGTCGTCCGCCAGGGCAAGGCGCTCTACATCGGCGTCAGCGAGTGGACGAGCGAGCAGCTGCGCGCCGGCCACGCGCTCGCCCAGCAGCTGGGCTTCCAGCTGATCTCGAACCAGCCGCAGTACTCGGCGCTCTGGCGCGTCATCGAGGAGGAGGTCGTGCCGACCTCGACGGAGCTCGGGATCTCGCAGATCGTGTGGTCCCCCATCGCGCAGGGCGTGCTGACGGGCAAGTACAAGCCCGGCCAGGAGCTGCCGTCCGGATCCCGCGCGACCGACGACAAGGGCGGCGCGAACATGATCAAGCGGTTCATGAACGACGACACGCTGTCCCGCGTGCAGGAGCTGCAGCCCGTCGCCGACGAGCTCGACCTGTCGCTCGCGCAGCTCGCCGTCGCGTGGGTGCTGCAGAACGAGAACGTGGCGTCCGCGATCATCGGCGCGTCGCGTCCCGAGCAGGTGCACGAGAACGTGAAGGCCTCCGGCGTGAAGATCCCCGCCGAGCTGCTCACGCGCATCGACGACGCCCTCGGCGACATCGTCGAGAAGGACCCGCGCAAGACGGACGAGAGCTCGCCGAAGACCCGCGAGGTCTGATCGGCGCTCCCTCCTGCACGACCGTGCGGTCCCGCCCGAGATGCTCGGGCGGGGCCGCACGTGCATCTCCCGGTCACCCGGCGGACAGAGAGCGCCCCGGGCTCCCCCAGCGCACGCGGCGTAGGGTCGGAGGATGGAATTCCGCTACCTAGGCAACTCAGGCTTCAAGATCTCCGAGATCACGTACGGCAACTGGCTGACCCACGGGTCGCAGGTCGAGAACGACACCGCCACCCAGTGCGTGCAGGCGGCCCTCGAGGCCGGCATCACCACGTTCGACACGGCCGACGGCTACGCGAACACCGTCGCCGAGAAGGTCCTCGGCGACGCGCTCAAGGGCGAGGACAGGGACGGCCTCGAGATCTTCACGAAGGTCTACTTCCCGACCGGCGCCAAGGGCCACAACGACACCGGCCTCTCGCGCAAGCACATCATGGCGTCGATCGACGGCTCGCTCGAGCGCCTCCAGACCGACCACGTGGACCTCTACCAGGCCCACCGCTACGACTACGAGACCCCGCTCGAGGAGACGATGCAGGCGTTCGCCGACGTCGTCCGCCAGGGCAAGGCGCTCTACATCGGCGTCAGCGAGTGGACCCCCGAGCAGCTCCGCGAGGCGCACGGTCTCTCCCGCGAGCTCGGCTTCCAGCTGATCTCGAACCAGCCCCAGTACTCGGCCCTCTGGCGCGTCATCGAGGAGGAGGTCGTCCCCACGTCCGCCGAGCTCGGCATCTCCCAGATCGTCTGGTCCCCCATCGCCCAGGGCGTCCTCACCGGCAAGTACAAGCCGGGCCAGGACCTGCCGCAGGGCTCGCGCGCCACGGACGACAAGGGCGGCGCCGACATGATCAAGCGCTACATGAACGACGACGTCCTCACCCGCGTGCAGGAGCTGCAGCCCGTCGCCGACGAGCTGGACCTGTCGCTCGCCCAGCTCGCGGTCGCCTGGGTGCTCCAGAACGACAACGTCGCCTCGGCGATCATCGGCGCCTCGCGTCCCGAGCAGGTGCACGAGAACGTCAAGGCCTCGGGCGTGACGATCCCGGCCGAGCTCCTCACCCGCATCGACGACGCCCTCGGCGACGTCGTGGAGAAGGACCCGTCCAAGACGAGCGACAGCTCGCCGAAGGGGCGCCTCGCCTGATCCGCTCGCGCTGAACGCGACGACGGCCCCGCTCGAGCAGATGCTCGGGCGGGGCCGTCGTCGTCTTCGCGGGGACACGCGGGAGGGAAAAGGAAAAGGCCCGGAGAACCGGACCTGTCATTTCCTGATGTTTCAGTGCTGGGGTACCTGGACTCGAACCAAGAACAAAAGAATCAGAATCTTCCGTGTTGCCAATTACACCATACCCCAAGGCCCCGATGCGCGATCGGGCCTCGTCGAGTGTAGCCCATCGGCCGGATCCGCGCCAAACCGGCGACCGGCCGACGGGCCCACGCCGCGTCAGATCCGCGGCAGCAGGTCCCGGTTGATCGCGCTGGCGGCACGCGCGCCGAAGCCGGCCGCGATGATCAGCTGCTGCGGGCCCGGCTGCGAGCTGTCGCCCGCCGCGTAGACGCCCGCGTGGGACGTCCGGCCCTCGGCGTCGACGGCGATGTGCCCGTCGTCGTCCGTGTCGAGGTCGAGCCCGGCGAGGAAGTCGAGCGCGGTCGAGTAGCGGGGGCGCACGAAGCCGCCGGTGCGCGGGACGACGGAGCCGTCCTGCATCCGGACGCCGGTGACGACCGCGCGCTCGCCCTCGATGTCGGCGACGGCGCGGCGGTCGACGCGGATGCCGAGGGACGCGAGACCGCTCTCCCCCGCCTCGTCGATGCGGGCGACGCCGTTGGTGAAGACGATGATGTCGCGCGACCACTGCGAGAGCAGCAGGGCGCGCTCCACGAGGTCGTCGGTCTCGCCGAGGAGGAAGAGCGGCTCGTCGCGCTTCTCGTAGCCGTCGCACTCCATGCAGCTGTGCACGGCGGTGCCGTAGTAGGCGCGGATGCTCGGCAGGTCGGGGAGCGTCTCCACGAGGCCCGTGGCGATGAGGATCCGGCGCGCGTGCACCTCGCGATCGGGCGCGCGGCGCACGCCCTTCGCGCGGATCGTGAAGCCACCCTCGGCGGGCTCCGCCGACTGCACCACGGCGAGCTGGAACTCCCCCTCGTCGTACGCCTGCACCTCGGCCTGGCCGAGCTTGCGGAGCTCGAGCGGGGAGATCCCGTCGCGGGTGACGAAGCCGTGCGACATGAGGGTCGCGGCGTTCCGCGGCCGGCTGCTGTCGAGCACGAGCGTGCGGCGGCGGGCGCGCACCAGGTTCAGCGCGGCGGACAGCCCCGCGGGCCCGGCGCCGATGACGACGACGTCGTAGGAGTCGCCGGTCGCGGTGGATCCCGCGACCCCCGGATCACTCACCGAGCATCCCCGCGAGGCGGTCCAGGCGCGCGATGGTCTCGTCCTTGCCGAGCAGCACCATCGACTCGAACAGCGGGGGCGAGATGCGGCGCCCGGAGACGGCGACGCGCAGCGGCCCGTAGGCGAGGCGGGGCTTCATGCCCATGCCGGTGATCAGCGTGTTCTGCAGCACCTGCTGCACGAGGTCGATGTCCCACTCGGTGTGCGGGACGCCCTCGAGCGCGCCGCGGCTGGCCGCGAGGACCTCGCCGGCGTCGTCCTTGAGGGCCTGGACGGCCGCGTCGTCGTAGGGCAGCGCGTCGGCCGTGGTGAACAGGAACGACAGCAGGTCGGGCGCCTCGCCGAGGAGCTGCATGCGCTCCTGCACGAGCGGGGCCGCGGCGTCGAGCATGCGCTGCTCGTCGTGCGTGAGCTCCGCTCCGACGACGCCCGCGGCCTGCAGGTACGGCACCAGGCGGCCGGCGAAGTCGTCGAGCGTGAGGAGGCGGATGTGGTCCCCGTTCAGCGACTCCGCCTTCTTGAGGTCGAACCGCGCGGGCGCGGGCGTGACGTCGGCGACGTCGAACGCCGTGACCATCTCCATCCGCGAGAACACGTCGCGGTCGTGCGTGAGCGACCAGCCGAGGAGCGCCAGGTAGTTGATGAGGCCCTCGGGGATGAAGCCCCGGTCACGGTGGTGGAACAGGTTCGACTCGGGGTCGCGCTTGGAGAGCTTCTTGTTGCCCTCCCCCATCACGTAGGGCAGGTGGCCGAAGCGCGGGATGGCGTCGGCCACTCCGATGTCGATGAGCGCGTGGTACAGCGCGATCTGCCGGGGCGTCGACGAGAGGAGGTCCTCGCCGCGGAGCACGTGCGTGATCCCCATGAGCGCGTCGTCGACGGGGTTCACGAGCGTGTAGAGCGGGGCGCCGTTGGGGCGCACGAGCACGAAGTCGGGGAAGGATCCCGCGGGGAACGTGACGGTGCCGCGCACGAGGTCGTCGAACGAGAGGTCGGTGTCCGGCACGCGCAGGCGGAGGGCGGGCGAGCGGCCCTCGTCGCGGAAGGCCTGGCGCTCGGCGTCGGTCAGGTCGCGCTCGAAGTTGTCGTAGCCCATCTTCGGGTCGCGGCCGGCGGCGCGGTTGCGCGCCTCGATCTCCTCGGCCGTCGCGTAGCTCTCGTAGAGGTGGCCGGACGCCGTGAGCTTCGCGATGACGTCGAGGTAGAGATCCGTCCGCTGCGACTGGCGGTACGGCGCGTGCGGCCCGCCGACGCCCTCGCCCTCGTCCCAGTCGATCTCGAGCCAGCGCAGCGCCTCGATGAGCTGCTCGTAGCTCTCCTCGCTGTCGCGGGCGGCGTCGGTGTCCTCGACGCGGAAGACCAGCTTGCCTCCGGTGTGCCGCGCGTACGCCCAGTTGAAGAGCGCCGTGCGGATGAGCCCCACGTGCGGCGTCCCGGTCGGGGACGGGCAGAACCGGACGCGGACGTCGGTTCCGGAAGCGGTGGTCACGGGGTGCGCGGTTGTCTCAGTCATCCTGCATCCGATCCTAGGGCTCGGGCTGCGGCTCCCCCGCGGCGGTCGCGGCCCCGTCGACGCAGTACGGCTCGAGGAGGTCCCACCGGTCGTACTGGTCGCCCGGGGGCACGCCGCACTCGAGGAGGACGGCGCCGGACGAGCGCGTCGGATCCAGCCCCTCGAGCGTCCCGGATCCGCGGAAGGCGCCGTCGCAGCCCGTCACGGTCACGCGCGCCGACTGCGCGGAGCCGAGGTAGCCGATCACGTAGCGCGCTGCCCGGTCGAGCACGGGATCGAACGACGTGATCAGCAGCGGCTGCCCGAAGCGCGGGCCGACGAGGCCGCGGTCGCGGAGGTCCGCGCCGAGGAGGGCCGCCCAGGGCTCCGACGGGGCGAGACCGCCGTCGACCGCTGTCGCCGCGCCGTCACGCGGGTCGGGCTCGAGGCGGAGCGCCGGCCGCAGCGCGGTGTCCACGCGCGTGACGCGCTGCGTCGTGGATCCGAGGCCCGGCTGCTCCCCCGCGCTCGGGATCCGCACGGTCATCACGCGCACGGCGAGCAGCTCGTCGCCGGGGCCGGCCTCGGGCTCCGCCCAGTCGATCGAGAGGTCGGCGGGCGTGCACCCCGCGGGCAGGCGGAGGTCCGCAGCCCCCGGGGTCGGCGACGCGGTGGGCGTCGGGCTGGCGGAGGGACCGGGCGCCTCCAACCCGTAGTCGGACACGTCGTACACGCACCCGGAGAGCAGCGCGACCGCCACGGCCGCCAGCGCGACGCGCGCCGGGCGGCCGGGGCGGAACACGGTCAGGCGCGGGCGCGGGCGGGGTTCGAGAGCGTGCCGAGCCCGGAGATCGACACCTCGACGACCTGGCCGTCGGTGAACGGGCCGACGCCCGCGGGCGTGCCCGTGAGGATCACGTCGCCGGGCAGCAGGGTCCACACGCGCGAGGCGAACGCGATGAGCTCGGGCACCGAGTGCACCATCTCGCTGGTGCGGCCGGACTGGCGGAGCTCGCCGTCCACGCGCGTCTCGATGAGCGCGTCCTCGAAGGCACCCTCGGTCTCGATCCACGGACCGAGCGGGCAGAACGTGTCGTAGCCCTTGGCACGCGCCCACTGGCTCTCGGAGTGCTGGATGTCGCGCGCGGTCACGTCGTTGCCGATCGTGTAGCCGAACACCGAGCGGGCGGCGTCCTCCACCGACGCGTCCCGCGTGATCCGGCCGATGACCACCGCGAGCTCGCCCTCGTGCTCCACCTGCTGGCTGTCGGCCGGGAGGCGGATCACGTCGTCGGGCCCGACGACCGAGGTGTTGGGCTTCAGGAAGATGAGCGGCGTCGTGGGCGCCTCGCTGCCGTGCTCGGCCGCGTGCGCCGCGTAGTTGCGGCCGACCGCGACGACCTTGGAGCGCGGGATCACGGGCGCGAGCAGCCGCGCGTCGGCGAGCGGCACGCGCTCCCCCGTGGTCTCGTAGCCGCTGAACATGGGGTCGCCGGAGAGGACGACGAGGTGGTCCTCCTCCTCGTCGAGGATGCCGAAGCGGGGGTCGGAGCCGGTGCTGAATCGCGCGATCTTCACGAGACACGACCCTAGCCGTGCGCGGCGGCGGGATCGGCCGGGGCGACCGGATCCGCCATGGCGACGCGCAGGAGCGCGCGGTTCAGCTCGCGCCCCGCGTCCGCGTCGAGGCCGAAGCCCGAGAGGTCGTTCGTGGCCGTGACCGGGCCCCACGTCTCGCGGAGGAGCGCGAGGCCCGCGTCGGTGAGGGCCACCGGGTTGCGCCGTCCGCGTCCGCGCTCGGCCGACCGCGCGACGAGGCCGCGAGCCTCGAGGCCGGCGAGCAGCGGATCCATGCTCTGCGGGCGCACGCGCACGTCGCGGGCGAGCACCGCCTGCGTGATGGACGGCCGGACGGCCAGGTGCACGAGCACCCCGAACTGCACGGGCGTGAGATCCCAGGCGGCGAGGACCTCCGTGAGCATCCGCTCGAGTCGCCGCGCCGCGCGCACCGCGCTCCACGTGATGACGCTCCCGAGGTCGTCCTCGGTGAACTCGTGCGGGTGGGCCATGGGCTCAGCCTAGGCGCTAGGGTCGTGCTTATCAGCTTTCTGATACTGACGAGGGGATCGACATGGACGGCTCGAGGATCGTGGTGACGGGCGCGACCGGAGGTGTGGCGGGACGCGTGGTGACGCTCCTCGCCGAGCGGGGCGAGCCCGTGCGGGCGCTCTGTCGCCGCCCGGACCAGGTGGCGGCGTTCCGGGCACGCGGCGTCGACGCGGTCCTCGGCGACCTGGGCCGACCGGAGGGCCTGGCCGGGGCGATGGAGGGCTGCGACCGCGTGTTCCTCCTCACGCCGGTCACGCCGCGGCAGGCCGAGCTCGGACGGAACGCGGTCGAGGCGGCGAGATCCGCAGGCGTCCGCCGCGTCGTCCACCTCTCCGGCGGCGACGCGACCCTCGACTCGCGGCTCCCCTGGGCGAGGGCGTGCGCGGAGACGGACGCGCTGCTGCGGGCATCCGATCTCGACTGGACGCTGGTGCGCCCGTCGGCGTTCATGCAGAACGTCCTGCAGTCGGCCCCCGCGATCCGGCGCGGCCTCTACCCGCAGACGACGGGCGACAGCGCGATCGGCTGGATCGACGCGGCCGACATCGCGCGCGTCGCCGCCCAGGTGCTCACGGAGGACGGGCACTCAGGGCGCGACCACGTGCTCACCGGGCCCGAGGCGCTGACCTCGCGGCAGATCGCCGAGCGGCTGTCCGCGGCGCTCGGCCGGCGGATCCGCTACGTCCACCTCCCGGGACCGCTGTTCGGCCTGGCCCTCCGCGCGGGCGGCGCGGACGCCTGGCTCGCCCGCGGGCTCGTGCGGCAGTACGCCGAGGTGGTGCGCGAGGGCCTCGACGACGTGCGCGCGATGACCGACACGGTGCGGGAGATCACGGGCACGCCGCCGCGGTCGTTCCTCGACTTCGCGCGGGCGCATGCCGAGGAGCTCCGGAGGGCCTGATCGCGCCCCGGAGACGCCGACGGCCGGCCCCCGTGCGGGGACCGGCCGTCGTGGACGATGCGCGGGCTACGCGTCGAGGCGCGTGAGCCAGCCGTGGCGGTCCGGGATCCGGCCGTACTGGATGTCGGTGAGCTCCTGGCGCAGCGACATGGTCAGCTCGCCGGCCGGGGCATCGATGTCGCCGACGTCGAGGCCCTCGCCCATCAGGCGGCCGATGGGCGTGATGACGGCCGCGGTGCCGCACGCGAACACCTCGGTGATCTCGCCCGACCGGACGCCGTCGACCCACTCCGACAGCTCCACGCGACGCTTCTCGACCGTGAGGCCGCGGTCGCGCGCGAGCTCGAGGATCGAGTCGCGCGTGATGCCCTCGAGGATGCTCTCCGAGTCCGGCGTGACGATGCGGCCGTCCTCGTAGACGAGGACGATGTTCATCCCGCCGAGCTCCTCGAGGTAGCGGCCCTCCTCGGAGTCGAGGAAGAGCACCTGCGCGCAGCCGTGCGACGCGGCCTCGGCCTGCGGGAGCAGCGACGCGGCGTAGTTGCCGCCGCACTTCGCCGCGCCCGTGCCGCCCTTGCCCGCGCGGGAGTACTGCGTGGACAGCCAGATGGAGACGGGCGCGACGCCGCCCGTGAAGTAGGCGCCGGCGGGGCTCGCGATGACGTAGTAGCCCACGCGCTGGGCGGCGCGCACGCCGAGGAAGCTCTCGTTGGCGATCATGAAGGGGCGCAGGTACAGGCTCTGCTCGGCGGCGCGCGGCACCCAGTCGATGTCGGCGCGGACGAGCTGCTTCACCGACTCGACGAAGTCCTCGGTCGACAGCTCCGGCAGCGCGAGGCGGCGGGCCGAGCGCTGGAGGCGGGCGGCGTTGCGGTCGGGGCGGAAGGTCCACACGGATCCGTCGGCGTGCGCGTACGCCTTCATGCCCTCGAAGATCTCCTGGCCGTAGTGCAGGACGCTGGCCGCCGGGTCGAGCTGGAGCGGGCCGTACGGGACGACGCGGGCGTCGTGCCAGCCGCCGTCGACGGTCCAGTCGACCTGGACCATGTGGTCCGTGAAGTGCTTGCCGAAGCCGGGGTCGGCGAGGATCGCCTCCCGCTCGGCGTCGGCGCGGGCGGCCTCCGACGGGGTCCGCTCGAAGGCGAGGGGGAACGCGGTGGTGCTGCTGGTGGTGCTCATGGGGTCCTTCAGCGGTTCGTGGAGAGGGCGCGGAGGATGGCGTCGCCGACCTCCGCGGTGGATCGGGGGGCCGCGTCGCCCGCGGCGCGCGCCGCGAGGTCGGCCGAGACCGCGGCGGTGACGCGCGCGGCGGCCTCGGGGAGGCCCAGGTGGTCGAGCAGGAGCGCGACCGAGAGGATCGCCGCGGTCGGGTCGGCCTTCTGCTGGCCCGCGATGTCGGGCGCGGATCCGTGCACCGGCTCGAACATGCTCGGGAACGCGCCCGTCGGGTTGACGTTGCCGGACGCCGCGAGGCCGATGCCGCCCGAGACGGCCGCCGCGAGGTCCGTGATGATGTCGCCGAACAGGTTGTCGGAGACGATCACGTCGAAGCGCGACGGGTCGGTGACGAGGAAGATCATGGTCGCGTCGACGTGCAGGTAGTCGACCTCGATGCCGGGGTGCTCGGCGGCGATCCGGTCGACGGTGCGCTGCCAGAGGGATCCGGCGAAGGTCAGCACGTTGGTCTTGTGCACGAGGGTGACGCGCTTGCGCTCGCGTCTCTCGGCCAGCTCGAACGCGAAGCGGACGGTGCGCTCCACGCCGTGCGCCGTGTTCACGGACACCTCGGTCGCGATCTCGTGCTCGGTGCCGCGGCGGAGCACGCCGCCGTTGCCGGCGTACGGGCCCTCGGTGCCCTCGCGGACGACGACGAAGTCGACCTCGCCGGGCGCGGCGAGCGGCGAGGCGACCCCGGGCAGCAGGGCGGTGGGCCGCAGGTTGATGTAGTGGTCGAACGCGAAGCGGAGCTTCAGCAGCAGGCCGCGCTCGATGATCCCGCCGGCGAGGCGCGCGTCGCGGGGGTCGCCGCCGACCGCGCCGAGGAGGATCGCGTCGTGCCCGGCGAGCGCGGCGAGGTCGGAGTCGGTGAGGATCTCGCCGGTCTCGAGGAAGTGGCCCGCGCCGAACGGGTACTGCGTGGTGTCCAGCGACACGTCCGCGGGGACCGCCTCCCGGAGCACGCGCAGGGCCTCGTGGACGACCTCCGGGCCGATGCCGTCCCCGGGGACGACGGCGAGCGAGATGGTGCGGGGCATGGATCCTCCCGGGGCTCGTGGGGTGTCCGGCCAGGCTACCCGTCCGCCGCGGGCACCCGCGCGCTACGGTGGACGCACCCGATCGCCTGACGGGCTGACCAGAAGGACATCCCCATGAGCATCGGACTCGGCATCTTCCTCGTCGTCGTCGGCGCGATCCTCGCGTTCGCCGTCGACGTCACCGTCCCCGGCGTCGACCTGCAGCTGGTCGGCTACATCCTGATGGGCGGCGGCGCGCTGGTCATCATCATCGGCGTCGCGCTCCTCGCCCGCCGCCGCACGGCCGTCAGCGAGACGCGCACGCGCATCGACCCCGCCACCGGCCAGCGCATCACGCGCAGCGAGCGCTCCGACGACAACGTCGTCTGATCCGCCCCGCACGTCGTCGGGCCCGTCACCTCGCGAGGTGACGGGCCCGACCCGCATGACGGCACGGCCGGCGGTCAGTCGTGCGAGCTCGCGCGGCGCAGGCTCGTGAGCGAGATGACGATGGCGCCGACCATCAGCACGGCGCCGATGATCGAGGTCGTCACGACGCCGCCGTCGAACGCGGTGTGCGCCGACTCGAGGAGCGCCGCCCCGACGTCGGACGGCACGCGCCCGGCCACCGAGACCGCTCCCCCGAGCGTCTCGCGCGCCGCGCTGGCGTCGCCCTCCGAGAGCCCGGCCGGCAGCACGAGGCCCGTCCGGTAGCTCGCGGTGAGGATGCTGCCGAGCACCGCGGTGCCGAGCACCGCGCCCACCTCGTACGCCGTCTCCGACACCGCGGACGCCGCGCCCGCCTTCGCCGGCGGGACGGCCGCGATGATGAGGTCGTTCGAGATGGTCTGCGACGCGCCGATGCCCGCGCCCAGCAGGCAGAACGCGAACACGAGCAGGCCGACCGAGGCGCCCTGGCCGGTGGCGGCGAGGATCACGTACGCGGCGGCCGAGAACGCGAGCGCGATGGCGACCACCTTCGACGGCCGTGCCCGCGCCACGATCGGCACGATGACGAGGCCCGAGACGATGACCACGACGGAGCCGGGGATGAGCGCGAAGCCCGCGGCCAGCGGGTCGAGCCCCGCGACGAGCTGCAGGTGCTGGGTCACGAAGAAGAGGAAGCCGACGAGCGAGACGACGCTCAGCAGGTTGACGAGCACCGCGCCCGTGAAGACCGGCTCGCGGAAGAGGCCCACGTCGAGCATCGGGTTCCGGGCGCGCGACATGCGCCGCACGAAGAGGATCCCCGCGACGACGCCCATGACGGGCGCCGCGATCGCGAGCGGCGTGACGCCCTCGGTCGCGAAGGTCTTGATGGCGTAGACGATGGGCGCGACGGTCGCGAGCGACAGCAGGATGGCGACCACGTCGATCGGGCCGGGTGCCGGGTCCTTCGACTCGGGCACGAGCACGGGCGTGAGGATCAGCAGCGGCAGCAGCACGGGCACCGCGACGAGGAACACGGATCCCCACCAGAAGTGCTCGAGCAGCACGCCGCCCACGAGCGGGCCGAGCGCGGATCCGCCGGAGAAGCCGGACGCCCAGATCGCGATGGCGAGGCGGCGCTGCTTGCGGTCGGTGAAGATCGAGCGGAGGAGCGACAGCGTGGAGGGCATGAGCATCGCGCCGAAGAAGCCGAGGGCCGCGCGGGCGGCGATGAGCTGGGAGGCGTCGGTCGCGAATGCGGCGAGGGCGGAGACGAGCCCGAAGCCGGCGGCGCCGACCATGAGGAGGCGGCGGCGGCCGTAGCGGTCGCCCATGTTGCCCATCGCGACGAGGAGGCCCGCCAGCACCAGCGGGTAGGCGTCGATGATCCAGAGCTGAGCCGCGCCCGACGGCTCGAGGTCGCGCGCGATGGACGGCATCGCGAAGCTCAGCACGGTGTTGTCGATGGAGACGAGAAGCACCGGGAGCATGAGCACCACGAGCGCGGCCCACTGGCGGCGGCCCGCGCGGGCCGGAGCGGTCGCGGGGACGGAGTCGGTGCGGGGCGTGGACATGACGGGGCTTCCTGTCGTCGGGGAGGCGACGGCGCGAGGGCGCGGACGGGGCCGCGGGGCGGCCGGGACAACTGTACCGTCCGGTCGGTACAGCGAGCAAGCCATCGCGGCTACGCTGGATCCATGCCCGCCACGCCTCCCGACGACCCGGCACCCGGAACCGAGCCCGACGCCGCCCCCGAGCCGGCCTCGCCCTCCGGCGGCACCGCCCGCGACCGCATCCTCGACGCCTTCGAGGAGCTGCTCGTGCAGCAGGGAGAGCGCGGCACGACCCTCGAGGCGGTCGCCGCCGCGGCCGGCGTCTCCAAGGGCGGCCTGCTCTACCACTTCGGCGGCAAGGAGGCGCTGGTCGAGGGCCTCCTCGCGCGCATGTCGGCGATGGCCCGCGCCGACGTCGAGCGGCTGCGGGAGGCGGAGCGCGGACCGGTCGACCGGTGGATCCGCGGCTCGCTCTCGACCGCCACGCCCTTCGACCGCGCGTACGTCGCGACCTCCCGGCTCGCGCAGGGCAACCACCCGCGGGCCCGCGACACCCTCACGCAGCTGCAGGACGAGTGGGCCGCCGTGATCCTCGAGGCCGTCGGCGATCCCGCGGTCGCGCGCGCCGTCCTCCTCATCGGCGACGGCCTCTATTACAACTCGGCGCTCCAGCCGTGGCTCGGCGGATCCGCCCCCGCCGACGACGCGCTCGACGAGCTCATCCACGTGGTCGACGACCTCGTGCGCCTCCGCGCGTCCCGCGGCTGACCGGACCCGGACGCACCGCGAGGGCGGCCGCCGCAGCAGCCGCCCTCGCTCGGGTCGATCGGACCGGGATCAGTCGGCGATGTCGATCTCGCGCAGCGACGTGGCCTGGATCGCCTGCCGCACGTTCTCGAGCACGCCGTCCGGGACGGGCGAGTCGACGCTCAGCACGCTGAGCGCGCGGCCGCCGGCCTCCTGGCGGGCGATCTGCATGCCGGCGATGTTGACCTCGGCGTCGCCGAACTCCTTGCCGTAGACCGCGACGATGCCGGGGCGGTCCTCGTACTTCATGACGATGAGGTGGCGGCTGAACGGCACCTCGACGTCGTATCCGTCGATCTCGACGAGCTTCTCGATCTGCTTGGAGCCCGTGAGCGTGCCCGACACCGACACCTGGGTGCCGTCGGACAGGGCGCCGCGGATGCTGAGCACGTTGCGGTACTCCTCCGACACGGCGTCGGTGATGAGGCGCACCTCGAGCCCGCGCTGCTCGGCGAGGAGCGGCGCGTTGACGTAGGAGACGTTCTCGCTCACCACGTTCGTGAAGACGCCCTTGAGCGCCGCGAGCTTCAGCACGCTGACGTCGTACCCGGCGAGCTCGCCGCGGACGACCACGTCGATGCTCGTGAGCGCCTCGTGCGCGAGACCGGAGAACACCTGGCCGAGCTTCTCCATGAGCGGGATGCCCGGGCGCACGTACGGGTCGATGACGCCGCCGGCGACGTTGACCGCGTCCGGCACGAGCTCGCCGCCGAGGGCGAGGCGCACGCTCCTCGCGACCGAGACGCCCGCCTTCTCCTGGGCCTCGTCGGTGGACGCGCCGAGGTGCGGCGTGACGATGATGTTGTCGAGCTCGAGCAGCGGGGATCCCGTGGGCGGCTCGCTGACGAACACGTCGAGGCCGGCGCCCGCGATGCGCTTCGACTTGAGCGCCGTGTAGAGCGCGTCCTCGTCGATGATGCCGCCGCGGCTCGCGTTGACGATGCGCAGGGAGGGCTTCGCGAGCGCGAACTGCTCGGTGGAGATGAGGCCCGTGGTGTCGGGCGTCTTGGGGATGTGGATGGTGATGAAGTCGCTGGCCTGCATCAGCTCGTCGAGCGGGAGGAGCCGCACGCCGAGCTGCTGCGCGCGGGCCGGCGTGACGTAGGGGTCGTAGGCGACGAGCGTGGCGCCGAAGCCCGCGAGGCGCTGGGCGACGAGCGTGCCGATGCGGCCGAGGCCGACGATGCCGATGGTCTTCTCGTAGAGCTCGACGCCCGTGAAGGACGAGCGCTTCCAGAGGCCCTGCTTGAGCGAGGCGCTCGCGTCGGGGATGAAGCGGGCGAGCGAGAGGATGTGGCCGATGGCGAGCTCGGCGGCCGAGATGACGTTCGAGGTGGGCGCGTTGACGACCATGACGCCCGCCGTGGTCGCGGCCTTGATGTCGACGTTGTCGAGGCCCACGCCCGCGCGGGCGACGACCTGCAGGCGCGGGGCCGCGGCGATGGCCTCCGCGTCGATCCTCGTGGCGGAGCGCACGAGCACGGCATCGGCCTCCGCGAGGGCCGCGAGCAGCGCCGGGCGGTCGGTGCCGTCGACGGATCGGACGTCGAAGTCGGGCCCCAGGGCATCGACGGTGGCGGGCGAGAGTTCTTCGGCGATCAACACGACGGGCTTCGTCAAGAGGCGGTCCTTCGGGCGGGGGCGGCTGGGACCCTCACATGCTAGTGGCCCCACAATGGGCGGATGAGCGATGTGACGTGGGCTGCGATCCAGCTCGCCGTGCGGATCCTGCTGGCCCTCGTCTTCGTCGGGATGGGCGTCAACCACTTCGCCCCGAGGGCCGCGCGGGTCATGGCGGAGATCATCCCGCCGTCCCTCCGTCGGCCCGGGGTGCCCTCTCCCCTGGCCCTCGTGCGGATCACCGGCGTGTGCGAGATCGCCGGCGGCGTGGGCCTCCTCGTGGAGCCCCTGCGCCTCGCGGCGGGCATCGCGCTGGCCGTGTTCCTCGTCGCCGTGTTCCCCGCGAACGCGCACGCGGCGCGCCACCCGGAGCGCTTCGGCCGCATCGCGATCCCGCTCGTGCCGCGCCTGGTGGCGCAGGTGGTGCTGATCGCGCTGGTGCTCTTCGCGGGCTGGCCGCTCTAGCGGTCCGCCGATCCGCCTCTAGACGAGCGGGATCAGCTCGGCGAGCCCGACCGTCAGCGCGCTCGCGGCCGCGATGCCGGCCAGCATGACGAGCACGCGCGCGGCGACGGGGCGACGACGCGTGGCCGCGGCCGCGACGACGAAGGCGACGACGGGCGCGAGGATCGCCCCGACGAGCGCCGCCGCCGTGCCGGGTCGCAGCGATCCGCCGAACGCCGTGGCGATGTCGCGGAACGCCGTGTACTGGTCGACGGCCTGCCAGACGAGGACCCCGTGGGCGAGGGCGCCGAGGACGCCGACGATCCAGCCGGCGCGCGTGGGGAGGCCGCGGCGCGTGCGCTCGGCCCTCACCGCGTCACCAGCCACGGCCAGGGGAACAGGACGACGGCGCCCGCCGCGAGCACGGCCATCCGCCGGCCGAGGCGCATGCCGCGCGCGGCGACGATCACGGCGGCGAGCCAGAGCAGGGGCGCGAGGACCGTGAGCGCCTCGGTGGCCTGCGCCACGGCGACCTGGAACGCGGATCCCGCGCTCGACGGGTTGTCGCGCACGACGAAGAACCACGCGATGGCCTCGAGGATCGCGACGGCGCCGAAGAACGCGAGCCCGACGACCTCGGGTGACGCGTCGGGCGCGCCGCCCGCGTCCGCGTCGTCGACGAGGCGGCCGCGCGGGACCGCGGTGGACTCGTCGTCGTCCTCACGGGATGCGGCGGCCCGACGCGCGGCGGTGGCGCCGAGGGCGGACGCGCGCCCGGGCTCGGAGGCGGCGACGCCGTCGGCGCGGGGCCGCGGCACCGCGCGCTGCGGCTCGGGCGAGCGGGCGAGCGTGGGATCCGCCTCCTCGCCGGCCCAGCTGAGGGCGTCGTCGTCGGGGGTGCGGGGCATCCCCCGATGGTACGTGCTCGGATCCGGACGCCCGCTCCACGCTCCCGCCCCGGACGCGCGGACGCCCGGCCGCGCGAGGCGACCGGGCGTCCGGTGGTGCGGGTGGGCGTCGGCTAGCGGGCGACCGAGCCGTCCGTGTAGTCGTCGTCGGCCTTGTTCCACGCGAAGAGCTTGCGCAGCTCGCGGCCGGTGGACTCGATGGGGTGCTCCTCGCCCTTCTTGCGGAGCTCGAGGAACTCGGGCGCACCGGCGTCCTGGTCGTCGATGAAGCGCTTCGCGAAGGCACCCGACTGGATGTCCGCGAGGACGGCCTTCATGTTCTCCTTCACGTCCGGCGAGATGACGCGCGGGCCGGAGACGTAGTCGCCGTACTCCGCCGTGTCGGAGATGCTCCAGCGCTGCTTGGCGATGCCGCCCTCCCACATGAGGTCGACGATGAGCTTGAGCTCGTGCAGCACCTCGAAGTACGCGATCTGCGGCTGGTAGCCCGCCTCGATCAGCGTCTCGAAGCCGTACTGGACCAGCTGCGACGTGCCGCCGCAGAGGACGGCCTGCTCGCCGAAGAGGTCGGTCTCGGTCTCCTCGGTGAAGGTGGTGCGGATGCCGCCGGCGCGCAGGCCGCCGATGCCCTTGGCGTACGACCAGGCGAGGTCCCACGCCTTGCCCGACGCGTCGACCTCGACGGCGACGATGACGGGGACGCCGCGGCCGGCCTCGAACTCGCGGCGCACGGTGTGGCCCGGGCCCTTGGGCGCGACGAGGACGACGTCGACGCCCTCGGGCGCCTCGATGTAGCCGAAGCGGATGTTGAAGCCGTGCGCGAAGACGAGCGTCTTGCCCTCGGTGAGGTTGTCGCGGACGCTGTCGGCGTAGAGGCCGCGCTGGTGCTGGTCGGGCGCGAGGATGACGATCACGTCGGCCCAGGCGGAGGCGTCCGCCGGCGTCTTGACCTCGAAGCCCTGCTCCTCGGCCTTGGCGCGGCTCGACGAGCCCTCCTTGAGGCCGATGACGACCTCGACGCCGGAGTCGCGGAGGTTCAGCGCGTGGGCGTGACCCTGCGAGCCGTAGCCGATGACGGCGACCTTGCGACCCTGGATGAGCGAGAGGTCGGCGTCCTTGTCGTAGACGATGTCAGTCACGTGATGGATCTCCTTGTTCTGTCGTCCCCGCGGGAAGGGCGAGGGGCGGTCGTGCCCGGCTGCCCCGCGCTCGGGCGGGGCGTGGGTCGTGCGGTACGTACGTGCGTGCGTGCCTCGGGCGACGCGCGGGGAGCCTAGCGGCTGTCGCCCGCGAGCCGCCGAGGTCGTCCTAGGCGGTGCGGAAGACGCGGTCGGTGATCGACTTCGAGCCGCGGCCCATGGCGAGGAGCCCCGACTGCGCGAGCTCCTTGATCCCGAAGGGCTCGAGCACGCGGAGGAGGGCCTGGACCTTCCCCGAGTCGCCCGTGACCTCGATGATGAGCGCGTCGGTCGCGACGTCGACCACCCGGGCGCGGAACAGGTTCACCGCCTCGAGCACCTGCGAGCGGGTCGTGTTGTCGACGCGCACCTTCACCAGCAGGTGCTCGCGCTCGACGGCCTGGCCGGGATCCAGCTCCACGATCTTGATGACGTTGACGAGCTTGTTCAGCTGCTTGGTCACCTGCTCGAGCGGGAGCGCCTCGACGTCGACGACGACGGTGATGCGCGACAGCCCCTCGATCTCGCTCGCGCCGACCGCGAGCGACTCGATGTTGAAGCCGCGGCGGGCGAACAGGCCCGCCACGCGGGTGAGGAGTCCGGGCTTGTCCTCCACCAGGAGGCTCAGGATGTGGCTCACTTCTCGGTCCTCCCGGTCTCGGCGAGGTCGTCGTCCCAGCTCGGGGCGTGGTCCCGGGCGTACTGCACGGCGCTGTTGCTGAGGCCCTGCGGCACCATCGGCCACACCATGGCGTCGCGGCTGACCACGAAGTCGATGACGACGGGGCGGTCGTTCGTCGCGAGCGCCAGGCGGATCGCGTCGTCCACCTCCTCCGGCTTCGTCACGCGGATCCCGAGGGCGCCGTACGCGTCGGCCATCTTCACGAAGTCGGGCACCATGCGGGTGCCGCCGCCCGTGTTGAGGTCGGTGTTCGAGTAGCGGCCCTCGTAGAAGAGGGTCTGCCACTGGCGCACCATGCCGAGCGACGAGTTGTTGATGATCGCCACCTTGATGGGGATGTCGTTGATCGTGCAGGTGGCGAGCTCCTGGTTGGTCATCTGGAAGCAGCCGTCGCCGTCGATCGCCCACACGTGGCGGTCGGGCTGGGCGACCTTGGCGCCCATCGCGGCGGGCACCGAGTAGCCCATGGTGCCGGCGCCGCCGGAGTTGAGCCAGGAGTTGGGGCGCTCGTACTTGATGAACTGCGCCGCCCACATCTGGTGCTGGCCGACGCCCGAGGCGAAGACGCCCTCGGGTCCCGTGATCTCGCCGATGCGCTGGATGACGTACTGCGGCGCGAGCTGGCCGTCCTCGGGCGGGGTGAAGCCGAGGGGGAACTCCTCGCGGAGCCCGTCGAGGTAGGTCCACCAGTCGGCGATGTCCTGCTCGACCTCGGACGCGGCCTTCGCCTCGCGGAACGCGACGACGAGGTCGGCGATGACGTCCTTCGCGTCGCCCACGATGGGGACGTCGGCGATGCGGATCTTGGAGATCTCGGCCGGGTCGACGTCCACGTGGACGACCTTGGCGTGCGGCGCGAACTCCGCCGCCTTGCCGGTGACGCGGTCGTCGAAGCGCGCGCCGAGCGAGACGAGCAGGTCGGACTCCTGGAGCGCGAGCACCGCGGGGACCGTGCCGTGCATGCCGGGCATGCCGAGCTGCTGCGGGTGCGAGTCGGGGAACGCGCCGCGCGCCATGAGGGTCGTCACGACGGGGGCGCCGACCGCCTCGGCCAGCGCGAGGAGCTCCTCGTGGGCCTTCGCGCGGATCACGCCGCCGCCCACGTAGAGGACGGGCTTCTTCGCCTCGACCAGGAGCTGCGCCGCGGCCTGGATCTGCTTGCCGTGCGCCTTGACGACGGGGCGGTAGCCGGGCAGGTCGATCTTCGGCGGCCAGTGGAAGGGCGCCTCGAGCTGCTGCGCGTCCTTCGTGATGTCGACGAGCACGGGGCCCGGGCGACCCGTGGAGGCGATGTGGTACGCCGCCGCGATGGTGGAGGGGATGTCCTCGGGCTTCGTGACCAGGAAGCTGTGCTTCGTGATGGGCATCGTGATGCCGACGATGTCGGCCTCCTGGAACGCGTCCGTGCCCATGAGGGTCGAGAAGACCTGGCCGGTGATCGCGAGGAGCGGCACCGAGTCCATGTACGCGTCCGCGATGGCGGTCACGAGGTTCGTGGCGCCGGGGCCGGAGGTGGCGATGCAGACGCCCGTGCGTCCGCTCGAGGACGCGTAGCCCTCGGCGGCGTGGCCGGCGCCCTGCTCGTGGCGGACGAGGATGTGGCGCAGCTTCGTCGAGTCCATGAGCGGGTCGTAGGTGGGGAGGATGGCGCCGCCGGGGAGGCCGAAGACGTCGTCGACCCCGAGGAGCTCGAGGGTCCGGACGACGGCCTCGGCTCCCGTGAGGATCTCGTCGCCCTGGTGGGCGGTCGGCGCCTGCGGCGTGGGGGGCGGGGTGGGCAGAGCTGGCATGGGTGCGCGATTCCTGGGAGAAGGAGCGGAAGGTGAGGAGGGGGTCATCCCGTGATCGCGCCCTCGGCGGCCGAGTGCACGAGCTTGGCGTACTTGGCGAGGACTCCGCGCGTGTAGCGCGGCGGGAGAGGTGCCCACCCCTCACGGCGGGCGGCGAGCTCGGCCTCGTCGACCAGTAGGTCGAGCGTGCGAGCGGCGATGTCGACGCGGATCCGGTCTCCATCGCGCACGAAAGCGACGGGACCTGCGTCCACCGCTTCGGGAGCCATGTGGCCGATGCACAGTCCGGTTGTGCCGCCTGAGAATCGACCGTCCGTCAAGAGTAGTACATCCTTGCCGAGGCCGGCGCCCTTGATGGCGCCCGTGATGGCGAGCATCTCGCGCATGCCGGGGCCGCCCTTCGGGCCCTCGTAGCGGATGACGACGACGTCGCCCTTCGAGATGCGGCCCTCGGTGAGGGCGTCCATCGCGGCGCGCTCGCGCTCGAAGACGCGGGCGGGGCCCTCGAACACGTCGAGGTCGAAGCCGGCCGTCTTGACGACCGCGCCCTCGGGGGCGAGCGAGCCGTGCAGCACGCTGATGCCGCCGGTGGCGTGGATGGGGTCGTCCATCTTCCGGACGACCGTGCCGTCGAGGTCCGCGAGGTCCATCGACTCGAGGTTCTCGCGCATGGTGCGCCCGGTGACGGTCATCACGTCGCCGTGGAGGAGGCCCGCGTCGAGGAGGGCCTTCATGACGACGGGGACGCCGCCGACGCGGTCGACGTCGTTCATCACGAAGCGGCCGAACGGCTTGAGGTCGCCGAGGTGCGGCACGCGGTCGGCGATGCGGTTGAAGTCCGACAGCTGGAGGTCGACCTCGGCCTCGCGCGCGATGGCGAGGAGGTGGAGGACGGCGTTGGTGGATCCGCCGAACGCCATGACCACGGAGATGGCGTTCTCGAACGCCTCCTTGGTCATGATGTCGCGGGCCGTGATCCCCTTCGCGATGAGGTTGACGACGGCCTCGCCGGAGCGGTGCGCGAAGTAGTCGCGGCGGCGGTCGGCGCTCGGCGGGGCGGCGGATCCGGGGAGGCTCATGCCGAGCGCCTCCGCGACGCTCGCCATGGTGTTCGCGGTGTACATGCCGCCGCAGGCTCCCTCGCCCGGGCAGATGGCCTTCTCGATGCGGGTCAGGTCCTCCTGGCTCATCGTGCCGGCCTTGCACGCGCCGACGGCCTCGAAGGCGTCGATGATGGTGACCTCCTTCTCCGTGCCGTCGGAGAGCTTCACCCAGCCGGGCGCGATGGATCCGGCGTAGAGGAACACCGAGGAGAGGTCGAGCCGGGCCGCGGCCATGAGCATGCCGGGGAGCGACTTGTCGCAGCCGGCCAGGAGCACGGAGCCGTCGAGGCGCTCGGCCATCATGACGGTCTCGACGCTGTCGGCGATGACCTCGCGGGAGACGAGCGAGAAGTGCATTCCCTCGTGGCCCATGGCGATGCCGTCGCTGACGGAGATGGTGCCGAACTGGAGCGGGTAGCCGCCGCCCGCGTGCACGCCCTCCTTGGCGCCCTGCGCGAGGCGGTCGAGGCTGAGGTTGCAGGGGGTGACCTCGTTCCACGAGCTCGCGACGCCGATCTGGGGCTTCTCCCAGTCCTCGTCGCCCATGCCGACGGCGCGGAGCATGCCGCGCGAGGAGGTGGCCTCGATCCCGTCGGTGACGTCGCGGCTCCGGGGCTTCATGTCGATCTCAGGCATGGGTCGAGTTTAGGTCCTCGGACGGAGCAGTCCCGGCGTCCTGGGAGCGGGCGCGCGAGCGGGCGGGGTCAGCCGATGCCTCGCGGGAGGCGGCCGTCCGCGGGGCCGTCCGGTCCGGCCTCCGCGGGATCCGCCGACGCGACGGGCGCCGCCTCGTCGCGGGGACCCGCGCCGCCGGGGACGTGGCCCGCCTCCTCCGCGGCGATGTTCTCCGCGGATCCCACCGGCAGCGTCGACGCGTCGACGTCGTCGGCGTCGCGCAGCTCCTCGTGGGCGCGGTCGATCGCCTCCTCCAGCTCGTCGACGAGGAGGTCCTCGCGGAGGAAGTGGCGGAGCCGGTAGCCCGCGCGGCCGACCATGTGCGCGGAGATCGGCGCCGTGAGCATCTGGAAGAGGAGCACGGGCACGAGCATCGCGACCGTGCTGAGGCTCTGCGACTGGAGGGCGAGCGCGAGGAGCACGAGGATCACGCCGAGGATCTGCGGCTTGGTCGCCGCGTGCATGCGCGCCAGCGGGTCGGGGAAGCGCAGGAGGCCCACGCCCGCGGCGACCGACAGCACGCCGCCGAGGATCAGGAGCACGAGGCTCACGAGGTCGAGGGCGTCGGCCAGCGGGCCGGACACCAGGACGTCGTTCACGACGGGTCCTGCTTGGAGACGTAGCGGGCCACGGCGACGGTCGCGAGGAACGCGGTCATCGCGAGCACGAGCATGACGGGCACCGTGCGGGTGTGCCCGTTGTGGATCATCTCGGCCCCCAGCACGCAGATGAGCGTGGTGAGCAGCACGTCGGACGCGATGATCCGGTCGAGGATGCTAGGGCCGCGCACGATGCGCACGAGGGCCATGGCGGCCGCCGAGAAGAACAGCGCCCCCACGATGACGTAGCCGACCTGCATGACGATGCTCATGGGAGCTCCTCCCCCGTGGTCGAGATGAGCCCCGCCTCGAGGTCGCGGTCGCGCACCAGCTCGTGCGCGCGCTGCCGGCGGGTCTGCAGCAGCGGCTCCCGGCCGGACTCGCGGCGCTCGCGGTTGACGCGCCACACGTCGTCGGCGGTGCCGAGGGTGAAGACGATGCGGCTCTCGACCTTCAGGGTCGTCGCGCGCACGCGCTCCACGTCCTCGGGGGTCGGCGTGCCGAGCGCGTGCAGGTACAGGATCGAGCGCTCGCGGTCGGCCTCCACCACGATCGAGCCGGGCACGAGCGAGACGACCTCGGCCGTGAGCGTCATGACGAAGTCGCTGCGCGTGTGCAGGTGCACGGCGATGACCGAGTTGACGGGCACGCTCCGCCAGTCGAAGGCCTGCGCCGCGACCTGGAACGACGCGCGCACGAGGTCCACAGCGAAGTGCCCGAGCAGGATCGCCGCCCAGCGGACGTCGAAGCGGCCCGACAGCTCCACGGGCGGCAGGTAGAACACGCGCGTCACGAGGAGCGCGAGCACGATGCCGGTGACCACGGAGATGACGGTGACGTGGCCCCAGAGCAGGAGCCAGAGGATCACGAGCCAGACGAGGAGCGGCAGCTGGACGAGGAGGGTGAGCCGCTCGGCGCGGGCGCGGGCCTTCCGGGGGCTCATCCGACGCCTCCCGGGAAGACCGTCTCGACGTAGCCCTGCTCGCCCGAGCCGACGCCGGATCCGGGACCCGTGAGGCTCTCGCCGGCGCGCTCGGACAGCGCGTAGACGGGGCCGGCGAAGACGGTGAGCGCGACGCTCACGACGACCATGCCGGCCGTCGCGCCCGTCATGAGCACCGGCGTCTTCCGCACGGTGGTCGTCGCCTCGCCGCCCGGGCGCTCGGAGAGCTGGTCGAGCAGGGGCGACTCGTAGTCCTCGACCTCCTCGGCTCCGCGCCAGAACGCCATGTTCCAGACGCGGGCGAGGGCGTACAGGGTGAGGAGGCTCGTGGCCGCGCCCGCGGCGATGACCGCGTAGGTGAGCCAGCCGCCGACCTCGGCGCCCGAGTCGAAGAGCGCGACCTTGCCGATGAACCCCGAGAACGGCGGGATGCCGCCGAGGTTGAGCGCGGGGATGAAGAACAGGATCGCCATCACGGGCGCCGCCTTGAGCAGGCCGCCCAGGCGGTTGATCGAGGTGCTGCCGCCCGTCCGCTCGATGAGGCCGGAGGCGAGGAACAGCGTCGTCTGCACGACGATGTGGTGGATCACGTAGTAGATGGTCGCCGTCATCCCGGCCACGGTGTTGAGCGCGATGCCGAAGATCATGTAGCCGATGTGGCTGACGAGCGTGAAGGACAGCAGCCTCTTGATGTCGGCCTGCGCGACGGCGCCGAGGATGCCGATCACCATGGTCAGCGCCGCGACCACCATGAGCGCCGTGGAGAGCTGGTCGGTGGGGAACATGACGGTCTCGGTGCGGAGGATCGCGTACACGCCGACCTTGGTGAGGAGCCCGGCGAAGACCGCGGTGACGGGCGCGGGCGCCGTCGGGTAGGAGTCCGGCAGCCAGAACGACAGCGGGAAGACGGCCGCCTTGATGCCGAACGCGACCAGCAGCATGATGTGCAGGATCAGCTGCACGTCCGGCGGGATCTCGTCGAGCCGCACCGAGATCTGCGCGATGTTCACCGTGCCGAGCGCGCCGTAGATCATGGCGATGGAGGCGAGGAACAGCATCGACGAGATGAGGCTCACGACGATGTAGGTGACGCCCGCGCGGATCCGGGCCTCGGTGCCGCCGAGCGTGAGCAGCACGTAGCTCGCCACGAGCAGGATCTCGAACCCGACGTAGAGGTTGAAGAGGTCGCCGGCCACGAAGGCGTTGAAGACGCCCGCCGCGAGGATCAGGTAGGTCGGGTTGAAGATCGACACGGGCGTCTCGCCGTCGCCGTCCTCGAGGCCCTGGCCGATCGAGAACATGAGGACCGCGAGCAGCACGATCGACGAGATCAGCAGCATGAGCGCCGAGAGCCGGTCGACCACGAGGACGATGCCGAACGGCGCCGCCCATCCGCCGATCTGAACCGACTGGCCGCCCTGCTGGTCGACGAGCACCAGGAGCACCGCGCTGATCGCGACGACGATCACGAGCGCGAGCACCGAGACCGCGACCTGGAGCCGCCGCTGGCGGGCGGCGACGAGGGCGGCGGCGGCCCCGAGCAGCGGCACGAGGACCACGAGCGGGATGAGGGATTGGAAGATCGTCATCGGTCCTCCCCCTTCCCCTGCTCGGCGCGCCTCGTGCGGAAGTCGCGGTCGTCGTCGTCGTCGGCCGAGTCGTCGATCGCCTCCTCCAGGTCGGACCGGTTGTCCCGGAGCTTCCGGGCGGACGCGATCGCGGCCTCGGCGTTGGTGCCGAACTCGGTGTCGTCGTCGTCGGGGACGGTGGGCTCCTCGCCGAGGCCCGTGCGGGGGCCGCGCATCGCGAGGTCGTCCTCGTCGTCCGTCACCACGTCGGCGTTCGCCAGCCGCCACGAGCGGTAGATGAGCGCCATGAGGAAGGCCGAGACGCCGAAGGTGATGACGATGGCGGTGAGGATGAGGGCCTGCGGGAGCGGGTCGGCGTAGTCCTCGGGATCCACGTCCGGGTCGTAGATGGGGGCGAGCCCCACGCGTCCCGACATGATGAGGATGAGGATGTTGGTCGCGTTGCCCACGAGCAGGAACCCGAGCAGCACGCGCGTCATGCTGCGCTCGAGCATGAGGTAGATGCCCGTCGCGTACAGCGCGGCCATGATCACGATGAGGGTGACGGAGACGCTCACACGCTCACCCCCTGCTCGGTCTCCATGCCGTCGGCTCCCTGCTCGACCGTCCGGTCGCTCTCCTCCTGGCGGTCGACCTCCGCGCCGAGGCTGCGGAGCACGTCGAGCGTGAGGCCGACGACGACGAGGTAGACGCCGACGTCGAAGAACGTGCTGGTGACGAACTCGACGTGCCCGATGAACGGCACCTCGGTGTCGATCCAGGTGGAGGTGAGGGCGTCGGCGCCGAAGACGAGCGGCACCGCGGCGGTGCCGACCGCGAAGACGAGGCCCGTGCCGAGCACGCGTCCCGCGTCCACCGGGGCGGCGGCGCCGAGCTCGTACCGGCCGCCCGCGAGGTAGCGCGCCACGAGCGCCATGCCCGCGAGGAGGCCGCCCGCGAACCCGCCGCCCGGCAGGTTGTGGCCCGCGAACAGCAGGTAGACGGACACGACGATGAGGCTGTGGAACAGGAGCCGGACGACGACCTCGAGGAGGATCGAGCGGTTCTGCGGCGCGAGCGTGCGGCCGGCGAGGAGCCAGGGGCTGCGCTCGGTGCGGCGCTGGTCCTTGACGGCGCGGGTGGCCTGCATCCGCGGGCCGTGCGCGCCGTGCTCGACCTCGAGGGGCGTCGTCGCGGCCGACGGGTCGCGCCGTCCGGCCAGGCGCGCGATGAGGCCGCGGCGCGACGGCGTCGTGAGGCGCGGCAGCGAGTCGGTGCGCCGGTTGAGGAAGATGAGGCTCGCGACGCCGGTGGCCGCGACGATGAGCACCGAGATCTCGCCCATGGTGTCCCAGCCGCGGAGGTCGACGAGCGTGACGTTGACGACGTTGCTGCCGTGGCCCTGCTCGTAGGCGAGGCGCGGGAACTCGAGCGAGATGGGCGACGCCACCCGGGCGCCGAGCGCGACGACCGCGACGGTGGACATGAGGGCCGCGACGGCGATGCCGATGGACGCGCGCCAGATCGGATGCACCGAGCGGTTCCGCTCCCCCAGCCGCACGGGCAGGCGGCGGAGCACGAGCACGAAGGCGACCAGGGTGATCGTCTCGATGAGCACCTGCGTGAGCGCGAGGTCGGGGGCGCCGTGCAGCGCGAAGAGCGCGGCCATGCCGTAGCCCGTGACGCCCACCAGCACGACGGCCTGGAAGCGCTTGCCCGCGCGGGCCGCGGCGACGGCGGCGACGACCATCACGACGCCGATCACGGGCTGGGCCGGGTGGTCGAACGGCACGGCGGTCGTCGGCCACGAGCGGTTGAGCGCGAGCGCGGATCCGACGGAGCCGATGAGCACGAGCAGGATCACGCCGAGGTAGAAGGGCAGCGAGCCGCGCTGCGTCGTGGCGGTGGTGCGCGCGGCGACCCGGTCGATGAGGCGCATCGAGGCCCAGTAGATGCGGGCCGCGTCGATCCACGCGGGCACGCGCGACTGCAGCGCGAAGACCCCGTCGCGGAGGCGGAACATCGCGAGGCCGACCACGAGCGTGCCCGCGGAGATGAGGAGCGCCGGCTCGATCCCGTGCCAGAGCGCGAGGTGGTACGTGTGGTCGGGCTCGCCCGAGGCCCCCGCGCTCACGGCGGGCAGCGTGTCGGCGTACCCGGCGATCCAGCCGTCGACGGACGACGCGAGGAAGCCGAGCACGAGGCCGGTCACGGCGAGCACGGCCGGCGGCACGAGGAAGTCGAGGTGCTCGTGCACGGGCTGAACCTCGTCCACGCCGCGCTTGCGGGCGAACGCGCCCCACAGGAAGCGCGCGCTGTAGGCGACCGTGAGGCAGGAGCCGACCGCGACGCCGACGAGCGCGACCCAGCCGAGGCCGCCGCCGAGCTCCGCGTCGAGGAGGAGCGCGGAGAGCACGGCCTCCTTGGCGACGAAGCCGAGGAAGGGCGGCAGGCCCGCCATCGACGCGAGGGCGAGCGCGGTGATCACCGCGAGCACCGGCGCCTTGCGGCCGAGGCCGCTGATCTTGCGGAGGTCGCGCGTGCCGGTGCGGTGGTCCACCACGCCGACGACGAGGAACAGGGTCGCCTTGAAGAGCGCGTGCGCGAGGAGGAGCGCGACGCCCGCGAGGGCCGCGTCGCGCGTGCCGTAGCCGACGACCACGGTGAGGAAGCCGAGCTGGCTCACCGTGCCGTAGGCGAGGACGAGCTTCAGGTCCATCTGCTTGAGCGCGCGCCAGCCGCCGACGAGCATGGTGGCGACGCCCAGCGACACCAGCAGCACGCGCCAGCCGGGCACGTCGGCGTAGCCGGGCGCGAGGCGGGCGATGAGGTAGATGCCGGCCTTCACCATCGCGGCGGCGTGCAGGTAGGCGCTCACCGGGGTGGGTGCGGCCATCGCGGCCGGCAGCCAGAAGTGGAACGGCACGAGCGCCGACTTGGAGAGGGCGCCCAGGAGGATCAGCACCACGGCGACGGGGATGAGCGGGCCGCCGGGGGGATCCTCGACGAGCGCCGCCATGCTCGTGGTGCCGCCCGCGACCGAGAGGATGACGAGGCCGACGAGCATCGCGAGCCCGCCCGCGGTGGTCACGAGGAGCGCCTGCAGCGCGGCGCCGCGGCTCGCCTTCTTGCCGGTGTAGTGGCCGATGAGGAGGTAGGAGAGGACGCTCGTCGCCTCCCAGAACGTGAAGAGGACGAAGACGTCGTCGGCGAGGACGAGGCCGTACATGACGCCCGCGAAGGCGAGCAGCAGCCCCGCGAACCGGCCGAGCCCCTCCTCGCTCGAGCGGAAGTAGCGCGCGCAGTAGAGGAGGACGAGGGCGCCGACGCCCGTGACCACGAGCGAGAGGAGCCAGGAGAGCGCGTCCATGCGCATGTCGAGCGCGATGCCGAGGGACGGGATCCACTCCAGGCGCTCGACGACCTCGCCGTCGGGGAGCACGGCCGGCGCCTGCGCGACCGTGTACGCGAACGCCGCGGCGGGCACGAGCGCCGCGACGAGGAAGGCGCGCACGCCGATCAGCCGGGCCAGCAGCGGGACGAGGATCGAGGCGATCAGGAACGCCGAGAGGAGGACGAGCAACTGCGGTCTCCTCTCGCGAGTCGGCTATTTCCCCAGTCTACCTGGGCCCTGCCTGGGAGACCGGGATGGATCCGCCCTGCGGGATCAGTCGGGGCGGACGGCCGGCTCGGCGCGCAGGTCGGCGAGCACCTGCAGCACGCGCGCCACGTCGTGCGGCCCGTCCACGCGGAAGTCCGCGGCGGTCGCGCCCGTCCCGCTCTTGAGGCCGAGGTCGCCGGCCTGGAGCGCGGCGAAGGCGTCCTCGTCGGTCACGTCGTCGCCCGCGTAGAACACGGCGGTCGCCTCGGCGTACCGGCGGAGGTGCTCGACGGCCTCGCCCTTGGTGGCCTGGCGGATGCTGAACTCCAGCACGTCCTTGCCGGATCGCACCTTGAGGCCGTCGACCTCGGCCTGCGCCTCCTGCGTCGCCACGAGGTGCGCGATGCGGCTGTGCTTCTCGGTCGCGAGGCGCGTGTGCAGGGCGAAGCCCGCGGGCTTCTCCTCGATCCACACCTCGTCGAGCGAGTCGGCGACCTGGCCGAGCACGTCGGAGAGGACCCCGCGCTGCGCGAGCTCGCCCTCGTCGAGGGTGAGCTCGATGTCGTCGCTGTCGAGGCGGATCTCCACGCCGTGCGAGCCCACGAGCAGCACGTCGTCCGGCAGGTCGGCCACGGCCTCCAGGCTCCGGAGCGCCCGGCCGGAGACGAGCGCGACGCGCGTCTCGGGCAGGGCGAGGAGCGCGAGCACGGCCGCGCGGGCCTCGGGCACCGCGCGCGCCTTCTCGGGGTCGTCGACCTCGGGCGCGAGCGTGCCGTCGAAGTCGAGCGCCACGAGCAGGCGCGGCGTGCGCGCGAGCTCGGTGAGCGCCTCGAACAGCCGGCCCGGGAAGCCGCGCCCGCCCTTCGCCTGGATGTCGGTGGTCAGCTCGGCCACCCGCGCTACCAGCCCTCGTCCATCAGCGGCTCGACGACCTCTTCGTCGGGCCCCTCGTGGATCGAGGCGGCGTGCGTGCGCCCGAGGTCGGCGAGGAAGGAGCTCGACCAGGCCGCCACGTCGTTCTCGAACACGCGCTTGCGGAGCGACCGCATGCGCTTGCGCTGCTCGGGCTTCGGCATCTCGATGGCGCGGAGGATCGCCTCCTTGAGGCCCTCGATGTCGTGCGGGTTGACGAGGAGCGCGGCCTTCAGCTCGTCCGCGGCGCCCGCGAACTCGCTGAGCACGAGCACGCCCTCGTTCGAGTGCTTGGTGGCCACGTACTCCTTGGCGACCAGGTTCATCCCGTCGCGGAGGGCGGTGACGAGCATCACGTCCGCCGCGAGGCAGAGCGCGACCATCTCCTCCTTCGGGTACCCGTGGTGGAGGTAGCTGATGGCGGTGTGGCTGATGGAGCCGTAGTCGCCGTTGATGCGGCCGACCGTGAGCTCGATCTCGTCGCGCAGCTGCCGGTACGTCTCGACGCGCTCGCGGCTGGGGCTCGCGACCTGCACGAGCGTCGCGTCCTCGACCTTCACGCGGCCCTCGGCGAGGAGCTCGCCGAACGCCTTCAGGCGGTGGCCGATGCCCTTCGTGTAGTCGAGCCGGTCGACGCCCAGCAGGATCGTCTTGGGGTCGCCGAGGTCGGCGCGGATCTGGCGGGCGCGCTCCTGGATGGCCGGGTCCTTGGCCATCTCCTCGTAGCTGCGTGCGTCGATCGAGATCGGGTAGTGCTTGGCGACCACCTGGCGCGTGCGGAGCTCCCGCACGGGCTTCGACGGCTTGGTGCCGGGGACGGTGAGCGGGATGCCGCCGCGCACGGGCACGTCGACCGTGGATCCCCGGGTCGTGTACCCGAACAGCCGCCGCACCGCGCGCGTGAAGTTGCCCGCGTCGGCGACGCGCTGGAAGCCGATGACGTCGGCGCCGAGGAGACCCTCGATGATCTGCGTGCGCCACGGCAGCTGCGAGTAGATGCCGTAGGGCGGGAACGGGATGTGGTTGAAGAAGCCGATGGTGAGGTCGGGCCGCTGCTCGCGGAGCATCTTCGGGACGAGCTGGAGCTGGTAGTCCTGCACCCACACGGTGGCGCCGGGGGCGGCGGCCTTCGCGGCGGCGTCGGCGAAGCGCTGGTTGACCTTGACGTAGGTGTCCCACCACTCGCGGTGGTAGCTCGGCTGCGCGATGACGTCGTGGTAGAGCGGCCAGAGCGTGTCGTTCGAGAAGCCCTCGTAGTACTCGGCGAGGTCCTGCTCGCTGAGCGTGACGGGGATGATCGAGATGCCGTCGTCGACGAAGGGATCGACGTCGTGGTCGGCGATGCCCGGCCAGCCGATCCACGCGCCCTCGTTGGCGCGCATCACGGGCTCGAGCGCGGTCACGAGACCGCCGGGCGAGTGCCGCCAGGAGGTCGTGCCGTCGGCGGCGACCACGCGGTCGACGGGGAGGCGGTTGGAGACGACGACGAGGTCGTAGGCGCCCGGCTCGACGTCGGCGCCGTCGGGCGCGGCGGCGGTGGTCGGCTCGGTCGCGGAGGGCGTGGATGAGGGTGGCGGAGTCACGGTTCCCGTCTCGGTTGCGCAGAGCTCTGTGGTACCTGCTCGGTGGTCCGAGGCTACCAGCCCGGCCGCTCCGTGACCGGGGGTCGCGCGCTCCCCGGCATCACATCCGGAGCACGGCCCGGGCCGCGTCGTGGAGGGCGTCGCCGTAGGAGGGGCCGTGCGACGCGGCGTGCACGGCGAGCGGATGCAGCTGGTGCAGCGGCACGCGGTCGCGCCAGCCGGCGGCGAGGGACCCGGTGTCGGCGTAGGCGCCGAGGAGGTCGTCGAGGCCGGGGCAGCCGAAGAGCGCGAGCATGGCGAGGTCGGTCTCCCGGTGGCCGCCGTGCGCCGCCGGGTCGATGAGCACGGCGCCGTCGTCCGTCCACTGCACGTTGCCCGCCCACAGGTCGCCGTGGATCCGGGCGGGCGGCGCCTGGTCGTCGAACCGGCCGTCGGCGGCGAGGCCGCACGCCCGCTCCACGTCGGACGCCTGGGCCGCGGTCGCGTTGCCCGCGTCGACCGCGCGGCGGAGGTACGGGAGCACGCGCTCGCGGGCGTACCAGGCGCCCCATCCCTCCGAGGCCGCGGCGTCCTCGGGAGCGCGGACCGACAGCGGCTGCCGCCCGATGAACGCGGGGCCGTCGAGCCCGGGTGGCGGGGATCCGAACGCGGGCGCCCCGGCGGCGTGCGTCGCGGCGAGCGCCGTGCCGAGCGCCCGTGCGGCTTCCCGCGTGGGCCGCGCGGTCTCCAGGCGCTCGAGGTCGATGCGGCCGGGCACGACGTCGAGCACGCGGACCACGCGCGCTCCCCCGTCCGGCTCCGCCTCGGCCAGCCACGCCAGCCCCGCGGCCTCCGCCTCGAAGAAGCCGCGCGGCGCATCCGCCCGCTCCTTGCGGAACGCGCCCCGGTCGCGCCCGTCCCCTCCCGCTGCCGTCATGCGGCCACCTCCCTGGCGCGGCGGATCCGCCCGTCGCGCCCCTCCAGCATGCCGACCGCCCCTGTCCGCGTCGCGCACCCGACACGCGCCGGACCTCCCGCGTACCCCGGGGGCCCAGCGTCGCCGGGTACGCTCGCCGACGTGATCCGAGTAGGCATGAGCACGACCTGCGTGTACCCCCAGCCCGTCGAGAACGCCTTCGTGATGGCCAAGCGCGCCGGCTTCGACGGCGTCGAGATCATGGTGACGAACGACCGGGTCACCCAGGACGCCGCCGCCCTCCGCGCCATGTCGGAGAAGCACGGGCTGCCCATCCTCTCCATCCACGCGCCGGTGCTGCTGCTCACCCACTTCGTGTGGGGCCGGGACCCCCAGGTGAAGCTGGAGCGGTCGGCCGAGCTCGCGCACGCGGTCGGCG
This sequence comes from Clavibacter capsici, assembly GCF_001280205.1. NCBI lineage: Bacteria > Bacillati > Actinomycetota > Actinomycetes > Micrococcales > Microbacteriaceae > Clavibacter > Clavibacter capsici. The sequence goes on along the minus strand of NZ_CP012573.1, from coordinate 1,045,613 downwards.
CGCCCGCCGTCGTCGTGCACCCGCCGTTCCGCTGGCAGGCGGGCTACGCGGAGTCGTTCCTCGAGATCGTGCGCTCCATCCAGACGGAGACGGGCGTCGAGATCGCGGTCGAGAACATGTTCCCGTGGCAGGTCGCCGGTCGCAGCATGAAGGCGTACTCCCCCGGATGGGATCCGCGCGACATGGACTGCGACGCCACCACGCTCGACTTCTCGCACGCCTCCCTCTCCGGCCAGGACGCGCTCGAGATGGCCAAGGCCCTCGGCCCGCGCCTGCGCCACGTGCACCTCTGCGACGGATCCGGCTCGCAGGACGACGGCCGCATCCTCGACGAGCACCTCCTCCCCGGCCGCGGCACGCAGCCCGTCGCGGAGACGCTGCGCTGGCTCGCCGAGCAGGGCTGGCAGGGCGGCGTCGTCGCCGAGGTCAACACGCGCAAGGCCAAGGACGAGGACCAGCGGCTCGCCATGCTCGTCGAGACGCGCGAGTTCGCGCAGCGCCAGCTGCGGCTCGACACGGCGCCCGAGAGGACGCCCGTCGCGCCTCCCGTGATGTCGGGGTACCAGCGGCTCCGCACGGCGCTCCGCCGCGACAAGTGATCCCGGGCGGTCGCCGAGCGCGCGGCCGACACGCCCGCGGGCCGGGCGCGGAATGCACGTCCAGGTGCGCCCGGTTGGATGGGGCAGGGGAACGCCCCCGCACATGATCGACGTCGCGCGAGGCCACGCCGGCCCGACGTCGGGACCGGAGACACCATGAGCACCACCGTGCACCTCGAGATCCAGGTCGACGAGAGCCGACTCGGCGACGTCGCCGACGTCCTCGCTGAGACCCTGCAGGCCACGCGCGCCTTCCACGGCAACGAGGGCCTCGAGGTCCTCGTCGACGACGCGGATCCCGCCCGCATGGTCGTCGTGGAGCAGTGGGCGACCACCGCCGACCACGACGCCTACGTCGCCTGGCGTGCTACGCCCGAGGGCGCCGCGCGCCTCGGCGAGGTGCTGGCCGCGCCGCCCGTGACCCGCGTGTACAGCGGGCGCATCGCGCTCGCGCTGTAGCGCCGAGCGCACGCACGACGCACGACGAGGGCCGCCCGGGGAACCGGGCGGCCCTCGTCGCGTCGGGAGCGGGTCCCCCCGTCAGCGCCCGCTGAGGTCGTAGGGGCGCTGGAGCGGATCCACCGTGGCGAGGTAGCCGCCGTCCGGGAGCGCGGAGGGCACGGCGATCGTGCCGCGCACCGTCGCCGTCGTGCCCGCGACGTCGATCTCGAGGACGGATCCCGTGCCGGCCCGGGACAGGAACAGCTCGGAGCCGTCGTCGGACGCGGCGAGGAACCGCGCCGTGGATCCGGCACCCGGCGACTGCCCGAGCGTCGGCAGCCGCACCGTCGTCACGGCGCCGTCGTACAGCCCCGACCGGCCGCGAGCCACGAGGGACAGCGTGTCCACGCCGTCCGCCGTCACGACGGCGGCCGCGTACGCGGGGGTGACGACGGCGCGCGTCGATGTGCCCGATCCGAGCGCCACGCTCGCGACGGCCCCGCGGTGCATCGACGACGACGTGAGGAGCGTGGGCGCCCCCGGCCCCGTGCCGGTCTGCGTCCCCACGGCGGTCTCGCCGTCCGGCGCCATGCGCGGCCGGTAGCTCTGCCCGGCGGGCTCGGGGTAGGCGCGGGCCGCGGACGCGCCGAACCCGCCCCGGGTGAGCGGCACCGTCTCGATCCCGTCGTGCAGGGTCGACCCGATCGCGGTGCCGCGCGCGTCCGCGACGGGCCCGTGCGGGTACGCGCCGAGGGGCGTCGACGCCACGGGCGAGGGGGCCGTGTCGCCGCCGAGGATCGCCGCGACGTCGTACGCGTCGAAGCGGCCTCCCGCGCTCACGACGAGCCGCAGCGGCGAGCCGACGAGGAACGTCTCCATCTCCTCGGTGCCGCGCTCCCCCGTCGTGGCGAGGGTCACCTCGCTCGTGCGGATGGTCACGGTGCGCGCCAGCCGCCTGCGGGTGTCGACCACGGTGACCTGCTGCGTGGTGGACCCGTCGATGTCCGAACCGACCGCGATGAGGCGGTGCCCGGGGTCGTCCGCGATCCAGCCGGCGCGGGTCCACGCTCCGGCGACGGCCGGGATGGGCGTGGAGGAGGCGATGCGGGGGACGCCCGACGCGGCGATGTCCACCACGTCGAGGCGCGGTCCGGACTCGTCGACGAAGGCCACGCGACCGTGTCCCATCTGGATCACCCCCGCGTGCGTCCCGAGGACCGCGCCCGGCAGCGCGCCGGTCGTCCGGCCGGTGGACGCGTCGACGACGGAGACGGCGTGCGCGGACGCGTCCGCCACGAGCAGCCACCGCGCGCGCGGGGCCGCGTCCGCGGCGGACGCGGGGGCCGCGAGGGATCCCGCGACGAGGCCGAGGGCGGCGGCGCCGGCGGCGAGGAGGGAGGGGATGCGCATGGTGCCCGCTTTCCGAGAATGGTTCTCAGGAGCGTACGACCACGGCGGCGCCGCCCGGGCGCGCCCTCCCCAGCGGGCGGAGGGCGCGCCGGGATCAGACGGCGACGGCGACCGACGAGGGCGCGGCTCCCGGCACGAGCCCGAGGCTCCGCGCCCGCCGGGACCGCCGCGTCACGAGGTACGACACCGCGAGGCTCAGCAGCAGGAAGACGGCGAGCATGCCCGCGGATCCCCAGGCCACGCCGGGAGCGCCGCCCGCGATGATCGCCTGCATGCCCGAGGCCGCGTAGGTGAGCGGCAGGAACGGGCTGAGCGCCTGGAACGGCGCGGCGACGAGCTGGAGCGGCACCACGCCGCCCATCGCCGCGGCCTGGATCGCCAGCAGGATCAGCGACACCACCATGCCGGTGCGGCCGAACGCCTGCCGGAGCAGGTAGTGGATCGCCGTGAACGCCGCCGCGGTGACGGCCGCGAACCCGAGGGTCGCGGGCAGCGCCGCGACCGACAGGCCGAGGGCGGCGTGCACGAGCGCGACCAGCAGCACGACCTGGGCCAGGGCGATGAGCGCGGCCCGCGCGAGCACGCGTCCCATGACGCGGCCGGTCGCGGCCGACGACGCGAGGAGCCGTCGGGCGGCCGGGCGCAGCACGAGGAAGGTCGCGAAGGCGCCGACCCACAGGCCGATGGGCACGAAGATCGCGGCGACGGCGTCGCCCGGGCTGCCGATCTCGTTCTCGCGCTCGACCGTCAGGCCGACGGGATCCGCGACGACGCCCGAGGCGGACGACGCCTGGTCGGCGTCGAGCGACGGGATCTGCTCCGCGCCCTGCGCGAGACCCCGGCCGAGCTCGGTGGCGCCCGTGGAGAGCGAGGTGGCGCCCGTGGCGAGGTCGCCCGCGCCGGTGGCCGCGCCCGAGGCGCCGGTGCGGAGCTGGCCGAGGCCGTCGCTCAGCTGCCGCGCCCCGGAGACGAGCGCGCCGCCGTTGGCCGCGAGCTGCGACGCGCCGGACGCGCTCTGGCCGATGCCCTGCTGCACGCCCTGGATCCCGGCGGCCGTCTGCGTCGCGAGGGTCTGCCCCTCGGCCGCGTACTGGTCGAGCCCCTGCTCGAGCGGCGCGAGCTGCGCCGCGATGGGCGCGGTGCGCGGATCCGCCGACAGCTGCTGCCGGATCCCCTGCACCTGGGTCGCGATCTGCCCGGCCCCGCCCGCGTACCGCCCCACGCCGTCGGAGACCTGCGAGAGCCCCGCGGCCCCGGTCTGGAGCCGGTCGAGCCCCGAGGAGAGCTGGGAGACGCCGCCCGTGTAGGTGCCGAGGCCGTCGGCGAGCTGCGACGCGCCCTGCTGGGTGCGGCCGATGCCGTCGCCGAGCTGCGTGATCCCGTCGCCGAGCGTCGTGGCGCCGGAGGACAGCTGCGTCGCGCCGTCGGCCAGCTTCCCCGCGCCGTCGCCGGCGTCCGTCAGCGAGCCCTTGAGGCTCCCGAAGGTCGTGTAGATCCCGGAGACGAACTGCGACGTGATGGCGTTGCCGAACACGCTCGTCATGCCGACGCCCACGGCCTGCGTGGCCGCGCCCGTCAGGTAGCCGTGCGCGTCGTCCGTCCGCACGCTGATCTGCGCCCGCTGCGGGGCGTCCGTCGACAGCGACACGATCGACGCGGAGAAGTCCTCCGGCACCGTCAGCACCGCGTAGACCTCGCCGTCGTCGAGCATCCGCTCGGCCTCGTCGGCGTTGGTGATGGTCCAGTCGAAGGCCTGGTTGTCATCGGAGGTCAGCTGCGTGACGAGCAGGCGGCCGGCGAGCACGGGCGACTCGGTGCCGTCCGGCGCCTTCTGCTGCACCATCTCGTCCTGGTTGACGATGGCGGCGGGCACGCGCTCGACGCCCTTCGCGACGTCGGAGAGTGAGCCGATGAAGAGGCCGGCGACCGCGAGGGGCACGATCGCGACGAGGGCGACGGCGAGGCGTCGGCGTGCGGAGCGGGTGGTCATCGGCGGGTCTCCTCGACGGTCGGGACGGTCGTGACGGGCTGATCGGCGGCGGTGGACTCGGGGGTGCCGTCGTCCGCGCCGAGCCGGAGGCGGACGGTGGGCCGCCCGGGGATGCCGTGGTCGTCCGGGAACCACGGCGCGCCCAGGAGGACGGTCGTGCTCTCGTGCACGAGCTCGGGCAGGGCGGCGAGGAACGCGCGCTCGGCGGCGGCGTCCGGGAAGGGATCCACCACGTCGAGCACGAGCACGGGGGCGCGTCCCGACGCGGCGACGGCAGTGAGGGCGATGGCGCGCTCGAGCGGCAGCAGCGATCCGACGGGGTCGTCGGCGCCGATGCGGCGGGCGCCGGCGGCGTCGGCCGCAGCGGCGATCCTGTCCAGCCACTCGGCCTGCCGGGCGCGGGCGCCGCGGCGGCGGCCCATGGGCTCGGACAGGTCGATGCGCTCGGCGAGGAGGTCCCCCACCGTCACGCCCGCGTCCACGCGGTCGACCCGGCCGAGGTCGGCCATCGCGACGCTCGTGAGCACGCGGCCCGACTCCGACGCGAGCGGGTGCCCGGCGACCTGCGCGCGGCCCGAGACCGGCGCGAGCCGGGCCCGAGCGTGGCGCCGAGGAGCCGGCGGTCGGCGACGTCGCCCTCGACGAGCACGAGGGATCCGGCCGGCGCGCTGAGGTCGACGGGCGCGAGCCGGCGTCCGGGCACCCCCGCGACGAGCCGCTCGGCCGCGACGGCGGCGCCGGACGCGCGCGCCCAGTCGACGTCGTCCTGGTGCTCGCGGAGCCCCTCGCCCTCGATGTCGACGTCCGGGAGGATCCGGTCGAGCCAGCGCGGGATCCACCACGCGCGCTTCCCGAGCAGCGCCATGGCGGCGGGCACGAGCGTCATGCGCACGAGGAAGGCGTCGAAGAAGATGCCGACCGCGAGGCCGAGCGCGATGGTCTTGATCACGCCCGCGCCCTCGGGCACGAAGGCCGCGAAGACGAAGAACATGATGAGCGCGGCGGCCGTGACGACGCGGGCGGCGCCCGAGAAGCCGGTGACGATGGCGCGCCTCGCGTCGCCGTGGTGCACGAAGTCCTCGCGCATGCCGGAGACGAGGAACACCTCGTAGTCCATGGCGAGGCCGAACAGGATCGCCATCAGCAGGATCGGCATGAAGCTGAGGATGGGGCCGGGCGTGACCCCGAGGGCGTCCGCGAACAGCCCGTCCTGGAAGATCGCGACGACCGTGCCGAACGACACGATGACGCTCAGCAGGAAGCCCACCGCGGCCTTGACCGGCACGAAGATCGACCGGAACACGATCATCAGCAGGATGATCGACAGACCCACCACCACGATCCCGAACGGCACCAGCGCCTGGTCGAGCCGCTGCGAGATGTCGTTCTGCACGGCGGTCGTGCCCGTGACGGACACGCGCGTGTCGTAGCGGTCGTGGAGGCCGGGCGCGAGGTCGCGGATCGACTGCATGAGCGCCGTCGTCTCCGCCGACTCGGGCGGGCTGTCCGGCACGACCTGGATGATCGCGGTGTCGACCGACGGGTTCGGGGTGCCCGCACCCACGAACGCCACGTCGTCGAGGCCGCGGATCTCGTCGCCGATGTCCTTCAGCACGCCGATCGGGTCGGTGGTCTGCGTGATGTCGACGAGCACGACGAGCGGCCCGTTGTGGCCCGGCCCGAACGCGTCCGAGACGGTGTCGTACGCGACGCGGCTGGTGGATCCGGCGGGCTCCGTCGCCCCGCTCGGCAGGCCCAGCTGCAGCTGCGACGCGGGCACGGCGAGGAGCCCGGCGATGCCGATGACGATCACGACGGGGATGATCGGCACCTTCGTGACGACCTTCACCCAGCGCGCGCCGAGCGTCCGCTGCGTGCCCTCGGCCTGCGCCGTCGCGCGGCGGGCCGCCCGGGAGCCCTCCTTCGGCCGGAGCCGCTCCCCCGCGAGGCCCAGCATGGCCGGCAGCAGCGTGGTCGCGACGCCCATCGCGAGCAGCACCGCGAAGGCGGCGCCGAGCCCCATCACCGTGAGGAACGGGATCTGCACCACGAGCAGCCCCAGCAGCGCGATGATCACCGTCACGCCCGCGAAGATCACGGCGCTGCCGGCGGTCGCCACCGCGGTCGCCGCCGAGCGCTCAACGGGCATGCCGTTGGCGAGCTGCGTCCGGTGCCGCATGAGGATGAAGAGGGCGTAGTCGATGCCGACGGCGAGGCCGATCATCACCGCGAGGAGCGGCGACGCGCTCGAGACCGTGACGAAGGACGCGGCGGCCAGCAGCGCGCCCGAGGAGGCGGCCACGCCGACGAGCGCCCCGAGGAGCGGCAGCCCCGCCGCGAGGAGCGACCCGAACGTGATCACGAGCACGAGGCCCGCGAAGAGCACGCCGAACGCCTCCGTCACCGTGACGCCGTAGTGGACGTCCTGGAACACCTGGCCGCCGAACGACACCCGCAGCCCCGCGTCGGTCGCCGCCTGCGCCGACCCCTTCAGCGCGTCGAGCGTGGCGTCCGTCACCTGGTCGCTCTGCCCCGCGAACTGCACGGTCGTGATCGCCACGGTGCCGTCCTCCGAGACGGCGTCGGTCGCGTACTCGGAGAAGGGCGACAGCGCCGTCTCCACGCCCGGCACGTCGGCGGCGGCCGTCGCGGTCGCCTCGATGGCGGCCTTCTCGGCGTCGTCGGTGACCTTCGCGCCGTCCGGCGCCTGGGTCACGATCTGCGCGCTGGCGCCCGCGGCCTGCGGGAACACGGCGGCGAGCCGGTCGATGGCCTCCTGCGACTCCGTGCCCGGGATCGCGAACGACTCCTGGGTCTTCCCGCCGAGCGCGAGGCCGCCGCCGAGCAGGATGCCGAGGACGAGGATCCACGCGGCGACGACGCGCCACGGGTGGAGGAACGAGATCCGGCCGAGCCGGTACAGAAGCGTGGCCATGGGCGGGTGGCTCTCCTTGGGTGGGGACGTGCGGGTGCGGTGCGGGGGATCAGGCGGTGCGGGTGCCGAGGGGGGCGAGCAGCTCCCCCACGACCACGACGAGAGCGGCCCTGATCTCGTCGTCGGGCAGGGGCTCGTTGGTGGACCAGTCGTCGCTCGCGGCGAGGATGTACGCCGCGCCGCCGAGCGCCACGCCGAAGCGCAGCTGGTCGAGCGTGCTGTCGAGCGCGCCGGCGGTCTCGCCGAGCGTGCGCACGAGGTCGTTCGCGCGCTCGATCACGGCGAGGTGCCCGAGCGAGCGTCCCTGCGTGATGAAGAGCGCGACCTCGTGCCGGTGCAGCAGGAGGAAGTCGATGAAGCGCTCGACGAACAGGCGCCGGGCGTCGGCGTCGCCGCGGATGGAGTCGGCGCGGTCGATGACCTCGGCGAGCGCGTCGATCGTGGGCTCGAGCAAGGCGTCGAGCAGCGCCTCCTTGGAGGCGAAGTGGTAGAGCACGCTGGACTTGGAGTAGCCGGCCTCGTCGGCGATCTGCTGCAGCGACGTCGCCTGGAAGCCGTCGCGGGCGAAGCGCGCGGCGGCGATGGGGCGGAGCTCGTCGCTCGCGGAGGCGCGGGGGGTGCGGGTCACCCGACGAGCCTATGTCGACCGATCGGTCAGGTCCTGCACGATCGGTCAGACTGCCAGGCCCCTGCCAGGCGGCGGCGTCGGATCAGCGCGTGAGCACGAAGGCGAGCATCGCGAGGCCGACGGTGAGCGGGGCCACCACGAGACCGAGCAGCACGTAGCGCGACCACCGGATGTGCACCCCCATGCTCACGAGCCGCTCGTGCCAGAGCAGGGTCGCGAGCGACGCCCACGGCGTGATGAGCGGGCCCGCGTTGACGCCCACGAGGATCGCGACGAGGCGCTCCGGGGATCCGGCCACGGGCTCGAGCGCGAGGTACGCCGGCAGGTTGTCGACCGCGTTGGCGCTCAGCGTCGCGACGCCCGCGAGGCGGAACAGCGACGCCGCGTCCTGGCCCTGCCCGGAGATCGCGGCCATGACCGCGGTGAGCCCGAGGGACTGCGCCGCCTCCATCACGATGAAGAGGCCCGAGGCGAACACCACGAGCTGCCACGGCAGCAGGCCCAGCCGGAGCGCGCGCGGGCGGCGGACGGCCGTGAGGACAGCGAGGACGACGGCGGCGGCGAGCGCGGGGATCCACACCTCGACGCCCGAGACGAGCGCCGGCACCAGCAGCCCCACCACCACGGCGCTCCCGACGAGCAGCACGCGGTCGGTCGGCGCGGTCGGCGCCCCGACCTCGTAGCGCGTGAGGAGGTCCCTGCGGTGGATCACGAGGATCGCGAGGACGGGCACCGTGATGGCGACGAGCGCCGGCGCGACCGTCAGCGCCGCGAACCCGGCCGGGCCGAGGCCGCCGAGCTCGTGCTCCGCGAGCAGGTTGGTGAGGTTCGAGACGGGCAGCAGCAGCGACGCCGTGTTCGCGAGCCACACCGTGGTCAGCGCGAAGGGCAGCGGCGGCAGCCCGCAGTGCCGCGCGAGCACGACGACCACGGGCGTGAGGAGCACCGCGGTCGTGTCGAGCGACAGGAAGATCGTGCAGAGGCAGGCGAGCACGACGGTCGCGAGCCAGAGGGCCCACGTGCGCCCCCGGCCGAGGCCCGCGGCGCGCTCGGCGATCCACGTGAACAGGCCCGCCTCGCTCGCGAGCTCGGTGACCACGGTGATGGCGACCACGAAGAGGAGGATCGGCCAGACCCGCTCGTACAGCACGCCGAGGTCGTCGAGCGGGAGGGCTCCGGTGGCCACGGCGACGGCGCCGACGACGAGGAGCACCACCCCGATGAGGGCTGTGCGCACGGGCGCCTCCTGTCTGATCCGCGATCACTGTACTCACCGCCCGCCGGGAGCCCGCGCCGCCTGCGGAAAGGGGACGCCACGGCGTCGGCGGCCCACTCTCCCGGCGGCGGCGGTCGGGGCGCCCGGATCCCGGTACCGTGGAAGCACACTGGGAGGTGTCATGCGCAAGTACATCCTGAACGGCAGCGTCCTCAGCGCCCTGATCGGCGGCTGGAGCACGCTCCAGACCACCCGCCGGGGTCCGCGCGACTGGAAGCTCGGCCTCATGTGGCTGAGCTGGGGCATCACGATGGCGATCGCCGTCGGCACGGTCATCGAGGACTCGCGCGACGGGCAGATCGGCAACTAGCCGCCCCCTCCGCCGACGCGCGCGCCCACCCGGGCGCGCGCGTCAGTCGTGCGTGCGCCACCTGTCGCCGTCGGGCTCCAGGTCGATGCGCTCCTCCGCGGGGACGGTCGACATCGGGCCGGTGAACAGGCCCGCGCGCGAGTCGCCCTGCGCCGTGCCGGAGAAGAGCCCCGTCGGATCCGCCTCCGCGCCGCGTCGTGCGGGCGGCGGAGCGTCGTCGGGCTCGTGCGCTCCCACCATCTGCACGCGCGTCCGGGGCAGCGACTGCGGGCTGTGCTCGTGCAGGAACGCGACGAGGCGCTCGCGCACGAGGCAGCGCAGGTCGAAGAGCGTGGGCGCGTCGACGGCCGAGACGAGGACGCGGATCCGCACGTAGCCGTGCACCGCGTCGGTCACCTGCAGCACGGAGACGCGGCCGTCCCAGAGCTCGGTCGTCGCGAGCACGCGGTCGAGCTCCTCGCGCATGCTCGCCGGGGTGGCGCGCCAGTCGAGGTCGAGCTCGACGGCGCCGAGCAGCTCGGACTTGGTGCGGGTCCAGTTCTGAAACGGCGTGGTCGTGAAGTACGTGGACGGCAGGACCATGCGGCGGTCGTCCCAGATGTGCACCACGACGTAGGTCAGCGTGATCTCCTCGACGCGGCCCCACTCCGTCTCCACGATGACGACGTCGTCGACCCGGATCGCGTCGCTGAAGGCGAGCTGCATCCCCGCGAACACGTTCGCGAGCGTCGACTGCGCCGCGAGGCCCGCGACGATCGACACGAGGCCGGCCGAGGCGAGCACGCTCGCGCCCGCCGCCCGCGCGCCCGGGAAGGTCAGGAGGATCGCGCCGATCGCGATGACGACGATCGCGACCACCGTGAGGCGCCGGATGATGAGCACCTGCGTGCGCACGCGGCGCGCGACCCGGTTGTCGGCGACGTCCACGCGGTAGCGGCTGAGCCCGAGGTCCTCGAAGAAGATCGCGAGCGCGCAGACGAGCCAGGCCGCGGCGACGATGGTCACGACGTGCAGCAGGTGATCCAGGCCGTCGCGCAGCTCGCCGGGCGCGAGCGACGCCCGGAGCGCGATCCACACGGCCAGCACCACGAGCAGCACGCGGAACGGCCGTCGGGCGCGCCGGACGAGCCGGGCCGCCCACTCGCGGCGGCGGGCGACGACGCGCACGGCGAGGGCGACGGCGCCGGTCACGAGCAGGGCGGCCGCGACGGCGGCGAGCAGCGTCACGGTCACGGCGACGGCGGGCACGGCGAGCAGGGCGGGCAGGTCCACGGGTCCTCCAGGTGTCGGGGCGGACCGCGCTGTCCCGGGATCCCAGTGTCGCAGGCGCTCCCCGGGAGGGGGCGCGACGCGGGGGCCGACGGGCGCCCCCGCCCCGGGATCCCCGGCGTGTCGCGGGCTCGCCCGGGCGTGTCGCGCATGAGGATGGTCCCGATCGTCGCTGATGCGATCGGGGAGGCCGTGGATCATGTTCCGGTGGCGCAGAGGCAAGTCCGTCCCGACCGAGGCCGCGCCCGCCGCGACCGGCCCCCAGCCCGGCGAGCGGCATCCGGCGCCCGACGACCACGTGCCCGCCGCCCCGGCCGTCTCGCTCGCGACCGGCGAGCTCGCCGCCATCGCCGCCCGCCTGCACGGCGGTCCGATCCGCCCGACGCACGTGCCCGCCCACAAGGCCGAGCCCGTGGACGCCGCCGCTCCCCCGACCGTCGACGCCGCCGCCCCGGACGGCCCCGCGCCCGCCGCCGAGCCGGACCTCCGCCCGCTCGCCCTGGTCGTCCAGGCCGCGCTCGCCCACCACTTCGGACCCGACGGCGCCTGGGCGCTCGTCCGCCGCACGCCCGACACCACGGCCGGGTTCTTCGACGAGCTGATGACGGCGCACATCGCGCGCGACGTCGCCCTCGCGCTCGGCGCCTCCCCCGCCGCGGCCGGCCTGCCGCTCGAGGACGCCCGCGCGTCGGGACCGGCGGGGCGCGACGCGTCGGCCCGGCAGGACGCGGTCGCGCGGGAGCTCGCCGTCTTCGACGAGGATCCGCTCGACGGGTCCCTCGCCGAGCTGGCGGGCGACCCGCGTCGGGTGCCCGCGGTGCTCCGCGCCGTCCGCAGCGCCTAGCCGGCCGCGGGTCGCGCGCGCCGGTCAGCCCTTCGGCGCGACCTGCGGACCGTCCCAGGGACCGGCGGATCCGGCCGGGTACTCCTCGAGCGGCACGTCGCCGGCCCGCCACGCGGCGACGACCGGTTCGACGATGCGCCAGCACTCCTCGGCCGTGTCGCCGCGCACCGACAGGCTCTCGTCCTCGGAGATGATGCCGTCGATCACCTGGCCGTACGGCGGCAGGTCGCCCGCGTCGAACGCGGTCACGAGCTCGGCGCGGTCGATGACGTCGGGGTCGGCGGGGCCGTTCACGTTGAGCTCCAGGTGCAGCTCGTCGGGCGCGATGAGGATGCGGATCCGGTCGGGCTCGTGCGCGCCCGTGAGCCCCGTGGGCACGTGCGGCGCGGGCTGGAAGGTCACGACGATCTCGCGGCGGTGGTCCTCCATCGCCTTGCCCGACCGCAGCCGGAAGGGCACCCCGGCCCAGCGCCAGTTCGCGATCTCGACGGTCATCTCGGCGAGGGTCTCGGTGCCGCGCGCGGGATCCACGCCCGCCTCGTCGGCGTAGGCCGGGAGCTCGCGCCCCTCCACGTCGCCGGCCGTGTACCTGGCCCGGCGCGACGAGGCCACGGGGTCGCCTCCCCACGCGCGCGTCGCCCGCAGCACGAGCGCCTTCTGGTCGCGCACGTCGCGCGCGCCGGTGGTGGCGGGCGGCTCCATCGCGAAGACCGCCATCACCTGCAGCAGGTGGCTCTGGATCATGTCGGCCAGGGCCCCGGCGCCGTCGTAGTAGCGGGCGCGCCCCTCGAGCGCGAGCTGCTCGTCGTAGACGATCTCGACGCTCGCGATGTGCTGCGCGTTCCAGACCGGCTCGAGCAGGCGGTTCGCGAAGCGGAGGCCGAGGAGGTTGCGCACCGTCGAGCGGCCGAGGAAGTGGTCCACCCGGTGGGTGCGCTCCTCCGGCACGAGGGTCGCGAGCAGGCGGTTCAGGGCCTGCGCGCTCGCGAGGTCGGTGCCGAACGGCTTCTCGAGCGACAGCGACGTGCCCTCGGGCAGCTGGATCCGCGTCATCGCCTCGCAGGCCCGCTCCGTCACCGCGGGCGGCAGCGCGAAGTAGACGGCGGGCGCGGCCTCGCAGGCGGCCATGAGGCGCTCGAGGTCGGCCTCGGCCGTCACGTCGGCGGACTGGTAGGTGGTGCCCGCGAGCACGCGGTCGACGGCCGGGCCCTCCGCGCCGAGGGACGCGAACGACGTGCGGACCACCTCGCGCCAGCGCTCGTCGTCCCACTCCTCCGTCCCCGCGCCCACCAGCTGGAGGTCGAGGTCGGGGCGGTGGGCGAGGAGCTCGCCGAGTCCGGGGAGGAGGAGGCGCGCGGAGAGGTCGCCGCTGGCGCCGAGGATGAGGAGCGTGGAGGTCGCGGGCATGCGGCCAGGCTACGCGGGGCGGCGGGGATCGGCAGGCGCGCCGTGGGACCATGGCCCATGGCCATGCGCATCGAGGACTACGCACTCATCGGGGACTGCCACACGGGAGCGCTGGTCGGCCGGGACGGCTCCATCGACTGGCTGTGCCTGCCGCGGTTCGACTCCGCGTCGATGTTCGGGGCGCTCCTCGGCACGGACGAGCACGGATCCTGGCGCCTCGCCCCCGCCCACCCCGAGGCCACCGTCTCCCTGCGCACCTACCTCGGCAACACCTTCGTGCTCTGGACCCGGTGGGAGACGCCCGACGGCGCCGTCGAGGTCACCGACTTCATGTCCATGGGCGACCGACGCGCGGACGTCGTCCGGCGCGTCCGCGGCATCAGCGGCACCGTCCGGATGCAGGGCGACCTCCGCCTGCGCTTCGGCTACGCGACCGCGCTCCCGTGGATCCGCAAGCTCGACGGCGACGACCCGCGCCTCGTCGCCGTCGCCGGCCCCGACGCGGTGGTCGTCCGCGGCCCCGAGCTCACGGCCACGAACCACCACCACGGCGTCTCCTTCGACGTCTCGGCGGGCGAGACCGTCGACACGACCCTCACCTGGTACCCCTCCCACCGCAGCGAGCCGCCGGCGTTCGACGTGGACCGGGCGATCGAGCACACGACCGAGTGGTGGGAGAGCTGGGCCAGCTCCATCGAGCACTCCGGCCCGCACCAGGCCGCCGTCCGCCGGTCGCTGCTCGTGCTCCGCGCGCTCACGCACGAGGACACGGGCGGCATCGTCGCCGCCGCGACCACGAGCCTGCCCGAGCAGTTCGGCGGATCCCGCAACTGGGACTACCGCTACGTCTGGCTGCGCGACGCCTCGCTCACCCTCGAGGTGCTCCTCGCGCACGGCTTCGACGACGAGGCCGACGAGTGGCGCACCTGGCTCCTCCGCGCCATCGCGGGGGACCCGGGCGACGTGCAGATCATGTACGGCCTGAGCGGCGAGCGGTACCTCCCCGAGCGCGACCTCGACAGCCTGCCCGGCTACCAGGGCTCCGGCCCGGTGCGCGTGGGCAACGGCGCGTTCGAGCAGTACCAGGCCGACGTGATCGGCGAGGTCATGCTCGCGCTCCAGGCCGCGCGCGACGCGGGCGTCGGCGAGACCGAGTTCTCCTGGCCGCTCCAGCGCGCCCTCATCGGCTTCGTCGAGGAGAACTGGGAGCGGCAGGACAGCGGCATCTGGGAGATCCGCGGCGCGGAGCAGCACTTCACCCACTCGCGGGCGATGATCTGGGCGGCGCTCGACTGCGCCGTGCAGGGCGTCGAGAAGCACGGGCTCGACGGGCCCGTGGAGCAGTGGCGCGCGCTGCGCGACCGGGTGCGCGACGAGATCCTCGACCGGGGCGTCGACCCCGCCACCGGCGCGTTCCGCCAGCACTACGGCACCACCGAGGTCGACGCGTCGCTGCTGATCCTCGCCCAGGCCGGCTTCTGCGCCTACGACGACCCGCGCATGCTCGCGACCGTCGAGGTGATGGAGCGCACCCTCATGCACGAGGGCTTCCTGCTGCGCTACGACACGAGCGCGGGCGTCGACGGCCTGCCCGCGGGCGAGTACCCGTTCCTCGCCTGCTCGTTCTGGCTCGTCGAGCAGTACGCGCGATCGGGCCGCGAGGCGGACGGCCGCGCGCTGATGGAGCGGCTGGTCGCGCTCTCCAACGACGTCGGCCTGCTCTCCGAGGAGTACGACCCGGTCGGACTGCGCCAGGCGGGCAACGTGCCGCAGGCGCTGTCGCACCTCGCGCTGGTGCGCGCCGCGGACGCGCTGGAGGCCGCGGTCCAGGCGCATCCGGACGACCTCGACCGCGCGCACCGGGACGGCGGCGCCGCGCTCGCCCACGCCGAGGCCGCACGGGCTGCGGCACCGGCCGACGGCGCGCGCTGACGGCGCGCCGACCGCGCCTCAGAGCGACGCGAGGAAGGCCCGCACCGCGGGCAGCGCGTCCGGGTGGCGGGGCGTGTCGGCGTGGGTCGCGCCGTCGAGCTCGACGAGGGGCGCGTCGGGGCGGAGCGCCCGCACGTGGTGGGCGGCGCGGAGCCGCTCGGGATCCCGCGTGCCCGCGACGAGCAGGAGCGGCACCCGGGATGCGGCGACGACCTCGTCCGGGACCCCGGCATCGCGCTCCGACTCGCGCATGTACGCGGCGAGCGCCCGGGCGTCGTCGGCGAGGAACGCCCCGCGCGTCGCCGGGTCGACGGGGTGGCCGGTGTGCCGCTCCCACCCGTCGAGGAAGCCCGGCATGCCGTCGGCCTCGAGCGCGTCGACGCAGCCGGGGAAGAACACGCGGTCGAAGACGCCGACGCCGCTCCGCGGGGATCCGCCGAGGCTCGAGGCGGACAGCAGCCGCTCGGGGTGCGCGGCCTCGAGCGAGAAGCCGACGCGCGCGCCGAGGCTGTAGCCCACGTGGTGGACGGCCTCGGCGCCGACCGCGTCGAGCACGGCCACGACGTCGGCGACCATGAGGTCCATGGCGTACGCCGCGGGCTCGTGCGGGGTGCCGCTGCGGCCGTGGCCGCGGAGGTCCAGCGTGATCACCGGGCGCTCGGGCGAGAGGGCGCGGACCCAGCCGAACCCGCGCCAGATGGCCTGCGAGAGGGCGGTGCCGTGCACCAGCACGACGGGCGCGTGCGCGGGATCCCGCGGATCCCCGTCGGCCGGTCGGGCGCCGAAGGCCCGGTAGGCGATGCTCGTGCCGTCGAGGGGGTTGGTCGCCGTGTCCACGGGGAGCCAGGCTACCCGGGCCCGGGCGGCGCCCCCGACGCGGGTCGTCGCCGGGGCGGACGACCCGCGTCGCCGCTCGGGCTAGGCCGGGGCGCCCTCGCCGTCGTCGTCCGTGCGGTGCGGGGTGTCCTCCTCGGGCTCGAAGTGGTCGTTCCCGCCGTCGTGGCCGGCCGCGACGCCGTCGGAGCCCGCGGGGATCGTGCCCTCGCCGCCGAGGCCGGCGTCGTCGTCGTGGTCGTGCGTGCCGTCCGTGCCGTCGTGGTGCGTCATGGGTGCCTCCTCTGGTCGCGGCCCGCGACCGCGTCGTCGCGGCCACCGCGGCGCGCGGTGTCCTCCCATCCTGCTCGCCCCGGCCCGCGCCGCCGAGCGCGGCATCCGGATCCCGCGGGCTCGCAGCATCCCGTCACCCGCCGGCCGATCGTTAGCGCACCTAATGAGCTAGCCTAATGACGTGCCCGACTCCCCCGACCTCAGCCAGAGCCTGCGCGCCGGCGTGATGCGCCTCGCCCGTCGCCTGCGCGCCGAGAAGGCCGACCACGAGCTGAGCGACAGCCAGTTCGTCGTGCTCGCCCTCCTCCTCCGCGACGGGCCGACGAGCCCCGGCCGCCTCGCCGAGATCGAGCGCGTCACCGCCCCGAGCATGAACCGCACGGTCAACTGCCTCGTCGACGCGGGCTACGCCGAGCGCTCCCCCGCCCCGGACGACGGCCGCCGCGTCACCGTGTCCCTCACCGACGCCGGCCGCTCCGTCGTCCAGGAGACGCGCCGCCAGCGGAACGCCTGGCTGTCGCTGCGCCTCGCCGAGCTCTCCGCCGAGGAGCGCGCGACCCTCGACGCGGCCGCCGCCCTCCTCGGCCGGATGGCCTCCGCGTGAGCGCGGTCTTCCGGAGCCTGCGCGCCCCCAACTACCGCATCTGGTTCGCGGGCGCCCTCGTCTCCAACGTCGGCACGTGGATGCAGCGCACCGCCCAGGACTGGATCGTCCTCACCGAGCTCACCCGCTACGACGCGACCGCCGTCGGCATCGTCATGGCGCTGCAGTTCGGCCCCATGCTCCTGCTCTCGCCCTACGCGGGCCTCATCGCCGACCGCTACGACAAGCGCCGCGTGCTGATGATCACGCAGGGCGCCATGGCGGTCCTCGGCCTCGGGCTCGGCCTCGTGGTGCTCTCGGGCCGCGCCGAGCTCTGGCACGTCTACGCGTTCGCGCTCCTGCTCGGGATCGCGTCGGCGCTCGACGCCCCCGCCCGGCAGTCCTTCGTCTCCGAGCTCGTCTCCGACGACGACCTCTCCAACGCCGTCGCGCTCAACTCGGCGTCCTTCAGCGCGGCGCGCATGATCGGCCCGGCCGTCGCCGGCGTGCTCATCGCGGGGGTCGGCACCGGCTGGGTCTTCCTCATCAACGCCGTGAGCTTCATCGCCGTGCTCGTCGCGCTCACGCGCCTCCGCGTCGGCGAGCTCCGCCGCCCGGAGCGCGTCGCCCGGTCCCGCGGCCAGCTGCGCGAGGGCTTCCGCTACATCGGCGGGCGGCCGGACATCATGGTGATCCTCGTGATCGTCTTCCTCGTCGGCGCGTTCGGCTACAACTTCCCGATCTTCACCTCCACGATGGCGAGCGTCGAGTTCGGCAAGGGCGCGACCGAGTTCGGGCTGCTCTCCTCGAGCCTCGCCGTGGGATCCGTCGCGGGCGCCCTGCTGTCGGCCCGGCGCGAGCGCCCCCGCATCCGGCTCGTCTTCGTGGGCGCCGCGCTGTTCGGGATCGCGACGGCGCTGGCCGCCATCGCGCCCACCTACCTGCTCTTCGCGGGCGCCCTCGTGATCGTGGGCGTCGTCTCGCAGACCCTCATGACGAGCGCCAACAGCACCGTCCAGCTCACGGTGGAGCCGCGCATGCGCGGCCGCGTCATGGCCGTCTACATGGCGATCTTCGTCGGCGGCACCCCGCTCGGCGCGCCGATCGTCGGCTGGATCGCGAACGAGTGGGGGCCGCGCGCCGCGGTGATGGTCGGCGCCGGCAGCGGGATCCTCTCGGCGCTCATCGCGATCGCGTGGCTCGTGCTGCACCGGCACCTGCGCGTGTCGTACCGGATCCACCGCACGCCGCACCTGCTCGTCACGCACGACGGCGACGGGCGCGACCGCCGCGAGGACGCGCGCGAGGACATCGAGGCGGACGAGGCGGTCGCGCGCCGCACCTAGCGCGCTAGGGCGCGGGCGCCGGGGTCGCGCTCGGCGGCACGTAGCCGACGTCGTCGAGGCAGTAGTCGAGGAACGCGCTCGTCGCCCGGAGGTACTGCCCGGTGTCGAGCGACGCCCCGTCGGTGTCCGCGCCCGTGCGCAGCGCGTCGAGCTCGTCGACGATGGTCGAGAAGGAGGCCACGAGCGGCTTCATGTTCTCCGGCGCCATGCCGGCGAGGGCGGCGTCGCCCTGCTTGACGCGCTCGAGGAGCGCCGGGTCGACGCCCTTCCCGTCGCCGAGCGCCTGGACGAGCTTGGTGGAGTCCGGGAGCACCTGCGCGAGCGTCGAGCAGGTCGCGAGCTCGTCCTCGGTCGGCGGCCCGGGCGCGCGCGTGACCTGCGGCTCGGGGGCGGCCGTCCCGCCCGCGTCGGCGGGGCGCTGGCGGCGGGGGCCGTCGTCGCGGGTGCGGGCTGTCCGGGATCCGCCGTGCATCCCGCCAGGGCGATCGCGCCGGCCGCGACGGCCACCGCGGTCGGCCACGGTCGGCGCGGGCGTGCGGTGCCGTGCATGCGGGCCACGGGGTCTCCTCGGCGTCTATCACAGGTGATCTGCCCCGCGGAAGTCGATCGACGCGGGTGTCAGGGCGAATGCCCCGGACCACTACCGTATTCGGATGACACGAAGCGAGAGCGACCGCAGCACCGTCCCGCCCGATCCGGATTTCGTGGCCCAGGACTTCAGCCACGAGCAGGAGGGCTACCAGCACGGCCTCAAGCCCCGCCAGCTGCAGATGATCGCCATCGGCGGCGCCATCGGCACGGGGCTCTTCCTCGGCGCGGGCGGTCGCCTGGCGTCGGCGGGTCCCGCCCTGGCGATCGTGTTCCTGGTCTGCGGCGTCTTCGCCTTCTTCATCCTCCGCGCGCTCGGCGAGCTGGTGCTGCACCGCCCGAGCTCCGGGTCCTTCATCTCCTACGCCCGCGAGTTCTACGGCGAGAAGTTCGCCTACGCCGCCGGGTGGATGTACTTCCTCAACTGGGCGACCACCGCGATCGTCGACGTCACGGCCGTCGCCCTCTACATGCACTACTGGTCGGCGTTCACCGCGGCGCCGCAGTGGCTGCTCGCGCTGATCGCCCTGGCCATCGTGCTCGCCCTCAACCTGGTGGCCGTGAAGGTCTTCGGCGAGATGGAGTTCTGGTTCGCGCTGGTGAAGGTCGCCGCCCTCGTCGTGTTCCTCATCGTCGGCATCGTCTGGCTCGCCTGGAGCTTCCCCGTCACGGTCGGCGGCCAGGAGGTGCAGACCGGCTGGACCGTGCTGCAGCAGAACGGCGGCATCTTCCCGCAGGGGCTCGTGCCCGTCGTCCTCGTCGTCCAGGGCGTCGTCTTCGCGTACGCCGCCATCGAGCTCGTCGGCACGGCGAGCGGCGAGACGCAGGACGTGGAGAAGGTCATCCCCCGCGCCATCAACTCGGTCGTCTTCCGCATCGCGATCTTCTACGTCGGATCCATCGTGCTGCTCTCGCTCCTGCTCCCCTACACGGCGTACAGCGCCGACCAGAGCCCGTTCGTCACGTTCTTCTCCAGCCTCGGCTCCCCCGAGATCGGGGCGATCGCCGGATCCGTCATGAACTTCGTCGTCCTCACCGCCGCGATGTCGAGCCTCAACGCGGGCCTCTACAGCACCGGCCGCGTGCTGCACTCGATGGGCATGAACGGGTCGGCGCCGAAGTTCACGACCGTCATGTCGAAGGGAGGCGTGCCCTTCGGCGGGATCATGCTCACCGGCTCGATCACGCTCCTCGGCGTCGGCCTCAACGCCCTGGTGCCCAAGCAGGCGTTCGAGATCGTGCTGAACGTCGCCGCGCTCGGCATCGTGGCCGGCTGGGCGACCATCATCCTGTGCCAGATGCGCCTGCGCGCCTGGGCGAAGCAGGGCAAGGCGAAGGAGCCGACCTTCCGCCTGCCGGGCGCGCCGGTCACCTCGTGGCTGACGCTCGCGTTCCTCGTGAGCGTGCTCGTGCTGATGGCCATCGACTGGCCCATCGGCACCCTGACGGTCGCGTCGCTCGTCATCATCATCCCGCTGCTGGTCGTGGGCTGGTACCTGCAGCGCGACCGGATCCTCGAGATCGCCCGCGTGCGCGAGGGCATCACGGGGCCGTTCCCCATCACGGGCCGCGACGCCCCGGACCGGCGCACGCGCTGACCGGCGCACGCGCTGACCGGCGCCGCTCAGCGCGTCCCGACGCCGCCGTCCCCCGCTCCGGGGGCGGCGGCGTCGTCGTCCCGGGACCGCGGCCGGGCGTCCGCCCGATCCGCGCCCGCCGCCGTCGGCTGCGTCGGATCGGGACGCAGCCCCCTCCCGAACGCCAGCAGCTCCCGGTCGTGCTGCAGGACCCAGGCCACGGCCGCGTTGAGCGAGGCGCGCCGCGCCACCCAGACCCGCAGCCCGTCGGCCCCGAGCCCGCAGGCGTAGACCTCGTAGGAGAACGGATCGGCGAGGTCGGCCCGATGCCGGAGCACCCAGCCGAGCGCCGGTCCGTCCCCGACGCGCACGAGCCAGGCACCGCGGACGGGATGCGCGTGCGGGTGCTCGGGCACCGGGTCGATGGAGCCGCTCGCGTCGCCGCTCTGCTTGCTCCACATGCGGATCTCCTCGGGATCGTCCGCCGCCGGCCGGGTGGCCGGGGCGACGCCCGGCCGCGTCGGTCCGAGCGTACGCGCGGGCACCGACGACGCCGCGATCGGGGGCGCGACCGGGTCGCCGTCGCCGTCCGCCCGCCCGCCTCACGCGCACTCGCCGAGGACGCGGTCGATGGCCGCCCGGTCCGCGTCGTCGATGCCCAGCCGGTACCGGCTCACCACGAACGCGAAGCGCGTGACGTAGAGGCACCGGTACGCCGGGTCGGGCGGGAGCCACGTGGCGGGACCCTGGTCCGACTTCTCCTGGTTCGTCGGGCCGTCCACCGCCTGGAGCTCGTCGAGGTCGGTGGCGAGGCGCTCGCGCCGCGCGTCGGACCACGCCCACGCGCCGTGCCGCCACGCCCAGGACAGCGGCACGAGGTGGTCGATCTGCACGGCGGCGCTCGTGCGGGCTCCCCGGACGAAGTCGATCCCGCGTCCGGTGTACGCGTCGTCCAGGTGCCCGGCGACGACCGTGCACGCGTCGTCGCGGGCCACCTCGACGTCGACGAGGTCGCGGGAGAGCGCGTCGTCGCGCTGATCGCACCCGTCGCCGTCGGCGTCCGCCCACGCGGGGCCGAAGGCGTCGCGGTCGTAGCGCGGATCCCGCTCCCGGGAGTCGGGGGCGAGGGCCCCGGTCATGGCGCGGACCGCGTCCACGTCGATCCGCCCGTCCCGGACGAGGCCCGCGCGGGCCAGCATGCCCACCACCCGGCCGTCGCGCACCTCGGCGGAGAGCGGACCGCCGCCGTCGGGACCGGAGGAGGCCTCCCGCGCCCCGACGACCACGGACGCGACGACGACGAGTCCCGCGAGACCCGCGAGCAGCAGGCGGATCGCATCCGCGCGGCATCGGGGACGCACGGTCGTCCCCCGCCATCGCCCGCCCGGTCGCCCGCGCCCGTCCATGTCCCCGCCTCCCGGCTCCCGGGATACCGGACGGCGGACGCCGGGACGGACCGTGCGCTCGACCCGAGGGACGCAGCGTCCGCCGACGGCTGGGGAGGGCGCGGCTGGGGAGGGCGCGGCTCAGGCGCCGCGCGCCAGCGGGGGGATCAGATGAGGGAGCGCGCCGCGGCGACGACGCCGAGGACCTCGCCCAGCGACGACGGGCCCGGCGTGTTCTGCCCGGCGGTCGCGAGGCGCACGAGGGCGAAGGCGATCACGGCGACGACGACGAGCGCGGCGATGACGAAGATCCACACCTTGAGCCCGCGCCCGGCGGGCTGGAGCGGGTTCTGCTCGAGGGGGCCGTCGTGGTCGGGTCGTTCCGGGTGATCGCGCATGCTCGCACCCTACGCCGGTCGCCCGCCCCGCTGACGGCTCGGCGGGCCGATGCCCGTCGCGCGGACGGGGCGGCGGACGCGACGACGGGCGGCCCCTCGGGATGAGGGACCGCCCGTCGGCGTGCGCTGCGCGCCGAGGCGCGTCGGGTCAGGCGGAGATGCTCTGCGCGAGGACGCCGTCGAGGACGACGGACGCCTCCTCGTCGGTGGACTTCTGCGCGAGGGCGAGCTCCGAGACGAGGATCTGCCGGGCCTTCGCCAGCATGCGCTTCTCGCCCGCGGAGACCCCCGAGTCCTGGTCGCGGCGCCAGAGGTCGCGCACGACCTCGCTGACGCGGCGGACGTCCCCGGAGCCCATCTTCTCGGTGTTCGCCTTGAAGCGGCGCGACCAGTTGCCCGCCTCCTCCTCGACGTCGCCGCGGAGCACGTCGAAGACGGCCTCGACGCCCGAGCTGTCGATGACGTCGCGCAGGCCGACGAGCTCGGCGTTGTCGACGGGGACGTCGATCACCAGCTCGCTCTGGTGGATCTGGAGGGTGATGTACTTCTTGTCGACCCCCTTGATGGTGCGGGTCTTGACCGCGGTGATCGTGGCTGCGCCGTGGTGGGGGTACACGACGGTCTCCCCTACTTCGAAAATCATGTAGTGCTGTCCTTCGATCCCTCGAGATGTGTGCCGGAGATGTCGCGCACGCGCATGCAGGCCGCGTGGGCGCCGACGTCGCGCACCATGGCCGTGCCCGGGGGCGATGCCATGGAGCGTGGCCGGTGCACCGAGATCACCGGCCTCCGCGGAGCTCCGCCAGGGGCGTCCGCGGTGATGGTCCGACCCGTATTCTCTCACGGTTCTCCCCCCGACTCCGACGCGTCCGGCGGAGACGGGGCGCCCCGGCCGCGTCGCGCTAGCGGACCGCGATCTCGAGGATCGAGTAGCCGTACGGCGTCGCCCGCGTGACGCCCTGGACGCGGATGAAGCGGTGCTCGCCCTGCACGTCGAAGGTCTCCGTGCCGCCCTCCCCCGCCCTCTCAGTAGCGAGCGTCGTGAACGGTCCCTCCGCGCTGGCGGCCCCCTCGATCCGGTACTCCGAGGCGTAGGCGGCCTCCCACTCCACGGTGACCGACGCGACCTCGGACGCCCGTCCGAGGTCGACGGTGATCGACTGGTCGTCGCCCGCGGCGCTCGCCCACCGCGACGCGGGGTCGCCGTCGACCGCGTTCCCGGCCCGGGTCCCCGGGGCCTCCTCGCTCGTGGCGGTCGCCTCCGCCCCCTCGGCGAGGTTCCTCGCGACGACCGTGCCGTCGGACGACCACACCGAGAGGCCGTACAGCGAGTAGCCGTACGGCGTGGCCCGCTCGACGCCCGTCATCCGCACGAAGCGCGCGCGGGCGTCGACGGCGTGGCTGTCGTGGGCGCCGTCGCCGGCGGACTCGGTGACGACCGTCTCCCAGGGGTCTCCGGCCGCGGCACGGGTCTGCAGCAGGTAGGCGGATCCGTACGCGGCCTCCCAGTCCAGGTCGATGCGCTCGATCGACGCCACGGACCCCAGGTCGACCTCGATCCACGCGTCGTCGCGGGCCGCGCTCGACCAGCGCGAGGTCCGCGATCCGTCGACCGCGAACGCGGCGGGGGTGCCCGCGTTCTCGGTGGACGACGCCGTGACGCCCTTGCCGTACGCCACGTCGGCGAGCGCGCCCGGCGGCGGGGCCTCGGGCTGGCCGGATCCCCCGCCGCCGTTCGCGCGCACCGTCACGGTCGACGAGCCCCGGGCGCCGTCGAACTCGACGGCGACCGGGAACGTCCCCGCGGTCGCGCCCGCGGTGTAGGTCCCATCGGCGGCGATCGTGCCGCCCTCCGCGGTGAACGGTGCCGTGACCCTGCCGCCGTTGCCCGCGGCGTCGAACGCCCACGCGGCGAACCCCACGTCCCGGCCGCTCACGACCGTCGGGTCCTGCGGGGTGACCAGGAGCTCGCTGGTGTCGATCGCGGAGGCGGACGGGGTCCCGGTCACGCCCAGGTCCCAGATCGAGTAGCCGTAGTCGGTGAGGCGCTCGAGCCCGAGGATCCGCACGTAGCGGCCGGTGGCCTCCACGGCCACGTCGTCGGCCGTGGGGGCGGACTTGGACACCGTCCTCACGGTCGTCCAGGGGCCGTCCGCGTCGTCCGCGACCTGGATCTCGTACTCCGCGGCCGCCGCGGCCTCCCAGCCGACGTGCACCGACGAGATGTCGTGCGGAGCGCCGAGATCGACCCGCAGCCACTGCTCGCCCGCGCCGTGCGCGCTCTCCCAGCGGGTGCCTGAGATGCCGTCGACCGCCGCCTCCGCCGTGTTGGCGCCGTCGGAGGACGACGCCGCGACGGGCTTGCCCCGCGCGATGTCGGTCCCGGGCGCGATGACCGCGACCACCGCCGTCCCGGATGCGCCGTCCGCCGAGGCGCGCACGTAGCCGGCGCCCGGGGCGCGGGCGCTGAGCACGCCCGCGGCGTCGACGCTGCCGTCGGCGGTGGTCTCCCAGCTGACGGGACCTGTCCCGATCGGGTCGCCGTACTGGTCGAGGCCCGTCGCGGAGAAGGACGTGGTGCCGCCCTCCGTGACGCGCACGAACCCGGGCGAGACCGCGAGGTTCGACAGCACGGGGCGGGGTGCCACGCGCAGCTCGTAGGCGGCC
Source organism: Clavibacter capsici (assembly GCF_001280205.1). Classification (NCBI taxonomy): domain Bacteria; kingdom Bacillati; phylum Actinomycetota; class Actinomycetes; order Micrococcales; family Microbacteriaceae; genus Clavibacter; species Clavibacter capsici. The sequence goes on along the minus strand of NZ_CP012573.1, from coordinate 1,020,921 downwards.
GTCGTCGACCCGGAGGTGGCGGTCACGGTGATCGGGTCTGCGTCCTCCGTCGCCGAGAACGTGCCCTGGGCGTCGATGGAGCCTCCGCCGTCGACGCTCCACCGCAGGTCGTCGATCGGGATGGTCGCGCCGTACTGGTCGTAGCCGACCGCGGTGAACCGGAGGGAGTCGCCGCGCTGCACGGTCCTCGCGGAGTCCGGCGCCGTGACGACGATGCGGTCGAGCGCGGCGTCGAGGTGGTGCTGCACCATCGTGTGCGCGGGCACCTGGATGGTGCCGATCACCGCGTCGCCGTCGTAGACGTCGTAGCCGGCCTGCGCGTCGGTGCCGTTGAACACCGCGTAGCTGTACGCCTTCGTCTCGGCGTCGTAGTACACCTGGCTCGTGGGGTTGGCCACGTGGCGCGTCAGCACCTCGCTGCCGAGCGAGCGGTTGGACATGGCGTTGTAGTACACCGCGCCGGCCATCGAGTCGCTCGTGACGACGGGGTCCCCCGTCTTCGACAGCTCCGCGTGCATGTCGGCGTAGAAGTCGGGGTCGCTCTGCGCGGTCATGCCGAGCACGACGTTGCCGAGCGCGTCGCCCATGCGGCTGTAGACGCCGGCGGCCTGCGCGGTGTCCACGCCGCTCTCGTAGCCGGACACGTCGTAGGCGTGCAACGCCCGCTGCACGTCGGGGTCCACCGCGTAGCCGGTCGAGAGGTAGTCGAAGAGCGCCCAGCCCGGCGCCCACTCGTCCGGATCCGCGTCCGGGCGATCCGCCGGCGGGGTCGCGGGCGCGAACCCGGCGGGGAGCGACCCCGGCGTCCAGTGCTCGTCGGGGAAGGACAGCTGGCCGTCCTCGCCGACCGCGAACAGGAGCCGACCCGTCGCGGCGTCGAAGAGCGGATTCGCCGCGACCTCCGCGCTCGTGTACGCCGGGTTGTCGAGGTGCGCCTTGCGGACGACGTCCTTGAGCGTGTTCACCGAGTCGACCGGGCTCTTCGTGACGACGCCGCCGTACCAGGTGCCGGTGCCCGCAGCCTGCTTGGCCGCGAGGCCGAGGAGGCCCTCGATCTCGTCCTCCGCCCCTCGCCCGAGGATCGCGGGCCGCTCGTCGAACATGTCGTCGAGCAGGCTGTTCGAGAAGCCGCGGTCCCAGCCGAGGTAGTTCAGCCAGGGCCCGGTCGGCAGCCACTGGATGCCGTGGATCCAGGCCGGGTCGCCGCTGAAGTAGGTGGCGAACGCCTGTCCGGAGTCGCCGAGGATGCCCGCGGTGCTGTGCGCGTACGCGTCGGGGAACACGCCGACGCCCGAGCCGTGGGCGGCGTCCGGGTTGCCGTCGTAGTCGAGGTAGTAGGCCATGACCGCGGCCCGCTCGGTGACGTAGCCCATCGCGCCGGTGGCCTGCATCTCGGTGTCGCCGAGCGCGGACCCGAGCAGGAAGAGGCCGGCCCACGACTGGATCGCCTCGGAGCTCGACTCCTGGTTGTTGCCGGTGCTGGAGCTGTACCCGCCGGCGTAGGAGTGGCCCTCGAACACGTCGAAGGTGCGCAGGTACGGGAAGTCCTCGTCCTCCCTGTCCCCGTTCGCGTACTGCTTGGCGACGAGGGTGGCCATGGCGCCGTACTCCGCCGCCCACTCGGGGTCCTCGAAGGCGAGGAGGCCGGCGGCGAGGGTGAAGTAGCCGTAGTGGAAGTGGTTGTCGGTGAACTCGAGCGATCCGTAGGAGTCGCCGAACCCGACCAGCGCCTTCCAGGTGTCGTAGCGGGCGAAGAACCTCTCGCCCTCGCCGGGCGCGTAGGTGAACCAGTCGCTGAGCGCGGTCTTCAGCGAGGCCTTGAGCTTCTCGTACGACGCGGTGTCGCCGATCTGCTTCGCCATCGTCATGTACTCGGCGAACTGCAGGACGTCCTTGCCGCCCCAGTAGGTGTCGCCGCCGTACTCGGTGCGCTCGGCGTAGCTGCGGACGAAGTCCTGCATCACGGAGACGTCGTAGTCGTGGGCGCGCCCGGTCTCCTGCGGCGCGGGCGCCACGGGCGTGATCCCGGTGAACGGGTAGGTGACCTCCCAGCCGCCGTGCCCGACCGCCGTCCTCATGAGCCCGCGCGGTGTCGCGTAGGTCCCCGGCGCGAAGTCGATGTCCGTCGTCGTGCTGGCGTACGTGTGCGGCAGGAAGCCCTGGACGGTGTCGAGGTCGGTGCCCTGCAGCGCCTCGGTCTCGATCGCGTAGGTCTCGACCACCTCGGCGCGCTCGACGCTGTACTCGTACTCCATGGTGGTGTCGCGGGGGATCGCGAACGCGTGCGCCGACATGTCGTCGAGGTCGGCGCCGGTCGCGGGGAGGGCGCTGACCACGAGGTAGCCCGCGGTGAGGGTGGCCTCGATCGTGTCACCCGCGAGGTCGAACGAGCTGCCGCGCGGCGCGTGCACGCCGAAGCTGCGGCCGTCCTGGGTGATGGTGAACGCGTCGACCGTCGCGGGGAACCGCAGCGGCGTGCCGTCCGCCGCGGCGAACGTCGCACCGGCGCCCACGGAGATCCTCGGCACGACGCCCTCGAACTCGAACCAGGCGTACGGCGTGCCGCGCGCGAGGGTGACGTCCATGTGCCTCGTCGCGGACTGGGGCATCCGCCAGCTCACGTTCCAGTCCCCCCAGCGCAGCGCGTCGGCCTGCGTGGCCCGGAACGAGGTGCCGAACCGGTCGCCGATGCCATCCGGCGCGTCGGTGCGGACGATCTGGTCGACGAGCACGTGCGCCCAGCCGGCCGGCATGTCGTCGACGATCTGGATGGTCGCCCTCTCCCCCGCGTGGGCCGTGACGTCCCAGGTGACCCAGCGCAGGATCTCCGACTGCTCGCCGGTGGCCGACGCGACGGTCGCGCCGTCGATGACGAGACGCGCCTCGGTGCGGCCCGGGTGGGCTCCGCCGCCGACCAGGAGGCTGATGAAGTCGCGGTCCACGGTGAACTCGGGCGAGGTGAGCGTGCCCATGGCGCCGTCGCCCTTCTCGGAGGTGAAGGAGTTGACGAGCCCCTTCCCGAGGTACCCCTCGACGGCGGTCTGGCCCGCCGCCGTCCCCTGGGACGGGGCGTCGAAGGCGTCGCCGGTCGAGGTCCAGCCCGCGGGCAGCGCGGCCTCCTCGAAGCCCGCCATGTCGATGTCCGACGGGTCGGGCTGCGGCGGCACGCTGCCCTGCACCTGGATCGCCGAGTCGTCGAGCATGCTGGTGCCCTGGTCGTTCCACTCGGTCGGGTACGCGATGCGGGTGCCCCGCTCGGTGTTCGACACGACGAACGGGTCGGCCCAGAGGTTGCCCGAGTACCGGCTCACGAGGAGGTCCGTCCACCACGCGTTCGTGGGGACCGGCTCGCCGCGCATCGACGGATCGATGTGCAGCTCCTTGTCCACGACCGCGCTCACGTCGTGCCCTGGACGGTCGAGGGACTTCGGGGGCGCCGCGGCGTAGGAGCCACCGCCCACCGGCACGGGCGTCGAGGCGCCCGCCACGGCTGCCGCAGCCGCGTCGGCGGCCGGTGCCGCGGGGCTCGTGACGGTGAGGGTGACCGCGGCCATGACGGCGGCGACCACCGCGGCGGACGCACGGAGCAGCGGACGCGGCCGCCAGGAGGGTCTGGTCATGGTTCCCCCTCGGAACGTGGGACGGGCGGCGACGCCGGAGCCGGCACGGGTGCCGCGGGTCGTCGTGACGGAGCGCAGCGGTCGTCGCGTGCGCGCGGATCCGCGGGGACGCCGGACACCGCCCCCTGCTCCCCCGCCCGATCGCACGTCGATGCGGTCTTATTCTACGAATCAGGAAATGCATGTCATCGCCCCGATCGGGGGCCGCCGCCTGGTGCGCGCACCGCGCCTCAGCGGACGCCCGGGCAGCGAGGGGTGCGTCCGCGTCCCGCGCCGAGCCGCCGGGACAGCCGAGGTCGCTGATCCCGGACGCACGCGGTCCTTCGCGAGCTCACGGGCGACATCGTCGGCCGTGCTCCGCGGGATCGGCCCGCCCCACGCCGGCGGGCAAGAGCGTGACCAGCGGCCAGAGGATCATCGAGGCCAGAGGATCATCGAGGCCGGCGGATCGACGATCCGCGGCGACGATGGAGGAAGTGGTGCACCCCCTCGGACTTGAACCGAGAACCCACTGATTAAGAGTCAGTTGCTCTGCCAATTGAGCTAGAGGTGCAGGTGAGGACCCTGTCGTGCGGGGTACCGGACCGAGAGATGACACTAGCACCACGTCGCGGGCCGGCGCCAATCGAGGGCGTGGAGCACGCGATCCCGCCCCGTGCGGGCAGCCGTAGCATGGAGGCCGATCCCCCTGAACGAGAGGCTCCCCATGTCCGAGACCGTCCGCCTCGAGAAGGGGCAGCCCGCCCCCGACTTCACCCTGCCCGACCAGGACGGCGCTCCCGTCACGCTGTCGGACCTCCTCGGCCAGGACATCATCGTGTACTTCTACCCGGCAGCTGGCACCCCCGGCTGCACGACGCAGGCCTGCGACTTCCGCGACAGCATGGACTCCCTCCAGCGCGCCGGCTACCGCGTGCTCGGCGTCTCCAAGGACCCGCAGGAGGACCTCGCCCGCTTCCGCGAGGAGCAGGGCCTCGGCTTCACGCTGCTGTCCGACCCCGACCTCGAGGTGCACCGCGCCTATGCCGCGTACGGCGAGAAGTCCCTCTACGGCAAGAAGGTCACCGGCGTGATCCGCTCCACGGTCGTCGTCGACGGCGAGGGGAACGTGGCCCTGCCGCTCTACAACGTCAAGGCCACGGGCCACGTCGCGTCGCTGCGGAAGAAGCTGGGCGTCGACGCCTGACGCCGGAGGGCGCCGCGCGCCGCGCGCTCAGTACCGGCGGCGCGTGGCGTGCAGGACGGATCGCGTGAAGAGCAGGACCAGCACGACCAGCGACGGGACGATGAGCCCCCAGCCCAGGTCCTGACGTGCATCGGCGCCCTGCAGGCTGCCGACACCGACGGCGATCTGCAGGACCTGCCAGGTCACGGCCGCGGGGCGGACCCAGCTCCTCCCCTTCAGGACCCCGCGCACGATCGCCGCGAGGAACACGGCGGCGAGGGCCGCCAGGGCGATGAGCGCCACGGCGCTGGCGAGGGAGGACGGCGTCGAGGTCAGCAGGTCGACCACGAGGATGACCGTGACCCCGGCCATGCCGAGCGCCTCCAGTCCGACGAGCACCGCCAGGAGGACCACGGCGGCGGATCTCGGGGCGGCCGCCTCGGCGTCGCGCGGATCGAGGGCATCACCGGTTCCGGTCACAGCACGTTCCCATACAAAGCTATTGATTGATCGTTGGCTCTATGCGACGATATTCCAGGTCGAGTTCGTTCACAGGGTGGTGAGCAGATCCGGAACCGAGCTTACAAGGGATGAATTCCCGAAGCTGAGCATCTCACGAGGAGGGGCCGACGCCCCATCCCGATGCCGATCCCGGACGCCTCGCCCCATCCCCCCATCACACGGCTGATCAGCCGCGCAACGAGTAACGACCTGAGGAGCACCCCTATGGATTGGCGTGACAAGGCAGCCTGCCTGACTGTGGACCCCGAGCTGTTCTTCCCCGTGGGGAACACCGGCCCGGCCGTCGACCAGATCGACAAGGCCAAGGCCGTGTGCGGTCGCTGCTCCGTCACCGAGATGTGCCTCCAGTACGCCCTCGAGACCGGCCAGGACTCGGGCGTCTGGGGTGGCCTCAGCGAGGACGAGCGCCGTGCGCTCAAGCGCCGCGCCGCGCGCGCCCGCCGCGCCAGCTGACGCACGCACCACCGCACCACCGACGAGAGCCGGGCAGCCCGAGGGCGGCCCGGCTCTCGTCGTCCCCGGCGGCCGTCGGCACGCGCGCGGGACGCCCCTCGGGCGCGTCTCAGGACGTGACGGGAGCCAGCCACCTGAGGGGCACCTCGATCGTGACCTCGGTGCCGCTGCCCATGAGCGTGTGCCAGTCGATGGTGCCGCCGAGCTCCCCCTGGATGAGCGTGCGCACGATCTGCGTGCCGAGCCCCGTGCCGACCTTCCCCTCGGGCAGCCCGACGCCGTCGTCGCGGACGCGGACGGTGAGCGTCTCCTCGGTGCGGGTGGCCTCGATGGCCACCTCACCCGAGCGCCCGGCCAGGCCGTGCTCGACCGCGTTGGTCACGAGCTCGGTGAGCGCCAGGGCGAGCGGGGTCGCGTAGGCGCTCGGCAGCACGCCGAAGCTGCCGAGGATCTTCGGGTGGACACGCGTGTTGTGCGCGGACGCGACCTCGGCGATGAGCAGCAGCACCCGGTCGAACACGGCGTCGAAGTCGACGTTCTGGTTGAGGCCCTCGCTCAGGGTGTCGTGCACCACGGCGATGGCGCCCACGCGTCGCTGGGCGTGCCCGAGGGCCTCGCGGGCCTCCTCCGTGTGCGACCGGCGGGCCTGGATCCGCAGGAGGCTCGCGACGGTCTGCAGGTTGTTCTTGACCCGGTGGTGGATCTCGCGGATGGTCGCGTCCTTGGTGATCAGCTCCCGCTCCTGGTGCCGGAGCTCGGTCACGTCGCGGCAGAGGACCACGGCGCCCACCCGCTCGCCGTGGCTGCGGATCGGGATCGCCCGGAGCGAGACGGTGACGCCCCGCGACTCGATGTCGGTGCGCCAGGGGGCGCGCCCGGCCACGATGAGCGGGAGCGACTCGTCGACCGTCAGCTGCTTCCCCGTGAGCAGGCTCGACGTGGCGTCGGCCAGCGACTCCCCCTCGAGCTCGTCCGAGAACCCCATGCGGTTGAAGGCGCTCAGCGCGTTGGGGCTCGCGAAGGTGGTGATGCCGTCGACGTCCAGCCGCAGCAGCCCGTCGGATGCGCGCGGCGCGCCGCGCCGGGGACCCGTCGGCGAGCCGAGGTCGGGGAAGTCGCCGTCGGCGATCATCGCGAACAGGTCGTTGGCGCACTCGTTGAACGTGAGCTCCTGGCGGCTCGGGGTCCGCGTCTCGCTGAGGTTGGTGTGCCGGGTGATGACCGCGATCGGGGTGTCGGTGACCTCGGGGCTGCCCTGGGCGAGACGGCGGAGGACGGGGACGGCCCGCACGCGGGTGGGCGTCTCCTCGTACCAGTCCGGAGCCGACGAGTCGATGATCCGCGCGGTCTCGTGCGCGTCGGTCACCTGCTTGCGCCACTCGGCCTTGATCGGCTGCCCGACGAAGTCCCGGTAGAACAGCGTGGCCGAGCTCGAGGGGCGGGCATGCGCCACCGCGACGAAGCTGCCGGACACGGTCGGGACCCACAGCACGATGTCCGCGAACGCCAGATCGGCGAGGAGCTGCCAGTCGCCGACGAGGAGGTGCAGCCACTCGACGTCCGCGTCGGAGGACAGACCCTGGGCATGCACGAGATCGCTGAGCGTGGACACGGCTACAGCCTATGCGGGCCGCGTGCGCCCCTCCCCCGCATCTGCGGGAGCGCGGCCGCGGGACCGGGCCGACCGACCGGCGCGCCTCATGCGCCGCGACGCGTCCTCCGGGGGGAGGAGCGCGGTCCGGGTGAACCGCGACCACTCCAGGAGCGCGGGCGACCGTGGGGCCACCTCGCGCAGCGTCGCCCCGGCGAGCACGGCGGCGTCCAGCGCCTCGCGGTCCTCCGGCACGTAGGCGTCCGCCTCGACGCTGCCGAAGCGGAAGAGGGTGCGACGGACCTGGGCCGCCGCGTCCCATCCGCCGGCGCTCGGTCGGACGCGGTTCACGAGCACCGAGACCCGCGACGGATCCACGATCTCCAGCAGCTGCACGTAGGCGCGGAAGAAGCGCGACAGGCCCACCGTGTCCGCGGAGACGACGGCGACGACGTGGTCCGCGCCGCGCAGGACCGCATGGGTGGCCGCGTTGCGGCGGGGCGCGAACATGTCGCTCGAGATCTCCTCGTCGTCCTCGAGGTTGAAGGACGCGTCGACGACGGTGTAGTCGCGCCACGTGCGACACGCCTGCAGCACGGCCGCGACCCGCCCCTCCGCGAGCTCCGGCCACCTGTCCGGGCGCGAGATGCCCGTGAGCACGGAGAAGCCGGGGGCGCGCGTCGACGGATGGTGCTGGGCGATCCGATCGAGCTCCTCCACGGTGAGGCTGTCGGCCGCCGCCAGCCGGCAGGCCGCGGCGAAGCCGGGAGCCTCGTCGAGCAGCCCGAGGGATGCCGCCACGGTGCCGCCGTGGACGTCGGCGTCGACGAGCACGACAGACCGCCCCGCGGCTGCCACCTCCCCGGCGACGGCCAGCGCGGTCGCCGTGCGGCCGGGCGCGCCCTGGGGTCCCCACACCGCGATGACGCGTCCCGTCGGCCGGTCCCGACCTGCCTCGTCCTCGCCCGGGTCGCGGACCACGGGAGCGGGCACGCGCGGTCGTCGGACGAGCCCGAGACGCGCGCGCAGCGGCCGGGGACCGCGTCCGACCGCCGCGGGTCGGGTGCGCGATGGACGCCCCTCGGCGACCTCGGGTTCGGCGTGGGCGTCGGCGCCGCGCGTCGACCTGCGCGCACGCGACGGCGCGTCGGGCAGACGGCGCCGGTCGAAAGGATCCACCGAGCTGCCCGACCCCGCGTGACCCGCCTCCAGGTGGCCCGCGACCGCGTCCGCGCGGCGGACCCCCGATGCCGTCCCGTCGATCGACCCCAGCGGGCGCACCGTGAGCAGCAGGTCCTCGATCTCCTGCCAGGTGGCACCCTCGTCCACGACCTCGTGGTGGCCCAGCGCCTGCGCGTTCCGGCGATCCGCTTCGCTGGAGGCCACGGCCACGGCCCGGGCGCCCCGGGCATCGAGCTCGGCGAGCACCTCCCGGTCGAGGGTCGAGGGCGACGCCGCGATGACGAGGTGCAGGGGATCCGCCTCCGCGGCCCGGACGGCGGCGAGCACCTCGGCCGCCCCCGTGACGCGCGCGAGGACGACGTGGCCCGCGTCGACGACGTCGCGGAGGAGCGCGTCCTCGACGCGGGGCGGGAGGGCGAGGACGAGGGACGCCACGCTCAGGCTCCCGCGTCGCCGACGGGCACGAGCGTGATCTGGTCGCGTGCGTCGGTGGCCGCGATGACGGCCGCCACCTCCTGACGGGGGACGGTGAGCTGCACCTGCGCGTGGTCCTGGTCGGCGACGAACCCCTGGGGCTGGATGACCTGCGCGACGGTCGCGCCCGACACGATGACGCGCGGCGGGTCGTAGGCGTTGGTGCCGCTGCCCCTGGCGGACGCCGACCAGACGTCGACCACGGTCCCGGCGGCGACGAGGTGGTCGGCCCCGGCGGACGTGGGCACGACGACCGAGGCGGTGGTGCGCGAGTCGGCCGACGCCAGGGACGATCGCGGGACCAGCTCGCCCGCACCCACGAACCGCGTGACGACGAGCCCGTCGGCGGCGTCCGGCGACACGTAGAGGTCGGCGGCGCCGTCGATGCGCACCCGGACCGGCACGAGGTCGGACGCGTGCACCGTGCTCCCGGCATCGAGGGGGGAACCGGCCGCCATGACGACCACGGACGAGTCCGCGGAACGGAGGAGCGCCACGACGCCGCCCGTGGAGACGAGGACGAGGACGAGGCCGACGACGAAGCGCGGATCCAGCCAGACGGGACGGCGCGCCGGGCGCGCGGGACGAGGGGTGGGAGGCATGCCGGTCAATGTCGGGGACGGCGTGCGCGGGCGTCGTGCGTTGTCCACATGCCGCTCAGACCCGGACGAGCACGATCCCCGCCAGCGGCACGAGCCGGTACCCGGAGACGGCGGACTCGCGTCGCGGGGTGCCCGCCTCGTGCACCGCGACGTCCACGTGGTCCCGGGCGACACGATCCAGCGTGCCTCCGACGACCGTGTCGTGCAGGCGCAGCTCGACGCGCGCGCGGCGCCGGCAGAGGTCGCGCAGGACGAAGGGGAGCCCGATGCGGTCGACGATCCCGCGCTCCGGCGGCAGCTCCGCGACCGGGGCGAGGCTCGACCGGACCTGGTCGCGGTCGAGCGCGAGCGCGTGGATGGAGGCGAGGGGCAGGATGCACGCGCGCTCCTCCCGGGCCGCGCTCGCCTCGCCGGGCACCACGAGGTCCCCGGACAGCCAGTCGCGACCGAGCACCTTCGCCCGGATGTCGATCCAGGTGCCGTCGGAGAGCGACACCCGGAGCGGCCGCGCCTGGTCCGATGCCGTCAGGGCCCGCAGGCGATCGCGGACGACGGTGCGGGCGACGCGCACCCGCTCCTCCTCCGCGCGCTGGTCGCGCTCCTCGGCGAGCCGGGCCGTCTCCCACTGGCCCTCGAGATCGTCGAAGAGGTTCTCCCACCTCATCGGACGACGTCCGGGGTGGCGGGGAGGACGCAGGGCGGCGGGGACGGCTCGGACATCCGGGTCACCTTGGGTCCGTTCCTTGAGATCCGCTCTCAGTTCTCCACATCTTGCGTCCTGAGCGTGCGCCGAGCCTCTCGCGCTGTCACAGTTGACCAGTCATCGTGGTCCCCCGATCGGGGGGGAGCACCGGGATGGGAGTGACGCATGAGTGAAGCAGTGCCACAGGAGGAGCTCCCCGACCGCGGGAGCGCCGTCACGGGCAGCGCCGAAGGGGCCTCCGCACGCCGGTCCGGTGCTCGGAAGCCCGCATCACCAGCCGCATCGGCGGGGATCCCGACGCCAGGGACGTCCAGCCGGTCGTCCAGCCCCACCGCCACCGCCACCGTCCGCGGCACCGTCCACAAGCGCTTCGACGTCGACGACTTCTTCGGCCGGCAGCCGTGCAGCAGCCAGGACCTCCCCCCGTCCGGCCCGCTGCTCGAGAACCTCACGCGCTGCGTCATCGAGATCCTCGCCGGCGCCCGGGAGCTCGACCAGATCGCCCGCTGGGTCAGCGACGACGTCTACCGTCACCTCCTCAAGCGCGTGGTGCTCAGCGCGCGCGCCCGACGCACCAAGGGCCAGTCCGTCACGCGACCGGTCTTCACCATCGGCACGGTCACGTCGTTCTCGCCGCGTGACGGGGTCATCGAGGCCGTCATCGTCGTCCACGGTCGCGCACGCGCTCGCGCCGTCGCCATCCGCCTGGAAGGGCTCGATCGACGCTGGCGGGCCACGGCCATCAACGTCCTGTAGGCACCGGACGCACGAGAAGGGCGCATCTCCCCGGGGGGATGCGCCCTTCTCGTGTGCCACGTTCCCGTGTGCCACGGGGGTGCGGACCGGCGCACTCACCACCGGCCCGCACCCCGGGCTCACTTGCGTCGATCGGCCTTGCGGCGCTCCTCGCGGTTCTGGGGGGCGGCCGACGCACCGTCGGTGCGCTGACCGAAGGCGCCCCGAGCGGGCGGGCCCTGCGGGGCCTCCGGCTCGTCCTCGCCGATCAGGACCGCGTCCTCGGCCTCCTGGTCCTTCTGCGCCTTGGCGGTGGCGGCCTTCTCGATCTGGCCGCGCTGGTTGCGGACCTCGACCCCGCCGTCGTCCGTCGGCGCCGTGTAGCGGAGCTTGTCGGCGGTGGCCTGGTTCGCCGCGAGTCCCTTGGCCTGGATCCGCGGACCCACCGACTCGGCGTCGGCCGGGCCCTGCACCTCGACGTCCAGGTTGAAGAGGAAGCCGACGGTCTCCTCGCGGATCGCGCCCATCATCTGCTGGAACAGCGCGAAGCCCTCGCGCTGGTACTCGACCAGCGGGTCGCGCTGGGCCATGGCGCGGAGGCCGATGCCGTCCTTGAGGTAGTCCATCTCGTAGAGGTGCTCGCGCCAGCGGCGGTCGATGACCGAGAGGACCACGCGGCGCTCGAGCTCGCGCATGGCCGCCTCGCCGAGCTGCTCCTCGCGCTTCGAGTAGGCGAGCTTCGCGTCCGACAGGATCTCGCGGCGGACGAAGTCGCGGTTGACGCGGCCCTTGCTGCCGGCCTCGGTGATGACCTCGTCGATCGTGATGGAGATCGGGTAGAGCGTCTTGAGCTCGGTCCAGAGGGCGTCGAAGTCCCAGTCGTCGCCGTTGCCCTCGCCGATGTGGGAGTCGAGCACGTCGTCGATGACGGCCTCGAGGAAGCGCTGCGAGCGCTCCTGCAGGTCGTCGCCCTCGAGGATGTGACGGCGGTCGCCGTAGATGGCCTCGCGCTGGCGGTTGAGGACGTCGTCGTACTTGAGCACGTTCTTGCGGATCTCGGCGTTGCGCGCCTCGACCTGGCCCTGGGCGCTGCGGATGGCGCGGCTCACGACCTTCGACTCGATGGCCACGTCGTCCGGGACGCTGTCACGGCCCATGAGGCTCGCGGCGGCACCGTTGTTGAACAGGCGCATGAGGTCGTCCGTGAGGGACAGGTAGAAGCGGCTCTCGCCCGGGTCGCCCTGACGGCCCGAGCGTCCGCGCAGCTGGTTGTCAATCCGGCGGGACTCGTGGCGCTCGGTGCCGAGCACGTAGAGGCCGCCGGCCTCGATGACCTTCTCGGCCTCCTGGTCCACCTCGGCCTTGACCGCGGCGAACACGTCGTCCCACTCCGTCTCGTACTGCTCCGGGGTCTCGACGGGGCTGAGGCCGCGGGCGTTCATGGCGGCGACGGCGAGGAACTCGGCGTTGCCGCCCAGCATGATGTCGGTGCCGCGGCCGGCCATGTTCGTGGCGACCGTGACGGACCCGAGGCGGCCGGCCTGCGCGACGATGGCGGCCTCGCGCGCGTGGTTCTTCGCGTTCAGCACCTCGTGGCGGACGCCCTTCTTGGCGAGGAGCTTGGAGAGGTACTCGCTCTTCTCGACGCTCGTGGTGCCGACGAGGACGGGCTGGCCGGAGGCGTGTCGCTCGGCGATGTCCTCGACGACCTGCTCGAACTTCGCCTTCTCGTTCTTGTAGATGAGGTCGGACTGGTCCTTGCGCTGCATGGGCCGGTTCGTGGGGATCGGCACGACGCCGAGCTTGTAGGTGCTCATGAACTCGGCGGCCTCGGTCTCGGCCGTTCCCGTCATGCCGGAGAGCTTCTTGTAGAGGCGGAAGTAGTTCTGCAGCGTCACGGTGGCGAGGGTCTGGTTCTCGGCCTTGACCGCGACGCCCTCCTTGGCCTCGATGGCCTGGTGGATGCCCTCGTTGTACCGGCGGCCCATGAGGATGCGGCCCGTGTGCTCGTCGACGATGAGCACCTCGCCGTTCATGACGACGTAGTCCTTGTCCTTCTTGAACAGGGCCTTGGCCTTGATGGAGTTGTTCAGGAAGGAGATGAGCGGCGTGTTCGCGGACTCGTACAGGTTGTCGATGCCGAGGTGGTCCTCGACCTTCTCGATGCCGGCCTCCAGCACGCCGACCGTGCGCTTCTTCTCGTCGACCTCGTAGTCGACCTCGGGGACGAGGCGCTTGGCGACGTTCGCGAACTCGCTGAACCAGCGGTTCGCGTCGCCCGCCGAGGGGCCGGAGATGATGAGCGGCGTGCGCGCCTCGTCGATGAGGATGGAGTCGACCTCGTCGACCACCGCGAAGAAGTGCCCGCGCTGGACCATGTCGGCGGCCTGCCACGCCATGTTGTCGCGCAGGTAGTCGAAGCCGAACTCGTTGTTCGTGCCGTAGGTGATGTCGGCCGCGTACTGCTCGCGGCGCTCCTGCGGGGTCTGGCCCGCGAGGATCACGCCGGTGGTCATGCCGAGGGCCCGGAAGACGCGGCCCATGAGCTCGCTCTGGTAGCTCGCGAGGTAGTCGTTGACCGTGATGACGTGCACGCCGCGCGAGGCGATGGCGTTGAGGTACGCGGGGAGCGTGGCGACGAGGGTCTTGCCCTCTCCCGTCTTCATCTCGGCGATGTTGCCGAGGTGGAGGGCGGCGCCGCCCATGATCTGGACGTCGAAGTGGCGGAGGCCGAGCGTGCGGCGCGACGCCTCGCGGACGGCGGCGAAGGCCTCGGGCAGCAGGTCGTCGAGCGACTCGCCGTTGGCGTGGCGCTCGCGCAGCTCGACGGTCTCGTTCTTGAGCTCCTCGTCGGTGAGGTGCGTGAAGTCCTCCTCGAGCTGGTTCACCGCCTTCGCGTAGTTCTGCAGCTTGCGGAGCGTGCGCCCCTCGCCGACGCGAAGGACCTTCTCGAGTACTGAGGCCAACGGTGTCTCCCTGCGTAGATGGGCGGGCGTCGGATGACGACGACCGCCGTGACGGCGCGCGGATGTCGCCGCCGACGAGCATCGCCATAGTACCGACTCGTCCGGCCCTCTTCCCGGGAGCGCCCTGACCCCGTGGAGCCCGGTGGACGCGCGAGGCCCCGCGCGCCGGAGCGCGCGGGGCCTCGTGGACGGAGGGAGCGGATCAGCGGCGCAGCGACCGGGAGCCGGCGCCCGCCCCGGCGAGCTCCTGCTCGCCGTCCGCCAGGCCGATGACGCCGTAGTCCCAGCCCTTGCGGCGGTAGACGACGCTCGGGCGGTCGGTCTCCGCGTCGATGAAGAGGAAGAAGTCGTGGCCGACGAGCTCCATGTGCTCCAGCGCCTGGTCGACCGTCATCGACTGCGACGGGAAGACCTTGGTGCGGATGACCACCGGGCAGTAGTCCTCCTCCTCGACCGGCTGGTCGGCGGGGGCGACGCCCTTCCCGTTGACGCGCTCGATGAGCTCGACGTCGGCGGGATCGAGGTCGATCTGGGCGAACCCCTCGGTGGCCGCCTCGTGGAGGGACACCGGGCGGTGGTTGCCGCGGTGGATCTTCTTCTTGTCCTTGGCACGGCGCAGGCGCTCGAGCATCCGGCCGAGGGCCAGGTCGAAGGCCGCGAACTTGTCGGCCGCGCTGCTCTCCGCGCGGACGACGGGGCCGGGGCCGACGAGGGTGATCTCCACGCGGTCGTCGCCGGCGGAGCCGCCGGACTTCTCGCTGTGGCGCGAGACCTTGATGTCGAGCGAGATGGACTTCTCGGCGAGCTGCGCGATCTTCTCGGCCTTCTCGGTGGCGTACACGCGGAACCGGTCGGTGATCTCCGCGTTGCGGCCGGTGATGTTGATGTCCATGACGTACCTCCAGATCATGACGCGTCGCCCGCTGGAAGAGGGCGATCACTTTCACGCCTTTCGGGCGAGCCTAGACCTCGGCTCCTCCCTGCGCGAGGCATCCGGCGGGTGGACCGCGAGTGCATCGGACATGCACAGGGAGCGACGGGCCGGTCACGACCTGCGGGCGGAGCCGGCCGCCGCACGGGCGGGCACGGCGGCCAGCACCGCGCAGGCGACGACCTCGCCGCCCGCGGCCCGCACCGCGCGGCAGGTCTCCCGGAGGGTGGCGCCGGTGGTGAGCACGTCGTCGACCACCACGACGCGGCGGCCCGCGAGGTCGCCGCGGGCGGCCAGGCAGCCGTCGACGTTGGCGGCCCGGGCGGCGACGCCGAGGCCGGCCTGGTCGGCGGGGCGGCGCGTGAAGCGCAGCGGGTGGCGCCGCAGCCCGGGGATGCCGGGCCCGCGCAGGGGGCGGATGCGGGCGCGCGCCAGCAGGACCCCGACGGGCGCGTAGCCGCGGCGACGGAGGGCCGACCGGGGCGACGGGACGTCGAGCACGTCGAGGGGCGGGCGGATCCGGGCGGCGGATCGGCGGACGCGGCGGCGCGCTCCGCGGCGACCAGGGCCACGCGCACGGCCCGGGCGAGGGCGCGGCCATCGCGCGCGCCGCGTCCGTGCGGCCCTCCTCCTTGAGCGCGGAGAGGAGGGCCGGCCACGGCGGGGCGTAGGCGGCGCCGCAGCCGACGGGCACGACGCGGGCCGGACGCGTCCGCGCGGCCCGTCCACGGCGGGAGCGCGAGCGGGCGCACGACGGGAGCGGGGCGGAGCGCGGCCGCGCAGGCGGGGCAGACGGCGCGGTCGGGTGCCCCGCACCCGGCGCAGGCGACCGGCGCGAGCACGGCGAGGGCGTCGAGCAGGCGGATCGGACGACGGGACGGAGGCGGACGGACGCGGAGGGATCACGCGCCGAGGGTGGCAGGCGCGCGCCGCATGAGCGGGGGACGTGGCGGATCGGTGGAGTGCGTCAGCGCTTGGTCGCGACGAAGGAGACGCCGGTGGCCGTCTGCTGCCACGTGCTGCCCCGCGGCGTGAGGAGCGCGCCGGCGCCGGTGAGGACGCGCAGGCCGCTCTCGTCGTTCGCGCCCGTGATGGAGACGCCGTCGGCCGCGGATCCCATGTCCTTCGACGGGCCGCCGACCTGGTGCAGCGTGACCTGGCGCTCGCCGTCGGGCGCGAGCGTCAGGGTCGCGACGTCAAGCTCGTCCACCCACGTCGCGTCGAGCGGCGTGCCGGGCGTGGCCACGAGCTCGAGGGGCGACGTGGTGAGGCTGGTGGGCACGCCGCCGTCCCGCACGATGGACGCGACGAACAGCTGCGGCCCGGCCCCGTCTCGAGCTGGACGAGCACGCGCGCGCCGTCGCGCGCGACCTCGAGGGAGACGACGCGCCCCGTCCCGGTCCAGCTCACGGCGACCGGGTGGCCGACGCCGTCGGGGCCCCATGCGACGAGGCCGCGGGGATCCGCCGCGGGGATGGACCAGACGTATCCCTGCGCGTCGAGCGACGGGCCACGAGGCCCGCCGCGTGTCGAGGAGGACCGCGTCGCGATCGCCGTCGCCGACCGTCCAGACGCCGGACCCGTTCCGCACCGCGGCCTGCCGGCCGTCCGCGCTGAGCGTCGCCGCGTCCGCTCCGAGGGCGGTCACGCGCGTGCCGAGGGTGCCGAGCGGCGCGACCCTCTCCCCGCCCAGGTAGCCGAACGCGCCCTGGGCGAGCACGAGCGGACGCGACTCCGACTGCGGGTCCTTCACCGGCCGCGCCCGCCGAGGTCCGCGACGGTCAGGGGCGTGCCGTCGACGAGCATCTGCACGTCGAGCACCGACGGGATGGCGGACAGGCTCTGCCGGAGCTGGAGCTTCATCCGCTGCTGCGTGACGCCGTCGGCCGCGCGCGCCTCCGTCGAGAGGTCCACCTGCGGCGTGCCGGCCGCGGTCGTGACGGCGGGGCGCGTGCCCTCGGGGAAGGCCGTGACCACGGCCGGCTGCGACAGCCACGGGGAGGGGCCCTGCAGGAGCTTGACGATGCGGGTGCTCACGCTCTGGGACGCGCGCGTGACGAAGTAGCGGAGGTCCGGCACGAGGAACGAGAACGTCGGGTCGAAGAAGTAGAGGGCGTGCGCGCTGAAGATCTCGCGGAAGTAGGTGGAGCGCAGCGCGATGCCGTCGGGCGCCTTGGCGATGCGCCACTGGCCGCGCTCCTGCACGAGCTGGAAGGCCAGGCGCGTCTCCTGGTCGCTGCCGACCTCGCGGTAGTGGCCCTGGCCGTCGACCGTCGCGATGGTCGTGACCGAGTAGCTGTACGTGCCGTCGACCTCCTCGGACGTCTCGGGCTGGCCCTCCCATACGACGACGCTCGCGAACGGGTCCCACCGGGACGCGAAGTCGGAGGAGAGGAACTGGCGGGCGACGCCGTACTGGTCGGCGGAGCTGGTGGCGGCGTCGACGAAGCCCGCCACGACGTCGTCGGGGCCGTCGCCGTCCTGCGGGCCGTCGGGCTGGTAGCTGACGCCGGACTCGTCGGCGACGACGGCGGGGCCCGCGTGACCGGGCCGCCCGAGGGGATGGAGACGCAGCCGGCGAGGAGGATCGCGCAGGCCGCGACGAGCGCGACGGCGGCCACCCGGGCGGCGGCGGGGACGGCGGCGCGGATCAGGGGTGGGGGGGGACACGGGCGCGCTCCTCGTCGGCGTGGTCGTCTGCGGGGTCGTCGGGGGCAGGGCGACGGCGAGCTCTCGAGGGGCACGTCGGGCCGCCGCGGCAGGGTCAGCCGGAAGCAGGACCCCTCCCCGGCGCGACCACAGCTGCAGCCAGCCGTGGTGCAGGTTCGCGTCCTCCAGGGAGATGGCGAGGCCGAGGCCCGTGCCGCCCGTGGTGCGCTGGCGCGACGGATCCGCGCGCCAGAACCGGTCGAAGACGTGGCCCATCTCCTCGTGCGTCATGCCGACGCCGTAGTCCGGACCGCGAGGGCCACGGCGTCGCGGTCGCTGTCGACGGTGATCACGATGGGCCGGCCCTCGCCGTGGTCGACCGCGTTGCCGACGAGGTTCGTGACGATGCGACGGACCCGGCGCGCGTCCATCTCGGCGTCGAAGTAGCCGCCGGCGCGACCAGCCGGAGCTCCGAGCCCTTCTGCGCCGCGAGGCCCTCGAACTCCTCGATGCTGTCCTCCACGAGCCGGACCAGGTTCGTCGGCTCGGTCGAGGTCCACCGCGCCGGCGTCGAAGCGGCTGATCTCCAGCAGGTCGGCGAGCAGGGTCTCGAACCGCTCCACCTGCGTGTGCAGCAGCTCGCGCTGCGGGCGGCCGCGGCGGCTGAAGTCCTCCCGCAGGTCGTAGAGGACGCCGCCCGCGAGCCGGATGGTGGTCAGCGGCGTGCGCAGCTCGTGCGAGACGTCGGAGACGAAGCGCTGCTGCAGCTGCGAGAGGTCGGCGAGCTGCGTGATCTGCGTCTGCAGCGAGTCGGCCATGCCGTTGAACGAGCGGGCGAGCGTCGCGATCACGAACGAGCGGGCGAGCGTCGCGATCACGTCCTCGCCCTTGACGGGCAGGCGCTCCTCGAGCTGCCCGGCCGCGAGCTTCTGGCTGGTGTCGGCGGCGACGCGGATGGGCGCCACGACGAGGCGCACGACGAGCCAGGCGATCGCGCCGATCAGCACGATGAGGAAGAGGAACGCGAGGAGGATCGTGCCGGCCACGAAGTCGAGGGTCTGCTGGATGTCGCCGAGGTCGTAGACGAGGTACAGCTCGTAGCGGCCGGCTGACGGGATGTCGATGCTGGATCCGACGACGATGCCGGGGCTCGTCCGGCCCTGGTCCCCCACCGGGATCGCGACCGACTGCCACTGCTGCGTGCCCGTGCCCTCGCCGACCGCGCGGCGGAGGTCGGCGCTCAGGAGGCTGTCGACGTAGTCGGCGGTGGAGGCGTTCTGCAGGACGTTGCGCGCCTCCGTGCCGGGCGTGCGGCGGAAGGCGAAGTCGGAGAGGTTGATGGCGCTGCCGCGGAGCTCGTCGAACACCTGCGTGCGCAGCTGCTCGAGCTCGGTCTGGTCGGACGCGTCGGAGGAGGTGAACTGCTCCTGCATCCGGCTGGTGGCGCTGTTCGACTGCTGCAGCACGGTGTCGAGGCGCTGACGGAAGAGGTCGCTCGAGATGCTCTGCGTCATGAGCACGCCGATGAGGAGGACCGTGCCGCCCGAGAGCGCGACCGTGATGAGGACGGTGCGGAACTGGAGGGAGACCGACCAGATCCGGACGAGGCGTCGGGGCCACGACCTCCAGTCGACGAGCCACACGGGCAGGGGGCGCATGGGGCTAGGCCGCGGCCCCCGCGCGGTAGCCGACGCCGCGGACGGTCATGACGATGCGCGGGTTGTCCGGGTCGTCCTCGACCTTCGCGCGCAGGCGCTGCACGTGGACGTTGACGAGGCGCGTGTCGGCCTTGTACTGGTAGCCCCAGACCTGCTCGAGCAGCATCTCGCGCGTGAACACCTGCTGCGGGCGGCTGGCGAGCGCGTGCAGGAGGTCGAACTCGAGGGGCGTGAGGTTGATCCGCACGTCGCCGCGGCGCACCTCGTGGCCCTCGACGTCGACCACGAGGTCGCCCACCTGGAGGAGGCCGGGCGAGGCGGCGGCCGTGGGACGCAGGCGCGTGCGGATGCGCGCGACGAGCTCCTTCGGGTTGAAGGGCTTGACGATGTAGTCGTCGGCGCCGGACTCGAGGCCCTTGACGACGTCCGCCGTGTCGGACTTCGCGGTGAGCATGATGATGGGCACGCCCGACTCGGCGCGGATGAGGTCGCACACCTGGATGCCGTCGAGGCCGGGGAGCATGAGGTCGAGGAGCACCAGGTCGGGCTTGCCCTCGTGGAACGCGGCGAGCGCCTGGCCGCCGTCCCCGCAGAAGGAGGGCTCGAAGCCCTCGGTGCGGAGGACGATGCCGATCATCTCGGCGAGCGCGGTGTCGTCGTCGACCACCAGTATCCGTGCTGTCATGAAGCGGGGTTCCCTGTCCTCGGAACCCCCAGGGTAGCCGGTGGATCCGCGGCATCGGCCGGGCACGCGCCGCCCGGTGGGCGCGGGACTTCGCGGGGCGCCTGTGGGAGGCTGGCTCACTGTGACCGATGACCAGAGCTGGCAGGCCCCGGGCGGCGCGTCCTCCGGGCAGGGCGGATCCCCGGATCCGGACGGACGGGGCCAGGGCGCCGGCGTCGCGGGCCCGCCGGCGGGTCCCGCGCAGGTCCCCGCTCCCGGCCACGGCCAGCCGTACCCGCCCGCGCCCGCCTGGGGCTCCGCGCCCGCCTGGACCCCGCCGCCCAAGCCCGGCCTCCTCCCGCTCCGGCCGCTCGGCCTCGGCGCGATCCTCGCCGGCTCGTTCCAGGCGCTGCGCAGGAACCCCGGCCCCACGGTCGGCAGCGCGCTGCTCATCCAGGGGCTCGTGGGCGTCGTCACGCTCGTGCTCGTCGGCGGCGTGTCCGGCTTCGTCATCTCGCGGATCCTCTCCGCCCGGGAGGCGGACCAGGGGCCGATCATCGCGGGCGGCGTCGCCGCGGTCGTCATCACCACGATCGTCACGCTCGTGCTGTCGATCGTCGCGTCGTCGTTCCTCCAGGGCGTGGTCGCGAGCGAGGTCGCCCGCGGCACGCTCGGCGAGCGCCTCCGCATGCGGGCGCTGTGGCGCCTGGCGCGGCCGCGACTCGGGCCGCTCGTGCTGTGGAGCCTCTTCCTCACCGCCGCCTGGACCCTCGTCCTCGCGGTGCTCGCCGGGGTCGTCGCGCTCCTGGTGCTCGCGGGCGGCGCGGGCGTCGCGGTCGGGATCCTCGTCGGCGTGCTCGGGGTGATGGGCCTCGTGGTCGTGGCCGTCTGGGTCTCCACGCGCCTGGCGCTCGTGCCGAGCGCCATCGTGATCGAGCGGATGCGCCCGTTCGCGGCGGCGCGGCGGTCGTGGTCGCTGACCGTCGGGTCGTTCTGGCGCGTCCTCGGGATCCTGCTGCTCACCGGCGCCATCGTCTGGGTGGCCACGAACGTCGTCACCGTGCCGCTCACGCTGCTCACCTCGATCCTGCAGACGCTGCTCTTCCCGAACGGCGAGCTCGACTTCCAGGCCTTCGACGCCTCGGTGCTCTTCTACCTCGCGACGCAGCTGCTCACGGTCGTCGTGAGCGTCGTGATCGGCAGCGTCGGCGGGGTGGTCACGTCGGCGAACGCCGCCATCGTCTACATCGACCTGCGGATGCGGCGCGAGGGCCTCGACCTCGAGCTCGCGCGGTTCGCGGAGGAGCGCGCGGCGGGCGCACCCGGTGCCACCGGGCCCGACGCCCGCGACCCGTACCGGTCGCCCGCGGGCGGCCCGGGACGCGCGTGACCGGCGCCGTCCTCCTCGCGGCGTTCGCACGCGCGGCCGCCGTCCCGCTGGATCCGGACGCCGACGACGCGCGCCGCCTCCTCCTCGACGAGCTCGCGAAGCCCGAGTACGAGGCCGCCCGCCCGAACGCGCTCGACCTCGCGGCCGAGGCCGTGGGCGGCTGGCTCGCCCGGCTGTTCACCGGCGCGGGCGGGGGCCTCGTCGATCTCGCGCCCGTCGTGATCGGCGCGCTCGTGCTCGCCGCCGTCGTCGTCGCGTTCCTCGTGTTCGGAGCGCCGCGCCGCGACCGCAGGCGCCGGGCCGCCCAGCACGGCGACGGGCTCTTCGGATCCGACGACCGGCGCTCGGCGGAGGAGCTGCGCCGCGCGGCCGCCGCGGCACGGAGCGCCGGCGACCTCACCGCCGCCGCGTCCGACCTCTTCCGGGCGATCGCGCGCGACCAGGCCGAGCGCACGATCGTGGCGGTGGATCCCGGCACCACCGCCCGCGGCTTCGCCCGGCGCGCCGGATCCGCCCACCCCGGCCACGCCGCGCGCCTGCTGGCGGCGGCCGACGACTTCGACGCCGTGCGGTACCTCGGGCGCCCGGGCACGGAGGAGATGGTCGACCGCCTCGACGCGCTCGACCAGGAGCTGCGGACGGCCGTGCCCGTGCGGCACGAGCCCGTGGCCGCGGGGGCCGCGTGAGCGCGCCGGCGCCGGCTCCCGCGCGCGCCGACGTCGCGCCGTCCGAGACCCGCACTCCCGGCCAGGCGCTCCGCCGGGCCGGCACGTGGATCGCGCTGGCCGCGCTCGCCGTCCTCGTCGCGGTGGCCTCGCTCGCGGTCGGCGGCGCCGCGCGGCAGGGCGAGCCGCTCGCCCCCGACGACCCGGCGCCCTCCGGCACGCAGGCGCTCGCGCGCGTGCTCGCCGACCGGGGCGTGGACGTCACGCTCGCCTCGACGCTCGCCGAGGCGCGCGCCGCCGTCGGGGACGCCGACGACGCGACCCTCGTGCTCGGCCCCACGTCCGACCGGCTCGACGACGACCGGCTCGCGGAGGTCGGCCGCCTCTCCCCCCGCACCGTGATCCTCGCCCCCGACTTCCGGGCGCTGCGGGCGATCGCGCCCGACGTCGCGGCGGGCGGCGCGGCCGAGTCCGCCGACCGCGCCCTCGACGCCGACTGCCCGTTGCCCGCCGCGCGGGCCGCCGGCTCCGTGCCCGACGACGCGCCCGTCTTCCGCTACGTGGGCGACGACGCGTCCACCGCCGTCACGTGCTTCCCCGACGACACCGGCGACGCCTTCGCGCTCCTCCAGGTGCCGTCGGCCGTCCTGCCCGGCGGCACCGTGACGGTCCTCGGCGCCGACCCGATCCTCACGAACGACCGCATCGCCGAGCAGGGATCCGCGGCCCTCGCGCTCGGCGTGCTCGGCGAGCGGCCGCGGCTCGTCTGGTACACGCCGTCGCCCGACGACGCCGCGGGCGACGCGCCGCCCACGCTCGGCGAGCTGACGCCCGGGTGGGTCACCCCGGCGATCCTGCTGATCGGCGCCGCCGCCCTCGCCGCCGCCGTGTGGCGCGGCCGCCGCTTCGGGCCGCTCGTGGTGGAGCGGCTGCCCGTCGTGGTCCGCGCCGACGAGACCGCCGAGGGACGCGCGCGCCTGTACCAGCGGGCGGACGCGCGGGGGCACGCCCTCGACGCGCTGCGCATCGGCACGGTCGACCGGATCGCCACGACGCTCGCGCTCGGCCGTCTCTCGTCCGTCGACGACGTGGTCGCCGCGTCCGCCGCCGCGCTCGCCGAGGACCCGGCCGCGATCCGCGACCTCCTGCTCGACGCCCGCCCCCGCACCGACCGCGACCTCGTCGACCTCGCCGGGCGCCTCGCCGCGCTCGAGCGGCGGGTCGCCCGGGCCGCCGACCCCGCGGACCCGACCGACCCGACCAGGAGAATGGATCCATGACCGACGACCTCCGCACCAGCCTGCTCGCCGTCCGGACCGAGGTCGGGAAGGCCGTCGTCGGGCAGGACGGCGCGGTGACCGGCATGATCATCGCCCTCCTCGCCCGCGGCCACGTGCTCCTCGAGGGCGTGCCCGGCGTCGCGAAGACGCTCCTCGTCCGCTCGCTCAGCCACGCGCTCCGCCTCGACACCGCGCGCGTGCAGTTCACGCCCGACCTCATGCCGGGCGACATCACCGGATCCCTCGTCTACGACTCCCGCGAGGGCGCGTTCTCGTTCCGCCGCGGGCCGGTGTTCACGAGCATCCTGCTGGCCGACGAGGTCAACCGCACGCCGCCGAAGACGCAGTCGGCGCTGCTCGAGGCGATGGAGGAGCGGCAGGTCACGGTCGACGGCGAGAGCCACGCGCTGCCGGATCCCTTCCTCGTCGCCGCCACGCAGAACCCCGTCGAGTACGAGGGCACCTACGCGCTGCCCGAGGCGCAGCTCGACCGCTTCCTGCTGAAGCTCGTGCTCGACCTGCCCGAGCGCGACGCCGAGGTCGAGGTGCTCCGCCGCCACTCGACCGGCTTCGACCCGCGCGACCTCGAGGCCGCGGGCGTCCGTCCCGTCCTCGACGCCGACGGGCTGCATCGCGCGCAGGCCGCCGTCCGCGAGGTCCGCGTGGGCGCCGACGTGCTCGCGTACATGGTCGACCTCGCGCGGGCGACCCGCCGCTCGCCGTCGGTGCAGCTCGGGGTCTCGCCGCGCGGATCCACGAGCCTCCTCGCCGCCAGCCGCGCGTGGGCCTGGTTGAGCGGCTTCGACGCCGTGACGCCCGACCACGTGCAGGAGATGGTGCTGCCGGTGCTGCGCCACCGCATCGCGCTGCGGCCCGAGGCGGAGCTCGAGGGCGTCTCGGTCGACGCCGTGCTCCGCGGCGTCATGGCGCAGGTGCAGGTGCCGATCTAGTGGCGCGCCGCTAGATGGCCCTCACCGGGCGGACCGTCGCGCTCCTCCTCCTGGGGATCGTGCCGCTCGTCGCGCTCGGCGACGGGTCGGACGCGGCGTACGCGCTCCTCGGGGGGTGGATCCTCCTGGTCGCCCTGCTCCTGGCGCTCGACCTGGCTCTGGCCGGGAGCCCGCGGGCCGTGGCTCTCGAGCGGGTCCTGCCCGCGCGGATCCGGCTCGACGAGCAGGGCGAGAGCGTGCTCCTCGTGACCAACCGGGGGACGCGCGCGCTGCGCGCCGTCGTGCGCGACGCCTGGCAGCCGTCCGCGGGGGCGTCCTCCACGCGCGACCGCGTGCGGATCCCCGCCGGCGAGCGCCGCGCGATCCGCCTGACCCTCACGCCCACGCGCCGCGGCGAGCGCCGCACCGAGCGCGTCACGATCCGCTCCGCCGGCCCGCTCGGCCTCGCCGCGCGCCAGGCGACGCTCCTCTCCCCCGGCGCCGTGCGGGTCCTGCCCCCGTTCCGCTCCCGCCGCCACCTGCCGTCGCGGCTCGCCCGGCTGCGGGAGCTCGACGGACGCACCGCGCTGATGGTGCGCGGCCAGGGCACCGAGTTCGACAGCCTGCGCGACTACGTGCGCGGGGACGACGTCCGCTCCATCGACTGGCGCGCGACCGCCCGCCGGCAGGACGTGGTGGTGCGCACCTGGCGGCCGGAGCGCGACCGGCGCGTGGTGCTCGTGCTCGACACGGGGCGGACGGCGGCGGGCCGGATCCAGGACGAGACCCGGCTCGACACCGCGTTCGAGGCGTCGCTGCTGCTGGCCGCGCTCGCCACGCGCGCGGGCGACCGGGTCGACATGGTGGCGCACGACCGCCGCGTCCGGGCGCGCGTGCGGGCGGGATCCGGCGGCGACGTCGTCTCGCGCATGGTCGACGCGCTCGCGCCGGTGGACCCCGAGCTCCTCGAGACCGACTGGAGCGCCGTGCCCGCGCTCGTCCGCCGCATCGTGTCCCAGCGCTCGCTCGTGGTGCTGCTCACGGCCGTCGACTCCCCCGGCAGCTCGCGCGCGCTCCTCCAGGTGCTGCCGCAGCTGACGCGCACGCACCACGTGCTCGTCGCCGCGGTGGTGGATCCCGGCCTCGCCGAGCGCGCCGCCGACCGCTCCGGCCGCGCCGCCGTCTACCGCGCCGCCGCCGCCGAGCGCGCGCTGCTCGACGTGGCGCGCGTGGAGGCGGCCGTCCGGCGGCTCGGCGCGGACGTCGTCACGGGCGCGCCCGCCGACCTCCCGCCCGCGCTCTCCGACCGCTACATCCAGCTGAAGGCCACCGGCCGGCTCTGACGCCGGGCGCGGGACGCCGGGGGGGGGACCGGCCGCTCAGGCGCGCGCCGCGGCCGGCGCAGCGGGATCGGCCGCCGGGAGCGGGAGCATCCCGCCGCTCAGGGCGCGGATGGCCCGCTCGAGCGCGTCGCGCATGTCGATCTCGGGCCGGTAGCTCCACTGCAGCTGCAGCCCGTCGCTCACCGCGACCGCGAGGCGCGCGAAGGAGTCGGCGTCGAGCCCCGCGGGCAGCTCCACGTCGAGCGCGCGCACCTGGTCCGCGACCGCGTCGACGACGCGCGCGTACCGCCCGGCGATGTAGGCGTGCGCGGGGTGGTCGGCGCCGGCGGCGTCCACCACGAGGCGCGAGTACAGGGCGACGAGCCCGGGCGTCTCCGCGTTGTGGGCGCTCGCGCGCAGCAGCATGCCGACCATGTCCGTGGGGTCCGCGTCCGGCAGCGCCCGGCGGTAGTCCGCCGCGGAGGCCGCGTCGCGCTCCTCGAGCACGGCCGCGATGAGCGCCTCACGCGAGTCGAAGTAGTGCAGGACGCCGGCCTTGCTGATCCCGACGGCGTCCGCGATCTCCTGCAGCGATGACGCGGAGTAGCCGCGCTCGGCGATGAGGGCGAGCGCCGCCTCGAGGATCTCGCGCCGGCGGGTCGCCCCCTTGGCGTAGCGCCGCGGACCCTCTGCCCCTGCCATGCCTCGACCCTAGCGATCCGCGGAGGGACCGAATACCTACCAACGGTGGGTTTCGCGTGCTACCGTCGTGCCGAGCCGCCGACGAGGGCGGACCCGAACGAGGAGGCACCGTGGCCGACGCAGTCCGAGAGCAGCACACCGAGGACGCGTCGCGCGTCCGCGCCGGACGGGAGGGCGAGCGCCCACCCGGATCCCGCCGGGCCGAGATCGGGATGCCCATCGCGCTCCTCGGCCTCTTCGTGGCGCTGCTCCCGCCCATCATCGTGTCGCTCGCGCTCAAGGTCGCCGAGGTCGCGCCCGACAGCACCGCCGGCACCCTCAGCCTCGTGCTCGGCCTCGGCGCGCTCGTCGCGCTCATCGTGAACCCGCTCGCCGGCCGCCTCTCCGACCGCACGCCGGGCCGGTTCGGCATGCGCCGCCCGTGGATCATCGGCGGCGTCGTCCTCGGCTACGGCGCGCTGTTCCTGCTGACCCAGGCGACGACCGTGCTCGCGCTCGTGGGCGCGTGGATGCTCGTGCAGGGCTGCTTCAACGCCGCCATCGCCGCGCTCATCGCCGTCATGGCCGACTCCGCGCGCCCCCGCAACCGCGGGCGGGTCGCGGCGGCCGTCGGCGTCGCCCAGAACGGCTCGCTCGTGGTCGGCACCTTCATCGTGCAGCTGTTCACGACCACGACGCAGCAGGTGCTCGTGCCCGGCGCGATCGGCGTCATCGTCGTCGTCGCCTTCGCGCTCGTGTTCCGCGACCGCGTGCTCGCCGAGCGGCCGACCGCGCGCCTGAGCGTGAAGGAGCTCCTCGGGTCCTTCGTGTTCGACCCGCGCCGGAACCCCGACTTCGGCTGGGCCTGGCTCATGCGCTTCCTGCTCACCGCCTCGGCCGTGACCGCCACCAACTACCTCGCGCTGTACCTCATCGACGACCTCGGGGTCGCGGAGGCCGACGTCGCGAACGCCGTGTTCATGGCGACGCTCTTCAACGTGGTCGGCGTGGTCGCCACCACCTTCGTCGCCGGCTGGCTGAGCGACCGGCTCGGCCGCCGCAAGGTCTTCGTCGCCGTCGCGGCGCTCGTCGCGGTCGTGGGCCTCGTGATCCTCGCCCTCGCCCCCAGCCTCGCCGTCGTCTACGCCGCGCAGCTCGTCATCGGCGCGGGCATCGGCTCGTTCTACGCGGTGGACCTCGCGCTCATCACCGACGTGCTGCCGAGCGACGCCGACAACGGCAAGGACCTCGGCGTCGTCAACATCGCGCAGGCGCTGCCGCAGTCGCTCGTGCCCACCGCCGCCAGCGGCGTCGTCGGCGCCTTCGGCTACCCGGGCCTCTTCCTCGCGGGCGCCGCGGCCGGGGTCCTCGGCGCGGCCGCCGCCTTCCGCGTGAAGGGCGTCCGATGACCGCCGACCCCGCATCCGCCGCCCGACCCGACGCCACCCCAGGAGCACCCATGGACCCGCACGACTCCCCCACCCCGCTCGACCCCGACACCGCCGCGCTCGAGGAGCTCGCCTCCCGGCTCACGCTGGAGCAGAAGGTGCAGCTGATCACCGGCCGCGACTTCTGGACCACGTGGCCCGTGGAGGGCATCGGCCTCCGCCGCATGCTCGTCTCCGACGGCCCGAGCGGCGTGCGCGGCGAGGTGTGGGACGAGCGCTCGCCCTCGCTCAACCTCCCGTCGGCCTCCGCGCTGTCCTCCAGCTGGGACACGGGGATCGCCGCGCGCTACGGCCGCGCCTCCGCGGTCGAGGCGCGCCGCAAGGGCGTCGACGTCGTGCTCGGCCCGACCATCAACCTGCACCGGTCGCCCTACGGCGGCCGGCACTTCGAGGCGTTCAGCGAGGATCCGCTGCTCACCGCCGACCTCGCCGCCGCGTACGTCCGCGGCGTGCAGGAGAACGGCGTGGGCGCGACCCCCAAGCACTACGTCGCCAACGAGTACGAGACCGACCGCTTCACGGCCGACAGCGTCGTGTCCGAGCGCGCGCTCCGCGAGCTGTACCTCGCCGCGTTCGAGAAGGCCGTCGTCGAGTCGCGCGCCTGGCTCGTGATGAGCTCGTACAACTCCATCAACGGCGTGACCTCCACCGAGAACGACCTGCTGGAGACGCCGCTCAACTCGGAGTGGGGCTTCGACGGCGTCGTGGTCAGCGACTGGACCGGCGTCCGCAGCGTCGACGCCGCGCGCGCCTCGCAGGACCTCGAGATGCCGGGCCCGGACGGCGCCTGGGGCCCCGCGCTCGTCGACGCCGTGCGCGACGGCCGCGTGCCGGAGTCCGACGTCGACCGCAAGGTGGTGCGCCTCCTGCGCCTCGCCGCCCGCGTCGGCGCGCTCGAGGGCTTCGACGCCGTCGCGCCCGCGCCCGTGGCGGTCGAGGACGGCGTGGCCTTCGCGCGCACGGCCGCCGCCGCCGGCACCGTGCTCGTGCGCAACGAGGACCGGACCCTGCCGCTCGACGCGTCCGCGCTCCGCTCGGTCGCCGTCATCGGGCACAACGCCGTCGAGGCGCGCACGCAGGGCGGCGGCAGCGCGACCGTCATCCCCGAGCACGTGGTGACGCCGCTCGACGGGATCCGCGACGCCCTCGACGACGACGTCGAGGTGCGGTACGCGCGCGGCGCGGTGGTGCAGAAGGGGATCCAGGAGCTGCCGCTCGCCGAGATCCGGAACCCCCGGTCGGGCGAGCCCGGCGCCCTCGTGCGCTTCCTCGACGCCGACGGCGCCGAGGTGTTCGCGGAGGACCGCCGGGCGACGACCCTCATGTACTTCGGCGGCGACGCGCCCACGGCCACGGCCGCGGTCATCGAGATCACGACCCGCTGGACGCCGACGGAGACCGGCGACGTCCTGTTCGGCTTCAGCGCCGCCGGCCGCGGCCGCGTCCTCGCCGACGGCGAGCTGCTCCGCGAGGACGGCGCCGCGCCCGTCGGCATGGACCTCGGCGCGAGCCTCATGTCGCCGCCGTCGATCTCCGCGACGGTCGCCGCGGTCGCCGGGCAGCCGGTGGACCTGAAGGTCGAGTTCGAGCTGACCAGCATGCCGGGCGGCCTCGCGGGCATCCTCGGCATCACGGTGGGCCTCGAGGCCGACGAGTCGGAGCCCGACCGCCTGCTGGAGGAGGCCGTGGAGGCCGCCACCGGCGCGGACGTCGCGATCGTCGTCGTCGGCACGAACGCGCAGGTCGAGTCCGAGGGCTTCGACCGCGACTCGCTCGCGCTCCCCGGCCGCCAGGACGAGCTGGTGCGCCGCGTCGCCGCCGCCAACCCGCGCACGGTCGTGGTCGTGAACTCGGGATCCCCCGTGCTCCTCCCCTGGCGCGACGACGTGCAGGCGCTCGTCCTCGCGTGGTTCGGCGGCCAGGAGTTCGGCGGCGCCCTCGCGGACGTGCTGTTCGGCGCCGTCGAGCCCGGCGGCCGCCTCCCCACCACGTGGCCCGCGACCGAGGAGGACGTGCCCGTCCGCTCCGTCACGCCCGTCGACGGGAAGGTGGTCTACGACGAGGGGATCCACGTCGGCTACCGCGCCTGGCTCCGCTCGGGCGCCGCGCCCGCCTACGCGTTCGGCCACGGCCTCGGCTACACGACGCACGCGCTCGACGACCTGCGGGTCGCCGAGGACGGCGCGGGCGGGATCACCGCGACCGTCACCGTGACGAACACGGGCGACCGCGCGGGCAAGGAGGTCGTGCAGGCCTACCTGTCGCGCGAGGGATCCGCGGTCGACCGTCCCGTGCGCTGGCTCGCGGGCTTCGCGTCCGTGGAGCTGGAGGCGGGTGCCTCCGCCGAGGTGCACGTCCCCGTCGGCGCGCGGACGTTCGAGCACTGGGACGGCGGCTGGCAGCGCGAGCCCGGCTCCTTCCGCCTGCACGTCGGCACCTCGGTGACGGCGACGCCGCTGGAGGCCGAGGTGGACCCGGCGGCCTGACCCGCTCCCGGCACGACCCGCGAGGCGGGCGGCCGGCGGATCCGGACGGGCTCAGCCCGCGACGATCCGCCGTCCGCCCGCCTCGAACTCGTCGAGGTCGCCCGTCGCGCCCGCGCGCACCGCCCGGCCGCCGACGACCACCATGTAGGCGAGGAACGCGGCGAGCGCCACCGCGCCGATCGCGATCTTCAGCGGCACGGGCCACGGCTGCGGCGTGACGAAGCCCTCGATGATCCCGGAGACGAGCAGCACCAGCACGAGCCCCATCGCGACCGTGATGAGCGCGCGCCCGTCCTCGGCGAGCGCCTGGCCGCGGGTGCGGGCGCCGGGCGCGATCCACGCCCACGAGATGCGGAGGCCGGCCGCGGCCGCGACGAAGATCGCCGTGAGCTCGAGCAGGCCGTGCGGGAGGATGTAGGAGAAGAACGTGCCGCCCTCGCCGTAGTGGAACATGACCGCGGTGGTCGTCCCGAGGCCCTGCGCGTTCTGCAGGATGACGTACGGCACCCAGAGCCCTGTGATCCCGAAGGCCACGCACTGCGCCGCGATCCACGCGTTGTTCGTCCAGACCTGGCCCGTGAACGAGGCCGCGGGGTTCGAGCTGTAGTAGTCGACGAAGTCGTCCTCGACGTACCTCCGCAGGTCGGCGTCGCTGCCGAGGCTCGCGATCATGGCGGGGTCGCGGAGGATCCAGGTGGCGTAGAGCGCCATGATCGCCACCGTCGCGAGGGCCACGGCGAGCGTCAGCCAGCGGATCCGGTACAGCGCCGCCGGCAGGTCGACCGCGAAGAAGGCGGGGATGCGCGACGCCACGTTCGTCGTCTGCCCCGTGAAGCGCATGCGCGCCCGGGAGAGCGCGACGGAGAGCCGGTCGCCCTGCGCGGTGGATCCGGCCGCCGCCTGGATCGCGGACAGCTCGGCCGCACCCGCCTGGTACCGGTCGACGAGCTCGTCGGCCTCGGGTCCGGTGAGCCGGCGCCGGCCACCGAGGCGGGCGAGCCGGTCCCAGTCGTCCCGGTGGGCGGCGGTGTAGGCGTCGAGGTCCATCTGCTTGACTATATGCATGGCGGCCGCCGACGCGCACGACCCGACGCTCTCGGACGTCCCCGACGCGCTCGTGGTGGGCGAGGCCGTCGCCCTCGACGTCCGTCCCGCGGGCTTCGTGCTGAGGGCAGCGGGCGCCGCGATCGACGTGGCCGCGTCCCTCGTCGTCGCCGGTCTGCTGGCCCTCGGCATCCTGTGGCTCGCCGGCGCCGGGCTGCTCGACGAGTCCTCCGCCGCGGCGTGCGCCATCGCGGCCCTGGTGCTGTCGATCGTCGTGCTGCCCGTGATCGTGGAGACCGCGACCCGCGGGCGGTCGCTCGGACGCTGGGCCGTCGGCGCGCGCATCGTGCGGGCCGACGGCGGGGGCATCGGCCTCCGGCACGCGGTCGCGCGGGCGCTCGTCGGGATCCTCGAGACCTACCTCACGCTCGGCGGCCTCGCCGCGCTCGTGGGGCTCCTGAGCCCACGCGCCCAGCGCCTCGGCGACCTCGTGGCCGGCACCCGCTCGCAGCACGAGCGCGTGCCCGCCTACCCGCAGCCGCTGCCGCCCGTGCCGCCGCACCTCGCCGCGTGGGCATCCGAGGCCGACGTCGGCCGCCTGCCCGACGCCCTCGGCCGCCGCCTCGCGCGGTTCCTGACGCAGCGCGCGGCCATGACCCCGACCTCCCGCGCGCGCCTGGCCGCCGAGCTCGCCGACGAGGTCGCGGCGCACGTGTCGCCGCTGCCGACCGCCGACGCCGAGTCGTTCGTCACGGCCGTGGGCGCCGTCCGCCGGGAGCGCGAGCACCGCGCCCTGATGCTCGAGCGCGACCGCTTGGCGGCGCTCGAGCCGATCCTCGCGGGGCTGCCGCACGGCTTCCCGGCGCGCGGCGGATCCACCCCTGCCTGACGCGACCCGAACCCCGGACGCCCCGGACACGACGACGCCGCCCGCACCGCGGAGGGACGGACGGCGTCGGGCGGTGCCGCGCGGATCAGTACCGGTAGTGGTCCACCTTGTACGGGCCCTCGACCTGGACGCCGATGTAGGCGGCCTGCTCGGGGCGCAGCTCGGTGAGCTCCACGCCGAGCGCGTCGAGGTGCAGGCGGGCGACCTTCTCGTCGAGGTGCTTCGGCAGGACGTAGACGCCGATCGGGTACTGCTCGTTGCGCACCCACAGCTCGATCTGCGCGAGCACCTGGTTCGTGAACGAGTTGCTCATCACGAACGACGGGTGGCCGGTGGCGTTGCCGAGGTTCATCAGGCGGCCCTCGGAGAGCACCAGCACGCTGCGGCCGTTCGGGAGGCGCCACTCGTGCACCTGCGGCTTGATCTCGACCTTCTCCACGCCCGGGAGGCGCTCGAGGCCGGCCATGTCGATCTCGTTGTCGAAGTGGCCGACGTTGGCGATGATCGCCTGGTGCTTCATCCGCTCGATGTGCTCGACGCGGACGACGTCGACGTTGCCCGTGCCGGTGACGAGGATGTCGACCTGCTCGATGACCGACTCGAGGCGCGCGACCTGGTAGCCGTCCATCGCCGCCTGGAGCGCGCAGATGGGGTCGACCTCGGAGACGATGACGCGCGCGCCCTGGCCGCGCAGCGCCTCGGCCGCGCCCTTGCCCACGTCGCCGTAGCCGACGACGAACGCGACCTTGCCGCCGATGAGGACGTCGGTGGCGCGGTTCAGGCCGTCGGGGAGCGAGTGGCGGATGCCGTACTTGTTGTCGAACTTGCTCTTGGTGACCGAGTCGTTGACGTTGATGGCCGGGAACAGCAGCTCCCCGTCGCGCGCCAGCTCGTACAGGCGGTGGACGCCCGTGGTGGTCTCCTCCGTGACGCCCTGGATGTCGGCGGCGACGCGCGTCCAGCGGTCGGTGGAGGCGGCGACGCTGCGGCGGAGCGTGTCGAGGATGACGCGGTACTCGTGGCTCGCGTCCTCCGGCGTCTCGGGCACGACGCCCGCGAGCTCGTACTCGCGGCCCTTGTGCACGAGGAGCGAGGCGTCGCCGCCGTCGTCGAGGATCATGTTCGGGCCCGTCCAGTCGGCGCCGGCGGCCTGCGCCTCGCCCGACCAGTCGAAGATCTGCTCGGTGCACCACCAGTACTCCTCGAGCGTCTCGCCCTTCCAGGCGAAGACCGGCACGCCCGCGGGCGCGTCCGGGGTCCCCGCGCCGACGGCGACCGCCGCGGCGGCCTCGTCCTGCGTGGAGAAGATGTTGCAGCTCGCCCAGCGCACCTGCGCGCCGAGGGCGGTGAGGGTCTCGATGAGCACGGCCGTCTGCACGGTCATGTGGATGGATCCGGCGATGCGCGCGCCCGCGAGCGGCTGCGACGCGCCGAACTCCTCGCGGAGGGCCATGAGGCCGGGCATCTCGTTCTCGGCGAGGCGGATCTGGTGGCGTCCGGACTCCGCGAGGGAGAGGTCGGCGACGCGGAAGGGCAGAGCGGTGGACGTGGCTTCCGGGAGCAGGGTCATGCGTCCAGTCTCGCATCCGCCGCGTGACGCCCGCCCATGGATGACGGGCGGGCGGCGGGCGGACCCCGGCCGGCTAGCGGAAGGACCGCAGGCGCAGGCTGTTCGTGACGACGAACACCGACGACAGCGCCATGGCGAGCCCCGCGACGAGCGGGTTGAGGAGCCCCAGCATGGCGACGGGGATCGCGGCCGCGTTGTAGGCGAAGGCCCAGAACAGGTTGCCGCGGATGGTGCCGAGCGTGCGGCGGGCGAGGCGCACGGCGTCGGCGACCAGCACGAGGTCGCCGCGGACGATCGTGATGTCGCCCGCCTCGATCGCCGCGTCGGTGCCCGTGCCCATCGCGATGCCGAGGTCCGCCTGCGCGAGCGCCGCGGCGTCGTTCACGCCGTCGCCGACCATCGCGACCACGCGGCCCTCCGCCTGGAGCCGGCGCACCGCGTCGAGCTTGCCCTCGGGGAGCACGCCCGCGATCACCTCGTCGATGCCGACCTCGGCGGCGACCCGGTGCGCGGCGCCGGCGGTGTCGCCCGTGAGGAGGACGGGGCGGAGCCCGAGCGCGCGGATCCGGCGGACGGCCTCGGCGCTCGTCGGCTTGACCGCGTCGGCCACGGCGAGGACGCCCGTGACGGCGCCGTCCCACGCGACCGCGACGACGGTGGATCCGGCCGCCTCGGCCTCCCGGAGCGCCTCGGCGAGCGCATGGTCGGGCTCCGCGGCCCACTGCTCCGCGAGCCACGACGGGCGGCCGACCGCGACCGCGCGGCCGTCCACCACGCCGTGCACGCCGAGGCCCGCGGTGGCGACGAAGCCCTCGACGGCGGGCAGGGATCCGGCGCCCGCGGCCTCGACGACGGCGCGCGCCACCGGGTGCTCGCTGCGCGCCTCGAGGGCGGCGGCGACGCGCACGAGCTCGTCGGCGTCGACGCCCGCCGCGGGGACCGCCCGCACGAGCGCCATGACGCCCGTCGTGACGGTGCCGGTCTTGTCGAGCAGCACGGTGTCGATGCGGCGGGTCGACTCCAGCACCTCGGGCCCGGTGATGAGGATCCCGAGCTGCGCGCCGCGGCCCGTGCCCACGAGGAGCGCGGTCGGCGTCGCGAGCCCGAGGGCGCACGGGCAGGCGATGATCAGCGTCGCCACGGCGGCGGTGAACGCGGTCTCGGGCGGGAAGCCGAGCAGCAGCCACGCGACGAGTGTGGCCAGCGCGAGCACGAGCACGACGGGCACGAAGACGGCGGAGACGCGGTCGGCGAGGCGCTGGATCCGGGCCTTGCCGGTCTGCGCCTCCTCCACGAGGGCGGCCATGCGCGCGAGCCGGGTCTCCTCCCCCACGCGCGTGGCGCGCACGAGGAGGCGGCCGCCGGCGTTGAGGGTCGCGCCCGTCACCTCGTCGCCCGGCCCGACCTCCTCGGGCAGCGACTCGCCCGTGAGGAGCGACCGGTCGACGGCGCTGGATCCGTCGACGACCACGCCGTCGGTCGCGATGCGCTCGCCCGGCCGCACGACGAACTCCTCGTCGACGCCGAGGTCGCCGATGGGGATCCGCCGCTCGACGCCGTCGCGGACGACCGCGACGTCCTTGGCGGCGAGGTCGAGGAGCGCGGCCAGGGCGGCGCCGGACGCGCGGGCGGCCCGCGCCTCCAGGTAGCGGCCGCCGAGGAGGAAGACGGTGACGGCGGCGGCGACCTCGAGGTAGACGTCGCCGGATCCGCCGCCGAGCTCGGAGACGAGGCTCATGGTCATGCGCATGCCGGGCTCGCCCGCGTCGCCGAGGAAGAGCGCGTAGAGCGACCACAGGAACGCGGCCGCGACGCCGATGCTCACGAGCGTGTCCATGCCGACGCCGCCGTGGCGCGCGCTGACGGCCGCCGAGCGGTGGAAGGGCCACGCGCCCCACACCGCGACGGGCGCGGCGAGCGCGAGCGAGAGCCACTGCCAGTCGTCGAACTGGAGCGCGGGGATCATCGCCATGAGGAAGACGGGCACGGTCAGCGCCGCGGAGACCACGAGCCGCTGCCGGAGCGCGAGCTCGTCGGCGTCGGGGCGGCGGGCGGGGACGGCGTCGCGGCGGGCGGGCTGCGCGGGATCCGCGGCGTGCGCCGGATCCGAGGCGGGGGCCTGGGGCGCGGTCGGACGGACGCGGGCAGCCTCGACCTCGGCGGGCGCGGGAGCCGGCGCGGGAGCGGCATCCGCCGCCCCGCTCCCCCACGCGGCGCGCTCGGACGCGCGGTACCCCGTGCGCTCGATGGTGCGGATCGCGTCCTCGACGCTCGTGCCCGCGGGCAGCTGCACGCGCGCGCGGTGGGTCGCGTAGTTGACGGCGGCCTCGACCCCGGGCATCCGGCCGAGCTTCCGCTCGATGCGCATCGCGCACGAGGCGCACGTCATGCCCTGCACGTCGAGGTCGACGCGCGTGAGCACGGTGCCGTCCTCGGCCGGGGCGGCGACGGGCTCCGCGGCGGGCGCGGATCCGGATGCGGGGTCGGCCATGTCAGACCTCCGCGACGTAGCCGGCCTCGTCGACCGCGGCGCGGACGGCCGCGGGGTCGAGCGGCCGGTCGCTCTCGACGGTGACGGTGGACGCGCCGCCCACGACGAGGTCGACGGCGACGGACGAGACGCCCGGCAGCTCGCCGACCTCCTCGGTGACGCTCCGGACGCAGTGCGCGCAGGTCATGCCGGTGACGGGGAACGCGGTGGTGGTCATGGGGTCTCCTTGTCGGTGGGTGCGGGGGCGCGGGTCGCGCGGATCAGGACCGGACGAGCCGCGCGATGGCCGCGGAGGCCTCGCGCACCTTGTCGTCCGCGACCTGTCCGCCCTCGCGGGCCGCCTCCGCGAGGCAGTGGGCGAGGTGGTCGTCGAGCAGCTTGAGGGCGACGGTCTCCATGGCGCGCGTGACGGCGGAGACCTGCGTGAGCACGTCGATGCAGTACGTGTCGGACTCGACCATGCGCTCGATCCCGCGCACCTGGCCCTCCGCGCGCCGCAGCCGCTTGAGGATGTCGTCCTTGCCCTCGCTGTACCCGACCATCGCGGCCCCTTCCCTCGGGATCCACGATACCCCCAGGGGGTACACAAGGGAACCCCCTGGGGGTATCCGTCCCGCGCGTGCGCCCCGCGCACGACGACGCCGCGCCCCTCGAGGAGGGACGCGGCGTCGGGGCCGGGCGGGCGACGGGGTCAGGCTCCGCGGATCAGCCCCAGGAGCTCGTCGCGGAGGGCGGCCATGCGCTCCTCGGTGGACGCCTCGACGTTGAGGCGCAGCAGCGGCTCGGTGTTCGAGGGGCGGACGCTGAACCACCAGAACGCGCCGTCGGCGTCGACCGGGCCGTCGACCGTGAGGCCGTCGAACTCGTCGAACTCGCCGCGGCCGCGGAAGGCCTCGACGATGCGCTCGTACGCGGCGGGCACGTCGTCGACCGTGCTGTTGATCTCGCCCGACAGCGCGTACGGCGTGTAGCGCGCGGAGAGGTCGGACATGAGGCCGTCGGTCTGGCCGAACTCGGCGAGCAGGTGCATCGCGGCGAGCATGCCGTTGTCGGCGCCCCAGAAGTCGCGGAAGTAGTAGTGGGCGGAGTGCTCGCCGCCGAATACGGCGCCCGTGGCGGCCATCTGGTCCTTGATGAGCGAGTGGCCGACGCGCGTGCGGACGGCCGTGGCGCCCGCCGCCTCGATCGTCTCGGGCACGATGCGCGAGGTGATGAGGTTGTGCAGCACGGTCACCTCGCCCTGCGGCGCCTGCGCCCTCACGCGGGAGATCTCGCGGAGCGCGACGATGGCGGCGACGGCGCTGGGCGTGACCGCCTGGCCCTTCTCGTCCACCACGAAGCAGCGGTCGGCGTCGCCGTCGAACGCGAGGCCGAGGTCGGCGCCGTGCTCGACGACGGCCTTCTGCAGGTCGACCAGGTTGGCGGGCTCGAGCGGGTTCGCCTCGTGGTTCGGGAACGTGCCGTCGAGCTCGAAGTAGAGCGGGATGACCTCGATGGGCAGCTCGGGGAGGCCGGCCGCGGTGCCGAGCACGGCAGGGACGGTCATGCCGCCCATGCCGTTGCCCGCGTCCACGACGACGCGCAGCGGGCGGATGCCGGAGAGGTCGACGAGCTGGCGGAGGTAGCCGGCGTAGTCGGCGAGGACGTCGCGCTCGCGCACCTCGCCCGCGGGCTCAACGGGCGCGATGCCGTCCGTGAGGAAGCCGATCGCGCGGTCGCGGATGGCGGCGAGGCCCGTGTCGAGGCTGATGCCCTGGGCGCCCGCGCGGGAGAACTTGAGGCCGTTGTAGGTGGCCGGGTTGTGGCTCGCGGTGAACATGACCGCGGGGGCGTCGAGGGATCCGGAGGCGAAGTACGTCTCGTCGGTCGAGCACAGGCCGATGAGGAGGACGTCCCCGCCGCGTGCGGTGGCACCGCGGGCGAACGCCTGCGCGAACGACGGCGAGGAGTCGCGCATGTCGTGGCCGACGACGATCTCGCGGCCGGCGGCGCCGAGCTCGTCGACGAAGCCCGCGCCGAGGGCCGTGACGAGCTCCTCGGTCAGCTGGCTGCCGACGAGACCTCGCACGTCGTAGGTCTTCACGATGGCGGTCAGCGTCTCGGCGGCAGTCGTCGTCATGCTCCGAAACCTACCTCACCGAGCACGCCGTGCCGGACGATCTGCCAGCCCTGCGGGGCCGAGAGACGGGCCGCGTGCCGGTCGCACAGGTCGTAGCTGTGGGGCTCGGAGTCGTGGCTGAGGGGACCGAGGACGGCCATGGAGTCCGCGTAGACGTAGGTGAGGGTGGTCGTGGCGCCGCCGGTGCAGCCGACGCGGGAGCAGGGCCTGTTCGTCATGTCGCGCCCACACTACCGCCGACGCCGAGGGCCGTACGATGGGGCCATGCCACGATCGCGCCGCCGGGGAGGCCACGTCTCCATCCGCGGCTCGTGGCGGGATCGGCACGGTCGCGGCCTGCGCTCCCCCGTCACCGGGCCGGAGCTGCCCGTCCTCCGCACGCGCGCCGACCTCTTCGACGAGATCGTCGCGTCCACGGCCGAGTACCTGCGCGGCCTCTGGCCCGACGAGCTCGCGCGCGTGTCGTTCGAGGTCGCCGCCCTGCCCGCGGAGAACAGCGAGCGGGACGGCATCGACCGGTGGACGGTGCTCCCCGACGAGCGCCGCGTCATCTTCTACCGCCTCCCCATCGAGCGCCTCGCGCACCTGCACGAGGACGACGAGCACCACCAGCGGGCGCTCGTGGAGGGCTGCGTCTTCCGCGCGGTCGCCGAGCTGCTCGACAAGGACCCGTGGGACCTGGCGCCCGACAGGTACGACCCGCACTAGCCGCGGATCCCTCGCGCCCGTCAGGTGTCCGAGCGCGCGAGAGGCGACGTCGGCGGGCCGGGGTCAGGGGTGGACGCGCAGCGGGTCCGCGGCCGGCAGCACCGGCACGACGGGCAGCGCCGCCGACCGGCCGGGCTCGGCCAGGGTCACGGTCGCCGTGAGGCCGGTCGCGCCCTCGAGCAGGTAGGTGCGCCCCGCGGTCACGGCGACCGAGGCGGCGGATCCGGCGGGCACGTCGAGCACGACCGGCTCGGACCCGTCGGTGGGCCGCGCGGTCACCGAGGCGGCGGCGTCCCCCGCGTTCCGGATGTGCAGCAGGGGCGCCGGACCGGCGGGCACGGAGACGAGCGCGTCGCGCGTGAGCGGCTCCGCGGACGGCAGCCAGGCGAAGTCGGTCGCCCCGCCCTCGGCCGCGCCGGACACGCTGCGCACGGCGGCCGTGACGGGCACCGAGCTCTGGACGGTGACGGAGTAGCGGCCGTCGGGGAGGTCGGCGACGGGCAGGTCGGTGGTGCGGCCGGCGTCGGCCTGCACCGTGAAGGTCGTGCCGGTGCCGTCGGTGCCCTCCTCGGGGGCGACGCTGACGCTCACGTCGGCGTCCTCGGAGCCGGGGACGAGGATCCGCACGGCCGTCTCGCGGTCGGGGTCGGTGCCGGGGTCGGATCCCGCTCCGGGCGCCGAGCCGCCGTCCTCGGCCGGGGCGCCCTCGCCCTCGCCCTCGGCGGGCGCGGCCGGGGCGGCGGGCGCGGACTGCGAGTCGATGCGGAGGCCCGTCATGGCGAGCGCGGTGGCGGGCGCGGCGGCCGGGCCGATCCAGTCGACCCCGCCCGCGAGGAGCCCGCGCACGGTGCTCTGCTCGAGGCGCGCGACGACCTGGCCGCCGCGGCTCCGGACGTGCACGGCCGGTGACGCGAGGTCCGGCGCGAGGCCCGCGAGGCTGAGCACGCGGCGGGTGCCGGCCGGCACGGTGATGCCGCTCGCCCCGGGCGCGCTCACGGCCCCCTCCTCGCCCGAGATGGCGAGGTCGACGGTCGAGGAGACGCCGGACGGGTTGTCGAGCACGACGAAGGTGGTGCGGCCCGTCGTGGTGGCGCCGCCGACCAGCCACGAGTCGGCGGTGGCCTCGGCGCACGAAGCCGCCGCGAGGCCCGCGAGGTCGGACGCGGTGGCGACCTCGGAGGAGGCGCCCGCGAGGTCGGTCGGGGCGCCGTCGACGTCGCCCGCGACGGCGAGCACCGAGGGCTCGGTCGACGCCCCGCCCTGGACGTCGGGCGCCTGGATCCGCGAGGTGCGGACGCCGGGGCCGCCGCCCGCGGAGCCGCTGGTCGCGGATCCGCTCGTCGTGGCCGCGCTGCCGGAGGCGACGGCGGCCGTGGTGGACGTCGCTTCCGCCTCGGGCGGCCGGAGGACCGAGCCGGGGCAGACGCGCTGCTGGTCGGTCGCGACGGGGGTCACGAGCACCGAGGGGGCGGTGCCCGCGTCGGAGGCGGGAGGGAGGAGGAGCGCGCCGGTCACGACGACCCCGAGCACGGCGACGCCGACGATCCCGGTGGTCACGCGCGTCGCGATGCGCACGGCGTCACGCCTGGCCATCTGTCCTCCTGCGGTCGTCGTCGTGGGTGCCGGCGTCGGCGTCGGGCCCGTCCGCGACGGGGGCGTCGCCGTCCCCGGCGCGCCGCTCCCCCGCCTGCGGGATGTCGCCGAACGCGGCCTCCTCCACGGAGCCCCCGGTGGGCTCGTCGGGGTAGGCGGGCGTGCCGCGGTCGTCGTGCTCGGGCCGCGGCTCGTCCGCGTCCGCGGGCCGCGCGTCCGGGCCGACGACGGCCTCGCGGTAGGCGGGCAGCGGGCGGCTCCGCGCGGCGAGGCCGCCGGTCGGGATCGCGAGCAGCAGCGTGAGCGCGAAGACGAGCGCCTGCGCCGCGAGCACGCCGACGCGGCCCGGGTCGTCCAGGTTCCCGGGCCCCGCCACCTGCGCCTGGAGGTCCTCGCTGCCCACGAAGCGCCAGAGCAGCCCGGCCTCGGTCTGGCCGACGGCCGTGAAGACCGGGTCGTCGTCGAGGGCGGACCGGGCGCGGTCGTGCAGGGCAGCGTCGGCGGCACCGGCGGGAGGCGCCAGGAGGACGTAGCTGACGCCGAGGCCCCGGAGGTCGTCGGTGGCGTCGAGGCCGGAGCGGGAGGAGATGTTGCCGGCGAGCTCGGCGACCCGCGTCTGCGTGTCGGTGAGCGGTCCGATGGCGGTGTCGACCGTGGAGACCCGCTCCAGCGTGCGGCCCGCGCCCCGCTCGACGTCGGCGGCGAGCGACCCGTCGTCCCCCGCGCGGAGCACGAGCGTGCCGACCGCGGGATCCGTGGCCGCCTCCGCGACGACGAGGCCGGGCAGGGCGCTCTCCTCGGCGGCGCGCACGGCCGTGGATCCGGCGACGGACGCCGAGACGAGCGGGAGCGCGAGGACCACGAGGGCGGTCGCGGCCACGAGGCCGGGCGCCACCGAGCGGCGGCCGAGCGTCGCGAAGCCCAGCACGAGGGCCCCCGCGAGCCCGAGCCAGAGCAGGCTGAGGCCGGATCCGGGCCACACGGCCACCACGTCGGCCCCCGTCGACTGCACGGCGGTGCGGGCGGCCAGCACGGCGGTCGCGAAGCCGAGCACCGTCACGCCGAGCGCGAGCGCGGCGCGGTGCGACCCCCGCAGGAAGAGCGCGACCACGGCGCCGAGCACGAGCGGCGCGACCAGCACGGCGACGACGACCAGCGGCACCCACCCGGGCAGCCCCAGCCCGAGGCCGTCGACGACGGCGGTCCAGCCGCCGAGGCCCGAGGTCGGGAAGCCGAGCGCGAGGCCCGGCACGGCGGCGGGGGTGAAGCCCGCGGGGACGGCGGGGTCGGCGAGCAGGGAGAGCGGCTGGCCCTGCATGACGCGGTACGCGATGAGCGGCGCGACCAGCGCGAGGAGCGGCACGGGGATCGTCACGAGCCGTCCCGCGCGGCGGCCGGCCCGGATCGTGGCGACGAGCCAGAGCACGAGGACGGCGGGCACCAGCGAGGGGGCCGATGCCCCGACGGCGGCCATGAGGATCCCCGCGACGGCGGAGGCCGACCACGAGCGCGGGGCCCGCAGCACCGCCAGCGCGAGCCACGGCAGGAGCAGGTGCGCGAGGACGGCAGGCAGGCGCCCGTCGCCGAGGGCCACGAGGAAGGTGGGAGCGAGGGTCCACGCGAGCGCGGCGAGCCCGCGGAGCCAGGCGTTCCGGGTCAGCTGGGCGGCGCACAGCCACGCGGCGAGGGCGGCGAGGGGCAGGGCGGCGACGAAGAGGGCGAGGACCGCCAGCGACGGATCCCACGCGGTGACGCTGCCCAGCACGGCCAGCACGTACGCGAACGGGTCGGAGGGCGCGACGGGACCGGCGCCGTCCCCGCGCACCCCGATGCCGACCTGCGCCCACAGCGCGCCCGCGCCCGGCCCGAGCGGCAGGAGCTGCCCGCCCGTGAGCGCGGATCCGGTGAGGCGCGGCAGCCACATGACCGCGGACACGAGGAGCGCCGCGAGCACGGTCCAGCCGCCGCCCGTGGCGAGGAACTCGACGCCGTCGGAGACGCCCATGTGCTCGACGCGGTACTGCTCGCGGGCGAGCGAGCGCCGCCGGCGGCCGACCGCGAGCGGCTGGCGGAGCGACGCGATGCTCGACCACGGCGCCGTGCGCGCGGCGGCCAGACGGCGGCGGCTCGCGCGGATCCGGCCGGGCGCGACGGCGACGCGGACGGCCGCGCCGATCTCGCCGGGTGCGGCGGTGGGCCGCTTGCGGAGCAGCTGCAGCAGGGCGCGCAGGATCGCGAGCGGGACGAGCGAGAGCCAGTGGAACGGGACGGCGGCCGGGGGCGCGTAGGCGAGCCGGCGGTGGAGCTGGGCCTGGCGGCGCAGGCGGCGGCGCCGGTGCCGCGGGGTGCGGCGGCCGAGGAACGCCGTGCCGGGCGCGGCGTCCCCCGCGGAGGCGACGCGCGCGGCCGGGACGACGACGACGCGGTGGCCGG
The DNA here is from genome assembly GCF_001280205.1 of Clavibacter capsici. Classification (NCBI taxonomy): domain Bacteria; kingdom Bacillati; phylum Actinomycetota; class Actinomycetes; order Micrococcales; family Microbacteriaceae; genus Clavibacter; species Clavibacter capsici. Next base: position 977,958 of record NZ_CP012573.1, on the reverse strand, counting down.
CGAGGCGGGCGCGGACGCAGAGGTCGAGGGCGTCGTCGATGACGGGCAGCGCGTCGTCGAAGCCGCCGAGCTCGTCCCAGAGGCGATGGCGCACGAGCATGCCGCCCGCGGCCACGCCGAGCACGTCGCTCATCTCGTCGTACTGCGCCTGGTCGAGCTCGACGTCGACGACGGGGACGGCCGCACCGAGCGTGGTCAGCGTGCTCCCGAGCTCGTGGATGTAGCCGGGGTGCTCCCACTCCATGAGCTTCGGACCGGCGACCGCGACGCTGGGCGACGCCTCGATCGCGGCGAGCAGGCGCTCGAGGGCGTCGGGCGCGGGGGCGTTGTCGGCCGAGAGCAGCCAGAGGAGCTCGTGGTCGCCCTCCGGCGCGGGGATGACGCGCACGGCCTGGTCGACGGCCTGCCCGAAGGTCATCCGCGCGGGCGCCTGGACCATGCGGGTCGGCTCGGACGCGGCGAGGAGGGCGGCGGATCCGTCGCGGGATCCGAGGTCGACCGCGACCACCTGGTCGGGTCGCCGGGTCTGCGCGGCGAGGGCCTGGAGGGTCCGGTCGAGGAACTGCGCGCCCTCGTGGGCGACGAGGATCGCGGTTACTCGTGGCTGCATGACAGGGGAGACCCTACGTGGTGCGTGATGGGGATCCGCCGTAGCCGGGCGGCGCGCCGGAAGGCCCGCGCCTCGGCCGGCGCGGCGCGCGGGTCAGACCGCGCGCTTGCGGAGCTTGCGGCGCTCGCGCTCGGAGAGGCCGCCCCAGATGCCGAAGCGCTCGTCGTTCTCCAGCGCGTACTCGAGGCACTCGCTGCGCACCTCGCACGAGGCGCAGATCTTCTTCGCGTCGCGGGTGGATCCGCCCTTCTCGGGGAAGAACGCCTCGGGGTCGGTCTGCGCGCAGAGCGAGTCGGCCTGCCAGGCGAGCGGGTTGCCGTCGTCGACGCTGCGGACGCCCGGGACCCCGAGTCGGACGGGGTCGACGAACCAGTCGTCGGGGACTCCGGAGTGGTACTCAGGTAGTGCCATGTCACGATCTCCCCACGCGGCAAGGGGCACCCGGCCGGCCCCAGCTCATCGTCATAATTACACCGGTGTAACTCCGTCGAGTCAAGCCGCAGAGGGTAAACCCTCAGCCGCTCCTCGAGGGTTGCGACGCGCCGCCGCTCGCCCGCGGCGCTAGGCGCGGCTGCCGGCCTGGCGGGCCTCCCACGCGCTCCGGACCATGTCGTCCAGCGTGTGCCGCATGGCCCAGTCGATGTCCCGCGCGGCGAGCTCGCCGGACGCGACGATGCGGGCCGGGTCGCCGGGGCGACGGTCGCGCACCTCCGGCTCGAACGCGATGCCCGTGGCGGACGCGATGGCCGTCATGATCTCGCGGACGCTGACCCCCGCGCCGCTGCCGAGGCAGTAGACCGGCTCGACGGGCTCGCCCGCGTCGAGGCGCCGCGCGGCCGCGACGTGGGACGCGGCCAGGTCGACGACGTGGATGTAGTCGCGCACGCACGTGCCGTCCGGCGTCGGGTAGTCGCCGCCGTTGATCCGCGGCGTGCGGCCGTCGAGCAGCGCGTCGAAGACCAGCGGGAAGAGGTTGTGGGGGCTCGTGTCGAAGTACCCCTCCTCGCCGGATCCCACGACGTTGAAGTAGCGGAGCGAGGCGTGGCGCAGTCCCGTCGCGATGCCCTGGTCGCGGAGCAGCCACTCGCCGATGAGCTTGGACTCGCCGTAGGGGGACTCGGGCGCGCGCGGCGTCCGCTCGTCCACGAGGTCGACGTCCGGGGTGCCGTAGACGGCGGCGGACGACGAGAACACGATCCTGTCGACGCCGGCCCGCTCCATCTCCTCGAGGAGCACGGCCGTGGCGGTCACGTTCTGCTCGTAGGTGTGGAGGGGGCGCTGCACGGAGACGCCGGCGTACTTGTAGCCGGCCACGTGGACGACGCCCGTGATGTCGCCCGACCCGAGGACGCGGGCCAGCAGCTCGCGGTCGAGGACGGATCCGCGGTGGAACGGCACGCCCTCGGGGACGAACGCCTCGTGGCCGCTCGAGAGGTCGTCGAGGACGACCGTGTCGATGCCCGCCCGCGCGAACGCGGAGACGATGTGCGAACCGATGTACCCGGCGCCGCCGGTGACCAACCATGTCATGCGGCCACCCTATCGACGGCGCGGAGGGTGCCGATCACGCGGCGGCGGCGTCCCGGTCGTCCCCGTCGGAGTCGCCGGAGTCGGGCGCCGGCGTGGTCGCGAGGAACGCCTCGCCCTCCCCCGTGACGACGAGCCGGCCCTCGTCGGGCGTGACGAACACGGCGTCGCCGCGGCCGACGACGACCGACGAGACCTCGCCGCGGAGCGTCACCTCGCCCGAGGTGCACAGCACGATCGCCGGCCCGTCGACCGTCACGACGCTCGCGCCCGCGTCGCCGTCCACCGCGTCGCGCGTGGCCGGGGCGATCCGCGCGAGCAGGAAGTCCGGCACGTCCGGGCGGTAGAGCTCGACGCCCGGCGCGGCGTGCTCGGGCTCGAGGTACGGCACGGGCAGCGCCTGGAACTCGAGCACGTCGAGGAGCTCGGGCACGTCCACGTGCTTCGGCGTGAGGCCGCCGCGCAGCACGTTGTCGGACGCGGCCATCAGCTCGATCCCGAGGCCGTGCAGGTACGCGTGGATGTTGCCCGCGGGCAGGTAGAGCGCCTCGCCGCGGCGCAGCGTCACGCGGTTGAGCAGCAGCGAGGTGACGATGCCGGGGTCGCCCGGGTACGCGTCGGCGAGCTCCCGCACCGTGCGCATCTCGGTCGAGAACTCGCGGCACTGCCGGTCGGAGGCGAGGCTCGCGAGCAGGGTCACGCGGTCGACGAGGCGGCGCACCTCGGATCCGCCGCCCATGAGGAAGGCGAAGACGTCCCGCAGGACGTCCGCCTCGGAGCCCGTGAGGCGCGTGAGGACGGACCGGATCACGGCCGGGTCGGAGTCGGGCCCGGACGCGTCGAGGGTGAGCAGCAGCGTGAAGACCTGCCGCACCTCCGCGAGCGGGCGGAAGCCGCAGAGCGCGTGGAACTCGTCGCTCAGCGCGTAGACCAGCTCGGGCTTGTGCAGCGGGTCCTTGTAGTTGCGATGCGGGGCGTCGATCGGGATCCCGCGGTCCTCCTCGTCGCGGAAGCCGAGGCGCGCGCGATGCAGGTCGGGGTGCGCCTGCAGCGACAGCGGGCCGCCCGCCGCGAGCACCTTGAGGAGGAACGGGAGGCCGGGGCCGTCGCCCGGGCGGAGGCCGTCCGCGAGCGGGCCGAGCGTGGTCGCCGGGTCCTGCTGGATCCACTCGGCCAGCGTCCGCGCGCCGCCGACCGTCGCCGGGTCGACCACGCGGGTCGGCGACCCGCCGTGCGCGCCGAACCACAGCTCGGCCTCCGGCCCTCCCGACGGCTCCCGGCCGAGCAGCTCGGCGATGGCGGTCGTCGACCCCCAGGCGTAGTCGCGGGGGGTGTTGGCGAGGGCAGTGAACACGGGCGATCCTGTCGGGCTTGGCGGCTACCTACAACGCCCGGGGGCGCGCGTCCTGTCCGGACGCGACCAAAGTACCAACCGATGGCGGGGCCGCCCGGACGCCGACCTAGGCTCGCCCGCAGGCGTCCGTCCCCGAGGGCGCCGACGAACCGCAATGGAGCATCGTGTCCCTCACCCCCCTCATCGGCGACTTCTACGGCTACGAGTCACGGCTCGGCGACAGGGAGAAGGAGTCCCTCGCCGACCTGCGCGCCTACCTCGAGCAGGAGGTGCGCCCCCACGTGAACGGCTGGTGGGCGCGCGCCGAGTTCCCCCGCCACGTGGTCGGCGGCCTCGCCGAGCGCGGCTTCTTCGGCATGCCGTTCCCGGAGACCCGCCGGTTCGAGAACTCGGCCGTCTTCCGCGGGTGGGCCGCCCTGGAGCTCGGGCGCGTCGACGCGAGCATCGCGACGCTCGTCGGGATGCAGAGCGGCCTGGTGATGGGCAGCGTCGCGGTCGCCGGATCCCCCGAGCAGCGCGCCGAGTGGCTGCCGCGCTTCGCGTCCGGCGAGATCCTCGGGTCGTTCGGCCTCACGGAGCCGCTGTCCGGATCCGACTCCGCCCGCGGCCTCCGCACGGTCGCGACCCGCCGCGGCGACGAGTGGAGCATCACGGGCGCCAAGCGCTGGATCGGCAACGGCACCGTCAGCGACGTCACGGTCATCTGGGCCAAGGACGCGGACGACGGCCAGGTCAAGGGCTTCCTCGTCCCCAACGACTCCCCCGGCTTCCGCGCCACCCGGATCGAGGACAAGCAGGCGCTGCGCATCGTGCAGAACGCCGACATCGAGCTCGACGGCGTGATCGTGCCCGAGCGGAACCGCCTCCAGAACTCGCGCTCCTTCGCGGACACGGCCGCCGTGCTCCGCCTCACGCGCGCCGAGGTCGCCTGGGCGGCCATCGGGATCTCGATCGGCGCGTACGAGGCCGCCGTCGCGTACACGGGCGAGCGCCAGCAGTTCGGCAAGGCGCTCGGCGCGCACCAGCTGATCCAGGACCTCCTCGTCCGCAGCCTCGGCAACATCACCGCGTCCATCGGCCTCGTCACGCGCGCGTCCGAGATGGTGGACGAGGGCACGCAGTCGGACGAGCACTCGGCGCTCGCCAAGGCGTACGCCACGAGCCGCATGCGCGAGACCGTGTCCTGGTGCCGGGAGGCCTTCGGCGGCAACGGCATCGTGCTCGACTACGACGTCGCCCGCTTCTTCGCCGACGCGGAGGCCATCTACTCCTACGAGGGCACCCGGGAGATGAACACGCTCATCGTGGGCCGCGCGATCACGGGCCACGCGGCGTTCGTCTGACGGACAGCCCGGGGCGCGGAGCCCCCGCCGCGGGGGGCCGGCGCAGCCTCCGTCACCCAGGCGGCGGGACCGGGCGCCCGGGCCGGATACCCTGATGGGCATGCCCACCCCCAGCCGCCGAGCCCTCCGGAGCTTCGCGACCTTCGTCCTCGTCACCACCTTCGCCGGTGACATGTGGCGGGACAGCCTCAGCTGGTGGGGGTTCGGGGCCATCGCCCTCGCGGTGCTGGTGACCTGCATCGTGCTCCTCGTGCGCGCCCGCCCGCTCCCGCGGGTCCGGGTGCTGCCCCTCCCGCTCCTCGCGTTCACCGCCGTCTGCGTGATCTCGATCGCATGGTCGCAGTACCGGTTCGAGTCGATGCTGGGCGTGCTGATCCAGCTGTCCACGTCGGTCGCGGCGCTCACGCTCCTCGTGCTGCTGTCATGGGCGGAGATCGTGCAGGGCCTCGGCCGGGCGTTCCGCATCATCCTCGGGCTCTCGCTCGCCTTCGAGCTGGTCGTCGCCGTCGTGGTGCGCCAGCCCGTCATGCCCTTCTTCACCGACTACGGCCCGAACGCGCCGGCCGCCTTCGCGTGGACCCGCGGCGAGCTGCTGAGCGGCGGGCGGATCCAGGGCGTCGTCGGCAACGCCAACCTCCTCGCGATGGTCGCGCTGCTCGGCCTCGTCGTCTTCTCGCTGCAGCTCGCCGCGCGCACGGTCCAGCGGCGCGACGCCGCCGTCTGGATCGCCGTCGCCCTGCTCACGCTGACACTCACCGGCAGCTCCACCGTCCTCGTCGCGCTGATCATGACCGGCGTCGTCGCCGCGCTCGCCCTCATCGCCCGCCGGGTCGGCATCCGCGGCCGCCTCGCGCTCGCGGGCGGCGTCGTCGTGGCGGCCGTCGTCGGCGCGGGCGTCATGGTCACCCGCACCGCCGAGGTGTTCGAGCTGCTCGGCCGCTCGCCCGACCTCACCGGCCGGTTCCAGATCTGGGAGTCCGTCCTCGGGCTCGCGCAGCAGCACCCCATGGTCGGCTGGGGCTGGATCGGCTACTGGGCGCCCTGGGTGCACCCCTTCCAGGGACTCGCCGTCCGCAGCGGCGTCACGTACCTGCAGGCGCACGACGCCTACCTCGACGTCCTGCTCCAGGTCGGCGCCGTCGGGCTCCTCGTCTTCGCCTGCCTCATCGTCACCACCTACGTCCGCTCCTGGTGGGCCGCCATCGACCGGCCGCAGCACCGCCGCGACCTGGTCGAGCCGTACTCGACGCTCGCGCTGGCGCCGCTGCTCCTCATGACGGCGCTCGTCGTGCAGAGCCTCGCGGAGAGCCGCCTGCTCTACGAGGGCAACTGGCTGCTGCTCGTGGTGATCGCGGTCGCCACCCGCTCCGGGATGGTGGCGCGCGAGGACGTGCCGGGCGCGGACCCGCGCCGCCCCGCCGTGGCCGCGCCCGCCGTGGCCGCTCCCGCCGCCGCCGCTCCCGTCGCCGCGTCCACCACGGCCCCGTCAGCTCCCCCCGCCCGCGGCACGACGCCCGCGCCCGCCGCGTCGTCCGTCCCCGACCCCGGCGTCGCCTGATCCGCGCGGCCGCCCGGTGATCCGCCGACCGCCCGTGACCGCCGCCGCATGACGCTGCCCTCCCGCCTGCCGCTCCCCGAGCGCCTGCCCGACCTCCTCGGCTCGGCGCGCTTCTCGGCCGCGCTCACGCAGTGCATCCTCGGCACCGCGGTCCTGTCGCACGCCCTCCGGTCGACCATGGGCTGGGCCGGGCTCGTCGCCGTGGTGGTGGCGCTCGTGGCCATGGCCGCGGCATCCCTCGCGGCCAAGCGCGGCGACTGGGAGTGGCGCGGCCTCCTGCCCATCTCCCTCCTCGTCCTCGTGGCCTGGTGCGCGGCGACGCTGCTCTGGACGGCGTACCAGCCGGACGCGATCGGCGGGGTGCTCTACCTCGTGGCGTCCGCGTTCCTCGCGGTGTACGTGGGCGTCGTGCGCGACCTCATCCAGATCGTGCGGGCGACCGGCGACGTGCTGCGGCTGGTGCTCGTCGCCTCCCTCGCGCTGGAGGTGCTGGCGGGGCTCCTCATCGACGGCCCCATCCCGTTCCTCGGGATCCGCGGCGCCCTCGACCGCCTCGGCCCCATCCAGGGCCTGCTCGGCGAGCGCAACGCCCTCGGGATCCTCGCGCTCGTCGCCGCCGTGACCTTCGCCGTCGAGCTCCTCACCCGCTCCGTCTCCCGAGGGCGCGGGATCTTCTCGCTGACCACCGCGCTGCTGGTCGCGTCGCTCACCCGCTCGTCGGTGATCCTCGGCACGTTCCTCGTCCTCGGCCTCGCCGCCCTCGCGATCCTCGCCCTCCGCCACCTCGCCCGCCAGGCCCGGCCGCTCGCCAACAGCGCGGCCCTCGTGCTCGCCGCGGTCGTGGCCGTGCTCGTCGTGGCCTTCCGCTCCCCCGTTCTCCAGGTCCTCCAGGCGCGCCCCGACTACCTCCAGCGCGTGGACCTGTGGCGCGAGATGCTGCGCCTCATCGACCTCAACACCATCGAGGGCTGGGGCTTCGTCGGCTTCTGGCGCCGCGACGCCTACCCGTACACCGCGCTCGACCTCGTGAGCCGCGGCGCGCAGGAGACGGGCCGCAACGCCTACCTCGACCTCTACCTGCAGGCCGGGCTCGTGGGGCTCGTGCTGTTCGCCGCGTTCTGCGCCCTGGCGCTCGGGCGCTCCTGGGTCCTCGCGACCACCAAGCGCGGCGTCGGCTACGTCTGGCCCGCGCTCGTGGTCGTCGTGCTCGTGGTCGCGTCACTGGCCGAGAGCGTCACCCTCATGGAGTGGGGCTGGGTCCTGCTCGTGATCTGCGCCGTCAAGGCCGCGCAGGGCCGCAGCTGGCGGCACGGTCTGCCGGAGCAGCACCGGCCGGGCTGATCCCCGGCGGGCCCGTCGGGGAGGTCGGGATCAGCGCACGGCCTCGTCGCGCGGCCGGCGGAACGAGAAGAACTTGTGGCCCGTGTACGTGGCCACGGTGATCACGATGGTCACGAGCACCTGCGCCACGATCGGCTCGAGCGGGGTCGTCTCCACCACCAGCGGCAGCAGCAGCATGTTGGCGAACAGCGGCATGAGGTTGACGAGCGTGTAGCGGGAGAAGTCCGGGATCAGGTTGCCGCTGACCTTGAACACGAGCTTCCGGTGCAGCGTGAACGCGACGGGCAGCTGCACCGCCCAGGCGATCACGAGCACGATCGGGTACGGGATCGCGTGCCCCCACAGCAGGAAGAACAGGGCGAACCACGCCGTGCCGAGCACCGTGTTGAAGCCGCCGACCAGGAGGAACGCCACGCGCTCGTCCTTGATCAGCCGGAGGAGGATGCCGGGAGCCGGGGCCTCCTCGCGGGGTGCGTCGACGTCGTGCGCGTGCTGGTCCATGTGCTCTCCTCGCCGCACCGGGCGCTCGGGGGCCCGGCCGGCGGGCCGCGCCGTGGTCGTCCGGTGCGGCCCCACTGTATCCGCTGCCGCCTTCGAGCCCGTCCGGGCACGGAGGCGGCAGCGTCGGCTCAGTACGCGGCGCCCACCGGGATCCGCGCGAGCGCGGGTGCCCCGAGGGTCGTGATGGTCGGCGAGGACGTCCCTGCCACCGCGACCAGGCGGTCCCATGTGGAGAAGGGACGGGCCTGCCCACCCTGCAGCAGGTAGACGGTGCCCGCCGTCGGGCTCTTCACGAAGACGGATCCGGCCACGATGCCCGCGGCCCGGTCGAGGGTCCGGCACGTGGCGGAGGTGAGGTCGGTCACCGGCAGGCCGGTGGATCCGGGCGTCCCGAGTGCCACGAGCCGCCCCTGCGAGGCGAGCGACGAGACGCCGTCGCAGCGCACCAGGAGGGAGAGGTCGCCCGTGGCGCGGGCGTACCCGTCCACGGTGGCCGGGGTGACCGTGGCGAAGGCCTCGCCCATGCCGAGCTCGCGGGTGACGGCGAAGTCCGGGACGCGGACCTTGCGGTCCAGCCCGTCGACGACGTACACGTCCGCGCTGTTCGACGCCTTCGCGAGCGTCCCCGGCTCGAGGGCGACGTGCCCCGTCGGGTACCGGCTCGCCACCTCGGGGCGCATCGTGGCGACGAAGGGCGACCGGCCGGCGTTCAGCCCGAGCACGGCGGACCAGGTGCTGACGGGGTTCTTGACCCCGCCGGCGAGGATGTACGTGACCGGGCTGCCCGGCAGGACGAAGAACGCGCTCATCTCGCCGGCCTCGGGCAGCGACGACAGCTGCCCCGCATCGAGGTTCACCGCGTCGCCGCAGCCGTAGCCGTAGGAGGCGACGAGGTCACAGGACGGGAAGCGGTGGCGGCGATCCGCCTGGACCAGCCCCACGGAGCCCGACGCCGGGTCGCGCACGAGCGCGGACGCGTCGATGCCCGTGTCCAGGGCGTCGAGGTAGGAGCGCGGGACCGTGCTGATCCCGCCGAGGGCGGAGAGGGAGCGGTACACGTCGAAGTCCGGGACCCGGTGCTTCTGGCCGCCGCTGACGAGGAAGACCGTGTCGTCGGCGGCCGTCTTCACGAACGAGGAGACCGGGCCGTCGTCCGTGCTGCCGAACCAGTCGGTGTAGAGGCGCCAGAAGTTGCGGTTGCCGTACGAGGAGCACGAGTCCCCGGTGCCGTAGAGGTTGCGCAGCGCCGCGGCGTTGGGCTGGTACGGCGTGTAGATGTAGAGGCCCGCCGTGGCCTGGTTGCGGATGGTGACCTGCGAGGACCCGCAGTCGGCGTTCGGGTGCCAGAGGATCCGGTTGCTGCGGCCCGCCTGGTAGTTCCAGCGCGTGGGCGTCGACTGGTACACCTTGAACTGGTGTGCCGCGTTGTACACCTGGTTGAAGAAGCCGTAGTACAGGGAGTCGCATGCCGCCGTGTCCGGGCAGCCGTAGCCCGTGGCGCTGCGGAACTGCCGCGCGGTCGGGGTGCTGTCGGTGACGAGGCCCTGCTCCTTCTCGAGGAGCACGAGCAGGGCGGACTGGCTCACGCCGCACGCCCGGCCCACCCAGTAGACGATGTCGGCACCGGTGAGGCGCGACGCCTGCAGGCTGGAGCAGCGACTGTCGGCGGCGCGCGCGGGCGTGCTCTCGACGTAGTCCTTGAGGCACACGTAGCCGGACGCGCAGCTCGGGACGCGAGCCCGGAGGAAGGTCTGGATGTCGCCCTGCGACATGGCGTCGCCGTCGTAGAACTTGGCGTCGCTGATGATCATGCCGGGGTCGAAGTCACCGCCCGACGCCGCCTGTGCCGGATCCGCGGACCCGCCGATCGTGCCCGTGCCCACGAGCCCGACCCCGAGGGCGACAGCCCACACAGCCAGGCAGGCGATCAGCCGCGAGCGCCGGCGCGCACGCCGGACGTTGTCCACCCCGTTGTCGAGCAAATGCTTCCCCCTGCGTCCCCGTGCCGTGAGATGCGATTCTCACACACGACGGGGCGCCTGCCGCACCGTGGTGCGGATCAGGCGCCCCGTGGACGAGCGGTGCGCAGCGCCGCCGGCCGGCTAGCGCTTGGTGCGACCAGCTGGCGGCTGGTCGACGCCGAACGTGCGCGCCCAGGTCTCCGGGCTCGTGATGGTCGGCAGGGACGCGCGGTACGCGGCCTTCAGCTGCGGCCAGCGCGCGAGGATCCGCCAGCGCAGCACGATGCTCGTCCACAGCATGCGACGGAACATGGCGGGGTCGCGGCGGTGCAGGAGCGCGGCCGATCCCTCAGCGTTCGACACGAGCACGCTGTCGAACGACGGCACGACCCACCAGCGGGCGTCCTCGAACGCGAGGTGCGCCTCCGGGCCGCGGCTCGCGGCCTGGCTGATGGGCGAGAGGGCGTGCCGGACCACCGTGCGGGCGAGCCAGACGATGCGGGCGATGCCGGCGGGCGCGCCTCCCCCGCGACGACGCTGCGGCTTGTCGGGCGCGACGATCTCGGGGAGGGCGGCGCGGTCCTTGATGGGCTGGCCGTCCGAGAAGCGCTTCGCCAGCTCGCGGGTGCGCGCCAGGCGGGTGACCATGTCCTCGTGCAGGCCGCGCGGGCCGCGGAGGATGTTCCGGTACGCCTCGTGCCGCGCCGCGAGCGCGAAGTACTGCATCGAGACGAGGTGCCGCACGTCGGTGGCGAGGTTCGCCGTGAGGAACCGCCCGCCGCGCTCGTAGGGCGAGTGCAGGAGGGCCGCGATGAGGCGGTTGCGCGCGTGGAAGAACGCCTGCCAGTCCTGCGAGTCGTCCTTGTCGACCCACGAGACGTGCCACACGGCCGCACCCGGCAGGGTCACGGTCGGCACGCCGACCTCCTTCGCGCGGAGGGCGTACTCGGCGTCGTCCCACTTGATGAAGACGGGGAGCGACAGGCCGACCTGCTTGATCGTGGAGACGGGGATGAGGCACATCCACCAGCCGTTGTACTCGGCGTCGACGCGGCGGTGCATCCACCGGGTCTGGCGGAGGTTCGACGCGCTGAAGTCGTGGCGCGTGGGCGTGACGGGACCCCACATGAAGTTCCACATGTCGAAGCCCTCGGCGTACGCGTGGAGCTTGCTCTTGTCGTACATGTCGAACATGTGGCCGCCGACGATGGTGGGCGTGCGCGAGTAGTCCGCGAACTTGACCGCGCGTCGGATGCTCTCCGGCTCGAGCGTGATGTCGTCGTCCATGACGAGGACGTAGTCGCTGGCGCCCTCCTTCAGCGTCTCGTACATGCCGCGCGAGAAGCCGCCGGATCCGCCGAGGTTGGCCTGGTGGATGACGCGGAGCTTCTCGCCGAGGAGCTCCTGGGCCCGCGGGAAGGCGGGCTGGTCGGCGACCTTCTGCGTGCCCTGGTCGGTGACGTAGACGTGGTCGAGCAGCGCGGCCACGTCGGGCTTCTCGCCGATGTCGGTGAGCAGCTTCACGCAGTACTCGGCCCGGTTGAGCGTGGTGATGGCGATGCTCACGGAGCCCGCCGCACCCGCGGTGGGGGCGGATCCCGCGGGGGCGTACCAGCCGGCCTGGACGAGCTCGAAGTCGGACTCCTCGCCCATCAGGTCGAACCAGTACCAGCCGCCGTCCGCGAAGTACGTGAACGGGAGCTCGAAGCGGGAGGTGGTGGATCCGGTGACGGCCGCGCCGTCGACCTTCTGGATCACGCCGCGCGCGTTCGAGCGGTAGACGATGACCTGGCCCTCGCCCTGGGTCTCGACCTCGAGCACGACGCCGTCGAGCGTGGTGCTCGAGCGCCAGTAGGAGGCGGGGAACGCGTTGAAGTAGGTGCCGAACGACACCTTGCGGCGGTGGGGCACCTGGAAGCCGCGGTCGCCCTTGATGGCGCTGATGATGCCCATGTCGCTCAGGCGGACGACCGCGTTGTGCGTGTCCGAGTCGACCACGCGCAGCGGCGAGCGCCGGCGCTTCTCGGGCGCGACGGGGATGCTCGTCCAGTAGTCGGCGTCCACGTAGAGCGGGACGATGTCCGGATCGTGCTCGGACGGGAGGATGACGCGCTGGATGAGGTCGAGCCCCGCGGGAGCGCCCGCGCCGGCCGCGGCCATCAGGAGGCGTCCTTCACGAGGACGGGCTTCAGCTTGTTCTCGTACATAGAGAGCGCGGCGCCGATGGCCATGTGCATGTCGAGGTACTGGTACGTGCCGAGGCGGCCGCCGAAGAAGACGCCCTCCTCCTGCTTGGCGAGCTCGCGGTACTTGAGCAGCCCCTCGCGGTCGGCCGCGGTGTTGACCGGGTAGTACGGCTCGTCGTCGCCCTCCGCGAAGCGCGAGTACTCGCGCATGATGACCGTCTTGTCCGCCGGGGCGTCGCGCTCCGGGTGGAAGTGCCGGAACTCGTGGATGCGCGTGAACGGCACGTCGGAGTCGGCGTAGTTCATGACGGGCGTGCCCTGGAAGTCGCCGACCGGGAGCACCTCGCGCTCGAAGTCGAGCGTGCGCCACGACAGCGCACCCTCCGAGTAGTCGAAGTAGCGGTCGATGGCGCCCGTGTAGACCACGGGGACCTTGCCCACGACGGACGCCCGGTTGACCTCCTGCGTCTCGTCGAAGAAGTCGGTCTCCAGGCGCACCTCGATGTTCGGGTGGTCCGCCATGCGCTCGAGCCACGCGGTGTAGCCCTCGACGGGCAGGCCCTCGTGGGTGTCGTTGAAGTAGCGGTTGTCGTACGTGTAGCGCACGGGGAGGCGGCTGATGACCTCGGCGGGGAGGTCCGTGGGATCCGTCTGCCACTGCTTGGCGGTGTAGTCGCGGATGAAGGCCTCGTAGAGCGGGCGCCCGATGAGGGAGATGCCCTTCTCCTCGAGGTTCCGCGCCTCGCCGGCGTCGAGCTCGGACGCCTGCTCGGCGATGAGCTCGCGGGCGGCCTGCGGGCCGTGCGCCGAGCGGAAGAACTGGTTGATGGTGCCGAGGTTGATCGGCAGCGGGAAGACCTCGCCCTGGTGCTCCGTGTAGACGCGGTGCACGTAGGGCGTGAAGTCCGTGAAGCGGTTGACGTACTCCCACACCGTCTCGTTGGAGGTGTGGAACAGGTGTGCGCCGTAGCGGTGCACCTCGATGCCGGTCTCCGGGTCCTTCTCGCTGTACGCGTTGCCGCCGATGTGGTCGCGGCGGTCGATGACGAGGACCTTCAGGCCCAGCTCCTCGGCGACGCGCTCCGCGATCGTGAGTCCGAAGAAACCGGACCCGACCACTACGAGATCAGGGCTCATGGCACATTCCTTTGCTGGGGTGGCGCCCGGCGGGCGCTCGACGGGACTGGTCAAGGGTAACGGGGGATCAGGCGCGGGCCTGCGGGACGGTCCGGTCGCGCGTGATCAGACGACGGTAGAGCCCGCGGCGCACGGCCTCGGGGATGAGCCGGTAGCTGCCGCGGACCAGCACGTTGCGGAGCGCCTGCGCCACCGAGGTGAAGCGGCGGCGGCGGAACTCGCGCTGCAGGCGGAGCTCCGCGACGAGCTGCGCGACGCCGCCGCGGCGCGCGTAGGCGCCCGCGCTCACGCGGTACATGACGAGCGGGTCCGGGAGGTTCTCCACCCGGGCGCCCGACTGGATCATGCGGGCGAAGAGGTAGTAGTCCTCCATGAGCCCGAGCGGCAGGTACCCGCCCGCGCGCCGGACGGCGGCGCGGCGGTAGACCACGGTGGGGTGGTTGAAGGGGTCGTGGAAGCGGGCGTACCGGGAGATGGCGTCCGCGCCGACGGGCGGGGTGCGGCGCCCGCCGATGGTGCCGACCTCGTCCGCGAACTCGTACATGCCGGTGCCCACGAGGTCGAGGCCGCCGGAGATGAGCGCGAGCTGGCGGGCGAAGCGCTCGGGGAGGCTGATGTCGTCGGCGTCCATGCGCGCCACCACGTCGTGCGCGCACGCGTCGAGGCCGCGCTCCAGCGCGTGGGCGAGGCCCATGTTGCGCTCGAGCTCCACGGTGACCACCGGGACGGGAGACGCCTCCGCGAGCTCCGCCATGGTGCGGGCGAGCTCCGCGGACACCGGGCCGTCGCGGACGACGACGACCTCGTCGGGCCGGAGCGTCTGGTCGTCGACGCTGCTGCGGAACGCCCGGCGCAGGAACTCGGGGCGGTCGCCGCGGTAGACGGGGAGGAGGAGCGAGAAGGCCTCGGTGGGCATGCGCGTCCCCTCTGCTGCGGTGGCAGCGTCACGTCCGATGGATGGGCGGACCCGGCCGCCTGGGCGACGGGGGTCGAGCGGCCCAGTGTAGCCGGGGGCGGGAGGGAGCACGTGGAGGGCGCCCGGCCGGTCGGAGGAGGGGGCGCGGGAGCCCGCACGGCCCGTCGGCCGGCCCGGGTCCCGGAGGGGCCGGCTGCTAGCATCGACCCCCGTGCCCACCCCCGCCTCCCCCGTCCGGATCGACCGGAGGAAGCCCGCAGGACGCCTGACATCGGTCCTCGCCGTCGCGGTCGCCGTCCTCCTCTTCCTCGTCACCCAGGTGGGCATGCTGGTGCACCGCACGGGCAGCGTCGTGACCTCGTTCCGCGACTACTTCGTCTACGACCAGCTGTCGTACCTCTCCATGGTCGTGAACTTCGCCCGCGGGGACTTCGCCTCCGTGGAGCCCTTCACCGAGACCGGCCGCAACACGTACCCGCACCTCTACTACGTGGTCCTCGGCGCCTTCGGCCACGTCACCGGCCTCGGCCCCGTCGAGTCCTGGAACATCGTCGGGACAGCGCTGCAGGCGGGCCTCGTCGCGGCCATCGGCATCGCGTGCATCCGCGTGACCGGCCGCGCGTGGACCGGCGTCCTCGGCTTCGCGCCCCTCCTCCTCGGGACCTTCGCGTGGACGCAGGGCCCCGGCCAGTGGTACTGGCAGATGAGCTCGCACGCCGTGATGTGGGGGCCGTTCGGGGTCCTCTTCACCCTCAACGGCGAGGCCGCGGCGCTCTCCGTCGCGGGCATCGCGTTCCTCGGGGCCCTCGTGCCCTTCCTCCGGGGCTCCTCGCGCCGGGCGCGCCTCGTCGCGATGACCGCCGTCGCGGTCGTCGTCGGCGGGTTGCTGAACGTCCACGTCTACTCGTTCCTCGCCACCGTGTTCCTCTCCTTCTACGTCGTGGCGGCGTACGCCGTGATCGAGCGCCCGCGCCGCCGGCTCCTCGTGCTCTCCGCGGCCCTGGTGCCCGCGTCGCTCGCGCTCGCCGTCGTCGTCGCGGGCGCCGTCGGGCCGCTCCCCGCGTTCGTGGTCGGGCTCCTCCCCACCGTGCCGGGGCTCCTCGCCACCATCGGGCGGACGCGCGGCCTCGCGCTGATCCCGATGGGCGCCGCCCTCGCCGCGACGCTCCCGCAGATCGTCACGACCGTCCTGGCGTCGGCGGCGGGCGACCCGTTCCTCTCCTACCGCGTCGCGTCGAGCAAGGACCTCGGTGTCGACCTGCCGCTCGGGCCCATCGCCGGAGCCGCGCTCATCGTGCCGCTCGTGCTGATCCTCGTGGCGGGCATCCGCGCGCGGCGCACCGTGTGGACCGCGTACGCCGGCGGGGCCATGCTCGCCTGGGCGATCACGTCCACCAACGACCTGTGGCGCGCGAACCAGGAGCCGTACCGGTTGTGGATCGACTCGTTCCTGCTCATCGCGGTGACGATCGTCCCCGTGCTGCTCGACGTGGCGGTGCGCACCCTCCGCGGTCGGACGGACGCCGCCGCGGACGCGGACGCGGACGCCGCCGTGGACGCGTCCCCGCTCGCTCCCCGACGGACCCGCACGCTCGTCGCGGCGGCCACCGTCCTCGTCGTCGTGATCGGCGCCACGAGCGCGCTCGACTGGGGCCGCTTCTTCTCGGCCGGGCGGCAGCTCGGGCAGATCACCTTCGCCGAGCCGCTGGACCGCGCGATCGCCGACGTCACCGCAGGGGCCACGGAGGGCTCCATCGTCACGGGGCCGTGCCTCGATCCGCAGATCGTCAAGATCGACTCCGGGCGCTCGGTCGCGCACTACAACCTGGGCATGGCATGGCCCGCCGACCGCGACGCCGTCGACGACGCCCGGACGGCGCTGGCCGCCGGCCGCGTGGACGCGGAGGCGACGGAGCGTGCCGGCATCCGCTGGTACCTCGCGCTCTCCGACTGCGCGGCCGCGCCGGATCCCGCCTCGGTCCCCGGCCTCGAGGAGGTCGAGCGGGTCGTCCACGACCCGGCCACCGGGGCTGCCGCCGTCCTCTACCGCATCGACATAGGCTGAGCCGACCGCCCGGCCGGTCGCCGACCAGGATCCGACCCCGACACGCACCGACGAGGGATACCGACACGTGACCGAAGAACGCCTCCCCACGCCCGCGCCCCTGGTGAGCTTCATCCTCCCCGTGTACAACGAGGAGGGCAGCATCGAGCTGTTCTCCCGCACGCTGACCGAGGCGCTGGAGGAGGCCGACCTCGGGATGCGGTTCGAGTTCGTGTACGTGAACGACGGGTCCGCGGATCGCTCCCTCGAGCACCTCCACGCCCTCGCGGCCTCCGACGACCGCGTGCAGGTCATCGACTTCTCGCGCAACTTCGGCCACCAGATCGCGGTCACGGCGGGCATCGACCACGCCTCGGGCGACGCGGCCGTCATCATGGACACCGACCTGCAGGACCCGCCCCGGGTCGCGGTCGAGCTCATCCGCCGCTGGCAGGAGGGCTTCAACGTCGTCTACGCCCAGCGCCGGACCCGCAAGGACACGTTCTTCAAGAAGGCGACGGCCGGCGCGTTCTACCGCACCCTGGCCCTCGTGGCCGAGATCGACATCCCCCGCGACACCGGGGACTTCCGGCTGATCGACCGCAAGGTCATCGACGCTGTGAAGCGCTTCCCGGAGCGCAACCGCTTCCTGCGCGGCATGGTCTCCTACGTCGGCTTCCGGCAGACGAACGTCCAGTTCGACCGGGACGAGCGGCACGCGGGCGTCACGGGCTACCCGCTGCGGAAGATGATCAAGTTCGCGGCCGACGGCATCCTCGGCTTCTCGACCTTCCCGCTGAAGCTCATCCAGCTCGTCGGCCTCGTCGTGTCGGCGCTCAGCGCGCTGGCCGTCGTGTACGTGCTCGTCAGCCGCGCCATCGACCCGTCGAGCGTCGTGCCCGGGTGGACGTTCACGGTCATCGCCATCCTGTTCGTGGGCGGCGTGCAGATCATCATGCTCAGCGTGCTCGGGAGCTACCTCGGGCGGGTGTACGCGGAGGTGCAGAACCGACCGCTCTACCTGGTCGCGTCCCACGTCGGACGCCCGGCCGGCCCCGATGCCTCACCCGGGGTGGAGACCGCCTCGTCCGAGCTCCCCTACCGCCGCGACTGAGGCGAGCGCCGCGGCCGTGGTCGACGCCGCCCGGCGGCGCGTCAGCGGCCGGCGGCGGCGTCGATCCGGCGGACGCCCTCGGTGATGCCGTCGAGCCCGTCGAGCACCGCGTGCGCGGGACGCGGACGGCCGCCGAGACCCTCGCGGATCCCGTCGCGCAGACCGCGCAGGAGGAGCGGCCGGTCGGCCGACCGGGCCAGCGTGCGCGTCCAGCCCAGGAGGGCGGCGCCGGCATAGAGCACGCGCTCCACCGGGGAGAGGGCGCGCGAGCGCAGCAGCATCCAGATCTTGTTGCGCACCTCGAAGACGAAGCGCGCGCCCGGATCCACGTCCGTCGAGCCGAACGTGCGCGTGCGGTGCTCGACGGTGCTGCCGTGCACGAGGTAGCCCCGACCCCGGCGCAGCAGGCGCGCGGAGTACTCGAAGTCGTCGTTCCACAGGAAGTAGTCGGCCATCGGCAGGCCGTGCGCGCGGATCGCGTCGACCTCGATCATCATCGACACGAAGGACGCCGTGCGCACCGGGGTGCAGCCGTGGCGCGCGGCGCGGGCGACGCTCGCGCGGGAGGCCGACGGGCGCGTGCGCGGCGTGTTCATGGGATGCGGGCGCCCGTCCGTCCAGCGGACCGCGGACGCGAGCACGACGGTGCCGCGCGGCGCGGCGGCGCGGGCTCGCAGCAGCTCCTCGAGCGCCGTCGGGTCCGGGACCGTGTCGTCGTCCATCAGCCAGACGAGCTCGGCGTCGTGCACGGTGAGCGCGCGCTCGATGCCCGCGGTGAACCCACCGGCACCGCCGGTGTTGGTCGGCAGCGAGGTGAGGGCGACCTCGGGGAACCGGGCGCGGATCACCTCCGCCGAGTCGTCCGTGGACGCGTTGTCGATGACGACGACGTCGTGCAGCGGGACGGTCTGCGCCCGGAGCGCAGCCAGGGTCTCGACCACGAGGTCACGGCGGTTCCAGGCGACCACCACGGCCACGACGCGCGGCGCGGCGATCACGCGCGCCTCCGCGCACGGGCGCGCAGCAGCGCCCAGCCCGCGATGAGGACGACCATGAGGATGCCGGAGGCCAGCTGGACCTGCCATCCCGGGCTCCAGAACGAGACCGTGACGGTCGTGCCGACGTCAGCCGCGGAGACGTCGACGCCGAGCAGCATCCCGTCGACGGGCTCGTCCGTGAGCGTCCCCCCGTCCACCCGGTACCCCGGCCAGGGGATGAGCGAGAGCGCGACGCGCCCGCCGTCCGCCGGGACCCGGTCGAGCCGGAACGTGGTGCCCATCGGATCCTCGTGGACGACCGTGGCGGAGGTCCCCGCCGACGTCCACGCGATGCCGCCCGCCCCCGCCACCGGCTGGTCGCGCACGATGAGGCGCGTGTGCGGCGTGTCCTCGGCGACGTGCCAGCCCTCCGGGACGACCTTCCAGTCCGCGGACGGCACGGCGCGCGAGGAATCGAGCCCGCGCTGGACCTTGACGACCTGCACCGTGCTGACGCCGAGCAGGTCGACGAGGTCGGTGCCGGTGTCCGAGCCCTTCACCGGCTGGAAGAGCTGCTCGTAGAGCTGACCGCAGGTGAAGCCGTTGTACTGCATGCAGACGGCCTTGGAGTAGCCCGGGTAGTAGACCGAGGAGTACGCGTTCTGCACGGGCTTCCCCGTGATGTACCAGGAGTTGCCGACGAGCGACTCGTCGTAGAAGTCGTCGTCCGACCACCCCACCACCAGCACGTCGCCGCGCGAGGCCTGGAGCTGGGTCGAGTACTCCACCACGTCCGACGGCAGCCAGTAGCTGCTGAGCGGCGACGCGGGCGAGAAGACGTGCTGCGGCACGAGCGCCAGGAGCGTGCCCGCGACCGCCATGACGGCCAGGCCGCGCGTCACGCCGCCGACGTCCCGCGGGCGCACGATCCGTCGCAGCCCGGGCAGGGAGGAGACCCGGCCGAGGCGAGCCCCGGCGATGCCCATGGCGACGGACACGAGGACGGCCGACACGAGCATCCCGACGAGGATGGCTCGCCACTCGCGGGGCGCCTGCAGGGCCATCAGCCCGCCGGTCGCGGCGACGATGAGCAAGGCCGCCGCGAGGTGGCGCCCCGTGACGACGGTGCGTCGTGCGCGGGACAGCCCGAGCGCCAGGATCAGCAGGACGGAGCCGGCCACGAACGGGAGGACCCGGACGGGGAAGCGCAGCGGTCCGATCTGCGAGGGCGCGCTCACGGCGACGAGCGCCACGACGGCGATCACGACGAGGCTCGGACGGGAGCGCAGGAGGCCGGCGAGCTCGCGGGGCCGGATGAGCACGACCAGCGGGAGGAGCCAGGAGATGTAGGTGAGCGGGGATCCCGGGAACTGGCTCCCGTAGGTCTCCATGAAGGGACCGCCGGTGGGGATGCCGGAGATGGCGAGGTCGCTGAGGTCGACGCCGAGGAAGCCCGTGTTCACCACGCCCTCGTTGCGACCGGAGGCCGAGGCGGTGAGCAGCCCGGGGAGGTGGACGACGATCGTGAAGAGGCCGGCGACGGTCGATGCGGCGAGCGCCCGCCAGATCGCGCCGCGGTCGCGCCGCAGCACGGCCTCGAGCAGGATGGCCGCGAGGGCGGCCGCGAGCATGAGCGTGGTGGACACGTACCCGATGCCGACGAGCAGGAGGGAGGCCGCGATCCCGCCGTAGGGGGTGCGGTTGAGGAGCACGCTCCGCCGGGTGAGGCCCACGGCGAGGGGCCACCAGCACCAGGCCATGAGGCCGTTCACCCAGGACGGCGCGTCGTAGTAGAGGGTGAAGCCGGCCAGCGGCGCAGCCGTGGCGACGACCGCGGACCAGGCGCGGGGGATGCCGTAGCTGCGGGCGAGGACGAAGAAGCCCGCGGATCCGATCGCCAGGCAGGCGAGCTTCACGATGGTGGAGTACAGGGCGGCGTCGAACAGGACGTGGGATCCGAGCCCGATCAGCCAGATGAACGGGCTGTAGATGCCCCAGGCGCCCTCGGCCTGGTAGTTGCCGGACTGCCAGACGGTCGTGTTGAGCAGCGACCAGTTCCCCGAGAGGAGCCGGTCCCCGATCTCCCACCACTGGCCGAACGCCCCCGCCTCCGTGTCGTTCACGAAGTAGTACCGGCGGAAGAAGAGCATCGGGATGATCGCACCCGCCACCGTGGCGGCGACGGCGGCCGTCGGCCACAGGAGCTTGCTGCGCATGTTGAGGAGATGTCCGTTCGTCGTGTGCAGCCCGGGACCGGCAGGGCCGTTCGGGCGGGACTCACCCTAATGCCTGGTTCCCCGACGCCCCATGAGGACGGACCCGCTGCGGGCGGCCGCCTCCCCGACCGCGCGCGGGCGCCGTGAGAGGATGGCCCCCGTCCGCACGCGCACCGCGGTCGCCCACGGTCTCCGTCGCACGTCGCACGATGACGTGCACCGGGTGGGCAGCGACCCGGGCGCGCCCCCTCCTGCCTCGCCGAAGGAGAGCCACGTGGCCCCACGCGTCTCGATCGTCATCCCCGCCTACAACAACGCCGACTACCTCGCCGAGACGGTCGACTCCGTGCTGGCGCAGACGTACGCCGACTTCGAGGTCGTGATCGCGGACCACTCCTCCACCGACGGCACCTGGGACGTGATGCAGCGCTACGCCGACGACCCGCGCGTCCGCCTGCTGCGCACCGAGGCGGGCGGCGGGGCCCTCCGCAACTGGAACCGCGTGAGCCAAGAGGCGCGCGGCGACCTGATCAAGCTGGTCTGCGGCGACGACCTCCTCTACCCGACCATCCTCGAGCGGCAGGTGGCCGAGCTCGACGCGTCGCCCTCCGTCGTGCTCGTGGCCTCCCCCCGCGACATCGTGGACGCGGACAGCCGCCCGATCGTGCGCGACCACGGCGTATCCGGAGCCCGCATCGCCCTGTCCGGCGCCCAGGCCGTCCGTCGCACCATCCGCTCGGGCACCAACATCTTCGGCGAGCCGGGATGCGTGCTCATGCGCCGGGCCGACCTCGAAGCCGTCGGCTGGTGGGACTCCCGCTGGCCCTACCTCATCGACGAGACGACCTACGCCAAGGTCCTGCTCCGCGGCGACTTCGCGTCCGTCGGCCCGAAGGCCCTCGCCGGCTTCCGCATCTCCGACTCGCAGTGGAGCGTGCGCCTCGCCGGCGAGCAGGCCAGCGCCGCGGCGGGCTTCCACCACTGGGTGCTCGAGGAGCACCCGCACGTCGTGTCCCGGGCCGACGTCCGGCTCGGCGACCTGATGGCCCGCGCCAAGGCGCTGTCCCGTCGGCTCGTGTACCTGTACCTCGGCCGGCGCATGTCGCGGTCCTCCGGGGACGCCGCGTGAGCGCCCTCCCGCCGGGGGACGCGGTCGACGGCGCGATGCCGCCGGACCACTCCGTCTCCGTCGTCATCCCCGTCTACCAGGGCGAGCTGACGCTCGAGGCGCTGCTCGCGGAGATCCAGCCGTTCACGGTGCCGCAGATCACCCGCGACGGCCACAGCTACGCCGTCACCGAGGTCCTCCTGGTCTTCGACAACGGCCGCGACGGATCCCCCCGCGTCATCCGCGACCTCAAGCGCCTGCACCCGTTCGTGCGGCCGATCTGGCTGAGCCGCAACTTCGGCCAGCACGCCGCGACCCTCGCGGGCATGGCGTCCTCCGGCGGCGACTGGATCGTCACGCTCGACGAGGACGGGCAGCACGACCCCGGCTTCATCCCCGACATGCTCGACGTCGCCATGCGCGACCTCGCATCCGTCGTCTACGCGAAGCCCACGAACACGCCCTCGCACGGGCTCCTCCGCAACGTCGCCTCGCGCGGCGCGAAGGTCGTCCTCAACGCCATGTCGTCCGACCAGGACGCCGAGCAGTTCCAGAGCTACCGGCTGCTGCTCGGCTCGGTCGGGCGGAGCGTCGCCGCCTACGCGGGATCCGGCGTGTACCTCGACATCGCGCTCGGCTGGGTCGCGAACCGCGTCTCCACCTGCCCCATCACGCTCCGCGACGAGGGCGAGCGGCAGTCCGGCTACTCGCCGCGTCGCCTGTTCTCGCACTTCTGGCGCATGGTGCTCTCGAGCGGCACCCGCGGCCTCCGCGCCGTGAGCGTGCTCGGGGCGCTCTTCCTCGTGGTGGCGTTCGTCTTCGTCATCGTCATCGTCGTCAGCCGCCTCACCGACAACTCGGTCCCCTCGGGGTGGGCGTCGACCATCGTGACGATCCTCGCGTCGAGCGGCATCATCCTGTTCTCGCTGGGGATCATCGCGGAGTACGTCGGCGTCGCGGTCGGCATGGCGCAGGGCCGGCCCGCGTACCTGATCGTGCGCGACCCGCTCGACGGACCGCACGGCCGGCCGCCGCGCGGGCACGTGTGACCGCGCCCGTCCCCGTCTGGGTCATCGGCGCCCGGGGCCTCCTCGGCGCGTCGCTCGTCGACGCGCTGACGGCCGATCCGCGCTGGGCCCCCGTGGCCGCCGATCCGCTCCCCTGGTCGACCCCGGACGACGCCGTCATGCGCCGCGCCGCGCGCACCGGCGCCGAGCGGCTCCTCGAAGAGGGGCGCGCCGCCGGGTCGTGGGCCGTGATGTGGTGCGCGGGCGCGGCCGTCACGGGCAGCACCCGGGCGCAGCTGGAGCACGAGCTCGCGCAGCTCGCGGCCGTGCTCGACGAGATCGCCTCCGCCGCCTCGGTCGCCCCCGCCCCGGGCGGCGCGCTGTTCTACTCGTCGTCGGCGGGCGGCGTGTACGCGGGCGCCGCGCGTCCGCCGTTCACGGAGGCATCCGCGCCGCGGCCCCTCGCGCCGTACGGCGAGGCCAAGCTGCGGGCCGAGGGCCTCGTGCGCGCGTTCGGCGAGCGCGCGGGCGTCCGCACGCTCGTCGGGCGGATCGCGAACCTCTACGGTCCGCGCCAGGCCGTGGGCAAGCCGCAGGGCCTCATCACGCAGCTCGCGCGCGCGAACCTGTCCCCCACGCCGGCGTCCATCTACGTGCCGCTCGAGACCGTGCGCGACTACCTCTTCGCCGACGACTGCGCCGGGCTCGTCCGCGACGCCATGGCGCGGCTGCTGTCGCTGCCCGCGGACACGCACGTCGTGAAGATCCTGGCGTCCGGGCAGCCGGTCACCATCAGCGCCCTGCTCGGCCACTTCACGGCGCTCGGCAAGTCGCGCCCGCACGTGATGCTCGGCCTCTCGCCCCTCGCGGGTTACCAGGCGGTGGACCTGCGGCTCGCGAGCGTCGTCTGGCCGGACCTCGACGAGCGCGACACGATGCCGCTGCCCGCGGGGATCCACATCACCGCGCAGGCGCTCATCTCCGGCATGCAGTCGGGCGAGCTCACCGCGCGGTGACGCGCGGGCCCGCCCGGCCGACCGGACGCTACGCGTCGAGCAGCGTGACGAGGTAGCGGCCGTACCCGCTCTTGATGAGCGGACGCGCGAGCTCCTCGAGGGCGTCCCGGTCGATCCAGCCGGCGCGGTACGCGATCTCCTCGATGCAGCCGATCTTGAAGCCCTGGCGGTCCTCGATGACCTTCACGTACTCGGAGGCCTGCATCATGCTCTCGAACGTGCCCGTGTCGAGCCACGCGGTGCCGCGGTCGAGCACCTGCACGCGCAGGCGCCCGGCCTGGAGGTAGTGGTCGTTGACGGCCGTGATCTCGAGCTCCCCGCGCTCGCTCGGCTGGATGCCCTTGGCGATCTCGACCACGTCGTTGTCGAAGAAGTAGAGGCCGGGCACCGCGTAGGCGCTCTTCGGCTGCGCGGGCTTCTCCTCGATGGAGACGGCCGTGAAGTCCTCGTCGAACTCGACGACGCCGTAGGCCGTCGGATCCGCTACGTGGTACGCGAAGATGAGGGCGCCGTCGATGTCGGTGTTCCTCCGCAGGCTCGTGCCGAGGCCGGCGCCGTGGAAGATGTTGTCGCCGAGGACGAGCGCGACCGAGTCGTCGCCGATGAACTCCTCGCCGATGACGAACGCCTGCGCGAGGCCGTCGGGCGAGGGCTGCACGGCGTACTCGATGCGCATGCCGAGGTGCGAGCCGTCGCCGAGCAGGGCCCGGAACTGGTGGTTGTACTCGGGCGTCGTGATGATGAGCACCTCGCGGATGTCCGCCATCATCAGCGTCGACAGGGGGTAGTAGATCATCGGCTTGTCGTAGATGGGCATCAGCTGCTTGCTGATGCCCTTCGTGATCGGCCAGAGCCGGGTGCCGGAGCCGCCGGCCAGGATGATGCCCTTCATGGGTCAGCTCACCTTCTGCGAGTCGTGGAAGGCGCGCATGTCCGACCAGGTGGGGAGGAGCCCGGCGGCCGCCGCCTCGGCGAGCGTCGGGGCCTCGAGGTCCTTCGGGGAGAGCAGCGGCTCGCCGGCCTCGTCGGGGAAGACGAGGCCGACCTCGGCGTCGAGGGGGTTGATGCCGTGCTCGGCCGACGGGTTGTAGACGTCGCTCACGAGGTAGGTGACGGCCGCGTCGTCGGTCAGCGCGACGAAGCAGTGGCCGAGGCCCTCGGAGAGGTAGACGGCCTTGTGGGTCCGGGTGTCGAGGCGGACGCTGTCCCACTGGCCGAAGGTCGGGGATCCGACCCGGATGTCGACGATGAAGTCGAGCACGGCGCCGGAGACGGCCTTCACGTGCTTGGCCTGCCCGCGGGGCACGTCGGCGAAGTGGACGCCGCGCACGACGCCGCGCTTCGACACGCTCATGTTGGCCTGGCGGAGGTCGAGGGGATGGCCCACGACCCGCTCGAGCTCGTCGAACCGGTACCACTCGAGGAACACGCCCCGGTCGTCGGTGCGCTGGACGGGGGTGATCTCGTACGCGTCGGGTACGGCGAGTTCGCGGATCTGCACGGGTCGGAGTCTAGCAACGGGCCGATCAGAGCCCCGGGCCGCCCTCTCCCCGCGGCCGACGGAACGAGAACCAGCGGTGCCCGACGTAGCTGATGAGCGTGATCGCCACCACGATCATCGCCTGCGCCGCGAGGCGCGGCACCCCGGCCGCCACGAGCAGCGGCAGCGAGACGGCGTTCAGCGTGATCGACACCGCGTACACGGAGACGAAGCGCGCCAGGTCGCGCAGGACGTGCCCCCGGACGCGGAACACGAGGTGCCGGTACAGGACGAAGGCCACGAGCACGGCGACGGCGTAGCTCCCGGCGAGCGGCACCAGGGATCCGAGCACCCGCTGGCCCGCGTCGTCGAGCGCGCGTCCGGCGGTGGCGGCGAGCCCGGCGAACAGGAGGAACGCGAAGGCGGTGTTGAAGCCGCCGACGAGGAGGAACGCCACGCGCTCGTCGCGGAGGAGCGCGCGGATGCGGGAGGCGGCCATGCCTGCATCCTGCCCTCTCGCGACCCTCCTGGTCCGCGCATCCCCCGCATGGGGACATGGCCCCGGGCGGCTCCGCCGGTACACTCGCAGGCGGTCCGTCCCCGATCATCGCGGACCCTCCCCCGACGTCGGCCCACCCGCCCGGCGTCTCGACGACAGGACGTATCCCCCATGAGGATCCTCGTGACCGGCGGCGCCGGCTTCATCGGCTCCAACTTCGTGCGCCACGCGCTCCAGGACCACTACGCCGGCCTCGAGGGCGCCGACGTCGTCGTGCTCGACGCGCTGACCTACTCGGGCAACCTCGAGAACCTCGCGCCCGTCAGCGACTCCCCGCGGTACACGTTCGTCCAGGGCGACATCCGCGACGACGCCGTGCTCGACGAGTGGATCCCGCAGGTCGACGCGGTCGTGCACTTCGCCGCCGAGAGCCACGTCGACCGGTCCGTCCGCGACGCGAGCATCTTCGTCGAGACCAACGTGCTCGGCACGCAGAAGCTCCTCGACGCGGCCCTCCGCCACGACCTGAAGCGCTTCGTGCACGTCTCCACCGACGAGGTCTACGGATCCATCGCCGAGGGCTCGTGGGATGAGGAGCGTCCGCTCGAGCCCAACTCCCCCTACTCCGCGTCGAAGGCGGGCAGCGACCTGCTCGCCCGCTCGTACCACCGCACGCACGGGCTGGACGTGTCGATCACGCGCTGCTCGAACAACTACGGGCCGTACCACTTCCCCGAGAAGGTCATCCCGCTGTTCGTCACGAACCTCATCGACGACAAGCACGTGCCGCTGTACGGCGAGGGCCTCAACATCCGCGACTGGCTGCACGTCGACGACCACTGCCGCGGCATCGCGCTCGTGCTCGTGCAGGGCGCGCCCGGCGAGATCTACAACATCGGCGGCGGCACCGAGCTCACGAACCGCGAGCTCACGCAGCTGCTGCTCGACGCCACCGGCCGCGACTGGTCGTACGTCGACCGCGTCGAGGACCGCAAGGGCCACGACCTCCGCTACTCCGTCGACATCTCCAAGATCCAGCGCGAGCTCGGCTACGCCCCGCAGGTGCCGTTCGCCGAGGGCCTCGCCGACGTCGTGCAGTGGTACCGCGACAACCGCTCCTGGTGGGAGCCGCTGAAGACGCGCGCCGAGCTGCCCGCGTGAGCCGCGTCCTCGTCACCGGCGGCGGCGGGATGCTCGGGCAGGACCTCCTGCCCGCCCTCGCCGCGCACGAGGTGACCGCGCCCCGGCGCGCCGAGCTCGACATCACCGACGAGGACGCCGTCCGCCTGGCGGTCGCCGGGCACGACGTGGTCGTCAACCTCGCCGCGTACACCGCGGTGGACGCCGCCGAGGAGCACGAGGACGAGGCCCGGGCCGTCAACGCGACCGGTGCCGGCGTGCTGGCGCGCGCCGCCGCCGAGGCGGGTGCCCGCATCGTGCACGTGTCCACCGACTACGTCTTCGACGGATCCGCCACCTCCCCCTACCCGGAGGACGCGCCCCACGCGCCCGTCTCCGCCTACGGCCGCACCAAGGCCGAGGGCGAGCGGCTCGTGCTCGAGGGCCACCCGACCGGCGCGAGCGTCATGCGCACGGCCTGGCTGTACGGCGCGGGCGGGCCCTCCTTCCCATCCACGATGCTGCGGCTCGCGGCCTCGCACGAGACGGTGTCGGTGGTGGACGACCAGCGCGGCCAGCCCACCTGGACGGTCGACCTCGCGGCCCGCCTCGTCGAGCTGGTCGACGCCGGCGCGCCCGCGGGCGTGTTCCACGGCACGGGCTCCGGCGAGACGACCTGGCACGGCCTCGCGCGCGCCGTCTTCGCGGAGGCGGGCCTGGATCCCGAGCGCGTGCTGCCCACGGACAGCGCGTCCTTCGTGCGGCCGGCCCCGCGCCCCGCCTACTCCGTCCTCGGGCACGACGCCTGGGCCCGCGTCGGTCTCCCGCCGCTGCGCGACTGGCGCGAGGCGCTGTCCGACGCCGCCGGGCACGGCGTCCTCCGGGCGCGCTGACGGTTACACTCGTGTCCGGTCCGATCCCGGACACCCGAGCCGATCCCGCTCCGCGCCCCGCGCGAGCCCCACGCAGTCCGAAGGGGACCATCACGTGTCGAGCATGACGAGTTCCCAGTCGAGGGAGTTCTCGAGGCCCGGCACGGGCGCGGGGCTCCTGGACGTGTACCGCCGCCGCTACCTCCTCTCCCTCCTCGTCAAGAAGGAGGTGCAGGTCAGGTACCGCGGATCCGTCCTCGGCTGGCTCTGGTCGTACGTGAAGCCGGCCGCGCAGTTCGCGGTCTTCTTCGTCGCGATGGGCGTCTTCCTGCGGCTCAACCAGAACCAGGTGAACTACCCGATCTACCTGTTCTCGGGGATCATCCTCATCAACTTCTACACCGAGGCGTTCTCGAACTCGACCAAGTCGCTCGTGGACAACGGGGCGCTGATCAAGAAGATCTACCTGCCACGGGAGCTGTTCCCGGTGTCGAGCACGTTCGTCGCGCTCGTGAACTTCCTGCCCCAGCTCGTGATCCTCCTCGTGGTCTGCCTCTTCGTCGGCTGGGCGCCGACGCCCGTGCAGGTGCTCGGCATCCTGCTCGGCATCGCCATCATCGGCACGCTCGCCATCGGCCTCGGGATGCTCTTCGGCGCCGCCAACGTGTCGTTCCGCGACTCGCAGAACTTCGTCGAGCTCATCGTCATGGTGGTCGTGTGGGCCTCTCCCGTGCTCTACCCCTTCGCGCAGGTGCGCGGCGTGCTGCCCGACTGGCTGCTCGTGATCTACCAGCTGAACCCGGTCACCGCCGCCGTCGAGCTCTTCCACGCCGGCTTCTGGTACCCGACCACCGGCGGCACGGGCGACCTGCCCGAGAACCTCTGGATGTACGGGTTCATCGCCCTCGGCGTCTCGCTCCTGAGCCTCCTGCTCGGGCAGCTCGTCTTCAAGAAGCTGGAGGGGCGCTTTGCCCAGGACCTCTGAGTCGGACGCGCTGCCGCGCATCATCGTCGAGAACGTGCGGAAGTCCTTCCTCCTCCGCCACACGCACTCCATCAAGGAGACGGTCATCGCGGCGGTCCGCCGGAAGCCGCTCGCGTCGACCTTCGACGCGCTGGAGGACGTGAGCTTCTCCGTCCGCCCCGGCGAGTCCGTGGCGCTCATGGGCTTCAACGGGTCCGGCAAGTCCACGCTGCTGAAGCTCATCTCGGGCGTCTACCAGCCCGACAGCGGCGAGGTGCTCGCGCGCGGCCGCATCGCCGGCCTCATCGAGGTGGGCGCGGGCTTCCACCCCGACCTCTCGGGCCGCGAGAACATCTACCTCAACGCCGCGATCCTCGGCATGGAGCAGCACGAGATCGACGCGCGCTTCGACCAGATCGTCGAGTTCAGCGAGATCGAGAAGTTCATCGACACCGAGGTCAAGCACTACTCCTCGGGCATGTTCCTGCGGCTGGCGTTCTCGGTCGCCATCCACACGGAGGTCGACATCCTGCTGGTGGACGAGATCCTCTCCGTGGGCGACGAGCCGTTCCAGCGCAAGTGCCTCGCCAAGATCCGCGAGCTGCACGACGCGGGCAAGACGCTCGTCGTCGTCAGCCACGACCTCGACATGGTCTCGGACCTCTGCGAGCGCGGGATCCTGATCCAGTCCGGCAAGGTCGCCTTCGACGGCCCGTCCAAGGACGCCGTCGAGCGGATGCGCCAGGGCTGACCGCGCCCGGCGCTCCTCCCGTGTCCCCGGGGCGGGCGCCGGTACGATGGTCCTCCCGCGGGCCGACCCGACACCCGCGCGATGGAGGACCGTGACCACCACGCTGCGCGTGATCATCGACCAGCTGACCGGGCCCACCCCCGGTGGCATCGGCCGCTACGCCGAGGACCTGACGAGCGCCATCGTCGCCACCACCCCCAGCGGGTGCGAGGTCGAGGGCGTCGTCTCCGCGATCACGCCCGAGCAGACCGCCGACCTCGAGGCGCGGCTGCCCGGCCTCGCCCGGATCACGCGCGTCCCGCTCCCCCGCCGCGAGCTGTCGCGCGCGTGGCAGCTCGGCCTGCCGACGCCCGGCACCACGGGCATGGTCCACGCGCCCGGCCTCCTCGCGCCGCTGCGCCGCCACGACCGCGTGAACACGAACGACCAGATCGTGGCCACGATCCACGACGTCAACGCGTGGACGCACCCGGAGAGCATGACGAGCGCGTCCGTCTCCTGGGCCAAGGCCATGGCGAAGCGCGCGCGCAAGCACGCCGACGCCGTCGTCGTGCCGTCCCACGCGCTGGCCGAGGAGCTGGCCCGCTACGTCGACCTCGGCGACCGCGTGCGGGTGATCGGCGGGGCCGTCAGCCCGCGCATCGCCCTGCCCGCGGATCCCGCCGCCCGCGCCGCCGAGCTCGACCTGCCCGCCGACTACCTGCTCACCGTCGGCAGCCTCGAGCCGCGCAAGGGCGTCCAGGCCCTCGTGCAGGCGCTCGTGCGGCCGGAGACCGGCGACCTGCCGCTGCTCGTCGTCGGCCCCGCCACGTGGGGCGACGTCGAGCTCGCCCAGGTCGCGGACGAGGCGGGCGTCGACCCGTCGCGCGTGCGCAGCCTCGGATCCCTGTCGGACCCCGACCTGGCCGTCGCGCTCGACCGCGCCACGGTCTTCGTGCACCCCAGCCTCTCGGAGGGCTTCGGCCTGCCGGTGGTCGAGGCGCTGTCCTTCGGCACGCCCGTCGTCCACTCGGACGCGCCCGCCCTCCTCGAGGTCGCGGCGGACGCGGGCGTCGTCGTGCCCCGCGAGGATCCCGACGGCTACCCGCTGCGCCTCGCCGAGGCCATCGGCGGCCTGCTGTCCGACACGGCTGCGCGCGAGCGCCTCGCGGTCGTCGGCCAGGACCGCGCCCGCGCGTTCAGCTGGCGCGACTCGGCCGAGAAGGTCTGGCAGCTGCACGCCGACCTCTAGGGCGCATCCCCGGGATCAGCCGGCGGAGCCGTTCGCGAACTGCTGCTGGATGGCCTGCCGGATCGCCGGGAAGTCCGGCTTCTGCGAGTCGAACCGCGGCGGCACGATCTCCAGGTCGTCGATGGGCTGGTC
Organism: Clavibacter capsici; assembly: GCF_001280205.1. Lineage (NCBI taxonomy): Bacteria > Bacillati > Actinomycetota > Actinomycetes > Micrococcales > Microbacteriaceae > Clavibacter > Clavibacter capsici. The sequence goes on along the minus strand of NZ_CP012573.1, from coordinate 946,994 downwards.
CTTGGTCTTCAGCGCGAGCTGCGTGAAGTAGCCGAGCATGCCGCGCGGGATGTCGGTCTTGACGACCTGCTGGCCGGCCGCCGCGATCGCGTCGAACTTGGTGAGCACGTTCGCCGGGTCGAACTGCTTCAGCACCGCCTGCTGCACCTCGCGCTGGCGCGACATGCGGTCGTAGTCGGTGGTCTGGTAGCGGGATCTCGCGTACCAGAGCGCGTGGTAGCCGTCGAGCTTCTGCTGTCCGGGCTCGATCCACTCGGGGATCGGCACCGGCCGGAACTTGTCGTCGTGGCCCGAGCCCATGCCGATGCGGCGCTTCACGTCGATGTCGATGCCGCCGAGCGCGTCCACCATCTCGGAGAAGCCCTGCATGTCGATGAGCGCGTAGTACTGGATCGTGAGCCCGGTGACGCCCTGCACCGCCTCGCGCATCGCCTCGATGCCCGGGAGGCTGCCCTTCTCCTTCGCGTCGGGGTAGAGGTCCTGCTTGTAGACCTCGACCTCGGTGTAGATGGAGTTGAGCATGCAGGCGTCCACGTCGCAGCGCTGGTAGCCGTTGGGGTAGCGCGCCGTCAACGGCGAGCCGTCCGAGAACGGCACCTTCTCCATGTCCCGCGGGAGCCCGACCATGGTGGCGTGGCCCGTCTCGGCGTCGACGCTCACGACGGTGATGCTGTCGGGGCGCAGGCCCGCCCGGTCGCTGCCCGCGTCGCCGCCGAGCAGCATGATGTTGTACCGGCCGTCGACGGGGGCCTCGGTCGCGTAGTCGCCGAAGATCCCGCCGAGGGCGCCGCGGCCGACGCCGACGATGTAGGCGGCGTAGCCCGCGGATCCGGCGGTGCCGACCATGAGCAGCACCGACAGCGCCGCGATGACGGGGCGGGCGCGGGGCGCCACGCGGATGATCCGCGCGAGCCGCAGCGTGTCCAGCGCGAGCACCACCCAGAGCACGGCGTAGGCGGCGAGCAGCACCTGCAGCAGCACGAGCAGCCAGTCCTGCGACACCACCTGGAGCAGCGCGCCGCGGGCGAAGAGCGCGAGGCCGCCGCCCACGACGGCGAGGCCCCAGACGACGAGCGTGGAGGCGAGGCCCACGCGGCCGAGGCGGCGGTTCCCCGCGAGGACCTGGGCGGATCCCGGGATGAGGACGTTCAGCACGACGAGCCACCAGGCCCTGGTGGTCATGATGCGCGGCGACCGGCTGTCCGGGTGCCGGATGGGCTGCGTCAGGCTCACTCGCTCGACGAGACCTTCTGCTGGAGCGCGGCGTTCTTCCGCTCGACGAGCTCGGCCAGCTCGGCGCGGTGGCGCGCGAGGGCGTCGGCGATGCGGTCGTCGGAGGTGGAGAGGATCCGCGCGGCGAGGAGCCCCGCGTTCTCGGCGCCGCCGATGGAGACCGTGGCGACGGGGACGCCCGCGGGCATCTGGACGATCGAGAGCAGGGAGTCCATGCCGTCGAGGGTCGCCAGCGGCACGGGCACGCCGATGACGGGCAGGGTCGTGACGGACGCGAGCATGCCCGGCAGGTGCGCTGCGCCGCCGGCCCCGGCGACGATGACGCGGATCCCCCGGTCCCGTGCGGTCTGCCCGTAGGCGATCATGCGCTCGGGCGTGCGGTGCGCGGAGAGCACCTCGACCTCGTGGGCGATGCCGAGGGCGTCGAGCGCGAGGGACGCCTTCTCCATCACGTTCCAGTCGGAGTCGGAGCCCATGACGAGGCCGACGAGTGCAGGGGTGTCGGGATTCACGGGCTCCATGCTAGGTGCCGCTCGCCGGGTGCCCGCCCGCGCCACGCAGCCGCGGGCGGGCCCGCCGCTCAGCCGCGGAAGAAGGCCGCGGCGGCGCGCGCCCGGTACGCCGTCTCGTCGAGGTCGTCGCCCACCACGGTCACGTGCCCGACCTTGCGGCCGGGGCGCGGGTCCTTGCCGTAGAAGTGGAAGCGGGCGTCCGGCTGGTCGGCCAGAGCCCGCGGGTAGCGGTCGGCGACGGTGCCCGTCTCCGGTCCCCCCAGCACGTTGATCATGACGGACCACGGGGCGAGCGGCCGGGTGGATCCGAGCGGCAGGTCGAGCACGGCCCGCAGGTGCTGCTCGAACTGGCCCGTGACCGCGCCGTCCATCGACCAGTGGCCGGTGTTGTGGGGGCGCATGGCGAGCTCGTTGACGAGCAGGCGCCCGTCGACGGTCTCGAACAGCTCGACGGCGAGCACGCCCGTGACGCCGAGCCCCTCGGCGATCCCGCGCGCCATCCCCTCCGCCGCCTCGCGCAGCCGGGGCTCGCGCCGTGCGCGGGCGCGATGACCTCGGCGCACACGCCGTCGCGCTGGATCGACTCGACGACGGGCCACGCGGCGATCTCGCCCGACGGCCGGCGCGCGACCGACTGCGCGAGCTCGCGCGCGTAGTCGACGAGCTCCTCCGCCAGCAGCGCGTCGCCCGTGCCCAGCGCCTGGAACCAGTCGTCGGCCTCGTCGGCCGAGCGCACGACGCGCACGCCCTTGCCGTCGTAGCCGCCGCGCGGCGTCTTCACGACCGCGACGCCGCCGTTCTCGGCCAGGAACGCGGCGAGCGCGTCCCGGTCGGGGACGCGGGCCCAGACCGGGACGGGCACGCCGAGGGCCTCGAGCCGCTCGCGCATGAGGAGCTTGTCCTGGGCGACCAGCAGGGCGTCCGGCCCCGGGTGCACGGCGACGCCCTCGGCGACGAGCGCGCGCAGGACGTGCTGCGGGACGTGCTCGTGGTCGAACGTGATCACGTCGACGTCGCGGGCGAACGCGCGCACGACGTCGAGGTCGCGGTAGTCGCCGACGGCGGTCGCGGCGAGGCCGGCGGACATGCCGTCCGCCTCGGCGAGCACGCGGATCCCGATGCCGAGCTCCACGGCGGGCGCGATCATCATCCGGGCGAGCTGGCCGCCTCCGACGACTCCGACGGTGGGCGTCATGGTGTCCTCCTCCAGGTGCGTGGGCCCGCAGGCGCCTGCGGGCGGCGGGACGACCGGCGACCGGTGCGGGGGATGCAGCCGGTATCGTGGTCCGTCGCGCCACCCGCCATCCTCCCGCATCCCGGACGGACCCCGCCCATGTCCCCACGCCGCTCGCTCGCCTCGCTCGGCGTGCAGATCGCGCGGTTCGGGCTCGTCGGCGGCCTCGGCTTCGCGGTGGACCTCGCGGTCTTCAACCTCCTGCGCGCCACCGTGCTGCACCCGGACGCCCTCGACGCCGGCCCGCTGCTCGCGAAGGTCGCGTCCACGGTGGTCGCCATCGCGGTCAACTGGGTCGGCAACCGCTACTGGACCTTCGGCGACCAGCGCACCACGCGCCGCGGCCGCGAGGCGCTCGAGTTCCTCGTCGTCAGCCTGCTGGGCATGGCCATCGGCCTCGCGTGCCTCTACGTCTCGCACTACGTGCTGGGCCTCACGTCGCCGCTCGCCGACAACGTGTCCGCCAACGTCATCGGCCTCGGGCTCGGATCCGCGGTGCGCTTCGTGCTGTACCGCCAGTGGGTCTACTCCCCCGCCCGGCGCCACGCGGCGCTCCCGGCGTCGTCCCCGCGCGCGGCGGACGCGGAGCGCGTCCCCGTCGCCTGAGGGCCGCCACGGGCGGGCGCCGTGCCGCCGCGCAGCGCGTCAGCCGTCCGCCGCGTCAGCCGCGCTGCCAGGGCTGCGTGTCGTCGGGCCACGCGTCGGCCTGCCGCCACGTGGGATCCCCGGGCCGGCCGCGCCGCGACTCCTCCTGACGGCGGCGCTCGGCGACCATGTTCGCGTTCTCCTCCATGAGGTCCTGCAGCGCCTGCACCACGAGCACCGCCGACGGCACGTCGCGGAGCACGACGGGCGACTCGAGCCCCGCGTTGATGGTGACGTGGCCGCTCCGGTGCAGGTGCTGCAGCGGCCCGCGGCGGAGGGTGACGTCGTAGCCGCGCGAGTGCAGCAGCTCCTGGCGGGTGCGCACGAAGAACCCGTGCGAGACGATGAGCCGCCGGGTCGTCACCGTGTAGCGGCGGTTGAGCCACACGAGCACGGGCAGGACGGTGACGAAGACCGCGACGCCCGCGAGCGCGACGAGCAGGAGCGCGTTCTCCCACGGCTCCGGGAACCAGCCGCCGAGGTAGCCGGCGGCCAGGCAGATCGCGATGAGCAGGAGCACCGGCAGCGTGAGAGCCCGGCCGTGCGGGCGGAGGCGCACGAGGACGCGCTCGGGCTCGGCGGCCGAGATCTGCTGCGGCGGCGCGGCGGGCGGGGCCGCCGGACGGCCGAGGCGCGGATCGACGTCGCGCTCGTCGGCCAGGCGCGCCGCCTCGTCCTCGGCCAGGCGCTCGCGCTCGGCCCTCTCCGCCTTGCGACGGGCTCGGCGGCCGCCGCGGACGGGCAGGGCCCTGCCGCCCTCGCCGGGTGCGTACCGCTGCGTGTCACCCGTGTGCGCCATGCCTCATTGATACCGCAGATGCGTCACGTCCCCGGCGGCGACAGACGTGATGGCCGGATCCCCGGGCGACTCCACGGTGAGCCGGCCGTCGTCGTCGACCCCGGTCGCGCGCCCGAGCAGCTCGCCGCCGCCCGGGAGCTCGACCCGGACGTCCCTGCCGATCGTGGCGCACGTGCGCGCGAGCTCCTCGACGAGGCCGGCCGCGCGCGCGTCGCCGTCCGCGTCGACCCACGCCCGGTAGCGGGCGCGGAACGCCGTGAGGTAGGCGGCGAGGATCGCGTCGACGTCCGGCTCGGCCACGCCCGCGAGCCGGAGGGAGGTCGAGGTGGCCGTGGGCAGCTCCGCCTCCTCGAGCGTGAGGTTGAGGCCCGTGCCCACGAGGAGCAGGCCGGGCGCGACGAGCTCGCCGAGGATCCCCGAGACCTTCCGGCCGTCCACGTGCACGTCGTTCGGCCACTTCAGCGTGACCTCGGCGGGCGCGGGGACGACGTCGCGCAGGGTGGCGACCAGCGCGAGCCCGGCGACGAGCGGCAGCCAGCCCGGGTCGAGGTCCGCGCGGCCCGTCGCGCAGAGCACGCTCACCGCGAGCGTCCGGCCCGGCGGCGCGACCCACGTGCGTCCGCGGCGCCCGCGCCCCGCCGTCTGGTCGAGGGTCACGACGGCCGATCCGTCGGGCCAGCCGGCGGGATCCGCGGACGCCCGCCGGGCCAGCTCGTCGTTGGTCGAGCCGACCGTCTCCAGGGCGACGAGGCGGGGGGCGACGCGGCGGCTGAGCGGGAGGTCCATGCCGTCACCGTACCCAGCCGACCAGGAGGACACCGCACCCGGCACGCCCCGTCTTCTGTGCACGGTCTACAACGGCGGGGCGGATGCCCGCCGGTACAGTGAGGCGGGTGACTGCACACGAGCCAGACGAGGACGCCGGCGCCCCGGACATGTACACGACCGCCGGCAAGCTCGCCGACCTGAAGAGGCGGTACCACGAGGCCGTCACCGCGAGCGGCGAGGCCGCCATCGAGAAGCAGCACGCGCGCGGCAAGATGACCGCCCGCGAGCGCATCGACCAGCTGCTCGACCACGGCTCGTTCGTCGAGCTCGACGAGTTCGTCCGCCACCGCACGCACGCGTTCGGCATGGACGCGAAGCGGCCCTACGGCGACTCCGTCGTCACCGGCACCGGCACGATCAACGGCCGCCAGGTGGCCGTGTACTCGCAGGACTTCACGATCTTCGGCGGCTCGCTCGGCGAGGTCGCGGGCGAGAAGATCATCAAGGTCATGGAGCTCGCCATCAAGACGGGCGTCCCCATCATCGGCATCCTCGACTCGGGCGGCGCCCGCATCCAGGAGGGCGTGGTCGCGCTCGGCAAGTACGGCGAGATCTTCCGCCTGAACACGCGCGCGTCCGGCGTCATCCCGCAGATCTCGCTCATCATGGGCCCGGCCGCGGGCGGCGCCGTGTACTCCCCGGCGCTCACCGACTTCGTGATCATGGTCGACAAGACCAGCCACATGTTCGTCACGGGCCCCGACGTCATCAAGACGGTCACGGGCGAGGAGGTCGGCTTCGAGGAGCTCGGCGGCGCCCTGACCCACAACAAGGTCTCCGGCGTCGCGCACTACCTCGCGAGCGACGAGGACGACGCGCTCGACTACGCGCGCACGCTCCTCGGCTTCCTGCCGGACAACAACCTCGCCGAGCTGCCGGAGTTCCCCCGCACCGCGGACCTCGAGATCACCGCGCAGGACCTCAAGCTCGACACGATCATCCCGGACAGCCCGAACCAGCCGTACGACATGCGGACGATCATCGAGCTCGTCGTCGACGACGGGGAGTTCCTCGAGACGCAGCCGCTGTTCGCCCCGAACATCATCGTCGGGTTCGCGCGGGTCGAGGGCCGCTCGGTCGGCATCATCGCGAACCAGCCGAACGCGATGGCCGGCACGCTGAACATCGAGGCGGGCGAGAAGGCCAGCCGCTTCGTCCGGTTCTGCGACGCGTTCTCCATCCCGATCCTCACGCTCGTCGACGTGCCCGGCTACCTGCCCGGCACCGACCAGGAGTGGACGGGCGTCATCCGCCGCGGCGCGAAGCTCCTGTACGCGTACGCCGAGGCGACCGTGCCGCTCGTCACCGTCATCACGCGCAAGGCCTACGGCGGCGCGTACATCGTCATGGGCTCCAAGCAGCTCGGCGCCGACATCAACCTCGCATGGCCCACGGCCGAGATCGCGGTGATGGGCGGCCAGGGCGCCGTCAACATCCTGTACCGCGGCGAGATCAAGCGCGCGGAGGCCGCGGGCGAGGACGTCGCGGCCGTGCGCACCCGGCTCGCGAACGAGTACACGTACAACGTGGCCAGCCCGTTCCTCGCGGCCGAGCGCGGCGAGCTCGACAACGTGATCCAGCCGGCCGCCACGCGCGCGTCCGTCATCAAGGCGCTGCGGGCGCTGCGCACGAAGCGCGCCAGCCTGCCGCCCAAGAAGCACGGGAACATCCCGCTGTGAGCGACGCCCCCGACGCCGCGCTCGGCGGCTTCCGCGTGCTCGGCGGATCCCCCACGGAGGAGGAGCTGGCGGCCGCGACGGCCGTCATCGCGGCCCTCGCGGCGCAGCCGGCGTCCGAGCAGCCCGAGCGTCGCGCACCTGATGCCTGGCAGCGGTCGCAGCGCGCCGTGCGCGGCCCCCTCACGCCGGGCCCGGGGCGCTGGCGCGGCTTCGCGGGCTGAGCGCCGGCCGCGGCCGCGGGCGTTTCCCACAGGCTGTGTCCTCGCAAATGACGACTTGGCCGGGTCCATGACGTTGCGTGAGACTCATCGTGCTGGGGGGCCCGCATCGCGGGTCAGTCAACACGGCGTCGTCCAACTGTGGTGAGCAGACGACGCCGGGGGGCGGATCATCCTGGTGCTCGGGTCACCGGGATGACCGGAGGGGCGCGGGGCGGACGGTGCAGGCACCGGCCCCGCGCCTCTCAGCACCGGTCCCGATCGCCGGTCAGGCCCGCGGGCGCGGGATCTCCAGCCACAGGTCGACCTCGTCGTCCAGGTCGTCGCTGCCCAGCAGGCTCGCGCTGCCGTCGCCCGCCACGCTGAGGCCGACGACCGTGATCGCCGTGTCGGATCCCTCCGGCACCGTGCGCGCGATGATCTTGTCCGCCCGCGTGTCCCGCACGGCGGCGGCCAGGCGGTCGAGCACGACGTCGCGCGTGGCCTCGTCGAGGTCGTCGATGCCGCCCTCGTCGAGGAGCGTCACGACCGTGCCGCGGCGCCGGGCGAGCATCACCTGCTCCCGCACGGCGTCGTTGAGGAGCGTCCGGCCGCGGATCTCGTCGCGGATCGCGCCCTCGAGGTAGAGGCACTCCTGCCGCTCCTCCGGTGACAGGTCGCCGCCGGTCTCCACGATGCGGCGGAGCATCGGGACCGCCATGCGGCTCGTCTGGCGGAGGCGGAACTGGCGCTCGTAGAGGTGCGCCTCCTGCGCCGCCTGCCAGTCGGCGGCCTCGCGCTCGGCGCGGTGGAACTGCCGTGCGTCGCGCGCGGCCTTGGCGAGGGCGTGCGCGAGGACGTGCGACACGGCGACCCAGAGGACGCTGCCGGTCACGCCGTAGTCGACGAGGCCGCCCGGTCCCGCCCACAGGACCGTCTGGACGGCGAGGATCACGACGCCCGCCCAGGCGAACCCCTGCCGACGCCGCGCGGACGTGATCGTCATGAGGGTCCCGACGGCCGCCACGTGCCACGTCGCGAACGGGGCCGTGTGCCCCGCGGTCAGCTGGCTGGTGACGAGGACGGGCACGACGATCGCGACGGCGAGGTCGAACGACGCGAGCCACACGGGCATCACGGTCGGGCTCGTCGGCCACAGGCTCATGGTCGTGGCGACGAGGTAGAGGGCCACCGCCAGGAGCGTCACGGCCGGATCCGCGGGGGCCTCGATCGCCACGAGCGCGAGCACCACGTGGTACGCCGAGAACAGGGCGGCGACGCCGAGGATGATGGAGCGCGGGACGACGATCACCGGTCGCCGCCCTCGACCTCGGCAGGAGCGGCGGCGGGCACGTCGGCGTCCGCGGCCGCGGCGCCGACGACGGCCTCGGGGCCGTCGGGCGCGGGCCAGCGGATCCGCACGGCCGTGCCCTCCCCCGGCGCCGACTCGATCGTGACGAGCCCGCCCGCCTGCGCCACGCGCTCCTTGATGGACACGCGGAGCCCGAGGCGCTCGGTGGGGATGCGGCGCTGGTCGAAGCCCGCCCCGTCGTCGACGACGTCGATCGCGACCCCCTCGTCGCCGTGGCCCGCGATGACGAGGCGGCGGGTGATGGCCTCGGCGGAGGTCCCGGCGTGCTGCAGGCTGTTCATCATCGCCTGCACGGCGGCGGAGTAGATCGCCTCGGCGGTGGCCACGGGGACCGTGCGCGTGCCCAGGTCGCGGGTCTCCAGCACGAACGGGGCGGACAGCGCCGAGGCGGCGTCGACGATGCGCTTCGCGACGGCGCGCAGCGGCACCGAGGCGTCGTCGTCGGTGCCCTGCTCGGCCGCGGCGAGGTGGCCCATGGCGTTGGCCGCCATGGTGGCGGCGAGCTCCCGGGAGGCGGGATCCGCGGTCCGGGCCGCCGAGAGCAGCGTGGTGAGGACGCTGTCGTGCACGATCGCGTCCACCTGCACGCGCTCCACCTCGGTGGCGTGCTGGCGCACCGCGTGCGAGTAGCGGGTCAGCGCCGTGCCCTGCGCCCAGTCGACGCCGAGGGCCGCCTGGCGGAGCACCGTGACGATCATCAGGACGCTGCCGCCGAGGATGATCGAGTACAGCACCTGGAGGAACGAGTCGATCGGCGTGATGACGCCGTGACGCACCACCACCTCCAGGAAGCCGAGCGCGAGCGGCACGGCGACCGTGTAGATCACGGCGATCCAGAGCCGGAACGCCATGGCGGCGCACGTCGTGGCCACGGTGAGCTCCTGGTACAGGAACGGCTGCGGGGTGGTGGCGAGCGCGGCGGGCTCGATGGCGAACGGCCAGGTCACGAGGGCGAGGACGAACAGCACGGCCACGGTCGCGTGGGCGGGCACGACGCCGCGGCGGATGATGCCGGCCACGCAGGTCCAGACGAGGCCGCCGAAGAACAGCGTGAGGAACGCGACGTTCCAGGCGAGCCGCATGCCGTCCAGCTGCTCGCTGATCACCTGCAGCGACTGCAGGGCGAAGAGCAGGCCGAACGCGCCGGCGCCGCGGCCGAGGATCGTCTCGATGCGGGCGAGGCTGATGGGGTTGTCGGGGGTGCGCGGCGGGTTCCCGGCGAGGGCGCGCGTCACGGGTGCCGCCGTCGGCGGGCGCTGGCCGGTGGCCTAGCGGGCATCGCCGCCGTCCTGGTCCAGGCCCGGGAGGATGCCGTCCTCCACGGCGCGGCGGAGGAGGTCGACCTTGGTGGGTGCCGGACGGCCCACCTCGACGTACTTCACGCGGATCCGGTCGAGGTACTCGCGCGCCGTGCTGTTCGCGATGCCGAGCTGCTGCGCGACGAGCTTGAGCGGCAGGCCGGATGCGTAGAGGTGGAGCACGTCGCGCTCGCGGCGGCCGAGCTGGGCCTTGGCGAAGTCGCGGTCCGCGTCGATGGCGGTGGCCCACTCGAGGTTGTTGAGCACGTCACCCCGGGCCACCGTGGCGACGGCCGCCATGACGGTCTGGGTGGCCGACGACTTCGGGATGACGCCCGCGGCGCCGGCGGCCAGCGCCTCGCGGACGCTCGCGACGCGGTCCGCGATGCTGTGCACGAGCACCGCGGCGCCCGTGCCCTGCGCGGCCTTCACGTTGTCGGTGACCGACGAGCCGTCGCCGAGCGAGAGGTCGAGCACGACCACGTCGCACTCGCGGCCGACGAGGCCCTCGACGAGCTCGCGGGCGTTCGCGGCGGCGAGGATGAACTCGTAGCCGGCGTCGAGGCACGCGGCCTTGAGGCCGAGGCGCACCGACTCGTGGTCGTCCACCACCGCGACGCGGACGGGCGGACGGCCGTCGGCCGCCGGATCGGATCCCTGCGTGGTGTCGGTCATCCGGCTCCCCCTCGTCGCGTGACGCCGTCGATCCCCGACGGTCCCCTCGCCCACTGTATAGCCCGGCGGGACGGCACCCCGGGCGGGACGGCACCCGGGCCGGGCGCCGCGCCCTGCCGGGCCGACGCCCGGGGATCCCGGTCAGGAGGCGGCGGGCACCAGCACGGCGACGCTCTCCACGTGGTGCGTGTGCGGGAACAGGTCGAACGACCGGACGGAGCGGAGCTCGTAGCCGCGCTCGGCGAACAGGGCCACGTCGCGGGCGAGCGCGACGGGGTCGCACGCCACGTAGACGACCTGCGCGGGACGCAGCTCGGCGAGCGCGTCGACGACGGGCTTCTTGGCACCGGCGCGCGGCGGGTCGAGGACGACGGTCGCGCCCTGCAGCCGGCGGCGCTCCGCGGGGCTCGCCTCGCGCACGAGGTGCTGGAGGTAGCGGTCGACGCGGGCGGTCAGCGCCGCGGCCCCCACCCACTGCGCCAGGTTGTCGCCGGCGAACTCGGTGGCGACCTCGTCGCTCTCCACGCTCGTGATGCGCACGGTGTCGCCGAAGCGGTCGCCCACGGCGGCCGCCAGCAGCCCGACGCCCCCGTAGAGGTCGAGGTTCGCGGCGCGCGGGTCGAAGAGGGCCTCGTCGATCGAGGACTGGACGGCGTCGTACAGCGTCTCGGCCGCGCGGCGGTGCACCTGCCAGAAGCCGCCGGCCTCCAGCTTGAACTCCCGGTCGCGCACGCGCTCGGTGATGGTGTCGCGACGCTGCGGCTTGCCGTCGATGAGGAGCATGCGCACGTGGCCGTCCGCCGGGGCGACCAGGTCGATCCCCTCGACGCCGGGGAAGCGCTGGCCGAAGGGCGCCGCGCCGTTGACGCCCGCGGTGGCGAGGGGCAGCGACTCGACGGGGACCACGCGGTGCGAGCGCGAGGAGTACGGACCCACGCGGCCGTCGCCGTCGACGTGCAGGCTGACGCGCGTGCGCCAGCCGAGGCCGTCCGCCTCGTCGTCGCCGGGGAGCGCCCGGACCTCGACCTCGCGGTCGACGCCCGCCATGCGGGACAGGGAGTCGACGACGACCCGGCGCTTGAGCTCGCGCTGGTGCGCCAGGTCGATGTGGCCGAGCTCGGCGCCGCCGACCCGGTCCTCGGGCGCGCGGTCGACCGAGGCCTCGGCCCACACGTGCGGACGGCGGTGCGGGGAGGCGTCCAGCACCTCGACCGTGTCGGCGCGCCAGAAGGACTTCTTGGAGTCCTCCGTGATGCGCGCGCGCACCCGCTCGCCGGGGATCGCGTCCGAGACGAAGACCACCCGGCCGTCGTGCCTGGCGACGGAGACTCCCCCGTGCGCGATGTTGGTCACGTCCACCTCGACCTCGCGGCCCACCTGCTCACCCATGCGGCAACCCTGACACACGCGGGCACCCCCGGCAGACGGAGCCGGTCCCGCCGGCACCTCGGACGCGCATGCCACGATGATCCGATGACGACGCGCCTGCACCTCGCCTCCACGTCCCCCGCCCGCCTGGCGCTCCTCCGGTCCGCGGGCGTCGAGCCCGTCGTGCTGCACTCGGACGTCGACGAGCCCGCCGCGGTCGCCGCCGCCGAGGCCGCGCACGGTCCCCTCGCACCCGAGGAGATGGTGCAGCTCCTCGCACGGGCCAAGGCCGAGGCCGTCGTCGGCCAGCTCGTCGCGGGCTCGCCCCTCACGGGCCTGGTGCTCGGCGGCGACTCGGCCTTCGAGATCGACGGCGTCGTGCACGGCAAGCCGCACACCGTCGAGCGCGCCGCGGAGCGCTGGCGCGCGCAGCGGGGCCGCGAGGGCCGCCTGCACTCCGGCCACTGGCTCATCGAGGTCGCCGACGGCCGGATCGTCCGCGGGATCGGGCGCGCGGCCGTCGCGGACGTGCGCTTCCGGGCCGACATCGACGACGACGAGATCGACGCCTACGTGGCCACGGGCGAGCCGCTCCTCGTCGCCGGGTCCTTCACCATCGACAGCCTCGGCGCGGCCTTCATCGAGCGGATCCAGGGCGACCCGAGCACGGTCGTCGGCCTGTCGCTGCCGACCCTGCGCGGCCTGGTGCGCGAGCTCGGCGTCGCGTGGCCCGACCTCTGGAACCGGCCGGGCGCGGTCGCGGCCCGCCTCGTCTGACGCGGACGGGCCTCAGCCCATCCCGAGGACCTCGATGCGGTCGGCGAGGTACGCCGCGAGCGGCCGGGTCTCGTGGGCGTTCGGCCCCCACTGCACGCGCAGCTCGCGTCCGCGCAGCGACAGCGGCCCGGATCCCCGTGCCAGCGACGCCGCGTCGAGCGCGATCGGCTCCCAGTCGTAGTCGACCGCGTCGCCCTCCGCGAACGCGCGGACGGCCTGGCGCCTGGCCTCCTTCCGCGCCTCCACGCCCGAATCGAGGCCCTGCGAGCGCGTGGGCTCCACGGCGCGCGTGATGCTGCCGGTGCGGCGGAGGGATCCGTCGGCCGAGAGCAGCAGCACGCCGAGCCGCCAGGCGCGTCCGACCGGCACCATCGCGGGCTGCCGCCTGATGGGCCCGAACGACCGCTTGGCGCGGACCTCGGCGAGCGCCTCGTCGGGCGCGCGGCGCGCCTGGAGCTCGGCCACCGTGCGGGCGAGGAGGTCCGCGAGGTCGACCGCGGCGGCCTGCGCGTCGTCGTCGCCGGTGCCGGGTGCCGTCATGCGTCGATCATGCCAGGGCGAGGCCGGCGGCGGCCGGTTGTGGGCGCGCGTACCCCGCCGTCCCACATGTTTGTGGCGACCCTCCGAAGCCGCACGCATCCCAGACCCTAGGCTGGGGTCCCATGACGCGTGTGAACAAGGTCCTCATCGCCAACCGAGGCGAGATCGCCGTCCGCATCATCCGAGCGGCGAAGGACGCGGGGATCGGCTCGGTCGCCGTCTACGCCGACCAGGACCGCGACGCGCTGCACGTCACGCTCGCCGACGAGGCCTATGCCCTTGACGGGCAGACCAGCGCGGACACGTACCTCGTCATCGCGAAGCTCCTCTCCGTCGCCCGCCGCTCCGGCGCCGACGCGGTGCACCCGGGCTACGGCTTCCTCGCCGAGAACGCCGACTTCGCGCAGCAGGTCATCGACGCCGGCCTCATCTGGATCGGCCCCTCCCCCAGCGCCATCGAGCAGCTCGGCGACAAGGTCACGGCCCGGCACGTGGCCGAGCGCGTGGGCGCGCCGCTCGCGCCCGGCACGCTCAACCCCGTCTCCGGCGCCGACGAGGTGCTCGACTTCGTCGACGTGCACGGCCTCCCGGTCGCGATCAAGGCGGCGTTCGGCGGCGGCGGTCGCGGCCTCAAGGTCGCCCGCACCCGCGAGGAGGTGCCGGAGCTGTTCGACTCCGCCACCCGCGAGGCCGTCGCCGCGTTCGGCCGCGGCGAGTGCTTCGTCGAGAAGTACCTCGACCGCCCGCGTCACGTCGAGACCCAGTGCCTCGCCGACTCGGCCGGCAACGTCGTCGTCATCTCCACCCGCGACTGCTCGCTCCAGCGCCGCCACCAGAAGCTCGTCGAGGAGGCGCCCGCGCCGTTCCTCACCGAGGAGCAGGACGCGCAGCTGTACGCGGCGTCCAAGGCGATCCTCCGCGAGGTCGGCTACGTCGGCGCCGGGACGTGCGAGTTCCTCGTCGCGCAGGACGGCACCATCTCCTTCCTCGAGGTCAACACGCGCCTGCAGGTCGAGCACTGCGTGTCCGAGGAGGTCACGGGCATCGACCTCGTGCGCGAGCAGTTCCGCATCGCCGCGGGCGGCCTCATCGACTACGACGACCCGGCGCCGCGCGGCCACTCGTTCGAGTTCCGCATCAACGGCGAGGACCCGGGCCGCGGCTTCTTCCCCGCGCCCGGCCCGGTGCACGTCTTCCAGGCGCCCGGCGGCCCCGGCGTGCGCGTCGACTCGGGCGTGCGGGCGGGCGACGTGGTCTCCGGCGCCTTCGACTCCCTGCTCGCGAAGCTCGTGGTCACGGGATCCAGCCGCGAGGACGCCCTCGAGCGCTCGCGTCGCGCCCTCGACGAGTTCGAGGTGCAGGGCCTGCCGACCGTGCTGCCCTTCCACCGCGCGATCGTGCGCGACCCGGCGTTCGCGCCGACGGACGGCGCGCCCTTCTCCGTCTACACGCGCTGGATCGAGACCGACTTCGACAACACCATCGAGCCCTGGTCGGGCGCCCTCGAGGACGCCGCCGAGGCGCCCGCGCGGCACACGGTCGTGGTCGAGGTCGGCGGCAAGCGCATCGAGGTGAGCCTCCCCGAGGACCTCGCGCCCGCAGCGGGGGCATCGTCGTCACGTCGCGCAGCAGCGGCTCCCGCCCGCCGCAAGCAGGCGGGCTCCGTCGACACCTCGGGCGGCGGATCCGTCACCTCGCCCATGCAGGCCACCGTCGTGAAGCTCGCCGTCGAGGAGGGCCAGCAGGTCGTCAAGGGCGACCTCCTCGTCGTCCTGGAGGCCATGAAGATGGAGCAGCCCCTCACGGCGCACACCGCGGGCACCGTCACGGGCCTCGCGGCCGAGGTCGGCCAGACCGTCCCCTCGGGGCACCGCCTGCTCGACATCGTGTGATCCCCTCCAGCCCTGCCTGCCGCTCAGGCGTCTGCGCTGTTCCCCTCGTCGAGTCGCCGCCAGGCCAGCGCCCCTGAGCACCCGAGGATGAGCCCCAGCGCGCCCGACGCGATCTGCTCGAGAAGCGCGGTGTACTGGAGGATCGTGAGAACCGCGGGGATCACATAGAGGGCGGCGGCTGTGGCGAGCGCGCCGACCGCGGTCACGCCAGCGAAGCCCCTGAGGCTCGCGAGGACCAGGCCGCTCTCGATTCCCTCTCGGCCGACGACCCATATCGCGAGTACGAGGACCACACCGGCGACTACCTGAGCGCCCGTCTGCAGCCCGCCTCTCGCCAACCCACCCTCCCCAGCGAGCGGCCATGCCATGGAGACCATGTCGCTGACCACGCCATAAGCGCCGAAGAGCACGAGACCCACCGCGGCGAGTCGTGCATTCCGCTCTCCACTCCCTCTTCCGATGAGCATCGCCATCAGGCTCCAACCGACCAGCACCAGCACGTCCGCTGCGATGAGTGCAGCTGGACCGCCGAACACCTCGAGCGCCAAGATCCCGACGTCGCTGCTGATTCGAGCGACATGGACTGAAGAATGGAGAAGACCGACCACCGCGGCCAATGCGAGCGCCGAGCCAGCGAACGTGTGAATGACTGCATGACGACGACCTGTTTCCATGGAGAAACCTGCTTTCTCGAGGCAAAATATCCCGTACGCTATCGCCCCCTTGTCGCCTGCGCTGAAGTTCTGCACAGTCTTGTCGAGAGATCTCCTCTACCACAGTCGCGCGCCACGGGCATTAGCTCGCGTCCAGCGCCATCGGCTCTTATCCTCCTCTCTCGAGGACGCATGAATCGCGTCCCTGACGATTGGATCGATGCATATGAGGAAATGGAGGAGCGCCGCCTTCTCGGCGCTCAGCGCCACACCATTCGCCGCCGGCGCGAGCGCGGCACCGGACATGGCTTCCGCGCATTCGGCGCCCGGATACCTGATCGTCGATCCGAGCCAAGCAGTGAGCACCGCGGAAGGACTCTTCTATCCCACGGGACCGATCGATGACAGCACCCTCGTCGTGATCCCGAACCCCGATGGTTCTCTACCGGGAGGACTGACCCGGGAGAAGCTCGATGCCATGACGTCCCGGACAGCGGCCGACTCCGATGCCGGCGACTCCAGCGCCAGAGCCGCTACTGAGCAGGACGGCGAAGACATCACGCCCGACTCGGGTCACACCTACTTCGCGTACAGTTCCATCGACTGGTCGACGCCGACCGAGGGCGATTACGTCGTGGGCTTCAGCGACGAGACGCGGACGGATTACACGTTCGACGTCTTCTCTGACGGAGAAATGAACTTCGGCCAAGGACTGGGCTACTACCGCGGGTACAACGGAAGCACCATCGGCATCCAGCTGGCCTGGTACGGACTGGGTTATGCGGACAAGACCCACCATGGTGGCGCCAGCGTGCCGTGGGGCGATGTCGCCGCTAGTACGCAATTCCGAGCAAAATGCGGGACAGGGCCGACATGCACGGGTGACCGGACGCCTTAGCCGCTGGACCCGAAATGACCAGACGCGGGCTCGGTGCTCAGTGGGTACCGAGCCCGCGCGCTCGGTAGACGAGCCCCATACCCGAACCGCGCGTCCTTGCTAGACGACTCGGAACCCGCGTCCAGCATCCGATCCATGGACATGATCGCCTGACTCACGGATGCTCCGGCACGCCACGCGGGCCCTCGTGACCAGTGGAAAGGCGCATGGGCAGAGATCAGTGCGACCCTGTTCAGAAGTCGGGATCGATCGGCTGACGCCCGTGGATGCCCTCTCATCGACCCCGCCTGAGGCGACGATGTTCTGGATCAGAGGACGATGTGCATGGCGCGCGCCGCGTCGGAGATGCTCCCCGAGAGCGACGGGTAGACCGTGAACGCACGCGCGACGTCGTCCACGGTGAGGCGGTGCTCCACCGCGAGCGCGAGCGGGAAGATCAGCTCGCTCGCCTTGGGCGCCACGATGACGCCGCCGATGACCGTGCCGGAGCCGGTGCGCGCGAACAGCTTCACGAAGCCGTCCTTCACGTTCTGCATCTTGGCCCGGGGGTTCGAGGCGAGCGGGAGCTTGTAGATGTCGCCCTGCGCGAGCCCCTCCTCGATCTGCTTCTGCGACCAGCCGACCGTCGCGATCTCCGGCTGCGTGAAGATGTTCGAGGTCACGTTGCGGAGCTCGGTGGGGCTGACCGCGTCGCCCATCGCGTGGTAGACGGCCGTGCGGCCCTGCATCGACGCGACGGACGCGAGCGGGAGGAACGTGGTGCAGTCGCCGGCCGCGTACACGCTCGGCACGGAGGTGCGCGCGACGCGGTTGACCCGGATGTGGCCGGACTCGCTCATCTGCACGCCCGCCTCCTCCAGGCCGAGCCCCGAGGTGTTCGGCACGGATCCGACCGCCATGAGGCAGTGGCTGCCCTCGACGACCCGGCCGTCGGCGAGCGTCGCGACCACGCCGTCGCCCTGGCGCACGACCGACTCGGCGCGGGACTTCGACAGCACGGTCATGCCGTTGCGCGTGAAGACGTCCTCGATGACGCGGGCGGCGTCGGCGTCCTCGCCGGGCAGCACCTGGTCGCGGGAGGAGATGAGCGTGACCTTCGCGCCGAGCGCCGTGTAGGCGGAGGCGAACTCGGCGCCCGTGACGCCGGATCCGACGACGATGAGGTGCTCGGGCACGCACTCCATCGTGTAGAGCTGCG
Source organism: Clavibacter capsici (assembly GCF_001280205.1). Classification (NCBI taxonomy): domain Bacteria; kingdom Bacillati; phylum Actinomycetota; class Actinomycetes; order Micrococcales; family Microbacteriaceae; genus Clavibacter; species Clavibacter capsici. The sequence goes on along the minus strand of NZ_CP012573.1, from coordinate 929,196 downwards.
TCCACGTGAGGATCCGCTCGCCGTCCGGCTTGGCCGTGGGGAGGATGCGGGGGCTCGCGCCCGTGGAGATGACCGTGGTGTCGGCGTCGATCTCGTCGAAGTCGGTGCCGGCCCCGCCCCGGCCGGTGGAGACAATGATGCGGTTCGGCCCGTCGAGCCGGCCCTCGCCCTGCACGATGCGGACGCCCGCGCGGATGAGGCTCGACTTCATGTCCTCGGACTGCTGGCGCGCGAGGCGGAGCAGGCGGTCGTTGACGGCCTGGAGGTTGACGGCCACCTCGGGCCGCACGGGCCGGCGCGTCTGCTCGCCGCGGGAGAAGAACTGGACGCCGAGGTCCGCGGCCTCGCCGAGCGCGTTGGTGGCCTCGGCGGTGGCGATGAGGGTCTTCGAGGGGACGACGTCGGTCATCACGGCCGAGCCGCCGACGCCCACGCGCTCCACGAGCGTCACCTCCGCGCCGAGCTGGGCTCCGGCGATGGCGGCCTCGTAGCCGCCGGGCCCTCCTCCGAGGACGGCGATCCGCTGGTTGGCCTCGAACTCGTATCCCATGCGCACATCATCGCGTAGCCCCGCGTCGCGCGCGAACCCGCCCGTCGCGGCGACCCGGGCCGCCCCCGTCCGCGCATTTAGGATCGGGGCATGACCTACAGCAACCCCCTCGAGTCGCCCGACGCGGACCCCCAGGAGATCGCGCGGCAGGCGGCCCGGCAGATCGCCGAGCTCACGGGCGTCGAGCGCCACGACATCGCCCTGACCCTCGGCAGCGGATGGGGCCGCGCGGCCGATCTCATCGGCGAGACGACCGCGACCGTCCCGGCCACCGAGGTCGTCGGCTTCTCGAAGCCCGCGCTGGAGGGCCACGTCGGATCCCTGCGGAGCGTCCTGCTGCCCTCGGGCCGCCGCGCCCTCGTCATCGGCGCGCGCACCCACTACTACGAGGGCCACGGGGTCCGCCGGGTCGTGCACAGCGTGCGCACCGCGGCCGCGACCGGCGCCACCACGATGATCCTCACCAACGGCGCGGGCGGCATCAAGCGCCACTGGACGCCCGGCACGCCCGTGCTCATCAGCGACCACATCAACCTCACCGCGGACTCGCCGCTCGAGGGCGCGACGTTCGTCGACCTCACGGACCTCTACTCGGCCCGCCTCCGCGCCATCGCCCACGGGGTGGATCCCGAGCTCGACGAGGGCGTGTACTGCCAGTTCCGCGGCCCCCACTACGAGACGCCGGCCGAGGTCCGCATGGCCGAGGCGATCGGCGGGCACATCGTCGGCATGTCCACCGCGCTCGAGGCCATCGCCGCGCGCGAGGCGGGCATGGAGGTGCTCGGCATGTCGCTCATCACGAACCTCGCCGCGGGCATCCAGGAGACGCCGCTCAGCCACGAGGAGGTCATCGAGGCCGGTCGCGCCGCCGAGGGCCGCATCGGCGATCTGCTCGCCCGCATCGTGGGCGCCCTGTGAGCCGCGAGGAGACCGTCGCGCTCGCCGCCGCCGCGCGGGCCTGGCGGGCCCAGGACCCGGATCCCGTCACGCGCGCCGAGGTCGACGGGCTGCTCGACCTCGTGGACGGCACCGCCACCGGGGCGTCGGCCGCCGAGCGCGAGCAGGCGGCCGCCGGCCTCCGCGACCGCTTCCAGACGCGCCTGCAGTTCGGCACCGCGGGCCTCCGCGGCGAGCTGGGCGCGGGCCCGAACCGCATGAACCGCGTGCTCGTGTCGCAGGCCGCCGCCGGGTTCGCCGACTACCTCCGCAGCCGCAGCCCCCGCCCGAGCATCGTCATCGGGTACGACGGCCGGCACAACTCGCGCGTCTTCGCCGAGGACACCGCGCGCATCATGGCCGGCGCCGGCGTCCGCACCGTACTCCTCCCGCGCGCGCTGCCGACGCCCGTGCTCGCCTACGCGGTCAAGCACCTCGGCGTGAGCGCCGGCGTCATGGTCACCGCGTCGCACAACCCGGCGCGCGACAACGGCTACAAGGTTTACCTGGGCGACGAGGACCACGGGTCGCAGATCGTCAGCCCGGCCGACCGCGACATCGCGGCCTTCATCCACAAGGCGGCGGGCGAGCGCACCGTGCAGCAGCTGCCCGTGGCGGACGACTACGAGATCGCGCCCGAGTCCCTCCTCGACTCCTACGTGCGGGAGACGGCCGACCTGTTCGCGGCCCCCCTCGCGCCGCTCGCCTGGGTGTACACGCCGCTGCACGGCGTCGGGTGGGAGACCGCGGCGCGCGTGTTCGAGGCCGTCGGCGTGGACGCGCCCGTGTTGGTGGCCGCGCAGGCGGATCCCGACCCCGACTTCCCCACCGTCGACTTCCCGAACCCCGAGGAGCCGGGCGCGCTCGACCTCGCGTTCCAGGCGGCCGTCGAGGCCGACGCGGAGCTCATCATCGCCAACGACCCCGACGCCGACCGGCTCGCCGTCGCCATCGTCGACGAGCACGGGGCCTGGCGCCGCCTCTCGGGCAACGAGGTCGGCATGCTGCTCGGCCTCGGGATCGCCGAGCGCTACGCCGAGGACGGCAACACGGGCACCTTCGCGTCCTCGCTCGTCTCCTCCCCCGCGCTCGAGGTGGTGGCCCGCGAGCTCGGCTTCGGGTACCGCGAGACGCTCACGGGCTTCAAGTGGATCTCGCGCGCACCCGACCTCATCTACGGCTACGAGGAGGCGCTCGGCTACCTGGTCGCGCCGTGGATCACGAGCGACAAGGACGGCATCTCCGCAGCCGTCGCGGTGCTGCACGGCGTCATGACGCTGAAGGCGCGCGGGCTGACCATCGACGACTACGACCGCGAGTTCGCCGAGCGGTTCGGGTCGTTCGCGAGCGACCAGATCTCGGTGCGCGTCACCGACCTGGCCGTCATCCCGCGGATCATGGCGAAGCTCCGGCAGTCGCCGCCCGCCGCCATCGGGTCCCGTCGGGTCGAGCGCATGGACGACCTCGCCGACGGGTTCGGCGACCTGCCGCCGAGCGACGTGCTGCGCTTCCACCTGGGCGACGGCGCGCGCCTCATCGTGCGGCCGAGCGGCACGGAGCCCAAGGTCAAGGTGTACCTCGACGCGCAGAGCACCCAGGGCACCGTCGCCGAGCGACGGGATGCGGCGCGCGCGATCGTGGCCGACCTCGCGCAGGCCGTCCCCGCCCTGCTCGAGCTGTAGCCGAGGAGGATCCGCGGGCCGCACGACGGCCCGCGGACCCCTTCCGCGCGCCACTGGTAGTGCCGCTATCAGTGCGCTAGCCTCACGCCATGCGCATCACCGAGCTCGCCGACGCCACGGGCGTCGCGCCGGCCACCATCAAGTACTACGTCCGCGAGGGCCTGCTGCCCGCGGGGGCGCGCGTGAGCGACAACCGCACCGAGTACGACGACGCGCACGTCCGCCGGGTGCGCCTGGTCCGCGCGCTCATCGACGTCGGGCGGCTGCCGGTCGCCCGGGCCCGCGAGGTGCTCGCCGTCCTCGACGACGACGCCCGCGAGGTGCAGGACGTGTTCGCGGTGGCGCAGGACGCCCTGACGCCCGGACCGGCGCCCGCGGATCCGCCCGCGGCCGACGCGCTCGACCGCATCGACGCGGTCACGCGCCGGGCGGGATGGTGCGTGCTCGAGGGGCATGCGGGCCGGGCTCAGGCGGCGCGGGCCGTCGACGCCCTCGAGCGTTCGGGGCACCGGATGGACGACGGCTACCTGGACCGGTACGCCGAGGCCGCGGGGATCCAGGCCGACGCCGACCTCGCCGCGGTGCGGGCCCGGCCGGACCGCACGGCGATGGCCGAGCTGATGGTCGTCGGCACGGTGCTCGGCGACCACCTCGCCGCCGGGCTGCGGCGCATCGCGCAGGCCACCGTCGCGATGCCGACGGGAGCCGCGTCGTGATCCGCCGCGCCTTCGGCTGGCACCTGCCGCTGATGACGGTCGCGGCGCTCATGGTCGTGGTCGCCGCCGTCTGCGTCGTGGGCCGCGTGGTCGACGACCGGATCGTGTCGGGTGCGCCCGTCTGGGACAAGCCCGCGAAGTTCGCGCTCTCGATCCTCGTCTACGCCGTCACCTGGGCCTGGCTCATCGCGCGCCTCCCCCGCTTCCGGCGGCAGGCGCACCTCGTGGGCACCGTGGTGGCGGTCGCGCTCGTCGTCGAGCAGGCGGTCATCGTGGGCGCGGCGGCGGCCGGGACGACGAGCCACTTCAACGTCACGAGCCCGCTCGCGACGACGCTGTGGGGCGTGATGGCCGTGTCGATCACCGTGCTCTACCTCTGCGCCTTCGTCACGAGCATCGCGGTCCTCCGGCTCCGGCTGCCCGATCCGGCGCTGACGCTCGGGATCCGCGCGGGCGCCCTCATCTCGCTCGTCGGGATCGGCCTGGCGTACCTCATGACGTCGCCGACCGCAGCCCAGCTCGCCGACTTCCACGGCGTCGCGGGCGCGCACACCGTGGGGGCGGAGGACGGCGGGCCGGGGCTGCCCGTCCTCGGCTGGAGCACCGCCTCGGGCGACCTGCGGATCCCCCACTTCGTCGGCATGCACGCGCTGCAGGCGCTGCCGATCGCGGCGCTCCTGCTCGGGCTCGCGGCCCGGCGGATCCCGGCGCTCGCGCCCGACCGGGTGCGCGTGCGGCTCACGGCCGTCGCGGCGGTCGCGTACCTCGCGGTGGTCGCGCTCGTCACCGTGCAGGCGCTCGCGGGGCAGCCGATCAACGGCCCGTCGCCCGCGGTGCTCGCGGCGGGCGCCGGGATCGTCGGCGCGTCGCTGCTGGCGGCGGGGATCGTGGTCTGGAGGGGTGGCGCGGCCCCCGCGTCGCCGGTCGGGCGGTCGCCGGACGACGCGCCGGCTCAGCCGAGCGCGGCGTCGAGCTTGGCCGAGATCTCCTCGAGGTCGAAGTAGTTCTCGATCACCACGATGTCGGCGTACGTGGCGCCGATGCGGTCGACCAGCTCGGGCGACGTGAGGATGACCTGCGCGTCCTCCCCGATCGAGGCGACGCTGGCGAGGTCGGCCGCCGTGACGTCCGCCTCGATGCCGAGGCGCGCGAGCGCCCGTTCCGCGTTGACCTTGAGGATGCCGGACGTGCCGATCCCCACGCCGCAGATGGCGACGACCTTCATGCGCTCTCCTCGCCGGCCATGATGCGCCGGACCTCGTCGACCGTGGTGGCGGCGCGCAGCCGCGGGATGGCGGTGGCATCGTTGAAGATGTTGGCCATGTCGGCGACCGACGAGACGTGCCGGTCGACCGTGGTCAGCGCGAGGCCGACGATGACGTCGACCGGGTCGTTGTGCGCGTGCCCGAACGCGACGGGCTCCGTGAGGGTCACGACCGCGAGGCCGTCCGCGAGGGTGTCGGGGCCTGGCCGGGCGTGGGCGAGCGCGAGGCCCGGGGCGATGACGACGTAGGCCCCGAACTCCTCCACGACCCGGATCATGGCGTCGGCGTAGTCGGCCGTGGCCGCGCCGGTGCGCACGAGCGCGTCGCCGACGAGGCGCACGGCCGCGCGCCAGTCGGCGGCCTCGGCGCCGAGGGTGACGGCGTCGTCCGGGAGCGGTGGGAGCACGGGGTGCGACCTCTCTGTCGAAGCGGCGAGCGGGACGGGACGAGCGGGACGGGAGGCCGTGGCGCCCGGGCTACAGGCGGGCGAAACCGTCGGAGACGATGTCGGCGAGCGCCTCGCGCTCCTCCAGCGGCAGGAAGGCCGCGGCGGCCGCGTTCAGCTGGAAGGCCTCGTGGTCGTCGAGGTCGTACGCGAACGCGTCCGTGAGGAGCGCGAGCTCCCGGCTGATGGAGGTGCCGCTCATGAGGCGGTTGTCGGTGTTCACCGTGACGGCGAAGCCGAGCTGGTAGAGCAGGTCGAAGGGGTGGTCGCGCATCGTGTCGCCCCACGCCTCGATGGCGCCGGTCTGCAGGTTGGACGACGGGCTGAGCTCGAGCGGGATCCCGCGGTCCTTCACCCACTGCGCGAGCGTGCCGAGGGTGACGAAGACGTCCTCGCCCTCCTCGCTGTCGATCTCGATGTCCTCGGCGATGCGCACGCCGTGGCCGAGGCGGAGCGCGCGGCCGTCGAGCAGGGCGGAGCGGATGGACTCGAGGCCGTCGGCCTCGCCCGCGTGGACCGTGCGGGGCATCCACTCGCGCGCCAGGAGGTCGAACGCGCCCTGCAGGCGGGACGGCGGGAATCCGGCCTCGGGGCCCGCGATGTCGAAGCCGACGACGCCGCGGTCGCGGTGCCGGACGGCGAGCTCGGCGATCTCGGTGCCGCGGTCGAGGTGGCGCATGGCGCTGACCAGCTGGCCGACGCGGATGGATCCGCCCGCCTCCTCGACGCCGCGCACGCCCTCCTCGATGCCGGACTGCACGGCCTCGACGACGGCGTCGAGCGACAGGCCCCGGGTAAGGTGCTGCTCGGGCGCCCACCGGATCTCGCCGTAGACGACGCCGTCGTCCGCGAGGTCCTCGACGAACTCCCGGGCGACGCGCGCCAGGTTCTCCTCGGTCTGCATGACGGCGATGGTGACGTCGAAGGTCTTCAGGTAGTCGACGAGGGATCCGGAGTCGGCGCTGGTGCGGAACCACTCGCCGAGCGCGTCGGCCTCCTGGGCGGGGAGCTCGATGCCGGCCTCGTCGCCGAGCTCGACGATCGTGCCGGGGCGGAGGCCGCCGTCGAGGTGGTCGTGCAGGGAGACCTTGGGGAGGTCGCGGTACGACCCTCCGCCGGGCAGCGTGGAGTCCTCGGGAGCGCGTGTCATGGGACGAATCTACTAGCCTCGTCGAGGCCCACGCGGAGGTCGTCGGCACACGAACGATCGGTGCGCCACGCACCGGCGGGGCGCGACCCGAGCCGGAGGACCCATGCCCCGCAAGATCCTGATCGACTGCGACCCCGGGCACGACGACGCCCTCGCGCTGATGCTCGCGCACGGCAGCCCCGAGGTGGAGCTCGTCGGCATCACCACGGTCGCCGGGAACCAGACGCTCGAGAAGGTCACGCGGAACGCGCTCGCGGTCGCGACGGTCGCCGGGATCCACGGCGTGCCCGTCGCGGCCGGCTGCGCGCGCCCGCTGGTCCGGCCCGTGATGACGGCGCCCGAGATCCACGGGGAGACCGGCCTCGACGGGCCCGAGCTGCCGGAGCCGACCGTGGCGCTCGACCGGCGGCACGCGGTGGACCTCATCATCGAAACCGTCATGGCGCACGCGCCCGGCGAGATCACCCTCGTGCCCATCGGGGCGCTCACCAACGTCGCCCTCGCCGTGCGCCGCGAGCCGCGCATCGTCGAGCGCGTGAAGGAGGTCGTGCTCATGGGCGGCGGGTACCACCACGGCAACAGCACGGCGGTCGCGGAGTTCAACGTCGCGGTGGATCCGGAGGCCGCCCACATCGTGTTCGGCGAGGCGTGGCCCGTGACCATGGTGGGGCTCGACCTCACCTACCAGGCGACCGCGACGCCCGAGGTCATGGCGCGCATCGCCGCCATCGGCACGCCGGCGGCGCGCTTCGTCGTCGACTCGATGGAGTCGTACGGCCGGGCCTACCACGACCGGCAGGACTTCCCGAGCCCGCCCGTGCACGACCCGTGCGCGGTCGCCCGCGTCATCGACCCGCGGCTCGTCTCGGTGCGGCGCGCGCCGATCTCGGTGGAGCTCTCGGGCACGCACACGACCGGCATGACCGTGGCCGACCTCCGCCGTCCCGCGCCCACCGGCTGCACGACGCAGGTGGCGGTCGACCTCGACCACGCCGGCTTCTGGGACGTGGTGGTCGACGCCCTCGAGCGCATCGGCTGAGGCGCGGCGCGACGTCGCGAGGGGCGGCGCGCCCGGCCGTCGTCGCGCGGACGGCGGCCGGACGCGACCGGATCAGCCCTCTGCGGTGATGCGCTCCCGCACGAGCGGGCCGCGCGCGACGTGCTCCTCCGGGTCGCCGACGCGGTAGGCGCCCTCGAGCGACTCCAGCGCGCGGGCGAACCGCTCGGGCTCGTCGGCGGACAGCGTGAACAGCGGGTCGCCGCGGCGGACGCGGTCCCCGGGCTTCGCGTGCAGGTCCACTCCCGCGGCGTGCTGCACGGCGTCGCCCTGGCGCGCGCGTCCGGCGCCGAGGCGCCAGGCGGCGATGCCGAACGGGAGCGCCTCCTGCTGCACGAGCACGCCGTCGCGCTCGGCGGTGACCACGTGCGTCTCGCGGGCCACGGGCAGCGCGGCGTCCGGATCCCCGCCCTGCGCGCGCACGGTGGCGCGCCACGAGTCCATGGCCCGGCCGTCGCGGAGGGCCTCCTCGACGTCGGCGTCGGGGATCCCGACGGCCGCGAGCATCTCGCGCGCGAGCGCGAGGGTGAGCTCCACGACGTCGGCGGGGCCGCCGCCCGCGAGCACCTCGACGGACTCGCGCACCTCGTTGGCGTTGCCGATGGCGAGGCCGAGCGGCACGTCCATGTCGGTGAGGAGCGCGGTCGTCCGCACGCCCGCGTCGGTGCCGAGCTCGACCATGGTGCGCGCGAGCTCGCGCGACCGGTCGATGTCGGTCATGAAGGCGCCGCCGCCGAACTTCACGTCCAGGACGAGCGCGCCCGTGCCCTCCGCGATCTTCTTGCTCATGATGCTGGAGGCGATGAGCGGGATCGCCTCGACCGTGCCCGTCGTGTCGCGGAGCGCGTAGAGGCGCTTGTCCGCGGGGGCGAGGCCGCTGCCGGCCGCGCAGACCACGCCGCCGTGGTCCCTCATCTGCTGCACCATCTCCTCCGTGGAGAGGTCGGCGCGCCAGCCGGGGATCGACTCGAGCTTGTCGAGCGTGCCGCCCGTGTGACCGAGGCCGCGGCCCGAGAGCTGCGGCACCGCGACGCCGTAGGAGGCGACCAGCGGCATCAGCGGGAGGGTGATCTTGTCGCCCACGCCGCCCGTGGAGTGCTTGTCGACCGTGGGCTTGCCGAGACCCGAGAAGTCGAGGGTCTCGCCGCTCGCGATCATGGCGAGCGTCAGGTCGCGGATCTCGGTGCGGTCCATGCCGCGGAGCAGGATCGCCATCGCGAGCGCGGCCATCTGCTCGTCCGCCACGTAGCGGTCGGTGTACGCCGCGACGAGCCAGTCGATCTCGGCGGTGGAGAGCCGGCCGCCGTCGCGCTTGGCGCGGATCAGGTCGACGACGTCGTACGCGGCGCTCACGGGCGGACCCCGTAGGCGTCCAGCGTGCTCGGCCCGAAGGCGTCGGGCAGGACCTCGTCGATCGTGCGGATCCCCGACACGGTCTCCAGCAGCATCCCCGGCACCGCGTGCTCGAACAGCAGCTGCCGGCAGCGCCCGCACGGCATGAGGATGTTCCCGTCGCCGTCCACGCACGTGAAGGCGACCAGCTGGCCGCCGCCCGTGAGGTGGAGGACCGAGACGAGCGCGCACTCGGCGCAGAGCGTCAGGCCGTAGGACGCGTTCTCCACGTTGCAGCCGGTGATGACGCGGCCGTCGGTGGCGATGGCCGCGACGCCCACCGGGAAGCGCGAGTACGGGACGTACGCGCGGCCCATGGCCTCATGGGCCGCCTCGCGGAGCGACCCCCAGTCGATGCCGCCCGACTCCACGGGCTCCACGGCGCTCACGACTTCACGTAGGGCTTGCCGGCGGCGGCGGGGCCGCGCACCTGCCCCACGAGGCCTGCGACCGCGGCGATGGTCACGACGTACGGCAGCATCAGCATGAACTCGCTCGGCACGGGCGACCCGATGACGCCGAGGACGTTCTGCAGGTTGCTCGCGAACCCGAACAGGAGGGCCGCGAGCGTGGCGCGCAGCGGATCCCACCGGCCGAAGATGACCGCGGCCAGCGCGATGAAGCCCGCGCCCGCCGTCATCTCCTTGTTGAACGCGCCGACGGAGCCGAGCGTGAAGAACGCGCCGCCCAGGCCCGCGATCGCGCCCGCGAGGGAGACGTTCCAGAACCGGGTGCCCGCGACCTTGATGCCCACGGTGTCGGCGGCCTGCGGGTGCTCGCCCACCGCGCGGAGGCGGAGGCCCCAGCGGGTGTGGAAGAGGCAGTACCAGACGAGGAAGACGGCCACGTACATGAGGTAGACGATGATCGTCTGCCGGAACAGCACGGGTCCGATGATGGGGATCTGGCCGAGGACCGGGATGTCGATGCGGTCGAAGCGCGGCGGCGAGTTGAGCGTGCCCGGGTCGGCCGAGAGCACCTGCGAGAACAGGAAGCTCGTGAGGCCCGTGACGAGCACGTTGAGCACGACGCCCACGATGACCTGGTCGACCAGGTACTTGATGGCGAAGGCCGCCAGCACGAACGACACGAGCATGCCGGCCACCATCGCGGAGGCGAGGCCGATGAGCGGCTGGCCCGTCACGGAGGCGACGACCGCCGACACGAACGCGCCCGCGAGCAGCTGCCCCTCGATCGCGACGTTGACGACGCCGACCCGCTCCGACAGCACGCCGCCGAGCGCGCCGAAGATGAGCGGCACGGACAGGCTCACGGTCCCGACGAGGAGGCCGGGCACGGGGATGGTCTGGCCCGCGGACGCCCAGGTGAGGAACGCCACGAGGAACAGGATCGCGAACACGACCGTGAGCCACAGCGGCACCTTCGCCGACCGGCGCACCAGCAGGGCGGACACCACCGTGAGCGCGGCGAGCAGCACCGTCACGGCGACGCCCGTCGCGGCGGTCGGCAGCACGAGCGGCGCCAGCTGGATGAGGTCGGTGCCCGTGGAGAGCCCGAACGTGCTGGATCCCTCGCGCCCGAGGAGCACGAAGAGGACGAGCGAGACGACGGTGAAGATCCCGAAGGCGACGGGCGCCTTCCAGCTCGTCGCGACGGCGCGCTCGAGGGCGGCGGCCGCGGGGCCGTGGGGCGCCGGCGTGGGCGCGGCGGTGGGGGTGGTCGCGGTCACGAGCTGAGCGCCGCCTTCCGGATCCGGATGGTGCGACGCGCCTGGCCCGGCGCGGGCAGTCGGAAGACCGCCCGGACGAGCGGCGGCGCCGCGATGAACAGGACGATGAGCGACTGGACGACCACGACGATGTCGATGGGCACGCCCTCGGCCGCCTGCATGGAGAACCCGCCGGCCTTGAACGCGCCGAACAGGATCCCCGCGACGAACACGCCCCACGGCCGGCTGCGGCCGAGCAGCGCCACCGTGATGGCGTCGAAGCCGATGCCCGCGTCGATCCCCGAGCTGAAGCCCGTGGTGACCGTGCCGAGCACCTGGCTCGCCCCGGCGAGGCCCGCGAGCCCGCCGGAGATGAGCATGGCGTAGAGGTACGAGTTCTTGACGTCGATGCCCGCGACCCGCGCCGCGCTCGGGTTCTCGCCCACCGCGCGGAACCGGAAGCCGAGTCCGGAGCGGTTGAGGAGGTACCAGACGATCACCGTGGCGACCACGACGACGAGGAAGCCCGCGTGCAGCGAGTACCCGTCGCCGAGGAGGGCGGGGAAGACCGCGCTGTCCTTCATGCCCGGGGTCTTCGGGTTGTTGGACCCGGGCGCCTGGAGGAGGCCCGGCGTCCGCAGCAGGTAGGAGAGGAGGTAGAACGCGACGTAGTTGAGCATGATCGTGACGATCACCTCGTGCGCGCCCGTGCGCGCCTTGAGGAGGCCGACGATCCCGCCCCAGACCGCGCCGCCGAGGATGCCCGCGCCGACCGCGAGCACCAGGTGGACCACGGGCGGCATGTCGAAGCTGAAGCCGACCCAGCCGGCGCACGCGGCGGCGATGAGCATCTGCCCGCGGGCGCCGATGTTGAACAGGCCCACGCGGAACGCGAGCGCCACGCCGAGGCCGGCCGCGATGAGCGGGGTGGCGAAGGTGAGCGTCTCGGTGAGCGGCTTGATGCCGTTCGCGAAGCCCGGGCGGCGGAAGTTGTAGATCGAGCCCTGGAAGAGAGCGGAGTACGCGCCGCTGGCCGCATCCCATCCGGCCCGCAGCGTGTCGAGCGGGCGGCTGAAGAAGTAGCCGGCCGCCTTCTGCGTCGCCTCGTCGGTGACGGCGATGAGCAGGGCGCCGACGACGAGCGACAGCACGACCGCGAGCACCGACAGCAGCGCGCTGCCGCTCGCGATCTCGCGGAGCACCTGACCGGCGCGGGATCCCCCGCCGTCGGAGCCGGAGCCGGGGGCGGGCTCGGCGGTGGCGACGGCGGGCACGCCCGCGGGCGCCTCCGAGCGCGTGGGGTCGCCCACGGATCCGGACTCGCGACCGGAGGCGGGCAGCTGCCCCGCGGACGGGTCCTCGGGACCGTGGCCCTCGGGACGAGTGGTGTCGTCGGTCATGCGGGGCGCCCTCCGGCGGTCGTGGTGGTGGGGACGGATGCCGGGACCTCGCCGGCCATCATGAGGCCGAGCACGTCGCGCGGGGTGTCGCCCGGGACGATGCCGACGATGCCGCCGCGGTACATGACGGCGATCCGGTCGGCGAGCGCGACGACCTCGTCGAGCTCCGTGGAGACGACGATGACGGGCAGGCCCCGGTCGCGCGTCTCGACGACGCGGGTGTGCACGAACTCGATGGAGCCGACGTCGAGGCCGCGCGTGGGCTGCGCGGCGACGAACAGGCGGAGCTCCCGGCTCAGCTCGCGGGCGAGCACGACCTTCTGCGCGTTGCCGCCGGAGAGCCGGCCGACGTGGGTCTCGATGCCCTGCGTCCGGATGTCGAACTCGCGCACGCGGTCGCGCGCGAACGAGTCGAGGTAGCCGAGCTTCAGGGATCCGGCGACCACGAACGGCGGGCTGTCGGAGCGGTCGAGCATGAGGTTCTCGGCGATGGAGAACTCGGCGACGAGACCGTCCTCGTTGCGGTCCTCGGGCACGAAGCCGACGCCCGCGTCGAGCACGCGCCGGACGGAGCGGCCGGTGAGGCGCGTCCCGTCGAGGTCGATGGTGCCGGACACGCGGGGCTGCAGCCCGAGGATCGCCTCGGTGAGCTCGGTCTGGCCGTTGCCCTGCACGCCCGCGATGGCGAGGATCTCCCCCGCGTGCACCTCGAAGCTCACGCCGTCGACGACGACCTGGCCGGCGGCGTCCACGACCGTGAGGTCGCGGACCACGAGGGCCGCGTCGCCCGGCGTCGCCGGCGCCTTCTGGACGGTGAGCGACACGCTCCGGCCGACCATGAGCGAGGCGAGCTCCGCGTTGGTGGCTGTGGGCTCGGCCTCGCCGACCACCTTGCCGAGCCGAATCACGGTGATGCGGTCCGCGACCTCGCGCACCTCGCGCAGCTTGTGGGTGATGAAGACGATGCCCGTCCCGGCGTCCCGCAGCTGCTTCATGATCACCATGAGCTCGTCGGTCTCCTGCGGGGTGAGCACCGCGGTCGGCTCGTCGAACACGAGCACCTCCGCGTCGCGCGACAGGGCCTTGATGATCTCCACGCGCTGCTGCACGCCGACGGGCAGGTCGGCGACGAGCGCGTCGGGATCCACGTCGAAGCCGAACCGGGCCGAGATCTCGCGCACCTTCGCGCGTGCTCCGGCGAGGTCGAGCCGGCCGCCGAGCTTCGTCTGCTCGTGCCCGAGCATGACGTTCTCCGCGACCGTGAACACGGGGATGAGCATGAAGTGCTGGTGGACCATGCCGATGCCGGCGGCCATCGCGTCGCCGGGTCCGGCGAACCGCGCCACCCGGTCGTCCAGCAGGATCTCGCCCTCCTCGGCCTGGTACAGGCCGTAGAGCACGTTCATCAGCGTGGACTTGCCGGCGCCGTTCTCGCCGAGGAGGCAGTGGATCTCCCCCGGGCGGACGACGAGGTCGATGTGGTCGTTGGCCACCAGCGCGCCGAAGCGCTTGGTGATGCCCCGCAGTTCGAGCTTCATCGGATCAATCTGTTCGGTGGGTGTGGTGAGCACGCGGCGGGGGGACCGGCGACTGCCGATCCCCCCGCGGTGCGTTCGATGCTACTTCGTCAGCGACGACGGCGACTCGACGGTGATCGAGCCGTCGACGATGCCGGCCTTGATCGTCTCGATCTCGCCCGAGAGGTCCGACGGGACCTCGGACTCGTAGTCGTGGAACGGGGCGATGTCCACGCCGCCGTTCTTCAGCGTCCCCACGTAGGGCGTCGCGTCGAACTGGTCGTCCGCCGCGGTCTTCACGACGTCCTCGACGCCCGCGTCGATGCCCTTGAGCACCGAGGTGAGGAAGAGGTCCTTGAGGTCGGGCGCGGTCTCGTAGGCGTCGGAGTCGACGCCCACCATGACGACCTTCTTGTCGCTGGAGTCGCGGATGGCCTCGCCGGCGCTGAGGAAGATCGGTCCGCCGACGGGCATGATGACGTCCGCGCCCTGGTCGATGAGGGTCTGAGCGGCGGTCTTGGCCGTCTGGTTGGCGACGAACTCGCCCGTGAACGACCCGCTCTGGCTCGCGACGTCCCAGCCGATGGCCTTGACGTCCTTGCCCTTCTGCTCGTTGTAGTACTCCACGCCGTCCACGAAGCCGTCCATGAAGATCGTGACGGTCGGGATCTGCAGGCCGCCGAAGGTGCCGACCGTGCCGGTCTTCGAGTAGGCCGCGGCCGAGTAGCCCGCGAGGAACGCGGCCTCGCTCGTGTTGAAGGTGATCGGCTTCACGTTGTCCGCGGTGATCTGCGCGTCGTCGATGATCGCGTACTCGATGTCGGGGTTGGCCTTCGCCGCCTCCTCGGTGGCCTCCTTGAGGAGGAAGCCGACGGTGACGATGAGGCCGCAGCCCTGGTCGGCGAGGTTGGTGAGGTTGGGCGCGAAGTCGGTCTCGGACGCCGACTCGACGGGCTTGGGGGCCGGGAGGCCGAGGTCGTCGACGGCCTTGGTGAGGCCCTCGTAGCCGAGCTGGTTGAACGACTTGTCGTCGAATCCGCCGGAGTCGGAGACCATGCAGGTGAGCAGGTCGCTCTTCGCGGCTCCGCCGGCGCCTCCCGCGGTCGACTCGGGGGCGGCGCCGCAGCCCGCGAGGATCGCGGTGATGCCGACGGCGGCGAGACCGCCGAGGGCGGCCTTTCGGGTGGTGATGGTCACTGTGGCCTCCAGATGCAGCCCGGGTCCGCCGGGCGATGTGCGTTCATGTTACCCATGCGCGGGAATGCTCCCGGCGCCCGGATCGGGCCTCCGGGCGCAAGCGTTATCGATCCGCGACGGCCGCGAAACACCGCGGAAACGCAGGCCCTGCTACGGCGTCGAGACCGACTCCACCCGCACGTCGCCGGAGACGATCCGGGCCTTCAGCGCGTCGAGCTCGGACTGCAGCCCGGCCGGCACCGAGGCCGCGAGGTCGTGGTACCCGGCGAGGCCCACGCCGCCGTTCGCGAGCGTGCCGACGTAGGGCTCCGAGGTGAAGGACCCCTTCTGGTCGTCGCCCACGATGTCGACCACGGCCTGCCCGGTGTCCTTGAGCACGCTCGTGAGCAGGAGCGGCCGGTACTCGGCCGGCAGGGTGTCGTAGCCGTCGTTGTCCACCCAGATGAGCTTGCCGCTGCCGTGCGCCAGGATCGCGGACGCGGCGCCCTCCCCCACCTGCCCGGCGACCGGCATGATCACGTCGGCGCCCTGGTCGAGGAGGTTCTGCGTGGTGGTCTGGCCCTTCGACACGTCCTCGAAGTCGCCCGTGAACGTGCCGTCCTGCGCGGCCGCGTCCCAGCCGAGAGCCTGGACGCTCGTGCCGTGCGCCTGGTTGTAGGCGGCGACGCCGTCGACGAAGCCGTCCATGAAGAGGGTGACGGGCGGCTGGTTCCCGCCGCCGAAGGTCCCGACCTTGCCGGTCTCGCTCACGCCCGCCGCCAGGTAGCCCGCGAGGTACGAGGCCTGCGCGGTGTCGAAGACGAGCGGCTTCACGTTCGGGGCGTCGACGACCTCGTCGACGATGGAGAAGTGCACGTCCGGGTTCTCGGCCGCCGCCGCGGACGTCGCCTCCGCCAGCTCGTAGCCGACGGTGAGGACGAAGCCGCAGCCCGTGCCGACCGCCTGCTCGACGTTGGGCGCGAGGTCCGTCTCCGAGGTGGAGACGAGCACGTCGGCCTGGATCCCGAGCTCCTCCTCCGCCCGCTGCAGCCCCTCCCAGCTCGACTGGTTGAAGGAGCGGTCCTGCAGGCCGCCGGAGTTGGTGACCATGCGGGCGCAGTAGTCGCTCGCGGCGGCCGAGGTGGCGCCGGGCTCGGGGGCCGCGCCGCATCCGGCGAGGGCCGCGGCGGCGAGGAGGGCGAGGGGCAGGGAGGCGGCGCGAATGACGCGGCGGGTGCGGGGCATCCCCGGAATCTAGCGGCGGGGCTCGGGGCGCCCTCCGGCCGCGGAGAGCCCCCGCGACCTTCGTTACCCCTTCGTTACAGCACGTCCGTGCCGCCGCTGAGCTTGAGCGCGTCGACGACGCTCTTCACCCGCTGCGCGTTCTCCTTGGTGGTCACGAGGAGGGCGTCCGGGGTGTCGACCACGACGATGTCGCGGACGCCGATGAGGCTGATCACGCGCTTGCTGTTCGCCACCACGATGCCGCTCGACGCGTCGGACAGGACGCGCGCGTCCTCGCCGAGGATCACGAGGTCGGACTTGCGCCCGCTCGAGTGCATCTTCGCGACGGAGGCGAAGTCGCCCACGTCGTCCCAGGTGAAGCGGCCGGGGATCACGGCGAGCGCGCCGCGGGCGGCGGCCGGCTCGGCGACCGAGTAGTCGATGGCGATCTTCTTGAGGTTCGGCCACACGCGGTCGACGACGAGGCCGCGGTCGGCGGTGTCCCACGCCTCGGCGAGCTCGAGCACGCCCTTCAGCAGCTCCGGCTCGGTGCGGCCGAGCTCTTCCAGCAGGCGGTCGGCGCGCGCGATGAACATGCCGGCGTTCCAGAGGTGCGTGCCCCCCTTCACGTAGCCGCGGGCGACCCCGATGCTCGGCTTCTCCACGAAGGACGCGACCTCGAGCGCGTGCGGGGCTCCGGGGATGCTGAGCGCCTTGCCCGTGTGGATGTAGCCGAAGCCGGTGGCGGGCTCCGTCGGCGTGATGCCGATGGTCGTGATGTAGCCGGCGTCGGCGGCGATGACCGCCTCGCGCACGGTGTCGCGGAAGCGGTCCGGGTCGGCGATGACGTGGTCGGCCGCGAACGAGCCGATGATGACGCCCGGCTCGCGGCGCTCGAGGATGGCGGCGGCGAGCGCGATAGCGGCGGTGCTGTCGCGTCCCTCGCTCTCGAGGACCACGTTCGGGTCGGCGAGCTCGGGGAGCTGGGCCTCGACGGCGGCACGGTGGGCGCGTCCCGTGACGACCATGATCCGGTCGGCGCCGGAGAGGGGGGCGAGGCGCTCCCACGTGTCCCGGAGCAGCGTGCGGCCGGATCCGGTGAGGTCGTGGAGGAACTTCGGGGCGTCGGCGCGCGACAGCGGCCAGAGCCGGGAGCCCACGCCCCCCGCGGGGATGACGCTGTGGAAACGGGAGATCGCGCTCGTCTGCTCGGCCATGGGCCCACACTATCGGCACCCTGGGAAACAGCCGGATGCGCCGAGTTCACGCGACCGCAACGGCCCGTTCACGGCCCCGCGGCGGCACGGTCGGCGCCCCTGCCTAGCGTCGTGGGCATGCGCGTAGCCGTCGTCAGCGAGAGCTTCCTCCCCACCGTCAACGGCGTCACCACCAGCGTCTGCCGGGTGCTCGAGCACCTGCGGGACCGCGGGCACGAGGTGCTCGTGATCGCCCCGGACGCCGGCGCCCCGTCCCAGTTCGCGGGATTCCGCGTGCACGGCGTCCCGGCCATCGCCTACCGGCAGTTCCCGGTCGGGATCCCGAGCCCCCACGTCCTGCGCCTCCTCACGGACTTCGCGCCCGACGTGCTGCACGCCGCCTCCCCCCTCTTCCTCGGCGCCCAGGCCATCGCGGCCGCGACGCGCATCGACACCCCGTCGGTCGCGGTGTTCCAGACCGACGTCGCCGGCTACGCGCGCCGCAACCGGCTGGCCGCGACCGCGCCGTACGTCTGGCGGCTCGTGCGCTGGATCCACCAGGGCGCCGACCTGACCCTCGCGCCCTCGAGCGCCGCGGCCGCCGACCTCGCCGCCGCGGGGGTCGAGCGCGTGGCCCGCTGGGGCCGCGGCGTGGACCTCGACCGCTACCACCCCCGCAACCGCGCGATGGACGACGCGGTCGCGCTCCGCCACCGCGTCGCGCCGGGCGGCGAGACGGTCGTGGGCTACGTCGGACGCATCGCGCCCGAGAAGCAGCTCGAGCGGCTCGCCGCGCTCCGCGGGATGCCCGGCGTGCGGTTCCTCGTCGCCGGCGACGGCCCGAGCCAGGCCTCCGCCCGCCGCGCGCTCGCGGGAATGCCCGTCACGTGGCTCGGCCGGGTCGGCGGCCGGGAGCTGGCCGCCGCGTACGCCGCGATGGACGTCTTCGTGCACACCGGGACCGAGGAGACCTTCGGCCAGACGGTGCAGGAGGCGCACGCCTCGGGCCTCCCCGTCGTCGCCCCGCACGCGGGCGGCCCGATCGACCTCGTCGACCACGGCACGGACGGGTTCCTCTTCGACCCCGCGTCGCCGCGCGACGCCGACCTCCGCCGCCTCGTGGACGAGGTCGTCGCGAGCGGGCCGATGCGCCTCCGGATGGGCGAGGCCGGTCGCCGCGCGGTGCTCGGCCGCTCCTGGGCGACCATCGGCGACGAGCTCATCGGCCACTACGACCGCGCCGTCTCGGCCCGCCGCTCGGCGCTCCAGACCGCGGATCCCACGGGCGCCGGCGCCGTGCCCGTCGGCGCCTGAGCCGGCCGGCCGGACGCCTGCCCGCTTAGGGTGCCCTAACGGGCGACCGCTCGGAGGGCGGCCGTAGACTGAGGACCTCGCGCAATGTCGGCGCGAAGGCGCTCCGCCCACGGGGCACCAGCATCAGGGAGGGTCGTTCCGTGTCCATCAAGACGACAGGAACCCGGGAGCCGCAGAGCTCGCGCGCACCGAAGGTCCCCGCCGGGACGCTGTACCGGGGCCGCGAGGGCATGTGGTCCTGGGTGCTGCACCGCATCACCGGCGTGTCCATCTTCTTCTTCCTCCTCGTGCACGTGCTCGACACGAGCCTCATCCGCGTGAGCCCCGAGGCCTACAACGCGGTCATCGGCACCTACAAGAACCCGATCATGGGCATCGGCGAGGTCGCCCTCGTCGGGGCCATCGGGTTCCACGCGCTCAACGGGCTGCGCATCATCCTCATCGACTTCTGGCGCTTCGGCGCCAAGCACCAGCGCCTGATGTTCTACGTGGTCATCGGCCTGTGGGTCGTCCTCATGGCCGGCTTCGTGCCGCGCCACCTCATGAACGTGTTCAGCGAAGCGGGATGGATCTGATCGTGAGCGACATCGCACAGCAGGTGAGCATCGAGCGTCCCCGCCAGGCCCGGCAGCCCCGTCCCCAGGGCGGCGTCAACTGGGAGAAGTGGGGCTGGATGTACATGCGCGCCTCGGGCGTCGTGCTCGTCGTGCTCATCTTCGGCCACCTCTACGTCAACCTCGTCAACGGCGAGGGCATCAAGGCCATCGACTTCGCGTTCGTCGGCGGCAAGCTGTCCGACCCGTTCTGGAAGGTCTGGGACATCGCGCTGCTCTGGCTCGCGGTCATCCACGGCGCCAACGGCATGCGCACGCTCGTGAACGACTACGCGGCGTCGCCCCGCACCCGGAAGATCCTCAAGGGCGCGCTCGTCGCGTCCACGGTGGTCCTCCTCGTGCTCGGCACGCTCGTGGTCTTCACGTTCGACCCGTGCCCCGCCGGCCAGCCCGCGGACCTGCTCCCCTCCTTCTGCGGCGACCTGTAGCCCGCTTCCCCATCCGCCTCGAGAAAGAAGCCCGTGACCACTGACACCGCCACCCCCGGTTCCGAGCCCTCCGCGAGCACCATCGTGGACGGCGTCCACTACCACCAGTTCGACATCGTGATCGTGGGTGCGGGCGGTGCCGGCATGCGCGCGGCGATCGAGGCGGGACCGCAGGCGAACACGGCCGTCATCTCGAAGCTCTACCCCACCCGCTCCCACACCGGCGCGGCGCAGGGCGGCATGGCCGCGGCGCTCGCGAACGTGGAGGAGGACAGCTGGGAGTGGCACACCTTCGACACCGTCAAGGGCGGCGACTACCTCGTCGACCAGGACGCGGCGGAGATCCTCGCCAAGGAGGCCATCGACGCGGTCATCGACCTCGAGAACATGGGCCTCCCCTTCAACCGCACGCCGGACGGCAAGATCGACCAGCGCCGCTTCGGCGGCCACACGGCCGACCACGGCAAGAGCCCCGTCCGCCGGTCCTGCTACGCGGCCGACCGCACGGGCCACATGATCCTGCAGACGCTGTACCAGAACTGCGTCAAGTTCGGCATCAACTTCTACAACGAGTTCTACGTGCTCGACCTCGTCATGGCCGAGGTCGACGGGAAGCAGCAGCCCGCGGGCGTCGTGGCCCTCGAGCTCTCGACCGGCGAGATCCACGTCTTCCAGTCCAAGGCCGTCATCTTCGCCACCGGCGGCTTCGGCAAGATCTACAAGACCACCTCGAACGCGCACACCCTCACGGGCGACGGCGTCGGGATCATCTGGCGCAAGGGCCTGCCGCTCGAGGACATGGAGTTCTTCCAGTTCCACCCGACCGGCCTCGCCGGCCTCGGCATCCTCCTGTCGGAGGCGGCCCGCGGCGAGGGCGCGATCCTCCGCAACAGCGAGGGCGAGCGCTTCATGGAGCGGTACGCCCCCACCATCAAGGACCTCGCGCCGCGCGACATCGTGGCCCGCTGCATGGCGACCGAGATCCGCGAGGGCCGCGGCGCGGGCCCCAACAAGGACTACGTCTACCTCGACATCACCCATCTGGAGCCCGCCGTCATCGACGCGAAGCTCCCGGACAT
This sequence comes from Clavibacter capsici, assembly GCF_001280205.1. NCBI lineage: Bacteria > Bacillati > Actinomycetota > Actinomycetes > Micrococcales > Microbacteriaceae > Clavibacter > Clavibacter capsici. The sequence continues at coordinate 908,386 of NZ_CP012573.1, read as the reverse complement.
CACGGAGTTCGCGCGCACGTACCTCGGTGTCGAGCCGTACACGGAGCCCGTGCCCGTGCTCCCCACCGCGCACTACGCGATGGGCGGCATCCCCACGAACATCAAGGCCGAGGTCCTCTCGGACAACACGACCGTGGTGCCCGGCCTCTACGCGGCCGGCGAGTGCGCGTGCGTCTCGGTGCACGGATCCAACCGCCTCGGCACCAACTCGCTCCTCGACATCAACGTGTTCGGCAAGCGCGCGGGCAACTACGCGGCCGAGTACGTGAAGACGGTCGACTTCACGCCGCTGCCCGCCGACGCGGCCGACTTCGTGAAGGGCCTCGTCGAGGGCGCGCGCAACTCCAACGGCACCGAGCGGATCTCGACGCTGCGTCGCGAGCTGCAGGAGTCGATGGACCGCAACGCCCAGGTGTTCCGCACCGAGGAGACGCTCATCGAGGTCACCAGGGTGATCGCCGACCTGCGCGAGCGGTACACGAACATCCAGGTGCAGGACAAGGGCCAGCGCTTCAACACGGACCTGCTCGAGGCCATCGAGCTCGGCTTCCTGCTCGACCTCGCGGAGGTCGTCGTGTACTCGGCGATGTACCGCAAGGAGAGCCGCGGCGGCCACTTCCGCGAGGACTTCCCGAAGCGGGACGACGAGAACTACATGGTCCACACCATGGCGTACCTCACCGGCGACGCGCACAGCACCGACGCCGGCGACCACATCAAGCTCAGCACCAAGCCCGTGGTCATCACGAACTACCAGCCGATGGAGCGGAAGTACTGACCCTCCGGTCGGCACCGACGCACATCACCGCACCACCTACGGAATAGGACAGCACCCGTGAGCACCGCAACCCTGGACGCACCCCCCGCGGGAGAGGCCTCGGCCATCCCCACCTTCACGGTGACCCTCATCATCCGCCGCTTCATCCCCGGCCAGGACGCCGAGCCCCGCTGGGAGGACTTCGACGTCGAGGTCTACCCGACCGACCGCGTGCTCGACGCGCTGCACAAGATCAAGTGGGAGCAGGACGGGTCGCTGACCTTCCGCCGCTCCTGCGCGCACGGCGTGTGCGGATCCGACGCGATGCGCATCAACGGCCGCAACCGCCTGGCCTGCAAGACGCTCATCAAGGACCTCGACATCAACCAGCCCATTTACGTGGAGGCCATCAAGGGCCTGCCGCTGGAGAAGGACCTGGTCGTCGACATGGAGCCCTTCTTCGAGTCGTTCCGCGACGTGCAGCCGTTCCTCATCTCCAACACGAAGCCGGAGAAGGGCAAGGAGCGGATCCAGTCCGCCGCCGAGCGCGCCCGCTTCGACGACACCACCAAGTGCATCCTGTGCGCCGCGTGCACGTCGTCGTGCCCCGTCTTCTGGACCGACGGCCAGTACTTCGGCCCGGCCGCCATCGTCAACGCGCACCGCTTCATCTTCGACTCGCGCGACGAGTCGAACGTGCGCCTCGACATCCTCAACGACAAGGAGGGCGTGTGGCGCTGCCGCACGACCTTCAACTGCTCCGAGGCGTGCCCGCGCGGCATCCAGGTCACCCAGGCGATCGCCGAGGTCAAGCAGGCGATCATGCGCGGCAAGGCGTAGCGCCTCCGCTCCCCCGCACGTGCGACGGCCCCGCAGCTCCTCGGAGCGGCGGGGCCGTCGTCGTGCGCGGGTCGCGGGTCAGCGGCCGGCGAGCACCTGCTCGGCGGCCTTCCGGGCACCCGCGGCCGAGCGCGCCGCGAGCACGGCGTCCGCGGCGGCGCGCGCGTCCTCGAGCGTGCGGCGGCCGAGCTCGAGGCGGACGTCCGCGAGGGCGGCGGGGGTCATCGAGAGGGTCGTCGCGCCGAGGCCGACGAGCACGACCGCGAGGAGCGGATCCGCCGCCGCCTCCCCGCAGATGCCGACCGGGGTGCCGGACGCACGGCCCGCGTCGCCGAGGGCGCGCACGAGGCGGAGGACGGCCGGGTGCCACGGGTCCTGGTAGGACGCGACCGAGCCGAGCATCCGGTCGGCCGCCATCGTGTACTGGGTGAGGTCGTTGGTGCCGACGCTCACGAAGTCGGCGACCTCGACGACCTGGTCGGCGAGGAGCGCGAGCGACGGGACCTCGGCCATGACGCCGACCGTCCGGAGGCCGAGCTCGCGGCCGAGCTCGACGAACCACGCCGTCTCCTCGGCGTCGGCGACCATGGGCGCCATGACCCAGAGGTCGGCGTCGGTCGCGGCGTCGGCCGCGGCGAGGGCCGTGAGCTGGTCGCGGAGGACGGCGGGGTTCGCCCGGAGCGCGCGGAGGCCGCGGAGACCGAGCGCGGGGTTCTCCTCGTGGGCGTCGGTGAGGAAGGCGAGCGGCTTGTCGGCGCCGGCGTCGAGCGCGCGGACGACGACCTTGCGGCCGGGGAACGCCTCGAGGAGCGCCGTGTACTGGGCCGTCTGCTCGGCGACGGACGGCGCCTCGGCGGCGTCGAGGAACAGGAACTCGGTGCGGAAGAGGCCCACGCCCTCGGCGCCGAGCTCGACGGCGCGCGCGGCCTCGGCCGGGGAACCGAGGTTGGCGAGGAGCGGGACGGCCGTGCCGTCGGCGAGGGCGCCGTCGGTGATCGGGGCCGCGAGCGCCTCCTCCCGGGCGCGGATCCGGCGGAGGGCGTCCTCGCGCTCGGCGTCGGACGGATCCGCGATGACGACGCCGGCCGCGGCGTCGACGACAACCCGGGTGCCCTCGGCGAGGTCGGCGGCGGCCGTCGCCCCGACGATGGCGGGGATCGAGCGGCTGCGGGCGAGGATCGCGGTGTGGCTCGTGGGGCCGCCGTCGGTGGTGACGAGGGCGAGCACGCGGTCGAGCTCGAGGAGCGCGGTGTCGGCCGGGGCGAGGTCGCGCGCGACGAGGACGAAGGGCGCGTCCGCGGTGGGGATCCCGGGGGCGGGCACGCCGCGGAGCCGGGCGATGACGCGCTGGGCGACGTCCGCGAGGTCGGCGGCGCGCTCGGCCATGTAGCCGCCCATGCCCGTGAGCAGCTCCTGGAAGGTGGCGAACGCCTCGAAGACGGCGCGCTCGCCCGAGCGGCCCTGGCCGACGAGGCGGCCGACCGAGTCGAGGAGGGCGGGGTCGCGCGCCATGAGCGACTGCGCGTCGAGCACGTCCTTCGCCTCGCCGCCGGCGCGGGCGCCGCGCTCCGCGAGGTCGTCGGCGGTCGCGACGAGCGCCGCGGAGACGCGGGCGACCTCGGCGTCGGCGTCGCCCGTGAAGCGCTCGGTGCCGGGCTCGGGCAGCGGGTCGGGCATCCGCATGACGGGGCCGGTGGCCACTCCGTGTCCTACTCCGATGCCGGTGATGCGCACAGGGACTCCCTCGTTCGGGTGCGGGCCGCGCGGTCGGGTGGCGTCCGCGCGAGCGGCGGTCCGGCCGGGCTGCCGGAACGGCCCGTCCACGCTACCAGGGGCCCGGAGCGCCGTATCCTCGGGGGATGACCGCCCCCGACGGCCGCGGACGCCCCGAGCGCCCCGCACCCGGATCCCCCGCGACCGGCGCGACGCCCGCCGACGGCCCGGCGCCCACCGGCATCCCGGCCCTCATCGCGCGGGTCATGGAGCTGAAGCCCGTGCGGGTGTTCCTCGCCTACGGTGCCGCGGGCGGCCCCATCCTCGCGGCCGGCATGTCGTACCAGGCGGTCTTCGCGGTGTTCGCGGCCCTCGCGGTCGGGTTCTCGGTCGCGGGATCCGTGCTCGCCGGCAACCCGGCGCTCCTCGACTCCCTGCTGTCGCTCATCCAGGGCGCGGTCCCCGGGCTGTTCGGCGAGGGCGGGGCGATCGAGGACCCGCAGGCGCTGCTCGCGTCGGACGCCGTGCGGGCGACCGGGATCATCGGGTCCATCGGCCTGCTCGTGACCGCCCTCGGCTGGCTCGCGTCCACGCGCGACTCCGTGCGGCGCATCTTCGAGCTGCCTCCGCCCACCACGTTCTTCCTGTGGCTCAAGGTGAAGGACCTGGGGCTCGCCCTGGTCTTCGCGCTCGCGATGGTGCTCTCGGCGGCGCTGTCGGTCGTGAGCACGGGCCTGCTGGGCTTCGTGTTCCGCCTGGTGCAGGTGGGCGAGGACTCGCTGCTGGCGATCGTCGTCGGCCGCACCGTGGGCCTCGCCCTCGTGCTCGCGCTCGACACGGCCGTGCTCGCGGGGGCGTACCGGATCCTGTCGGGCGTCCGGATCCCGCGGCCGCAGCTGCTGCAGGGCGCGCTCCTCGGCGGCGTGGCGATGGGCGTCCTCAAGGTGCTCGGGACCGCGCTCCTCGGCGGCGCGAGCCGCAACCCGCTGCTCGCGTCGTTCGCGGTGATCATCGGTCTCCTGATCTGGTTCAACCTCATCTGCCAGGTCATCCTGGTCTGCGCCTCGTGGATCGCCGTCGGCATGGCCGACCGGGGCATCGACGCGCGCGACCTCACCCCGGAGCAGCTGGAGGCGGAGAGGCTCGCGAAGCTCGACGAGGCCCGCCGGATCCTCGAGGAGGAGGAGCGCGCCCGGGCCCGCGAGCGGTACGCCGAGTCGCGCGGGCTGACGCGGGTCCTGCTCCGGCTGCGCGGCGAGCACCGCCGTTAGGATCGTCCCCATGCCCTCGAACCTCCGCGTCGCGTCCATCAACACGAACGGCATCCGGGCCGCGTTCCGCAAGGGCATGGGCGACTGGCTCGCCACGCGCGACGTCGACGTCCTCGCCATCCAGGAGGTCCGCGCCGAGACGAGCGACATCGAGGGCCTCCTCGGCCCCGAGTGGAACGTGCTGCACGACGCCGCCACCGCCAAGGGCCGCGCGGGCGTCGCCATCGCGAGCCGCCGCCGCGCGGAGATCCACCGCGTCGCCATCGGCGAGGAGGACTTCGACAGCGCGGGCCGCTGGCTCGAGGCCGACTACGACGTGGACGGCACGATCGTCACGGTGGTGAGCGCGTACGTCCACTCCGGCGAGGTCGGCACGGCCAAGCAGGACGAGAAGTGGCGCTTCCTCGACGGCATGGAGCGGCGCCTGCCCGAGATCGCCGAGCACTCCGAGCTCGCCGTCGTCGTCGGCGACCTCAACGTGGGCCACCGCGAGCTCGACATCCGCAACTGGAAGGGCAACGTCAAGCGCGCCGGGTTCCTGCCGCGCGAGCGCGCGTACCTCGACCGCATCCTCGGCCCCCGCGGCGAGGACGTCACGGGCGTCGACGGGTCCACGGGCCCCGGCCTCGGCTGGGTCGACGTGGGCCGCCAGCAGTCCGGCGAGGTCGACGGCCCGTACACGTGGTGGAGCTGGCGCGGCAAGGCGTTCGACAACGACACCGGCTGGCGCATCGACTACCAGCTCGCGACGCCCGCCCTCGCCGAGAAGGTCGTCGGCTACGCGGTCGACCGGGCCGAGGCGTACGACCGGCGATGGTCGGACCACACGCCCGTCGTCGTCGACTACGCCATCTGATCCGCACCCCTCCCTCCCGCGCCCGACCGGCGCCCCCCCCGAGCGCCCCGCGCTCCGCACACGAAGGCATCGCCATGACCGCTCGTCCCGTCCTCTTCTCCGGCATGCAGCCGTCCGCCGACTCGCTGCAGATCGGCAACTACATCGGCGCGCTCCTCCAGTGGAAGGAGCTGCAGACCACGCACGACGCCGTGTTCTGCGTCGTCGACCTGCACGCGATCACCGTGCCGCAGGACCCGAAGGCCCTCCGCGACTCGACCCGGCGCACGGCCGCGCAGTACATCGCGGCGGGCATCGACCCGGCCGTCTCGACGCTCTTCGTGCAGTCGCACGTGTCGGCGCACACCGAGCTGGCGTGGATCCTCAACACGCTCACCGGCTTCGGCGAGGCCAGCCGCATGACCCAGTTCAAGGACAAGTCGCAGAAGCAGGGCGCGGACGCGACCACGCTCGGCCTGTTCGCGTACCCGACGCTCATGGCCGCCGACATCCTGCTCTACGGCACCGAGGTGGTGCCGGTCGGCGACGACCAGAAGCAGCACGTGGAGCTCACGCGCGACCTCGCGAAGCGGTTCAACTCGCGCTTCGGCGACGTGTTCCGGATCCCGGAGCCGATGATCCAGAAGGACACGGCGCGCATCTACGACCTGCAGGACCCGACGTCGAAGATGAGCAAGTCCGCCGCCAGCGACGCGGGCGTCGTGTGGCTGCTGGACGAGCCCGCGAGGACGGCCAAGAAGATCCGCTCCGCCGTCACCGACACGGGCCGCGAGATCCGCTTCGACCGCGGCGAGAAGCCCGGCGTCTCCAACCTGCTGACGATCCTCTCGGCCTTCGAGGGCACGGCCGTGCCGGCGCTCGAGGAGCGGTACGCGGGCCGCGGCTACGGCGACCTGAAGAAGGACGTGGCCGAGGTGGTGACGGGCGTCTTCGAGCCCGTCCGCGCGCGGACCCTGGAGCTGCTGGACGACCCGGCCGAGCTCGACCGGGTGCTCGCCGGCAACGCCGAGCGCGCGGAGGAGCGGGCCGACGCCATGCTCGCCCGCGTGCACGACGCCGTCGGCCTCGTGCGGCGCGCGGGCCGGTGACCCTGCGGCTGGTCCTGCTCGACCTCGACGACACGCTGGTGGACCACCGCGGCGCCGTGGCCGACGGGATCACCGCGCACCTCGCCGACCGCGGGCTGCTCGACGCGTCCGACCCGGCGGAGGTCGAGCGGGCCGTCGCGCTGTGGGTCGCGCTCGAGGAGGAGCACTACCACCGGTACCTGGCGGGCGAGCTCGACTACCAGGGGCAGCGGCGGGCGCGCGTGCGCGGGTTCGCCGAGGCCTGGGGATCCGCGGAGGCCGATCGCCTCGCCGGCGCGCTCGCGGACGACGACGCCGCGACGGACGCCTGGTTCGCCGGGTACCTCGCCGGGTACGAGGCGTCGTGGCGGTCCCTGCCGGGCGCGCATGAGGCCCTCGACGAGATCGCGCGGCGGCACCCGGGCGTGCGCTTCGGCGTGGTGACGAACGGCGAGCGGAGCCAGCAGGAGCCGAAGATCGCCGCGGCCGGGCTGACCGACCGCCTCTCCCCCGTCGTCTGCTCGGGCGACCTCGCCTTCACCAAGCCCGACCCGCGGATCTTCCTGCTCGCCTGCCGGGAGGCGGGCGTGGAACCGGCCGACGCCGTGATGGTGGGCGACCGGCTGCGCACCGACGCGGTCGGGGCCGTCGACGCGGGCCTGGCGGGCGGCGTGTGGTTCGACGCGCTCGGCGAGGGGGACGTTCCCCCGGCCGCCGGCGTCGTGCGGATCACCGCGCTCGACCGGCTCGCCGACGCCGTGGACGCGCTCGCCGTCCGCTGAGGGCGTAGGTCGCGCAGCGTCACGGGCCCCTGCGTCCCCGCCGCGTGGGCTAATCTCGACCCATACACGTGCTCCGGGGTCGGTGGAAGTCCGAGCCGGCGGTGACAGTCCGCGAACGGACGATGCGCGACCGGGTCCCCGGGAGCCTCGTCCGCCGATCCGGTGGGATTCCGGGACCGACGGTTAAAGTCCGGATGGGAGGCAGCACGCGGCGCCAGCGACCCTGCCGGCGTCGAGGTCCGTCGACCGCGCCCGGAGTCCGTCCACGGACGAGGACACCATGCACGACCACCCGACGGCAGGCCCCGCGCACGCGGACGCGCTCGAGAGCGCCATGCGCCGCGGCCTGGAGCTCGCCGCCGAGGGTCCCGCCTGGGGGCCGAACCCGCGCGTCGGCTGCGTGATCCTCGACGCCTCCGGCCGCGTGATCGCCGAGGGCCGCCACCGCGGCGCCGGATCCGCCCACGCCGAGGTCGACGCGCTCCGGCAGCTGCCCGCGGGCGGCGCGCGCGGGGCGACCGCGGTCGTCACGCTCGAGCCCTGCAACCACACCGGCCGCACCGGACCGTGCGCCGCCGCGCTCGTCGAGGCGGGCGTCGCGCGCGTCGCCTACGCCGTCGCCGACCCGGGCGCCGCGTCCTCCGGCGGCGCGGCCCGGCTGCGCGCGGCCGGCGTCGAGGTCGTCGCGGGCGTGCTGGCGGAGGACGCGGAGGCGTTCCTGCGCGTGTGGCTCGGATCCGCCCGGCTCGGCCGCCCCTTCGTCACGGCGAAGTGGGCCTCCAGCCTCGACGGCCGCATCGCCGCCGCCGACGGCACCAGCCGCTGGATCACCGGAGCCGCCGCCCGGGAGGACGTGCACCGCCGCCGCACGGAGGCCGACGCGATCCTCGTGGGCACGGGCACCGTCCTCGCCGACGACCCCGCGCTCACCGCCCGCCGGCCGGACGGCATCCCGTACCCGCACCAGCCCGCGCCCGTCGTGCTCGGCGACCGCGCGATCCCGGAGGACGCGGCCGTGCACCGGCACCCGCGCCGCCTCGTCCGCATCGCCGGCCACGACCCCGCGGCGGCGCTCGACGAGCTCGGCCGGAGGGGCATCCGCCACGTGTTCGTCGAGGGCGGCCCCACGATCGTCTCCGCGCTCGTCGCGGCCGGCCTCGTGGACGAGGTGGTCGCCTACCTCGCGCCCGTCCTCCTCGGCGGCCCCCGCACCGCGACCGGCGACCTCGGCGTGCCGAGCATGCCGGCCGCCCACCGACTCACCCTCATCAGCACGACGCGGCTCGGGGACGACCTCCTCGTGATCGCGCGACCCACCACGGAAGGCCAGTGATGTTCACAGGGATCATCGAGGAGCGCGGACGCGTCCTCGCGCTCGAGACCGAGGGCGACTCCGCCCGGATCACGGTGGAGGCGCCGCTCGCGGTGTCCGACGCCCGGCACGGCGACTCCATCAGCGTCGACGGCGTGTGCCTCACGGTCGTCGCGCAGACGCCCGAGGGGTTCACGGCCGACGTCATGCGGCAGACGCTCGTGATGAGCTCGCTCGGGCGGCTCGCGGTGGGCGACCCCGTGAACCTCGAGCGCGCCGCGCGCGTCGGCGACCGGCTCGGCGGCCACATCGTGCAGGGCCACGTCGACGGCACCGGGCGCCTGCTCGCGACCACGCCGGGAGAGGCGTGGCGGATCCTCCGCTTCTCGCTGCCCGCCGACCTGTCGCCGCTCGTGGTGGACCGCGGATCCATCACCGTGCAGGGCGTGAGCCTCACCGTGAGCGCCGTCAGCCCCACCGACGTGCCCGCGGAGGACGCGTGGTTCGAGGTGTCGCTCATCCCCGAGACGCTCACCGCCACCACGCTCGGCGCGCTCGAGCCCGGCGACGAGGTGAACCTCGAGACCGACGTCCTCGCCCGCCACGTGCAGCGGATGCTCGCGCTCGACGCGCGCGACGGCCGGACGGAGGCCCGCTCGTGAGCCTCGCCGACATCCCCGCCGCGCTGCAGGAGCTGCGCGCCGGCCGGCCCGTGATCGTCGTCGACGACGAGGGCCGCGAGAACGAGGGCGACGTGCTGCTCGCCGCCGAGTCCGCCTCGCCCGAGTGGGTGGCCTGGCTGGTGAAGCACTCGTCCGGGTTCATCTGCGCGCCCATGACGAACGAGATCGCCGACCGGCTGGAGCTGCCGCTCATGGTGGCCGACAACCGGGATCCGCGCGGCACCGCGTACACGGTCTCCGTGGACGCGGCCGACCGGCTGTCCACGGGCATCAGCGCGTCCGACCGCGCGCACACCCTCCGCGTGCTCGCCGACCTCGACAGCGTGCCGACGAGCCTGCACCGGCCCGGCCACATCCTCCCGCTGCGCGCGGTGGACGGCGGCGTGCGCGAGCGCGACGGCCACACCGAGGCCGCGGTCGACCTGCTCACGCTCGCGGGCCTCACGCCCGTCGGCGCGATCAGCGAGATCGTGCAGGACGACGGCGAGATGATGCGCCTGCCCGGCCTCCTCGCCCTCGGCGAGCGCGAGGGCGTGCTCGTCGTCACGATCGAGGCGCTGAAGGCGCACCTGGAGGAGTTCCACTGCGACCGGGCGCTGGAGCCGGCGGTGGAGATCCCCGAGGCGTCGCGCGTGATCTTCGAGGTCGAGACCACCGTGCCCACCACGCACGGCACGGTCAGGCTGCGCGCCTACCGCGACCGCACGACGGGCGCCGACCACGTCGCGATCGTCGCGGGCGAGCCGAGCGCGCACGGCACCCTGGTGCGCGTGCACTCGGAGTGCCTGACGGGCGAGGCGCTCGGATCCCTCAAGTGCGAGTGCGGGCCGCAGCTCGACGCGGCGCTCGACGAGATCCAGCGCACCGGCGGCGTGGTCGTGTACCTGCGCGGGCACGAGGGACGCGGCATCGGCCTGGTCAACAAGCTGCGCGCCTACCGGCTGCAGGAGGACGGCTTCGACACGCTCGACGCCAACGTCGCCCTCGGCCTGCCCGCGGACGCGCGCGACTACGGCGCGGCGTCCGCGATCCTGCAGGAGATGGGGATCGAGGACGTGCGCCTGCTCACCAACAACCCCGAGAAGGTCCGTCAGCTCGAGGCGCACGGCGTCGAGGTGACGGAGCGCGTGCCGCTCGTCGTGGGCGTCAACGACGTGAACGCGGGCTACCTCGAGACGAAGCGCGACCGGATGGGGCACCGCATGGTGCTCGACACCGACATGCACATCGGCCCCGACGCCTACCCGGACGCGGAGGCGCCCGACGGGCTGCGCACCACCACGGCGACCGCCGCCACGACCACCATCACCACCCCTGAGGAGGAGACCGCATGAGCGGACACGGAGCACCCGAGATCGACCCCACCGCGCTCGACGGGACGGGCCTCCGGGTCACCGTCGTCGCCGGACGCTGGCACGACGAGATCAGCGCGGGCCTCCTCGCGGGCGCGCAGCGCGTGCTCGACGCGGCCGGCGTCACCACCACGGTGATCCGCGTACCCGGCAGCTTCGAGCTGCCCGTGGTCGCGCGCGCGGCGCTGGATGCGGGAGCCGACGCGGTCGTCGCGCTCGGCGTCATCATCCGCGGCGGCACCCCGCACTTCGAGTACGTCTCCGACGCCGCGACCTCCGGGCTCACGCAGGCATCGCTCCTCACCGGCAAGCCGATCGGCTTCGGGCTGCTCACGCTCGACGACGAGCAGCAGGGCATCGACCGCGCGGGGCTCCCGGGCTCGAAGGAGGACAAGGGCGCCGAGGCGGCCGAGGCCGCGGTCACCACCGCGCTGCTGCTGAAGGGGATCCGCGGGGCGTGATCGGCCCGGCCGGACTCCCCTCGCCGTGCTAGCGCGGGGCGTCCGGCCGATCCTCGTCCGCTCGATCCCCGTCCGGGCGCGGGCCCAGCGAGATCCCGCCGTCCGCGTCCCACCGCGGGGCGGCCTCCTGCTCCTCCTCGGTCGGCGACTCCCCGAGTCGGGCGCGCTCCTCGAGCTCGCGCTGCGTCCAGCGCCGCAGCTGCAGGACGCAGAGCACCACGACGACGACGCACGGGATCGCCGCGTACCAGTAGCCGGTGCCGAAGGACACGAGCGCGACCGCGCCGAGCACCTTCGCGACGTTCGGGAGGACGATGCGTCCGGTCTCGTGCTCCATGCGGCTCCTCGCGTCGTCGGCGACGGCGGTCCCGCGGCACGGGATCCGACGGGGCGCCTGCCCCGACCCTACGGAACGCTCGTCCCGCCATCGGGCCCGCACCGGATTCGCTCCGGAGAACCGCTGTCACTAGGGTCGGTCGGTGCGTCGGACCGCCCGACGCCGCGAGGAGGTCCGACGCCGCATGCCCGCTGGAGCCCGCCCCCGCCCCGCGGTGCTCCTCGGCAGCCAGCTCGTCTTCAACGTGGGCTTCTACGCCGTCGTGCCGTTCCTCGCGACCGTCATGCGCGACGACCTCGGGCTCGGCGCCCTCGCGATCGGCGTGGTCCTCGGCGCACGCACCTTCAGCCAGCAGGGCCTCTTCCTCCTCGGCGGGATGCTCGCCGACCGGTTCGGCCCGCGGATCCTCATCACGGCCGGCTGCGCCGTGCGCGTCTCCGGCTACCTCGGCCTCGCGCTGGCCGCGGACCTGCCGGGCTTCCTCCTCGGCGCGATCCTCACGGGGCTCGGCGGCGCGCTCTTCAGCCCGGCGCTGCAGAGCCTCGTCGCCGCCGCGGACGTCCGCGCCCGGGAGACGCGAGGGCCGGGACGCCCGTCGCTGTTCGCGGCGCTCGTGCTGGTGGGCGAGGTCGGCGCCGCCACGGGTCCGCTCGTCGGCGCGGCGCTCCTCGGCCACGGCTTCGCGACGACCGCCCTGTCGGCGGCCGCGCTCTTCACGGTCGTCGGGGTGGCGCTCCGGTGCGTGATCCCGACGGGCGCCGGCCGCTCGGCCGCAGCCGATCGGGCGGCCGGCACCAGGACGCCGCGCGACCCGTGGGCCGCCGTCCGCGACCGCCGCTTCCTCGCCTACGCCGCCCTCTTCGCCGTCGACCTCCTCGCCTACAACCAGCTCTACCTCGGCCTGCCGCTCGAGCTCGGCCGCGCGGGCGCCGGGGCGGGCGCCGTCGGATCCGCGTTCCTCGCCGTCTCGCTCCTCACCATCTCGCTGCAGTGGCCGGTCGCGCTCCTCGCCCGCCGCATCGGACCCGCCCGCGCGCTCGCCCTGGGCTTCGGCACGAGCGCCGTCGGGTTCGCCGCGGTCGCCCTCGCCGCCGCGGTGCCACCGCCGGCCGGCGCCGTGCTCGCTCCCGTCGCGGTGCTGATCGTGTGCCTGACCGTCGCGCACATGCTCGTCGGCCCCGTGACGATGGAGCTCGTGCCGGCCTTCGCGGCCGGCCGCCCCACCGCCTCCTACTACGGGCTGCTGGCGAGCTGCGGCGGGGTCGCGGTGCTGGTGGGCGGCAGCGCGGTCGGCGCGCTGCTCGACACGGCGCCCGCGCTGGCCTGGGGGATCCTCGCGGCGCTCCCCGTCGCCGCCGCCGTCGGCCTGCCCCGGCTCCTGCCGCGCGCCGCGGTCGCGGGCGCGGTAGACGCTCCGCTGCCGGCACCCGCCCCGACGCCCACCGGCGGCTGACCCGCGCCACCTCTGCAACCCCGCCCCCGGATTCCCAGCCGACTCCCCGGCGGGCGTAGGCTCAGGGAGCCATCACGAGTGGCCCCCTCGACTCCCGCCGCACCCGGCGCCCGCGCCCGACCGGCGCGCCCGCCCCTCCGCGCGCCCCTGCCGCTCACGCCGCATCAGCCGAAAGCCGTCTCCCCGCATGTCCACGACCCCCGCGGCCCGCACCGCCGCCACCCCCTCCACCACCCCGCCCGCCGGGAACTCGCGCTCGCGCGTCATCATCGCGAGCCTCATCGGCACGTCGATCGAGTTCTACGACTTCTACGTCTACGCGACCGCCGCCGTGCTCGTCTTCCCCGCGCTGTTCTTCGCGAACGACGACCCGACCGTCGCGCAGCTCGCGTCGTTCGCGGTGTTCGGCGTCGCGTTCATCGCCCGGCCCATCGGATCCATCCTCTTCGGCCACTTCGGCGACCGCATCGGCCGCAAGGGGACGCTCGTGGCGTCGCTGCTCACCATGGGCATCGCGACCGTGCTCATCGGCTGCCTGCCCACCGCGCTCACGCCCGGCTGGGAGGTCGCGGCGCCCGCGCTCCTCGTGATCATGCGCTTCGGCCAGGGCCTCGGCCTCGGCGGCGAGTGGAGCGGCGCGGCGCTGCTGGCGACCGAGAACGCGCCCGCCGGCAAGCGCGCCATCTACGGCACGTTCCCGCAGCTCGGCGCGCCCATCGGCTTCATCGTCGCGAACGGCGTCTTCCTCGCGCTGAGCCTCGGCCTCAGCCCCGAGCAGTTCCAGTCGTGGGGCTGGCGCGTGCCGTTCCTCGCGAGCGCCGTGCTCGTGATCGTCGGGCTCTACGTGCGCCTCAAGCTCATCGAGACGCCCGCGTTCCAGAAGGTCGTCGACTCCGGCGAGGTGGCGAAGCTGCCCGTCGCGCGCGTGTTCGTCACGAGCTGGCGCCCCCTGATCCTCGGCACCTTCATCATGCTGGCGACCTACACGCTCTTCTACCTGATGACGACGTTCACGCTCACCTACGGCACCACGGCGCGCGACGCGGCCACCGCCGAGGCCGCCGCGACCGCCGCCGGCAAGCCGTTCAACCCGGACACGTTCGCCGCGGGCCTCGGCTACGCGCGCAACGACTTCCTGCTGATGCTCATCGTGGGCGTCGTGTTCTTCGGCATCTTCACCATGGTCTCGGGGCCGCTCGCCGAGAGGTACGGCCGCCGCAAGATGCTCATCGCGACGACCCTCGGGATCCTGGTCTTCGGCCTGCTCTTCGTGCCCCTGTTCGCGGGCGGCTTCGCAGGCACCATGGCGCTCCTCATCATCGGCTTCACGCTCATGGGCCTCACCTTCGGCCCCATGGGCGCCGTGCTGCCGGAGCTGTTCCCGACGAACGTGCGCTACACGGGATCCGCGATCAGCTACAACGTCGCGAGCATCCTCGGCGCCGCGGTCGCGCCGTTCATCGCGGTGGCGCTCTGGCAGCTCCTCGACGGGAACGTGCTGCTCGTCGGCGTGTACCTGAGCGCGATGGCCGCCATCACGCTGGTGGCGCTCGTCATCAGCCGCGAGACGCGCGACGCGGACTACGCCGGGAACGTCAGTTGACCCACGTCATGTGAACGGTGGGCCCCGAGGGGCGGGGAGCGCCGGTACCGTCGGCGCGCCACGATCCGTGGCGTCTCCCCGCCCCACCGACGGAAGCCACCGCCATGTCCGCTGCCCCCGCCACCGCCCCGCCCCTCGCCGCCCCCGCCAACCCGCGCTCCCGCGTGCTGGTCGCGAGCCTCGTCGGCACCTCCATCGAGTTCTTCGACTTCTACGTCTACGCGACCGCCGCCGTGCTCGTCTTCCCCGCGCTCTTCTTCGCGAACGACGACCCGACCGTCGCGCAGCTGCAGTCGCTCGCCGTGTTCGGCGTCGCGTTCTTCGCCCGCCCCATCGGATCCGTGCTCTTCGGCCACTTCGGGGACCGCTTCGGCCGCACCCGCACGCTCGTCGCGTCGCTGCTCACCATGGGCATCGCGACCGTGCTCATCGGCTGCCTGCCGAGCGGCCTCACGCCGGGCTGGGAGATCGCGGCCCCCGCCGCCCTGGCGGTGCTCCGCTTCATCCAGGGCCTCGGCCTCGGCGGCGAGTGGGGCGGCGCCGCGCTGCTCGCCACCGAGAACGCGCCCGCCGGCAAGCGCGCCCTCTACGGCACGTTCCCGCAGCTCGGCGCGCCCATCGGCTTCATCCTCGCGAACGGCCTGTTCCTCGTGCTGTCGCTCACGCTCACCCCGGCCGACCTCCAGGCCTGGGGCTGGCGCGTCCCGTTCATCGCGAGCGCGGCCCTCGTGCTCGTGGGCCTGTACGTGCGCGTGAAGCTCGTCGAGGCGCCCGAGTTCCAGCGCGTGCTCGACCGCGGCGCCACCTCGCGGCTGCCGCTCGGCCGCACGATCCGCACCGGCTGGCGCGGGCTGCTCCTCGGGTCCTTCGCCCTGCTCGCCACGTTCACGCTCTTCTACCTGATGACCACGTTCGCGGTCACCTACGCCACGTCGCCCCGCACGGCCGAAGCCGCCGAGGCCGCCGCCACGAAGGCGGGCAAGCCGTTCGACGCGTCCACGTTCCACGCCGGCCTCGGCTTCGCGCGCACCGACTTCCTGCTGATGCTCCTCGTGGGCGTCGTGTTCTTCGCCGCGGCCATCGTGGTGTCCGGGGCCCTGGCGGGCCGCATGGGCGCGCGGCCGGTCGTCGTCCGGAGCGCGCTCGGCATGGTCGTGTTCGGCCTCCTGATGGACCCGCTGCTCGCCGCGGGCCTGCCGGGCACGCTCATGTTCGTGATCCTCGGCTTCGTGCTCATCGGCCTCGCCTACGGCGCCGTGGGATCCCTGCTGCCGGCCATGTTCGCCACCGACGTCCGCTACACGGGCGCGTCCCTCGCGTTCAGCCTCGCGGGCATCATCGGCGGCGCCGTGGCGCCCTTCATCGCCACCTGGCTGTGGGACGTCGGGGGCGGCGGCGTCATGCTCGTCGGCGTCTACCTCAGCGTCGCGTCGGCGATCTCGTTCGCGGCGCTCCTCGTGCTGCGCGAGCACGGCGAGGGCGCGACGACGTCCGACGCGGCGAACTGATCACCGCGAGCCGACGATCGGGAGGGCCGGGCCGACACGTCGGCCCGGCCCTCCGCGCGTCCCCCGCCCACGGCGCGACCACGACGCATGCCGGGCGGCACGTGCGGCACGTCGCGCCCCCGTCCGGCGGGAGGGCTCGCCCCGCGGGCGCGGCGTCGCTATCGTCGCAGGCATGCAGCCGTCCCCCTCGCCCCGGGTCCTCGCGGTCGCGCGCGACGACGCCCACCGCTTCTCCAAGCCCGTCCGCACGTCGATCACGCTCCTCGCCGGGCTCGGCGTCGAGGGCGACGCGCACCTCGGCACCACCGTGCAGCACCTCTCCCGGAAGCGCCGCGACCCGGACGCGCCGAACCTCCGCCAGGTGCACCTGGTCCACGCCGAGCTGCACGAGGAGCTCGCGGGCAAGGGCTACGCGGTGGGCCCCGGTGACCTCGGCGAGAACGTCACGACCGCGGGCGTCCCGCTCCTCGACCTGCCGACCGGCACCCGGCTGCACCTCGGCGACGAGGCCGTCGTGGAGCTGACCGGGCTGCGGAACCCCTGCATCCAGATCGACGCGCTCGGCGCGGGCGCCATGAAGGCGGTGCTCGACCGCGACGCCGACGGCAACGTCGTGCGGAAGTCCGGCGTCATGGGCGTCGTGATCACCGGCGGCGAGGTCCGCCCCGACGACGCCGTGCGCGTGGAGCTGCCCGCGGGCGAGCAGCTGGCGCTGCAGCCGGTGTGACGGCGATCGACGTGAAGGTCCTGGCCGCCGTCGTCGCGGGATCCGGCGCGCTCGTCCTCGCCGTGGCGCTCGGCGCCGTGATGGGCGGGATCGCGGGCGAGGAGCCGGACGGCATCGGGGTGGCCTGGGCGTTCGTCGCGGCCGGCGCCGCGCTCGTCGTGATCGGCCTCGTCGTGGAGGTCGTGCGCCGGCGGTCGCTGCGGCGCTAGGCGACGTCAGCCCCGGCAGCCGCAGCTCTCGCGCACCACGAGCTTCGTGCCGAGCCGCAGGGTCACCGGATCCGCCTGCTGCGGGGCGCTCGTCGTGTCGATGAGGATGCGGGCGGCCGCGCGCCCCATGGCCTCCATGGGCTGCCGCACGGTCGTCAGCCGCGGCGTCGAGAGGAGGCCCGCGAGGATCCCGTCGAAGCCCGTGACCACCACGTCGCCCGGAACGTCCACGCCCTCCGCCCGCAGCAGGTCGACGAGCGCGAGGGCCAGCTGGTCGCTCGCGCACACGAGCGCGCGCGGCAGGCGGCCCGCCCGGAGCGCGGCCATGACGCCGCCGAAGCCGGATCCCTCGCCGAGCACGGTGTCGTCGAGCACCTCGTCCGGAGCCGGGACGCCGAGCTCCGCCAGCGCCGCCATGCACCCCTCGAACCGCTCCCGGTAGTCGCCGACGGTCGTGGCGCCCACGAAGCCCAGGTCGGTGATCCCGTGCTCGATGACGAGGTGCCGCACCAGGTCGCGCGCTCCCCCGGCGTTGTCGGACGTGACCCGGTGGTGCCCGTCGTCGGCCGGCGGGTAGCTGAAGAGCACGATCGGCATCCT
Organism: Clavibacter capsici; assembly: GCF_001280205.1. Lineage (NCBI taxonomy): Bacteria > Bacillati > Actinomycetota > Actinomycetes > Micrococcales > Microbacteriaceae > Clavibacter > Clavibacter capsici. The sequence continues at coordinate 890,855 of NZ_CP012573.1, read as the reverse complement.
GAGCGAGACGCGCGTGAGCGACGCCGCCGCGGACGGGCCCGGGAAGATCGCGAGCCCGTCGACGCGGCCGGCGGACTCCGCGACCGCGGTCGTCGTGTCGCTGCCGCGGCTGAGCATCACGGGCCGGTCGTGGGCGCGGCACTCGAGCTCGAAGCCGCGCCGCACCTCGTCGACGTAGAGCGGGAACGCGCGCGGATCCGCCGCGACCTCGCCCGCCTCGTCCCACGGGAGGAACGTGCGGCCGGGCGCGTACGGCTCCCGCTGGGCCCCGGCGTCGGCCGCCGCGGCCGGCTCGTCGGGCTCGCGCTGGAGCGGCCGGTCGATGAGGAGGTCGAACGAGTGCAGGCCGAGCGCGCCCGTGCGGCCCCGGGCGAGGCCGCGGGCGGACGCGCTCGGCATGTAGCCGATCTCGCGGGCCGTCTCGAGCACCCGCTCCCGGGTCGCCTGGCTGATCTGGTCCGGTCGGCTGAACGCGAACGACACGGTCGCGATGGAGACCTTCGCGCGTTCGGCGACGTCGTAGACCGTGGGGCGTCGGGGGCTCATGCGACCGTCCTCTCTCCTGGAAGCGTAGGCGAGGAGGGCGCGGCCGACCGAGCCCGCGGCGACCGCGGGGCGGGCACCGCCGCGATCAGGGGATCCGGAGACCGTGGTGCAGCGGGTACACCGGGTCCTCCGTGTCCGAGGGCACGTCCGTGCGCGAGGCGCGCACGGCGTCCATCGAGCGCGGGATCTCCACCGGCAGCCGCCCCACCGGCGCGACCCTGCCCGTGAGCGCGTCGAGCACGGCCGCGTCGGAGCTGCCGTAGTCCACGGCGAGCGCGGAGACGAACGGCAGCAGCGGCGTCATGATCGCCGGCCGGTCGAGGTTGACGACGACGACGAGCGGGCAACGGTCGGCGATCCGCCGCAGCCGGTGCACGAGCCCGGGCGGGAACTCGAGCGACCCCTGGTGGAACCACGCCTCGAGGAACAGGTCGGAGCGCGGCTCGAAGGGGGCGCCGAGCCGCACGATGGCGAGGTCGGCCTCCTCGGGGGTCGCGGCGGGATCCGCCCAGCCGTCGAGCGCCTCCGGCCGCAGCCCCTCGACGTGCACGCGCAGCCGCGGCCCGTCGACCGGGAGCGGCAGCGTCGGGCGCCCGTCGCGCTCCCGGTTCTCCAGCACCGTGACCGACGCGGCCTGCGCGCGGGTGCCGAGCTCGCGGAAGTCGGCGCGGCCGACGATCCGCTCGGCCGCGTCCTCGTCGACGTACGGGTCGTCGAAGAGCCCCAGCTGGAACTTCACGAGCAGCAGGCGGCGCACCGACTCGTCGATGCGCGCCTCCGTCACGCGGCCGTCCGCCACGAGGTCGAGCAGCACGTCGACGCACTCCTCGCCGCCGAACTGGTCGCAGCCCGCCTCGATGATCCGCTGCATCCGCTCGTGCGGCGTCAGCTCCTCGACGCCCCACGCGCGCGCCGGCAGCACCTGGTCGCCCACGTGGTTGTCGTTCACGAGCTCCCAGTCGGTGACCACGACGCCGTCGTAGCCGAGCTCCTCGCGCAGCAGCCCCGTGATCACCTGCCGGTTGAAGCCGAAGCCCACCGGCTCGATCTCCTCGCCGCCGCGCACGAGCCCCTCGGGCATGCCGTAGTACGGCATCATCGCGGCGGTCCCGCGCGCGATCGCCTCGCGGAACGGGCGCAGGTGGTACTCGAACATGCCGCCCGGGTACACCTGCTCGCGGCCGTAGGGGAAGTGCGCGTCCTCGCCGTCCTTCTGCGGGCCGCCGCCCGGGAAGTGCTTGGTGGTGCAGGCGACGCTCGTGGATCCGAGCGCGTCGCCCTGGAAGCCCTCGAGGTACGCGGCCGTGAACTCGGCGACGCGGTCGGCGTCGTGCCCGAGCGTCTGCGCCTGCCGGCCCCAGCGCGGCTCGGTGGCGAGGTCGATCTGGGGGTGCAGCGCCGCGCGGATCCCCACGGCCACGTACTCCTGCCGCGCGGTGTCGGCGAACGCGCGGATCGCGTCGACGTCGTCGAGGGCCGCGAGGCCGAGCGCCTCCGGCCACTGGGAGAACGGGCCCGCCGAGAAGGCGACGCCCGCGTTCTCGACGAAGGCGTGCCGCGGATCCGTGCTGACCGTGACGGGGATCCCGTGCGGCGTCGACTCCGCCAGCTCCTGCAGCCGGTTGCTCCAGCGCGCGGCCTGCCGGGCCGTGCGGATCTCGTGCACGTTGAAGTGGTTCATGGCCTTGCCCACCACGACCTCCGTGGTGCCGGACTTCGAGATCGCGCCCGGCTCCTCCTTCAGCTCGCCGTCGGCGCCCACCTCGATCACGGTCTGGAACATGAGGCCGGCCTTCTCGGCGAGGCTGAGGCGGCCCACCAGGTCGGCCGTCCGCTCCTCGGGGGTCAGCCGCGGGTCCTCGTACGGCGCCATCACCCCGTCGCCGTCGAGGTCGCGGAACCGGGTGCCGTCGGGGGCGGTGAGGAGCGTGCGCGGGGCGCGGGGCATGGGGGTCTCCAGGGGTCGGAGGCGGGAGGGGGTCACTTGAGGCCGGCGGTCGCGACGCCCTGGATGAAGTAGCGCTGCAGGAACACGAACAGGGCGAGGATCGGCGCGATCACCAGCACGGATCCGGCGAGCAGCAGGCCGTAGTCGGTCGCGTTCTGCCCGGTCGAGTACAGCGACAGCGCGATCGGCAGCGTGTACATCTGCTCCGTCTGCGCCGCGACGAGCGGCCAGAGGAAGTTGTTCCACGACGCGAGGAACGTGAGGATCCCGAGCGTCGCGAGCGGCGGCCCGCACAGCGGCATCACGATGCGGGCGAAGATGCGGAACTCCCCCGCGCCGTCGAGCCGGGCGGCCTCGATGAGCGCCTCCGGGATCCCGAGCATGAACTGCCGCATGAGGAACACCCCGATGGGCGCCGTGATGAAGGGGAGGATGAGCGCCGCGTACGTGTTCACGAGGCCGAGCCCCGAGACCATGACGAACAGCGGCACGAAGGTGACGACGCCCGGCACCATGAGCGTCACCATCACGGTCAGGAAGAGGATGCGCTTGCCGGGGAACTCCATCTTCGCGAGCGCGTAGCCGACCATCGAGCAGAACACGAGGTTGCCGAGCACCGTGACGAGCGCGACGACGAGGCTGTTGGAGAAGAACGTGCCGAAGTCCAGCGGCCCGAACCACTGGGCGAAGTTGTCCGCGACGGGATCCTGGGGCCACCACGTGGGCGGTCGCTGCAGGATCTCGCCCTGCGTCTTCACGGACCCGAGCGCCATCCAGATGAAGGGCAGGAGCCAGACGCAGAGCACGGCGGCGAGGACGAGGTAGACGATCGCGCGGGTGCGCCGGCCGCGGTCGGTGCGGCGCCGGCGGCGGGGCGGGGTGCCGGCCGCGGCGCCTGTGACGACGGCGGCCGTGGCGGCGGGGGCGGATGCGGTGGTGGTCATGCGCGTGCCTTTCAGTCCTTCGACCGCAGCAGCCGGAACTGCAGCAGGCTGAGCAGGGCGATGGCGAGGAAGAGGACGTAGCTCGCCGCGGAGGCGAGGCCGTACTCGCCGAAGCCGAACTGCCGGTACGTGTAGTACGCGACGGACAGCGTGGAGTCGAGGGGGCCGCCGCGCGTCATCACGAACGCCTCCTCGAAGAACTGCAGGAAGCCGACCGAGATGAGCACGGATCCGAGCAGCAGGGTCGGCCGCAGCAGCGGCAGCGTGACCGAGACGAGGCGGCGCCAGGGGCTCGCGCCGTCCATCACGGCCGCCTCCTGCACCTCCTCGGGCACGGCCTGGAGGCCGGCCAGGAAGATGATCATGAGGGTGCCGACGTTCCGCCAGACCGCCATCGCGACGAGCGAGGGCAGGGCCCACGCGGTGTCGCTCAGCCAGTTGGGGCCGGTGATCCCGACCACCGCGAGCGCCGAGTTGAGCAGCCCGTCCGGCTGCAGGATGTAGCGCCACACGACCGAGACCGCGACGATGCTCGTCACGACGGGCGCGTAGAAGCCGACCCGGAAGAACGAGACGATGCGGCCCCTCCCGGAGTTGAGCGCGAGGGCCAGCGCGAGCGCGGTCACCATCGTCACGGGGATCCCGACGACCACGAAGGACGCCGTCACGCCGATGGAGCGGAGGAACGTGGCGTCGCCGAGGAGCTTCGCGTACTGGTCGAGGCCGATGAAGTCGACCGCGAACGGCGAGCGGATGTCCGTGGCGCGGAAGTCCGTGAACGACATCGCGAACGAGCTGACGAGCGGCACGAGCATGAAGACCGCGAACACGGCGACGAACGGGAGGCAGAAGCCCCAGGCGATGAGCGCCTGGCGACGGCGCCGCCGGGCGACGAGCGGGGACCGGGTGCGGCCGGGACGGGTCCCGGCCGCACGCGTGACGGTGAGGGCCAACGGCTACTCCGCCGACCCGATGGAGTCCGCGTCCGACTGCAGCTTCGCCAGCGCGTCGGGCACGGTGGCGGTGCCGCGGCGGATCCGCTCGAGCGCGGAATCCGCGGCGGATCCGACCTTGACCCAGTTCGTGCTCACGGGCACCGACTTCGCCGTCTTGAGCTGCTCGCCGAAGGCCGCGAGGGTCGGGTCGCCCTGGAGCGCGGGATCCTGCCAGGCCGACTGCGACGCGGGGAGGTCGCCCGTCGCGGCGTACCAGGCCGCCTGGGTGTCCGGCTGGCCGAGCCAGCGGGCGAGCTTCCACGCGGCGTCCTGGTTCTTCGCCTGGTCGAAGACGACCAGGTTGGCGCCGCCGCTGAACGACGCGGAGGTCTCCTTCGACGGGAGCACGGCGGTGGTGAACCTCGACGCGAAGTCCGCGCCGCCGACCGCCTTCAGCTGGCCGATCTCGAAGGGGCCCTCGATGAGCATGGGCGTGGATCCGTCGACGAACGACGACTCCTGCGCGCCGGACGAGACGTCCACGTCGGGATCCGCGATGCCGTCGGCGAAGAAGCTGCCGTAGTACTCGTAGGCCTCCCGCATCTCGGGGGTGTCGAGCGTCCACTTCGCGCCGTCGGCGATCTCGGCGCCGTTCGACCACGGCATCCAGAGCGTGCCCTGGAAGGCGTCGTTGCCGGCCGGGAGGCGGATGCCGTGGGCGGCGCCGGCCTTCGTCTGCATGTCGGACGCCATCTGCTTGAGCTCGTCCCACGTCGTGGGTGCCGTCGTCCAGCCGGCCTTCGCCGCGAGGTCGGTGCGGTAGTAGAGGACGCGGGTGTCGACGTACCAGGGGATGCCGGCGGCGCGGTCCCCCACGGTGTTGGTCGCGAGGGGGCCGGGGAAGGAGCCGCTCGTGTCGACGTCGGTCGGGACGGTGGTGAGGGCGTCGGCGAAGTCCGCCATCCACGTGGTGCCCATCATCGCGATGTCCGGGGTGGTGCCGCCCGCGATGGCCGTCTGGAACTTGTTGTGCGCGGCGTCCCACGGGATCGCCGTGACGTCGACCTCGACGCCCGGGTTCGCGTCCTCGAACGTCTTCACGAAGGCGGGCAGGGCCTCGCCCTCCGCTCCCATCGCCCACATGGTGACCTTGCCGGTCGCGGGCTCGGAGCCGAGCGTGGTCGCGGCCGCGGCACCGGAGCCCTCGTCGGCCGAGCGGCCGCAGCCGGTCAGCGCGACGGTGGCCGCCAGCACGGTCGCGACCGCGCCGAGACGCATGGATGTCCTCACGTGTTCCTCCTTGAACGAAGCGCCCGCGTCGCGAGCCGGTGATCTACTTATGCGCATAAGAAGCGCAGCGCGACGAGCATCTCACGGACCCCGTGCAGGGGGCAAGCGCGGGATCCGGAGCCCGGCGCCGTGCGGGCTCCGGGCGGGGTCGCCCCGCTGTCGCCCCGCTGTCGGGCGGATGTCGTGGGCCTGTCGGGTCGGCGTCGTGGTGCGGACGGCGTCCGCCCGCCAGGCTGGGCCCATGAACGAGACACGGGTGGCGGAGCTCCGCCGCGAGCGAGGCTGGACGCAGGACAGGCTGGCCGAGGCCAGCGGGATCACGGTGCGCACGGTGCAGCGGCTGGAGGCCGGGAACGACGCGAGCCTCGAGACGCTGTCGCTCGTCGCGAAGGCGCTGGAGGTGCCCGTGCGGGATCTCTTCGGCACGGTCGGCGAGGACGGCTTCGGCCGGACGGTGTCCGCCCTCGACGACCGCGCGGAGCGCCAGCAGGAGCGGCGCGACGCGATGACGGACGCGTTCCGGTCGCTGTACTCGGGCGTGGGGATCGTCTGGACCCTGCTCGTGGTGCTCGGCATCGCCACGCGCGTGCTGCCCGGCGTCGCGGCGCTCCTCATCGGGGCGTACTGGGCGGGCGGCGCGCTGCTCTCCGGGTTCCTGCTCCGCGTGGTCGTCGGCCCGCGCCTCGACCGTGCCTACCCGCTGTCCCGCGACCGGTCGTCCGAGGAGCGGGCGGTCAGGCGCGGTCGGCGGCGTCCGGTCTGACGGCCGGGGCTCCCCCGGACGCTGCCGCCTCGGCGCGCGCCGAGCGCTCGCGGTGATCCACCCCGACCATGACGCTGCTGTCGACGCGGTCGAAGAGCTGGACGCCCACCTCCAGCTCGCCCATGTCCCATAGCACGGGGCTCGGCTGGCCCTCCATCGGCGAGCGGGACGGACCGAAGGCGCCTCCGAGGGCCGCGACGAGGGCGTCGTGGTCGCTTCGGACGCGTGGATCACGGGGGCCGCCGTGCCGCGCCAGGAAGAAGCCGACGCTCGTCAGCGCACCCGCGTGGGTGCCGTAGGACAGGTGGTGGACGGCATCGGGTCCCCCGGCCAGGGCGCGGAGGTCCGCGTCGAGGGCGTGCGCGTCGACCTCCTCCGCAGGATGCACGCAGAGGCGGGCGAGCATCCGCTCCGCGTCGGCCGGGTCGTCCGGCCACGGCGGCCTCGCGAGGGCCCGGACGAGGGCGACCACCGCAGCGGTCGCCTCGCGCGGATCCGGTGCGGCGTCGCCCACGGGGTTCAGTCGTCCGCCGGCTGCGCGCCCTGCCGCTGCACGACGACCGCGGCGGCGTCGGCCGCGACGACCAGGGCGGCCTCGCGGTCGGCGCCCGCGGCGAGCGCCGACGCCAGCGCGCCGCAGAACGCGTCGCCCGCACCCGTGGTGTCGGCGACGCGGGAGACCTTCGACGCGGGGACCTCGACGTCGCCCCACATCGCGCCCTCGGCGCCGAGGGTGACGAGCAGGGACGCCGGCGCGGGTACGCCGGACTCGCGGAGGAGCCCGGCCTCGTGCTCGTTGACGACCACGGGATCCGCGAGCGCCTGCACGTCGGCGGGCAGCGCGGCGAAGGGCGCGAGGTTCAGCACGACGCGGGCGCCGGCGGCGTGCGCGCGGCGGACGCCCTGGGCGATCGTGTCGAGCGGCAGCTCGAGCGAGGCGAGCAGGACGTCGCCCGCGGCGAGCGCGTCGAGCGGATCCAGGTGGGCCGCCTCCACGCGCGCGTTGGCGCCGGGCGCCACGATGATCGTGTTCTCGCCGTCGTCGTCCACCGCGATGACCGCGAGGCCCGTCGTGGCGTCGTCCACGGTGACGAGGCCGGACACGTCGATTCCGCGGTCGGCGAGACGGGCGCGGTAGGCGGCTCCGTCGGCGTCGTCGCCCACGGCGCCCACCATCGCGACCTCGCCGCCGGCGTCGGCCGCGGCGACCGCCTGGTTCGCGCCCTTGCCGCCCCAGAGCCGCTCGGGGTCGGAGCCCATGAGCGTCTCCCCCGGCTGCGGGTGGCGCGGGACGCGCACCACCTGGTCGACGTTGAGCGATCCGAGCACCACGACGCGGCCCATGGGCACCTGCCTCCCCCGGCACGCGGCCGGCCGCGCCCGGGTGGCGCTCCCCGCCAGGGTACCGACCGGATCCGGCGCGCCCGCACCGCCTCGTCTTCGCCGTGTACCTGGTCTCGCAGGGTCCGATCCTGCAGGCGGAGGCGCCGGTCGGCACGATGGGCCGGGTCTCGTCGCTCACGTCGACGGTGCTGGCCGGCTCGTCGCTGGTCGCCACGGTCGTGACGGCGCAGGTCCTCGCCCTCCTGCCCGTCGCCGCCCAGCCCGCCGCGTACCCGGTCGCCGTCGCGACGGCCGCGGTCGTCATGGGCGTCGCCGGCCTCGCTCTCGCCGCGGGGGCCGTCAGTCGAGGAAGAGGACCCGCAGCCGCCGCGTCGTGAAGACCAGGCCGATGGCCGTCATCACCGCGAAGTAGAGCACGTGGCCGACGATCGCGATGGAGAGCGCGCCCGTCGTGAAGCCGCGGACGAGCTCCACGGCGTGCCAGAGCGGGAGCGCCTGGATGACCGTCTGGATCCACGCCGGGTACACCGACAGCGGGTAGAAGGTCGCCGAGAACAGGAACATCGGCAGCAGGATGAAGTTGATCCAGTCCATCTGCTGGAACGTCTTCATGTAGCTCGTCACCGCCATGCCGAAGCTCGCGAAGGCCAGCGCGACGAGCACGACGGACGGCAGCGCGAGGATCGCCCACCACGAGAGGTTCAAGCCGAGCACCTGCATCACGACGAGGAAGCCCGACGAGTACACGACGCCGCGGAGCAGCGCCAGGCCGATCTCGCCGAACGCCACGTCGAGCGGCCCGAGCGAGGTCGCGAGCATGCCCTGGTACAGCTTCGAGTGGTTCATCTTGAAGAAGACGTTCCAGGTGGAGTCGTAGACGGCGCCGTTCATGGCCGAGACCGCGAGGAGGGCGGGCGCGATGTACGCGGCATACGGGACGGGCTGCCCGGTGCTCGTGGTCACGTCGCCCACGAGCGAGCCGAGGCCGATCCCCATCGCGAGCAGGTAGAAGACGGGCTCGAAGAAGCCGGAGAGGACGACGGTCCAGTTGGTGCTGCGCGTGGCCAGCAGGCCGCGGGAGAGCACCGAGCGAGCGTTGCCGGCGTAGAGCGCACGGGGTCCGCCGCGGCTCCGACGGGCGGCGGGCGCGGGGGCCGGGGCGGGCGCCGGCATCGTGGATCCGGTCATGCGCGCAGCCTCCTCGTCGCGACGCGGCGCGAGAGGGTCCAGCCCACCGCGAGCCAGAGCAGCAGGTACGCCACGTGCGCGATCGTCAGCCAGAGCGGCTCCTCCATGCCGTAGGTGGCGACCCGACCGAGCTCCGTGCCGTGCCAGAGCGGCGAGATCCAGCCGATCCACTGCAGCCACACCGGGAACTGCGTGAGCGGGAAGAAGGTGCCCGAGAACAGCGACAGCGGGGTGATGACGAAGCGCATGACCATCGCGATCTGACCGGTGTCCTGGGTGAGGGTCGCGACGTAGGCCATGAGCATCACGCCGATCGCCATGCCCGTGAGGACCGCGGCGCCGATCGCGAGGAACCCGGTGCCGAGCGGCACCGCGCCGAACAGGAGCATGAACGCGAAGTAGGCGATGCAGGTGGGCGCCATGCGGATCGCGACGCCGATGACCTGGCCGTCGACGATCTGCGCCGGGGTGAGCGGCGAGGCGTTCATCGCCTGGAACACGGGGTTCCACTTGAAGCCGCCGAAGATCGGGTAGCTGAACTCCTCGCTCGCCACCGTCATGGCGCTCGTCGCGAGGAGCGCGGGCGCGACGAACACCAGGAAGCTGACGCCGAGGGCCTGGTTCGCGTCCGTGCCGCGGTCGACGACCGTGGCGAGGCCGACGCCGAGCGCGTAGAGGTAGACGTAGGGGCTCGCGATGCCGGTGGCGAGCGCGGTGCCGAGGTAGGCGCGGATCCCGAGCAGCCGGTGCTCGGCCGCGTACCAGCCGCCGAAGCGGCGCGGGCGGACGCCGCCGGCGACGGCACGGGCGCGGTGATCGGCGCCGGTGCCCTCGGCCGCGGGTCCCCCGGCGGCGGCGCGGTCGACGACGCTCATTCGACGAGGCTCCGTCCGGTGAGGCGGAGGAAGACGTCCTCGAGGCTCGAGCGGCGGACGAGCGTGGTGATGGGCTTGAGGCCCTGCTCGAGGATCCGGCTGAGCACGGCCTCGCCGTCGGACGCGTAGACGAGCACGCGGTCGGGCAGCACCTCCACGCGGTCGCCGTACCCGGCGATCTCGCGCGACGCGGACTCGTTGCGGTCGGACCCGAAGCGCACCTCGAGCACCTCGCGGCTCGAGTGGTCGCGGATGAGGGAGGCGGGCGAGCCCTCCGCCATGATCCGGCCCTCGTCGACCACGACGATCCGGTCGCACAGCTGCTCGGCCTCGTCCATGTAGTGCGTGGTGAGCACGAGCGTCGTGCCCTGCTCCTTGAGGCGGAACAGGCGGTCCCAGAGGATGTGGCGGGCCTGCGGGTCGAGGCCCGTGGTCGGCTCGTCGAGCAGCAGGATCCGCGGGTCGCTGATCAGGGCGCGCGCGATGGTGAGCCGCCGCTTCATGCCGCCGGAGAGGTCGTCGACCTTGGCGCCCGCGCGGTCGCTGAGCTGCGCGAACTCGAGCAGCTCGTCGGCGCGCGCCGCGACCCGCTTGCGCGGCAGTCCGAAGTAGCGGCCGTAGACGATGAGGTTGTCGCGCGCCTTGAGCTCCAGGTCGAGGTTGTCGGCCTGCGGCACGACGCCCAGCTGCGAGCGGATCTCCGGGCCGTGCGTGTCGGGGTCGAGCCCGAGGATGTCCAGCGTGCCGCCCGTGCGCGAGGAGACCGCGCCGATCATTCGCATGGTCGTGGACTTGCCGGCGCCGTTCGGGCCGAGCAGCCCGAAGGACTCGCCGGGCGCGACCTCGAAGGAGAGGCCGTCGACGGCGACGTGGTCGCCGTACTTCTTCACGAGGCGGTCGGCGGTGATGACGGGGGTGGGCACGAGTCCCCAGCCTAGGGTCGGCCGGGCCTTTTCTCCATGAGCTGAATAGCTCCCGGCGGGCACGCGGCGGCCGGCGCGTAGAGTCGCCACGGCGATGCGACGCGCGCGATGGTCCGCTCGCCGGCCGCCCCGCATCACGACCGCCCGTCGGTCGTCCGCACGGCCGCCCGCGCGCCGGCACCACGATCGCACCCCACCACCCGGGAGACCACGCATGAGCACCGCCCGCCCCGAGACCGCCGCCCCGCGCGCCCGCTCCCGCAACCCGTTCGCGCGCCGCGACTCCGCCGACGACGGCCCCCGCGCGCGCTTCTCGGAGCTGCTGCCGTACATCCTCGAGCAGCGCGGGCTGATGGCGTTCGTCGTCGTGCTCAGCGTGCTCGGCGCGGCCGCGAGCCTCGCGCAGCCGCTCCTCGTGCAGCGCGTGGTGGGCGTCGTGCAGGCCGGCGGCGCGCTCGGCGCGCTCGTGTGGGCGCTCGTCGGCCTGGTCGTCGTGTCCGGGCTCCTCTCCGGCTACCAGCACTACCTGCTGCAGCGGATGGGCGAGGGCATCGTGCTCTCGTCGCGCCGCACGCTCGTGCGCCGGATCCTCCGCCTCCCCATCTCCGAGTTCGACACGCGCCGCACGGGCGACCTCGTCTCCCGCGTCGGCTCCGACACCACGCTGCTCCGCGCCGTCCTCACGCAGGGCCTCGTCGAGGCGATCGGCGGGGCGGTCACGTTCCTCGGCGCCATCGTCGCGATGTTCGTCATCGACCCGGTGCTCCTCGGCCTCACCGTGCTGGTCGTCGCCGTCTCGGTGATCGCGGTCGTGGGCCTCTCCGGGCGGATCCGCGTCGCCAGCCAGCGCGCCCAGCGCAAGGTCGGCGACCTGGCCGCGAGCGTCGAGCGGGCCATCGGCGCGATCCGCACCGTGCGTGCCAGCAACGCGACCGACCGCGAGATCCGCACCATCGAGGCCGACGCCGAGGGCGCGTGGGAGATGGGCATCAAGGTCGCGAAGGCGTCGGCCGTCGTCGTGCCGATCGCCGGGATCGCGCTGCAGGCGTCGTTCCTCGTGGTGGTCGGCGTGGGCGGGTTCCGCGTCGCGTCGGGCGCCATCGCGGTCGGTGACCTGGTGGCCTTCATCCTGTTCCTCTTCCTCATGATCATGCCGCTCGGCCAGGCCTTCGGCGCCGTGACCGCGGTCAACCAGGCGCTCGGCGCGCTCGGCCGGATCCAGGAGATCGTGAAGCTGCCCGGCGAGACCGACGGCGACGCCACGCTCGCCGGACGCCTCCGCGACGACGAGCCGGCGACGACCGACCGCACGGACGCGCCCGCCGTCGAGCTCGTGGACGTGCGCTTCGCGTACCCGGTGGCGGCCGCGGCCGACGACGACGACGAGGTCGCGGGCGGCGAGGCGCCCGCGTCCGCCGCGAGCGCCCGCGCCGACGTGGCCGACGACGCCCCCGGCGCCGACCGCACCGGCGGCGGCGTCCTCCAGGGCGTCAGCTTCCGCGCCGAGCGGGGCACGCGGATCGCGCTGGTCGGCCCCTCGGGCGCCGGCAAGAGCACGATCCTCGCGCTCATCGAGCGCTTCTACGACCCGACGTCCGGCGTCGTGCGCGTCGGCGGCCGCGACATCCGCACCCTCGACCGCGAGGACCTCCGCCGCCAGATCGGCTACGTCGAGCAGGACGCCCCCGTGCTCGCCGGCACGCTGCGCGAGAACCTCACGCTCACGGCGTTCGACGCGACCGACGAGGACTGCGTGCAGGTCCTGCACGCCGTCAACCTCACCGAGGTGCTCGCGCGCAACGAGCTCGGCCTCGACGCGCCCGTCGGCGAGGACGGGATCATGCTCTCCGGCGGCGAGCGCCAGCGCCTCGCGATCGCGCGCACCCTGCTGTCCGCCCCGCCGATCCTCCTGCTCGACGAGTCGACGTCCAGCCTCGACGGCCTCAACGAGCAGCTGCTCCGCAAGGCGATCGACGCGGTCGCCGAGCACCGCACCCTCATCGTGATCGCGCACCGCCTCTCCACCGTCGTCGACAGCGACCTCATCGTCGTCGTCGAGAAGGGCCGCGTGGTCGGCACGGGCACGCACGCCGAGCTCGTCGTCTCGACGCCGCTCTACCGCGACCTCGCGAAGCACCAGCTGCTCGTGTAGCCGCCGGCGGCGGCGCTGCCCAGGCGCGGGCCCCGGCGCTGGCGCGGGGTGGGTGTCGGCGCTGGCGCGTGGCCTCGCGTCGGTGCGCGCTCAGGCTCCCGGCGTCGGGTCCGACCGGTCGGGCGCGGTGATCCACATCTCCCGCGCCGCGAGGAACACCGGCAGGGCGACCGCGAACGCCACGAGCGGGACGAGGACGAGGTACGCCCACACGTGCCGCATCCGCAGCCGCCGCCCCTCGACGATGATGAAGACGACGCTCGCGACCGCGGCCACGAGCAGGTCCCAGGAGAGCGACGACACCGCCGGGCCGCCGGCCGACAGGTCGGCGAGGAAGTCGCGGCCCGACGTGATCACCTGGATGTTAGCGCTCCAGGTCGCGACGAGGCCGACCGCGGCGAGCAGCAGGTAGACGACGGCGAGGCGCGTGGGGCGGCGGCGGGCAGGACGTGCGGTCATGGCGGGACCCCTCTCGTGGACGACGCCAGGCTAGGCGCTCGAGCCGGCCGACGGGGGCGCCGGCCGCGACCCGCCGGCCCGGGATCCCTCAGCCAGCGGGAGCGGTGAGCGCGTAGAGCGCGACCGCGCTGGCCGCCGCCACGTTGAGCGAGTCGATGCCGTGCGCCATCGGGATCCGGACGACCGTGTCCGCCGACCGGATCGCCTCCGCCGACAGCCCCGGCCCCTCGGAGCCCAGCACGATGGCGAGCCGTGCGTGCTCCTCGGCCGGGAAGTCGCGGATCGAGACGGCGTCGGGCGTCAGCGCGAGCGCCGCCACGTGGAAGCCGGCGTCCGCGAGGGCTGCCCGCGTCTCGGGCCACTCCCCCGTGCGCGTCCACGGCACCTGCAGCACCGTCCCCATGCTGACGCGGATGGCGCGGCGGTAGAACGGGTCCGTGCAGCGCGGCGTGACGAGCACCGCGTCCGCCCCGATCGCGCCGACGGAGCGGAAGATCGCGCCGACGTTCGTGGGATCCACGACGTCCTCCAGCACGACCACCCGCCGCGCGTCCGCGAGCAGCGACGCGACGGACGGCAGCGGCGGTCGGTCGAGCGACGCGACGACACCGCGGTGCAGCACGTACCCGGTGAGCTCCGCGAGCAGCTCGCCCGGACCGGTGAACACGGGGACGTCGCGGTCGCCGACCAGCGCCAGCGCCTCGTCCACCGTGCCGCCGAGCGCGAGGACCGACCGCGGCGCGTGCCCGGCCCTCAGCGCCCGCTCGAGCACGAGCGCGGACTCCGCCAGGTAGATCCCGTGCCCCGCGCCCTCGGCCTTGCGGAGCGCGACGTCGGTGCGGTGGCTGTAGTCGGCGAGCCGCGGATCCGCCAGATCCTCGATAGGGACGACGTGCGCCACTAGGAGGCGAACGGGTCGGGCGTGAGCGTGTACTTCGTGTTCAGGTACTCGTGGATCCCCTCGAGCCCGCCCTCGCGGCCGAGCCCCGACTGCTTCACCCCGCCGAACGGCGCCGCCGCGTTGGAGATGACGCCCATGTTGAGGCCCGTCATGCCGGTCTCGAGCCGCTCGATCATGCGCTGGCCGAGGGCGAGGTCGCGCGTGAAGACGTAGGAGACGAGGCCGTACTCGGTGTCGTTGGCGAGGCGCACGGCGTCGTCCTCGTCGTCGAACGGCACGATCGCGACGACGGGCCCGAAGATCTCCTCGCGCAGGATGTCGCTGCCCTCGGCGACGCCCGTGACGAGGGTCGGCGGGTAGAAATGCCCCGCGCCCTCCCGCGGCGCGCCGCCCGCGCGCACGGTCGCGCCGCGCTCGACGGCGTCGCGCACGAGCCGGTCGGCCTTGTCGACCGCGCGGCCGTCGATGAGCGGGCCCACCGTCACGCCCTCCTCCGTGCCGCGCCCGATCTGCATGGCGTCGATGCGCTCCTGCAGCCGGTCGGCGAACGCGTCCGCGATGGACGCCTCCACGATGAAGCGGTTCGCGGCCGTGCACGCCTGCCCGACGTTGCGGAACTTCGCCGCCATGGCGCCCTCGACGGCCTTGTCGAGGTCGGCGTCCGCGAAGACCACGAACGGCGCGTTGCCGCCCAGCTCGAGCGACACGCGGAGCACGTTCTCGGCCGCCTGCGCCCCGAGCTGGCGGCCGACGGGCGTGGATCCGGTGAAGCTCAGCTTGCGCAGCCGCGGGTCGGCGATGATCGGACCGGTGACGCCCGCGGCGTCCGTGGTGGGGATCACGTTCAGCACGCCCGCCGGCAGCCCCGCCTCCGCCAGCAGCTCGGCGAAGCGCAGCGTGGTGAGCGGCGTGAGGTCCGCCGGCTTGATGACGACGGTGCAGCCGGCCGCGAGCGCGGGCGCGATCTTGCGGGTCGCCATCGCGAGCGGGAAGTTCCATGGCGTGATGAGGAGCACCGGACCGACCGGGTGCTGCGAGACGATCATGCGCCCCGTGCCCTCGGGGTTGACGCCGTAGCGGCCCGTGATGCGGACGGCCTCCTCGGAGAACCAGCGGAGGAACTCGCCGCCGTACGTGACCTCGCCGAGAGACTCGGCGAGCGGCTTGCCCATCTCGAGCGTCATGAGGAGCGCGAACTCGTCCTTGCGCTCCTGCAGGAGGTCGAACGCGCGGCGGAGGATCTCGCCGCGGACGCGGGGAGCGGTGGCGGCCCAGTCCGCGGCGGCCTCCGCCGCGGCGTCGAGGGCGCGCATGCCGTCGGCCGGGCTCGCGTCGGCCACGCGCGCGATCACGGCGTCGGTCGCCGGATCCCGCACGTCGAACGCGGCGCCGCCCTCCGCGTCCACGCGCTCGCCCCCGATGAGGAGCGTGGTGGGCGTCGCCGACAGGAGGTCGGTCTCGGTGGATGCGGTCATGCTGTCCTCGCTTCGTCCGTGGTGGTGATGGTGCGCGTGCTGGCGGCCGTCAGTCGGCCGGCCCCTCGACGATCTCCGCCCCGGCGTCGCGGAGCCGGTCGAGGGCCGCCGCGCTGGTGGCCGGCGCCACGCCCGCGACGAGGTCGGCGATGACCCGCACGCGCTTGCCCTGGTGCACGGCGTCGAGCGCCGAGGCCAGCACGCAGTAGTCGGTCGCGAGGCCCACGACGTCGATGTCGGTGATGTCGTGCAGCTCCAGCAGGTCCGCGAGCGGCACGCCGTCCTCCGTCGTGCCCTCGAAGATCGAGTAGGCGGGGGCTCCCTGGCCCTTGCGGAGGTGGAAGTCGACGGCGGTCACGTCGAGGTCGGGGTGGTACTCGGCGCCGCGGGTGCCCTGCACGCAGTGCTCCGGCCAGGTGGTGGAGAAGTCGGGCACGGTGCCGGCCGCGGCGAAGTGCCCGCCGTTGTCGCCGGTCGCCTCGTGCCAGTCCCGGGACGCGAGGACGTGGTCGTAGCGGTACGGCTCCTGGGCGAGGAGCCGGGTGATCCCCCGCGCGACGTCGCCGCCGCCCTCGACGCCGAGCGCGCCGCCCTCCGTGAAGTCGTTCTGGACGTCGATGATGAACAGTGCCCTCGTCATGCGCCGCTCCTTCCCCGGGACGGGCCCGGTGCCGTGGTCCGGCGGCCCGGGACCGGGCCGCGCGTCACTCGTCCCCCAGGTCCGCCCCGCAGCGGTAGGTGCCCGCCGCGAGCGCGTCGAGGGCGATCTTCGCGTCGCCCGTCACGTTCCCGATGGCGTAGAACGCGAAGGCGAGCTTGGTGCCGTCGGCCGCGTCGACGATGCCGGCGAGGGTGTAGCCCGTGTCGATCCAGCCGGTCTTGGCCACGACGTGCCCGCGCGCCACGGCGCTGTCGCCCGTGAAGCGGCCGGCGAGGGTGCCGGTGCGGCCCGCGACGGGGAGCCCGTCGTGCAGGTAGCCGAGCGACTGCTGCCGCTGGTCGACCTGGATCATGAGCTGCGCGAGCAGCGACGGCGGCACCCGGTTCTCGGGGCTCAGCCCCTGCCCGTCGACGATGCCGAGGGTGGAGGTGTCGAGGCCGTACGCCTGCAGCGCCTTCGGGATGCCCGTGGCGAGCGACTGCTGCGTGCTCCCGGCGCCCACCTGGATGCTCACGAGCCGCGCGAGCGACTCGGCGAGCACGTTGTCCGAGTTGATGAGCGCGGTCTGGATGAGGGACGAGACCGGCTGCGACTCCACCTTCCCGAGCACGGCCGCTCCCGCGGGGGCCGTGCCCTGGGTGACGTCGGCCGATCCGCCGAGCATGGAGCGGAACGTGCTGCCGACGCGAGCCAGCGGGTCCTCGCTGCGCGCCGACACGACGGCCACGGGGTCCGCCCGGTCGGCGTCGAGCTGCAGCGGCGTCATGAAGCTCGAGTACCCGGCCTTGCGCTCGCTGGCGGCCCACGACGGGATCCACGTGTCGCCGGAGAAGAGCGAGGTGTCGAGCACGATGCGGGTGATGGGCGTGCCCGCCGTGGCCGGATCCGCGGCCCAGGCCGCGCGGACCTGCTGCGCGAGGTCGCTGAGGCGCGGGGCCCCCGGGTAGACGGAGCTGCCCGAGGTGAGACGGGAGAGCGTCGGGTCGCCGCCGCCGACCAGGACGACCGTGCCCGGCTCCGCCCCGCGGACGACGGTGGTGGCGATGCGGTGGTCCGGCCCGAGCGCGGCGAGGGCCGCGGCCGACGTGATGACCTTCATGACGCTGGCCGTGCGCTCCGGCGTGCTGCCGTTCCGGTCGAACAGGACGCGACCGCTCGCGACGTCGCGGACCTGGCCCTCGAAGGTGGCGAGTCGCGGGTCCTTCGCGAGGGAGGAGATGGAGCACATGCGGAGGTCGCGGGCGGCGGCCGGGGCGGCGGGCGCGGGACGCGCGGGATCCGCGGTGGGCGTGGGGCTCGGCGTGGGCGTCGGGTCGGCCGTGGCGGCGACGCTCGCGGACGCGCTGCCCGCCCGGCCGGTGAGCGCTCCCGCGCCGACGGATCCGGCGGCGAGCACGGCGACGACGGCCACGGCGGCGGTCACGGTGCGCGCCCGACGGCGGTCCGCGCTTCGCGTGGTGCGGCGCGAGGCGCCGCGCGAGGCGCCCGGCCCGGTGCCGTCGGCGCGCTCGTGCTCGGGGCCGTCGGCGGGGGATCGCATGGGGCCATGTTAGACGCCGTCCCCGAACGGGGGCCGGCATGGCGGGGTGCACGGGACGGGCACGGACGCGGCGACCTGGGGAGGACGCGACCCGGAGTCGGACGCACGACACGACGCACCGGATCGGGACCGGACGTGCGACGCGGGTGGCGTGATGGAGCCGCCTGTCAGAATCGAACTGACGACCTTCTCATTACGAGTGAGATGCTCTACCGACTGAGCTAAGGCGGCCCGGCCCGGACTCAGCGAGTACCGGGCACGAGTAGAGAGCATACCGGATCCGGAGGGCCCTCCCGCACACGCGACGCCGCGCCGACCACGGGGCGCCGCCCTCGCCGCGACGTCAGCCGCAGCTGGTGCCTGCCGCCGGCGGGTCCCCGCCGAGCAGGTACCCGTCGACCGCCGCGACGATGCAGGGATCCCGCTCGTCGTAGGCGATGTGCCCCTCGCCCTCGTAGGTGAGGAGGACGCCCGAGGAGAGCTGACCGGCGAGCGCCTGCGCCCACGAGTACGGGGTGGCGGGGTCGCCCGTCGTGCCGACGACCACGATGGGCGCCGCGCCCTCCGCCGACACGGGCGCCGGCGCCTGGCGCGCCGCGTACGGCCAGTTGCCGCACAGCGGATCCGGCACGCCGTCCCGGGACGTGTCGTCGTCGGCCAGCTCGCCGCTCGCGGCCCGGATCTCGGCCGCCTCCCGGACGAGCACGGCCGGATCGCGCTCCACCGGGTAGTCGACGCACTGGATGGCGAGGAACGCCTCGTAGAAGTTGCTCGCGTAGCTGCCGTCCGGGCTGCGGCCGAAGTAGGAGTCGGCGAGCGCGAACGCCGTGGCGGACTCGCCGCGCAGCGCCTCGGCGAACGCCGTCGTGAGCGCGGGCCACTGGCGCTCGCTGTAGAGGGCGGAGTCGATCGCGCTGCGCATGACCTGGCCGTCGAGCTCCCGCCCGTCGCGGCCGCGCAGCGGGCTCTGGTCGAGGCGGTCGAGGAGGGCGGACGCGGTCTGCACGCCCTCCTCGACGGACCCGCGGAAGGGGCACCCCTGCCCCGCGAGGCAGCCGGCCATGTACGACTCGAACGAGGTGCGGAACCCCTGGGCCTGCGCGAGCAGGACGTCGAACGAGGTGGCGGACGGATCCGTCGCGCCGTCGAGCACCATGCGCCCGACGTGCGTCGGGAAGTCCTGCGCGTACTGCGCGCCGATGCTCGTGCCGTACGAGTAGCCGAGGTAGTTCAGCTGCGGATCCCCCACCAGGGCGCGCAGCATGTCCAGGTCGTGCACGGTGCTCTGCGTGTCGATGAACTCGAGCAGCGAGCCGGACCGCGTCGCGCACGACTCGGCGAAGGACCGGGCTGCCTGCTCGAGCTCCTCGTCGTGCTGGGGCGTACCCGGGGGCGCCTCCGTCTCGCCGTAGAGGAAGGAGTCGAGCTGGGCGTCGTCGACGCAGTCGACCGCCGTCGAGGCGCCGACGCCCCGGGGATCCCAGCCGACCACGTCGTAGGCGTCCTGCAGGTCGCGCGAGACCGCCTGGTCGACGCCGGCCTTCACGAAGTCGACGCCAGACGCCCCGGGACCGCCCGGGTTCACGAAGAGCGATCCGCGCGGTCCGCCGGAGCCGCGCGCGGTGTGCCGGGTGAGGGCGAGCTGGATGTCGGTGGCGGGATCCGGCGCGGACCAGTCGAGCGGCGCCGTCACGGTGGCGCACTGGGCGCCGTCCTCGCAGGGCGCCCACGTGATGGCCTGCTCGTAGTAGCGGGCGAGGTCGGGAGCCACCTCCTCCGTGGTGGGGCTCGACGTGGAGCTCCGCGGCTCGGGCACGGGGATCAGGCCGCATCCGCTCAGCGCGACCGCGGCGGCGGCCAGCACCGCTCCCAGCGCCCCGGCGCGGCGGAGCGCCCCCGGGCGCGTGCGCCGGCCCGTCACGCGACGCCCGCCGAGCGCGTGCGGGTGATGGAGACGAGCATGGCCTCCAGCGCGAGCGCCGGGGAGACGTTGCCGTCGATCCGGCGGCGGGCGACGCCGACCGCGTCGAGGACCGCGAGCGATGCCGCGGCGGACCCGGCCTCGGCCGCCTCGGCGATGCGCGGCGCGATGGCCTCGTTCACCTGCGGCAGGTCGGCGCCCAGCTGGTGGAGGAGCACGTCGCGGTGCAGGGACATGAGGTCGACGAGGATCCGGTCGATGCCGTCCCGGAGACTCCGGGTGGCGCGCCGCTTCTGGTCCTCCTCGAGCTGCCGGATCTGCGACCGCAGCTGCGGCGGGATGGACCCGCCCTCCTGCACGCCGAGGGATCGCAGCGCGCGCTCGCGCTCGTCGGCGTCGCGCTGCACCGTGAACGCCTTGGCGTCCTGGCCCGCGAGCTCGAGCATCGCGGCCGCGGCGCGCACGGCGTCGCCGACAGTGCGGATGCCGAGCGCGAGCTCGAGCGTGCGGCTGCGGCGCTCCCGCGCCTCCGCGTCCGTGGCGAGGCGGTGGGCCATGCCGATGTGGCTCTGCGCCTCGCGGGCCGCACGCGTCGCGGTGGCCGCGTCGACGCCGTCGCGCCGGCGAATCAGCGCCGCCACGTCCTCGACGGACGGGATCCGCAGCCGCACGCTGCGCACGCGCGAGCGGATGGTGGGGATCAGGTCGGCCTCGCTGGGCGCGCAGAGGATCCAGATGGTGCGCTCCGGCGGCTCCTCGAGCGCCTTGAGCAGCAGGTTCGAGGTGCGCTCGGTCATGCGATCCGCGTCCTCGACCACCATGACCCGGTAGCGCCCCACCGACGGCGAGTACTGGGACGACGTGACGAGCGCCCGCACCTCGTCGATCGCGATGATGACGCGCTCCGTCGCGAGCACGCCGAGGTCGGGGTGGCTCCGGGCGGCGACCTGGCGGGCGGTGGCGGCGTCCCCCTCCGGCGTGCCGTCGCTGAGCAGCGCGGTCGCGAACGCGTAGGCCAGGTTCGAACGGCCGGATCCCGGAGGACCGGTGATGAGCCAGGAGTGCGCGAGCGCGGTGCCGCTGGCGTCGCGGGCGGTGGCCCGCGGGCTGCTGGCCGCGGCGAGGAGCGCGACGGCCTCGGACTGGCCCGTGAGCTCGTCCCAGATGGCGCGCCCGTCCGGGCTGGCGGGCGTCGCCACGGCCGGATCCGTCGCCTCGTCGCTCATGCGCGCGCCCCCGCCTCGAGGAGCGCGGCGGCCCGCGTGCGGATCACGTCGGCGATCTCCTCGCGGGGACGCGCGGCGTCGACGACGAGGAAGCGGTCGGGCTCGGCCTCGGCGAGCCCGAGGAACGCGTGGCGGACGCGCTCGTGGAACTCCCCGCGCTCGGCCTCGAGCCGGTCGAAACGGGTCCGGGCGGCGTCGAGCCGGATCCGGGCGGCCGCCTGGTCGAGGTCCAGCAGGACGGTGAGGTCGGGCAGGAGCCCCTCGGCCGCCCAGAGCGACAGCTCGCAGATCTCGCCGGCGTCGAGCACCCGCCCGGCTCCCTGGTAGGCGACGGACGAGTCGAGGTAGCGGTCCTGCAGGACCACGGCGCCCCGCTCGAGGGCGGGCCGGACGACCGTCTCGATGTGGTGCGCGCGGTCGGCCGCGTAGAGCAGGGCCTCCGCGCGAGGGGCGATGTGGCCTCGACGGTGCAGCACGATCTCGCGGATCTCCGCCCCCAGCTCGCTGCCTCCCGGCTCGCGGGTGACGACGACCTCCCGGCCCTGGCCCTCCAACCACTCCCGGAGGAGCGCCGACTGCGTGGACTTCCCCACGCCGTCGCCGCCCTCCAGCGTGATGAAGACGCCGGTCACGTCGCGTCGGACGCCGTCATGGCGGCAGCGGCTGCGGCCCTGTTGGCGGCCCGCGTGGCGGCGGCCTTCGTGGCGGCGACCGACCTGGCGGACGGCGTCGCGGCAGTCGCCGTCTTCGCCGTGGTCGTCTTCGCCGCCGTCGTCTTCGCGGTGGTCGTCTTGGCGGCCGCGCCGGCGCGCGGCTTCGCCGGGGCCTTCGCCTTCGCGGGCGCCTTGGCCTTCGCCTTGGCCGGGGCCTTGCCCCTGGGCTTGGCGGGTCCCTTGGCGCGCTTGTCGGCGAGGAGCTCGACGGCCCGGTCGAAGTCGATGTCCTCGACGGACTCGCTCTTCGGGATCGTGGCGTTGGTCTCGCCGTCGGTGACGTAGGGACCGAAGCGGCCGTCCTTGACCTTGATGCCCTTGCCGCTCACCGGATCCGCGTCGAACTCCTTGAGCGCGCTGGAGGGACGGCGGGCTCCGTACTTCGGCTGCGCGAACACCTCGAGGGCCCCGGGGAGGTCGATCTCGAAGATCTGCTCCTCGCTCGTGAGCGAGCGCGAGTCCGTCCCCTTCTTGAGGTACGGCCCGTACTTGCCGTTCTGCGCGGTGATGGGCGTGGACGTCTCGGGGTCCTCCCCCACGACGCGCGGGAGGTCGAGCAGTCGCAGCGCCGTCTCGAGGTCGACCGTCGCGAGGTCCATCGACTTGAAGATGGAGGCCGTGCGGGGCTTGACCGCCGCCGCCTTCTTCGCGGCGGTCTTCTTCGCCGGCGCCTTCTTCGCGGGTGCCGCCGTGGTCGTCGCGGGGGCGCTCTCGAGCACCTCGCCCGTCGCCGTGTCGACGGCAGCCGGCGCCTCCTCGGGCTCGGGGTCGAGCTCGGTGACGTAGGGGCCGTAGCGCCCGTCCTTGGCGACGATGCGCTTGCCGTTGTCGGGGTTGATCCCGATGACGCGGTCGGTGACGACCGGGGCGTCGATGAGCTCCCGCGCCTTCGCCGACGTGAGCTCGTCGGGCGCGAGGTCCTCCGGGAGGTTCACGCGGCGGGGGGTCGCGTCCTCCGCGGCTCCCTCCTCGTGCACCTCGAGGTACGGCCCGTACTTGCCGATGCGGAGCGTGATGTCGTCCGCGATCCGCAGCGAGTTGATCTCCTTGGCGTCGATCTCGCCGAGGTTGTCGATGGTGGGACGCAGGCCCTTGTGGGCCTGGTTCCCGTAGTAGAAGCCCTTCAGCCAGTCGACCCGCTCGGCCGACCCGTCCGCGATGCGGTCGAGGTCGTTCTCCATGCCGGCGGTGAAGTCGTACTGCACCAGCTCCGTGAAGAACTCCTCGAGCAGCCGGACCACGGAGAACGCGATCCAGTTCGGCACCAGCGCGGTGCCGCGCGGCGTGACGTAGCCGCGGTCGACGATGGTCGAGATGATGGCGGCGTACGTGGACGGGCGCCCGATGCCGAGCTCCTCGAGCGTCTTCACGAGGCTCGCCTCCGTGTAGCGCGGCGGCGGGCTGGTCTCGTGGCCCTTCGCGTCGACGTCGACGAGGCGCAGGTCCTGGCCCTTCTTGAGGTCGGGCAGCTTGGCCTCGCGCGGCTCGGCGGCGCCGTGGCGCTCCTCGTCGCGGCCCTCCTCGTACGCGGCCAGGAAGCCGCGGAACGTGATGACGGTGCCCGAGACCGCGAACTCGGCCACCTCGCCGGAGGACGTGGGCCCCGCGGCGATGACGACCGATGCGGTGGATCCCTTCGCGTCCGCCATCTGCGACGCGATGGTGCGCTTCCAGATGAGGTCGTAGAGCTTGTGGTCGTTGCCGCGCAGCGTCGAGGCGAGCTGCTGCGGGGTGCGGAACGTCTCCCCGGCGGGGCGGACGGCCTCGTGGGCCTCCTGCGCGTTCTTACTCTTGCCGGCGTAGAGGCGCGGCTTGTCGGGGACGGTCTCCGGACCGTAGAGCTCGGCCGCCTGCTTGCGCGCCGCGTTGATCGCCTGCTGCGAGAGCGAGGGCGAGTCCGTGCGCATGTAGGTGATGTAGCCGTTCTCGTACAGCGACTGGGCGACGCTCATGGTCTGCCGGGCGGAGAACCGGAGCTTGCGCGCCGCCTCCTGCTGCAGGGTCGACGTGGTGAACGGGGCGGCCGGTCGCCGCGTGTACGGCTTGGACTCGACGCTCTGCACCTTCAGCGGCACGGACGGGTCGCGCAGCGCCTCGGCGAGCGACTCCGCGGTGCTCGCGTCGAGCGGACGCGAGTCGTTCTTGAGCGCGCCCTTGTCGTCGAAGTCGCGACCCGTGGCGATCCGGGCGCCGTCGATCCGCACCAGGCGCGCGTCGAAGGGCAGCTCCTGCTCGAGCGGCGAGAGCGACGCGGTGAGGTCCCAGTAGGTGGCGGTGACGAACGCCAGGCGCTCGCGCTCCCGGTCCACCACGAGCCGGGTGGCGGCGGACTGCACGCGACCCGCGGACAGGCCCGGGCCGACCTTGCGCCAGAGGACGGGCGACACCTCGTAGCCGTAGAGGCGGTCGAGGATGCGTCGCGTCTCCTGCGCATCGACGAGGGCCGTGTCGATGTCGCGCGTGCTGTCGCGTGCGCGCTCGATGGCCTCCTTGGTGATCTCGTGGAACACCATGCGCTTGACCGGCACCTTCGGCTTCAGCACCTGGAGGAGGTGCCACGCGATGGCCTCGCCCTCGCGGTCCTCATCCGTCGCGAGGAAGAGCTCGTCGGCGTCCTTGAGGGCCCGCTTGAGGTCGGCGACCGTCTTCTTCTTCTGGTCGCTGACGACGTAGTACGGCTCGAAGCCGTTCTCGACGTCGACGGAGAACTTGCCGAGCGTGCCCTTCTTGAGCTCGGGCGGCAGGTTCTTCGGCTCGATGAGGTCGCGGATGTGGCCGACGGACGCCTGCACCTCGTATCCGCTGCCCAGGTACTGGGCGATCGTCTTGGCCTTGGCCGGCGACTCGACGATGACCAACTTCTTCGTGCCGGGCACGTGACTCCTTATATATGCGTTCATGGGGGCCGGAGGCCGGCCCGGTGTCCGGGAGGCGTGCCCGCTCGGATGCGCTCCGGGGCGATGTGCGGCGGGGTCCCCGACAAGGCACACCATACACACGCGCACCGACCGGCCACCTAATCGCGCTGCCGCCCGGATGCGGAGCGGAGAGGACCTCCCGGCAGCCGTCGTCCCGCTCACCCCGCCGGGGGATCCGGTGGCTGGCCGGCTCGCGCCCGGGCGGTCACCTCCAGGCCGAGGGGCGCGTCCCGACCGGCGACCCGCACGGCCGCCGTCGTGCCGCTGACGTCGCAGGCGACGAGCGTCGCCCTCGCCGCGACGACGACCTCCTCGGCCGCCGTGCAGGGCGGGCCGGTGCCGAAGCCCGCCGCGACGTCCGCGGCGGCGAGCGCGGCCGAGTCCGCCGCGCCCGCCACCGCAGCCCGCTCGACGAGCGCCGTCGACGCGATCACCGTCGCCAGCGCCAGGGACGCGATCGCCCCGACGAGCCCGACCGCGAGCACCGTCCCCGATCCGGAGTCCGGCTCAGCCCGCATCCGGGTCCTCCTGCCACGCGCAGCCGCGTGCCGAGACGCGGAGGCCCGCTGCCGCCGCGGGTCCGAAGCCGTCCGGCTCGGTGAGCTGGACGCACACGGCGTGCCCCGACCGATCCACCGCCATGCTCGCGCCTCCCGCGGCACCCCCGATGCGCGCGGACGCCGTGCCGGGGGCCTCCCCGCGGCCGAGGCTGCGGGCTGCCTCAGCCGCCGCGGACGTCAGCATGACCTGCTGCCCCACCGTCTGCACCGCGCCCAGGCACAGGCCGAGCACGAGGACGACCGCGGGCAGCACGACGGCGAGCTCCGCGGCGGCCGCTCCCGCGTCCGCCGACGGAGGCGCGACCGGGCTGGCGGACGCCGACCCCGACGCGCCTCGCCGTGCGGGACGCACCCCGATCACCGGTCGTAGGTGAGGGCGCGCCGCACGAGGTCGAGCAGCATGCCCCGTACCTCGTCGCTCTGCAGGATCACCACGAGCAGGCCCGCGAACGCGACCGCGGCCATGGTCGCGATGGCGTACTCCGCCGTCGCCGCGCCGCCGTCCCCCGGACCTCGGTGGACGAGCGCTCGGCGGACCGCCCGTGCGGCACGCAGCGGACGGGACGGCGCGACCCGGGAGCGCACGGAACGGACGCAGCTCACGGAGGCGACGCTCCCCCGGATGGGCCCTGCGCCCCCGCACGACCCGGCCGACCGCTCGGGGGCTGTCCGTGCGGCCGCGAGCGGCCAGACCGCGCGCCCCTCCATCGCCACCGCGGCCCCGCCCTGCGCAGCCCCGCCCTGCTCAGCCGCCGTCCCGCGGGTCGACGCCCTCTCCTCTCCTCGCCCGTCCATCGCGTCCGTCCTCTCCTGGATCCTGTCCATGTCCTCGTCCTCTTCCCGTGGCGGGTGCTCCCGCCGTCCTGTCCCCGGCCGACCGTCGGCCAGGAGGTCACCATGCCCGTGCCGCAGGGCCCGGGCACCTTGCGGTCCGCGACCGGTGGAGGCCGTCACCCTCGGCCGAGTGTTGAGGACAGGACGGCCAGCATCATCGGGACGACCCCGACCGCCAGGAACGCCGGCAGGATGCACGCACCGAGCGGCAGCATCAGGCGCGCGGCGAGGCGCGCGGCGGCGCGCTCGGCCCACGTGGCGGCATCGCGTCGTCCCCGTTCGGCCTCGCTGCGCAGGAGCACGGCGACGGGGGCGCCCGTCCGCGCCGCGACTTCGACGATGCGGGCGGCGGCCTCGAGCTCCTCTCCCGCCGGCACCCCCGCGCGCTCGCACGCCCGGCGCACGACGGCGACGGCCCGCGGCACGGACGCGCCTCCCGTCATCGCCGTCGCCACGAGGTCGAGGACGAGCCCCGGCGCCGGATCCCGCGGCATGGCCTGGCGCACCAGCCGCAGGTTCCAGCGCCATCCGACCGCGACGAGGGCGATGCCGACGACGAGGCAGGCGGCGCCGGGGACGGTGGTGGTCAGCACCCGCAGCGGGTCGAAGCCGAGACCCGCCGCGAGGAGCAGCCCCGCCCCGGGCATGAGGAGGACGGTGCGCGCCGTCGCCACCGGACCCGCGAGCGCCGTCCCGGCATCGCGACGGAACCGCGCGACGTCAACCAGGGTCTGCGCGAGACGGTCGAGCGAGCGCGCGAGCGGCGCCCCGGTGCGGTCGGCCACCTCGATCCCGACGGCGAGCGCGCGCCACGATGCCCCGGCGTCCCCGTCCTCCCGACCTCCTGACGCGGTCCCGCCGGCAGCCGCCACGCGGGCGGCGAGGGGAGCCGTCCCGGTGCCCGCGGCGACCCTCCGGATCACCGCGGGCACGGGGTCCTCGGCGCGACGCGCGCGCCCACCCGGCGGAGCGAGCTGCGTCCACGCGCGCTCGGGATCCAGCCCCGCCCCCAGCAGCACGGCCAGGCGACGGACGAGCGACGCGACCTCCTCGGCCTGCTCGACGGGATCCTCGGCCCGGCCACGACGCCGCCTGCTCGTCGGAAGCGCTCCCCCGATCACGCGCGTCCCCCGGCGCCGCCCCGGACCGATGCCCCGCCCGATGCCTCCACCGCGGGGCGATCGCCCCGGACGGCCGGCGGCACCCAGCGCACGGGCAGGACGCGCAGCCGTCCTCCGTCGCCCGTGACCAAGCGCCCGGCCGCCTGGACCCGCCGCCCCTCCGGGGTCCGGGCGAGATGGACCACGAGGCCGATCGCGCTCACGGCCTGCCGCGCGGTCGTGACGGCGTCCAGGCCGGCGAGCGCGCCGAGCGCCTCGAGCCGGGCCGGCACGTCGGCGACGCCGTTGGCGTGGAGGGTCCCCGCCCCGCCGTCGTGCCCCGTGTTCAGCGCTCCCAGCAGCTCGCGGATCTCGCTGCCCCGGCACTCCCCGACGACCAGTCGGTCGGGTCGCATCCGCAGCGCCTCGCGCACGAGCCGCGGCAGCGACAGCTCGCCGGCCCCCTCGATGTTCGGCTGCCGCGCCTCGAGCGACACCACATGCGGGTGCCGCACGCGGAGCTCCGACACGTCCTCGACGAGCACGATGCGCTCCCGGGGATCCGCGCGGGCGAGCAGCGCGCCGAGCAGCGTGGTCTTGCCGCTGCCGCCCGCACCCGTGATGAGCAGGTTCGTGCGCCGGCGCACGGCCTCCTCGAGCAGCGCCCGGCAGCCGGGCGGGAACGCGCCCGCGGCGTCGAGCGCGTCCAGGGTCGGCCGCGCCCTCGACGGAAGGCGGATGGACAGCAGCGTGCCGCGGGTCGAGACCGGCGGCAGCACCGCGTGCACGCGCATCCCGTCTCCCAGCCGCACGTCGACGCACGGCGCGGCCTCGTCGAGGTGGCGTCCGCCCTCCGCCGCGAGGCGCACGGCGAGCGCACGCACCTCCGCCTCCCCGCCGAGGTCGACGTCGGGCCTCCGCTCGGCGCCCGAGCCGCGGTCGACCCACACCTCGCCGTCGCCGTTGACGAACACGTCGGTCGCCCGCGGATCCCGGACCAGCGCCGCGAGGGCCCCGAGGGCCGCGGGCGCGAACCGCGGAGGCACGACCGGGACAGCGCACGCCCGGGCGCCATCCGCGACCGGCGCAGCCATGGCGTGCCGGACCTCGACCGCACCGGGCCGTCCGGCCGCACGCGCACGGGGGACGAACGCCACGGGGCCGGGCGCACGCGAGGGCGCGCCCTCCGCCGGTCCCGCTCGGCCGGTGGGCGGATGCCGCGACGCCTCGCCGGAGCGGACGCCGCGACCGACGACGGATGCCTGCCACTCGATCATGCGCGGAGGCTAGGGACCCGGTCGGCCCGCCCGACGCGCGGACGAGAACCCGGGGAGGCAGCTGAGCGGGATCCACCTGGGGAGGAGGACAGCGGGCGGGCGGACCAGGAGAGCGCTCGGGCAGGGGAGCTCCCGGAGGAGAGAGGGGCGGCGCCCATCGGGGGAACGGGCGCCGCCACGTGACGATGGATCGGGGGAATCCAGGACTCGCCACACGTCGGGCTCGGCCCGACGGGATGAGCATACGCCGCATGCCTGCCGCGCCGGGAGGGTTGTGCGTGTTCTGGCCGTTCCCCCATCGGACTCCCGGCCGCGAGCGCCGCACGGCCGGCGCGGCGCCGTCCCTCGCGCCGCGCGGACCACCCGCTAACGTGGGTCGCGGAGAGGATGACGATGTCCCAGAACCCCGAATCGACCGACCCCGGAACCCCGAGGACCGCCCCGCGCGATCAGGACGAGGAGGGGTCGACGACCACCTCCCCCTCGCCCGAGGCCCCTGCGCCCGGACCCGTCCATCCGCCGTCGGAGGCGTTCCGCGCCACCCGCGTCGCCGACGAGTCCCTGGCCGCCGACGCCGCCGCCGACCGCCTCGGCTTCTGGGCCGACCGGGCGCGCGAGCTCGTGACCTGGGAGACGCCGTTCACGACGGTGCTGGACTGGTCGGACGCGCCCGTCGCCCGCTGGTTCCCGGACGGGCGCCTCAACGTCGCCTACAACTGCCTCGACCGCCACGTGCTCGCCGGCCACGGCGACCGCGTCGCCCTGCACTGGGAGGGCGAGCCGGGCGACACCCGCGACCTCACCTACGCCGAGCTCACGGCGGAGGTGAAGCGGGCCGCGAACGCCCTGCAGGACCTCGGCGTCGTCGCGGGAGACCGCGTCGCGATCTACCTGCCGATGATCCCCGAGGCCGTCGTCGCGATGCTCGCCGTCGCGCGCATCGGCGCCGTCCACTCCGTCGTGTTCGGCGGCTTCAGCGCGGAGAGCCTCCGGGCCCGCATCGACGACGCCGCGGCCCGGGTCGTGATCACCGCGGACGGCGGCTGGCGGAAGGGCAAGGTCTTCCCGCTCAAGCCCGCGGTGGACGCGGCGCTGGTCGGCTCGGCCGGATCCGTCGAGCACGTCCTCGTGGTGCGGCGCGGCGAGAACGAGGTGGCATGGGACGAGACCCGCGACCTCTGGTGGCACGAACGCGTCGCCGCAGCCGACGCGGAGCACGAGGCGGAGGCGTTCGAGGCCGAGCACCCCCTCTTCATCCTGTACACGAGCGGCACGACCGGGAAGCCGAAGGGCATCCTGCACACCTCGGGCGGGTACCTCACCCACGTCGCCTACACGCACCGGAACGTCTTCGACCTGCACCCCGAGACCGACGTCTACTGGTGCACGGCCGACGTCGGCTGGATCACCGGCCACAGCTACGTCGTCTACGGACCGCTCGCGAACGGCGCCACGCAGGTCGTCTACGAGGGAACCCCCGACGCGCCCGCCCCGGGCCGCTGGTGGGACATCGTCGAGAAGCACGGCGTGACGATCCTGTACGCGGCACCCACCGCGATCCGCTCCTTCATGAAGACGGGGCGCGAGATCCCGGACGCCCGCGACCTCTCCTCCATCCGCCTGCTCGGCTCCGTCGGCGAACCCATCAACCCGGAGGCGTGGCGCTGGTACCGCGACGTGATCGGGGGCGGCGACGTCCCCGTCGTCGACACGTGGTGGCAGACGGAGACCGGCGGCATCATGATCTCCGCGCTCCCCGGCGTCACCGCCACGAAGCCGGGATCCGCCCAGACGCCCGTGCCCGGCGTCTCCGTCGCGGTCGTCGACGACGCCGGCGAGCCCGTGGCGCGCGGCGAGAGCGGGCTCCTGGTCGTGACGGAGCCGTGGCCGGGCATGCTCCGCGGGATCTGGGGCGACCCGGAGCGCTACCGCGAGACCTACTGGGACCGCTTCGGCGACCGCTACTTCGCGGGCGACGGCGCCCGCCTCGACGAGGACGGCGACATCTGGCTGCTCGGCCGGGTGGACGACGTGATGAACGTCTCCGGCCACCGCCTCTCGACGGCGGAGATCGAGTCGTCGCTCGTCGCGCACCCGTACGTGGCCGAGGCCGCCGTCGTGGGCGCGTCCGACGAGGCGACGGGCCAGGCCGTCGTGGCGTTCGTGATCCTGCGCACCGCGGAGGCCAGCGCCCTCGGCGGTGAGGACCCGGACGAGGTGCTCCGGAAGCACGTCGCGGAGCAGATCGGCGCCATCGCGAAGCCGCGGCGCGTCTTCGTGGTGCAGGAGCTGCCGAAGACGCGCTCCGGCAAGATCATGCGCCGGCTGCTGCGCGACGTCGCGGAGGGCCGGGCGGTCGGCGACACGACCACGCTCGCGGACACGCAGGTGATGCAGGTCATCTCCGACCGCATGAGCGCGGGCTGATCCACGCCGGACAGGGAAGGGGAGGAGGGCCGGGTGCGTGCACCCGGCCCTCCTCCCCTGTCGTGCGGCAGGCGCGCTAGTCGACGAGCGCGACCACGAGCTCGACCTCGACGGGCGATCCGAGCGGCAGCTCCGCGACGCCCACGGCGGAGCGCGCGTGGATCCCGGCATCGCCGAGGATCTCGCCCAGCACCTCGCTGGCCCCGTTGATCACACCGGGCTGGCCGGTGAACCCCTCGGCCGACGCGACGAAGCCCGTGACCTTGAGGACGCGGGCGATGCGGTCGATGCCGCCGGCCGCGTCGGCCGCCGCCGCCAGGCCGTTGAGCGCGCACGTGCGCGCGTGCGCCTTGGCGTCCTCGGCCGAGACCTCGGCGCCGACCTTGCCGGTCGCGGCGAGCGCGCCGTCGACGAAGGGCAGCTGGCCGCTCGTGTAGACGAGGCCGCCGTGCACGACGGCGGGGACGTAGGCGGCGACGGGCGCCGCGACCGCGGGCAGCTCGATGCCGAGCTCGGTCAGTCGCGCGGAGATCGCGCCCATCAGGCGCCGTGCTCGCCGGCGAGCGGGCGCTTCATGTACGCGACGAGCCCGCCCTCGGGGCCGGTGACGACCTGCACGAGCTCCCAGCCCTGCGCCCCCCACGTGTTCAGGATGGCGGCGGTGTTGTGGATCATCAGCGGCGTGGTGAGGTACTCCCACTGCCCGGGCGTTGCGGTCATCTCGGCTCCTTGCCGGTCGGGTCTGGATGCATGACGGGACGGGCGCGGGGCGGCCGGCGCACAGGTCTCACGGGTTCCCATACACCCTTCCCGTACTCTGGAGTCTATGTCTGCTTCCAAGAACACGCCCGGCCGCGTCGCCGCCGCGCTCACGGGCGTCCTCGGCATGAGCGCCGTGGCGGGCGTGCTGGTCGCCGCGATGGTCACCCCGGCCATCGCCGTCACGAGCCTCGCCGCCAACAACACGATCGGCCTCTTCGAGGACCTGCCGGACTACCTGCAGATCGACAACCTCGCCCAGAAGACCGAGCTGTACGCGACGCAGGGCGGGCAGCCGGTCAAGTTCGCGGAGTTCTACGCCCAGAACCGCCAGGAGGTGAGCTGGGACGAGGTCTCCGACAACGCGAAGGCCGCGGCCGTCGACACGGAGGACCCCCGCTTCTACGAGCACGGCGGCGTCGACGTCCAGTCCACGTTCCGGGCGCTCGCGCAGAACGTCATCGGCGGCGGCGTCGAGTCGGGCGCGAGCACGATCACCATGCAGTACGTGAAGAACGTGCTCGTGCAGAAGGCGGAGACGCTCGCGGAGACGGATCCCGACGCGGGCAAGAAGGCCTACAAGGAGGCGACCCAGGAGTCGACCGCCCGCAAGCTCAAGGAGATGCGGCTCGCGATCGGCCTGGAGAAGAAGTTCTCGAAGAACGACATCCTGCTCGGCTACCTCAACATCGCGAACTACGGCGGCAGCGTCTACGGGATCCAGTCCGCCGCGAGGTACTACTACGACGTGGACGCCAAGGACCTCAGCATCGCGCAGGCCGCGAGCCTCGTGGCCACCGTCAACTACCCCACGGCGCTCCGCATCGACAAGGCCGAGAACGTCAAGGCGAACCAGGAGCGCCGCGACGTCCTGATCGACAACATGCTCAAGCACCACAGCATCACGCAGCAGCAGCACGACGAGGCGATCGCGACCCCCGTCACCCCGGCCATCACGCCGTCCATCAGTGGCTGCAACGCGGCGCAGCCCGCCAGCGCCGCCTACTTCTGCGACGCGGTCAAGTACACGGTCGAGAACTCGAAGGAGTTCGGCGCGAACCCCGACGAGGCGCGCCGCAACCTCAACCGCAACGGCTACAAGATCTACACGACCCTCAACCTCGACCTGCAGGCCAAGGCCACGGAGGACATGCGCAAGCAGATCCCCACGACGATGAACAGCATCAACGTGGGATCCGCCATGACGAGCGTCGAGGCCAAGACCGGTCGCGTGATCGCCATGGTGCAGAACACCGACTACGGCAACGGCGACCAGCGCGGCACCACCAGCGTCAACTACAACACCGATCAGAACATGGGCAGCTCCGGCGGATTCCAGGTCGGATCGACGTACAAGCTCGTCACCCTCCTCGAGTGGCTGAAGGAGGGGCACTCCGTGAACGAGGTCGTCCAGTCCTCGAAGGGGACCTGGAGCGGACGCGACTTCCAGGACTCCTGCACAGGCGGCAACCTCGGCTCCGACGTCCTCAAGGTCACCAACGACGGCGCGGCCCCGGGCTCGAACCGCACGGTCATGTCGGGCACGGCGAACTCCACCAACACGGCGTTCATGGCCATGGCCAGCGAGCTCGACATGTGCGGCATCGGCCAGACCGCGAAGGACATCGGCATCCACCAGGCGGTCCCGGGCAAGCCCCTGTCCAACTACGTCTCCGACATCATCGGCTCGGGCGGCAACAACATCGCGCCGCTCACCATGGCCCAGGCCTACGCGACCGTCGCGAACAACGGCACCACGTGCGACTCGATCCTGATCGACAAGGTGGTCCTCCCCGACAACACCGAGATCACCCCGCCGTCCGCGAACTGCCGTGAGGCCGTGAGCCCCGACGTCGCGCACACCGCCGCCTACGCGCTCGCGGGCGTCATGGGTGCCACCGGCGCCGCAGCCAACACGGGTGACGGCACTCCGCTCATCGGCAAGACGGGTACGACGGACCTGGCGAAGGACACCTGGTTCGTCGGCTCCAGCACCGAGGTCACCACGGCCATCTGGGTCGGCAGCGCCTCGGGTCAGCAGATCCAGCAGCGCAAGACGAAGCTCCCGAGCGGGCAGCTCATGTCCACCGCCCGGTTCGCCGTGTGGAAGCCGTTCATGCAGTCCGTCAACGCGGTCTACAAGGGGTCGGCGTTCCCCGGCCCGGCAGCGGACCTCACCCGCACGCCGACGGTCCAGGTGCCGGACGTCTCCGGCATGTCGCCCGCCGACGCCCAGTCGGCCATCGAGGGCGCGGGCCTGGGCTTCGCCCAGGGTGGCGCGCGTCCGTCCTCGAACGTCCCCGCCGGCCAGGTCGTCGGATCCGACCCCGGCGCCGGCGCCAACGCCGCGCGCGGGTCCACCGTCACGGTGTTCACCAGCAGCGGTCCCGACCAGAGCCAGCAGCAGGGCGCTCCGGGCACCGTGCCGGACGTGCGCGGGCAGGACATGACGAGCGCCCGCCAGACCCTCCGCGCGGCCGGCTTCGACGTGACCATGGCGCAGGAGCAGGTGCAGGACAACTCGCAGATCGGCAAGGCGACCCGCACGGATCCCGCGGCCGGGCAGCCGAGCAACGGCGCCGTGACGCTCTTCATCGGACGCAGCTGATGGGCGTGATCGGCACCGTCGCCCGCACCGCGGGCGGCGTCGTCGCGGCCGGGGCCGCCGTCTTCGCCTACGCCTCCTTCTACGAGCGGCGCCGCTTCACGCTCCGCGAGGTGACGGTGCCGGTGCTCCCGGTCGGCGCCGACCCCATCCGCGTGCTGCACCTCTCCGACATGCACATGGCGCCGTGGCAGCACAAGAAGCAGCGGTGGGTGCGCGAGCTCGCGGACCTCGAGCCCGACCTCGTCGTCGACACGGGCGACAACACGGGCCACGAGCAGGGCATCGTCGCCGTAGAGGAGACGCTCGAGGCATTCCGCGGGATCCCCGGCGTCTTCGTGCACGGCTCGAACGACTACTACGGGCCGATGATGAAGAACCCGTTCAAGTACTTCACCGCGAACACGCACGCCACGCAGCGCCCCGCGGACCTCGACCTCCCGCGCCTCGAGCGGCTCTACGCCTCGCTCGGCTGGGTCGACCTCAACAACGCGGCCGGCGCGATCGAGGTCAACGGCACGCTGCTCGAGTTCTTCGGCGTCGACGACCCGCACCGCGACTTCGACCACCTCGAGGCGCTCCCCGGCGCCCTCGACGCGCTCCGCGAGGACGGGGACGCGTACCAGGGCGCCTCGGACGCGCCGGTCGTGTCGGTCGGCGTCGCGCACGCCCCGTACCGCCGGGTCCTCGACTCGTTCGTCACCAACGGCGCCCGCATGATCTTCGCCGGGCACACGCACGGCGGCCAGGTCTGCGTGCCCGGCTACGGCGCGCTCGTCACCAACTGCGACATCCCGCGCCGCCAGGTGAAGGGCCTCAGCGTGTGGCCGCACGCCGACCGGGCGTCGTTCCTGCACGTGAGCGCCGGCCTCGGCACCTCGATCTACGCGCCCGTGCGCTTCGCCTGCTACCCCGAGGCGACGCTGCTCACGCTCACGGCGGTCTGACCCGCCGACGCGTACTCGGGAGCCCGGAACATCGGGTATCGTAGATCCCGGCCCTCGGGCCATCGGGGTGTGGCGCAGTTTGGTAGCGCGCTTCGTTCGGGACGAAGAGGTCGCAGGTTCAAATCCTGTTACCCCGACACACCGCCTCCTCCGGGAGGCACAGCACGACAGGCAGCACGACGAAGGGCCGCTCCTCCGGGAGCGGCCCTTCGTCGTCCCGCTCCCCCGGCCCCGGCCGGTCCCATGAACTCCGCCTCGACTAGCGCGAGCCGGGCTTCAGCCGCAGCGCCGGCCGCTCGATCGCGTAGTACGTCGCCGCGGAGAGCGCCAGCGTCACCGCCCCGACGAAGAGGGCGTTGAGGGCGAAGCCCGCGAGCGTGTCGGGGAGCACGAGGCCCGCACGGCGGAGGAAGCGGATGACCGGCAGGTGCCACAGGTAGACGCTGAACGAGATCGTGCCGAGCCAGGCGATCCAGCGCAGCTCGAGGAACCGCGTGACCAGGCCGAGGGATCCCCCGCGCCGCGGCAGCGCCACGAGGAGCAGCAGCGTCGCGCAGGAGGCGGCCACGATGCTCTCCTCGAACGCGCCCACAGGCGCCTCGGAGGCCACGACGATGAGCGCGGCGGCGACGATCCCCGCGGGCACGCGCCAGGCCGTTACGCGGTCGCGCAGTCCCTCGTCCGCGGACAGGGTGAGCAGGACCACGGCCGCGGCCATGCCGTAGGCGAAGAGGTCCGCGTGCACGAGGATGCTGCGGTTCGCGACCGCCTCCCACGTGACGCCCCACTCGCTCGCGAGGCGGCCTCGGTGACCGAGCGGTGCCTGCGCGATCATCGACCAGACCTTGCCGGCCACGCCGACCAGCAGGAGGGCCGCCGCGGGGGCGAGGGCCCGGATCCACGTGGCCCTCCCCCGCAGCACACGCGCTGCGAGGAGCGCCACGACCGGCAGCACCACGTAGAAGGACACCTCGACCGCCAGGGTCCAGGCGACCTCGATGCCGCTCCGGAGCGTGCGCGGGACGTACCCCTGGAGCAGCAGCGCGTTGAGCACGGTGTCGACCGGCCCGAGCGTGCCCACCGAGATCCCGGCCTCGCGGGTCTCGCGCGGCAGGACCGCCACGCGCAGCACGAGGCTCACGAGCAGGAGCACCACGATGTACCCCGGGAAGACGCGGAGGGCGCGGTTGGCGGCGTAGCGGCCGAGGCGCGGCATCGCCCCGCCGTCGACGAGGCCGCGCGCGAACGGCAGGAACAGCAGGAAGCCGCTCAGCACGAAGAAGAGCGTGACGCCGTGGCTGAAGAAGGCGACCTCGCCGATGAGGGGGACGTCGGTCGTGGGACGGGCCAGCTGGCGCTGCACGTGGTACAGCAGCACGGCGACGGCCGCGACCCCGCGGAGCCCCTCGATGCCGGGCAGGAGCGTGCGCACGCGGGCGGGTGCGGACGTCGGGGTCCCGGTCATGAGGGCCTTCCCGGGTCGGTGGAGCGGCGGTCGTCCAGTCTACGAGGTGCCCGATCCGAGGCACCCGGGACGAGGCGGCGCACAGCACGACGGCCGCCGCCCGGAGGCGACGGCCGTCGGCGCGCGCTCCCCATCGAGCGCGGGCTCACCCCTCCGCGGGAGGAGCAGGCTGAGCGGGCGCCGGCTGAGCGGGCGCCGGCTCGGCGGGCGCCTCGGGTGCCGTGGGCGCCGCCGACCGGGTGGGCTGGGGCTTCGGCGCCACGTAGGGCCGCTTCGTGAGGGAGCTGCTCGGCGAGGGGAAGTCCTCCGCCGGGTAGCGGTCGTCGATGAACGTCTGCAGCGGCTTGAAGATCCGGTGACGCGCGCTGTCCGCGGCCGACCCGTTGAGGACGTTGCGGCGCATGGATGCGAAGCCCTCGACGTTGCCCACCCAGACGGCCGTCGTGACCTCGGTGGAGGATCCGACGAACCAGGTGTCCTTCGAGCGGTCGGTCGTCCCCGTCTTGCCCATGATCTCAGTCCCGTCGCGGGGGTTCGACGCGGCTCCCGTGCCGCCCATGACGGCCTTGAGCGTGAAGGCGGCCGTGTTGGCGACCTCGGGGCTCATCGCCTGCGCGCACTGGCTCTTGGGCGTCACGAGCTCGGACTCGTCCGGGAGGACGACCTTGTCGATCGCGATGGGCGGGCACATGTTGCCCTGGTTCGCGACGGAGGAGAAGGCGGTCGCCATCTGGAGCGGGGCGACGGTGTTGCCGCCCGAGCCGACGACGTCGGACGGGAAGCTCGACAGCTCCCGCTTGTCCGCGTTGTACGCGCCCATGTCGGTCGCCGTCTTGCTGATGTCGCACAGGTCCAGCTGACTCGCCATCGCGACGAAGGCCGAGTTCACGGACGCGACCGTCGCGGCGAGCACGTTCTGGTTCGACGTGGCTCCGGTGTTCGTGTCGTTCGTGACCTTGTAGTCCGGGGAGCCGGCGAGGTTGTCCCCGCACCGCGTGAACTCGCTGGCCGACCACGTGGTCTTCGAGGCGTTCACCGTCTGGTAGATCGACTTGCCGCTGTTCAGCCAGTCGACCAGGGTGAAGATCTTGTACGTCGACCCGACCTGGAAGCCGGCGGAGCCGCCGTGCGCCTTGTCGGCCGAGTAGTTGATCTCCGTGACCCCGGGCTGGTCCTGCGCCACGCCGTAGTCGGTGTTCTGCGCCATCGCGATGATGCGGCCGGTCTTCACCTCACGGGAGAC
This sequence comes from Clavibacter capsici, assembly GCF_001280205.1. NCBI lineage: Bacteria > Bacillati > Actinomycetota > Actinomycetes > Micrococcales > Microbacteriaceae > Clavibacter > Clavibacter capsici. The sequence goes on along the minus strand of NZ_CP012573.1, from coordinate 852,916 downwards.
CACGGATCCGCCGATCTTCGTGAAGCGCGCGGTCGTCGGCACCTGCTTGCGCATCTGGTCGGCCGCGTTCGCCTGGATGTCGAGGTCGAGCGTCGTGTAGACCTGCATGCCGCCGCGCTTGAGCACCGCGTCGCGCTCGGCCGGCGTCGATCCGAACTCCGGGTTCGTGAGGATCTCGTTCTTCACGTAGTCACAGAAGTACGCGGCCGAGATCGGGTTGGCCTGGATGCAGCCGCTCGTGGAGGGCGTGATCGTCGGCGTGATCGGCGCGGCGGCAGCGGTGTCGTACTGCTCCTGCGTGATCTTCTGCTCCTTGAGCATGTTCCTCAGCAGGAGGTCGCGACGCGCCTTGTTGCGCTCGAGGTTGTCCTCGTTGTCGATCTTGTAGATCTCCGGCGCGTTGACGGTCGCGATGAGGCTCGCGGCCTGCTCGAGCGTGAGGTCGGCGGCGGAGACGTTGAAGTAGTAGCGGGCAGCCGACTCGATGCCGTACACGCGGCTGCCGAAGTTCGCGATGTTGAGGTAGGCGAGGAGGATCTCGTTCTTCGAGTACTTCTTCTCCACCCCGATCGCCATCCGCATCTCCTTGAGCTTGCGGGGCATGTCGGGCTGGGTGGCCTCGGTGAAGGCCTTGCGGCCCTCGGCCTGCGTGGCCTTGTCGGAGGAGTCGACCATGTTCTGGGCCTTCTGGACCAGGACGTTGCGGACGTACTGCATCGTGATGGTGGAGGCACCGGACTGCACCTCGTCGTTGAGGACGTTCTGCGCCAGCGCACGGGCCGCCGACAGCACGTCGACGCCGCCGTGCTCGTAGTAGCGGGGGTCCTCGGTCGCGATGGCGGCGTCCTTCGCGTACTGCGACACGGCGTCCCACGGGACCTCCTCGCGGTCCTGCGAGAAGAACTCGGCGAAGGGCACCTGGTTGTCGCCCTGCTTGGCGTAGAGGACCGTCTTCTGCGCGAGGTTGTCGATCTGCAGGTTGTCCGGGATGTCCTCGAACACGCCGATGGTGCTGTTGGCCGCGATGCCCGAGACGGCGATGGCAGGGGTCACCATGGCGGCGACGAGGACGCCGGCGATCGTGCTCATGCCGACGAGTCCGAGGAACGCGCCCAACCGGGTCGAGATGGTCAGGTCAGTTTTCCTCATGATACGAATCTAACCCGCGCTCGGGGGCACCACATCCGCCTCAGGGAGGGTCTCAGCTCCCCGTGGCCGAAATGTGATGAGTGCACTCGCGATCAGGCGGCGCTGGCCTCCGCGGAGGCCAGCTCGCGCACGGTCCGGAGGGTCGCGATGCGGTGCTCGAGCGTGGTGGAGGACGGCGCGACGATGAGCTCGTCCGCGCCCGTGCTCGTCAGCAGGCGCTCCAGGCCGACGCGCACGGCGTGGGGTGAGCCGATGGCCTGGCGCCGGTCGCGCGCGCCGATGATCTCGCGCTCGAGGTCGCTGAACTCGTAGGCGGCGGCCTCGACGGGATCCACGGGCTGGGGCTTCCCGCCCTGGCGCATGCGGAGCCACGTGATGCGGCCGGCGCGCGCCTCCCGCTCGACGACCTCGGGGTCCTCGTCGGCGATGACGCTCACCGCGATGGCGCTGTGCGGCTCCGCGAGGTCGTCGCTCGGCTGGAAGCGCTCGCGGTACATCGCGAGCGCCTGCTCGGTGCGGTCGCCCGCGAAGTGGTGCGCGAAGGCGAAGCGGATCCCTAGGGCGGCCGCGACCTGCGCGGAGTAGCCGCTGGATCCGAGGAGCCACATCTGCGGCACGTCGCCGAGCCCGGGCACCGCCGTGATCCCCCGCAGCGGGTTGTCGTCGGCCATGCCGCCGGTGAAGAAGCCGACGAGGTCGACCAGCTGCTGCGGGAAGTCGTCAACGCCGAGGCCGGCCTCGCTGCGGCGGAGCGCCATCGCGGTCGCGCCGTCCGTGCCGGGAGCACGGCCGATGCCGAGGTCGATCCGGTCGCCGTAGAGGGCGCGGAGCGTGCCGAACTGCTCGGCCACGACGAGCGGCGTGTGGTTCGGCAGCATGACGCCGCCGCTGCCGACGCGGATCGTGGAGGTGCGGGCGGCGATGCCCGCGAGGAGGACGGCCGGGGCGGAGCTCGCGATCCCCGGCATCCCGTGGTGCTCGGCGACCCAGAAGCGCGAGTAGCCCGCGGTCTCCGCCGCCTGGGCGAGGCGGATGCTGCCGGCGACGGCGTCCGCGTTGGTGCCGCCGAACGGGCGCGGGGCGAGGTCGAGGACGTCCAGGGGCACGCGGGCGAGGTGGGTCACCCCGGGGAGAACGGGCCGGATCCGCGGCGCATTCCCGCGCCCGGGCGGCGTTGCTAGGCTGCGGCCCTCATGGACCCCGCCGCCCCCGCTCCCCCGCTCCGCGGCGACGCCCAGGCCGGATCGACGGCGGGCGCGCCGGGGCGGTCGGCCTGGGGCGCGCGGCAGGACCGCGCGCGCAAGCGGGTCCACCGCCGACAGGCCGCGATGCTCCTCCTGGCGTACGTGGCCCTCATCGCGCTCGTGACGCTCACGCCCGACAGCGTCGACCGCGGCGTCTACCCGTACCTGATGCGGGGCGTCGTCTTCGTGCAGCACCACGGGATCCCCGGGTTCCGCTACTCGATGATCGAGGAGGCGGCGAACGTCGCCCTCTTCGTGCCCCTCGGCATGCTCGGCGTCCTGGCGTTCGGCCGGCGCAGGTGGTGGCTCGTCGCGGTCGCGGGGACGACCCTGTCGGCGTCGGTGGAGCTGGCGCAGGGCGCCTTCCTGCCGGGACGCGTCGCGTCCCTCGGGGACGTGGCGACCAACGGCCTCGGCGCCCTCCTCGGAGCGGTGCTGGCGACGCTCCTGGCCCGCGGGACGCGACGACGCGGGCGGATCCGGTCGTGATCGGATCCGCCCGCGTCGGGGGTCATGCGGTGCCGGGCGTCAGGAGGCGCGGCGACGGCGGGCCGTCGCGATGCCGGCCGCGGCGGCGCCGGCGAGGAGCAGGCCGCCGCCGGTGATCGCCAGGCCGGTCGGCAGCGTGCCGCCCGTCACGGGGAGCGAGCCGCCCTCGGAGGCCGTGCGCGCGCTGGCCGGCACGACGGAGACGAGGCCGCACCAGTGGTCGCCCGACGCGGCGGTCTCGTTGGCACGCCACGTGCCGGTGGGGGACGCGGGCACGACGAGCGTCCCGGAGACGGAGCCGTCGGCGGCCGCGGTGACGGACCCGGCGGGGTCGCCCGCGGCGGCAGGGGCGCCGGCGGTCGCGGAGAGGCGCAGGGCGACGGTCTCGCCCGGCTCGAACGCGCCGGCGCGGCCGGTGATCGTGACGGACTCGCCGGGAGCGACGGCCGCCGGGGTGACGGTCATGCCGGCGCAGGCGAGGCCGGCGTCCTTGGGGACGTAGTTCTCCGCCTGGGCGGCGAGAGGGGCGGAAACGGTGAGCGCGAGCGCGACGAACGCGCCCGCCAGGGTCTTGGCGAGCATCTCGGGTGTGCCTTCACTGATACGCCCGAGACGGACGTGCGGGGGCACGACGGGTATCGCCTCGGGGCGGTGGTGTCCGCGACGCGCGATTTCGGGTCGGCGCCATCAGGCGGACAGCGGGTCGGGTAAACCCACGTTCGAGATGCTAGCCGCGTCGGGAGCCCAGGTGCGGCCTCACCCCCGGATGGACCCCGGACTGGGGCCACCGCCGGCCGGGGACAGCGGAAGGCCCCGAGGCGGATGCCTCGGGGCCTTCCGTCGCACCGCTCCGGAGGGAGTCAGGCGACGCGGGTCGTGATGCGGATCAGACCGTGGTGCGCTGGCGACGGACGGTCGCGAGCACGGCCACGAGCGCGGCGCCGAGCAGCAGCAGGCCGCCGCCGGTCCAGATCAGCACGACGGGCAGCTGGCCACCCGTGACGGGCAGGCCCGCCGAGGCGTCCGCGGCGGAGCCGGAGCCGCCGTTCGCGGTGCCGTTGCCGGCGGCCGCGACGACCGAGATGGTCGTGGAGACGGTGTTGCCGAGCGTGTCGGTGCCGGTGAGGGCGTAGGAGCCCGTGGCCGAGCCGGCCGGGAGCGTCACGGTGACGCGGAGGCCGCCCGCGGCGGTCGAGTTCTTGGTGATGGAGTTGGACGTCACGGCCATGGGGGCCGTGCGGTAGGAGGCCAGCGTGGCGTTGGCCGCGTCCTCACCCGTGATGGTGATGGTGACGGGCACGGAGGGAGCGAAGGAGCCGTCCGCGAAGGACAGGACGGTGCTCTGGCCGGGCGCGACGGTCGGGTCGCTGACGGAGACGCCGCCCTCGGGCGTGTACGGGTCCGCGTTGGCGGCGGTGGCGACGGTGAACGTCGCGGCGAGGGCGATGGCCGCCCCGGCGATGATCTTCTTGAGCATGTGGTTCCCCCTGGGTCAGTCGTACGTGGTGCACAGGGGTCACCGCGGACTCGGGTCCGCCGTCGATCATTCCCCCACGGGAGAGACTAGCGGGTGCTGTCGCAGGACAGCGAGCGGAATTGTGTTGCGATCCTGTTAATGACCGGTGTCGTGACGATCGAGAGGGGCGTGTCGGTCCTTTTGTCCCCCAGCGTGTCCACCGAGATGCGGACCTCCTGGCCGGGCGTGAGCGTCACCTCGACCTGCGCCACGGCGCGACCGCCGACGATCTCGGGCTGGAACTGGGTCGGCTCGCCGTCGATGTCGACCCGCAGCGGCACCGTGCCGGGAGGCCCGTAGACCGCGACGCGCGTCTTGATGTCGCCGGGTCGCACGCCGTACACCCCACCGCCCGTCACCACGAACGGCAGCGACGCGGCGTCGGCGGGAGCGGTCGATCGGAGCGTGACCTCCGTGCGGTAGTCGGGACGCCCGTCGTCGCGGCACATGGCCATGCCCTGCGTGGTCGCCAGCTGCAGGAAGTAGTCCATCTTCGCGCCGGTCGAGTCGTTCAGGAACACGCCGAAGACCGTGGACTCGGAGTTGTCCGCGGGCAGCGAGCCCTCGAACGTCGTGCCCGCCAGGGTCGCCTGCTCGTCGGCACGGGAGTTCCAGATGAGGATGCGCCGCTCCTCCGCCGCTCGACCGAGCGCGGAGACGAGGGCGGCCGGATCCACGTCGCCGGAGGAGACCTTCGCGAAGACGGAGTCGGCGACGCTCGCGAACACGGCGTCCTGCACGTCCGGGTCGGGGTAGCGGAGGTAGACGTCGTGCAGGAGCAGGTCGACGGCGTCGTCGGAGCGGAGCACGTCGCCGGTGGCGAGCGTGATGGGTCCCGTGGCCTCGAGCAGGTAGGAGAGCGCGACGGGATCGATGCTGATCACGCCGTCCACCCGGTCGCCGTGCTTCAGCCGCCACATCTCGGCCGCGAGCGGCGCGGCCTGCGGGAACTCCGGCGTCAGCGTGACGTCCTGCATGTAGCGGCCCGTGATCGTGCCGTAGAGGCCCGCGGTCTGGGGATCGAGCGGCAGGGCCGGCTTCGCGAGCCGCGGGAACGCGCGCGCCGAGTCCTGGCCGCTGAGCGAGAACGCGCCGTCTCCCGTGCGGACCAGCGCCAGGGCTCCGGGGATGCCGCCCGTCGAGCGCACCTCGGCGTTGTTCTGGAACATGAGCAGGTAGGAGCGGTCGCCGTCCGCGCCGAGCATGGCGGGAGCGAGGTCGGTGACGTGGCGCACGACCGCAAGGGTCTCCGCCGCCTTGCCGACCGTCTCGCGGAGGCGCGTGACCGCGTCGGCCACGGGGCGGATCGTGCTGCCGGTGTCGATGGCCGTCACGTCGGTGAGCGCCGCGTCGAGCGCGTCGTCGGCCTGGCGGACGGGCTCCTGCGCGGCGACGATCGGGTCGAGGTCGAGGCGCCCGGCCTTCGGGGTGAGGGAGCCGATGTCGAGCGACCCCGCGATGCCGACGACCGGCTGCAGGGCGTCGCCGCCGATGCGGTCGACGATGCCGGAGATCTCGCGGAACGCACGGAGGTTCGGGCCGACGAACGGCACGTGCTCGGTGACGGCCCAGACGGGGTCGCCCGTCAGCGACGCCGCGCGCCCGGAGTGCTCGCGGAGCTGGGCGACGCTCGCGGCGGCACCGGCCGAGTCGCCCGCTAGGAGGTCGCGCTGGACCGAGGACGCGAGCGGGACGGCCTGCTCGAGCTCACCGCGGGCGAGGAGCGCGCGGGCGGCGATCCACACGATCCAGAGGAGGAGGAGCACGGCGACCCCGACCCCCGCGACCCGGAGGACGCGGCGCCGCGTCCAGGGCCGACGCCGCGAGCGGCGCCGGGACGAGCGCCCGGGATGCGCTGCGGACGTCACCAGGTGGCCCCGCCGTCGGTGGAGATGCTCACGGCGTCGCCGGTGAGGAGCCAGACGTCGCGGCCCGCGGCGGAGATCGCGACGGATCCGCTCGTGGGGACGGCCTTCGCGCAGCCGAGGACGCTGACGGCGCCCGAGGCCGGGACGATGCGGCCGACGCTCGTGCCCGCGCAGGAGCCGGAGGTGCCCGCGGTGAGGATCCCGTCCGCGCCGAGCGCGAGGGCCAGGGTGCCGGGAGCCTCGACGCGGCGGAAGTCGCCGCTGCCGGAGCGGACGTGGAGGGCGCCCGAGCCGCAGAGGACCGCGGCCGCCTGGCCGCTGTCGACCACCTGGACCGCGTCGTCGCACGGCGCGTCCTGCTGGCCCTGGACGAGCCGGACCGTGCGGGGCTCGGCCGGGTCGACGTACGCCGTGCCCGCCGTCTGCGCGGGCGCGTCGCGCCAGAACTCGCCGCCGGTGAAGCTCTGCAGGGTGGTGCGGGAGCATGCGGCGGTCACGTCCGCGACGATGCTGCCGACGTCCGGGCTCTCGACCTGGAGGGCCAGGATCCGACGGGCGTCGAAGGTGCCCGTGGAGCGGGTGTCCCAGGTGCGGCCCGAGTCGATCGTCGTCTGGATGCGGGCGGGCTCGCCCGTGCAGGAGCCGGCGGTGGTGCGCCACGCGACCTCCGCGTTGCCGGCGGCCAGGAAGACGGTCGGCGCCTGGACGGCGGTGCTCGCGGCGGCGCTCGGCGTGGGCGACGCGGTCGGCGTCGGCGTGGGTGTCGGCGCGGGTGCCTCCGCGGCGGGAGCGGTGCTGGCGGACGGCGCCGGGGCCGCCGTCCCCGACGAGCTCGACCCGCCGCCGGTGCGGGTGACGGCGGCGGAGACGAGGATCAGGTCGACGACGAGGAACGCGACGACCGCGGTCACGCCGACGCCGGGCACGATGCGGCTGAGGGACGGGCGGCGGCGCTTCGGCTTGCCCGTGACGGCCATCGGCTTCCGGCCGCCGGGCGCGCTGCTAGCCACGCGCGGCCCCCGCGGATCGAGGGGCTCGGTCGTCGGAGGGGCGTCCTCCGGAGCGGCGCGATCGCGCCTCGGCGTGAGCCGACATGGTGTCTCCCGGTGTGGCGGGCATCGTGCGGCGCGCGGACCGCGTCCCCTCGCGGGCAGCCGGTTCCGGTCCGCCCGCCGACGACGGGCCGGGACCCGCTCCTCCGGGGGAGCGCGGGTCCGCGATCCGCGCAGCGGGAGATGCGGGGTCGAGCGGTGGTGTCACCCGGATCGTACAGGCCCCTGCGCCGACGGCTGGGACGACACGGGTCAGGACGTGGCGGCGCTCGGGCTGTCCACGGTGTCGGTTCGCTCGTAGGAGTAGCCGTACTGGCCGTACCCGTAGGCGTCGGGGCCCTTCGTGGGCAGCATCGTCAGGACGACGCCGAGGACCTCGGCTCCGACGCTGTTCAGCGACTCGATGGCGGCGTGGACCTGCCCGCGGTGGGCGCGGCCCGAGGAGACCACGACGATCGCCCCGCCCGCGCTCTTGGAGAGCACCGCGCTGTCCGTGACGGGGAGCAGCGGCGGGGCGTCGATGAGCACGGTGTCGAACTCGGCCTCGAGCTCCTTGAGGAGCATGACCATGGTGCGCGACCCGAGCAGCTCGCTGGGGTTCGGCGGGATCTGCCCGGCCGGCAGCACGAACATGTTCCGGTTGCCCCAGGGCTGGATCACGTCCTTCAGCTGGGCGCGGCCGATGAGCACGTCGGTGAGCCCGACGGCGCCCTCGAGGCCGAGGTAGGACGCGAGCTTGGGACGGCGGAGGTCCGCGTCGATGACCGCGACCCGGGCGCCCGCGTCGCTCAGGGCGATGGCCAGGTTGGCGCTCGTTGTGGACTTGCCCTCCGACTCGACGGCGCTGGTGATGACGAAGCTGCGCGCGCGACCGCCGAAGTCGAGGAACTGCAGGTTGGTGCGGAGGCTGCGGAAGGACTCCGCGCGCGGGCTGCGCGGGTCCGACTGCACGATGAGCGGGCGCTCCTTGGCCTTCGGGTCGAAGGCGATGCCGCCGAGGATCGGCACGTCGGTGACGAGACGCAGGTCGCGCTCGCCCCGGATGCGGGTGTCGAGGGTCGCGCGCAGCACGGCAGCTCCGACGCCCAGGGCCAGGCCGACGAGCCCGCCGAGCGCCAGGTTCAGCGGGACCTTCGGGGAGACGGGCGCTCCGGGGATGCGCGCCTCCTGCAGGGTCGTGATCTTCACCTGCGCCTGCCCGTTGGCGTCGACGGGCGTGAGCTCGGCGACGACGTCGGTGAAGCTCTGCGCGACCGCGTTGGCGATGGTCGCGGCCGACTCGGCCTGCTCGTCCTCGACGGCGATCTCGATGATGACGGTGTCCGCCGAGGCCGACGCCGTGATCTTCGGCGCCAGCGACTCCGCGGTCGCGTCGAGGCCGAGCTCCGCGATGACCGGCTCGAGGACGACGGGCGTCGACACGACGTCCGCGTAGCTCTTGACCGCCTGCTGGGTGAACGCGCCGCCCTGGCTCAGGTCCTGCACGGTGCCCGCCGACTGCGTGGAGACGAAGACCTTCGACGTCGCCCGGTACTCGGGCGTCTGCACCAGCGAGTAGCCCGCCGCGGCGCCGACGCCCAGCAGCAGGACGAGCAGGATCAGGATCCAGGACCGCCGCAGGATCCGGATGTACTCACGTAGTTCCACAGGCGATCCCCCTCGTCGATGGAGCGCCCCCCAGCGGCGCTCGTGCCCATGCTCCCACAGACCCGGACCCGCTCCCGTCCTCCGGCGCGGGGATGGACGTCCCGCGGACGACGCCCCAGCTTCTGGGGCGGGACCGTGCCCTCGCGCACGGGCTAGCGTGAATGCGGGAACGGCTGCCCACCGCCCCCGCACGCGCCTGCCGGACGCTCACCCGGAGAGAAGGACAGGACCCCGATGCCCGACGTCTGCGTCGCCCTCATCCCGCTCGTCACGCTGGTGATCATGGGCGCGCTCACCGCCTGGGGGCTCCGCTTCCTGCGCGACTGACGCCCGGCGGGCCGGGCGCGTCGCGTCCGCCGTTCGGTGGTCGGCCGGTCAGGCGAAGTCGGCGTCCGGTCCCGCGGGGTAGCCGAATGCCGACGCGCCCGTCTCCACGGGGCGCCCGCTCGAGAGCGCTCCCCCGCTCTCCGCGAGGTAGCACGCGCCGCACAGCGACATGTACGTGACGTCCGCGCCGTCGATCGCGACCTGGTCCCCGTCGAAGATGAACCGGTCGCCGACCTGGCGCGCGTTGAACACGGCCTTGCGCCCGCAGCGGCAGATGGTCTTCATCTCCTCGAGGCTGTGCGCGATCTCCAGCAGGCGCCTGCTGCCGGGGAACGCGACCGTCTGGAAGTCCGTGCGGATCCCGTAGGCGATGACCGGCACGTCCTGGAGGATCGCGATGCGCAGCAGGTCGTCGACCTGGGACTCGCGGAGGAACTGCGCCTCGTCCACGAGGAGGCACGCCGTGGGGCCGCCCTGGTCCTGCAGGACGCGCTCGCGGTGGATCCCGAACTCCTGCCAGACGTCGGCCTCCGGCTCGAGCAGGAAGTCGACGGGACGGCGCACGCCGAGGCGCGAGACGATGTCGCGGTCGCCCTTGGTGTCGATCATGGGCTTCGTGAGCAGCACGTGCTGCCCACGCTCCTCGTAGTTGTAGGCGGCCTGGAGCATCGACGTGCTCTTGCCGCTGTTCATCGCGCCGAAACGGAAGTAGAGCTTGGCCATCTACCGAAGGTAGCCGTCCTCGGCGGCCCTCTCGATCAGGTCGGCCCGGCGTCCGGCCACGCGCCCGACCAGGCGGTACTTCGCGCGGACGCGACGCAGGTAGGTCTTCGCCGTCTCGTACTGCACGTTCATCACCTGGGCGACGGCCTGCGTCGACCGGCCCGTGACGTAGAGGCGGAGCGCCTGCTCCTCGCCCTGGCTGAGGCGCGGGCTCTCGTACGTCCGCGGGACCTCCGCCGCCCGGTCGTCGGCCCCGGCCTCCGCCCGGCGCGGATCCGGATGCGTGCCGGCCGCGACCCCGCGGACCGCGGCGACGATGTCCCCCGCCGGCACCTGTCCCGCCACCAGGGCGGCCGCGCCCGCGTCGAGCACGCGACGCCGGACGGCCTCGGCGGCGGAGCGCGAGAGGACGACCACGGTCGCGCCGGCGGCACGGCACGACCGGATCCGGCCCTCGATGCTCACCGGGTCCGGCAGGTCGTGGTCGATGACGACGACGTCGGTCGGGAAGCGCGGGGAGCGGACGAGCTGCAGCCAGCCCGTGGTGCTCACCACGACGTCGATCTCCGGCGCCCGGGCCCGGAGGATCGCGCAGACCTCGTCCAACGCGGACTCCTGGCCCATGAGCACGCCGACGCGCACGGGCCGCGGATCCTGGCGCCGGGGGACGCCGCGCGAGCCCGCCCCGGGGTCGCGCAGGGTGGCCATGTCAGCACTGTAGCCAGGCGCTCCCCGCCACCCGCGTCCCGGGGCGTGCGCGGACAACCGGGCACCCGGGCCGGCGGGATCCGGGACAGGTCAGAAGAGCGTCGCCTGCGTCGCCGGGCCCGCGGGCAGGGCCGCGGCGACCAGCGGGCCCGGCGCGGGCGCCTGCGTCCAGCTGCCGCGACCGCGGCTCGTGACCGCGCGGCTCTCGGCGCCCTCCTGGCTCCAGCCGGGGCGGGCCCGGCCGGCCGGGGGACGCCCTCGACCCCGGGCAGGTCCGCGCGGGAGAGGACGCCGCCGGTGCGCGGATCCACCCGGCCGCCGCCGAGCCCGTGCCGCCGGACCAGCGGATCCATGCGCGCCTTCAACCACGACCGGTACGCCTGCGGGGCGTACGCGCCGCGCGCGTAGAGGTCGAGGTAGCGGCCCACCAGCTCCGGGCGCTCGCGCTCGAGCCACTCGAGGTACCACTCCTTGACGCCCGGCTTGAGGTAGAGCGCGGAGTAGAGGACGCGGGTGCCGCCGGCCTCGCGGATGCGCGCGAGGGCGTGGTCGAGGTGCTCGACCGAGTCGGTGAGCATCGGCAGGATCGGCATCATGAAGACGGTGCAGTCGAGGCCCGCCTCGCGGATGGCCGTGACGGTGGCCAGGCGCGCCGCGGTGGTGGGCGTGCCCGGCTCCACCGACTGCTGGAGGTCGTCGTCGAGGACGGCGATGCTCATGGCGAGGTCGACCGGCACGCTGCCCGACGCCTCCTGCAGCAGCGGGAGGTCGCGGCGGAGGAGGGTTCCCTTCGTGAGGATCGACAGCGGCGTGCCCGAGGACGCGAGCGCCGCGATGATGCCCGGCATGAGGGCGTAGCGGCCCTCGGCCCTCTGGTACGGGTCGGTGTTGGTGCCGAGGGCGACCGCGTCATGGGTCCACGTGGGCTTCGCGAGCTCGCGCGCGAGCACCTCGGCGACGTTGACCTTCACGACGATCTGGTCGTCGAAGTCGCGGCCGCCGTCGAGGTCGAGGTACGCGTGCGTCGGCCGCGCGAAGCAGTAGACGCAGGCGTGGGTGCACCCGCGGTAGGGGTTGATGGTCCAGCCGTACGGCATGACCTTCGACTCCCCCGGCACCCGGTTGAGCGCCGACTTCGCGAGCACCTCGTGGAACGTGACGCCCTGGAACTCGGGGGTGCGGACGCTCTGCACCAGGTTGCTGAGTCGGGCCAGCCCGGGCAGCGCGTCGGCGCTCGCGTCGGACAGCCTCTGTGCGCTCCATCTCATGCGCCCATTCGAACACACATTCGAACGCCCAGCCACCCGGTGGCCGCGGATTCCGCGGCCACCCGGATCGTCAGTGCTGGAGCTCGAGGACCTCGGCGGTCTCCTGGATGATCTTCGGCGTCTTCTTCGGGTCGGAGGCGACGAGTGTGCCGTAGTTGGGGATCATCCGCGTGAGCGGCTTCTTCCACCCCGCGATGCGGTCGGGGAAGCAGCGACCGAGGACGTCGAGCATGATCGGGACGGCCGTGGACGCTCCCGGCGAGGCGCCGAGGAGGCCCGCGATGCTGCCGTCGGCCGCCGCGACGACCTCCGTGCCGAACTGCAGCACGCCGCCCTTCTCCGCGTCCTTCTTCATGACCTGCACGCGCTGGCCGGCCGTGACCTGGTACCAGTCCTTCGGGTCGGCCGTGGGCATGAACTCGCGCAGCGAGTCGAACTTCGTCTCCTTGGAGGCGATGAGCTGGCTGACGAGGTACTTGATGAGGCTCAGGTTGTCCTTCGCGACCGCGAGCATCGGGATGATGTTGTGCGGGCGGATCGACGTGAACAGGTCGAGCAGCGAGCCCTTCTTGAGGAAGCGCGGGCTGAAGCCGGCGTAGGGGCCGAACAGGAGCGAGGTCTCGCCTCCCACCACGCGCGTGTCGAGGTGCGGCACCGACATGGGCGGGGATCCGATGGCCGCCTTGCCGTAGACCTTCGCCCGGTGCCTCGCGACGATCTCGGGGTCGTCCGTGCGGAACCACTCGCCGCTGATGGGGAAGCCGCCGAAGCCCTTGATCTCGGGGATGCCCGACTTCTGCAGGAGGTGCAGCGCGCCGCCGCCCGCACCGATGAAGACGAACTTCGCATCCACGTGCACGGTCGACCGGCCGACGTCGTTGCGGATGCGGAGGTGCCAGCTGCCGTCCGCGTTCTTCGACAGGCCGCGGACCTCGTGGTTGAGGTGCAGGGCGGCGCCGTGCTCGGTGAGGTAGTCGATCAGCTTGTTGGTGAGGGCCCCGAAGTCGACGTCGGTGCCGCCCTCGAAGCGGGTCGCCGCGATGACCTCGTCCTTCTCGCGCTGGAGCACGAGGAGCGGGGCCCACGAGTGGATGACCGCGGGGTCCTCCGAGTACTCCATGGCCTCGAAGAGCGGGTGCACGCGCATGGCGTCGAAGCGACGGCGCAAGTACGCGACGTTCTCCTCGCCGCGCACGAAGGTCATGTGCGGGGTGGGGTTGATGAACTCCTTGGGCTCCGGCACGGCACCGGCCGTGACGAGGTGGGCCCAGAACTGGCGGGAGAGCTGGAACTGCTCGTTGATGCGGGTCGCGGACCCGATGTCGATCCTCCCGTCCTTCTCCGGCGTGTAGTTCAGCTCGCAGAGGGCCGCGTGACCCGTGCCCGCGTTGTTCCACGGGTTGCTCGACTCCATCGCGACCTCGCCGAGGCGCTCGAAGATCTGGATGGTCCAGTCGGGTTCGAGCTGCTTGATGAGGGTGCCGAGCGTGGCGCTCATGATGCCCCCGCCGACGAGGACGACGTCTACCGGTTCCGCTGTATCGCTCACCGGCCCAGTGTACGCCCGGTCCTCGGAGCCCCTCCGGGCCGCGAGGAGTGGTACGGGCACCCTCACGCGCCGGGCATGGGGAGGGGTCAGCGTCGGGCGGCGACGACCTCGGCGATCTGCACGGCGTTGAGCGCGGCGCCCTTGCGGAGGTTGTCGTTGCTGATGAACAGCGCGAGTCCGCGGCCCTCCGGCGCGCCCTCGTCGGCGCGGATCCGGCCGACGTAGCTGGGGTCGGTGCCCGCCGCCTGGAGCGGCGTGGGGATGTCGGAGAGCTCGACGCCCGGGGCCGTGGCGAGCAGCTCCGTGGCGCGCGCGACGCCCAGCGGCCGGGCGAACTCGGCGTTGACGGAGAGGGAGTGGCCGGTGAAGACGGGGACGCGCACGCACGTGCCGCTGACCAGGAGGTCGGGCAGGCCGAGGATCTTGCGGCTCTCGTTGCGGAGCTTCTTCTCCTCGTCCGTCTCGAACAGGCCGTCGTCGACGATGCTGCCGGCCAGCGGGATCACGTCGAACGCGATGGGGCGCTGGTAGACGGCGGGCGCGGGCAGCTCGACGGCGCGGCCGTCGTGGACGAGCCCGCGGAGCACCTCCGGCCCGGCGGCGACCGCGGCCTCGGCCTGGCCCGCGAGCTCCTCGGCGCCGACGAGGCCGGAGCCGGAGACGGCCTGGTAGGTGCTCACGACGAGTCGGGTGAGCCCGGCCTCCTCGTGCAGCACCTTGAGGACGGGCATGGCCGCCATGGTGGTGCAGTTCGGGTTCGCGATGATGCCGCGGCGCGCGTCCGAGATGGCCTCCGGGTTCACCTCGGAGACGACGAGCGGGACCTCGGGGTCCATGCGCCAGGCGCTGGAGTTGTCGATGACGAGGACGCCCGCCTCGGCGAAGCGGGGGGCCTGCGCGCGGGACGTCGTGGCGCCCGCGGAGAAGAGGGCGATGTCGAGGCCCGTGGGATCCGCCGTCGCGGCGTCCTCGACCGTGATCTCGCGGCCCGCGAACGGCAGCGTCGTGCCGGCGGAGCGCGCCGAGGCGAAGAAGCGGATCTCCGCGATCGGGAACGCGCGCTCCTCGAGCAGGCGGCGCATGACGGCGCCGACCTGACCGGTGGCGCCGACGACGCCGACGCGGAGGCCGGGGGTCTCCGGGGCGGGGGCGTCGGATCCGGCGGGTGCGGTGTCGGTCACGGGTGTCTCCTCCTGCGGTGCGGGCGTGCGGGTCAGCGGCCGGTGCCGGCGTGGACGACGGCGACGTCGTCCGCGTCGAGCCCGAAGGCGTGGTGGACGACGCGGACGGCCTCGTCGATGGTGTCGGCCCGGGTGACGACCGAGATGCGGATCTCGCTGGTGGAGATCATCTCGATGTTGATGCCGGCGTCGGACAGCGCGGTGAACAGCTGCGCCGAGACGCCCGCGTTGGTGCGCATGCCGGCGCCCACGAGCGCGAGCTTGCCGATCTGGTCGTCGTGCTGGAGGCCGGTGAACCCGACGGCGTCCTTCTCGGCGGCGAGCACCGTGAGCACGCGCTGGGCGTCCGACTTCGGGAGCGTGAACGAGATGTCGGTGAGGCTCGTCGCGGCGGCCGACACGTTCTGCACGATCATGTCGATGTTGGCACCGGTCTTGGCGACGATGGTGAAGATCTGCGCGGCCTTGCCCGGCACGTCGGGGACGCCGACCACCGTGACCTTGGCCTCGCTGAGGTCGGCGGCGACGCCGACGATGACGGGCTCTTCCACATTCTCTCCATCCGTGGGGTTGTAGACGATGGTGCCCTCGTTGTGCGTGAACGAGGAGCGGACGTGCAGCAGGACGCCGTGCCGGCGGGCGTACTCGACGGCGCGGATGTAGAGGACCTTCGCGCCGGACGCCGCGAGCTCGAGCATCTCCTCGCTCGTGATCCGGTCGATCTTGCGCGCGAGCGGCACCACGCGCGGGTCGGCCGTGAAGATGCCGTCGACGTCGGTGTAGATCTCGCAGACGTCGGCGCCGAGGGCCGCCGCGAGCGCGACCGCGGTGGTGTCGGATCCGCCGCGGCCGAGCGTGGTGATGTCGCCCGTGCCGCGGTTGAAGCCCTGGAAGCCGGCGACGATGGCGATGGCGCCCTCGCCGAGCGCGTCGCGGACGCGGCCCGGCGTGACGTCGACGATGCGGGCGGCGCCGTGCTGGGCGTCGGTGATCATGCCGGCCTGGCTGCCGGTGAAGGAGCGCGCGTCGTAGCCCATGCTCTTGATCGCCATCGCGAGCAGCGCCATGGAGATGCGCTCGCCCGCGGTGAGCAGCATGTCGAGCTCGCGCGGCGCGGGGATGGGGGTGACCTCGTGCGCCAGGTCGAGCAGCTCGTCCGTCGAGTCGCCCATGGCGGAGACGGCGACGACCACGTCGTGGCCGGCCTTGCGCGTGGCGACGATGCGCTTCGCGACGCGCTTGATGCTCTCGGCATCGGCCACCGACGATCCGCCGAACTTCTGCACGATGAGGCTCACGGGCGACTCCTGGGTCTCGGGTGGGCGCGGGCGGCCCGGTTCACGATCATATGGGGGCGGCTTCCGCGGATCCGCCGCATGACGCGGGGTGCGGGTCACTCCCCCACGAGGCGCCGGCCCTCGAAGGCGCGGCCGAGGGTGACCTCGTCGGCGTACTCGAGGTCGCCGCCGACGGGGAGGCCGGAGGCGAGGCGCGTGACGCGGATGTCGAAGGTGGAGAGCAGCCGCGAGAGGTAGGTGGCGGTCGCCTCGCCCTCCAGGTTCGGATCCGTGGCGATGATGACCTCGGTGACCGTGGCGTCGGCGAGGCGCTGCATGAGCTGGCGGATGCGGAGGTCGTCCGGTCCGATGCCGTCGATGGGGCTGATGGCCCCGCCGAGGACATGGTAGAGCCCGCGGAACTCGCGGGTGCGCTCGATGGCGACGACGTCCTTGGCCTCCTCGACCACGCAGATGGTGGCGGGGCTGCGGCGGGGATCCCGGCAGATGCCGCAGGTCTCCTCCTCGCTGACGTTGCCGCAGATGGCGCAGAAGCGGACCTTGTCGCGCACCACGGTGAGCACCTCGGCGAGGCGCGAGACGTCGAACGTCTCCGTCTGGAGGATGTGGAACGCGATGCGCTGGGCGGACTTCGGGCCGATGCCCGGCAGGCGGCCGAGCTCGTCGATCAGCTCCTGGACGATTCCCTCGTACATGCGGCGCTAGTCCTGACCTGTGGGGCGGATGGTGGGGCGGGCCTTGCGCTCGACGGGCTTCTCCTCGATGAAGCTCGCCTGGAGGATCTCGCGGACGACGGACTCGCCGTAGCGCTGCGGGGCGGCGGCGGGCGGGGCCTTCGCGGCGGGGGCCGCGTCGGGCCGGGGCGCGGACCCGGTCGCGGACGCGGACGCAGGCGGCTCGTGGGCGGGGGCCGGTCGGGACACCGGCGGGGCCGAGTCGGGCGACGCGCCCCCCGTGGCCCAGCCGGGCTCGGCGGGGCCGAACTCGTCGGGCTCGGGCTCCTCGAAGTCGGGGACGTGCGCGTCGGGGACGACGGAGGATCCGCGGGCGGGCGAGCTCGGGGCCGCGGTGCGCGTAGCCGGTGCGGGAGCCGTCCGGGCTGCCTCGGGGGCCGACGAGGTCGTGGGCGCGGTGCGCTCGGGCCGGGAGGCGGGCGCGCGGACCGCCGGGGCCTCGGAGGCGCCGGGATCGGACGTGGGGATGGCCACGGTGGCCCACCCGCCGCCTGCGGGCTTCGTCTTCACGGGCGGGGTCGTCTTCGCCGCCGGGGCGGCGGGAGCTGCGGCGTCCGGGGTCGACGGGCCGGCGGGAGCGGAGGACGCGACGGGACGCGACGCCGCCGGGCCCGCGGACGTCGTGGGCCTGGCCGTCGTCGTCGCGTCGGCGGACGCCGGGCGGGAGGCCTCGGGGGCGGTCGCGGGGGCGGTCGAGCCGCCGCCCGGCGGGCCCGCGGCGCCCGAGGGAGCGGCGCTGCCGCCGTGCGGCTCGACGCGCGCGATGAACTTCACGCGGAGGCCGAGCACGTCGAGGATGGCGGTGCGCAGGATGTCGCTGACGCCCTGCCCGGGCGCGCCGCGCTCCTTGAACCGCTCCGCGTCGTTCGCGCTGACGAAGGACAGGGTGAGCACGTCGCCGGCCAGCGCGCGGGGTGTGGCCGTGACGGCGACGAGCCACGCGCTCCGCTTGGCCTTCTCGACGGCCTCGACGACCGACGGCCAGGAGTCGCGGAGCTGCTCGAACGTGACGGGGCCGACGGGCGCGGAGGGCGCGGCGGATGCCGACGGAGCGGCCGGCGCGGCGGGCGCGGACGCCTCCGGCACGGCCGGGCGCGAGGCTGATGCCTCGGCGGGCTGGGGCCGCGCCACGTCGGCCGGGGCCTCGACGCGAGCGGGGGCCTTCGGCGCGGCCTCGGCGGGAGCGAGCGCGGGCGTCGGCGCGGCGGGAGCGGGCACCAGCGTGGCGGCGGGCGCCACGGGCGCGGGATCCGCTCCCCCGTCGGCCACGCCGACCCGGCGCTCGAGGCGCTCCACGCGGGCGAGGGCGCCGCGGTGCGTGTCGTCGCTGGCGGGCACGAGCACGCGCGCGACCAGGAGCTCGAGGTGGAGGCGCGGCGACGTGGCGCCGGTCATCTCGGTGAGGGCGGCGTTGACCACGTCGGCAGCGCGCGACAGCTCGACGGCGCCGAAGGCGACGGCCTGCGCGCGCATGCGCTCGAGCTCGTCCTCCGGGGTGCCGCGCAGCACGGCGGCCGCGCCCTCGACGGACGTGGCGCCCACGATGATGAGGTCGCGCAGGCGCTCGAGGAGGTCCTCGACGAAGCGGCGCGGATCCTGGCCGGTCTGGATGACGCGATCCACCCCCGCGAACGCGGCGGCGGCGTCGTGCCGGGCGACCGCGTCGATGACCTCGTCGAGCAGGGCGGCGTGCGTGTAGCCGAGGAGCGCGACGGCGCGCTCGTACTCCACGCTCTCGTCCTCGGATCCGGCGATGAGCTGGTCGAGCAGGGAGAGGGTGTCGCGCACCGACCCGCCGCCGGCCCGGACCACGAGCGGCAGGACGCCGGGGGCGACACCCACGTGCTCCTCCGTCGCGAGGTGCTCCACGTAGTCGAGCATCTGCGCGGGCGGCACGAGGCGGAACGGGTAGTGGTGCGTGCGGGAGCGGATGGTGCCGATGACCTTGTCGGGCTCGGTGGTGGCGAAGATGAACTTCACGTGCTCCGGCGGCTCCTCCACGATCTTCAGCAGCGCGTTGAAGCCCTGCGGCGTGACCATGTGCGCCTCGTCGAGGATGAAGATCTTGTAGCGGTCGCGCGCCGGCGCGAAGACCGCGCGCTCGCGGATGTCGCGCGCGTCGTCGACGCCGTTGTGGCTGGCCGCGTCGATCTCCACCACGTCGAGCGACCCGCTGCCGTCGCGGCTGAGCTCCACGCAGCTCGGGCAGACGCCGCACGGGGTGTCGGTGGGGCCCTCCGCGCAGTTGAGGCAGCGCGCGAGGATGCGGGCCGACGTGGTCTTGCCGCAGCCGCGCGGGCCGCTGAAGAGGTACGCGTGGTTGACGCGGTTGGTGCGCAGGGCGGTGCGCAGCGGATCCGTCACCTGCGTCTGGCCGATGAGCTCGGCGAAGTTCTCTGGCCGATAACGGCGATACAGGGCGGTGACCACGAACCCGAGGATACCGGGCACCCCCGACCGTCCCGCCGCCCGGGCGTCAGCCCTCGGCGGGGACCTCGACGCGGTCGGCTGGGGAGGAGTCGCGGTCGCGCA
The DNA here is from genome assembly GCF_001280205.1 of Clavibacter capsici. Classification (NCBI taxonomy): domain Bacteria; kingdom Bacillati; phylum Actinomycetota; class Actinomycetes; order Micrococcales; family Microbacteriaceae; genus Clavibacter; species Clavibacter capsici. The sequence goes on along the minus strand of NZ_CP012573.1, from coordinate 833,631 downwards.
GCGCGCGGAGACGCGCGACCGCCTCGCCGCGGACGCGCCGCGCGAGCGCGAGCCCCTCGCGCCAGGTGGCGTCGCGGATGAAGAGGAAGTCGAGGGCGATCATCGCGAGGGAGAACGGCCAGAGCCCGAGCAGGATCCCGATCATGACGTGCATGCCCGTGATCACCACGAGCGCGACGACGCGGGTCGGCCGCCACAGGATCAGCAGCGGGAACAGGCCCTGGAAGGCGACAGCCAGGAAGCTCGCGAGCACCACGCCGACGCTCGCCTGGGCGAGCAGGTCACTCAGCCACGGCCAGGGCCGGTAGCCGTCGATCACCAGCGAGTAGTAGGTCGCGGTCCCGTCGCGCCACTCCGGCCCCTGGAGCTTCAGGACGGCCGAGTTCACGTAGACGAGCATGATCTGGTACGCGCAGAGGACCAGCGCGGTGTTGTGGAGCAGCACGGGCACGAACCGCGGGATCCGCTGCACGAGCGTGCGCACCGCCTCGACGTGGCGGCCCGGGGTGCGACCGGGAACGCCGGCCCAGCGTCCCCGGCCGCGCCGGATCGCGTCCAGCGACAGGTGCCGCGAGAGGTCCGCGAAGAGGACGAAGAACAGGGTGAGGCGCAGCACCGTGTCGCCGCCGTTGGTGAGCAGCGTGCTGTTGGACGAGAGGCCGACCCAGAGAAGGAGGAGGAACGGCGTCACGATGCGCGTGCGCCAGCCGAGCGTGAACAGGGCGGCGAGCACGACGAGCGCGAGGTACGCCAGGTCGAAGAGCGTGGCGTCGGTCTTCGAGAACAGGCCCGTGAAGACCGGGAGCCAGCCGCGGCGGGACGCCTCGGGGTCGATGAAGCGGGATCCGACGCCCCAGAGGTAGTGGCGGTCGGCGAAGCACGTGACGAGCACCATCAGGATCACCGCGCCGAGCGTGATGCGCAGCGCGGCGAAGCTGTAGGTGGCGTGCTCGGGCTCCGTCATCCAGGTGGCGACGCCGCGGGGCCAGCCGGCCGGGTGCCGCAGCGCCGTGAGGAGCTCGCGGTCCTGCAGCAGGCGGCGCACGCGGGCGGCCCGGGCGGACGGGACGGCCCTGCTGCGGCCCGCCCAGGATCCCGCGGCCGCGGCCTTCGGGGTCGGCGTGCTCGCGTGCGTCCTGGCGGTCATCGCGCGTACCTCTCCACGATCCCCTGATAGACGCTGAGCGCCTGGGGGTCGATCACGTCGTCCGCCTCGCGCCAGCCGAAGGTGCGCGTGACGGGGTCGAACTGCCGCCGGTCGTCGGACCGGTGGGCGAAGTCGTTGGGGCGCTCGGTCACGACGCGCCAGCGGACGCGCTCGATGTCGCGGCCGTACCAGGCCGTCGCCCAGTAGGTCGTGTACTCCTTCATGACGTAGTCGGCGCGGAGCATCGTGATCACGCGTCCGCGGCTGCCCTCGTCGAGCGCCGTGAGCTGGTCGATGAGCGACACGGCGGTCCTGGCCGCGAAGCCGGAGTCGGTGTCGGCGCGGCGGATGAAGGTGTCCTGGACGATGGTGCGCTGCTCCGGCGTGAGCGCCTGGAAGCGCGAGGTGTACGTCTTCAGCAGGTTCGCGCTCTGCTTGACGGTGCGCGATCCCTGGATCCGGCCCTCCCCCGCCTCGTACTCGACGCGCGTGATGTCGGCCCACTCGCTCTTCACGAGGGCGCCGGAGCCGTCGCGCCACTGCGCCTGCATCTCGAGGTAGCGGTTCGTCTTCTGGATCGAGGGCGCGAACACGTTCCACTGCTGGCTGAAGTAGGGGCGCGCCGCGGAGGTGAGGGCGCGGGTGGCGTCGCCCTGCGGGACGACCATGAGGATCGAGGTGGCCACGTAGACCGCGATCGCGAGAGCGGCGACGGCCGTGCCGATCCGGGCACCGCGGGTGAGGCCGGGGGCCGCGGGCGGCGCTGTCGGCGCCGGCTCGGACGGGGGCGGGGAGGACGCGGGGGCGTCGAGCTCGACGTCGTGGTCCTCGGTCGTGTCGGTCATCGTGCGCCGTCCCCCTCGTGCGTCGGGTGGGTCCTCGTGGTGCGGGTGGTGCTGTCGGGCGGGTGGTGCGGGTCATGCGGATCGTGCGGGGGGACGGATCCGGCGGGCGGCCCGGCTCTCGCCGGACCGCCCGCCCTCCTCGCTCAGCTCGAGCGCATCACGCCCGTCGGCTGCGGCCGCGGTGCAGGGCACCGGCGCCGGTCAGCATCATCAGGAGCGCGATGCCGCCGAGCAGCAGCATCCCGTCGCCGTCGCCGCCGGTGACCGGGAGGATCCCGCCGCCGTATCCGCCGCCGTAGCCCCCGCCGCCGATCGGCGTGCCGGGCTGGCCCGCCGGGACGGTGGATCCCACGACGCGGAACCGCGTGATCATCTCCTGCGCCATGCCGGACTGGGCTCCGATCACCTCGACCCGGTGGTCCCCGAGCTCGAAGTCGGGGCCGACCTCGAAGACGAAGGTCGCGCGACCCTGGGCATCCGCGACCATGGGCGCCAGCGGCTTCGGCGTGGAGAACACCGTCGCGTTGAGCGTCTCACCGGGGATGAAGTTCACGGCGTCGACCATCTGCATGGTGCCGCTGCCGCGGACGAGCTCCGTGAAGCGGACGACGGCCCGGGTGGGGACGTCGGAGCCGTCGGTGGATCCGTCGGCGGCGTCGGTCGCATCGACGGCATCGGCCGCGTCCGTACCTGCGGCGTCCGTCGCGTCCGTGCCAGCAGCATCGGTCGCGTCAGCACCAGCAGCGTCGGTCGCGTCGGTACCAGCAGCGTCGGTCGCGTCGGTACCAGCAGCATCCGTCGCGTCCGTGCCAGCGGCATCCGTCGCGTCGGCGCCAGCGGCATCCGTCGCGTCCGTACCGGCGGCGTCGGTCGCATCCGTACCGGCAGCATCCGTCGCGTCGGTGCCAGCAGCATCCGTCGCATCCGTACCAGCAGCGTCGGTCGCGTCAGCACCGGCAGCATCAGTCGCGTCGGTGCCAGCGGCGTCCGTCGCGTCGGTACCAGCAGCATCCGTCGCGTCGGTGCCAGCAGCGTCCGTCGCGTCCGTACCGGCAGCATCCGTCGCGTCCGTGCCAGCAGCGTCGGTCGCGTCGGCACCGGCAGCGTCGGTCGCGTCGGTACCAGCAGCGTCGGTCGCATCAGTGCCAGCGGCGTCCGTCGCATCCGTACCCGCAGCATCCGTCGCATCCGTACCAGCGGCATCCGTCGCATCCGTACCCGCAGCATCCGTCGCATCCGTACCAGCGGCATCCGTCGCATCCGTGCCAGCAGCATCCGTCGCGTCGGCGCCAGCGGCATCCGTCGCATCCGTGCCAGCAGCGTCGGCCGCGTCAGCACCGGCAGCATCCGTCGCGTCCGTGCCAGCAGCATCCGTCGCATCCGTACCCGCAGCATCCGTCGCGTCGGTACCAGCAGCATCCGTCGCATCCGTACCCGCAGCATCCGTCGCATCCGTACCCGCAGCATCCGTCGCATCCGCACCAGCCGCATCGGTCGCGTCCGTACCCGCAGCATCAGTGCCGCCGTCCGCGTCCGTTCCGCCGTCCGCGTCCACGTCCGCGCCGCCGTCCACGTCGACCGCGGCCGTCGCGTCGGAGTCGGTCCCCTCCTCGCCGGTGATGCCGACGTCGAAGTTGACGAGGTCCTCACCCGCGGGGGCGCCGCCGATGGTCTGGGCGGCGGTCGCCGTGTAGGAGCCGCGACCGAGGCCGAGGAACGTGACGGACCACGTGCCGTCGTCATCCACCGAGGTGGTGATCGGGTCGAGCCCCAGGATCGAGACCGTGACCGTGCCCAGCGGGTCGGCCGTGCCGCTGATGGGCACGTCCCGGGTCGTCGCCCCGCCGGTGAGCGGGAAGACCTGGAAGTCGAACGGCGACTCGATGACGACCGGCACGCCGATCGTGAAGGTCACCGTGTCGGTGCCGACGGCGGTGCCGCCGATCGACTGCGTGACCGTCCCGGTGTACGTGCCGGACGGCAGCGCGGGCGTCGTCAGCTCGAAGCCGCCGTCGTCGTCCACGTCGACGGGGCCCGTCGTCGTGCCGCCGACCGTGAGCGTCACGGTGGCGCCGGGGTCGGCGGTACCCGTCACGGGGACCACGATGGTGGTGTCCCCGTCGGGCAGAGGGAGGAACTCGCCGTCGCCCGGGGTCTCGATGACGACCTGCTCGACGCCGGCCACGGAGACGGTGAAGTCGGCCGTGTCCGAGCCCGCGGGGGCGTCGTCGATGCTCTGCGTCACCGTGACGGTGTAGCCCGCGGCCGTGAGCCCCGGGAACGTCGCCTCGAAGCGTCCGTCGGCACCGACCACCTGCGTGACGGGAGTCTGCCCCGTCACCGCGATGAGCACGGAGCCGCGCGGGTCCGCGCTGCCGGTGACGGTCACGTCCACCGCGGTGCCGCCGGCCGGGACCGTGAGGTCCTGTCCGTCGGTCGGGGTGTCGATGACCGGGGCGACGGCGGGCGCGACCACCGAGAAGGTGACCGTCGCCGTGCCGGCGGGGCTCCCGCCGATGGACTGGGTCGCCGTCGCGGTGTAGTCGCCGACCGGGAGGTCGGGGAACAGCACGTCGTAGGTCCCGTCGTCGCCGACGAGCTCCGTCTGCGGGTCCTGGCCGGGGATCGTGACCGTGACGGTGGCGCGCGTGTCGGCGGCGCCGGTCACGGGGACGTCGGCCGTCGGCACGGTGCCGGCGCTCAGGATCAGGTCGCCGGCACCGGGCGAGGTGATGGTGACCTCGGCGGCGGGGGCGCCGACCGTGAAGACCACGGAGTCCGTGCCCCGGACCACGCCGTCGACCGTCTGCGTCGCCGTGGCCGTGTACGTGCCGACCGGGAGGTCGGCGAAGGCCACGTCGAAGACGCCGTCCGCGCCCACGGCCTCGGTCTGCGTCGGCTGGCCGGGGATCGTCACGGCGACCGTGGCGCGCACGTCCGCCGTGCCCTGCACGGGCACGTCGACCGTCGGGTCCGCCGCGGTGCTCAGGAAGAGCTGGTCATCGGCGGGCGTCGTGATCGTGACGTCCACTACCGCGGCGGCGATGGTGAAGGTCACCGACTCGGAGCCCGCGGCCTGGCCGTCGATCGTCTGCGTGACGACGGCGGTGTAGGTGCCGGCCGGGAGGGCGGGCGGGGTGAGCGTGTACGCGTTCCCCGGTCCGACCGGGACCGGACCGACCGTCTGGCCGCCGACGGTCAGGGTGACCTCGGCGTCGGGGTCGGCGGTGCCGGTGACGGGGACGACCGCGGTCGTCTGCCCGGCGGGCAGCTCGATCACCTGGTTCGGCGTCGGCGTCGCGATGGTCACGTCGTCGGCGGCGGGAGCCGGGACGGCGCGCACGGTGGAGCGGGCCAGGTCGATCGTCGGCCCGTTCCCGAGGAGCGTGACGCGCAGCGCGGTGACCGACGCGGATCCGGCGTCCACGCCGTCCCCGTCGACGAACGCGTCGGGGGTCTGCTCGTTGACCGTGAGGCGGACCACGCGGTCGACGACGTCGAACGCCGGGTCGAGCGCCGTGATGACGCCCTCGCTGACACCGGTGAGCGCAGTGCCCACGGCCGGCAGCAGGTCGGTGTCCGCGTTCGCGCCGATGAGCCCGGTGACGAGGTCGTCGAACAGCGGCGTGAGCAGCGCCAGGTTCACCGTCGCGTTCAGCGGGGGCAACAGCGCGGTACGGGCGAGGCTGATGGTGGGTGCCGTGCCGGTCGTGCCGCCGAGGAGGCGGTCGAGCGACAGGTTCACGTCCACGCCGAGCGTGCCCGCGTTCACGTTCGCGTTCAGCACCCTCGTCGTGAGCGGCGCGGTGACGGCGACGTTCACCGTGGTGGAGGCTCGGAGAGCGGTCACCAGGCGGTTCGGCAGCACGTCCGTGAAGATGTCCGTGATCGCCGAGTCCACGACGTCCGCGAGGATCGCCGAGGTCAGGATCGACGCGCCGGGGGTCCGGTCGTTGAGCGTCTGGATCCGGTCGAGGTCCACCGTGATGGTGCCGGCGGACACGTCGATCGAGACCGTGCCGTCATCGTTCGTCAGGGGCTGCGCGAGCGCGGCCTGCACGACGGCGGCCGTGTTCACGTTCGCCGTGGCGGTGACCGTGGGGGTCCCGACCTGGAGGGCCGCGGTGAGCACGTTCTCCCCGAGGATGCTCTGGAGGAGCGGCCCCGTCGCGGCCGAGACGTCGACCGATCCGGCGATGCCGGGCGCGATCCCGTTCACGGCGGTGGTGAGGCGGGAGCTGATCTGCGCGACCAGCGGGCTCGTGAGCACGGCCTCGGCCGAGGCGATGTCGTAGTCCGAGGTCGGCGTCCCCGTCCCCGTCGAGGTGATGGTGGAGGAGATCGCGCCGAAGCGCAGCGAGAGGTCGGAGAGCGCACCCTGGGCGCCGATCGACGCGATGGTGGATCCGAGGTCGACGACCGTCTGCTGGCCGCCGCCCTGTCCGACCTGGATGGCGCCGCTGTCCGAGACGGCTCCGGCGGCACCCGTGGCACCCGCGGGACCGCTCGACGCGTACTGCTGGAGCACGCCGGCCGCGGCCGCCTGGTCGAGGTCGAGCAGCGAGCCGAGCGTGACACCCGCGGCGAGCTGCGCGTTCGCGAGCCCCCCGAGGACGGTCGCGTCCAGCGGCGCGCTCTCCACCTGGGCGGCGGTATCGCCGGGCCCGTAGGAGGTGTACGCGCCGTCGACGGCGATCACCTGCGGGACGTTCGTCAGGGTCAGGAAGCGGCCCTCGGCCTCCGCCGTGTCCCCCGGTGCGGCGTTCGCGGGCGCGGTGCCCCCGAACGCGACGATGGCCGCGGCGAGCCCGAAGGCCGTCGCGGTCGCCAGGCTGCCTCTGCGCCTGGGCATGTGTAGAGCCATGTGCGTTCCCCTCGATTGCATGGCCGGCCGCGTTCGTGGGCGCGGCCGTGCGTCCCGCGGGGCGGCCCCCACCACACCCACGGTCATCGAAGGCTCGCATCCGCCTCCGGACCCGACAACACTGCGGACCACTGATCCGCACCCGGTGTCGGCGGAGGACGGCGTCAGTAGTCGTCCCAGTGGTGCGCGGGGGCGCGGCGGGGCGCCGGCGCACGACGAGGGGCCCGGATCCTCCCGGATCCGGGCCCCTCGCGGGTCGTGCGCGCGCCTCAGCCCGCGGTCGCCTCCAGCGACTGCCGGGCGATCTCGAGCTCCTCGTCCGTGGGGATCACGAGCACCGCGACGGGCGAGCCCTCGGGGCTCACGAAGCGCGCCTCGGAGCTGATCAGCTCGTTGCGGTCGTCGTCGATCCCGATCCCCATGAACTCGAGCCCCGCGAGCGAGCGGCGGCGCACGAGCGGGTTGTTCTCGCCCACGCCCGCGGTGAAGACGACCGCGTCCACTCCCCCGAGCTGCGCCGCGTACGCGCCCACGTAGTGGCGGATCCGGTGCCGGTACACGCCGAGCGCCGTCTGCGCGGCCTCGTCGCCGTCGGCCGCGGCGCGCTGCACGTCGCGCATGTCGCCGAGCCCGGTGAGGCCGAGCAGGCCGCTCTTCCGGTTGAGCAGCGTCTCGAGCTCGTCGAGGCCGAGGTCGGTGTGGCGGGCGAGGTGGAAGAGGATCGCCGGGTCGATGTCGCCGGATCGGGTCCCCATCACGAGGCCCTCGAGCGGCGTGAGGCCCATGGACGTGTCGATCGAGCGCCCGCCCTGCACGGCGGCGGCCGAGGCGCCGTTGCCGAGGTGCAGCACGATGATCCGCGTCTCCTCGAGCGGCTTCCCGAGCAGCCGGGCCGCGGCCTCGGACACGTACTTGTGGCTCGTGCCGTGGAACCCGTACCGCCGGATGCGGTGCGCCGCCGCGAGCTCCCGGTCGATCGCGTACGTGTACGCCTCGGCCGGCAGCGTCTGGTGGAACGCGGTGTCGAACACGGCCACGTGCGGCACGTCGGGGAACGCCTGCTGCGCCGCCTCGATCCCCTGCAGCGCACCGGGGTTGTGCAGGGGCGCGAGCGCGGAGAGGTCGTCGATGTCGGCCTTCACCTGATCGGTGACCACCGTCGGCTCGACGAACACGTCCCCGCCGTGGACCACGCGGTGCCCCACCGCGACGGGCGGGTTGTCGTCCAGCGACGGCCCGTGCTCGGCGAACGCGTCGAGCATCGCCTGGAACCCGGCGGTGTGGTCGGCGATGGGCAGCTCGCGCTCCGACGAGTCGCCGCCCGCCCGGTGGCGGGTGGATCCGGTTCCCTCCCCGATGCGCTCCACGAGCCCGGAGGCGAGCACGGTCTCGGAGCCCATCTCGATGAGCTGGTACTTGAAGGACGACGATCCGGAGTTGACGACGAGGACGACGGGCACGGTGCTCTCCTGGGGTGCGGGCGGGACGGGAGGTCGGACGGTGGACGGCGGACGGGACGCGCGGGCGCTCAGCCCGCCTGGATCCCCTCGGCCTGGATGGCGGTGATGGCGACGGTGTTGACGATGTCCTGCACGAGCGCGCCGCGCGATAGGTCGTTGATGGGCTTGCGGAGGCCCTGCAGCACGGGCCCGATGGCGACGGCACCGGCCGAGCGCTGCACGGCCTTGTAGGTGTTGTTGCCCGTGTTGAGGTCCGGGAAGATGAAGACGGTCGCGCGGCCGGCGACCTCGGAGCCGGGCATCTTCGCGGCCGCGACCGCCGCGTCCGCCGCCGCGTCGTACTGGATGGGGCCCTCGACCGCGAGGTCCGGCCGCAGCTCCCGCACGCGCGCCGTCGCCCGGCGCACCTTCTCCACGTCGGCGCCGGCGCCCGACTCCCCCGTCGAGTACGACAGCATCGCGATGCGCGGCTCGATGCCGAACTGCGCGGCGGTCGCGGCCGACGAGATGGCGATGTCGGCGAGCTGGTCGGCCGTGGGATCCGGGTTCACGGCGCAGTCGCCGTAGACGAGCACCCGGTCGGCGAGCGCCATGAGGAACACGGACGAGACGACGGACACGCCCTCGGTGGTCTTGATGATCTCGAAGCCCGGCCGGATGGTGTGCGCCGTCGTGTGCGCGGCGCCGGAGACCATGCCGTCGGCGAGGCCGAGCTGCACCATCATCGTGCCGAAGTAGGAGACGTCGGTCACGGTCTCGCGCGCGATGTCGAGCACCATGCCCTTGTGCGCCCGGAGCCGCACGTACTCCTCCGCGAACCGCTCGCGGAGCACCGCGTCGAACGGGCTGAGGACGGTGGCGCGCCCGATGTCGATGCCGAGGCCGATGGCCCGCGAGCGCACCTCGATCTCCTCGCCGAGGATCGTGACGTCGGCGATGCCGCGGCTCAGGATCGTGCCCGCGGCCCGCAGCACGCGGTCGTCGGTGCCCTCGGGCAGCACGATCCGCTTCCCGGCCCTCCTGGCGCGCTCGATGAGCCCGTACTCGAACATGAGCGGTGTGACGACGTCGGAGCGGCTGACGTCCAGGAGCTCCAGCAGCCGCGCCGTGTCGACGTGCTGCTCGAACGCGGCGAGCGCCGTGTCCATCTTCCGGGCGGACTCGGGCGAGAGGCGCCCGCGCGTCTGGGTGATCCGCTTCGCCGTCTCGTAGGTGCCGAGCTCGGTGGAGATGATCGGCAGGGTCTGGTCGAGGCCCGAGACGAGCGTCTCGATGGTGGGCGACAGCGCGAACCCGCCGTTCAGCACGATGCCCGCGACCGTGGGGAAGGTCTCGGAGGCGTGCGCCGTGAGCACGCCGAGCAGGACCTCGCTGCGGTCGCCCGGGATCACGACGATGGCGCCCTCGGTGAGGCGCGCGAGCACGTTCTCCATCGACATGGCGGAGACGACGACGCCGAGCGCCTCGCGGCTGAGGAGCGCCGGGTCGCCCTTCACGAGCTCGCCGTCGACGGCGTCGAGCAGCTCGGCGACGGTCGGCGCGACGAGGAACGCGTCCTCGGGGATCGCCCAGACCGGCACGTGCGGGGCCCGGGCCTGGAGCGACGCGGGGACGGCGGCGGGGATGGCGGCCGTGATGGCGTCGAGGGCCTCGGGGTCGGCGCGGTTCACGACGACGCCGAGGAGGCCCGCGTGCGCGGTGACGAGCTCGGGGATGGCGAGGTCGGCGATCTGGCGCATCTCGTCGGGGCTGCGTCCGCCCGACTCGTCGGTGCGGCGGCCCGTGAGCACGAGGAGCACGGGTGCGCCGAGGTTCGCGGCGATGCGGGCGTTGAACGACAGCTCCGTGGGGCTGCCGACGTCGGTGTAGTCGCTGCCGACGATGACGACCGCGTCGCACTTCGCCTCGACGGCCTTGTAGCGCTCGACGATGCGGGAGAGCGCGGCCTCGGGATCCGCGTGCACGTCGTCGTAGGTGACGCCCACGCACTCGTCGTAGTCGAGGTCGACGCCGTCGTGCGAGAGCAGCGCCTCGAGCACGTAGTCGCGCTCGACGATGGAGCGGGCGATGGGACGGAAGACGCCCACGCGCTGGATCTGGTGGGTGAGGGTGTCGAGGACGCCCAGCGCGACCGTCGACTTGCCCGAGTGCCCTTCGGCGGACGTGATGTAGATGCTCCGAGCCATGCCCGCAAGCCTATGGGCGTCTCCTGCGCGCGGGCCCTTGCTGTTAAAAGGAGAAGACCCCTCGCGCACCTGCCAGAGCCCGGCTGCCCTTGCTGCGTCTCCGCCCTGGGGGAGTTCACCTGGATGGCACCACGCGAGGAGCCGACACCGAGTGTACCCGACGCGGGACGCCCGACGGTCGGCGGCGCCCCGCCCAGGAGCCGGTCACGATCCGCGCGTAGCGTGGGCGGCATGCGCATAGTCATCGCCGGAGGACACGGCCAGATCGCCCGCCTGCTCGAACGACGCCTCGCCGATGCGGGTCACCAGCCCGTCGGCATCGTCCGCAACCCGGACCACGCGTCCGACCTCGCCGACGCGGGCGCCGAGGCGCTCGTGCTCGACCTGGAGGAGAGCGACGTGGACCAGGTCGCCGAGGCGCTCCAGGGCGCCGACGCCGTGGTCTTCGCCGCCGGCGGCGGACCCGACTCCGGCCCCGAGCGCAAGCTCACCATCGACCGCGACGGCGCGATCCTGCTCGCCGACGCCGCCGAGCGCGCGGGCGTCACCCGCTACGTGATGATCTCCGCCATGGCCGTCGACGGCTTCGACCCCGACAGCGACGACACCTACGAGATCTACCAGCGCGCGAAGTCCGAGGCGGACGCCGACCTCCGGGCCCGCGACATCGACTGGACCATCGTCCGCCCCGGCGGCCTCACCGACGACCCCGGCACCGGCCGGATCCAGGTCGGAACCTCCACGGGTCGCGGCACCATCCCCCGCGCCGACGTCGCCGAGATCGTGGCGACCGCGCTCATCGACGGCACGGGCGTCCGCGTCCAGTTCGAGGCGATCTCGGGCGAGGAGCCCGTCGCCGAGGCCATCGCGGGCCTCCGCTACTAGGCGCGAGCGGCCCGCGGCCCGCGCCGCGCGATCCGGGTGACGGCCCCCTCCTCCCCGGAGGGGGCCGTCACCGGCTTCCGGGCCGCTGTGGCACCCGGGTCGTGCCGCGGTCGACGCATCAGGCCGACGGCACCCGAAGCCGTCGGTCGACCACCGTCGCCGCATGGTGCGCCGGAGCGCACCAGTCCGGAGCATCCCCATGCCCGGACATGGAGGACACGCTAGGAGCGTCCGATCGTGTCCCCCACAGTGCCGACTACTTATTTCCACGACGCAATGGATAAGTAACAGCCGGTGTCCCTGTTCCGACCGCCGGGAACCGCGCAAGATGGACGGATAAGGACCGCGCAGCCTCGGGGGATGCCGCGCGGACCACCGCTTTCCGCGACGGGGGTCACATGAAGCAGATGACGCGCGATCACACGAGGACGAGCACCCGATCCGACAGCGCGCCTCCGGGTCGCCGCGGTCGTGCCCGTGACCTGGAGACGCTCGAGCGCTGGCTCACGGCGGGGACGAGCGCCGTCGTCACCGGCAGCGTGGGATCCGGTCGCAGCCACGTGGCGGGACGCGTCGCCGACGCCCTCACCCGCGCCGGGCACACGGTGATCCGGGCGCACGCGTCCACGCCCGACCTCGCCGACGTGCTCCGGCGCGTGATCGACCCGCTCCCCGGCCTCCGGGCGCCGCACCCGGTCACCGCGGCGAAGCCCGTCGTCGTGGTCGACGACGCCCACCTCATGCCGCCCGAGCTGCGCGCCGCCCTGGCGGACGCGCGCACGGGCGAGCGCTGCACGCTGCTCGTGACGGTCGACGACACCGCGGGCGACGCCCGCCAGCTCCGCGGTCGCGACGTCGAGGGCGGCCCCGCGACCGCGCGCACGGCCCAGGCGGCCCACGAGATCCTCGGCCTCTGGCGGAACGGCTACGCCGAGCGGCTCGACCTCGCACCCCTCGACGCGGCCGAGGTCGACGCCATGATCGACTCCATCACGGGATCCGTGGCGCTCGACCAGGCCACGCGCGTGCAGATCCAGAGGACCAGCGGCGGCCGGCCGTTCCTCGTCCGCGAGCTCGCCTTCGAGGCGCTCGAGGCGCTCGAGGCGGGCGGCACGGCCCTCACGGTGACGGGCTACGCGTTCCCGAGCCCGCACGCGCCGCGCGCCCGCATCCTCGACCTCGTCTCCTCGCGCGTCTCGATGCTGGGCGACGACGAGCGCAGCACGCTCATCCTCCTGGCGCGCCTCGACGGCGTCCCCTACCAGCGCGCCGCGCGCCTGTTCGGCGAGACGATCCTCCGGGTGCTCGGCGCCCGCGGGCTCGCGCGCGTGCAGGGGCAGGGCGACATGATCCTCCGCGCCGACCTCCTGGAGGCCGAGGCGGCGCTCGCCCGCACCGACCCGGACGCGGTCGACGGCCTCACGCGACGCGTCGTCGGCTCGCTCCTGCAGGAGGCCGCGCACGGCGTGCCGCTGAACCCCAAGGAGAGCCTGCTGATCGCGCGGACGCTCACCGACGACGGCCGACGCGAGGCCGCGGAGCGCCACGGCGCGGGCACGCTCGCGGCCGTGCACCTGGTCGCCGCGCGCCTCGCGAACGACGTGGGCATGACCCACGACGCGCTCGCCTTCGCGGAGGTGGCCCACGACGGCGGATCCGCCGCGTACGCCGCCTGCGAGCGGGCGCGCGCGCTCACGGTGCTCGGCAACCCGGCCCGCGCGACGGAGGTGCTGGAGGCGCTGGATCCCGCGCTCCTCACGTCGGCCGAGCGCGTGGAGGTGCTGCACCGTCTCGTCCTCTCGACGCACGCGGCGATGCCGGGCACCGACCGCGTCCGCCGACTGCTCGACGGGAGCCTGCACGGCCCCGACGCCGACCCCGACGTGCGCGCGCAGGCGGCCGTCATCGGATCCACCATGTCGCTCGGCCTGATGGAGTGGGAGGCCGCGCTGGCCGCCGCCCGCGACGCCGCCGCGCTCAGCACGAGCCCGCTCGTGCGGCTCCGGGCGCAGCGGTCGGTCGTCATCGCCCTCGGCCACCTCGGCCGCGGCGCCGAGCTCGGTGACGAGATCGACGCCGGGCTCGGGCTCGTCTCCCAGCACGCGGACCGGCGCGGCACCTACGACGACCTCCTCCTCGAGGAGGCCCGCCTGGAGCTGCTCTCGGCGAGCGCGTTCAGCCGGCGCCTCTGCCGGCTCGACCTGCCGGACCTCGAGCGGGAGCTCGACGCCTGGGTGGAGTCGGCGATCGCGCAGGACGCGCAGTGGTTCATCCCCGTCCTCGGCGCCATCACGGGCGGCGTCGCCCTCGACCTCGGCCGGCTCGACCGCGCGGAGGCCGAGCTGAACCTCGCCGACGACCGCCTCATCGGGCCGGACATCGGCACCTGGCGGCTGTGGATCGGCATGCAGCGCGCCCGCGTGCTCGCGCTCCGCGGACGCACGGACGACGCCGAGCGCCTCGCGGCGACCATGGCGCATCGTGCCGACCCGCGCTACCCGTACCAGCGGATGCTCGCCGAGGGCGTGCGGGTGGAGATCCTCGCGGCCCGCGGCCGGCCGGACGAGGCGGCGACGCTCCTGCTCGACATCGGCGACCTGAGCGGCGAGGCGCACGCGCTGCGCGCCGGCATGCTGTTCCGGGCCTGGGCGCTCGGATCCACCGACCCCCGCCTCGTCGACGGCGCGCGCCGCGTCCGCGAGCGCACCGACGTGCCGGCGCTGCACGGCATGGCCGAGGTGGTGGAGGGATCCCGCACGGGTGATCCCGCGCTCGTCGAGCGGGGCGTCCGCACGCTGGAGGAGGCCGGCCTGCACCACCAGGCCCGCACCGCCTGCGAGGACCTGCTCCGCCTGCTCGCGGGCGACGAGTCGACCGCCGCGCTGACGCAGGCCCGGTCGGCCCTGGCGCGCATCCAGGCCCGCATCGACCGGGGTGCGCCCGCGACCCCGGCCACGCCCGTGGCGCCGGTCCTCGACGTGAGCACGCTCACGCGGCGGGAGCTGGAGATCGGCGTGCTGGCGGCGCAGGGGCTGAGCAACCGGGAGATCGCCGGACGCCTGTTCCTGTCGGTCCGCACCGTCGAGTCGCACCTCTACCAGGCGCGCGCGAAGCTCGGCGCGCCCTCGCGTCGGGCCCTCGCGGGGCTCCTCGACACCCCGGGTGCATCGAGCCTCGTCGCGGGCAGGTAGTATCGACGGGTGCCGCCGCGTTCCTGACGCCGTGGCACGCGTCCTGGAGGATTCGCCTAGTGGCCTATGGCGCACGCTTGGAAAGTGTGTTGGGTGAAAGCCCTCAGGGGTTCGAATCCCCTATCCTCCGCCAGACACACGAGAGCCCCGACGGACCAGCGGTCCGGCGGGGCTCTCGTCGTGCTCGGCGCATCCTCGTGGAGGCGCCTCCCCGCCCCGTCCGCGGAGCGCTGTACCCCGACCGGCTCGACGTGTCCCCCATAGCGCCCCTGACGACCGGATCGACGCCCGCCTAGGCTGGAGCGGTCGCCCCTCCCGCACCCGCGGGCGCCGCCCGTCCCCGGACGCGCGCGGCACGCGGGCGACGGAGGGCGCGTGGACGGCGTCAGGCGACGACCGGAGGCGACGTGCACCACGACGACGACGCGCTGCCGGTCGGCCCGAGCACGCTCATCCGCCCCCGCCCGGCCCTCCTGCGGCAGCTCGCCCTCGCCGCGCTCGCGCTCGTGGTGCCGCTCGGCGCCGCGCTCCTGGTGCTCGCGATCCCCACGGGGAACGCGGCGGCCGTGATCCTCGGCGTCGTCGTGGTCGTGCTGCTCGGCGCCCTGCTGGCCGCGCTGTACCTCACCTCCTACGTGCGCATCTGGGACGGGACGGGCGACGTCGAGGCCCGCTTCCTCGGGCGGCGGACGCGCGTCCGCCGCAGCGCCGTCCACGGCCTCCTGGTCGTGCACGTCTACCAGGGCCTCACGCTCGACACGCAGCCGCGCCTGTTCGTGCTCGACGCGGAGGGCCGCCTCCTCCTCCGCCTGAGCGGCCACGTCTACGACCTGTGGACCATGCGCGCGATGGCCGCCGACCTCGACCTGCCCCTCACCGAGCAGGCGCGGGTGCTCACGATGGCCGAGCTCCGCGGGACGCGCCGCGGGATCCTGCCCTGGTACGAGCGGTCGCGCCTGTCGCTGGTCGCCGTGCTCGTGCTCCTCGGGGTCGTCGTGATCGCCGCGGTCATCGGCATCATGGCGCTCACGGGCGTGCCACTGGCCGTCCGGCTGTGACGGGCGCCGACGCCGGGCTCGACGCGCACCGCGCGAGGTGGGGCCGGGATCCGGACGGCCCGGCCCGGCGTGGCTGCGGCGGCAGCAGCGCGACCTAGCGCACGCCCCCGCCTTCCCGCGCCCGCGTCCCCCGCGGCGCGAGGTCCGCCGTCCGTCCCGCGACCGCCCCGAGCGCGCGCTCGAGCGGGCCGCGGCCGAGGGTCCGCGTCCAGAGCAGGCAGAGCACGACCGTCACCGCCACGAACGCGAGGTACGCGCCGTCGTCGGCGATGAGGTCCCCCTCCGGCGCGAGCAGGTCGATGACGACGATGTGCACCGCGTACACCGTGAGCGCCAGCTGCCCCACGGCCGCGAACGGCGCGAGCACGACGGGCAGGAGCGCGGCCGCGCGCAGGCACAGGCCGATGACCGCGATGGCGAACCCGCCGGATCCCACGACCTCGAAGGGCGACCCCTCGTGCGGCGTCGTCGAGAGGATGTACTCCCACCCGGGCGGGGGCGCGGGCAGGGCCGCCTCCACGAGCGCCGAGCCGCCGTACGCGAGCACGGCGAGGCCCGCGCCGACCGTGACGAGCAGCAGCTGGACGCGCGCGGACCCGAGCGCGAGCCGGCCGATGCCGAGCCCCGCGACGGCGAAGACCACCCAGGTCAGCGCCGGGTAGTGGCCGGTGACCAGGAGGATCACGAGCGGGTCGGGCCGCATGAGCGCGGCGTCGAAGTGGATGGCGAGCGCGGTGGTGGCGACGGGCAGCGCCACGGCGCCGACCGCGGCGAGCGCCAGCAGCCGCGACGCGCTCCAGCGCAGCAGCGGCAGGAGGGCGACGAACAGCACCGCGTAGACCTCGAGGATCACGGCGACGTACGTCTGCAGCGCCGCGAGCAGACCGCCGAGGAGGAACACGCACGCGGCGCGCACGAGGATCCGCAGCCGCGCCCGGGCCAGGTCGCTCCCGTCGGCCGGCCGCTCGCGCCCCGACATGAGCGCGATGGAGAGCCCGGCGAGCGTCGCGAACAGGATGGAGGAGCGGCCGTCGGCGATCGCGAGCCACGTCGACGGGTCGCCGACCTCGAGGGTGCGCGGCACGGCGACGTGCGCGGCCATCATCCCGAGGACCGCCAGGCCCCGCGCGGCGTCGATCCCCCGCAGGCGGGCCGGGTCGCGGGCGGGGCTCATGGCCTCACCCTACCCAGCCGCCCGGCGGGATCCGCGGGCGTCAGTTGGTGAGCGCCGGCACCGTCCGCGGCTGCACGACGAGCCACATCGCGAGGATGGAGACCAGCGCGCACGTGCCCATGACCGCCGCCATCGGCACGCCCGAGGTGATGCCGAGCACGCCCACGATCGGCGAGATCGCGCCCGCGAGCCCGAAGTTCACGGCGCCCAGCAGCGACGCCGCGGTGCCCGCCTCGTGCCCGTGGTTGACGAGTCCCAGGACCTGCACGCACGGGAAGCCGAAGCCGCAGGCGAGGATGAAGAAGAACAGCGGGATCAGCGTGCCGAGGAGCCCCGCGTCGGTGAACGTGCCGAGCAGCACGATGAGGGCGCTCGAGACGAACTGCACGACGACGACGCCCGCGAGGATCCACTGGGGGCCCACGACCTTGGTCATGCGCGCGGCGACCTGGTTGCCGATCACGATGCCGAGCGAGTTGACCCCGAAGAGGATCCCGAACTGCTGCGCGTCGAACCCGTAGACGTCCTGGAACAGGAACGACGAGCTCGAGAGGTAGGAGAAGAGCCCCGCGAACTGCATGCCGCCGATGATCGCGACGCCGACGAACACGCGGTCCCTGAGCACGTTGCGGTAGCGGCGCAGCAACGCGCCCTTCTCCTCGACCACCACGTCCTCGCGGGGCAGGGTCTCGACGATGAGGAACACCACGGCGACCACCACGGCGATGCCGTACGCGGCGAGCGCGTAGAAGACGCCGCGCCAGTCGACGATGCGGAGCAGCTGCGACCCGATGACGGGCGCGAGGATCGGCGCGAGGCCGGTCACGAGCGCGAGCCGCGAGAGCATCCGCACGAGGGGACGTCCGCCGAAGAGGTCGCGCACCATGGCCATGGCGACGACGGCGCCGGCCGCGGCGCCCGCGCCCTGGAGCACGCGGAAGACCAGCAGCATCGAGACGTCCGTGGACAGCGCGGCGCCGAGCGACGCGAGGATGTGCCCGACGGAGGCGACGATGAGCGGCAGCCGGCGGCCGACCCGGTCGCTCCACGGTCCGACCACGAGCTGGCCGAGCGCGAACCCGACGGTCGTGCCCGTGAGGGTGAGCTGGATCGCCGCGTCCGTGACGCCGAACTCGTCCTTGAGGACGGGGAAGGCCGGCAGGTAGAGGTCGATCGTGAACGGCCCGAGGCCGACGAGGGCGCCGAGCACGATGATGTAGACGATGCGCTCCCTGCGGGAGAGCGCGTCGCCGGGGTGGAGGACGGCAGACGACACGGGGCGTTCCTTCGGCAGGAGTGGGGGCGCGGAGCGCCGCAGGACGGGGCGGCCGGCGTGGACCGACTCGATGTCCAACTGGCTCGCCCTCGGCGTATTCCCAGGTCGAAGAATTTCGCGCGAGCGGATGCGTCAGCCGCGGAGCGCCGCCACCACGCGCTCGACGTCGTCCTCGTCGTTCCAGAGGTGGAACGCGATGCGCGCCCGGCCCGCGCGACCGGAGGCGACGATCCCCGCGGCGCCCAGCCGCGCGAGGTCGGCGCCGTCCGCGTCCGGCCAGGTGACGATGGCCTGCCCGCGCGGCTCGATCCCGAGCCCCGCGCTCACGAGGTCGCCGAGCTCCGCGTTCCTGCGGTGCACGGCGTCGAGGTCGAGGCGGGCGAAGAGGGCGATCGCGGGCGCCGCGCCGACCCAGGCGCCGAACGCCGGGGACACGTCGAAGGCGCGGGCGTCCTCGGCGAGCGCCATGGCGGGCCCGTAGCAGGAGGCCCACACGTCGGCGCCCGCGTACCAGTTGGCCTGCACGGGCACGAGGGTCCGCCGGTAGCGGTCCGACAGCGTGAGGAACGCGGCGCCGCGGGGCGCGCACAGCCACTTGTAGGCGTGGCAGGCGGTCGCGTCGAAGAGCCCCGCGTCGACGGGCATCGCGCCGGCGGCCTGCGTGGTGTCGCACAGCGTGAAGGCGTCGTGGATCCGCGCGGCCTCCCGGATGGCGGCGACGTCGGCCACGCGCCCGTCCGCGGACTGCACGAGCGAGAAGGCGACGAGGTGCGTGCGCGGACCGATCTCGGCCGCGAGCTCCTCGAGCGGCACGTGGCGCACGACCACGCCGCGCGCCCGGGCCACCACGAAGGGGTAGGTGAGCGAGCTGAAGTCGCCCGCGACGCACAGCACCTCGGCGCCCGCGGGCACGGCGGCGGCGAGCACGCTCACGAAGGAGGCGGTCTGCGAGCCGATCGCGACGGATCCCACCGGCACGCCCACGAGCGACGCGTACGACGCGCGCACGCCCTCGACGACGCCGCCGTAGCCGTGCGCGGTGGATCCGCCGGCCGACCACGTCGTGAGGTCGTCCCGGAGCCGCGCGACGGTGGCGCGCGTGGGCAGGCCCATGGTGCAGGCGGAGAGGTAGCCGGGGCCCGCCTCGAACAGGTCGCGCAGGTCGGCGGGGAGCGGCGCGGAGGCGTCGTCCGCGGATGCGGCGGGGGCGGGGGTCGGGGTCGGCATGCGTCCAGCGTGGCGAGCGCAGGAGGGCGGAGCAAGCCCGGTCACGGCATGTGACGCATAAGCGCGCGTTATGCTCCGCGCATGACGGATGCACCGGTCACCGCCCGGGACCTCGACTCGTCCGCGCTCCAGGCCGTGCACGCGCTCGCCGTCCGCGGGTCGATCACGGCCGCGGCGGCATCCCTCGGCATCACGCAGCCCGCCCTCTCCCAGACGCTCCGCCGCCTCGAGTCCCGGATCGGCGTGCCCGTGACGGCGCGCGCCGGACGCGGGGTCGTGCTCACGGAGGCCGGCCGCGTGCTGGCGCGGCACGCGGAGACCGTGGTGCACGCGATCGACGCGGCAGCCGACGAGATCGACGACCTGCGCGGCCTCCGCGCCGGCACGGTGCGCGTCGCCGCGTTCCCGTCCGCGTCGTCCACCGTCGTGCCGCGGCTCCTCGGCGGGCTCGCGTCCGCGCATCCGGGCCTCGGCTTCGGGTACCTCGAGGCCGAGCCGCCCGAGGCCGTGGCGGCGGTCCGCGCGCGAGAGGCGGACGTCGCGGTGACCTTCGCCTACCCCGACGACCCCGACGATCCCGCCGCGCGCGCCCTCGACGGCCTCGAGGTGCGGCCCCTGTGGCGCGAGACGCTCTGGGCGGTGCTCCCCGAGGCGCGGGCGCTGCGCCACCGCGGCCCGCTCGCGCTCCGCGACCTCGCGGACGACAGGTGGATCGCCGGCTGCGTGCGCTGCCGACGGCACCTGGTGAGCGCGTGCGCGCGCAGCGGCTTCGCGCCCGCGACCTCGTTCGAGACCGACAACGCGGCCGCCGCCGTCGGCATGGTGCACGCGGGCCTCGGGGTGGCGCTCCTCCCCTCGCTCGCGCTCGCGACCGCGCCCCTCCCCCGCGGCGTCGTCCGTCGGCGGATCTCGGGGGTCGGCGAGCGCGTGGTGCACGTCGTGACGGCGCCGGGCGGATCCCGCTCGGCCGCCGTGCACGCCGCGGTGACGGCGCTCACCCGGCTGCGCGTGGGCGACTGGGAGCTGCGCCGCGCCTGACGCCCGGCCCGGTCCGCCGATGCGTCGCGCCCCCGCCGCTGGCGCGATGTCGGTGGTGCTCCGTAATGTCTGAGGGGTCTGCCTCCGGCGTCCGCCGGCGGCTCCCTGACGCGGAGGAACGAGCGGCATGTCGGACCAGCACGGCGACGAGCTCCAGGACGAGGTCCAGGCATCCGGCGGATCCACGGAGCGCCTGAACCGCCACCTGCAGCGCAGCCACTCGGAGCAGGCCAGGTACCTGTCCGCCTACTTCGGCTGGAGCCTGCACGGCGACCTCATCCGGTCCCACGGGACGACGGTGTCCATGTTCGTCGAGGACCTGGCCGACACCATGCTCGCGCTCGGCTGGATGGACGGCTCCGGCATCATCTGGGACGCCGTCCCGGTGGACGTCGACAGCGCCGTCGAGGCCGTGCGCCGGCACCAGATCGCGCAGGGCTGGATGCCGCCCGGCACCGAGTGATGACGCGACCCTCCGCGCGCGCTGTGCGTGCCGTGCCCGGTCGCGACGCTCCTCGATCTCGGGAGTAGCGTCCGAAGGGATCAGGCCGTCGGGGGACGTGTCCCGCGGACGGCCAGGAGGACACATGACGGACCATGACGGAGCGCTGCTCGACCGCGACATGGGCCTGCTGCTCGCAGCGGCGTCCCGAGCGGTGATCTCGCTCTACCGGCCGTTGCTGAAGCCGTACCACCTCACGCATCCGCAGTACCTCGTGATGCTCGCCCTCCACGAGGAGGATCCCCGTCGCGCCGGCGACCTGAGCGACGCCGTGCAGCTGACGCCGGGCACGCTGTCCCCGCTGTTCAAGCGCCTCGAGCTCCTCGGCTACATCACGCGGCAGCGCGACCAGGCCGACGAGCGGCGCCTCCTCATCGCGCTGACGGAGCGCGGCCGCGGCATCCTGCCCGACCTCCTGCGCGTCGCCGAGCAGGTGCACGACGACGTCGTGAACCGCAGCGGCGCGGACTCGAGCGCCCAGGCCCGTCTGCGCAGCATGACCGACCTGCTGCTCGACGCCTGACGCGGACGCCTGCGGGCGGCCTCGCTCAGCGCGCGCCGTCGACCACCCGCTGCCAGAGCGTATGGTCGCTCCACGCGCCGTCGATCCGCAGGTAGGCGGGCGCGACGCCGATCGCGACGAAGCCGGCCCGCCGGAGCACCTCCTCGGATCCGCCGTTCCCCACGAGCGTCGACGCCTCCAGCCGGTGCAGCCCGGCGGCCCGTGCGATGCGGACCGCGTGCCGCGCGGCGGCCGTGGCGAGGCCGATCCCCTGCCGGTCGCGGTCGATCCAGTAGCCGAGGCTCGCGCTCTGCGCCGCCCCGCGCTTCACCGCGAAGAGGTCGCAGCGCCCGATGATCCGGTCCCCCTCCACGACGAGGTACGGCAGCCCGGATCCGGCGGCCCGCTCGGCGACCCGGCCCGCGAGCTGCGCGCGCTGCCCCGCCGACGTGAAGAACGCGTCGGTGCGCGCCGGCTCGAACGGGCGGAGGTGCTCCCGGTTCGCGCGGTACGCCTCGGCGAGCGCGACCGCGTCGGTGATCCGCGCGGGCCGCATCCAGATGCCGTCGGCGAGCTCCGCGCGCTCGTCCGCGCCGGGCGGCGGGGCGCTCACGCCCCGGGACGCACGTCGCGCTCGGGGCGCGCGTCGGCGGCGGGGATGGCGCGGTCGGCGATGAGCCGGGCGTACCAGAGCGCGCTGTCCTTGGGCGTGCGCTCCTGCGTGGCGTAGTCGACGTGCACGATCCCGAAGCGCTTCGAGTACCCGAAGGCCCACTCGAAGTTGTCGAGGAGCGACCACACCTGGTAGCCGCGGAGGTCGACGCCGCGCTCGATGGCGCGGTGGGCGGCCGCGAAGTGCCGGCTGAGGTAGTCGATCCGCTCGGCGTCGTGCACGGCGCGCGCGCCGCCGTCCCCCACGGTCACCTCGTCGTCGAAGGCGGCGCCGTTCTCCGTGACCATCAGCGGCAGGTCGGGGAACTCCTCGTGCAGCGACACGAGGAGGTCCTCGAGGCCCTGCGGCTCGATGTTCCAGCCCATCGCCGTGTACGGGCCCGGCTGCTCCAGGAACTCGACGTCCTCCGTGCCGGGGAAGGGCGTCGCGGCGACGTCGCCGTGGATGGAGGTGCCGCCGCCCGCGGAGGACGCGTCCCGCATCCGCACGCGGCTGGTGTTGTAGTAGTTGACGCCCAGCAGGTCGAGCGGCTGGCGGATCAGCTCGGCGTCGCCCGGGAGGACGAACGACCAGTCGGTGATCGCCGCCGTGTCCTCGATCACGTCGGCGGGGTACTCCCCGTGCAGCAGCGGGCCGAGGAACACGCGGTTGCCGACGCCGTCGACGCGGCGCACGGCCTCGGGGCCCGTGTCGCCCTCGCCGCGGATCACGTGCAGGTTGAGCGTGATGGAGAAGCGCGCGTCCGCCGGCACGACCTCCTGGAGCGCCCGGACGGCGAGCCCGTGCGCGAGGTTGAGGTGGTGGACGGCACGGAACGACGCCTCGGCGTCGGTGCGGCCCGGCGCGTGCACGCCGGCCGCGTAGCCGAGGTAGGCCGAGCACCACGGCTCGTTGAGCGTGGTCCACGTGCCGACGCGGTCGCCGAGCGCCTCGCCCATGATCCGGGCGTAGTCGGCGAAGGCGTACGCGGTGTCCCGGTTCGTCCAGCCGCCCTCGTCCTCGAGCGCCTGCGGGAGGTCCCAGTGGTAGAGCGTCGCGATGGGCGTGATGCCGCGGGCCACCAGGCCGTCGACGAGCCGCCCGTAGAACGCGAGCCCCGCCGGGTTCGCCGGGCCGCGCCCGGTCGGCTGGATCCGCGGCCACGCGATCGAGAACCGGTACGCCTCGAGGCCGAGCGCCTGCATCAGGTCGAGGTCGGACTCGAGCCGGTGGTAGTGGTCGTCGGCGACGTCGCCCGTGTCGCCGCCCAGCACCTTCCCCGGCGTGCGGCTGAACGTGTCCCAGATCGAGGCACCCCGGCCGTCCTCGTCGGCGGCACCCTCGATCTGGTACGCGGCGGTGGCGGATCCGAACAGGAAGCCGGGCGGGAAGGCGAGCCCCGCGCCCCGGTCGTCAACGGGATCCCCGGGCGTGCCGGCTGCGGTGGGCGATGCGTCGGTCATGGCGTTCGGGGACCTCTCCGTCGGGGTGGCGGCCGCCCGACCCGCGCTCGCGCGGGTCCAGCCACGGCCTCCCGCCATCCTGCCCGGGCCGCGACGCGAGCGTCCACCCGAGCCGTCGCCGCGGCCGTGTCGGCGTTGTGCCGCCGCCGCGCTCCGGTTAGGTTGTAGCTAGCAACAAATCACCGACGACGCTGACAGGAGACACCATGGCGCTCACCCCCACCCGCGAGGACAAGTTCTCGTTCGGACTCTGGACCATCGGATACACGGGGGCCGACCCCTTCGGCGGCCCGACCCGCTCCGACCTCGACGTGGTCGAGGGCGTGGAGCGCATCTCGGAGCTGGGCGCCTACGGCCTCACGTTCCACGACGACGACCTCTTCGCCTTCGGATCCACCGACGCGGAGCGCCAGAAGCAGATCGACCGCCTCAAGGGCGCGCTGAGCGACACCGGCATCGTCGTGCCGATGGTCACCACGAACCTCTTCTCGGCCCCCGTCTTCAAGGACGGCGGCTTCACCTCCAACGACCGCGCCGTCCGCCGGTTCGCGATCCGCAAGGTGCTCCGCAACATCGACCTCGCCGCCGAGCTCGGCGCGCAGACGTTCGTGATGTGGGGCGGCCGCGAGGGCGCCGAGTACGACTCCGCCAAGGACGTCCGCGGCGCGCTCGAGCGCTACCGCGAGGCCGTCAACCTCCTCGGCGACTACGTCACCGACAAGGGCTACGACATCCGCTTCGCCATCGAGCCGAAGCCCAACGAGCCCCGCGGCGACATCCTGCTGCCGACCCTGGGCCACGCCCTCGCCTTCATCGAGACCCTCGAGCGCCCCGAGCTCGTCGGCGTGAACCCCGAGGTCGGCCACGAGCAGATGGCGGGCCTCAACTTCACCGCCGGCATCATGCAGGCGCTGTACCAGGGAAAGCTCTTCCACATCGACCTCAACGGCCAGCGCGGCATCAAGTACGACCAGGACCTCGTCTTCGGCCACGGCGACCTGCAGAACGCGTTCTCGCTCGTCGACCTGCTGGAGAACGGCGGCGTGGGCGGCGGCCGCTCCTACGACGGCCCCCGTCACTTCGACTACAAGCCCAGCCGCACCGAGGACATCACGGGCGTGTGGGACTCCGCCGCGGCGAACATGCGCATGTACCTGCTCCTCAAGGAGCGCGCGCAGGCCTTCCGCGCCGACCCCGAGGTCCAGGAGGCGCTGGCCGCCGCCAAGGTCCAGGACATCTACACGCCGACGCTGAACGAGGGCGAGTCCTACGACGACATCCTCGCCGACCGCTCCTCCTACGAGGACTTCGCGGCCGACGAGTACTTCGACGCGAAGGGCTTCGGATTCGTCCGCCTCAACCAGCTGGCGCTCGAGCACCTGATGGGCGCGCGCTCCTAGAGCCCGCACCCGCACGACCGGAGGGCCCGGCATCCACGTGGATGCCGGGCCCTCCGTCGTCCCAGGCGATCGCGCGCGTCCGCCGCGTCCTCCATGCCGCGCGCGACGCCGTGCCCCGTGCCCCGTGCGCCGTGCCCGGGATGCGACGAGAGGGCCCGGCGTCCTCTCGGATGCCGGGCCCTCGCGTCTGCGCGTCAGCGCGGGTGGATCAGGTCGCGGACTTGGACCCGCGGCTCTTGTTGAACACGTCGAACGCGACGGCCAGCAGGAGCACGAGGCCCTTGATGAGCTGCTGGTACTCCGTGCCGAGGCCGAGCAGCGACATGCCGTTGTTGAGCACGCCCATGATCAGGCCACCGACCATCGCGCCGGTGACGGTGCCGATGCCGCCCGTGACGGCCGCGCCGCCGATGAACACCGCGGCGATCGCGTCGAGCTCGAAGCCGTTGCCGGCCGCGGGGAGCGCCGAGTTGCTGCGCGCCGTGAAGGCGATGCCCGCGAGGGCGGCCAGGAAGCCCATGTTCACGAAGAGCAGGAAGTCCACGCGCTTCGTGTTGATGCCGGACAGCTGCGCCGCGTTCAGGTTGCCGCCTCGGGCGTAGATGTGACGGCCGAAGATGCTGCGGCCCATCACCGCCGTGTAGACGAGCACGAGGACCGCGAGGATCACGAGCACGATCGGGGTGCCCTGGTAGCTGGCGAGCAGGTACGTGATGCCGAGCACGAGGATCGCAATGGTGGCGAGCTTCGTGATGAACCAGGCGAAGGGCTCGTCCTCGAGGTTCAGCTTCACGCGGGCACGACGCTCGCGGAGCTGCTGCGCGACGAGGAAGACCGCGGCCAGGACGCCGAGCGTGACCGTGACCCACTCGAGGTAGGAGGTGCCGCCCGAGGGGTCGGGCAGGAAGCCCGCGCCGACCGACACGTACTCGTCCGGGAACGGCGTGATCGGGCGGTTCTCCAGCACGATCTGCGCGAGGCCGCGGAAGGTGAGCATGCCGGCGAGCGTCACGATGAACGCGGGGATGCCGACGTACGCCACCCAGAAGCCCTGCCAGGCGCCGATGAGGCCGCCGATCACGAGGCTGACGAGGATGGACGCCCACCACGGCCAGCCCCAGTTCACGGCGAACACGCCCGAGACGGCGCCGATGAGCGCGACCACGGATCCGACCGACAGGTCGATGTGGCCAGCGATGATGATCATCACCATGCCGATCGCGAGGATCAGGATGTAGGCGTTCTGGACGACGATGCTCGTGACGTTGCGGGGCTCGAGGAGCGTCCCGTCGGTGAGGATCTGGAAGAGCACCACGATCGCGATCAGCGCGATGAAGATGCCGATCTGCCTGAGGCGACTGACGAGGAAACCCGCCACACTGCTGAGACTGGACATGGTGACTATTCCTTTTCCTTGGTCATGTAGGTCATGAGGCTCTCGGGGGTCGCCTCGGAGATCGGGAGCTGGCCCGTGATCCGCCCGGCGGAGAGGGCGTAGATCCGGTCGCAGATGCCGAGCAGCTCGGGCAGCTCGCTGGAGATGACGATGACGGCCTTCCCCTGCGCGGCGAGCGCGTTGATGATCGTGTAGATCTCGTACTTGGCTCCGACGTCGATGCCGCGGGTCGGCTCGTCGAGGATGAGCACGTCGGGGTCGGAGAACATCCACTTGGAGAGGACGACCTTCTGCTGGTTGCCGCCGGAGAGCTTCCCGGTGATGGCGCCCACGCTCGGGGCCTTGATGTTCATCGACTTGCGGTAGCCGTCGGCCACCACGTACTCCTGGTTCGCGTCGACCCAGCCGGCCTTGGCCAGCTTGTCGAGCGCGGCGCCGGAGACGTTGCGCTTGATGTCGTCGATGAGGTTCAGGCCGTAGTGCTTGCGGTCCTCCGTGGCGTACGCGAGGCCGTTCTTGATGGCCTCCCCCACCGTGCGGGCGGTGATCTCCTTGCCGCGCTTGTAGAGCTTGCCGGAGATGTTCGCGCCGTAGGAGCGGCCGAACACGCTCATCGCGAGCTCGGTGCGGCCGGCGCCCATGAGGCCGGCGATGCCGACGACCTCGCCCGCGCGGACGTCGAGGTTCGCGTGGTCGACGACGACGCGGGAATGCTCCTGCGGGTGGTGGACCGTCCAGTCCTCGATGCGCAGCACCTCCTCGCCGATGTCGGGGGTGCGGTCGGGGTAGCGGCTCTGGAGGTCGCGGCCCACCATGCCCTTGATGATCCGCTCCTCGCTGATGGCGTCGCGCCCGAGGTCGAGGGTCTCGATGGTCTTGCCGTCGCGGATGATCGTGACGGCGTCGGCGATCGCCTTGATCTCGTTCAGCTTGTGGCTGATGATGATGCTCGTGATGCCCTGGCCCTTCAGGTGCTTGATCAGGTCGAGCAGGTGGGCCGAGTCCTCGTCGTTGAGCGCCGCGGTGGGCTCGTCGAGGATGAGGAGCTTCACCTCCTTGGAGAGCGCCTTCGCGATCTCCACGAGCTGCTGCTTGCCCACGCCGATGTCGGCGATCTTCGTGGCCGGGTTGTCGCTCAGCCCGACGCGGGCGAGGAGCTTCGCGGCCTCGACGTTGGTGGCGTTCCAGTCGATGAAGCCGCCCTTGGAGATCTCGTTGCCGAGGAAGATGTTCTCCGCGATGGAGAGGAAGGGGCTCAGCGCGAGCTCCTGGTGGATGATCACCACGCCCGACTTCTCGCTGTCGCGGATGCTGGAGAACTTGACGACCTGGTCCTCGAGCACGATGTCGCCGTCGTAGGAGCCGGCCGGGTAGACGCCCGAGAGGACCTTCATCAGGGTCGACTTGCCCGCGCCGTTCTCGCCGCAGATCGCGTGGCACGTGCCGCGCGTGACCTCGAGGGTGACGTCCTGCAACGCCTTGACGCCGGGGAACGTCTTGGTGATGCCGCGCATCTCGAGAATGTGGTTGGCCATGGCCTGCCTCACTTGTGTGGATGGTGGTGCCGGGTGCCCGGCGGTGCTGCGGGGCGGCGCGCGGGGCGCCACCCGGAGGCGGGCCGGCCGTGGTCCACGGCCGGCCCGACCCGGTGGGGGCCGGTCGACGTGAGCGTCGACCGGCCGGTGCGCCGCCGGGGCGGCGCGGGTGGGCTACTCGCCGCCCTTGTCGATCTCTTCCTGCGTGTAGTAGCCGCTGTCCACGATGACCTCGACGAGGTTGTCCTTCGTCACGGTCACGGGGGCGAACTGCTTGGTCGGGACGTCCTTCACCTTGTTGTTGTAGGAGTCGGGAGCGTCCGGGGTGCCGCCGGTGAGCAGGTCGTCGACCATCGTGACGGCCTCCTTGCCGAGCAGGCGCGTGTCCTTGAAGATCGTCGAGTACTGGACGCCGTCGAGGATGAGCTTGTCGGACGCCTTCTCGCCGTCCTGGCCGGTGATGATCGGCATGGCGTCGCTGGCGACGCCGGCCGAGGTCAGGGCCTGGATGATGCCGCGCGACAGGCCGTCGTACGGCGACAGGACGCCGTCCGGCTTGGCGCCGCCGGGGTAGGAGCCCGAGAGCAGGTTCTCCATGCGGGCCTGCGCGCCCTCCTGCTTCCACTGCTGGATCGCGACCTGGCTGAACTCCGTCTGGCCGGAGCCGACGGTGATCTGGCCGGAGTCGAGGAACGGCTTGAGGACGCTCATCGCACCCTCGTAGAAGAACGTGGCGTTGTTGTCGTCCGGGCTGCCCGCGAAGATCTCGATGGTCTTCTTCTCGGTGCTGCCGGTCGCCTTGCCGTCGGCGTCCACGAGGCCGAGGCCCTGGAGCAGCGAGTTGCCCTGGAGCACGCCGACCTGCTGGTTGTCGAACGTCGTGTAGTAGTCGACGTCCTCGGTGCCGTTGATGAGGCGGTCGTACGCGATGACCTTGACGCCGTCGTCGGCCGCGGTCTTGAGGACCTGGGTCAGCGCGGTGCCGTCGATGGACGCGACGATGAGCGCCTTGGCGCCCTTGTTCAGCATCGTCTCGATCTGCGAGATCTGGTCCTGCACCTTGTCGTTCGCGTACTGCAGGTCGACCTTGTAGCCGAGCTTGGTGAGCTGGTCGTTGACGTTGTTGCCGTCGTCGACCCAGCGCTCGCTCGTCTTGGTGGGCATGGCGACGCCGACGAGGGCGCCCTTGTTGTCCTCGGCTCCGCCGGCGCTGCCGCCGCGGCCTCCGCCGCCGCCGCTGGAGCAGGCGGCGAGGGAGACGGCGATGCTCGTGGCGGCGATGCCGACGAGGACCTTCTTCATCTTCACGGTCGTGTTCCTTTCGTACTGCTGCTGTGAGGCGCGGGGCCGGCATCTGCGCCGACCCGCTCCCCCGGTGTGGGTGTTACAGGCCCTGGGCCAGGCGGTGGTACGCCTGGTTCCAGCGGACTTCCTTGGTGAAACCCTTGAGGGTCGTGTCCTCGTCGATGACGAGGAGCTCGGTGCGCGCGATCTCGGCGAAGTCCTCGAAGACCTCGACGCCGACCTGCGTGCTCATGACCGTGTGGTGGGCGGCGCCGGCCGTGAGCCAGGCCGCGGCGCTCGTCGCGAGGTCCGGCGCGGGCTTCCACACGGCGCGGGCGACGGGCAGGTTCGGGAGCGGCTCGTCGAGCGGCACGACCTCCACGACGTTCGCGACGATGCGGAACCGGTCGCGCATGTCGCTCATGGCGACGACGACCGCGGGGCCGGGGTCGGTGTCGAAGACGAGGCGCACGGGGTCCTCGCGGCCCCCGATGCCGAGCGGGTGGATCTCGAGGCTCGGCCGGCCCGTGGTGAGCGTCGGGCAGATCTCGAGCATGTGCGCGCCCAGGATCTTCTCCTCGCCCGGGACGAGGTGGTACGTGTAGTCCTCCATGAGGCTCGCGCCACCCGGGAGCCCCGCGCCCATGACCTTCGCCGCGCGGATCAGCACGGCCGTCTTCCAGTCGCCCTCGGCGCCGAAGCCGTAGCCCTCGGCCATGAGCCGCTGGACGGCGAGGCCGGGGAGCTGGCGGAGGCCGCCGAGGTCCTCGAAGCTCGTGGTGAAGGCGCCGAAGCCGCCCTCCTCCAGGAAGGACCGCAGGCCCACCTCGATGGCCGCGCCGTAGCGGAGCGACTCGTGGCGCTCGGCGCCGCGCCGCAGCTCGGGGGCGATGTCGTAGAGGCGCTCGTACTCGTCCACCAGCGCGTCGACCTCGGCGTCGGTCGCCGCGTCCACGCGCTCGACGAGGTCGTTGACGCCCCAGGTGTTGACCGAGACGCCGAACTTGAGCTCGGCCTCCGTCTTGTCGCCCTCGGTGACCGCGACGTTCCGCATGTTGTCGCCGAAGCGCGCGACCTTGAGCTCGTGCACGGCGGCCCAGCCGGCGGCGGCGCGCATCCACGTGCCGATGCTCGCGCGGACGGACTCCGTGCTCACGTGGCCGACGACCGTCTTGCGGGTGACGCCGAGGCGCGACTGGATGTAGCCGAACTCCCGGTCGCCGTGCGCGGCCTGGTTGAGGTTCATGAAGTCCATGTCGATGGTGCTCCACGGGAGCTCGACGTTGGCCTGCGTGTGCAGGTGGAGGAAGGGCTTCTGCAGGGCGTCGAGGCCCTGGATCCACATCTTCGCGGGGCTGAACGTGTGCATCCACGCGATGAGGCCGATGGTGCGGTCGCTCGCGTTGGCCTCGAGGGCCATGCGGCGGATGCTGTCGGAGTCCTTGAGGACGGGCTTCCACACGACGCGGACGGGGACGTCCGACGCCTCCTCGAGCTGCCGGGCGATCTCCTGCGACTGCTCGGCGACCTGCTGGAGCGTCTCCTCGCCGTAGAGGTTCTGGCTCCCGGTGAGGAACCAGACCTCGTAGTGGTCGAGGGACGTGGTGATGCGGGTCACTTCAGGGCTCCTTGGGGTGCTTGTCCGTAGACGTTCTGGTAGCGGTCGAACAGCGAGTCGACGGCCTCGGCCGGGAGGGGCGCGGGCTCGCCGAGCTGGCGGGAGATGTGCACGGTGCGCGCCACGTCCTCGACCATGACGGCCGCCTTCACGGCGTCCTTCGCGTCCTTGCCGATGGTGAAGGGGCCGTGGCCGGCCATGAGCACGGCGCGCGACCGGTGGCCGGTCAGCGTCTCGACGATGCCGCAACCGATCGAGTCGTCGCCGATGATCGCGAACGGGCCGACGGGGATCTCGCCGCCGAACTCGTCCGCCATCGCCGTGATGACGCACGGGATGGGCTCGCGGCGGGCCGCCCATGCCACCGCGTAGGTGGAGTGCGTGTGCACCACGCCGCCGACCTCGGGCATGTTGCGGTACACGTAGGCGTGCGCCGCGGTGTCGCTCGACGGGGCGTTGCGGGAGCCCGGGGTGTCCGGGATCACGTTGCCGTCGAGGTCGCAGAGGATCATGTTCTCAGGGCTCAGGTCGTCGTAGCTGACGCCCGACGGCTTGATGACGAAGAGGTCGGCGCCGGGGACGCGGCCGGAGACGTTGCCGCCGGTCCAGACCACGAGGCCGTAGCGCACGAGCTCGCCGTGCAGGCGGGAGACCTCGGAGCGGACGCGGGCGACCGCGACCTCGATCTCGGGTGCGTAGGTGCTCACGCGCGTGCCTCCCTCTTGAGCGACTTGAGCCGCTTCATGACGTCGTTGGCGCCGCGGCCGAAGTAGTCGTGCAGCGCGGAGTACTCCTCGTACAGGCGGTCGTACGCGAGCGCGCGCTCCTCGCTCGGCTGGTAGCGGCCCCGCTCGACCTTGCCCATGGCGTCGCCCGCGACGCGCACGTCGGGGTAGGCGCCCGCGGCGACGGCGGCGTGGATCGCGGAGCCGAGCGCCGGACCCTGCTCGCTCGTGATGACCGAGATCGGCAGGCGCAGGATGTCGCTGTACGCCTGCATGAGGAACGCGTTCTTCAGCAGGCCGCCCGCGACGATGAACTCGGTGACGGGCACGCCGGACGCGTTGAACGTCTCCACGATCTTGCGGGTGCCGAAGGCGGTGGCCTCGAGCAGGGCCCGGTAGACCTCCTCGGTGCGCGTGGTGAGCGTGGTGCCGACGACGAGGCCGGAGAGCTCGTGGTCGACGAGCACCGAGCGGTTGCCGGAGTGCCAGTCGAGCGCGACGAGGCCGTGGCCGCCGACGGGCTGGTCGGCCGCGAGGTCGGTGAGGTGCTGGTGGACGCTCTTGCCGGCGGCCGCGGCCTCCTCGGCGTAGCGCGCGGGCACCTGGTTCTTGACGTACCAGGCGAAGATGTCGCCGACGCCGGACTGGCCGGCCTCGTAGCCGTAGAGCCCCGCGACGATGCCGCCGTCGACGACGCCGCACATGCCGGGGACCTCGGTGAGCACGTCGCTGTTCATGACGTGGCAGGTGCTGGTGCCCATGATCGCGACCATCTGGCCGGGCTCGACCGCGCGGGCGACGGGTGCCGTGACGTGGGCGTCGACGTTGCCGACCGCGACGGCGATGCCCTCGGGCAGGCCCGTCCAGGCGGCGGCCTCGGCGGAGAGCGTGCCGGCGGCGGATCCGAGCTGGCCGATCTCGTGCGCGACCTTGTCCTCGGCGAAGGAGGCGAAGTCGGGGTTCAGGGCGCCGAGGAACTCGCGGGTCGGGTACTCGCCGTCCTGGAGGATGCCCTTGTAGCCGGCGGTGCAGGCGTTGCGGACGTAGCTGCCGGTGAGCTGCCAGACGATCCAGTCGGCCGCCTCGACCCAGTGCTCCATCATCGCGTAGAGCTCGGGGTCCTCCTCGAGGAGCTGGAGGCCCTTGGCGAACTCCCACTCGCTGGAGATGAGGCCGCCGTAGCGGGCGAGCCACTCCTCGCCGCGCTCCTCGGCCAGCGCGTTGATGCGGTCGGCGTGCGACTGCGCGGCGTGGTGCTTCCAGAGCTTGACGTAGGCGTGGGGGCGGTCGGCGTATCCCTCGACCTCGTTGAGCGGGGTGCCGTCGGCGAGCGTGGGGACCATGGTGCACGCCGTGAAGTCGGTGCCGATGCCGATGACCCGGGCGGGGTCGATGCCGGCCTCGCGGATGGCGGCGGGGACGGCCTGCTTGAGCACGTCGACGTAGTCGCTCGGGACCTGGAGCGCCCACTCGGGCGGCAGCTGCGCGCCGGTGGCGGCGAGCGTGTCGTCCATCACCTGGTGCGGGTAGTCGAGGACGCCGGAGCCGAGCTCGACGCCGTCCGAGACGCGCACCACGACGGCACGGCCGGAGAGGGTGCCGTAGTCGACCCCGATGACGTAGCTCTCGGCGTCCGTGCCGGGCTGGGCCTCGGCTGCGGTGCTCACGGGGGCGCTGGGCACGGGATCGACTCCTTCGTCTGATGCAACGCGGTCCGGGAAGACCGCCTGCGATGTGAACGGTCACATCGGCGAAGGCGAGTCTACGACTCCCGATGGCCGCTCTGTCAACCCGGTTGCCCCCGACCCCTCGAAGTGGGGTGTCGACGGCCTCGAGGAGGCGCGGGACGTCACATCGAGGGCGGCCCCGAGGAGGCGCGGACGACGAGCTCGGGCATGATCGTGCCGCTGTACCGCTCGCCCGATCCGCCGATGCCGTCGAGGAGCAGGGCCACGCATCGCCGGCCCACCTCCTCGAAGTCCTGGCGGACGGTCGTGAGCGGCGGCCAGAAGTGCGCGGCCTCCGGGATGTCGTCGAATCCGACGATGCTCACGTCGCGCGGGACGTCGAGGCCGGCGTCCCGGACGGCGTGGATGAGGCCGAGCGCCATCTGGTCGTTGCTGGAGAAGATCGCCGTGAAGTCGCGCAGGCGCAGCATCTCGCGGCCCGCGTAGAAGCCGAACTCCGCGGTCCAGTCGCCGAGGATGGGCGCGGTCGTCGGCACCTCCGCCGCGGACATCGCGTCGAGGAAGCCGCGCATCCGCGCCTCCGCCTCCATCCAGTCCTGCGGTCCCGCCAGGTGGTAGATGTCCCGGTGGCCGAGGTCGAGCAGGTGCCGCGTGGCCAGGCGCGCGCCCGCGATCTGGTCGACGGAGAGGTCCGGCGCGGTGTCGCGGCCCGCGGTCTGCATCGTGACGTACGGCACGTCGAGCGACATGCTCGCGATGACGTCGCGCACGCGCACCTGCGGGGCGACGACCACGAGCCCCTCGACGGCCTGGTCGACCAGGTGCCCGAGCGCGTCCTTGATCGCCGCCTCGTCGGACGACGCCAGGTTGCAGGTGGTCACCAGGTACCCGGCCTCGCGCGCCGCCGCCTCGATGGCCGCGATGGAGGAGGCAGGGCCGTACTGCGAGCTCTGCGAGGTGAGGACCCCGATCGTGCGGGACCTGCTCGTGACGAGCGCCCGGGCCGCGCGGTTGGGCCGGTACTGCACCTGCTCCATCACGTCGAGCACGCGCTGGCGGGTCTCGGCGCGGAGCGAGGGCGAGTCGTTGAGGACCCGGGAGACCGTCTGGTGCGAGACGCCCGCGAGGCGCGCGACGTCGCGGATGCTGGGCGCCCTCCCCCGTGGCGTCTCCGTCGTCATCATCGACCCCGTCCTCGTGCGGGCCGCGGCCCGTGCGCGCCGTGCGGCGCAGGTGTCACATTGTCACATTGTCACATGTGACTGTCACACGGGGCGGCGGATGCGGAGGGCCGTCCGGGAGGGCGGGCACGGGAGGCCGGACGCCTGCGGCAGACTGGTCGTCCACCCGACGAGAGGCACCACCTGTGACGATCACCGCCGCGGCAGACGGATCCGCGCTCGGCAACCCCGGCCCCGCCGGCTGGGCCTGGTACGTGGACGACGAGCACTGGGCGGCAGGCGGCTGGCCGCATGCGACGAACAACCAGGGCGAGCTGAAGGCGGTGCTCGAGCTGTTCCGCGCGACCGCGCACCTCGACGACGACCTCCTCGTGCTGTGCGACAGCCAGTACGTCATCAACTCGGTCACCAAGTGGATGCCCGGCTGGAAGCGCAAGGGGTGGCGCAAGGGCGACGGCAAGCCGGTGCTCAACGTGGAGCTGCTCAAGGAGATCGACGCGGAGATCCAGGGCCGCCGCTACCGCTTCGAGTGGGTCAAGGGGCACGCGGACCACCCGCTCAACGAGGCCGCCGACGACCGGGCGCGCGCGGTCGCGACGGCGTTCCAGGGCCGACGGCCGATCCCCGAGGGGCCGGGCTGGGCCGGGCACGCGAGCTTCGGATCCGCCGCGCAGGCGACGGAGGAGACGGCGGCCGTCGAGGCCGAGGCGGACGCCGCCGCGGATCCCGTGGTCGCGGAGGCGGAGGCCGTCGAGGCCGAGGCCCCCGCCCAGCCGGGCCTGTTCGACTTCGACGCCTTCGACGAGGAGGTCGCGCCGGAGCCCGGCGACACCACCCTCACGATCGCGCTCGACCGCGACGCCATGGCTCGCCTCAGCGCCCACGCGCGCGACCGCGGGGTCAGCGTCGACGAGGCCGTGCGCGAGCTGCTTCCCTGACCGGCGCGGGAGGCGCGGCGGCCGCCGCCGCACCGTCCGCCGCTAGTGCTTGCCCTGCTTGAGCGCCTTGCCGAGCGCGCGCTCGAGGTCGACGACGAGGTCCTCGACGGACTCGATGCCCACCGACAGGCGCACCAGGTCGTCCGGCACCTCGAGCGGCGTGCCCTTGACCGACGCGTGCGTCATCTCGGACGGGTAGCTGATGAGCGACTCGACGCCACCGAGCGACTCCGCGAGCTGGAACACCCGCGTCCCCTC
Organism: Clavibacter capsici; assembly: GCF_001280205.1. Lineage (NCBI taxonomy): Bacteria > Bacillati > Actinomycetota > Actinomycetes > Micrococcales > Microbacteriaceae > Clavibacter > Clavibacter capsici. The sequence goes on along the minus strand of NZ_CP012573.1, from coordinate 798,138 downwards.
GACCACGCGGCGCGCGGCCTTCGCTCCCCCGCGCACCTGGAACGAGATCATGCCGCCGAAGCCGGACATCTGCGCCTTGGCGATGTCGTGGCCCGGGTGCTCCGGGAGGCCCGGGTAGTGCACGGCCGTGATGTCGGGATGCTGCTGGAGGAACGCGGCGATCTCCTCGGCGTTCGCGGAGTGGCGCTCGACGCGGACGGCGAGCGTCTTGATCCCGCGCGTGGTGAGCCAGGCGTCCATCGGCCCGGAGACGGCGCCGATCGCGAACTGCAGGAAGCCGACCCTCTCGGCGAGCGCGTCGTCGTCGAGGATCACGGCCCCGCCGAGCACGTCGGAGTGGCCGCCCAGGTACTTGGTGGTGGAGTGCACGACCACGTCGGCGCCGAGCGTCAGCGGCTGCTGGAGGTACGGCGACGCGAACGTGTTGTCGACGACGACCGTGGCGCCGACCGCGTGGCCGAGGTCGGCGAGCGCGCGGATGTCGCTGATCTTCATGAGCGGGTTGCTCGGCGTCTCGACCCAGAGGACCTTCGCGGGGCCGGACCCGAGCACGCGCTCCACGGCGGCGAGGTCGCTCATGTCGACGGTCTCGACGACGATCCCCCAGTCGCCGAGCACGCGCGTGAGGAGGCGGTAGGTGCCGCCGTACACGTCGTCGCTCAGGACGATGCGGTCGCCCGGGCGCGTGATGGCGCGCAGCAGCGTGTCCTCGGCGGCCAGTCCCGAGGCGAACGAGAAGGCGTGCTTGCCCTTCTCGAGCGACGCGAGCAGCTCCTGCAGGCCGGTGCGCGTGGGGTTGGCGCTGCGCGCGTACTCGTAGCCGCCGCGCAGCCCGCCGATCCCGTCCTGCACGAAGGTGCTCGTGAGGTACAGGGGCGGGATGACGGCGCCCGTGGTCGGATCCGGGTCCTGGCCGGCGTGGATCGCGCGGGTGTCGAAGTCGTGCTTGTCGCTCACGGTGCTCGTCTCTGTGGGTCGGGAGGGATGCGCGGGCCGGGCCGGTCGGCGGATCAGTCGGTGAGGTAGGTGAGGAGGTCGTGCCGCGTGAGCACGCCCACGGGCTTCCCGCCGTCGCTCACCATGAGGGCGTCGGCGGATCCGAGGGCGCTCCACGCCTCGGGCACGGTCTCGTTCACGCCGATGAGGCCGAAGGCGGCGCCCGTGAAGGGTCCCACCTGGTCGGACAGCTGCGCGCGCCCGCTGAACACGAGCTCCAGGAGGCTGCGCTCGTCGACCGCGCCCGCGACCTCGCCCATGACGACGGGCGGCTCGGCGGAGAGGACGGGGAGCTGCGACACGTCGTACTCGGTCATGATCCGGATGGCGTCGCGGATGGTGTCGTTCGGGTGCGCGTGCACGAGGTCGGGGAGGCTGCCGGTCTTGGCGCTCATCACGTCGGCGACCGTGCGCTGGCCGTTGACGCGGGCGAAGCCGTAGGACTGCATCCACCTCTCGTTGAAGATCTTTCCGAGGTAGCCGCGGCCGCCGTCGGGCAGGAGGATCACCATGACGTCGTCGGGCCCCAGGTGCTTCGCGGCCTTGAGCGCGGAGACGACGGCCATGCCGCTGGATCCGCCGACGAGCAGGCCCTCCTCGCGGGCGAGCCGCAGGGTCATGTCGAACGACTCCTGGTCGCTCGAGGCGATGACCTCGTCGACCACGTCGGGGTCGTACGCGGCCGGCCAGAAGTCCTCGCCCACGCCCTCGACGAGGTACGGGCGGCCCGTGCCGCCCGAGTAGACGGAGCCCTCGGGGTCGGCGCCGACGATGCGCACGCGCCCCTCGGAGACCTCCTTGAGGTAGCGGCCGACGCCGCTGATGGTGCCGCCGGTGCCGACGCCCGCGACGAAGTGCGTGATCTCGCCCTCCGTGTCGCGCCAGATCTCGGGACCCGTCGTCTCGTAGTGGCTGAGCGGCCCGTTGGGGTTCGAGTACTGGTCGGGCTTGAAGGCGCCGGGGATCTCGCGTGCGAGCCGGTCGCTCACCGAGTAGTAGGAGTCGGGGTGGTCGGGCGCGACCGAGGTGGGCGTGACCACGATCTCGGCGCCGTACGCCGTGAGCACGTTGCGCTTGTCCTCGCCGACCTTGTCGGGCAGCACGAAGACGCAGCGGTAGCCGCGCTGCTGCGCGACGAGCGCGAGGCCGACGCCCGTGTTGCCCGAGGTGGGCTCGACGATCGTGCCGCCGGGCTTCAGCTTGCCGTCGCGCTCGGCCGCGTCGATGATGCGCGTGGCGATGCGGTCCTTGGCGCTGCCGCCGGGGTTGAGGTACTCGACCTTGACGAGCACGGTCGCCGAGATCCCCTCGACCACCTTGTTGAGCTTCACGAGCGGGGTGTTCCCGATGAGGTCGAGGATCGTGTCGGCGTACTTCACGTGTGGTGGTGCTCCCGGTGTCAGGTGTGCGGTCCGGTGGGCCCCGCCCATCCAGTGTAGGCGCGCCTCCTCCCCGTGTTACGGGGGCGGGATGCCGTCCGCGGGCAGGACGCGCCCAGGCCGAGCCGGTACCCTGGGCGCACATTCCCCCAGCAGAGAAGGACCCTCCGTGGCGCGACGCGACGACACCACGCCCTCCGGCGACCAGAGCGGACGGCCCGTCCCGCCGACCGCGAAGCAGGCCCAGAAGGACCTCACGGTCAAGCAGCAGCGCGAGGCCCGCCGCGCCGAGAAGGTCGCGGCCCTCAAGAAGCAGCAGGACCGCGCGCGCCGCAACCGCCTCATCGGCATCATCACGGGATCCGTGGCCGCCGTCGCGGTCGTCGCCGTCGTCATCGGCGTGGTCGTCTCCAGCGGCACGCCGAAGCAGGACCCGGCCGACATCTCCATCGAGGGCCTGCGCACCTGGGACTCGCTCCCGAGCACCCACGTGCAGGGCACGGTCGACTACGCCGCCAAGTACGACGGCATGAGCCCGCCCGCCGGCGGCGAGCACAACGCCATGTGGCTCAACTGCGGCATCTACGACCAGCCGCAGCCCAACGAGAACGCGGTGCACGACCTCGAGCACGGCGCCGTGTGGATCACCTACGACGCCGCGAAGGTCACCGGCGACGACCTCGCGAACCTGCAGAAGTACGCGGAGTCGTTCGGCGGCTACGTCACCATGTCGCCCTACGAGGGCCTCGACACGCCCATCGCCATGTCGGCGTGGGGCGCGCAGATCAAGGTCGACTCGGTCGACGACCCGCGCATCAAGGACTTCATGGCCAAGTACTGGAAGAGCCCGAACGCCCCCGAGGCCGGCGCCGCGTGCACCGGAGCCCTCGAGGGCGAGGGCCGGGTCGGCTGACCGTGAGCGACCGCGACGACGACCGCGCTCCGTCCGACCCGCGTCCCGACGGCGACCTCGTCGTCGACCACGTCCCGGACGATGACATCCGCGAGGAGGAGCTCTCGGGGCTCGTCGCGCACGGCGAGGAGGCGCGCGCTCGCGGGCGCAGGATCCGCATCGGCCTCGCGGCGGGGATCGTCGCGGTCGCGCTCGTGGTCGCCGGGCTCCTCGTGGGCCGGGTCACCGCGCCCGTGTCGGCCCTCACGCCCAGCACGAACAGCGCCGAGGCCGGCTTCTCCCGCGACATGCAGGTGCACCACGAGCAGGCCGTGCAGATGTCGCTCATGATCATCGACCGCACGGACGACCCCGAGGTCAAGCTCATCGCGCAGGACATCGCGCAGGCGCAGTCCCAGCAGGCCGGCCAGATGTACGCGTTCCTCACGTCGTGGGGCCTCGACCAGGCGCCGTCCCAGCCGCGCATGACGTGGATGACGCTGCCGACGCTCGACGGGAGGACGGACCACTCGTCCATGGACATGACGCCGGGCGCCACCATGCCGGGCCTCGCGTCGCAGGCCGACCTCGACGAGCTGCGGTCCCTCACGGGCGTCGAGGCGGAGCGGAAGTACCTCACGCTGATGATCGCCCACCACCGCGGCGGCGTGGAGATGGCGCAGGCCCTCCTCGACCGGTCGCGGAACCCTCTCGTCACCGACCTGGCCGGCGGCATGGTGATGATCCAGGACAAGGAGATCCTATACATGCAGCAGCTCCTCGACGCGCGGTCCTGACCCGACCCGCCCGCCGCACCGCCCGTCCGCCTCGCGGGCGGGCGGTCGTCGCATCCGGGGAGGCGATCGGGCGTCAGGCCGCCTCGGTGCGCTGGTCGCTGTAGAGGCGGGCGTACTCGCCGCGGCGGGCGAGCAGCTCCACGTGCGTGCCCTGCTCGACGATGCGGCCGGCGACGACCACGAAGATCACGTCCGCGTCGACCACGGTCGAGAGGCGGTGGGCGATGGCGATGGTCGTGCGGCCGCGCGACGCCGTGTCGAGCGCCTGCTGCACGACCCGCTCCGAGATGGCGTCGAGCGCGCTCGTAGCCTCGTCGAGGATCAGCACGGCCGGGTCCTTGAGCAGCACGCGCGCGATCGCGATGCGCTGCTTCTCCCCGCCGGAGAGGCGGTAGCCGCGCTCCCCCACGAGCGTGTCGTAGCCGTCGGGGAACGACTCGATCGTCTGGTGGATGTTCGCCGCCCGGGCCGCCTGCTCGATCTGCTCCTGCGACGCGTCCGGCCGCGCGTAGCGGAGGTTCTCGCCGATGGTCGCGTGGAAGAGGTATGTCTCCTGGCTGACGATGCCGATGCTCTCCAGCAGCGACTCCTGCTGGAGGTCCCGCACGTCGTCGCCCGCGAAGAGCACCCGGCCGCCGGTCACGTCGTGGAAGCGCGGGATGAGGTACGACACCGTGGTCTTGCCGGCGCCCGACGGGCCGACGAACGCCGCGAACTGGCCCGGCTGGATCTCGAAGGACATGCCGTCGAGGGTCGGCCGCTCCCCGGGGCGGGTGTCCGGGTAGGAGAAGCGCACGTCGTCGAAGGCGACGCGACCGAGCGCGTGGCCGGCCGCGACGGGCCGGGCGTCGTGCCGGTCGCGGATCGCGGGCTCGAGGTCGAGGTACTCGAAGATGCGGGCGAACAGCGCGCCCGAGGTCTGGAGGTCGAGCGCGACCCGCATCAGGCCGATGAGCGGCCACATGAGGCGCGCCTGCACGGTCGTGAACGCGACGATGGTGCCCGCGGTGACGCTGACCCCGCCCGTGATGAGGAAGCCCGCGACCACGTAGACGATGGCCGGGATGATCGACAGGAAGATCTGCACGAGCGCGAAGAACCACTGCCCGCTCATCTGCTGGCTGACCTGCAGCCGGATCTGCGTGCGGTTCTCCGCCTCGTAGCGCGCGGTCTCGGCGGCCTGCCGGTTGAAGCTCTTGGAGAGCAGGATGCCGGAGACCGAGAGCGTCTCCTGCGTGATGGCGGTCATGTCGGACAGCGACTCCTGCGTCCGCGAAGCGATCCGCGCTCGCACCTGCCCCACGCGCCGCTGCGCGACCACGAGCACGGGCATGAGCACCACGGCCACGAGGGTCAGCTGCCAGTTGAGCACGAGCATCGCGACGAGCGCCGCAATCACCGTCACGGTGTTGCCGAGCACGCTCGAGACGGTGTTGGTGAGGACGGCCGCGACGCCGCCCACGTCGTTCTGCAGGCGGGACTGGATCACGCCCGTCTTCGTGCGCGTGAAGAACCCGAGCTCCATGCTCTGCAGGTGGCGGAACAGGTCGACGCGCATGGATCCCATGACCCGGTTGCCGACGGTGGCCGTGAGGTACGTCTGCCAGACGCCGAGGCCGGCGCCCGCGATCCAGATGGCGATCATGACGGCCACGAGCTCGACCAGGACGGGGATGTCGGGGCCGCCCGTCGGCGGGAAGAGCCCGCGGTCGAACGCCTGCTGCGTGAGGAGCGGCGGCACGACCGTGAGCCCCGCGCCGACCAGCACGAGCGCGATCGTGAGGACCAGCGCGCGCCGGTGCGGGCGGAACAGCTCGGCGATCCGGCCGAGCAGGTTCTCGACGCGCGGCGCCTCGGCGTTGGCCTTCCGCTGGGCCTCGGCGTCGGCCGCGCTCACCCGCCCGCGGCGTCCGCCGCCCCCGCGCATCCCGCCGCCCGCGGCGATGTCGCCCATCCTCGTCATTCCGGCGATTTTACGCCCGTGGGGGATCTCCCCCGACCACCGTGCGCGCCGGGGACGACGACGGCCCGGGCGCCCGTGGGGACGGGCGACCGGGCCGTGGTCGGCGGGCTGCGGATCAGCCCTTCGTGGACCCCGCCAGCAGTCCGCGCACGAAGTAGCGCTGGAGGCTGAAGAACACGATGAGCGGCACGATGAGCGAGACGAACGCCGCCGCCGTGAGCCGCTGCCAGTCCTGCCCGCGCGTGCCCGTGAGCTCCGCGAGGCGCTGCGTGAGCGGCGCGACGTCGGCCGTGCCGCCCGAGAAGATGAGCGCCACCAGCAGGTCGTTCCAGACCCAGAGGAACTGGAAGATCGCGAACGACGCGATGGCCGGCAGGGCGAGCGGCAGCACGATGCGGAAGAACACCTGGCCGTGGCTCGCGCCGTCGACCCGGGCCGCCTCGATGACCTCGCCCGGGATCTCCGAGATGAAGTTGTGCAGCAGGAAGATCGCCAGCGGCAGCGCGAAGATCGTGTGCGCCACCCACACCGGCAGGTAGCCCTGGTCCGGGATGATCGGCACGACCGCGTGGACCGCCTCCTGGAGCGGGCGCAGCGTGCGCGTGAACATCTGCAGCAGCGGGATGAGCGCCATCTGCAGCGGCACGATCTGCAGCGCGAAGATCAGCACGAACAGGAAGTTCGAGCCCTTGAACTTGATCCACGCGAACGCGTACGCGGCCATGGACGCGATGACGAGCGGGAACAGCGTCGCCGGGATCGCGATGGCGAGCGAGTTGACGAAGTACGAGCCCAGCTGCGGCGACGACTGCGAGGTGGAGAGCAGCACGTCCTGGTAGTTGTCGAGCGTGAAGCCCGGGTTCTGGAAGATCGTCCACCAGCCCGTGGTCTGGATGAGGCCGGCCGGCCGGAACGACGAGACGAACAGGCCGAAGGTCGGCAGCGTCCAGAGCACCGCGATGATCAGCGCGGCGACCGTCGCACGACGCGAGGTGAGCCGGTTCTTCACGCGGCGGCTCTTCGCCCCGACGGTGGCGGCCTGCTCGATGGTGCCGCGGCGGGCCCCGTCCGCGACGGGAAGGTCGGCGGGTGCGACGCTCATCGGATCTCCCTCTGCTTGCTCATGACGCGGACGTTGTAGATGACGATCGGCAGCACCATGAGGAACAGCACGATCGCGAGCGCGGAGCCGCGGCCCTGCTCGCCGGCGCGGAACGCCTGCGTGTACATCTCGTTCGCGATGACGCTCGTGTCGAAGTTGCCGGCCGTCATGGTGCGGACGATGTCGAACACCTTGAGCGTCGCGATGGAGATGGTGGTGACGACCACGACGAGCGATCCGCGGATCCCCGGGAGCGTCACGTTGAGGAACCGCTCCCACGCGTTCGTGCCGTCGAGCTGCGCGGCCTCGAGCTGCTCGGTGGGCACGCCCTTGATGCTCGCGGAGAGGACGACCATGGCGAACCCGGTCTGGATCCAGATCATGACGATGATGAGGAGCGCCGTGTTGATCGGCGAGGTCTGCAGCCACTGCACCGGCTCCTGCCCCATCCAGACGAGGATCTGGTTGAGGAGGCCGATCTGCGCGTTGTCGCCCGACTTGTAGTCGTAGACGAAGCGCCAGATGATGCCGGCGCCGACGAAGGAGATGGCCATCGGCATGAACACGAGGGCCTTGAAGTACTTCTCGCCGCGGGACTTGTCGATGAAGACCGCGTACGCGAGGCCGATGGCCGTCGACAGCAGCGGCACGAAGACCACCCAGATGACGGTGTTGAGCAGCGTGCGGAGCGCGGACGGCTGGGTGAACATCCAGACGAAGTTGTCGAGGCCGGCCCACTCGCCGCTGTTGTCGCGGAAGGCCAGCAGCGTCGTGCGGAACGCGGGGTAGATGAGGCCGACGGCGAGCAGGATCAGCGCGGGGAGCACGAAGGCGCCGAGCTGGACCCAGTCCTTGCCCCGCTTGGGCGCCTTGTCGATGAGGAAGAGGATCAGCCCGATCACCACGGCGAAGACGGCCAGCGCGGCCACCACCTGGAGGATCTTGCCGATCAGATCAGCGGTCGTCATGGACGTCTCGCCCTTCGGGTCGGGATGGAGGAGGGAGGCGGGGCCGCCGCGCGTGCGCGACGGCCCCGCCGGTTCCCGCGTGCGTGCGGGGGACGGCGCCGGTCCGGTCAGGGCCGGCAGCGGATCAGGACGCGGGCCAGCTCGACTCGATGGCGTCGACCGTCTTCTGGGTCGAGTCGCCGCTCAGCCAGCCGACGATGCCCTTCCAGAAGGAGTCGGTGCCGACCGCGCCGGGCATGAGGTCCGAGCCGTCGAATCGGAACGTGGAGTTCGGATCCTGCAGGATCTCGATGCTCTGCTTGAGGATGTCGCTCGACGCGTTCGCGGGGTCGAGCCCCTTGTTGGCGCTGATGACGCCGCCCAGCTTCACGCGGTTGTTCGCCCAGGTGTCGCTCGAGAGGTAGGAGAGCACCGCGGTGATCTCGTCGCTCGTCTTGAACGCGCCGACGAGCTCGCCGCCGCCGGTGACCGTGGTCGCGTCGCCCTCGTTCGTGGGCGGCAGGAGGAACGCGTAGACGTCGCCGTCGGGCGAGACCTTCGCGTCGGTGCCGTCCGCCTTCTTCCAGAAGCCCTCGTAGAACGAGGCCTGGTGGTGCAGCGAGCACTCGCCGTCGAGGATCGGGAGGCCGGCGTCGCCGAACTCCGTCGAGATGATCGACGAGACGTCGCCCAGGCCGCCGTTGACGTAGTCGGGGTTCTTGATGATGTCGCCGACGCCGTCGAACGCCTTCACGATCGCGGGGTCGTTGAACGGGATCTGGTGCGTGACCCACTTGTCGTAGGTCTCCGCGCCGGCCTGGCGGATCACGAAGCTCTCGACCCAGTCGGTGCCCGGCCAGCCGGTGGCGTCGCCGGATCCGATGCCGACGCACCAGGGCTTGTGGTCGCCCTCGTCCGCGATCCTCTTCGTGAGGTCCATGAGCTGGGCGGTCGACTTCGGGACCTCGTAGCCCTTCTCCGCGAACTCGCTCGGCGAGTACCAGACGTAGCCCTTGACGCTCGCCATGAGCGGCGCGCCGTAGAAGGTGCCGTCGACGGTGCCGTAGCCCTTCCAGTCGGCGGACCAGCCCTTGTCGACGTTCTCCTCGACCGCGGCGGGGGCGGCCTGCAGGTAGCCCTTCGACGCGAGCACGTTGAAGAGGCCGGGCTGCGGGATGATGCCGATGTCGGGAGCCGAGTCGCCCTCCGCGAGGACCGCGATCTGCGCCTCGAACTCCTTGGTGCCCTGGTAGTTCACGGTGATGCCCGTGCAGGTCTGGAAGTCCTTCCAGGACTCCACGAGGCGGTCGGCCTCGTCGTCCTGGATCGTGCCGCCGATGCTGACCTCGGGGCTGCCCTCGAACTCGCCGTACGACGAGTAGGGCGAGCAGTCGGTGTCTGCCTTGTCCTCGGCCGCGATGTCGCCCGTGCATCCCGTGAGCGCGAGGCCGGCGATGCCGACCGCTGCGAGGGGTGCCGCGAAGCGACGTCGGAATAGGGCGTGGCCCATGTGCGTCTCCTCTTCATCGAGTGGATGCGGGCTGCCCCGCCGTCCTGTGCTGCGTGCGTCGGCGGGTGAGGCGCCGTCGCCTGACCGGCGGTGTTTCCTCCCCATAGGGAACCGGTTCCACAGGTCAATGTAGGGGCGTTCGCAGGTGACGGCAAGGCGGGTCAGGTAACGAAACGGTCTACCTCGCGGACGAGACGCGTGCGCCACCGCCGCGGATGGGCCATCATCGGACTCGACCCCGCGCATCCTGGAACCGCTTCCACTGCGCGCGTCCGGCGCGACGAGGCGCCGCGGGACCCGATGAGAGGGAGCGCGATGAGCGCCATCGCCGACGTCGCCCGCCTCGCCGGGGTCTCGAAGGCCACCGCGTCGCGCGCCCTCAGCGGCCGCGGCTACGTCTCCCCCGCCACGCGCACCCGGGTCTCCGAGGCGGCGGCCGAGATCGGCTACGTCGTCTCCTCGAACGCCTCCAGCCTCGTGACCGGCCAGTCGAAGAACGTCGGCGTCGTGCTCCCCTTCATCAACCGCTGGTTCTTCGCCGAGCTGCTCGAGGGGATCGAGGAGGCGCTCATCGAGGCCGACTACGACCTCACGCTCTACCGCCTCACCGACGACCCGGAGCAGCGCCGGAAGGTGTTCGAGTACTTCCTGGTGCGCAAGCGCGTGGACGCGGTGATCGCGGTGAGCGTCGCGCTCACGCCGGCCGAGGTCGTGCGGCTGCGCCGCCTCGACAAGCCGCTCGTCGGCATCGGCGGACCGGTCGAGGGCATGAGCACGCTCAGCATCGACGACGAGGCCGCCGCACGGCTCGCGACCGAGCACCTGCTGAGGCTCGGCCACGCGCGCGTGGTGCACCTCGGCGGCGACCTGCACGCGCAGATGGCCTTCTTCGTGCACGCCAAGCGGCTGGCGGGCTACCGGGCGGCGATCGACGCGGATCCCCGCGGGCTCGAGGCGCGCTTCGCCACGGCGGACTTCACGATCGACGGCGGCTTCCGCTCCGCGATGGCGCTGCTGGCGGATCCGCGGAGCCGCCCGACCGCGGTCTTCGCGGCCTCCGACGAGATCGCCATCGGCACGATCCTCGCCGCGCGGCAGCTGGGGATCGCGGTGCCGGCCGAGCTCTCGGTCGCGGGCATAGACGGGCACGCGCTGGCGCCGCTGTTCGGGCTGACGACCGTGGAGCAGCACCCGCGGCGGCAGGGACGGGCGGCCGTGGGCATGGTCCTCGAGGGGCTCGCACCGGGCGGCGCCGCGGAGCGCACCGAGACGATGCCCGTCGACTTCGCGGCCCGCGCGAGCACGACGGCGCCCCCGGCCCCGCCCGCACCGTGAGGGCGGACGGGGTCCGGGGGCGGGGCCGGACGGATCCAGCCGGGCGTCAGGCGTCGCCGGCGGTGACCGCCTGCGCCTCCTCGAGGGCGTCGACGGGCTCGGCGTCCACGCGGCGCAGCCAGCGGTGGCCGGCGACCACGATCACGAGGGCGACGAGCACCGATCCGGCCGCCGCGTAGTAGGGCGTCGCGTCCGAGAACAGGTTCGCCAGCTCGGTCGCCGCGGGCGGCGCGATGGCGCCGCCGAGGAACCGGACGGACGAGTACGCGGAGGACGCGACGCTGCGCGGGTGGTCGGTGGCCTCCATCACGCACTCGGTGAGCACGGTGTTGAGGACGCCCAGCAGGAGCCCGCCCACGATCACGCAGATCACGAGGCCGGTCGCCGAGCGCACCACGAGGCCGGCCGCGGCCAGGTCGACGGCGAGGAGCGGCAGCACCAGCCGGAGGACCGAGGTGCGGGCCATCCGCCGGGTGAGGAGCGGCGCCACGAGCACCGACGTGATCGCGAGGCCGACGCCCCAGCCGAAGAACGTGAGGCCGAGGCCTATGGCGTCGAAGCCCAGCGGGAACGGCGTGTAGGCGAGCAGCACGAAGAAGCCGATGTTGTAGAAGAGCGCGGCGGCGGCGAGCACGGCCAGGGCCGGCGTGCGGAGCGCGCGCAGCGGGGCCGACAGGCGCATGGGCGTGCGCGGCCCGGCGTCCTTGCCGAGCAGGGCCAGGATCGCGACGAAGCCGACCGCCATGAGCGTCGCGGTGCCGAAGAACGGGCCGCGCCAGCTCCAGCTGCCGAGGACGCCGCCGAGGAGCGGGCCGATCGCGATGCCGAGGCCGAGCGCCGCCTCGTAGAGCATGATCGCCGACGCCGTGCCGCCGGACGCGGATCCGACGATGGTGGCGAGCGCCGTCGAGATGAAGAGGGCGTTGCCGAGACCCCATCCGGCGCGGAAGCCGATGACGGACTCGACGTCCTGCGAGAGGCCCGCGGCCGCGGCGAAGACGACGATCACGGCGAGGCCGATGAGCAGCGTGCGCTTGGCGCCGATGCGGCTGGAGATCCAGCTGGTGACGAGCATCGCGAGCCCGGTGACGAGCAGGTAGCTGGTGAAGAGGAGCTCGGCCTGGGTGGCGGTGGCGTCGAGGCTCTCCGCGATGGCGGGGAGGATCGGGTCGACCAGGCCGATGCCCATGAACGCGATGACGCACGCGAAGGCGACGGCGAAGACGGAGCGGGGCTGGCGGAAGATGTCGCGGAACGACGCGTGCTGCTGGGTGGACACGGGTGCGGTGTCGCCTCCTGGGATCGATGCGGATGGATGCGGATGGACCGGGACGGCGCGCTGGGGCGCCGACGGGCGTGCGGGCGGCGGTCAGCCGTCGGTCGGCGCGCGGTCGACGCGCGCCAGCACGAGCTCGACGGCCCGCGCGATCACGGCCACGTCGTCGGCCGGGAGGTCGGCGAAGCGCGGCACGAGGGCGGTGGCGAGGCGGTCGCGCCAGTCGTCGAGCGCGGCCTCCCCCGCCGGCGTGATCTCCAGGACCGTCGCGCGCGCGTCGGACGGGTCCGTCACCTGCGCGATCCAGCCCTGTGCGACGAGCGAGCGCACGATCTTGGTCGTGGTGGGCTGCGCGACGCGGCTGCGCTCGGCGAGCACGCCGAGGCGCATGCCGCCGGGCCAGCTGACGAGCACGGAGAGCGTGCGCCAGACCGCCGGCGAGCTGGTGCCGCCGACCTCGTGCGCCGCCAGGCGGGTGAGCCGGTGGCCGGCCGTGACGAGGTCGCCGAGGAGGGCGCGCAGGTCGGGATCGGTCGAGGTCATGGATCCCAGCATATAGCTCGGCTATGCATATGTCGAGCGGCCTCCCCGAGGGGGGGCGGGCGGACACCGGTCCCCGGGAACGACGCAGGGCGCCGACCCCCCTGAGGGGATCGGCGCCCTGAGCGCTGTGCGTGGTACGAGCTACTTGACGGTGACCGTCGCGCCCGCGGCCTCGAGCTGGGCCTTCGCCTTGTCGGCGGCCTCCTTGTTGGCACCCTCCAGGACGGGCTTGGGGGCGCCGTCGACGAGGGCCTTCGCCTCACCGAGGCCGAGGCTGGTGAGCGCGCGCACCTCCTTGATGACCTGGATCTTCTTGTCGCCGGCGGCCTCGAGGATGACGTCGAAGGACGTCTTCTCCTCGACCTCCTCCGCGGGGGCAGCGGCGCCGGGGGCGGCGGCAGCGGCGACGGGCGCCGCGGCGGTGACCTCGAAGACCTCCTCGAACTTCTTGACGAAGTCGCTGAGCTCGATGAGCGTGAGCTCCTTGAAGGCCTCGATGAGCTCGTCGTTAGAGAGCTTTGCCATGGTGATTCTCCTTGGGTTGGTGTGGTGTCTGGTGGATCAGTGCATCGCGCCCCGGGGATGGGACCCGAGGGGTGCTACTGAGCCGATTCCTGCTTCTCGCGCAGCGCCTCGACGGTGCGTACGGCCTGCGAGAGCGGTGCGTTGAACAGGTACGCCGCGCCGAAGAGCGAGGCCTTGAAGGCGCCGGCGAGCTTGCCCAGCAGCACCTCCCGCGACTCGAGGTCGGCGAGCTTGTTCACCTCGTCCGCCGTCAGGGGGTTGCCGTCGAAGTAACCGCCCTTCACGACGAGAAGAGGGTTGGCCTTGGTGAAGGTGCGCAGCGCCTTCGCGACGGCGACGGTGTCGCCGTGCACGAACGCGATCGCGGACGGGCCGACGAGCTCGTCGTCGAACGACGAGATCCCCGCCTGGTTCGCCGCGATCTTGGTCAGCGTGTTCTTCACCACGGCGTAGGTCGCGTCTGCACTGATGCTCTTCCGCAGCTGCTTGAGCTGGGCAACGGTGAGACCGCGGTACTCGGTGAGCAGTACGGCGTTCGAGCTGCGGAACTTCTCCGCGAGCTCGGCGACCGAGGCTTCCTTGTTCGCCATGGCACTCCTTATCACGTGGTTCCCCGACACCGCGGAAGCGGGGCGGGGTGCTGGCAGCCCCCGGCTGCACACATGAGAAACGCTCCGGCACAGGAGGCCGGAGCGGGAGTGACGCGCAGGCCCTCGGGGCGTGCGCGGTTCTTGCTTCGATCACCTGCGCGGGCCTTCACCTGAGTGAACCTTCGTCCGGCGCATCCCCTCGCGGAGGCACGCCGACGACCAGCGGTCTGTGGCTTCGATCAGAGTAGGGGACGGAGGACCGCCCGCGCAAGTCGACGGGCGCGGGCGATCCCCGGAGCGGTCAGTAGCCGACGACCGCGTGCGGCACGTAGCGCTCCTCGAGCAGGGTGACCTCGTCGTCCGTGAGCTCGATGTCGAGCGAGGCGACCGCGTCCTCGATGTGCGACACCTTCGTGCCGCCCACGATGGGCGCGGTCACGACGGGGTTGCGGGACACCCACGCGAGCGCCACCTGCGCGCGCGGGACCCCGCGCGCCTCGGCGACGTCCGCCACCGCGGCTGCCACCTGGCGGTCCGAGTCCTCCTGCGCGGCGTAGAGCGTCGACCCGAACTCGTCGGTCTCGCTGCGGGCGGTCGACGCGTCCCAGTCGCGGGTGAGGCGACCGCGCGCGAGCGGGCTCCACGGCAGGGATCCCACGCCCTCGTCGGCGCAGAGGGGCAGCATCTCCCGCTCCTCCTCGCGGTTGACGAGGTTGTAGTGGTCCTGCATCGTGACGAACCGCGCCCAGCCGTTCGCCCGCTGCAGGTGCAGCGCCTTCGAGAACCGCCAGGCGTCCATGGACGAGGCGCCGAGGTAGCGCACCTTGCCGGCCCTCACGAGGTCGTCGAGCGCCTCGAGCGTCTCCTCGAGCGGCGTTGCCGGGTCGAAGCGGTGGATCTGGTAGAGGTCCACGTAGTCGGTCCCCAGCCGGCGGAGGCTCTCGTCGATCTGCCACATGATGTGCTTCCGCGACAGCCCGCGCGAGTTCGGCCCCTCCCCCATGGCGCCGTGCACCTTGGTGGCGATGACCACCTCCTCGCGCGTGGTCATCGCCTTCAGGGCGCGGCCCGTGATCTCCTCGCTCGACCCGTCGGAGTAGACGTTGGCGGTGTCGAAGAAGGTGATCCCGAGCTCGACCGCGCGCCGGATGAGCGGGATCGAGTCCTCCTCGGAGAGCGTCCACGCGTGGTTGCCGCGCGTCGGCTCGCCGTAGCTCATGCAGCCGAGGGCGATCGCGGAGACCTCGGTCCCGGTGCTGCCCAGCCTCACGTACCTCACGACGGGTGCCCGGCGACAGGGTCGTCGCCCGTGGTGGCCGGCGCGTGGTCGCGCCAGGTGTGCTCGGGCTCGTAGCCGAGGATCCGGCGGGCCTTGTCGATGGACAGCAGCGTCTCGTGCTCGCCCAGCTCCTTGGTGACCTCGACGCCGGGGAACACCTCGGCGGCGAGCTCGTCCGACGAGCGGCTCATCACGGTGTCGGCGTTCGCGACGATGAAGCGGTCGAAGCCGCGCCCGTCGTGCTCGAGCGCCTTGCGGACGGCCTGCGCGCCGTCGCGGCCGTCGATGTAGCCCCACAGGTTCCACTTGCGCGCGAGCGCGTCGTCGTCGAAGCCCGGGAACTCGTCGTAGTCGTCGACGTCCATGACGTTGGAGAAGCGGAGCGCGGTGACCTGCAGCTCGGGATCCCAGCGGCACAGCTCGATGGCCATCTGCTCCTCGAGGTGCTTCACGAGCGAGTAGGTGCTGTTGGGCTGCGCGGGGTACTCCTCGTCGACGGGGATGTACGGCGGCGGCACGTCGAACGGCAGGCCGAGCACGGTCTCGCTGGACGCGTAGACGATCTTCGTGATGCCCGCCCGGCGCGCGGCCTGGAAGACGTTGAAGCTCGTGAGCATGTTGTTGTGGAACGTGGCCACGTCGCTCAGGATCGCGGGGGCCGGGATCGCGGCGAGGTGCACGATCGCGTCGAACCCGTCGTGCAGGTCCTGGACGCCGAACAGGGCGTCGACCACCTGCCCGTAGTCGGTGGTGTCGACGCGGACGTAGCCGGATCCGCGCTCCCCCACCTGGTCGATGTTGGTGACCTCGTGGCCGTGGGCGCGCAGGTCGGCGACGACGTGGCGGCCGAGCTTGCCCGAGCCCCCGGTGACGGCGATTCTCATCAGCTGGCATCTCCTTCGTGGGGCGGTTCCGCCCCCGTCCATCCTGGCCCGCGTCCGCAGCGGGCGACAGCGGGATGGAGGACACGCGCAGCCCGCGCGCACGGCGACGGCCCGCCGCCCCCTCTCGGGGACGACGGGCCGTCGTGGTCGTGCGGGACTACTCGCTGGTGATGGCGAGGTCCGGGGACGAGGGTCCGGTGCCGATGCCGGCGCCGACCGTGAGCCCCTCGCGCTGCGTGGTGACGAACGTGAACTCGCCGTCCACGTAGTCGACGTGCACGTGGTCGCCCGCGTTGAGGTCGCCCTGCAGGATGCGCTCCGACAGCCGGTCCTCGATCTCGTGCTGCACCGCGCGGCGCAGGGGCCGGGCGCCGAGCGACGGGTCGAAGCCGACCTCGATGAGGCGCTCCTTCGCGGCGGTCTCGAGCGTGATCGTGAGATCGCGGTCCATCATGCGGTCCGACAGGCGCTTCACGAACAGGTCGACGATCTGGAGCAGCTCGGGCTTCGACAGCTGCGGGAAGACGATGGTGTCGTCCACGCGGTTGAGGAACTCGGGCTTGAAGTTCTTCTTCAGCTCCTCGCTGACCTTGCCCTTCATCCGCTCGTAGGAGTTCGCGGCGTTGTTCTCGACCTGGAACCCGACCGGGGCACCCGTGATGTCCTTGGTGCCGAGGTTGGTGGTCATGATGATGACCGTGTTCTTGAAGTCGACCACGCGGCCCTGGCCATCCGTCAGGCGTCCCTCCTCCAGGATCTGGAGCAGCGAGTTGAAGATGTCCGGGTGGGCCTTCTCGATCTCGTCGAAGAGCACCACGGAGAACGGCTTGCGGCGCACCTTCTCGGTGAGCTGGCCGCCCTCCTCGAAGCCGACGAACCCGGGAGGGGCGCCGAAGAGGCGGCTCACGGTGTGCTTCTCGCCGTACTCGCTCATGTCGAGCGAGATGAGGGCGTCCTCGTCGTCGAACAGGAACTCCGCCAGGGCCTTCGCGAGCTCCGTCTTGCCGACGCCCGTGGGGCCGGCGAAGATGAACGATCCCGAGGGACGACGCGGGTCCTTGAGGCCGGCGCGGGTGCGGCGGATGGTCTTGGACAGGGCCGAGATGGCCTCCTCCTGGCCGATGACCCGCTGGTGCAGGGCCTTCTCCATGAAGACGAGCCGCGAGGACTCCTCCTCCGTGAGCTTGAAGACCGGGATGCCCGTGGCCTGGGCCAGCACCTCGGCGATCAGGCCCTCGTCGACCTCGGCGGTGGTGCGGACGTCGCCCGAGCGCCACTGCTTCTCGAGGCGGAGGCGCTCGCCGAGGAGGTTCTTCTCCTCGTCGCGCAGGCTCGCGGCCTTCTCGAAGTCCTGGTCCTCGATGGCGGTCTCCTTGGCCACGCGGACCGTGGAGATGCGCTCGTCGAACTCGCGGAGCTCCGGCGGGGCCGACAGGATCGAGAGGCGGAGGCGCGCGCCGGCCTCGTCGATCAGGTCGATGGCCTTGTCCGGCAGGAAGCGGTCGGCGATGTAGCGGTCGGCGAGGTTCGCCGCCGAGACGATGGCGCCGTCGGTGATGGACACCTTGTGGAACGCCTCGTACTTGTCGCGCAGGCCCTTGAGGATGTTGATCGTGTGCGGCAGCGAGGGCTCCTGCACCTGGATCGGCTGGAAGCGGCGCTCGAGGGCCGCGTCCTTCTCGAAGTGCTTGCGGTACTCGTCCAGCGTGGTCGCGCCGATGGTCTGCAGCTCGCCGCGCGCGAGGAGCGGCTTGAGGATGCTGGCCGCGTCGATGGCGCCCTCGGCGGCACCCGCGCCCACGAGGGTGTGGATCTCGTCGATGAAGGTGATGATGTCGCCGCGGGTGCGGATCTCCTTGGTGACCTTCTTGAGGCGCTCCTCGAAGTCGCCGCGGTAGCGGGACCCGGCGATGAGCGAGCCGAGGTCGAGCGTGTAGAGCTGCTTGTCCTTCAGCGTCTCCGGGACGTCGCCCTTGACGATGGCCTGCGCCAGGCCCTCGACGACGGCGGTCTTGCCGACGCCGGGCTCGCCGATGAGGACGGGGTTGTTCTTGGAGCGGCGCGACAGGATCTGCATCACGCGCTCGATCTCCTTCTCGCGCCCGATGACCGGGTCGAGCTTGCCGTCGCGCGCGGCCTGCGTGAGGTTGCGCCCGAACTGGTCGAGGACCGTGGAGCCCGCCTGCTGGCTCTGCTGGGCCTCGCCGCCGACGGCGACCGCCTCCTTGCCCTGGTATCCGGACAGGAGCTGGATGACCTGCTGGCGCACGCGGTTGAGGTCCGCGCCGAGCTTGACGAGCACCTGCGCGGCGACGCCCTCGCCCTCGCGGATCAGGCCGAGCAGGATGTGCTCGGTGCCGATGTAGTTGTGGCCGAGCTGGAGGGCCTCGCGGAGCGACAGCTCCAGGACCTTCTTCGCGCGCGGCGTGAACGGGATGTGACCCGTGGGCTGCTGCTGGCCCTGGCCGATGATGTCCTGGACCTGTTCGCGGACGGCATCGAGGGAGATGCCGAGCGACTCCAGGGCCTTGGCGGCCACGCCTTCGCCCTCGTGGATGAGGCCGAGCAGGATGTGCTCGGTCCCGATGTAGTTGTGGTTGAGCATCTTGGCCTCTTCTTGGGCCAGGACGACGACGCGACGAGCGCGGTCGGTGAATCTCTCGAACATCTGTATCTCCCTGGGCACCGGGGCAGGGGGCCGGCGCCGATATGTAGAGAGTAACGACGGGTCCGAGGAGTGCATGCCCCTGTTCGCCGTGGGCGTGACGCGATGCGCGAGGCGGCGGATCGAGCCCGGGGCCGAGGCGCGGAGCGGGCTCCGCTAGCGGTCGGCGTCGGGCGCGGGGACGCCCATGCGGGCGCGCTCCTTGGCCTCGATGGCGGCGTAGGCCTTGCGCTCCTGCTTGTCCGCCTGGATGACGGCGCGCATGATGAACCAGAAGATCAGCCCCACGCCGAGGGTGGGGAGGATCGACCAGATCGCGCTCGCCCAGAAAGCATCCATGCGAGAAGGATACGCCGCGCTCTAGGTGAGGATGCCGACGACGCCCTGGCCGATCATGACGACGGCGATGCCGCCGACGATGATCCAGAGCGCGTAGCGCGCGGTGGTGGGCTTCTTGGGGTCGGTGCCGTTGGGGCCGAGGGGCATGATGCCTACTTCACTAGGGGGAACAGGATGGTGTCGCGGATGCCGAGGCCCGTGATGGCCATGAGGAGCCGGTCGACCCCCATGCCCATGCCGCCCGACGGCGGCATGCCGTGCTCGAGCGCGCGGAGGAACTCCTCGTCCAGCGGCATGGCCTCGTCGTCGCCGCGGGCCGACTGGCGGGCCTGGTCGACGAAGCGCTCGCGCTGCACGACGGGATCCACGAGCTCGGAGTAGCCGGTGGCCAGCTCGAAGCCGCGGATGTAGAGGTCCCACTTCTCGACGACGCCCTCGATCGAGCGGTGCGCGCGCGTGAGGGGCGACGTCTCCACGGGGAAGTCGAGCACGAACGTGGGGCGCTCCAGGGAGCCCTTCACGAAGTGCTCCCAGAGCTCCTCGACGAGCTTGCCGTGCGTGCTCAGCGGCACGACGACGCCCTCGCGGTCCGCGATGGCCTGCAGCTCGTCGACGGTGGTGGCGGGGGTGATCTCGACGCCCGCGGCCTCGCTCAGCGAGCCGTACATGGAGATCCGGTCCCACTCGCCGCCGAGGTCGTACTCGGTGCCGTCGGCCCACGTGACGACGTGGCTGCCGGCGACGGCCATGGCCGCGTCCTGCACGAGCGTCTGGGTGAGCTCGGCGATGGACGTGTAGTCGCCGTAGGCCTCGTAGGCCTCGAGCATCGCGAACTCGGGGCTGTGCGTGGAGTCGGCGCCCTCGTTGCGGAAGTTGCGGTTGATCTCGAAGACGCGGTCGATGCCGCCGACCACCGCGCGCTTGAGGTACAGCTCGGGCGCGATGCGGAGGTACATCTCGGTGTCGAACGCGTTGGAGTGCGTGACGAACGGGCGGGCGGAGGCGCCGCCGTGCATCACCTGCAGCATGGGCGTCTCGACCTCGACGTAGCCGCGCTTCCGGAACGTCTCGCGCATCGAGGCGTTCACCTTCGCGCGGTCGAGGACGTTCCTGCGGGCCTGGTCGCGCACGATGAGGTCGAGGTAGCGGCTGCGGACGCGCGTCTCGTCGGAGAGCTCGGAGTGCAGGTTCGGCAGCGGCAGCAGGGCCTTCGACGCGATGCGCCACTCGGTGGCCATGATCGACAGCTCGCCCTTGCGGCTCGCGATGACGCGGCCGGCGACGAAGACGTGGTCACCCAGGTCGACGAGCTCCTTCCACGCGGCGAGCGACTCGTCGCCGACCTCGGCCAGCGAGATCATGGCCTGGATGCGCGTGCCGTCGCCCGCCTGGAGCGTGGCGAAGCAGAGCTTCCCGGTGTTGCGGAAGTGGACGACGCGGCCGGCGATGCCGACGACGTGGTCGGTCTCCTCGCCGGGCTCGAGGTGGCCGAACTCGGCGCGGACCGCGGGGATCGTGGTGGTGACCGGGACCTGCACGGGGTACGCGCCCTCGCCGGGACCGCCCTGGGCGTTGAGGCGGGCGCGCTTGGCGAGGCGCACGGCCTTCTGCTCGGCGATGTCCTCGGCGGACCCCTCCACGTCGGCGGGCGTGGCGGTGGTCGCGGGCGTTCCGGGGCTGTCGGTCATGTGCGGGCGGATCCTCGCGGGTCGAAGGGGCGTGCGGCCGAGCGGCCTCCCGTCGATTCTCGCAGGTGCGGGCGGGGGCCGGGCACGGCCAGGCGGACGGGGGCCGGTGCGGCACCCACGGGCGGGTCAGGCGATGACGACGGTCTCGTTGTCGATGAGGCGCGTGGTGCCGACGCGGGCCGCGACGACGGCGAGGGCCGCGCCGCGGTAGCCGTCGTCGACGGGCTCGAAGGTGGCGGGATCCACCACCTGGAAGTAGTCGAGCGCCACGGCGGGCTCCCCCATGACGACCGACTGCGCGGCGGCGATGACCGCGTCGATGCCGCGGGATCCCGCGCTCTGGGCGGCCTCGAGCGCGGCCGGGATGACGCGGGCGGCGCGGCGCTCGCGGTCGTCGAGGTAGCGGTTGCGGCTGGAGAGGGCGAGGCCGTCGGGCTCGCGGACGGTGGGCAGCTCCTCGATGCGGACGGGCAGGTCGAGGTCGCGCACCATGCGGCGCACGAGGTGCAGCTGCTGGGCGTCCTTGCGGCCGAACGTGGCGACGTCGGGGGCGACGACGTGGAGCAGCTTCGCCACGACGGTGAGCATGCCGTCGAAGTGGCCGGGGCGGGAGCGGCCCTCGAGCGCGAGGGCGACGGATCCGCCGGTGACGCGGATGCGCGCGGGTCCGTCCGGGTACATCTCGGCCGCGGACGGCGCGAAGACGAGGTCGACGCCCGTGGCGGCGAGCGCCTCCACGTCGGCGTCGAGCGTGCGGGGGTAGGCGTCGAGGTCCTCGCCCGCGCCGAACTGCAGCGGGTTGACGAAGATCGAGACGACCACGAGGGATCCGAGCTCGCGGGCCCGGCGCGCGTGCGCCAGGTGGCCCTCGTGCAGCGCGCCCATCGTGGGGACGAGCACGACCACGGCCTCCTCGCCCGCCGCGGCGCGGGCGGCGCGGTGGTCGCGCACGCGGGCGCGCAGCTCGGCGATGCCGGTGACGACGGTGGGCGCGGGGATCGTCATGCCGTGGTGCTCCTCGGGGCTCGGGACGCGGACGCACCAGGTTAGTGCGCGTCGGGCCCGTCGTCCGTCGGCCGCGGGACGTCGCCCGTGGTGAGGCGCGCGCCGCCGGCCGCGGAGGAGCGGCGGAGGGCGTCGTCGACGGCGGAGCGGATCAGCGGGCCGAGCACGCGGCCGGGCTCCTCCACGCCGATGCCCGCGAGGAGGCCGGCGGCCTGGTCGACGATCGCGGTGGAGAACGTGGTCGCGGTGGCGATGGCCTCCGCGTAGGCCGCGCGGTCCCGCTCCTCCACGACGACGGGCTCCCCGCCCATCTCCACCACCAGCACCTGCGCGATGGGGAGCACGGGCGCGGGGGCGGTCACGGCGAACCAGCTGTCGAGCATGCGGCTGAGGTCCATGCTCGTGCCGGTGAACGACATCGCCGGGTGGATGGCGAGCGGGATGATCCCGGCGGCGAACGCGGGCGCCAGCACCTGGACCCCGTGCGCGGCCGACGTGTGCATCACCAGCTGGCCCGCCTGCCACGCGCCCGTCGCGGCGAGGCCGGAGACGAGGCCGGGGAGCTCGGCGTCGGGGACGGCGAGGATCACGAGCTCGCTGCGCTCCACGATCTCGGGGATCTCGAGCACGGGCACGTCCGGCAGCATCGTCTCCGCGCGCTCGCGGCTGGCCTCGGAGAGCGCGGAGATACCCGTGATGGCGTGGCCGGCGCCCGCGAGCGCCATGCCGAGGACGGGGCCGACGCGGCCGGCGCCGATGATGCCGACGCCGAGGCGGCCGGAGCGCTGGGAGGGGGCGGTCATGCGGGGTCCTCGGGGGTGGATCGGTGGCGCGGGGCGGACGGGGTCTCGGGTGCCGTCTCAGTCGGGACGCCGTCGTCCATCGAGGCGTCGGGGGCCGTCCCAGGAGCAGGAGCGGGATCCGCGGCGGGAGCCGTCGCGGGATCCGGGGCGCCGGGAGCGCACGCCGCTGCCGACCCGGGCGCCGGCCAGCTCGCCGCCTCGGCGCCCCAGCGCGCGGAGGTGTCGGCCCGGGCGGAGGCGACGGCCGCGGCGATCAGCCGGGTCGACAGCTCGACGCCCGTGGCGCGGTCGATGGCGCCGAGCCGGGTGTCCACCGGGCCCGCGACGGTGGCGGCGCGCACGGAGACGAGGTCGAGCCGGCGGTCGATCGGGCCCTGCGTGAGGTCGACGCCCTGCGTGCGGGCGTGCGGCACGACGACCAGGCGGCGCCAGATCACGCCCCGGCGGACGAGGAACGCGGAGTCGTCGACCGCGAAGCCGGTGCGCCGCCACGAGAACGGCTTGAGGATCCAGGCGCGGCGCGGCGACGTCGTGAAGCCGTCGTCGGCGCCGCCCCGGCCCGTCATGCCCGTGCCGATGAGCGCGAGCGCGTCCTCGCCCACCAGCTGCGGCAGGACGAGGCCGAGGACGCGGTCGACGTCGCGGCGGTCGCCCACCGGGAGGATCGACGTGTTCTGCTGCCCGGCCGCCCCCGGCGCGGACGAGTGCGAGGCGCGCGTGATGCGGATCTCCCACCAGCCGGCCGCGCGCCAGAGCAGCGGCTGCACGACCTCGACCGCGTGGATCCGGCCGGGCGGGATGGTGTCGTTGCTCGTCGAGAGGAGGCCGAAGCCGACGCGCACGCCGTCGGGCGTGCCCGCCACGCTGTAGCGCAGCGAGCGGGTGATGCGCCGGACGAAGAAGCCGGCGGACCCGAGGAGCGTCGGCAGCAGCGGCACGAGCAGGTACCAGGCCTCGAAGCGCACGATGAGCGGGATCCCGACGACCACGAACAGCACGAGGAGCACGGTGGGCGCGGACAGCAGCACGGCGCCGACGAGGCGCGGGATGGGGATGCGCACGACCGACTGCGGCGGGGCCGCGTCCGGGTCGAGCTCGGGCGCGAGGAACTCGTCGACGCGCGCGCCGACGAAGCCGCGCGGGGCGGTCCCGGGGGCGCCGTGGGCGGCGGACGCGGATCCGGCCGCCTCGGCGCGCGCCCCGGACGCGAGCCGCAGCACGCGGAGGCGGAACGCGTCGGCGTCGCGCGAGCGCAGGTAGTGCAGCGGGAGGTTCGCGTCGTTGCCCGCGACCTGGATCTCGAGCTTCGCCGCGCCGATCAGCCGCGCGACGAGGGGCCGCGTGATGCCCACGCCCTGGATCCGGTCGAGCCGGGCCCGCCTGTTGGTGCGCGACAGGATCCCGCTGCGCACCTCGACGGTCTCCTCGGTGACCCGGAACGTGTGCATCCGCCACGACAGGTAGGAGATGCCGACCGCGAGGAGCGTGAAGGCGAGGAGGCCGAGGATCACCCAGATGAGGGCGCCCGACTCGACGAGCAACGGGATGAGGTCGGACTCGCCGTCGGCCTGGTCCCGGCCGGGGACGAAGCGCTCCACGATCTGCTCGCGGAGGGAGGAGACGAGGAAGCCGATCGCGAGCAGGAAGACGACGCCGCCGCGCAGCAGGGGCGTGGCCGGGTGGAGGCGGTGCCAGCCGCCGTCGGTGAGCTCCTCGGCGATGCGCGCCTCGGCGGCGGGGATCGCGGGCGCGGGGTCGGCGTCCGCCGCGGGAGACGCGGAGGACGCGGGGACCCGGGCGGCCGGATCCTCGGGCGCCTGGTCGGTCACAGCCCGGCCCGACGCGTCTCGGCGAGGGCCACCAGACGGTCGCGGAGCTCCTCGGCGTCGGCGTTCGCGAGGCCGGGGATCTGGATGCTCGCCGACGCCGCCGCCGTCACGAGCTTGAGGTCGGCGAGGCCGAGGACGCGGCCGACGGGGCCGCGCGTGATGTCGACGAGCTGCATCCGGCCGTACGGGACGGCGACGATGCGCGTCCACATGATGCCGCGGCGGAAGACGAGGTCGTCGTCGCGCAGCTGGTACCCCATCGCGCGGACGCGGCGCGGGACGACCACGAGGGTCACGACCAGCTCGATGAGCGCGGCGGCGCCGAGCACGATCGGCAGCCACCCCGGTGCGTCGACGGAGAAGAGGAACGCCGCGATGCCGCCGAGGACGAGGGCGGTGATCACGCCGCCCACCAGCTCGACGCCGACGAGGCGCGGGGAGACGCGGCGCCACTGGACGCCGTGCGGGTCGACGTTCGCGGTCACGGTGCTCCTCCGGTGGTGCGGTGCTACGAGGCCTCGCGCGCCGGATCCCCCGGGCGCGGGTCGTCCCGGTCGTCGGGCGGGACCGTGCACCAGTGCTCGGCGACCAGCCCGGCGACGAGGAGGACGACGGCTCCCACCGTACCGGCCACCGCCAGCCCGACGGAGGACGCGCCGGGCAGCACGGGCCGCGCCAGCACGAAGGCGAGCACTCCCCCGGTGATCCCGGCGAGCAGCGCGCCCGCGAGCGCGGACGCCTTGGCGAGCAGGACGACGCGCGTGGCGCGGAACGGGTCGACGCGGCCGGGTCGACGACCGCGCGTGGTCTGCCGGATGGGCCAGGCCAGGGCGATCAGCACGATCCCGACGATGAGGAGGGTCGCGCCGAGCGTGAGCGGCGGGATGAGGAGAGCCTGGCCGCTCATGAGGAGCGCGTTCTCCGCGAACCAGCCGACGGCCGCGCCCGCGATGAGGAGGGCGATGAGGGTCGTGGAGCGCGTGCGGGTCACGGCGTCGCCTCCGGGGCGGCGGCGGGGGCGGCACGGGCGTCGCGCTCGAGATCGGCGAGCAGCGCGTCGACGCGGCCGCGGCCGGGGAGCTCGGCGTCGGGATCCGCCTGGAGCCAGGGCCCCAGCACGAACGCGCGCTCGGCGGCGCGCGGGTGCGGGACCGTGAGGCGGTCGTCGTGGATCCGGACGTCGCCGTACGAGACCACGTCGAGGTCGATCGTGCGGTCGCCCCAGCGCTCCTCGCGCACGCGCCCGAGGTCGCGCTCGATGCCCGCCAGCGCGTCGAGGAGCGCGTGCGGGCCGATCGCGCAGTCGACGAGCACGACGCCGTTGAGGTACCCGGGCTTCGTCGGGTCCTCCCCCTCGGGCGTCACGGCGACGGACTCCACGAGCTCCGACGCGCGCGCGACACCGAGGCCCGCGACGCCGTCGATGCGGGCGACCGCGCGCTCGATGGTGGCGCGCCGGTCGCCGAGGTTGGATCCCACGGCCACGACCGCCCGCACGACCTCGCCCGGCGCGGGCAGGGTCGACCGGCGCTCGATCACGACGGCGACGTCGCCGAACGGCACGGCGATGGGCGCGTCCGGCTTGTGCACCGTGACGCGCACCCATCGGGCGACGGGATGCGCGAGCACGACGCCCGCGATGCGCTCGGCGAGGGTCTCGATGAGGTCGACGGGGTCCCGCTCCGCGGCGGCCGCGACCTCCTCGGCCAGCTCGCCGTAGTGCAGCGTGCGGCCCAGCTCGTCGCTGCCGCCCGCGGGCGCGAGGTCGAGCGCGACCTCGAGGTCGATCACGAACGACTGGCCGTCGCGGCGCTCCTCGGCGAAGACGCCGTGGTGGGCGTGGACGCGGAGGCCGGTGAGGAGGATGCGGTCGGCCGGGAGGCTCGTCACCATGAGCGGCCCACGACGATGGACGGGAGGTCGCCCGGGTCGGCCGGGTCGTACCAGAGCGGCAGCTTGCCGCCGACGGCGGGGAGCAGCGCGTCCGCGGTGGTGACGGTGCGCGTGACGTGGTGGTCGCGGCCGTCGCCGTCGGTGAAGGCGACCGTGAGGCGCGCGCGCACCGCGTCGCCGGATCCGTCGAGGCGCTGGACGGCCGTGACGATCGCGGAGGTGCGCCGCCCGGTCTCGGTGACGCGGCGGGCGGTGGCGGCGAGGCGGGCGACCCGGCGCTGCACGACGGCCCACGCGACGGCGGCGGCGATCCCGAGCACGGCGAGCACCGCGGCCACGACGCCGAGGGCCGCGTGCGACGCGTCGCCCTCGGTCGCGGCGGAGGAGAACGGCAGCGCCCCGACGATCCCGAGGGCCGTGCCGAGCAGGACGACCGCGGCCGGCCACAGCACCGCTCCCACCGTGGTGAGCGCGGGCGACAGCAGCACGACGGACGCGTAGACGCTGCCGAGGGATCCGAGGAGCCCCAGCACGACGGCGACGACCTTCGCGACCACGACCACGGCGCCCGCGCCGGCGGCGAGGTCGGCCGGGAACGTGAGCCCGACGCCGAGGACCACGGAGGCGATGAGCGCGGCGATCGCGACGCGGACGAGCACCGCCTGCGGGGAGACGACGACACGGTCCTGGCTCACGGCGCTCATGCTCCTACTCTGACAGACCGGCGGGGCGCGAGGGCCCGGCGGATGCGGCGGCGACGGCCTCCGCGCGGCCCCGGGCCCACGCCCCCTCGACCGCGAGCGCCGCGCGCGTGGACGCGACGTCGTGCACGCGCACGGCCCAGGCCCCCGCGCGCGCGGACAGCGCGCTGACGACCGCGGTCGGCACGTCCCGGGCCTCGACGGACGCGCCCTCCGGCAGGAGCCGACCGAGGAAGCGCTTGCGGGAGGCGCCCACGAGCACGCGGTGCCCGAGGTCCGTGACGGCGTCGAGGGATCCGAGGAGCTGCCAGTCGTGCGCCGCCTCCTTCGCGAACCCGAGGCCGGGGTCGAGCACGATGCGTCCGGGGTCGATCCCGGCGGCCGTCAGCGCGTCGATCCGCGCCCGCAGCTCGTCGCGCACCTCACCGACGACGTCGACGTAGGTCGCACGCGCGGCCATCGTGGCGCTGTGGCCGCGCCAGTGCATGGCGACGTAGTCGACGGCGGAGTCCGCGACCACCCCGGCCATGGCGGGATCCGCGAGGCCGCCCGACACGTCGTTCACGATCCGCGCCCCCGCGGCCACGCACGCCTCGGCGGTCGCGGCGCGCATGGTGTCGACGCTCACGAGGATCCCCTCGTCCGCGAGCCCGCGCACGACCGGCAGCACGCGCGCGAGCTCCTCGTCGGCCTCCACGCGCGCGGCGCCCGGGCGGGTGGACTCGCCGCCCACGTCGACGACGTCGGCGCCCTGCTCGACCATGCGGCGGGCGTGCGCGAGCGCGTCGTCGAGCGCGAGGTGCCGGCCGCCGTCGCTGAAGGAGTCGGGCGTCGCGTTGAGGATCCCCATCACGAGCGTGCGGCCGACGGCCGACGCGGGCGTGGTCACGGCCGGTCCCGGCCGCCGACGGCGGGCAGCAGCGCGAGCACCTCGGCGCGCGCCGACGGCTCGGCGAGGGATCCGCGCGCCGCGATCGTGATGGTGGTGCTGCCCGCCTGGCGCGTGCCGCGGGAGGTGACGCAGCCGTGCGTGGCGTCGAGGATGACGGCGACGCCGCGCGCGCCGAGCCCCTCCTCGAGGGCCTGGGCGATCTGCTCGCCGAGGCGCTCCTGCATCTGCGGGCGCGAGGCGAGGTCGTCCACGACGCGCGGCAGGCGGCCGAGGCCCACGATGCGCTCCCCCGGCACGTAGGCCAGGTGCGCGACGCCGGTGAACGGCAGCAGGTGGTGCTCGCAGATGGAGCGGAACGCGATCCCCGTGACGATGACGGGCTGCGGCGCCGCGTCCGTCTCCGGCAGCGGGAAGGTCTCACGCAGGTGCCGGAGCGGATCCGCCCCGACGCCCGCGAAGAACTCGCCGTACGCCTCGGCGACCCGCGCCGGGGTGGTGACGAGGCCCTCCCGGCCCGGGTCCTCGCCGATGGCCAGGATCAGCTCGGCCACGGCCGCCTCGATGCGCGCCCGGTCGACGCCCACTCAGGTCACGCCGTCGCAGGACGCGGGAAGGGCGAGCGCTTCGGCTTGCCGGCCGGCGGCTCCGAGTCGACCGCGCCGTCGACGACGCCCTGGTCGATGGGCGCCTTCTGCGGCATGGGCACGGGAGGCAGGTCGGACAGCGGTCGCTTGTCGCTCGAGAGCCACTGCGGACGCGGCGGCAGCTTCTTGACGTCCGCGAAGATCGCCGCGAGCTGGTCGTGGTCGAGCGTCTCCTTCTCGAGGAGCTCGGTCGCGAGGCGGTCGAGCACGTCGCGGTTGTCGTTGATGACCTGCCAGGCCTCGTCGTGCGCCCCGTCGAGGAGCGCGCGCACCTCGGCGTCGACCGTGAGGGCCATGTCCTCCGAGTAGTCGCGTCCGCCGCCGAGCTCGCGGCCGAGGAAGGGCTCGCCGGAGCTGGAGCCGAGCTTCACGGATCCGACCTTGGCGCTCATGCCGTACTCGGTGACCATGCGGCGGGCCGTGGACGTGGCCTTCTCGATGTCGTTCGACGCGCCCGTGGTGGGGTCGTGGAAGACGATCTCCTCGGCGACGCGGCCGCCCATGGCGTACGTGAGCTGGTCGAGCAGCTCGTTGCGCGTGACGGAGTACTTGTCCTCCAGCGGCAGCACCATCGTGTAGCCGAGGGCGCGGCCGCGGGGCAGGATCGTGACCTTGGTGACGGGATCCGTGTTGTTCATGGCCGCCGCCGCGAGCGCGTGGCCGCCCTCGTGGTACGCGGTGATGAGCTTCTCGTGGTCGCGCATGATGCGGCTGCGGCGCTGGGGCCCGGCCATGACGCGGTCCACGGCCTCGTCGAGCGCGCGGTCGTCGATGAGCTGCGCGTCGGAGCGCGCCGTGAGGAGCGCGGCCTCGTTGAGGACGTTGGCGAGGTCGGCGCCCGTGAAGCCCGGGGTCTTCCGCGCGAGCACCTCGAGGTCGACGCCCGCGGCGAGCGGCTTGCCGCGCCCGTGCACCTCGAGGATCTGCTTGCGGCCCTGGAGGTCGGGCGCGTCGACGCCGATCTGGCGGTCGAAGCGACCGGGGCGCAGCAGCGCGGGGTCGAGCACGTCGGGCCGGTTGGTGGCCGCGATGAGGATGACGTTGGTCTTGACGTCGAAGCCGTCCATCTCCACCAGGAGCTGGTTGAGGGTCTGCTCGCGCTCGTCGTTGCCGCCGCCCACGCCGGCGCCGCGGTGGCGGCCGACGGCGTCGATCTCGTCGACGAAGATGATGGCCGGTGCGTTCTGCTTGGCCTGCTCGAAGAGGTCGCGCACGCGGCTCGCGCCGACGCCCACGAACATCTCGACGAAGTCGGATCCGGAGATCGAGTAGAAGGGCACGCCCGCCTCGCCGGCGACGGCGCGCGCGAGCAGGGTCTTGCCGGTGCCGGGAGGGCCGTAGAGCAGCACGCCCTTGGGGATGCGGGCGCCGACGGCCTGGAACTTCGCGGGCTCCTTGAGGAAGTCCTTGATCTCCTCGAGCTCCTCGATGGCCTCGTCCGACCCGGCGACGTCGGCGAAGGTGACCTTCGGGGAGTCCTTGGACGCGAGCTTCGCCTTCGACTTGCCGAACTGCATGACGCGGTTCCCGCCGCCCTGCATGCCGGAGAACATGATCCAGATGAAGAAGCCGATGAGCAGGAGCGGCAGCAGGATGCTGAACGCCGACAGGAGCCAGCTCGGCTGCGGGACCTGGTCGTCGAAGCCCTTGGCCGGGTTCGCCTCCGTGATGGCCGAGACGATCTCGCCGCCGCGCTGGGCGACGTAGTTGAACTGCACCATGGTGCCGTTGTCGCCGTCGGCCTCCGTGAGCGTGAGGTCGACGCGCTGCTCGCCGTCGATGATCTTGGCGGAGGCGACCTTGCCGTCCTGGATCAGCTCGAGGCCGTGCTGCGTGGTGATGGTCTTGTAGCCGGATCCGGTGATGAGGCTGAAGCCGACCGTCACCACGACGATGGCGAGGACGACGATGAGGATCGGGCTGCGGAGGATCTTCTTGA
Organism: Clavibacter capsici; assembly: GCF_001280205.1. Classification (NCBI taxonomy): domain Bacteria; kingdom Bacillati; phylum Actinomycetota; class Actinomycetes; order Micrococcales; family Microbacteriaceae; genus Clavibacter; species Clavibacter capsici. The sequence goes on along the minus strand of NZ_CP012573.1, from coordinate 767,722 downwards.
AGTTCATGAGCGTAGGGGCGCGGGCCCGACACCTTTCTGCCCGTGCCGCGCCGTACGGCGACGAGATGTCTTCGAGGATACAAGCGGCTGTCTGGGCATGGTCGCGGTGTTCGCCGCCAGCCGAACGTGCGGCCGCCCGGAGGCGGGTAGGAGGAGCGGGGCGCCTCAGCTGTAGACGTGCGGCGCGAGGATCGCGACGTCGCGGAGGTTGCGGTACCGCTCGGCGTAGTCGAGGCCGTAGCCGATGACGAAGTCGTCGGGGATCTCGAAGCCCACGTACTTGACGTCCACCGCGATCTTCGCCGCCTCCGGCTTCCGCAGCAGGGCGCACACCTCGACGCTCGCGGCGCCGCGCGAGCGGAGGTTCGCGAGCAGCCAGGAGAGCGTGAGGCCGGAGTCGATGATGTCCTCCACGATGAGCACGCGGCGCCCCGAGAGGTCGGCGTCGAGGTCCTTGAGGATGCGGACGACGCCGCTCGACTTCGTGCCGGAGACGTAGGAGCTCACGGCCATCCAGTCCATGTGGATCGGCAGCTCGAGCTCGCGCGCGAGGTCGGCCATGACCATGACCGCGCCCTTCAGCACGCCCACGAGGAGGAGCTCCTCGCCGGCGTAGTCACGCTCGATCTCGCGGCACATCCCGGCGATGCGGCCGTGGATCTCCTCCTCGGTGTGGAGGACCCGGGTCAGGTCGTCGGCGATGTCGGTGGATCTCATGTCACTCTTCCGTCGTCCTGGCGCTGAGGACGAGGAGTCCGTCCCTGCGTACGACCCTAACGCCCGGCAGGTCGACCGGGCCCTGCCCGTGCCAGTCGGTCACGAGCCGCGCGACCTCCAGGACGTGCGTCCGCGAGAGGTGCGCGGCGAACTCCTCGCGGGCGGCCAGGCGGATCAGGCGGTGCCGGAGGGCGGGCGGCGCGGCGAGGAGCGAGGCCACCTCGAGCGAGATGCCGGCCTCGGCGTGGTCGGCGATCTCCTCGATCATCTCGGCGGCGAAGTGCTCGAGCGCGTCGTCGTCCTCGCGCAGCTGGTCGGCCGTGCGGGCGAGCGCCTCGGCGATGCCCGGTCCGAGCTCGCGCTCGAGCACGGGCAGGGCCTGGTGGCGGACGCGCACGCGGGCGTACGCGGGGTCGGCGTTGTGCGGGTCCTGCCAGGGCTCGAGGCCCTGGTCGGCGCACGCGGCGCGGGTGGCGGCGGCGCGGATCCCGAGCAGCGGCCGGAGGTAGACGGCGTCGGCCGTGCGCGCGGGCGCGGAGCGCGCCATGCCGTGCAGGCTCGCGGCGCCGGATCCCCGTGCCAGGCCGAGCAGCACGGTCTCCGCCTGGTCGTCGAGGGTGTGGGCGAGGAGGAGCGCGCGGGATCCGGTCTCCCGGAGCGCGTCGTCGAACGCGGCGTAGCGGGCGGCGCGGGCGGCGGCCTCGGGGCCGTCGGCGCCCGGATCCACCCGCACACGCGTGATGACGACGGGGTCGAGGCCGAGGGCGCGCGCGGCGTCGGCGGCGCGCGCGGCGACGTCGGCGGATCCGTCCTGGAGGCCGTGGTCGACGACGACCGCGCCCGCGGCGACCCCGGCGCGCGGTCCCTCGAAGGCGGCGGCCGCGGCGAGGGCGAGCGAGTCGGCCCCGCCCGAGAGCGCCACGAGCACGGGCCCGGAAGGCGATCCGGCCGGCGTCGCGAGCGCGTCGCGCACCGCCCGACGGAGGTCCGCGACGGCGGGGGTCAGACGGGGGCGCTCGGAGGGCATCCACTAACGTTATGGCAGCATCCCGCCCACGTCAGAACCACGAGGAGCACGCCCATGGCCAGCTACGACGTCGTCATCGAAATCCCCAAGGGGTCCCGGAACAAGTACGAGGTCGACCACGAGACGGGCCGCGTGTACCTCGACCGCGTGCTCTTCACGTCGTTCGTCTACCCGACCGACTACGGCTTCTTCGAGAACACGCTCGGCCTCGACGGCGACCCCGTCGACGTGCTCGTGCTCCTCGAGTACCCGGTCTTCCCCGGCGTCGGCGTCGCCGTCCGTCCCGTGGGCGTCTTCAACATGAGCGACGAGGCCGGCATCGACTCCAAGGTCATCGCCGTCCCGGCCAAGGACCCGCGCTGGGCCCACATCCAGGACATCGCGGACGTGCCGCAGCAGACGCGCAGCGAGATCGAGCACTTCTTCGAGCACTACAAGGACCTCGAGCCCGGCAAGTGGGTCAAGACGGAGGGCTGGGGCGACGCGGCCGAGGCCGAGCGCATCGTCCAGGCCGGCTTCGACAAGCTCCAGGCCGAGGGCGACGGCCACGGCGGCGAGCCGGAGGAGGACGCCTGATCCGCGTCCCCGCCTGACACGACGACGCCCGCCCCCGCAGCAGATGCGGTGAGGCGGGCGTCGTCGTGTCCGGGGGTCGCGGATCAGCCGGGTCGGCCCACGTAGGGCATGAGGTCGCTGCCGCCCCACAGGCCCTGGATCTTCACCACGTCGCCGGGCTTGGGCGCCGCGATGATGGTGTCCCCGCCGAGCGAGATGGCGTCGTGGTAGAAGCCGTCGCCGCTGTTCCAGAAGATGATGTCGCCGGCCTGGCGCTGCGAGAACGGGACGAGGCGGCCCTGCGACTGCATCCTGTTGTACTGGCTGCTCACCGAGTGGCTGCCGACGTCGATGCCCGCGGCGCGGTACGCCATCATCACAAGGCCCGAGCAGTCCCACTGGCTCGGGCCGGCGCCGCCCAGCTGGTAGGGCTCGCCGAGCTGCGCCTTGGCGAAGGCGATCGCGACCTGGGCCGCGTTGCCCGACGGCGCGGGGCCGGGGCGGGCGCGGGCGCGGGGGCCGGGGCGCTGGATCCGCCGCCGCCGCCACCGCCGGAGGACGAGCCGCCACCGCCGGAGGAGGATCGGCCGCCGGAGGACGAGGATCCGCCACCGCCACCGCCGGACGACGCACCGCCACCGCCACCGCTCGAGGCCGGACCGCCGCCGCCGGAGCCGCCTGAGGGCGCCGCGACGGCCGCCGGGATCGGCGGCTGCGTGATGCTCTGGATGTACTGCGCCTCGATCTCCGAGGTCGAGTCCTTGAGGAGCGCCAGCTGCGCGATGAGCTGGTCGCTGTTGCGCGTCTGCTCGGCCACGGCGGCCTCGGCGGTCGCGGCGGCGGAGTTCGCGGAGTCGAGCGACCTCTGCGCCTCGTCGGCGAGGCGCGCCAGCTCGTCCTTGGCGACCTGCGCCTGGTCGCTCAGCGACGCCGCGCTGTTGCGGTCCGCGAGCGCCTGCTGGTACACGGACTGCGTGCTCTCGGACAGCTTCGTCATGGTGCCGAGCGAGCGGAGCAGCTCCTCGGCGTCGTCGCCGTCGGACGCGAACAGGCTCGCGGTGAGGTCCTGTCCCCCGGCGCGCGCGAGGTGGCTCGCGAGGAGGCCCGCGCGCATCCGGCTGGTGAGGGCCGTGGCCTGCGCCTCGTCCGCCTTCTTCTGCAGGCGCGCGAGCTTGTCGGCCTGCGCGTCGCGCGCGGCCTGGGTCTGCGCGTACTTCTCGCCGGCCACGAGCGCGGCCTTGCCTGCCTGGTCGGCGGACACCTGCAGGCCGGTCGCCAGCTCCGTCACCCGGTCGATGGCCGCCTGCGTGTCGGCCACGTTCCCCTTGGCCGCCTGCACGTCCGCCCACGAGGGGTAGTCGGTGGCGGCGAACGCGGTCTGCGCGGCGACGCCGCTGGAGACCGCGATGACGCCCACGGCGAGCGTGGAGATGACGACCGTGGTCGGGCGGAGGTGGTTCATGTCGTTCCTCATGTCAGTGCGTGCTGGTGATGGAGACACCCTGGCCGTGCATGAACGCCACGGGGTCGACGGCGTTGCCGTTGATGCGGATCTCGAAGTGGAGGTGGCAGCCGGTGGAGCCGCCGGTCGTGCCCGTCTGGGCGATGGGCTGTCCGGCGACGACCTGCTGGCCGTTCCGCACGAGCGTCCCGCCGTTCATGATGTGGCCGTACGCGGACGAGACGCCGCCGCCGTGGTCGATGCGGATGTAGTTGCCGTAGCCGCCGTTCCAGCCCGCGAAGGTGACGACGCCGGAGTGCGCCGCGTACTGGGTCGCGCCGCAGGTGGCGCCGCGGACGAGGTCCTCGCCGGCGTGGAAGATCATGCGGTGCTGGATGGGGTGGAAGCGCGGGCCGAAGTAGCCGCTGGTGTTCGCGCCCGGCAGCGGGGCGGTCCAGCCGGTGGAGCTGATCGCGCCCGGGGAGACGTCGCCGCCGGCGCGTCCCTGGCTGGCCGCGAGGGCGTCGGCGTCGGCCTGGCGCTTGCGGACGCCGGCCTGGTAGTCGTCCTCGGTGGCCTCGCGGTTCTCCGCCATCACCGCGAGCTTCGCGTCGGCGTCGGCCTTCTGCGCGTTCTGGTCCTCGAGCGCCTGCTCCAGGTCGGCCTGCGCCTGCGCGGCCTCCTGGAGGAGCTGCTCGGCCTTGGCGTTCAGGGCGTCGAGCTCGGTGAGCGCGACCTGCGCCTGGTCGCTGAGGGACTTGGCCGCGTTGCGGTCCTGCAGGGCGATCGCGTAGATCTGGTCGGACTTCTCGGCGACCTTGCTCATCGTGCCGAGCTTGTCGAGGAGGTCGTCGGTGCCGTCGCCCTCGCTGAGGAGGAGGGTGCCGGAGAGGTTCTGCCCGCCGGTGCGCATCAGCTGCTTGGCGAGGCCCGCGGCCTGGTCCTGCGACCGGGTGGCCTTGGCGTCCGCGGCCTCGACCCTCTGCTGGAGCTGGACCGTCTCCTCGTGCTTGTCGTCGGCCGCCTGCTGCGCCTTGTCGTGCTCGTCGCCGCGCTGCACCACGAGGGCCTGCGCGTCGGTCACGCGCTGCTGGAGCGAGGCGATCTCGTCGTTGATCCTCTGCACCAGCGCCTGCTGCGCCTGCTCGTCGCCGCGCGCCTTCTGCACGTCGTCCCACGAGGCGAAGGTGTCGGCATGCGCGGGTGCCGCAATCGAGCCGGTGAGGAGGACGGCGGTGATCGCGACGATCGCCTGGAGGGTGCGGCGACCGCGCGGGCGCGCTGGCGTCGCGCCCGAGGGGCGCGATCTCCGGAGGAGGTCCTGGTGCATGGTGTTCCCGATCATCGTGTCGCCCGGCTGGCCGGCTGCGCCTCCCCGCGGGTCCGGCGGGGCGTCGCGGATCACATCCGTCACACCGTCACCGGCTCTCACAGTAACAACGGGGATCCGCGGCGCACAGCGCGCGGACGCGGGGATCCCCGCGGGGATCCCCTCTCCCGGGAGGGTCGAGCGAAGGCTAACCCCGCGGAAGGGTGACACCGGGGCAGCGCGCGGACCGTGTCGCGAACCTCCCAGGAGCTCGGCGGTCCCTGCTCGCGCGGGGCGGGATGGACGGCGAGCGGGCGCGCGACACGCCGCTGGATCCGCATGCTGGCGGGGCCGCGCCTCCCCACCGGACGCCCGATTTGAGTCCTCGCCCGGAGTGCGGTTATGCTGACGTGTCGGTTGCTGCGAGGCCTGGGAGACCAGGGCGAGCGGCCCCATCGTTTAGTGGCCTAGGACGGCGCCCTTTCACGGCGTTAACACGGGTTCGAATCCCGTTGGGGTCACCGAGCAAGGACCGACATGCAAGGCCCTGTAGCGCAGCTGGTTAGCGTGCCGCCCTGTCACGGCGGAGGTCGCGGGTTCAAGTCCCGTCAGGGTCGCCACGGATGGGAAGCCCTCTCGCACGAGAGGGCTTCTGTCCGATGTGGGCGTCTTCTCGAAGTCGCCCGCTCGCCTGGGTAGCTCAGTTGGTAGAGCGTTCGACTGAAAATCGAAAGGTCCGCGGATCGACGCCGCGTCCAGGCACCATCGCCGGTCCCCGTCCCAGACGGCAGGGCCGGCTCTCCCTTTGCCCCCGGCACTCCCCGGGCGTGACGCGTCAGGCGTCGGCCTGGAGCGCGGTCGCGAACTCCGCGAGCACCCGGTCGGAGAACAGGACGAAGCGCACGAGCTCGATCCCGTCGCCCGCGCCGTCCGCGAGCGCCTCGCGCACGGCTCCGACCGCCACGCGCGCGGCGTCGTCGACCGGCCAGCCGTAGACGCCGGCCGAGACCGCCGGGAACGCGACGCTCTGGAGCCCGAGGCCCGCGGCCACCTCGATCGAGCGGCGGTAGGCGCTGCGGAGCACCGGGGTGCGGTCCTCGGAGGCCGACCAGACGGGGCCGACCGTGTGGATCACGTGGCGTGCGGGCAGGCGGAAGCCGGGCGTCGCGACGGCGTCGCCCGTGGGCAGGCCGTCGGGGAGCCCCTCCGCGCGGATCCTGCGGCAGGCGGCGAGCAGCTCGGGCCCGGCCGCACGGTGGATCGCGCCGTCCACTCCCCCGCCGCCGAGGAGCGACGAGTTGGCCGCGTTCACGATCGCGTCCACGTCCTGGCGGGTGATGTCGCCGCGCACGGCCTCGAGCTGGGTCATGCCCCCAGCCTGGCCCGGCGGCGACGCGGCGTCGGCGCGTCGCGGGTCAGGCGCGCGATGCGTCCGCCGGAGCGACGGTGCGGCTCGCCGTCAGCCAGCGCGGCCCCTCGAGCATCCAGCGGAGCCGGGAGCCCAGGACGGCGGCGCCGATGATCCGGCTCGCGACCACGACCGGAACCAGCAGGGCGATCGGCAGGATCGCGCCCCAGACCTGCGTGTGCTGCTGCAGCACGGGAACGAGCCCCGTCAGCTTGAGGCCGGCGCTCAGGGCGGAGACCAGGAAGATGTGGAAGACGTAGACGGGGAGCGTCTGCCGCCCGACCCAGCGCAGCGCCCGGGCCAGCGGGTTCTGCATGCCGACGACCGCGAGGACCTGGTTGCCGGCGAGGAGCGCGACCGCCGCGATGGCGAAGGTGAGGACCAGGCCGTTCCCCGTGGCGCGCAGGGCGACGAAGACGCCGGCGTACGCGACCACCGCGAGCGCCGCGGTGAGCGGCGTCGCGCGGCGCATGAGCGACAGCCAGGCGTCGCGGCCGACGACGCCCGCGTAGAACCAGACGAGGTTCGCCGCGATGGAGCTGAGCTTGACCGCGTCCATCGGCTCCGTGAGGAGGCCCGCGGTGAGCGGCTTGAGCAGCGGCGCGGCGGCCGCGAGCGCGGCGAACGGGATCAGCGCCCACGCGCGGCGCTCGCCGAGCAGGCGGGTGCACGCCCAGGCGACGAGGAAGAACACGGGCAGCGCCCACAGGTACCAGTACGAGGTCGGCAGCACCAGGCTCAGCGCCAGCTCGCCCGGCGTCGGCGCCGCGCCGCCGCCGCGCGCCTGCGGGACGAACAGGCGCGCGAGGAAGAGCAGGGTCCAGATCGCGTAGACGGAGTAGATGCCGAGGGTCCGCCCCCGGGTCGCCCCGAGCGGGCGCTCGACGGCGCGCGTCGCGAGGAAGCCCGAGATGAAGAAGAACAGCGGCATGCGCAGGGGCGCGAAGGCGGAGCTGACGTCCCACCACAGCGCGGCGGCGCCCTCGTTCACCTCGTTCTCGTACATGAGGGAGAGGTGCAGGAGGACGACGAGGACCATGCAGGCGCCCTTGCCCGCGTCGATCCACTCGAAGCGGGGGCGGCCGGCGGCGGGGACGGCGGGATCCGCGGCGGGGCGGGCGGCGGCGTGCGTGCGCGCGCGGGAGCGCGATCTCATGGATGGGAGGGCCATGGCTCTTCTCTGATGCGCCGGCGAGGAGTCGGGTAGCTCCTGCGTGCGGCGCGGTGCTCGGGTCCCGTGATCGTACCGCCGGGACCCGCCGACGCGCGTCCCCCCGAGCGGGGCACGATGCGGGATCCCGCGCGGACGACGCTGTCCGGCGGGCCGTGACCGGGACGGTTCGGGTTCGCTCCGGGCACATCGGCCCTTTTCGGAACCCGGGGAGGATCGGATTGGCCGTGGTCCGTCGGGCTGTCCGGGATGCGCTCTCGGCGGGCCGTCATCTCCCCGTGCGGTCCGCGGACGGGTCGCGGCGAGGCCGCCCGGGGATACTGGACGGGTCGGTGCTCCTCCTGCCGGCGTCGACAGGAGTCCCATGGCACAGCCCGCTTCCCGCCCCGCACCCGAGCGCATCGACGGCTACATCGCGCTCCGCAGCTACGCCGCCATCGGGGACGGGCGCACGGTCGCGCTCATCGCCGAGGACGGCGACATCGACTGGCTGCCGCTGCCCGACCTGCACACGCCGCCCGCGTTCGCCGCGATCCTCGACGCGCCCCACGGCGGGCGGATCACGCTGCGGCCCGACGAGGACTTCGAGGTGACGCGCGCGTACGTGCCCGGCACCAACGTGCTCACCACCACCTTCACCACGGCGTCGGGCAGCGTGCGCGTGACGGACGCGCTCGTCACCGGGGTCGCGGGGCGGCTGCCGTGGTCGGAGCTGGGGCGGCGGATCGAGGGGCTCACGGGCGAGGTCGCCATGAGCTGGCTCGTCGCGCCGGGCACCGCGCTCGGCACGTCGTCGCCGTGGGTGCAGTCCACGAGCAACGGGCCGGTGATCCGCGTCGACGGCGTGACGCTCGCGGTCGTCGGGCTCGACCACGGCCCGGCGGAACCCGGCACGCAGTCGCTCTCGGGGGCGTTCACCGCGAAGGAGGGGTCGCGCCACGTGATCACGCTGGTGGGCACGCAGCGGGAGCCCGTGCGGATCCCGAACCCGGAGATCGTGGACGAGGGCATCGACCGCACCATCCGCAACTGGCAGCAGTGGAGCACCGAGTTCCGCTACGAGGGCGAGTGGGCCGAGGCCGTGCAGCGCAGCGCCCTGGCGCTCAAGCTGCTGGTGCACGCGCCCACCGGATCCATCGCCGCGGCCGCCACCACCTCGCTGCCGGAGCGCATGGGCGGCGGCAAGAACTGGGACTACCGCTTCGCCTGGGTGCGCGACCTCGCGTACACGGTGAACGCGCTCGTGAAGTTCGGCCTGCGCGAGGAGACGCACGCGGCGGTGTCGTGGATGCTGCGCACGATCCGCGACAACGGCCCCGACCTCCACGTCTTCTACTCGCTCGAGGGCGGCGTGCCCGAGGGCAGCTCGAACCCCGAGGTGCCCGGCTGGCGCGGCGTCGGCCCCGTGGTCGACGGCAACGACGCCCAGGCGCAGCTGCAGCTCGGCGTCTTCGGCGACCTCTTCGACGTCGTGCGCACCTACGTCCGCGACGGCAACGTGCTCGACGCCGACACCGGCCGGCTGCTCGCGACCTTCGCCGACCGCACGTGCGACATGTGGCAGAAGCGCGACGCCGGCATGTGGGAGCTCGAGGACGAGCAGCACTACACGACCTCCAAGCTCGGCTGCTGGCAGGCGCTCGACTGCGCGGTGGAGCTCGCGGAGGTCGGGCAGATCCCCGGGGTGCCGGACCGCTGGCGGGCCGAGCGCGACCGGATCCGCACCTGGGTCGAGGAGGAGTGCTGGGACGAGGGCCGCGGCGCCTACGTGATGCACCCGGGCAGCCAGCGCCTCGACGCGAGCATCCTGCTGCACGCCGTCTCCGGCTTCGACCGCGGCGAGCGCATGTCCCGGACGCTGGACGCCCTCCGCTCCGAGCTCGGCCGCGGCCCGCTCCTCTACCGGTACTCGGGCATGCCCGAGGAGGAGGGGACGTTCACGGCGTGCGCGTTCTGGCTCGCCGGCGCGTACGCGTGCGTCGGGCGGATGGACGAGGCGCGCGAGCTCATGGACCAGCTCGTCGACCTCGGCAACGACGTCGGGATCTACTCCGAGATGATCGACGCCGACGACCACTCGTTCCTCGGGAACCTGCCGCAGGGGCTCAGCCACCTCGCGCTCGTGAGCGCGGCGCTGACCGTCGACGAGCTGTCGGGCGGGAAGCGGCGCTCGACGCGGACGCCGCGCGCGAAGCGCTAGCCGCTCCGGCGGGCGCGCGTCAGGCGCGCGGTCGTAGCGGACCCGCGAACTCCGTGCGGACGCCGCGGGAGAACAGCACGGAGTCGGGCGCGCGGTCGACGACGCCGGGGAGGCCGGCGGCCGCGACCAGCTCGTCGTCGATGTCCACCAGCTCGGCGCGCTCCAGGGTCCACGCGTCGTGCGTGTTCGGCCAGTAGCGCGTGACGCCGCCGCGGGCCACGTGCATGCCCCAGCGCGCGGTGAGGAAGTCGGCGAGCGGATCCCCCGCCACCTCCTCGCCGAGCGGGCGGACGGAGAGGCGGGAGGTCGGACGCGCGCCCGTGTGCCGGCGCGACGTGTAGGTGACGACGCCGTCGTGCTCCTCGTGCGTCATCGACGCCCACATGTAGGGCAGGCCGAGGCCGACGCGCGCGCCGATCACGGGCAGGAGCTTGGCGGCCTCGAGCGAGCGGAAGACGACGCCGCGGCGGCCGTCGTCGCCGACGCTGTAGAGGCGCACGTTGAGCTCGGCGAAGGTGCCGGCCCACGGCACGGGCGGCAGCGGCGGGAAGGCGCTGCGCGACAGGACGAACGGGATGAGGCCGACCCAGCTGGATCCGTCGTGCACGTCGGGGCGCGTGCCCGGCGGGAGGAGCGGGGCGACGAGCGCCGGATCCACGCGCCAGTGCACGAAGGCGAGGTCGCTCCACACCTGGCGGATGACCGCGCGGCCGGGGAGGTCGGGGGCGGCGGCGGAGATCGGGTCCGGATCGGCGGGGCGGGTCATCGGGCGCGCTTCCGCGGGGCGGGGGCCGTCGGCTCGGGCGCGGGGTCGGCGGCGGGGCCGGGCGGCCGGCCGCGCGGATCACGTCGATGAGGCCGCGGCGCATCGCCTCGGAGCGGGCGATCTCGGGGACCACGTCCTGCTCGAGGGCCTGCGCGCGCTCCCACGCGGCGGCGCCGGCCGCGGTGCGGGCGACGACGTGCCGGCGGCGGTCCGCGGGATCCGGTGCGCGCGACACGAGCCCCTCCCGCTCCAGCCGCTCGAGCGTGCGCGACATGGTCTGCGTCTCGACGTGCGCGGAGCGGGCGAGCTGGATCTGGCTGAGCGGCCCGTCCCGCAGCAGGTGCAGCGCGATGAGGCCCGCGTGCGTGACCCCGAGGGTCGTCAGCGCCTCCGCCCACGCGTGCTCGACCGCGCGCGCGGCCGTCGAGAGCAGCCGCCCGGTGGGCCAGCTGGCGAGCTCGTCCTGCACGGCCTCTCCGGCCATGGCACCTCCTGCTACAGTCATCGTCAGCAGGCTTACTATCCGCCTGCTGACAATCCCATCGTAGAGGAGCAGGCCGCATGGGCACCGTGAAGGACATCGTCCGCCAGATCGTCGTCATCTCGAGCATGGCGTTCGCGATCGTGGGCTCCGCGTTCGGCTCGGGCGCGTTCAGCGACCGGAGCATCCAGAACGCGTCGAGCGGCGCCCTCAGCGCGAGCTACACGCCCGTCGCGCCGGCCGGCCCGGCGTTCTCCATCTGGAGCGTCATCTACCTCGGCCTCGTCGCGTACACCGTCTGGCAGGCGCTCCCCGCCCAGCGCGCCGACGAGCGCCAGCGCCGCGTCGGCTACCCCGTGGCCGTGACCCTCGTGCTCAACGCCGCGTGGATCCTCACGGCGCAGGCCGGGCTCCTCGTCCTGAGCGGCGTCGTCATCGCGGCGCTGCTCGCGACGCTCGTGTGGACCTTCCTGGCGCTGCTCGCCACGCGCCCGCGTAACGGCGTCGAGGCGGTCGTGCTCGACGGGACCATGGGCCTCTACCTGGGCTGGGTCAGCGTGGCGACCGTCGCGAACGTGGCCGCGATCCTCACCGCGTCGGGCCTGCGTCCCGGCACGACGGGACGCGACGCCTGGGCCGTCGTGATCCTGCTGCTCGTGGGCGCGATCGGCGCGCTCCTCGCCGTGCGCGACGGCGGGCGCCTCGCGCCGGCCGCGGCCATCGCGTGGGGACTCGCGTGGGTCGCCGTCGGGCGGCTCACCGGCGAGCTGCTGTCGACGCCGGCCGCCGTCGCGGCGATCGTGGCGGCCGCCGTGGTCGTGATCGTGACCCTCGTGGCGCGCGCCCGCGCCGGGTGGACCGGGCGGATCGCCCCGCGCGAGGCCGTCGCGCGCTGATCCGCCGCCGCCCGCGCCGGCGGGGAGCGGAGGTCAGCGCTCGGCGCCGGCCGCCCGGTAGGCCGCGTCGGCCGCGTGCTTCGCCGCCACCAGGCGCGAGATGCGGCGGTCGGTGTCCGCGTCCGGCCGCGTGAGCTCGGGGTGCGCCGCCCGCCACGCGACGATGCCGCGGACGGCGAGGTGGAACGGGATCCGCGGCTGGAACGCGGGCACGAGCCGCCGGATCCGGGTCGTGTCGAAGACCGCGCTGTGCGACAGGTCGCCGACGACGAGCTCCGACCAGCCCCAGTCCGGCTCGACGACGGGGAACTGCTCGGCGGGCACGTGCACGAGCCGGGCCTCGACGCCCAGGGCGTCGGCGACGAGGTGGTGGATCCGGTCCCACGTCATGACGTCGTCGCTCGTGATGTGCAGGGCCTCGCCCGTCGCGCGCTCGTCGCCGAGGATCCCGACGAGGCCGACCGCGAGGTCGTCGGCGTGCGTGAGCGTCCAGAGGGACGTGCCGTCGCCCGGGACCACGACCTCCTCGCCGCGCGCGATGCGGTCGACGACCGTCCAGTCGCCCGCGAGCGGCGGGCTCACCTCGTCGTAGGTGTGCGACGGGCGGACGATGACCACCGGGAAGCCGCTCTCCGCGTGGTGGCGGAGGAACGCGTCCTCCATGGCGATCTTGTCGCGCGCGTAGGCGAGGAACGGGTTGGCCCGGAGCGTCGACTCGGTGATGGGCGACTGGAGCGCGGGCTTGCGGTAGATCGAGGCCGAGCTGATGGCGACGAACTGGCGGGTGCGGCCCGCGAAGACCTCGACGCGGCGGTCGGCGCCCGCGGCGTCGAAGGTCAGGAAGTCGACGACCGCGTCGAAGGACCGGTCGCCGAGCGCGGCGCGGAGGGCGTCGGGATCCGTGACGTCGGCGACGAGCGGGGTGACGCCGTCGGGGAGGCCGCGGCCCTTCCCGTCGGCGCCGCGCGTGACGACGGTGACGTCCATCCCGGCGGCGACCGAGGCACGGACGCACGCGGCGCTGATGGTGCCCGTCCCGCCGAGGTAGAGCACGGACAGGGTGGCGGCGCCTGGGGTCATCGGGGTCCTCGTCATCGAAGCGGGGGCGCAGGTCGGATCCGCGCCCTGCGTGCACGCTACGCCCGCGTCGCGCCCTCCCCACCCGCGCCGACGGGGGAAAGGTTGCGGACATCCGGGGCGCGGTGGACGCCCGTCGCGCCGCCCGCGTAGGTTCCGGACGACCGCACCGACGCATCCGTCCGCGGCCCGTCCCCATCCGCGCCGCCTCGCGGCGCCGGGCCGCCGGGCGCGTGGCGCCGACCCCGAGAGGGACCCATGCCCGCCACGCCATCCGCCTCCCGCCGACCGACCGCGATCCCCGACGCCCGCCGGGCCGAGGCGGTGATCACGGTCCGCGGGGCCGACGGGCAGCCGGTCGCCGAGGCGGACGTCGTCGTCGAGCAGGCCTCGCAGGACATCGCGTTCGGCAACATCGGCTTCGACCTCATCCCGCTCGCGAACGGCGAGACGGATCCGGCGCAGGCGGGCGTGGAGACCTTCGGCGGCGCGGGCCTCGAGGGCCTCGAGCGGCTCGCGGAGCAGTGGCTCGCCCTGTTCGACACGGCCACCCTCCCCTTCTACTGGGGCCGGTTCGAGCCCGTGCGCGGGAAGCCCGACACGGAGCGGCTGCTCACGACCGCGCGCTGGCTGCGCGAGCGCGGCGTCGACGTGAAGGGGCACCCCCTCGTCTGGCACACGGTCACGGCGCCGTGGCTGCTCGACCTGCCGCTCGACGAGGTGGAGCGCGTGCAGCGGGAGCGGATCCGGCGCGACGTGGGCGGCTTCGCCGGGCTGGTCGACACCTGGGACGCCATCAACGAGGCCGTGATCATGCCGGTCTTCGACCGCGAGGACAACGGGATCACCCGGCTCGCGGCGGCGCGCGGCCGGCTCGCGATGGTGCGCATGGCCTTCGAGGAGGCGCGTGCCGCGAACCCGGCGGCGACGCTGATCCTCAACGACTTCGACCTCTCGCCCGCGTACGAGGAGCTCATCGAGGAGGTGCTGGGCGCGGGCATCGAGGTCGACGCGATCGGGCTGCAGACGCACATGCACCAGGGGTACCGCGGCGAGGAGCAGGTGCTCGGCATCGTCGACCGGTTCGCGCGGTTCGGGCTGCCGATCCACATGACCGAGACGACGCTCCTCTCGGGCGACCCGATGCCGCCCGAGATCACCGACCTCAACGACTTCCGGGTGACGAGCTGGCCGTCCACGCCCGCGGGCGAGGAGCGCCAGGCGGACGAGGTCGAGCGGCACTACCGCTCGCTCGTGGGGCACCCGGCGGTGGCGGCGATCACCTACTGGGGCCTCACCGACGACGGCATGTGGCTTGGTGCGCCGGGCGGCCTGGTGCGCGCGGACGGCACGCCGAAGCCGTCGTACGAGGCGCTCCGCCGGCTGATCCGCGAGGAGTGGCGGCTCGCGCCGACCACCCTGCGGACGGATGCGGACGGCCGCGTGCGGGTCACCGCGTTCGCGGGCGGGGTGCGGGTGGCGCACGCGGGACGGGAGGCGGTCGTCGCGGTCGCGGCGGGCGCGTCGGAGGTCGACGCGACGCTCGGCTAGGACGGGACGCGGGCGCCCTCGTCGGCGTCCGCGGCGGCGGGCTCGGGAGCGACCGTCGGCGTCGGCGCGGTGCCGCTCCCCCGTCGCGCCTTCGGGAGCACGCGCGCGAGGTCGAGCACCCCGCGCACGTCGCGGCGCACCGCCGGGACGAGCGCGACGGCGAGCGCGTACAGCGCCACGGTCGTGCCCACGCCCGCGAGGAGCTGGAGCACGGCGGATCCGGTGTCCACGGTCGCGAGGAGCACGCCCGTCGCGACGCTGACGCCGCCCACGACGCCGATGATCCGCAGGGCGCCCATGTAGAGGCGGCGCGTGGGGATCGGCGCCTTCCGGGAGAGCCACCACAGCGAGATCGGCCAGCAGATGGCGGGCGCGGCCGCGTACCCGGCGGCGATGCCGACGATGCCGAAGGAGGATCCGACGAGGATGGTCGTCACCTTCACGGCGGCGCTCAGCAGCGAGAAGCGGAAGAGGTCGCCCGTGAGGCCGCGCGAGACGTAGACCCAGTAGCCGACGAAGGCGAGGGTGTCGAAGATCCCGGCGATGGCGAGGAGGCGGAGGATCGGCGCGACGCTGTCCCACTGCGGCCCGAGGAACACCGCGGTGATCGGGACGGCCGTCGCCGCGACGAGGCCGAGGCCCGCGCCGAGCGTGTAGCCGAGGGCGAGCTGCCCGCGCGCCACGTAGTCGGCGAAGCGGCGCTGCTCGTCGGCGAGGCGGGAGAGCACCGGGATCGCGACGGTCGTGAGGGGGCTGCGGATCTGCGCGAGCGGCGTCATGAGCAGCTGGAACGCACGGTTGTAGATGCCGAGCGATCCCGCGCCGAAGCGGAGGCCCACGAGGAAGGTGTCGATGTTGTTGCTGACGTAGCCGACCATCTGGCTCGACACCATGTTCCAGCCGAAGCGCAGCAGCGGGCCCATGGGCTCGCTGCGGCTCGGGAGGCGCGGGATCCACCGCGCGGAGCCGACCGCGAGGGCCAGCAGCACGACCGTCTGCGTCAGCTGCTGGGCCACGAGCGCCCAGTAGCCCCAGCCGAGGAGCGCGCCGCCGATCGCGACGAGCAGCGCGATCGCGGGCGCGGTGACATCGGCGGTCGCGAGCGCCCGGAACCGGAGGCTGCGGGTGAGGCTCGCGCGGTACTGGGTGGCGAGCCCGTTGACGACGAAGGTGAGGCTGAGGACGTGGGCGATGGGGATCAGCTCGTCGTGGCCGAAGACCGCGGCGAGCGGCCAGGCGGCGCAGAACACGAGGGCGGCGAGCACGAGGCCGATGCCGGCGTTGATCCACCAGAGGTTGTCGCGCTGGCCGCGGCTGAGCTCGCGCGCCTGGATGGCCGCGTTGGAGAGGCCGAAGTCGCGGAAGATCTCGCCGACGCCGATGATCGCGAGGACCATCGCGAGCAGGCCGTAGTCGGTGGGCGTGAGGAGCCGCGCGAGCACGACGACGGACGCGACCTGGATGAGGATCCGGACGAGCTGCGCGCCGATCGTGACGAGGGCGCCGCGGGCGGCTCGGGCGCCGAGGCCCTGCGTGGCGGCGGGCGGCGTCTCGGGCGCCGGGGCGGACGCCGCGGAGGGGTCGCCGGGCAGGGCGGGGGGCATGGGGCTCCGTCGTCGGGTCGAGGAGGGGGTGGCGACCGGGTCGGCTGCGGGTGACAGCCGGGGCGCCGCGAGCTCGGGTGCGGGTTGCGGGTGGGATCGCGCGGGTACGCGGTCCGTGCGCCAGCGTACGGGACGGTCGGCGCGGCGATCAGCCCCAGAACGCGGGGGCCGGTGGCGCGGGTCAGCCCCGCTCGACCCCGCGGCGGATCCGGAGCGCCCGCCGGTACGCGGACGCGTGCGCCGTGCCCGCGCGATCCCAGTCGCGGCCCGCGAGGTCGGGCGACGCCGAGCGGGCCCCCGTGCGCACCGCCTCCGTGGCGCGGAGCAGCTCATCGGGGGTCAGGTCGCCGTCGAACAGGTGGATCCAGCCCGGCCCGACCTCCGCGGCGAGCGCCCGGTTCACGGCGTTGTCGGGCACGAGCACCGGCCGGTCGAGCGAGAGCGCCGCGAGGGCGCCGCCCGAGTTGTGCATGAACCGGTACGGCAGCACCACGATCTCGGAGGAGGTGACGATCTCGACGAGCTCGGCGTCGGACAGGAAGCGCAGGTCGAGCCGGATGCGGTCGTCGCCCGCGGCGAGCGCGCGGACCGTGTCGGCGAGCTCCTCGGTGGACGGGTTGCCGCCGATGCGCAGCGACAGGTCGGCGCCCGCGTCCCCCGCGCCGCGGAACGCCGCGACGAGCTGCTCGACGCCCTTGTACCGGCGGACGAGGCCGACGTAGCCGAGGCGGCCGGGCACGGCCTCCTCGCGCGGCTCGTCGCGGAACCAGTCGCGGTAGTGGCCGTGCAGGATCGTGGCGTGCGGCTGGTCGGCCGGGATCTCCGTGACCGGGTTCACGCGGAGGCGCAGCGTGGTCATCCGCTCCATGAGCGCGAGCAGCAGCGACTCGCGGCGGCTGATCCCCTGCGGTCGCTCGAGGTTGTGGACCGTGCGGACGATCGGGATCCGCCGGAGCGTCAGCCGCGCGAGGAGCGCGACCGTGAGCGCCTGGCGCACGGCCTTCTTCAGCGGGCTGTGGCCGTCGACGAGGATCTCGGGCCAGTGCACGTGGAACACGTCGTAGCGGGCGAGCAGCGCGGTCCGCCAGCTGAAGTGCAGCGGGCGGACGCCGGGCGTCGCGGCGAGCGCGCGGCCGAGCATCACGATGTACGGGTTCGTCGTGGGGCGCGGCGCCTGCGAGGACTGCAGCACGACGAGGTCGCGGCCGGGCGGACGGGAGGGGACGGTCATGGCGCTCCTGGGCGGGTCGACCGGCGGCGGGGCGTCGGGCTCGCCCACGGGCTCATCGGTCGAGGAAATAGACTATGCCACCACTCGCCCGTACCCGCGGCCGAGGCCCGCTGCACGCGCCCGACCGATGGGATGCCCATGCCCCGCCCCGCCCTGCTCGCCGTCGTGGTCGTGAACTACGGATCCGCCGACCTCGTGCGCGAGAACGTGCTGCCACTCGTCGAGCGCCTGGGCGACGCGCTGCTCGTGGTCGTCGACAACCGCACGACCGACGCCGAGCGGGAGCGCGTGCGGGAGCTCGCCGCGCATCCGTCGACGCGCGTGCACGGCGTGTACCCGGACGCGAACACGGGCTTCGGGACCGGCATGAACATCGGCGTGGCCGCGGCGCGCGACCTCGGCGCGCGGGAGTTCCTGCTGCTCAATCCGGACGCGACCATCGAGCCCGACCAGCTCGCCGTGCTGCGCGACGCCGTGGCGGCGGACCCGCTCACCCTCGTGGCCCCGCTCATCCTCCGGCCGGACGGCAGCACGTGGTTCCGCGGATCCGACCTCTACCTCGCCGACGGCCGGATCCGCTCCGCCGCCCGGCGCGCGCAGCACCCGGGCCAGGCGGTCGAGCCGTGGCTGACGGGCGCGTGCCTGCTCGTGACCGACGAGCTGTGGACGCGCGTCGGCGGCTTCTCCGACGACTACTTCCTCTACTGGGAGGACGTGGACCTGTCGCGCAAGGTCGTGGAGGCGGGCGGACGCCTGCGGGTCGTGGAGGACGCCGTGGCCGTGCACGCCGAGGGCGGCACGCAGAGCGCCGGGCACGCGAGCGCGGGCCAGGCGAAGTCGGGCACGTACTACTACCACAACGTCCGGAACCGGCTCCTCTACGGGGCCCGCCACCTCGACGCCCGGGCGCTCCGCCGCTGGCGGCTGCTCACGCCCGTGATCGCGTACGAGGTGCTGCTGCAGGGCGGGCGGCGGCAGTTCGCGCACCCGGTGGCGCCGGTGTCGGCGGCCGTGCGCGGGATCGTCGACGGGTACCGGCTCTCCGGCGGCTGGCGTGCGGTGCCGTCGCCGGCGCCGACCGCCGCTCCCGCCGGATCCGGCCCCGCCGCGCCCGCCTCCTCGCTCGTGGTCGCGGTCCTCACCTACCGCCGGCCCGACGACATCCGCGCCGTGCTGCCCCTCGTCGCCGCGCAGGCCGCGGAGCTGCGCGAGGCCGCGGAGGCCGACCCGACGCTCCCCCGCTCGGTGCGGATCGTCGTGGTCGACAACGACCCCGCGGGCGGCGCCGGCGCGGCCGTGGAGGACGCGGCCGCCGACTCCGCCGCGCCGATCGCCTACGTGCACGAGCCGACGCCCGGCATCTCGGCGGCCCGGAACCGCGCGCTCGACGAGGCCCGGGGCGACGACCTGCTGGTGTTCCTCGACGACGACGAGCGGCCGGATCCGGGCTGGCTCGCCGCCCTCGTCCGCGCCCGCCAGGCCACGGGCAGCGCCGGCGTGGCCGGTCCCGTGCGGAGCGAGCACGAGGTCGAGCCCGACGCGTGGGTGCGCGCCGGCGGGTTCTTCGTCCGGCGCCGACCGGCCACCGGCACGCGCCTCGAGGTCGCCGCGACCAACAACCTCCTGCTCGACCTCCGCGCCGTGCGCGCGGCCGGGCTGCGCTTCGACGTGGACCTCGGCACGCAGGGCGGCGAGGACACGCTGTTCACCCGGCAGCTCGTCGCGTCCGGCGGCCTCCTCACCTGGTGCGCCGAGGCGGGCGTCGTGGACGTCGTGCCGCGCGAGCGCACCACCCGCCGCTGGGTGGTCCTCCGCGCGTTCAGCAGCGGCAACTCGTGGAGCCTGACCTCGGTCGCGCTCGCGTCGGGATCGCCCGTCGCCCGCACGCGGACCCGCGCCGACGCCGCCGCCCGCGGCCTCGTGCGCGCGCTCGGCGGCACCGCGCGGATCGCCGTGGGCGCCGCCACGGGCAGCCTCGCCCACCGCGCCAAGGGCACCCGCACGCTCGCGCGCGGCGCCGGCATGGTGGCGGGCGCGTTCGGCTGGTCGTACCAGGAGTACGCGCGGCGCGACTGAGCGGATCCACGCGGCTCGTCCGGCGGCGTCCTCCCCTGGACGGGGGACTCGTCGGCGCGCGCCCGCGGACGTACTATGCGAGGGCAGAAGACCCGGAACCCTGCGCCGGTCGACCACCCATCGCCCGCCCGCCCCGCGCCGCCGACCCGCCCTGGTCGTCGGGCCCGTCTTCCGCCGTACCCGACGAGCGAAGAAGGCCATGCCCGCACCCGAGAGCACCCCGTCCGACCTGCGTCCGCGCCGCGAGCGCCGACGCCGCAGCCGCCGCACCACCGTCGCCGTGATCGGCGCCGCCTCCATCCTCGCGGTCGCCGCCGTGGTCGGCACGGCCGTCGTGAACGGATCCGGATCCGACTCCCCCGCGGCCGCCGCGGACACGACGGAGTGGTCCGACGTCGCCCCCACCGCGGGCGCCACCGAGGCCCCGGCCCCGCTGCCCGAGGGCGACACCCGGGCGCTCGGCCAGGAGGTCGCGACCACGGTCGGCCTCGACGAGACCGCGACCTTCCCGGGCTCGATCCAGGCCCGCATCGTGCAGGTCACCCCGACCACCACGGACGGCGGCCGCGTGGGCGAGCTGAGCGGCGACGCGGTCGACGTGCGGCTCGAGCTCGTGAACGTCACGGGCGAGGCCGTCCCGGTCGACGCCGTGGCCGTCACCGTCTTCTACGGCGCCGACCGCACGCCCGCCACGCCCGCCGACTCCGACACGGTGATCCGCGGCTCGATCGAGCCCGGCGCCTCCGCGACCGGCGACTACGTGTTCAGCGTGCCGGCCGCGTCCGCCGACGCGATCAGCGTGGTCGTGGCGCGCGACGCCTCATCGCCGGTCGTCGTCTTCCAGTAGCGGCGAGCGCACCGCCGCGCGATCCGCGGCGCAGCACCACCCGCAGCGCAGCACCACCCGCACCGACACGAGGGGCGCGGCCGGATCCCGGCCGCGCCCCTCGTCGTCCCGCCCGTCAGCGGGCGGCCGGCTCCCGCCGCGCCTTGCGGGCCGCGCGCCCCGCCCGCTCCGTCTCCGCGCGGTAGTACGCGCGCTTGTCCTTCGTGGGCCGCACCTTGTTGAGGACGACGCCCAGCACCGATCCGCCCGACTTCTCGACCGCGTCGAGCGCCTCGGAGAGCTGGGCGCGGTGCACGCGCGTCTGGTCGGCGACGACGATCGCGCCGTCCGTCATGCGCGCCACGAAGGCCGCGTCCGCCACCGCGATGAGCGGGGCGGTGTCGATCACGATGACGTCGTAGGTCGCCCGCGCCCGGACGAGGAGCTCCTCCATGCGCGCGGACGCGAGCAGCTCGCTCGGGTTCGGCGGGATCTCGCCGGAGGTCAGCACCTCGAGGGTGCCGTCGCCCCACGGCTGCACGACCTCCTCGAGCAGGGCCTGTCCGACGAGCACGGTGGTGAGGCCCGCGTCGCCGACGAGGCCGAGGTACTGCGCGACGACGGGACGACGGAGGTCGGCGTCGACGAGCAGCACGCGCCGCCCGCCCTCGCTGAGCGACAGCGCGAGGTTCGTCGCGACGGTGGACTTGCCCTCGCCGGGGATCGAGGAGGTCACGACGATGCTCGACGACCGGTCGCCGAGGAGCACGAAGCGCAGGTTGGCCTTCAGCTGGCGGAAGCCCTCGGCCGCGGTCGACAGCGGGCGGACCGCCATCGCGAGCCCGGTGACCCCGCGCTCGCGCTCGAGGGCGCCGAGCAGCGGCGCCGGGGTGAGGTGCGCGACGGCCTCGGCCGAGCGGACCCGCGTGTCGAGCAGGCGCACGAGCGCGAGCCCGAGGAGCCCCGCGAGGAAGCCCAGGAGCAGGCCCGCGAGCGTGTTCGTGCGGGCGTTCGGGGCCGACTGGCTCTGGGGCTCGGGGGCCTCCTGGATCACGCGCACCGACACCGTGGGCGACCCCTCCGCGCCCTTCGGCGCGTACGACTCCGCGGTGTCGCGCAGGCTCGCGGCGACGGCGTTCGCGATGTCGGCGGCCTCGGCCGGCGACGGCTCGGTCACGCTGATCTCCATGATCACGGTGTTCTGCGGCGTCGTGACGGTGACCGCGCGCGCGAGCTCCTGCGGCGTCACGTCGAGGCCGAGGCGCGTGATCACGGGCTCGAGCACCGCGGGCGACTCCGCCAGCTCGCCGAAGGACAGCATCTGGCTCTGCGTGTAGGTGGCGCCCTGGTTGAGGTCGCTCGCGCTGGATCCGCTGCTCAGCGAGAAGTAGAGCCGCGACTGCGCGGTGTACACGGGCGTCGCGAGCTGGGACAGGCCGTACGCGACCCCGCCCCCGACGAGCGTCGCGGCGACGACGACGTACCAGAGGCGGCGGAGCAGGGCGGTGGACTCGTGGAGCGTCATCGTGAGGGGGTTCTCTCGGGTAGAGGCGGGAGGGCGGTGGTGCGCGCGGGGTCGGGACGGGCGGCGGGGTCGGCCGAGGACGGGACGGGATCGGGCGGCGGCGCGGGGGCCGTGTCGCGGCGGAGGACCTGGCTGGTCGCCGCGACGCCGGCGAGGAACCACACGAGCGTCGCGTACTGGGTGATGAGCGCGACCGTGGCGAGCGCGGGGATCTGCGCGACGAGCGCGATGGTCGCCGCGGTGGCGCGTCCCCGGAGCACGAGCCCCACCCCGACCGCGAGGGCCACGAGGGCGGCGCCGGCGACCAGGAGGCCGGAGGTCAGGCCCGTGAGGATGAGCTGGCTGTCGATCGAGCGGAAGTCGCCGTAGAACACGCGCCCGTCGGTGAGGCGCTGGGCGGAGGCGGCCGGCCCGATGATCCGCATGCCCGGGATGAGCGTGTAGAGGTCGCCGCGGTAGTCGGAGCTGTTCGTGGCCTCCGTGCCGGCGTCCTCGAAGACGGTCTGCACGAAGGGCGCGACGGCCGCGACCACGGCGATCACGGCGAGGGAGACGGCTACGCGCACGCGGAGCGAGATCGCGTCGCGCAGGAAGACGATCGACAGCACGAGGCCGAGGAGCGCGGTGAGCATGCCGACGCGGCTGAACGTGACCACCGTGCCGAGGAGGAGCACCGTGGTCATCGCGAGCCGCACGGGGAGGGGGAAGCGGGCGGCGAGGGTCAGCGGGATCGCGATGGCGAGGCTGCAGCCGAGCGCGATGGAGTGGCCGAACGCGCCCTCGGCCCGGACGACGCCGCCGCGGATCTGCAGCGTCGCCCACGTCTCCCGGAGGCTGGCGCTGCCCGGGATCAGCACGAACGGGTTCCAGGTGAGCGCGAACTCGACGACCGCGAGCACCGCGACGACCGTGAACGCGACGGCGACGGCCGCGTGCAGGTGCGCCATCCCGACCCGGTGGACCACGATCCGGCCGAGGAGGTAGCCGCTGAGGCCGTAGGTGAGGAACGTGACGAGGGCCGGCACCGCGACGCCCGTGCCCCCGCCCACCAGCACCCCGGCGACGCCCGCGGCCGCCGTCAGGACGACGACGAGGTCGAGCGGCGAGACGCGGAAGCCCGGCACGGGCAGGGCCGCGAGGATCACCACGAGCGCCATGAGCGTCGCGGGCGGCAGGTAGGTGCCGGCCACGGAGACGCCGGCCCAGATGGGTGCGAGGCACAGGGCGGCGAGCCAGAGGGCCACGGCGAGCCGCGGCGCCCGGCGCAGCAGGAGGAGGAGCAGGATCCCGCCCAGGAGCGCGACGCCCGCGAGGAGGAGGCGCTCGACGCCGTCGCCCGCGAGGAGCGCGCTCACGAGCGGCACCGGACGAGGGCGGAGGCGGGACGGACGTGCGCGTGCGGCATCGCGTGTCCCCCCTCGTGTGCATCCCGGGCGCGTCGCCCTCGTCGATTATCCCCGGCGCCGGAGGCGGCAGGTCCCGTCCGGGTCCCCCCGTCCGGGTCGTGCGGTCGTGCGGTCCCCTCACGCGATCGCGCGGGCGGGCCCTCCGAGGAGGACCCGCCCGCGACGAGCGGCCGGTCGACCGGTCCGGGTCAGCGGGCCGTGCCGTCCGTGACCAGCAGGTCGTCGAGCGTGAACGCGACCGGCCCGGCCGCCGAGCTCGACAGGTACGTCTGGATCCCGAACGTGCCCGCGGTCTGCAGGGCGGCCAGGGATCCGGTCGTCGTCGACTGCCACGCCGTCGGCTCGGCCTGGCCGACGGGCCAGACCTTCGCGTTCATCGTGGTGGGCGACGTGCCCGTGACCTGCACGCGGACGCGGAGCTGCTGCCCGGCCGTGTACGTGAGGTTCGGCACGACGACCGACCTCAGGTTGGTCCCGTTCTCCGACTGCACGATCATGACCTGGCCGGTCGACCGCACCCAGACCTGCGTCTGGTACGTGGCCGTGCCGACCTGGCGCGAGTTGATCCGCACGTACGCGCCGCCGCCCGTGGGCACCTTGTCGAGCGCGAAGACCACCTGGGCGTCCGATGCGGTGGTGCTCACGGCGTCGAGGCTCGCGGTGCGGGTCTCGCCGGCGGGGCTGGCGACCTGCGCCTTCCCGTCCTGCACCTTGAGGATCGACGCGTTGCCGGTGATGCGCCAGGCGCCCCCGGTCTCCGCCGTGCCCCAGCCGTTCGCGGCGGTGCGGGTGAAGGTGTCCTGCGCGAGGATCCCGGCGGCGGGCGGCGTGACGACCGGCGCGGTCACCGTGACCGTGCCGTCCTTCTTCGCCGAGGCGAGGCCCTTGTCGTCCGTCACCGTGAGCGACACCGCGTAGGTGCCGGCCTTGGCGTAGGCGTGGTCGACCGTCTTGCCGGTGCCCGTCGTCCCGTCGCCGAAGCTCCAGGCGTACGAGGCGACCGTGCCGTCCGCGTCCGCCGAGGTGGATCCGTCGAACGACGCCGTCAGGTCCTTGGCGGTCGACGTGAACGCCGCCGTCGGGGCCTGGTTGGCCGGCACCGGAGTGACGACCGGCGCGGTCACCGTGACCGTGCCGTCCTTCTTCGCCGAGACGAGGCCCTTGTCGTCCGTCACCGTGAGCGACACCGCGTAGGTGCCCGCCGCGGCGTAGGCGTGGTCGACCGTCCTGCCCGTGCCCGTCGTCCCGTCGCCGAAGCTCCAGGCGTACGACGCGACCGTGCCGTCGGCGTCCGCCGAGGTGGATCCGTCGAACGACGCCGTCAGGTCCTTCGACGTCGACGTGAACGCCGCCGTCGGGGCCTGGTTCGCCGGCACCGGCGCGGGCGCCTGGCCGTCGCGGCTGACGACCAGGTCGTCGATCCGCGTCGTGACGGGAGCCGTCGCCGACCCCGAGAGGTAGGTCTGGATCCCGACGGAGCCCGCGGCCTGCAGCGCGGCGGTCGAGCTGGTGACGCTCGTCTGCCACGCGGCGGGCTCGGCCTGGCCGGCGACCCACACCTTCGCCTTGACGGTGGTCGGCGAGGTGCCGGTCGTCAGGACGCGGACGCGGAGCTGCTGGCCGGCCTGGTACGTGGTGCCGGGGAGGATGTACGACCCGACGGTCGCCGAGCCCTCCGACTGCACCAGCTGGACCTGCCCGGTCGCCTTGACCCAGACCTGCGTCTGGTAGAAGGCCGAGCCGACCTGGCGCGAGACGACCCGGGTGTAGGAGCCGCCGCCGGTGGGGACGGAGTCGAGCGAGAAGGTCGCGCTGATGTCCGACGACGTGGTGGAGACCGCGTCGAGGCTCATCGTGCGGGTCTCGCCCTTCGGCGAGACGACCTGGCCCGTGCCGTCCTGCACCTTGACGATGCTGGTGCCGCCGGTGACGCGCCAGGCGCCGCCGAGGTCCGCCGTGCCCCAGCCCTGCGCGACCGTGCGGCCGAACGCGTCCTGCGCGAGCACGTTCGACGCGGGCGCCTGGACGGTCACCTGCGAGGTGCTCGTCGTGGCGAGGCCCTTGTCGTCCGTCACCGTGAGCGACACGGCGTAGGTGCCGGCCGCCGCGTAGGCGTGGGACGTGGTGCGGCCCGTGCCGGTGGTCCCGTCGCCGAAGGCCCAGGACCAGGAGGCCACGGTGCCGTCGGGGTCGCTCGACGCGGAGGCGTCGAGGGTCGCGACGAGGCCCGCCGCGGTGCTCGTGAACGCGGCGACGGGCGCCTGGTTCACGGGCGGGGCGGTGACCGTGACGCTCGCGGTCGTGCGACCGGTCGCGCCCGTGTCGTCCGTCACCGTGAGCGCGACCGTGTAGGTGCCGGCCTTCGCGTACGGGTGGGCGATGGAGGGACCGGTGCCGGTCGTCCCGTCGCCGAACTCCCAGGCGTAGGACGCGATGGTGCCGTCCGGGTCGCTGGAGGCGCGGCCGTCGAGGTTCGCGACCAGGTCGGTCGTGGTCGACGCGATGACCGCGACGGGCTCCCGGTTGACCGGGGGCGCCGTCACCTGCACCTGCGTGGACGCGGTGCCCGTGAGGCCCTTGTCGTCCGTGACCGTCAGCGTCACCGTGTAGGTGCCGCCCGCGGCGTAGGCGTGCGTCGGCGTCGGGCCGGTGCCCGTGCTGCCGTCGCCGAAGTCCCACGCGTAGGAGGCCACGGTGCCGTCGGCGTCCGTGGAGGCGGATCCGTCGAGCTTCGCGTCGAGGTCCGTCGCGGTGGCGGTCACCACGGCGGTCGGCGCGATGTTCGCGGGCGCCGCCTTCACGGTGATCTCCTGCTGCGTGCGGTCCGTCGCGCCGCGGTCGTCCGTCACCGTGAGCGTCACCGTGTAGGTGCCGGCCGCGGCGTAGGCGTGCGCCTGCTGCGCGCCGGACGCCTGGACGCCGTCGCCGAAGTCCCAGGCGTAGCCCGTGATCGTGCCGTCGGGGTCCGTGGACCCGGCGGCGTCGTACGACGCGTCGAGGAACGCGGCCTGCTGCGTGAACGCGGCCTTCGGGGCCTGGTTCGGCACGCGGCCGGTCGTCCCGAGCGCGAAGTGCGTCGCGACGGTGCTGGGGGCGAGCACGGTCGGGTAGACCGCGACCTCGTCCATCCGGCCCTCGAAGGTGCCGCTGGAGGAGCCCCAGGTGTTGTCGCCGCCGATGCGCCAGTAGCCGTCGTAGCCCTGCGCCTGCGTCTGGCCGTTCTGGCCGACGAGGTCGCCGTCCACGTAGAGCTTCAGGCCGTCGGATCCCTGCGACGCGACCATGTGGTGCCACCGGCCGTCGTTGTAGGCGCGGGGCGAGGTCGCGAGGTTGGTCTGGCCCGTCCACGTGCCGAACTGCAGGCGTCCGTCGTCCTGCATGTAGACGTGGCGGTCGTAGCTGCCGGAGAAGGCGAACGGATCCGCGTTGTCGCCGAAGCCGATCAGCTTGCCGCCGCGCGTCGTCGTCGTCTGGAACCACATCTCGAGCGAGTAGGCGGTCGGGTTCGCGACCCGCTGCTGGCTCACCGCGATGCTGTCGGAGAACGCGGCCGCCTGGCCGACGGAGCCCGAGAGGGCGCCCGCCTGGCCGAAGCGCACGTTGCGTCCGACGTTCGCGCCGACGTCGTTCTGCCCGGCGTCCTTGAGGGTCGTCGCGCCGTCGGCGTCGTCGAGGCGCCAGTAGGAGGACGGGTCGGCCGCGTAGACGGCCTTGCCGTAGGCGTCCGCGGGCGCGGGCGGGATGGGCGAGGTGCGGCCGGACGCGACCAGGTGGTCGACGACGTCGGCGCGCGTGAGGGCGGTCGGGTAGATCGACACCTGGGCGATGTCGCCGGCGAGGTGGTAGCTCCGGGGCTGGTTGGGCCAGCCGCCGAGGTTGTCGCCGCCCACGCGCCAGTAGCCCGTGTA
Organism: Clavibacter capsici; assembly: GCF_001280205.1. Classification (NCBI taxonomy): domain Bacteria; kingdom Bacillati; phylum Actinomycetota; class Actinomycetes; order Micrococcales; family Microbacteriaceae; genus Clavibacter; species Clavibacter capsici. The sequence continues at coordinate 740,547 of NZ_CP012573.1, read as the reverse complement.
GTCCTGCCCGGCGGTGGTGTCCGCGCGCTGGCCGACGAGCTTGCCGTCGACGAACAGCTTCATGCCCGCGGAGCTCATCGTGGCGACGATCTGGTGCCACTTGCCGTCGTTGAACCCGGGGGCCGAGCTCAGCGTCTGGGTCGCGCCGGTGTAGACGCCGAAGAAGATCCGGCCGTCGTTGTCGAGGTAGACCATGCGGTCGTAGTTGCCCGAGGTGCCGGTGCTGTTGTTGCCGTAGCCGACGACCTTGCCGCCCGAGGTCGAGGTCGTCCTGACCCACGACTCCACGCTGAAGGTGTTCGGCGAGACCGCCGCCTGGGGCGTGACCGCGAAGGACCCGTCCTGGCCGGAGAAGGTGGTGGCGGTGGATCCGTCGAGCGGGCCCGCGGCGCCGCGGGTCGCGTTGTCGACCCGCAGGTCCTCGAACGCGACGTGGTCGAGGCCGGCGGTGCCGTCCTTCTCGTCGAGCGGGTAGTACGCGGTCGCGCCGTCGTCCTTCACGCTCTGGGCGTAGGCGTCGCTGCCGGACTGGTCGGCGATGACGACCGGGGCGGCGGCGTTGCGGTCGACCGCGTTGCCGTTCCCGTCGGTGACGACGACCTTGTACGTGTGCGAGCTGCCGGGCACGAGGCCCTTGTCGATGAAGCCCATCGAGGGGCGCTGCCAGAACGTGGAGTCCTGGGTCACCTGGTAGACGGGGGTCGCGGTCTTCCCGTCGCGGATCACCTTGTAGGTGAGGCGCGTCGAGTCGCGGTCGAACGTGGCCTGCCAGGCGACGCGCGCCTCGCCCTTCGTGTACGAGACCGTCTTCGGCACGAGCTGGTCGTTGCCGTTCGGGCCGATCCTGTTCGGTGCGTTCTTCGCGGTCGCGTAGCGCACGAGGCCCTGCTGGGCGGTGGTGTTCACGTACGGGAACTCGCCGCCGACGACGACGTAGTCGTCGTTGCCGTTGACGCTCCAGGCCGCCTGGCCCTGGCCGGTGAAGGAGCCCGTGACGTACTTCGGGAACCAGTTCAGCAGCGACGGGGACGGGGTGCCGGCCCAGTTGTGGTAGCCGTACGGGTCGGCCGTGGCCGTGCCCGTGGCCTGCTTGCTGAAGGCGATGCTGTGCTGGAACGTCCACGGGTCGGTCTGCGGGAAGCCGCCGATGTTGCCGCAGTAGTGCGGGTGGCCCGCGACGTACGCGACGGACTCGGTCGCGAAGACCGAGTAGCTGTCCCCGTGGCAGTCCTCGACCCAGTTCACGACGCCGGTGTTCGGGTCGGCCGAGAACGCGCCCTCGAGGTTGCCGCCCGCGCCGAACGTGTAGCCGGATCCGTAGACCCGGTCGCTCGTCGCGTAGAGGCTCGTGATCGAGGACTCCTTGCCGGCGTTCTTGACCTGCTGGTTCGCGGCCCACGGGAGCGCGGCGCCCGAGGACGGGTCGACCGCGCCGAGCCCGTAGGTGGGCGTGCCGGACAGCTGCGTGAAGCGGCCGCCGACGACGAGCTTGGACGCGTCCTTCGTGAGGGTGAGCGCGTCCACGACCGTGTCCGCGTCCGCGACGAACGGGAGGGTGCTCCCGTTCGCCGCGGACACCGCGGCGAGGAAGCTCCGAGCGGCGCCGTTGACGCTCTGGAAGGTCCCGCCGAGGTACACGGTGTCGTTCGAGGCGCTCACCGTGCGGGTCTGGCTGCCCATGATCGGGCGGAAGGACGGGATGATCTTGCCGGTCGCGGTGCTGAACGCCGCCGCGCGGTAGAAGCCCTGGCCGTCGATGTCGGTGAAGTCGCCGACCACGTAGATCCGCGAGCCGTCGGGCGACGCGGTGACCTGGAGCGCCTGGGCGTTCAGCTTCGGCGCGAAGGACGTGATGAGCGCGCCCGTGCGGATGTCGTACGCGAGCAGGTTGCTGCGGGGCGTGAGGTTCGTGCCGGGAGCGGCGCCCGCGGGGCGCGCGTTCTGGAACTTGCCGGCCACGTAGACCGTGTTGCCGACGACGACCTGGGACCAGGCGACGCCGTCGATCTGGGTCGTGGGCAGCGGGTCGGCGGTGACGGTCGCGGGCGTCCGCGGATCCGTCGGGTCGACCGGGGCGGAGTCGGCCATCGCGGGCTGCGCGATCACGACCGCGGACAGGATGACCGCGGCGGCCGCGGTCATCGCGGCCAGGCGACGTCCCGCGGAGGGGATGATGCTCATTTCGTCCTTGCTTCGGGTGGGTGGAGCGGGTGAGGGAGGGTGCCGGTGGTCAGCGGGTGCTGGCCGGTCGGGGGCTGCCGACGCGCTTCGTGGCGCTGAGCATCGTGCCCACCGACCGCGCGATGCGCCGCCGGTAGAGCTCGGGTCCGTGCCGGTGCTCGGCGCGGAAGCGGTCGCGGGCGGCCCGGGCGCGGGAGGCGTCCCAGTCCGTCGCGATGTCCTGGAGGGCGTCCGCGAGGGCGGCCGGATCCGAGGGCGGCACCATGCGCGCCGACTCGTACCCGCCCGCGGCCTCGCGGAGGCCGGAGGTGTCGCTGACCACCACGGGCCGCGCGGCCAGCAGGGCCTCGACGGCCGTGTTGCCGAACGGCTCGTCCACCCGGGAGGGGACGACGCACGCGTCGGCGGCGGCCACGAACGGGGCCACGTCGGCGTGGAAGCCGTGCATCGTGACGCGGTCCGCGAGGTCGAGCACGCGGATCGTCGTGCGCAGCTGCTCCTCGTACGACTCGTAGCCGGGGAAGACGGCGCCCACGATGTCGAGGGTCGCGGCGACGCCGCGGTCGCGGAGCTCCACGATCGCCTCGACGGCGACGTCCACGCCCTTGCGGTCGGAGAGGCGGCCGACGTAGAGCACGCGCAGCCCGCCGTCGAGCGTCGCGCGCGCCGGCACGACGTCCGCGGGGCCGGGCACGCCGTTGTGCACGACCACGGCCCGGCGCGCGACCCGCGGGAGGGCGCGGCCGAGGACCTCGACGCTGTACCGGCTGTTCGCGACGACGCTCGTGGCGAGCGCGAGCGGCAGGGCGAGCGCCGTGCCGACCGCGCGCGACGCGGATCCCTCCGCCTCGTGCACGTGCGCGAGGACCGGGCGGCCGGTGAGGCGGCCGACGAGGATCCAGAGCGGGATCGTCACGGTGTTGACGTAGACCGCGTCCGGCCGCGTGCGCCGCACGAGGCCGATGCCCGCGGAGAGGCCGCGGACCGACTGGCCGACGAGGGACGCGAAGCCGCGCGGGCGCAGCATCGCCTTCCGCAGCACGGGCGTGGGCGCGCGGTGCACGACCGCGCCGACGCCGGTGAGGGCGTCGACCAGCGGGCCGTCGGACGGCAGGGTCACGACCGTGCGGGCGCCCGCGGACACGAGGCCCGCGACGCTCTCGAGCAGCACGCGGTCGGATCCGTAGAGCTCGGCGCTCGGGTGCGCGACGAGGACGGTGCGGCCGCGGAGGTCCGCGCCCTCGTCGTCGGCCTCGGCGAGCGCGCGCTCGACGCCGGCGAACGCGGTCACGCGCTCACCCGGGCGGATCCGGCGGTCGCCGCGGCGGCCTCGGCACGGCGCGCGTCGAGCGCGCCCATGTCGCGGAACCACTTCACCGACGCGAGCGCGAGGTGTCCCGCGTTCGCCAGCATCATCAGCGCGTATACCGCGAGGAACACCACCGGGGCGCCGAGCAGCGCGAACACGATGCAGAGGAAGCCGTAGTCGGTGGGGATCACGAGCAGCGAGCGCAGGAGCGTCGAGCGGCCGGCCTCGGGCGCGGGGCCGCCCGCGACCTGGTGGACGCGCTTGAGCTGGTCGTTGAGGATCATCGCGAAGAAGCTCGCGGCGGCCACGATCGCGTAGACGACGGGCACGAGCAGCCACGCGTCGGAGTCCGTGGCGGGCCAGCGGTACATGGACACGAGCACCGCGAGGTGCAGCGACGAGATCTTGATGCAGTCGACCACGTGGTCGAGCCACTCGCCGGAGAGCGAGCCGCCGCCGCGGAGGCGCGCGACCTGGCCGTCGGCCGAGTCGAACGCGTAGCCCACCGCGAGCAGCAGCCACACGGCGATGCCGAGCCAGGCGGCGGGCTGCACCAGCGCGACGAGCGCGATGCCCGTGAACGTGAAGGCGGCGCTGATCGCGGTCACCTGGTTCGGGGTCAGCCCCTGGCGGTACGCCCACGCGGCGAGCAGGCGCCCGGCCGGGCGGTTGACGCGGATCGAGTACGCGGGCGCCCCGCGGGCCGCCTTCTTCTGGGCGCTCGCCAGGCGGCGGACGACGTCGGCGTACGACTCGGCGCGCGGGTCGGCGGCGGTGGCGGTCATCGGCTCTCCTCGAGGAGGAAGGAGGTGCGGCCGGCGTCCGTCGCGCGCAGCTCCGGCTCCCAGCGCGTGGCGGAGCGGACGCCGCGGCTCAGGCCGCGGGTCGAGTAGCCGCGCACCATGCGGGCGGCGAGCTCCTCGTAGCCGTCGGCGATGGCGTCCCAGTCGTAGGTCTCCTCGGCGCGCTCCTGCAGGCGGCGGCCGATCGCGACGGCCTCCGACGCGTTGGCCTCGGCGCCCTCGACGAGCGCGGCGACGCCGGCGGCGTCCGACCAGAAGCGGCCGTCCTCGCCGAGCACGTCGCGGTTGAAGACGTTGTCGTTCGCGAGGGTCGCGGTCGCGGCGCCCATGGCGCGCAGCAGCGACGGGTTCGTGCCGCCGACCGAGTGGCCGTGGACGTAGGTGAGCGCGTGCGCGTAGAGCTGGTCGAGCTGCTCCTGGTCCCACACGCCCCCGAGGCGCTGGATGCGGGGGTCGGCCGAGGCGACCTGCTCGATGCGGTCGGTGTACGCGGCGGAGTACGGCGCGGATCCGACGACGACGAGCGGGAGGGTCGCCTTCGACGCGGTGTACCCGTCGACGATGACGTCGACGTGGTTCTCCGGCTCGAAGCGCGCGACGACGAGGTGGTACTGGCCGGGCTCGAGGCCGAGCTCGGCGAGCCGGTCGCTCGCGGGGTCGCGCAGGATGTTGGCGCCGTAGGTGAGCAGCTCCGTGGGGATCCCGAACTCGTGGTCGTAGTAGTCGGCGATGCCCTGGGCGTCGGAGATGAGCGCGTCGGCGTTCTTCACCGCCATCTGCTCGGCCACGCGGTAGTACTTCTTGCCCATGCGGCCCCACTTGCCGCGCTTCCACTCGAGGCCGTCCACGTGCACGGCCGTGGCCGCGCCGCGCGAGCGGATGAGGGGGACGAACGGCGCGTTGGCGGCGTTGAACACGAAGGCGGCGTCCTGGCGCTTGCCGAGGGCGAGGTGGATAGCGGACAGCGCGGTGTGGCTGAGCGTCTCGATCGACTTGGTCTTGAGCGCGGGCAGGTGCACGAGCGTCATGCCGAGGTGGGTGCGGGGACGCGAGCGGTTCGCCGAGCGGCAGTAGACGGTGACGTCGTGGCCGCGGGCGGCGAGGCGCTGCCCGATCTCCTCGATGGCGGTCTCGAATCCGCCGTAGGCGGCGGGGACCCCTCGGGTGCCGACCATGGCGATGCGGAGACGACGCGGTTCGATGACAGACATTTCAGTAAGCCCCTACGGGTCGGGTGAGCACCCGGAAGGTGCGCCACATGATCATGACGTCGCCGGTCAGGGACCAGTTCTCGACGTAGTACAGGTCGAGCCGGACGCTCTCGTCCCAGCTCAGGTCGCTCCGGCCGTTCACCTGCCACATGCCCGTGAGGCCGGGCTTGATGAACAGACGGCGGTGCACGTGGCTCTCGTAGCCCTGCACCTCGGTGCGCAGCGGCGGACGCGGGCCCACGAGGCTCATGTCGCCGACGAGGATGTTCCACAGCTGCGGCAGCTCGTCGAGCGAGTAGCGGCGGAGCACCGCGCCGACGCGGGTGACGCGCGGGTCGCGCCGCATCTTGAACAGCGGGCCGGATCCCTCGTTCGCCGCGGCCAGCGCCGCCAGCTCCGCCTCCGCGGTGACCCGCATCGACCGGAACTTGAGCATGTGGAACCCCTCGCCGGCCTTGCCGACGCGCTCCTGGCGGAAGATCGCGCCGCCCGGGCTGTCGAGGCGCACCACGACCGCGAGGAGGAGCATGACGGGCGCGAGGACCACGAGCGCGAGGCCGGAGACCGCGATGTCGAGCGCGCGCTTCATCACGTGCTTGCCGCCCTCGAACTGCGGGATCTCCACGTGGATGAGCGGGAGGCCCTCGACCGGGCGGAAGTGGATCCGGGGGCCGGCGACGTCCGTGAGGCGCGACGCGAGCACGAGCTCGATCGACGAGCCCTCCAGCTCCCAGCCGAGCGTGCGGACGGCGTTGCTGCCGGCGCGCGGCTGGCTGGCGACGATGACGGCGTCGGCGGCGGTGCGGGCGGCGGCCGCGGCGACGGATCCGAGGTCGGAGACGACGGGGATCGTGCGCCCGGCGACCTCGAGGCCGTCCACGTGCTCGTCGATCGCGACGCCCACGACCGCGTAGCCGGAGGCGGGCCGCAGCAGGATCTGCGCGGAGACGTCCTCGACGTCGGCCCGGGATCCCACGACCACGACGCGCGACAGGTGCGCGCCCTGCATCCGGCGGCGGAGGAGCCAGCGGCGCCAGCTCCAGCGGGCCACGAGCAGCGCGACCACGCCGAGCGGGAAGGCGAGCACCACGTAGCCGCGGGCGATGTCGACCTTGAGGAGCAGGAAGCCGACCGCGAGCGCGCCGAACGTGATGGCCGAGGCGTTGACGACGCGCTTGTACTCGGCCACGCCGACGCCGACGATGCGGGCGTCGCGGGTGCGGAAGGCGCCGAGCACCGCGATCCACGCGGCCACGACGACCACCGAGACGATGCCGTAGTCCAGCTGCAGCGAGCCGGCGTCGACCGCCGCGTCGCCCGTGCCGAAGCGCGCGAGCTGCGCGGCGAGGACGGTGGCGATGATGATCGCCCAGTCGGTGGCGATGAGACGGGTGCGGTAGTCGCGGGCCCAGCGGCGGCCCGAGGGGATGACGGGGGCGGCGGGTGCGACGCCGCATCCGATGATCGGGCGGTGCGCGGAGCGGCGCTCCGGGCGCACGCGGGTGCGCTCGCCCCGGGTCGCGGGGCGGTTCCTCGTCGTGCTCATCGCGTGCCGGGCAGCGCGTCGAGCGGTCGCGGGGTGTCGTGGGGTCGGGTGGGCGCGGGGAGGCGCGGACCGCGGGTACGGTCGTGCGCCGATGACGGGTTCATCGGGTGTGTGCCTGCGTTTCGGGTTACAGGTGGGTGGTGCGGGGTGCGACGGGGTCCGGGTAGACCTCGTCGGGTGCGTGCCTCCATGACGGATCCGGCTGGGTGGGCCGGGTCCGGGGAGTGACCGTCGCGGGTACGACGGGTGAACACCGTGTGGTGACGGTGGCAATGCTAAACGCTCCCTGAGCCTCGCGGCCCCTCCCCCTTCGGGGGACGGTCATCCCCTCACGCGGCGACGGGCCGACCCCCGGTGGGGATCGGCCCGTCGTGGGGAGCGCGCGGATCAGCCCGCGGTCGCCCCGACGACCCGGGAGCCCGTGACGATGCCCGTGAGCGAGCCGATGAGCGCCGGGACGCCCACGGCGACGCGCGACTGCAGGGACGCGATCTCGCCCGTGATGCGCAGGTCGGAGCCGAGGACCCTGCGGCCGATCACCTCGACGCTCGTCCGGTCGTTGCCCGTCGCGTCGCGGAACGCGGCCAGGGTGCCGTAGACGGCCGGGTTGCCCGGGCCGCGGCTCCAGACGACCGCCCATCCCGGGCTGTCCGCGCGGTCGCGCTGGTACACGTTGCCGGATGCGCGGACGCCCATCTGCGCGGCGGACCGCTTGTGCGTGTGGTCCTCCACCGCGAGCAGCGCGTTGCCGGTGCTGCCCTGGAGCACGTTGTTCGAGATCGTGATGTCGGTCACGACCCACGTCACCGTGGGGTCCGGCAGCTTCTGCCGCGGGTCGTGGCCGGCGGTGGCCAGGTTCGTCGCGATCCGGTCGCCCTGCGAGATGTCGATGTCCCGGTCGTTCGCGGTGAACGTGTTGTTCCAGACGCCGATGTGGCCGGAGTTCTCGATCCAGAGCCCCTCCTCGCCGCTGCGGGCGATGACGTTGTCGGCGACCGTCGCGGATGCGGAGAGCTCGAGCACGATGCCCGCGCCGGTGTTGTCGAGCACGTCGTTGCCCGTGAGCGTGATGCCGTGCACGGACTCGTCGAACCACAGGCCGTTGCCGGCGTTGCGCTGGAAGTCGCTGTCGAGCACCCGGATGTCGCGCGACCGGCCGATCTTGAACCCGCCCGACACGGGAGCGCGGTTGAAGCGCTCGAGGTTGTTGTCGGCGACGAGCAGCCGCGTGGCCACGAGGCGGTCCGCGTAGACCGCGCGCATCCCGAGCATGCCGTTGCGGGCCGCGGTCACCCCGGTCAGCCGGGCGTCGGTCGCCATGACCGAGAGCCCGATGGTCGCGATGTCGGTGATGGCGACGTCCTCGAAGGCGACGCGCGTGCCGTGGATCTGCACCGCGCCCTGGTCCGGGACGGAGGGGGCGTAGCGGCGGATGCCGATGCCCCGCACGGTGCTGCCGTCCCCGCGCACCTGGAGCGCGCTGATGAGGTCGCTCGAGCGCACGCTGGAGGAGCGCGGGTCGGATCCGACGTAGAGGCGGTCGGCGGCGCGGTCGACGAAGAACGTGCCCGGCACCACCTGCGCCCGGGTCGCGACCTGCCTCTGCGCGGTGCCGCCGAACCAGACCTGGTCGGGGTGGGCCGCGAGCGGGAAGGCGGGGTTCACGAACGACCAGCTGGCGGCGGTGCCGTCCGGCGCGCCGCGCGTGTAGGTGGGGCTGGTGTCGAACGACAGGTCCCACCCGGGTGCGTACCAGGCGGACCCGGACGCGACCCACTGGGTGAGCTTCCGGGAGCCGTCGAGCCAGACCTTCTCGCCCGGGTACGACTGCAGCGCGAGCGCCTCGCCCTTCGGCATGACGACGGACTCGTGGTACGTGCCGCCGCGCACGACGATCGTGCGCCCGGAGGCCGCGACGTCGACGGCGCGCTGGATGGTGCGGAACGGCGCGGATGCCGACCCGGACGCCGCGTCGGAGCCGGTCGTCGCGACGAACAGCGCGTTCGAGGGCACGGGGAAGCGCGTCGAGCCGATGGGCGCCGCGCCCGACCCGGGCCGGGCGTCGGCCAGCGGGATCGCCTGCTCGGCGTCGCCCGTGCCGGTGCCCGTCGCGGGAGCGGGCGCCGGTGCGGGGCCGGAGCGGGCGCCGGCGTCGTCGGCGCGGGCGTCGGCGTGGGCGTGACGGGCGCCGAGGACGCCGTCAGCGGCCGGACGGCGAGGTCGTCGAAGGAGACGGCCTGGGGGTCGGAGGAGGCCGAGAGGTACGACCAGACGCGCGCGCCGGATCCCGACGCGAGGCGCGCCCCGCTCGTGTCGGCCGTCACCGCCTGCCAGGCCGGGGTGGCCTGCCCGTCGAGCCAGGCGCGGGCGTCCACGGACACGGTGCCGCTGCCGGAGACGCGCGACTGGAGCGTGATCGCCTGGCCGGGCTGCACGCCGCGGGCCACGACGGCGCCGGGCACGAGGGTGGTCTGCGTGGCCGTCGACCCGGTGACGCGGATGATGGACAGCCAGGCCGTGCCGCCGCTGTCGACCCGCACGGTCGACTGGTAGTAGGACGACCCGGTGACGCGCTGCTGGAGCCCGGCCGAGACGCCGTTGCCGGCGGAGGGGACGCGCGGCATGGTGATGCGCACCGTCGACTCGCTGTCGGCGGGCACCGACGTCGGAAGGGTGGCGGCGGCCGCGGTGCCGGAGCGCCCGAGGTCGATGACGCCGCGCGCGCCGTTCACGCGGAAGGAGGAGGACACGTCGTGCGAGTAGGCGGCGGCACCGGACGGGGCGCCCCATCCCCCGCTCGCGCTGCGGGTGAAGGAGTCGGAGAACACGGGCGCGCCGGCGACGAGGCCCTGGCCGCCGGCCGCGTGCGCGGGCTCGGGGCGGTGAGGACGGCCGGGACGGCGAGGGCGATCGCGACGGCCACGGCCAGCGCGGGGCGGAGGGAGCGCGTCCGGGCGACGGGCTCCTCGTGCTCATGGGTGCGGATGGGGTTCGGGTGGGGGTGCATGCGGGCGGGTCCTCGCTCGGATCGGTCCGTCAGACAGGCTGATGAAAACCCACCAGATGGGTGGGGTTCGTTGAATGTAACCCAGAAACGGCCCGTCGTGTCCCCCGAATGGAGGTCACGATGCCGGTGCCGGGACCAGTACCGCGGGATCCCGGGGATGCCCCCCGTTCGGGTATCCTCCTTCCGCGATCGGCCGGGTCGCCCGTAAGATCACCGGCAGGCCCACCCGCTCCCCGCCGCCCCACCCAGGCGGCCGACGTACCCGCGTCGCACGAGCGGCGCGGCCCCGCCCGGCGTACCCGCACCGGGCTGCACCCGATCCCGCACCCCGGCGTACCCGCGCCCGGTCGCGGCCACCCGGAAGAACGACGAGCCATGACCCGTATCGGCTACGCCGCTGGAGCATTCGACCTGTTCCACGTCGGCCACCTCAACATCCTCAAGCACGCCAAGAGCCGCTGCGACGTCCTCATCGCGGGCGTGGTCTCCGACGAGATGCTCGAGCTGAACAAGGGCATCACGCCCGTGGTGCCGCTCGCCGAGCGCCTCGAGATCGTCAGCCACATCAGCTACGTCGACGAGGCGCGCGCGGAGACGCTGCCCGACAAGCTCGACACGTGGCGCGAGGTCGGCTTCGACGTCTTCTTCAAGGGCGACGACTGGCGCGGCACCCCGAAGGGCGAGCGCCTGGAGGCCGAGTTCGCGGCCGTCGGCGTGGAGGTCGTGTACTTCCCGTACACGATGCACACCTCGAGCACCCGGCTGCGCCGCGCGCTCGACGTGCTCAGCGGCGTCGGCGCGGCGGCCGCCTCGCCGCTCGCGACGCTCCCGCAGCCGGCCGGGCACGGGACGCCGTCGCTGGTCGGCCGCTAGCCGGATCCGCCGTCGCCGGCCGGCCCGGCCGTCGCGCGATCAGGCGGCCGGAGCCCCGAGCCGGTCGGCCGCGCGCTCGGTCGCCTCGAGCAGCGCGTCGAGGATCCCCGGCTCGTCGAACGCGTGCCCCGCGTCCGGCACCATCGTGAAGCGCGCCTCGGGGAGCGCCCGGTGCAGGTCCCAGGCGGTGGCGGGCGGGGTGCACATGTCGTAGCGGCCCTGCACGATCTCCGTCGGGATCCCGCGGAGGAGGTGGGCGTCGCGGATGAGCTGGCCGTCCTCCATCCACCCGCCGTGCATGAAGTAGTGGTTCTCGATGCGCGCGAACGCGAGCGCGTACGTCGGCTCGGCGAACCGGGCGACGACCTCGGGCTTCGGCAGCAGCGTGATGCCCGACGCCTCCCACGTGGACCAGGCGACCGCGGCCGGCCCGTGCACCGCGGGGTCGGGATCCGCGAGGAGCCGCGCGTACGCCGCGATGATCCCGCCGCGCTCGACGCCGGGGACGGGGGCGGTGAACGCCTCCCAACCGTCGGGGTAGACCATGCCGGCGGGGCCCTCGTAGAACCAGTCGAGCTCGCTGGCGCGGAGCGTGAAGATGCCGCGGAGGATCAGGCCGGTCACGCGCGCGGGGTACGTCTCGGCGTAGGCGAGCGCGAGGGTCGAGCCCCAGGATCCGCCGAACACCAGCCAGCGCTCGACGCCCAGGTGCTCGCGGAGCCGCTCGAGGTCGGCCACGAGGTGCCAGGTGGTGTTGACGGAGAGGTCGGCCGAGGGCTCGGAGACGTGCGGGGTGCTCCGCCCGCAGCCGCGCTGGTCGACGAGCACGATGCGGTAGCGCGCCGGGTCGAACAGGCGCCGGTGGGTCGGGCTCGTGCCGCCGCCCGGCCCGCCGTGCAGGAAGACGACGGGGATCCCGTCGGGGTTCCCCGAGACCTCCCAGTACAGGAGCTGGCCGTCCCCCACGTCGAGCATGCCGGTGTCGTGCGGGTCGATCTCGGGGAAGAGGCTCTGCATGCGACGAGCCTACGGGCGGCCGGCGTGCCCGGGCGCGGCCGGCCCCGGCGAGCGCCCGCGACACCAGGACGGGGGTCGGCGCACCGGCCGGCGCCGCGTAGCCTTCCAGTCAGTCGCACGCATCCCACCCGGAGACGAGGATCCATTGCCCGCCCTGCCCGTGAGGCGATCGTCGCCGGAGACCGGTCGCCGGGCGGCCATGCGGCCGCTGGCGCCGCTGGTCTCCGCCGCGGCCGCGCTCGTCGGGCGCCCCACCCTGCGCCTGCACCTCCACGTCTACATGCGCGAGATGGAGGCCGCGATCTTCCCGCCGCACGACGACGCGGCCAGCGTCCCGGGGCCGGATCCGGAGCGGATCCTGTTCCTCGGCGACATCGGCGTGGCCGGCTACGGCGTGCTCCTCTCCGGCATGGCCATGCCCGCGCAGGTCGCGTCGCGGCGCGCGGCGAGCACGGGCCGCGGCGTGGGGTGGGAGAGCATCGCGGCGTACGACATGACGGCGCGCAAGGCCGCCTCCGCCGTCGCCGACCGCGTGGCCGCGCCCCTCGACCTCGCGGTGGTCGCGCTCGGCATCCCCGACGTGCTCGTCGCGACCTCGGCCGAGGAGTGGATCGACCGGCTGACCGGCATCGTCGGCACCATCCGCGCCCATGCCGGTGACGGGTGCCGCGTCGTCGTCACGGGCATCCCGCCGATGGACAGGTTCCAGCCGATCCCCATGATCGCCCGGAAGCTGCTGCAGACCCAGGTGTCCCGGCTCAACCGCGCGACGGCCCTGCTGGACGACCCGGAGCACGGCGTGGTCCACGCCCCCTACCCGGACATCTCGGGCACGCGCCTGCACGTCCGCGACCGCTTCTCCTACCGGGTGATGCACGCGCACTGGGCCGAGGCGATCATGCCGTTCCTCGGCGAACCGCGGCCCGCCGCCGGCTGACGGGGCGGGCGCCCTCGGGATGCGCGCGCTCGGCCCGCGGCCGTAGCCTCGTCGCATGAGCGACTCCTCCGCGATCCCCGCCGACCTCGCCGACGTCCCCTGGGCCCGGGGCGCCTGGACGACCGAGCCGGAGGCCGTGCAGATCCACGACAGCGGCATGGACGTGACCGCCCGCGAGGGCAGCGACGCGTGGCGCACCACCTCCTACGGCTTCGTGCACGACACCGAGCACGCGCTGCTCGCCCCGCTCGCGCCGGGCACCGCGGTGGAGGTGGCGTTCACGCTGGATCTCCGCGAGCAGTTCGACCAGGCGGGCGTCTTCGTGCGGGTCGACGCGGAGACGTGGATCAAGGCGGGCGTCGAGCGCAGCGACGGCGAGGACGGCCTCGGCGCGGTCGTCACGCGCGGCGTCTCCGACTGGTCGCTCGCCCCGGTGCCCGGCTGGTCGGGCCGGCTCGTCACCATCCGCGCGAGCCGCTCCGGCGACGCCCTCACGGTGCGCGCCCGGGTCGACGACGAGCCCTGGCGCCTCGTGCGGGTCGCGCCGCTGGATCCCGACGCCGCGGCGACCGCCGGCCCCTTCTGCTGCGCCCCCACCCGCGCGGGATTCACGGCCCGCTTCGCGTCGTGGCGCACGGGACCGGCGGACCGGGCGCTGCACGCCTAGACCCGCCCCGCGCCGGGCTACCGCGCCTTCTTCTTCTCGCTCTTCTCCATGCGCGGCGCGGAGCCGTCCGCGATCCGGGCGTCGCGGTACGCGCGCGCCTCGTCCTGGCGGGCACGCTCCTCGCCCGACGCGACCGCCGCGCGCACGTGCGCCGGCGTGTAGCCGAAGGAGTCGACGAGGTCCTGCGCGTGCGGGCGGAGGCGCGCGACGAGCCGGTCGACGTAGGCCGTGACGGCGCGGGCGCGCGCCGAGCTGATGCGGCCGTGGATGAGGTACCAGGCCAGGTCCTCCTCGATGAGGCGGAGGCCGAACAGGTCGCGGGTCCAGGTGAGGATCCGGCGGGTGCCGTCGTCCATGGCGCGGCCGGTCTCCGACGCGGGGTCCAGCGCCTCGGTGAACGCCTCCCACTGCAGCAGCTGCGCGTGCGCGCGGGCCGCCTCGATGAGCGCGTCCTGGTGCCGGTTGAAGAGCGCGGCGGCCTCGGCCGGCGCCATCTTCCTCGTGGCGCGGAGGGCGGTCGCGATCTCGCCGACCATCGTCTCCACGCGTCCGGTCAGCAGCGCGCGCTGGGTCTCGGTCTCGCGGAGCTGCCCGACCGAGCGGGCGGTGGATCCCCGGTCCGCGAGCGCCTGCCCGAGCGTGCGCAGGCCGGTCGAGCGCAGCGTGCGGTCCGCGGCCTGCTCGACCGCGTAGCGCGCGAGCACCCCGAAGTCGGCCTTCGCGAAGCGCTTGTTCACGTCGGTGAGCAGGCGCTTGGCGACGAGCTGGAGGAGCACCGTGTTGTCGCCCTCGAAGGTCGCGTAGACGTCGAGGTCGGCGCGGAGGCCGACGAGGCGGTTCTCGGCGAGGAAGCCCTGGCCGCCGCACGCCTCGCGGGCCTCCTGGATCGTGTCGAGCGCGTGCCAGGTGCTGAGCGGCTTGAGCGCGGCGGCGAGCGTCTCGAGGTCCTGCCGGTCCTCGTCCGTGTCGGTCCTGCCGGAGAACACGGAGTCGAACTGCGCGAGGAGCTTCTCGTGCGCGAAGGACGCGGCGTAGGTCGTGGCGATGCGCGGGATCAGCCGGCGCTGGTGCCGCTGGTAGTCGAGCAGCACCTCCTCGTCGGTGCCGCCCGCGACGAACTGGCGGCGCTCGTTGCCGTAGGTGACCGCGATCTGCAGCGCGATCTTGGCGGCGCTGGTCGCGGCGCCGTCGAGCGAGACGCGGCCCTGCACGAGCGTGCCGAGCATGGTGAAGAAGCGACGCCCGGGGCTCGCGATCTCGGACGTGTAGGTGCCGTCCTCGGCCACGTCGCCGTAGCGGTTGAGGAGGTTCGCGCGCGGCACGCGCACGTGGTCGAAGTGCAGGCGGCCGTTGTCGATCCCGTTGAGGCCGCCCTTGAGGCCGTCGTCCTCGCCGCCGACGCCGGGCAGGAACGCGCCGGTCTCGTCGCGCAGCGGCACGTAGAAGCAGTGCACGCCGTGGTTCACGCCCTGCGTGACGAGCTGCGCGAACACCGTGGCGGCGCGGCCGTCCACCGCGGCGTTGCCGAGGTAGTCCTTCCACGCGGCGCGGAACGGGGTGTGCAGGTCGAACTCGCCCGTGCCGGGATCGTAGGTCGCGGTCGTGCCGATGCTCGCGACGTCGGAGCCGTGGCCGGTCTCGGTCATGGCGAACGCGCCGGGGATCTCGAGCGTCATGATCCCGGGCAGCAGCTCGCGGTGGTGGCGCTCGGTGCCGAGGTGCATCACCGCGGAGCCGAACAGGCCCCACTGCACGCCGGCCTTGATCTGGAGCGACGGATCCGCCGCGACGAGCTCCTCGAAGCCGGCGATGTTGCCGCCGTGGTCCTCGAGCCCCCCGACGGACACGGGGAAGGCGCGGTGCACGCCGCCGTGCTCGACGAGCACCTCCAGCTGCTGGCGCACGCGCGCCCGGTGCTGGTGCATGTCGAGCCCCTCGACGCGGTGCAGCTCGGGGCGGCTCGTCAGCTCACGGGACGAGCGACGGACGTCGGCCCATCGGCCGAGGAGCACGCGGCCCAGCCCCTCGATGTCGACGCGCGGACCGGCCCCCGTGTCCGCGCGCCCGTCGGTGCGGTCGAGCTCCTGCGCGACCTCGGCGTCCACGTCCCCGGCGACGGGGACGCCCGCCTCGCGGAGCGCGCCCTCGTGGGGCGCGCCGCCGTCCTGCGGGCCCGCGGCGGGGCCTCGTCCCCTCGTGCCGCGGGTGGTGCGTCCTCGTGCCGCCGTGTCGACCATGGATCCTCCGTGCCGTCGCCTGCGCCGGCGTCCCTGCCGGCACCGGCCACGCTATGCACGGATCCTCCACCTGCCGAATATCACGTCGCGGGCCTCCAACGCGCTCCCGCGGCGGGCGGGCGGAGGTTGTGGGAACCCTCAGCCCGGAGCGGATCCGGCCTACGCGCGGGCGCCGCGCGCGCTCACCCGCTGCGGCACGCCCCACGGGTTCGCGGTGCGCAGCGGCTCGGGCAGGAGCGCGTCGGGCACGCCCTGGAACGCGACGCCGCGGAGGAGCCGGTCGAGCGACGCGGTGCCGACGCTCGTGCCGCGGTCGAGCGTGGTGGCGGGCCAGGGTCCGCCGTGCTGCTGCGCGTCGGTGACGGAGACGCCGGTCGGCCAGGCGTCGACGAGCACGCGGCCGGCGCGGGCGGCGAGCACGCGGATCAGCCGGGCCGCGGCCTCGTCGGCCTCGCCCTCGCCGAGGTGGACGCTCGCGGTCAGCTCGCCCGTGAACGTGCGGGCGGCGAGCGCCGCGAGGTCGGTGCCCGCGGGGTACTCCACGAGGAGCGCGAACGGGCCGAAGACCTCGTGGCGGAGCGCGTCGCCCGCGGCCTCGAAGTCGGCGAGCGCGACGGCGGCGATCGTGGGGGTGACGGATCCGTCGTCGCCCGCGGGCGCGCGGCCCTCGGCCACGAGGCGCACGCCGTCGACCGCGATCGCGGCGGCGCGGCCGTCGGCGTAGCCCTCGGCGATCCTCCCGTTGAGCATGCCGTGCGGCGCGACGGCGCCGGCCTCCTCCGCGAGCACGGCGTCGAGGCCGTGGCCCGCGGGGACCAGCACGATGCCGGGCGCGGTGCAGAGCTGCCCGGCGGATCCGGCGGCGCTCGCCACGAGGGCGCGCGCGATGCCCTCCCCGCGCTCCGCGACCGCGCGCTCGGTGAGGACGACCGGGTTGACGCTGCCCAGCTCCCCGAAGAACGGGATCGGGTCGGGGCGGGCCGCGGCGACGTCGGCGAGGAAGCGGCCGGCGCGGAGCGACCCCGTGAAGGTGGCGGCGCGGATCCGCGGGTCGCGCAGCATCGCGAGCCCCGCCTCCTCGCCCTCGATCAGCTGGAGCGCGCCCTCGGGCAGGCCGGCCTCGACGAGCGCGGCGGAGGCGGCGGCCGCGACGCGGCGCGACAGCTCGGGGTGCCCCGGGTGCGCCTTGACCACGACCGGGCAGCCGACGGCGAGCGCCGAAGCCGTGTCCCCGCCCGCGACCGAGAACGCGAACGGGAAGTTCGACGCCGCGAAGTTGAGCACCGGGCCGACGGGCACGAGGCACCGGCGGATGTCGGGGCGCGGGGTGGGCGCGGCCTCCGGATCCGCGTGGTCGATGCGCGCGTCCAGGTACCGGCCGTCGCGGACGGCCGCCGCGAGGATCCGCAGCTGCACGGTGGTGCGCGTCAGCTCCCCCGCGAGGCGGCCGGGCGCGAGCGCGGTCTCCCGCTCCGCGACGGGCAGCAGCTCGGGGCGGATCGCCTCGAGCGCGTCGGCCACCGCCTCGAGCGCGCGGGCGCGGGCGGCCGGGGCGAGGGCGGCGAGCGGGGCGGCGGCCTCCGCGGCGCGCGCGGCGACGGCGTCCACGGTCTCCGCCACGGTCGGGTCGGTGGTCGGGTCGGTCTCGTGCGGGGTCATGTCTCTCCTCGGTGGGGGCGTCGGCTCAGAACCGGAAGCCGCTCGGGAACGGGTCGGTGGGATCGAGCAGGTACTGGCCCATGCCGGTGATCCACGCGCGGCCCGTGATGGCCGGGATGATCGCGGGCCGGCCGGCGACGGTCGTCTCCCGGAGGATCCGGCCGGTGAAGCGGCTGCCGATGAACGACTCGTTGACGAACTCGTCGCCGACCGCCAGCTCGCCGCGCGCCCACAGCTCGGCCATGCGCGCGGACGTGCCGGTGCCGCACGGCGAGCGGTCGAACCAGCCGGGGTGGATCGCCATGGCGTGCCGGGAGAGCCCGGCGTCCGATCCGGGCGCGAGGAACTCGACGTGGTGGCAGTGGTCGACGCCCGTGATCTCCGGATGCGACGGCGCGTCCTGGTCGTTGATCGCGCCCATGATCGCGAGCCCGGCCTGGAGGATCTCCTGCTGACGCTCCCGGTCGAACGGCAGCCCCACGTCGTCCAGCTCCACGACCGCGTAGAAGTTGCCGCCGAACGCGAGGCTGTACGGCACGGTGCCGTAGCCGGGCACCTCGATCGAGGCGTCGAGCCGCTCCACGTACGAGGGCACGTTCTCGATCGTGACCGACGCGGCGCGCCCGTCCTCGACGTCGACCCGCGCGATCACGAGGCCCGCCGGGGTGTCGAGCCGGATGGTGGTGACCGGCTCCTGCACCTCCACGAGCCCGGTCTCCACCAGCACGGTCGCGACGCCGATGGTGCCGTGGCCGCACATCGGCAGGCAGCCGGACACCTCGATGTAGAGGACGCCCCAGTCGCAGTCGTCGCGCGTGGGCGGCTGCAGGATCGCGCCGCTCATGGCCGCATGGCCGCGCGGCTCGGTCATGAGCAGGAGCCGCAGGTGGTCGAGGTTCTCGATGAGGTGCAGGCGGCGCTCGTTCATGGTGGAGCCGGGGATCACGCCGAAGCCGCTCGTGACGACGCGGGTCGGCATGCCCTCCGTGTGCGAGTCGACGGCGTGGAAGACGCGGGAGGACCTCATCCGTCGATCATCGTCCGGCGAGGTGGTCGAGCGCGCGGCGGGTGTCGCGCGTGACCTGCTCCGCGACGGCGGCCGGCAGCGGCGCGCGCGGCGGACGCGTGGGGCCGCCCGTGCTCTCGCCGGCCACGTCGATCGACAGCTTGATGGCCTGCACGAACTCGGTGCGCGAGTCCCAGCGGAACACGGGCACGAGGTGGCGGTACAGCTCCTTCGCCTCCTCGATGCGGCCGCTGGTCGCGAGCCCGTAGAGCTCGACGGCCTCGCGCGGGAAGGCGTTCGGGTAGCCCGCGAACCAGCCGACCGCGCCCATGATGAGCGACTCGAGCAGCAGGTCGTCGGCGCCCGCGATCACGTCGAGGCCCGTCAGGTCCTGGATCTCCGTCACGCGGCGGATGTCGCCGGAGAACTCCTTGATCGCCACGACGTTCTCGAGCGCGTCGAGCCGTCGGAGGAGCTCGGGCGTCAGGTCGACCTTGGTGTCGAACGGGTTGTTGTAGGCCATGATCGGCAGGCCCACCTCGTCGACGCGCGCGTAGTGCTCGACGACCTCGTCGTCGCTCGCCCGGTAGATGGTGGGCGGCAGGAGCAGCACGCCGTCGGCGCCGTCCTCGGCCGCGAGCTCGGCCCACTTCCTCGCCTGGTGCCAGCCGACGCCGTGCACGCCCGCGACGACGATCCCGCGGTCGCCGACCGTCTCGACCGCGACCTGCACGACCTTCCGGCGCTCCTCGTCGGTGAGCGACGAGTACTCGCCGAGGGATCCGTTCGGCCCGACGCCGCGGCAGCCGTTCGCCATGAGCCAGTCGCAGTGCCGGGCGTACGCGTCGTAGTCGACGGCGAGGCCGGCGGGGGCCGACGCGTCCTCGCGGAACGGCAGCGTGGTGGCGACGACGACGCCTCCGAGGTCCAGGGCGGGTGCGGTCATGGCGTGTCCTTCCGGTCGGTGGTGCGGGGCGGTGCGGGGGTGGTCGGGGAGGCGGGAGCGGGCTCCGGCGGCGGGTCGTCGACGCCGGGGCGGCCGCGGCGAGGGACGGGGGTCCGGCGTCGCGGCGGTCGTGGGCGGCGGCGAGCTCGCCGAGGCGCACGGGCGAGGCGATGGGGCGGCGGTCGGAGCCGGGGGCGGCGGAGGCGGGCGGCACGGCGGGTGCGGCTCCGCACGCCGGCGCGTCCGCCGCGAGCAGCTCCTCCACGGTCCGCCCGCACACGCGGCCCTGGCAGATGCCGAGGCCGGCGCGCGTGGCGAGCTTCATGGAGCGCAGGTCGGTGGAGGAGGCGGCGCGGGCGGTCGCGCGGATCCGGCCGACGGGCACCTCCTCGCAGCGGCACGCGAGCGTGTCGTCGCGCAGCCAGCCGGTCCAGCCGGGGCGGATCCCGTGCGCGGCCTCGATGCGGCCGGCCACGTCGTGCGCGACCGCGCGGCGGCGGACGGCGGGCGCGACGGCGGCGTCGGACGGGGATCCGCCCGCGGCGCAGTGCCCCGCGACCTCGCCCTCCGCGAGCGCCTGGTCCACTCCCCCGATGCCCGTGATCTCGCCGGCGGCGTAGACGCCCGCCGGTCCAGCTCCCTGCGACGCGTCGACCTCGACGAACCGGTCGGGCCCGATGCGGCACCCCGCGGCGATGGGCAGCTCGAGGCGCGGCGTGAACCCGTGGCCGACGCACACGGCGTCCACGGCGATCCGCCGCTCGGTGCCCGGGATCGGCGCCCACGACGCGTCGAGGCGCTGCACGGTGACGGCCTCGACGCGGTCGGTCCCGTGCGCGGCGACGACCGCGCTGCCGGTGGCGTACCCGATCCGCTCGCGCGCCAGCACGGAGACGTACCCCGCGAGCTCGGCGGCCTTGTGCGGCGCCCGGGCGAGGCCGAGCGGATCCCGCAGCCAGCCGCGCGCGAGCGCCGGCACGCGCGCGGCCTCGTGGATCCCCACGACGCGCGCCCCGGCCTGCACGAGCGAGACGGCGACGGGGAGGAGGAAGGGGCCCGCGCCGGCGACGACCACCCGGTCGCCGATCGCCACGCGCTCGCCCTTCGCCAGCGCCTGGGCGGCACCCGCGGTGAAGACGCCCGGCAGGTCCCAGCCGGGGAAGGGCAGCGTGCGGTCGTGCGCGCCGGTCGCGAGGACGAGCGCGTCCGGGCGGAGGGTCAGGGGTGCGCGGCGGGATCCGTCGACCTGGCCGACGAGCACGTGGAGCACCGCGGCGGGAGCGTGGACGGCGCCGTCGGCCGGCCGCTCGATCGCCCACACCTGCGCGCCGGTCACGATCGCGCAGCCGTCGTCGGCCGCGAGCCGCTCGCGGAGCGCGGTGAACGCGTCCCAGCCGTGGTGCAGGATCCGCTCGCGCGCGGCCGGCCGCGAGGCCGGCAGGTGCCGCCAGTACTGGCCGCCCAGCTCGTCCGACGCGTCGAGCAGCGTGACCCGCGCCCCGCGACCCCGGGCGACGACCGCGGCGGCGAGCCCCGCGGGTCCCGCGCCGACCACGACGACGTGCCGCCGGTCGTCCGCGGCGCTCACGAGGCCTCCCCCGCCGCGTCGGCGTCGGGCACGGTCGCGCCCGGTCCGGTCTCCACCACGTCGCCCTCGACCGCGCGGCGCTGGCAGGCGCGCACGTCGGGCAGGCCGTTCACGGTGACGGTGCAGTCGAAGCACACGCCGATCCCGCAGAAGACGCCGCGCGGGCGCCCCGCGCTCGCGGTCGTGCGCCAGGCGAGCGTGCCGGAGGCGAGGAGCGCGCCCGCGATGGTCTGGCCGCGCAGGCCCTCGACGGGATCCCCGTCCACGGTGAAGCGCACGGCATCGCCGGGTGCCGGCCGGATCGGGTCGCAGGCCGGATCCACGCGCCGCGGCGTCACGCGCGCACCCGCTGCGGGTCGGCCGCCACGGCCCCGGGCATCGCGAGCCCGAGCGAGGCGCGCGCGACCGAGAACGGCCGCACGTCGAGCGGTGTCGCCGCGCCCGTCATCTGCGCCGCGATGAGGTCGGCCGTCGCGACCGACAGCCCGATCCCGGCGCCCTCGTGCCCGCTCGCGTGCCAGAGGCCCGGCAGCCGCGGATCCGGGCCGACGACGGGCAGGTGGTCGGGCAGGTACGGGCGGAAGCCGCCGTAGGACCGCATGGCGTTCGCGTCGGCGAGGAAGGGGAACAGCCGCACGGCCTTCGCGGCGAGCTCCTCGAGCACGGCCACGCGCAGCGACGCGTCGAAGCCGACGCGCTCGCGGCTGGATCCGATGAGCACCGTCCCGGACGGCGTCGACTCGACGACGCCCGAGGTCTGCAGCGCCCCGTCGCCGGAGCCGACGGCGCCCACGTAGTCGCCGTCGTAGACCTTGTGGAGGATGCGGTGGGGCATGCGCGTGGTGACGAGCACGACCCCGCGCCGCGGCAGCACGGGCAGCTCGACGCCGAGGGCGCGCGCCACCTCCCCCGACCAGGGCCCCGCGGCGACGAGCACGTCGTCGGCGGGGATGTCGCCCGCGCTCGTCCGCACGCCGCGGAGCGCGCCGTCCGCGTCGAGCAGCGGCCCGATGACCTCGACGCCGGTGCGCACGACGGCGCCCGCCCGCCGGGCCGAGGCCGCGAGCGCCTCGGTCGCGATGGCGGGCTGCACCTGCGCGTCCTCGGGGTAGTGCACGGCCGCGGTGATCGCGGGGTTCAGCCACGGCTCCAGCTCGAGGGCGCGGCGCACGTCGACGGGGATCGCGGCGACGCCCGCGGAGCGCTGGGTCGCCGCGAAGGAGAGGAGGGGATCCGCGCCCTCGTCGGTGGTCGTGACGACGAGCCCGCCCTTGGGCTCGTACTCGATGGAGGGGAGAGCGTCGCCCAGCTCGTCCGCGAGCTCGGCGGCGACCTCGGGCCAGCGGCGGGCGGCGAGCTGCGCGAGCTCGAGCTCCGCGCCGGGGCCCTTGTCGGACACGAGGATGTTGCCCTCGCCCTGCGCGCTCGTGCCGGACGCGACCGCGGCCCGCTCGACGACCGTGACGCGGATCCCGGCCCGGGCGAGCGACCGGGCGCACGCGGCGCCGACGATGCCTCCCCCGACGACGACCACGTGACGCGTCATGCGGTCCCTCGTCTCACGGGTCGGAAGCGCCTGGATCAGGCGGCGGTGGTCGGCGATGACAGTAATATGTCACACATCGTGCGGCAGGGGAAGCTCCCCGTGGAGGAACCGGCTCAGGCCCGCGCGGAAGCGGGATCCACGACGCCGTCGCCCTCGTCCTCGGCCTCGCCGCGACCCGCCCACCAGCCGGTGGCGTGGCGGATGTGCCGCACCATGAGCTCGTGCGCCGCGGCGCCGTCGCCCGCGACGAGCGCCCGCAGCAGCTCGTGGTGCTCGGCGGCCGACGCGTCGAGCATGGCGCTCTCCTTCATCGACGCGAGGCCGACGAGGCGCGTGCGCGAGCGGAGGTCCGCGATGGACTCCGTGAGGACGGGGTTCCCGAGCATGCGCGTGAGCGACAGGTGGAACTCCTGGTCGGCCTCGAGGTACGCGCGGAGGTCGCCGTCGCGCGCACCCTGCTCGATCCGGTCGGCGAGCGCCTCCAGGTCAGGCAGCTCCCGGTCGGGCACCCGCCCCGCGAGCCGCTCCATGGCCGGCGCCTCGAGGAGCTGGCGCACCTGCACGAGGTGGCCGAGCTCCTCGTCGCTCACCGCCGTGACGCGGAAGCCCTTGTTGCGCACGGTCTCGACGAACCCGCGCTTCTCGAGCTCGAGCATCGCCTCGCGCACGGGGGTGGCGGAGACGTCGAAGCGCACCGCGAGCGTCGGCACCGTGATGAGCGTGCCCGGCTCCAGCTCGCCGGAGACGATGGCCGCGGACAGGGCCTGGTGCACGTGCTCGCGCAGGCTCGCGCGGGGCGGTGCGGGACGCAGTGCGGAGAGGCTCACGCGGGTCCTCCTCCTCGGGTCAGGACGGGGTCCCCTGCTCGCGCATCCAGGACTCCAGGCCCCGTGCGTCGATCGGCAGCGCGTCCGACAGCACGTCGGACCCCGTCTGCGTCACCACGATATCGTCTTCGATCCGCACGCCGATGCCCCGGAGCTCCGGCGGCACCATCGCGTCGTCCGGCGGGAAGTAGAGGCCGGGCTCGACCGTCAGCACCATGCCCGCCTCCACCTCGCGGGCGTACGCGGCGGTCCCGGCGCCCGAGCAGTCGTGCACGTCGAGGCCGAGGTGGTGCCCGATCCCGCAGACCAGCCAGCGCCGGTGGTGCTGGCCGGCCGGGGAGAGCGCCTCGTCGACCGAGACGGGCAGGATCCCGAGGTCGTCGAGCCCCTGCGCGACCACCTCCATGGACGCGTGGTGGAAGTCGACGAGCGGACGGCCGGGGGCCACCGCCTCGAGGCCGGCGCGGTGCGCGCGCTCGACGACGTCGTGCACGAGCCGCTGCTCGGGCGTGAACGAGCCGTCCACGGGGATCGTGCGGGTGACGTCGGCCGTGTAGAGGCTCCGGGCCTCCACGCCCATGTCGAGGAGCACGAGCTCGCCGTCGCGGAGGGGGCCGTCGCAGCGCACCCAGTGCAGGATCGTCGCGTGGCCGCCGCCCCCCACGATGGTGGCGTAGCCGGGGCCGTTGCCGACCGTGCGCGCATGCCGGTCGAAGGTGCCCTGCAGCCAGCGCTCGCCCCCGTGGGACCGGGCCTCGGGGATCGCCCGGACGACCTCGGCGAAGCCCTCGACCGTGTCGTCGACCGCGCGGCGCAGCTCCTCGATCTCCCACGCGTCCTTGATCACGCGCAGCTCGCCGATCCCCGCCACGAGGCCGGCGTCGCGGGGCACGTCGGCGAGGGCGGACGGGACGCCCGTGACGGCGCCCGCGCGGCGCACGTCACGGACGCCGGCGAGGTCGCGCGCGAGGCGGTCGGGGTCGCGCACCGGGATCCCGAGCGCTCGCTGCCAGTCGGCGTGCGCGGGCGCGGGGCCGACCCAGAGCTCGCCGTGGTCGGCGTCGGAGAAGAACCGCGGGTCGCCCGGGTGCGCGGGCGCGGGCACGTGCAGCACGGCGTCGTGGCCGCCCGGCACCGCGTGCATCACGAGCACGGCGCCCTCGATCTGCACGCCCGTGAGCCAGACGAAGTCGCTGTCGGCGCGGAAGGCGTAGCGGCAGTCGTCGTTGCGGGTGGGCGCGTACCCGCTCACGACCGCCATCGTCACGCCCGGCATCGCGGCGCTCAGCCGGGCCCGGTGCGCGGCGGCCGCCTCGACGGCGCCGGGCACGGTCGTCGGCGTGCGATCGGGCGTGATCCACCCGCCCGCCATGAGCTCGCGGAACGCGGGCACCTCGGCGAGGCGGGGCGGACGGCGGTCGTCGGCGGGCGGCGTCGCCGCGGTCGTGTCGTGGGTCGTGTCGGTCATCGGGGCAGGCCTCCTCCATCGCGGGCGATCGTGTCCATCAGCCGGCCGAGGACGCCGGGCGCCCCCAGTCCGTCGTGCTCGTGCTCGTTCGTGATCCACGCGCGGGCGCTCCCCACGCGCGCGACCGTCTCCTGCTGCAGGCCCGCGTCCACGTACATGTCGTCGTGGTAGATCGCGGCGGCGACGGGCACCTCGTTGGCGGCGAGCCGGGCCGGGTCGTAGAGCTCGGGCCAGTCGTCGCGCCGCGCCATCTCCTCGACCGCGCCGCGGAAGGGGCGCAGCAGCCGGATCTCCTCGAACATCCAGGGGTACATCATCTCGCCGGTGAGCAGCAGCGGCCGGGCGCTCGGCGCGAAGGCCGGGTGCCGGCCGCGCTCCCGCTCGGCGGCCCACGCGGTGGCGGGACGGGTGCCGGACGCGTAGATGCTCTCCTGCATCGCCGCGAACAGCGGGTTGGCGGCGTAGGAGGTGAGGCGCTGGATCTCGGCGAGCAGCACGTCGGTGGGCTCGCCGCGGTCGTCGAGCGCCTCGTCGAGCAGCGCGTGGATCCGCTCCCGCCCGGGCCCCATGCCGAGGTCGATCCCGATGGTCTGCAGGCGGCGGACCGTGAGCGCGTCGCCGTCGGGCAGCGTCACGTCGCCCGCCGCGAGCCGGTCGGCGAGGCGCGACAGGATCCCGACGTCGCCCGGGTAGCGCGCGTGGTAGCCGGCGTTCTTGGCGACCGTGCGCGGGTAGGTGCGGCGGTACACCTCCTCGGCGGAGGGGTCGAGGGAGGCGAGGCCCCCCGTCACGTAGCAGGCCGACAGGGCCTCCGGCGCGAGCGACAGGTAGGTGAGCGTGAGGAAGCCGCCGTAGCTCTGGCCGAGCGTCGACCAGCGGCGCCCGCCCTCGAGGTGCTGCCGGAGCGCCTCCGCGTCCTGCACGATCGAGTCGGCCCGGAAGAGCGCGAGGTACCGGGCGGCGGATGCGTGGTCCTCACCGAAGCGCAGCATGGTGCGCGCCGTGACGGGCGTGCTCCGCCCGGTGCCGCGCTGGTCGAGGAGCACCACGCGGTGCGTGCGGAGGGCGTGGCCGATCCAGCCGCCGTCGTCGATGACGCGCGGCGACTTCCCGCCCGGCCCGCCCTGGAGGTAGAGGAGCGCGGGCAGGTCGTCGGCCCGGCGGTCGGGGGCGACGAGCTCGCGGGCGAAGACGGTGATCGTCGCCGTGGGCTCGCCGGCGCGCGCCGCCGCCCAGTCGAGCGGCACCTCGACCTGGTGGTCGGTGACGTGCACGCCGGGGACGGTCGCCGATCCGACGATCACGCGGCCGACCCGTCCGACGTGCGCACGGCGCCCGTGCTGAGCGATCCCGGCGCGAGCCCCGCGGCGGCCCGCGCGGCCTCGCGACGGCGGTCCCACTCGGGATCGATGCGCGGCACGGCGTCCAGCAGCGACCGCGTGTACGGGTGCTGCGGGCGCTCGAAGACGTCGTCGCGCGTCCCCTCCTCCACGACCTTCCCGGCGCTCATCACGGCGACGCGGTCGGAGAGCTGCCGCACGACGGCGAGGTCGTGCGCGATGAAGACGTAGCTGAGGCCGCGCTCGCGCTGGAGGTCGCGCAGCAGCGCGATGACCCGCGCCTGCACCGTCACGTCGAGCGCGGAGACCGCCTCGTCGCACACGATGAGGCCCGGGCTCACGGCGAGCGCCCGCGCGATCCCGATGCGCTGGCACTGCCCGCCGGAGAACTGGGCCGGGTAGCGCTGCGCGTGGTCCGGGTCCAGGCCCACCCGGTCGAGCAGGTCGCGCACGAGCCTCCCGTGCCCGCCGGGCGTCGTGATGCCCTGGTACCGCAGGGGCGCGCTGATGATCTGCTCCACCGTGTGCCGCGGGTTGAGCGACGACGCCGGATCCTGGAACACCACCTGCACCTGCCGCCGGAACTCCCGCAGCCGGGCGCCCGTCGCGTGCGTCATGTCCTCGCCCTTCAGCGCGAACGTGCCGGACGTGGGGTCGAGCAGGTGGGCGACGATGCGCGCGGTCGTCGACTTGCCGGATCCGGACTCCCCCACGATCGAGAGCGTCTGCCCGGTCGGCACGTCGAGGCTCACGCCGTCGACGGCGCGGAAGCGGCGCACGGGCGGTCGGAGCCCGCGGCCGCCGCGCGTCACGTACTCCTTCACGAGGTCGCGGGCGGAGAGGAAGGGCTCCGGGGTCCCGGTGGGGGCGTCGTGCGTGCTCATGAGGCGGATCCCGTCGTCGGTCGGTCGTAGGCGGCGTCGATGCGGGGGATCGCCTCGAGCAGGGCGTGCGTGTACGGGTCCTCCGGCGCGGTGAACACGCGCTCGGCGGTGCCGCTCTCCACGCGGTGCCCGCCCTGCATGACGAGCACCTCGTCGGCGAGGGAGGACACGACGGCGAGGTCGTGCGTGATCACGAGCATCCCCATCCCCGTCTCGGCGCGGATGGAGCGCAGCAGGTCGAGGATCTGCGCCTGCACCGTCACGTCGAGCGCCGTGGTCGGCTCGTCCGCGATCAGCAGCTCGGGCTCGAGGCACAGCGCCATCGCGATCATGATGCGCTGGCGCATGCCGCCGGAGAACTGGTGCGGGTAGTGGTCCACGCGCGTCGAGGCCTCCGTGATGCCGACCCGCTCGAGCGCCGCGACCACCGTCGACCGCACGGCCTTCCGGGATCCCGGACGGTGCGCCCGGTACGCCTCCTCGATCTGCAGCCCCACGGTGAAGTAGGGGTTGAGCGAGGACAGCGGATCCTGGAACACCATGGCCATCCGGTCGCCCCGCATCGCGCGCAGCTCCCTGTCCGACCGCCCGACGAGCTCCTCGCCCGCGAGCCGGATGCTGCCGGTGACCTCGCCGCCGCGGGGCACGAGTCCCATGACGGCGAGCGAGGTCATCGACTTGCCGGAGCCCGACTCCCCCACGATGCCGAGGGTGCTGTCGGGCTCCACGCGGAAGGAGAGGTCCTTCACCACCTCGACCGGCCCCCGCGAGGTGGGGAACGCGATGGTGAGGTGCTCGACCTCGAGGAGCGGGGTCCCGGGGACGGCCCGGGCGGGCGGCTGGTGCGGTGCGGTGGCGGTCACGCGGTGATCCTCACTCGGGGGTCGAGCACGGTGTACAGCACGTCGACGACCACGTTCCCGACGACCACGAAGGCCGCGGCGAGGAGCGTGACGCCCATGATGACGGGCTGGTCGTTCTTGGCGATGGAGTCGGCGGCGAGCTTGCCGACGCCGTTGAGCCCGAAGACGGTCTCCGTGATGAGGGCCCCGCCGAGCAGCCCGGCGAAGTCCATGCCGAACAGGGTGACGACGGGCGTGAGCGACGGCCGCAGCGCGTGCCGGCGGATCACGAGCGCCGCCGACAGGCCCTTGGCCCGCGCGGTGCGCAGGTAGTCCTCCTGCAGCGTGTCGATCACGTTGGCCCGCACGATCCGCGCGTACACGGACGCGTACCCGAGGGCGAGCACGAGCCACGGCATGATGTAGGACTGGAGCCACACGACGGGGTCGTCGCCGAAGTCCACGGACTGCGGGAACGGCAGCACCTGCAGCTGCACCACGAGCACGTACTGCAGGAGCAGCGCCGCGAAGTACGTCGGCACGCTGATCCCGGTCAGCGCCGCCGTCATGGCGGCCCGGTCCCACACGGTGCCCTGCTTGATCGCGCTGACGAGGCCGCCGGCCACGCCGAAGACGACCCAGAGGACCGCCGCGCCGACCGCGAGCGTGATGCTCACGGGCAGGCGGGACACGATCATGTCGAGCACCGACTGCTGCGTCTGGAAGCTGAAGCCGAGGCACGGCGCCGCGCACTGGATCGCGGTCGCGCCCTCGCCGTACGAGCGGCCCGTGAAGATGCCGGCGAGGAAGTCGCCGTACTGCGCCCAGAACGGCCGGTCGAGGCCGAGGAGCTGGCGGATGGAGTCGATCTTGTCCGGCGTGCAGGTCTTGCCGCAGATGGTGACGGCGGGGTCCGGCTGGAGCAGGAAGAAGATCATGTAGGTGAACAGGCTGATGAGCGCGAGCACGATCAGCGCGGATCCGGCCCGGCGGACGAGGTAGCCGATCATGCCGCCTCCCCCTGCTCGAGCGCGGTGCGGAGGTGGTCGCCGAAGACCGTGAACGACAGCACGGTGAGGAAGAGGAACGAGCCCGGCACGATGAAGTACGCGGGGTCGACCGTGTACCAGGCCACCGAGTCGGCGATCATCTGGCCCCACGACGGCGTCGGCGGCTGCACGCCGACACCCAGGAACGACAGGCCCGCCTCGGTGCCGATGTAGCTCGGCACCGCGAGCGTGGCGAGCACGATGATCGTGCCGCGCAGGTTCGGCAGCACCTCCCGGAAGACCACCCGCATCGAGGAGGCGCCGGACGCCCGGGCCGCCTCCACGAAGTCCCGGGTGCGGATCGTCATGGTCTGGCCGCGCACGATGCGCGCCGTGTACGGCCAGCCGAAGATGCTGAGCACCACGACGAGGAGCGCCGGCCGGTTGCCCGCGGGCAGCGCCGACAGGATGGCGATCATGAAGATCAGCGCCGGGAAGGCCATGAGGAAGTCCATGACCCGCGACACGACCTGGTCGACGATCCCGCCGAAGTAGCCCGCGACCATGCCGAGCACCACGCCGACCGTCGTGGTGACGACCGTGGCGGAGACCGCGATGAGCAGGGACACCCGGGCGCCGTACGCGATGCGGGCGAAGATGTCGCGCCCGTTCTGCGGCTCGACGCCGAACCAGTGCGAGGCGCTCACGCCGCCGAACGGGCCGACGGGCAGGCCGCCGAGGACGGGGTCCACGGCCGTGGCGTCGAAGGTCGTCGGCCCCCACCCGGTGATCCCGGACAGGAGCGGCGCGAACACCGCGAGCACGAGGACGAGCACCACGAACGCGGCGCTCGCGATCACGGACGGCGTCGACCGGAGGGCGGCGACCACGCGCGTGGCCGGCGTGACGGCCGGCGGCCGTCCCGTCGGGTACGCGGGGGCGGAGTCGGGCACCGGGGCGCCCTGGAGTGCGGCGGTCACCGCCTACTTCCCCGTGTGGAGGCCGATGGTGGCGAAGTCGATGCCGCCTGCCCAGAGGGGGTTCGAGTAGGCGTTCCGCACGTCCTGCCCGACCACCATGACGGTCTGTCCGAAGAGGAGCGGCACGGTCGGCGCGAGCTGCTGGATCTGCTCGTCGAGGTCGCCCCACGCCGTCTTCGCCGCGTCGAGGTCGGTCATGGCGGACACCTCGTCGATCTTGGCGTTCACCGCCGGGTCGTCGAGCTGCGACAGGTCGTTGTTGCCCTTCTCGCTGATCTGGCGGCCGTCGAAGAGCGTCGGCAGGACGGTGCTGGCGGAGCGCCAGTCGGGGCACCAGCCCGTGACGGCGGCGTCGTGCTGCTGCGACGGGGTGCCGATGGTCTCGTAGTACGTGGCGGTGTCGATGATGTTGAGCTCGAGCGTGATGCCCGCCTTGGCGAGCGACTGCTGCAGCGCCTCTGCCTGCTTCTGCGCCGTGGGCAGGTTGCGCACGTCGAGCGTCATGGTGAAGCCGTCGGGGAGCCCGGCCTCGGTCAGCAGCGCCTTCGCCTTGTCGACGTCGCCCGCGCTGTCGGTGCTCGGGTACAGGTCGAAGTCCTTGTGCCCGGGGATGGTGGGGGTGAGCATCGTCGAGGCCGGCGACGCGAGCATGGGCCCGCCGGCGACGTCCGCGAGGGACTTCTTGTCGACCGCGTAGGCGATCGCCTGGCGGACGCGGACGTCGTCGAGGTGCGGCTTCGTCGTGTTGAGGCCGAGGTAGGTGGTGCAGCCGAAGTCGCCGGAGACGGTGCGCGCCTTGAGCGCGGGCGTCTGGATCCGGGACACCGAGGCGGCCGTGATCGCGCCGGCGATCGCCTGCTTGTCGTCGCCCTGCCCGGCGAGCATGCGCTCGTCGATGGTGGCCTGGTCGAGTCCGATGGTGAACTGCCACGCGTCGGGCTTGGCCGTGCGCACGTCGTCGGTGGCCTGGTCCCACTCGGGGTTCCGCTCGAGGGTGAGGGAGGATCCCGCGGTGCGGGCCGTGACCCGGTACGGGCCGGAGGCGATCGGCTGCTGGTCGATGCTCGTGACCGTCACCTTCTCCTTGTCCGCCGGGAACGGCGTGAACGTGCTCTGCGCCGCGACGCTCGCGAACTCCGGCACCGGGCGGTTGAGGTGGAAGACGATGGTCCTCTCGTCCGGGGTCTCGATGGAGGAGAGGTCGCCCGACTCGTAGGGCCCCTTGTACGACTCGGCGCCGGCGAGGTAGAGGCGCGTGTACGGCGTGCCGATGGCGAGCGCCGGGTCGAACGAGCGCTCGACGCCGAACTTGACGGACTCGCTCGTGATCGGGGAGCCGTCCTCGAACTTGAGACCGTCCTTCAGCGTGAAGGTCCACACCGTCGCGTCCTCGTTGGGGGTGCCCGTGTCGGTCGCGAGGTCGGGGGCGATCGTCGCGCCGTCCTTCCCCGACGACGTCGTCAGCGTGCGGTAGATGAGCCGGTAGAGGTTCTGGACGCCGGTGTCGTACCCCATCTCCGGGTCGAGGTGCGAGAAGTCGGTGCTCTGCAGCACGTGCATGGTGCCGCCGGTGTCGGCCGGGCCGGTGACGTCGCCGCTCCCGCCGCCGCCTCCGGCGCCGGCGCAGGACGTGAGGGCGAGGCTGGCGGCGACGGCCAGCCCGACTGCGGTGATTCGTCTGTTCATCGGACTCTCGTTTCGTGGATGGCGGCCGGAGCGCACCGGGTGGGGAGTGACGGACGGGGTCGTGCGATGGGTGGGAGGGGAGGTGGAGGTGCGCGCGATCGCCCCGGATCGGGTGGATCCGGGGTGCCGCGCGCGGACGGGGCGTCAGCCGGTGTCGGCCGCGCGGATCCAGACGCGCATCGCCCCCGCGTCCCGGTTGCCCCACAGGGCGTACGGGACGAGGACCGCGTCGACGGGGTCGGCCGACGGGGCGGGGGCGGCGGTGCCGGGGACGACCTCGGGGTAGAGCTCGTCGGGTGCGGGCACCGCGCGGCGGAGACGGAGCGAAAGCGCGACGCCGGACGCGGGATCCGTGGCGGCGGACGCGGGACCCCACGGCGCGTCGACCGGCAGCGGCACGGTGCGCGCCGCCGCCAGGTCGCGCGGGTCGAGGAGCAGGTCGTCGACGGGTGCGCCGGCGTCCTCCTGCTCGACGGCGTAGACCACGGGGCCGCGGGCGACCGCGAGGCTGCCGCGCGTCGCGTCGAGGTGCGGGTGGGATCCGAGGGCGCGCACGGGCATGTCGAGCTCGACCACGAGCGCGTCCCCGGGGGCCCAGGCGCGGGTGGCGCGGATCCACCGGTCGGCGGCCGCCGCGTCGACCTCGGCGGAACCGTCGGCGCCCTGCACGACCGCGGTCGCCGAGCGGCACCAGCCCGGGCGGCGCAGCACGATGCCGGCCTCCGCACCGGACGCGCGCAGCACCTCGACGCGGATCGACCCGTCCCACGGGTACGCGGTCGTGACGCGCACGTCGAGCGCGGCGGTGCGGATCACGCACGCGGCCGGGTGCGCGATCACGAGGTCGTCGCCGTCCCGCACCGCCACGTGGTCCTGCAGCTCGCTCATCCAGCGCACGATGTTCGGCGGGCAGCACGGGCAGGTGAACCACGGCCGGCGGAGGAGCTCGCCCTCGACCTCCGCGCCCGACTGCGCGTGGTGGTCGGGGCGTCGCTGGAGCGGGTTGTCGTAGAAGAAGCCCGTGCCGTCCGCGGAGAGGCCCACGGCGTAGGCGTTCAGCAGCACCGTCTCGTGCGCGTCGAGGAACCGCGGCTCGCCGGTCGCGAGGAAGAGGCGCCAGGCCCACTGCATCACGGCGATCGCGGCGCACGTCTCGCTGTAGGAGCGCTCGCTCGGCAGCTCGTAGGCGTCGCCGATGGCCTCGTCCGAGTGGCGGCTGCCGAGCCCGCCCGTGACGTAGAGGCGGGTGCGCACGGCGTCGTCGAAGAGGCGGATGGAGGCGGCGAGCAGCTCCGCGTCGCCCGTCTCCGTCGCCACGTCCGTGGCGCCCGCGGCCAGGTACGCCATGCGCACGGCGTGACCCGTGACGGCGGGCATCTCCCGGAACGGATGCGCGTCCTGGAAGTACTCGGCCGGGAAGATCCGCGTGGCGACCGTGCCGTGGCCGCGCCGGTCGACGAACGCGGACGCGAGGTCGAGGTACGCGCGCTCCCCCGTCTCGCGGTGCAGCTCGACGAGCGCCATCTCGACCTCGGGGTGCCCGCACACCTCGGCGCGCCCGTCGGGGCCGAACTCCCGCACCGCGGCGTCGGCGAACCGGCGGGCGACCGCGAGGAGGCGGCCCTCGCCGCCCTGCCGGGAGTCGGCGACGGCGGCCTGGATCAGGTGCCCGAGGTTGTAGAGCTCGTGGCCCCAGGCGAGGTCCGACCAGGGCTCGCGGTCGGATCCGGGCCGCTGCACGTACGAGCCGATGTAGCCGTCGTCGGCCTGCACGCGCTCGAGCACGTCCGTCGCCTCGGCGAGGAAGGCGCGCATCCCCGGGGTGGCGACGCCGCGCCCGACCTCGTACGCGACGCCCTCGAGGGTCTTGTAGACGTCGGTGTCGAGGAACGGATAGCGCGGCACGGGCCGCTCGCCGGGGCCGTCCACCGCCGCGCGGAGGTCGTCGAGGTTGCCGGCGGCGGCCATCGACGCGATCGCGTGCGGGATGGTCCGCTCCCGGTTGCGCTCCTGCCACGCGCCGAGCAGGCCGCCCTCCAGGGCGACCTCCCCGGCCCCGAGCGGCTGCCGGGATCCGGTGGTGGGGAGCACGGCCGGGCGACGTGCTGCGGCGCGGATGTCGTCCGCGCCTGCTCCGCTGACTGCCATGTCACTCCCTCGCCCCGCCTCGGGTGGCCGGTGGTAGGTGACATATTACAAATACGCGTACGGGTGTTGGCAATGGCCGGGTCGCGTCCGCGACCTCCCGTTACACGCTGTTTACATCAGGGCGACGCCCGGGCGCCGTCAGCGGGACGGACGGGCACCGCTCGCACCGACTGCCCACAGCCCGCATGGGGCGGACGGTCGGACCAGTACGATCGTGGGCAACGGCGACAGCTCTTCGGGTGAGCTGTCCCGCCAGCGCCGGGCCGGTCTTCGGGTAAAAGTCGGCCGTGTGCGCGGCCCGGTCCCGCAGCCCTCGAGGCTCGGGATCGGGTCCCTCTCCCCCGCCCTCGGCGCTACCCGGCGGCGTCGGATCCCGCGGCGACCACCGCGAGGAGCCCCTCGCCGTAGGTGTCGAGCTTCTTCTGGCCGACGCCCGTGATGCCGGCGAGCTGCCCGAGATCCTGCGGGCGCACGGTGGCGACCTCGCGCAGCGTGACGTCGGCGAACACGACGTACGCGGGCACGCCCTGCTCCTTCGCCTGCTCCGAGCGCCACGCGCGGAGGGCCTCGAACAGGCCCTGCGCCTCCTCGGGCAGGTCGACGACCTGGCCGCCCTTGGCCCGGGTGGTGCGCGTGCCGCGGCCGCGCACGATGCGCTCGGGCTCCTGCCGCATGGGCACCTGGCGGGATCCGGTGAGCACGTCGCCGCTGCCCGCCGTGATGACGAGGGTGCCGTAGCCGTCGTCGCTCACGCCGAGGAGGCCCTGCGCGAGCAGCTGGCGGACGACGCCGCGCCACTGCACGTCGGTGAGCTCGGTGCCGATGCCGAAGGTGGCGAGCTGGTCGTGCCCCTGCTGGCGCACGCGGTCGGTCGCATTGCCGAGCAGGATGTCGATGAGGTGCGCGGCCCCGAAGCGCTGGCCGCGCTCACGCTGCAGCCGCACGATGGTGGACAGGAGCTTCTGCGACGGCACCGTCGCGTCCCACGTCTCGACCGGCTCGAGGCAGGTGTCGCAGTTGCCGCAGGGACCCGTCTCCTCGCCGAAGTAGCGGAGGAGCTGCACGCGGCGGCAGCCGACGGTCTCGCACAGCGCGAGCATCGCGTCGAGGTGCTGCGACAGCCGGCGGCGGTGCTGCGCGTCGCCCTCGGACTGGTCGATCATGCGGCGCTGCTGCACCACGTCCTGCAGGCCGTAGGCGAGCCAGGCGGTGGACGGGAGGCCGTCGCGGCCCGCGCGACCGGTCTCCTGGTAGTAGCCCTCGATGGACTTCGGCAGGTCGATGTGGGCGACGAAGCGCACGTCCGGCTTGTCTATCCCCATGCCGAACGCGATGGTGGCGCACATGACGATGCCGTCCTCGCGGAGGAAGCGCGCCTGGTTGCGCTGGCGCACGGCGGCGTCGAGGCCCGCGTGGTACGGCAGCGCGGTGATCCCCTGCTTGTTCAGCGCCTCGGCCGTCTGCTCCACGGTCTTCCGGCTCAGGCAGTAGACGATGCCGGCGTCGCCCGCGTGCTCGTTCCGGATGAGGTCGACCAGCTGCTTGCGCGGCTCGGCCTTGGGCACGATGCGGTAGCGGATGTTCGGCCGGTCGAAGGAGGAGACGAAGTGGCGCGCGTCCTGGAGGCCGAGGCGCGCCGTGATGTCGGCGTGCGTGGCCTCGTTGGCCGTGGCGGTGAGCGCGATGCGCGGGACCTCGGGCCAGCGCTCCTGGAGCATGGACAGCGCGAGGTAGTCCTTGCGGAAGTCGTGGCCCCACTGGGAGACGCAGTGCGCCTCGTCGATGGCGAAGAGGGCGATGCGCGCCTCGTCGAGGAGGCGCCCCATCCGGTCGAGGATGAGGCGCTCGGGCGCGAGGTAGAGCAGGTCGAGGTCGCCGTCGAGCAGGGCGCGCTCGACCTCGCGGCTGGTCTCGAGGTCCTGCGTGGAGTTGAGGAACGCGGCCCGCACGCCGACGGCGCGGAGGGCGTCGACCTGGTCCTGCATGAGCGCGATGAGCGGCGAGATGACCACGCCCGTGCCCTCGCGGACGAGGCTCGGGATCTGGTAGCAGAGCGACTTGCCACCGCCCGTGGGCATGAGCACCAGCGCGTCGCCGCCGCCGATGACGTGCTCGACGATCTCCTGCTGGTCGCCCCGGAAGGCGTCGTACCCGAAGACGGTGCCGAGGCGCTCGAGGGCGGGTGCGAGCGCGGGGGATCCGGCCGGAGCGGGAGGGGTGGAGGTCATCGGGGCCATCGTATCCGGGGCCCGCGGACGGGACCGGGGCGGTGCGAGCGGTGGGGACGCCGACGGCCCCTCCCGCATGGGGAGGGGCCGTCGGCGTGGATCAGGCGCGGGTCAGATCGCGGTCGGGTCCGCGCTCGCGCCGGGCGTCGCCTGCGCGGCCTCGGCGGCGGCCTGCTCCTTGAGGGCGGCCACGTCGACGGCGCGGACCTCCTCGATGAGGGACTCGAGGGCCGGCGCGGGCAGCGCGCCCGCCTGGCTGAAGATCAGCGTCTGGTCCTTGAAGATCATGAGCGTCGGGATGGCGGAGATGTTCGCCTGCTGCGCGAGGAACTGCTGCGCCTCGGTGTCGACCTTGCCGTGGACGATGTCGGCGTGCTTCTCGCTCGACTTGTCGAAGACGGGGGCGAACTGCTTGCAGGGGCCGCACCAGTCGGCCCAGAAGTCGACGACGACGATGCCGTTGGAGTCGACGATGCTCTCGAAGTTCTCTGCGGTCAGCTCGGTGGTGGCCATGGGGCGTCCTCTTCTCGTGTCTCTCGTGCGGTCACGGGGTGCAACCGGGTGCCGCCCCCGCGCATTCCACGCGGGGGCGGGGCGGCTACCAGACGAGCACGATCGACGGCCAGACGCTGCTCGACGCCTTCGCCTCGTCGCCGCCCGCGTAGGACGCGGTGAGCAGGTGGATCCCGCGGGAGAGCCTCGGCAGCGTGACGGTCGCGCGGCCGGCGTCGGCGGCGGTCAGGTCGACGGAGGCGATGGCGCGGCCCCGGTCGAGGACCTGCACGCGGCCCGTGGGCGCGGTCGCTCCGCCGGCAGCCAGCTTCACGGTGTACCGCACCGGCTGCCCGCTCCGGACGAGGAGGCGGTCGGCGTACCCGACCAGCGTCGAGGGGTCGCGGATCGTGTCGAGGCCGACCTTCACGGGGTCGTGGTCGCTCGAGCGGAAGGCGCTGGATCCGTCGGTGGCGGCGCCGCCGTACTCGCGCTCGGCCCACTCGGGCGCGTTGACGTCCCAGACGCCCACGCCCGTGACGCGCGCGGCTCCCGCGCCGGTCGCGAGGACGTGGTCGAGGGATCCGACCTCGCCGTCGAACGAGTACGTGCGCTCCCCCGGCGCCTTCGCGGGCACGAGGTCGACGAAGCCGGCGTCGCGGAGCACCTGGATCGGGTCCTCCTCCGAGTACGCGTTGAAGTCGCCGAGGAGGTAGAGGAGGTCGGATCCGCTGGAGACCTGCAACTCGGACGCGAAGCGCGCGACGGCCTTCGCCTGCGCGACACGGTCGGCGTTGAAGAAGCCCTGGCCGTCGGCGGGCTGCGTGCCCGAGCCCGACTTCGACTTGAGGTGGTTCGCGACCACCGTGAAGGTGCGGTCGGCGCCGCGGAACGACTGCGCGATCGGCTCGCGCGCGTTGCCCCACACCGTCTCGTCGACCTGGGTGGCGGAGGCGCCGACGGGCGTCACGGCGTCCGTGCGGTAGATGATCGCGTTCTGGATCTCGTCCGTCGGCGTGGTCGCGAGCACGGCCGGGGTGCGCACGTAGTCCCACACGCGCTTCCCGGCGGCGTCGTTGAGGCCGCGCACGAGGTCGGCGGTCGCGGTGTCGGCCGGCTCGCCGAAGCGGGTGGAGTTCTCGATCTCCATGAGCGTGACCACCTGCGCGTCGAGCCCGGTGATGGCCGTGACGATCTTCGCGCGCTGCCGCTGGAACTCCTCCGCCGTCCTCGCGCCGCGCTCCCCGAGCGTCGTGAAGTAGTTGAGGACGTTGAACCCGGCGATGCGGACGTCGCCGCCGACCTCGGGCGAGGACGCCGGCCGCGGGTTCCCGGCCGTGAACGTCGGCACGCGGCCGGCGGCGTCGAGCGAGGTGAGCGGCGTCGTGGGCTGGAGGCGCCAGTCGTCGAAGCCGAAGGCGAGCACGTAGGGCGTGGACGGGAAGACGGGCACGTCGCCGTTCCGGACGACCCGGTCGGCCGTGTAGTACGGCTGCGTCGCGCCGGCCGGGTACGCGGCGTTCGTGAGCTGGATGTTGTAGCCGTCGTCGAGGAGGAGCCGGCGCGCGCGGTTGTCCGCGGCGATGCGGTCGGCCTCGGCACCCGGCCGGACCACGTCGGTGGCCTTGACCGGGAGCTCGGCGCCCGCGCTCAGCCAGAGGGTGCCGTACGTCTCGAGCTGGTGCGCGGATCCGACGCGGTAGTCACCCGTGGGCGTGACGAGCATGCTCTCCAGCGACTCGCGGTCGGCGCCGCGGAGCGTGTCGGGCAGCGGGGTCGCCGCGGGCACCCCGACCGCCGCCTGCACGAGGTCGGTCGCGGTCGCGGAGACCTGCGTCTGGCCCTGGCGCTCGGATGCGGTGCCCGTGACGCGCACGAGGTCGCCGATCGCGACGGCCGGGTCCTGGCTGCCGAGGTAGACGAAGACCGCGTCGGAGGCCCCGGGCGTGGCGTCCGTCGGGCCGCCCGAGCCCGCGGTCTGGATCACGAGCCCCGCGTAGCCGCTGGCCCCGCGGTAGTCGGCGGTGACGACGCCCTCGACGGTCACGGCCTTCCCGGCGAACGGGGTCGCGCTGCCGGTGCCCTGCACGTCGGCGATCGAGACGGTGACGGCCTCGGCCGGAGCGGCGACGAGCGCCGAGAGGCCGAGGGCCAGCGCGGTCGCGACGGCGAGCGGGCGGGCGACGCGGCGGGCCGATCCGGGTCGGCGCTCCCGGGATCCGGATGCGGCTGCGGTGTCGGTCTCGGTCATGGCGTCGTCCCCCTCGGCGTCGCGGTTCCCCCACATGGGGGATCACTGGTCGAGCGTAAGCCGGGCCGCCGTCCCCGCGGCCGGCCGCAACCGGATCGTCACCGGCTCGTCATGCGATCGCCGCCGGGGCCGCCGGTCGGTGCGCGCGGGAGCGTGGCGGGGCCGATCTCCACGTACTATCGTCAGGACAAACATCCGCGCTCGACGGCCCGAGGAGCAGAGCGACGCCGCATGGTCCAGACCCGCATCACCCCCGCCGTCCGCGTCGCGCGGTCGCCCCGCCCCGCCGGATCCGTCGCGTGAGGGCCACCGTCGCCGGCGCCCCGGTGAGCTTCGGCGTGTTCGAGCTGACGCCCGAGGGCGCGGAGGTCGTGACGCCCGACGACATGGTGGAGGCGCTCGCCGAGGCCGGCTACGCGGGCATCGACCTCGGCCCGGTCGGCTACCTCGGTCGCGGGCGCGAGCTGCGCGACCGCCTCGCCGGGGCGGGCCTCGAGCTCGCCGGCGGCTGGATCCAGCTGCCCCTCTCCGACGACGACGCGTTCGCGGCGTCGCTGCCCGAGCTGCGCGCGTCCCTGCGCGCGTTCCAGGAGGCCGCCGAGTCCGGGCCCGCGCGGCTGCCGCTGCCGACGCTCGCCGACGCCGGATCCGCGGTGCGCGCCGCCGCCCCCGGCCGCGGCGCCGAGGCCGACCCGCTGGGCGACGCCGCCTGGTCGCGCCTCGTCCGCAACGCCGCGCGCGCCGCCGAGATCACGCGGGAGGCGGGCTTCGAGCCGACCTTCCACCACCACGCGGGCACGTTCGTCGAGTCGCCCGCGGAGGTCGACCGCTTCCTCGACGCCGTCGACGTGGGGCTCACCCTCGACACCGGCCACCTCGTCATCGCGGGCGGCGACCCGGTCCAGGCCGTCGCGCGCTGGGGATCGCGCATCACGCACCTGCACGTCAAGGACGTCGACGGCGCCGAGCTCCGCCGCGTCCTCGCCGCGGGCGGCGGGATGCGCGAGGTCTGGTCGTCGGGCGCGTTCGCGGCGTTCGGCCGCGGCGACGTCGACCTCGCGAGCGCGATGACCGCGATCGAGGCGCACGGGTACGACGGCTGGATCGTGGTGGAGCAGGACGTGCTCAACGCCCCCGACGCGGACATCCGCGCCTTCCTGGCCGAGCGCGCGGAGGACCAGCGCGTGAACCGCGAGGCCCTCCGCCCCTGGGCCTGACGCGACCCGCACGAGAACCGACGAGACACGAGGACGCCGCCATGACCACGACCCCCCTGCGCTTCGGCCTGATCGGCACCGGCCGCATCGGCCAGGTCCACGCGGCGAACATCGCGGCGGATCCGGACGCCGAGCTCGCGTGGATCTGCGACCCGTTCGTCGACGGCGCCCGCGCCCTCTCCGCGCGCCTCGGCGGCCGGGTGACGACGGACGCGGCGGAGATGATGGCGTCCGGCGGGATCGACGCGGTGCTCGTCGCCTCGCCCACGCCGACGCACGTCGACCTCATCGCCGCCGCCGTCGACCACGGCCTGCCCGTGCTCTGCGAGAAGCCCATCGACCTCGACATCGCGCGGGTCGACGCCCTCCTCCCCCGCGTCATGTCGGCGGGCGTCCCCGTCGCGCTCGGCTTCAACCGGCGGTTCGACCCGGCGTTCCGGGAGGCGCGCGCCCGGGTGGCCGCGGGCGAGATCGGCGAGCTGGAGCAGCTGTCGATCGTGAGCCGCGATCCCTCCGCGCCGCCCGCCGCGTACGTGGGCGTCTCCGGCGGGATCTTCCGCGACATGACGATCCACGACCTCGACATGGCGCGCTTCTTCCTGCCGGACATCGTGGAGGTGCAGGCGACCGGATCCACGACCTTCGACCCGGGCGCGCGCGAGCACGGCGACTTCGACACCGCGGTCGTGACGCTCCGGGCGTCCACGGGCGCGCTCGTCGTCATCACGAACTCCCGGCACAGCGCGGTGGGCTACGACCAGCGGATCGAGGCGTTCGGCGCGCGCGGATCCCTCCAGGTGGCGAACGCGCTCACGAGCCTCGTCAGCGTCTCGACCGCCACCAGCGTCGAGGGCAAGCCGCCCTACCAGGACTTCTTCCTGGAGCGCTACGCCGCGGCGTACTCGGCCGAGCTGCGCGCCTTCATCCGCCTGGCCCGCGGCGAGGCGTCCGACAGCCCGACGTTCGCGGA
Organism: Clavibacter capsici; assembly: GCF_001280205.1. Taxonomy (NCBI): domain Bacteria; kingdom Bacillati; phylum Actinomycetota; class Actinomycetes; order Micrococcales; family Microbacteriaceae; genus Clavibacter; species Clavibacter capsici. The sequence goes on along the minus strand of NZ_CP012573.1, from coordinate 699,692 downwards.
CGGCCGCGCGGCGCTCGTGCTCGCCGACGCGGCGCAGCGCTCGGCCGTCGAGCGGGTGGCGGTGCCCGTCTCGCTCTGACCCCCGCACGACCCGCCGGACGGCGCCCGTCCGCCCTCGACGGCGGACGGGCGCCGCCGTCGCGCGCCGAGAGGACCCGACGAGAGGGCAGACTGATCTGTCGGGCCCGACGAGCCGGTCGACCCGATGGCAGCGCGCCTCCGAAGGCGTCTTGTCAGCATGTGTTGACAAAGGCAGTCGGGTGGGATGAGGATCACCCCGACGACGACGTCCAGGACCCCCGCGGGGCGTCCGCCCGACAAGGAGCATTCGATGAAGAACCGATCCCTCGCCACCCTCGGCCTCGCGGCCGCGGCGGGCCTCCTCCTCACCTCGTGCGCGGGCACCGGCCAGGAGACCGCGCCGACCGCCGGCGGCGGCGCGGGCGGCGGCGACCTCACCTTCGCGGTGGTCACGCACTCCGGCCCGGGCGACGCCTTCTGGGACCGCGTGAAGTCGGGCGCCGAGAAGGCCGGCGGCCAGTACGGCGCGACGGTCACCTACAACGCCGACCCGGATCCCGCCAAGCAGTCCCAGCTCATCGACAACGCCGTGGCGCAGCAGGTCGACGGCATCGTCGTCTCGATGGCGAACCCGGACGGCGTCAAGGACAGCGTCGAGAAGGCCGTGGCCGCCGGCATCCCCGTCGTCACGATCAACTCCGGCATCGAGCGCTCGGCCGAGTTCGGCGCCCTCACCCACGTCGGCCAGAGCGAGACGGTCGCGGGCGAGGCCGTCGGCAAGCGCCTCGGCGACGCGGGGCTGGAGAACGCGCTCTGCGTGATCCAGGAGGCCGGCAACGTCGGGCTCGAGGAGCGCTGCTCCTCCGCGGCGAGCGCCTTCTCCGGGCGGATGGCGAACCTCCAGGTCGACGGCACGAACGACGCCGAGGTGAAGGCGACCATCAAGTCGAAGCTGCAGGCGGATCCGTCCATCGACGGCGTGCTCACGCTCGGCGGCCAGTACGCGATCGACGCGGTCGGCGCGGTCGAGGAGTCGGGGAGCACGGCGCAGATCGGCACGTTCGACCTCTCGGAGGACGTCGTCGGCGCGGTCGAGTCCGGCTCGATCCTGTTCGCCGTCGACCAGCAGCCGTACGTGCAGGGCTTCCTCGGCATCACCGCGCTCGACCTCTACGCCACCAACGGCAACGTCATCGGCGGCGGCCAGCCCGTGTACTCGGGCCCCGCGTTCGTCACGAAGGAGAACGCGGCGCAGGTCGCCGAGTTCGCGAAGAACGGCACGCGCTAGTCCACGCCCCCCCGGCGCATGCCCGCGCCGCCTCCCGCACCGCCCCTCCCCGCTCACCGAAGGAGCCCGCGTTGACCACCACGGACATCGTGACGATCGCCACGAGGCCGCGCCTCGAGGACCGGCCGATCCGCAAGATCCTCGCCCGTCCGGAGATCGGCGCCCTCGTCGCCGCCCTCGCCGTGCTCGTGTTCTTCTCCCTCTACACGCCGCAGTTCCTCACGCTCGCGGGCGCCGGCGTGTGGCTCGAGTCGGCCTCGACCTTCGGGATCATGGCCGTCGCCGTCGCGATGCTCATGATCGGCGGCGAGTTCGACCTCTCGGCCGGCGTGATGACGGGCTTCTCCGCCCTCGTCGTCGGCGTCCTCACCTCGCACTACGGCCTCAGCATCTGGGTGGCCGTGCTCGTCTCGCTCGCCGCGGCCCTCGCGATCGGCGCGCTCAACGGGTTCCTCGTGATGAAGACGGGGCTGCCGAGCTTCATCGTCACGCTCGGCACGTTCTTCGCGCTCGCGGGCGTGGACCTCGCGGTCACCAAGCTGATCACCGGCCAGGTCGCGATCCAGGGAATGACGAAGGTGCCGTCCTACGACCAGATCCAGCCGGTCTTCGGCTCGTCGCTCCAGGTCGGCGACGGCACGTTCTACGTCTCGGTGCTGTGGTGGGCCGTCGTGACGGCGGTCGCGACGTGGATCCTGCTGCGCACGCGCGCCGGCAACTGGATCCTCGCGGTCGGCGGCGCCAAGGAGTCCGCCCGCCAGGTGGGCGTGCCGGTCGTGAAGACCAAGATCGGCCTCTTCATGGGCACCGCGGGCGCGGCCTGGCTCGTCGGCATGATCAGCCTGTTCCGCACCTCCACGGTGCAGGCGAACACGGGCGTCGGCCAGGAGTTCATCTACATCATCTGCGCGGTGGTCGGCGGGTGCCTGCTCACGGGCGGGTTCGGATCCGCCATCGGCGCCGCGCTGGGCGCGCTCATCTACGGCATGGTCTTCCAGGGCATCACCTTCGCCCAGTGGGACACGAACTGGCTGCGCACGATCCTCGGCGGCATGCTGCTCGCCGCGGTGCTCCTCAACACCCTGGTGCGCACGCGGGCGGGAGGCGGACGATGAGCGCCGGGACGACCCCCGTGCCCGAGCCCCTGGCCGGTGCCGTCCCCGGCGCGGCCGAGGAGGCGGGCGGGAGGACCGCTCCCCCGCTGCCGCCGGTCGGCACGACCATCCTCGAGGTCCGCGACATCGGCAAGTCGTACGGCGCCGTGAACGCGCTCACGGGCGTCTCGACCGTGGTCGCCGCCGGCGAGGTCACGTGCGTGCTCGGCGACAACGGCGCCGGCAAGTCGACCTTCATCAAGATGCTCGCGGGCGTGCACGCGCCGAGCGAGGGCACCATGCTCCTCGACGGCGAGCCCGTGGTGCTCGGATCCCCGCGCCAGGCGCTGCAGGCCGGCATCGCGACCGTCTACCAGGACCTCGCCGTCGTGCCGCTCATGCCCGTGTGGCGGAACTTCTTCCTCGGCTCCGAGATCACGAAGGGGAAGGGGCCGTTCCGCCGGCTCGACGTGAGGGCCATGAAGGCGATCACGCACGAGCAGCTCGCGCAGATGGGCATCGACCTGCGCGACGTCGACCAGCCCATCGGCACGCTGTCCGGCGGCGAGCGCCAGTGCGTCGCCATCGCGCGCGCCGTGCACTTCGGCGCGCGCGTGCTGATCCTCGACGAGCCGACCGCCGCCCTCGGCATGAGGCAGTCGGGCGTCGTGCTCCGCTACATCGCGCGCTCCCGCGACCGGGGGCTGGGCGTCGTCTTCATCACGCACAACCCGCACCACGCGTTCCCGGTGGGCGACCGGTTCCTGCTGCTCAACCGCGGATCCAGCCTCGGCACGTTCGAGAAGGACGAGATCACGCTCGGCGAGCTCACGAGCCTCATGGCGGGCGGCGCCGAGCTCGACTCGCTGGCGCACGAGCTGGCGCGGGACGGCGGCCCGGACGGGGGCCAGGCGCCGGAGGGCCGCTGAACGCCCGCATGCCAGGATGAGGCGTTGACCTGACCTACGAGGGAGCGATCCACGTGACGCAACCGGAGCAGATCCTGCCCCCCGACCTGTTCCTCGCGCTCGACCGCTCCGGCCCCGTGCCGCTCTACTACCAGGTGGCCAACCTGCTGGAGACCGCGATCCACGACGGCACGCTGCCGGCCGGCGCCCGGCTCGAGAACGAGATCGCGCTCGGCAACCGGCTCGGGCTCTCCCGCCCCACCATCCGGCGGGCGATCCAGGACCTCGTCGACAAGGGCCTGCTGGTCCGCCGCCGGGGGATCGGCACGCAGGTCGTGCACGGCCGCGTCACGCGGAACGTCGAGCTCACGAGCCTCCACGAGGACCTCGAGCGGCAGGGCCAGACGCCGGCCACGCAGATGCTGTCGTCGTCGCGCGGCGAGGCCGACGAGCGGATCGCGGAGGCGCTCGGCGTCGAGGTCGGCAGCCCCGTGCTGCACCTCACCCGGCTGCGCACCGCCGACGGCGTGCCGCTCGCGGTGCTCGACAACGTGCTGCCCGAGCCGTTCGTCGACCTGGACCCCGAGGAGCTCACCACCCACGGGCTGTACCAGCTGCTGCGCGGCCGCGGCGTGACCATGCGGGTCGCCAAGCAGCGCATCGGCGCCCGCGCGGCCACCGCCTCCGAGGCGCGCCTGCTCGACCTGCCGCGGGGCGGCGCCGTGCTCACCATGTCGCGCACGGCCTTCGACAGCTCGGGCCGCGCCGTGGAGCACGGCCAGCACTGCTACCGGCCCGACCTCTACGCGTTCGAGATCACGCTCGTCGACCGGTGACCCCGGCGGGTCGGCCCCCGCGCGCTGCCACGATGGGCGGATGACCCGCCACGACGACGTGCCCACCGCCGCCCCGCTCGACCGCGTGCCCTGGCCGGTCCGCACCGAGCGGCTCCTGATCCGCCGCATGGCCGCCACCGACGCCCCCGCGATGTGGGCGTACCGCCGGCTCGACGAGGTCACCCGCTGGGTCACCTCGAGGCCGGTCGACGAGGCCGCGTGGATCGAGGGCAGCGCCGCGATGCTCCGCGACCAGCTCGTGCTCGAGCTCGACGGCCGCGTCGTCGGCGACCTCATGGTGCGGGTCGAGGACGCCTGGGGACAGCGCGAGGTCGCGCACCTCGCGGTCGGCACGCAGGCGGAGCTCGGCTGGACCCTGGATCCGTCCGTCGGCGGACGCGGCCTCGCCACCGAGGCGGTGCGGGAGGCGCTGCGGATCGCCTTCCAGGGGCTCGGCGTCCGGCGGGTGGTCGCGAGCGCCTTCGCCGACAACGCCCCGTCGCTCCGGCTGGCCGAGCGCGTCGGCATGCGGCGGGAGTCGTACGCCGTCGCCGACTCGCTGCACCGTGACCTCGGCTGGATCGACGGGGTCGGCTACGCCCTGCTCGCCGAGGAGTGGGCGGCGCGCGGCTGACCGCGGGGGTCGGCCACCCGCCCCTGCCGATCGGATCCAATATCCTATAGGATCTCCTCACGTGCTCGATGAGGAGGACTCCACGGATGACCCGGCTCTGGAACGACCCGGCGGACTTCGCCGATGACATGACGGCGGGCTTCGTCCGCGCCAACGGACGCTGGGTGCGGCGGGTGCACGGCGGCGTCTCCCGCTCCACCCGCTCGGCCGACCCCGAGGTGGCCGTCGTCATCGGCGGCGGGTCCGGCCACTACCCCGCGTTCGGCGGGCTCGTCGGCCCCGGCCTCGCGCACGGCGCCGCGATGGGCAACCTCTTCGCCTCGCCGTCGGCGCACCAGGTCGAGTCGGTGATCCGCTCCAGCGAGCAGGGCCGCGGCGCGCTCCTCCTCTACGGCAACTACGCGGGCGACGTGCTCCACTTCGACGACGCGCAGGAGCGCGTGCGGCGCGACGGGATCGACTGCCGCACGGTCGTGGTCACCGACGACATCTTCAGCGCCGCGCCCGACCAGCAGGCCCGGCGCCGCGGGATCGCCGGGGACCTGACCGTCTTCAAGGCGGCGGGCGCGGCATCCGCGGCGGGGTACGACCTCGACGACACCGAGCGCGTCGCCCGGCTCGCCAACGCCCGCACCCGCTCGATGGGCGTCGCCTTCACGGGCTGCACGCTGCCCGGCGCCGACGAGCCGCTGTTCTCGGTGCCGGAGGGGCGCATGGCGATCGGGCTCGGGATCCACGGCGAGCCCGGGATCGACGAGACCGACATCCCCTCCGCCGACGGCCTGGCCGAGCTGTTCGTGACGAAGCTGCTCGCCGACGCCGAGGTCCCCGACGGGGTCGAGGTGCGCGGCGCGCGCGTCGTGCCGGTGCTCAACGGCCTCGGCTCCGTGAAGAACGAGGAGCTGTTCGTCGTGTTCACGCGCGTCGCGGACCTGCTCGAGGAGGCCGGGATCACGCTCGTGGATCCGCAGGTCGGCGAGTTCTGCACCAGCTTCGACATGGCCGGCGCCTCCCTCACCCTGTTCTGGCTCGACGAGGAGCTCGAGCGGCTGTGGACCGCGCCCGCGGACACCCCGGCGTTCCGCAGCGGCGCCTTCGACGGATCCGCGCTGCAGACGGTGGACGCGCGCGAGGACGACGAGGTCGACGCGGCCATCCCGGAGGCGACCGAGGCGTCCCGGCGCACGGCGGCGCGCGTGGCCGCGGCCCTCGAGGCCGTGCACGCGGTGGTCGCGGAGGCCGCCGACGAGCTCGGGCGCCTCGACTCCGTCGCGGGTGACGGGGACCACGGCATCGGCATGCTGCGCGGATCCCGCGCGGCCTCCGAGCGGGCCGCGTCCGCCGTCGAGGCGGGCGCCGGCGCGCGCACGGTCCTCCGACTGGCCGGCGACGCCTGGTCCGACAAGGGCGGCGGCACCTCCGGCGCGCTGTGGGGGCTCATCCTTCAGGCGGTCGGCGACGCGCTCGACGACGAGGCGGCGGAGCCCCCGACGGCCGACGACGTGGCCCGCGGGGTGGCCGACGCGCGCGACGCCGTGATGGGCCACGGCAAGGCGGCGCTCGGCGACAAGACCATGGTCGACGCGCTCGTGCCGTTCGCCGACGTGCTCGCCGAGCGGGTCGGATCCGGCGCGTCGCTCGACGACGCCTGGGCCGCCGCGAGCGACGCGGCGCAGGAGGCCGCGGACGCGACGGCGGCGCTGAAGCCCGGCATGGGGCGCGCGCGGTCGCACGGCGAGCGCTCGGTCGGCACGGCCGATCCCGGCGCCGTGTCGCTCGCGCTCATCACGGCGGCCGTCGGCCGCGCGCTCGCCGACCGGTGAGACCCACCGGCACCGGAATCACCGGCACCACCAGCACGGCAACGAGGAGGACAGCATGACCAGGACCTGGCGGATCGTCGTCGGCGCGGACGACGCGGGCTACGAGCACAAGGAGGCCATCAAGGCCGACCTCGAGGCGAGCGGCCTCGTGGCCTCGGTGGTGGACGTGGGCGTCGACGCCGACGGCCACACCAACTACCCGACCGTCGCGACCACGGCGGCCGAGATGGTCGCGCGCGGCGAGGCCGACCGGGCCGTGCTGATCTGCGGCACGGGCCTCGGGATGGCCATCGCGGCGAACAAGGTGGCCGGCGTCCGCGCGGTCACGGCGCACGACGGCTTCTCGGTGGAGCGCAGCGTGCTCTCCAACGACGCGCAGGTGCTCTGCATGGGCCAGCGCGTCGTGGGGCTGGAGCTCGCGCGGCGGAACGTGCGCGAGTGGCTGACGTACGAGTTCGACACGACGAGCGCGTCGGCCGACAAGGTCGACGAGATCCGCGCGTACGAGGCGAAGTAGGGCCGTGCCCGCGACGCCCGCCGCGCCGCCGGTCGTTATCGGCGTGAGCCTGAAGATGTACCTCGGGCACGCCGAGACGGTCGCGTGGTGCACGGCCGTCGCGGACATCGCGCGGGCCCACCCGGCGACCGCGGGCGGCGAGGCCGAGCTCGTGGTGCTGCCGTCGTACCTGTCGGTGCCGGCCGCGGTCGGGATCCTCGACGGGCTCGCCGCCGTCGGCGCGCAGGATCTCGCGGCCGAGGTGTCCGGGGCCTTCACGGGCGAGGTGTCCGGCGGGCAGATCCGCGAGCTGGGCGGCTTGTTCGTCGAGGTCGGGCACGCCGAGCGGCGGCGGCTCTTCGGCGAGACCGACGAGGTCGTGCGGCGGAAGGCCGACGCGGCGCTCGCGGCCGGGCTGGTGCCGATCCTCTGCCTCGGCGAGGAGGCGCGGCAGGATCCGCACGACGCGGCCCGGGAGTGCCTCCGCCAGCTCGACGACGCGCTCGCCGTGGCAGCGGACGCGGGGCACGGCGGCCGCATCGTCGTCGCCTACGAGCCGCAATGGGCGATCGGCGCGCCCGAGCCCGCCTCCGACGCGCACATCCGCGCCGTGTGCCGACAGCTCCGCGCCCGCGTGCGCGCGCTCGACGCCCGCCCGGGATCCCGCGTCATCTACGGCGGCAGCGCCGGACCCGGCCTCCTCACCCGCATCGGCGACGACGTCGACGGCCTGTTCCTCGGCCGCTTCGCCCACGATCCGCGCGCCGTCGCGATGATCCTCGACGAGGTGCACGCGCGCGCCGCGGCCCGGACGGCGCCCGACGGCACGCGCTGACGGCAGACTGTCCTGGTGACCTCCGGCCTCCCGCTCGACGCGACCGCGCTGCCCGCCCGGCAGGGGCTGCGCGACCGCGTCTACGACCTCGTGCTCGACATGCTGATGGGATCCCGGATGGAGCCCGGCTCCCGCCTCGCCATCGACCAGATCGCGCGCGACCTCCACGTCTCGCCCACGCCCGTGCGCGAGGCGCTCGTGCAGCTGGAGCGCACGGGCCTCGTCGCTCGCGAGGCGCACAAGGGCTACCGGGTGGCGCCGCCCATCGCGGGCGAGCAGCTGGAGGCCCTGTTCGACGCGCGGCTCGTGCTCGAGGGCGGGGCGACGGCGCTGGCCGCCGCGGATCCCGCGCGCCTCGTGCCCGCGCTCGAGGAGGCCCTCGCGGCGCACCGCGCGACGACGAGGCGCGTGCGCGCGGCGGCGGGCGGCGGCGAGATGCCGGTCGGCCTCATCCGCGAGTACTTCGTCGTCGACTGGGACTTCCACCACCGGATCTTCGAGGCGACCGGCAACCCGTTCCTCCTCGACATGTCCGAGGCGATCTCCACCCGCGTCCACCGCATGCGCCAGAACCTCCGCACGGGCGTGCACGACGCCGACGACGCCGTCCACGAGCACCGCGCGATCATCGACGCCGTCGCCGAGGGCCCCGATGCCGCGGCCGCCGCGATGCGCGCGCACATCGAGCGGGTGCGCGAGCGGTCGCGGCACGACGCCGTCGACCCGTCGGCGGGCGCGGTCCGCGAGTAGGGTCGGGCCTCCGTCGGTCATCCGGGCTGCGGGCCACACGATCGGAGCACCATGAGCGGCACGCCCTCCCCCACGCCCGAGCACGACGAGCCCACCGACCCGGCCGAGGTCGACCCGGAGACCGGCACCGACGCCGAGGACAAGCCGGTCGAGAACCCCTCCGGCTGACCCCCGCACGCACGAAGGCCCCCGCACCGCGGGGGCCTTCGTGCTGTCCGCACCCGGAGGCGCGGCGCGGGTGAGCTAGCGGCGGTCGCCGTCGGCGTCGCGGTCGTAGAACTCGCGGCTGCCGGACTTCGCGATGCCGCGGCTCACCATGTATCCGACGGTGAGGATCGTGGCGTAGAGCCAGGCGTGGTCGGCGCCGAAGCCCTGGCCGTCGTCGCCGTTGTCGACCATGGCCGACGCGACGAAGATGCCGATGAGGATCGCGATGTACGCGAAGAACTCGGTCGTCTTGAACGACGCCTTGGTCTCGGTGGAGAGGCGGGTCGTGCGGGCGGTGGTGGTGGAGCTCATGTTCGTTCCCTCGAGGATCCGGCCGCGATGTGGGATGCCACGCGCAGTGCCACCGATGACGCTAGCCGGTTATTAGTGCGCTAAGTAATTGTGCGCTAAATATGCCGTGGGGGTTGACTCCGGCGACGAGGAGTCGGTCCGCGGGCGCGGGAGGCGCGACGCGGGAGCCTCCGCCTGCGCCTGCGCCTGCGTGCGACCTGTGCGCAGCCGCCCGGGTTCGGTGCCAGGCTCGAGGTGTTGCCCCGGACCTCGGCCGCACGCGTCGCCCATCCACGACGTGACATCCAGCGGGACGCCTCGGCGATCCGCTCCACCTGGCCAGGGAACGAGCACATCATGACCGACACCTCCGCAGCACCCCGCATCGTGCTGACCCGCCCCGGGCGCGGCGGCGGCGCCGCCCCCACCTCCGAGTACTCGGGCCTCCTGCGGGTGATCCGCGAGGCCGGGCTGCTCCGGCGCCGCGTCGGCTTCTACGCCGTGATGTTCGCCGCCACCGTCGCGGCGCTCGGCGGCGCGGTGGTCGGCTTCGTGCTGCTCGGCGACTCCTGGTTCCAGCTGCTCGTCGCCGCGGGACTCGGCATCGTGTTCACGCAGTTCGCCTTCCTCGCCCACGAGGCCTCGCACCGCCAGGTCTTCACCTCCGGCCGGGCGAACGACATCGCGGGCCGCACGCTCGCGAACCTCTTCGTCGGGATCAGCTACTCCTGGTGGATGACCAAGCACTCCCGCCACCACGCGAACCCGAACGTGGTCGCGAAGGACCCGGACATCGCCCCCGGCGTGCTCGTCTTCCGCGCGGAGGACGCGCGGGGTGCGCGCGGCCTCGCCGGTGCGGTCATCCGCCGCCAGGGCTGGCTGTTCTTCCCGCTGCTGACCCTGGAGGGGCTGAACCTGCACGTGACGTCGCTCCGCACGGTGTTCGGTCGTGGCAAGGTCGACAAGCGCTGGCTCGAGATCTCGATGCTCTCCACGCGGATCATCGCCTACCTCGCGGTCGTCTTCTTCTTCCTGCCCCTCGGCATGGCCTTCGCCTTCGTCGGCGTCCAGCTGGCGGTCTTCGGCGTGTACATGGGCGCCTCGTTCGCCCCGAACCACAAGGGCATGCCCGTCCTGCCGAAGGACTCCAAGGTCGACTTCCTCCGCCGCCAGGTCCTCACGTCGCGGAACATCAGGAGCACCTGGCTCACCGACATCTACATGGGCGGCCTCAACTACCAGATCGAGCACCACCTCTTCCCCAACATGCCCCGGCCCGCCCTCAAGAGGGCCCAGGTCATCGCCAAGGAGTACTGCGCGACCCACGACATCCCGTACACCGAGACCACGCTGCTGGCCTCCTACGGCATCGTCATCGCCTACCTCAACCGCGTGGGCCTCTCCGCCGGCGGCGACCCGTTCGACTGCCCCGCATCCGCCGCCTTCGGCCGCTGATCCCACCGCCCCCTCCGGAGGTCCCCATCGCCCCGACGCCCCTGCCGCCGCGCGCCGACGGCCGACCGTCCGCCCCGCCCCGGGTGGCCTGGTCCTCGGCGCGGGCGGGCGCCCCTGCCGCCGCGCTCCGGCGGCCCGACCCGTCGGGTCCGGCGCGGCCGACGTTCCTCCTCATCCACGGGGTCGGGCTGTCGCACCTCGCGTTCAGCCGCCTCGCCCGCGCGCTCGTCGACCACGGCACGGTGCTCGCTCCCGACCTGCCCGGCTTCGGCCGCGCACCGGGGGCGCGGCGCCGCGTCAGCGTGGAGGAGATGGCCGAGGCGCTGCTGCCCGCCCTCGACCGGGGCGGCATCCGCCCGCGCAGCCTGGTGGTCCTCGGCCACTCCCTGGGCGCGCAGGTCGCGATCGAGGTCGCGCGCCTGCGGCCGGACCTCGTCCGCGGCGTCGTGCTGATCGGACCGGTGGTCGACACGCACGCGGCGAGCGCGGTCGGCCAGGCGCGCCGGCTCCTGCTCGACATGGTGCTCGAGCCCCCGGTGACGGGCGCCATGGTGGCACGCGACTACGTCCGGGGCGGGCTGCTGTCCTTCGCGGCGGGCGTCCGCTCCATGCTCCGCTACCCGACCGCCGAGCGCCTCCCCGCGGTCACCGCTCCGCTCCTCGTGCTCCGCGGGTCCGGGGATCCCGTCGCCCCGGCCCGCTGGGACGCCGAGCTGGCCCGTCTCGTCGCCGACGGGAGGACGGTCGAGGTGGCGGGCGCCGCGCACAACGTCCCGCACTCGCACCCGACCGAGGTGGCCCGGCACGTCCTCGCGTTCGCCGCCTCGCTCGTCGACGACTGACGGCCAGGTTCCCGCGTCACTCCAGGAGGTCGTCGGGATCGCTCCGCGGGGCCTCCGTGACGATGGAGCGCGGCGTCGCCCGGCGCTCGAGGAGCGCGCGCAGCCGATCGACCACCTCGGAGTTGTCGGGCTCCGGCAGGGTCGTCGAGCTCGTCTCGACCATGACCGGCGAGCCGACGCCGATCTGGAACGTGGCGAGGACGTCGTCGCCGTCGCTCGCCAACGCGGCCGACCACTCCATCATGACGTCCGCCATCTCGTCGCCCACCAGCAGGGTCTTCTCCGCGTACGTCACATGCTTCATCCCCTGAACGTAGGCGCGCCGACGGATCCCGGGGGTGGCATTGACAACGGGCCGTCGAGGGTCGTGGGCGCGGGGTCGCCATCTCGGATCGCCTCCCATAGACTCGTAATGAGCTCCCAGATCCCCGAGCCGTTCGACCGCTGCATGCGTCCGCCCGGGGTCCGCCTCCCGCACCGCATCGCGATCCGACGATCACCCGGCGGGGCGACCCGCCGCATCCGACGCACGAGGGAGCTCCACCATGGGACAGCTGATCTACGACACCGCGACGCACATCGACATCGACGACCGGCCGCTCGCGCACCTGCAGGTGGTGATCTTCACCAAGCTCCGGCGCAAGGAGAGCTTCCCCTTCTCCTGGGTCGAGGACCGCGCCGATGGCAGCGGCCGCAGCTCCGTCTGGCTCGCCCCCGAGCTGCCGCTCCGCTTCCGGTTCTCCGGCAACCGGAAGCCCGCCCTGAACCCGCGGTGGGTGGAGCTGCTGGTCGCCACGGCGAACACGTCCGCCGGCCTGCACCTCGTCCACGAGCCCGCGTCCGAGGGGTTCGCCGTCGCGGGCGGAGCCCGGTCGTGAGCGTCCCGGCGCGCACGCCCTCGGCGCCGTCGCGGCGCGACGCCTCCGCGCTCGGCAGACGCGCCCTCGTCGCCCTGCACGAGCGGCTGCTCGAGCCGCTCGGCGTGACCTACTGCGGGGCCGAGCCCACCTCCCGCGCCTCGTCGAGATCGCGGACGAGGTGCGCGAGCGGAGCGGCACGACGCCGGAGGATCGCGCGCTCCTCCGGCGGCTGATCGCCCGGACGGCCTAGCGGCGCGCGGCGGTGGACCGCACGAGGGAGCTCGTGTCGCGGCCCTCCACGACCTCGGCCGAGACGACGGCGAGCGTGACGCGGCGCTCGCGCGCGTGGCTCCGGAGCATCTGGAACGCCTCGTCCATGTCGACGCCGCGCAGCTGCGCGATGATGCCCTTCGCCTGCTCGATGACCACGCGGCTGTCCAGGGCCCGGTGGAGCTGGTCGCGCACCATGTTGCTGTCGCGGATGCTGCGCTCCTGCAGCACGCTGATGGTCGCCACGTCCGCCAGGGCCTGCGCGGCGATGGCGTCCGCCTCGTTGAGCGCGCCCTCGTGGTTGCGGAAGAGGTTGAGCGAGCCGAGCATCTGCCCGCGGAGCCGCAGCGGGATCGCGTGCACGGAGACGTACCCCTCGCCGGCGGCGGCCTCCGCGAACGCCGGCCACCTGTCGGCGATCTCGGCGGTGTCCGCCACGGACACGACGCGGCCGGTCGTGACGGCCTCGACGCACGGCCCCTCACCGGCGCGCAGCTGCATGAGCCCGACGAAGCGGCTCCTCTCGCTCGTGGAGACCACCACCTCGAGGTGCTCGGCGTCCGGCCCCAGGATGATCCCGGACGCCGCGGCGTCGAAGAGGTCGGTGGCCTGGTCGACGAGCGTCTGGAGCAGGTCGATCATGTCGTAGTCGGTGACCATGGAGTCCGCGAGCGTGACGAAGGCACGCACGAGGAGCTCCTCTCGGGTGTTCGTCATGGGTGTTCCTCGGTCCTCTGGTCCGGGCGGACGGTGGTCAGCGGGCGGGTGTGAAGTCGAGTCGCCGCTCGACGACGTCGTTCGCGACGTCGCGGACGGGCCTGTTCGTGGCGAACGCGTGTCCGCGCAGGACCAGCAGGGCATCCGCGGCGGAGAGTCCCATCTGCGCGATGACCATCCCCGTCGCCTGGTGCAGCTCCCGGCGGGAGTACTGCCCGTCCCACGCCCCAGCATCCTCCCCCGACTCCGTGAGGGACAGGAGCGCGCGGCGGAGGACCTGGCGGGCGAGGACCCGGGAGAGGTTCGTCGCGTCGTCGATCTGCTGGGTCGAGAGGTGGCGGGGCGTGTCCGAGTAGAGGTCGACGGCGCCGATGTCGACGCTGGCCACGACGAGGGGGAACGCGAAGACCGCGCCCAGCCCGGACTCGTGCATGGCCTGGCGGGCGAGCGGCCACGACGTGCTCGCGGACCCCTGGACGTCGGGTTCGAGCACGGGCCGGCGCGACGCGAGCGCCTCCCAGCAGGGGCCCTCGCCGAGGTCGAGCTGCAGCTCGTCGAGGCGCGCGGCGCCGGGATCCGAGGCGCCGATGGTCTCCGAGCCGAGCGGCGGGCCGAGGGTGGACACCGCGGCGCCGGTCATCCCGAGGGCCCGCACGAACGGGGAGCACAGGTCGGCGTCCTTCGCGGTCGCCTCCTGGAGGGCGTGCAGCGCGTCGAGGTAGCGGCGGCGCTCGGGCATGGGCGGGCTGGATCCGATGGCTGATGGTGGGGGCATGGGGGTGCATCCTCTGGCGTCCGTCGACGGGGAACGGAAGCGCGAGGTCCAGGTGCCGCCCGTGTGCTGACGACCGTACACCGGGCCGGAGCGGACCCGACCCCATCGCGCGCGGCGCCCGGATGTGCTACGGGAGGCGCGTCGGGCCGGCGCGATGCCCGGGATCACCGCGATCGGAGGAGGGCGAGATCCCGCTCGGGATCCGTCCGCGAGATCCGTCGGATCTGCCGCTGGCGCGTTCCAGCTCCATGTAATACGTTCATCTCGAACAACAGCACAGCTCCACTGCCCAGTCCCCGCAGCGCACGGCCAGCCGACGACCACGAGTCGCCGGCCAGCCTGTCCCGGGTTCCGACACGGCCCCGGGAGAAGATGCCGCATCGATCGACGCCATGCCATCGCGTGCCGTCCGCCGGTGCGGCCGCCTCGGAAGACGGACCGCATGCGCACGACGAACGCCTCGCCCCGCCACCCGGCATCCACGGATGCCCGGACCGCGTCGACGGGACCCGCCCCGCGTGCACGTCATCGACATGCGGAGCGGTGCTGATGCCCCAGATCTCCCGTGCGGCTGACCCGAAGCGGCCCGCGTGGAGCGGGACCCGGCGCGCGATGACCGCCATCCCCCGTGCGCGCGCCGGGTTCCCATCGAACGACCCCGTCGCCGTCCGGCAGACGGGCCCCGCCCTCCGATGCGCCTCCAGTCAGGGGATGCCATGCCCGCAGGTCACGAGCCCTCCCTCGGCCGACGGTCGCTGACGCGGCTCGACGTCGAGCTCATCGTCGCCGTCGCCTGGAACGAGGAGGGCGCCCGACGCGGGCTGCTGCCGCTCGCCTGGGGCATCGGCGAGGGCGACTACCTGCACTTCACGGGCAGCGCCGACGGGTACGCCGCCGAGTGCCGTCGCGAGATCGTGGAGGCGTGGATCGCCGACATCGGCCTGGCGGACGGCGTCGACCTCCTCACCGACCCGCTGCGGCGACGCGGATCGGACGTGGTCTGGTCGGGCGACGTCGGCGGCATCGGCGTCGAGTTCCACTACCCGGCCGCGTCGCAGCCCTGACGCGGCGCGGCCGGTGGTGCCGGGACGCCTAGATCGGCGCCGGGCCCAGGTCGTCCATCAGCTGCTTGATCGCCACGTACGCCTTGTTCCGATACGCGACGAGCGCCTCGGTGCGCTCGGCGGGCACGTCGAGGTAGCCGGATCCGGTCTTCGTGCCGTACTCGCCCGCGTCCACGTGCGCCTGGAGCGAGGCCGGGGTGGCGAAGCGCTCGGGCCAGCGGGTCTGCAGCGACGCGTAGCAGAAGGCGTAGACGTCGAGGCCGGCCATGTCGGCGATCGCGAACGGGCCGAACACCGGCAGGCGGAAGCCGAAGGTCGTGCGGACGATCGTGTCGATGTCCTCGGGGGTCGCGATGCCCTCCTCCACGATCTGGGTCGCCTCGTGGAAGAGCGCGTACTGGAGGCGGTTGAGCACGAAGCCCGTGGAGTCCGTCACGCGCGCGGTCTCCTTGCCGGTGGCCGCGACGATCCCCTCGACCATGGCGATGGCCGACTCCGCCGTGCCCGCGTGCGGGATCAGCTCGACGCCCGGGATGAAGGGCGCCGGGTTCGAGAAGTGCACGCCGAGGAACCGCTCCGGGTTCGTGACGGCCTCGGCGAGCGAGGAGATGAGGATCGTCGAGGTGTTGGATCCGATGACCGCGTCGGGGCGCGCCGCCGCCGAGATCCGCCGCAGCGTCGCGTGCTTGATCTCGAGCTTCTCCGGCACCGCCTCCTCGATGAGGTCGGCGCCCTCGACGGCCTCCTCGATGGACGCGGCGGGCGTCACCGCCGCGCGGATCCGCTCCACGGCGTCGGCGGGGAACAGCCCGTCGGCGACGAACCGCTCCGCCTCGGCGATGAGGCGCGCGTGGTTCGCGACGGCGATCTCCTCCGAGATGTCGGCGATGCGCACCTGCGCGCCCGCGAGGGCGAGCACCTGCGCGATGCCCCCGCCCATGTAGCCGGATCCGACGATGGCGATGCTGCGTGCGGTGCTGTGCTGGTCGGTCATGGTGCCTCTCCCTCTGCGTCGCGCGTCTGCGGAAGCAGCGTGCGGATGTAGTCGCGGTTCTCCGCGCAGACGCCGAGGCTGTCGCCGCCGTACTGCTCGGTGAGGATGATCCCGTCGAAGCCGAGCTCGACCGCGTCGCGGATCACCTGCCGGTAGTCGATGAGGCCGGCCCGCATGGTCGTGGGCACGCTGGTCGCCCAGCTGCCGTCGGCGGCCTCGTCGCGCATGTAGTTCTTCACGTGCCAGTAGTTGGCGTACGGCAGCGTCCTCGCGTACAGCTCGCGCCAGCTCTCGACCGGGCGGTGCAGGCGGATGAGGTTCGCGACGTCCGGGTTGAGGCCGACGTTGTCGAGGCCGATCTCCTCCACGAGCCGCACGGCGCTGTCGGCCGTGCCGAGGTAGGTGTCCTCGTACATCTCGAGCGCCATGCGCAGGCCCAGCTGCGCCGCGTGCCGGCCGAGCTCGCGGAGGCGCGTGACGGCGGCGTCCCACACCTCGGGATCGTCGGGGTCCTTCGGACCCTCGGCCGTCCAGAACCACAGCGCCTTCCGCTGCGCGTCGCTGAACGGCTGGTGCAGGCCCGTCGAGAAGACCTCCATGCCCATCTCCGCGATCGCATCGATGGTGCGGTGGGCGTAGGCGAGGTTCTGCTCCTCGTGGCCCGGCATGATCACGCTCTGCCGCTGCAGGTGGACCGACGGGATGCCGACGCCGTGGTCGCGGGCGATGGCGACGAGCTCGTCGCGGCGGGAGGGCTCGAGGTCGGCGGGGCGGACGTGGCTGTCGGCGAGCTCGGCGAGGGTGAAGCCCTCGCGGGCGATGTCGGCGAACATGCGGTCCCAGACGGCGGCGTCCGCGTCGTGGAGGGCGGTGCCGTCGCGGCCGACGGTGGAGAAGGAGTGCAGGCAGGTGGCGATGGGCCAGTCCGCGGCCGTGAACGCCGGGGCGGGGTGGGTCGCGGGTGTCTCCGGCATGCTGCTCCATCGCGGTCGTCGGGTCCCGGATGCCCGGGATCCAGATCCTATAGGAAATAGCATCCGGGCGGCCAGGGCGGCAGCGACTCGGTCCTCCTGCTCGCCGAGAACGGAGCACCATCACCATGCCATCCACCACGCCCTCGACCCGATCCCCGCGTCGCCTCCGTCGCGCGGGGACCATCGCCGCCGCCGCCACCATCGCGCTCTCCGCCACCTTGGGCCTCGGCATCGCGCCGGCGTCCGCTGCCCCGGCAGCCGCGGTGCCCGCGTCCACCCCCGTCGACGCCTCCTAGATCACCATCCCGGGAGCCAAGCCCGGACCGGCGCCCAAGTGGCCCGGCCCGCTGTTCCGGTTCGTGTTCCAGACGCACTGGATCCCGGTCGCCCACGGAGGGCAGAACATCCGGTCCTTCCGCGTCCAGGGCTACTCGGTCAGGCCGGGTGGGCTGGCCTACAACGACGTCGACGAGTGCGTCTCGTACTCCGGCTACAACGACAGGATCGACGACGTCCGCTACGCGGGCGTCGTCCTGCCGCAGATCTACGACACCACCGTCACCAGCTTCTCCGGCCCCCACTGCACCGGCTACGACTACGGCAGGGTCGGCGGACGCGGTCCGATCGACAGGGCGACCCTCGACTGGACGCTCTTCACGCACCACGCGCCGGCTCCTCGCCGGTTCTGAGCTCGTCCGCGCAGGTCACGTCCGCGAACCGCGTGACGTGCCCGCGGTCATCCGGGGCCGGCGGCGATCACGTCGCCGGCCCCGCGTCATCCGAGCAGCGGCCGCTGCGCCCTCTTCCGCTCCACGTACTCCGCGTGCGCGGCCTGCGTCGACGGCATCTCGGAGACGCCGGGGACGGGCACGTCCCACCAGCCCTCGCCGTCGGGTCCGTAGACGAGCGGGTCGGACTCGACGTGGATCACGGTGGTGCGGTCGGACGCCTTCGCGCGCCGCACGGCCTCGCCGAGCGCCGTCGTCGCGTCGGGGCCGGGCGCGACCTCGATCACGTCGACGCCGTAGCTCCGCGCGTTCGCCGCGAGGTCGACGGGCAGCGGCTCGCGGCCCTCGAAGTTGCGCGTCGCCGGGTCGAGCGCGCGGTAGCGCGTGCCGAAGCGCTCGGTGCCGACCGTCTCGGAGAGGTGGCCGATGGACGCGTAGCCGTGGTTCTGGATCACGACGACGATGACCTTGATCCCCTCGGCGACCGCCGTCACGAGCTCCGTGTGCAGCATGAGGTAGGAGCCGTCGCCGACCATGACGATCACGTCGCGGTCGTCGCCGTACGCCTCCGCGCCGCGCTTGACCCCGAGGCCGCCGGGGATCTCGTAGCCCATGCACGAGAACGCGTACTCGACGTGGTAGCCGAGCGGATCGCGCACGCGCCAGAGCTTGTGGAGGTCGCCGGGCAGGGATCCCGCCGCCTGCACGACGACGTCGCGCGGGTCGCTCGCCGCCTGGACCGCGCCGATGATCTCGGGCTGCCCGGGCAGCGCGCCGCCCGTGGGGGCGAGCGCGCGGTCGACGGCGGCGTCCCACTCGCGCTTCTCGCGGGCGATGCGGTCGGCGTAGGCGGCGTCTACGTGCGTGCCGGCCAGCGCCTCGATCAGCGCCTCCAGGGTCTCGCGGGCGTCGGCGACCACGGGCAGCTGCGTGCCGTGCTTGTACGCGTCGAACGCGGCGACGTTGACGTTCACGAAGGTCACGTCGGGGCGCTGGAACGCCGTGCGGCTCGCGGTCGTGAAGTCGGAGTAGCGCGTGCCGATGCCGATCACGACGTCGGCCTCGGCGGCGAGGCGGTTCGCGGCGGTGGATCCGGTGGCGCCGATGCCGCCCAGGTACTGGGGGTGGTCCCAGGCGAGGGATCCACCGCCGGCCTGCGTGGTGCCGACCGGGATGCCGGTGGCCTCGGCGAAGCACAGCAGCGCCTCCTCGGCCGCGGAGTAGATGACACCGCCGCCCGCGACGATGAGCGGCGTGCGCGCGTCGCGGATCGCCTGCACGGCGCGGGCGAGCGGCCCGCGCTCCGGGAGCGGCCGGCGCAGGTGCCACTCGCGCGGCGCCAGGAACGCGAGCGGCACGTCGAGCGCCTCCGCCTGCACGTCCTCGGGCAGCGCGATGGTCACGGCGCCGGTCTCGGCCGGGTCGGTGAGCACGCGCATGGCCGCGAGCGCGATCGAGTACAGCTGCTCGGGCCGCTGCACGCGGTCGAAGAAGCGCGAGAGCGGGCGGAACGCGTCGTTCACGCTGATGCCCGTGTCGTGCGGGTGCTCGAGCTGCTGCAGCACCGGATCCGCGACCCGCGTCGCGAAGGTGTCGCTCGGCAGGAGCAGCGCCGGCAGCCGGTTGGCCGTCGCGAGGGCGGCGCCCGTGAGCATGTTGGCGGCGCCCGGCCCCACCGAGGCGGCGCTCGCGTAGGTGGCGAGGCGGCGGTGCATGCGCGCGAAGCCGACGGACTGGTGCACCATGGCCTGCTCGTTGCGGGCCTGGTGGTACGGCATGAGGTCGGGATCCTCGGCGTTCGCCTGCATGAGCGCCTGGCCGATGCCGGCCACGTTGCCGTGGCCGAAGATCCCGAAGACGCCGGGGATGGTGCGCTCGCGGTGGTCGCCGTCGACCGTCCACTGGTTCGCGAGGAACGCGACGAGCGCCTGACTGACGGTCATGCGGGTGGTGGGCTCGGTCATCGGGTCGGTGACTCCTGGTCGGACGCGGGAGCGGCGGGCGTCGCGTCGGCGGTGAACGGCAGGCGAGGGTCGATCGCCTGCCCGGCCCACGTGCCGCGGATCCAGCCGTGCGCGGGGTGGTCGCTGATGAGCCAGGCGCGGTCGGCGCCCGGGCCCGCCATCACGTTGAGGTAGTAGAGGTCGTAGCCGGGCGCCGCGACCGCGGGCCCGTGGTAGCCGTACGGCACGAGCGCGACGTCGCCCGTGCGCACGACGGCGTCGATGGCGATCTCGCCCGCGGGCGACGACGAGGTGTGGAAGAGGCCGAACGGATCCGCGTCGGCGGGCGCCTCGAGGCCGCGCCCCACGGCGGTCTCGAAGTAGTAGACCTCCTCGAGCTCCGACTCCTCCCCCGGCCTCTCCTCGTCGTGCTTGTGCGCGGGGTAGCTCGACCAGTTCTCGGCGGGCGTGAGCACCTCGCAGACGATGAGGCGCTCGGCGTCGAGCGACCCGGGGGTTCCGGGCGTTGCGAAGTTGTGCACCTGGCGGCTCGACCGGCCGGCACCCCGGAGCTCCACCGACACGTCCTCGCGGGCGATCCGGCGGCTCGGCACGTGCCGGGTGGCGGGCGACTCGGCGACGGCCACGCGGCCGGATCCGGTGAGCACCGCGCTCGACGCGCACGACAGGTAGAGGACGTCCGTCGGCCCCGCGAAGACCGACGCGCGGCCGTCGAGGTCGGTGACGCGCTCCTCGCCGTCGCCCTCGCGGTGCCGCACGGCGAAGGATCCCGCGAGCGGCACGACCATGCGCTCGACGCCCGCGGCGGGCAGGTCGAGCGCGTCGCCTGCGGCGAGCACCGCGACCCGGAGGCCCGTGTGCTCCCAGCCGGGCAGCGACCCGTCGACCACGGTCTCCCAGCCGTCGCGGCCGAGGGTCCCGCGGGGGTGCAGCCATTCGTTCGTCGTCATGCGCGTCTCCGTCGTCGTCGTCGGCTGCCCCGCCGGGCGGGATGGTCAGTTCTGGGGGAACCCGAGGTCGACGCCGCCGTGCGACGGGTCGAGCCACCGGCTGGTGATCGCCTTCTGCTGGGTGAAGAAGCGCACGCCCTCGGCGCCGTGGGCCTTGGTGTCGCCGAAGAGGCTGGAGCGCCAGCCGCCGAACGAGAACGTGGCGACGGGCACGGGGATGGGGACGTTGATCCCGATCATGCCGACCTGCACCTCGTTCTGGAAGCGGCGCGCGGCCCCGCCGTCGTTCGTGAAGATCGCCGTGCCGTTGCCGAACGCGCCCGCGTTGATGAGCGCGACGCCCTCCTCGTAGGTGCGCACCCGGACGACGCCGAGCACGGGCCCGAAGATCTCCTCCGTGTACGCGCGCGACGACGTGGGCAGCTCGTCGATGAGGGTCGGGCCGAGCCAGAAGCCGTCCCGCTCGCCGTCGACCTCGATGCCGCGGCCGTCGACGACGACGCGCGCGCCGTCCTCCTCCGCGATGGCGATGTAGGAGGCGACCTTGTCGCGGTGCGCCTCGGTGACGAGCGGGCCCATGTCGCAGCCGCGGCGGCCGTCGCCGACCCGCAGGGACGCCATGCGCGCCGTGATCCGCTCGATGAGCGCGTCCGCGACGGGCTCGACCGCGACGACCACCGAGATCGCCATGCAGCGCTCGCCCGCCGAGCCGAAGCCCGCGTTCACGGCCGAGTCGGCGACGAGGTCGAGGTCGGCGTCGGGCAGCACGAGCATGTGGTTCTTGGCGCCGCCGAGGGCCTGCACGCGCTTGCCGTGCCGGGTGCCCGTCTCGTAGACGTACTGGGCGATGGGCGTGGACCCGACGAACGAGATCGCCCGCACGTCCGGGTGCGTGAGCAGGCCGTCGACCGCCTCCTTGTCGCCGTTGAGCACCGTGAAGACGCCGTCCGGGAGGCCGGCGCGCTTCCACAGCTCGGCGATCCAGATGGCCGCGCTCGGGTCCTTCTCGCTGGGCTTCAGCACCACCGCGCTGCCGGCCGCGATCGCGATGGGGAAGAACCACATGGGCACCATCGCGGGGAAGTTGAACGGCGAGATGATCCCGACCACGCCGAGCGGCTGCTTGGTCGAGTACACGTCGACGCCCGTGGACACCTGCTCCGAGTACTCGCCCTTGAGGTGGTGCGCGAGGCCGGTCGCGAACTCCACGACCTCCTGCCCGCGCGTGATCTCGCCGAGCGCGTCGCTCACGACCTTGCCGTGCTCCGACGTGATGATCTCCGCGAGCTCCCCCTTCTCCGCCTCGAGCAGCTCGCGGAAGCGGAAGAGGATCGCCTGCCGCTTGGCGAGCGACAGGTCGCGCCAGGCGGGGAACGCGGCGTTCGCCGACGCGACGGCGCGCTCGATCTCGTCGGCCCCCGCGAGCGCGACCTCCTTGGTGACGACGCCGCGGGCCGGGTCGTAGACGGGCGCGGTGCGCCCGGAGGTGGAGGGCGAACGGGCGCCGTCGATCCAGTGCGGGACGACGGGGAGCGGAGCGGTGTCGGTCATGGTGTCCTCAGGCGGTGGCGGGTGGTGGACGGGTCGGGTCGGTCGTCGGGGTCAGGGGCGGGCGCGGCCGTGCACGAGGTCGACGGCCTGGTCGACCGCGCGGGCGACGTCGCCGTCGGCGGGGTGGATCAGGGTGCGGCCGACGACGAGGCCGCGCACGCCCGGCAGGTCGAGGGCGTGCTCCCAGCCGGCCCAGGTGTCCGCGCTCGCGCCCTGCGGATCCCCGCCGAGCAGCAGCGTGGGCAGGGTGGTGCCGGCCATGACGCGGGCCATGTCGTCGACGACGGGCAGCTTCATCCACGTGCGGGCGGAGGACGAGCCGAGCCCCGATGCGACGGCGATCGAGGTGATGACGGCGTCGGGCGTGAGGTCGTTGACGATCCGGCCCTCCTGCCATGCGCTCATGAAGGGCTCGAGCATGATCGGCAGGCCGGCCCGCACGGCGTCGTCGACCGCGCGGGCGTTGGCCTCGAGGGTCGCGGCGGTGCCGGCGTCGGCGAGGTTGATCCGCACGAGCGTCTTCGCGAAGTCGAGGCCGTCGCGCACGATCCCCGCCACGTCGTAGGCGGTGAAGCGGTCGTCCATCTCGAAGGCGGCGCCGCGGAGGCCCCCGCGGTTCATGGATCCGACGACCACCTTGTCGTCGAGCAGGCCGAGGAGCGCGAGGTCGTCGACGATGTCGGGGGTGCCGAGCACGCCGTCGACGCCGTCGCGCGTGAGGGCGGTGGCGAGGCCCGCGAGCAGCTCGTAGCGGTCGGCGAGGGCCATCGGGTCGTCGCCGACGCCGAGGGCGCCGCGGGCGGGGTGGTCGGCGGCGACGATGAGCAGGCGGCCGTCGTCGCGGATCAGCGGGCGGCGGACGCGGCCGGCGAGCGCGCGGGCGACCGCGGCGGGATCCGTGGCGCGCAGGTCGCGGAGGGCCTGGAACGCGCCTGGCAGGTCGCCCGCGCGGAGCGCCTCGGCGGGCGCCCGGGACGCGTCGACCGCGGTCATCGGATCCCCTCGAGCACGGCCTCGACCTCGGCCGTGGTCGGCATGGCGGTCGAGCACTCGCGGCGGGACGCGACGATGGCGCCCGCGACGTTCGCGAAGCGCAGGATCCGCTCCAGCTCCCATCCGGCGAGCAGGCCGTGCACGAGCGCGCCGCCGAACCCGTCGCCCGCGCCGAGCCCGTTGACGACCTCGACCGGGTACGGCGGCACCTCCACGGTCTCGTCGCGCGTCTTCGCGAGCACGCCCTTCGGGCCCTGCTTCACGATGGCGAGCTCGACGCCGCGGTCGAGCAGCGCGTCGGCGGCCCGCAGCGGATCCGTCTCCCCCACCGCGATCTCGCACTCCTCGCGGTTGCCCACGGCGACCGTCACGTGCTCGAGCGCCCGGCCGACCTCGCGGGTCGCGTCCGCGGGCGACGACCAGAACATGGGCCGGTAGTCGAGGTCGAGCACCGTGAGCGGGCGGCGCGCGCGGGCGACCCACGCGGCGTGGTGCGCGGACCGGCTCGGCTCCTCGCTGAGGCCCGTGACCGTGGACCAGTGCACGCGCGCGTCCTGGATCGCCGTCGTGTCGAGCGCGTCCGCCTCGATGCAGAGGTCGGGCGCCTTCGGCCGGCGGTAGAAGTAGAGGGGGAAGTCGTCGGGCGGGAAGATCTCGCAGAAGGTGACGGGCGTCGGCAGGTCGTCGATCGGCGTCACGAACTCGGCGGAGACCCCGAGCCGCTCGAGCTCGCGCGTGACGTAGCGGCCGAAGGGGTCGTCCCCCACGCGCGAGACGAGGGCGGCGGACCTGCCGTGCCGGGCGGCCGCGACCGCCACGTTGGCCGCGCTCCCGCCGAGGTACTTGCCGAACGTCGCGACGTCCTCGAGGCCCACGCCGTCCTGGAGGGGGTAGAGGTCGACGCCGACGCGGCCGATGGTGATCACGTCGTGGATCGGGGTCGGGGCGGGACTCATGGGAGCGCTGCGTCCTCTCCGGGTCGGAGTGCGGTGGCGGGTGCTGATGCCCGTCCAACGTAGCGCATGTTCTGACATGTGCACATGGGTCCGCCCGTCGCCGACCGCGGGTCAGCGGAGCGGCAGGTGCATGACGTGCAGGCCGACGAGCCCGTCCTCGGCGTGGTCGAAGGCCTCGGGGACGGTGCCGATGATCCGGAAGCCGAGCGACTCCCACAGGTGCACGGCCGCGCGGTTCGTCTCCACGACGGCGTTGAACTGGATCGCCCGGTACCCCTCCGCGCGCGCCCACGCCAACACGAACTCGCCGAGCGCGCGGCCGACGCCGCGGCCGCCGTGGCCGGGATCCACGAGGAAGGACCCGGTGGCGACGTGCGCCCCGCGGCCCGGCCGGTTCGGGCCGGCCTTGGCGGATCCGAGCACCGTGCCGTCGTCGTCGACCGCCACGAAGGTGCGGGCGGGCGCCTCCGCCATCCAGTTCGGCCGCGCCTCCTCGAGCGACTGCCCGGCCGGGAGCGCGTAGGTGCGGCCGGCGTCGACGATCGCGCGATAGAAGGGGAAGATGCGGGGCCAGTCGGCGTCCGTGGCGGGGCGGATCTGCATGCGGTCGAGGGTATCCGGCTGCACCGCGAGCTCAGACGCGCGGCTCGTCCGCCAGCCGCTGGAACAGCACGTGGTCCTGCCACTCCCCCGCGATGCGCAGGTAGCGCGGCGCGAGGCCGTAGCGCGTGAAGCCGCATCGGGCGAGCACGCGCTGCGACGCGTCGTTGTGCAGGAGCGTCCCGGCCTCGACCCGATGCAGCCCCAGGTCGTCGAACGCGTGGGCGACGGCGGCGCGCGCAGCCTCGGTCGCGAGGCCGCGGCCGGTGCGATCCGCCGCGAGCCAGTACCCCATCGCGCACGACTCGAACGCGCCGCGGACGATGCCGTTCAGGTTGACGCGGCCGGCCACGGATCCGTCGTCGTCGAGGATCGCGAACGGCACGCCCTGCCCGCGCGCGTGCTGCGCGAGCGCCGCCTCGACGTCGGCGCGCTGGCCGGCGGGGGTGTCGTGATCCGGCTGCCGGATCGGCTCCCACGGCGCGAGGAAGGCGCGGCTGCGGAGGCGCAGCGCGGACAGGGCGGGGGCGTCGTCGGGCGTCAGCAGGCGGATCCGGTCGGGCACGGCATCGAGGATGCCAGACCACCGAGCCGCCCCACCGACGACGACGGCCGCTCCACCCGGCTGAGGGGTGGGACGGCCGTCGTGGTCGTGCGTGAGCGCTAGGCGCGCGCGAGGTCCGCGATGACGCGGTCCCCGGCGGCGGCCATGACCGTCGTGGCCGTGATCTCGGCGCGACCCAGGAGGTCGTCCATGCGACGGCGGCGGGCCTTCGTGATCAGCGTCACGACGGTGCCCTGCTTGCCCGCGCGGCCCGTGCGGCCGGCGCGGTGGAGGTAGCTCTTGTACTCGTCCGGCGCGTCGGCCTGGATGACCAGCCCGATGTCGTCCACGTGGATGCCGCGGGCGGCCACGTCGGTCGCCACGAGCACGCGGACCTTGCCGCTCGTGAGGAGCTGCAGGTTGCGCGTGCGGCGCGCCTGGTTGAGGTCGCCGTGGAGCGACGTGGCCGGGATGCCGGCGTCCTCGAGCTGGTCGGCGAGCTGCTCGGCGAACGCGCGGGTGCGGGCGAAGATCAGCGTCTTGCCCTCGCCCGAGCTGAGCTGCTCGATGATCGCGGCCTTGTCGCGCTGCTCGATGAGGAGCACGCGGTGGTCGATGGTCGACGACGCCTGGTCCTCGCCCGCGACCTCGTGGACGCTGGGCGACGGCAGGAACTCGTTGACGAGCGTCGCGACGCCCTTGTCGAGCGTGGCCGAGAAGAGCAGGCGCTGGCCGTCGGGCTTCACCTGGCGGAGGATCCGCTGGACGGGCTCGAGGAATCCGAGGTCGCACATGTGGTCGGCCTCGTCGAGGACCGTGACGACGATCTCCGAGAGGTCGAGGCGGCCCTGGTCGATGAGGTCCTCGAGGCGGCCGGGGGTCGCGATGAGGATGTCGACGCCGCGCTGCAGCGCACCCACCTGCTTGAACTGCGGCACGCCGCCGAAGATGGTGGTGGTGAACAGACCCACCGAGCGGGCGATGGGCTGCACCGTGCGGTCGATCTGCATGGCGAGCTCGCGCGTCGGGGCGAGGATCAGCGCGCGGGGCTTGCGGCCCATCTTGCGGTTCTTCGCGCCGTCGTTCTCGAGCAGGCGCTCCACGAGGGGCGCGCCGAACGCGATGGTCTTGCCGGATCCGGTGCGGCCGCGGCCGAGCACGTCGCGACCCGCGAGCACGTCGGGGATCGTGGCGGCCTGGATCGGGAACGGGCTCGCCGCGCCCAGCTCCTCGAGCACGCGGACGATGTTCTGGCCGAGGCCGAGGGCGGCGAAGGTCACGCCGTCGACGTCCTTGGCCGTGGTGGCCTGGGCCTCGAGGCGCTCGAGCACGACGTCCTCGGCGGGAGCGTGGCGCGGGGCGCCCTCCTTGCTCGGGTAGAAGTCGCTGTCGCGCTTGGGGCGGGCGTCGTCGTAGGACGGGCGCTCGCTGCGCTGGGGGCGGTCGCCGTAGGAGGGACGCTCGGACCGCTGCGGGCGGTCGCCGTAGGAGGGACGCTCCGTGCGGGCCGGGCGGTCGCCGTACGCGGGACGCTCGGCGCGGGCCGGGCGGTCGTCGTACGACGGGCGCTCGGCGCGGTCGCCGTACGACGGACGCTCCGAGCGGGCCGGGCGCGAGTCGTTGTAGGACGGACGCTCGCTGCGCTGGGCGCGGTCGTTGTACGCAGGACGCTCCGAGCGGCTGTTGCGGTCGTTGTACGAGGGGCGCTCGTTCCGGTCGCTGTACGACGGACGCTCCGACCGCTGCGGCCGGTCGTTCCCGTACGAGGGACGCTCGTTGCGCGGCGCGCGGTCGTTGTAGGACGGACGCTCGTTGCGCGGCGCGCGGTCGTTGTAGGAGGGACGCTCGGACCGCTCGCCACCACGGGCCGGACGGTCGTTGCCGTACGAGGGACGCTCGGAGCGCTGTCCGCGCTCGGCGCCGTAGGAGGGACGCTCGCCGCGCTGGCCGCGGTCGTACGCGCCGCCACCGTAGGAGGGACGCTCGCCGCGCTGCGGGCGGGCGTCGCCGCGCTCGGGGCGCTGGCCGGCGCGGTTGGGGCGGTCGCCGTACGCGGGACGCTCGCCGCGACCGGCGGGGCGCTCGGCGCGGGGCTCCCAGTTGGGGCGGTCGCCGCCGCGCGCGGGACGGCTGGCGCCGCCGCGCTGGGGGCGGTCGTCCTGGCCGGAGCGCTGGGCGCGCTCGTCGGCGTTCCAGCGCTGCTTCTTGGGCGCGGGATCGGAGTTGTAGCCGCGGTGGTTCGGGCTGCGGGATCCCGCCGGAGCGCGCTTGGCGCCGCGCGGGGAGTCGTTGTTGTAGGGCATGAGGGAGTCCTCGTTCTGCTCGGATGCATGACAATGCGCATGTGCGAAGCAGCGCGCTACAGGATCAGGGTGCGCAGAGCTGCTCTCAACCCGGGCAGTCGTCGACCGGGGGCCGTGTCATCGCGTGACGTACCCCTCTGCGGAACGAGAGGGGGAAACCGGCCCACCTGACTGACAAATCCATCCGCCCGGATGGATGGTCCGGTAGCGGTGTCAAGAGCCGACTGGAGAACACTACCGCATCGCCCCTCCCCGCACCAGGGCGCGGCTCCGCCCGGGCGCGCCACGCATCGCGCTGCGGGCGCCCGGGGCGGGGCCTAGCCGGGGATCAGCCCGCGGCTCGCTCCCCCGACGCCTCCGCGGATCCCGCGACCGGCAGCCCGCGCTCGGCCCGCCGCCGCTCGCCGCGCGCCCGGATCCGCAGGCCCGCCCGCTCCACGAGCGAGTACAGCGACGGCAGCACCAGCAGCGTCAGCACGGTCGACGACAGCAGACCGCCGATCACGACGATCGCGAGCGGCTGCGAGATGAACCCGCCGTGCCCGGTGAGCCCGATCGCGAGCGGCAGCAGCGCGAAGATGGTCGCCAGCGCCGTCATGAGGATGGGCCGGAGCCGGCGCCCGGCGCCCTGGAGGATCGCCTCGCGGAGCTCCATCCCGCGCGTCCGGTACTGGTTCACGAGGTCGATGAGCACGATGGCGTTCGTCACCACGATGCCCACCAGCATCAGCAGGCCGATGATCGACGCGACGCCGAGCGGCACGCCCGTCACCACCTGCAGCAGCACCGCGCCGGTCGCCGCGAACGGCACCGAGACGAGGAGCACGAGCGGCTGCACGAGGCTCCGGAACGTCGCGACCATGATGATGTAGACGATCAGGATCGCCGCCAGCACCGCCAGCCCGAGCTGCCCGAACGCGTCCGACTGCTGCGAGGCCACGCCGCCGAGCGACGCCTGCGCGCCGGCCGGGAGCTGCACGTCGGCGACGGCCCGGGACACCTCGGACGAGGCGAAGCCCACGTCGTCGCTGCCGGGCGTCGCGCTCACGGTCGCGCTGCGGAAGCCGCCCGTGGTCGTCACGGTCGCGGGGCCGTCGGCCACCTCGACCGTCGCCAGGTCGCTGAGTGGCACGAGGCCGCGCGCCGTGGGGATCCGGAAGTCGCGCAGCCCCTGGAGGCTCTGCGCGGCGTCCGGGTCCTGGATGTAGATGGACAGCGTCTTCTCGTCGATCACGACCTGCCCGACCGCGGCCGGCAGCCGGCTCGCGGTCACGATGCCGCCCACGGCCTGCTCGCTGAGCCCGGCCGCCGCGGCCTTGGCGCGGTCGACGGTCACCGCGATGTAGGGCTGCGTCTCCGACAGGTTGCTCGTGGCCTGCTCGATGGACGGGATGTCCTTCACGGCGGCGAGGATCGCGTCGGCGGAGGCCTTGAGGTCGTCGGAGTCGTTCGCGGTGATCTGCACCTCGATGTCGCTGGAGGAGAACCCGCCCGAGGCCGCCGCGAGCGACACGTCGCCGACGTCGGTGAGGCCGTCGACGGCCGTCCGCACGCGCTCGCGGATCGCGTCCTGGTCGGCGTCGGAGTCGGTCGTGAGCGAGAACGTGATCCCGCCCCCGCCGCTGAACGCCGCCGTGGGCGACGTGCTGTCCGCGCCGATGGAGGTCTGCACGGTGTCCACGCCCTCGACGCCGATGAGCGCCTGCTCGACCTTCGTGGCCGCGGTGTCCTGCGCCTCGAGGCTCGTGTCGCTCGGCAGCTCCTGCGAGACGGTGAGCGTGTTCTGCCCGCTGTCGCCGAGGAAGTTGGTCTTCATGCTCGGGATGAGCGCGACGGTGCCGCCGAGCACGAGGATCGCGAGCACCAGCGTCACCGCGGAGTGCTTGAGCGTCCACGCGAGGATCGGCAGGTAGCCGCGCTGGAGGCGCGTGGGCCGGTCCGTCCCCTCGCCGTCGCCGTGCGCCGCGTGCGATCCGTGCGCGCGTCGGCCGGAGCGCTCGCGGTCGTCGGCGGATCCGCGGACGGCGGCGTGCGCGCCCGTGCGGACGGTCCCCGCCGCGGCCGCCGCCTTACGGCGCGCCCGGCGCGACTCCCCCTCGGGCCGCAGGAACCAGTACGCGAGCACCGGGACGATCGTCAGCGAGACGAACAGCGACGCGGCGAGCGCGATGGTCACGGTGAGCGCGAACGGCCGGAACAGCTCGCCCGTGATGTCGCCCACGAGCGCGATCGGCAGGAACACCGCGACGGTCGTGGCGGTCGACGCCGTCACGGCGCCCGCGACCTCGCGCACGGCCGCGCGGATCGCGTCGAGCCGGTCGGGCGTGAAGGACAGGTGCCGCTTGATGTTCTCGATCACCACGATCGAGTCGTCCACCACGCGCCCGACCGCGATGGTCAGCGCGCCGAGCGTGATGATGTTGAGCGTGTAGCCCGAGGCGAGCATGCCGATGAAGGTGATGAGCACCGAGGCCGGGATGGAGATCGCGGTCACGATCGTCGACCGGATCGACATGAGGAACACGAGGATCACGAGCACCGCGAACACGAGGCCGAGCAGGCCCTCGGTGGTGAGGCTCGAGATCGACTGCTCGATGAAGGGCGCCTGGTCGAAGACGACCGTGAACTCCGTGCCGTTCCCCAGGTCGTCCGCGAGCTGCGGCAGGAGCTCCGTCACGAGGTGGGACACGTCGACCGTGTTGCCCGCGGGCGTCTTGGTCACGGCGATGGTGAGCGAGGGCTGGCCGTCGACGCGCGAGATGCCGGTCGTGGGGTCCTGGCCGAGCTCCACGGTGGCGACGTCGCCGATCGTCAGCTCGCGCCCGCCGGCCGCGCCCAAGAGCGGCAGGGAGGAGAGGTCCTGGGTGGAGCCGAGGCGCGTGCCCGACTGCACCGACAGCGTGGTGCCGTCCTCCGTCACCGATCCCGCGGGCAGCAGCTTCCCGTTGGCGTCGAGCGCGTCGCGGATCGCCTGGTTCGTGAGGCCGGCGCCCTGCACCTTCGCGGGGTCCGGCGTGATGACCACGCGCTGCCCCACCGTGCCGAGCAGGCTCGCGTCGCGCACGCCCTCGAGCTTGCGGATGTCGCCGAGCGTCGAGCGCTCGAGCGCGGCCGTGAGGTCCTGCGGGCTGAGGTCGCTCGTGACGGCGATCTGGATCACCGGCAGGTCGTCGATGCTGCCCGCGATGACCACGGGGTCGATCCCGTCCGGCAGCGTCGTGCGGATCCGGTTGATGGCCTGGTCGATCTTCTGCTCGGCCGTCGCGAGGTCGGTGCCGTACGTGAACGACGCCGAGATGACGGAGGAGTCGGTGCGCGAGGTCGCGGTGGAGGACTCCAGGCCCGGCACCGCCTGGATCGCGCGCTCGATGGGCGTCGACACGTCGGAGTCGACGACGGCGGGCGACGCCCCCGGGTACGCGGTGACGACCGCGAGCTGCGGGAACGACACCGACGGGATGAGCTCCTGCTTGAGCGTCGTCAGCGCGATGCCGCCGAACACCCCGATGACGATCGTGATGAGCGCGATCAGCGCCCGGTTGCGGAGGCTGAAGACGGAGAGGAGATGCAGGGGGTGCTCCTTGTGCGATGCGGGCCGCGGGTGCGGCGGTCGCTCGGACCGCTGATCGCCCGCACCGGGAACCCGCCCCGTGGGGGAAGTATCGCACCTGGTCCCGGGAAATCCCCGCTCGCGGCGGGTTTTCGAACGGCTCGCCGTGCGCCCGGTCGGCGGCCCGCAGGACGGAGCATGCTGGAGGGATGGCGCACCGGGCATCGAGCACGACCGACCGCGTCCCCGAGCCCAAGACCTGCGCCTCGTGCGGTCGCACGATCGAGTGGCGCAGGAAGTGGGAGCGCGACTGGGACCAGGTCCGCTACTGCAGCGACGCGTGCCGGCGCCGTGGGGTCTCCGACGTCGACGCGGCGCTCGAGCGGCGGATCCTCGACCTCCTCGCCCACCGCGCCGGCGGCGCAACGATCTGCCCGTCCGAGGCGGCCCGCGCGGAGTCGCCCGACGACTGGCGCGACCTGATGGAGCCGGCCCGGCGCGCGGCCCGGCGGCTCGTGGAGGCGGGCGAGGTGGAGATCACCCAGAAGGGGTCGGTCGTCGATCCCTCCACCGCCCGAGGGCCCATCCGCATCCGCCGTCGTCGCTGACCCGCGAAACGAGGAATGCCCGTCTCGGCCCAGCCCGGCCACCACCCGCGCATGAGCTGAGGCTCTCGGTCCGTCGTCCCTGCGGTGCGCGGCACGCGTCCTGACCGGTCTCCGCCCCGCTGGGCACGCGGACCTCGCGTCGGCGACGGTGGACAACAGCCTCAGGCCGCCGGGCACCAGCCATACGCTCTCGCACCAATCGGGCCGCGCTTGTCCCGTCCGCCTCGGAGACAGGAGATCGCGTCATGAAAGTCCTCATCACCGGAGGGGCGGGCTACATCGGGTCCACCATCGCCTCGTACGGCTTCGACGCAGGCATCGAGATCGTGGTCCTGGACGACCTCAGCACGGGCCGCCCGGAGTTCGTCCACCACGGCGAGCTGCACGTCGGCGACATCGGCGACACCCGCCTGGTCGACGCCATCGTCGACAGGCACCCGGACATCGACGCGGTCATCCACTGCGCCGCCCGCATCGTCGTCCCGGAGTCCATGGAGAAGCCTCTCGACTACTACGACAACAACGTCGCGAAGACCATCTCCCTCGTGCGGGCCCTCACCGCTCGCGGCATCCACCGGTTCGTCTTCAGCTCCACCGCGTCCATGTACGCATCGAGCGGCGGCGAGTTCGTCGACGAGGACTCCCCCGTCGCGCCCCAGAGCCCGTACTCCGCGTCCAAGCACATGGTGGAGCGCATCCTGCAGGACGCGTGCACGGCGGGTCTCATGAGCGCCGTCGTGCTCCGGTACTTCAACCCCATCGGCGCGGATCCGGACATGCGGTCGGGTCTCCAGAGCACGAACCCGTCGCACGCGCTCGGGAAGATGATCGAGGCGTCGAATGCCTCTGGCACGTTCACGGTCACCGGCACGACCTGGCCCACGCGCGACGGCTCCGGCCTCCGCGACTACGTGCACGTGTGGGACCTGGCCCGAGCGCACATCCTCGCCCTCCAGCGGTTCGACGACCTGGTGCGATCGTCGACGCGCGCCCCGTACCAGGTCATCAACCTGGGCACGGGGACGGGGACGACGGTGTTCGAGCTGCTGTCGGCGTTCGAGTCGGTGGTCGACGCGAAGCTCGCCGTGACCCGTGCGGAAGCGAGACCCGGGGACGTGGCGGGCTGCGCGCCGCTCACGAGCAAGGCAGAGGAGCTGCTCGGCTGGAGCGCCGAGCGCTCGCTCGAGCAGGGGGTGGCCGACTCCCTCGCCTGGGCCCCGAAGCTCGCCGCCCTCCTCGCCGCCTCGCCATCCTCGGACGCTCACCGCGGAGTCGACCGGTGACCCACGTCGTCCTGTTCCGGCACACGCCCCGAGCGGTCGACCTCTGGAACGCGATCGCCGAGGACGTCGTCATCCTGGGGCACGAGCAGGTGCGCCACCGGTACACGAGCGACAGCCGGATCGACCTCAGCAAGGTGCGCTTCCTCGAGTCCTTCGACCTCCCCGTGCTCATGGGCGCCCTGCGGGAGCTGCAGGAGACGCACGAGCTGCGATCCGTCTCCACCCTGGGCGAGGAGGACATGGACACGGCCGGATTCCTCCACGAGTTCTTCGTGACGGGCCCGTCCGACTTCGCTGTCGGCACGATGTTCAAGGACAAGCTCTTCATGCGAAGCGCTCTGCAGGGCGTCGTCCCCCAGCCCCGGTTCCGTGGCCTCACGGACTTCACCGGGACCTTGGCCGATCTCGCCGGCGAAGGCTTCGGGATCCTCAAACCCCGAAGGGGCGCCGGAGGCGCCGGCGTGCGTCGGCTCTCCGCGATGGAGGGATCCGACTCGGTGCGCCACACGATCACGGATGAGCGCATGGCAGAGGAGGCGGTGGTCAGCGATCGGATGCTGACATGCGACGGCATGGCCGTCGGTGGCGAGATCCTCCACTTCTACGTGCACGAGTACGACGAGATGGTGCTGGACTCCCTCCACGCGGGGAGCGGCCTCACGATCTCCACGAGCAGGGCGTACGTCGATGAGCCGGCCCTCATCCAGACCCTCTTCGCCCTCGTCCATGCGGCTCTGAAGACCCTGACGGGGGCCTCCGACGCCGTCACGCCCTTCCACTTCGAGTGGTTCGTCGACGAGGCCGGCCTCCCCGTGTTCTGCGAGGTCGGGCGGCGGTTCGGAGGCCTGAGCATCCCGCGCCTCTGCCGGTACGCCTTCGACGCGACGCTCTTGGAGGACTACTGGAAGGCCATGCGAGGCGAGAGCCTCCGCATCGTGCCGCTCTCCGCCGAGACCCTGCCGCGACCGAGGCGCTTCGCGTCGTGCTATGCGAAGTACCGCACGGCGGGACGCGTCGTCACCGCCCCCACGCCGTCGTCGTTCCCGCAGGCCGACACGGCCTTCGTCTACGTCGTCGAGGGAGACATCACCAGCGACGCGACCGCGGTCCACGAGGACGCGGTGATACTGGAGCTGACGGCGGACACGCACGACACGCTGCGCGCCAAGCTGGACGAAGCACGCGCGGTCGTCGCCCGGGAGCTCCGGATGGCTCCGGCATGAGGTGCGTCCGGCTGCCGAATCGGGTCGAGACGAGCGACATCCACATCCTCTGCCGCTTCATCGGGGGCATCCGTCCTGTCTCCGCGCTGCTCGACGTGGAGGTCCCGGACGTGATCGCCGACCAGCTGCGCACGGAGTCCTTCATCCTCACGCTGTCGAACCTCCGGACCGAGTTCGACGGCGAGACGTGGACGCCCTACCGTGAGCTGCTCGTCAAGATCCCGGTGACGATGGGCGGCGAGGATCACACCTACCCGATCCGCACGTTCGTCGATCATGAGCTCTCCGTGGTCCGCGGGTACCAGCTCGGCTTCGACAAGCACTTCTCCTCGTGCATCCCCGCCGTCCAGGACGCGAGATGGACGTTCTCGATGGAGTCCCTCGACGTCGACGTGTCCCTGTGGGATGCACCAGAGGCGCAGGGGGAGGCTCCCCGCATGGCCGTCCCGCCAGTGGTCACCGTGATCCAGACCCCCGACGGACGCCGTCGCCCCGAGATCCATCGGCTCAACGTGGAGGACGTCCATGATCGGCCGGATCTCTCGGTCGGCGTGACGGCCGGTTCGGGCACCGGGATCCTTTCCGGCCATCCGTTCGAGCTGGTCGCCGTCGCCTCCTCCGCGAGCGGGTTCACCCTGTGCGGCTCGATACCGCTATGACGCCGCAGCCCGCCCCGATCGGATTCGCGAGCGCACGCTGGCTGCTGGCCGCGGTGGGCACATCGAAGCTGGGTGGCCTGTCCTTCGGCGTGGTGGCGACGTGGGCCATCGGCTCCGCGCTCGGGAGCGATGCCGTCGGCACCACGAACGCATGCGCCGGGGTCGCGACCCTCCTGGTGGGGCTCTTCGGGACCTTCTGGATCGACCGAGTCGACAGGAGGAAGCTGCTCATCGCCATCGACGTGACGGCAGCCGCCGCCTGCGGCGTCGTGAGCGCGTGGCAGTTCACTCATCCGGGTTCCGTCTCCCTCGCGCAGATCGCCACCCTGATGATCCTGTTGGCCGCCCTCGCGGCGCTCTACTCGCCGTCGAGCAGGGCGCTGACCCCGCTCATCACCGATCCGCGCTCCCTGATCCGAGTCAACAGCGCCTACGCGATCGTCAGCGAGGTCGCTCGTTCAGCCGGTCCCGTCGTGGGCGCCGCATTGCTCCTGGGCGGTGATGCGGGCCTCCCCGCCGCGACGGCGGTGAACGGCATCTCCTTCCTCGTCTCGGCCGCTCTCACGATGGCGGTGTCCACGAGATGCGCCGAGGCGCCCACGGACCGATCGGAGAAGCGCCTCGAGCTGATCCTCGGTGGTGTCCGGTTCCTGAAGCTCGACCGGGCTCTGTCTCGGGAGGTAGTGGTGCGCCACGTCACTGAACTTCTTCCTCATGGCGCCGACCTTCGTGCTCCTGACCCGATCCACGCAGACAGGTTGGGGCGCGGCGGCGTTCGGGCTGGGCAACGTCGCGGAAGCTGCAGGAGCGCTCGCCGGCGGCATCGCCGCGGGCGTGCTCGCCTCGCGGATCAACGGCTTCCGCGCCGCGCATCTGGCCCCCGTCGTCGCCACGGGACTGGCCTGCCTGACGATCGACTCCTTGGCCGTGACCGCCCTCGTCCTGTTCACGCTGGGCGGCGTCGTCGCCGCGTACAACGTGGTGCTCTTCACGAAGCTCCAGACGTCCGCGCCCGCGGCGCTCATCGGGAGGGTCTTCGCGTTCGTCGTGACGCTGGCCGGAGCCTCGCTGCCCCTCGGCAACATGGTGTTCGGCCAGCTCAGCAGCGCGGTGAGCCCGCCGGTGCTCGCGATGATCGCGGCAATCGGCTTCGTGGCCGTCTCCGCGGTGGTGCTCCTGGCTTCGCGACGCCCGCCGAGCCTGCTACCTCCGGCGGACGGGGCCGACGCCCCCACGGATCGGGCCGATCATGCCTAGGCCGGCCGTGCACGTGCTCGGCCCCGCAGGCACGGACTCGGTGGCCGCCGCGCGGGCGTGGCACAGCGACGCCTTCGGGTGCAACGCGCGCATCCGCTTGTGCGACACGTACACGGAGCTCTTCGACCGGCTGCCCGAGTTGCGGGCGGACTTCGTCGTCATGCCCGCCGGATACGTGGACGACGAGTCCGGGCTGAGCTGGGTCGATCTCCACTTCGCCTCGATCGACAAGGTGACCTTGATCTGCACCTTCATGCGACCCACGAAGCCGATGGCGGTGTTCGAGAACACTGCCTGGTTGCGCTCGGGCATGGCGCTGCAGCCCGCGACCCGCGCGCTGTCGAAGGCGTCCGGCATCGACCATGCGGACCGGCCGCCCGTCTACTTCCGGAGCAAGCCGCTCGCCTTCGAGGCGATGCTCCACGAGGGGTATCGCTACGCCATCGGCTCGGTGACCGAGCGATCCGAGACCCTCGTGGCGAGCGGCCGGATAGTCGTCCGCAAGACCTTCAACCCGACGATGGTGTGGTGCGTGTATGTGGTCTGCTGACGAGTCCCCCCTCTCCTGGATGGGAGCCTTCGCCGAGGGAGCGTGCTTCCGCAGCAGTCCGGTGCCGCCTCTCGCGCAGGACGGCTGGCTGCTCGGGTCCGTGCTCCAGAGCCACGACCTCACCGCGCTCAGCCCGGGGGCGACCTTCGCCACGCCCGCGAGGACCATCTGGACCAGGCACCTGAAGGTCACTCCACCCAACCCGTACTGGGAGATCAAGCACGATCTCGTCCACATGATGACCGTGACCCGCGGCCGGGACGAGCGGCTCCTCCTCGACTTCCCGTCGGCCTTCTGCCAGGCGAATGGCGTGGCTCCCGCCGACCTGTTCGTCGTGAGCGCGGATGAGGCGATCGCCCGGACCTTCACTGCCGCGGAGATCGACTTCCGCGTCCCCTTCCACGTCGACGGACGACGACTCGGCGAGTACCACAAGTTCTTCCTCCGTCGCCCGCAGGGGGTCTTCCCGCTCTTCGACGTGGTCACGTTCGACATGCACGGCGACACCTTCACCGAGCTGCACCTCAACATCGCGCACCTCGAGGTCGCGATCGGCCTGGTGCCGACGATCCACGGATCTTCCGGCAAACGCGCCGTCAGCGATCTGCTCGGGATCAGCCCTGACATGGGCACCCTGACGTCCAGCATGCGCACCCTCCGCCTGCTCGCCCTGTCGGACGCGCTCCTCGCGGCCTCCGATGCCGGTCTGCGCGCTGGCCCGTCGCGCGGCGGCCACGAGGTGAAGAAGATCGCCAAGATGCTGGCTCTCGACGCGCAGGTGCTGTCCGCCCCGGTCGACGCCCTGCTGGCCCTGATCGACGCCGACCTCGCCCGCGTCGTGCGGGACGAGCAGCGACGCACCAGTTCCTTGGACGTCGACGCATTCCTGTCCATGGACCACGAGGTCCGGGCATCGACGCACGGGATCACCGACGAGCACCTGGCCATCGCCCGAGGGGAGGCCCGGGACGAGCGCGTACTGCCGCCCGGGCGCGACGCGCGCTACTTCACCGACATCCCGCACTTCGGAGCCATGCCCGTCGACGAGTGGAGCCGTCAGCTCCGCTGCATCGGCGTCCGCCGCGGCCTCGTCGCCGGATCGGAGACGGCACGGTGAACGGGCAGGAGGACCGGCTGAAGGTCCTCTTCGTGGGACGCGGGGTGATGACGCAGGGCATCATCCGCAACGTCGCGCCCGTCGCCGACGTCCGTGTGCTGTCGCGGCACTACCCGGACCCTGGCAACGGGGGCAAGGCGGGCGTCGACGACATCTCCGCGGCCCTCGAGTGGGAGCCGTCCGTGATCGTGTCGTGCGCGGAGTCGGAGGCACGCGCGTCGGAGATCTGGTTCGGTGACCAGATGCGCGGCTACCTGGAGGATCGACCGGCCCATGCCGTCGAGATGGGGACGCTGGGGGTCCGGTGGTTCCTCGACTGGCATCGCGCCGTCGGGGCCACTCGCGGTCGCGCGGTCGAGTCCCCGCTCACGGGGAGCAGGAGCGGGGCCGCCCGAGGGAGCCTGTCCGCCTTCCGGCACTCGGCCGACGACACCAGCTGCCTGGAGCCCTTCTACTCGGCGATGGCCGCCGTCGTGTACGACTTCCCCACTCCCGGCGATCCGACCCGGTTCAAGCTGCTCTACAACGCCTGGGGGGCCGCGCTGCTCCAGACCCTCACCACCTTCGTCCCCCTGTTCGAGTCCGCGCTCCCGGAGTCACGGGACACCGCCTGGAGGATCCTGAGGTCCGACGGGTGGATGTCGCTCGTCATGGACGCGAAGCTGGATCGCGCTCTCGGGCATGACTTCGGGGATGCGGACTTCTCCGTGCGGAACATGGTCAAGGACCTCGGCCACGCACTCGAGATGATCGGCGACGGCCAGGGCCGGGCCGAGATCGTGCGGGTGAAGCACGCCTACGACCGCGCGGCCCGCGAGTTCGGCCCGGGAACCGACTTCTCGGCCGTCACCCGCGTCCGCCCGCCGCCGCCTCACCCCCCGACAGACGGCGGATCGTCTCCTCCAGCGTCGTGACGGGCAGCGGCACGGCGATGCGCACGTGTGCGTCTCCGACGCCGAACGAGCGGCCGGGGGCCGTGCGGATCCCCGTGTCGCGCTCCAGCTCCCGAGCCAGGTCCGCGTGGCGACCGGAGCGCGCCCAGATGAAGCCCGTCGCCGAGGACGGGTACACGTCCAGCGTCGGATCCCAGCCGACCAGGGCGGTCGACAGCCGCCGGCGGTTCGCGACGATGGACGACCTGATGCGTCCCAGCCATCCGGATGGCTCGCTGGAGTACGCGACCTGCAGCCCGAGCTGCTGCAGTCCCCGCGCTGCCGGCACCGAGCTCCCGGCAGCCTGGCGGAGCGCCGCA
The DNA here is from genome assembly GCF_001280205.1 of Clavibacter capsici. Taxonomy (NCBI): domain Bacteria; kingdom Bacillati; phylum Actinomycetota; class Actinomycetes; order Micrococcales; family Microbacteriaceae; genus Clavibacter; species Clavibacter capsici. The sequence goes on along the minus strand of NZ_CP012573.1, from coordinate 660,470 downwards.
GCCCAGTCAGCATCCTGCGTGTAGACGAAACCGCCGCCGAGGCCGGCGAGGTTGTGGGACTTCGTGGCCCCGCCGAAGGTGATGACGCGTTCCGGTGCCGACGCGGCCGCGGGCACGTGCCGCCCCTGGAACGTGAGGCGGGCGTGCAGCTCGTTGCAGAGGATGACGAGGTCGCTTTCCCGCGCCAGCTCCGCGATGCCGCCGAGGTCGTCAGCGCTGAGGCTGTGACCGGTCGGGTTGTGCGGGTGGCACAGGTACACCGCGCGGGTCCGGGGGCTCAGCGCCTCCCGCAGCGATGCGACGATGCCCCGGGGCGACGAGATGTCCGCAGCGACCGGGACGCCGCCGGCGCCGACGATGGCGTCGACGATCGGTCGGTAGGACGGGCGCAGGAAGAGCACCTCGTCGCCCGGCGAGATGACCTGGACCAGGACTGCTCGCGACGCGGCGATCACCCCCGCGACGAGCCAGAAGCACTCCGAGGAGACGGGGATGCCGTGCTCCTCGCGGTGGAAGCGCGCCAGAGTCGCCCCCACTGCGCCGCTCGTGTAATGCGGTTCGTACGCCAACGGGTCCTCCAGGCGTCGCTGCACGGCGGCGATGATGTCCGGGTCGGTCGGGACGTCGAACTCCGCTGTCGTGAGGGGCAGGATGTCGGATCCCTCGACCTCGGCCCACCGTCGGGCGTGGAGGGCGCGCGCGCGGGAGGAGCTCCATCCCGGGAGCTCGTGCTCGGGCGCCGCCGTCATCGATGTCCGCCTGGATCGGCCACGCGCCCGAAGTTCGTGTCGCCGAGTCGCGTGTAGTAGTCCTCGCGGATGTCGAGCCAGAGAGGCAGGTGGACGCCGAGGTCGCCGGGCGACGCTGCGCTCACCAGCTGATCGCGCGCCGAGCGGGACGTGGGCAGCTCGGCGTCGCTCGTGCGTGCCAGCAATCCGCGGATCGCCGCATCCAGAGGCGGATCCCCGGGGCCGAGCGCGAGGAGGACGGCGAGCGCGGAGAACAGCGGGAGCACCCCGGTCAGGTCCCGCACGCGGTCCTCGACCGCACGAGCGAGCGACGCCTGTGTCGGCGAGCAGCCGAGGCGGTCGGAGAGAGCCGCCAGGACGGACGGGATGGCGAGGTCGTCGAACTCGGACAGCGGCGCGCCCAACTCGCGCGCCCGGATCGCGCGATGCGCCAGGTCGCGCTGCTCGGCTGCGAGGACCTCGGAGGACTCGGGCGCGAGGAGCGATGCGTAGGTCGGCGCTCGCACCCCGGCGACGCTCACCCGGAGGCGGAGGGACTCCAGGACGGACTTCACCGCGTGCATCCCCCGGCCCGGACGAAAGTGGCGGAGGCCGTCGCACGGCGCGTCGGCAGGGGGATAGAACAGGCACGCCCCCAACTGGTGGATGCACAGCTCCTCGTGGTCTCGATCCGTCAGGTCGCGGCGGGGGAACGGCCCGGGTGCGCTGCCGTACAGGGGTTCGTCCCACCCCTGCGCGAGGTCGGCGGCGACGCTCCCCCGGAGGCGCCTCAGGTTCCCGACGTCGACCGCGAAGGTCGTGGTCGTGAGATCGGGCCTCCGCTCGAGCATCTCGGCCTTCAGCGTCCCGGCGATGCGCTGTGCGAGTTCCTCCCCGGCGGCGATCACCACGAGGTCGAGGTCGGACAGGAGGACCCCACCGTGGCCTGTGGACATGACACCCGGTTCCCGCCGGGCGAGGGAGCCGCTCAGGAAGACGCCGACAGGCGCATCGACATGACGGCGAGCCCATGCGCGCAGCTCGGTGACGTACTCGTCGAGTCCGGCGCCGACCTCGTCCCGATCGGCGCCGGGCGTGAACACCGCGTTGCGGAACCAATCCACGTCGCCCTCCTCCTTCGTCCGCCGACCGGGTCGGCCACATCGGCAGGTGCCGGGCGGGCCGACCGGCCGTGGCCCCCCGCCCTCCACGAGCCACGCGCGGGACGCACCGCTCCGATGGCGCCAGAGCCAATCACCTGTCGGCACGACGGACGGCCCGTCCTGCACATGGCAGAGGATCCCGACCGGACCGTCGCTCGCCTGCTCCCCCCACCGCGTCGGGTGGATCCGGATCCGCCGCCGTCGCTGACGAGGCACACTAGGGGGATGCATCGACCGACCCTGACCGTCCTGGCCGCCATCGCGAGCGCGGCGCTCCTGTCCGGATGCGGGGTCCAGTCCCAGTTCCAGACCGCCACGACCGCCATCTACCCCACCACCGCGGACGCCCAGTCGGCGCTCGGCGGGTCGATGCCGACCTGGATCCCGCAGGACGGCACCCTCATCCGCACCAAGTCCGACAAGAAGGTCGGCAGCATCGTGGCCGTGCAGACCGCGCAGCCGGCACCGGCTCCCGGCGGCTGCACCGACCTCAAGATGACCACCATCCAGGACACCTGGTGGCCGCCGGAGATCGACCCCGCGCAGGTCACCTGCGCCGACGGCTGGAACCTCTTCGGCGCGAACGGCCGCATCTACGGCTGGAGCAGCACGGCCCTCGGCTAGGCCCCGGCGACCCGCCGGCCCCGCACCGCGAACGCCCGCAGCACGAGGATCACCGCGACGCCGACGCCTGCGCCCACGACCGTGTCGATGACCCGGTCGGCGACGAGCGGCAGCACCGGCTGCGTCCGGCCGAGGCTCCCCATCACGAGCGCGAGCGGCGTGATGAAGACGAGCGCCAGCCCGTAGTGCCTCCCCACCGCGAGCTCGGCCGCGAACTGGCAGGCAACGGCGACCGCGATGACCGCGGCGGCGGGCAGGTGCAGCGCGAGGATCCCCGCGGCCACCACCGATCCGGCCAGCGTCCCCAGCACCCGGTGCGCCACGCGCGTGAACGACAGCGGCCCGCGCACCACCGGCAGCACGGCGACGAGCGTCACGACCGCCCAGTAGTGGTGCCCGAGCCCGAGCGCCACGGCGATCGCGCCGGCCACGAGCGCGCCGACGACGTTGGCGACCACCGCGGTCCAGGCGGCCGGATCGCGGTGCACGGCGGCGTCGCGCACGGGGATCCGCGGCAGCGCCCGGAAGCGGTGCGCCTGGGCGGCGGGCGCCCAGCGGCGGAGAAGCCAGCCGGACATGCAGACGCCGGCGGAGAAGACGATGGCGGCCACCGCCGTCACGAGCGCGTCGCGGGCCTGCGCCGCATCCACCGGCACGGCCGCGCACACGACGAGCCCGAACACGGGGAACAGCGGATGCGGCGGCACGAGGCTCATCGCCGTCGACACGAGCGACGCCCCGCCGAGCACGACGACGAGTCCCACGGCCTCGAGCGCGAGCGGCGCGTCGGCGAGGGAGAGCAGCACGCCCGTCGCGATCGCGACGAGCATCATCGCCGCTCCCGCGCCCACGCTCGCGAGCCGCAGCCGGTACCGCTCGTTCCGCCCGTAGAGGCCGGTGAACGCGCCGAACGACGCGTACAGCGCGAGGTCGAGGCGGTCGATCGCGAGGAGCACCACCAGCGGCACCAGGAGCCCGACGGTCGCGCGCAGCGCGGCCTCGAGGTCGAGCGTCCGGGTCGACGGCGGCCGCGGGGCGGGCGGTGCGGTCACGCGACATCCGATCTCCCCGGGGGCGGAAACCGGGCACCCCCACGGTACGCCCGGTCGGCTCCGCCCCCGGACGCGCCGACGCGCCCCCGGTCTCCCGAGGGCGCGTCGGCGGATCGTGCGGGTGCGGCTAGGAGCGCGCGGCCCGCAGCACCGTGAAGGAGCGGTCGCGCACGAGGATGCTCGTCGCGTCCTCGTCCGTGTTCTGCTCGGAGTCCGACGAGATCGCGAGGTGCCACGAGACGCCGAGCCCCTCGGGCAGCTGGAACTCGACGGGGCCCTCGGCCGCGTTGAACGCGACGAAGAACGCGTCGCTGTCACGGCCCTTCATGATCACGCCGATGCTGAAGGCGTTGGGGTCCTCCCAGTCCTCCGGGTCCAGCGTCTGGCCGTCGGCCCGGATGAAGCGCACGGCCTCCTCCTGGCCCTCGACGTCGTCGCCGCGGAACCAGATGGGGCGCAGCGCCCGGTTGCCGCGACGCAGGCGGATCAGCTTCCGCGTGAAGTCCTGCAGCTCGCGGTCCGCGTTCTCCCAGTCGAACCAGGAGATCTCGTTGTCCTGGCAGTAGGCGTTGTTGTTGCCGCCCTGCGTGCGCGCGATCTCGTCGCCGCCGAGCACCATCGGGATCCCCGAGGAGAGCAGGAGCGTGCCGAGCATGTTGCGGCGCTGGCGGTCGCGGATCGCGTTCACCTCGGCGTCGTCCGTGGGTCCCTCGACGCCGGCGTTGGACGACCGGTTGTCGCTCTCGCCGTCGTTGTTGTCCTCGCCGTTGGCCTCGTTGTGCTTCTCGTCGTAGGCGGTGAGGTCCGCGAGCGTGAAGCCGTCGTGCGCCGTGATGAAGTTCACGCTGCACAGCGGCGAGCGGCGGCCGGACTCGTACACGTCCGGGCTGCCGGTGATCCGCTGGGCGAGCGCGCCGAGGACGTTCTGCCCGCTGTGCCAGAAGTCGCGGACGTCGTCGCGGAACTTCCCGTTCCACTCCGACCAGTCCGCGGGGAAGCCGCCGACCTGGTAGCCGGCGGTGTCCCACGGCTCCGCGATCATCTTCACGGGCGCGAGCACCGGGTCCTGGTGGATGAGGGTGAGGAACGCGCTGTGCAGCTCGGCGTCGCCGTCCTGGCGCGTGAGCGTCGTGGCGAGGTCGAAGCGGAAGCCGTCGACGTGCATCTCCTCGACCCAGTAGCGGAGCGAGTCCATGATGAGCGCGAGCGCGGCCGGGTGGCCGACGTTGAGGCTGTTGCCGGTGCCGGTCGTGTCGAAGTACGACGCCTCGTCGCCCTCCACGAGCCGGTAGTAGGAGGCGTTGTCGATGCCCTTCAGCGACAGCGACGGGCCCATGTGGTTGCCCTCGGCGGTGTGGTTGTAGACCACGTCGAGGATCACCTCGAGGCCCGCGGCGTGCAGGGCCTTCACCATCTCCTTGAACTCGGCGACCTGCTGCCCGCCGTCGCCCGCGGAGCTGTAGTCGGAGTAGGGCGCGAGGAAGCCGATGGAGTTGTAGCCCCAGTAGTTGCGGAGGCCCTTCTCCTCGAGGTGCGAGTCCTGCATGAAGTGGTGCACCGGGAGCAGCTCGACGCTCGTGACGCCGAGGTCGGTGAGGTACTCGATGGCCGAGGGGTGCGCGAGGCCGGCGTACGTGCCGCGGATCTCCTCGGGCACCGACTCCATCCGCTCGGTGAAGCCCTTCACGTGGACCTCGTAGATGACGGTCTCGTCCGACGGCGTGCGCGGGGCCTCGTCGTCCTCCCAGTCGAAGCGGCGGTCCGCGACGACGGAGCGGGGCATGGACGCGGCGGAGTCGGCCTCGTGCATGGCGGACGGGTCGTCGAAGGTGTGCGCGAAGACGTCCTCGCCCCAGGTGGGGTGGCCCTCGATCGCGATGGCGTAGGGGTCGAGCAGGAGCTTGGCGGGGTTGTGGCGGAGGCCGCGGGACGGGTCCCACTCGCCGTGGACGCGGAGGCCGTAGCGGGTGCCGATGCCGGCGCCCTCGACGAGGCCGTGGAAGACGTGGCCGGTGCGCTCGGAGAGGCGGGTGCGGGTCTCGGTGCCGTCGTCGTCGAACACGCACACCTCCACCGCCTCGGCGGTCTCGGAGTACACGGCGACGTTCAGGCCGCTGGGCAGCCCTCCGTCGCGGGCGATGACGGTCGCGCCGAGCGGGTACGGGCGGCTGATGTAGGAACGGCTGATGGGAGGGAGGTCGATGGTCACCGGTTCAGTATGCTCGCGCCGCTCCGACCCGTTCGTGCACGAAAGGGATTCCCCAGGCAGCCGTCCGAGACCGGCGCTCGGCGGCTACGGCGGACCGCTGCCCGGGGCCCGACTACCGCCCCTGCAGAGAGGACAGGGCGCGCTGCGCCTCCGCGCCCCACGTGGCGAGGAGCACGCCGCGTCCTGCGGACGGGCGCGCGACGACGGAGCGCTGCTCGCCGGCCGCCGTGAGCACCGGCGACCCGGCCGCGCCCGTGCCGAGCGCGCACGGGAGGGAGGTCTGGCCGCCCGTGTCGTGCTGCGGCCGGCCGGCGCATGCCTCCAGCGTCGAGGCGACGGATCCGGCCTTCGGGTAGCCGAGGATCGCGAGGCGCGGCGCCTGACCGGTCGCCGGCACGAGGGGCGTCCCGAACACGGGCTCGGCGGCGCCCACCGAGGCCGCGAGCACCTCGCCCGCGGGGCCGGTGACGCGCGCGAAGCCCGCGTCGTCCGAGGCCCGGCCGGTCGTCGTCCACGACGAGGAGACCGCCGCGACGCGCACCGGCCAGATGCCGTGGGGCGCCGTGGCCCCCTGGGCTCCGGGGATGAAGGTGGCGAGGGTGGTGGCGGCGCCGGTGCGCCGGTCGACGAGGCAGTGGGCGGCGGTCGCGATGGCGTCGCCGCTCGGGGTGTCGACGACGCTCGCGGTGCAGGCCCGGTCGCGTCCGCCCGAGACGTAGAAGAGGACGCCGACGAACGGCTGGTCGGGGTGCGGGACCGGCGCGGCGCCCGGGGTGCCCGTGTCGTCCGACGCGGACATGGTCGAGGCCTGCGCCGCCGAGGCGGATCCGGCGATCGACGGCGCGTCGGCCGCGAGGGCGGCCGCGCGGGCGACGGGCGTCCAGTGCGCGGCCGCGGCGGCGCCGTCGGCGGATGCGGGGACGACGGTCGCGCCGGGCGCGGCGGCGGACGCGGCGGCGGACGCCGGGGACGGCACGGCGAGGCCGGCCGCGGCGAGACCGCCGACGAGCGCCAGCGCGGCGAACGCGTGACGCGATCGTCCGGCGGCGGCCGGGGTCTTGGCGCGGGTGGATCGCGGACGGATGCGCATGGTGTTCTTCCTCCAGGATCGGGCGGCTCGCGACGCTCCGCCGGGCGGTGCCCGTCGAGACGTGCCGTCGAGACGTGCCGTCGGGACGGGACGTCGGGACGGACGCCGCTCGCGGGAGGTCGCGCGGATGCCGGGACGCTATCGCCCGCGGCACCCTCGCCGTCGGCCGCGTCCCCAGGGCGGCCGCCGCGTCAGACGAGGACGGAGCGGTCCTCGACGTCGTGCTCGAGCCCGGCCGCCGGCGCGAGCCCGCGCCACGCGTCCTCGAGGATGTCGAGCGCGCGGTCGGTGGCGGCGGGCGGCGCCGTGATGGGGATCCGGAGGAACCGCTCGAACGCGCCGTCGTGCCCGAACCGGCTCCCGCCCGTGATCGCCAGGCCGCGCGCGCGGGCGGCGAGCGCGAGCTCCGTGCTCACGGGCGCGCCGATGCCGACCCACACCGCGAGCCCGCCGTCGACGTGCGGCACCTCCCAGCCGGGGAAGCGCCGGGCGAGCTCGGCCTCCACGTGGTCGCGGGTCTCGCGCAGGCGCGCGCGGCGCTCGGCGAGGATCCCGTCCATGCCGCCCAGCACGTCGGCCACCACGAGCTGCTCGAGCACGGGCGTGCCGAGGTCGCGGGCCGAGCGCGCGCGGACGAGCTCGCGGAGGAGGGGGCGGCCGGCGCGGATCCACCCGACGCGGAGCCCGCCCCACACCGTCTTGCCCACCGAGCCCACGAGCACCACCGCGCCCGGCGACCCGTGCACGGCGAGCGGCGGATGCGCGGTCGCCCGGTCGATGTCGAGCTCGGCCGTCGTCTCGTCCGCGACCACCGTCACCCCGTGCGCCTCGGCGAGCGCGACGATCCGCGCGCGCTGGTCCTCGGGCATGGTCCGGCCGGTGGGGTTGTGGAAGTCCGGCATGAGGTAGGCGAGCGCGGGCCGGGTGCGGCGGATCGTCTGCTCGAGCAGGTCCTCGTCCCAGCCGTCGGAGCCGACGCCCGCCCCGACGAGGCGCGCCCCCGCGTCGCGGAGGGCCTGGATCGCGTGCGGGTAGCTCGGCTGCTCGACGAGGGCCCGGTCGCCGCGGCGCACGAGCACGGAGGCGAGGAGCCCGATCGCGTGCTGCGCCCCCACGGTCACGAGCACCTCGTCGGCCTCGGTCGGCAGGCCGCGGGCGCGGTAGCGGGCCGCGATCGCCTCGCGCAGCTCGGGCAGCCCGTCCACGTCGTAGCCGTGCCCGTCGAGGTGCGCCGGGAGCCTGGCCGCCGCGCGCATCGCGGCCTCGGCGAGCGCGGGCGGCGCGGGCACGGCGGCGCGGCTCATGTCGGCCACCTCGCGTCCCTCCCCCTCGGCGTCGGGCGCGCGCCGCGGGATCCGCGTCACGCTGCCGGAGCCGCGCCGGCTCGCGAGGTGGCCGGTCGCACGGAGCGCCGCGTAGGCCGCCGCCACGGTCGTGCGGCTGAGCCCGAGCGCCGCGGCGAGCTCGCGCTCCGCGGGGAGGCGGGCCTCCACGGGCACGCGGCCGTCGAGCACGAGCCGGCGGATCCCGTCGGCGAGCGCCCGGTACGCCGGGGTCCCCGTCCGGTTCCACTCCCCCAGGAGCGCCGTGAGGGCGGCCGGGCCGAGCACGGCGGCAGGTGCGGATCCGGGGAGGGTCATGAGGCCACAGCCTGGCGATTGGCACCTTGTCCCGCAACCCGTGCCGCGATTGGATCTCCCTCATGCTCCGTCGCTCAGTCCAGTTCGCCGTCGGCATCTTCCTCTACGGCTTCGCCATCGGGATGATGCTCCAGGCCGCCGTCGGCGTGTCCCCCTGGGACGTCCTCAGCCAGGGGGTGACCCTCCGCACGGGCCTCCCCTTCGGTCTGGTGACGAACATCATCGGCGCGCTCGTGCTGCTCCTCTGGATCCCCATCCGCCAGCGCCCGGGCTGGGGCACCGTCCTCAACGTCCTCTTCGTGGGCTACAGCGCGCAGGTCGCGCTGGCGGTGGTGCCGGCGGTCGACGCGCTCTGGATCCGCATCCCGCTCTTCGCCGCGGGCCTCGTCCTGCTCGGCGTCGCGACGGGCCTATACATCGGCGCGCACTTCGGGCCGGGGCCGCGCGACGGGCTGATGACGGGGATCCACCGCCGCACCGGCTGGCCGGTCTGGCGCGTGCGCGTCGGGATCGAGCTGGTCGTGCTCACGATCGGCTGGGCGCTGGGCGGGAACGTGGGGCTCGGCACGCTCGCGTTCGCCCTGCTGATCGGCCCGATCGTCCAGCGCACGCTCCCCCTGTTCGACCTCCCCGTCCCCGTCCGCGAGCGGCGCCGGCGACGCGGCGACGACGCCTCCGCGGATCCGGCGGGCACCCTCCCGACGGGACCCGTCGCCACCGTCGGCTAGTCCGCGGCGCGACGCGGATCCAGCGGGGCCCCGGGCCGCGCCCGCGCCGTCGCGACCCGGGCATGTCGCGGGGTATCGTTGCCGCTCGTGACTCCGGACCCCCAGGCCCCCGAGAGCAGTCCCGCCAAGCGGCTGCTCATCGGCGAGAAGCTCGCCAGCGACAAGCTCGAGGGCCAGCTCCTCCCCAAGCACCTGGCCCTCCCCATCTTCGCGAGCGACCCGCTCAGCTCGGTGGCGTACGCGCCCCAGGAGCTGCTGCTCATCCTCACGCTCGGCGGGCTCGCGTTCCTGAGCTTCGCGCCGTGGGTCGCGGCGTGCGTCGTGATCCTGCTGGTCGTCGTCGTGCTCAGCTACCGGCAGCTCATCAAGGCCTACCCGTCGGGCGGCGGCGACTACGAGGTCGCGCACAAGAACCTCGGCGAGAAGGCGGGGCTCGTCGTCGCGTCGGCGCTCCTCGTCGACTACATCCTCACGGTCGCCGTCTCCGTCGCCTCGGGCGTCGACAACATCATCAGCGCGATCCCCGAGATCGCCCCGTTCCGCGTCGAGATCGCCGTGTTCTTCGTCGCGCTCCTGGCGGCGGTCAACCTCCGCGGCGTGCGCGAGTCGAGCAAGGCGTTCGCCGTGCCGACCTACCTCTTCATCGCCAGCGTCGGCGTGATGATCGCGGTAGGCCTCGCCCGCACCGCCCTCGGCGACCCGCCCGTCGCGGAGTCCGCCGCGTACACGGTCGACACCCCCAGCCTGTCGCAGGTGGCGTTCATCCTCCTGCTGCTCCGCGCGTTCTCCAGCGGCTGCTCCGCGCTCACGGGCGTCGAGGCCATCTCGAACGGCGTGCCGGCGTTCCGCACCCCCAAGGTCAAGAACGCGCAGGCGACCCTCGTCATCATGGGCGGCACCGCCATCGTCCTGTTCGTCGGCCTCACCACCCTCGCGCTCATCGCGCAGGTGCACTACGGCGAGCACCCGTGCGACCTCCGGGGCTGGGCCGAGTGCGCCACCGAGCCGCAGAAGAGCCTCATGGCGCAGGTCGCGGCGGCCACGTTCGGCGGCGGCAGCGTGATGTTCTACCTCCTGCAGGCGACCACGGCCGCGGTCCTCCTGCTCGCGGCCAACACGGCGTTCAACGGCTTCCCGCTGCTCGGATCCGTGCTCGCCAAGGACGCCTACGCCCCCAAGTCGCTGCTCACGCGCGGCGACCGCCTCGTCTACAGCAACGGCATGCTCCTGCTGGCGCTCGGGGCGACGCTCATCCTCGTCGTCTACCAGGCGAACCTCACGCAGCTGATCCAGCTCTACATCATCGGCGTCTTCGTCTCGTTCACCCTCGGCCAGACGGGCATGGTCGTGCACTGGACCCGCATGCTCCGCGAGGGCTGCGCGAACCGCGGCGAGGTGATCCGCGGCCTCGCCATCAACGCGTTCGGCGCGCTGCTCACCGCGCTGGTGCTCATCGTCGTCACCATCACCAAGTTCACGCACGGCGCCTGGCTCGTCTTCGCGATCATGCCGGTGCTGTTCCTCCTCATGCTCGGCGTGAACCGCTACTACCGCGACGTCGAGAAGGAGATCGAGGTCGATCCCGTCACGGTCTTCGGGTCCACGGGCGACCACGCGGTCGTGCTCGTCGGCCGGATGCAGAAGCCCGTGCTCAAGGCCCTCGACTACGCCATCGCGGCCAACCACGACAGCATCGAGGCGGTGCACGTCTCCGTCGACGACGAGGCCACGAGGCTGCTCGAGCGGCAGTGGGTCGAGATGGAGATCGAGATGCCGCTGCGCATCGTCGCCTCGCCGTACCGCGACATCAGCTTCCCGCTCATCAAGTACCTGAAGTCGCGTCGTGCCGAGCACGGCAGCGAGATCATCACGGTCTACACGCCCGTCTACATCGTCGGCCACTGGTGGGAGACGCTGCTGCACAACCACAAGGCCCGGCGGATCCGCCAGAAGCTGCTGCTCGTGCACGGCGTCACCCTGGCCCTCGTCCCGTGGCTGCTCGACTCGTCGGAGCTCATCTACGGCCGCCGGTCGCGGCCCGTGCCCGGCCAGGACCGACGCGGCGAGCCGGTGCGTCCCGCCGTGCGCCGACCGGGTCCCCCGGTCACGCCCGTGAAGCACACGAGCGGTCGCGAGACCCCGTAGCAGGGGCGCGCGTATAGCGCATCTGCCCACGAATAGTTAGGGGGCCCCCTTTTCGGCAGGGGGGCTATGCACTGCCCTCCTCTCGGAGTTGCGTGAGCCCCGCAGGGCCCGAGCCCTGCGGCAGCTCGAACACCACGAGAACCGAGAGGGAACCACATGTCGAACGACCTCACACCGGCGTCGCCCGCGAACGGCGGACACGCCTCCGACGACGCGTACGCGGCCGTCGTCCCGGCGTCCACCCTGGGCACGACCCCGAGCGCGGGCATCGGAACCGCGAGCAGCACCGGCACCGGCAGCAGCAGCACCAAGGACACCGCGAAGGAGCAGGCGGCCAACGTCGCCGGCGACGCGAAGGCCGGCACCCAGCACGTCGCCGGCGTCACCAAGGACGAGGCCTCGAAGGTCGCGTCCGAGGTCAAGTCGCAGGCGCAGGACCTCCTCGGCCAGACCCGGGACCAGCTCCGCGAGCAGACCGGCGTCCAGCAGGAGCGCGCCGCCGGCAGCCTCCGCACGCTCAGCGACGAGCTCCGCGAGATGGGCGACAAGTCAGAGAGCACCGGCCTCGCCAGCGAGCTCGTCTCGCAGGTCGCCCAGCGCGCCGGCAGCGCGGCCTCGTACCTCGAGGGCCGCGACCCCGGCACGCTCCTCCAGGACGTGACCGACTTCGCGCGACGCCGCCCGGGCCTGTTCGTCGGCCTCGCGGTCGTCGCCGGCGTCGCCGCCGGCCGGCTCACCCGCTCGCTCACGAGCGAGGCGCACGACCAGAAGGAGGCGGAGAAGTCGTCCGCCGCCACGGGAGCCGCCCCCACCACGACGACGGGCGCCGCCACGGGCTACGTCACGCCCGCGGTCCCCACCCCGAGCGCCTCGGTGCCCACCGAGCTCAGCGCCGACGAGCCGATCGGCGTCGGACCGTACGACGCCCCGGCGACGGACGCGTCCACGCCGCTCTACGACCGCACGCGCGCCACCGACCCGCTGACCGAGACCTTCGGCACGGGCGAGCGCGCCGACGGATCCCGCGCATGACCGACGGACGCACCCCGTCCGAGGAGAAGGCCGCGACCACCAGCCTCGGCGACCTCCTCGGGAACGTCACGAAGGACGTCTCCACGCTCATGCGGCAGGAGATCGCCCTCGCCAAGGCGGAGATCGGCGACTCGGCCAAGAAGGCCGGGAAGGGCGCCGGCCTCCTGGGCGGCGCCGGGTACGCGGGGCTGATGGCCGTGTTCTTCCTGTCCGTCGCCCTGATGTACGGGCTCGCCTACTGGTTCGACAACCTGGCCTGGGCCGCGGTCGTCGTGGCCGTGATCTGGGCCGTCATCGGCCTGGTCATGTACCTGCAGGGCCGCAAGCAGCTGAAGACCGTGCAGGGAGCCCCCCGCACGGCCGACAGCGTCAAGAAGATCCCCGAAGCGATGAAGAGGAACGAGGCAGACCGATGAGCGACAACCCCGACCGGATCCGTGCGGACATCGAGCGCACGCGGAACGAGCTGAGCATCGACGTGGACGCGGTGGCCGACAAGGTCACCCCCGCGAAGGTGGCCCAGCGCCAGACCGACAAGGTGCGCGGCGCCCTGTCGAACGTCAAGGACAGCGTCCTCGGCTCCGCGAGCGACGCCCGCGACAGCGTGGGCGACGCCGTCTCCGGCACCGCGGGCGGCGCGAAGGCGAAGGCCAAGGGCAACCCCGTCGGCCTCGGCCTCGTGGCGTTCGGCGCCGGCCTCCTCATCGCCTCGCTGATCCCGGCGAGCGACAAGGAGAAGGAGCTCGCCTCGACCGTCAAGGACAAGGCGCAGCCCCTCGTCGAGAAGGCGACCGATGCGGCGAAGGACGTCGCGTCCGAGCTGAAGGAGCCCGCGCAGCAGGCCGCGCAGTCGGTCGCGAGCACCGCGAGCGACTCGGCCGAGACCGTCCGGTCCGAGGCGCAGTCCACCGCGCAGGACGTCACGAGCAGCGCCCAGGACGCCAAGCAGGCCGTCCAGGACGAAGCTCGCGGCTGATCCACCGCACGAGGAGGGGAGCCGGCCCGTCGGGTCGGCTCCCCTCCGTCGTCGGCGCCACGCGCCGTTCGTGTCCTCGAAATGGAGGACACGCCTGTACAGTTGTTAGTGCACGAACTCTTTCCCCCGGGAGCTCGTGCGACTCGACCGGAACGCGCGGTGCCCCGATGACGGTGCACCGCGCGCCGGTCGGACGGCATCCGGACCGACCCGTGAGGTCCGGATCGACGCGGGGGTCCGCGTCGTGAGTACCCGCGAAGGACGCCGGGCCCCCGTGTCCCCCGTCCGCAGGCGGATCCGCGGCCTCAGCCCAGCGCCGCGACGACCTGCCGGGCCACGCGCCGACCCGCGCGGTTCGCCCCGATCGTGGACGCCTGCGGACCGTAGCCCGCGAGGAACACCCGCGGATCCCGGGCGGACACCCCGGACTCGACGCGCACCCCGCCCTCCTTCTCGCGGAGGCCGAGCGGCGCCAGGTGCCGGATCTCCGGCCGGAAGCCGGTGGCCCAGATCACCGCGTCGACCTGGTCGCGACCGCCGTCGGCCCAGACCACGCCGTCCTCCTCGAAGCGCGCGATGGCGCCCCCGCTCGCGAGCACGCCGCGGCGGATCCCCGCGACGATGCGCCGGGTGCGCGGCACGCCCGTCCCGCTGACGATGCTCGGCAGCGCCTCGCCCGCCCGCGCCGCCTGGTCCTGGAGGTCGACCGCGCGGACCGCGGCCTCGACGTCGAGCTCGCCCGCCTCGAGGAAGTCGACGGGACGCCGGGTCGACCACATCGTCCGCGCCGCGACGCCCTCGAGCTCCAGCAGGAAGCCGATGGCGGAGGTGCCGCCGCCCACGACGAGGACGCGCAGGCCCCGGAGGTCCGCCGCCGCCCGGTAGCCCGAGGTGTGCAGCTGCCGCCCGCGGAAGTCGCCGAGGCCCGGGTAGCTGGGGATGAAGGGCGCGCCCCAGGTGCCGGTGGCGTTGACGACGAGGCGCGCGACGCGGTCCCCGTCGGTCGCGCGCACGAGGAGCGGACGCGCCGCGTCGGACGGGTGGGCGGCCCGACGGCGCGATGCGGCGGGCGGCGGCGCGTCGGCGTCGAGCACCGCGCGCACCTCGACCGGCCGCGCGACGCGCAGGTCGAAGTGCTCCTCGTACCTGGCGTAGTGGTCGCGCACCACGTCGCGCGCGGGGAGGCGCCGGTCGGCGGTCTCGAACGAGATGCCCATCTGGGACATGCCGGGCAGGTCGGCGACCCGGTGCGCGGATCCGAGGCGGAGCGCCGCCCACCTGTGCTGCCACGCGCCGCCCGTCGACGGCCCGCGGTCGAGCACGACGGCGTCCGTCCCCATGCGGAGCCCGAGGCGCTGCAGGTGGTACGCGACGGAGAGGCCGGCCTGCCCGGCACCGATGACCACGACCTGGGTCTCAGCGGGTTCGCGGCTCATGGGAGGACCAGGCTAGCGCCCGCCGCCGCGTGGATCCCCCGCGTCGGGACGACCACGTACGATGCCGGTGGCACCTCCCGTCGGGGAGGACACGCCCGGGACGCCGAAGGCCACATGTTAGGGTAGCCCCTAGGTTTTCTCCAACCCTGTCCGCTGGATCCAGCGTTGTCACCGCCCGTCGGGGCCTGAGTCGTGAGGGGGTCTCGCATGGGGCGCGGCCGTCAAAAAGCTAAGCACACCAAGATCGCGCGAGAGCTGAAGTCGTTCAGTCCCAATGTGGACTACACGCAGCTGGAGCGCGAGCTGACCACCCACGGGGCGGTCGACGAGCAGTACGCGGCCGAGGCCGCGAAGTGGGACGAGTACGCCGACGAGCCGGACGCCTACGTCCCGGGCGACGAGCAGAAGCGCGCCTGATCCGGTCGCCGGCCGAGGCCGGCGCTGAAACGGACCCGTCTCCTGGTGAGGCGGGTCCGTTCACGTGCGCCCGGCGGTCGGCGACGCGACGTCGGCCGGTCGCCGGAGCGGCGGACCGCTGACGCCGGAGCGGGATCAGTCGCGATAGCGGCCCGTGAGGCGCACGGCCCCGCCGTCGACGCCCTTCGCGCCCTGCTCGAAGCCGGCGCCCGCGGGGGCGTCGCCGATCGTCACGCGCCCGGCCTTCCACGTGGGGATGCCCGACGCCGTGAGCGCGCGCGCGATGCCGTCGGCCGCGGCGGCGTCGACCACCGCGATCATGCCCACGCCCAGGTTCCAGGTGCCCTCGGCGCTCTCGAGCGTGGATCCCGCGATGCCGGCCAGCGCGCGGAAGACCGCGGGCGGCGACCACGTGGAGCGCTCGAGCTCGCTGAAGGACCCGCGGGGCAGCACGCGCGCGAGGTTGGCCGCGATGCCGCCCCCGGTGACGTGGCTCAGGGAGTGGACGCCCGGGCCGAGCTCGGGCTGCGCCAGCACGTCGAGCAGCGGGGTCGTGTAGAGGCGCGTCGGCTCGAGGAGCACCTCGCCGACGAGGCCGCCGAGCTCCGCCGACGTGTCGCCGAAGCCGATGCCGGCGACGCCGAGGATGTGGCGGACGAGCGAGAAGCCGTTGCTGTGCAGGCCGCTGGACGCCAGGGCGAGCACGACGTCGCCGTCGCGGACGCGCTCGGATCCGAGCACGGAGTCGGCCTCGACCGCGCCGATCGCGGCGCCGGCGACGTCGTAGTCGTCGGGCCCGAGGAGGCCGGGGTGCTCGGCCGTCTCGCCGCCGACGAGCGCGGTGCCGGTGTCCGAGCACGCGCGCGCGATGCCGGCGACGATGTCGGCGATGCGCGCGGGGACGACCTTGCCGCAGGCGATGTAGTCGGTCATGAAGAGGGGACGCGCGCCCACCACGACGATGTCGTCGACCACCATGCCGACGAGGTCCTGGCCGATGGTGTCGTGCTTGTCGATCGCCTGCGCGATGGCGACCTTGGTGCCGACGCCGTCCGTGGAGGTCGCGAGCAGCGGGTGGCGGAACCGCGTGAGGGCGCTCGCGTCGAACAGCCCCGCGAATCCGCCGAAGCCGCCGATGACCTCGGGGCCGTGCGTGCGGGAGACGGCCTCCTTCATCAGCTGGACCGCGAGATCGCCGGCCTCCGTATCGACGCCGGCCTCTGCATAGGAGCTCTTGGTGGTCACCTGAGACACAGTAGCGGCCGGGCGCGTCGCTCCCGTGTGGGAGACTGGCGACTCCCCCACCTCTTCTACTCTTCAGGAGTCAGCCGAAGCATGTGCGGCATCGTCGGCGTCGTATCGTCCGAACCCGTCAACCAACTCGTCTACGACAGCCTCCTGCTCCTGCAGCACCGCGGTCAGGACTCCACCGGCATCGCCACGGCCGAGGGCAACACCTTCCACGTAAAGAAGCTCAGCGGCCAGGTGCGCGAGGCGTTCCGCACCCGCGACATGCGCTCGCTCCTCGGCACCATGGGCCTCGGCCACGTGCGCTACGCGACGCGGGGCAGCGCCGCCGACGAGGACGAGGCGCAGCCGTTCTACGTGAACGCGCCCTACGGCATCGTCCTGGTGCACAACGGCAACCTCACGAACACGCGGGAGCTCGCGCAGGAGCTCTTCCACGTGGATCGCCGCCACACCAACACGAGCTCCGACACCGAGCTGCTCGTCAACGTCCTCGCGCACGAGCTGCAGTCGCAGGTGTCCGGCATGGCGCTGGATCCCGACCAGGTGTTCACCGCCGTCGAGCGCGTCCACGAGCGCGTCGAGGGGTCGTACGCCTCCATCGCCATGATCGCCGGGCACGGGATGCTCGCGTTCCGCGACCCGTTCGGGATCCGCCCGCTCACCCTCGGCCGCCGCGAGCTCCAGGGCGGCCGGATGGAGTGGGTCGTGGCGAGCGAGTCGCTCGTCATGGAGTCGCTCGGCTACGAGATCGTGCGCGACGTCGCGCCCGGCGAGGCCGTGTTCATCACCATGGACGGCCAGATGCACGCGCGCCAGTGCCACCCGACGCCGCGCCTCATCCCCTGCGCCTTCGAGTTCGTCTACCTCGCGCGCCCCGACTCGGTCATGTCCGGCATCAGCGTCTACGACGCGCGCCTGCGCATGGGCAACCGGCTCGCGGCCACCATCGCGGAGCACAGCCCGGCGGGCGACATCGACGTGGTCATGCCCATCCCGGACTCGTCACGGCCGTCGGCCATGCAGGTCGCGCAGACGCTCGGGATCGAGTATCGCGAGGGGTTCTACAAGAACCGCTACGTGGGCCGGACGTTCATCATGCCGGGGCAGGCGCAGCGCAAGAAGTCGGTGCGCCAGAAGCTCAACGCGATGAGCTCGGAGTTCCGGGGCAAGAACATCCTCATCGTCGACGACTCCATCGTGCGCGGCACGACGAGCCGCGAGATCGTCGACATGGCCCGGCAGGCCGGCGCCAACAAGGTGACGTTCACGTCGGCCGCTCCCCCGGTGCGCTACCCGCACGTGTACGGGATCAACATGCCGTCGCGGCAGGAGCTCATCGCGCACGGGCGGAAGATCCCCGAGATCGCGACCGAGCTCGGCGCCGACCACCTCATCTACCAGGAGGTGGCGGACATGCGCGACGCGATCCTGGAGGGATCCACCGGCGTGGAGGACCTCGAGATGAGCTGCTTCACGGGCGAGTACATCACGGGCGACGTGACGCCCGAGTACCTGTCGTGGCTGGAGCGCACGCAGCTCAGCTGATCCCGGGCGTCGGCGGGCGCGGGAGCCGGATCAGGCGCCGGGCTCGCCGCGCTCGCGCTCGGCCGTGAGGACCCGCGAGCGGCGCGACGCCGCGCGGTCGAGCGCCAGCGCCAGGAGCGCGGCCAGGCCGCCGAAGAGCACGACCGCGAACAGCGCGAGGAACGCCAGCACCTGCGCCTCGGAGAACTCCGGGTTCGGCGGGAACGTGACCGTGAGGACCATCGCCACGATGATCCCGAGCACGGCACCGACCCCCATGAAGCGGAAGTAGCGGGGCGACCGCCGCACGAGGACCTCGGTGCGGCGCTCGTCGTCGGGCTGGGATCGGGCGTCGGTCATGCGTCCATCATCCCCCGAGCCGCGGACAGCCGGCGAACCGCGAGCGCCGACGGCCCGTGGACGACCGCCGGCCGGACGCTCAGCGGTCCGCGGGGAGCTGCCACGGCACGGGCAGCAGGCCGCGGAGGTCCGCGCGGAGCCCGGACGCGCGCACGGCACCCGCCTCGACTCCCGCGTCCCACGTGGTGCCGCCCGTGGCGAGCGCTATCCAGGTGGCCGGGTCCGTCTCGATGACGTTCGGCGGCGTGCCGCGCGTGTGGCCCGGGCCCTCGATGCACTGGACGGCGCCGAACGGCGGGACGCGGACCTCGACGGTGCCGCCGGGCGCGAGATCCGCCAGCGACTGCAGGAGGAAGCGCACGGCCGTGGCCCGGGTCTCGCGGTCGGCGTCGGCGCCCTGGGCGAGCGCGGCCCGCACGGCGGGCTGTCCGACGGTCGGGTGGATGCGCGCCTTGGCCATCGTCCCAGGATGCCAGAGCGCGCGGCGCTCGGGCTCCCGGCAGGGGTCGCGCACCCCTCCTAATGGGGCGTCGCGCACGGTCCGCATTTAGGGGGACATCCATTACCGTGTATGGAAGTGCCGGACGGTGACACGACCCGCCGAGCACGACAGGACGTCCTCCCTCCCGTCGCCTCCCCGGGCGCCGGGAGGTCGGGACGACGCGCCCCCCGGCGGACCCGAAGAACGCCGGGCGAGGCAGGGAGCCGACCCACCCCGTTCCCGCGGAGGGTCGGCCTCCCGCCCTCCTCGCCTCCTCCCCCGAGGCCGGATGCGGCGTTCCCCCGGGACCGTTCCCGGTGCCCGGGGCGACGGGGTCCGCGTCGATAGGGTGGGGGCGTGAAGATCCTGGTACTCGGTTCCGGTGCGCGCGAGCACGCCATCGTCACGGCCCTGCTCCGGGAGGACGCCGGGCACGACATCGTCGCCGCCCCCGGCAACGCGGGGCTGGCGCGCGCGGTGCCCGTCGTCGCGATGGACATCGACGACCCGGTCGTCGTCGCCGAGCACGCGCTCGCGGAGGGCTTCGAGCTGGTCGTCGTGGGACCGGAGGCGCCGCTCGTCGCCGGGGTCGCCGACGCGCTCCGCACCCGCGGGATCCCCGTGTTCGGGCCGGGCCGCGCCGCCGCGGCGCTCGAGGGATCCAAGACGTTCGCCAAGCGCATCATGGAGGAGGCGGGCGTGCCCACCGGCCGTGCCGCCCAGGCCGGCACGGTCGACGAGGTCGAGGCCGCCCTCGACGAGTACGGCGCCCCCTACGTCATCAAGGCCGACGGCCTCGCCGCGGGCAAGGGCGTGCTGGTCACGGCCGACCGCTCGCGCGCCCTGGAGCACGCGCGCCACTACCTGGGCCAGGGCACCGTGCTCGTCGAGGAGTTCCTCGCCGGGCAGGAGGTGTCGCTGTTCCTCCTCTCCGACGGGCACGACGTGCTCCCCCTCTCGCCCGCGCAGGACTACAAGCGCCTCGGCGACGGGGACGCGGGGCCGAACACCGGGGGCATGGGCGCGTACTCGCCGCTGCCGTGGCTGCCCGCGGGCTTCGTCGACGAGGTCATCGACACCATCGCGCTGCCCACCGTGCGGAAGCTCGCCGAGGAGCAGACGCCGTTCATCGGGCTGCTGTACTGCGGGCTCATCCTCACCGCGGACGGCATCCGGGTCATCGAGTTCAACGCGCGCTTCGGGGATCCGGAGACGCAGGTCGTGCTGCCCCGCCTCGTCACGCCGCTGTCGCAGCTGCTGCTGGCCGCCGCGTCCGGCGAGCTCGGCGGCATGCCGCGACCGGAGTTCTCGGACGACGTGGCCGTCACGGTCGTCGTCGCGAGCGAGGGCTACCCGGAGTCGCCGCGGACCGGGCGCGTCATCTCGGGCCTCGAGGAGGCCGAGCGCGTCGCGGGCGTCAGCGTCGCGCACGCCGCGACCGCGGAGTCCGACGCCGGCCTCGTCGCCACGGGCGGCCGCGTGCTCAGCGTCGTCGCCACGGGGCGCGGCTTCGAGGAGGCGAGATCCCGGGTCTACGAGGCGGTGGGGCTGATCGGCCTCGACGGGTCGCAGCACCGCACCGACATCGCCGCGCAGGTGATCCGATGAGCGCCGCCGTCCCCGCCGGCCACGCCTCGGAGTGGGACCTCCCCGGCTGGGACCACGCCTACTCGGGCAAGGTCCGCGAGCTGTTCAGCCCCGCGGTCGACGACACCGAGGATCGCGCGCTCGAGGGCGAGCCGCACGTGCTGGTCGTCGCGACCGATCGGGTGAGCGCGTACGACTTCGCGCTCGAGCCGGGCATCCCCGGCAAGGGCGAGCTCCTCACGCAGCTGAGCCTCTGGTGGTTCGACCGGCTGGATGTGCCGAACCACCTGGTCGACGGCGCCACCCTCGACCGCATCGGCATCCCCGACGAGGTCCAGGGGCGCGCCATGCTCTGCCGGGTGCTGGAGATGCTCCCGATCGAGTGCGTGGTGCGCGGGTACCTGGCCGGATCCGGCTGGGAGGAGTACCGCGAGCACGGCACCGTGTGCGGCATCCCGCTCCCCGCGGGGCTGCAGCAGGGCGACCGCCTGCCCGAGCCGATCTACACCCCCGCCTGGAAGGCGCCGCAGGGCGAGCACGACGAGAACATCACGTTCGCGCGCACCGAGGAGCTCGTGGGGCACGAGGAGGCGGCGCGGCTGCGCGACCTGTCGCTCGACGTCTACCGGCGCGCGTCGGCCATCGCCGAGGAGCGCGGCGTGATCCTCGCGGACACCAAGTTCGAGTTCGGCATCGACCCGCGCACGGGCGTCACGACGCTGGCCGACGAGGTGCTCACGAGCGACTCGTCCAGGTACTGGGACGCCGAGGCGTACGCGACCGGCAACCGCACGGACAGCTTCGACAAGCAGATCGTGCGGGACTGGCTGGCGGCGAACTGGGATCGCACGGGCACGCCGCCGGTGCTGCCGCCCGAGATCGTGGAGCGGACGGCCGAGCGGTACCGCGAGCTGATCGCGCGGCTCACCGGGCGGTAGGCGCGCCCGACGGGCGTGCGCCCGGCACCCGCGGCCGCTGCCCGTCAGAGGTGGTCGTAGCCGCGCACGACGCGGTCGATGGCGACCTCGGCGACGTCGCGGGCGTCCTCGTCGGGGAGCGCGTCGATGGCGCCCTCGATGTCCTGGCCGCCCATGCGGAGGACGGCGAGCCGCTCGAACTCCTCGACCGCCTCCGGGGCGGGCTGGTCGGACCGCTCGGGTCCCCCCGTCGTCGGCTCGTCGGCGTGCTGGTCGGTGCGGTCGTCCATGTTCGGTCCCCTCGGTCGTCCGTGGTCGGTGCGGATCGCGCCCCGGTCCTGCCGTCAGGGTCCCACACCCGCGTGACCGGGTGATCCGAGGAGACAAGGGTGCCATGATGCGCCGCCGCACCGCGCGGCGGGATCCACCGGCCGGCTCCGCGGAGGCGCCTCCGACCGCGCCGGGGCAGTCGGCCGCGGACGCTTGTAGGTTCGGAGGAGGACCGGGCCCCGCCCGGTAGACCCCTCGACGAACTGGCGCCCCTCCACGTGACATCCGCTCCCCTGCCCGGCTCCCCCTCCGACGCGACCGTCCCGGCGCGCGTCCGTCTCGCATCCGGTGCGGTCCCGCCGGGCGAGGACGCCGGCGGGCCCGCGGTCCTGCGCGTCCGGGAGGCGCTCCCGGCGACGCCCATGGGGGCGGGCTGGTCGACGGAGCGGGCGCTCGCCCTCGCGGTGGAGCTCGGCGCCGGCGGGGCGCGACCCGGCGGCGGCGGCACGACCGACCTGTGGGAGGCCCTCGCGACGCTCGCCGCCGCCGACCTCGGGCTCGCGCGCACGGTGGAGCCGCACCTCGACGCGCTCGCCATCCTCGACCAGGAGCGCGCCGCCGCGGGAGCGACCGGGAGCGCCGACGCAGCGGCCGGTGCCGACGCGGGCGGCGCGGCGATGACGTGGGGCGTGTTCGCGGCGGAGGGGGGCGGGGATCCGCTCACGGCCGTCGACGGACCCGACGGGGTGCTGCTCACGGGCACCAAGCCGTGGTGCTCGCTCGCCGGGTCGCTGACGCACGCGCTCATCACCGCCGCCGTCGACGACGGCTCGCGCGGGCTCTTCGCGGTGGACCTGCGGCAGCCCGGGGTCGAGGTCGTGCCCGGTGCCTGGGTCGCCCGCGGGCTGACGGAGGTGCCGAGCGGCCCGCTGCGCCTGCGCGACGTGCCGGCGCGACGCGTCGGGGAGCCGGGCTGGTACCTGGATCGGCCGGGCTTCCACTGGGGCGGGATCGGGGTCGCGGCCTGCTGGTACGGCGGCGCCGTCGGGCTGGCGCGCACGCTGCTGCGCGCGGCCTCCCGCGAAGGGGCCGACCGCCTCCTCCTCATGCACCTGGGCGCCGTGGACGCGGTGCTCGACGGGGCCCGGGCGTCGCTCGCCGAGGCCGCGGCGCTCGTCGACGACGGCCACGCCGAGGGCGAGGCCGGGCGGCTGCTCGCGAAGCGCGTGCGCGCCGTCGTCGCGCGGGCCGTGGAGGAGACGCTCGCGCACGTGGCGCACGCCCTCGGGCCGGCGCCGCTCGCGCAGGACGCGGATCACGCCAAGCGCGTCGCCGACCTCGAGCTGTACGTGCGGCAGCACCACGCGGAGCGGGACGACGCCTCGCTCGGCGGGGCGCTCGCGGAGGAGGCGCGGCGGCGGGCGGCGGCGGCCGCGGAGGCCGCCGCGCCCGCCCCGGTCGCGGATCCCGCCGCCCCCGCGCGCGTGGCCTTCGACGCGCGCGAGCCGGGGAACGACGCGGACGCGTGGCCCGCGGATCCGCGCTGGGACCGGATGCCCGCGCCCGACATCGACGGGATGTCCGCGCTCGTCGTGGTCTCCGCGCACGCCGACGACGAGTCGATCGGCGCCGCCGGTCTGATGGCGACGGCGGCCGCGCGCGGCGTGCCCGTGACCCTCGTGATCGTGACGGACGGGGCCGCCTCGCACCCCGGATCCCCCACCCGCACGCCCGCCGACCTCGTGGCGCTCCGCCGCGACGAGGCCCGCGCCGCCCTCGACGCCGTCGCGCCCGACGCGCGGCTCGTGCTCCTCGGCCACCCCGACGGCGGGGTCCGCGAGCGCCGCGACGCCGTGCGGGACGACCTCGCCGTCGTGCTCGCGGGAT
This sequence comes from Clavibacter capsici, assembly GCF_001280205.1. Taxonomy (NCBI): domain Bacteria; kingdom Bacillati; phylum Actinomycetota; class Actinomycetes; order Micrococcales; family Microbacteriaceae; genus Clavibacter; species Clavibacter capsici. The sequence continues at coordinate 636,953 of NZ_CP012573.1, read as the reverse complement.
CCGCTCCGGGCACGTGGGTCGCGGCGCCCTGGCGCGGCGACGGGCACCGCGACCACCGCGTCACGGGAGAGGTCGTCGCCGAGCTGGTGGCGGACGCGGCCGGCCCGGGGATCCGGCTGGTCGAGTACCCCGTGTGGATGTGGCACTGGGCGACGCCCGACGACCCGCGCGTGCCGTGGGCCGCGATGCGCGCGCTGCCCCTCGGCCCGGCCGCCCGGGAGGCGAAGCGCGCCGCGATCCGCGCGCACGCGAGCCAGGTGCAGCCGCTCTCCGACGACCCCGCCGACCGCGCCGTGCTCCAGCCCGGCTTCCTCCGGCACGCGGACGCCGACCGGGAGGTCCTGATCCTCGCGGAGGAGCCCGCCCCGCCCGCCACCGCCGACGCCACCGCCACCGCCGCCGAGCGCTTCGACGCCGCGTACGCGAAGGACGAGGACCCGTGGCGCGTCACGACCCGCTGGTACGAGCGGCGCAAGCGGCTCGCCACGCTCGCGGCCCTGCCCGACGAGCGCTACGGACGGGCGCTGGAGATCGGCTGCTCCATCGGCGTGACGACGGCGGGGCTCGCCGAGCGCGTCGACGACCTGCTGGCGGTGGACGTCGCGCCGACCGCCGTCGAGCGTGCCCGGGCGCGCCTCGCGGACGCGCCGCACGTGCGCGTCGAGGTGCGCGACGTCGGCGCCGACTGGCCCGCGGGCGCGTTCGACCTCGTCGTGATGAGCGAGGTCGGCTACTACCTCGACGACGACGCGCTCGACCGCGTGCTCGCCGCCCTGCCCGACGCGCTCGGCGCCGCGGGCACGCTCGTCGCCTGCCACTGGCGGCACCCGGAGGGCGACTTCCGCCGGTCGGGCGACGAGGTGCACGCGCGGCTGGCCGCGGTGCCGGGGCTGACGCGCATCCTGCGCCACGAGGAGGACGACTTCCTGCTCGAGGTGCTGTCGGCGGATCCGCGCTCGGTCGCCGTCCGGACGGGGCTGCGGTGACGAGCGCGTCGGCCGCGGCCGCCGGCGTCGAGGAGCCGGCGCGGCGGATCCGCGCGGTCGCCGTCGTCATCCCCGCGCGCGACGAGGAGGAGCTCGTGGGCCGCTGCCTCGCATCCGTGGAGGCCGCCGCCGAGCGCGCCCGGGCCGACGGGATCCACGTGCGCGTGATCCTCGTGGCCGACGACTGCCGCGACGGCACGGCCGGCATCGCGCGGGCCGCGGGCGTGGAGGTCATCGAGACCGCGGACGGCCGCGTCGGCGCCGCACGCGCACGCGGGGTCGACGCCGCCCTGGCCGCCGCGGCCGGGTCGGCCGACGAGCTGTGGATCGCGTGCACGGACGCGGACTCCGAGGTGCCGCCCGCGTGGATCACGAGCCAGCTGGAGCTCGCCGACGCGGGAGCGGACGTGGTCGTCGGCACCGTGCGGCCCGAGCTCGCGGACCTCAGCCCGGAGCAGGTCGCGGCCTGGCGCGCCACGCGCGTGCCCGGTCAGGCGAACGGCCACGTGCACGGCGCGAACCTCGGGATCCGCGGCGACGCCTACCTCGCGGCCGGCGGCTTCCCGGCGGTGGCGGAGCACGAGGACGTGGACCTGGTCGCGCGGCTGCGTGCCCGCGGCGCGAGCGTCGCGGCGTCCGCGGCGGGCGAAGTGCTCACCTCGAGCCGCCGCGAGGGCCGCACGCCCGGCGGCTACGCGGGGTACCTGCACGTGTCGCTGCTGGAGCGGGCGCGGGCCGCGGGCTCCGGCAGCCCGTGCATCCCGGCGGGCTGACGCGACCGGTCGGGCGTCGACCGCCGGACGGACGGACGACAGCGCGCTCCCCGCACCGATGCGTCCCGGCGGTCGCGCCCGGCGCACTAGCCCCGGTCGACCTCCATGGAGCGCGCCCCGGGCGCGCGCCCGCGATCCGCCCGCAGCGCCGCCCACCGCCGGTGCGCGAGCACGTGCAGGACGACGGAGACCGCCGCCACCACCGCGAGCGCCCCGGCGAGGAGCCACAGGCCGGGGTCGCCGACCGCGACCGCCGCCACCGCGCTGACGACGGCAGCGACCCCCAGCCCGATGCCCACCGCGAGGAGCCCGTTCGTCGGGCCCTCCCCCGGCCGGGCGACGGGACGCTCGGGGGCGCGCTCCCACGTGACGATGAAGAAGGTCGCGATGGGGCCGAGGAGGAGGGAGACGAGGAACCAGGTCCACCTCGACCGGTTCTTCTGCTCGGCGAGCCCGGCGTTGACGAGCGCGAGGGCGAGCCAGCCCCAGGAGCCGATCCACTGCTGATCCATGCCCCGACGCTAGGGCACGCGCTGCGGCACGGCTATTTCCCCACCCGCTCCACTACCCTCGGTGCATGCACAGAACCGCGCGGGAGCCCGCTCCCGACAGCCACAGTCCCGGCGCCCGGACGACCCCGGGCACGCCCCGCACCCTCCGCGCCATCGCTCCCCTCCGCGGGATCCGCGCTATCCGCGCCCTCCGCCCCACCGGCGCCCGCCCGACCGGCACCCGCTCGTGAACGGCGACCTCCTCCTCAACATCGTCCTGGTCGTCGTCTTCGTCCTCATCGGCGGGGTGTTCGCCGCCACCGAGATGGCGCTCGTCACCCTCCGCGAGGGCCAGCTGAACGCCCTCGCCGCGCGCGGCCGCCGCGGTGAGAAGGTCGCCGCCCTCGCGCGGAACCCCAACACCTTCCTCGCGGCGGTGCAGATCGGCGTCACGGTCGCCGGCTTCGCGTCGGCCGCGTACGGCGCCTCGTCGATCGCGCCGTCCGTGGTCCCGCTGTTCGTCTCGTGGGGCCTGGAACCGGGCCTCGCCTCGACCATCGCCACCCTGGCGCTCACGCTCGTGATCGCCTACCTCTCGCTCGTGCTCGGCGAGCTCGCGCCCAAGCGCCTCGCGATCCAGCGCAACGCGGGCTTCGCGTACGGCGTCGCGCCGGTGCTCAACGGCTTCGCGATCCTCATGCGGCCCGTGATCTGGCTGCTCTCCGTCTCGACGAACCTCGTGGTCCGCCTCCTCGGCGGCGATCCGCACAAGACGGGCGAGGAGATGAGCGAGGAGGAGCTCCGCGACATCGTCTCCAGCCACGAGGGCCTGCCGGACGACGAGCGCCGGATCCTCGACGACGTGCTCTCCCTCCGCCACCGCCAGCTCAGCGAGGTGATGAAGCCGCGACCGGAGATCGCCGCGCTCGACGGCACCGGCACGGTCCGCGACGCGGGGATCGACGTGCAGGACCGGCCGTACTCGCGCTACCCGGTGGTCGACAAGACCATCGACGACGTCATCGGCTTCGTGCACGTGCGCGACCTGTACCAGGCGATCGCGGCGGATCCGGAGCGCCCCGTCTCCGAGATCCTGCGCCCGATCCCGTACCTCCCGGCGACCGCGCGCGTGCTGCCGACGCTCACGATGATGCGCGCCGAGGGCCACCAGATCGCCGTGATCGTGGACGAGTACGGCGGCACGGACGGCATCGTCACGCTCGAGGACCTCGTGGAGGAGGTCGTCGGCGAGATCTTCGACGAGTACGACACCGACTCCGCCGAACGCGAGCTGGGTGCCGAGGGCGGCACGATCGACGGCCGCCTCAACTTCCAGGACTTCGAGGAGGCGACGGGCGTCAAGCTCCCCGACTCCGCGTCCGACACGGTCGCGGGCTTCGTGATCGAGGAGCTCGGGCGGCTCGCGCAGGTCGGCGACTCGGTCGAGGTCGACGGCGTGACCCTCCAGGTGACGGCGCTCGACCGGCGGCGGATCTCGGAGATCCTCGTCATCCCGCGCGAGGAGCCGGCGACGGAGGACGCGGAGACGCCGACGTCCTAGCGGGCCGACCGGCTTCCGCGTCGCGGGTCAGGGCAGCGGGATCACGCGGTCCGGCACGGTCCGCCCGCCGACCTCGGCCCGACCGTCGGGGAGCAGGCGCGTGACCAGCTCGCTGCCGCGGCCCTGCGTGATGCGCAGGTCGCGGCCGAGGTGCGCGGTGACCCGCAGGGCGGCGGCCCCGGTCGCCTCGTCCTCGGGGATGCCGAGCGCGGGAGCGGACATGCGCGAGCGGATCCAGCCGGCCGCCTCGTCGATCCACGCCCACGCGTAGAGGTGGTCGGCGCCCGCATCGGCGACGGCCGCCACGAGGTCGAGCGTGGCCAGCTCCGCGGCGGAGGGCAGCTCGCGCCAGGCGAAGACGGGCGCCCACGCCGGGTCGGCGGTCACGCGCACGACGTCCGCGTCGCGGGTCACGGCCACGAGTCCGGCGGGCACCCGCAGGTGGTCGACCGGCAGCCCGCGCGACGCCAGCCACCAGGCCGTGCCGACGGTCGGGTGCCCCGCGAAGGGCAGCTCGCGGGCGGGCGTGAGGATGCGGATCGAGGCCCCGAGCGGATCCGCGCCCGGCGCGTCCACCGCGTCCACGAACACGGTCTCGCTGAAGCCGAGGGCCTGCGCGACCGCCAGCTCCCGGCCGTCCGTGCGCGGCGAGGCGAGCACGATCCCCAGCTCGTTGCCGTGCCGACCGTCCGCGTCCGCGAAGACGCGCACCACGTGGACCTCGTCCGGCCGCACGCCGTCGAGCACGACCGGCGGGATCCGCGTCACAGCTTCGCGTAGCGCGCGCGGGCGCCGCAGTACAGGCCGTAGGCGATGAGGCCGAGGCCGGTGATCGCGAGCACGGCGACGCCCGCAGGGAGCGCCGCGAGCGCCTGGAGCGCGCCGTCGAGGCCGGTGGCGCGGCTCGGGTCGGCCGTCACGGCGCCGACGACGAACAGCACGCCGACCGCGACGAGCGCGACGCCCTTGGCGATGTAGCCCGCGACGCCGAGCGCGGTGATCCCGCGACCGAGCGAGCCCGACGGCACGGAGATGTCCTCCTGGAAGCGCTTCGTCGCGCCCTTGAACCCGAAGTAGACGCCGACCGCGACGACGGCGAGGCCGAGGACCACGAGCAGGGCCACGCCGCCCGGCGCCGCGAGCAGGCGGGCGCTGAGTGACTGCGTCTGCTCGGACGAGTCGCTGGATCCGCCCGTCGCGAACCGCAGCGCGGTGGCGGCGATCGCGAGGTAGGCGACGGCGTTGCCGAGCTCCTTCGCGCGCGCCGCCCAGGTGCGCTTCGCGTCCTCGCCGCGCGCGAGCACGGTCTCGACGAGCTGCCAGAGGCCGAGGCCCAGGAGGCCGACCACGATGATCCAGAGCAGCACGCGGCCGCCGGGCGACCCCGCGATGGAGCCGAGCGCGCCGGACTGATCGGCCTCGCCGCCGCCGCCCGTGGCGAGGCGGAACGCGATCACGCCGATGAGGAGGTGCAGCAGGCCGTTGACCGCGTGCCCGAGGCGCGCGGCGACCGCGAAGCCGGGCTTCCGCTGGAGGCTCGACGCGGCGCCGGTGGCGCTCACCGGGCGGCGCGCGTGGTGGTGGCGGGACGGCCCGTGAGCTTCGCGGTGAGGCCGCGCGCCGCCTTCTTCACGGGTTCGAGGGGCGCGGGTGCCGGCGGCTCGGGCTCCTCCTCGTCCGGCTCCATCACGATCTTCCACGCGGTCCACGCGACGGCCGTGAGCGGCACCGAGAGGATCGCGCCGATGATGCCGCCGAGGATCGTGCCGGCGGTCAGGGCCAGCAGCACGACGAGGCCGTGCAGCTTGAGCGCGTTGCCGAGCACGACCGGCTGCAGCAGGTTGCCCTCGAGCTGGTTCACGAGGATCACGATGGCGATGACCCAGATCGCGGTGCCGAGGTCGTTGGTCACGAGCGCGACGAGCGCCGCGAGGATGCCCGCGACGGTCGCGCCCACGATGGGCACGAACGCGCCGATGAAGACGATGAGCGACAGCGGCAGCGCGAGCGGCACGCCCAGGATGAAGAGGCCGGCGCCGATGAACACGGTGTCGACGAGCGCGACCGTCGCCGTGCCGCGGATGTACCCGCCGAGCACCTTCGAGCCCTCGTGGCCCACGCGCACGGCGCGCTTGCGGCCGCGGCCGCGGAACGGGCGGATGAGGAAGGCCCAGATCTGCGGCCCGTCCTTGACGAAGAAGAAGAACACGACGAGCCCGAGCACCGCGCCCGTGACGACCTCGGCGGCGGCCGAGACGCCCGCGATGGCGCCCGATCCGAACTGGCTGCTGGTGAGGAAGTCCACGGCCGACTGGCGGAGCGAGTCGATCTGCCCCGAGTCGATGGGGAGGCCGCCCTCCTCGATGAACGACTGCAGCTGGTCGATGCCCTCGCTGGTGGCCTTCACGAGCGTCGGCCACTGGCTCTGCACGCCGAAGACGACGGCCGTGATCGCGCCGCCGAAGAGCACGAGGCCCGTGAGCAGCGCGATGGCCGCGGCGAGCGCGTCGGGGAGGCCGCGGCGCTCCATCCAGAGCACCATCGGGCGCACGGCGCAGGCGAGGATCAGCGCGATGATCACGGGGATCACGACGAGCTTGAGCGAGATGGCGGCGTACACGATCGCGATGGCGACCACGAGGACCGCCAGGATCTGCACGCAGCGGATGGAGAGGCGGCCGAGCTTGTCCTGCCAGACGGACTGCGGGGTGGTCATGCGGTCAACCCTACGGGCGGGCGGCCCGCGTGACCGGGCCGCGGGCCGGGCCCGGACACCGGCGGGGCCGGCCGCTAGCCTCGATCCATGGGACCCCGCCTCACCGTCGTCCGCGAGGGCGCGCTCGACGTCGCCGCGCACACGTCCATCGCGGCGCTCCTCGCGCTCGCCTTCCCCGACTTCCGCGAGGGGTACGCCGGCGCGCGCAGCTGGGCGGGCGCGCAGCCGGAGCTGCGGATCCTCGTGCACGACGGCGACGAGCTCGTCGCGCACGCGGGGATCCGGCGCATGCACGTGGAGCTGGGCGACGGCGCGGGCGACCCGGCCGACGACCTGCTCGTGGGATCCACCGGCATGGTGGCCGTGCACCCGGAGCGCCAGGGGCAGGGCCTCGGCACGCTCCTCGCCGACGGGATCCGCGGTGCGCTCGCGCGCCTCGCCGTCCCGTTCGGCCTGCTCGAGACGGGCGACGCGACGGCCGGCTACTACACGCGCCACGGCTGGATCCCGCTCCCCGGCCGCACGGGCCACTACAACGGCTTCACGCTCCGCGGCGCCGCCGAGGTGGTGCACCAGGACCACGGCTGGCTGATGCTGCCGGTCACCTCCCCCGCCGACGCGTTCCCCGCGGGCGACCTCCACGTCAACGGGCAGCTGGTGTGACCGTGCCCGACGCGGTGATCCACCGCCTCCGCGCCGAGGACTGGCGCGAGTACCGCGCGCTCCGCCTCGAGATGCTCGAGGACACCCCGCTCGCGTACCTGGAGACGCTCGAGCAGGCGCTCGCCCGGCCGGAGTCTGACTGGCGCGCGCGCACCGCCCGCGCCGAGCAGCCGGGCAGCACCGCCTACGTCGCCGTCGAGCGCGCGACCGGCCGCTGGCTCGGCGCGATGAACGCCTACGTCGCCGCGGACCCCACGCGCGTGATGCTCGTGAGCGTCTACATCACGCCGGACGTCCGAGGCCGCGCCGCCGGCGTCACCGACCTCCTCCTCGACGCCGTGATCGCCTGGGCCCGCGACCGCCCGAACGCGCGGGCCCTCCGCCTCGAGGTCCACGAGGACAACCCGCGCGCCCGCGCCTACTACGAGCGCCGCGGCTTCGCCCTCACGGGCCGGAGCGTCCCGTACGCGCTCGACCGCTCGCAGCGGGATCTGGAGATGGAGCTGCCGCTCGCCTGAGCGGGCTCGCCCCGCACACGACGACGCCCGCCCCCTCACCGAGGGGACGGGCGTCGTGTCGTGCGATCAGCGGATCACCGCCGCGGCTCAGTGGGCCGCGACGGAGACCTCCTCGGCGTCGCGCGTCGGGCCGGGCGTGGCCTCGGCGACGGGCGCGGATCCGGGGAGCGGCGGCAGGCCGGCGGCGACGGCCGCGCCGAGCCAGCCGTCTACGTTCGTCCAGTACTGGATGACGCGGGCGCGGAGCTCCGCCGTGGTGACCTTGCTCACGTGGCCGACGATGTTGCCGACGAGGCGCTCGCGCTGCGCGTCGTCCATCGACTCGTTGACGAGCATGCGGGCCTGGACGAAGTCGTCGTCCTCGGCGTGCAGCGTGGCGGCCGAGCGGACGAGCTCGCCGTCCTGCTCCCACCCGGCGCTCTCCGCGGCGCGGGCCGGGTCGGCGTGCGCGCCGCCGTGCGAGTTGGGCGCGTAGACGGGCGTGCCGGCCGACTCGAAGTGGTAGCGGCCCTGGCCGTCCTTCGAGTAGCTGTGCACGGGCGACTTGGGCGCGTTCACCGGCAGCTGCGCGTGGTTGGTGCCCACGCGGTAGCGGTGCGCGTCGGCGTAGCTGAAGATGCGCGCGAGGAGCATCTTGTCGGGGCTCGCCTGGATCCCGGGCACGAAGTTCGAGGGCGCGAACGCGGCCTGCTCGATCTGCGCGAAGTAGTTCTCCGGGTTGCGGTTCAGGGTCATGGTGCCGACCTCGATGCGCGGGTAGTCCTTCTGCGACCAGACCTTGGTGAGGTCGAACGGGTTGAACCGGTACGACTTCGCCTCCTCGTAGGGCATGATCTGCACCTCGAGCTTCCACTCCGGGTAGTCGCCGCGGTCGATGGCCTCGGTGAGGTCGCGGATGTGGAAGTCGGCGTCCTCGCCGGCGATCTGGTCGGCCTGCTCCTGCTTCAGGATCTCGATGCCCTGCTGCGTCTTGAAGTGGTACTTCACCCAGAAGCGCTCGCCGGCCGCGTTCACCCACTGGTAGGTGTGCGAGCCGAAGCCGTCCATGTGGCGCCACGAGCTCGGGAGGCCGCGGTCGCCCATGAGCCAGGTGACCTGGTGGGCGGTCTCGGGCGAGAGCGTCCAGAAGTCCCACTGCATGTCGTGGTCGCGCAGGTGCGAGCCCGGCAGGCGCTTCTGCGAGCGGATGAAGTCGGGGAACTTGATCCCGTCGCGGATGAAGAAGACGGGGGTGTTGTTGCCGACGAGGTCGTAGTTGCCCTCGTCCGTGTAGAACTTCAGCGCGAAGCCGCGGGGGTCGCGCCACGTGTCGGGGCTGCCCTGCTCGCCGGCGACGGTGCTGAAGCGCGCGAGCATCTCGACCTCGGCGCCGGGCTGGAAGAGGGAGGCGCGGGTGTACGCGCTGACGTCGTTGGTGACGCGGAAGGTGCCGAACGCGCCGCCGCCCTTGGCGTGCACGACGCGCTCCGGGATGCGCTCGCGGTTGAACTGCGCGAGCTTCTCGACGAGGTAGTGGTCGTGCAGCGGGATGGAGCCGTCGGGCCCGACGGACAGCGAGTGCTCGTCGCTGGCGACCGGTGCTCCGGAGTCGGTGGTCGTGTGCTTCTGGTCGGTCATGGTGTTTCTCCTGTCAGCGGTGGAACGGGGAGGTGCTGGCTCGGGTCGTCCGGACGTGGGGTCGGCCGGTGGCGACTGCTAGGTCGCGACGGTGGCACCGGGATCCGCGGTCGCGGTCCGGCAGGCGGGGCACAGGCCCCAGTACGTCACCTCGGCGCTCGCCACGAGGAACCCCGCCGACTCGGACGGCACGAGGCAGGGGGACTCCCCCACGGCGCAGTCCACGTCGACGATCGTCCTGCACGACGTGCAGACGAGGTGATGATGATTGTCGCCCGTCCGCCGCTCGTACCGCGCGGATGATCCCGCGGGTTCGATCCGGCGCACGAGCCCCGCGGCCGCGAGCGCGCCGAGCACGCCGTAGACCGCCTGGATGCTCGTGCCGGGCAGCTCGCCCTTCACCGCGCGGAGCACCTGGTCGGCGTCCGAGTGGGGCTGGGCGTCGACCGCCTCGAGGACGGCCACGCGCGGCCGGGTCACGCGCAGGCCCGCCTCCCGCAGCGCGGCGCGCAGGGCGTCGGCGTCGAGGGGCGGCGCATGGTGGTGCGCGTGGGCGGTGGGCATGGCGGCAGTCAAGCACACCTCCCTTGAGTGATTCAAAACAATGCGTGAACCCGGCGCGTCGCGGACGGGACCGTGCCTAGGCTCGATGAGCGGCCCATCCGGCCGCAGGAGATCGGAGCACCGCATGAAGCACATCCACACCGGCACGGGCCTCGACGTCGGCCGCATCGGCCTCGGCTGCATGGGCATGAGCGCCTTCTACGACGGCGCCGGCCAGGACGAGGCGGAGTCCATCCGCACCCTCCATCGCGCGGTCGACCAGGGCGTCACGCTCTTCGACACCGCCGAGGCGTACGGGCCGTTCACGAACGAGCGCCTCGTGGGATCCGCGCTGAAGGACCGCCGCGACGACGTCGTCATCGCCACCAAGTTCGGCCTGCTGAGGCACGCGCCGGGCAAGGACGCCGAGGACTACGAGCGCGGCATGGACAGCTCGCCCACCAGCATCCGCATCGCCGTCGAGGCGTCGCTGCAGCGCCTCGGGACCGACCGCATCGACGTGCTCTACCAGCACCGCGTCGACCCGTCCGTGCCGATCGAGGAGAGCGTCGGCGCGATGAAGGAGCTCGTCGAGGAGGGCAAGGTCCTGCACCTCGGGCTCTCCGAGGCCGGGCCCGACACCATCCGCCGCGCGCACGCCGTGCATCCCATCTCGGTGCTGCAGAGCGAGTACTCCATCTGGACCCGCGACCCCGAGGGCCCCGTGCTCGAGGTGCTGCGCGAGCTCGGCATCGGGCTCGTCGCGTACTCCCCGCTCGGCCGCGGCTTCCTCACCGGCGCGATCTCGAGCGCCGCCGACCTGTCCGCGACCGACTACCGCTCGTCGTCGCCGCGCTTCGCGGACGAGGCGTTCGCGCAGAACATGCGCATCGTCGACGCGGTGAAGGACGTCGCCGGCGAGCTCGACGCGACGCCCGCCCAGGTCGCGCTCGCGTGGATCCTCGCGCAGGGCGACGACATCGCCGTGATCCCCGGCACCAAGCGCGTGACGCGCCTCGACGAGAACGTGGCCGCGGACGCCGTGACGCTCAGCGCCGACCAGCTCGCGCGCCTCTCGTCGCTGCCCACCCCGGTCGGCGACCGCTACGAGGACATGTCGCCCGTCGGGCGCTGATCCCGACGCGCACGCACGGGCCCGGTCGCCTCGGCGGCCGGGCCCGTCCCGCGTCGTCAGGCCGACGCGCGGATCAGATCGCCTGCTCGAGCCCCCGGCGCCGGTTCGCCAGCACGGGCAGCGTGCCGCGCGCGGCCTCGACGACCGAGGGGTCGATGTCGACGACGAGCAGCTCCTCCTCGCCGCCGAGGCGGTGCAGCACCTCGCCGAGCGGGGAGACGACGGCGCTGCGGCCGATGCCCGTGGGCGCGCCGCTCGCGGGGTCGTGGCCGCGGGATCCGGCCTCGAGCGTCGCGGGGTCGCCCTGGCCGACCGCGACCACGAAGGTCGTGGAGTCGAGCGCGCGGGCCCGGAGCAGGAGGTCCCACTGGTCGGCCTTGCCGGGGCCGGCGCCCCAGCTCGCGCAGACGATGCTGACCGCGGCGCCGCGGTCGGCACCCGCGAGGAAGAGCGCGGGGAAGCGCACGTCGTAGCAGGTGGCGAGCGAGGCGCGGGTGCCGCCGACCTCGATCACGGCGACCTCGTCGCCCGGGTCGACCGCGTCGGACTCGCGGAACCCGAACGCGTCGAAGAGGTGGATCTTGTCGTACGAGGAGGCGCCCGCGGCCTCCTGGCCGGAGGGCCGGGCGACGAGGAGGGTGTTGCGCACGCGGCCGTCGGCGCCGGGCGTGAACATCCCCGCGACGATCGTGACGCCGAGCCGGTCCGCGACCGCCCGCACGCCCGAGGCCCACGGCCCGTCGAGCGGCTCCGCGACCTCCGGCAGCGGGTTCCCGAACGCGCGCTGCGCCGCCTCCGGGAACACCACGAGCTCGGCGCCCTGCCGCGCGGCGTCCTCGGCGAACGCGGCGATCCGTGCGAGGTTCTCCGCGGGATCCGGCGAGCTGATGATCTGTGCGAGCGCGATCTGCATGGTCCTCCTCGTGATGTATACATAGCGTATGCGAGAACGGGCGGGCGATCCAGGGGCACCGACGAGCGCGCAGTCCGGCCGCGCGCGGGCCTACGAGTTCCTGCACGCGCACGTCCTCACCGACCCCGACCAGCAGGGCGCGTTCCTCAACGAGCAGGAGCTGGCGGAGCGCATCGGCGTCTCGCGCACGCCCGTCCGCGAGGCCCTGCTGCTGCTCGCCGCCGACGACCTGGTGGAGATGATCCCCAAGCGCGGCGCCCGGATCCCCGTCATCACCGGCCGCGAGATCGCCGAGCTGATGGAGCTGCGGGGCGTGCTCGAGCGGCACGCCGCCACGAGCGCGGTGGAGCACGACCGCACGCCGCTGGATGCGATGCGCGAGGTGCTCGAGCAGCAGCGCGCGATGGTCGCCAGCCCGCCGCGCGAGAGCGGACGGGAGTTCATCGAGCACGACCGCCGCTTCCACCAGCTGCTCGTCGACGCCGCGGGCAGCGAGCTCATGAGCCGCACCTACGCGAAGCTCCGCGCCCGGCAGATCCTCGTCGGCGTCGAGGCGCTCTACCGCGCCACCGACCGGCAGGACCGGGTCTGCGAGGAGCACGCCGGCATCGTCGACGCGCTCGAGAGGGGCGACGCCGAGGCGGCCCGCGACGCGATCGACCGGCACCTCGCCGTCACGCTCGACGTGCTGCTCCGCGCCTGACGCGGTCCGCCGCCGCACGCGACGACGCCCGGACCCCGAGGGGATCCGGGCGTCGGCCGGTGCGGGCGGGCGTCAGACGCGCGGCGCGGCCACGCCCTCGGCGCCCGTGCGCACGTACTCCTCGTCCTCGGACACGTCCGAGTCGCGGCCCATCGCGAGGCCCACGAGCGTCAGCACGACGGCGGCCGTGAGGTACAGCGCGATGCCGACCCAGCTGCCCGTCTCCTCGTAGATGATCGTGAACATCAGCGGCGCGATGGCCCCGCCGATCACGCCGGCGATCGTGTACGCCAGCGACGCTCCCGTGTAGCGGAGCCGCGGCGAGAACTGCTCGATGATGTACGCCGCCTGCGGCCCGTACATGAAGGAGTGGAAGAAGAGGCCGAGCACGATGCCCACGCCGAGCACGAAGGTCGACGACCCGTCGGTGATCGCGAAGAACACGTACGCCCAGACGGCCGCGCCCACGGCCGCTGCCGCGTACAGCGCCCGGCGGTTGATCCGGTCGCTCACGGCACCCGCGAACGGGATGGTGAACAGCTGCACGGCGGATCCGACGAGCACCGCGACGAGCACCTGGCTGCGGTCGAAGCCGAGCGTGTTCACGCCGTAGGTGAGCGTGAAGACCGTGAAGAGCGCGTAGAGGACGTCGGGTCCGACGCGGGACAGGATCGCCGCGACGAGCGGGCGGCCCTGCGTGCGGAAGATCTCCGAGATGGGCGCGCTCGGCCGGTCGCCGCGCTCCTGCAGCGCGCGGAACACGGGGGTGTCCTCGAGCTTCAGGCGGATCCAGAGGCCGAACGCCACGAGCAGCGCCGAGAGGAGGAAGGCGACGCGCCAGCCCCAGTCGAGGAAGTCGTCCTCGGTGAGCAGCACGGTCAGGAGCGCGAGCGCCCCGTTGGCGAGCAGGTTGCCCGCGGGCGGACCGACCTGCGCGGCGGACGACCAGAACCCGCGCCTCCGCGGATCCCCGAACTCGCTGGAGAGCAGCACCGCGCCGCCCCACTCGCCGCCGACGCCCACGCCCTGCGCGAACCGGAGGAGCACGAGGATGATCGGCGCCGCGAGCCCGATGGTCGCGTAGCCCGGCAGCACGCCGATGAGGAACGTCGCGATGCCGATGAGCAGCAGCGTGAGCACGAGGACGGGCTTCCGGCCGATCTTGTCGCCGAGCCGGCCGAAGACGAACCCGCCGACGGGGCGCGACACGTAGCCGACCGCGTAGGTGGAGAACGCGAGGATCGTCGCCGTGTAGGGGTCCGACGCCGGGAAGAAGACGACGGGGAACACGACGGCGCTGGCCGCGGAGTAGACGGCGAAGTCGTACCACTCGAGCGAGGTGCCGGTGAGGCTCGCGGTGAACGCCTTGACGAGCTCGCGGCGGGTCGGCTTCGCCGTCGCGGCGGGCGCCGCATGCGCTCCGGATGCGGGCGCGGTCGTCGCCGGGGAGGCGGTGGGGTCGTCGGCCATGGGGCTCCTCGGGTGAGGGAGCCGGGCGGCGGATCCGGCGATCGGATCCCGCCCGGCATCCGGTCGGTGTGCTGTATACAGTAGGCATACCGGAGGCCCGGCACCATGGTCGAGGCGTCCGGATCCGCATTTCTTCACACGCTCGAAACACCACCGGAGGACCGATGACCACCCTGCGCTTCCAGCTGCCCGACGGATCCACCACGAGCGTCGAGGTCGTGTCGCTCCTCAACGCCGGCTACGCGGGCCGCGACCAGGCCGAGGTCCAGGCGCACATCGCCGAGCTCGCGGAGCTCGGCGTCCCCGGCCCCGAGGTCACGCCCGCGCTCTACCCGGTCGCGCCCTACCTCGCGTCGCAGGCCGACGCGGTGCCCGCGCAGCACGGCCGCACCTCGGGCGAGGCCGAGTGGGCCCTCGTGATCACCGAGGACGACGTGCTCCTCACGGTCGCGTGCGACCACACCGACCGCGCGCTCGAGGTGCACGGCGTCGCGTGGAGCAAGAACGCCGGACCCGACGTGCTGGGACGCAGGGCCTGGCGCCTCGCCGACGTGCGCGACCGCCTCGACGCGATCCGCCTGCGCGGCTGGGTCGGCGAGGAGGGCGCGGAGGAGCTCATCCAGGACTCCACGCTCGGCGCGCTCCTCACGCCCGACCACTGGCTGGAGGTGCTCGAGCAGCGCGGCCTCCGCGTGCCCGGCACGGTGCTCATCTCGGGCACGGTCGCCATGGTCCCGGGCGTCGACCAGTTCGCGTCGCGCTGGCGCGTGCAGCTCGAGGATCCCGCCACCGGCGAGACCATCGACGCCGCCTACCGCGTGGAGCTGCTGCCCGAGGCGATCGGCTGATCCGCCCGGGAGCCCGGCCGGCGGCGGTCCGCCGTCCGGTACGCTGAGCGCATCCACCCGCCTCCAGGAAGCCGGAGATCCATCGTGCCCACGATCGTCGTCGAAGTGATGCCCAAGGCCGAGCTGCTCGACCCCCAGGGGAAGGCCGTGGCCGGCGCCCTCGCCCGCCTCGGCAAGGACCGCTTCACCGGCGTCCGCATCGGGAAGCGCTTCGAGCTCACCGTCGAGGGCGAGGTGGACGACGCGCTGCTCGCCGACGTCCAGTCGCTCGCCGCCGACATGCTCTCCAACTCCGTCATCGAGGACGTCATCAGCGTCCACGTCGCCGGGCTCGACGGGTTCGGCATCTCCGCCGAGGCCGACATGGCCACCGGCAACGTCACCGACGACCACACGGTCGCCGACGGCGGCACGGCCGACACCGACGTGGCCGCGCACCCGCTCCCCCACGGTTCCGCCGCGGCGGAGCAGCGCTGATGCGCGTCGGGGTCATCACCTTCCCGGGATCCCTCGACGACCGCGACGCCCAGCGCGCCGTCCGCCTCGCGGGCGCCACGCCCGTCGCGCTCTGGCACGGCGACCACGACCTCCAGGGCGTGGACGCGGTCGTGCTCCCCGGCGGCTTCAGCTACGGCGACTACATGCGCGCCGGCGCCATCGCGGCGTTCGCGCCGATCATGCGCGAGGTGGTGGACGCGGCCGGTCGCGGCGTCCCCGTGCTCGGCATCTGCAACGGCTTCCAGATGCTCACCGAGGCGCACCTGCTGCCTGGCGGGCTGATCCGCAACGAGGCAGGGAACTTCGTCTGCCGCGACCAGCGCCTCCGCGTCGAGGCGACCGGCACCGCGTGGACGAGCGCCTTCGCCGAGGGCGAGGAGATCACCATCCCGCTCAAGAACGGCGAGGGCGGCTTCATCGCCGACGCCGACACGCTCGACCGCCTCGAGGGCGAGGGCCGCGTGGCCTTCCGCTACCTCGGCGGCAACCCGAACGGGTCCCTGCGCGACATCGCCGGGATCACCAACGCCCGCGGCAACGTCGTCGGCCTCATGCCCCACCCCGAGCACGCCGTCGAGGAGGGCTTCGGACCGGACACCCCGGCCGCCATGCGCTCCGGTGTCGACGGCCTCCGTCTCTTCACGTCCGTCCTCGAAGGAGTCCTCGCGCAGTGAGCGTCCACCCCGATCCCGCCTCCGTCCCCACCGACCCCGCGGGAGACGGACGCAGCCTCCGCCGCCACGTCGCCGACACCGTCGAGATGGCCGAGCGCACCCCCGAGAAGGAGCAGCCCTACGCGGCGCTCGGGCTCACCGAGGGCGAGTACCTCAGGATCCGCGAGATCCTCGGCCGCCGCCCCACGAGCGGCGAGCTCGCCATGTACTCGGTCATGTGGAGCGAGCACTGCTCCTACAAGTCCTCGAAGAAGTACCTGCGCCAGTTCGGGCAGAAGGTGTCCGAGTCCATGAAGAAGGACCTCATGGTCGGCATGGGCGAGAACGCCGGCGTCGTCGACGTGGGCGAGGGCTGGGCCGTCACCTTCAAGATCGAGAGCCACAACCACCCCTCCTACATCGAGCCGTTCCAGGGCGCGGCCACGGGCGTCGGCGGCATCGTCCGCGACATCATCTCGATGGGCGCCCGCCCGGTCGCCGTGATGGACGCGCTGCGCTTCGGCGACATCGACGACCCGGACACGGCGCGCGTCGTGCACGGCGTGGTGTCCGGCATCAGCTTCTACGGCAACTGCCTCGGCCTGCCGAACATCGGCGGCGAGACCTACTTCGACCGCGTGTACCAGGGCAACCCGCTCGTCAACGCGCTCGCGGTCGGCGTCCTCCGCCACGAGGACCTCCACCTCGCCAACGCGCGCGGCGTGGGCAACAAGGTCGTGCTGTTCGGCGCCCGCACAGGCGGCGACGGCATCGGCGGCGCCTCCATCCTCGCGAGCGACACGTTCGCCGACGGCGGCCCGACCAAGCGCCCCGCGGTGCAGGTGGGCGACCCGTTCGCGGAGAAGGTGCTCATCGAGTGCTGCCTCGAGCTGTTCCGGGAGGACCTCGTCGAGGGGATCCAGGACCTCGGAGCCGCCGGCATCTCCTGCGCCACGAGCGAGCTCGCCAGCAACGGCGACGGCGGCATGCACATCCGGCTGGAGGAGGTGCTGCTGCGCGACCCGTCGCTCACGGCGGAGGAGATCCTCATGTCGGAGAGCCAGGAGCGCATGATGGCGGTCGTCACGCCCGAGAAGCTCGAGGGCTTCCTCGCCGTCGTCCGCAAGTGGGACGTGGAGACGAGCGTGCTCGGCGAGGTCACCGACACCGGCCGCCTCGTCATCGACCACCACGGCGAGCGCATCGTCGACGTCGAGCCGCGCACCGTCGCGGTCGACGGCCCCGTCTACGACCGGCCCGTCTCCTACCCCACGTGGATCGACGCCCTCCAGGCCGACTCCGCGTCGCGCCTGGCGCGCCCCACCGCGCCCGACGAGATCAAGGACCAGTTCCTGCAGCTCCTCGGCAGCCCGAACCTGGCCGACGCGTCGTGGATCACCGACCAGTACGACCGCTACGTCATGGGCAACACGGCCCTGTCGTTCCCCGACGACGCCGGCATGGTCCGGGTCGACGAGGAGAGCGGCCTCGGCTTCTCGGTCGCGACCGACGCGAACGGCCGCTTCTGCCAGCTCGACCCGTACCGCGGCGCGCAGCTCGCCCTCGCGGAGGCGTATCGCAACGTCGCCGCGTCCGGCGCCACGCCCGTCGCCGTGAGCGACTGCCTCAACTTCGGCAGCCCCGAGGACCCCGAGGTCATGTGGCAGTTCAGCCGCACGGTCGAGGGCCTCGCGGACGGCTGCCTGGAGCTCGAGATCCCCGTCACCGGCGGCAACGTGTCCCTCTACAACCAGACGGGCACGCAGGCCATCCATCCCACGCCCGTCGTGGGCGTGCTCGGCGTGATCGACGACGTCGCGCGCCGCATCCCGTCCGGCTGGCAGGACGAGGGCGACAACATCTACCTGCTCGGCGTCACGCGCGAGGAGCTCGACGGATCCGCCTGGGCCGGCACCGTGCACGACCACCTCGGCGGCGTCCCGCCCGTGGTCGACCTCGGCGCGGAGAGGGAGCTCGCCTCCCTCATCGCCGCGGGCGCCACGCAGTCGCTCATCGCGAGCGCGCACGACCTCTCGGACGGCGGCCTCGGCCAGGCGCTCGCGGAGTCCGTGATGCGATTCGGAGTCGGCGCGCGCGTCTGGCTCGACGGCATCGTCCAGCGCGACGGCGTCGACGCGGCCACCGCCCTGTTCTCGGAGTCCACCGGCCGGATGGTCGTCACGGTCCCCCGCGAGGACGACGTCAAGTTCCAGGGCCTCTGCGAGGGCCGTGGCTACCCCGTGCTCCGCATCGGGGTGACGGACGCGCAGGCGCCCGGCCTCGAGCTGCAGGGCCTGTTCACCCTGTCGGTCGAGGAGCTGCGCGGGATCCACCGCGCCACGCTCCCCGCCCGCTTCGGCACCGCCGTGGAGGCATGAGCATGACCGATCCCGCGTCGACGCCCGTCTGGTCGCCGTCCCTCGCCGAGCTCACCGAGCGCGTGCCGCTGCCCGCGGGCGCCGACATCCAGATGGGTCCCGTGCTGTACGAGCACGAGGGCACCGAGCTCGAGGGGCTCCTCGCGCGCGACGCGTCGCAGGGCGGCCGCCGCCCGGCGGTGCTCGTGATCCACGACTGGTTCGGCGTCGGCGGGCACGTGGCCGCCCGGATCCAGATGCTCGCGCGCCTCGGCTACGTCGCCTTCGCGGCCGACGTGTACGGCCGCGACGTGCGCCCCGGCCCCGAGGAGGCCGGCCAGGTCGCCGGCTCCTTCTACGCCGACCTCCCGCTGATGCGCGCCCGCGTGCAGGCGGGCATCGACCGCCTGGCCGCGGAGCCCGACGTGGACCCGTCGCGCATCGCCGTCATGGGCTACTGCTTCGGCGGCAGCGCCTCGCTCGAGGTCGCCCGCGCGGGCGCCGAGATCAAGGCCGCCATCTCCCTGCACGGCAGCCTCGTGGTGCACGAGCCGGCCGACGTGGCCGACGTGAAGGCCGCGATCCTCGTCCTCACCGGCGCGGACGACCCGATGGTCCCCGACGAGAAGGTGGCCGCATTCCAGGACGAGATGCGCACGCGTCCCGCGATCGACTGGCAGGTCGTCACGTACAGCGGCGCCATGCACGCGTTCTCCGTGCCGGGCGTCGACTCGCCCGACCACGGCGCCCAGTACCAGGACCGCGCCGAGCGCCGCTCGTGGCGCGCGCTCACGGACTTCCTCGCGGAGCACCTCGGCTGACGCCCCACCGCACGGATCCGCGCGCCGCCGGCACACGCCGGCGGCGCGCGCGTCTGTCCGCGGGCCATGCGCCGGCTGGCGGATCCCTCCGCGCCGGGCCGACACGCCGCCCCCGGGTTGCCATCCCCGCACCCCTCGCGTAGACCTGTGCGTGCAGTTCACGCATCCGCCATGCGCCGTTGGTCCCCGCAGGGGTCCCGTCGCGCAGGCTGATCATGCGAGACACGTGCGACCCGAGGAGATCTCCATGATGGCGAGCGGCGGATTCAGCCGACGCGACCTGTTCGACGGCGCCGGATCATCGGATCCGGGCGTCGGGCGCCCCACCCGCGGTTCCGGCACGGCGCTCCTCGAGCGACCGCGCGCGGACGAGACGACCACCACGACCGACGGGCCCGACGGCACCGCGGAGGCCGACCCCCCTCCGTCTCGTCCGGCGGCAGCGGCCCCCGTCGCTCCCGCCCCGCCCCAGGAGGCGACCATCGGCTCGGCCGAGGGCGACCTCGTGCACGTGATGACCTGCAACATCCGCCTCGCCCGCCCCACCACCGAGCCCGGCGACCCCGACCACTGGGCCGACCGCGAGCCCGTGCTCGCCCGCTTCCTCCAGCTGGAGCAGCCGACCGTCCTCGGCGTGCAGGAGGCCCTCTCGGCCCAGCTGCCCGCCATCGCCCGGGCCCTCCCCCACCACCGCATGCTCGGCTACGGCCGCGACGGCGGATCCGGCGGCGAGTACAGCGCGATCTTCTACGACGAGCGCCGACTCGACGTCGTCGCCTGGGACCAGTTCTGGCTGTCCGACCTGCCGGAGCTCATCGGATCCCGCTCGTGGGGCTGCAGCACCACGCGCATCGCGACGTGGGCGCGCTTCCGCGACCGCCGCAGCGGCGCCGAGTTCGTGCACCTCAACACGCACCTCGACCATGAGTCCGAGCTCGCGCGCGTGAAGAGCGCCGACCTCATCACCGAGCGACTGCAGGCGGTCGCGTCCGGCGCGCCGGTCGTCGTCACGGGCGACTTCAACGCGCCGGCCGAGGAGTCGGCGGCGTACGACATCCTCACGCGCGACGCGGGCCTCGCCGACACCTGGACCACGGCCGCGCACCACGCGACCCCCGGCATCGGCACCTTCACCGCGTACGGCGACCCGGTGCCCGAGGGCGAGCGCATCGACTGGATCCTCGCAGGCAGCGGCGTCGAGGTGGTCGACTCGGCCATCAACCCCTACACCTTCGAGGGCCGCTCCCCCTCGGATCACGCCGCCGTGCAGGCGCTCGTGCGCCTCGCCCGCACCGCCTGATCCGCACGTCCCCGGGCCCCGCCGCGTGATGCACGCAGCGGGGCCGCCGTACGTGGCCGACGCCCGGCGCACCACGCCGCCCACGGGCCCGACGGAAACCGCATGCCACAATGGTTTCCGAGCGGCCCCGTGATCGCAGCGGCTGACGGGGTCACCGGCTCGCCGCTGCCGCGGACCCCACCACGATCGGATGTCACACCTATGCCCGCACGTCGCATGGCCCGGGGCGCCGTCAGCGCCCTCGCCGCCGTCCTCCTGCTCGCCGGGTGCACCAGCGCGCCGCAGCCCTCCCCCACCGCGACCGACGGCGAGCCCACCCCCGGCGCATCCGCCACGACGGCGCCCGAGGACATGGTGCGGATCGTCGTCATGGGCGACTCGAACACCAACGGCTTCGTCGGCACGCTGCCCCAGGGCATCGACCAGGGCATGGCGTACGTCGACTACGTCGTGGGCGACCCGCTGACCTTCGCGGGCGGCTGGGGCACCGACGGCGCGACGAGCACCGTCATGGCGGCCAACACGCCCGCCGTCGAGGACGTCGACGTCGCGCTCATCATGATCGGCACCAACAACCGCATCGCCGGCGTGCCGGAGACGCAGCTCGACGCGGACATCCTGCAGACGGTCGAGAAGCTCGCGCCGAAGGAGACGGTGATCCTCGGGATCCCGCCGCAGAACGCCGAGCCCGAGACGCCGCCCGCGGTCAACGCGCACCTCGAGCAGTTCGCCGACGCGCAGGGCTTCCACTTCTTCAACCCGTGGAAGAACCTCACGAACAAGGACATGAAGTGGCGGACCGAGTTCTTCCGCGACGGGATCCACACGAACATGACGGGCTACAAGCTGATGGGCGCGGAGGTGCGCAAGTACATCCGCACCGAGGTCCTCGCCGACGGCGCCCAGAAGTAGGGGCATCGCCCCGCCCTGCCGCCGGCGACCCGGCGGATAGGGTCGAACAGGTGCCTCCGACGCGTCGCGCCCGCACCAGAGGAGAGCCCGCGTGACCAGCACCGTGACAGTGAAGAGCGAGACCGGGCGGAAGATCGAGTTCCTCGAGGCCGTCCGCGGCGTCGCGTCGTTCATCGTGGTCCTCCAGCACCTCATCGCCGCGGAGTACCCGGCGTTCGAGGACTTCAGCCGCCAGTGGGTGGACGCGGGCCGCGTCGGCGTCGTCGCCTTCTTCCTCGTCAGCGGCTACGTGATCCCCCTGAGCCTCCAGCGCCAGGACACCCGCACCTTCCTCGTGCGCCGCGTCTACCGCCTCTTCCCCCTCTACTGGCTCGTGCTCGGCCTCATGATGCTGTGGGTCGCGACCACGGGAGAGGGCGAGCTCGGCGGGCCGCTCACGATCATGGCCAACGTGCTCATGGTGCAGGGCGCCGTCGGCATCTACACGATCGTCCCCACGGCCTGGACCCTCGGCATCGAGCTGATCTTCTACGGCCAGTCCCTCGTCGCCAAGCTCATCGGCCGCCTCGACCGCAGCGTCGTGATGGGCTACGTCTGGCTCGCGGGCTTCGTCGCCGCGGCGATCGCCGGCCGGGTGCTCGAGCGCGAGCTGCCGTGGACGCTGCCGCTGCTGCTCTACACGGCGTCGCTCGGGCACGCGATCCACCTGCGCGACCGCGACGGATCCACCGCCTGGCGGGGCCTCCTCGTCGCGGGCGTCGTGGGCGTGCCGCTGTTCACGTACCTCAACGGCGGGCAGGACGCCACGTGGCCGCCCTTCGACTACGCCGTGTCGTTCCTGCTCGGCCTCGGCCTGTTCTTCGCGTTCTACGCCACGCGGCAGGCCGCGCACTCGCGTGTGCTGATCTGGCTCGGCGCGATCTCCTACGCCGCGTACCTCCTCCACCCGCTCGCCTACCGGGTGATGCGCGCCGTCGACGTGCCGGAGGGCATCGTGCGCGTGGTCGCGGCCATCGCCGTGACGCTCGTCGTCTCCTGGCTCGTGCACCGGTTCGTGGAGGTGCCGTTCATCGGCGTCGCCCGGCGCCTGACGAGCCGCTCCGCGGGCGCGAAGGCGCGGCGGCACTAGCCGTCGCGGGTCGCGCCCGCCGGCTCGCCCGGGCGGGCCGCCCTGCTGGACGCCGCGCATCGCGCCCGCCTGGGCTGCCAGGGCGGGCCGCCCTGCTGCCGGATGCACGGGCGGGCGCGTCACGCGGTTGCCGGCCCGCCACTCGCCGGTCCGCCGCGTACGGGCGCGCGCCGACGGGCTCCGGCGCGGCCGCCCGTGGCGTGCCGCCCGCTCCCCGACGAGGCACGCGCCGCGGACGACGACGGGCGCCCCTCCGGCTGGAGGAGCGCCCGTCGTGGCGTGCGGTGGTGCGGGTCAGCCGGCCGCGGGGGCGATGAGGCCCAGCGGGGCGAGCACGTCCGAGATGATCGGCGCGAGGTCCTGCGACTGGCGGGCCGTGAGGTGCGACGTGTCGCCGCGCACGGGGATCCCGTTCACGAACGCCGGGCAGTTGCCCTGGCTGCAGAACCAGCCCTGCGTGTTGATGAACTGGACCGGGGCGCCGACCTCCTCGGCTGCCGCGGCCATGGTGCGCGCGTGGCTGATGAACGACGGCGACACCTCCGCGCGGCAGTCGTTCGGCGAGCTCGTCGGCGTCTTGCACTCGACCAGCGCGGTCGCCGCCGGCGGGCGCGACAGGACGATGACGTTCGACGACGCCGTCTTCAGGCTGTTCATGGTGGTGAGCGCGCCGTCCTGCCACTCGCGGTCGGCCGCGCCGCCCACGGCCTTGCTCGACAGGTAGGAGTTGTCGACGGCCTCGCTCATGAGGATCAGCGCGGGCTTGGTCGCGTTCATCTCGCCGAGCGCCCAGTCGCGGAAGGCGGTGCACTCCGTGTACTCGGATCCGTCGGTGTCGATGCTCGTGACGGTGGAGGCGGGGCAGCGGGCCATGGTCAGCACGCGCACCTTCCAGTCCTCGCCGAGGCTGGCGCGCAGCATGGGCGCGTAGCTGATCGCGAGCGAGTCGCCGAAGATGACCGCGGTCTTGTCGGCGCCCGCGCCCTGGTTCCCGTAGGAGCAGTGCTCGGTGTTCTTGATCGCGTCCTTCTCCTTGGCGAGGTCGGCGCCGAGGCAGCCGTCCTTCGCCCACTCGGGCGCGATGACGTCGCGGCCGAAGTCGCCGAACGACTCGACGGCGGGATCCAGCGCCGGCCACTCGGTCGCGGCGAGGGCGGCGGTGACCTGCTCGCTGCGGACCTGGAGCGCCTGCCCGGTGGACTCGGTGCCGCCGGGAGGGCCCGCGGTCGGCGAGGTGGCCAGCTGGCTGCCGCCGGTCGGCTCGTCGCGGACGACGGCCACCGCGACGACGCCCACCACGGCGACCGCGACGACGGACAGCGCCGCGACGGTCATCCTGAGCTGCACGGCCGAGGACCGGCGTCCGGCCTTCTTCGGGTCGAGCCAGCTGGAGCGGCGGATCGGGTCCTCGACGAGGTGGAACGACGCGACGGCGAGCACGAGCGTCGCACCGATCGCGGCCGCGTAGTAGACGGTGCGGTCGCGGATGACGGAGTCGAGCAGGATGATCACCGGGAAGTGCCAGAGGTACAGCGAGAACGACAGGCGCCCGATGTAGGTGGTGACCGGGTTCGTGATCGGCGCCATGGCCTTCGACACCCCGCCGATGCCCGACGCGATGACGAGCGCGGTCGACACGACCGGCAGCAGGGCGGACGGCACCGGGAACGCGAGGTCGCCCGCGATGACGAAGAACGAGACCACGATGCCCGCGAGGCCGACGTAGCCGAGCACCGGGCGGATCGAGGCGGGCAGCGTGGCGATGCGCGCCGCGAAGATCGCGAGGAGCGCGCCGATGCCGAGCTCCCAGGCGCGGGAGAAGGTGGAGAAGTACGCCACCGTCGGGCGGGCCGACGTCTCGTAGAAGCCCCAGACGAGCGACGCGACGATGAGGACGCCGACCGTGATGCCGATCGCGCGCGTGAAGAGGCGGGCGCGCTTGACGCGGTTCTTCGGGGTGCGCCGGCGGGCGAACGTGATGACCAGGAAGATCAGCACGGGCCAGACGAGGTAGAACTGCTCCTCGACCGAGAGCGACCAGTAGTGGCGGAAGGGCGAGATGGGGCCGTCGGACGCGAAGTAGTCGGTGCCGGCGCTGGCGAAGTGCCAGTTGGAGACGAAGAGGGCGGACCAGACGGCGTCCCAGAGGCTGGCCTGCGCGCGGATCACGTTGAAGACGAGGAACGAGACGGCCGTGGTGACCACGAGCACCAGCAGCGCGGCCGGCATGATGCGGCGGACGCGGCGCTTGTAGAAGTCGAGGAACGAGATCGTCTTCGTGCGCTCGTACTCCTTCAGCAGGAGTCCCGTGATGAGGAAGCCGCTGATGACGAAGAAGACGTCGACCCCGACGAAGCCGCCCGAGGGCCAGTCGAAGAGGTGGTCGACGATGACGGCGACGACCGCGAGCGCGCGCAGGCCCTCGACATCGGGACGGAAGCCGCGGTTCACCGAGACCGGCGAATCCCCCTCGGGTGGTGGGTTCTTGTCGCTCGGTGCTGAGCGGAGCTCCGACGGATCCGGGAGCGCGGGAGTACCCCGGCGAAATGTCTGCGAGCTCATGGCCCAGGTCCCTACTCACTCGTGTACCGCCGCGCAGCACTGCTGTCTGAGCGACCCTAACAGGGCATGCAGGGGCCTACCATGCCCCGGACGGGGGCGTTCCGGGCTGCCTGCGCGGCTCGTGAGCTGTGTGATGATAGACAGCCGAGGCTGTGGATATCCCACGTATGCGGACACTCCGCGCCTGTGTGCTTTTGGGGAAGGGTTCTAAGTTATGGCGCTCCGTGACTTCATTCGGATGCTGCGGAGGGGCGCGGTTCTCATCATCCTGACCCTCTTGGTCGGGGTCGGCGCGGCCGCCGCGTTCTCCCTCCTCCAGACCCCCGAGTACGAGGCCTCGACGAAGATGTTCGTCGCGCCCAGCAGCTCCGGCAACGTCCAGGAGCTCCAGCAGGGCAACAACTTCACCCAGCAGGCCGTGAAGAGCTACGCGGACGTCGTCACGACCCGCGCCGTGCTCCAGCCGGTCATCGACCAGTTCGGGCTCGACATCACGTCGCGCGAGCTGGCCGAGTCGGTGCGCGCCTCCGCGCCGCTCGACACCACGATCATCGACATCACGGTCAAGGACCAGAGCCGCCAGGACGCCGCGACGCTCGCGGACGCCATCGGCGCCAGCCTCACCACGGTCGTCGGCACGCTCGTCCCCGAGACCATCGAGGGCACGCCCCAGGTGCAGATCACGCAGCTCGAGCAGGCGGAGATCCCCGAGTCGCCCTCGTCCCCGAACCTGCCCGTCAACATCATCGTCGGCGCGCTCATCGGCCTCCTCATCGGCGTGGGCGTCAGCCTCCTCCGCGAGACGCTCGACAACCGCATCCGCGGGGAGCGCGACGTCGAGCTCGTCACGACCAAGCCCATCCTCGGCGGCATCGCGTACGACCCGAAGGCCACCGAGCGCCCCCTCATCGTGCAGGACGACCCGCGCAGCCCCCGCGCCGAGTCCTTCCGCAGCCTCCGCACGAACCTCCAGTTCCTCGAGTTCGGCGGCCGCTCGCGCAGCTTCGTCATCACCTCCTCCATCCAGGGCGAGGGCAAGTCGACCACCAGCTCGAACCTCGCGCTGGCGCTGGCCGACTCCGGCATCAAGGTCGTCCTCATCGACGCCGACCTCCGCCGCCCGCGCCTCGCGTCCTACATGGGCCTCGAGGGCGCCGTGGGCCTCACCGACATCCTCATCGGCCGCGCCGAGATCGAGGACGTCATCCAGCCCTGGGGCTCGGGCATGCTCT
The DNA here is from genome assembly GCF_001280205.1 of Clavibacter capsici. Taxonomy (NCBI): domain Bacteria; kingdom Bacillati; phylum Actinomycetota; class Actinomycetes; order Micrococcales; family Microbacteriaceae; genus Clavibacter; species Clavibacter capsici. The sequence continues at coordinate 610,552 of NZ_CP012573.1, read as the reverse complement.
CGATCCTCCCCGCCGGCCAGATCCCGCCGAACCCCTCCGAGCTCCTCGGCTCGCAGGGCATGGCCCGCCTGCTGCAGGACCTCGAGGCGCGCTACGACGTGGTGCTCATCGACGCCCCGCCGCTGCTCCCCGTCACGGACGCCGCGATCCTGTCCAAGAACGCCGGCGGCGCGATCGTCGTCGTCGCCGCGGGCCGCACGCACCGCACCCAGCTGAAGAGCGCCATCGCCAACCTCACCAACGTGGGCGCGGACGTGCTCGGCCTCGTCATCACCATGCTCCCCACCAAGGGCCCGGACGCGTACGGCTACGGCCACTACGGCTACGGGTACGGGTACACGGAGGACGAGGACGGCCAGAAGACCAAGGCGCCCATCGAGAAGATCAAGGCGTAGCTCCCCTCCATGACGGAATTCCCCCCCACGAGCCGCAGGGCCGCACGCGCGGCCCTCGGCGACGCATCCTCCGAGGGCGTCGACGACGGCTCCTTCCGCGTCCTGTTCGTCTGCTCGGGCAACATCTGCCGCTCCGCCCTCGCCGAGCAGGTCCTGCGCACGCGCGTCCGGGCCATCTTCGGCGGCGACGCCGCGGAGGCCGACTCGGTCGTGCGCTTCTCCAGCGCCGGCACCATCGCGGCCGAGGGGCAGCGCATGCCCGAGCAGGCGGCGGAGCTGTCCGTCCGCTACGGCGGCGACCCGAGCGAGCACCAGGCGAGGTTCCTGACGCCCGGCATCATCCAGGGCGTCGACCTCGTGCTCACCATGGCCCGCGAGCACCGCAGCGCCGTCGTGCGCGCGGTGCCCCGCGCCAACCGCTTCACCTTCACGATCCGCGAGTTCGCCGCGCTCTTCCAGCACCTCGTCGAGGTGTCCGGGGATGAGAAGCACATCGCGTGCGACGGCGACGTGCCGGCGCAGCTGCGCGCGCTCATCCCGCTCGTCGCGGCGCAGCGCGGCGTGACCCTGCCGCCCGCGCACGAGGACGACTACGACGTGGTCGACCCGTACCGCCGGTCGCAGGCCACCTACGACGCGTCGGGCGAGCAGGCCGGGGGCGCCATCGAGTCGATCCTCGAGTCGGTTCGCGCGGTCACCCGCACGGACGCGCCGCGCACCCGGGGCTGACCCGACCAGCCCGACCGCACACGCGAGCGCAACCCGCTCCATCCAGACACCGCCGGCCCCGTACGGGAGCCGCCTGCCCCGGGGGACCAGTGGACACGCACCAGACACGACGCACGGACGAGGGCCAGGAGGGCTCGCGCTGGCGGGTCGTCTACGCCCGGCGACTGGCGCTGAGCGACGCGATCGTCATCGTGCTCACCACCTTCGGCGTCCAGTTCCTGTGGTTCGGCACGACCGCCGGCACGGTGGACCTCGGCGGCAACGCGCCGGACGTGGCCGTGACCTACACGATGGTCTCGGTCGTGCTGATCCTCGCGTGGCTGTTCGTGCTCACCGTCTACAGCACCCGCGACTACCGGATCGTCGGCACGGGCACGCAGGAGTACAAGCAGGTCGCCGACGCGACGCTGCGGCTGTTCGGCATCATCGCCATCGTCGCGTTCCTGGTGAAGATCGACCTGGCGCGCGGCTACATCGTCACGGGCCTGCCGCTCGGCCTCGTGCTGCTGCTCCTGTCGCGCGCGCTCTGGCGCGTGTGGCTCTCGGCCCAGCGGCGCCGCGGCGAGTTCTCCTCGCTGATCCTGCTGGTCGGATCCCTGGAGAGCACCACCCACACGGCCACGACGCTCGCCCGCGCCCCCAAGGCCGGCTACCGCGTGGTGGGCGCGTGCCTCACGGGCGACGCCCGGCCGTCGCGCCTGCCCGGCCTCGACGTGCCCGTGGTCGGGAACGCGGACGACGCGCTCGCGGAGCTGGAGCGCCTCGGCGCCGACACGCTCGTGCTCACGTCCAGCGACGAGCTGCCGCCCGAGCGGATCCGCGAGCTCAGCTGGTCGCTCGAGCCCGGCCGCCACCACCTCGTCATGGCGCCGGGCCTCACCGACATCGGCGGCCCGCGCATCCACACGCGCCCGGTCGCCGGCCTCCCCCTCATCCACGTGGAGACGCCGCGCTTCGAGGGGCGGAAGCTCCTCTCCAAGCGCCTGTTCGACATCGTCGTCTCCGGGATCACGCTCGTCGTGCTGAGCCCCGTGTTCCTCATCCTCGCGATCCTCATCAAGGCCACGAGCAAGGGCGACGTCTTCTACAAGCAGGAGCGCATCGGCCTGAACGGCGAGCCGTTCCACATGCTCAAGTTCCGCTCCATGCGCATGAACGCCGACGCCGAGCTGTTCGCGCTGCTCGAGCAGCAGGGCACGGCGGACACCCCGCTGTTCAAGGTCACGGACGACCCGCGCATCACGAAGGTCGGCGGCGTCCTCCGCCGCTACTCGCTCGACGAGCTGCCGCAGTTCCTCAACGTGCTGCTCGGATCCATGAGCCTCATCGGCCCGCGCCCGCAGCGCGAGGGCGAGGTCGCGCTCTACGACAGCGCCGCGCGCCGCCGCCTGCTCATCAAGCCCGGCATGTCCGGCCTCTGGCAGGTGTCCGGCCGGTCGTCGCTCTCGTGGGAGGACGCCATCCGCCTCGACCTCTACTACGTGGAGAACTGGTCGCTCACGGGCGACATCATCATCCTCGCGCGCACGTTCAAGGCCGTCTTCGGCGCGGACGGGGCCGTCTGATGGGCGGGCTGCTGGTCCAGGAGTGGATCGAGAAGTCGGGCGGATCCGAGAAGGTCTTCGACGCCTTCGCGCACGCGTTCCCCGACGCCGACCTCTTCACGCTCTGGAACGACGACCCGGGCCGCTTCGGCGACCGCCCGGTGCGGGAGAGCTGGCTCGCGCGCACGCCGCTGCGGAGGCGGAAGCCGCTCGCGCTGCCGTTCATGCCGCTCACCTGGAGCTCGCTCGACCTCGACGCGTACGAGTGGACCCTCGCGAGCTCGCACCTCTTCGCCCACCACCTGGGCCACGGCGACCACGGCACGCGCCGGCACGTGTACGTGCACAGCCCGGCGCGCTACCTCTGGACGCCCGACCTCGACCAGCGCGGCGCGAACCCGCTCGTGAAGGCGGCCGCTCCCCCGCTGCGCGCGCTCGACCGTCGGCGCGCGCAGGCGTCGCGGGCCTCGTTCGCGGCGAACAGCGCGTTCGTGCAGGACCGGATCCGCACCGCGTGGGACGTCGACGCCGAGGTCATCCACCCGCCGGTCGACGCCACCGCCATCCGCGCGACCGCCTCGTGGGAGGACGCGCTCACCGGATCCGACGCCGCCCTCGCGGCCTCGCTGCCCGACCGGTTCCTCCTCGGCGCCAGCCGCTTCGTGCCGTACAAGCGCCTCGACCTCGCGATCCGCGCGGGCGAGGCGGCCGACGTGCCCGTCGTGCTCGCCGGGTCCGGCCCGCTCGCCGAGGAGCTGCAGGAGCGGGCCCGGGCCGCGCGCGTGCCGGTCACGGTGATCCCGCGGCCGTCGGACGCGCTCCTCTACACGCTGTACCAGCGCTCGCTCGCGTACGTGTTCCCCGCGGTCGAGGACTTCGGGATCATGCCCGTCGAGGCGATGGCCGCCGGCGCCCGCGTGCTCGTGAGCGACGTCGGCGGCGCGACCGAGAGCGTCGTCGACGGCGTCACGGGCGTGCACGTCCACGACTGGGAGGGCGCCGGGCTCGCCGACGCGGTGGCGCGCGCCGCCGCCCTGGATCCCGCCGCGAGCGTCCGACGTTCCGCCGACTTCGACGCGGCCGTGTTCGAGCGCCGCGTCGCCTCCTGGGTCCGCCACGACGGATCCCGCCTCGACGGGGCGGCCGCGTGATGCGCCGGCTCGTCGTCAACGAGGCCTACGCGGGGCAGCGGGTCACCGGCCAGCAGCGCTACGCGACCGAGATCGCCCGCGCGCTCGAGGGCAAGGACGGCGTCACGCGCGCCACGCCCTCGGAGCGCATCCGGTCGTCCGGCGCCCGCAGCTGGCTGTGGGTGCAGACGACCCTGCCGTGGATCACGCGCCAGGACGTGCTGCTGTCGCTCACGAGCCGCGCGCCCCTCGTGCACCGCCGGCACATCGTGGTCGTGCACGACCTCTTCGTGCTCACGAACCCCGAGTGGTACAGCCGCGAGTACGTCGTGACCCACGTGCCGCTGCTCAAGGCGAACCTGCGCGACGCGCGCGTCATCGTCACCGTGAGCGAGCCCGTCGCCGAGCAGGTGCGGGAGCTCGGCCTCTCCAGCGCGCCCGTCGTGGTCGCCCCCAACGCGCCGAGCCCGGTGTTCGGCGAGCCGCGCGGGGCCGAGGAGCGCGCCCGCGTGCTGGAGAAGCACGGCGTGACCGACGGCGGGTACCTGCTCGCGGTCGGCAGCATGGATCCGCGCAAGAACCTGAAGCGCCTGACCGAGGCCTACCTCGCGCTGCCGGAGGCGACCCGTACGGCCGCGCCGCTCGTGCTCGTGGGCGCGAAGAGCGCCGTGTTCGGCGACGTCGACATGGCGGAGTCCGACGACATCAAGCTGGCCGGCTACGTGACCGACGACGAGCTCGCCGTGCTCTACGCGTCCTCCCGCGGCGTCGTGTTCCCGAGCCTCGCGGAGGGCTTCGGCCTGCCGCTCGTGGAGGCGATGGTCGCGGGCGCGCGCCTCGCCGTCTCCGACATCCCCGTCTTCCACTGGATCTGCGAGGACGACGCGACGTACTTCTCCCCCGCCGACACCTCCGCCATCACCGAGGCGCTCGCGCGGCTCGCCGCCGCCGACCCGCTCGGCGAGGAGGAGGCCGCGCGCATCCGCCGCGCCGTCACCTGCCGCTTCGACTGGCGGACCTCCGCGCAGACCGTGCACGACGCCTACCAGAGCATCGGGACCCGATGATCCGGCGTCTCGGTCTGCTGCTCCCGACGGGGGCCGCAGGGCTCACGCGCGTGCTCCAGCTGGTGCTGCTCGTGATCCTGACCCACCTGTCGGAGGGCTCGGCGCAGAACGCGCTCGTGACCGGGTTCGCTCTGCTCAGCTCGTTCGCGATCATCACCGACTCGGGCGCCGCCAACTTCCTTCTCTCGCTGCCGCGCACGCGCCTCACCCGCGGCGTCCACGCGCGGGCCGTCGCGTTCCACGCGGGCCTCGGGTCGCTCGGCGCGGCCGTCGCCGTGGTGCTGACCGTCGCGGCCGCCTCGACGATCCCCGGCGAGGCCGTGCTCCTCCTCGTCGCGCTCGGCGTCAGCCAGGTGCTCGACTCGCTGACCCGCACGATCCGCGCGCCCCTGCTCGTCGGCCGCCGGGACGCCTCCTACGCCTTCCCCGACCTCGCGCTCGTGGTGCTCAAGGCCGTGCCGCTCGCGATCGCGGTGCTCGCGCCCGAGATCCTCGTGCTGCTCGCCCTCCCGCTGGTGTCGCTCGTCGTCACCGCGGGTACCTGGGTCGCCGTCCGACGCGACCTCGCCACGACGAGCGACGAGCCCGTGCGCGTGTTCCCGCAGATCCTCGAGTTCGGCCTCTCCGGCTCCCTCAGCGCCCTCTACTCGCAGGCGCCGCTCGTGCTCGGCACGGCGATCCTCGGGGTCGACGCCGTCACGCCGCTGGCGCTCGCCTACCGCGTGGTGCAGCCGCTCGAGGTGCTGCCGGCGACGCTCTCGCAGCAGCTGATCCCCCGGATCCGCACCGCCGGCCGCCCCGCGCGCGCCTACTGGTGGCGGTTCGCGCTCGGCGGCCTCGTGCTCGCCGGGATCCTGGCCCTCATCCGCGAGCCCGTCGCGCAGGTGCTCGGCGGCGACGCGTTCGACCAGGTCGTCTTCCTCGTGATCCTGCTCTCGGTGGCCCCGAAGTTCGGCAACTACGCGCTGATGGCCTTCGCGATGGGCTCCGGCCTCGTCCGCGTGCGGCTCACCGCCACCGTCGTCACGGGCGTCGTCGCCGTGGCCCTGACGCTCGTCGCCTGCCTCACCGCCGGCACCGCCCTCCTCGCCGGCGTCACGCTCGCCAGCGAGCTCGTCCTGAGCGCCGTCATCGCCGCGCTCCTCATCCGCACCCGCAGGAAGGAGGACGCATGAGGATCCTCATCGTCTCCGCCGACCGCACCCTCGCGTCCGGCCACCCGCAGAACCTCGGCGACGCCTTCCTCACCGACGCGCTCTCCGAGCGCCTCCGCCGGGCCGGGCATGAGACAGTGGTCGCCGACTTCGGGCAGACCGCGCGCCTCGACTCCACCGAGGAGCGCGCGCGGGTCGGCGGCGTCCGCGGCCTCGCCGACCTCGTGCGCCAGGTCGACGCGGTCGTCGTGGGCGGCGGCACGCTGCTCGCCGACGACCAGCCGGGCCGTCCGTTCGCGGGACTCCCGCGCCTGATGGCGGTCACGGGCCTCATCGCCCGCACCAGCCGCACGCCGCTCGCCGTGTTCGGCGTGGGCGCGGATCCCGTCGCCCGCCGCCGCGCGCGCCTCGCCCTCCGCGCGGGTCTCGACGGCGCCCGCGTCTGGACGCGCGACCCCGACTCCGCCGGCCGAGCCGCCGGGTACTCGAGGCTGCCCGTCGAGGTGGCCGCCGACGTCAGCCTGTTCGCGGCCCCCGAGCTCGACCGGCTCGCCGCGCCCGCCGGCCGCCGCCGCGGCGCGGTCGTCGCGCTGAACGCGAAGCACTCCCCGCAGGCCACGCTCGCGGACGTCGAGGCGCTCGAGGAGCGCTTCGGCGAGGTCGTCTTCGTCTCGATGGACCAGGGCGACGACTCCGACGTCGGCGCGCTGCACCCCGAGGTCCGCGCCCGCCTCCGGACGGAGCCCGGCGACCACGGCTGGCGCCGCGCGGCCGAGCTCATGGCCGACCGCGAGGTCGTCGTCGCCTCTCGCATGCACGCCATGTACCTGGGTACGATGCTGAGGACGCCCGTGGTCGCGGTCGGCGGGGCCACCAAGGTCGGGGCCTTCGTCACCGAGTTCGGGACGCGCACGGAGCCGTCCGTCGACCGGGCGGTCCGCACCGCCGTCGCCGGGCCGGCCGACCCCGGCGCCGCATCCACCACCGCGGCGGCTCTCGTCGCCGCCACCGCCCGCCTGGACGCGGCTTTCGAGGAGATGACCACATGGGTCCGACGTTCCGCCTAGCGACCCCGGCGGTCTTCGCGGCCGCCGTGGTCCTCACCATCCTCGCCGCGCTCGGCGGCGTGGCCCTCCTCGGCAACGAGCTCTCCTACCCGTTCATGATCGCGGTGCTCGCGATCCTGCTCGTCGGCGTGCTCGTGAAGGAGACCGTCTCCAACGGGGACCCGATCACCCCGGGCGGCATCGTCGCGTTCACGGGGCTGCTCCTGTTCGTGCTGCGCCCGCTCACGGTCGCGAACAGCATGGAGACGAGCCCCGGCGCCATCGCCGACACGCGCTTCTTCTCCCCCACGCTGCAGCTCGCGGCGAGCTCCGCGCTCATCGAGGCGCTGATCTTCTTCTCGGCGTTCTTCGTCGTGTACTACTACCAGGTGGCCCGCGAGGCCCGTCGCATCGCCCGCGGCGGCGAGGACGCGAAGGCCCTCGAGCAGAACGCCATCGCCGGCGGCCCGGCCGTCGTCCACCCGGACACGCAGGTGCGCTGGCAGCGCGTGTTCAACACGTCGGTCTCGCAGGCGATCGTGGTCATCTCCTCGGTCGTGGCCCTCGGCCTCCTCGTGTACCTGGTGCTCTCCTCCGGCGGCATCCAGGCGTACACGACGGGCCTCGCCAACCGGAGCGACTTCCTCTCCGGCAAGTCGTTCATCGGCCTCTCCTACATCCCCGTGCAGATCGCGATCGTCTACAACGTGCTCGCGCGGCGCCAGAAGGGCCTCGAGGGCTGGAACTGGGTCAACCTCGTCGCCGTCCTGGTGCTCGTGGTCTGCGCCGGCTCGGCCGGCGGCCGCGGCCCGCTCATCATCGGCGTGTTCCTGCCGTTCCTGATCCTCAAGCAGGTCGGCCCGAAGCCCTTCCGCTTCCGCACCATCGCCCTCATCGGCGGCGTCACGGCCGTGGTCGCCATGGTCTACTCGATCGTCATCCGCGAGTCCACGTTCGACAACGGCCGCTCGCTCGACCGCCTCACGCAGGACCCGCTGGGCGTCCTCCTCGACCGCCTCACCAGCGGCATCGAGACCCGCCCGTTCGACGTCCTCATCCGCCTCAACGAGGTCGCGGCGCTGCCCGACTTCGTCTACCAGTGGGGCGCCACGTACGCCGCGGTGCCCGCCTGGTTCGTCCCCCGCGGGCTCTGGGAGGACAAGCCGTTCGGCGGCGGCAACACGTGGTTCACGTCCACGTACGTGCCCCGCTTCTACGGCGTCAACCGCGTCGAGACGAGCCTCTCGGCCATCGGCGAGGCGTTCTCGAACTTCGGGATCCCCGGGGTCATCGCCGTCGGCGCGCTCCTCGGCATGGTCGCGGGCCTGTTCATCCGCGCCCGCATGCGCCGCCGCGGGCTCCTCGGCGCCGCCATCGCGGTCGTCGTCACGCCCTACCTCTTCTCCCTCATCCGCGGCGACGCGTACCAGGGCATGTCGACGAGCATCGCCTCGCTCGTGATCCTCGTGCTGTTCTTCTGGATCTCGTCCACCCGCAAGCAGGTCACCGGCCCCGTCAGCGCGCCCGAGCCCCTCCCCGACGAGACCGCCCCCGCCGCCGTGCGCGAGCAGGCGCTCGCGGGCGCCGGCACCGCCGACGCGTCGCGACCCGCGATCGGCAACGGCCGGGCGTTCCCGGCCGGACGGCCGGCCCTGGACGGGAGCCCGAGACGGTGAGCGGCATCGACGACGTCCTGCCCCCGGCCGGCGACCCGTCGGGCGACCGGGACGGCGACCCCGGCCGCCGCCGCGGGCGCCCGGACCGCGACGCCTCCCGACCCCGCCGTCCGCTGTGGAAGCGCAAGCGCATCTGGACCCCCGTGGTCGTCGTCGGCCTCGCCGTGGTCGGCATCGCGGTCTCGGCCGCGCTGATCCTGCCCCGCGTGGACACCGTGCAGGCGGAGCTCCGCGAGGCGCTCCCGCTCTCCGACCAGGTGCAGACGGCGCTCCTCGCGGGCGACGTCGACACGGCGAAGTCCGGCGCCGCCGAGCTCCGCGACCACACCGCGAAGGCCGCCGAGGCCGCCGACGACGGCGTGCTCGCGGCCTACGAGTGGCTCCCCGCCATCGGCCCGAACCTCCACGCCGCCCGCGTGCTGGCGTCCACCAGCGACCGGCTCGCCACCGACGTCGTGACCCCCGCCACCGAGGTCTCCCTCTCCGCCTTCACGCCCGTCCTCGGCCGCATCGACGTCGACGGGATCCGCTCCCTCGGCCAGACGGTCGACACCGCGAGCGAGGGCCTCGCCGGGGCGCGCGCCGAGCTCGGCACCATCGACCGCGACGCCCTCTGGGCGCAGGTCGCGAACGACGTCGACCTCATGGACGACACGCTCACGAGCACCGAGGAGACCGCGGGCACCTTCCGCGAGGTCACCGGGATCCTCCCCGACCTCCTCGGCGCGGACGGCGCGCGCAACTACCTCCTCATGTTCCAGAACAACGCCGAGGTGCGCTCCACCGGCGGCAACCCGGCGGCCCTCGTGCTGCTGACCGTCGAGGACGGCACCGTGCGGATCGCGAAGCAGGCGTCGAGCAACGACTTCCCGCGGAACGTGCGCCAGGGCGACATCCCCGACGAGACCGTGCGCCTCGTCGAGCCGCGCGCCGACCGGTTCGAGCAGAACATCACGATGTTCCCGGACTTCCCCACGTCGGGCGCCCTCGCGAAGGCCTACTGGGAGCGCTACATCGGCGACCGCGTCGACGGCGTCATGTCGTTCGACCCCATCGCGCTCAGCTACCTGCTGGAGGCGACGGGCCCCATCGAGCTGGCCACGGGCGACGAGCTGAACGCCGAGAACGCGGTGCCCACCCTCCTCGGGGCGGTCTACGGCCAGTACCCCGACTACCTCGCGCAGGACCGCTACTTCGCGAGCGCCGCCAGCACGATCTTCGCGAAGCTCGTCACCGACACCCCGCCCGTCGTGCCGCTGGTCACCGCGCTCGACCGCGCGATCGACGAGCGGCGCCTGCTCATGTGGAGCACCGTGCCCGAGGAGCAGGCGCTCATCGAGGGCGGTCCGCTGAGCGGCGCGCTGCCCGACGACAACGCCGACCAGACCGCCATCGGCCTGTTCTTCAACGACATCGGCTCCGGATCCAAGATGAGCTACTACCTGCGCTCGGGCTCCCGGATCCAGGCGGAGACCTGCGGCGACACCACCGCCTACACGGTGTCGGTGGACATGACGAGCATCGCGCCGCTCGACGCCGCGACGAGCCTGCCGCGCTACGTCACGGGCCTCGACGGCAAGGCGAAGGGCCGCCAGTTCGACGACCTCCTCGTGTACGGGCCCGTCGGGTCCACCGTCTCGGGCTGGTCGACGCAGGCCGACCTCACCACGGAGGAGGCTCGTGGCACCGACATGGGGCGCGGCATGATCCGCATCCGCACCGAGCTCGCGCCGCAGGACACGAAGACCGTCGACGTGACCTTCACCATGCCCGCGTCCGACGACGCCGGCCCGCTCGAGGTGCGGCACACGCCGCTCGTGCGGCCCCTCGAGTCCGACATCACGCAGGTGCCCTGCACGACGGGCGGCTGACCGACGCACCGCCCCACGGCGCCCGCGCTCCCTCCCCGGATGGGGGCTTAGCAGCCGGCACCCGCCCCCATAGGCTCGACGAGCCGCCGGGGGACAGCCACCCGCCCCCGCATGCCCGCATGCCCGCATCCCGCCCCCGCGGATCCTCCAGGCCGAGAGCACACGTTGACACCCAGCACCGCCACCACCCCCGCCCGCCGTGCGGGTCGCGCACGTCGATGGATCCTGCGCACCCTCCTGGCCCTGTTCGTGCTGCTGCTCGCGTGGCTGCTCGCGGGGATCCCGCTCTTCGTGCTCCCGCCTGCCAGCCAGCCGGACAAGGCCGACGTGATCTACGTCATCGGGCCGCCCAACCCCACCCGCCGCGACCTCGCGGCGAAGCTCGTCGACGAGGGCTACTCCGACACCGTCGTCTTCTCCGTGCCGTCCACCGGGCCGCAGTCGGCCGCGGAGCTCGCGGCGTGCAACGGCGAGTTCCCCTACCCCGTCACGTGCGACACCCCGTCGCCCTTCACGACGCAGGGCGAGGCGCGCTACCTCAAGGAGAAGTCCGCGGAGAACGGCTGGACGAGCGCCATCGTCATCACCTGGACCCCGCACGTGACGCGCACGCAGCTGATCTTCGACCGGTGCTTCGACGGCGACCTGATGGTGGTCGAGGACCCGGTGGACTTCGGCTTCCGCCAGTGGGTCTCGCAGTACACCTACCAGACCGGCGCGTTCGTGAAGGCCCTCGTCACGCCCGGCTGCTGACCCGATCGTCGCGTCGCGACCCGCGCGGTCGGCCGGGCGGGGTTGAATGGACGGCATGACCCTCGCGATCGGCCCGACGACCGGCGACGACCTCCACCTCGTCTCCCTCAACGTGCGCATGCCCTGGCACGGCACCCGCGAGGGCGAGGCCGACCACTGGCCCGAGCGCCAGGAGGTGCTCACGCGCTTCCTGCAGCAGGAGCGGCCCACGGTGCTCGGCGTGCAGGAGGCGCTGTGGCCGCAGGTGCAGGCGATCGAGAAGGCGCTGCCGCCGTCGTACCGCATGGTCGGGCAGGGCCGCGAGGGCGGCAGCCACGGCGAGCACGGCGCGATCTTCTACCAGGCGTCCCGCCTCACCCTCCTCGAGCACGACGTGATGTGGCTCTCGGACACCCCGGACGTGATCGGCAGCATGACGTGGGGCAACCCCATGCCGCGGATCCTCACCTGGGCCCGCTTCCAGGACGAGGCCACCGGCCACCCGCTCGTCGTGCTCGACACGCACCTCGACCACGACGTCGCCGAGGCGCGCGACCGGGCCGCCGAGGCCATCGCCGAGCTCGTCCGCACGCGCTTCGCCGGCATGCCGCTCGTGCTCATGGGCGACTTCAACGCGCCCGTCGACTCGTTCCCCTACGACGTGCTCACCCGCCGCGCCGGCCTCCGCGACTCCTGGCTCGACACCGCGCGCCAGGCCACCCCCGCGTTCGGCACGTTCCCCGACTACCGGCCGCCGGTCGTCGACGGGCCGCGCATCGACTGGATCCTCGTGAGCGACCGCGTGGACGTCCGCGCCGCCGCGATCAACGACTTCGCCTGGCGCGGGCGGATGATGAGCGACCACCTGCCCGTGCAGGCGCTCGTGCGCCTCAGCTGACCCCGTCGGCGCGGCCGACGCGGACCGCCATGCGTCCGGCAGCGGCCGGCGGGCCTCGTAGCCTGGGTGGATGACCACCGCACCGAAGGTATTCGCCATCCACGAGAACCCCGAGTGGTTCGGGCCGTTCGCCGCAGCGCTCGACGCGCGCGGCGTGCCGTACGAGGAGTGGCTCCTCACCGACGGGGTGCTGGAGATCGACGAGGCGCCGCCCGAGGGCATCTTCTGGTCGCGGATCAGCGCCTCGGCCCACACGCGCGACCATGCGCTCTCCAAGGACTACACGCGCGCGCTCATGTCGTGGCTGGAGGCGCACGGCCGCCGCACGGTCAACGGCCGCCGCACCATCGAGCTCGAGGTGAGCAAGGTCGACCAGCTCACCGCGCTCCGCGCCGCGGGCATCGAGGTGCCGCGCACGCGCGCCGTGATCGGCAGCCACCGGATCGTCGAGGCGGCGCGCGGCCTGCCGACGCCGTTCATCACGAAGCACAACCAGGGCGGCAAGGGGCTCGGCGTCCGCCGGTTCGACAGCGTCGAGGAGCTGGCCGCGTACGTGGAGGGGCCGGACTTCGAGGAGCCGCAGGACGGGATCACGCTGCTGCAGGAGTACCTGGAGGCCGCGACGCCGCGGGTGACGCGCGTCGAGATCGTGGGCGGGCGGTTCGTCTACGCGATCCAGGCCGACACCGCGCGCGGCGGCTACCAGCTCTGCCCCGCGGACGCCTGCGCCATCGACCCGACGACGGGCGCGCTCGTGATGCCGCCCGGCGCGACCATCGCGCAGCAGCCGGGCGACACGATCTTCTCGCTGCGGGAGGACATCACGGCCGACCACCCGCTCGTGGAGCGCTACGTCGCGTTCCTCGCCGGGCTCGGGATCGAGGTGGCCGGCATCGAGTTCATCGAGACCGCCGACGGCCGCCTCGTGACCTACGACGTGAACACGAACACCAACTACAACGCCGGCGTCGAGGCGGTCGCGGACGCGTCCGGGCCGGGCGCGGTGGCGGAGCTGCTCGAGCGCGTGCTGCGGGAGACCTACCCCGGGGCGTGAGCGCCCGGCGGCGTCAGGCCGTCGGGCCGCCGTCCTCGGGCGCGACCGCGGAGGTGGACGCGGGAGTGGCGGCGCCCTCCTCCTCGGCGATCTGCGTGTGGTGGTGGATGACCTCCGCGACGATGAAGTTCAGGAACTTCTCCGCGAAGGCCGGGTCGAGCCGCGACTCCTCGGCGAGCGCGCGGAGGCGGAGGATCTGGCGGCGCTCGCGCTCGGGATCCGCCGCGGGCAGCCCGTGCGCGGCCTTGAGCCGGCCGACCTGCTGCGTGAACTTGAACCGCTCGGCCAGCAGGTGGACGAGCGCGGCGTCGATGTTGTCGATGCTGCCGCGGATCTCCCCCAGCTCCTCGAGGGCGGTTCGGGCGTCGTCGTCGAGGGGCGCCCCTGCGGGGCCGGTGTTCTCAGGCATGGCTCGACCCTACCGATCGGGGCCGGGACGACGGAGGCGGGCGTCCCCATCGGGGACGCCCGCCTCACGGGTCGTGCGGGTGCGGATCAGTCGACGATGGAGATCGTGACCTCGATGTTGCCGCGGGTGGCGTTGGAGTACGGGCAGACCTGGTGGGCCGCGTCCGCGATCTCCTGGCGGCGCTCGGGCGCCACGTTCGGGAGGTAGACGTCGAGCTCGACCGCGAGGCCGAAGCCGCCCTGCCCGTTGTCGCCGATGGAGACGCTGGCCGAGACCTCGGCGTCCTTCGTGTCGACGCCGGCGTTCTTGCCGACGAGGTGGGTGGCGCCGAGGAAGCAGGCGCTGTACCCGGCGGCGAAGAGCTGCTCCGGGTTCGTGCCCTCGCCCGAGCCGCCCATCTCCTTGGGGGGACGGGTGTCGAAGTCGATGCGGTCGTCCTCGCTGCGGACGTGTCCGTCGCGTCCTCCGCCGGAGGCGTGCGCGATAGCGGTGTAGATGGATTCCATGGATCCATCAGACCACGTCGGACCTGGGAGCGGGCGCCGCTCCCCATGGACGTTCGCGGCACGGACGGTGGACCGCGGGCGAACGCCGGCGGTGGCGCGCGCGGGGTCCCGGGCGCGTCGGCGGGCACGTCGTGCCGGCATGCATCCGGTCAGGGCAGGAGGCCCGAGCGGTAGCCCCAGACCACGGTCTGCAGGCGGTCGCGCGTGCCGAGCTTGGTCATGATCCGGGTGAGGTGCGACTTCACGGTGCTCGTCTCGATCACGAGCCGGCCGCCGATCTCGTCGTTGGAGAGGCCGTCGCCGAGGAGACGCACGATGTCCTGCTCGCGCGGCGTGAGCACGTCCGCGCCCGGGTTCACGGCGCTCGCGGCGCGGCGGCGCGTGAACTCGGCCATGACGCGGCGCGTGGTGACGCCGTCGAGGGCGGCCTGCCCGGCGGCGAGGGCGCGGACGGCCTGGATGAACTCGTCGGGCTCGGCGTCCTTGAGCACGAAGCCGCGGGCGCCGGCCTCGAGGGCGCCGAAGACGTACTCGTCGAGGTCGAAGGTGGTGGCGACGAGGACGGCGGGGGCGGGATCCGCGCGGGCGGCGTCGTCGTCGGCCCCCGTGATCGCGCGGGTCGCCTCGATGCCGTCGCCGCCCGGCATCCGGACGTCCATCACCACGACGTCGGGTGCGAGGCGGCGCACGAGCTCGACGGCCTCGCGGCCGCCCGACGCCTCGCCGACCACCTCGATCCCGCCCGCCGTCTCGAGCACCACGCGGAAGCCCGCGCGCACGATGGACTGGTCGTCGACCAGCACCACGCGGATCACGCGGCGCCCGCCCGGCCGGCGGCGACGGGCTCGACCGGGAGCTCGAGGCGCACGCGCCAGGTGCCGGATCCGGTCGGGCCCGCCTCCAGGTGCCCGCCGACGAGCGCAGCCCGCTCGCGCATGCCGACGAGGCCGTAGCCGGGGGCGCCGGCGGGCGCCGTGGCCGGGAGCCGGTTCTCGACCTCGAGGGCGAGGCGCGTCGGACGGGCGTCCAGGGTGAGGGTGACGGCGGATCCCGGCGCGTGGCGGCGCGCGTTCGCCAGGGACTCCTGCACGGTGCGGTACGCGGTCACGTCGGCGAGGGGCGCGAGCGCGGGGAGGTCCCCCGACGTGCGCTCCTCGACCTCGGTGCCGGAGGCGCGCGCCGCGTCGACGAGGCCGCCGACGTCGGCGAGGCCGGGGACCGGGTCGGTGCCGCGGTCCGCACCGCCGGTGGGGCCGTCGTCCGTCTGCCGCAGGATCCCGACGATGGAGCGCAGCGCGTCGAGGGTCTCGCGGCCCTGCACCCGGATGCCGCGGAGGGAGTCCTTGGCGAGGTCGGGATCGAGGTCCACGAGCCGCTCGGCGGCGCCCGCCTGCACGACGAGGGCCGTGAGGTGGTGCGCGGCCACGTCGTGCAGCTCGCGCGCCATCCGGGTGCGCTCCGCGGAGACCGCGGCCCGGGTGAGCGCGGCCTGGTGCTCGAGCGACTCCGCCGCGCGGGCCAGCGTGTCGCGGTCGTGACGGCGGCGCAGGGCGACCCAGGAGCCGACGGCGGCGCTCGCGACGGCGATGAGGATCCCGCTGACGAGGATCGAGGTCGCCGAGACGACCGTGTCGACGCCGAGGCGGACGTCGACGGAGTCGGGCACGAGCAGCGCGCGGACGTGGCCGGTGGCGGCGAGGACGGCGCCCACCGCCTCGATGCCGACGGCCGCCGCGACGACGCGCACCGCGGATCCGGCCGGGAGCACCGCCCCGACCGTGTAGGCCGCGACGACGGGCGCCGCGGCCCAGAACCCGAACTCCGGCGGGAGCACCGCGATCAGGGCGGCCTGGAGCGCCGACACCGCCAGGAGCGTCGTCCGCGGGCGCCGTCTCCGGGCCGCGAGGGGCGCGCACTGGACGAGGGCGATGGCCGCGATGACCGCCCCCTGCGCCGGGGACATGGTGCGCAGGGTGCCGTCCGCCCAGACGAGCGCGGCGAGCACCCCGAGGAGCAGCACCGTCATGAGCGCCCAGGCGGCCGCGGCGGCCGCGTCGCGTCCGTCGTCGGTGCGGATCCCGAGCCGGTCGAGGCCGCGCCGGGCCCGGTCGCCGAGGGCGACGACGGGCCGGCCGGCCGTGGGACGGCGGGGCGGGACGGGCGCGCCGTCGACCGCGGGGGGCGCGGGCGTCGGATCGGTCACGCTCCGAGCATGCCAGGCGGGCCGGCCGCCGCCGCCGTCGCGCATCAGTAGCTCACGCTCGGCGCGAGCAGGCGGAACCCGATCGCGAAGGCCGCGACGCCGATCAGCGCGACGAGCACGAGCGCGCGGCCCACGACGATCCACAGCCCGCGCCGCGAGCGGACGGCCTGCCACACGGCGAGCGCGGCGGGGATCACGGCCAGGACGCCGACCACCTGCAGCGCCTGGAGGGTACGGAGCGTGCCCGCGCCGACGTCCACGAGGGAGAGCGCCTGCACGGCCGCGGCCGTCCAGCCGAGGAGCGCCACGAGCGTCACGGCCTGCCCGATGCGGGACAGCAGGAGCGTGCGGCTGCGGCGGGGGCGCGGCGTCGCCACGGCGTCGTCGGCGGAGTCGGCGCGGGCGCGGCGACGACGGCCGAACCCGGCGACGGCGGTGACCGGCCACACGACGACCGAGACGAGGAGCACGGCCACGGCGGCGAGCAGCCCGGGGATGGCCGTCGAGGCGACCTGCCACGGCTCCGCCCGGAGGAGCGTGAAGGACGCGCCCCACGCGATCGCGTCGACCGGGCCGCCGTCGGCGGAGGCGCGCGTCGCGATCACGGCGTCGCCGCCGACCTCGCGCCACAGGTCGTCGCCCACCTTCTCGTAGACGCCCGTCGTGACGCCGAGCGGCTTCGGGGTGATGGCGACGGTGCCGTCGGCGCGCGGCACGATCTCGGTCTGACCGCTGAGGTTCAGCAGCGCACCCGGGTTCGAGAACGGCGAGCGGGAGGAGAGCCAGGTGCCGGCGAGCGCGGCGGCGGCCTCGGGGTCGCCCTGCGGCGCGGGAGCGGACGCCGCGGCGCCGTCGTCCTCGCGCAGGTAGCGGTCCGCGAAGCCCTGCAGCACGGTCGTCCGGAGCTCCAGGGTGTCGACGGCGTCGCGGCCGTTGCCGTTGAAGGTCACGAAGATGCCGGCGTCGCTGTCCGGGAACATGCGCATGGCCGTGTGGAAGACGTTCGTGTCGCCGTCGTGGCCGAAGGCGGGGACGCCCGGCGTGCTGTCGTCGAAGAAGCCGAGGTCCATGCGCTGGCCGGCGGCGAGGGTGCCGAGCTGGTCGGCGCCGAGGGCCGGGCGGTGCATCTCGTCGAGCGTGGCGGGATCCAGCAGGGCCTGGTCGGCCGGCAGGTCGCCGAGGTGGCCGAGCATGAAGCGGGCCATGTCGGACGCGGTGGCCGAGAGCGCGCCGGCGGGGGCGGCGTTCACGACCTCCGTCGGGTACGCCGGCTGCGTGTCGTCGGGGTAGCCCTTCGCGAGGCGCGCGTCGAGGTCGTCGGGGAGCGGCTGCGCGAAGGACGACGAGGTCATCCCGGCGCGGTCGAGCACCTCCTCCTGCAGGAGGTCGACGAACGGCTTCCCGCCCACGCGCTCGGCGACGTAGCCGGCGAGGCTGGCGCCGTAGTTCGAGTACGCGGGGGTGGTGCCGGGCGCGAAGACCTGCTCCGGCGGATCCGTGCGCATCACGTCCCCGAGGTCCCGCTCCGAGCCGGGCGTCCCGATGAGGCCCGTGATGACCTCCTCGAAGCCGGACGTGTGGGTGAGCAGGTGCCGCAGCGTGACCGCGCCCTTCGGGGTGTCGAGGTCGAAGTCGAGGTACTGCTGCACGTCGGCGTCGAGGTCGAGCCGGCCCTCCTCCACGAGCTGCATGACCGCGGTCGCGGAGACCACCTTGGAGACGGAGCCGACGCGGAAGAGCGTCCGGTCGGGATCCACCGGGCGGGCCGGGGTGCCCTCGGTGCCGGTGTCGGCGAGGCCGTAGCCGCGGGTGGTGAGCACCTGCCCGTCGGCGACGACCGAGACGGCGGCGCCGGGGATGCCGGTGGTCGGCAGCGCCGAGCCGACCGCGCCGTCGAGCCACGCGTCCACGTCGGCCTTCGTGAGGTCGTGGCCGCCCTGCTGGTGCTGCGGCGGGGCCGGGGGCGGCGGATCCGCGGGGGTCGCGGTCGTGGCGGCGCCCGCGGCGAGCGGGATGGCGACGGCGAGCGCGAGCGCGCCGACGGTCGCGGCGAGGCGACGGGAGCGGCGCCCGCGGGGCGGGGCGGCGGAGGTGGAGCGGGGTGTCGTGTCCATGCATCCCACGCTCCCGGCTGGCCGGCTCCCGCACAGGGCGCGGGAGTCGGCACCTCGGTTGCGACTCGAGTCGCAAGGCGGATGGTCCCGGGTCAGGCGTGGGCGACGAGCTCCACCTTGAAGCGCTCGGCGTCCTCGAGGAACGCGGCGCGGTGGTCGGGTCCGCCGGCGAACGGGTGGCGGTCGGCGTAGAGGGGGGCGCGACCGGCACGCGACGTGCCCGGACGCCGTATGGTGAGCCCGTCGCCCCGGATCGTCGGGGCCGAACGACGCGCCGCCCCGACGTCCGAACGTCACGTGCGCGAGCTGGTCCACGATGCACGCGCCGCCGCCGACCCCGGCCCGGCGCGCCGCCCGCAGGAAAGGGCGCGGTTCCCCGGCCGATCCCGACGCTGCGTCCCGCCACACCGATGTGCACCTCCCGGAGGCACTCCATCCCCCTCGTCCGCTGCTACCCCGCCGTCGACGCCTCGCGCGTCCACGCCAGCGCACCGCCACCGCCCGCGGAGGCCGACCCCGGCAGCCGCAGCTACCTCGACTTCGCCGTCGTCGCCGAGCACGACGGCCCCCACAGGATCGCCGTCACCTACGACCACCGCGCGCCCTCCCCGCTGGCCCTCGGCTTCGCGCTGGACGGCGCGCAGACCCGCACGGTGCGCTACCCGCCGCTCGCCGCCGGCACCACGCACCGGACGTCGGTCGTGGACGTGGAGATGCGGCGCGGGCCCGGCGTGATCCGCCTGGCCGAGGGGCCGGAGGACGCCCGGCTGCACGTGCACTCGCTCCGGGTCACGCGGATCCCGCCGCGCGAGGAGGCGGAGGCGGGCACCGCTGCCCCGACCGCATCCGGCGCGTCCGCGGCGGATGCGGACGAGCACCCGCGCACGCACTCGTGCCCGGTGGAGGCTGACGCCGCCTAGCCGTCCCGCTGGGTGGGCGGCGCACGCGAGCCCGCGCCCCGTGCGCCCGGCTCAGCTCGCGGGCGGGGTGCGGAACAGGACCGGCCGCCCCGCGTGGGCGGCGATGCGGGCGTCGAGGCCGGCGCGGACCGCGGGCCACTCGTCGGCGAGGATCGAGTGGATCGCCGCGTCGCGCCAGGTCCCGTCGGCCCGGCGCTGGTCGCGGCGGCAGACGCCCTCGAAGGTCGCGCCGAGCTTGAGGATCGCGGCGCGCGAGTGCGCGTTGACCGCGTCGGCCTGCAGCTTGACGCGGCCGAAGCCGGAGTCGAAGGCGAGGCCGAGGAGCAGGCGCTTCGCCTCCGCGTTGACGACCGTGCCCCAGACGCGGGGGTCGTACGCGGTCCAGCCGAGGTGGGCGCGCTCGCGGCGGACGTCGAGCTCGGTGAGGCTCGTGGTGCCGACGAGCTCGCCGTCGTGCGGGCCGCCGACGAGGATCACGGCCTGCGGCAGGTCGTCCCAGCGGAAGTAGCCGCGGGCCCACTCCGCGAACGCCCGCGCGTCGGCGGGCAGGCCGGCCGGGCCGCCGCCGAAGCCGCCCGCGAAGACCGCCGGGTGGCCGATGGCCGCGTGCAGGGCGGGGACGTGATCGGGGGTGAGCGGCTCGAGGCGGACGTGGGTGCCGACGAGGGGCGCGGGCGCGGGGACGGTGGCGGTCACCCGGCCAGCCTGGCAGACGCGCGGCCGGGACCCGCGGGTGGCGCGGGCCCCGACCGGGCGGTGGATCCGGTCAGCTGCCGGTCGTGGGCGCGGGCGTCGTGGCGGGCGCGTCGCCGGACTGCTGCGGGGCGGCGGGAGCGGTCGCGCCGCCCCGCGCTCCGGGCGCCGCGGGGCCGGCGGGCGGGGTGGGCGCCGTGCCGTCCGCGCGGACCGGCGGGGCGGGCGGGGCGCACCCGTCGGCGGGCGGGGCGGGCGGCGTGGCGGGGGTCCCGTCGGCGTTCGTGGGCGGCGTCGGCGGGGTCGGCGGGGTGGCCGGGGTCCCGTCCGCGTTCGTCGGCGGGGTCGGCGGCGCGACCGGGGTCCCGTCGGCGTTGGTCGGCGGCGCGGGCACGGTGGCCGCGGATCCGTCCGCGTTCTTCGGGGCGCCGGCGGCGTCGGCGGGGTCGCCGGCGTCCCGTCCGCGTTCGTCGGCGGCGCGGGCACGGTCGCCGGCGTCCCGTCCGCGTTCGTCGGAGGCGTCGGGGGCGCGGGCGGCGTGGATCCGTCCGGCAGCGCGGGCGGCGCGGGGCAGGTCGCGGTCGTGCCGCTCCCGGATCCGGCCTGGCCCGTGGTGTCGCCGCCGTTCCCGTCGGCGAAGGCCGCCGAGGAGAAGAGCGCGACGAGGCCGAGGGAGGCGCCGGCGATGCCGACGGCCATGCCCGCGCGGCGCTTCCGCGGAGCCGGCTTCCCCGTGCCGCGGCCCTTCTCGAAGACCGTGATGGTGTCGTCCATGGTGTTCCTTCCGTGTCCGCCGCGGCGCGGGGTGCGCCGGGTCGGTAGGACCAGGCTCCGCAGCGGATCTGAAGTCCTGCTTAAGTTCCGCGCCCCACGCGGACACCCCGCCGGATGCGTCCATCCGCGCCTCCTACAGTCGGCACATGCTCCCTCCCGCGCGCGTCCTCGTGGTCGAGGACGACGAGGCCATCCGCGCCGCCGTCGTCTCGACCCTCACCGCCGAGCGCTTCGTCGTCCGGGGCCTCGCCTCCGGCGTCGAGCTCGAGGAGGAGGTGAAGGGCTTCCTGCCCGACCTCGTGGTGCTCGACTGGATGCTGCCCGGCCCGAGCGGGATCCGCCTGGCCGAGGGGATCCGCCGCTGGAGCGACGCGAGCGTCATCATGCTCACCGCCCGCGACGCCGTCGAGGACCGCCTGCGCGGCTTCGGCCAGGGCGTCGACGACTACATCGTGAAGCCGTTCGCGCTCGCGGAGCTCGTGGCGCGGGTCGGCGCGGTGCTCCGGCGGCGCGGGCGGCTCGCGAGCGTCGTGGAGGTCGGCGACCTGCTGGTGGATCCCGACTCCGGCCTCGCGCGACGCGGCGGCGAGGTGCTCGACCTCACGTCCATCGAGTTCCAGCTCCTCGCCTACCTCGCCGCGCACCGCGGCCGCACGCTCTCGAAGACGCAGCTGCTCACCCAGGTGTGGGGCTACGACGACGCCGACCCGAACCTCGTCGAGGTCCACATCAGCGCGCTCCGCAAGAAGATGGAGGCGAAGGGGCCGCGGCTCCTGCACACCGTCCGCGGGCTCGGCTACCGGGTGGACGCGTGAGCGCCCGCACCCGCGGCCGTGCTCCGGCCACCGCCCCGGACGGGCCGCTGCGCACCGGGTCCCTCCGCACCCGCACGGTCCTCGCGGTGCTCGCGCTCCTCGCGGTGCTGCTCGTGGCGCTGTCGCTCACGGTGCAGGCGATCCTCGGCGCGGAGCTGCGGCAGCAGATCCAGGACCGGCTGGCCGACCGGGCGTCCGCCGCGGCCGCGCTCGTGGGCGTGCTCGACGACGACGCGCTCGCGCAGCGGCTCTCCGCGCAGGGCGTGGCCGTGGAGATCACGAGCCCCGACGGCGGCGCGGTCTCGGCGCGGCCCGGACCGGATCCGCTCGGCGGCACGCTGCCCGGGCCGGACCCGCTGGACGGCGCCCCCGGATCGGCCACCACCCCCGACCCGGCGCCCGCGGCACGCGCCGCGCGCTCCGACGCCGTCACGGTCACGGCCAGCTCCGTCAGCTCGACGTCCGACGGGATCACCCTCCGCTCCGACCTCAGCGACGGCACCGTGCTGGCGCTCTCGGCGGGCACCGGATCCGTGGACGACACGCTCGCCTCCCTCGGCGGCATCCTCGCGGTCGCCTCGCTCGCGTTCCTCGTGCTCGCGGCCGCGGCCCTCGTGCTCGTCGTGCGCCGGACCCTCCGGCCGCTCGAGGACATGACGGGCGTCGCCCGCTCCATCGGCCGCGGCGACCGGGGCCGCCGTCTCCGCCCCACGCGCCCGACCACCGAGCTCGGCCGCACTGCCGTCGCCTTCGACGAGATGCTCGACGACCTCGAGCACGCCGAGCGCCAGGCCCTCGCCGCCGAGGCGCGGATGCGCGCGTTCGTGGCCGACGCCGCGCACGAGCTGCGGACGCCCGTCGCCGGGATCCGCGCCTCCGCCGACGCCCTGGTGCGCGCGGACCCGGGCGCCGAGGAGCGCGAGCGCCTGTCCGTGCACGTCGTGCGCGAGGCGATCCGCGCGGGTCGCCTGGTCGACGACATGCTCACGATGGCCCGGCTCGACGAGGGCCTCTCGGTCGAGGGGCGCCCGCTGCCCGTGGCGCCCGCGATCGAGGCGGCGGTCGCGCAGCAGGCGGCGCGCACGCCCGCGACGCGCGTCGTCGCCGACGTGCGGGGCGCTCCCCCGGCGGTCCGCGCGGATCCCGACCGGCTCGCGCAGGTCCTCGACAACCTCCTGCAGAACGCGGCCCGCTACGCGGCCTCCGAGGTGCGCGTCGAGGCGGAGGCGGCCGACGGCGCCGTGCGGATCACGGTGGCCGACGACGGCCCCGGCGTCCCCGACGCCGACCGCGAGCGGATCTTCGACCGCCTCGTGCGCCTCGACGACGGCCGCGACCGCCAGCACGGCGGCGCCGGCCTCGGCCTCCCCATCGCCCGCGCGCTCGCCCGCGCCCAGGGCGGCGACCTCGTGTGCCTGCCCGCCGCGCCGGGCGCGGGCGCGCGCTTCCGCCTGACGCTGCCGGTGGATCCCCCGACGTGACACGAGTCTCGGGCGACCGCGAGGGGGTGCGACCTCCGGTCAATCGCCGAGGACGAAGCAGGCGCCTTCCTGCCGGAGCATGTCGAACGGAGTGGTGCAGTCGACGCTCAACGCCGCGCACGCATCGGGGATCTTCACCTTGCTCCGGCGCTTCGGTTCCGACCGCTCCATGGTGACCACGGTCGACTGATGTGCGTGCGCATACGCGACGAGCTGATAGTCCGCGACGGAGAGGAACTCCTGCGACGCGGCGTCGGTGTATCCGGCGTCGAGGACCCAGCCCGCCAGCGTCCCGAGGCTGGGAGCGCATGCCTGGTCCATCGAGACGAAGAGACGCGGGTGCGCCTTCGCCCAGTCCGCGAGGTCGTCCTCACCCGCGGCGATCTCGTCGCGGATGGGCACGATGCTCACGAGTTGACCGGCGAGGAACGTCCGCTCGATCCACTGCCAGAACGCCGGCACGAAGTCGAGACCGTAATGCGCGCGATGCGACTGGATGAAGACATTCGCGTCGAGGACGTACATCACGCCACCCCGAGCCTCTCCGCCATCTCCGTGAAGGTCGCATGCTTCCTCGTGCCGAGGAGGCGGAACGCATCCCGGTACAGCGTGCGACCCTCCAAGGTGTCGACGATGACACCACGTGCGAAGGCATGGCCGATATGCCGCAGGTGGGTGTTGTAGTAGTTCCCGCCGTCGCTCCGGCCGTCGACCTCCAGGTCGGCCAGCTCCCGTCCCCGGGCCTCCTCGGCGAGGTAACGCTGACGGAACTCGTCCCACGGGAGCAAGCCCGTGTCGAAGAGCCGGTGCAGCACGACGAGGGCGCTCACCCGGTACCGCGCCGTCAGCAGCTCGATGGATGAGAGCCCCGCGTCACCCTCGAAGGCCTGCTCGAGATCGGCGCGCGGCACGAGCACCTCGGCGGCCACCGCGTTCGCCCACCTCTCCTCGGCGTGGACCCCCGGGGAATCGAGCTCGACGTCGGAGAGAGCGCTACGGCCGGCCCAGACGTGGGCCAGTTCGTGCATGAGCGTGAACAGCTGCGCCGTCTTCGCATCGACGCCGTTGACGAAGACGACCGGGGCACGGCGGTCCGTCAGCGAGAAGCCGCGGAACTCGTCGATCGCGAGCTTCCGATGCGTGTCCGACCCGACGATGCCGGACACCATGACGAGGACGCCCAGCCCCTCGACCAGATCGATGGCGGTGCGGAGGGCATCCCCTCGGCGCCGCGTCTCCACCGTGAACCCCAGTCGGCTCCGGATGGCGGCGGCGACAGCGAGCGGATCCGTGTCGGCATCGACCGAACCCACGAAGGGCAGCTCCGGCTGCCCCCTGTCGCGCGTGTGGTCGCGGAACCAGTCCTGGCGTCGTTGCGCGAGGTGGATGGTGTCGAGGAGCTCCGGGCTCGGCTGCCGCACGCCCGCATCGCCGATGGTGCGGAGGTCCGGGATGGGCACCTCCTCCCGCGGGGGTCGGGGAAGGAAGAGATATCCGAGCGGGACGTGCGCTGCGCGGGCGAACGTCTCCAGCTGTCGGAACGTCGGCGCCTCGTCTCCGTCCGCCCATCGCCGGAACTGCGGGTACTTGGCCGATTCGGGGTCCATGCGGGAACGCTCGAGGGCCCACCCGATCATCTCCGGACGCACCGGTACGTGTGTGACCACGGTGCCCCTCTCGCGCGATGGGTCGAATGTACACAGCGCCGCCGACCGCGGGCAGGACGAGGAGGGCATGTCGCGGCACCGAGCAGGATCGCTCCCCTGTGCAGGAGCCGCCCCCGGCCTACGCTGACGACATGAGCACCGACGCCCGCGCCCCGCGCACCCTGTCCGACCACCGGCCCGAGGACGCGGAGGACCTCACGATCGAGGTCCCGGCGGCGCGGCTGTCGGCGGTGCGCGTGCCCGCCCGCACCGGGGATCCGGCGACTGCTCCCGTCGCGCTGCTCGTGCCGGGCTTCACGGGGTCGAAGGAGGACTTCCTCCCGGTCATGGGCCCGCTCGCGGACCGCGGCTTCACGGTGGTGGCGTTCTCGCAGCGCGGGCAGTGGGGATCCACCGGGCCCGGCCAGGCCGAGCCGCCCGTCGACGCGACCGGCTACGAGCTCGAGACGCTCGGCCAGGACGTGCACCACGTGGTCGACGCGCTCGCGGGCGTCGGCGGATCCGGCGGGCGTCACGTCGCGACGGACGCCGCGCCGGCCGCGCCCCTCGGCCCCGTGCACCTCCTCGGCCACAGCTTCGGCGGCGTCGTCGGACTGCAGGCGCTGATCAGCGACCCGGGCCGCTTCGCCAGCTACACGCACTGGAACTCGGGGCCGCGCAGCCGCGCGGACCGCTCCGAGCAGATCGCCGCCGTCCGCGCCTCGGGCAGCGCCGGGCTCTGGCCGCTGTGGTTCCTGCCCGAGCAGCTCGACGGCGACGACCCCGAGGTGGAGTGGTTCCGCACGCGCCTCGTCGGCACGGCGTCGGCGCAGCTGCTCGGCGCGCTGGAGATCATGCAGGCGCAGACTGACCGCGTCGACGACCTGCGCGCGACCGGCGTCCCGGTGCTCGTCTCCCACGGCGACGCCGACGACGCCTGGCCGCAGGACTGGCAGCGCGACATGGCCGAGCGCGCGGGCGCCCGCTACGAGGTCGTCGCGGACGCGGGCCACTCCGCCCAGGTCGACCAGCCCGAGGCGAGCGCGGACCTGCTCGCGGGCTTCTGGCGGAGCGCGGCCCCGGCGGTGTGAGCCGTGACCCGCGCCGCGCCCCTCAGGACAGCCGGCCGGTGTCCTCCTGGAACCACCGGATCAGCTCGCGGAGCGCCGGCCGGATGCGGTCGTCCGGGCGGTCGCCCTCCAGGTCCTCGAAGGACTCGCGGTAGCCGGGGATCCGCTCGGCGACGCGGGCGTCGTAGCGCGCGAACCCCATCGTCCAGTCGGGGAACTGGCGCTCGGTGATCCGCTCCTCCATGAGCGTGGCGATGCGCCCGTGGCGGTCGTCGGCGAGGATCGCGGCCATGCGCTCCCGGACGTCGTCCTCCTCGCCCTCGATGAGCTGGAGGAAGCGCCCCTCGCGGTGGACGAGCAGGCCGGTGAGCCCGTGGGACTCGTTCGTCGCGCGGCTCTGCGCCAGGAGCTGCGCGAGGTCGACGTCGTCGAAGGACCGCTCGGCGGTGCTGGAGTAGACGATGGAGAGCATGGGTCCTTCCCGGTGCGCGGGGCCGCGCGGCCTGGGGCGGGTCGGGTCCCGCCGCCCCTCCAGTCTGGTCCCCGACGGGCACGGCGACCACATCGTACGGGGACCCGTCGGTCGGCGGATGCCGCGCGGGTCCGTCACGCCCTGTCGTGCAGCGTCACGTGGTAGCCGTCCGGGTCCGCGAACGTGAACGTGCGCCCGAACGGGCCGTCGATGGGCGCGGAGACGATGGTGCGGCCGTCCGCCACGAGCGCGTCGTGGATCCCCTGCACGTCCGTCGCGTGCAGCCACAGGGCCGCGCCGATGCCGGGCTGCGGCGTACCCGCGATGTCGGTGCCGGGGACCACGTCGCGCAGCGCGAACGCGATGGGCGTCGTCGTGAAGACGACGGCGTGCGGGGGTCCGGCGGGCGAGCGCACGAGTCCTAGGTACCGCTCGTAGAAGGCGCGCGAAGCGTCGAGGTCGGTGACCTGGAGCGAGATGAAGTCGGGGCCGGTGACGGGCATGGTGTCTCCTCAGGTCGATGTCAGGTTGCTGACACAGAAGAGCGTATGTCAGAATGCTGACATGAGTCAAGGCGCCGACGGCATCGACCTCCCGACCTCGCTCGGCTACCTCCTGAAGGAGGCGGCGAGCGCGCTGCGGCAGGCGATGGAGGAGGCGCTGCGACCCCTCGGCATGACCATCACGCATTACTCGTGCCTGGAGCTCCTCGCCCAGCGCCCCGGATCCTCGAACTCCGACCTCGCCCGCGGCGCCTTCGTGACGCGCCAGTCCATGAACGTGCTGCTGCAGACCCTCGAGCGCGACGGCATCGTCACGCGGCCGGCGGAGGAGGCGGTCGGCCGGGTGCAGCCGACGCGGCTCACGGCGGCGGGCCGCCGGCAGCTGGCGAAGGCGAGCGCGGCCGTGCGCGCGGTGGAGCTGCGGATGCTCGCCGACCTCGGCGAGGCCGACCGGGAGGCGGCCACGCGGATCCTGCGCAGCATGGTGCGGTCGCTGCGCGCGGAGGGCGCGTGATCGTCAGCTGATCACCTCTCGACGACGAGCCGACGCAGCTCCGCCGACGACACGTACCCGAACCGGTGCAGCTCGCGCCACGCCGCCACGTACTGCTCCTGGCCCATGTCGAGATCCGCCTGGAGGCGCTCGCGGTTAATCGTGCGGGCGTCGGCGCGGCTGAGGAAGCGCGCGAGGTCCGACGCGTCCTGGCCGAGACGCGCGTCGTCGGCCCAGCCCTCGTGGATCAGGGTCAGACCTCGAGGAGGTCGTGCAGCACGACGACCTGCTCGCGCTCCGGACCCACGCCGACGGCGGAGATGCGGGCGCCGCTCATGCGCTCGATCGCCATCACGTAGTCCTGCGCGTTCTTCGGCAGGTCGGCGAACGTGCGGCAGCCCGTGATGTCCTCCTGCCAGCCCGGCAGCTCCTCGTAGATCGGGGTCGCGTGGTGGAAGTCGGACTGCGAGACGGGCACCTCGTCGTGGCGCACGCCGTCGACGTCGTAGGCGACGCACACCGGGATGGTCGCGAGGCCCGAGAGCACGTCGAGCTTGGTGAGCACGAAGTCGGTGACGCCGTTGATGCGGGCCGTGTAGCGCGCGATGGGCGCGTCGTACCAGCCGCAGCGTCGCGGGCGGCCGGT
Organism: Clavibacter capsici; assembly: GCF_001280205.1. Taxonomy (NCBI): domain Bacteria; kingdom Bacillati; phylum Actinomycetota; class Actinomycetes; order Micrococcales; family Microbacteriaceae; genus Clavibacter; species Clavibacter capsici. The sequence goes on along the minus strand of NZ_CP012573.1, from coordinate 582,511 downwards.
GGTGGTCCCGAACTCGAACCCCTTGGCGCGCAGGTACTCGCCCGACTCGTCGTGGAGCTCCGTGGGGAAGGGACCTGCGCCGACGCGGGTCGTGTACGCCTTGACGACCGCGATGATCCGCTCGAGGCGGTTCGGCGCGACGCCCGAGCCCGTGGCGGCGCCGCCGGACGTGGCGCTCGACGACGTGACGAACGGGTACGTGCCGTGGTCGATGTCGAGCATGGTGGCCTGGCCGGCCTCGAACAGCACGGTCTTGCCCTCGTCGAGCGCGGCGTTCAGCTCGAGCGACGCGTCGCCGACCATGGGGCGCAGGCGCTCGACGTAGGAGAGCAGGCTCTCGACGATCTCCTCGGCCGAGATGGCGCGGCGGTTGTAGATCTTGACGAGCATGTGGTTCTTGGCGTCGAGGGCCGCCTCGACCTTCTGGCGCAGGATGTTCTCGTCGAAGAGGTCCTGGATCCGGATGCCCACGCGGTTGATCTTGTCGGCGTACGTGGGGCCGATGCCGCGGCCGGTGGTGCCGATCTGGCGCTTGCCGAGGAAGCGCTCCGTGACCTTGTCGATGGTGCGGTGGTAGTGCGTGATGACGTGCGCGTTGGCGCTGACGCGCAGCTTCGAGACGTCGACCCCGCGGGCGGCGAGCGCGTCGAGCTCGTGGAACAGCACCTCGATGTCGACGACGACGCCGTTGCCGATGACGGGCACGACGCCCGGCGTGAGGATGCCCGACGGCAGCAGGTGCAGCGCGTACTTCTCGTCGCCGACGACGACCGTGTGGCCGGCGTTGTTGCCGCCGTTGAACTTCACGACGTAGTCGACGCGGCTGCCGAGGAGGTCGGTCGCGCGTCCCTTGCCCTCGTCACCCCACTGGGCTCCGATGATCACTACTGCGGGCATGGCTCACTCCTCGTCGGGGCGGGTCGGTCGGGTCTGGATCGGGTGGCGTGCGGTGGTGCAGGAGGTGCGGTGGGTCAGTCCTGGCCGCGGATGACGATGGCCTCGGTGGGAGGCAGCGCGCCCTGGGTCGCGGCCTCGATGTGGCCGGCGGCCGTGGGATCCGCGTCGCGCAGGAAGGCGGTGAGGCGCGAGACCTCGTCCTCCTCGCCGATGGCGGCGGCCGCGCGGCGGAGCGCGTAGAGGGAGCGGAGGACGCCGCGGTTCGGCTCGTGGCTCCACGGCACGGGGCCCTGGCCCTTCCAGCCGGACTTGCGCAGCGAGTCGAGGCCGCGGTGGTAGCCGACGCGCGCGAAGGCGTACGAGGCGATGCGGTCGCCCTGGATGAAGGCCGAGTCCGCGAGCAGCGCCCAGACGAGCGACGACTGCGGGTGGTCGGCGGCGATGGCACCGAGGGTGTCGTGATCGCCGTCGGCATTCTGGATGCGGGCGGCGACCTCGGGCTCGTCGGCCAGGCGCGTCTCGGGCACGCCGAGCAGGTTCTCTCCAGTCACACTCGATCCTACCAAGGCGGTCCCGCGTGCCCCGAGGGCGGGCGGGATGTCCGCGGACCGACGCGCTCCACGCTGTCAGCCCGCTCACAGCGTCCGCGGAGGGGGATGGAGGGGCACCCAGCGAGAGGACATCCCCATGAAGACCTGGTTCATCACCGGAGCATCCAAGGGCTTCGGCCGCGAGTGGGCGGAGGCGGCGCTGGAGCGCGGCGACCGCGTCGCCGCGACGGCCCGCGACACGTCCACCCTCGACGCGCTCGTCGAGCGGCACGGCGACGCCGTGCTCCCCATCGAGCTCGACGTCACCGACCGCGACGCCGGCATCGCCGCCGTGCAGCAGGCGGCGGAGCGCTTCGGATCGCTCGACGTCGTCGTCAACAACGCGGGCTTCGGCCAGTTCGGCGCGATCGAGGAGATCACCGAGGACGAGGCGCGCGGCCAGTTCGAGACCAACCTGTTCGGCGCGCTGTGGATCACGCAGGCCGCGGTCGAGATCATGCGCGAGCAGCGGTCCGGGCACGTCGTGCAGGTGTCGAGCATCGGCGGCATCAGCGCCTTCACCAACACCGGCATCTACCACGCGTCGAAGTGGGCGCTGGAGGGGCTCAGCCAGTCGCTGGCGCTCGAGGTGGCCGAGTTCGGGATCCACGTGACGCTCGTCGAGCCCGCCGGCTACAGCACCGACTGGTCGGGATCCTCCGCCAAGCGCAGCGACGAGAACCCCGCCTACGACGGCATGCGCGAGCGCCGGGCCGAGGGCTACAAGAAGACGACGCCGGGTGACCCGACGGCGACGCGCGACGCGATCCTCGCCATCGTCGACGCGGAGGAGCCGCCGCTGCGGATCTTCCTCGGCGACGGGCCGCTCGCCATCGCCGAGAAGGACTACGCACAGCGCCTCGAGACCTGGCGCGAGTGGGAGCCGGTCTCGGTCGCGGCGCACGGGAAGAAGGGGTAGCCAGCGCGGGCGCCGACCGGCCCGGCCGTGTCGGCGCCCTCGGGTAGCGTGACGGGCACCGCCGGCAGCCCCGAGGAAGGACCCGCGTGCGCATCCTCCACACGAGCGACTGGCACCTCGGGCGCACCCTCCACGGCGAGGACCTGCACGCGCATCACGCCGCGTTCCTCGACCACCTCGTGGATCTCGTGCGCGAGCGGGAGGTCGACGTGGTGCTCGTCGCGGGCGACGTCTACGACCGCGCGGTGCCCGGGGTGCCGAGCGTGCGGCTGCTCGGGGACGCGCTCGCGCGGCTGAGCGCGCTCGCGACCGTCATCGTCACGCCCGGCAACCACGACTCGGCCGCGCGGCTCGGGTTCGCGTCGGCGCTGCTGCGCGACGGGCTGCGGATCCTCGCGTCGGCCGAGGCGCTCGACGTGCCCGTGGTCATCGACGACGCCGACGGGCCCGTCGCGTTCTACGGGGTGCCGTACCTGGATCCGGACGCCGTGCGCGCGTCGCTCGCCGCGCCCGGCTCCCCTCCTCTCCCCCGCTCGCACGAGGCCGTGCTGGGCGCCGCGATGGACCGCGTGCGCGCGGACGCCGCCGAGCGGCCGGACGCGCGCGTGGTCGTGGTCGCGCACGCGTTCGTCACGGGCGCCGCGCCCAGCGAGAGCGAGCGGGACATCCGCGTGGGCGGGTTCGACCAGGTGCCGGCGTCGGTCTTCCGGGGCGCGGACTACGTGGCACTCGGGCACCTGCACGGGGCGCAGGAGGTGGGGGCGGGATCCGGGCGGCCGCGCATCCGGTACAGCGGCTCGCCGCTCGCGTTCTCGTTCGGGGAGCGGATGCAGCGGAAGTCGAGCGCGCTCGTGGAGCTGGCGGCCGACGGATCCACCGCGGTGGAGCTGATCGACGCGCCCGTCCCGCGGCGGCTCGCGGAGGTCACAGGGACGCTCGCCGAGATCGTCGACGGGCGGCACGCCGACCTCGCCGACGCGTGGCTGCGCGTGCACGTGACCGATCCCGTGCACCCGCCGCACCTCGTCGCGCGCGTGCGGGAGGCGCTGCCGCACGCGCTCGTCGTGCTGCACGAGCCCGAGGGACGCGTCGAGGGCGTCCGGTCGCGCGTGGTCGACGCGACGACGGATCCGCTCGAGGTCGCCGCCGACTTCGTCGCGTACGCGACCGGGGCGCCGCCCACCGAGGCCGAGGCGCTCGTGCTGCGGGAGGCCCACGAGCAGGCCCTGGCCGCGGACCGGAGCGCCTGATGGACCTGCACCGGCTCACGCTCCAGGCCATCGGGCCGTTCGCCGGCGAGCACGTCATCGACCTCGCCGAGCTCGGGCGGTCGGGGCTGTTCCTGCTGGAGGGGCCCACCGGATCCGGCAAGTCGACGCTCATCGACGCCGTCGTGTTCGCGCTCTACGGGTCGCTCGCGAGCGACGGGTCGAGCCGCGACCGCCTGCACAGCCACCACGCGGCACCCGGCGTGGAGCCGTACGTGGAGCTCGTGTTCGAGACGGCCGCGGGGATCCACCGGGTGCGTCGGAGCCCGCAGCACCAGCGCCCGAAGAGGAGCGGCACGGGCACCACGAACCAGAACGCGACGGCGACGCTCGTGCGGCTGTCGTCGCCGGACGCCGACGCGGGCGAGGTCGTCGGCACCAGCACGCAGGAGGTGGGCACGGAGATCGCGCGCATCGTCGGGCTCACGCGCGCGCAGTTCGTGCAGACCGTCGTGCTGCCGCAGGGCGAGTTCGCCGAGTTCCTGCGCTCGACGGGCGAGCAGCGGCGGCTCGTGCTGCAGTCGCTGTTCGGCACGGCGGTGTACGAGCGGACCGCGAGGCAGCTCGCCGAGATGCGCACGGCCGCGAAGGCGCGCACCGACGCCGCCGACGCGAGGGTCGCCGAGGCGCTCACCGGGCTGCGCGAGGCGGCGCGGGTGGATGCGCTCGACGTCGCCGACGCGCCCGACACCGTGCGGCTGCTGGCCGAGCTGGCCGATGCGGCGGAGGCGGCGCGCGAGGAGGACGAGCGGACCCGGCACGACGCGGCGACGGCCCTCGCGGACGCCGAGCGGGTCACCCGGGCGCTCGCCCGGCGACGGGCGCTGATGGAGCGCGAGGCGGCCGTGCAGGACGCGGCCGCGGGGATCCGGGATCTGACGGAGCGCGTGGCGGAGGCGCGGCGCGCGGCGTCGGTCGTCGGCCCGCTCGCGGCCCGCGACAGGTCGGAGGCGGCTCGCCTCGCCGCCGCCGAGGCCGACGACGAGGCCCGCGCGGCGTGCCGGGAGGAGCGGCCGACGCTGGCCGACGCCCCACCCGCGGAGCTCGCCGACCGGCGTGACGCGCTCGTGGCCGAGCTGGCGACGCTGGCCGACGCGGAGGCGCGGGAGCGCGGCCTGCCGCGGCGCGTCGCCGACGTGCGCGCGGCCGAGGACGCCGTCGCGGCGCGCGAGGCGGAGGCGGAGGAGGCGGACGCGGCGCTCGCGGAGCGGCCGGCCGAGCGGATCCCGCTGGTCGAGGCGCGCGACGCCGCCGCGGCCGCCGCGGGCGGGGTCGACGCCGCGCGCGCCGGCCTGGCCGAGGCGGAGGCGACCCGGCGGCGCGTGGACGAGCTGACGGAGCTGGAGGCGCGGATCGCCGCGGCCCGCGCCGCCCTCGACGCGCGCTCCGCCGACGCGACCGCGGCCGTGCAGCGCGAGGCGGAGCTGCGGCAGCGCAAGATCCGGGGGCTGGCGGGCGAGCTGGCGCGGGAGCTCGAGGAGGGCGCGCCCTGCCCCGTGTGCGGCGCCGTCGACCACCCGCGGCCGGCCCCGAGCGCGCCCGGCCACCCCGACGACGAGGAGATCGAGGCGGCCGCCGACGCGCGCGCCCGCGCCGAGCGGGCCCAGGGGGACGCGGTCGCCGCGCTCTCGGCGGCGACCGCGCGGCACGAGGTGGCGCAGGCGGCGCTCGGCGGGATCACGCGCGAGGCCGCCGATGCCGAGGTGGCGGCTCGCGCGACCCTGCTCGCGGACGCCGAGGCGGCAGGCGGCGCGCTGCGCGAGGCGGAGGCGGCGCTCGTGGCGCACGACGCCGGGACGGAGCGGATCCGCGCCCGCCGCGACGACGCCCGGGCGGCGCTCTCCGGGCTCCGCGAGCGCGCGGCCCGGGCCCGCGAGCTCCGCGCGGAGGACGAGGCGGCCGTGCGCGCGGTGCTCGGCGAGGAGGACGCGGGCGGCTCCCGTGTCGCGGCCCTCGTCGCCGACCGGGCCGCGGAGCGCGCCCTCGTCGAGCGCCTCGTCGCCCTCGCCGCGACCCGCGAGCGCACGGCCGCCGACGCCGACGCACGCGCCGCCGAGCTCGTCGAGGCCCTGGCCGCGGGGTCCTTCGCGACCGAGGCCGACGCGCGCGCCGCCGCCCTGCCGCCCGCCGACCTCGAGGCGCACGCCCGCCGGGTCGCCGAGCACGAGCGGGAGCAGGCCGTGGTCGCGGAGGGGCTGGTGGATCCGGACGTCGCGGCGCTCACGGGCGCCGAGGACGCGGATCCCTACGCCGCGCGCGCCGCCCTCGACGCCGCCCAGGCCGCCGCGCGCACCAGCGCCGAGCGCGCCGCCCGCGCCCGCGACCGGGCCGACCGCAGCGCGTCCGCCCTCGCCCGCCACGACGACGCCCGCCGCGAGAGCGCCCGGGCGGGCGACCAGGCGCGCGCCGCGATCCGCATGTCGGAGGTCGCCAACGCGACGACCCCGGAGAACAGCCGCGGCGTCACCCTGGGCACCTACGTGCTGCTGCGCCGCTTCGAGGACGTGGTGCGGGCCGCCAACGCGCGCCTCAGGGTCATGTCGAGCGGCCGCTACGAGCTCGAGGTGAGCGAGGAGCGGGAGGCGACGAGCAGGTCGCGGAAGACGGGGCTCGCGCTGCAGATCCGCGACCACGTCGTCGACCGCGTGCGGGAGCCCGCCAGCTTCTCCGGCGGCGAGACGTTCTACGCGTCCCTCAGCCTCGCGCTCGGCCTCGCCGACGTGGTGCAGGCCGAGGCCGGCGGGCTGCAGCTCGGCACGCTCTTCGTCGACGAGGGGTTCGGCACGCTGGATCCGGAGACGCTCGACGCGGTCATGTCCGAGCTCGGGCGGCTCTCGTCCGACGGCCGCACGGTCGGCATCGTCAGCCACGTCGAGGAGCTGAAGCAGCGCGTGGCCGACCGGATCGAGGTCCGGCGGAGGGCGGACGGGTCGTCGACGCTCACGTCCACGGTCACCGACCCGGCGTGAGGCGGCTCGTGCCGCGCCGCTCGGATCAGCTGAACGGGTCGCGGCGCTTCGCGGCGAGGTGGCGCCGCCAGTAGAAGGTCGCGCCGCCGCCGAGGCCCGCCGCGAGCACGAACGCGACGACGGCCACGATCCCGAGGCCGCCGCCCGTCTGCACGGTGACGAAGCCGAGCGCGACCATCACGAGGCACGAGCGCAGCAGGATGAAGGCCAGGGACCGGTCGCTCGTCATGCGGCGCCTCTCGGTGGTGCGGTGGTGCGGTGGATGCGGGTGGGTGCCGACATGCGCGGACGCCCCGAGCCTAGGCGCCCCGGCCGTGCGGATCCGGTGCGCGGGCGCTAGCGCTCGAGTCCGCTCGGCGCACGCGCCCGGGGGACGCGCCTTCGCTCAGCGGACATCCGCGGAGCGTCGACCCGCTCTCCCACGGGGCCGTGCCGAAGCACCTGGCACCTCCCGGGACCCGCGAGGCGCCTTCCCCGGAGAGCACCATGCATGATGAGCGGGAGGGTGGAGACGAACGACGCCCAGAGACCGCAGGAATGATGACGACCACGCTGACCCCCGCGGGCACGAGGGACCCCTCGCGCCGCCCCCGCACCACCGTCGCCGGAGGCGACGCGAGCCCGGCTCCCATCCGCACCGACGCGTCCGTCGCCGCGTCGCCCCTCGGCACGGGCGCGCTCGACGTCGCGACGGTCCCGACGCTGCCGACGGCCCCGACCGCACCTGTCGTCGCCGTGGCCGCCGAGCCCGACGCGGCACCCGCTCCCGCACCCGCTGCCACCGCGCCGGACCCCTCCCCCGCCTTCCCGGCGCCCGCGGACGCGTCCGCCGCCCCGGCACCGGAGCCGACGGACGCCCCGGCCGAGCCCTTCATCCGCGCCGTCATGTCCGGCGCCGACATCGACGAGGCCACGGCCAGCTTCGGAGCGGTCCTCGAGGGGATCCGCTTCGCCCCCGACCGCCGCACGAACGCCTTCTCCTACCGGTACGCGATCCTCGGCGGCGAGCGCGTCACCCTCCGCACGTCCCGCATCACGGGCACCCAGTGGGCCGAGAGCCCGCAGCGCCCGGAGCACGTCGTCACCTGGTTCCTCGAAGGGCGGATGACCGTGGACCGCGGATCCCGTGCCGTCTCCTCCCAGGGCCAGCTCCCGTTCCTCTTCCCCACCGGCCGCCCGTTCCAGTACCAGGCGAGCGCGACCCGGCAGAACTGCGTGCACCTCGACGCCGGCTTCCTCGAGCAGACCGCGACCGAGTTCCACCACGGCCCCGCCCGCCCGCTCCTGTTCGAGCACCGCAGCGTGCCGACCGCCGAGACCGCGGCCGTGTGGCGCCGCGCGGTGGCCGCCGCCGCGCCCGTCCTCACGGACCCCGACGCGTCGCCCCTGATGCGTCTCGAGGCCGACCTGGCGCTCGCCCGTGCCACGCTCCGCCTGTTCCCGTGGGACGACGTCGAGCTCCCCGACGAGCTCCGCGCGCCCCGCATGGCCCACATCCGCGTGGCCGTGGAGTACCTGCACCACAACGCGCACCTGCCGATCACGCCCGCCGAGGCCGCGGCCGCCGCGGGGATCTCGACGCGCGTCCTCCAGCTGGCCCTCCGCCGCCACCATGGCCAGACGCCCACCGAGTACCTGCGCGGGATCCGCCTCCGCCGGGTGCGCGCGGAGCTCCTGGACGCGACGCCCGCCACCACGACCGTCCGCAGCGTGGCCGAGCGGTGGGGATTCGCGCACCTGGGCCGGTTCGCGGCGTCGTTCGCGAGCGCGTTCGGCGAGCTGCCGAGCGAGACCCTGCGGAGCTGACCGGGGCGCCGGCCGCTCCCCGGGCTGGGAGCTCGCCCGGCTAAGTTGCACACGCGTGTGCAGGATCGTTAGCCTGGTCGCATGACCTCCCTCGCCTCCGCTCGCGCGCCCCGCAAGGACGCCGCGACGAACCGCCAGGCCCTCGTCGACGCGGCCGTGGTCGCGCTCGACCGCGACCCGGACGCCTCCCTCGAGACCATCGCGACCGCCGCCGGGCTCAGCCGCCGCGCCGTCTACGGGCACTTCGCCACGCGCGACGACCTGGTGCGCGAGGTGCTCCAGCGCGGCGCCCGGCGCATCGTCGAGGCGCTGGCGGGGATCACCCACGAGGACAGCCGGATCCACGTGGCCCTCATCGGCGCGCGCCTCTGGGCCGAGGTCGAGCAGGTGCGCGTGATGGCGCGGGTCGCCGTGCGCGGCCCGCTCGCGCGCGAGGTCGGCGTCGAGCTGGCGCCGCTGCGGGCCGAGCTGCAGCGCGTGGTCGAGCGCGGGATCGCCGCGGGCGAGCTGCGCGGCGACATCCCCGCGGCCACGCTCGCGCGCCTGGTCGAGGGCGGCGCGCTCGCGGTGCTCGACGAGGCGACGCGCAGCGACATCGGCCGCGCCGAGGGCCACTCCCTCGTGATCCTCACCTCCCTCGCCCTCTGCGGCCTCGACTGGCGCGCGGCCGGCGACCTCATCGCCGCCACCCCCGAGCTCCGCGAGGTCACGCCCCGCAGCGCGGAGGCGGCGTCGTGATCGTCACCCTGACCGACGCGCGCGTCGGCGACGGCCCCGCGCCCGCCCTGCCCGCCATCTCCCTCTCCTACGGCGGCGCGGATCCCGTGGTCGCGGTCGCCGAGACCGAGCTGCGGCCGACCGTGCTCTCGCTCGTCGCGTCCGGCCGCATGCGCATCGACGGCGGATCCCTCGCCCTCGACGGCGACGACTCCGCGGGCGTCGCCCCGCGCATCGCCGAGCGGGTCGCGCTCGTCGACACCCCGCGCATCAACGAGCCCGCCGACGACGTCACCCTCCGCGCGGTCGTGGCCGAGGAGCTCGCGCTCGCCGGGCACCGCTCCGGCCGGCACGAGGTCGGCGTGATCCTCGACGACCAGCAGCTGGCCGACCTCGCGCGCGCCCCCTTCTCCGCGGTCCCCGCGGTCGCCCGCATCCGGCTGCTCACGACGCTCGCCGCCTCGCGCGACGGCGTCGAGGCCGTCGTCGTCACCTCGCCCGAGCGGCACGGCGGCGCGGTCGGCGAGTGGATGCGCGTGCTCCGCGTCCTCGCCCGATCCGGCACCGGCGTCCTCGTCGTCACGAGCGAGGCCGCCGCCGAGGCGATCGCCGCGCTCCCCGCGGACGACGCGATCGCCACCCCCGACTCCCCCACCCCCTCGATCGACGGAACGCAGACCCGATGAGACTGATCCCCCTGGTGCGCGCCGAGCTGACGCGCCTCACCGCCACCACCATGTCGAAGATCGCGCTCGTCGCGCTCGTGCTGGTGCCCGTGCTCTACGGCGGCCTGTACCTCTGGGCGAACCAGGATCCGTACAGCAGCCTCGACCGGGTCCCCGCCGCGCTCGTCGTGGCCGACCAGGGCGCCACGGTCGACGGGAAGCCGGTCGACTACGGCACCGACGTCGCGAAGGACGTGCTCGACGACGCCTCCTTCGACTGGCACGAGGTCTCCTCGGCCGAGGCGCGCACGGGCCTCGAGGACGGCACCTACGACTTCACGCTGACGATCCCGTCCGGCTTCTCCGCGGCGCTCACGTCGTCCTCGGGCACGGATCCGCAGCAGGCCCGCGTGGTCATGGCCACCGACGACGCCAACAGCTACCTCGCCACCACCATCGCGCAGCAGGCGGGCGCGCGGATCACGAAGTCGGTCGCCTCGCGCGTCGGCACCGAGGCCGCGGGCAAGCTCCTCCTCGGGCTCGCGGACGTGCGCTCGAGCCTCGGCGACGCGGCGTCCGGCGCGCAGCAGCTCGTCGACGGGACCGCGACCGCGCGCTCCGGCGCCGACGCGCTGGCGGACGGGAACGCGGAGCTCGCGACGGGCGCCGACACGCTCGCGTCCGGCCTCGGGCAGCTCCGCACGGGCACGGCGCAGCTGCCGGCGCAGACGCAGAGGCTCGCGACCGGGGCCGACCAGGTCGCCTCCGGCGCCGCGACGCTCTCCGGCGGTGCGGACGACCTCGCGAAGGGCGCCGCCGCGCTCACGCCGGGCGCGCAGAAGGTCGCATCGGGCGCGCGGCAGGTGGCGGACGGGAACGCGCAGATCGCGGCGCTCGGATCGACCGCGACCTCGGGCGTCGACCAGCTCGCCGGGCGCGTGCCGACGATCCGCGCCGCCATCCAGCAGCGCATGGCGGACGCCGGGATCCCGCAGGCCGACATCGACGCGGCCCTCCAGAAGCTCGACGCGCTCGGCACCGACATCACGGGCGCCGCGGGGAAGGCCGACGGCCTGGACGCGCAGCTCCAGAAGCTCGCGACCGGCAGCGAGCAGGTCGCCCAGGGCAGCGCGCAGGTCGCCGACGGCGCCGGGAGGCTGCAGACCGGATCCGCCGCGCTCGCGACGGGAGCGGGCACGCTCTCCTCGGGCAGCCGTCAGGTCGCCGACGGTGCCGACGCGCTCGCGAAGGCGTCCCCCGCCCTCGCCGACGGCATCGCGAAGGCCGCCGACGGCAGCGCGACCCTCGCGACCGGCGCGCACTCCGCGTCCGACGGCGCCACCTCGCTCGCGACCGGCCTCGGCACGCTGCAGGACGGCACGACGAAGCTCCGCGACGGCCTCGACTCGGGGCTCGACCAGATCCCCGCGTCCACCGAGGCGCAGCGCGGCGCGCAGGCCGACACGATCGGCGACCCGGTCGCCCTCCGCCAGGACGCCGTGACCCAGGCCGGCGAGTACGGCGCCGGGCTCGCGCCGTTCTTCATCAGCCTCGCCGCGTGGATCGGGATCTACGCCCTGTTCCTCATCGTGAAGCCGCTGTCGCGCCGCGCGATCACGGCCCGCAAGGCGCCGCTGCGGATCACGCTCGCGGGCTGGCTGACGCCGGCGCTCCTCGGCGTCGTGCAGATGGCCGGGCTCTACGCGATCGTCGCGGGGGCGCTCGGCTTCCGCATCGCCCACCCGCTCGCCATGTACGGGACGATGGTGCTCGCCTCCATCACGTTCGCGGCGATCATCCTCGCGCTCAACGTGCTGCTCGGCAGCGTCGGCCAGTTCCTCGGCCTCGTGCTCATGGTCGTGCAGCTCGTGACCGCGGGCGGCACGTTCCCCTGGCAGACGCTCCCCGGGCCGCTCGCCGCGCTGCACCACGTGCTGCCGATGAGCTTCGCGGTGGATGCGCTCCGGCAGCTCATGTACGGCGGCGACCTCGGCAAGGCCGCGATGGACGCCGGCGTGCTCGCGCTGTGGCTGGTCGCGGGGCTCGCGGTGGCGCTGGCCGGGGCGATCCGGATCACCTCGCACCGCACGCTGCGGGACCTGCGGCCGTCGCTCATCGGGTAGAGCGCGCACGGCGGGACGCGCGGCAGGCCTAGCCTTCGCGCGACCCGCCCCTCACGGGATGGCGCGCCGTGCGCCTGGCGGGTCGCCATCCGAGAGGAACCCCGTGCCATCACGAACCGCTGCCCGCACCCTCGCCCTCACCGCCGTCGTCGCCGGCACGCTCGCGGCGGTGACGCTCGCCGGGCCCGCCGCCCTGGCCGCCCATCCGCCCGCCGCCGCGACCACGAGGCATCCCGCATCCGCCTCCGCCACCGGCGCGACGGGCGACCGCCGCACCGTCACCGAGCCCGTCTCCCCCGCCACCACCTGCGCGACCGTCGCCGCGCAGCTCGACATGCCGGACCGCTCCGCGTCCGCCGCGGACGAGGCCGCGGCGCCCGACACCGCCCGCATCCAGGCCGCGCTCGACTCCTGCGCGCAGTCCGGCACCGCCGTCGTGTCCGTGCGGCTGGCCTCCTCGAGCCGGGGCGCGAGCTTCCTCAGCGGGCCGCTGCAGCTGCGCCAGGGCGAGACGCTGGTGCTGGATCCCGCGGTCACCCTCTTCGGGTCCAGGAACCCCGCCGACTACCAGGTCCCGAAGGGGCCGAGGTGCGGCACCATCGGCGGATCCGGCAAGGGCTGCGCGGCGCTGATCACCGCGACCGCGCCGCACGCGGGCGTCGCCTCCCGCGGCGGCCTCGACGCCCGCCGCGGACGCGTCGACGGGCGCGGGGACCACGCGATCCTCGGCGGCACGACGACCTGGTGGCAGCTCTCCGACCAGGCCCGTGCGGGCGGCTCGCAGAACGAGCCCCGGCTGATCCAGGCCACCGGCGCCGACGACTTCACGCTCCACGACGTCGACCTCGTCGACGCCCCCAAGTTCCACGTGTCCTTCCAGGACGCCGACGGCTTCACGGCGTGGGGCGTGCGGATCCAGACGCCCGCCACCGCCCGCAACACGGACGGCATCGACCCGGCGGGCGCGACCGACGTGACCATCGCGCACTCGTACGTCTCGGACGGCGATGACGGGATCGCGATCAAGGGCGGCACGAGCGCGTCGAGCCACATCAGCATCATCGACAGCCACTTCTACGGCACGCACGGCATCTCGATCGGGAGCGAGGTGACCGCCGGCGTGAGCGACGTGCTCGTCACGGGATCCACCGTCTCGGGCACCGATGCCTACGGCACCGCGAGCCCCTCCAGCGCCGGCGTGCGCATCAAGAGCAACCCGCTGGTGGGCGGCCCGGTCACGGGCGTGACCTACCGCGACGTCTGCCTCAGCCGCACCCAGGCGCCGGTGGTGTTCGACACGCACTACGCGGGCGGCACCGGCAGCGCGATCCCGTCCTTCAGCGACATCGTGGTCGACGGCCTCCGCGCCGTGGACTCCCCGTCGAAGGCCGTCTCGACGCTCGCCGGGTACGACGACGACCACCGGCTCGGCGTCTCGCTCTCCCGCGTCGCCGTCGACGCGCCGTCCGTCACGGCCGCCTACGCGGACATCGCCACGGCGGGCGCGACCTTCGGCGGATCCCCGCTCACCTCGAAGCGGGCGGACGTGCACGTCACCGCCTCGGCGAGCGCGGGTGCCGCGCCCACGTGCGCGTTCCCGGCGTTCCCGCTCCTGTCGGGGCTCGCCCCCACCGCGCCCTGACACCGCCCGCTGGAGCGCCGGGTGCGAGCCGCATCCCGCGGGTCGGATCAGGCCAGGCGCTCCAGCGGGTTCTCCGCCAGCTTCCGCACGAGGCCGCCGTCGACGAGCCGGCGCGCGGCGGTCTCGGGCTTCCGCTCCGCCTGGTCGACGACGCACGCGCCGAACTCCGCGGCGAGCGCGCCGCGCGGGTGCGCCCGCAGCACCTCGCGCAGGTACCCCTCGGGCAGCGCGTCGGGTCGGGCGCCCGAGATGTCGAGGCCGGTCGCGATCTCCAGGAGGTGCCCCTCGACGTCGAGCGCCGGATCCACCGCGGGCCAGTTGTGCCGCACGATCACGTCGAGCACGCGCTGCCGGCGCTCCGCGGGCCAGCCGGCGCCGGCCGTGAGCGCGACGCCCACGTGCCCGCCCGCGTGCTCGTAGGACACGGTGCGGTTGTCGAACTCGGCGACCGTGCCCATGTCGTGCAGCACGGCCGCGACGTAGAGGAGCTCGTGGTCGACGTCCGCCCGCCCCTCGACCGCGGCGAACCCCTCCGCCCACAGCCAGGAGCGGATCCCGTGGGCCGTGATGGCGGCGGACTGGTACGAGGTCGCGAGCTCGAGGGCCCCGCGGGCGGCGGCCGTGTCGGGCACGGGGAAGTCGGCGATGCGCATGGCCCATGCTGGCATGCGGCGGGACCGCCGTCGCATCCGCGCCGGGCCGGACCGAGCAGGTGGCGAACGCGAGCCGCACGTGCCGCCGAGCGTCCACCGGGCCGCCGCACGGCATTCACCCGCCCGTCCTACCGTGATCGTCCGTGACCCAGGACCCGAACCCGACTCCCCCGTCCGCGCTCTCCCGGCGCGGCTTCCTCATCACGAGCGGCGCCGCCGGTGCGCTCGGCGTGGCCGGCCTCGGCGGGGCGCTCCCCGCCGACGCGGCCACCGGCGCCGACGTCGCGGACAGCGCGAAGGCGAAGGCGCCCGCCGCGCAGCAGGGATCCGGCGCCCGCTGGAAGCCCGACACCGCGTCGCCCCGCTTCACGATCGCCGTGCTGCCGGACACCCAGTACCTCTTCGACGGCGCCGCCATCCACCCCGAGCCGCTCGAGGCGTCGCTCCGGTACGTGCTCGCCGAGCGCGACCGGCACAACATCGTCTTCCTCGCCCACCTCGGCGACGTGACGCAGAACGGCGCCGCCGACGAGATCCAGGCGGCGAGCGCGCAGTTCACGCTGCTCGACAGGGCGGGTGCCGCGTGGAGCGTGCTCGCCGGCAACCACGACGTCCCCGGCGACAGCGACGACCAGCGCGGCCGCACCCCCTACCTCGACGCGTTCGGCCCGAAGCGGTTCCGGAGGTCGCCGAGCTACCGCGGATCCAGCCCCGACGGCTACAACTCGTTCCACACCTTCACGGCGGGCGGGCGCGACTGGCTCGTCCTCGCGCTCGACTGGCGCACGAGCGCCCGCGGCGTCGACTGGGCACGCGGTGTGCTGGCGGCGCACCCGACGCTGCCGGTGATCCTCACGGCGCACGACATCGTCGACTCGAAGCCCGACGGATCCGCCGTGCTCGACGACTACGGCCGTGGCCTCTGGGACTCCTTCATCTCCCAGCACGACCAGATCTTCCTCACCCTCAACGGGCACTACTGGAAGCCCGGCCGCACCACGATGGAGAACCGCGCGGGCCACGACGTCGACCTGCACCTCGTGAACTACCAGGACCGCTACTACGGCGGCGCCGCGATGATCCGGCTCTACCACGTGGACCTCGAGCGGAACGCGATCGACGTCGAGACGCTGTCACCGTTCATCCTGGGCGGCGGCCTCGGCACGGGCAACGAGCTCGCGGACGAGGAGGCGCAGCTGTCGGGCGACGTCGACCGCTTCACGGTGAGCGTCGACTTCGAGCAGCGGTTCGCGGGCTTCGCGCCCGTGCCCGTGCGCGCCGCCCGGCCCGCCGCCCAGATGCTCGTGCCGGGCACGGTCGCGTACTGGCGCTTCGACGGGCACGCCGACGGATCCGCGCTCGGCACCGGCACGCGCATCCCCGACGCCTCCGGCCACGGCAACGACCTCGTGGTCGCGGGCCGCGCGGGTGCGGCGCCCGGGTCGCTGCGCTTCTCCGCCGAGCACCACGACGACTCGCCGAGCGCCGGCAGCCTGACGCTCACGGGCGGCAAGGCGTCCGGCGACCACCTCCGCACGGTCGACGGCGCCCCGCTCGACGCCGCGACCTTCCGCCAGGGCTACACGTTCGAGGCGTACCTGCGGATCCCCGAGGGCTACGGCGGCGGCGACGCCTGGAGCTCGATCATCTCCCAGTCGGCCTCTGCGAAGGACGCCGGCAAGGCGACCGCCTCGGGCGACCCGGACGAGCCGGCCGTCGTGCTCACCGTCTCCGGGAGCCGCGAGATGCAGTGGTGCGTCTACCCGACCAGCCAGGACGGATCGCTCACCAACTGGTCGCACGAGCTGCCGGCGGGCACGTGGTGGCACGTCGCCGTGGTCAACGACAGCCAGCACACGACCATGTACGTCGACGGCAACCCCGTCGTGCGGAACCCCACGACGCCGAACCGCGGCCTCGCGTCCGCCGGGAGGTCGTGGCTGGTCGGCGGCAACCTCTACGGCGGGAAGCTCGACCACGTGTTCCCGGGATCCATCGGCGACGTGCGCATCGTGGAGCGCGCGCTGAAGCCCTCGGAGTTCATGAACGCGTAGGGACCACGGAGGGCGGCCGCCCGGGCTCAGAGCTCCGGGTGGTCGTCCTCGAGCAGGTGGAAGCGGCGGTCGCGGTAGACGAGCGGCGGGGCGGGCTCACCCAGGATCACGTCGAGGACCTCGGCGACGACCAGCACGGATCCGCCGACCGGCACCGTCTGGATGGTGCGGCAGCGGAGCGCGGCGCGCGCGTCGGCGAGCAGCGGCTCCCCGGTCGGCAGCTCCTGGAAGCCCTGCTCCTCGGTGAAGCGCGGCGACCCGGAGACGGCGAACGCGCGGGCGAGCGCGGCGTGCTGCCCGGCGAGCAGGTGCACGAGGTAGGTGTCGGCCCCGAGGATCGCGCCGGCGGATCCGGTGGCGCGCGTCACCGAGAACGAGAGGGCGGGCGGGTCCGCCGACAGCGACGCGACGCTCGACGCGGTGAGGCCGGACGGGCCCTCGGCGGTGCGCGCCGTGATGAGCGCGACGCCCGCGGGGTGCCCGCGGAACGCGGCCTTGAAGAGGTCGGGGTCGGCGCTCACGCGTGGTCGCCCTGGGGCGGGAGCACGGCGATGACGGGGTGGTCCTTCGGCACGACGCCGATCTTCGTGGCGCCGCCGGGCGAGCCCAGGTCGGCGAAGAACTCGACGTTCGCCGTGTAGTAGTCCGACCACTTCTCGGGCAGGTCGTCCTCGTAGTAGATGGCCTCGACCGGGCAGACCGGCTCGCACGCACCGCAGTCCACGCACTCGTCGGGGTGGATGTAGAGGGAGCGCTCGCCCTCGTAGATGCAGTCGACGGGGCACTCGTCGATGCAGGCGCGGTCCTTCACGTCGACGCACGGGAGGGCGATCACGTAGGTCACAGGGCGTCCTCACGGGTGGGGGCCGTCGCGACGGCGGGGGCGGTGATGCGCATGGTGTCCACGTTAGAACCTCACGTACCCTTGAGGTCAATCGGGAGGAGCGGTCATGGCGGATGCGCAGGCGGCGCCGCGGCACGCGCCCGACGAGCTGCTCACGGTCGGCGAGATGACCAGGCGCACGGGAGTCGCCGCCTCCGCCCTCCGCTTCTACGAGGACCTCGGCCTCATCGCCGCCGAGCGCACCGCGGGCAACCAGCGCCGGTACGCGCGGCACATGCTGCGGCGGGTGTCGCTGATCACGGTGGCGAAGCGCCTCGGGATCCCGCTCGCCGACGTGCAGGCCACCTTCGACGACGTGCCGCTCGACCGCCCGCCGAGCCACGCCGACTGGCAGCGCGCCTCGCGCCGCTGGAAGCGCCTGCTCGAGGAGCGACGCCAGGGCATCGAGCGGCTGGAGCGCGAGCTCACGGGGTGCATCGGCTGCGGCTGCCTGTCGATGCGGGCGTGCGGCCTCCTCAACCCGGACGACGCGCTGGGCGACCGCGGGGCGGGGCCGCGGCGGGTGCAGATCGACTGACCCGGCCGGATCCGCCGCCCCCGCTCAGCGCCGCCTCCGCCGCACCGCGAACAGCACGGCCACCGCGGCGATCGGCCACGCGCCCACGATCAGCGGGTCCATCCACATGTGCTCCATGTCCGCCCGCCCGCGCCCGAAGCGCGACGAGATCGGGTGATGCCCGCCCTCGGTGAGGATGCCCGTCTCGGTGAGCGGGTCGTCCGGGTGCCGGGTGACGAGGGATCCGAGGTGCGCGCCCGCCGCGTCCACCCGGTCGCCGAGCATCAGCAGCAGCCAGTGCACGGAGCGGCCCTCGCTGAAGGTGGCGTAGGCGTAGCGGCGGATCGCGCCCGAGACGCCGTGCAGCGGCGCGACCGTGCCGAACACGGGCGGCAGCTCGGTGTGCTCGATGGAGCGCTCCCGGGGCACGAGCTCCGGCTGGTGCTCGGGCATGTCCCAGTGCGCGCCCGAGACGAGGTCGGTGCGCTCGCGCGGGAACGCGGGGCGGTCGGCGTGGTCGAGGTCGGCGCCCCAGCCGGGGATCCGGGCCCGGAGCGCGTCGGCGTCGATGGGACGGTGGTGGTCGCTCGCGCGGTACGGCATGGCCTGCTCCTACTCGTGGTCGAACGTGATGACGGTCTTGACGCAGTCGTCGAGCTTCGCGGAGAACACGTGGTACCCCTCCGCGATGTGCTCGAGCGGGATCCGGTGCGTGACGATGTCCCGCGGCGTGAGGTGCCCCGCCCGGATGTGCTCCATGAGCCGCGGCCACTGCCGCTTCACGGGCGCCTGGTTCATCCGCATCGTGATGCCCTTGTTCACGGCGTCGCCGAACTTGATCGCGGCGGGCACCGGCCCGTAGGCGCCCATGACGCTCACGGTGCCGCCCTTGCGCACGCCGTCGATCGCCCAGTTGAGCGCCACCGGGGATCCGCCCTGCACCTTGACCTTCGTGCCCGTGATCTGGTGCAGCGCGTGCCCGTCGGCCTCCGCGCCCACCGCGTCGATGACGACGTCGGCGCCGAGCCCGTCGGTCATCCGCTTGAGCTCCAGCACGGTGTCCTTCACGGCCGAGAAGTCGAGCGTCTCCGCGTGCGCGAAGGTCTCGGCCATCCGGAGCCGGTAGTCGAGCTGGTCGACGACGATGACGCGGCCGGCGCCCATGAACCACGCCGAGCGCGCGGCGTAGAGACCGACCGGTCCCGCGCCGAGCACGGCCACGGTGTCGCCCTCGACGATGTCGCCGAGCTGCGCGCCGAAGTAGCCGGTGCTGAGCGCGTCCGTCATGAGCAGCGCGTCCTCGTCGTGGATGTCCGCGGGGATCACCATCGGGCCCACGTCCGCGAACGGCACGCGCACGTACTCCGCCTGGCCGCCGTCGTAGCCGCCCGTGGTGTGCGAGTAGCCGTAGATGCCGCCGACCGCCGTGGCGTTCGGGTTCACGTTGTGGCAGTTCGAGTAGAGGCCGCGGGCGCAGAAGAAGCAGGATCCGCAGTAGATGTTGAACGGCACCATCACGCGGTCGCCCACGGACAGGCTCTCGACCGACGAGCCGACCTCGTGCACGACGCCGATGAACTCGTGGCCGAAGGTCGTGCCGACGCGCGTGTCCGGGAGGAGCCCGTGGTACAGGTGCAGGTCGGATCCGCAGATCGCCGCCCGGGTGACGCGGACGATCGCGTCGTTCGGGTGCTCGATGCGGGGGATGTCCTTCTCCTCCACGCGGATCCGGTAGGGCCCTCGGTAGACCATCGCTCGCATGTCGTTCCCCTCCGTCGGTGGGTCGAGCCGACTCCGCGGACGGGGCCGCGCCTACCCCCTTGACATGCGGGGCGCGAGCGGATCCGGCCGGCGTCAGGTCGGGCCGTCACCGCCCACGGCGACGTGGTGGTCGCGCTGGAGCTCCTCGGGGAGGCGCATCACGAGGCGCCACCTGTTGCCGTCCGGGTCGCGCTCGTAGGTGAAGTCGTCCATCAGCAGCTCGATCATCGCGACGCCGCGCCCGGACTCGGCCATCTCCTCGGGATCCGGCATCATCGCGCGGAACGGGACGCGGACCTCGGCGCCGCTGTCGCTGAGCACCGCCTCCAGCGCCGTCGCCGTGCGCTGGAGCGTGAGCTCGCACAGCAGCCGCTCGTTCCCCTCGGCGTGCTCGATGACGTTCCCGGCGAGCTCGACCAGGGCGGTCTCGAAGCGGATGCGCTCCGCGTCGCCCAGGTCGGCGTTCAGGCGCCAGAAGTCGTCGACCGACTCGTGCACCTCGTCCACGTCGTTCGGCGGCACCAGCAGCAGCACCGTCCGCTCCCACGCCGGACCGTGGATCGCCGGCCCGTCCCCCGCACCCTCGTCCCCCATGTCCACATCCTCACATCCGGGGCCCGGGGCCGCATCCGTCGGATTCAGGCCGGGACGGCGGACGACGCGGGTGCTCGGCCCCGGTCGAAGCGCATGCCGCAGGCGCGCGCGTCCGCGTCGGGCGCGACCTCGCCCGTGCGCGCGAAGTCGGCCCACACCCGTCGCACGGCCCGGCCGCGGGCGGCGACCTCCGGCCACGCCTCCGGGGGCACGAGCCGCATCCGCGTCCAGGCCTCGCGCGTGCCGAGGACCAGCGGGACGTCGGACGTGTGCCCGGCGCCGATGGGGCTCGACGCAGGCGCCTGCCGGAGGACGTAGCGCACGGCCCGGCCGCCCGCCCTCCGGTGCCGCGCGACGAACGCGGCGACGGGCCGCGCGTAGACGCGGCGCGTGGTGGGCCCCACCACCGCGCGCATCAGGAGCGCCCGCAGGGCCCGGCCGACGACGGGCACGCGCAGGAGCGGCGCGATGACCGGGAGCGCGGGCAGGTACATCGCGGTCTCGTCGCGCGTGGTGCCGATGAGGAGGTCGACGTCGGGCGCGACCTCCCGCCACGCGGCGTCGCGGTCGGCCTCGGCGGGGAGCGGCGCGTGACCGTAGCGCGGCCCCCACGGCAGGCCCGCGCGGATCCCCGACGCCCACGACGCGCGCTCGGCCCGCGCCTGCCGCCGCAGCACCCCGTCGAGCGGGGCGTCCGACGACAGAGACCGGGTCGCGCGCGCCATCGCCCGGAACATGCGCTCGCGCCCGCCCGTGATCCCCACCGGCGGGCTCTGCACGATCGCCCGGCGGAAGAGGTGGCGGGCGCCGTCGCTGATCATGAGGTGGAGGATCGCGTCGCCGCCGGCGGACTGGCCCATCGCGGTGACGGCGTCGGGGTCGCCGCCGAACGCCGCGATGGACTCGTGCATCCAGCGCAGCGCCTCGACCTGGTCGAGGAGGCCGAGGTTCGCGGGCGGGCCGTCGTGCGGGCGTCGCGGGCCGGATCCGCCGCCGCCGAAGCCGAGCAGGCCGAGCCGCGCGGTCACCGCCGCCACGATCACGCGCTGCTCGACGACGAGCGCCCGCGGATCGTGGATCGCGAGGTCGCCCGCGCCCGTCGTGTACCCGCCGCCGTGGAACCACGCGATGACGGGCAGCGTCTCGCCGGGCGCGAGGTCGGCGGGCAGCGTGATCGAGAGCCGCTGGCAGTCCTCGGACCGCGCGAGGCCGTCGAGGGCGCCCTGCATGAGCGTGTCGAGGATCCGCGACGACGGCTGCGGGCACGCGGGCGCCGGCGTCACGGCCGCCAGCACGACCGGCCGGCCGTCGGATCCGCGCGCGGGCACCGCGGGCACCGGCGGCTCGCCGCGCCCGGCCGTCGCGTAGGGGATTCCGAGGTACCGGATCACGTCGCCATCCCGCAGCCCTGTCACGGGCCCGGATCGCGTCGGGGTCGGGCCGGGGACGGTGGGTGCGGGCATCACGCCACGCTATCCGGCAGCCGAGGAAAATCCGGGCGGTTTCGGGGAACCGCTCCCGCGGGCGTAGCGTCGTAGGCGCACCGCATCCGAAGAGGGCGCGGCCGGATCGACCCGATCCCTCCCCTCCCCCACCGGTCAGCACAAGGAGAACCCATGCGCACCGTCAACGCCTACGCGGCCACGTCCGCCACCGACCCCATCACCAAGACCACCATCGAGCGCCGCGACGTCGGCCCGAAGGACGTCTCCATCGACATCGCCTACTCCGGCGTCTGCCACTCCGACATCCACACCGTCCGCGGCGAGTGGGGCCCCATCCAGTACCCGCAGGTCGTGGGCCACGAGATCGTCGGCCGCGTCACCGAGGTCGGCTCCGAGGTCTCCAAGCACAAGGTCGGCGACCTCGTCGGCGTCGGCTGCATGGTCAACTCCTGCAAGGAGTGCGAGCAGTGCAAGGCCGGCCAGGAGCAGTACTGCCTGAAGGGCAACATCCAGACCTACGGCGGCACCGACCCGGCCGACGGCACCATCACGCAGGGCGGCTACTCCGAGGCCGTCGTCGTCGACGAGGACTTCGTGCTCCGCGTCCCCGAGTCCCTCGACGTCGAGAAGGTCGCGCCGCTGCTCTGCGCCGGCATCACCACCTACTCGCCGCTGCGCCACTGGAACGCGGGCCCCGGCACGAAGGTCGCCGTGGTCGGCATGGGCGGCCTCGGCCACATGGCCGTGAAGATCGCCGCCGCCATGGGCGCCGACGTCACCGTGCTCTCGCAGACGCTCTCCAAGAAGGAGGACGGCCTCCGCTTCGGCGCCGAGGACTACTACGCCACCGCCGACGACGCGACGTTCACCGAGCTCGCGGGCTCGTTCGACCTGATCATCAACACCGTCTCCGCGAAGCTCGACATGTCGAAGTACATCGGCCTGCTCGCGATCGACGGCACGCTGGTCAACGTCGGCGCCCCGTCGGAGCCGCTCGAGATCCCCGCGTTCGCGCTCATCCCCGCGCGCCGCAGCTGGGCCGGCTCCATGATCGGCGGCATCGCCGAGACGCAGGAGATGCTGGACTTCTGCGCCGAGCACGGCATTCTGCCCGAGACCGAGCTCATCTCGGCCGAGCAGATCAACGAGGCCTACGAGCGCGTCCTCAAGTCCGACGTGCGCTACCGCTTCGTCATCGACGCGAAGACGTTCGCGTAGTCCGCACACCACGTGCACCGGGAAGGCCCCGCGGATCATCCGATCCGCGGGGCCTTCCCTCATCCGCGGCGCCGCGGCCCGCGACTCCGGGCCGGCCCGCGCGTACGGTGGGATGACCGGACCGACCGCCGCGGACGCTGCCCGGCGACCCGGTCCCGGGCCGCGAGCCACGGAGCCTCCGCCCGCCCCCGCACCGAAGGGCCCCCATGGACACCAGCCCCCGCTCCGTGCCCGTCCCGCCCCGCGCGGACGCCGCCTGGTGGCGCAGCGCCACGATCTACCAGGTGCTCCTGCGCAGCTTCGCCGACGGGGACGGCGACGGGATCGGCGACATCGCGGGCCTCCGCGCGCGCCTGCCGTACCTCGCCGCGCTCGGCGTCGACGCGATCTGGGTGAACCCCTGGTACCCGTCGCCCATGGTCGACGCCGGCTACGACGTGTCCGACTACCGCGACGTGGATCCGACGTCCGGCACGCTCGCCGAGGCGGAGGCCCTCATCGCCGAGGCCCACGACCTCGGCCTGCGCGTGCTGCTCGACATCGTCCCGAACCACACCTCCGACGCCCACCCCTGGTTCCGGCAGGCGCTCGCCGGGGATCCCGCCGCCCGCGCGCGCTACCTCTTCCGCGAGGGGAGGGGTGCCGACGGCGAGCTGCCGCCGAACGACTGGGAGAGCTGCTTCCGGGGCCCGGCGTGGACCCGCACCACGGATCCCGACGGCCGCCCCGGCGCCTGGTACCTGCACATGTTCGCCCCCGAGCAGCCCGACCTCGACTGGACGAGCCCGGAGGTGCGCGCGGAGTTCGTCGACGTGCTCCGCTTCTGGTTCGACCGCGGGGTCGACGGCTTCCGCGTCGACGTCGCGCACGGCCTCGCCAAGGCCGAGGGCCTGCCGGACGGGCTCGGCGCCGACCGGCGCACGGAGGCGCACCCCGGCTGGGACCAGGACGAGGTGCACGACGTCTACCGGGAGTGGCGCCGGGTCGCCGACTCCTACGATCCGCCGCGCGTCTTCGTCGCCGAGGCGTGGGTCGCGCGGCCCGAGCGGCTGCCGCTCTACCTGCGGCCCGACGAGCTGCACACCGCCTTCGAGTTCGAGCCGCTGCACGTGACCTTCCGGGCCGGGCCCTGGCGGCGGGTGATCGACGACGGGCTGGCGAAGGCCGCGCTGTCGGGGGCGCCGAGCGCGTGGGCGCTGACCAACCACGACGTCGTGCGCCAGGCGACCCGGTACGGCCGGGAGCAGCCGGAGGTCCGGGCGTCGAACGAGCAGCAGCGGGCGCGCTTCGGGGTCGACCCGGTGGATCACGCGCTCGGCCGCCGCCGCGCCCGCGCCGCCGTCACGCTGACGATGGCCCTGCCCGGCGTCGCCTACGTCTACTTCGGCGAGGAGCTGGGGCTGCACGAGGTGGAGGACCTGCCGGACGCGCGGCGGCGGGACCCGATCCACCACCGCTCCGGCGGCACCGACCCCGGGCGGGACGGCTCCCGGGTGCCGCTGCCCTGGTCGGGCACCGCCTTGCCCTACGGGTTCTCGGACCCGGCCGGCGACGGCGGCGCGGAGCCGTGGCTGCCGCAGCCGGGCTCCTGGGCGGAGCTGACCGTCGAGCGCCAGGAGGCGGATCCCGCGTCGACCCTGCGACACTACCGGCGGCTGCTCGCCGCCCGCCGCGCGCTCGTCGTGCCGACCGAGCCGCTGGTCTGGCTG
Organism: Clavibacter capsici; assembly: GCF_001280205.1. Taxonomy (NCBI): domain Bacteria; kingdom Bacillati; phylum Actinomycetota; class Actinomycetes; order Micrococcales; family Microbacteriaceae; genus Clavibacter; species Clavibacter capsici. The sequence goes on along the minus strand of NZ_CP012573.1, from coordinate 558,081 downwards.
GCGTCGCCGCCCGACGTGCTGGCGTTCCGCCGCGGCGCGCTCGAGTGCTGGGTGAACCTCGGCACGGGACCCGCGCCCCTGCCGCCGGGCCGGCGCGTGGCGCTCGCCTCCTCGGGCGAGGTCGCCGGTACCCTGCCGCCGGACGTCGCGGTCTGGCTGGTGCCCGCGGACGCGTGACCGCGTCGGGGATCGGGTCGGTGCGGCCCTCGGCCCGCTTCAGGCGCTTGTCGCCCTCTCCGCGTCGTCGCTCGTCGGGTCCTCCTCGCGGCGGCCGAGGAGCAGGGTGCCGCCGGCGCCCGTCACGGACGATGCCCGCCTCCCGCCGTCGCCGTGAGGCGGAGGTGCGGCCAGCTCTCGACGTCACGCAGCAGCTGCCGGTCGTGCGTGGAGAGGACGACGGCAGCCTCCGTGGCTCCCAGGGCGTCGGTGAGCTCGTCCACCAGCGCGATGGAGAGATGGTTCGTCGGCTCATCCAGCACCAGCACGTGCGGCCGCGCCGCGAGCACGAGCGCCAGGTCGAGGCGACGCTGCTGCCCCATCGACAGCTCGCCGACCCGCTTGCCCGCCTCCCGAGGCCGGAGGAGCCCGAGTCGCGAGAGCCCCACCGTCTCGGCGGAGTCGACCGCACCGCCTGCGACCAGCGCGTCGAGGTGTTCCCGGTAGACGTCGCTCGCGCGCCGATCCAGCGGGAGAGCCGTCTCCTGGCGGAGCAGGCCCAGCCGCACGCCGCGCGAGCGCCGGACGGTGCCGGCGTCCGGTTCGAGGTCACCGGCGAGGACGGCGAGGAGGGTCGACTTCCCGGCGCCGTTCGGTCCCGTCACCACGAGCCGTCCCCGATGCGACAGAGACAGCGAGGTCGCCTCGGACAGCCGGCCGTCGACGCTCACGCCGTCCGCCGTGAGCAGCGCCGCTCCGGTGCGCGTCGCGAGGTCCGGGAACCGGAACTCCTGCGGTGGTTCCGGCACGGTGACCGCGTGGGCCTCGAGCTGGTCCTGGCGACGGTGCACGCTCTGCACGAGGCCGCCCGCGCGGGTGGCGCGGCCGTGCTTGGCGCTGCCCTTCTCCGGCCGCCAGCCGGAGACGAGCCGGTCCTGCGCCGCGGTGAGGCTGTCCTGCAGGCGGGCGTGCTCGGCCTGCTGCCGGGCGTGCTCCTGCTCCCATCGCTCGCGCTCCGCCGCGCGCCCCTCGCGGTAGCCGGCGTAGCCACCGCCGTAGACGCGCGGGCGGTCGTCGGGCGTGGGGTCGAGGTCGAGGATCGACTCCGCCACGTCCGTCAGCAGAGCGCGGTCGTGGGTCACGATCACCACTCCGCCGCGACGCGTGCGCAGCCGCTCGGTGAGGAAATCGAGGCCGCTGCGGTCGAGGTGGTTCGTCGGCTCGTCCAGCAGCAGGAAGTCGTCATCGGCGCCGAGCAGGCACGCCAGTCGCACCCGGTAGCGCTGCCCGACCGACAGGTCGTCCAGACGCCGAGCCGGGTCCGACACGGCGTCGAGCGCGCCGAGCGCGACCTGCACCCGCCGCTCGGCGTCCCAGGCGTCGAGCGCTTCGGCTCGTTCGAGGGCGGTCGCGTACCGCTCGGCTGCGCTCCCGACGCCGGATGCGAGGTCGGCTGCGGCTGCGTCGAGAGCGGCCAGGGCAGCGAGGGGTGCGGCGATCGCGTCCGCGATCGCCTGCCCGACCGTGCTGTCGTCGCCCGTGGGCATCTCCTGCTCGGCGAGGCCGAGGATCCCGGTGCGATGCACGGAGCCCCCATCCGGCGCCAGGGTGCCGGCGAGGACGTGCAGCAGCGTCGACTTGCCGCGGCCGTTCTCCCCGACGATCGCGAGACGCGACAGGGGCGTGATCACGACGTCGACGTGATGGAGGACCGTCGACGCCCCGCGGATCACGGAGATGTCGGTGGCGGCGAGCTGGGCGCGCAGGCGCGCCGGAAGCGGGTGGGTGGAGGTGTGCATTCGGATCCTTCGATGCGACGCGCCGCGCGCGGAGGAGCGCGCCATGGGCGCAGGTGACGGCGACCCCACCAGGGGTCGAGGACGAGCGGCCGCCGCATGCTCGGAGGGACTCGACGATCGCGGTGGGCCTCACTCGGCCGTCACAGGAAGTGCAGATGCACGCCTCGACCCTAGGAGGGCGGGACACCGCGACGCAACCGGTGGGCAGAGCGGGCGAGCGCCGCCGTGTGCTCGGACCGGCGGTCGCAGCCGCCCCCGGACCCGGGTCCTCCCCGTCCGCGAGGACGGTGCGGAGCACGCCGGACCGCCGCGGCACGACGCAGGTCGTCGGAGCGAGACGAGACCGCGTCTCGCCGGGCCGGGGGTCGGCGAGAGCGACGACCGGATCGAGACCGGGAGTCGTTTCCTGCCGACCAGGCGCTCCCCGGGGTCCGCACCTAGGCTGTCGCCCATATGAGCGGAGCGGAGACGCCGGCGATGGCCGGGCGGGGGACGCGCGTCGTGCGCGGCGCCGTCACGGCCGCCTTCGCCATCCTCGTGTCGATGCTGTCGCACCTCGCCGGCGGCGGGCCCGTCCCGGGCGCGGTCGGCCTCGTCGTCGCGGCGGCGCTCGCCCTGCCGACGTGCGTGCTGCTCGCCGGCCGCACCGTCTCGACCGCGCGGCTCGCGGTGGCCGTCGTGTGCAGCCAGGCCGTGCTGCACCTCCTCTTCTCGGTGGGCGCGCCCACCTCGACGACCATACAGGTGGTCGGCGGGCACCACGGCATGGGCGGGCACCTCGTCAGCAGCGGCGCCGGCCACATGGGCGGCACCGGCGACATGGGCGGGATGCACCACGGATCCGCCATGTGGGTCGCGCACCTGCTCGCGGCCGTCCTCACGATCGTGGCGCTCCGCTCCGGCGAGCGCGCCTTCTGGGACCTCGTGGCCCTCGCGCGCACGAGCCTCCGGGCGCTGGTCCTCGTGGCGGCGCTCGACATCGTGCCGCGCGCCGAGGTCCGCCACCGCGTCGCGCGCGCCATCCGCGTGGGGATCCGCGACCTCGGCGTCTGCGTCGCCGCGCTGCCCGACCGCGGGCCGCCCGCCGCCGCCTGATCCGTCCGCCGGTCCGGCGCGCTCCCGCGCGCCCGGACGACGCACGACGCCCCACGGCGCCGTGCCCTCGCGCGTCCTCCGACGCGCGCCCCGACGCGCCCGCACCCTCCGCACCCCCGGCGCATCCGCACCGCTCGGATCGCCTCCCTCCGGAGAGCCGGCCGTCCCGCCGCGCCCCCTCTCGGCGCCCACCCAGGACACCTCCCATGCCCCCTCCCTCCGCCCTGCCCTCCGCCGATCCCGGCACCGACCGCGACCGCCCCGATCCCGACGACCCCGTCCTCGTGCCCCGCACGCTGACCGTCCCGCACGTCCGCGGGCGCGACACGCTGCTGTGGGCGTGCCTCCCGCTCGCCGTCGTCGTGACGCTGGCCGCCGCCTCCTTCACGGGCGCGACGACGCAGACCCTGCTGGTGGATCCCGGCGACGTCGTCACCTACGGCCTGCCCGTCGCGCGCGTGATCCACGACGCCGCCGCCTCCGTGACCATCGGTCTGCTCGTGGTCGCCGCCTTCGCGCTGCCCGGGCAGCGGAAGCAGCCCGGGCTGGCGAGCTTCGCGCAGTGGAAGGCCACCCGGTGGGCGTCGCGCGCGGCCGCCGTGTGGCTCGCCGCGAGCATCGCGGTGCTCGTCCTCTCCGGCGCCAACGTGATCGGCGTCCCGCTCACCTCCCCGACCTTCCGGAGCCAGTTCGGCTACTTCACGTTCCGGCTCGAGCTCGGCCAGACCCTCGTCGCCTCGGTGGTGTGCGTGGCCGTCGCGTTCGGCATCAGCGCGTGGACCCGGAGCGTCGCGGGCATCGGCGCGGCCGCGGCCGTCGCCCTCGCCTCGCTGCTCCCGCTCTCGCTGTCGGGCCACGCCGCGGGCACCTACGAGCACGCGAACGCGGTCGACAGCCTCGGGATCCACCTCGTCGGCGTCACCGTGTGGGCCGGCGGCCTGGTCGCGGTGATCCTCTGCCACAAGCTCGCGAAGGGCGCGCTGCCGGCGGTCGTCCGCCGCTACTCCACGCTCGCCGGCTGGGCGTTCGTGGCGGTCGCGCTGTCCGGCACCGTCAACGCGTCGCTCCGCATCGGCACGCCGCTCGACCTCGTCACCACCCCGTACGGGCTGCTGCTGCTCGTGAAGACGGCGTTCCTCGTCGGGCTCGGCGCCGCCGGGCTCGCGCACCGCCGCATCCTGATCCCCGCGCTCGTCCGCGACGCGAGCCGCCGGACCGCCTTCCTCCGGCTCGCGGTCGGCGAGGTGGTCGTGATGTCCGTCGCGATGGGCGTCTCGGTGGCGCTCTCGCGCAGCGCCCCGCCGGTGCCGCAGACCACGATCGCCGACGTCGACCCGCTCGCCTCGCTCGTGGGGTTCACCTTCCCCGACCCGGTCACGCCGCTGCGGATGCTCACGGCCTTCCACCCGGACGTCCTGTTCCTCGGCGTCGCGGCGGCGATGGCCGGCCTCTACCTCGTCGCGGTGCGGCGCCTCCGCCGGCGCGGCGACGCCTGGTCGGCCGCCCGGACCGTGCCGTGGCTGCTCGGCTGCGCGGTGCTCGTCTACGCGACCAGCGGCGGACCCGCGGTGTACGGGGCGGTGCACTTCAGCACCCACATGATCCAGCACATGCTGCTGATGATGTACGTCACGCCGCTGCTCGTGCTCGGCGCCCCCGTGCTCCTGCTGCTGCGCGCGCTGCCGGCCCGGAAGGACGGCAGCCGCGGCGTGCGCGAGTGGGTGCTCGCCGCGACGCACTCCCGGTACTCGCGCATCGTGACGAACCCGATCGTCGCCGCGATCGTCTTCGCCGGCAGCCTCGTGGCCTTCTACTACACGCCGTGGTTCGAGTGGTCGCTCGCCACCCACCAGGGCCACATGCTGATGACCGTCCACTTCCTCCTCAGCGGCTACCTCTTCTTCTTCGTGCTGATCGGGGTGGATCCGGGACCGAAGCGCCCGCCCTACCCGATCCGGCTGATGCTCCTGCTCGCCACGATGGCGTTCCACGCGTTCTTCGGCCTCGCGATCATGTCGGGCACGCAGGTCCTCGCGATCGACTGGTGGCACCAGCTCGGCATCGCGACGGACGCGCAGCTGCTCGCGGACCAGGCGGCGGGCGGCGGCATCGCGTGGGGCGCGGGCGAGCTGCCCGTCGTGCTCGTGGCGCTCATGGTCGTGCGCCAGTGGTCCACCTCCGAGCAGCGGGCGGCCACCCGCTACGACCGCGCGGCCGCGCGCGACGACGACGCCGAGCTCCGCGCCTACAACGCGCGGCTGTCCGCCCTCGACGAGCGCGCCGACGAGCGGCGGCCGACGCCGTGATGCCCCGCGTGCGCGACCGCGTCCCGACCTCCCCCCTCCGCATCGACCCCCACCACCACCCCGTCCGAACCGACGACAGGAGCACCGCACCATGAGCAAGAAGACCAGCGCCGACCGCGACCGCACCCGCGAGATCCGCGAGAAGGCCAACGCCCGGCGCCGCCTCGAGGAGGCGAAGCGGAAGCGCCGCCGCCTGCTGACCCAGCTCGGCGTCGCCGGCGCCGTCGTGATCCTCGTCGCCGGCATCTGGGGCGGCGCGAGCCTCCTCCGCGACCAGGCGTCCGCCGGCAGCGTGGCGCCCACCGCGGACGCCACCGTGCAGCTGGGGAGCGGCGGCGAGGCGCACGTCACCACCGAGCCCGACGCCGTGTCGGTCGGCGCCGCGGACGCGCCCGTGACGCTCGACGTCTACGAGGACTACTCCTGCCCGCACTGCCAGGAGTACGAGGGGGCGACCGGCCCGCTCCTCGACCGGGTCGCCGCATCCGGGCAGGTGCGCGTCGTCTATCACCCCATCCGGATCGTCACGAACTACGGCCGCGTCGCCGGCAGCACCGCCGCGTGCGTCCTCCAGCACGACCCGTCCGCCTGGCCCGGCGTGCACTCCGCCCTCTTCGCGAACCACTCCGCGGCGACGGACTCCTGGACAGGGAAGGACTTCTCCTCCTGGCTCGGCGGGCAGGGCGTCACCGACCCCGAGGCCCTCACCTGCACGGAGAAGGGCGCCTACGCCGGCTGGATCACCGCGAACACCGATGCCGCGGCCTCCGCGGGCGTCACCGGCACGCCGACCCTCATGATCGGCGGGCAGAAGACGACCACGGTCAGCGGTCAGCAGCTCGTCGACGCGCTCACGGCGGCCGGGGCCGCGCTGCCCGCGGGGATCGCGGAGGGGTGAGGGGCCGCGGCCCGTCCGACCTCGGGCGGGCCGCGGACGCCCGTCTCCTCGCGGCGAGGTCGGCGACCAGCAGCTCGGGGACAAGGTCGGGCTCGTCGTCGGGATCCACGCGACCATGCGCGCAGACGGGTCGCGACCGGCACGGCAGCCGACCGGCGCCCGCCCGATACCGTGGTCGGATGATCTCCACCCTCCCGCCCACCGCCGAGCTGCACCTCCACGTCGAGGGGACCCTCGAACCGGAGCTGGTCTTCGAGCTGGCCGAGCGCAACGGCGTCGAGCTGCCGTACGCGGGCATCGAGGACCTCCGCTCGCGCTACGCCTTCACCGACCTGCAGTCGTTCCTCGACCTCTACTACGCGTGCACCGCGGTGCTCCGCACCCGCCGCGACTTCCACGACCTCGCGGCCGCGTACCTCGAGCGGGCCGCGGCGGACGGGATCCGGCACGTGGAGATGTCGTTCGACCCGCAGGCGCACACGACCCGGGGCGTCGCCGTCGACGACGTGCTCGACGGGCTGCTCGACGCCCTCCGCGACGCGCGCGTCCGCCACGGCATCTCGGGCGGCCTGATCCTCTCCTTCCTCCGCGACCGCCCGGTGGAGGAGGCGATGGCGACCCTCGAGTCGGTCGCGCACCGCACCCACGACCTGCTCGCGGTCGGGCTCGACTCCGCCGAGGTCGGCTACCCGCCGTCGCTGTTCGTCGACGTGTTCGCGCGGGCCCGGGAGCTGGGTCTGCACGCCGTCGCGCACGCGGGCGAGGAGGGCCCGCCCGCGTACGTGTGGGAGGCGCTCGACCTGCTGCACGTCGAGCGGGTGGATCACGGCGTGCGCTGCCTCGAGGATCCCGCGCTCGTCGACCGGCTCGTCGCCGACCGGATCCCGCTCACCGTCTGCCCGCTCTCGAACGTGCGCCTCGGTGTGAACGAGACCCTCGACGAGCACGCGCTGCCCGAGCTGCTCGCCCGCGGGGTCCTCGCGATGGTGAACAGCGACGACCCGGCCTACTTCGGCGGCTACCTCGGCGAGAACCTCCGGCAGCTGCGCCAGGCGCACGCGTTCGACGACGACCAGGTCGCGCTCCTCGCCCGCAACTCGTTCGAGGCGTCGTTCCTCCCCGACGAGCGGCGGGCCGAGCTGCTGGCCGCGGTCGACGCCTGGCGGGCGTCGGCGCTCTGATCCGGCGGTCGACGCGGTCGTTCCGGCTCCCGGTGCCGCCCCGGCGCGACGGCAGGGCGCGTCCCCGTGGTTGCATCGACGGATGACGTCACAGGATCCCCCGCCCAGCCGCTCCCTGACGATCACGATCGGGGACGAGGAGCTCGTCATCCGCCACAAGTACGAGGTCGCGAGCATCGTCAACGACATCATGGTCGCGGCGTGGTTCGTCGCCGGCAGCGTCCTCTTCTTCTCCGAGTCCACCACCACGGCGGGCACGTGGCTGTTCCTCGTCGGCAGCATCCAGCTGATGATCCGCCCGCTCATCCGCCTGGGTCGCCGGGTGCACCTCACCCGCATCGGATCCGGAGCGCCGGGCGACACGGGACGCGACTTCTGAGGATCCGGCCGCGCGCTACCGCTCAGCCGACGACGGCCGCGACCGCCTCGACCTCCACGAGCTGGTCGTCGTAGCCGGGCACGGTGACGCCGAGCAGCGTGCTCCGCGCGGGCACGGGTCTCCCGTCTGGGGTGCGAGCGGATCCGCGCGGCGCCACCACCCGCCCCGTGCGGCGGCCGGATGCCCGCGCAGCGCCCGCCGCATGCCCGCCCGGCGCCGCCCGCTGTCCGCTCCGCGCCCGCGCGGCCGAATCCGCAGCCCGGCTCCCTAGCATCGGCGCGTGCCCGACTACGTCCGCTTCCAGAGCGCCGTCCCCAACCGCCGCGGGACGTTCCCCGGGGTCTTCGCCCTCGCCGACGGGCTGCGCCTCAGCGGCATGCTCTCGGACGAGGAGGGCGAGTGGATGGACGCGGCGAACGCGCGCGCGTCCGAGTCCTACGCGGATCCGCGCTCGGTCGACCCCGAGTGCTACGACCGGGTCCTGAATCCCGGCGCGCGCGCCTGGTTCCTCGCCAGCGCCACGGACCTCCTCGCGTTCACGGCCGACTACCTCGCCCTGCTCGACCGGCACGACGTCCCGTGGCAGGAGCTCCGCACGCGGACGCCCGGGCGCATCGTCTACGCCGACGACGTGCAGGTCATCGCGACCCCGCACACGATCGACGACTGGCCGTTCCGCTAGCGCGTCGCTCAGACGGGTCCGGATCCGCGCGCCTCGCGCGCCGCCCGCGCCCGCCCGAGGATCCCCTGGATCACCGCGGACTTCGCCTCCGCGTAGGCGTCCATCGTCTCCCACCGCCGCGTCATCAGCTCCCGCTTCGTGCGCTCGTAGAGGCCCCGGTCGGCCGCATCGGAGCGCAGCCGGTCGCGGAGCAGCAGGTACGCCTCCACCGCGGGATCGCCCTCCTCGTACACGTGCACGTGGACGTCCCGCGCCGGCGTGCGCACGAGGCGGTGCCCGGGCTCGCGGACCCGCAGCGCGTAGCCCGCGGCGACGAGGCGCTCGACGTGGTCCTCCTCCGCCGTGACGTCGGCCACGACGACCACCACGTCGACGATGGGCTTCGCGGCGAGGCCCGGCACGGACGTGGAGCCGATGTGCTCCACGGCGAGCGCCGCGTCGCCCACGGCCTCGAGGATCCGCCGCCGGTGCGCGAGGTACGCCTCCGCCCAGCCGGGGTCGTGCTCCTGCAGCCCCATCGTGAGCGGCGGCTGCCCGCCCACCACCTCCACGGTCGTCACGTCGGGTCGGCGGCGGGCGCGGTCGTCCATCACCGGGACATCCTGGCAGGGGGACGCGCGTCGCGGCCCCGCTCCTCGGGATGCGACTCCCCCGAGCGCGGCGTGGACGGACGCGGAGCCCGGGCCGCGACGGCCGCGCCGACCGAGGCCAGCACCAGGCCCATCCCGAGAGCCTGCACCGGTGACAGCGTCTCGCCCGACCAGCCGAGCCCGATCACGACGGCGACGACCGGGCTGAGCGACCCCAGGAACGCGGGCACGCGGGCCGGGAGCCCGCGCACGCCGCGGAACCACAGGAGGTACGCGAGCGCGGTGCCGACGAGAGCGAGGTACGCGTACCCGGCGACGTTCACGAGCGTGAGAGGTGCGGCGGGCAGCGGCTCGCACGCCGCCGTGAGCGCCGCGAGGAGGATCCCGCCGGCGAGGAGCTGCCAGGACGTCGTCAGGAGGGGCGGGTGATCCCCACCCCACCGCTTCGCGAGCACCACGCCCACGGCCATGCAGACCGCCCCGGCGAGGGCGGCACCGACGCCGGTCGCATCGAGCCGTGCGTCGGCCCGCAGCACGATGAGCGCGACGCCCGCGAGGCCCGCGATCCCGGCGAGGACCACCCGGATCGGCGATCGCTCCCCGAGCACGCACGCGGCGAGCGCGGAGACGAGCAACGGCTGGATCCCCCCGATCACCGCCGCGACCCCGCCGGGCAGGCGATCAGCCGCGATGAAGAGGAACGCGAAGAACGCGCCGATGTTGAGCGCGCCGAGGACGGCGGAGCGCCACCACCAGGCGCCGTGCGGGAGCCGGCGACCGATCGCGAGCAGCACCAGACCGGCGGGCAGCGCGCGGAGCGTCGCGGTCAGCAGGGGATGCCCGGGCACCAGGAAGGCGGTGGAGGTGGCGTAGGTCGTGCCCCAGAGGACGGGCGCCACGGCGGTCAGGAGGACGAGTCGGACACGATGGCTAAGCACTGAGCCAATGTAGCTCATCGCTTAGCCAGTAGGATCGACGCATGGACCACGTCGACCGCATCCTCGAGCAGTGGCGCACCGAGCGCCCCGACCTGGACGCCTCGCCGATGGCCGTCATCGGGCGACTCGCGCGGGCCGCCGGGACCCTCGCCGCTGAGCTCGACCGCACCTTCGCGCGCCACGGGATCGACGCGTCGACCTTCGACGTGCTCGCGACCCTCCGGCGCCAGGGAGCACCCCACCGCCTGCCTCCGGCTGCGCTCGCTCAGGAGTCGATGATCACGACGAGCGCGGTCGCCCAGCGCCTCAACCGCCTCGAGGCGCTCGGCCTCGTCACCCGGCTCCCCCGCCCCGAGGACGGGCGCGGCAAGCTCGTCGAGCTCACCGCGGCGGGCCGGGAGCTCGTCGACCGCGTGCTCCCCGACCACCTCGCGACCGAGGAGGCGCTGCTCGCCCCGCTCGACGCCCGGGAACGCCGCATGCTCGCGGAGCTGCTCGGCCGGCTCGGCCCGGCGGGCGCCTAGCGACGGTGCCGCGCGTCAGTCGAACGCCACGTGCTGCGTGATCCACGCGTGCATCACGACCGCGGCCGCCGCCGACGCGTTGATGGAGCGGGTGGATCCGAACTGCGAGATCGCGACCGTCATGTCCGCGGCCGCGACCGCCTCGTCGCTGAGGCCCGGGCCCTCCTGGCCGAAGACCAGCACGCAGCGCTCCGGGAGGCACGTGGTCTCGAGCAGCACGGATCCGTCGACGTTGTCGATCGCGATGAGCGGCAGCCCCTCCCCGCGCGCCCACTCCACGAGGTCGGCGATGGTCGCGTGGTGCACGACGTGCTGGTACCGGTCGGTCACCATCGCGCCGCGCTTGTTCCAGCGGCGCCGGCCGACGATGTGCACGGTGTCGGCCGCGAACGCGTTGGCGCTCCGCACGATCGACCCGATGTTCATGTCGTGCTGCCAGTTCTCGATGGCCACGTGGAAGGGGTGCCGGTGCTGGTCGAGGTCGGCGACGATCGCGTCCATGCGCCAGTAGCGGTAGCGGTCGATGACGTTGCGGGTGTCGCCGCGCTCGAGGAGCTCGGGATCCAGGTGCGGCTCGTCGGGCCACGCGTCCGGGCCGCCGGGCCAGGGGCCGACGCCGTGCGTGGAGAGCTCGACGGTCGGCGTCGGCTCGACGTGGCCGGGCTCGCCGGGCGCCTCGGTCGGCGGCATCAGATGTAGATCGCCGGGTCGACGAAGAACGCGGGATCCACGTGCGCGTCGGGCCCGCGCCCCGCCCGCTTGCCGGTCTCCACGGCGGGGATGCCCGTGAGCACGGATCCCGCGGGCGCGTCCTTCACGACCACCGCGTTCGCTCCGATGACGCTGCCCGCGCCGATCGTGATGGGCCCGAGCAGCTTCGCCCCCGCGCCGATGGTGACGCCGTCGCCGACCGTCGGGTGCCGCTTGCCGTGCACGAGGCTCTTCCCGCCGAGCGTGACGCCGTGGTACATCAGCACGTCGTCGCCGACCTCCGCCGTCGCGCCGATGACGACGCCCATGCCGTGGTCGATGAACAGCCGCCGGCCGATGCGCGCCCCCGGGTGGATCTCCACCCCGGTCAGCGCCCGCCCGGCCTGCGCGAGCAGCCGCGCCGCCAAGCGCAGACGCCGACGCCAGAGCGCGTGCGACACCCGGTGCAGCCACACGGCGTGCAGGCCCGGGTAGCCGAGCACCATCTCCAGGTACCCGCGCGCGGCCGGATCGTGGGCGCGCGCTGTCCGGAGGTCCTCGACGACCCGGGCGACGATCCCCACGCCTAGTCGCGCAGGTCGTCGAACAGCACGGTCGAGAGGTACCGCTCGCCGTAGTCGCACACGATCGCGACGATGGTCTTGCCCGCGCTCTCGGGCCGCTTCGCGATCTCGAGCGCGGCCCACACGATGGATCCCGACGAGATGCCGCAGAGGATGCCCTCGTCGGTCGCGAGCGCGCGCGAGACGCGGATGGAGTCCTCGAGGGACACGTCGACGACCTCGTCGTAGACCTCCGTGTCGAGGATCTCGGGCACGAAGTTGGCGCCGATGCCCTGGATCTTGTGCGGCCCGGGCTTGCCGCCGGTGAGGATGGGCGAGTCGAGCGGCTCGACCGCGACGATCTGCACCCCGGGCTTCCGCTCCTTGAGCACCTGGCCGACGCCCGTGATGGTGCCGCCCGTGCCGACGCCCGCGATGAACACGTCGACGGCGCCGTCGGTGTCCGCCCAGACCTCCTCGGCCGTGGTCTCGCGGTGCTTCTGCGGGTTGGCCGCGTTCGCGAACTGCTTCGCCCAGATGGCGTTCGGCGTCTCGTCCACGATCTGCTTGGCCCGGTCGACCGCGCCGCGCATGCCCTCGGGGCCGGGGGTCAGCACGATCTCCGCGCCGTACGCGCGCAGCACCAGCCGGCGCTCGACGCTCATGGTCTCGGGCATCGTGAGGACGACCTTGTACCCGCGCGCCGCGCCGACCATGGCGAGCGCGATGCCGGTGTTGCCGCTCGTGCCCTCGACGATCGTCCCGCCGGGCTTCAGCTGCCCCGACGCCTCGGCCGCGTCGATGATCGCGACGCCGATGCGGTCCTTCACGCTCGACGCGGGGTTGTGCGACTCGAGCTTCACGAGCACGGTCGCGTCGAGCCCCTCCGTGAGCCGGTTGAGGCGCACGAGCGGCGTGCCGCCGACCAGCTGGGTGATGTCGTCGTAGACGCGACCTGCCATGGGTTCCACCTTCGTCGTGATCCTGATCGGTGCGGGGCCCTGCCTGCCGCACCTGACTCGTCTTCGAGCCTATGCGAGCGCAACCGCGCGCGTCGCGGCGGCATTCCTGCGCGGGCGTCGCGCGCCGTCGCGCACTCTGTGGAGGAGGCCCTCGTCGCCGGCGCCTCTCGGACGAGGATGCGCGCGACCACCCGCGGCGGCCGCACCCGACGCTCGGCCCCCGCGCCTTCGAAGGAGGAGCATGCCCATCCATCTCACCTCACGGCTTGCGTGACGTGCCCGATCCGGAAGAGCGGAACCGGGTGCGGCGGAACCCTCCCGACTGGACACCGCCCGGCATGTGGGCGCCGCTGTCGGGGCACCTCACGGTCGCGCTGTTCACGGCGCCGATCGTGGTCGTGGTGTCCCAGACCCTCATGCTCGTCCCCGCCTGGGGCCCGGGCTCGCTCGATCGGACGATCGGAGGCGTGACCCTCATGGCCCTGGTCTCCTCCGTCGTCGAGGTCGTGGTCGAGCGCCCCCTCGTCGTCCGCGGCCGCTCGACGTCCCCGGGGGGGATGGGCCTTCGCGGTGCTCCCGTGGCTCGCAGGGTCCGCAGCGTCCGCCATGACGGTCATCCCGTGGCTCGGCGTCCCGACCGGTGTCGTGCTCGCCTCCGTGATGGCCGGCGTCGAAGCGACCTTCGTCCTCTGGTCGCGCGCGTGGCGGCCCGGCGACACCGACGCCGAGTTCCACGAGAAGTGGGTCGCGCTGAAGGCGATGACGAAGGAGACCTTCGCGCCCGACGTCGCCGAGATCCGCCACCGTCTGGACGAGCGGGCGATGGACGGGTACCGCCGGAGGATCGCCGAGCGCGAGACGCAGCGGGCGCGGGACGAGGAGCGGGACCCGGACGAGGGGGACCGACCCGCGCGTGACACGTGACCGTCGGCGGCGGACGCGGCAGGCTGGACCCATGAGCGCGCGCATCGAGGTGGAGGGGCCCGGCGGGCCCGAGGTCATGACCCTGATGGACGGGCCGGTGCCGGATCCGGGGCCCGGCGAGGTGCGGATCCGCGTGCACGCCGCGGGCGTCAACTTCATCGACACGTACCGGCGGAGCGGCATCTACCCGATGGCGCACCCGTACGTGCCGGGATCCGAGGCCGCGGGCGTGATCGAGGCGCTCGGCGACGGGGTGACCGGCGTGCACGTGGGCGACCGCGTCGCGACCGCCGAGGCGTCGGGCACCTACGCGCAGCACGCGCTCGTCCGCGCGGAGACGCTGCTGCCCGTGCCCGACGGCGTCGCGATGGAGACCGCCGCCGCCCTCCCGCTCCAGGGCCTCACCGCGCACTACCTCGCGACGAGCTCGTACCCGGCCGGCCCCGGGGATCGCGCGCTCGTGCACGCGGGCGCCGGCGGGGTCGGGCTCCTGCTCACGCAGCTGCTCGTCGACCGCGGCGTCGAGGTCATCACCACCGTCTCCACCGAGGAGAAGGCCGCCCTCTCGCGCGCGGCGGGCGCGACCCACGTGCTCGGCTACGACGACGTGCCCGTGCGGGTCCGCGAGCTGACGGGCGGTCGCGGCGTCGACGTGGTCTACGACGGCGTGGGGCGCGACACGTTCGACGGGTCGCTCGCCAGCTTGCGGATCCGCGGCACGCTCGTGCTCTTCGGCGGCGCGAGCGGGCAGGTGCCGCCGTTCGACCTGCAGCGGCTCAACTCCGGCGGCTCCCTCTCCGTCTCCCGCCCCACGCTCGCGCACTTCCTGCTCGACGCGGAGGAGCGGCGCTGGCGCGCGGGCGAGCTGTTCGCCGGGGTCCTCGACGGGTCCCTCGACGTGCGCGTCGGCGCGACCCACCCGCTGGCCGACGCGGCGCGCGCCCACGAGGACCTCGAGGCCAGGCGCACCACGGGCTCGATCGTCCTGATCCCCTGAGGGGAGAGCCGCGCGATCACTTGCCGTGGAGGAAACTGACATGTAGCTTTCCATCATGGAAAACGATCGAGCGCAGGACGCCGCAGCGGCCCTGGACGGCCTCCACGCCGACCGGCAGGCCCTGGCCTCCCGCATCCCCGAGCCGCGCTGGCACCTCGCGGGCTTCGGCGCCATCGCCCTCGTCTGGGTGGCGGAGACCGCCACCCTCTCCCCGGGAGCGGACTACGAGCCGCCGACCACGTCGTGGGTCGCCGTCGCCGCGGCCGTGATCCTGCTCGTCCTCCTCCGGCGCACCACGGGCATCCGGTTCCGCCGGATCGGGGCTCGGGCCGCGCTGCTCGCCGCGGCCGCGCTCGTCGCCTGCCTCGTGCTGTTCTCCGTCTCGCTCGGGCTCGTCGCGCAGGGGCTCGGCTGGGGTGTGGCGATCACGGCCGTCGCGGCGTCCCTCCTCGTCACGCGGCTGTCGACGCTCGCGTTCCGCGCGGCGGTGCGGGAGATCGCCCGGCGTGGCTGAGGCGGCCTTCGACGAGCTGATCCACGCGCCCGTCCGCCTGCGCATCTGCGGGATCCTCCGCCGCGTCGACCAGATCGACTTCACCGTGCTGCGCGACACCCTCGGCGTCGCGGACGCGAGCCTCTCCAAGCACCTCCGGACGCTCGCGGACAGCGGCTACGTGTCCTCGCGCAAGGCGTCGTCCGCGGGCCGGAGCGACCGGCGGCAGCTGACCTGGCTGGCGCTCACCCCGGCGGGACGGCGCGCGTTCGACGGGCACGTGGCGGCGCTGACGGAGATCGCGGGCGAGCAGGCCGGCGCCGGACCCGCCTGACCCGTCCGCACGGGCGCGCGGGAGAGCGCCTACCCTCGTCCCATGCCCGCATCCGGTACCCCGCTGAAGCGCATCGGCTTCCTCACCATCGGCACCTTCGACCCGGCGGATCCCGCGGCCGGCCACGAGACCACGCTCCGCGTCATCGAGCGCGGCGAGCAGCTCGGCTTCGACAGCGCGTGGCTCCGGCACCGCCACCTCCAGCACGGGATCTCCTCCCCCGTCGCCGTGATGGCCGCCGCCTCGCAGCGCACCAGCCGCATCCACCTCGGCACGGCCGTCACGCCCATCGGCGCCGAGAACCCGTTCCGCCTCGCCGAGGACCTCGCGACGGTGGACCTCCTCACGGGAGGCCGCCTGCAGCCCGGCTTCAGCGCGGGCACGCCGATGTCGTTCGACCGGTACCGCGACGCCATCTACCCCGACACGCTCGAGCAGGAGGAGCTGGGCTACGACCGGCTGCTGCGCTTCCGCGACCACGTGCGCGGCGACGCCGTGGACGACCGGGCCGGACGCGAGGGCCAGGAGGAGTTCGCGTCCACCGTGCAGCCGCACGCGACGGGCCTCGTCGACCGGCTCTGGTACGGCGCGGGCGGCGTCCGCTCCGCCGTGTGGGCGGCGGAGATCGGCTTCCACCTGCTGGCGTCGAGCGTGACCGAGGGCATGCTCGGGAACGACTTCGCGACCAACCAGCGCGCGCAGATCGACGCCTACCGGGCCGCCCACCCGCGCGGCGCCGAGGCGCGGGTGTCGCAGGGCCTCGTCGTGATCCCCACCGACCGCGCGACGCCCGAGCAGGTCGCCCGCTACGAGGCGTACGCCGCGTCCCGCGCCCACCGCGTCGGCGTGCCGATCGGTCCGCGGAGGATGCTCTTCGCCGCCGACCTCGTGGGCACCTCCGAGGAGATCGCCGCGACCCTGCACGCCGATGCGGGCTACCAGGCGGTCGACGAGGTCGCCTTCGCCCTGCCGTTCACGTTCGGCGAGGCCGACCTCGAGCAGATCCTCACCGACGTCGCGGAGCGCCTCGGCCCGGCGCTCGGCTGGTCGCCCGCGACGGCCTGACCCGGCGCGCAGGCGCACCGCCTACCCTCGTGCCATGCCCGCACCCGGATCCCCGCTGACGCGCCTCGGCTTCCTCACCACCGGCCCCCTCCACCCGGCGGATCCCGCGCCCGGCCTCGAGGAGGCGCTGCGCCTCGTGGAGCTCGGCGACGCGCTCGGGCTCGACACCGCGTGGCTCCGGCCCGACCACCTCCGGCCCGCGATCTCCTCCCCCGTCGCGCTGCTCGCCGCGGCGTCGCAGCGCACCCGCCGCATCGCGCTCGGCACGGCGTCGATCGGCATCCGCGCGGAGAACCCGCTCCGCCTCGCCGAGGACCTCGCCACCGTCGACCTCCTCTCCGGCGGGCGCCTGCGCCCGGGCCTCTCGGTCGGCAACCCGGGGCGCATGGCGGCCCTCGACCGGGCGATCCATCCCGTGACGGCCGCGCACGAGGAGCCGGGCCGCGAGCGCCTGCTCCGCTTCCGCGACCTGCTGCGCGGCGGCGCGGTGCCCCGCGTCGAGGAGCACGACGACGACGAGCCCCTCGCCTCCACCGTGCAGCCCGCGTCCCCCGGGCTCGCCGACCGGCTCGGCTACGGCGCCGCGACGATCCGCACCGCCACGTGGGCGGGCGGGCACGGCTTCCGCCTGCTCGCCTCCGGCGTCACGGAGCGCGGCGCGGGCGGGGGCGACGGCTTCGGCGAGGACCAGCGCGCGCTGATCGACGCCTACCGGGACGCCCACCCGGATCCGGCCGCCGCGCACGTGACCCTCGCGCTGGTCGTCGTGCCCACCGACGGCGCGACGGCCGAGCAGGTCGCCCGCTACCGGGCCGACGCGGAGGCGCGCGCCGAGCGGTCCGCCCGGGCGGAGGGTCGTCCGGGCGGCGCGAGCATGGTCCGCGCCGGCGACCTCGTGGGGCCGGCCGACGAGCTCGCCGCCGCCCTCCGCGCCGACCGCGCGGTGCAGGCCGCCGACGAGCTCGCGATCGTGCTGCCCGACGACCTGCGCCCGGATGACGCGACGCAGGTCCTCACCGACGTCGCCCGCCGCCTCGGTCCCGCGCTCGGCTGGTCGCCCGCGGCCTGACCCGGCCCGCGCACGACGACGCCCCTCCCGCGCGATGCGGGAGGGGCGTCGTCGTGATCCGGCGAGGGACGAGGGATCAGTGCATGCTCACGGCCTCGCTCGACGCGCCCTCGCGGAAGCGCTCGAGGGGCACGCGCACCATCGACCAGGAGATGATCGAGGCGCAGGCCACGCCGATCGCCGCCGCCAGGAACACCACGTGGTAGCCGTCGACCTGCTGCTGGAGCGGGTTCTGGACGCCGTCCGTGACGGACGCGGTGACAGCCGACGCGAACAGCGCGGTGAAGACCGCCGTGCCGATGGATCCGCCGATCTGCTGCGTGCCCGTGAGCGCCGCGCCCGCGACGCCCGCGTCCCTCGGCTCGATGCCGGAGAGCGCGACGTTCTGCATGGGCACGAACACGCACGCGAGCCCGATGCCGAGCAGGATCTGGCCGGGCAGCACCTGCACGACGTACGCGCCGTCGACCGTCACGCGGCTGAACCAGAGGAGGCCGGCGGCGGCGATCAGCGGACCGACGGTCATGAGGATCCGCGGGCCGACCCGCGGCAGGAGCCGCGCGACCTGCGGCGCCGTGAGCATGATCGTCGCGGCCATCGGCAGCGACGCGAGGCCCGAGATCAGCGGCGACATGCCGAGCACGATCTGGAAGTGCAGGGTGAGGTAGAGCAGCCCGCCGAGGAGCGCCGCGCCCACCATCACGGAGGTGAGGTACGCGCCGCCGCGGGTGCGGTCGGCGACCACGCGGAGCGGCAGCAGCGGGTTGCGCGCCCGCGACTCCCACCAGACGAAGGCCACCATGATCCCCGCGCCGAGCGCGAGGAAGCCGATCGTGTCGGGCTCCCCCCAGCCGTTCTCCGCGCGGGAGAAGCCGTAGACGATCGACGCGAGGCCGACCGTGACGAGCAGGGCGCCGGGCACGTCGTAGCTGCGGTCGCCGTCGGCGCGGCTCTCCTTCACGAGCGGGATGCCCGCGATGACCGCCACGACCGCGATCGGCACGTTGACGAGGAGGCACCAGTGCCAGCTGAGGTACTCGGTGAGCACGCCGCCGAGCAGCAGGCCGACGGCCGCGCCGGATCCGGCGATGGTGCCGTAGACCGCGAACGCCTTGACGCGGTCGGGGCCGGACGGGAACGTCACGGACAGCAGCGCGAGGGCGGCGGGCGCGAGGAGCGCCGCGAAGACGCCCTGGAGGCCGCGGGCCAGCAGCAGCATCTCGCCGGTGACGGCGACGCCGCCGAGCGCGGACGCCGCGGCGAACCCGACCATGCCGAGGAGGAAGGAGCGCTTGCGGCCCCAGTAGTCGGCGATGCGGCCGCCGAGCAGCAGCAGCGAGCCGAAGGCGAGCGCGTAGACGGTGACGACCCAGGTGCGGTCGGCGTCGCTCATGCCGAGGTCGCGCTGGGCGGCGGGCAGGGCGATGTTCACGATGGTGCCGTCGAGCACGACCATCAGCTGGGCGAGGGCGACGACGGCGAGGAGGATCCACTTGCTGCGGGCGGACGGCGCGGCGGGGCCGGCGGGCGCGCTGGCGCTCGCGCCGGCGGGCGCGGCGGGGGACGTCGAGGGCGGTGCGTTCTCGGGGGTGCGTGCGTGGGAGATCTGGTGCTCCTGGAGGATCGTGCGGCGCCCGGGCGGGCGAGGACGGTCCAATCTAGGTCCGACCCGGGCGAAGAGTCAAACGAACCGGTTCGTTTGACATACGCTGTTCACATGGCAGCGACGACGGGGTCCGCCCGCACCACCGACGAGAGGCCGGACGACGTCCGGCACCGCATCCTCCTGGCCGCGCGCGAGGAGTTCGCCGCCCATGGCCTGGCGGGCGCGCGGGTGGACCGCATCGCCCGCTCGGGACGCGCGAGCAAGGAGCGGCTCTACGCGCACTTCACCGACAAGGAGTCGCTCTTCCACGCGGTGCTGAAGCTCAACGGCGTCGAGTTCTTCTCCGCCGTGACGCTGGATCCCGCCGACCTCCCCGGCTTCGTCGGCCAGCTCTTCGACCACGCGTACGAGCATCCCGAGCACCGGCGCATGCTCGCGTGGGCCCGGCTCGACGGCGTGCAGCTCGACGTGCCGCACAGCGACACGTCGCCGTCGGCCAAGGTGCAGGCCATCCGCCGCGGGCAGGAGGAGGGGCACATCGACCCGTCGTGGGATCCGCAGCGCCTCCTCACGATGCTGTTCGCGCTCGCGCAGTCCTGGGTGCAGTCGCCCTACCCCGCGATGCACGCGGACACGCCCCGGGCGCGCGCCGCCGACCGGGCTGCCGTCGTGGAGGCGGCGCGGCGGATCACGGCGCCGCCCGCGCGCTGATCGCGCCTGGCCGTCGCGTGCCGGCATCCTGCGGATTCCCCGGACGAGGAAGACGGATGCCGCCCGCCGCCCGTAGCGTGAACCCATGTCCGACACCCTGACCCGCGAGTACGAGGCGGGCTCCAGCCACTCGCATCCGCTGCGGCGGTTCCTGCGGCGCTGCCGGGCCTGGATCGAGCTGCACCCGAAGGCGCGCTGGCTCTACCGGATCCTCGTGGGGCTCCTCGGCGTCTCCATCGTCCTCGTCGGCATCGTCCTCATCCCGCTGCCCGGCCCCGGCTGGCTCATCGTCTTCCTCGGGATCGCCGTGCTCGGCACCGAGTTCCCCGCCGCCCACCGCGTGAACGTCTTCCTCAAGCGCCAGCTGCACCGCTTCTGGGACGCCTGGCGCCGCTGGCGCGCCTCCCGCGCCGAGCGCCGCGCGGCCCGCACCACCCGCTGACCCGCCACCCCGTCATCTCCCCCTTCCGGTCGATCCGGGGGTCCGGCCCGGCTCCGTAGGGTCGGGGCATGCCCACCCGCACCGCGCACCTCCTCCGCGTCCGCTCCGCCGGCGACTCGAGCGGCGACACCGGCGGCGGCCGCCCGACCCGCCGCGTCCGCGTCCGCGTCGTCGGCCGCGAGGCCGCGCTCGTCCTGCTCAGCCTCGTCATCGGCACGCTCGCGTTCGGCGCGACGCTCACGCTCGTCGACGAGACGGGCGCCACCGGCGCCCACGTCGAGCTCGTGCTCCTGCTCGACGCCGGCGCGGGGCTCCTCGGCATCGCGCTCCTCCCGCTGCGCCGCCACGCGCCCGTCGCGATCGCGGTGCTCCTCGGCGTCGTCGGGGCGGTGTCGACCCTCGGGCTCCCGGCCGCGGCGATCGCCCTGGTGTCGCTCGCGACCCGCCGTCGCCCGAAGGAGATCGCCCTCGCGACGGCGGTCTGGATCGCGGCGGTCGCCGCGTGGGAGGGCGCCGGCCTCTCGCCCCTCTCCGTGACCCCGGAGGAGCTGCCGCTCACGGGCGCCGCGCTCCTCGTGGTGCTCGGCCTCCTGATCGTCGTGGGTCTCTACGTGGGCGGCCGCCGCGAGCTGCTGGCGTCGCTCCGGGAGCGCGCCCGGCTCACGGAGGAGGAGCAGGCGCTCCGCTCCGAGCAGGCGGCGGACCACGAGCGCACGCGGATCGCCCGCGAGATGCACGACGTCCTGGCGCACCGGCTGTCCCTCGTCGCCCTGCACGCGGGCGCGCTGGAGTACCGCGACGACCTCGACCCGGGCGAGGTGCGCGCGACCGCGGGCGTCGTGCGCGACAACGCCCGCACCGCGCTCACCGAGCTGCGCGAGGTCCTGGGCGTGCTGCGGGATCCGTCGGGCTCGCCCGCCGTCGCTCCCCCGCAGCCGACGCTCGCCGACCTCCCGGCGCTCCTCGACGAGGCGCGCGCCCTCGGCGTGGAGGTGCACGCGCACGTCCACCCCGACACCCGCGACGACCTGCCGCGGCTGTCCGCGACGACCTCGCGCCACGCGTACCGCGTCATCCAGGAGTGCCTGACCAACGCCCGCCGGCACGCGCCGGGCGCGCCGGTCGAGGTGTCGCTGGGCGGCCGCGCCGGCGGATCCCTGCGCATCGTCGTCCAGAACCCCCTGCCCGAGGATCCCGCCGCGGACCCCGCGACGACGCCCGGCCACGGCATCGCCGGGATCGCCGAGCGCGCCCGCGCCGTGGACGGCAGCCTCGACGTCGCGCGGCGCGACGGCCAGCACGTGGTCGAGGCGGTGCTGCCGTGGACGGCGTGACCGACGGACTCGAGGGCGTCGTACCCGCGGACGGCCCGTCGATCCGCGTCGTCGTCGTGGACGACGACCCCCTCGTCCGCGCGGGCCTCGCGATGCTGCTGGGCGGCGGGCACGGGCTCGAGGTGGTCGGCGAGGCCGCCGACGGGCTCGCCGCCGGCGCCGTGATCGCGCGGACCGCCCCCGACGTCGTGCTGATGGACATCCGCATGCCGGTCTGCGACGGGATCACCGCCACGGCCCGCGAGGTCGCCCGGCGCCCGGACCTGGCGGTGATCGTGCTCACGACCTTCGACGCCGACGAGCTCGTGCTCGGGGCGCTCCGCGCGGGGGCCCGAGGGTTCCTGCTCAAGGACACGCCGCCCGTCGACCTCGTCCTGGCGGTGCGGCAGGTCGCGGCGGGCAGGTCGATCCTGTCCCCCACGGTGCTCGACACCGTGATCGGCGTCGCGGCCCAGCGCGACCGCGCCGACCGCACGGTCGAGCGGGCGCGCTTCGCGACGCTGACGGAACGCGAGCAGGAGGTGGCCCTGGCGATCGCGCGCGGGTGGTCGAACGCGCGCATCGCGGCCGAGATGTTCCTCGGCGTCGCCACCGTGAAGACGCACGTGGGGCACGTGCTCGACAAGCTCGGCGTCGACGGGCGCGTCCAGGTCGCCGTGCTCGTGCACGAGGCCGGGCTCGCCCCGTCGGGGTGAGCCCGGCCTCGGGCGGTGCCGGCCGGAGCCGGTCAGGCACGGCGGATCAGCTCGCGAGCGCCGGGTAGTCGGTGTAGCCCTCGGCGCCGGGGCCGTAGAACGTGGCTGGGTTCGGCTCGTTCGTGCCCGCGCCGGACTCCCAGCGCTCGACGAGGTCGGGGTTGGCGATGACCATGCGGCCGACGGCCACGACGTCGGCCGTACCCTCGTCGACCAGCTGGATCGCCTCGTCGTACTCGGTCTGGACGCCGAAGCCGCTGTTGATCATGAGCGGACCGCCGAACGTCTTCCGGAGGCCCTGCACGAGCTCGCCCGCGGGCTCCGCGTGGAGGATGCTCACGTAGGCCATGCCGAGCGGCGCGATGCCGGACAGCAGCGCCTCGTAGGTGGCGCGCGTCTCCTCGGGGTCCTCCTCGAGCACGTCCTGGATGTTGTGCGACGGCGAGATCCGGATGCCGACGCGGTCGGCGCCGATCTCGCGGGAGACCGCGTGCGCCACGTCGATGCCGAGCTTCGCGCGGTTCGCGGGCGATCCGCCGTAGGCGTCGGTGCGCACGTTGGAGACGGGCGACAGGAACTCGTGCAGCAGGTAGCCGTTGGCGGAGTGGATCTCGACGCCGTCGAACCCGGCGTCGACGGCGTTGCGCGCCGCGACCGTGAGCTCGTCCACGATGAGCGGGACCTCGTCGGTCTCCGGCTCGCTCGGCACGGGGTACGGCTTCTTGCCGGTGGGCACGTGCACCTCGCCCTGGATCGCGATGGCGCTCGGCGCGAGCAGCGGCAGGCCGCCCGTGATGTCCTCGTGGGAGACGCGGCCGCCGTGCATGAGCTGCATGACCATGCGTCCGCCCGCGGCGTGCACCGAGTCGGTGACCCGGCGCCAGCCGGCGATCTGCTCGTCCGTCACGATGCCGGGCTGTCCCGGGTACGCCTTGCTGCGCTCGCTCGTGAACACGCCCTCGGTGACGATGAGGCCGGTGGACGCGCGCTGGGTGTAGTGCTCGACGATGAGGTCGCCGGGGACGCCGTGCTCGTCCGCGCGCATGCGCGTCAGGGGCGCCATGGCGACGCGGTTGGGGAGCTCGAGGGCGCCCAGGGTGACGGGGGAGAAGAGCTTCACGTGGTGGATCCTTCGTCTCGCGGGTGGCCCGGCGCGCGCCTCGACGGATCACGTCGAGCGGGGCGTCGGGGACCAGCGGTCCGGGCGGACCGCCCTCGCACGAACCGGGACCCGCAGGGCGCCATTCCTCCGCGGGCGCTTCTCCCAGGCGCTCGTCAGGCTGCCCGCCCGCCGGGCGCGCCGCGTCGAGCGCGCCGCGTCAGTAGGAGGCGGGCGTCTCCGTCCGGCGCGCGAGCACCACGTCGTCGGCGGCCAGGTCGTGCCAGCCGCGCAGCAGGTGGCGGGAGTCCCAGCCGACGGACGCGTACGGCAGCCAGATCGTGAAGAGCGAGCCGAGCGCGAACGCGTTCTGCACGACGCCGCGGAGGAGCGCGCGCCCGAAGCCGAGCATGCCGGGCTCCGAGAAGCGCTGCACGCGGATCCCGACCATGGCCTTGCCGGGCGTCGAGCCCTTCCAGCCGAGCCACCACGTCGCGATGAGCAGGTACGCGACCAAGCTGATGAGGAACCCGATCATGGCGCCGCCGAAGTAGGTGTCCATCATGTCGTCGGCGGCCTCGCCGATCAGCTGCATGTCGTTGATCCGCTGCTGCGCGATCCCCTGCAGAGGGACGATGAAGGCCCCCGCGGAGAGGCCGCCGACGAGCCCGAACACGACCTGGTCGAGGATCCGCCCGGCCGCGCGACGGCCGACGCCCGCGAGCCGCCAGGCCGGGTCGATGTGCTCGGGCAGCGGGCGGAGGGCGTGCGGCACGAGGACCATGCCGTAGCCGGGCGGCGGGACCGCGCCCGGGTGCATCGGCGCGTAGGGGCCGGCGGGGTGCGGATCGCCGGGCTGGGCCGCGACCGGGAAGGAGCCGGCCGGGTACGCGGATGCCGGCGCGTACGCCGACCCGCCCTGCGGGTCCGCCGGGCCCCGCACCTCCGGCGGCTGCTCCGCGTCCGGCCGTCCGTCGTGGTCGTCCGTGTCGCTCATCGCGTCTCCCGTGGTCGCTGCGCCCCGCGGCGCGCATCCAGCGTATCCAGCAGCTGGGGAGACGGGGACGCGGAGAGGGCCCGGCACCCTCGCGGATGCCGGGCCCTCCCGGTGGTGCTGGTGACGCTGGCGTCAGCGCTGGATCTCGCCGCGGGACACGGCCTCCGCGTACTTGCGGAGGTCCGGGCCGGGCTCGAAGTCGATGAAGCGGTCCTTCAGCTGCTCGAACAGGCGCTGGTACACGGTCTCCCAGTCCTGGCCCTCGAGCTCCTCGGCCGCGGTGAGCACGGCCTCCTGGAGCACGCGGTCGCTGTCCGTGAGGATCTTGTCGCGCGCCTCCTGGTTCCAGACGATCTCGGAGGTGTCCACGATCAGGCCTTCACGTCCCCGCGCCAGGCGCCGTCCTCGGTGCCGCGCTTCTCGATGAACTCCTTGAAGTTCTTGAGGTCGGCCTTGATGACGTGGTCGTCCACGCCGATCGCGGCGCCGACCTTCTCGACGAGGCCCGTGGCCTCCCAGTCCAGCTGGACGGTGACGCGGGTCTCGGTGTCGCTGAGCTTGTGGAACGTGACGACGCCGGCGTGGTCCTCGTCGCCGCCCGTGGAGTTCCAGGCGACGCGCTCGTCGGGGTGCTGCTCGGTGATGTTCGCCTCGAACGTGCGCTCGACGCCGCCGATCTTGACCTTCCACTCGGTGAGCGTGTCGGTGACCTGCGTGATCGACTCCACGTAGCTGAGGAAGTTCGGGAACGACTCGAACTGGGTCCACTGGTTGTAGGCGGTGCTGACGGGGACGTTGACGTCGACGGTCTCGATTACTCGGGGCATTGCTTCTCCTCGTTCGGATTCGGTGCGTGGGGTCGGGTCGTCGGGCGATCCGGGAGCCCGGGCGCCGGTGGAGACACCGGCACGGGCACGCGTTCGACGCTACGCCCGGGCCGGAGCGCGTATCCCGCACACGAGGAATGCACAGGGAACGGTCAACCGCCGGTCACGCCTCCGCGCTCGGGACGGGCCCCAGCATCCGCTGGACGAAGGCGCGCGACCACGAGGCGTACCCGCGCGACGCCTGCGCGGCGTCCGGGTCGCCGATGTCGATGACGCTCTCGGGCGGGAACGGCACGGCGAGCGCCTCGTCCCGCGAGGCGACGATCTCCGCGGTCACGCGGTTGAGCAGGCGGGCGTGCCGGTCGGCGACCGGCCGCCAGGCCGCGGGCACGCCCGTGCTCTCGCGCAGCGGCGGGACCTCGGCGACGAGCACGCGCGCGCCCTCCGGCAGGCCGCGGCTCAGGTCGTCGATGGCCGCGCACATCAGGCGGCGCCAGGTGCGCTGGGGCGTGAGGCGGATGCTGTCGCCCACCCCCACCAGGAGCAGCACGACGTCGACGCCCTCCAGGAGCGCGCGATCGCGGACCGTGCCCGCGGCCGTGTGGATGGTGAGGTCGGAAAAGGGGCGCGTGGCCCACTCCACGCCGCGCCCGGTGCGCCGGGCCAGCTGACGGGAGAAGTGGCCGGCCATGCCGAGCTCGTGCGACAGCACGCCGAAGCCGACGGCCGTGGCCTCCCCGATGACGAGGACGCGCTGCGGCGACTCCCCCGGCACCACGCCGGAACCGGCGTCCCGCGGGAAGACCGTGCTCTGCAGGCCCGCGCGCAGCGCCAGGTACTGCACGAAGATGGCCGGCCGCGCCACGGCCTGGGCCACGCGCCTGATGCGTCCCGTCATGCGTCGCACCCCCCGGTCATCGACGCGTCCAGCGTACTCGGCCGGTCAGACGCCGCGGTTGCGGAGGAAGGGCATCGGCGAGGTGGCGACGCCGCCCTGCCGGATCTCGAAGTGGAGGTGGCAGCCGGTGCTGAGGCCGGCGCTGCCGACGGCGCCGATCTGCTGGCCCGCCTGCACGGTCTGGCCCGTGCGGACCATGACGCCGTACGAGTACATGTGGCCGTAGACGCTCGTCACGCCGCCGCCGTGGTTGAGGGTGATCGCGTTGCCGAAGCCGCTGGATCCGCCCGCGAACTGCACGGTGCCGGCCGCCGTCGCGTAGATGGGCGTGCCGCAGCCGGCTCCGAAGTCGTCGCCCGCGTGCAGGCGCCAGTAGCCGAGGATCGGGTGCAGGCGCATGCCGTAGGACTGGTAGGAGCCGTAGCTGCGGATCGGCATGGTCCAGCCGGATGCGGACTGGCCGCCGGACGACGGCGGACGCGGCGCGTTGGCCGGCGGACGCGCGGCGGCGTTCGCGGCGGCGGCAGCGGCTGCGGCGGCCGCGCGGGCCTCGGCCTGGCGGCGGGCCTCGGCGGCCGCCTCCTCCTGGCGCTTCCGCTCGCCGATCGCGAAGCCCTCCTCGACGGAGATGCGGGAGTCGCGGAGCGTGGTGAGCTGCGCCTGGAGCTCGGAGCTGCGGGCCTCCTGCTCGGCGAGCGCCTGATCCGCGCGGGCCTGCGCCGCGGAGGCCTCCTGCAGCTTGGCCTCGGCGTCGGCGGCGAGAGCGGCGAGCGCCTCCTTCGCGACCGAGGCCTGCTTGCCGAGCGACTCGGCGGTGCGGGCCGAGGTGACGGCGGCCGTGAACGCGGTGTCCTGGCGGTCGGCGAGCTTGGTCGCGGTGCCCATGCGGGCGAGGAGCGCGTCGGCGTCCTCGCCGCCGCTCGTGAAGAGGCGGAGGGAGACGTCGCCGCCGCCCCCGCTGCGGGCGAGCTGGGCGACGAGCTGCCCGACCTGGCGCTTCGCGTCGTCGGCCTCGGCCTGCGCCTTCTCGGCCTTGGTCTGGAGGGCCTCCAGCTCGCCGGTGGCCTCGTCGAGCGCGTCCACCGCGGCGGCGTGCTCGTCGGAGCGCTGGAGGGCGAGCGCGGTCGCGGCCTCGACCTCGGCGGAGAGGCCGGAGATGAGGGAGGTGATGCGCGTGACCTGGTCGGCGGTGGCCTGCTCGCTGGATCGCGCCGCCTGCACCTCGGACCAGGTGGGGTACTCCTCCGCGGCCTGCGCCGACGGGACGCCGAGGCCGAGCAGGAGGCCGGACGCGGCGATCGCGGCGGCGAGTCGGAGGCGCGGCGCGGCGGCGGTCCGCGGGCGCTCGGGAGCGCGGCGGGAGGTGCGGTCGGTGCGGGAGATGGCGGGCCTCGTCGACGTCGGTGGAGCGCGGTCCTCTCGACGGTAACCGAAATGTGCAGGAACACCATCATCCACTTTCGTTTCCGCGGCTGAGGAAATCCGAGCAGGATGCCCGGCGGAGGGCCCGGACCCTAGGATCGGGCGGCAGGACGACCCGCGTCCGGTCGGGAGCGCGCATGACCGCGAGCGAGGCGATCGGGGGCCGGGCCCAGGCGCGCGGCGCCGGGATCGTGACGGCGGTCGTCGGCTTCGCGGGCACGTCGGCGGTGGTCCTCACGGGACTCGCCGCCGTGGGGGCGTCGCCGTCCCAGGCCGCGTCCGGGCTGCTCGCGCTGTGCGTCACGCAGGGCCTCGGCACCGTCCTCCTCGCCCAGCGGACCCGTCGGCCGATCACGCTCGCCTGGTCGACGCCCGGGGCTGCGCTGCTCATCGGATCCGGCGCGGTCGAGGGCGGCTGGGCCGCGGCCGTCGGCGCGTTCCTCGTGTGCGGGGTGCTCGTGCTCGCGACCGCGCTCTGGCCGCTGCTCGGGCGGCTCGTGCGGCTGATCCCGGCGAGCGTGGCCGCGGCGATGCTGGCGGGCGTGCTCCTCCCCCTCTGCGTCGCGAGCGTCACGGCCGCGGTGCGCACGCCGCTCGTGGTGCTGCCGGCGGTCGTCGCCTGGCTCGCCGCCGTCCGCCTCGCCCCGCGCTGGGCGGCCCCGACCGCGCTGGCCGCCGCGCTCGTGGTCGTGGGGATCGCGCTCGCCGTCGCCGGGCCCGCACCGGGGACGTCGCTCGAGCTCGCGGACCTCGTGCCGCGGGTGGAGCTGACCGCGCCCGCCTTCACCCTCGCGGCGGCCGTCGCCCTCGGGATCCCCCTCTTCGTCGTGACCATGGCGTCGCAGAACCTGCCGGGCGTCGCGGTGCTCGCGTCGTTCGGCTACGAGACGCCGTGGCGGGCGGCGATGACCACGACCGCCGCCGCGACGCTCGTCAGCGCGCCGTTCGGCGGGCACGTGGTGAACCTCGCCGCGATCTCGGCCGCGCTGTCGGCGTCGCCCTCCGCGCACCCGGATCCGGCCGAGCGGTGGCGCGCGGCGCGCACGGCCGGCTGGACGAACCTCGTGCTGGGCCTCGCGTCCGCGGCGCTCGCGGCGGTGATCGTCGCGGGCCCGGCCGGCGTGGTCGCCGCGGCCGCCGGGCTCGCGCTCGTGCCGTCCCTCGCGGCGAGCCTCGCCTCGGCGGTGCGGGATCCGGGCGGGCACCTGCCCGCGGTCGCGACGTTCGTGGTGGCGGCCTCCGGGATCACGGTCGGCGGGCTGGGCGCCGCGTTCTGCGCGCTCGTCGTCGGCGTCCTCGTGCACCTCGCCCTCCGGACGCGCGCGACCCCGCGTGACAGACTCGATCGACACGAGGAGCGCGACGCCGCATGAGCCACGACACCACCCCCGCGACGCCCGGAGCAGGAGGCGACGCCGCCACCGCCGCGCCGCGCGACCCCGAGCTGCAGAGCACGACCTGGACCCTGGTCCTCGCCCTGAGCGCCGAGCAGGTCTCGGGCGACGGCACGAGGTCCGCC
The DNA here is from genome assembly GCF_001280205.1 of Clavibacter capsici. Classification (NCBI taxonomy): domain Bacteria; kingdom Bacillati; phylum Actinomycetota; class Actinomycetes; order Micrococcales; family Microbacteriaceae; genus Clavibacter; species Clavibacter capsici. The sequence goes on along the minus strand of NZ_CP012573.1, from coordinate 528,886 downwards.
CGCCTGGCCGAGGCGCAGGCCGCGTTCGAGCGCCTGCTGCCCGCCGAGCACGTCGTCGTGCGCTGGACGCGCGAGGTCGGCCGGATGATGTGGGAGGAGGCGCGCCTCTGGACCCGGTGGGAGCTGTTCACGCCCACGGTCGCGACGCCGCTGAAGCTGTGGTCGGAGGGCTACGTCGGCGAGGAGTGGTTCGCCGAGCGGCTGGAGGACGACCCGTTCGTCCCCGTCGTGATGAAGGCGCCCGCCGCCGCGGACGAGGACGGGGCGGCGTCGTGAAGGTCCTCGTCACCGGATCCCGCGGCAAGGTCGGCCGCGCCGCCGTCGAGGCGCTCGTCGCCGCCGGGCACGACGTCACGGGCGTCGACCTCGTGCGTCCGGTCTTCGACGCCGGCGTCGTGGTGCCGGGCCGCTACGTGATGGCCGACCTCACCGACCAGGGCGACGCCTTCGCGGTCGTCGCGGGCATGGACGCCGTCGTCCACGTGGCCGCGATCCCGCAGCCCACGGGCAACCCCGCGCACGTGGTGCTGCAGACGAACCTCATGTCGACGTTCCACCTCATCGAGGCCGCCGTGCGCTTCGGGGTGCCGCGCTTCGTCAACATCTCGAGCGAGAGCATCGTCGGGAACTTCTTCCCCGAGCGGCCGTTCCTGCCCGACTACGCACCCGTGGACGAGGAGCACCCGCTCCACCCGCAGGATCCGTACGCGCTCTCCAAGGCCTTCGGCGAGCAGCTGATGGACGCGGCCGTGCGCCGCTCCGACATCCGCGTGATCTCGCTCCGTCCGAGCACCGTGCACAACGAGGACAACTACGCGTCGAACCTCGGCAAGCAGGTGCGCGACGCGTCCGTGCTCACGGCAAACCTCTGGAGCTACATCGACGCGGACGACCTGGCCGACGCGATCGTGCTGTCGGTCGCCTCCGACCTGCCGGGCCACGAGGTCTTCTACATCGCGGCCGCCGACAACGCGGGCGGGCACGACTTCGCCGCGGAGCTCAGGCGCCACTACGGCGACGCCATCGAGCTGCGGGCGATCGAGCGCGTGGACTCCTCGGGCATCTCGACCGCGAAGGCCCGCCGCCTCCTCGGCTGGGAGCCGAGGCGCAGCTGGCGCGACCACCTCGACGCCGACGGGAACGCGCTGCCGCGCTAGGCGGATCCGCCCGCGGGCGCGGGTCCCGTCGATGCGCGGGCGACGAGCGCGGTCGGCACCACCGTCGTGCCGGCGTCGCCGCCGTCGAGCCGCTCGATGAGGCGGCGCGCGGCCGCGGCGCCGAGCGCCGCGCGGTCTACCGCGATCGTCGTGAGCGCCGGCGCGAGGAAGCGGCTCGTGCCGAGGTCGTCGTGGCCGACGACGCTGACGTCGACGCCGATCCGGAGCCCGACCGCCTCGGCGGCCGAGTAGACCGCCGTCGCGAGGTAGTCGCTGCTCGTGACGATCGCGGTGGGGCGCGTGTCCGCGGGCTCGGCGAGCGCTCGCGTGAGCGCCTGCACGGCGGCGGCGTGCTGCATGGCCGTCTCGACGACGCGCGGGGCGAGGCCGCGCTCCGCGCAGATCCGGTGGAAGGCCGCGACGCGCTCGTCGTCGGCGCTGCGGTCGCGCGGCGCGGCGACGATGGCGATGCGCCGGTGCCCGAGGTCCTGGAGGTGCGCCATCGCGTGCGCGACCGCCTGCTCGCCGTCGACGTGCACGCGGCTCGCGTCGATGCCGGGCGCGTGGCCCGCGCCGTTGATGAGCACGAGGGGCTTGCCCGTCGATCCGTCCCAGTCGGCCGCCGCGCTCCCCCCGCCGATGGGCGCGAGAGCGAGCCCGTCGACGCCGCGCGCCGCGAAGGTCGCGACGAGCTCGGCCTCGCGCGCCGGCGAGTAGTCGGCCGACCCGATGACGACGCCGAGCCCGGCCGCCGCGCACGTGGCGTCGAAGCCGTCGATCACGTCGAGGAAGAAGGGGTTCCGCATGTTGCGGATGAGGAGGCCCACCGCGCCCGAGCGGCCGGTGCGCAGCGCGACCGCCGAGGTGGACGGCACGTAGCCGAGGCGCGCGGCCGCCTCCTTCACGCGCGCCCGGACGACCTCGCCGACGCCCGAGCGGCCGTTGAGCGCGAAGCTCGCGGCGGCCGCCGAGACGCCGGCCTCGCGCGCGACGTCGGTGAGCGAGACCCGGCGGCGCGGGGCGGGGTCGCGGGTCATCCGTCATTCCTAGCGTCTCGGCGGGCGCGCGTCGGCCGGGGCCGCAGCGGGGACCGGTTGGACCGCGACCGTTCAGGCGGCGTTCACGCGGCGGACCGGAGCGGGCCGCTCCTCGACTTTAACGTTTTAGTCATCCCCGACGAAAGGCCCACCCGCATGTCCCTGCTCCGCACCCGCGTCGCCGCCACGGCCCTCGCCGCCGTCACCGCGCTCGCCCTCGCCGGCTGCACCTCGGCCAGCACCGGCACCGGATCCACCGCCGCCGCGGGCTCCGGCGACACCTCGGCCGGCACGCTCATCACCTACAACTCCCCCACGTCCTTCGCGAACTTCGGCGCGCTGCTGACGCAGTTCGGCTCGGAGCGGTCGGTCGCCGCGCCCAGCGACACCAAGAACTCCGGCCAGGCGCTCGCCGCGCTCGTGGCGGAGCAGGCCGCACCCCAGGCCGACGCCGTGTACCTCGGCATCGCGTTCGGGCCGAAGGCCGTCGCGGCCGGCGTCACCGAGCCCTACGAGCCCGCCGGCTTCGACGCGATCCCGGACGGCCTCAAGGATCCCGACGGCCGGTGGTTCGCCGTGCACACGGGCGCCATCGCCTTCATCTGCAACACCGAGGCGCTCGGCGACCTCCCCTGCCCCACCAGCTGGGCGGATCTGCTCAAGCCCGAGTACCGGGGCATGACCGGCTACCTCGACCCCTCGCAGGCCGCCGTCGGCTACTCGGTCGCCGCCGCCGTGAACATGGCGATGGGCGGGACGATCGACGACTTCGGCCCCGGCATCGACTACCTGCAGCAGCTCAAGGCCAACGGCGCGGTCACGCCCGCGCAGACCGCCACGGCCAAGGTCGTGCAGGGCGAGATCCCGATCCTCATCGACGCCGACTTCAACGGATACGCGGCGAAGTACAACGACGGCGCCCCGCTCGAGGTCGTGATCCCCGCCGAGGGCTCCCTCCAGGTGCCTTACGTCGCCGCGCTCGTGAAGGGCGCCCCGCACCCGGAGCTCGCCAAGCAGTGGCTCGACTACCTGCTCTCGGAGGAGGGCCAGTCGACGCTCGCCGGCGGCTACGTGCGTCCGATCTCGGGCGAGGTGCCCGCGGAGATCGCCGACAAGGTGGAGAGCGCGGACGACTTCGCCCGCGCCCAGGTCGTCGACTACGCGGCCCTCGCCGACGCGCAGGCCGGCTTCGTCACCCGGTACCAGGCGGAGGTCCGCTAGACCGTGTCCCCGCGACCCCTCCGGGTCGGCGGGGGTGGCCTCGTCGTCGCCCTCCCCGCCCTCGCGCTCCTCGTCTGGTTCCTGCTGCGGCCCCTCGCGGGTCTCGTGATCGACTCGCTGCACCGCACGGTCCTCGGGGTGCGCGAGGGCGGTCCCACGCTCGACAACTACGCGGCGCTCGTGACCGACGACCGGCTCCGCGCCTCCCTCGTCACCACGGTGCTGCTGTCCGTGGGCGTCACGCTCGTGACGCTCGCGATCTGCACGCCCGCCGCCATCACGCTCGCCCGCTCCGGGCCGCGCACGTCCGCGCTCGTGGACGCCGTGCTCGTCTTCCCGCTCGCCTTCCCGGGCATCGTCATCGGCTTCTTCGTCATCGTCATGCTCGGCCGCAACGGGCTGCTCTCGCAGGCGATCGAGGCCGTCACGGGCGATCCCGGCGGGCGCTGGGCCTACACGGCAGGCGGCCTCGCGGCGGCGTACGTGTACTTCTGCATCCCGCGCGTGATCGGCACGCTGCGCGGCGCCGCCTCGGGGCTGGATCCCGAGCTGACCGCCGTCGCCGCGTCGCTCGGCGCGTTCCCCGCCCGCGTCGCCTGGTCGGTGACGATGCCGCTGCTGCGCGGCCCGCTGCTCGCGGCGGCGGGCGTCTGCATGGCGACCTCGCTCGGGGCGTACGGCACGGCCGCGACGCTGTCCGAGGGGATCCGCGTGCTGCCGCTGGATGTGGCCGACGCGCTCTACAACCAGGGCGACCAGGGCCTCGCGGCCGCGCTCTCGGTGGTGCTCGCCCTGCTCGCGGTGCTGTCGCTCGTGCTGTGCGCGGTCGGCGCGCGGATCGTCGACGGGCGGGGTCCCCGCGCGGGCGGCGCGTCGGACGCGCTCGTCGCCTCCGTCGCGCCGGTCGCGGTGCCGCCCGCCTCCGCGGCACCCGCCTCCGATGCCGCCGGCGCTCCCGTGGCCGCCGGCCGGGGGATCCGGTGAGCCGCCGCCCCGGGCACCGCGAACGCGTCGGCCCCGCCGCCCTCGCGCTGTGCGTCGCGTTCGTGCTGATCCCGATCCTCGGCACCATCGCCGTCTCGATCTCGCCCGACGCGTCCCGCGGGCCGCTGGTCGGCGGGATCACCGCGGACTGGTACGCGATGGCGTGGGAGCTGCTGCGCCCGCGCGTCGGCCCGACGCTCGCCGTGACCGCGGTCGTGCTCGTGCTCGCGCTCGTGGTCGTGCTGCCGCTCTGCCACGCGCTCGCCCGTCGGCTGGTGCCGGGCGGCGCGGTCGTGCGGCAGATCACGATGCTGCCGCTCGCGGTGCCGGGCGTGGCGCTCGGCCTCGCGCTCGCGGCGTCGGATCCCGCGCTCCGCTCGAGCGGCGCCCTCCTCGTGGTGGGCCAGCTGCTCATCGCGCTGCCGTTCCTCGTGGCCGGGCTCGTGCCGTCGCTCGCGGCGCCGGAGCTCGTCGAGGCGGAGCGCGTGGCCGCGACCCTCGGCGCGGGGCCCGTGCGGCGGCTGGTCACGATCACGCTGCCGGCCATCCGCCTCCCGCTCGCGGCCGCGCTCCTCATGGCCGCGGCGCTGTCCATCGGCGAGTTCAACCTCAGCTTCTTCGTGGTGCCGCCCGCGAACCAGACCGCGCCGTTCGCGCTCTACTCCGCCTTCACCACCCAGCGGCTCGAGCTCGGCGCCGCGGGATCCCTGCTCTTCGGCGTGGCCCTCGTGCCCGCCGCCGTCGCCGCCGCGCTGCTGGCACGGAACGCCCTCTCCCGGAAGGAGAACGCATGACCGTCCTCGACGCCCCGGCCGCCACCGCGACCGCCGACGCCCCCGTCCCCGCGCTGCGGCTGGAGGGGATCGGCCACCGCTACGGATCCACGCAGGCCGTCGCCGACGTGAGCCTCGAGGTCGCGCCCGGCCGCGTGCTCGCGCTCGTCGGCCCGAGCGGCTGCGGCAAGTCCACGCTGCTGCGCCTCATCGCGGGCCTCCTCACGCCGTCGAGCGGATCCCTGCACCTCGACGGCGAGGACGCCACGCGCCTGCGCGCCGAGCGCCGCCGCATCGGCTACGTGCCGCAGTCGTACGCGCTGTTCCCGCACCTGAGCGTCCGCGACAACGTGGCGTACGGCCTCCGCGCGCAGCGGGTGCCGCGCGCCGAGCGCGACGAGCGGGTGGACCACGCGCTCGAGCTCACGCGCATGACCGCGTACGCCGACCGCTCCCCCGCCCAGCTCTCCGGGGGCCAGCGCCAGCGCGTCGCGCTCGCCCGGGCCCTCGCGATCCGGCCGCGCGTGCTGCTCCTCGACGAGCCGCTCTCCGCGCTCGACCCGCAGCTGCGCGACGGCATGCGACGCGACCTCCGGCGCCTGCTCGCCGAGGCCGACTGCTGCACGATCATCGTCACGCACGACCAGGCCGAGGCGCTCGCGCTGGCCGACGAGGTCGCGGTGATGCGCGACGGGCGCCTCATCCAGCGCGACACCGTCGACGGCGTGTGGTCGCGGCCACGGGATCCGTTCGTCGCCGAGTTCGTCGCGGGCGCCGCCGCCCTGCCCGCCATGGCCGCGGGCGGCGAGCTCGTCGTCGCGGAGGGCTGGCGCATGCCGCTCGCGCCGTACGTCGCGGACGGCGCGGCCCCGGTCGACGGACCGTGCTTCGCGGTGGTCCGCCCGGTCGGCGGCGCGAGCCTGCACGAGCGGCCGGTCTCCGGATCCCGCGCGGCCGTGGTCGTGGACGTCGAGCCCCGCGGGTCCAGCTGGTCGCTCCGGCTGCGGCTGGTGGGCGACGGATCCCGCACCCTCGACGGCACCGAGCTCACGGTCTCGAGCGCCACCCCGCACCTCCCGGGCCACGAGGTGCACCTGCGCCTCGACGCGCCCGGCACGACCGTGCACGCGGCCCCCGCCGCGGCACCCGCATCCCCCTGGCCGCCCGCGCCCGCGCGCGACCGCTCCCGCACGAGAGGACGACGCGCATGACCTGGACCCTCGACATCCTGGGCGTCGCGGCCACCGCGCCCGTCGCCGGATCCGCCGCCAGCGGCTACCTCCTGCGCGGCCCGCACGGCTCGGTGCTCGTGGACTGCGGTCCCGGCATCGTGCGCGAGCTGGCCGAGCGCGGCGCCCTCGACGACATCGTCGCCGTGGTGGTCACGCACCGGCACGCCGACCACGCGCTGGACCTCGGCGCGCTCGCGTTCCGCCTGCGCTTCCCGCGGCCCCGCGAGCAGCGCGTGCCGCTGTTCCTGCCCGCCGAGAGCCTCGACTACGTGGACTCCTTCGACGAGCTCATCGGGATCCCGACCGTGCCGACGCTGCGGGCCCCGCTCGCGCAGGCCTTCGACGTCCGAGGGCTGGACCTCGCGACGCCGACGCCGTTCGAGGTCGCGCCCGGCCTGCGGCTGACCGCCTTCGCCGCGCACCACGCCGTGCCGAGCGCGTCGCTGCGCTTCGAGGACCGGGAGACCGGCGCGACCGTCGCGTTCTCGAGCGACACCTCCGACTGCCCCGGCCTCCGCGCCGCGGCCCACGAGGCGGACCTCTTCGTCTGCGAGGCGACCTACCTCTCGGCCACGCCGCAGGAGCTCGAGGGCCACGGGCACCTCACGGGCCAGGGTGCGGGCCGGGTCGCGGCGAGCTCCCGGGTCGGCACGCTGCTGGTGAGCCACATCGCGGATCCGGCGCTCGCCCCGCGGATCCTCGCGGACGCCGCCGGGGCGGCCGGCACCCCGGTGGCGACGCTGCTCGCCCGCCCGGGCGCGCGCTTCCCGCTCGAGCGGCGGAGCACCGCGCGGGAGCGGGCCGCAGGCCGCTGAACGACGGATCGCCGATCGGCCGTCCGGGAGCGTGCGTCCCCGGATCGCGGACGGCCGAGGCGTTCCCGGCCTTCGGCGAGCTCGTCCGCTGATCCGCCGCGCGACCCGGCCCGTCGCGGCGCGGTCGCCGGGTCCCGGCGTCGGTACGCTCGCGAGGTGACCAGCCCCGGGGACGCCGCCGACGCCGTGGGCGCCCACCCGGGATCCGCGCCCGGCACGACCCCGGCGGGCGTCGAGGCCGCGGTCGCCGACCCGACGGACGGGTCGAGCACCGGCACCGCGCCGGGCGCCCGCACCACCGCCGCGGGCGCCGCGCTCCAGGTCGGCACGATCGTGAGCGTCAGCCTCGGGTCCTCGCTCGCCGGGCTCGCGATCCCCGCGGTCGGCCCCGTGCTCGTCGTGGCCGCGCGGCAGGTGATGATGGCGGCGCTCGTGCTCCCGGTGGCGCGGCCGCGGATCCACCGCATGACGCGCGCCCAGCTCGTGCCGGCGGTCCTGCTGGGCCTCTCGCTCTCGCTGATGAACCTCTCCTACTACGCGGCCGTCGACCGCCTCGGCCTCGGCATCGCCGCGACCATCGAGTTCCTCGGGCCGCTGTCCATCGCGCTGCTCGCGTCGCGCCGGCTGCTCGACGCGGCGTGCGCGCTCGTGGCCGCCGCGGGCGTCGTGGTGCTCACCGGGCTCGAGGGGCGGATCGACGCGTTCGGCCTCGTCTGCGGCGCGACCGCGGCCGTCACCTGGGCCGCCTACATCGTCTTCACGCGCCGGGTCGCGGAACGGCTGCCGGGCTTCCAGGGGATCGCGGTGGCGAGCGTCGTGAGCCTCGTCGTGCTGGTGCCGTGGGCGCTCCTCACCCTCGACGTGGCGGCGCTCGACCTGCGGATCCTCGGCCTGCTCGCCGCGATCGGCCTGCTCTCGTCGGCCGTGCCCTACTCGCTCGACACCGTGATCCTCCGGCGCATCACCCCGCGCCTGTTCGCCGTGCTCACGAGCCTCAGCCCGGTGGTCGCGGCGGTCCTCGGCGTGATCGTGCTGCGCGAGACGCTCACGCCGGTGCAGCTCGGCGCGATCGTCGTGGTGTGCGTCGCGGCGGGCGTCGCCATCGCGACGCGTGCGCCGGACCGGCCCCGCACGCGAGCGCGCCCGGCCGCGTCGTAGGGCGGCCGGGCGCGATCAGCAGGCTCCGCGTCAGCGCGCCCCGAGCTCCGCCAGCACCTCGGCGAGCTGCTCGACGGCCCAGACGAGGTCCTCCTCCTCCACCACGATGGGCGGGGCGAGCCGGATGGTGGAGCCGTGCGTGTCCTTCGCGAGCACGCCGCGCTCGGCGAGCCGCTCGCAGACCGCGCGGCCCGTGGCGAGCGCGGGGTCGATGTCGATGCCGGCCCACAGCCCGCGGCCGCGGACCCCGAGCACGCCGTGCCCGACGAGCTGGCCGAGCCGCGCGTGCAGCACCGCGCCGAGGCGACGCGCGCGCTCCTGGGGCTCGCCGGTCGCGAGCATCTCGACGACCGCGTGGCCGACGGCCGCGGCCAGCGGGTTGCCGCCGAACGTGGATCCGTGCTGCCCCGGCTGGATGACGCCCAGCACGTCGGCGTCGCCGACCACCGCGGAGACGGGCACGATGCCGCCGCCGAGCGCCTTGCCGAGGAGGTAGAGGTCCGGCACGACGCCGGCGTTGTCGCACTCGAAGGTCGCGCCCGTGCGGCCGAGTCCCGACTGGATCTCGTCCGCGATGAACAGCACGTCCTCACGCGTGCAGATCCGCCGCACGTCGGCGAGGTAGCCGTCCGGCGGCACGACGATGCCGGCCTCGCCCTGGATCGGCTCGACGAGCACGGCGACCGTGTCCTCGTCGATCGCAGCCTCGAGCGCCGCGGCGTCGCCGTACGGCACGGTGACGAACCCGGGCGTGAACGGCCCGAAGTCGGCGCGCGCCTCCTCGTCGTCGCTGAAGCTCACGATGGTGGTGGTGCGGCCGTGGAAGTTGCCGGCCATCACGATGATCCTCGCGCGGCCCGCGGCCACGCCCTTCACCCGGTAGCCCCAGGCGCGCGCGACCTTGATCCCCGACTCCACGGCCTCCGCGCCCGTGTTCATCGGCAGCACCATGTCCTTGCCGGCGAGCTCGGCGAGCGCCGTGACGAACGGGCCCAGCCTGTCGTTGTGGAACGCGCGGCTCGTGAGGGTGATCCGCCCGAGCTGCTCGGTCGCGGCCCGGACGAGGTCGGGGTGCGAGTGCCCGAAGTTCACGGCCGAGTAGGCGGCGAGGCAGTCGAGCAGGCGCCGGCCGTCGAGGTCGGTGACCCAGGCGCCCTGGCCGGACGCGACCACGACGGGCAGCGGGTGGTAGTTGTGCGCGGCGTGCGCCTCCTCGGCGTGGATGGCCAGGGCGCCGGCGTCGGATGCGGCGGGGCGGTCGATGGTGTCGGTCATGTCGGTCCTACTTCCGCAGCTCGAGCGTGCAGCACTTCACACCGCCGCCGCCGAGCAGCAGCTCGGACAGGTCGACGCCGATCGGGTTGTACCCGCGCTCCCGCAGCGACGCCTCGAAGCCCACGGCCTTCTCGGCGATGACGACGTTGTACCCGTCGCTGTAGGAGTTGAGGCCGAGGATCGACGCGTCCTCGGCGCCCACCTCGACCGCGTCGGGGAAGCGGCGCTCGAGCTCGTCGAGGCTCACGGCGTCGAACGCGCTCGGGAGGTAGGCGATGTTGGTGTCGTCGAGCACCGCGATGGCGGTGTCCAGGTGGTAGAACGACGGGTCCACCAGGCGGAGGGTGACGACCTCGCGGTCGAAGATGCGGGCGACCTCGGCGTGGCTGGAGCTGTCGCTGCGGAAGCCGGTGCCCGCGAAGATCGTGTCGCCGACGAGCAGGATGTCGCCCTCGCCCTCGTTGACCTCCTCGGGGACGCGGACGTCGAAGCCCGCCTCGCGGAACCAGTCCATGTACGCGGGGCCCTCAGGCTGGCGCTCGGGGTGCTGGAACGCCGCGCCGTACGCGATGCCGTCGAGGGTGAAGCCGCCGTTGGCCGCGTAGACCATGTCGGGGAGCCCGGCGATCCCGTCGATGAGGTCGACCTGGAAGCCGAGGCCCACGTACGTGTCGTACAGGGTCTGCCACTGGCGCACGGCGAGCGACGTGTCGGTCGGGACGGCGGGATCCATCCACGGGTTGATCGTGTAGACCACGTCGAAGTGGTCCGGCCGGCACATGAGCACGCGCTTCGCGACCGGCGTGCGGCCGGCGGTCGTGTCCGCGGATCGGGAGAGGGTGGAGGGCATGGTGCTCCTGCTTCGTGCGGCGCGCCGGGTGGCGCGGTCGTGGAGGCGGACGATGTCCCAGAGCCCCGAGGGGACGCCTTCCTGCCAGCCTGGCAGGCGCATCACGCCCGTTCGAGGGGGCGCGACGCGGATTCCGCGCGTGAGGCCCGGGTCACGCGCACGATCCCGCCGTAAGGTCGGGGCATGGACAACCTGGACCACCGGATCATCGACCTCCTCCGCCAGAACGGCCGCGCCGGCTACGGCGACATCGGCGGCACCGTCGGGCTCTCGGCGAGCGCGGTGAAGCGGCGGGTCGACCGGCTGGTGGCCGACGGCGTGATCCGCGGCTTCACGATCCAGGTGGATCCCGCGGTCGACGGCCTCAGCACCGAGGCCTACGTGGAGCTGTTCTGCCGCGGGACGGTCGCGCCCGACGAGCTGCGGCGGATCCTGCAGGGCGTCCCCGAGGTCGTCGACGCGGGCACCGTCACGGGCGACGCCGACGCCATCGTCCGCATCCGCTCCCGCGACATCCCGAGCCTCGAGGACGCGCTCGAGAAGGTGCGCCTCGCCCCGAACGTCGACCACACGCGGAGCGCGATCGTGCTCAGCCGGCTCGTGAACCGGACGCTGGAGTAGCGTCAGCCGATCCGCACCCCGTGGAGCGCCGCCGCGGAGACCACGGCCGGGTGGTCGACCGCGAGCGGATGCGCCGTCGCCTCCGTGAGCCGACCGCTCCGGACGCCGTCGGAGGCGCGCTCGAACACCGCCCACAGCTCCAGCTCGCGACCGTGACGTGACGGGAAGCGGATCCCGTCGAGGACCGCGCGGCCGCCCTCCGTCTCCTCGTAGAGCGCCCGCCCGATCGCCTGGGTGAGCTCCCGGGGGCGCGCATCCTGGAGCGCCGCCGCGTCGAGGTCCGCGAGGCCATGCTGTCGCGCGCGGGCGAGGAACCGCGGACGTAGCGCGGCGATCGTCGCCGAGTGCGTCACGTCGCAGTACGTCCCCGTGAGCACGGCGCGACCGAGTCGGCGGGCGCGGAACCACGAGTCGTCGAGGCGACCGGGCGCGACCGTGGGATGCAGCGAGGCATCCGCCTCGTCCTCGTGGATGGCAGCGAGCTCGTCGACGACCGCCGGATCCGGCCGGAACGGCGCCAGGAGCTCGACCAGGCACGCCTGTGGGGTCGAGCCGGCGTAGATCGTGCGGTACGAGCCGTCCGGGGAATCCCACCGGCCGGGGAAGCGCCCGCGGTCGGCGTAGCGCCAATCCGTCCAGCTCCAGGGATCCGGGGCGCGACCGACGCGCCACACCTCGCCAGGAGCCGCACGCAGCGCGTAGCGGGACCGCTCCACCGCGCGCGCCTCAGGCGTTCGCGACGAACGACCGCGCGGCCGCCAGGACCCGCGCACCGGCGTCGTCGAGATCCGGGGATTCGCGGATGAGCCGGGCTGGCGACGCATCGTCGAGCTGCGGGTTGAGACCCGTGAACCAGGCCTGGACCACCCTCGGCTGCTCACGCTCCGCGAGGATGCCCGCCGCGTGGAAGGCGAGGCGGAGGCGGGTCATCGTCGCCGCGGACGGTGCGCGCTCCCCCTCCGCCCACTGCCGGACGGCCCGCGTCTCCCGGACGGACCCGAGGTAGGCGACGAGCTGGGCGCCGAGGACCTCGCGGAGGCCGCCGACTAGGTCGGCATCCGGCGCGCGCATGGCCGTCTCGTAGGCGCCCAGCCCGGGCGTGGTGATCGACATGTCGCCAGGGTACTCGCTCGGCGGGCGCATCACATGCGCGGCGGCACCCGGGATCACACCCGGGATCACCGACCCGTCACGAGAACAGCGCCACCAGGATCACGACGTAGATGACGACGAAGAGCGCCGGGATCGCGTAGCGGAGCAGGTTGGTGATGCCCTCGGAGGCGACGACCGCGCGGGCCGCGTGCGAGGTCGCGCCGCGGTCGCGGAGGTCGCGCGCGATGGCGATGGCCTGCGAGTTGATGGAGAACTGCACGGCGGATCCGAGCACGCCCGTGGCGAGGAGGATCAGCGCGGCGGCGAGGCGCGTGCCGAGGTCGGCGTCCGCGAGGCCGGTGCGCAGCAGGACCACGGTCGAGGTGAGCAGGAAGACCGGGGCGAGCTGGCTCGTGATCATCTGCTTGCGGGCGCGCGACCACATGGTGATCAGCTCGAGCTCGGACATGCGGGATCCTCCTGTCGGCGGCGCGGGGGTGCCGCGCATCCATCCTCCCCCGCCCGCGCCGTCCCCGGGCGCGGAGCTCGTGCATGTCGCGCCCGTCGTCGCTCCCCGGATCGCTAGCCTCGGCGCATGGATCCCGCGCCCGGCTACCGCATCGACCCGGGCTCCGCGACCCCGCCCTACGAGCAGCTCCGCGCGGAGGTCGCGCGCCGGGCCGCCGACGGCGAGCTGCCGGTCGGCGCGCGGCTGCCGACCGTGCGGGCGCTCGCGGAGCAGGCCGGCGTCGCCGTCAACACGGTGGCGCGGGCGTACAAGGAGCTCGAGGCCGACGGCGTGATCGAGACGCGCGGACGCGCCGGGTCGTTCGTCGCGGCGCAGGACGACGTGCCCGCCGCGCTCCGCACCGCCGCCGTCGCGTACGCGCAGCTCGCGCGCCGGCTCGCCGCCTCCGACGACGACGCGCGGCGCGTGGTCGACGAGGCGCTCGCCGCCGGCTGATCCCGCCCTCGCGGCGACGCGGGGTCGCCGGGATTCCACCTCCCGTTCACCCGGAGGCCCGACAGTACGCACGCCGCCCGATCCGAACGGAGACCACATGCCCGAGTCCTCCCCGGAGGCGGCGACGCCGCACGACGACGCGCAGCGCGTGCTCGACCGGGCCGACGCCGTCACGCCGCCGCGCACGCTGGTGGACGTGCTCCGGGCCACGGTCGCCGCGCACCCCGACGCGTCCGCCATCGAGGACGGCGACGGCGCGCTCAGCTACCGCGAGCTCATGGCGCGCGTCGTGCAGGTGGCCGCGTCGCTGCGGGACGCGGGCGTCGGCAAGGGCGACCGGGTCGGGATCCGCATGCCGTCGGGATCCCGCGACCTCTACGTCACGGTGCTCGGCGTGCTCGCGGCGGGTGCCGCCTACGTCCCGGTGGACGCGGACGACCCCGACGAGCGCGCCCGCCTCGTGTTCGGCGAGGCGCGCGTCGCGGGCGTCGTGACGGGCACGGGCGAGTACACGCCGCGCACCCCGGACGCCGCCGACACCGCCGCCGACACCGCGACGGACGCGACCGCCGCCGCGCTCCGCATCCTGCCCGCCGCCACCGCGCACGCCTCCACCTCCGCGCTCCCGCTCGTGACGCCGCCCGCGCCCGAGGACGACGCGTGGATCATCTTCACCTCGGGATCCACCGGCACCCCGAAGGGCGTCGCCGTCTCGCACCGCTCCGCCGCGGCCTTCGTCGACGCGGAGGCGCGGCTCTTCCTCCAGGAGGAGCCGATCGGCCCGGGCGACCGCGTGCTCGCGGGCCTCTCCGTCGCGTTCGACGCGTCGTGCGAGGAGATGTGGCTCGCCTGGCGCCACGGCGCGTGCCTCGTGCCGGCGCCGCGCAGCCTCGTCCGCAGCGGCATGGACCTCGGGCCGTGGCTCACGACGCACGGCGTGACGATCGTCTCGACCGTCCCGACGCTCGCGGCGCTGTGGCCCGCGGAGTCGCTCGAGAACGTGCGGCTGCTCATCTTCGGCGGCGAGGCGTGCCCGCCCGAGCTCGGCCAGCGCCTCGCGACCGACGGGCGCGAGGTCTGGAACACGTACGGCCCCACCGAGGCGACCGTCGTCGCGTGCGCGGCGCCGCTCGGCGGTCCGGGTCCGGTCCGCATCGGCCTGCCGCTCGACGGCTGGACCCTCGCGGTCGTCGACGCCGACGGCGCGCGCGTCCCCGAGGGCGGCGTCGGCGAGCTGATCATCGGCGGCGTCGGGCTCGCGCGGTACCTGGATCCCGCCAAGGACGCCGAGAAGTACGCCCCGTTCCCCGCGCTCGGCTGGGACCGCGCCTACCGCTCGGGCGACCTCGTGCGCTTCGAGGCCGAGGGGCTCGTGTTCCAGGGCCGCGCCGACGACCAGGTGAAGGTCGGCGGCCGGCGCATCGAGCTGGGCGAGATCGAGGCGGCGCTGCAGGGCCTCGACGACGTGCAGGGCGCGGCCGTCGCGGTGCAGACCACGGGCGCGGGCAACCAGGTGCTCGTCGGCTACCTCGTGCCGCGGGATCCCGCCGCCTTCTCCCGCGAGGACGCCGTGCAGCGCCTCCGCGTCGCGCTGCCGGCCGCGCTCGTGCCGCTCATCGGCGTGGTCGAGTCGCTGCCCACGCGCACCTCCGGCAAGGTCGACAAGGCCGCGCTCCCCTGGCCGCTGCCGGGTGCCGCGGGCGACGAGGGCGCCGACCTCGACGCCGAGCTGCGCCCGCTCGCCGAGATGTGGTCGGCCGCGCTCGGCACCCCCGTCGCGAGCGCCGACGCCAACTTCTTCGACCTCGGCGGCGGATCCCTGTCGGCCGCCCAGCTCGTGGCCCGGATCCGCTCCGTCGACCCCGAGTTCACGGTCGCCGACGTGTACGCGCACCCGCGCCTCGGCGCCATGCACGCCGCCATCGCCGGACGCGCACCGCGGACGGAGAGCCGCGGCCCGCAGGTGGACGTGACGCCGACGCCGCGCCGCACCCAGTGGACCCAGACCCTGCTCGGCGCGCCCCTGCTCGCCCTGCAGAGCCTCCGCTGGCTCGCGCTCCTCCTCACCGCGAGCGCGCTGCTGCAGCCGCTCGGCGGGTTCGACGCGCTGCCCGAGGTGCCCTGGTGGCTGCTCGTCCCGGGCCTCCTCCTCTTCGCGACGCCGTTCGGCCGCATGGCGATCTCCGCGGTCGCCGCGCGCCTGCTCCTCCGCGGGCTCACGCCCGGCGACCACCCGCGCGGCGGCCGCTGGCACCTGCGGATCTGGCTGGCCGAGCAGATCGCGCAGCAGATCGGCGCGGTCGGGCTCGCGGGCGCGCCGTGGATCACCTACTACGCGCGTGCGCTCGGGGCGCGCATCGCCGACGACGTCGACCTGCACACGCTGCCGCCCGTCACGGGCATGCTCCGCATCGGGCGCGGCGCCTCGGTCGAGCCCGAGGTCGACCTCTCCGGGTACTGGATCGACGGCGACACCGTGCGCGTCGGCGCGGTCCGCATCGGCGCGGGCTCCACGGTCGGCACGCGCTCGACGCTGCTGCCGGGCACGCGCATCGGGAAGGGCGCGGAGATCGCGCCGGGCTCCGCCGTCTTCGGGCGCGTGCCGTCGGGGCAGCGCTGGGCCGGATCCCCCGCCGCCCGCGTCGGCAAGGCCCGCGTCTGGTGGCCCGACCACCGGCCGCCCCGGAACTCGCGCTGGGTCGCGGCGTACGGCGCCGCCTCGGTGGCGACCGCGCTCGTGCCCGTCGTCGCGTTCGTCGCGGGCGGCGGGATCCTCGCGGCGGCGATCCGCGGATCCGCCGACCTCGGCGACGTCTGGTGGCGCGGCCTCGGCGCGCTCGTGCCGGCCGTGCTCGTCACCGGCCTCGTGCTCGCGCTCGTGGTGGTCGGATCCGTGCGGCTCCTCGGCCTCGGCGTCACCGAGGGCATCCACGCGGTGCGCAGCCGCGTGGGCTGGCAGCTGTGGTCGACCGAGCGCCTGCTCGACCTCGCGCGCACCGTGCTCTTCCCGCTCTACGCGGGCCTCTTCACGCCCGTCTGGCTGCGGCTCCTCGGCGCGCGCGTCGGCAAGGACGTCGAGGCGTCGACCGTGCTCCTCATCCCCGCGATGACGACCATCCGCGACGGCGCCTTCCTCGCCGACGACACGCTGGTGGCCGGCTACGAGCTCGGCGGCGGGTGGATGCGGGTCGCCCGCGCCGAGATCGGCCAGCGCGCGTTCCTCGGCAACTCCGGCATGGCGGGCCCCGGCCACAAGGTGCCGAAGGACGGCCTCGTCGCCGTGCTCTCGGCGGCGCCGACGAAGTCGAAGGCCGGATCCTCGTGGCTCGGCTCCCCGCCCGTCCGGCTCCGGCGCACGGTCGCCGCGGCGGACGACTCCCGCACCTTCCGTCCGCCGACACGGCTGCGCGTGGCCCGGATCCTCTGGGAGCTGCTGCGCGTCGTGCCCGTGCTCGTGACCTGCGCGATCGGCCTCGCCGTCCTCGTCGCGCTCGCCGCGCTCACCGAGGCGTGGGGCCCGCTCGTCGCGTTCCTGCTGGGCGGTGTGGTGCTGCTGGCGGCCGGCGCGGTGGCGGCGGCGGTCTCGACGGCGGCCAAGTGGATCCTCATCGGCCGCATCCGCGCGGAGGAGCACCCGCTGTGGTCGTCGTTCGTGTGGCGCAGCGAGGTGTCGGACGTCTTCACCGAGATGGTCGCCGCGCCCTGGTTCGCGTCGTCGGCGGCGGGCACGCCCGCGCTCGTGTGGTGGCTGCGGAGCCTCGGCGCGCGCATCGGATCCGGCGTGTGGTGCGACTCGCACTGGCTGCCCGAGGCCGACCTCGTGACGCTGGGGGACGCGTCGACGGTCAACCGCGGCTGCGTCGTGCAGACGCATCTGTTCCATGATCGGATCATGAGCATGGACACCGTCACCCTCGACGCCGGTGCGACCCTCGGGCCGCACAGCGTCATCCTCCCCGCGGCGCGCATCGGCCCGCAGGCCACCGTCGGCCCCGCGAGCCTCGTGATGCGCGGCGAGCTCGTGCCCGAGGCGAGCCGCTGGAGCGGCAACCCGATCGGCCCGTGGCGCGAGGTGAAGACGGGACGGTACCTGCCCGCCGAGGCCGCGCCCGCCGCCGACGCCGCGACCGACGCGCCCGCGACCGCCGGTCGCCGGTGAGGGCCCCGACGGGTCCCGCGTCCGGCGACGGCTACACCCCCGAGGTCGGCTCCTCCGCGTACGCGGTCGAGCGCTACGACCTCGACCTCGACTACCGCGTGGCCCGCAACCGGCTCAAGGCGCGCGCGGTCGTCACGGCGGTGGCGCGCGAGATCCTCCCCCGCTTCGAGCTCGACCTCACGGGCCTCCGCGCGAACGACGTGCGCGTCGACGGCCGCCGCGAGACCCGGCACGTGCAGCGCGGCGGGCGGCTCGTGGTCACGCCGGCGGCGCCGATCCCCGCGGGCGCCTCGTTCACGGTCGACGTCGCCTACTCCGGCGAGCCCGGACCGCGCCGCACGACCTGGGGCGAGCTCGGCTGGGAGGAGCTCAGCGACGGCGTGCTCGTCGCGTCGCAGCCGAGCGGCGCGTCCACCTGGTTCCCCTGCAACGACCGGCCGGACGACCGGGCCGCGTTCCGGATCCGCGTCGCGTGCGAGGTCGACTACTCGGTGATCGCGAGCGGCCGCCTCGTCTCCCGCCTGGTGCGCTCCGGCCGCGCCACCTGGACGTACGAGCAGGACGCGCCCACCGCGCCGTACCTCGCGACCGTGCAGATCGGCCGGTACGCCGAGCGGCGGGTGCCCGCCGGATCCACCGAGGCCGTCTTCGCCTACCCGAAGCCGCGCGAGGCCCGCGTGCTGCAGGACCTCGCGCTCGTGCCGCGCATGATGACGTTCTTCGAGACGCTGTTCGGGCCGTACCCGTTCGACGAGTACCGCGTGGTGGTCACGGACGACGAGCTGGAGATCCCGCTCGAGGCGCAGGCGATGGCCGTGCTCGGCGCGAACCACGCCGACGGCACGGGCGGATCCGAGCGGCTCGTCGCCCACGAGCTCGCGCACCAGTGGTTCGGCAACCACGTGGGCCTCGCGTCGTGGCAGCACATCTGGCTCAACGAGGGCTTCGCCTGCTACGCCGAGTGGCTGTGGTCGGAGGAGTCCGGCGGGCCGACCGCGGACCAGCTGGCCCGCCAGCACCACGCCCGCCTCGTGCGCGACGGCACGCGGCTCGGCATCGGCGATCCCGGGCCCGAGGCGATGTTCGACGACGTCGTCTACAAGCGCGGCGCCCTCGCGGTGCACGCGCTGCGGCTCACGCTCGGTGACGCGGCATGGCGCGCGCTGCTGCTGCGCTGGACGGATCCGGCGTGGACCGCCCCGCGCACCACGGCCGACCTCGTCGGCGCGGCGGGCGACGCGGGCGCGCTGCTGCGGGCGTGGCTCGCCGCCGGGCCGGTGCCGCAGCTGCCGCGGGTCGGGCGGCGCTGAGGCGTCACGCGCCTCGGCCCGCGGGGCGATGGATCCGGACGTCCAGCTCCCCCTCGCCCCGCAGCGCGACCGCCGCGAGCAGGTCCGACCCGAGGTCTGCGTCGAGCACGCGGTAGCGCGCGGCCTCGCCGTCGATCCACGCGACGACGCCTCCCGCGTCATCCGCGAACCGCACGCGCGTCGGCTCCACGCGGAGCCCGCGCCCGTCGGCCTTCAGCACCGCCTCGATGCGCACCCAATCGGCCAGGGCCATCCCGGGCGGCGTCTCCCGGCCGCGCGGCTCGGCGTCGATCCCGATCGGGCCGTCGGCGCTCACCGCGACCACCACCGCGTCGCCCGCGTGCGTGACGCTCGCGTGCAGGGCGTCGAGGGCGCGGGATCCGCCGAGCACCGGCCGCCCGTGCGCGCCGCCGCACGTGGCGCAGCGGGCGCGGACGGTGACGTCGGCGGGATCCGCGCCCACGAGCTCCGCGGCGAGCGCGCGCAGCGCGTCCCGGCCGGCGGCGGTGCGCGCGGGGCGATCCGCCCACGCGGCGACCGTCACCCGCACGACGGCGACGTGGGTCACGACCCGCCGGGCGCGTCGGCGGCGGGCGGATCCGTCAGCGCCTCGCCCTCGTCCGCCTCCTCGACGACCGGCCGCGCCGGGGTCAGGAAGGCGTTGACCAGGCCCAGCACGACCGCAGCCGCCGCGAGCACCACGACCCCGAGCGAGACCCAGCGCGTGATGGAGCCCATCGCCACGCCGAGGAGGACCCCGCCGAGGGTCACGGCGATGTCGACGAGGAAGAGGACGAACGCGATGATGCCCACGACCGGGGCGTAGCCGTCCATCGGACCCGGTGGTCCCGGGAGCGGTCCCGGCGTCGGCGGCTGGGCCCGGCGGGACAGCAGCTCCCGCTGCACCGGGATCCGCGCCGTCAGCAGCCGCGCGTCCTCCGGCACCGGCCCCGCGGGCAGGTGCAGGAACGCGCGCACGTCGCCGCCCACCGGGTACGAGGCCGCGAAGAGCCGCGCGGTGCGGTCGCGCTCGTAGGTGGTCGTCCACCCGGGGAACACGATGCCCCACCGGCCGGCCTGGTCGTGCGTGCCGTCGTCGCGGTACCACTCGGCGAGCAGGCGTCGGGCGGCCCGCTCGGATGGATGCGCCTCGACGCGCGACCGCAGCGACTGGATCCCCTTGGCCCGCTCGCCGTCCGCCCGCATCGCCTCGGCGCGCGCGATCGCCCCAGCCTCGTCCATCCGCTCATCGTGGCAGGCGGTCGACACGACCGCATCCGCGGCGCCGCTCAGACGGCCATGCGCGCGAGCGCCACCGCGGCCGTCACCAGGGCCCCGGCGAGCAGGACGGCCGACGGGCCGATCCACCACCGGCCCCGGCGTGCCCGCGTGCCCTCCACGACCGCGGCGGCGGCGAGCAGCGCGAGGGCGAGGGCCACGCCGCCGCGCGCGAGCGAGGTCGCCCCGTCGCCGGTCAGCGCCACGAGGCCCGACATGACCAGGGCCCCCGCGAGCATCCCGCCGCCGAGCACGACCAGGGTGCGCGCGATCTCGCTCCGCCGGTCGCAGCGCCGCAGCGGCTTCGCCCCGCGCCAGCCGTCGGGCGCGCGGAGGCCGCCCACGACGGCCATCACCTCGTCGAGCTCGGCGGGTCGCTCGCCCGCGGGCAGCGCCAGGAAGCGGCCGAGGTGCTCGTCGCGCACGCCCGACGAGGCGAGGAGGCGCGCCAGCAGCTCGCGCTCGCGCGCGGTGGTCCAGCCGGGGAGCGCGATGCCCCAGCGGCCGGCCTGGTCGGGCGCGCGCACCTCGCGGTACCAGGACACGAGGAGCAGGCGTGCGACCGCGTCGCCCGGCTCGCGTCGCACGCGGGTGCGGAGCTCGACGATCGCCTCGCGCCGACGGCCGCCGTCCCAGAGCGCCCGGGCGCGGTCGACGGTCTCGGAGCGCTGCATCCGACCAGGTTCGCGGATCCGGACGGGCGGCGCTCCCGTTCACCCCAGGCGCTTCGCCAGCGTCTCGTCCGTCTCGGTCGCCTGCCGGACGACCCCGTCGTCGTCCACGTACTCGTAGGAGGTCGTCGTCATCTCCCCCGTGCCGCGGTAGCCGAGCCGCTCGTACAGCGCCCGGGCCCGCGGGTTGTCGAGGCCGACGCGCACGGTCAGGCGGCCGCCGGGTCCGACCTGCCGCTCCGCCTCGCGGATGATCGCCGTGCCCGCTCCCCGCCCCCGCGCGGCCTCGTCCACGCGCAGGTTGCGCAGCTCGGGCACGTCGCCGCGGAGGTCGAGCTGGCCCGATCCGAGCGGTCGGTCGCCGTCCCACGCGACGAGCAGCGTGGATCCCCCCGCCTCCTGCAGCTCCCACATCGCCCGCACGAAGCCGCGGCCGGGCGGCTCCTCGCGCTCGAGCCGCCCGACCTCCGGGGCCGCGAGCGCGCGGACCTCGATCGCCGTCACCTAGATGACCGCCTCGCTCCAGTCGTCCGGGTTGCCGAAGCGGTGGGCCGTGATGCTGATCGCCTGCTCGCGCAGGAACGTGAGCATCTCGACGCGGCCGGCCGCGGTGACCTCGTCGGCGAAGACCGCGACGTCGGGCGTGCCGCGGAGCGCGTCGGACAGGGCCCGGGCCTCCACGAGCCGCGAGTCCCGCGCGGCGACGAGCCGCACGCGCTCGGTCGCGATGCCGTCGGCGGCGACGCGGGCGAGCCACGCGTCGTCCGTCTCGATGGTCACGTGCACGCTCGGCAGGTCGTCGAGCACCTGGCCGAGGCCGGCCGGGAGGATCCCCGGGACCGACACGTGCATCTCGGCGCGCGCCAGCCGCCCGGCCGCGAGCACGCGCAGCAGGTCGGCGAGCGCGCCCGACTCCGTGAGCCGCACCGTGACGGGCAGCGGCCGGTAGCGGAAGAGGTTCCGCTCGACGCCGAGGCCGCTCGGGTCCTTCACCTGGCCGAACTCGTCGTGCCAGGCCACCGCGTCGCTGAGCGCCGAGCGGCGGACGAGGTCGAAGTCCTCGTAGCGGATGGCGGGCTGCGCCGACTCGATGAGCTCCGTGACCCGCGGCGACAGCCCGCGCAGGTGCAGCGAGCTCGAGTGCCGGCCCTCGTCGGAGATCCACGAGCCGAGGCCCATGAGGTAGTTCGGGCCGCCGGCCTTCGTCCCGGACCCGACCGAGGAGCGCTTCCAGCCGCCGAACGGCTGGCGCTGCACGATCGCGCCCGTGATCCCGCGGTTCACGTAGAGGTTGCCCGCCTCCACGGTCTCGAGCCACTGCTCGAGCTCGCGCGCGTCGAGGCTGTGGAGGCCCGCGGTGAGGCCGTAGGGGATCGCGTTCTGGAAGCGGATCGCCTCCTCGAGGTTCCGCGCGCGCATCACGCCGAGCACGGGGCCGAAGAACTCGGTGAGGTGGAAGTACGACCCGGGCTTCACGCCGTCGCGGACGCCCGGCGACCAGAGGCGGCCGGTCTCGTCCTTCGCCTCGGGCTCGACGAGCCACTTCTCGCCGACGCCCAGCTGCGTGAGCGCGTGCTTGAGCTTGCCCGCGGCGGGCTCGATGATCGGGCCCATCTGCGTGGTGGGATCCGACGGGTAGCCGACGCGCAGCGACGACACGGCGTCGGTGAGCTGGGTGAGGAAGCGGCGGGACCTGCCGACCGAGCCGACGAGGATCACGAGGCTCGCCGCCGAGCACTTCTGGCCGGCGTGGCCGAACGCGCTCTTCACGACGTCGGCCGCGGCCAGGTCGAGGTCGGCGCTGGGCGTGACGATGATCGCGTTCTTGCCGCTGGTCTCGGCGAGGAGCGGGAGGTCGCTCCTCCAGGAGCGGAACACCTCGGCGGTCTCGTAGCCGCCCGTGAGGATCACGCGGTCGACCGCCGGGTGCGAGATGAGGTGCTCGCCGTACTCGGCCTCGCCCGCGTCGACGAGCGCGAGGAGCTCCCGCGGCACGCCGGCCTCGCGGAGCGCCTCGACGAGCACGGCACCGGAGCGACGGGCCTGGCCGGCGGGCTTCACGACCACGCCGCTGCCGGCGGCGAGGGCCGCGAGCATGCTGCCCGCGGGGATCGCGACGGGGAAGTTCCACGGCGGCGCGACGACGGTGACGCGCGACGGCACGAAGCGGGCGCCCTGCACGCGGTCGAGGTCGCGGGCGCGCTCGGCGTAGTAGTGCGCGAAGTCGACGGCCTCGCTGACCTCGGGGTCGGCCTCGGCGATGGTCTTGCCGGTCTCCGACGCCATGACCTCGATGAGGCGCGCGCGGTTGCGCTCGATCGCGACGCCGACGCGGTGCAGGAGCGCCGCGCGCTGGTCGCCGGGGCGGGCGCCCCACGCGGCGGCAGCGGTGCGCACGCCGTCGATGATGTCGTCCAGCTGGTCGGTGGAGTCGATGCGCGCGGCCTCGATGGTCGCGACGCCGAGCTGCGAGGCGGCGACGCGCGACAGGATCTCGCGGCCCCATGCCCGGTTCGTCGGCAGCGCCGGATCCGTGTCCGCCGCGTTGTGGAACGGCGTGGTGGAGGCGTCGGGGTCGACGAGCGCCTCGGGCGTCAGCAGCGAGCCGCGCGTGAAGCCCTGGACCACGCTCGTGAGCTGCGGGTCGACCTCCTCCTCGGGCTCCTCCGGCGCCTCGGGCTCGGCGAGCGGATCCACGTCGTCGAGCTCCGGCGGGAAGCGGCGGTCCTGCGTCCGGTTCGGCGCGGGGATCGCGTCGTCGACGGCCGCGAGCGACGAGCGGAACCGCGACTCCTCCCGGGCGAACAGCTCGGACGACGTGCTCAGCTCGAACACCGCCGACATGAAGTTCTCCTGGCTCGCGTTCTCCTCCAGGCGGCGGATGAGGTACGAGATGGCCACGTCGAACTCGGTGGGGTGCACGACGGGCGTGTAGAGGAGGAGCCCGCCGACCGTGCGCTTCACGGCCTCGGCCTGGCCGGTCGCCATGCCGAGCAGCATCTCGAACTCGATCCGGTCGGTGACGCCGCGCTCCTCGGCGAGCAGCCACGCGTACGCGACGTCGAAGAGGTTGTGGCCGGCGACGCCGACCTTCACGGCGTCGGCCGCGGCCGGCTGGAGCGCGTGCTCGAGCATGCGCTTGTAGTGCGTGTCGGTCTGCTCCTTGGTGCCCCAGGTGGCGACGGGCCAGTCGTGCATCCGGCCGTCGACCTGCTCCATCGCGAGGTTCGCGCCCTTGACGATGCGGACCTTGATGGGCGCCCCGCCCGCCGCGCGCCGCTCCTGCGCCCACGCCGTGAGCCGCTGGAGGCCCGCGAGCGCGTCGGGCAGGTACGCCTGGAGCACGATCCCGGCCTCGAGGTCCTTGAGCTGCGGCTGGTCGAGCACGCGCGTGAAGACCTCGATGGTGAGGTCGAGGTCCTTGTACTCCTCCATGTCGAGGTTGATGAACTTGGGGCGCGGCGACGCGATCGCCAGCTCGTACAGCGGGGTGAGCCGCTCGACGACCTTGTCGACGGCCTCGTCGAACGCCCACATCGACAGCTGCGAGACGACGCTGGAGACCTTGATGGAGACGTAGTCCACGTCGTCGCGGGCGAGCAGCTCGCGCGTGCCCTCGAGGCGGCGCGCGGCCTCCTTCTCGCCGAGCACGGCCTCGCCGAGCAGGTTGAGGTTCAGGCGGGATCCGCCCTCGCGCAGCTTCTCGATGGCCGGGCCCAGCTTGTCGCTCGTGGCGTCGACGATGAGGTGGCCGACCATCTCGCGCAGCACGCGGCGCGCGACCGGCACGACGACCTGCGGGAGGACGGGGCCGAGGATGCCGCCCGCGCGGATCGCGCCCTGCATGTACCAGGGCAGGAAGCCGGGGTCTTGGCGGTGAGCGCGGCGAGGCTGTTGCCGGCGACCGGCAGGTCCTCGGGGCGGACGACGCGGTCGACGAAGCCGATGGTGAAGTCGAGGCCGTTCTCGTCCTTGAGGACGCCGGCGAGGCGCTCGGCGGACGGGTCGGCGGGGTGCCCGGCCGCCTCGGCGAGCCACGTGCGCACGAGCGCGACCGAGCGGTCCGCGAGCGCGTCCCGGTCCGGGGCGGAGGTCGCGCCGGCGACCGTCGGGACGGCGGCGGTCTCGGGGGCGGATGCGGTCTCGGCGGTCATGCGGGAACCTCTTCGTCTCGGGTGGGCCGGAGCCCGGTCGTCGTCCGCGCGGCGGGCGCGTCCTCCCAGTGTGGGACCATGCTCTCATCGGATGCGCTGAACGTTTCCGATGATCATCGTGCGGCCCTGCCGATGATTCCACGCCACGGCCGGATCCGCGGGAGGCGCACGTGCTCGAGATGCGACGGCTGCGGCTCCTGCGCGAGCTGAAGCTCCGCGGCACCATCGGCGCGGTCGCCGACGCGCTCTCGTTCAGCCCGTCGTCGGTGTCGCAGCAGCTGTCGCAGCTGGAGCGGGAGGCGGGCGTGACGCTGCTGCGCCGGGTCGGCCGGCGGGTGGTGCTCACGCCGCAGGCCGAGATCCTCGTCGAGCACACGACGGCCCTGCTCGAGCGGCTGGAGCGCGCCGAGACCGAGGTGAACGCGTCGCTCGCGAACGTGTCCGGCACCATCCGCCTGGCGGCGTTCCAGTCCGCGCTGCTCGCCCTCGTGCCGCCGGCGCTCACGATCCTCCGCGACGACTACCCGGACCTCCGGGTGGAGATCACGATGCGCGAGCCCGAGTCGGGCCTGCACGACGTGTGGGCGCGCGACCACGACCTCGTCATCGCCGAGCAGTACCCGGCGCACGCGGCGCCGCGGCCGGCCGACCTCGACCGCGAGGAGCTCTGCGTGGATCCGCTCCGCCTGGGCCTCCCGCCCGGCCGCGACGACGTGCGCTCGATCTCCGACGCGCGCCGCCTGCCGTGGGTGATGGAGCCCGCGGGCACGGCCTCCCGGCACTTCGCCGAGCAGGTGTGCCGGGTCGCGGGCTTCGAGCCGGACGTGCGGTACGTGACCGCGGATCTGCAGGCGCACATCGACCTCGTGCGCGCCGGCCACGCGGCGTCCGTGCTGCCCGACCTCGTGTGGGCGGGGCGCGAGCCCGACGTGCGCCTGATCGGCCTGCCGGGATCGCCGCGGCGCACGGTCTTCACGTCGTCGCGCGTCGGCAGCCTCGACCGGCCGGGGATCCGCGCCTGCCGCGACGCCCTGGCGCGCGCGGCCCGCACCATGGGCCAGGGCGCGGGCTGAGCCGCCGCCCCGGACGACGACGGGCCGGGACGACGACGGGCCCGGATCCGCGCGGGATCCGGGCCCGTCGTCACGGGGAGCGCGCTCAGGCGCCGGGCGGCCCGCCCTCGGGGTCGCGCGCGGCGTCCGTCGCGGCCGCCCCGGCGGGCTTCCGCCGGCCGGTCACCACGATGAGGACCACCGCGGCCGCCGCGAGCACGACGATGCCGATGCCCACGCCGACGATGACGCCGAGGTAGGGCGCGACGCCCTGCTCCTGGCCGGCGGCGGTGCCCGGGTCCGCGGCGGACGAGCCCGCGTCCGCGGATCCCGCCGAGCCGCCGGAGGACGCGGACCCGCCCGGCGAGACCGCCGCGCAGCCCGGGCCGTCGGCCGTGCCCGCCGCGGCCTCGGCGCCGGCGGGCGCCTGGTACGTGAACGCGATCGAGTCGGAGACCGGATGCCCGTCGGCCGAGACCACGCGCCACGTCACCCGGTACTCGCCGGAGGCGCCGAGCGCGACCGGCACGGACACCGCGCGTCCGGCGTCGGTGGCGCAGCCGGTCTCGAAGTGCCGGTCGTCGGGTCCCGTCACCTGCACGACGGACGAGCCGCCCGCGGCGGGCGCGGACCCGGCGGTCGCGTCGCCGGCGCCGGCTCCCCCGGCCGTGCCGAGGTCGAGGATCACGTCGTTGAAGGTCAGCGTGACCTCCGACGGCGGCGCGTCGATCGTGGATCCGGCCGCGGGCGAGCTCGACACGAGGTAGTTGTGCGCGGACGCCGACAGCGCGCCGTCCGGCCCGCTGCCCTGCGCCAGCCCGACGAGCGCGACCGCGGCCGCGGCCAGGGAGGCGCCGGCGAGCGCGGCGGCGACCCGCCGGAGCGGTCCCCGTCGCGCCGCCGGGCGCCGACCGTCGCGGGGGCGGATCCGGTCCTCGGGCGTCACGCGCGGTCGCCGGTCTCGCGGCGCACGCGGGTCAGCGCGAACACCGCGACCACGAGCGAGACCGCGCCGAGGGCGAGGCCGCCCACGCCGAGGCCCACCGCGACCGCGCTGGTCGACGCGCTGGGGTCGGCGGCCGCGGTGACGGTCGCGTCGGCGGCGGGCGTGGTCGTCATCGAGCTCATGGCGTCGGCGGGCGGCGCGTCCTGCACGTAGAGCGTGGGCGCGGGGTGCTCCGGCTCCTCGCCGGACGCGGGGGTGGCCTCGTCCCAGTCGACGACCGAGCCGTCGGAGTAGCCCTGGTGGGCGGGCATCATGATGCTGCCGGTCTCCGGCACGGGTCCGACGGAGACCGTGAAGCGCTGGAACTCGCCGGCCTTGAGGCCCACGCCGTCGTCGGCGGTCCAGGTGACCTCGATGGGCGCGTCGGTGATGGTCGCGTCGTCCGTCTTCACGGGGGTGTCGAGCTCCTCCGTCGTGACCTTCGCGGTCCAGCCGGGCACGGGCTCGGTGGAGAGGCTGGAGAACGGGGTGTCCTTCGGCAGGTCGACGGTCACGCTCGTCGTGGTCGCGGTGGCGGACTCGGTGGGGACCTTGAACGTCAGCGTGCTGTAGCTGCCGGCGGCCGCCGTGTCGGGCGAGACGCGGACGTGCGCGGAGGCCGCGAGCGGCACGGCGACGGCGAGCGCGACGCCGCCGACGAGCGCGGTGGCCGAGCGGAGGATCCGGCGACTGCGGGGAGCGGGGGTGGATGAGCGGGTCATGGCATGTCCTGTTCCGGGCCGCGCGGGCGGCCCCGGGAGCGGACGCGGCGGTGCCGGCGTCCGGAGGGAGGGAGGTGGGGGCGGTGGATGCGCGGGCATCGACCGCGCCGCGACCGCGTCAGCGGTCGGGCGGGAGCGGGCCGCGGATCCGTCCGGCGGATCAGGCGGCGGCGAGCGCGGCCGCGCGCGGCGGCCCGCGGTGCCGCAGGCGGCCGATCCGGGCGCGGAGGTCGCGCAGCGGCCGGGGCGCGCGGTGGGCCCGGGCGAGCGCGGGGGCGCGCCGCCGCTCGGGCCGGAGGAACGGGATCGCGAGGGCGAGCACCACGCGGAGGGAGGAGGCCGCGACCAGCGCGCGGAGCGCGGCCTCGCCGTGGCGGAGCGCGAGCACGGTGACGACGAGCGCCGCGCCGTGCGACAGCAGCATGCCGGCGTCGAGCGCGGCGCCCGCACCGGTGGCGGCGTCGAGGCCGGTCAGGTCGAGCGGGACGGCGCCGTGCCCGGCCATGCCCGCGTGCGGATCCGCCGCGACGGCCGCGCCCGACGCATCACCTGCGGCGGTGAACAGCCCGTGGAAGAGCAGCTGGCTGATCGCCACCGCGGCGGTGAGCCGCCACAGCGCCGTGCGCGGGCCCGCGAGCGCGATGGCCGCGAGCGACGCCAGCGCGAGCCCGAACGCCACGACGCCCCACGACGGAGCGACCCCGCCGCCGGCCTCGTGGAAGAGCGCGGCGACGAACGTGGCGGTGGTGGATGCGGCGAGCCCCCGGATCACGCGCTGGACGCGCGGGGCGATGGGGGACGGGGCAGGCATCGACCGAAGTGTAGATGAGCGGGCCGGGAGGACGCGGCGACGACGGGATGCCCGCCGTCGCCGCGCCGTCCCGTCCTACTGCGGCGGGTGCGCCGGGTCGTAGGCCCGGGTGGTCGGGATGTCGGCGTACGCGCCGAGCCCTCCCTCGCCGTAGCCCCGGTCGAGCTTCGAGGTGTCGCCGTCGAAGTCGAGCTTCACCGTCGGCCCGAGCGTCCCGCCGCGGCGGAAGGACTCCTTCGTGCCGACGGCGTCGATGAACGACTCCACCAGCCCGCCCGGGAGGATGTAGCTCGAGTACGCCTGGAACGCGCCCGGCGTCTGGTTGTAGTCGGGCGCGTACGCGGTGCCGCCCGCGTAGTTCAGGTTCGTCGGGTTGCCGAGCACGAGGCCGGATCCGCCGTTCATGGGCTTGTAGTCGCTGCGGAGGCCGTTGCCCACGAAGCCGTACACGCCCTCGGGGCCGTCGATGCCGTTCGCGAAGGTCGACCGGTGGCTGATCGTGAACAGGTAGTGCTTCCCGTCCTCGATCATCACCTCGGGCCGCTCGGTCTGGTCGGTGACGCAGGCCGACTCGAGCAGCGGGTCGAGGTAGTGCCACCTCGTGAGGTCCGCGTCATCCGCGACCGCGAGGCCGATGGACGCCATCTGCAGGTTCGCACCCGTCGCGGTGACCTCCTTCGGGTCCTCCGCCTTCGGGTCGCCCGTGCGGTAGCCGAGGTCGGTCTCGTCGCACTTCTGCTCGCCGCGCTTCCCGGCGACGTTGGCCTCGAACACCATGTACGTCTTGCCGGGGTGGTCCGGATCCGTGAACGTGAACGGGTCGCGGAAGTTCACGAACGGGTTCTGGTCCTTGGTCTGGTACCGCTGCCCGTCGGGGCGCAGGAGCGGGGTCACCGTCTCGAAGCCGGCGACCTTCACCGCGCCGTCCGTCTTCTCGATCCGGCCCTGGCTGAGCGAGATGACCGGGTCGGCGGGCTTCACGTCCTGCCCCTTCGCGTCGCGGTAGAACGCCACGTCGGTGAAGAACATCTTGACCGTGCCGTCGGCCATGATCCGCGCGGAGCCCGACCACTCGGCCTGCTGCGTGAACGACTGGTCGGGGAAGATCCCGTCCGTCACGCCGTCGCCGAAGACGTTCCCCTGGTAGGTCCAGCCGCCGTTCTCCGGGCGCTGCTCCGCCGGGATCCCCGTCGGCCGGGTGAAGTACCCGATCTTGGCGGCCGTGTGCCGGTCGTCGAACGACAGCGTGCGCGGGGCCGTGAGCGCGAAGATCACGTCGTACCCGTCGACGCTGTAGGTCTGGCCCGACGAGTCCGTCAGCGGCCACGTGTCCCACACGTAGGCCTTGTCGGTCATGGACGGGAAGTCCTGCGGCACCTGCGGCATGGTCTGCGCCGCGGGCATGGAGTTCTGGCGGGACGGAGCCGTCGGGTCGGACAGCTTCGCGATCTGCTTCGCGTCCGCCCGCGTCCAGTGGGCCGTGAAGTCGTCCTCCGGCGCGTACGCCTCCTGGGTGTGGACGGTGGGCCGCGGCGGGGTGGAGCCCGCGGCCTGGGCGGAGCCGCCGGCGAGCAGCGCGGACGCCACCACCAGGGTCGCCGCGGCGGACGCGGACAGCCCGCGTCGGATTCTCTTGGTCACCTGTTCTCACTCTCGTTCTCGTATCGATGAGACCGATCGCGTCGCGCGGTGCACGCTCCCCCGGTCGGCGAGCATAGGGGGTCGACGGCCTCGCCCGTGCCCCCTCACGGGGTCGTCCACGGATCCCGGGCGTGTCCCCCGAACGGGGTGGACGCGCGCCCGGCGAGCCGATACCGTCGCTCATCGGTCGTGCGGCGGTGCATGCTCTCCCGCTCCGCTCCGCCACCCGTCTGCCCCCCGAACGCCGTACGCGAGGAGCTCGACGACATGACCGCATCCCCACCGCGCCCGCAGACCCCGGGGCTCGCTCCCCGACTCCTCGACCGCATCCGCCCGCTCGCCCGCCGCCATCGGCGCGCGCTCCTCACGATCGTCGCCATCCTCGTCGCCGCCGCCCTCGTCCTCGCCGTCCGCGGCCTGACGGGCGCCGACCGCGGGCCCGTCGCGCCCCCGCCGCCCGCGCCCCGCGCCGCCGACGACGGCATCCACATCCGACCGGCCGGCGAGTTCATGAACGACCCGCAGCGCCCCTTCCAGCTCGACGGCGTCTGGCACGCCTACGCGCTCGTCAACGCCGACCACCCGGGCGGCAACGGATCCTCGTGGCGGCACTACACGTCGCCCGACATGGTCACCTGGCACGACGAGGGCGTCGCGATCGGCAAGTACGACACGCCGCTCGGCGACGCCGAGACCGGCAGCGTGGTCGTCGACACGGCGGACACGTCCGGGCTCGGCGCCGGCACGGTGGTCGCGATCCTCACGCAGCAGTCCGACGGCGTGCAGCGGCAGTCCCTCTACTACTCCACCGACGGCGGCTACCGGTTCCAGCCGTACGCCGGCAACCCCGTCCTGGACAACCCGGGCGGCCCCGACTTCCGCGACCCGAAGGTCGTGTGGGACGGTGCGCACGGGCGATGGAGCATGGCGCTCGCGGAGGGCCGGCGCATCGGCTTCTACACGTCGCCCGACCTCATCCACTGGACCTACCGCTCCGACTTCGGGCGCGACGACCTCGGCACGCTGGAGACCCCGGACGTGTTCCCGATCGCGAGCGCCGATGATCCGGACCGCGTCCGCTGGGTCCTCGGCGCGAGCGCGAACGGCGCCGGCCAGGGCCGCGGCACGGGCTACGCCTACTGGGTCGGCGACTTCGACGGCGAGCGCTTCACGACCGACGACGACGCCCCGCGCTGGCTCGACCAGGGCAGCGACTTCTACGCGGGGGTGACCTGGGCGGATCCGGCCGACGGCGACGCGCCCACCCGCCGCTACGCGATGGGCTGGACGAGCAGCTGGGACTACGCGGGCCGCCTCCCCCTGCGCGACGGGGGCGCGGGCGGCGGCCAGTCGCTGGTCCGCGAGCTCCGGCTGGTGTCCGACGGCGACGGCTGGGCGCTCCGGTCGTCCGCGCTCGACGCGCTCGGCGGCCGCGAGGGCGAGGCGCGACCCATCGCCGACGCCCGGGTCGACGCCTCGACGCCGCTCGCCGACGGTCCGGGCGGCCCCTCGCGCCTCCGCCTCACGCTCACGCCCGACCCGGCGGATCCCGCGCGCGAGACCCGCGTGCGGCTCGCGTCCCCCGAGGGCGGCTCGGTGACGGTCGGCTACGACCGGGAGCGGCGGCAGGCCTTCGTCGTCCGCGACGACGACCCGGACGGGATCATGCCGGACCCCTACGAGCGGCCGGCGACGGCGCCGCTGCCGGATATGGCGCCCGGGGATCCCGTGACGCTCGACCTCGTCGTCGACGACCGCACGATCGAGGCCTTCGTCGACGGCGACCGCGCGGTGCTCACGACGGCGACCGTCGGGGCGCTGGGCGGCGCGGCCCTCTCCGTCGAGGCCGTCGACGGTACGACGCGCGTCACCGACGCGAGCTGGACGCCCTTCGACGCCGCCCGCTGACGGCCGGTCAGGCGGCGCGGTGGTCCGCGCCGGCGTCGGCCCCGCGGTTCTCCGCGTCGGCCCCGGCTCCCCCGTCGCCGTCGCCGTCCGCGACCGAGCCGGTCAGCCGCCCCACCACGTCGGTGAGCGAGTCCCGCAGCATCACGAGCTCCTCCACCGTCATGCCGGTGCGCGCGGCCGCCCGGGCGGGCACGTCCATGGCGCGGTCGCGGAGCTCGCGGCCCGCGGGCGTGAGGGAGACGAGGACGACGCGCTCGTCCGCGCTGCTGCGGGCGCGGTCCACGAACCCGGCGCCCTGGAGGCGCTTGAGCAGCGGCGTGAGCGTCGCGGGCTCCAGCTGCAGGGTCGCCCCGAGGTCGGAGACGGAGCGGTCGTCGCGCTCCCAGAGGGCGAGCATCACGAGGTACTGCGTGTGCGTGAGGCCGAGCGGCTCGAGGATCGGCCGGTAGACGGCGACCACCGTGCGCGCGGCGACCACCGCCTGGAAGCAGACCTGGCTCTCGAGCGCCAGCGGATCCATCGCCATCGCGTCCTCCTCGACCGTCGCGTCCGGCCGGGCCCGGCGCATGCGATAGATGTTACGCAGGCGCCGGGGCCCGGGGGTCGTCGATGGGTCAGCCCGCCGCGACGAGCTCGACGTTGATGTCGTCGGGGTCCTGCACGGAGAGGATCGACATGCCCGTCGGGAAGTCGATGACCTCGCCGTGGACGATGCCGCGCTCCTCGAGCACCGCGGCCGCGCGCACGAGGTCGTCGCGCGAGCCGACCTGGAGGCTGACGTGGTCGAGGCCGCGCGTCTCGGGGTCGAACGCGCCGCCGGCCGTGACGGGGCGCAGGCCGAGGAGCTGCGAGCCGACGCCGTAGATCACGCCGCCGAAGTACTGCGCGGGATCCTGCCGCACGGCCGGGTCGCTCGGGTCGCCCTCGCTCTCGATGGCGGGGGTGAGCCCGAGCACGCCCTCGTAGAAGGCGCGCGAGCGGGCCAGGTCGGTCACGGAGAGGCGCACGTGGTGCACGCCCGTGATGCTGTCGAGGGGAGCGGTGGTCGGGTCGGTGTCGGTCATGGTCCGACGCTAGGACGGTCGGCGCGACGCGTCCCGGGCGGGTTCGTTCTCCGACCAGCGTGCACCGGGCGCGCCCGGCTCCGGGCGGCCCGTGCGGATCAGTCGTGCAGGTCGATGCCCCAGGTGCCGGACCACTCGGATCCGGGCGCGAGGGTGATGAGGCCGTCGCCCGAGTTGAAGGCGTCCGCCGGCGCCGTCATCGGCTCGACCGCGACCGCCCACACGTGGCCGTCGGCGACCGGGTACCACGGCGTCACGAAGACCTGCCAGTAGGTGAACTCGCCGTCCGCCCAGATCTCGGTGCGGCGGCCGTCGGGCGCCTGCACGCCGTGGCGCGTGACGCCGTCGACCACGCGGGCGTCGGCCCACGCGTCGTCGAGCTGCGCGTCGCGCACGCGGACGCCCTGGCGGAGGTCGAAGCGGGTGCCCTCGACCGGGGTCTGGGCGCCCGTGGGGTTGAGGCGCACGGGATCCACCTCGATGTGGGTGGGCGCGTCGATGACGACCTCGAGGTCCTCGGTGGGCACGTCGCCCACGCGGAGGAAGGGGTGCGTGCCGACGGCGACGGGCGCGTCCGCGTCGCCGACGTTGCGGATCCCGTGCGTCACGCGGACGCCGGATCCCGTGAGCTCGTACCGCACGGTCGTCTCGAGGGCGAACGGGTAGCCGCGCTGCGGGTGGACGTCGGCGGCGAGCGTCACGGAGACCTCGTCGCGCTCGACGAGGCGGTACGGCGCGTTCTCGAGGAGCCCGTGGATCGCGTTCTCCCGGTCGACCTCGGTGATGTCGAGCTGGTGCACCACGTCGCCCTGCTGCCAGATGCCGTCGCGGATCCGGTTGGGCCAGGGCGCGAGCACGATGCCGCTGCAGAACGGGGGCCGCGCCCGGTCGGGATAGGACTGGACGAGGTCGGTGGCGTCCACCTGGAGCACGCGGAGCGCGGCGCCGACCTCCGCGATCACCATGCGCTGGGTGCGGCCGTCCACCTCCGCGACGAGCTCGTGCTGCTGTCCGGTGGGGAGGCGGGGGATGTACGACACGTCTTCGGGCACCCGCCGAGCCTATCCATACGGTGCGCTGTGGCGCCTCCCAGGGGCACGGACGCGCCGATCCCTAGGATCGTGCGCATGGCCCGGCATGAGAACGAGAAGGTACGCGCGATCCGCGAGAAGGCACGCATCGAGAGGGCCCTCGACGACCGTCGCCGCAAGCGCCGTCGCCTCATGGTCCAGTTCTCCGTCGCGGGCGGCCTCGTCCTCGTCATCGCGGCCATCGCCGGCGGCGTCTACCTCCTCGGCCAGTCCCAGGCGGCGAGCGCCGCGGGCCCCGTCGCCGACGCGACCGCGCCGCTGTCCACGGGCGACCAGGTGCGCGTCGCGTCCGAGCCCACGGGCGTGAGCGTCGGGGCGGCCGACGCCCCGGTCACCATGGACGTCTTCGAGGACTACTCGTGCCCCCACTGCGCGCAGTACGAGGCCGAGACGGGCCCGCTGCTCGACCGGATCGCCGCCACCGGCCAGGTGCGCATCGTCTACCACCCCATCCAGATCGTCACGAAGTACGGGCAGGTCGCGGGCAGCGCCGCCGCGTGCGTCCTCGCGGAGGAGCCCGACAAGTGGCCGGCCGTGCACTCGGCCCTGTTCGACAACCACTCCACCGTCACCGACTCGTGGACCCACGCCGACTTCGTCACGTGGCTCACGACCGAGGGCGTCTCCTCCGACGCGGCGCGCACGTGCGTGGCCGAGGGCCGGTACTCGTCGTGGATCACGGGCAACACCTCCGACGCGACCTCCGCGGGCGTCACGGGCACCCCGACGCTCCGGATCCAGGGCGACATCGTGAAGACGGTCGCCGGCCAGGACCTCGTGGACGCGCTGAAGGGCGCCGGCGCGGACCTGCCCGACGGCATCGCCGCCGACAGCTGATCCGGCGGCGGCCGATCCGACGACGGCCGATCCGACGGTCGCGGACCACCGCCCGGCTCAGTGCGCGCGGTGGTCCTGCACCGTCATGCGCGGGCCGAAGCGCGGCTTCCGGAACCCGCTCGCCTCGATGAGGCGCATCACCCGCTGACGGTGGCCGCGCCACGGCTCGAGCAGCTCCAGCATCCCGTCGTCGTCGACCGCGTGGCCGACGAGCGCCCACCCGACCGTGTCGTGCACGTGGTAGTCGCCGACGCTCACCGAGTCCGGATCCCCGTGGGCGCGCTGCGTGGTCTCCGCCGCCGTCCAGATCCCCACGCCCGGGATCGACCGCAGCCGCCGGGTGATCTCCTCGCTCCCCCGGCCGAGCGCGAGCGTGCGCTCGAGCCCCGCCGCCGAGGTCGCGACGGCGATGAGCGTGCGCGACCGCTTCGGGTCGACGCCCGCGCGGTGCCACTCCCAGGACGGGATGAGGCGCCAGCGCTCCGGCGACGGGAGCACGCGCATGCCGACGGGCACGGGGCCGGGTGCCGGGTCGCCGTGCGCGAGGATCAGCTGCCGCCACGCCCGCCGGGCCTCGAGTCCGGTGACCTTCTGCTCGAGCACCGCGGAGGCCATCGCCTCGAACACGTGGTTCGTGCGCATCAGCCGGAGCGCGGGCAGCCGGCGGTGCGCGTCGCGGAGGAGCGGATGCGCGGAGACGTCGAGGTCGGACCAGTCGTCGCCTTCGCCGAGCAGCTCCGGCACGCCGTCGATCGCCCACTCGGCGCCCGGGCCCCAGGCGCGCGCCTCGACGCCGCCGTCGGCCCGCGGGTCCAACCGGAGCGACGCCGGACCGAGGGGTGTGCGGGCGGTGCGCCACATGCCGATGCGGCGGGAGCCGGGCGGGGCGGGATCCCAGCGGCAGGTCGGATCCACGACGCCGCGGAACAGCGGGCGGAGGACCAGCCGGAGGTCGACCTCGCGGTCGGGGAGGTAGGTCGTCCGCGCGTCGGGGGCCGTCACCTCCGCGCCGCCGTCGTCCATCCCCTCAGGCTACGGAAGGCCACCGACCGCCGGATCCGCGTCAGCCGCCCACGGCGTCGCGGACCGCGGCGGCCGTGCCGTCCACCACGAGGTCGGCGCGGCCGCGCGTGCCCTCGATGAGGACCGCGTTGGCGCCGTCGACCTCACGTGCCCACGCCGCCGCGGCGTCCGGATCGCGCCCGCCCGCGGTGTGCCGGTCGACCAGGCGCGAGAACCGCGCGTCGGCGGGCGTCTCGCAGAACCACGCCTCGTCGCACTCCGCGGCGAGCTGCGCCCACGGATCCTCGTCGACGAGCAGGTAGTTGCCCTCGACCACGACGAGCCGGGCGCCGGGATCCACCGCGATCGCGCCGGCCACCCCCTCGTCGACCGCCCGGTCGAACGACGGCGCGTACACCGTGTGGTCCGTCTCCGCGCGGATCCGCCGCACGAGCGCGAGCACGCCCCACCCGTCGAAGGTGTCGATCGCGCCCTTGCGGTCGTGCCGGCCGAGCCGGTCGAGCGTCGCGTTCGCGAGGTGGAAGCCGTCCATGGGCACGTACGCCGCGGTGCCGTCGCCCGCCAGCGCGTCGACCCGCGCCACGAGCGCCCGCGCGAGCGTCGTCTTGCCGGCGCCCGGGCTGCCCGCGATGGCGAGGATCGCGCGGCGCCCGTCGCGCACGAGCCCGAGGGCGCGGCGGGCGAGGGCGTCGAGGTCAGACGCGGGCACGGCTGCCCTCCAGCCCGGCGCGGAGGAAGTCGCCCGCGTGGCGGGCGAGCGCGGGGCCGTCGTCCCAGAGGTTCCGCCAGATGGCGAGGTCGTTCGACAGGGTCGGCGAGACGACGGCCGACGAGAACGACTCGAACGTGATGGCGCCGCGGTAGTCGATCTCCGCCAGGGCGTGGAAGAAGCTCGTGAAGTCGAGGTGCCCGCTGCCGAGGTAGCCCCGGTGGTTCTCGCCCACGTGGACGTAGCCGAGCCGGTCGCCGACGAGCCGCACGGGCCGGGCGAGGTCGTCCTCCTCGATGTTCATGTGATAAGTGTCCAGGTGGATGAGCACGTTGTCCGCCCCGATGTCGTCGGCGAGGCGCAGCGCGTCGGCCGCGGTGTTGATCACGTTGGTCTCGTAGCGGTTGCAGATCTCGAGTCCGAGCGTCATGCCGCGACGGCCCGCGTCCGCCGCGAGGTCCGTCAGCACGCCGACGACGTTGGCGCGTCCCTTCGCCGACAGGGGCGCGCCGTACTTGCCGAGCGCGCTGTAGAGGGCGCCCGTGAAGTGCGTGCCGCCGAGCGCCTCGACCACGTCGAGGCTGTCAGCGAGGAGCTCCGCGCCGCGCGCCACGGTGTCCGGGTCCTCGCTCGACACGTCGGCCGAGAACGCGAGGCCGCGCGAGCAGACGACGTCGAGGCCCTCGGCGTCGAGGGCGGCCTTCGCGTGCGCGGTGTCGAGGTTGACCACGTCGTGCAGCGAGAGCTCGAGCAGGTCGAAGCCGGCCGCCTTCGTCTGCTCCACCGTGCGGGTGATCTCGTCCGGGGTCGTGCCGCCGGCGAAGACGAGGGCGTGCACTCCGAGTGCGTTCGTGGGCATGGTTCTCCTGCTTTCTGGGTGGATGGGGTCAGGCGCGGGTCGCGGCGGGCGCCGCGTCGGCCTCGGTCGGGACGACGTCGAGCCGGTCCGCGAGGAAGCGGTGTCCCGCGGTCGCCACGGCGACGGGATCCGACCAGAGCTCGCGCCACAGCCCGATGTCGTCGGCCACGGCCGCGGACTGCACGGCAGGCGAGAACGTCTCGACGGTCAGCGGCCCGGCGAAGGACGCCGCGCGGAGGGCGCCGAGGAGGCCGTCCCAGTCGGTGCTGCCGGTGCCGAGCTCGCCGCGGTGGTTCTCCGAGGCGTGGACGTAGGCGAGGTGGTCGCCGGCGTCGCGCACGGCGCTCGCGAGGTCCACCTCCTCCATGTGCGCGTGGAAGGCGTCGATGTGCACGACGAGGTTCGCCGCGCCCACCTCCTCGATCAGCGCGACGGTCTGCGCCGCGGTGTTGAGGAGGTTGCTCTCGTAGCGGTTCACGTACTCCAGCCCGACGACGATCCCGTCGGCTGCCGCGCGCGCCGCGACGTCGCGGAGCACCCGGACGACGTTCGCCCGCTCGGCGGGTCCCCCGCCATGCGGGTTCTTGCGCATCGCCGAGTGCGTGACGCCGCCCACGTACCCCGCCCCGATGCCGGCCGCGAACCGCACGGCGTCCGCGAGCCGGGCCTCCCCGCGCGCGGAGGCGGCCGGATCCGCGGTGTGGATGTCGGAGGCCGCGTCGAGCGCGAGGGAGACGACCGCGTCGATGCGGTGCTCGTCGAGCAGCGCCGACGTCTCGGCCGCCGAGGCCGACCCGTCGTCCCGGCCGGGCGCGGGGACCTCGACGAGGTCGTACCCGATGCCGGCGGCCGTCGCGATCGCGCGCCGGGCGGACCCGGGGGTCCAGTCGGGCGTGAGGAGGCCAGCGTGGACCCCGATCGGCGACGTCCGCGCGGGCGACGTGCGGTGCATCCGGAGCGGCGCGCGCATCACGCGGCCTTCGCGCCGGTGATGAGCTCGACGAGCTCGGGGCCCGACGTCTCGGTCGTGCGGCGCTCGGCGACCGCGAGACCCGCCCGCATCACCCAGACCTGGTCGCTGAGGCGCATCACCTGGTCGAAGTTGTGGCTGATGAGGAGCACGGCCACGCCGGAGTCGCGGAGCTTGAGGATGATCCTCTCGACGCGCGCGGTCTCCTGCACGCCGAGCGCCGCGGTCGGCTCGTCCATGATCACGATGCGGCTCCCCCACCCCGCGGCGCGCGCGATGGCGACCGCCTGGCGCTGGCCGCCGGACAGGCGCCGCACACGGCTCGTGACGGGCGGCACGTTCACCGCCAGGTCGCCGAGGAGGTCCTGGGCCGTCTTGCGCATCTTCGCCCGGTCGAGGAAGCGGATCCCCGGGATCCCCTTCACGAGCTCGCGGCCGAGGAAGAAGTTCTGCCAGACGGTGAGGTCCTCGACGAGGGCGAGGGTCTGGTGGACCGTCTCGATGCCGCCGTCGCGGGCCTGCAGCGGCGTGCCGAAGGACACGGCCTCGCCCTCGAGCGTGATGGTGCCGGAGTCCGGCGGGTGGACGCCCGAGAGGCAGCGCACGAGCGTGGACTTGCCGGCGCCGTTGTCGCCGATGAGGGCGGTGATCTCGCCGCGGCGCATCCGCATGGTCGCGCCCTTGAGCGCGTGGACGCCGCCGAAGGACTTCGTGATGTCGCGGGCCTCGAGGAGGATGTCGTCGGTCATGGAGGGGCTCACTTCTTCTGGTAGCGCGTGATGAGGGCGGCGAGGACGACCACCAGGCCGACCGCGAGCGGCTGGTAGAACTGCGAGACGCCGAGCAGCGTCAGGCCGTTCGTGAGGGCGGTGAGCAGGAAGGCGCCGATGATCGGGCCGACGATCTTGGCCTTGCCGCCCGTGAGGCTGACCCCGCCGAGCACGACCGCCGCGATGGAGTTGAGCAGGTACTGCGTGTTGATGGCGGGCTCCGCGGCGCCGACGCGCGCCACGAGCAGCAGCGCCGCGATGCCGGCGAGCCCCGCCGCGATGACGTAGACGGCGATGCGCACGCGTCCCGCCGCGATGCCGTTCGCGACGGCCGCCTCCTCGTCGCCGCCGACCGCCTGCACGTGCAGGCCGAAGCGCGTGCGGAACATGACGATCCAGGCGATGACGCCGATGACGGCCGCGAGGATGATCGGGTAGCCGACGATCCCGATCGACCCGGTCGTGAGGCGCAGCAGCTCCGGGCTCCCCACGGTGATCGGCTTGCCGTCGGAGGCGATGAGGGCGAGGCCCGTCGCGACCGAGAGCGTGCCGAGGGTCGCGATGAAGTCGGTGACCTTCCCCTTCGCGATGAGCAGGCCGTTGATCACGCCGATGGCACCCGCGAAGGCGAGGGCGGCGAGCGCGGAGGGCCAGAAGCCCCAGCCCGCGCCCCAGCCGATGCCGAAGCCCACGGCGCCGACCGTCATGGTCGCGGAGATCGAGAGGTCGATGCCGCCCGTCGTGATGACGAACGACTGCCCGACGGACAGGATCACGAGGATCGCCGCGGCGACGAGCATCGCCTTGACGTTGCCGAGGCTGAGGAACGTCGGCGTGAGGATCGAGAACACGATCACGAGGGCGACGAGGCCGATGGGGGCGGCGTTCTCCGCCCAGAAGGAGAGCTGGCGCAGCTGCGGGAGCCGGGCCGCGGGGGCGGCGTCGCTGCGCGGGGCGCGGGTGGGGGCGATGGTCATGCGGATCTCCGTGGGGCTCGGCGGTGCGGGCGCGGCGCGGCGCGCCGGAAGGGGCCGCCGCGCCGGAGCGGGCGGGTGGCGGGAGGGAGGGTGCGGCGCTCCCGTGGAGCGCCGCACCGGGTCACCTCGCGGGGAGGAGCTCCGTGAGGGGGTTGTCGAACTCCTCGAACGGCTGCGGGAACGCGGCGATGGCGTCCGCGGCCTTGTCCGTCGTCACGAGCGCGGTGGGCGACTCGACGTCGGCGGGCAGGGTGCCGCCGGAGGTCGCGACCTCGCAGGCCTGGAGGCCGAGCTGGCCGATGGCGAACGGGTACTGGGCGACCGTCGCGGTGAGCCCGCCGGCCTCGACGCTCTCGAGGGCGTCCTTGTTGCCGTCGACGCTCACGACCTGGATCTGGCCGGTGCGCCCGGCGTTCTCCACCGCCTTGACGATGCCGAGGCCCATGTCGTCGTTCGCCGCGAAGAAGGCGGCGACGTCGGGCTCCGCCGCGATGATGTCGGTCGCCTTGGTGAGCGCGACCTCGCGCTTCCAGTCGGCCGCGGCCTCCTGCACGACGTCGAGGTCGGATCCGATCGCGGCCGTGAAGCCGTCGACGCGGGCGGCGCTCGTCACGTCGCCGGAGATCCCGCCGATGACGGCGACCTTGGCGCCCGCCGGCAGGGACCCCTTCAGGAAGTCGCCGGCCTTGCCGCCCGCGGCCTCGTTGTCGGTGCCGATGTACGTCGCGACGTCGAGGCTCGCGGCGGACACGGCGTCGGGGTCGAGCGGGCTGTCGATGTTGACGATGGTCTTCCCCGAGGCCGCGGCGAGCGCCTGCACGAGGTTGGTGCCGCTGATCGGGTTGACGATGAGGCAGCCGAGGTCCTGTCCCGCGAGGGCGGTGAGCTTGTCGGCCTGGCCGGTGGTGTCGCCGATGTCGGCGGCGGCCTGGATGGAGACGTCGACGCCGTCCGCGTCGGCCGTGTCCTGGATCCCGTCCTCCATCGCCTGGAAGAAGGGGTTGTCGAGCCCCTTGATGACGGCGGCGACCTTGGTGCTCGAGCTGCCGCCCGAGGCGCCGGCGTCGCCGGTCGAGCCGCCGGAGCAGGCGGCGAGGGACAGCGCGACGGCCGTCACCGGGACCAGGAGCGTGAGCGCCCGACGCGCCGACTTGGTGTGGGTCATCTTCATCCTCGGAGATATAGGGCACCACTGCGTGCCGGTAGATGCAAACTAGCGGCACTTTCGTATCGACGCAACACGAAAGTGCATCGTTCTCGTGACGTGGACATCGGAAAGGCTACGATCGGTGAGACGAGCGGGGCGATGAGCGGGGGATCCGATGAAGCAGACCGAGCAGGCGGCGCACCTGGCCGACGTCCTCGCCCTCTTCCGCGAGCACGGCGAGCTGTCGCGCACCGCGGTTATGGAGCGCACGGGCCTCAGCAGGTCGACGGTGAACCAGCGCCTGGCGACGCTCGTCGAGCGCGGGCTGCTGGTGCCCACGTCCGGCGGCGCGTCCACGGGCGGCCGCCCCTCCACCGTCTTCGCCGTCAACCTCGACGGCCCCGTCCTCCTCACCGCCGACATCGGGGCGAGCGGCCTCATCGCCGCCGCATGCGACCTGCGCGGCACCCCGCTGCGCCGCGAGACGATCGAGGTCGACGTCTGGGACGGCCCGGAGGCCGTGCTCTCCCTCGTCGTCGCGGCCTTCCAGCGCCTCATGTCGGAGGGCCGCGTGGTCGGGATCGGGATCGGCGTGCCCGGGCCGGTCGAGTTCGCCGCCGGTCGCGTGCGCAACCCGCCGATCATGACCGGCTGGGACGGCTTCGACATCGCCGGCTTCCTCCAGGGGCCCTTCCCGGACGCGCCCGTGGTCATCGAGAACGACGCGAACGCGCGGGCCCGGGCCGAGGCGCACCACCACGGCGCGGACGACCTCATCAGCCTCAAGCTCGGCACGGGCATCGGCTCCGGCCTCGTCTTCAACGGGCAGACGATCCGCGGCGCGGTCGGCGCGGCGGGCGACGTCGGGCACACGCGCGCGGTCGCGGACGGCGTCGACACGTCCCCGCTCCCCTGCCGCTGCGGCAACTCCGGCTGCGTCGAGGCGTACGCGGGCGGCTGGGCGCTCGTGCGGGACCTGTCCGAGGCCGACCCGTCGATCCGCCACGTGGCCGACGTGGCCGCGGGCGTCCTCCGCGGCGACATGCGCGCGACGCAGGCCGTCCGGCAGGCGGGCCGGATCCTCGGCGAGGCCGTGGCCGACCTCGTCAACATCCTGAACCCGCGCATGATCGTCATCTCCGGTCAGCTCGGCGAGTGCGGCGAGGTCCTCATGTCCGGCCTCCGGGAGCGCGTGTACCTCCGGACGCACCCGCTCGCGACCCGGGAGCTCGTGATCCGCACGTCCGACCTCGGCGACCGCGCCGGCATCATCGGCCTCGCGCTCACGACGGCGGACCAGGTGTTCAGCCGCGAGCGCCTCGACCGCGACCCCTCCGCGGGGCGGCTCGAGGAGGCGGAGGCGTGATCCCTGCCCGCCCGCCTCGGCCGGAGCCGCGGACCGTGCCCCATGATGGACGTGTGCGCATCGGAATCCTCACCTCAGGCGGAGACTGCCCCGGACTCAACGCGGTGATCCGCGGGGCGGTGCTCAAGGGAACGACCATCCACAAGCAGGAGTTCGTGGGCTTCCGCGACGGCTGGCGGGGCGTCGTCGACGGCGACGTCATGCCGCTCGCCCGCCGCGACATCCAGGGCATCGGCAAGCAGGGCGGCACGATCCTCGGCACCAGCCGCACGAACCCGTTCGAGGGCGACGGCGGCGTGGAGCGGATCCAGGAGAACCTCGACCGCCTCGGCATCGACGCGATCCTCGCCATCGGCGGCGAGGGCACGCTCGCGGCCGCGAAGCGCCTCACCGACGCCGGGCTCAAGATCGTCGGCGTCCCCAAGACGGTCGACAACGACCTCGACGCCACCGACTACACGTTCGGCTTCGACACCGCGGTGCAGATCGCGACCGACGCCATGGACCGCCTCCGCACCACGGGCGACTCGCACAGCCGCTGCATGGTGGCCGAGGTCATGGGCCGCCACGTCGGCTGGATCGCGCTGCACTCGGGCATGGCCGCGGGCGCGCACGCGATCCTCATCCCCGAGCAGAAGACGTCGATGGACGAGATCGTCGGCTGGGTCCGCTCGGCCTACGACCGGGGGCGCGCGCCGCTCGTCGTCGTCGCGGAGGGCTTCATCCCCGAGCACGCCTCGGACGCGCACGGCGAGCGCGGGCTGGACGCCTTCGGCCGCCCCCGGCTCGGCGGCATCGGCGAGCAGATCGCGCCCATCATCGAGGAGCGCACCGGCATCGAGACGCGCGCCACGACCCTCGGCCACATCCAGCGCGGCGGCACCCCGTCCTCCTACGACCGCGTGCTCGCGACCCGCCTCGGCC
Organism: Clavibacter capsici; assembly: GCF_001280205.1. NCBI lineage: Bacteria > Bacillati > Actinomycetota > Actinomycetes > Micrococcales > Microbacteriaceae > Clavibacter > Clavibacter capsici. Next base: position 485,279 of record NZ_CP012573.1, on the reverse strand, counting down.
TCGCCGCGGTCGACAGCGTGCGCGACGGGCACTGGGGCCGCATGGTCGCCCTCCGCGGCACCGACATCGTGCACGTCGGGTTCGAGGAGGCGCTCGGCCGCCTGAAGACGGTGCCGCAGCACCGCTACGACGAGGCCGCGATCCTCTTCGGCTGATCCCCTCGGGTCGCCGTCGCTCGCGTCGGCTCGCCGCCCGGGCGTAGCGTGACGGCATGACGTACCGCGCGCTCGTGGCCGAGCAGACCGTCGCCGACGACGGCACGAAGGGCATCGAGGTCGCGCTGCGCGACCTCCCCGACGAGCGGGCGACGGGCGGCGCGGCCGGTCCCGGCGACGGCGAGGTCGTGCTCGACGTCCTCTTCTCGAGCGTCAACTACAAGGACGGCATGCTGCTCGGCGGCCGGCCCGGCATCGCGCGCACGAGCCCGCTCGTCGCCGGGATCGACGCCGTCGGCACGGTCGCGGCGAGCGGATCCGACGCCTTCTCCCCCGGCGACCTGGTCGTGCTGAACGGCGCCGGCCTCGGCGAGAGCCGCGACGGCGGGCTGGCGGAGCGCGTGCGCGTCCCGGCGGCGTCCCTCGTGCGCGTGCCCGAGGGGATGCCCGCGGCGCGCGCCGCCGCCATCGGCACCGCGGGCTTCACCGCGATGCTCGCGGTGCTCGCGCTCGAGCGCGGCGGCGTGGAGCCCGGATCCGGCGACGTGCTCGTCACGGGCGCGGGTGGCGGGGTCGGATCCGTCGCGGTCGCGCTCCTCGCCCGCCTCGGCCACCGCGTGGTCGCGTCGACCGGCCGGGTCGACGAGCTCGGCGACCGGCTGCGCGCGCTCGGCGCCGCCGAGGTGATCGACCGCTCGGAGCTCGGCGAGCCGGGCCGACCGCTGCAGAGCGTCCGCTGGGCGGGCGCCGTCGACAGCGTGGGCAGCGCGACGCTCGTCAACGTCCTCGCGCAGACGCGATGGGGCGGCGTCGTCACCGCGGCGGGCCTCGCGCAGGGACCCGACCTGCCGGGCACCGTGCTCCCCTTCATCCTCCGGGCCGTCACGCTCGCGGGCATCAACTCCGTCGAGGCGCCCGCCGCGCTCCGCCGCGAGGCCTGGGCCCGGCTCGCGACCGACCTCGACCCCGCGCTCCTCGATTCCATCACCACGACCGTGCCGCTCGACGGCGCCGTCGCGGCGGGCGAGCGGATCCTCGCGGGCGCCTCCAGCGGGCGCGTGGTGGTGGACGTCCGCGCCTAGCACCCGCCGCCTCCGCGAGCCGCGGGCGACCCCGGCGCGCTAGCCTGGGCGCGACGCGGCACGCTGCCGCCGGAGCGAGGGATCATGACCGCAGTAGCCGCCACCGGAACCATCTTCGTCGCGCTCGCGGCCCTGCTGCACGTCTTCTTCTTCCTCCTCGAGAGCGTCTGGTTCGAGAAGCCGTTCGCCTGGAAGCGCTTCGGCGTCGCCGACCAGGAGAAGGCCCTCATCATCAAGCCGTGGGCCTACAACCAGGGCTTCTACAACCTGTTCCTCGCGCTCGGCGCCGGCCTCGGGCTGATCCTCTACTTCGTCGGCAACGTGCCCGCCGGGCTCACGCTCGTGCTCTTCACGACCGCGTGCATGGTGCTGGCGTCGATCATCATCGCGAGCACCGGCAAGAAGTACCTCGTCCCCGCGCTCGTGCAGGGCGTGCCGCCGCTGCTCGGCCTCGTGTTCTTCGCCGCCGCCTCCTGAGCCGCGGCCGAGGGTCGGCAGGACAGCGCCCGACGGCTCTTCCGTCCGGCCTGGAGATGAGGTTAGGCTCACCTACATCATGACCGTCGTCTCCCTCACCGAGGCCCTCCGCGACCGCGCACGACCGCGCGCCGAGGCGCAGGACGCGGACGAGTTCATGACCGCGCTCGTCACCGGCCGCGGCTGCCGCGACGACTACGTCGCGCTCGTCGCCCAGCACTACTTCGTCTACCGCGCCATCGAGCAGGCGACCGAGCGGATGGTGGCGGATCCCGTCGCCGCGCGCTTCATCAGCCCCCGCCTCACGCGCCTCCCCGCCATCGAGGCCGACCTCGACTTCCTGGTCGGGCCCGACTGGCGCGACGTGGTCCGCCCGCTCGCGAGCACGACCGCGTACGTCGAGCGGATCGAGCAGGTCGCGTCCGTCTGGGTCGGCGGCTTCGTCGCGCACCACTACACGCGCTACCTCGGCGACCTCTCCGGCGGCCGCCTCCTCCGCTCCCTCCTGCAGCGGCAGTTCGGCTTCGACACCAACGGCGTCGGCCTGTACCTCTTCGCCGAGATCGCGGAGCCCCGCCGCTTCTGCAGCACGTACCGCGAGGCGCTCGACCAGGTGCCGTGGGACGACGACGAGCGCGCCCGCGTGGTCGCCGAGGTCGAGCACGCGTACCGGCTCACGACCGACGTGTTCGCCGAGCTCGCACGCGGTCGCGCGACGGCTCCCCTGCGCCGAGCCTGACCGGCCGGCCGCGCGTCGCCGGCCGGGCATAGGCTCCGGGCATGGACGGCTACGACCTCGACTTCCTGCCCATCCCGCTCCCGCTGCCCGGGGCCCCGGCCGACGCCCCGCCCGTGCGGCTCGACTACATCCACTTCACGGTGCTCATGGACACCGACCGCCGGCTCGCGGCGCTCACCGCCGTGAACATCGACGGCGCGCACCTCGTCGACGTGGAGCGCACGGACGACTGGCACCTGGATCCGCGCCTCCCCGAGGAGCAGCAGTGCGGCCCCGAGCTGTACGCCCGCAACGACATCGACCGCGGGCACCTGGTGCGCCGACGGGATCCGGTGTGGGGCGACATCGCCACCGCCGCCCGCGCGAGCGCCGACACCTTCGCGTACACGAACGCGGCCCCGCAGGCGGCGGAGTTCAACCAGTCCAAGGAGCTGTGGCTCGGCCTCGAGGACTACGTGCTCGACAACGCCGACCTCGGCGACCGGCGCATGACGGTCCTCACGGGTCCCGTCCTCTCGGACGACGACCCCGTGTACCGCGGGGTGCGGATCCCGCTGATGTTCTGGAAGATCGCGGCCTGGGTGTCCGGCGACGAGCTCGCCGCCACCGCGTACCTGCTCGACCAGGCGCCGGAGCTCGGCGACCTCGACCGACAGACCGCGACCGCGGACGCGCCCGAGCTCGGGCCGTACCGCACCTACCAGGTGGCGGTGGCGGAGATCGGCGCGCTGACGGGCTACGACGTGGCGCAGCTCGCCGCGGCCGACCGGCTCGGCGTGCCCGCGACCGCGCGCACCGGCACGCCCGCGGACGGCCGCGACGGGTGGGTCGAGCTGGAGCGGTTCGCGGCGATCACGCTCTGACGGGCTAGGCGGGCGGGGTCGCCGCGGCGGCCGCGCGGGCGGCGGCCGGGAGGGCGCGGATCACGCGGTCGAGCGAGGCCTCGTCCATGGCGGCCGAGACGAACCACGCCTCGAAGACCGACGGGGGCAGGCTGACGCCCTGGTCGAGCATGGAGTGGAAGAAGGCCGGGTAGCGCCAGGTCTCCTGCGCCTGCACGGTGGCGTAGTCGGTGATCCCGTGCTCGGGCGGCGTGCCGAACGTGAAGCTGAAGAGGCTCCCCGCGCGCTGCACCGAGTAGGCGAGCCCAGCGCGGTCGAACGCGAGCTCGACGGCGTAGATGAGGATGTCCGCGGCGATGTCGAGCGCGCGGTACACGTCGGCGTCGGCGAGGCGGAGCGTGGTGAGGCCCGCGGCGACGGCCACCGGGTTCCCGGAGAGCGTGCCCGCCTGGTAGACGGGACCGAGGGGCGCGAGGTGGTCCATCACGTCGGCCCGGCCGCCGAGCGCGGCGACGGGGAGGCCGCCGCCGATGACCTTGCCGTAGGTGACGAGGTCGGGCGTCCAGGCGTCGGGGTGGTCGGCGGCGAGCCCGGCGTTGTCGAGGCCCCAGTAGCCGGCCGGGTGCACGCGGAAGCCGGTGAGCACCTCGTCGGAGATGAGCAGGGATCCGTTGTCGTGGGCGATGCGCGCGAGCTCGGCGGTGAAGCCGGGCAGCGGCGGCACGACGCCCATGTTCGCCGCGGCGGCCTCGGTGATCACGGCGGCGATGCGCGGACCGTGCTCGGCGAACACGGCGCGCACGGCCTCGAGGTCGTTGTAGGGCACGACGATGGTCTGCGCGGCGACGGCCTCGGGGATCCCCGCGGAGCCGGGCAGCGCGAGCGTCGCGACGCCCGAGCCCGCCTCGGCGAGGAGGCTGTCGGAGTGCCCGTGGTAGTGGCCGGCGAACTTCACGAGGAGGTCGCGGCCCGTGAACCCGCGCGCCAGGCGGATCGCGGTCATGGTGGCCTCGGTGCCGGTGGACACGAGGCGCAGCTTCTCGATGGGGCGGCGGTCCGGGGATCCGTCGACGCCCGCGACGCGCACGCGCTCCGTGACGAGCTCGGCGAGCTCCGTCTCCGCGGGCGTGGTCGCGCCGAAGCCGAGGCCGAGGGCGGCGGCGTCCTGCACGGCCTCCACGACCTCCGGTCGGGCGTGGCCGAGGATCGCGGGGCCCCACGAGTTGACGAGGTCGACGTACTCGACGCCGTCGGCGTCGGTCACGTAGGGGCCGGCGGCCTTCACCATCATGCGCGGCGTGCCGCCGACCGAGCCGAAGGCCCGGACGGGCGAGTTCACGCCGCCGGGGATGACGTCGCGTGCGCGGTCGAAGAGGTCCTGGGAGTGGGTCACGGTGAGTCCTTCGGTGCCGGGCGCCGATGCGCTCGGATGCTGCGGGCCGGACGCGGGTCCGGCGGGGGCGGGTGGGTCAGCGGCGGGCGAGGCGCTCGGCCAGCTCGACGGCCCAGTAGGTGAGGATGGCGTCGGCGCCGGCGCGCTTGATGCCGAGGACGCTCTCCTCGATGGCGCGCTCGCGGTCGATCCAGCCGTTCTGCGCGGCGGCCTCGATCATCGCGTACTCGCCCGAGATCTGGTACGCCCAGACGGGCACGCTGCTGGTCGCGGCGACGTCGGCGAGGATGTCGAGGTAGCTCATGGCGGGCTTCACCATGACGACGTCGGCGCCCTCCTCGATGTCGAGCTCCACCTCGCGGAGGGCCTCGCGGCGGTTGCCGTTGTCCATCTGGTAGGTGCGGCGGTCGCCGACGAGCTGCGAGTCGACGGCCTCGCGGAAGGGGCCGTAGAAGGCGCTCGCGTACTTGGCCGCGTAGGCGAGGATCGCGACGTCGTGGTGCCCGGCGTCGTCGAGGGCCTCGCGGACCGCGCCGACCTGGCCGTCCATCATGCCGCTGAGGCCGAGGAGGTGGGATCCCGCCTCCGCCTGGGCGAGGCCCATGGCGCGGTAGCGGTCGAGGGTGCGGTCGTTGTCGACGACGCCGTGCGCGTCGAGCACGCCGCAGTGGCCGTGGTCGGTGAACTCGTCGAGGCACAGGTCGGTCTGCACGACGAGCGCGTCGCCGACCTCCTCCACCGCGACGCGCGTGGCGACGTTGAGGATGCCCTCCGGGTCGCTCGCGCCGGACCCCTCGGCGTCGCGCACGCTCGGCACGCCGAACAGCATCACGCCGCCGATCCCCGCCTCCGCGGCCTCGACGAGCGCGCGGCGGAGGCTGTCGAGCGAGTGCTGGGAGACCCCGGGCATCGACGTGATGGGGGACGCCTCCGTGATGCCCTCGCGCACGAACATGGGCAGCACGAGGTCGGCCGCGTGCAGGCGCGTCTCGGCCGTGAGCCGGCGCATGGCCGGCGAGGTGCGCAGGCGGCGCGGGCGGTAGTAGGGGGAGGTCATTCCGTGGTGTTCCGATCGAGGAGGTCGGCGAGGCCGCTGAGCCCCGCGGTGTCGGCGCGCGGCTCCTCGTGGCGGGCGAGGTCGACGAGGGACTGGATGAGGGACGCGGCCGAGCGCTCCGGCGCGACCACGTCGACGCGGACGCCCGAGCGGCGCGCGTCCTTGGCGGTGCGCGGGCCGATGCAGGCGATGACGACGCCGTCCGGCACGTCGCCGAGCTGCTCGTGCACCTGCTCCGCGACGCTGCCCGAGGTGACGAGGATCGCGCGGACGCGGCCCGAGGCGACGTCCTCGCGGATCCGGTCGCTCACGGGCACGCCGACCGTGCGGTACGCGACGACCGAGCGCACGTCGTGGCCGCGCGCGATGAGGCCGTCGGTGAGGGTGGGCTTCGCGATCTCGGACCGGAGCGTGAGGACGCGGCGGCGCGGGGATCCCGCGGCCATCTCCGTCCACTCCTCGAGGAGCGCGGTGGCCGAGGACTCGATGGAGGGCACGAAGTCGACCGTGTAGCCGGCCGCGACGAGCGCCGCCGCCGTGGTCTCGCCGACCGCCGCGATGCGCGTGCCCGCGGGGACGACCGCGCGGTGCGACGACAGCACGTCCACCGTGGTGGCGCTCGTGACGGTGAGCCAGTCGAAGGATCCCGCGGCGAGGTCGGCGAGGGCCGACTCGAGCGCCTGCGCGTCCTGCGTCGCGGCGAAGTTGATCATGGGCGCGACCACGGGCGTGGCGCCCTGCGTGCGGAGGTCGTAGGCGACGCCGTCGCCCCACGGCCCGCCGCGGGGCACGAGCACGCGCCAGCCCTTCAGGGGCTTCTGGTCGGTCGAGGTCATCGGGTCCCTCCCAGCGGCGCGAGGTCGGCCGCTCCGGCGTCGAGGAGCTCGCGGGACACGGGTCCCGAGAGCGTGGAGGCGCGAGCGCCCAGCTGGTCGAGGTCCAGGCCCGAGGTGTCGAGCTCGTGGCTCGCCGCCATGCGCTGGGATCCGTCGGGCCGGTAGACCACGGCGGTGAGGGCGAGGCGGGCGCTCGTGACGGTGGCCCACGCGCCGATGGGCGCGGCGCATCCGGCCTCGAGGGCGGCGAGCACGCCGCGCTCGGCCAGGACGGCCGCGTGGGTGAACGGGTCGTCGACGGCCTCGACCGCGCGGCCGACCACGGAGTGCGTCTCCGCGTCCTCCGTGCGGATCTCGAGCGCGAGCGCGCCCTGCCCGGGGGCCGTGGGCCAGCGGTCGAGCTCGAGGTGCTCGGTCGCGGCCTCGATGCGGTCGATGCGCTCGAGGCCGGCGGCGGCGAGGATCACGGCGTCGAGGTCGCCCGCGGTCACGCGGGAGAGCCGGGTGTCGATGTTGCCGCGGATGTCGACCACGTCGAGGTCGGGCCGCTCGGCGAGGATCTGCGCGCGGCGGCGCGGGGACCCGGTGCCGATGCGCGCCCCGCGCGGCAGGGTCGCCAGGGTGAGCCCGTCGCGCGCGCAGAGCACGTCGCGGGGGTCCTCCCGCGCCGGCACCGACGCCACGGTGAGGCCCTCGTACGCCGCGGTCGGCAGGTCCTTGAGCGAGTGGACCACGAGGTCGCACTCCCCGCGCAGGAGCGACTCCCGCAGCGCGCTCGCGAAGACGCCCGTGCCGCCGAGGCTCGCCAGGGACTCGCGCGACGTGTCGCCGTGCGTGGTCACGGGCACCAGCTCGACCTCGAGTCCCGACGCGTCGGCGATCTCCGCGGCGATCGCGCGCGTCTGGGCCAGGGCGAGCGCGCTCCCCCGGGTCCCGATGCGCAGCGTGCCGCGTGCCTCCGACGTGAGGGGACCGTCCGTCACGGTGCCAGCCCGGACACGGCGGGCTTGAAGCCCAGGCGCACGTTCTCGCAGCAGCCGGGTCGGCAGACGTCGTACCAGGGTCCGAGGTCGGTCATGTGGGGGCGGTCGGCCGCCTTCACGCCGTCGCGGCGCTCCAGCACGAGGTCGATGAGGCCGTCGACGTACGCGGCGTGCACGCCCGGCGTGGGGACGCGCACGGAGTACAGGCCGTTCTCCTGGGCGGACTCGGTGGCCTCGTTGTCGAGGTCCCACTTGACCTCCATGTGGTCGCTCACGAAGCCGAGCGGCACGATCACGACGGCGCGGCGGCCCTGCGCGGGCAGCTCGCCGATGGCGTCGTTCACGTCGGGCTCGAGCCACGGCATGGAGGGCGGGCCGGAGCGCGACTGGTAGACGAGCTGCCACGGCACGTCCTGGTCGATGCCGAGCTCCTTCCTCACCTCGTGCATCACGACCTCGGCGACGGCGAGGTGCTGCGCGGCGTAGGCGCCGTCCTCGTCGAAGCCGCGCTCGGCGGGGCCCGACTTGGCGGCGTCCGACGACGGGATGGAGTGCGTGGAGAAGAGGATCTCGACGTCCTTCGACAGGTCGACGGACGAGCCCTCGGCCTCGAAGTGGGCGACGACGTCGCGGATGCCGTCGCGCGTGCCCTCGATGAAGGGCGTGACGAAGCCGGGGTGGTCGAAGAACTGGCGCACCTTGTCGATGCGGACGACGCCCTGCAGGCTCGTGTCCTCCAGCGCGTCCGCGAAGTCCTCGCGGTACTGGCGGCAGGAGGAGTACGAGCTGTACGCGCTCGTGGCGACGGCGATGAGCTGGCGGTAGCCCTTCTCCTCGGCCTCGCGGAGTGCGTCGTTGAGGTACGGGCCCCAGTTGCGGTTGCCCCACAGCACGGGCAGGTCGATGCCGCGCTCGGCCAGGCGCGCCTCGAGGGCGGCCTTCAGCTCGCGGTTCTGCTCGTTGATGGGGCTGATGCCGCCGAACGCGCGGTAGTGGTGGGCGACCTCCTCGAGGCGCTCCTCGGGGATCCCGCGGCCGCTCGTGACGTTGCGGAGGAAGGGGATGACGTCGTCCTGGCCCTCGGGTCCGCCGAAGGAGGCGAGCAGGATCGCGTCGTACGCGACGGGCTCCTCGACGTGGGCGGGGCCCATCTTCGCGGCCTCGCTCGCGGCGGAGACGAGGGCGCCCGGCGCGCGGGGCGCGTCGGTGGCGGGGGCGGGCTTGCGACCCAGGTTCACTGCGGCCATTACTGGAGTACCTCCACGAGCTCGGCGGTGGTGATGCGGCGGCCCGTGTAGAACGGGACCTCCTCGCGCACGTGACGGCGCGCGTCGGTGTTGCGCAGGTCGCGCATCATGTCGACCAGGTCGACGAGCTCGTTCGACTCGAGCGGGAGGATCCACTCGTAGTCGCCGAGGCCGAACGACGAGACCGTGTTGGCGATGACGCTGCGGAAGGCCGCGCCCTGGCGGCCGTGCTGCGCGAGCATGCGCCCGCGCTCCTCGGGCGGCAGCAGGTACCACTCGTAGGAGCGGACGAAGGGGTAGACGCAGAGCCAGTCCCGCGGCTCGACGCCCCGGAGGAAGCCGGGCACGTGGCTGCGGTTGAACTCGGCGTCGCGGTGCACGCCCGCGGCGCTCCACGAGGGGATGAGCGCGCGGATGAGGCGGGCGCGGCGGATCTCGCGGAAGGCCCACTGGAGGGTCTCCATCTGGGGGCCGTGGATCCAGACCATGAGGTCGGCGTCGGCGCGCATGCCCGAGACGTCGTAGAAGCCGCGGACGGTGACGCCCTCCGCCTCGACGATGTGGACGATGCCGTCGAGCTCGTCGACCGCGCCGGGGACCTCGCGACCGTCGAGGTCGTCGGGGCGGGCGGGATCACGGCGGAGGACGGCCCAGAGGGCGTAGCCGCTGGGGCCGGCCTCGGGGGTCGACGCGTCACCGGGACGCGCCTCTCCGGAGGGGTCGATCGGGGGGACCTGAGATGCCGCCGACTCGGCAGCCGGGATGCTCATGATCCCCATGGTACGTCGCGCGGGGACCCCGCCCCGCATCGGGCCGACGCCCGTCAGATCATTCCCGGGCTACCGGGCGTCGCGGCCCGTCAGCGCGAGCAGCCGCACCTGGAGGGGGGCGTCCTCCGCGACCGGGACGGGCGACGCGAACAGGCCGCTGGCCTCGAGCGTGTCCTTCTGCGGGGCGAAGACCGTCCACGTGGCCTGCACGAGCTCGTCGTCGATGCGCTCGTCGGCGCCGGTGGCGCGCGCCAGGTCCCAGCCGTGGATCACCACGTCGGACAGCTGCTCGCGGAGGTACTCGCGGGCGGGCACCCGGTCGCTCGACAGCACGACGGGCCGCTCTGGGTCGGCGGCGCCCCAGGCCGCCAGCGCCTCGCGGGAGTAGCGGCCCCACTCGGCGACGAGGTCGTCGTCCAGCTCGCGGATGAGCGGCTTGCCGGTCTCGGCCGTGTGGCCGGCGAGGAGGAGCGGCACCCACTGCTGCTCCTCGATGACGTGCGCCACGAGCTCGCGGACGTCCCACTCGACGTCCGGCGTCGGGGCCGTCCAGTCGGTGACGGCTCCCAGCCGGTCGGCGAAGCCGCTGTGCGCGCGGCGGAGGAGGTCATGCCAGTCGAGGTCGGTGTCCATGGTCGCGCTCCCGTCGGTGGTGTCCCGGGGGAACGTCCGCGGCGGGCGCGCGCATTCCCCGGGTGCCGACGACCGGGCGTCCCCCGCGTGGCGCGGGTCAGGCCGGGGGCTGCCGGGCGGCGGAGAACTGGTGGCGGGGCGCGCGGAGGGCGCGGAACGGATCCGTGCCCGCGAGCCCCTGCAGCCCCGGCGCGAGCACCCCCAGCACCCCCACGACGGCGAGGAGCACGACGATGAGGCGGGGCCAGCCCGAGGCGACCGTGTGCACCACGGCCATGGGCTCCAGCAGGTTCACGCCGATGAGGAAGACCGTCGCGGAGACGGCGAGCGACATGGCCGCGCCGTCCGCGATGCCGACCACGGCGAGGATCACGAGCACCCACAGGCCGTACCAGGGGTAGACCACGGGCGACATGGCGACGATGCAGGCGAAGGCGAGCGCCAGGCGCGCCTCCCCCGACAGCGTGCGCTTCGTGAGGATGCACCAGGCCGCTCCCGCGAACCCGAGGAGGATGCCCGCGGTCTTGATCCCGCCCTCGACCGCGTCGCCCGGGCCGCCGAGCAGGTCCACCAGGGGTCCGAACGCGCCTGCGGCCAGGCCGAACGGCATGAACCACGAGACGACCGACACGGGGCTCGACAGCGCGGAGATCCAGCCGAGGCCCACGCCGAGCACCTCGCCGGCGAGCGTGAGGAGGCCCATCGCCGCGATGCCGGACGCGGTCCACGCGGCCCAGACCCGCGGGTCGCGCGTGGGCGGGCGGAGGCCGGGGACGCCTCCCGCCGACCCGTCGACGGCCACGCCCTCGGGCGCCCGGTCGTCGACGCGGCGGGCGCGCATCTCCGCGTGCACGATGGCGACGATCGGCAGGGCGAGCAGCGCGATCGGCTTGACGGCCACCGCCGCGGTGACGAGCACCACGGCGAGCACGGGGCGGGAGTCGATCGCGGCGAGGATGCCGGCCATGAGCAGGCCCATCATGAGCGCGTCGTTGTGGGCCGCGACCACGAAGTTGAAGATCACGAGGGGGCTGGCCGCGAGGAACCACACGGCGCGCACCGGGTCGATGCGCCGGCGGCGGGCGATGCGGAGCCCGCACGCGACCATGAGGACGACGCCGGCGACCGCGACCAGGCGCGCGCCGAGGACGGCCGCCTCGATCCCGACGGCCGTGTCGATCCCGCCGAGGACGCGCTCGACGGCGAGGAAGAGGGGGCCGTAGGGCGCCGGGTTGTGCGCCCACAGCGGGTCGACGCCGGTGTTCCGCCAGTCGGAGAGCACCGCGGGGCCGTGCTCGTAGGGAGACAGGCCGGCCCCGAGCACGCGGCCCTGGGCGATGTACGAGTAGACGTCGCGGCTGAACAGCGGGACGCTCACGAGAAGCGGCGCGGTCCAGAGGGCCGCGAGCCGGAGGGTGGCGCGGAGGGCGCCGGCGCCGAGGCGCGGGAGCAGGGCGCCGAGCAGGAGCCAGGCGGCGATCATCATCACGCCGCCGATGACGACGGCGGCCGACGCGATGCCCGTGGCGACGGGTGACACCCGCAGCCCGCCGAGGGGCGGCAGGCGCGACAGCTCCGACTGGGCGGGAGCGTGGCCGACCACGAACGACGCGACGAGCAGCAGGAGCGAGCCGCCGAGGCCGACGAGCGCCGGCAGCATCAGCGGATGCCGGCCGAGCCCGCTCGGATCCCGCCCCTCCGGCCGGAGGGGACGGACGGGTGCCCCCTCGACCATGGCGCGCGCTCCGGTCCGGCGGGTCAGCGACGCGCGGTGCGGGCCACGGCCCAGACCACGCCGCCCACCACGACGACGGCGCCCACCCCGACGGCGACGAGGAGCAGCGGGTCCTCGTCGGCCGTGCGGCGGATGCGGCGGCGGAGGTCGGCGATGCCGTCCTTCGCGCGGCGGCGGACGTTCAGCTTCGCCTCGAGGGCGTCCAGCGTCGCCGCGATCTCCTCGCGCGTGTGCTGGATGTCGAGCTTCAGCTCGGTGCGGGAGCGGGGTCCCTGGGGGCGGGGTCGGTCAGTGGTCATACTTGCCGGTCCCCTTCACCGCGTCCACGTCCTCCTTGAGGCTGTCGACGGTCTCCTCGGGCGTGGGCGGCACGCCCTTCTTGAGCCAGCGGATGCCGAGCAGCGCCAGCACCACCGTGATGAGGAGGAAGACGCCCGCGACGATGAGCGCGGAGAGCCACGGCGAGAACGCCTCGGACAGCCCGAGGATCGCGGCGGCGACGAGCACCAGGAACGCGATGAACGCGAAGAACAGGGCCACGACGAGGAAGCCGGCACCGATCCCCGCGTGCTTGAGCTTGGAGACGAGCTCGTTCTTGAACGACTCGATCTCGTCCTTGATCAGCTTGACGATGAGCGTCGGCAGGTCGGCGACGAGCCGGACGAGCGAGCGCTTGCTCTTCGGATTGAGATCCTGATCCGTCATGCGGGGTTCCCTCCTGGGGATGGGCGGGCGGGTCAGCGGGTGGTGCCGGAGCCGTGGGGCTCGGGCGAGGCGGGGTCCATCGTCGGGTAGTGCGAGGAGCCGCTGCTGGAGGGGGTGGAGCCGTTCGAGGAGTCCTTCTTGCCGCCGGTGACGGTGCCGACGACCTTCTTGGCGCCGCCCACGACCGCGTGCGCGACGTCGGGGGTGTGGTCCTTCACGAAGCCGGCCGCGTTGTCGACCTGGCGCTGGACCTTCGGGTCGTCCCAGACCTTCTTGGCGTTCGTGCGGATCTGCTCGTAGCGCTTGCGTCCGGCGCGGGCGCCGAGGACGTAGCCGACACCGGCTCCGGCGACGAAGAGAAGCTTGCCTTTCATGGGAGATCTCCGATCGTTGAGGGGGCACGTGCAGCACACGTCCGTTCAGCGTATCCCCCTGGCGCACCGGCGTGGTCGGGGGCGGCGGGGCCGTCGCCGACCGGCCACGGGGCCCGTCCCGGACCCGTCACCGCGCGAGGACGCGGTCGGCGGCCGCGACCGCGTCGGCCACGACGGAGGCGAGCCCGGTGCCCGCGACGGCGGATCCGGTGATCTCGAGGCCCGGGTGCTCGGCCGCCTCGTCACGCACGGCCTGCACGCGCTCGCGGTGCCCGGAGGCGGCGAACGGGAGGGCGTTGGTCCATCGCACGCGGGCGGACCCGGTGACACGGCCGGCGAGGTCGACCCCGAGGAGGGCGGACGCGTCGCGCACGGCGATGGCCGTGAGCTCGTCGTCCGGGACGCCGGCGGTGTCGTCGTCGCCGCCGGCCCGCCCGTAGGAGAGGCGGAGCACGTGCCGGTCGCCCGCCAGCTCCTTCAGCCACGGCCACTTCGCGGTGGCGTGCGTGAGGGCCTTCGCGCGGATCCCCGGGGCGTCGGCCGAGACGAGCACGCCCGTGCCGCGCGGGGCCGCGTCGAGCTCCGGGGCGCGGACGACCAGCGTCACGAGCTCGACGGACGACGGCTCGGGCCACCCCTCGGTGACGGTGCGGGGCGCGAGGCCGGTGAACAGGCGCAGGAGCGCGGCGGCGGGGATGGCGAGCACCACGCCGCCGGCGTCGATGCCACGGCCGTCGGCGAGCTCGACGTGCCAGTCGTCGGACGCGGCCGCGCCCTCGTGCGAGCGGTGGCGGTGCACCGACTCGACGGCGAGCGACGTGCGGACGTCGACGCCCAGGCGCTCCAGGTCGGCGACGAGCGCGTCGACGAGCAGGTGCACCCCGCCGGAGATCCCGCTCACGGCGGATCCCGCGGGCGAGGCCGCGCGCATGGACGCGACCGCGCGGCCCAGCGAGCCCTGCTCCGCGAGGCCCGCGCGGAGGCCGGGCGCGACGGAGTCGGCGTCGACCTCGTCGGGGTGGGCGCTGTGCACGCCGGAGACGATGGGGGCGACGAGCCGGTCGACGACGCGGTCGCCCATCCGGGCGCGGACGAGGCCGCCGAGCGTGCGCTCCTTGGCGCCGATCGCGGCGGGGAGCACGAGGTCGGCCTTGGCGCGGGCGACGCCGGCGCGGCCGATGGCGGTGACGATGGTGGCGTCGAACGGGTGCGCGGGGATCCCGAGCAGGCCCGTGCGCGGCAGCTGGATGGCGCGCTCGGCGAGCTGCACCCACGCGCCGTCCGGGTTCGGCTGCACGATGCGGTCCGCCAGGCCGAGCTCGCGCAGGTAGGCGGCGACGGTGCCGCGGCGGGTGGCGAAGCTCTCGGCGCCGCTGTCGAGGCGGAGGCCGTCGACCACGTGGGATCCGACGGTGCCGCCGAGCGCGGGCGACGCCTCCACGAGGATCACCCGCTGGCCGGCGAGCGCGCACGCGCGGGCGGCGATGAGGCCGCCCACGCCGCCGCCGACGACCACGACGTCGGTCGGGTCGACCTCGCCGGCCGCCTGCCGCGGGTCGCTAGCCACGGACGAGGTCCACGATGCGGGTGAGCACGGTCGGGTCCGTCTCGGGCGGCACGCCGTGGCCGAGGTTGAGGACGTGGGCGGGCGCCGCCTTCCCGCGCTCGAGCACGTCGCGCACGTGCGCCTCGAGGATCGGCCACGGCGCCGCCAGGAGCGCCGGGTCGACGTTGCCCTGGACGGGCGTGGACCCGCCGAGCCGGCGCGACGCCTCGTCGAGCGGGATGCGCCAGTCGACGCCCACCGTGTCGACGCCCACGTCGCGCATGGCGCCGAGGAGCTCGCCGGTGCCGACGCCGAAGTGGACGAGCGGGACGGTGCGGCCGTCGGCCGCCGTGATCGTGCGCACGTGGTCGAGCGCGAGGGCGGACGCCGGGGCGACGCGCTGGGTGTAGTCGGCGAGCGAGAGGCCGCCCGCCCACGAGTCGAAGAGCTGCGCGGCGGAGGCGCCGGCCATGACCTGCGCGTGCAGGAAGACGCCCGTGATCTCGGCGCACCAGCGCATGAGGGCGTCCCAGGCGTCGGGATCCGCGTGCATGAGGCCGCGCGCCGCGATGTGGTCCTTGCTCGGCCCGCCCTCCACGAGGTACGCGGCGAGCGTGAACGGGGCGCCCGCGAAGCCGATGAGCGGGGTGTCGCCGAGCTCGGCGACCGTGCGCGCGACGGCCTGGCGGACGGGCTCGAGGGCGGCCGGGTCCAGCGACGGCAGCGCGGCGACGTCGGCGGCGGTGCGCACGGGCTTCTCGAGCACGGGGCCGCGGCCCGGGACGATGTCGACGCCCACGCCCGCGAGCTTGAGCGGGATGACGATGTCGCTGAAGAAGATGCCCGCGTCCACGTGGTGGCGGCGCACCGGCTGCAGCGTGATCTCGCTGGCCATCTCCGGGTCGAGGCACGCGTCGAGCATGCGGGTGCCCACGCGCAGCTCGCGGTACTCGGGCAGCGACCGTCCGGCCTGCCGCATGAACCACACGGGGGCGCGGTCCCCGCGGTGTCCGCGGTACGCCTCGACGAGCAGCGACGACGCGGTGCGGGTGTTGAGCGGGTGCTCCGCGGGGAGCGGGACGGCGGCGGAGGCGGGCGCGGAAGGGGGCGAGGAGGGCGTGATCACGGGGGAGATCATCGCATCCCCCGCCTGCGCGCGGGCTCCGCTGGGGAGGGGAACCAGGGTCGGGCGCCGCTAGTCAGGGTGCCCTCACCGGGCCCGAGCACCCGGCCGGGAGGCTTACCATGGAGCGTGCTCATATGTCTGACGGCGAGTCATCACAACGCCAGCTTCGAGGTCCTCGAGAAGCTGTCCGTGGCCGCACCCTCCGTCGCCGGCACGCTCATGGAGCGGAACGACTTCATCGCGGGGGCCGTCGTCCTCGCCACCTGCAACCGCTTCGAGGCCTACCTCGACGTGGAGGAGCCCCTCACCGCGGCCCGCGCCCTCGCCGTCGAGGCGACGGTCGACGTCGTCAGCGGCGCCAGCGGGATCGCCCGGGACGACGTCCGCGGCAGCGTCGACGTGAAGTGCGGCGACGCGGTCGCCGAGCACCTCTTCGCCGTCTCCTCCGGCCTCGAGTCCGTCGTCGTCGGCGAGGGCGAGATCGCGGGCCAGGTCCGCCGCGCCCTCGAGGGCGCCCGCACGGGCGGCACCACCAGCACGGGCCTCGAGCGCCTCTTCCAGACCGCGTCCAACACCTCGCGCGGCGTCAAGACCCGCACCGGCCTGCAGAGCGCCGGGCGCTCCATGGTCCGCCTCGCGCTCGACCTCGCCGAGAGCCGCATCGCCGACTGGTCGGCCACGCGCGTCCTCCTCGTCGGCACGGGCGCCTACGCCGGGGCGAGCCTCGCGGCCCTCCGCGACCGCGGCGTCGTCGACGTGCACGTCTACTCCCCCTCCGGCCGCGCGCGGAAGTTCGCCGGCCCGCACGGGATCCCCGCCGTCGAGGGCCGCGACCTGCTCAAGGCGCTGGCCGCGTCGGACGTCGTCGTCACCTGCAGCACCGCGCCCGCCGCCGTGCTCGCCGCGCACCACATGCAGGGCGCGGCCGCCGTCTCGGGCGACGGGCGCCGCCGCCTCGTCATCGACCTCGGGCTCCCGCGCAACGTGGACCCGGACGTGGTCACCGTCGCGGGCGTCGAGCTGCTCGACCTCGAGACCATCTCCCTGCACGCGCCGCTGCGCGACCTCACCGCCACGGACGACGCCCGCGAGATCGTCAGCACCGCCGCCGCCGAGTTCCGCGCCGCGAGCGCCGAGGACGCGGTCGCCCCCGCGGTCGTGGCGCTCCGCACCCACATCTTCGACGTCCTCGAGGGCGAGCTGGAGCGCGTGCGCAAGCGCGGCGACTCCTCGGAGGCGACCGAGAAGGCGCTCCGCCACCTCGTGAGCGTCCTCGTGCACCAGCCGTCCGTCCGCGCCCGCGAGCTCGCCCGCCAGGGCGAGGGCGCCCGCGTGGTGGATGCGGTGCAGGCGCTCTTCGGCCTCGACGTGGAGCTGCCCGCCGCGGTCTCCTCCCCCGTCGCCGTCGCCCTGCCGCGTACGGCCGAGGCGGGCTCGGCGTCGTGAGGCCCCGCATCCTCCGCGGCCCGCGCCTCGACGCGCCGCTCAGGATGACCGAGCCGGTGCGCACCGAGCGCCTGGTGATCCGGCCCTACACGGCCGACGACCTCGACGACTACGCCGACATCCAGCGCCGGCCCGACGTGGTCCAGTACATGTTCTGGCCGATCCGCGACCGCGAGGCCTCCCAGCGCCACCTGGCCTCCCGCCGCCGGCAGACCCGCCTCGAGCAGAGCCACGACTTCCTCGGGCTCGCGGTCGAGCTCCCCGGCGAGCCCAGCCTGAACGCGCGGGCGGGATCCGGCCGCGTCATCGGCGACGTCTCCCTCCTCCTCCGCAACGCCGCGTCCAGGCAGCTCGAGGTGGGCTGGGTCATGAACCCGGACTTCGCCGGCAAGGGCTACGCCACCGAGGCCAGCCGCGCCATGCTCGACATCGCCTTCCAGCGCGCGGGCGCCCACCGCGTCCTCGCGCAGCTCGACGCCCGCAACACCTCGTCCGCGCGCATGGCCGAGCGCCTCGGCATGCGCCTGGAGGGCCGCTTCCGCGAGGAGCACCTCGTGAAGGGCGAGTGGGTCGACAGCCTCTACTACGCGGTGCTGGCCGACGAGTGGGCGGCGATGACGCCCGCCGCGACCTGACCCGGGATCCCCCGTGGACAGCGACCTGCCCGCGCTCGACCCGGTCGAGGTGCGCGGTCCCCTCCGCACCGCGCGGCTCGTGCTGCGCCCCTTCACCCCGGACGACGTGGTCGCCGTCGACGCCTACGCCGCCGCCCCGGGAGCGCGGCCGCACCTGGCCGGATCCGCGACCGACCCGGCGCGCATGCTCGCCCACCGCCTCGGCTGGACGCGCCTGGCCGCCGTGGGCGACCGGCTCGCGCTCGCGATCGAGCTGCCCGCGGCGGGCCCGCGTCCGGCGCGCGTGGTCGGCGAGGTGCACCTCCTCCTGCGCGACCCGGGCGCCCGGCAGGCGGAGCTCGGCGTCGTGCTGCACGAGGACGCGCGCGGCGCGGGGCTCGCCGCCGAGGCCGCCGACCGGGTCCTCGAGCTCGCGTTCGCCGAGGCGGGCGTGCACCGCGTCGCCTGCCGGGTCGACGCCGCCGACGCGACCGCGCTCGGGCTGGCCGAGCGCCTCGGCATGCGGCGGGAGGCGCTCCTCGTGCACGACCGATGGGATCGCGGAGCCTGGGCAGATACCGTGGTCGTCGCGCTGCTCGACGTGGAGTGGGCGGCTCGGAAGAGCCTCGACGGACTGTAGGAGGACCGCGTGACATCGACCCCCGACCCCGCCGGCCGAGCGGTCGTCCCCGTCCTCGACGACGACGACGATGACGACCTCGACGAGCCCGACGGGACGGATCCGCTCGTCGCCGCCGCCCGACGCCGCACCGCCGAGGAGCGCCCGCTGCGGGTCGCCGCGCTGGCGCTCATCCGCGACCGGCGCGTCCTGATGGTGCGCGTCGCGGGGCAGGACGTCCTCTACCTGCCCGGCGGGAAGATCGAGCCCGGCGAGGGAGCGCGGCAGGCGCTCGTGCGCGAGGCGTCCGAGGAGGTCGGCCTCGACATCGACCCCGCGAGCATCGAGGACCTCTTCACGGTGCTGGCCGAGGCGCACGGCGTGCACGAGGGCCGGCTCGTGAGCATGACGGTCTACCGCGCGGAGCCGCGTGCGGGGACGCGACAGGAGCCCGTGGCGTCGGGCGAGGTGGCCGAGGTCGAGCTCGTGGGATCCGCGGACGCGGACCGCTGCCCGCCCGCCGGTCAGGAGGCGTTGGAGCGCCTCGTGGCGCTCCGGCTCATCGACTGACGGCGTCGTCCCCGGGGGCGGGCGGCGCGGCGTCGGCGGCGTCCGCCCGGGATCCGCGTGCGAGCTCCGCCGCGCGGGTCGCCCGCACCTTGCGCCGCTGGTCGACGAACGCGACGAGCGCCACCAGGGTCGCGATGCCGCCGGCGACGAGCGTCCCCGTCACCTCGCCGACGCCGTCGACCTGCACGGCGGCCACGAGGATCGCGATGGTGAAGGCCGCCATGACGACGCCGACCGCGAGGAGGAGCCAGGACAGGAGGCCCTTCGCGCGGGCGTCGGGGGTGCGGGTGGCCATGCGACCATCCTCCCACGGCGGACGCGGGGCCCCCGGGCGGCACCCGGCCGTGCGTCCGGTGGGAGCGGGGTGACGACGGGCGCTCGTGGGCGTAGCGTCGGAGACGTCCCATCCACCGAACGAAGGAGCGCGAATGAGTGCAGACGACAAGGCCCAGAACACCGGCGAGAAGCTCGCGGGGAAGGCCGAGGAGGCCTTCGGGAAGCTGACCGGCGACGACAGCAAGGTCGCCGA
This sequence comes from Clavibacter capsici, assembly GCF_001280205.1. Taxonomy (NCBI): domain Bacteria; kingdom Bacillati; phylum Actinomycetota; class Actinomycetes; order Micrococcales; family Microbacteriaceae; genus Clavibacter; species Clavibacter capsici. The sequence continues at coordinate 465,801 of NZ_CP012573.1, read as the reverse complement.
AGGCGAAGCGAAGCAGGCCGGGGCAAGCGCCAAGCAGGCCGGCGAGAACGTGAAGGACGTCTTCAAGAAGTAGGACTTCGGGAGGGACGTCCCTCCTCGAGAGGCGAGGGGCCGGGTGCCGAGCATCCGGCCCCTCGTCATGCCCGCTCGGCGTCCGCGGCGATCAGGCGAGCGGATCCGCGTCGGCCAGCGCCCGGAGCGCCCGCCGGTCGGGCTTCCCGGACGGCAGGGTCGGGAGCGCGGGGATGCCGCGCACGGCGGCGGAGCCCGCGACCCGGCCGAGGCGCCCCGCGAGATCGCGGCGCACGCGCTCCGCGAGCTCCGGGTCGACGGATCCGGGCGCGAACACGACCGGCCGCTGCCCCCAGCCCGCGTGCTCACCGGGCACGACGACGGCCTCCCCGAGGCCCGGGTGCCAGGCGGCCAGCGACCGCACCGCCTCCTCCACCGCGGCCAGCCGCAGCTTCTCGCCGCCCGAGATGACCACGTCGTCGAGCCGCCCGGTGATGCGCATCACGCCGTCGACCAGCTCGCCGCCGTCCCCCGTGCGGTACCAGCGGCGGCCGTCGTGCTCGCCGAACGCGGCGTCGGTCGCGGCCGGATCCCCGAGGTAGCCCTCCGCGAGCATGGGTCCCGCGAGCTCCACGTGGCCGTCGATGACGGCGACCTCGGCCGTCGCGACCGGCACGCCGTCGTAGACGCAGCCGCCGGCGGTCTCGCTGGATCCGTAGGTGCGCACCACGCGCCACCCCAGCGCGGCCGCGCGGTCGACCAGGTGCGGCGGGGTGGCCTGGCCGCCGACGAGGATCGCGTCGAGGCGTCGGACGGCGTCGCGGATCCACCGGGCGTCGGCGTCAGCGTCAGCGGGGCGGTCGCCGCCCTCCGCCGCCTCGACCAGCCGGTGCAGCTGCGTCGGCACGAGCGAGGTGTAGCGCGCGAGCCGGGCGTCCAGCGATGCCGCGAGCTCCGCGAACGCGCGCGGGTCGAAGCTGCCCGGCGCGAGGACCGCCGGCGCCGTGCCCGCGGCGATGGAGCGCACGAGCACCTGCAGGCCCGCGATGTAGTGGGTGGGCAGCGCGAGGATCCACTGCCCCGGCGCCCCGAGCGCCGTCTGCGACGCGGCGGCGCTCGCCAGCAGCGCGTCCGACGAGAGCGCGACGCGCTTCGGCCGCGAGGTGGTGCCCGACGTCTCGACCACCAGCGCGACCCGGCGCTCCACCTCGGCGGGCGGCGGCGGATCCCCGGCCGCGGCGGGTGCATCGAGCGGACGGGCGAGCAACGCCGGGCCGTCTCCCGCGAGCGCCGCGCGGAGGAGCGGGAGCACGTCGGCACCCGAGGCGGTCAGCCGCTCGAGGCGCCTCACGGGAGCGCAACCGCGCGGATCAGAACTGCCACGGGAACGGCGACCAGTCGGGCGCGCGCTTCTCGAGGAAGGAGTCGCGCCCCTCGACGGCCTCGTCGGTGCCGTAGGCGAGGCGCGTGGCCTCGCCCGCGAACACCTGCTGGCCGACCATGCCGTCGTCCACCGCGTTGAAGGCGTACTTGAGCATGCGGATCGCGGTGGGCGACTTGCCGAGGATCGTCTCGGCCCACTCCAGAGCGGTCGCCTCCAGCTCGGCGTGCGGCACGACGCGGTTCACGGCGCCCATCTCGTACATGCGCTGGGCGCTGTGCTCCTCCGCGAGGAAGAACACCTCGCGCGCGGCCTTCTGGCCGACCTGGCGGGCGAAGTACGCGGATCCGTACCCGCCGTCGAACGAGCCGACGTCCGCGTCGGTCTGCTTGAAGCGGCCGTGCTCGGCGGAGGCGATCGTGAGGTCGCAGACCACGTGCAGCGAGTGCCCGCCGCCGGCCGCCCAGCCGGGGACGACCGCGATGACGACCTTCGGCATGAAGCGGATCAGCCGCTGCACCTCGAGGATGTGGAGGCGACCGGCTCGCGTCGGGTCGACGCCCTCCGCGGTCTCGCCCTCGCCGTACTTGTAGCCGTCGCGCCCGCGGATCCGCTGGTCGCCGCCGCTGCAGAACGCCCATCCGCCGTCCTTCGGGCTCGGGCCGTTGCCGGTGAGGAGCACCACGCCGATGCGCGGATCCTGCCGGGCGTCGTCGAGCGCCTGGTGGAGCTCGTCGACCGTGCGCGGGCGGAACGCGTTCCGCACCTCCGGCCGGTCGAACGCGATGCGCGCGATGCGCCCCGTGAGGTCGTGGTGGTACGTGATGTCGGTGAAGCCCTCCGCGAGGGGGACGTCGCGCCAGCGGGTGGGATCGTGGATGTCGGAGACCTGCTTCACCATGCGTCCAGCCTAGGCGGCGCCCCGCTCACCGCCCGCGGGTGCGAGGCTGGATCCATGCTCCCCGCCCTGGACGACCTGCTCGCCACCGCCCGCGTCGTCGCCCTCCCCCTCCGCACGCGCTTCCGCGGCCTCGACGTGCGCGAGGCAGCTCTGTTCGAGGGCCCGCTCGGGTGGACCGAGTTCTCGCCGTTCGTCGAGTACGACGACGCCGAGTCCGCCGCCTGGCTCGAGGCCGCGGTCGACTTCGGCTGGACGGAGCCGCCCGCCCGCTCGCGCGACCACGTGCTCGTGAACGCGACGATCCCCGCGGTCGAGGCGTCGCGCGTGGCCGAGGTGCTCGCCCGCTTCCCCGGCTGCCGCACCGCGAAGGTCAAGGTCGCCGAGCGCGGCACGACGCTCGCGGACGACGTGGCGCGCGTCGCCGAGGTCCGCCGCCTGCTGGGTCCCGAGGGCCGCGTGCGCGTCGACGCGAACGCGGCCTGGAACGTGGACGAGGCCGAGCACGCGATCCACGCCCTCGCCGAGCACGACCTCGAGTACGTGGAGCAGCCGTGCGCGAGCGTGGAGGAGCTGGCGGAGCTGCGGGAGCGGATCCGGCACCTCGGGGTGCCCGTCGCCGCCGACGAGAGCGTGCGCAAGGCCGACGACCCGCTGCGGGTGGCGCGGGCCGGCGCGGCCGACCTCCTCGTGATCAAGGCCCAGCCGCTCGGCGGGACCCACCGCGCGCTGCGCATCACGCAGGACGCGGGCCTGCCGGTGGTCGTCTCGAGCGCGCTGGACACCAGCGTCGGCATCTCCATGGCCGCGCACCTCGCCGCGGCGATCCCCGACCTGCCGTACGACTGCGGCCTCGGCACGGTCTCGCTCTTCGTCGAGGACGTCACGGCCGACCCGCTCGTGCCGGTCGACGGCCGGATCCCCGTGCGTCGCGTGACGCCGGACCCGCGCCTGCTCGACGCCCACGCCGCGGACGCCGAGCGCCGCGACTGGTGGCTCGACCGGATCCGCCGCACGCACGCCCTGCTCGCCCGCGCCTGACGCAGCGGGCGCGGCGCGGGCCGGGCGGCCGGACGCCTACAGCCCGCTGTAGGTGTGCAGGCCCTTGAAGAACACGTTCACGACGCCGAAGTTGAACATGACGGCGGAGAACCCGATGATGGCCAGCCACGCCGAGCGCGATCCGCGCCAGCCGCGCGTGGCCCGCGCGTGGATGTACCCGGCGTAGAGCACCCAGATGATGAAGGTCCAGACCTCCTTGGTGTCCCAGCCCCAGTAGCGGCCCCACGCGCGCTCGGCCCAGATGGCGCCGGCCATGAGCGTGAAGGTCCAGAAGATGAAGCCCACGATGTTGAGGCGGTAGGCCATCGACTCGAGCGTGACGGAGTCGGGCAGCGTCGCGAGGAAGCGCATCTTCGCGGCCTGCGCGTCGGCCGCGAGCGACTCGCGCCGGAACTGCAGGAGCTGCACGCCGGAGAGCGCGAAGGCCAGGGCGAAGAACCCCGTGCCGAGCGCGGCGACGAAGACGTGGATCACGAGCCAATACGACTGCAGCGACGGCGGCAGGGGCGCCACCTCGACGCGGTACTGCACGACGGCGATGCCCAGCAGGATGAGGATGAGCCCGGTGACGAACGTGCCGAGGAAGCGGAGGTCGCGGCGCGTGAGCACGATGAGGTAGACGCTGAGGATGAGCAGCGTGCCCGTCATGGCGAACTCGTACATGTTGGCCCACGGCACGCGCGAGGCGGCGAGGCCGCGGAGCACGGTGGCCACCGCGTGCGCGACGAAGCCGACGACGAGCAGCACCATGGCGACGTTGAGGCTGATCGAGCGGCCGGCGGCGACGGGCGCGTCCGGCCCGGTGGCGCGATCCCGGCCCGACGACCCGGGCTCGCGCTCGAGGGTGGCGGTGCCGCCGCGTCGCGCGGCGGTGGCGCCGACCGCGGAGGGCTGGCGGGCCGCGGCGGTGGCCGCGTCGGCGACGAGCGCCGAGCGGCGCGCGAGGTCGAGGGCGAACGCGATGAACGCGGCCGCGTAGAGCCCCATCGCGACGAGGAGCGCGATGAGGGAGACGTCGTCGAGCATGGCCGTGTTCACGAGTCGAGCCTAACTTCTGCATCGGACACCGCAGCAGGCGCGAGGCCCGCCACGTGCTTGTCGGCCAGGGCCGCGACGGCGGCCTCCAGCGTGGGGTCCTCGCCGCGGGCGAGCCCGGCGTACTCGAGGGTGGTGGATCCGTCCGCCTGCGGCACCGCCTTCACCCACACGCGCCGGCGCGGCACGAAGAGGGAGGTGAGCAGCCCGCCGAGCACGAGGATCGCGAACAGCAGCACCCAGCCCTGCGTCGGGTCGTGGTGGACGTCGAAGGAGACGAAGCGCGGGACGGAGTCGAGGCTCACGGTGCCGAGGCCGTCGGGCAGGTCCACCGTCTGGCCGGGGGCCAGCTCGATGGACGCGACGCCCGTCTTGCCGCCCGTGAGCTGCGTGAGGTTCCCGGTGTCCAGCGTGTAGACCGAGGTCGGCACGCCGCCGTCGATCCCGAGGTCGCCCGTGTACACGTTGAGCGTCAGCAGCGGGTTGTCGAGGTCGGGGTACGAGGAGAAGAACGGCGCCTTCTCCGCGCCCTGCGTGGGGTAGAAGAAGCCGAGCATGCCGACCTGCTCGCGCAGGCCGTCGGGCACCTTGACGACGCCGAGCGAGGTGAGCTTCGCGTCCTGCGGGAGGAACGGCACGTCGGCGCTGTAGACGCTGTTCCCCTCGGGATCCCGCACCGTCACGTGCGGCGCGTAGCCGTTGCCGAGCAGGTACATGTCGGTGCCGCCGATGGCGAGCGGGTCGTTGACCTTCACCTCGCGGTCCTGCGGCTGGCCGCCCGGCACGTCGGCGGTCACGTCGGCCGTGAAGTCGAGCGGCTGGCCGATGGCGTTCGGGTTCTCCTGCTCGTACTGCACGTGCAGCGCGTTCAGCTTCACGCGGTACGGGGTGAGCGCCGAGTCGTCGAAGAACCGGCCGGGGTTGAACGAGTCGAAGGTCGACAGCGTGTTGACGAACGACTGGCCCTCCACGAGCACCTTCTGCCCCGAGTAGCCGAAGCCGCCGCCGATCCCGACGGTGATGAGGATGCCCACGAGCGCCGAGTGGAACACGAGGTTGCCGGTCTCGCGCAGGTAGCCCCGCTCGGCCGAGACGGAGAGCACCCCGCCCGCCGCCGACGCGTCGTCGACGAGGAGCGTGCGGTACCGCTGGCGCTTGAGCAGCGCGCGCGCCTGGCGGATGGCGTCGACGGGATCCGCGGACGTCGTGCGCGTGGTGTACCCGGCGAGGCGCGAGAGGCGCGCGGGCGTCTTGGGCGGCGCCTGCCGGAGCGCGTCGAGGTGGTGCTTGGCGCGCGGCACGACGCAGCCGATGAGGCTGATGAACAGCAGCAGGTAGATGGAGGAGAACCACACCGAGCTGTAGGTGTCGAACACCTGGAGCTTGTCGAGGATCGGGTACAGGTCGGGGTTGTCCGCGCGGTACTGCGTGACGCCGTTCGGGTCGGAGCTGCGCTGCGGCACGAGCGATCCGGGGATGGCGGCGAACGCGAGCAGCAGCAGGAGGAACAGCGCCGTCCGCATGCTCGTCAGCTGCCGCCAGAACCAGCGCAGGGTGCCGAGGAACCCGAGCTTGGGCTGCACGATGGGCGCACCGTCGGCGGACGACGGACGCGGCGCCTGCCGGGGCGAGTCGACGTGGTCAGATGGCCGGGACATACGTGGCGATCACCCCCTGGAGCTGGAGCATCCACGCCGACCAGATGCCGGAGACCATGAGCACGCCGATGAGGACGAGGAGCGCTCCTCCGACGAGGTTCACGGTGCGGATGTGACGGCGGAGGAACCCGACGGTGCGCGTCATCCAGCCGAGGCCGAGGGCCACGAGGAGGAAGGGCACGCCGAGCCCGATGCAGTAGGCGACGCCGAGCAGCACGCCGCGGCCCGCGTCGGCCGAGGTGAGGCTCATGGAGATGACGACCGCGAGGGTCGGGCCGATGCAGGGCGCCCAGCCGATGCCGAACACGATCCCCAGGAGCGGCGCGCCCGCGAGCCCCGTCGCCGGACGCCACGAGCTCTTGACCTGCCGCTGGAGGAAGCCGAGCCGGCCGGTGAAGACGAGCCCCATGACGATGAGGACGACCCCGAGGATGCGGGTGATGAGGTCCTGCCAGCGCAGGAGCCAGAACCCGGCGGTGGCCGAGACGAGCGTGGTCACGATGAAGACCGCGGAGAATCCGAGCACGAAGAGCGCGGTGCCGAGGAGCAGGCGACGACGCGTCGCGGATCCGCCCCGCGCCTCGGCCATGCCGCCGATGTACCCGAGGTAGCCCGGAACGAGCGGCAGCACGCAGGGCGACGCGAACGAGACCAGGCCCGCGAGCAGGGCCAGGGGCACCGCGACGAGGAGCTGGCCGGAGAGGGCGCTCTGGATCTGGTCCACCTAGCCCGCCGGCTCCGCGACCGTGTCGGAGACGAGCGTGCGGAGCACCCCGGGGTCGATCTGCCCGAGCACCCGCGACGCGACGCGTCCCTGGCGGTCGAGCACGATGGTGGCGGGCACGGCGTTCGGCGCGATGGTGCCGGCGAACGCGAGCTGCATGGACGTGTCCTCGACGTCGAGGACGGACGGGTAGGTGATGCCGTAGGTCTTGTCGAAGGAGTCGACGTTCGGCCGCCGGTCGCGGGTGTTCACCCCGAGGAACCGCACGCCCTCGGGCGCGTGCTCCTCGCTCGCGGCCTGCAGGTCCTTCGCCTCGAGGCGGCACGGCGGGCACTCGGCGTACCAGAAGTTGAGGACCGTCACGGAGCCGCGGTAGTCGGCGGACGAGATCTCGGTGCCGTCGGCGAGCGTGCCCGAGAAGTCGACGGGGGCGTCGCGGTCGGCGAGCGGGACCTCGGTGAAGGTGCCGTCGCCGGCGATGTAGCGCTCGTTGTTGCCGCTGCGGTACTGGGCGGCGAGCGGATCCTCCGCGCAGCCCGCGAGGACGACGGCGGCGAGCGCCGCGGTCGCGGCGACGCCGAGGAGGCGGCGCGGGCGGCGGACGCGGGGCATCACACGGCCCCCTGGTCGACCGCGAGGTCGGACAGGCCGGCCGCCGCGTCGATGTAGCCCGTCTCGACGAAGCGGTCGCCGACGCGCTCGACCGTGGTGATGCTCGAGAGCGCGCAGCGGCGCTGGCGCGGGTCGTGGAAGAGGCGCTCGCCCGCGAGGGAGAGGTGCACCATCCAGATGGGCAGCTGGTGGCTCACGATGACCACGTCGCCGTCGGGCACCGAGCGGTGCGCCGCCTTCACGGCCTCGGCCATGCGCGCGGCGATGGACCGGTAGGACTCACCCCAGCTCGGGCGGATGGGGTCGACGACGAGCGGCCAGAGCCGCGGCGAGCGCGCGAGGCGCGCAGGAGAGGGGAAGCGGGATCCCTCGAAGCGGTTGGTGGGCTCGATGACCCGCTCGTCGGTCGTGACCTCGAGGGCGAAGCGCTCGGCCCACGGGGCGGCGGACTCCTGCGCGCGCTGCAGCGGCGACGCGATGACGCGGTTGACCGGAGCGCCCTCCTCCTCGAGCGCGCGGGCGGCGGCGTCGGCCATGCGGTGGCCGAGCTCGGAGAGGCCGTATCCCGGGATGCGTCCGTAGAGGACTCCGTGCGGGTTGTGCACCTCGCCGTGACGGACGAGATGGATTCGTGAGGCGACCACGCGACAAGTGTAGGTGGCGTGCAGATGTACAACCGCCGAGCAAAGCGCGCAACCCCCTGCGCGAATCGTTAGCCCGCAATACGATTGTGCGCACCGGCGGGGGCCGTGCTCTCGCGACCGACTCCGGCCGGATGTTACGTGCGTATACGAACGTTTGGGCCCCAAAGGAATCGCACGCTAAGTTAGGTGCTCGAGGTCGTGATCCGGCCTCCCGGCGAGAGCCCCGTGGACCACGGGACCTCGCAGAGACCCCCGTCCGACGGGCGCGGGCCCGCATGACGATGCCGTCCGGGACGGCGCGGAAGGAACGGGCACCATGACGATGACACCGACCAGGCCCACGGCCACCGACAGCACCAGCGACGCCGCCCTCGACCAGGTCGAGACGATCGGACCGGTCGATCCCTACGCGGACTCCGACCTCCCCGAGCCGTCGCTCGTCACCCCCGGTGCCAGCACCGACGCCGTCAAGGACTACCTGCGCCAGATCGGCCGCGTGCCGCTGCTCACCGCCGAGCTCGAGGTGAGCGTCGCCCGCCGCATCGAGGTGGGCGTGCTGTCGCAGGAGGTCCTCGACACCCGCACCGACCTCACCGCGTCCGAGCGCCGCGAGTACCAGACGCTCGCCCAGGACGGGATGCGCGCCAAGCAGCACCTCGTCAACGCGAACCTGCGCCTCGTCGTCAGCATCGCCAAGCGCTACACGGGCCGCGGCCTGCCGTTCCTGGACCTCATCCAGGAGGGCAACATGGGCCTCGTGCGGGCGGTCGAGAAGTTCGACTACCAGGCCGGCTTCAAGTTCTCGACCTACGCGTCGTGGTGGATCAAGCAGTCTATCACCCGCGGCATGGCCGACACGAGCCGCACCATCCGCATCCCCGTGCACACGGTGGAGCACATCAACCGCATCAACGCCGTGCAGCGCGAGCTCGCGGTGGAGCTCGGGCGCGACCCCTCCATGGAGGAGATCGCACGCGAGTCGGACACCCCCGTCACGAAGGTGCGCTACCTCCTCGACCGCGCGCAGGAGCCCATGTCGCTGCAGGTCCTCGTGGGCGGCAGCGGCGGCGACGGCGACACCGAGATGGCCGACCTCATCGAGGACGCGGACGTCACGCAGCCCATCGACGTCGTGACGCAGCAGCTCATGGCCGCGCACGTCACGCGCCTCATCGACGGGCTCGCCGAGCGCGACGCCGAGGTCGTGCGGATGCGCTTCGGCCTCGCCGGGCTCGAGCCGCGCTCGCTCGCGTTCGTGAGCCAGCAGCTGGGCGTGACGCGGGAGCGCGTGCGCCAGATCGAGAAGAAGGTGCTCGCCAAGCTGCGCATCCCGGAGCTGGAGACGTACATCCGCGGCTGATCCGCCGCATCCCGGAGGGGCCGTCCCCGCACGTCGCGGGTGGCCCCTCCGTCGTCCGCCGGCGCTCGGACGGTGGCAGGATCCCCGCGATCCTGCGGATCCGCCCGGAACTGCGCCCACTAGTCGTTAGTGCGCATACAGTCGAGGTCCACCCGGACGGGTGGCGTCGCGGCGCGCATCCACGTCGGCGACGACAGCATGCGGCTCGACGACGAGCCGCGAGGAGGAGGAGCCATGGCTCTCACGCAGACCGCACCCGGTCAGACCGACATCCCCGGCATCAGCTGGTCCCCCGTCGCCGCTGGACTCTGGGTCGCCCGCCGCGGCGACGAGTTCGCGGGCATGTCCGAGGAGAGGTGGGGCGTGGGCTTCCACGTCACCGACCGCCTCGGACGCGACGTCGGGGACTTCCCCACGCTGCAGGAGGCGCGCGGCGCGCTGGGCTGACCCGCACGGCCGTCGGGCCCATCGCGGCCCTGGCCCCGGGCCGCCGCCGGACGGGCATAGGGTCGAGCAGGTGCCCGCTCCCGGAACGACCCCGCCCGCATCCGCCCCCGACGACCGCGCCGACGGCTTCTTGCGCGTCCGCGGCGCGTCGGAGAACACGCTCCGCGACGTGGACGTCGACATCCCGCGCGACCGGATCGTGGCCTTCACCGGCGTCTCGGGATCCGGCAAGTCGTCGCTCGCCTTCGGCACCGTCTACGCCGAGGCGCAGCGGCGCTTCTTCGAGTCGGTGGCGCCGTACGCGCGCCGGCTGATCCGGCAGGAGCAGACGCCGCACGTCGAGAGCATCACCGGCCTGCCGCCGGCCGTCGCCCTGCAGCAGCGGCGGGGCGCGCCCAGCACGCGCTCCACCGTCGGCACCGTGACCACGCTGTCCAACTCGCTGCGCATGCTGATGTCGCGCGCGGGCACCTACCCGGTGGGCCAGGGGCGGCTCGACTCCGACGCCTTCTCCCCCAACACGGCGGCGGGCGCGTGCCCCGTCTGCCACGGCCTCGGCGTCGCGCACACCGTGGCCGAGGCGTCCCTCGTGCCGGATCCGTCGCTGTCGATCCGCGACGGCGCCATCGCCGCGTGGCCGGGCGCCTGGCAGGGCAAGAACCTGCGGGACATCGTCATCGCGCTCGGGTACGACGTGGACGTGCCGTGGCGGGAGCTGCCGCAGGAGGCGCGCGACTGGATCCTCTTCACCGAGGAGCAGCCGGTCGTGCAGATCACGCCGCAGCGCGACCGCGTCGCGAAGCCGTACAACGGGCGCTTCTGGAGCGCGCGCTCCTACGTGCTGCACACGCTGGCCGACTCCGCGAGCCCGCGGCTGCGCGAGGCGGCGCTCGCGCACATGGTCTCAGGCACGTGCGAGCGGTGCGGCGGGAGCGGGCTCACGCCCGAGGCGCTGGCCGTGACCTTCGCGGGTCGCAGCATCCAGGAGCTCAACGCCCTGACGCTCGCGGACCTCGCCCGGGCCATCGCGCCGGCGGACGGCATGGGCGACGTGGCCGTGACCATCACGACCGACCTCGTCGCGCGCCTCGCCGTGCTCGTGGACCTCGGGCTCGGCTACCTCAGCCTCGGTCGCGTCACCACGACGCTGTCGCCCGGCGAGATGCAGCGGCTCCGGCTCGCGACGCAGCTGCGGTCGGGCCTGTTCGGCGTCGTCTACGTGCTCGACGAGCCGTCCGCGGGGCTGCACCCCGCCGACGCGGAGCCGCTCCTCGAGGTGCTCGAGCAGCTGCGCGACTCGGGCAACTCCGTCTTCGTGGTCGAGCACGACATGGACGTCGTCCGGCGGGCGGACTGGATCGTGGACGTGGGGCCGGGCGCGGGGCAGGCGGGCGGATCCGTCCTCTACTCCGGTCCCGTCGCGGGGCTCCGCGAGGTCGGGGCCTCGGCGACGCGGCCGCACCTCTTCCCCGACCTCGCGCCGCCGCGCGAGGAGCGGACGCCGCGGACGCCCACCGGGAGCATCCGGGCGACGGGCGTGACGCTGCACAACCTCGTCGACCTCGACGTGGAGATCCCGCTCGGCGTGATGGTGGCCGTGACGGGCGTCTCCGGGTCCGGCAAGTCGACGCTCGTGAGCCGGGTGCTGCCCGACCTGCTCCGCGCCTCGCTCGCGCCCGACCGCGTGGTGGTCGAGGCCGCCGACGACGCGGACGGGGACGACGACGCGGCCGGACCCGCGCGCATCGCGCGGGTCGAGGGCGCCGAGGCGGTGGATCGGCTCGTGTCGGTGGACCAGCGGCCGATCGGCCGGACGCCGCGCTCCACGCTCGCCACCTACACCGGGCTCTTCGACGCGGTCCGCCGCACGTACGCCGCGACCGACGAGGCGCGGGCCCGCGGCTACGGCGCCGGCCGGTTCTCGTTCAACGTCGCGGGCGGGCGGTGCGAGACGTGCCAGGGCGAGGGATCCGTGACCGTCGAGCTCCTCTTCCTCCCGGGCTCCTACGGGCCGTGCCCCACCTGCCACGGGGCCAGGTACGAGCCGGCGACGCTGGAGATCGAGTACCACGGACGCTCGATCGCGGACGTGCTCGGGATGACGGTCGACGAGGCGCGCGGCTTCCTCGCCGACGTGCCGCTCGCCGCGCGCGCCCTCGCGACCCTGCGGGACGTCGGCCTCGGCTACCTGCGGCTCGGCCAGCCCGCGACGGAGCTGTCGGGCGGCGAGGCCCAGCGGATCAAGCTGGCCACCGAGCTGCAGCGCGCACCCCGCGGGCACACCCTCTACCTGCTGGACGAGCCGACGACGGGGCTGCACCCGGCCGACGTGGTGCTCCTCCTGCGGCAGCTGCAGGGGCTCGTGGACGCGGGCAACACGGTCGTCGTGGTGGAGCACGAGATGGACGTGGTGGCCGACGCCGACCGGGTCATCGACCTCGGGCCGTCGGGCGGCGACCAGGGCGGGCGGATCGTCGCGCAGGGCACGCCGCGCGAGGTCGCGGACGCCGCCGGGAGCCGCACCGCGCCGTACCTCGCCCGGCGGCTCGACGCATCCTGAGCGGGCCGCGCGCGTCGGCGCGGCCCCAGGGCGACCTGGGTAGTCTGACGTCCAGCGTCCGCGCCCCGCGCGCGTCCGACGCGCATCGGCATCCCGCACCTCGCTAGGAGCACCTCGTGACTGACTCGACCGGAACACCCTCCACGCCCGCGGGCTGGTACGCGGACCCCGCCGGATCCGACCGCCTGCGCTGGTGGGACGGCACGCGCTGGACCGACCACCTGACGGACGCGCCGACGGCGACGGCCGCGGCTCCCGCTCCCGCTGCCACCCCGGACCGCCCGCACGTGCCGCCGGTCGCGCCGCCCGCGTACGGGCAGCAGGCGCACGGGCAGCCCGCGTACGGTCAGCCCGCGCAGCAGCCCTACTCGCAGCAGACGTACCCGGGGGCGCCCTACTCCGCTCCCACCCCGCCGCCGCAGGTGCCCGCGGGCACCTCGCCCTTCACCTGGGGCATCTGGGTCGTCGCGGCGCTCCCGGCCATCTCCCTCCTCGCCGCCGCGAGCTACGACTTCCGCGACTACATGCGCGCCTCCATGAGCGGGCGCGTGGACGTCGACGGCGGCTACGTGCTGATGCAGCTGCTCGGCTTCCTCGTCTACGCCGCCACCGTGGTCGTCGCGTACTTCGACTGGCGCGACGTGGGCCGTCGCGGCATCGTGCGGCCGTTCCACTGGGCGTGGAGCTTCCTCGGCGGCGGGGTGTACGTCATCGGCCGCTCGATCATCGTGCGCCGCCGCATCACCGGTTCGCCCGCGTCCGCGCTCACCCCGATCTGGGTCTGGGCCGCGATCAACGTGGTGGCTCTGTTCGTCGTGACCATCAAGCTGGTCGCCGCGGTGTCCGCCGTCCTGCCGATGTACGGCCCCGGCCGCTACTGATCCACCGGCGTCCCCGACCGCCGCTCCCCTGCGCCCCGGCCGGCGCATCCGCTCACGCGAAGCGGATGCGCTGCCCGGGGCGCAGCTGCGCGGCGAGTCGGACGTCGTCGCGCGCGACCACGCCGATCACCGGGTAGCCGCCCGTCATCGGATGGTCGGCGAGGAAGAGGATCGGTCGACCCGAGGGCGGCACCTGGAGCGCGCCCGTGACGACGCCCTCGCTGGGGAGCTCGCCGGGGATCCGCCGCTCCAGGGGCTCGCCGTCGAGGCGGACGCCCACGCGGTCGGCCTCGGCGGTCACCTCCCACCGCCGGTCGAGGAGCGCCGCCCAGGATCCGTCGGCGAACCAGTCGAGGCGCGGGCCCGGCGAGACGCGCAGGAGCACCTCGCCGTCCGCGGGGGCGGACACGGCGAGCGCGTCGACCGGCGGCACGGGACCCGCGGGCGCGGATCCGACGGGCAGCACGTCGCCGACCGCGACGGGAGCCGGCCCCACGCGCGAGAGCATGTCGGTGGCGCGCGAGCCGAGGACGGGCGCGACGTCGACGCCGCCGCGGACGGCGAGGTACCAGCGGATGCCCGCCTCGGCCGCCCCGATCTCGAGGACGTCGCCGGCGTCCAGCAGCAGTGCCGCCGACCAGGGCGCGGGCCGCGCCAGGCGGCCCGCGGTGCGGACGAGCGGGCCGACCGCGCCCGTCACCGCGACCCAGACCGCCGCGGTCGCGCGGAGCGTCGCGCCGCCGAGCACGATCTCGAGGCCCGCGGCGCCCGGCGCGTTGCCGACCAGGAGGTTCGCGTCGGCGAGGGCGCGGGGATCCAGCGCGCCGGACGGCGAGACGCCGATGCCGCCGTGACCCGGCCGGCCGGCGTCCTGCACGAGCATGAGCGGGCCGGTGCGCTCGACCACGAGCGCGGCGGCAGCGGGAGCGGACGCGCGGCGACCACGGCGGCCGGCCGGCTCGGCGGTCACGCCGGCACCTCGCGGAAGCGCACGGCGGATCCAGGCTGGAGGAGCGCCGCCGGCTCGCGCGCCGGATCCCACAGGACGGCGCGCGTGGTGCCGATGAGCTGCCAGCCGCCCGAGGAGGCACGCGGGTAGATCCCGCTGAACTCGCCCGCGAGCGCGACCGCGCCGGCCGGGACCCGCGGCCGGGGCGACGTGCGGCGCGGGACCTCGAGGCCGGGCACCCCCGCGAGGTACCCGAAGCCGGGCGCGAAGCCGCCGAACGCGACGGTCCACGTGCCGGAGGTGTGCCGCTCGACCACCTCGCGCACGCCGACGCCGAGGAGCGCGGCCACGTCGGCCAGGTCCTCGCCGTCGTAGACCACCTCGATCTCCACCGGCTCCCCGCCGCGCGCGCCGGCCTCCGGGGCGGGCTCCGCGGCGAGCGCCCAGGAGCGGGCGGCGGCGAGGGGCAGCACGCCCGGATCCACCGTGACGAGGATGCTGCGCGCGCCCGGCACGACGTCGACGACGCCCGCGGGCCGCGTCGCGTCGAGCACAGGCTGCAGGCGGAGGACCTCGTCGAGGGAGTCGAGGTCGAGCATGACGGCCGCGTCGCCGCACGGCAGCAGCCGGAGGGTCACAGCGTGAGCCGCTGGACCGGGGCGGCGGCGCGGGGCGTCGCGCGATCCGCGTCCGGGGCCTCCGCGTCGGGCACCGGCCGGATCTCCACACCGGCCGCCTCGAGCGCGTCGCGCACGGCGCGGGCCAGCCCCACGGCGCCCGGGGTGTCGCTGTGCAGGCAGAGGGAGTCGGGGTCGAGCCGCACCACGGATCCGTCGATCGCGACGACCGTGCCCTCCGTCGCCATGCGCACCGAGCGCGCCGCGACCTCGGCGGGGTCGTGGATCACCGCGCCCTCCTGCCGCCTCGACACGAGCGCGCCCTCGCGCGTGTACGCGCGGTCGGTGAACGCCTCGACGCGCGTCGGCAGGCCGGCCGCGTCGGCCAGGCGCAGGATCTCGGAGCCGGGGAGGCCCAGCACGGGGAGCGTCGGGTCCAGCGCGACGATCGCGTCCACCACGGCCTGCGCCTGCACGGGATCGTGCGCGATGCGGTTGTAGAGGGCGCCGTGCGGCTTGACGTAGCTGACGCGCGCGCCGACCGTCCGCGCCATGCCGGAGATCGCCGCGAGCTGGTAGAGCACGTCGCCCGTGAGCTCGGCGGGCGACGCGTCGAGGTCGCGGCGGCCGAAGCCCGCGAGGTCGCGGTAGGCGACGTGCGCGCCGACCGCGACGCCGTTCCCGGCCGCGCGCTCCAGCGCGTGCAGCATGACGAGCGGATCCCCCGCGTGGAACCCGCAGGCCACGTTCGCGCTCGAGACGACGTCGAGCATCGCGTCGTCGTCGCCGAGGGTCCAGCGGCCGAAGGACTCGGCGAGGTCGCTGTTGAGGTCGATCTGCATGGCGTCTCCCCTGCACCGGGCGCGGCGGCCGCGCGCCGCGGTCGCCGTCCCGACCAGGCTAGGCGGCCCGCGGGGCGACCGGCCCGACAGCGCCGCGGATAGACTCGACGACCGTGACCACCCGAACCCTCATCAAGAACCTGGCCGCCCTCGACGACGGGGACGTGGCCGTCTCCGGCTGGGTCGAGACCGTCCGGGATCAGAAGAAGATCCAGTTCGTGATCCTCCGCGACGAGTCCGGCGCGGTGCAGCTCACCTACAAGCGCCAGGGCGACGAGGACCCGACCGCCGACACCATCTCGGGCCTCGCGGCCGGCACCTTCCTCACCGCGACCGGCACGCTCAAGCACGACGAGCGCGTGAAGCTCGGCGGCCTGGAGATCGGCCTGTCCGGCATCGAGGTCGCGGGCGCCGCCATCCCGGAGACGCCCATCGCGGCCGACTCCTCCATCGACAAGCGCCTCGACTGGCGCTTCATCGACCTGCGCGCGCCCCGCAACTCCCTGATCTTCCGCGTGCAGACCACCCTGGTCCACGCGCTGCGCACCTACTGGGTCGAGCACGACTTCATCGAGGTCTTCTCCCCCAAGCTCATGGCCACGCCCTCCGAGTCGAACGCCGAGCTGTTCAAGGTCGACTACTTCGACGGCGTCGCGTACCTCGCGCAGAGCCCGCAGTTCTTCAAGCAGATGGCGCAGTCCGCGGGCTTCGGCAAGATGTTCGAGGTCGGCCCGGCGTTCCGCGCCGACCCGTCCTTCACCTCGCGCCACGCGACCGAGTTCACCTCGGTGGACGCGGAGATCAGCTGGATCGAGAGCCACGAGGACGTCGCCCGCCTCCAGGAGGAGCTCATCGTCGCCGCGCTCACCGCGGTGAAGGAGAAGCACGGCGACGAGATCCGCGAGCTGTTCGACGTGGAGGTGACCGTGCCGAGCATCCCGTTCCCGCGGATCCCGCTGCTCGAGGCCAAGGACATCGTCGCGAAGCGCGGCCACGTGATCGACCGCGCCGACGACGACCTCGACCCCGAGGGCGAGCGCCAGATCGCCGCGCACGTGATGGAGGAGTTCGGCCACGAGTTCGTGTTCCTCACCGACTACCCGTCGTCGATCCGGCCGTTCTACCACATGCGGAACGCCGAGGACCCGACGATCACGAACAGCTACGACCTCATCTGGAACGGCGTCGAGATCACCACGGGCGCCCAGCGCGAGCACCGCGTCGACGTGCTCGAGGCGCAGGCCCGCGAGAAGGGCCTCGACCCCGAGGAGCTCGGCTCGTACCTCGACTTCTTCCGCTACGGCGTCCCGCCGCACGGCGGCTTCGGCATGGGCCTCAACCGCGTGCTGATGCTGCTGCTGCACCAGTCGAACCTGCGCGAGGTCACCTACCTCTTCCGCGGCCCGAACCGGCTCGCGCCGTAGGTCCCGCTCCTCCGGACGGCCCGATCCCCTCAGCAGGGGGTCGGGCCGTTCCGCGTGGGTGGCGGAATCGGGGGCGAGGATCTACATCGCTCGGGGGAACCGCGGACGATGACGCGTCCGTAGCGTGGGGGGGGCATCGTCGTCCCGCTGGGGACGGCCGCACGAACCGCGCCCCACGCCGAGGAGCCCCATGTCCCAGGAGACCCGACCCGACCGCCGGCTGGAGAACCAGCGCGTGGCGCAGGACGTCGCGAAGGGCGACGAGGTGATCCGCCTCGTCGCGGCCGACGCCGACTTCTCCCTCGCGCCGGGCAGCACCGGCCAGGGCGTCGCGGCCCCCGAGGCCCCTGCCCCGACGCCGTCGACGCCGACACCCGACGCGGGTGCCGCCCCCTCCGCGGATCCGTCCGCCCCGGCGGTGCTCCCGGAGGGCGTGACGGGCCAGACGGCCTCGGAGGAGACCTGCTCGAATGGCTGACGCGAGTCCACCCGCCCTCCTCCTCAACGGCACCTACGGCGTCGGCAAGAGCGCCGTGCTCGACCACGTCGGCGACCTGCTCGCCGAGGCCGGGCGGCCGTTCAGCCTCATGGACGTCGACTGGTACCACCGGTCGTGGCCGCCCGCGGCGTGGGATCCGGAGAACGTCGTCGTCGAGGCGCGGGCCATGGCGGCCGCGTGGACGCTCTTCCAGGAGGCGGGGCCGCGGCAGCTCGTCGTCAGCGGGGTGGTCGCGGAGCGGGCCGACCTCGACCGGTACCGCGACGCGCTCGGGATCGACGTGCGGTGCGTGCGCCTCACCGCATCGCCCGCGGCCGTCGAGGCCCGCCTGCGGTCCCGGTACGACGCCGACCGCCGGGCGGCGCGGGACTGGCACCTGGCCCGCCACGCCGAGCTGGCCACGCGGCTGCGGGCGGCGGACCTCGACGAGACGGAGATCGCGACCGACGGGCGCACTCCGCGGCAGGTGGCCGTCGCCGCGCTCGCCGTGCTCGACGCGGGCGCTCCCCGGTGATCCGCGGGGCGACGCGATCGCTCGCCGCGCGCCGAGCATTTCCGCCGTTGCCGTAATATCTGGACCACCACTCGATGCCCTCACCCGCGGGTCGCCGAGCCGTGGAAGCCGCGGGATCCCCCGGATCCCCGCCCTCGACGGGCACCAGGACGGGACACGGAGGAGGGCCGGCATGGGCCAGCTGATCTTCGACAGCACCACCCGCACCACCATCGACGACCGCGCCCTCGCGCACCTGCAGATCGTGATGCTCAACAAGCTCCGCCGCCGGGAGAGCTTCGCGTTCTCGTGGAAGTACCCGGCCTCCGAGGGCGACGGCCGGAGCACCGTGTGGGTCGCGCCCGAGCTGCCGCTGCACTTCCGCTTCTCGGGCAGCCGCTCCCCCGCGATCAACCCCGCCTGGGTGGACCTGCTCATGGACAGCGCGAACACCGGCGCCGGCCTGCACCTGGTGCCGGAGCCGCCGCCCGGGACGACGGCGCACGCCGAGCCGCGCGCCGACTGACGACGCGCCTCCCCTCGACCCCCGCACCCGCACCCGCACCCGCACCCGCACCCCAAGGACGCCCATGGCACTCACGAACCTCCCCTACGACGACGACGCGATCCTCGCCGCGGCCGAGGCCGCCACGGTCATCGCCCGGGAGGTGCGCGACGTCTCCGTCGACTTCGCGAGCACGAGCGTCTCCGCGGACAGCGTCGCGCGCGTGACCGCGACCGTCACCTACACGGTGCCCGCCGACGTGGCCGCGCGGATCCTCGACGAGGCCCGCCCGCGCGGCTGACGCGACCTGCATCCGGGTGCGTACGCGGATCACCCGCCCGGCCGACGACCGGCGCGACTCCCGCTGCGAGGGTGAGGGCATGACGCGACCCGACGCCGCCCCCGCCCGCACCGCCCTCGGCCTCCTCCGCGCGACCGCGGTCGTGCTCGCCTTCAGCCTCCTCCTCGGCGGCCTCACCAGCCCGGCGCAGGGCGTCCTGCCCGACAGCGTGGCCTCGTTCGCGAACTCCTCGGGCGGCTGGAGCATGCTCGCCTTCCTCGGCGTGTGGCTCTCCGGGGCGCGCCCGCTGCCGGGCGCCGTGCTCGGCGCCCTCTCCTTCGTCGCGATGGTGGAGGCGTACGGCGTCGTCAGCCTGTGGCGCGGGCACTTCTTCGCGGAGCCGCTCTCCTCCATGTGGATCCCGATCGGCCTCGTCGCCGGCCCCGTCATCGGCCTGGCCGCGGCGCTCGTGCGGCACGCGTCGCGCCGGTGGACGATCGCGGGCGCCGCGACGCTCAGCCTCGTGCTGGTCGCCGAGGGCGTCTACGGCCTCACCGTCGTCGCGGACACGACCAGCCCGGTCTACTGGACCCTCGAGATCGTCCTCGGGGTCGCGTTCGTCGCGGCGGCGGCGATGCGCGGACGGCGGACGACCGTCGCCGCGCGCGGCTAGGCGCGTCCCGCGTCGGACACGCGGACCACCACGAGCGGCGGCTCCCCGTCAGCGCCCGCCGAGCGCGGACCGCGGCACGAGCCCGCCCTCCGCGAACACCCGGTCGACCCACCGGCCGGCCATCTCCGCGTAGAGCTCCGTGTCCGGGTGCAGGCCGTCCGGCAGCGGGTGCCGTGCGACGTCATCCGGTCCGAGCAGCGCGAGCCCGTCGACGTGGGCGATCCGCTCGCCCGCGTCCGCCCGCACCCGCGCGACGTGCGCGACGTGCACCCGCGACTCCGCGAGCGTGAGCGCCCCGCGCGGCACGTCGGCCAGGTCGCCCGCGGCGAAGCAGCGCACGGATCCGTCGTCACGGACCTCCACGCCGGGCGGGCCGGGCACGTGCTCGCTGCCCGGCCAGACGATCGACGAGGCCAGCACGAGCGGCGTGTCCGGATGCCCGCGCCGCACCCGGTCGAGGAAGCCGTGCAGCGCGGGCACGAAGGTGCGCTGGTCCATCGACCGGGCGCCCACGATGTTGATGCCGACGCTCAGCGAGATCACGTCGGCCGGCTCGCGGGCGATGGCGTCGGCGACGAACGGGTCGAGCATGCACTGCCCGCCGAAGCCGAGGTTCACGAGGTCGAGGTGCGTGCGCCGCGCCGCGACCACCGGCCAGGCGCCCGTCGGGTCCGGCGCCTCCACGCAGTGGCTGATGGAGCTGCCGTGGTGGATCCAGCGCGGCAGCCCGAGCGGGTCAGCGGCCCGCACGGGCGCGTCCGCCTCGATGCCGAGGAGGTCGACGAGCATCCCCTGCGGCAGCCAGACCGTCACCGTCGTGGGGCCCCGGCCGAGGCCGCCGAGCACGACCACGGACGCGCCGCCGGTGGCCGCGTCGGTCTCCGCGGCCGCGTCCCCCGACGGCGAGATGCGCCGCGTCACATCGACCGGCGACGCGACCGGCGGCAGGTCCACGCCGTCGACCTCCGCGACGAACGAGTTGCGCGGCCCCGGGACCTCGTCGAACAGGATCCGCGTGCAGCGCACCCGGAGCCGCACCTCGTCCGCCTCGGTCGCGAACCGGATCCGCACCCCCGCCGCCGTCGACACCTGCGCCCGCAGCAGCTCGCCGGCGGGCGGGAAGTCGCGCCACGCCGCCGCGGGCAGCCGGATCGGCCGGACGCCGCCCGGCACCCGCATCAGCTCGAGGTGCCCGTGCACGCGCACCGATCCGCCGTCCAGCTCGACGACCGAGCCCCCGGCCGCAGCACCGCCCGCGCTCACGCCGCCCCACCCGCCGCGTGGGCCCGCACGAACCCGACGGTCCGGTCGATCACCTCGTCGCGCTGCGGCAGCTGGGCCCAGCCGTGGTCGGCGCCCTCCACCACCACGAGCTCGGCCCGGTCGCCGAGCACCTCGGGGGCGAGGTACCGCCGCGCGTAGCCGACGGGCACGAAGTCCTCCGTGCCGTGCAGGAGGAGCGCGGGTCCCCGGTGGCCGGCCGCGCGCGCGTACGGGTCGAACGCGAGCGCGTCGTCCCGCATGGCCGGGCCCATGCGCATCCCGGCGAAGTCGAACCAGCCGTCGGCGTCGAGGGAGGCGAGCGAGCGCCCCTGGATGGTGCCCGACCGGATGTCGTCGACGAACACGGCCGCGGTCGACCACATCGTCAGCGACCGGATCCCCGTCCCCACCGCGCCCTCCTCGGCCGCGACCACCGACGCCACCACCGCGCCGAGGCTCATGCCCACGAGGTGCACGTCGCCCGGATCCACCTCCGGCAGGTGCCGGACGGCCTCCAGCACACGCCGCGCGTCGGCCACGTCGCCCGTCACGGTGGTGTCGAGGAACTCGCCGTCGCTCTCGCCGTGGCCCGCGCGGTCGTAGGCGACCACGCCGATCCCCGCGGCCGCCAGGCGCCGCGCGAGCGCCACGAAGACGCCCGTCGTCTCCACGCGCGACCCGCCGAAGCCGTGCATCAGCACCGCGGTCGGCCGCGGTCCGGCCGCGTCCGCCAGGTGCTGCGACCCCCGGAGCGCCAGCCCGCGCACGCGCGCCTCGAACGGCCGGATCCGCATGGTCCCCGCCCCGCCGCTCACGCGGCGGCCTCGACGGTGCGCACCGACGCGGTCGCGGGCACGGTGTCGCCCTCGACGTCGAAGGCCGTCCCGCGCACGCGGCGGAACCCGATCCACCCCACGAGGAAGCCGGCCGCCGCGACCACCGAGACGCCCACGTAGACGCCCTGCGGGTTCAGCGCGAGGAGCGCGGGGGTCACGGCGTTCAACCCGGCGGTCGCGAAGCGCGCCACCCCGTACACGGTGCCCTGCGCGGTCGAGCGCAGCAGCGTCGGGAACGACTCCTGCGTCCAGACCTTCATGATCGTCTCGAAGCAGAACGCGCCCGCGAAGGTGGAGAGCACGACCGACACGACGAGCGTCGTCAGGCTGAAGCCGAGGACGACGGGGATGAGGTTCGAGACCACCACGGCCACGGATCCGACGACGAAGTACGGCATGCGGAAGCGCGTGTCCGCCACCGACATGAACCACAGCGCGCCGAGCACGGCGGCGGGCATCGCGAGGATCGTCCACGACTGGTACTGGTCCACGGGCACGCCGGCGACGCTCACGGCGACGTAGGTGCCGAAGCTCCCCGCGACGCTGATCGCGAGCGACGCGAGCGTGTAGTAGACGAGCAGCGTGACGAAGGGGCGGCGGTAGGCCGGGCGGCCGAGGTCGCGGATCCGCCCCCGCTGCGCCCGCACCGTGCGCGCGCCGTCCGCCCGCTCGCTCCGCGCGACCAGCCAGGACGCCGACTCGGGGACGGTCATGCGCAGCAGCAGCACGAGGAGCCCGACTCCGCCGAACGCGCCGAACATCACGTGGCCGCCCGTGGGGCCCGCCTGCCCGAAGGCGATCCCGATGACCACGGCCAGCAGGATGCCGAAGCCGCCCAGCAGGTTCGAGAACACGAGGATCTTGCCGCGGTTCCGGTCGGTCGCCGCCTCCGAGATGGTCGCGAGGGCGACGGGCAGGTCGGCGCCCACGCCGACGCCGATGAGCGCGATGCCGGGGAGCAGCGCCGCGAACGAGACCCCGAGGAACGGGGTGACGGACCCGATCACGATGAGCGTCATCGTGACGAGGAAGACGCGGCGCCGGCCGAACCGGTCGCCCGCCCACCCTCCGAGGAGGGAGCCGGCCGCGACGCCCGCCGTCAGCACGGCCGTGAGGTAGCCGACCTCGTCGCCCGTGAGGCCGGGTCCTCCGGTGGGCGGCGCGAGGAAGAGCACGAGCGCGATGCCCACGCCCGTCGTCGCGGCGGCGTCCACGAAGGTCGCCATCCCGCACACGAATCCCACCCACCAGGCGTTCGGGCCCCTGCGGGCCGCAGTCGTCGTCATGTCATACCCCTTCGTATGCGTCGTGCGATCGGCGCCCGGACGGTCGTGCGGGGGCTCGCGGAGGAGATGCTACAACGATCTAGCTCCGCGCGACAGCACGCATGGGGACCGGCGGCTCAGCGCGCCGGTCCGAGCGATCCGCCCGGCACCAGCGCCATCGGGACGCGGTGCACCGCGGGCTCGGCGCGGCGGTCGACGAGCAGCTCCACCGCGAGCCGGCCGAGCTCGAGCTGGGGCAGGGCGACGGAGGCGAGCGGCGGATCCAGCGCCCGGCTGATCGCGCTGCCGTCGAACGCGACGACCGACACGCCCTCCGGCACGCGCAGCCCCGCGCGGTGCAGCGCCTGGTAGGCGCCGGACGCCACGGCGTCGTTCGCGCAGACGAGCGCGGTCGGCCGGGCGCCGGATGCGATCAGCCGCTCCACGGCCTCGCGCCCGTCCGCGGTTTCCCAGTCGCGGGCCACCTCCTGCACGCCCGCGAGCTCCGCCCCCGCCTCGGCGAGCGCGCGCCGCACCCCCGCGAGCCGCTCCTCGAGCGCCAGGGGCGCCCAGCCGCGCCACGCCGGCCCGCCCGTGACGCCGTCGGGCAGGCTCCCGACGAACCAGATCCGGTCGCGGTGCCCGAGGTCGAGGAGCGCCCGCGCGGCGTCGTGCCCGGCCGCGTCCTCGTCGGGCACGACGGCGTGCGCGGTCCCCGTCTCGGGCACGCAGTTCAGCAGCACGTGCGGCACCTGGTCGAGCAGCGCCGGCGTCCGCACGACCCGCGTGAACATCGACGCGTAGAGCACGCCGTCGATGGTGCGGCCGAGGAGGCTCTCGAGGAGCTGCTCCTCCTGCCGGGCGTCGCCCTGCGTGTCGACGGTGAAGAGGATCGTGTCGCGCTCCCGCAGCGCATCGAGGGCCCCGCGCACCATCGAGTTGGCGTGCGACGTGCTGCTGACGAAGTCGGAGACGAGCGCGACCGTGCCGGAGCGGCCCGTGCGCAGGGTCCGGGCGGTCATGTTCGGGCGGTAGCCGAGCTCGTCGGCGGCCCGCTGGATCCGCTCGATCGTCTCGGCCGAGAGGCGCTGGTCGGTGCGGCCCGTGAGCGCGAAGGACACCGCGGACCGCGACACCCCGGCCCGCTCGGCCACCTGCGCCAGGGTCACGCGCCGTCGGGAGGCGCGCGCGGCGTCCGTCCCGTCCGTCACGCGCGCGTCGTCGGCGACGTCAGACCTCGAAGTCGACCGACGCGGCCGACGCCACGAGGCTGCGCACGAGCGCGGCGACGCGCTGGTGCTCGGGGTGCACGTCGTAGGCCTCGAGGCCGGCGCGGTCGTCGAAGTCGGCGATGAGCACGACGTCGTGGCTGCGGGCGGATCCGACGACGTCGCGTCCGACCTGGAAGGAGCGGATGCCGGGCACCAGGTCGGGCAGCGTCTCGAGCGCCTCCCGGACGCGGGCGGCGTCCCGGTCGATGGCGGCGGGATCGCGGTCGGCGAGCTTCCAGGAGACGACGTGGCGGAGGGTCATGCGACGACCCTATCCGCGGTCGCCCGCCCGGGTCAGCGCGCGTCGAGCGCCGCGCGCAGCCGGTCGGCGTCGATGCGCCAGTAGTTGTGCACGCGCCCGTCGATGAGCAGCACCGGGATCTCCTCGGCGAAGCGGTCGGCGAGCTCCCGGTCGTCGAGGATGCTCCTCTCCTCCAGCGTCACCCGGGCGGCGCGATCCGCGTCCAGGCTCCCGAGCACCCCGGTCACGACCTCGCGCGCGTCGTCGCAGAGGTGGCAGCCGGGCTTGCCGACGAGGGTGAGGACCGTTGCGCTCATCCGCCCAGCGTAGGCGAACGCCCCCGGCGTCCCGCCCCGCACGGCGGCGCAGGAGCGTCGCCTACGCTGAGCCGATCATGGTCGAGCAGGCGGCAGCACCGGTCCTCGCGTTCTTCGACGTCGACAACACCCTGATCCACGGCGCCAGCGTCTTCCACCTCGTGCGCGGGCTCCGCGCGGCCGGCCTCCTCACCGTGCGCGACATCGTCGGCGCCGGCTGGAAGCACGCGCGCTTCAAGGCCCGCGGCGAGAACGACCGGCACCTGGCGTCCGCCCGCGCCCGCGGCCTCGAGGTCGTCACCGGCGTCACGGTGGCCGACATGGCGCGCCTCGCGGACGACATCTACGAGCGGCACACGGCGCCCATGGTCTGGCCGGAGACGCTCGGCCTCGCGCAGGAGCACCTCGCCCAGGGCCACCAGGTGTGGCTCGTGACGGCGTCGCCCTCGTTCCTCGCCGACGTCATCGCGCGGCGCCTCGGCCTCACGGGCGCGCTCGGCAGCGCGCTCGAGGTGCGCGACGGCGCGTACACGGGCCGGCTCGAGGGCGAGTTCCTGCACGGCACGCACAAGGCGGCGGCCGCGCGGGGGCTCCTGGCCCGCACGGGAGCGGATCCGGCCGCGTGCTGGGCGTACTCCGACTCGCGCCACGACATCCCGCTGCTGACCCTCGTCGGCCATCCCGTGGTGGTGAACCCGGACCAGGGCCTGGCCGCGCACGCGCGCGAGTCCGGCTGGCCGTCGATGCGGCTGCGGCGCGCGAGCATCCGCGACGCCCGCCGTCGTGTGCGTCGTGAGGCCCAGCAGGCGGGCGGCGCGACCGGACGCTGAGCGGCACCGCGCCGCCGGGGGAAGAGGAAGAGGACGCCGCCCCGTCACCGGGTCGGCGTCCTCTCGTCACGTTCGGCGCCCTCGTGGACGCGTGCGCGCTACTTCTTGTTGCGACGCTGGTGGCGCGTCTTGCGAAGCAGCTTGCGGTGCTTCTTCTTCGCCATGCGCTTGCGACGCTTCTTGATCACTGAACCCATAGGGGCACCTCATCTGTTGCCGGACGGAACACGCGGGCTCTGGTGACCCGCGGAAAATAGCCTCAGAGGAGTCTAGCCGACATCCGACATGCCGGTGTGACGCGTCGCCTCACCCGGCTGGCCGGGCAGCGCGTTAGACGGGTCGATGGCCGCGAGCACGGCCGACTCGGGCACGCGGAACGAGCGGCCGAAGCGGATGGCGGGGAGGTCGCCCGAGTGCACGAGGCGGTAGACGGTCATCTTGGAGACGCGCATCATCTCGGCCACCTCGGCCACCGTGAGGAATCGGACGTCGGACAGGTCACGCGACATGGGCGGATCGACTCCTCGTTCTGCGTGACCGGCTCACGGACCTTCGAGCCCCCGCGATGCGGGCGCTGGTGCGCGATTCTAGGGGCCCGGATGGACGCCTGTCCATCGTGTCACATCCTGCATCACGCGTCCCGCGAGTTCCCCTGCTTCCGTCCGCGCAGACGGCCGAGCGACGCCTGGCCCGCGCTGCCCGCGACGCGCGTCGCGTCGTGCACCGCGGCCGCCGCCTGGTACCGGGTGTCCGCCCAGATCCGGCCGAGCGACGCGGCGAACGGGTAGCCGGCGGGGTCGTGCTCGTCGTCCCCGTCGGGATCCGCGGAGAGGCCGCCGCCGAGCAGGCCGGTGTCGGGATCCGCGCGGTCGTCGTCCTCGTCGTCGCGGTCGACGGACACGAACGGCGCCACCCAGTCGTCGAGCTGCGCGAGCGGCGCGGGCTCGAGCCGGTAGTACCGGTGCTGGCCCTCCTCGCGCACGGAGACGAGGCCGATGTCCCGCAGGACGCGCAGGTGCTTGGAGACGGTCGGCTGGCTGATCCCGAGGGTCTGCACGAGCTCGGAGACGCTGATCTCCCCCGTGGGGGCCTCGCGCACCGCGCGTCGGTCGAGCAGCACGCGGAGGAGGTCGCGTCGGGTGGGATCCGACACGACGTCGAAGATGTCAGCCATCCCCGAAGGCTATTCCGTCGCGCGCTCGCAGTACCATGACGATCCGGGCCGACAGGCCACGGATCGGACAGGGGACCATGCGCGTCAAGC
Organism: Clavibacter capsici; assembly: GCF_001280205.1. Lineage (NCBI taxonomy): Bacteria > Bacillati > Actinomycetota > Actinomycetes > Micrococcales > Microbacteriaceae > Clavibacter > Clavibacter capsici. The sequence continues at coordinate 438,958 of NZ_CP012573.1, read as the reverse complement.
CGGAGAAGGGCCGTCCCCTGCTGGGCCGCATCCGCGACTTCCTCGACTACTTCGCGCACTCCACCCCCGCGCGCTTCGCGATCCTCATCTTCGCGGCGCTCGTCCTGACGCTCACGACGATCCTCATGCTCCCCGGCATGACGTCGACCGGCGACCACGCCCCCTTCGCCGACGCGCTCTTCACTGCCGTGTCCGCCATCTGCGTCACGGGCCTCGCGACCGTCGACATGGCGACGTACTGGACGCCGCTCGGCCACGCCTTCATCGCGCTCGGCGTGCAGATCGGCGGCATCGGCGTGCTCACGCTCGCGTCGATCATGGGGCTCATCGTCTCGCGCCGCCTCGGCCTCAAGGCCCGGCTCATGGCGGCGAGCGACAGCAACCCGCTGCGGATCCACCACGGGCCCGTCGCCGAGGGCCAGGCCGTGAAGCTCGGCGAGATCGGCACGCTGCTGCTCACGGTCGCCATCAGCGCCCTCGTCATCGAGCTGTCGATCGCGGCGCTGCTGTTCCCGCGGATCCTGCTCGAGGGCATCCCGGTCGGACAGGCCGCCCTCGACGCGTTCTACTACTCGCTCATGGCATTCACGAACACGGGCTTCGTCTTCAGCGAGGCCGGGTTCGAGCTCTACCACCAGGACTACTGGTTCCTCAGCCTGCTCATGGTCGGCGTCTTCCTCGGCAGCATCGGCTTCCCGGTCATCTACGCCGTGTACCGGGGGTGGCGGAAGCCGCGGCGCTTCTCCGTGCACGTGAAGCTCACGCTCTGGACGTCGCTCATCCTCATCGTGCTGGGCACCCTCGCGTACGTCGTGCTGGAGTGGGACAACAGGAAGACGTTCGCGCTCATGGACCCCGTGCAGCACGGCTTCCAGGCGCTGTTCCTCTCGGTCATGACGCGCTCCGGCGGCTTCTCGACGCTCGACATGGCGGACTTCGGCAACGCCAGCCTGCTGGTCACCGACATGCTCATGTTCATCGGCGGCGGATCCGCCTCGACGGCCGGCGGCATCAAGGTCACCACCCTCGCCATCCTGTTCCTCGCGGCGTTCGCCGAGGCGCGCGGCAGCGAGTCGATGGAGGTGTTCGAGCGCCGCATCCCGAGCGACGTGCTCCGCCTCGCGGTGAGCATCGTGCTGTGGGGCGCGACGACCGTGGCGCTCAGCAGCATCGTGCTCCTCCAGATCTCCGGCGAGCGCCTCGACTACGTGCTCTTCGACGCCATCAGCGCGTTCGCCACCTCGGGCCTCAGCACGGGCTTCACGGCCGAGGCCACGGATCCCGCGAAGTACGTGCTCGCGGCCACCATGTTCCTGGGGCGCGTCGGCACCGTGACCCTCGCGGCGGCCCTCGCCGCGAGCACGCGCCGGCAGCTCTTCCAGCGCTCCGAGGAGCGGCCGATCGTCGGCTGAGCCGACGACGCGCACGACCCGACCACCGCGAGACCCGACCAGAGAGGCCCCTCATGGGCGAACGCATCCCCCACAACGCCCCCGTGCTCGTGATCGGGCTGGGCCGCTTCGGCGCGGCGACCGCCGGGCAGCTCGCGCGGCTCGACCGCGAGGTGCTCGCGATCGACGCGAGCGAGGGGCTCGTGCAGAAGTGGTCCGACCGGGTCACGCACGCCGTCCAGGCCGACGCCCGCAACATCGAGGCGCTGCAGCAGCTGGGCGCGAAGGACTTCTCGATCGCGGTCGTCGCGGTCGGGTCGTCCATCGAGGCCAGCGTGCTCATCACGGCGAACCTGGTCGACCTCAAGATCCCGCAGATCTGGGCCAAGGCCATCAGCCAGTCGCACGGCAAGATCCTGGAGCGCATCGGCGCGAACCACGTCATCTACCCGGAGGCGGAGGCGGGCGAGCGCGTCGCGCACCTCGTGTCGGGCCGGATGCTCGACTTCATCGAGTTCGACGACGACTTCGTGCTGGCCAAGATGTACCCGCCGAAGCCCATCCGGGGCATGGCGCTCGCGGAGTCGTCGGTGCGGCGCCGCTACCGGATCACGGTGGTCGGCGTGAAGACCCCCGGCAAGCCGTTCACCTACGCGACCGCCGAGACCGTCGTCTCGAACCACGACCTCATCATCGTGTCGGGCACGTCGGCCGACATCGAGCGGTTCGCCTCGCTGTCCTGAGCCGGCGTGATCCGCGGCCGGGCTGCGCTCAGCCGGCCGCGAGCTCCCGGGCCCGGGCGAGCGCGGCGTCGGTGGCGCGGTCGAAGAGGCCCGACAGGTCCGCCGCCTGCAGCACCTCGACGGCCCGCTCGGTCGTGCCCTTGGGGCTCGTGACCCGGCGCCGCAGCTCCGCGGGCTCGTCGTCGGACGCCGCGAGCAGCTCCACCGCGCCGCGGAAGGTCCCCTGCACGAGCACGCGCGCCTCGTCCGGGCTGAAGCCCTTGGCCTCGGCCGTGCGCGTCAGCTCCTCGATGAGCAGGAAGACGTAGGCGGGGCCGGATCCGGAGATCGTGCTGAGCGCGTCGATGCGGCCCTCCGGCACCTCCACGACGTCGCCGACGGTGGCGAAGACGGAGCGCGCGAGCGCGAGGTCCTCCGGCGTCGAGCGCGTGCCGGCCGCGAGCCCCGCGACCCCGCGGCCGACGAGCGACGGCGTGTTCGGCATCGAGCGCACGACGGCGACGTGCTCGGGCAGCAGCTCCTCGAAGGTCGCGATCGTCACGCCGGCGGCGACGCTGATCACGAGCGCGCCGGGGTCCAGGTCGTCGGCGATCTCGCGGAGCAGGTCGGGCACCATGTGCGGCTTCACGCCCACGACGACGACGCGCGCCCCGCGCACCGCGCGCCGGTTCGCGTCGGCGTCCTCCTCGACGCTCGACGCCGAGACGCCGTCCCGCTCGGCGAGCGCGGCGGCGCTCGCGGCCGAGCGCGTGGTGACCCGCACGTCGCCGTCGACCTCGACGCCCGGCTGCAGCAGCCCGCCGAGGATGGCGCCGTTCATGGATCCGGTGCCGAGCATCGCGAGCGACGGGAGGCGGACGACGTCGGCGGGGGCGGACGGGGCGGGGCGGGAGGCGTCGGGCATGCCCCGATCCTAGGGACCGGGTGTCGCCGGATCCGGCCCGTCGGCACGCCCGCCCGCGTGGCTAGGCTGAGGCGACCGGGGCATGCGCGCCCGGGCGGCCCGAGCCGTCCCCGCCGGTCGAGGAGGTCCCGCCTTGAGCGAATCCCACGGCAGCAAGGCGATCCTCGCCGCGCTCACCGCCAACGTCGGCATCGCGATCACGAAGTTCGTCGCGGCGTTCTTCTCCGGATCCTCGTCGATGCTCGCGGAGGGCGTGCACTCGCTCGCGGACTCCGGCAACCAGATCCTGCTGCTCATCGGCGGCAAGCGCGCGAAGCGGGTCGCGGACGACGAGCACCCCTTCGGCTACGGGCGCGTCCGCTACGTCTACGCCTTCATCGTGTCGATCATCCTGTTCTCGGTCGGCGGCGTGTACTCGCTGTACGAGGGGATCCACAAGATCGAGCACCCGGAGCCGCTCGACGTGCCCTGGCTGCCGATCGTCGTGCTCCTCATCGCGATCGCCCTTGAGTCGTACTCGCTCCGCACGGCCATCACGGAGTCGAACCCCCTGCGCGGGAAGCAGACGTGGGTCCAGTTCGTGCGCCGCGCGAAGAGCCCCGAGCTGCCCGTCCTCCTCCTCGAGGACACCGCCGCGCTCTCCGGCCTCGTGCTGGCGCTCCTCGGCGTCGTGGCGTCGATCCTCACGGGGAACGGCATCTACGACGGCATCGGCACCCTGCTCATCGGCGTGCTGCTGGTGGCGGTCGCCGTGATCCTCGGGGTCGAGATGAGCAGCCTCCTCGTCGGCGAGGGCGCCTCGAAGCCGGACCTCGCGGCCATCCGCACCGCCATCACCGCGGGCCACGAGGCCGAGTCGATCATCCACATGAAGACGCTGTACCTCGGCCCGGACGAGCTGCTCGTCGCCGCGAAGATCGCGATGCCCGCGACCAGCTCGCTCGGCGACGTGGCCGCCGGCATCGACGCGATCGAGCGCCGCGTGCGCGAGGCCGTGCCGGTCGCCCGCGTCATCTACCTCGAGCCCGACGTGCGGGTCGCGACGCGCTGACGCCGACCGGCCGCGCGCCGGATCAGCGGGCCGCGCGCCGCTCGGCGAAGAACGCGTCCAGCACCGCCGCGCACTCGTCCGCCCGGACGCCCGCGAACACCTCCGCGCGATGCGGCAGCCGGCGGTCGCGCAGCACGTCGTAGAGGGATCCGGCCGCGCCCGCCTTCTCGTCCCACGCGCCGAACACGACGCGCGGCACCCGCGCCGCGAGGATCGCGCCCGCGCACATCACGCACGGCTCGAGCGTGACGACGAGCGTCGTGCCCACGAGGTGCCGGTCGCCGGTCGTCGCGGCGGCCTCGCGGAGCGCCTCGACCTCGGCGTGCGCGGTCGGATCCTGCCGCGCCTCGCGGAGGTTGCGTCCGCGCCCGATGACGGCGCCGGATGCATCCACCACGACCGCCCCCACGGGCACGTCGCCCGTGGTCGCGCAGGCCCGGGCCTCGGCGAGCGCGACGGCCATCCAGCGTCCGTGGTCGTCGGGGACGGGCAGGTCCAATCGCGATCCCCCTTGCTGGTTGAATGGAGCCTATGCGAGTCCACGTAGCCGACCACCCGCTCATCACGCACAAGCTGACGGCGCTGCGGGACCGCACCACCCCCTCCCCCGTCTTCCGGAGCCTCGCCGACGAGCTCGTCACGCTGCTCGCCTACGAGGCCACCCGCGACGTACGGGTCGAGACCATCACGGTGCAGACGCCGGTCGCGCCCGCCCAGGGCCTCACCCTCAGCGACCCGAAGCCGCTCGTGGTGCCCATCCTCCGCGCGGGCCTCGGCATGCTCGACGGCCTGATGCGCCTCATGCCCAGCGCCGAGGTCGGCTTCCTCGGCATGGTGCGCAACGAGGAGACGCTGCAGCCGGACATCTACGCCGAGCGCCTCCCCACCGACCTCTCCAACCGCCAGTGCTTCGTCGTCGACCCGATGCTGGCGACGGGCGGATCCCTCATCGCCGCCATCGAGTACCTCTTCGACCGCGGCGCGGTCGACGTCACCTGCATCTGCCTCATCGCCGCGCCCGAGGGCCTGAAGGCCGTCGAGGAGGCGACCGCGGGCCGCGAGGTCACGATCGTCCTGGGCGCGCTCGACGAGAAGCTCGACGAGGTCGGCTACATCATCCCGGGCCTCGGCGACGCGGGCGACCGCCTCTACGGCACCGCCGCGCACTGACCCGCGCCCCGCGCTCGACGGCGCCCGCTCCCCTCGGGACGGGCGCCGTCGTCCGCCCACGCACGATCCCTGCGCGTCCCGCACGATTCCGGCCACGGCTGTTGACACGGGCGCACGGATCCGTGCAAGCTCTCCCCATGAATCTGAACGCGCACGTCCTGACCTCCTCCGAGGCCTCGGGAGTCGCCGGCATGATGATGCCCGGCCGTGTCGCGATGTCCTGTCGAATGTCGGCCTGACCCGCCCCCTTCGCCCGAGCGGTCCCGCGACCCGTCCGTCGCCGACCCTCCCCGCCGTCACCGGCGCATCCGCCCCCTGAGGCGTCTCGCACACCCTGAGGTCCCGCGCACCCACGCTGCGCCGCACCCGCATCATCACAAGGACTCCGCCATGTCGCTCGCGACCATCGACACCGCCCGCACCTCCCTCCGATCCGCTCCCGCCGCCCCCGTGCTCCGCGCGGCGGCACCGCTCGCCCCCTCCGCCGGCCGCACGCCGGCGCCCGTGACCGCCGCCGCTCCCGCCCGACCCGCGCGACTCCGCGCCGTGCCCGAGGGCACCGAGGCGCGCGGCTTCGCCATCTACGTCGGCCTCGACGAGCTGAAGGCCGCGACGGCCGGCACCGACCTCGGCACCGTGGTCGCCGCGCTCAAGCGCCTGGCCGCCGAGCTGGCCCCCGGCGTCGAGACCCACGCCGCCGTCGCGCTCGCCCCCGAGGGCGCGGGCGGACGGGACATCGACGTGGTGCGGCTCGCGCTGCAGGATCCGGCCGCCGTCGCCCAGCACCGCGAGCAGCCCGAGGGCGACGACCACGTCGACGGCGGCGTGACGGTGGACCTGTCGCGCAAGCGCGTCGTGCTCGACGGGGAGACGGCGCCGCTCACCTACAAGGAGTTCGAGCTGCTGCAGTACCTCGTCCTCCGCGAGGGCCGGACCATCGAGCGCTCCGAGCTCATCGCGTCGCTCTGGTCGGCCGCGGACGGCGACGACGTGCCGAACGAGCGCACCATCGACGTGCACGTCCGCCGGCTCCGCTCCAAGCTCGGCCGCTACGAGGAGATCGTCCGCACCGTGCGCGGAGCCGGATACCGGTTCGACCGGCACGCCGACGTCGCCGTGCACCACGCCAGCACGCAGTCGCCCGACCTGTTCTGAGCCGCGTCCCCCGACCCCAGCTCCTCCTTGCGGTGCTGTCGGCGGACTCCCAGCACATCCGCCCGGTTCCGGGTAGCGGGGCGTTACGGGATCGTTATACAGTCATCTCGTCCCCACCGTTTGCTGTGGCGGTGGAGACGGAATGTGATCGCAGGACACTCCTGGTGCAAGGGAGAGGGCCGGCCCCATGCCTCTGGGGTCGGCCCTCAGTCGTCTCCGGGGCCTGGTCCCAGGGGATCACCGCGGACCGTCGCGGGGCCCGGCGCTCATTAGACTTCCCGAGAGCGCGCGGCCCGACGACCCTCCCGGGAGCGCACCGACGAGGAGGCCTGGTGGGCGAGACCGCGGATGCCGTGCGGGCCTGGGAGTCGCTCTTCCGCGCGCAGGTCAGCGTCATGCGCCGGCTCAGCTCCGACTTCCCGAGCCACGACCTCTCGTTCAACGAGTACGACGTGCTCTTCAACATCTCGAAGCAGCCCGACGGGCGCCTGCGCCTGCGCGACCTCAACCAGCACGTGCTGCTCACCCAGCCCAGCGTGAGCCGTCTCATCGACCGGCTCGTCGCGCGGGGCCTCGTCGTGAAGTGCGGCGACGAGAGCGACGGCCGCGCCACCATCGTGCGGCTGACGGAGGCCGGCGACGCCGCGTTCCGCGCGGTCGCCCGGATGCACATGGCGTCCATCGCGTCGACGGTGGGCGCCGCGCTCACGCCCGACGAGCTGGACACGCTGCGCGCGCTCACCGACAAGCTGCGCGGGAGCGTCGCCGAGGCCTAGGCCGCGGTCCCTCCTGCGCGGGTCGCGCCCGCTCGCGGCCGCGCGAACGGTCCGCCGCGCGCGACCAGCAGGCGCAGCAGCGCCATGACCAGGTCCGCCGCCGTGACGAGGACGGCGGCGACGCCGACCGCCGTCGCGAGGCCCTCGGCAGCCGGACCGCCCACGGCGGACAGCGCGAGGACGGCCACGACGATCACGCCGAGGACGCCCGCGGCGACCGCGTCCACGGCGGAGAACGGCGGGACGGTGTCGGGGGCGGTGGGGACGCGGCGGCTGCGACGCGCCATGCGGTGCAGGCCGTCGCGGATCCGGGCGATGCCGTACGCGGCCTCACCCGCCTCGAGCGGCAGGTGCGTCGCGCCGAACACGACGTCGGCGAGGGTGCGCTCGCGGATCCGACGCAGCGTGCGGATCTGGAGCGGCAGCCGCACGAGCACCGGCACGGCCCACCACCACGCGGGCTCGAGGAGCCCCTGGATCCCCGCGGCCGCGAGGTAGAGGGCGGCGAGCGCGTAGGAGACGACCCGGAGCACCGGCCCGACGCCGATGCGGAGCGAGGCCAGGCGGGCCCGGCGGCGGTCGCCGGCGTCCGCGGGCGACGTGCCGCGGGTCAGCCGGGCCACGTAGGCCCCCCACCTGTCGCGGCGCTGGCGCATGGTGCCCCACGTGACCGCGGTGTCGACTCGGGCGCGGGCGTCGACCACGAGGGCCGAGCGGTCGTCCCCGGCGAGGAGGACGGGGAGGATCGCGTCGACGGGTGCCGCGGACGAGGGCGACCGCGGATCGCCGGCGTCGAGCCGCACGAGGGTGGCCGGCGCGAGCGGCACGGGACCCGTGAAGCCGAGGTCGATGCCGGTCTCGACGGCGCCCATCGCCCAGTGCCGCTGCAGGAGCCGGAGCGCTCCGGCCAGGGGGCCGCGGGATCCGCTCGGCTGCGGGTCGAGTCGGGCCGACACCGACACGGCGTCGGGATCGCGGTCGAGGGCCCCGCAGAGGAGCTCGAGGACCGGCGGCTCGAGCTCCGCGTCGGGCGAGACGATCAGCACGCGCCCCTCCCCGCCCGCCAGGCGGAGCGCGAGGTCGTACGCGGACAGGAGGGTGCCCTCCCGGGGGCCGCGGTCGATGACCGTGACCGTCGTGCTCGTCGCGCCGTCGCCGGGCTGCGCGTGCTCGTGCCGTCCGTTGAAGGTGCGGGCGACGGCGAACGTGTCGTCCCGGCTGCCCGCGACGACGACCACGACGCGGTCGGGCGGGAGCGTCTGCCCGAGCACCGAGGTGAGCGTCCGCGCGATGGTGGCCCCGGCGTCGCCCGCAACGACGACGGCCGAGACGGTCGTCCGGGGGCTCGTCTCCGGGTGCGCGTTCGGCGGCGAGGGGGTGCTCGGGGTGTCCATGGGCCTCTCGACGACGGCGGATCTGTGTCGGCGGTCGGCCCCGGACGGACGCGCACTGCCATGTGCGATATTACGTGCCGCTCGGCGTCATGTGCGCAGCGACGCCGCCCCCGTCCGGGCGCCGGACGCCGTCCTAGGCTCGATCCATGAGCGACGACGACGCCCCCGACCGCGGATCCGCCGACCGGGGGGCCGCCGACGCGCACGGCCCGAGCGTCGTCTGGCTCCGCGACGACCTCCGCGTGGCCGACAACCCCGCGCTCCACGCCGCCCTCGAGCGCGGCGAGCCGGTCGTGGTGCTGTACGCGCTGGACGAGGAGAGCGACGGGATCCGTCCGCTCGGCGGCGCCGCCCGCTGGTGGCTGCACATGAGCCTGTCCCGACTCGGCGAGTCCCTGCGGGAGCTCGGCTCCCCGCTCGTGCTGCGGCGGGGGCGGGCGTCCGAGGTCCTCGACGATGTCGTCGCGGAGGTCGGCGCGGGCGCGGTGCTCTGGAACCGGCGCTACGGCGGCGCGGAGGTCGCGGTCGACACGGCCATCAAGAAGCGCCTCGGGGACCGGGGGCTCGACGTGCGCAGCTTCCAGGGGTCGCTCCTCGTCGAGCCGTGGACCATCGCGAACAAGCAGGGCGAGCCGTTCCGCGTCTACTCGCCGTTCTGGAGGGCCGCGCAGGAGCGGGAGGAGCCGCGGAAGCCGCTGCCCGCGCCGAAGGAGCTCGACGGGCCGCGGGAGGCGCCCCGCTCGGACGACCTCGACGACTGGGGGCTGCTGCCGACGACGCCCGACTGGGCGGCCGGGCTCCGCGAGGCCTGCGACCCGGGCGAGGCCGCCGGGCTGCAGCGCCTGGAGGACTTCGTGCACCACGAGCTCGAGGACTACGCCGCGCAGCGCGACGAGCCCGCCGCGATGACGACCTCACGGCTGTCGGCCTACCTGCGCTGGGGCGAGGTGAGCCCGTTCCAGGTGTGGCACCGGATCCAGCGCACGCGCGGGAAGAAGGTCGGCGGCGACGACGTCAACGCCACCAAGTTCCTCTCCGAGCTCGGCTGGCGCGAGTTCAGCTACCACCTGCTGTACCACCAGCCCGACCTCGCGACGCGGAACTTCGTCCCCCGCTTCGACGCGTTCCCGTGGCGCGAGCCGACCGACGAGACGCTCGGTGCGTGGCAGCGCGGCGAGACGGGCGTGCCGCTCGTCGACGCCGGCATGCGCGCGCTGTGGAAGGACGGGCACCTGCACAACCGGGTGCGGATGGTCGTCGCGTCGTTCCTCATCAAGAACCTGCTGATCGACTGGCGCCACGGCGAGCAGTGGTTCTGGGACACGCTCGTCGACGCCGACGCCGCGAACAACGCGGCGAGCTGGCAGTGGGTCGCGGGATCCGGCGCCGACGCCGCCCCCTACTTCCGCGTGTTCAACCCGGTGCTGCAGGGACAGAAGTTCGACCCGTCGGGCGAGTACATCCGCTCCTACGTGCCCGAGCTCGCGCACGCGCCGAAGGACGTCGTCCACGAGCCGTGGAAGGCGCAGGGCGACCTGGTCGCGAGCGCCGAGGACGACGCCGACGACGAGGCCGGCGGCGGGCTCGCGGCCTACCCGTCGCCCATCGTCGACCTCGGGGAGTCCCGGCGGCGGGCCCTCGCGGCGTACGACGAGGTCAAGGACCGGTGACGCACGAGGGCCCGCGCGTCGATCGCGACGCGCGGGCCCTCGGTCGTCCCCGGCGGATCAGGCGTCGTCGCCGCGCCCGAGGCGCTCCTCGCGGTCGTGGCGCTCGCGGATCCCGCGGCCGATCTTGACGTCCTCGCGCTCGACGGCGGCCTTCTTGTCGCTGACCTTCGTGTCGCGCGGCGGCAGCTGGAGGGTCTCCTCGGCGGCGATGCCGGCCTGCAGCTGGCGGCCCCGCTCGAGCTCCGCGTCGAACTCGGCGCCGAAGAGCAGCGCGAGGTTCGCGATCCACAGCCAGAGCAGGAAGACGACGACGCCGGCGAGCGCGCCGTAGTTCTTCGCGTAGCTGGAGAAGTTCGTGACGTAGAAGGCGAAGCCGACGCTCGCGACGACGAGCACCACGAGCGCGATGGCGGCGCCCATGCTCATCCAGCGGAACTTCGGCTGCTTCGCGTTCGGGGTGGCGTAGTAGAGGATCGCGATGAGCAGGATGATCAGGATCGCGAGCACCGGCCACTTGGCGATGGACCACACCACCTGCACCGTCCGGCCGAGGCCGAGCGCGTCGCCGATGGCCTCGGTGACCGGGCCGGAGATCGCGATGATGAGCGCGCACACGAGCAGGATCACGATGCCGATGACCGTGACGGCGAGCTGCGTGGGCTTGAGCGTGAGGAACGGGCGGCCCTCGCGGATCTCGTAGATGCGGTTCATCGCGCGGCTGAAGGCGCCGACGTAGCCGGAGGCCGACCAGATCGCGAGCACGATGCCGGAGACGAGGGCGAAGCCGGCGGCGGGCGAGTCGACGAAGCCGCGCAGGACGGGCTCGATGAGCTCCAGCGCATCGGGCGGGGCGAAGCCGCGCGCGACGTCGAGCACCGCGTCGACCGTCGACGGCCCCTGCCCGAACACGCCCAGCAACGAGATGATCGCGATGAGCGCCGGGAACAGCGACAGCACCGCGTAGTAGGTGAGCGACGCGGCGATGTCCGTGCACTGGTCGGACGTGAACTCGCGCATGGTCTTCCGGAGGACGTACTTCCAGGAGGGCTTCTCGATCTGGGTCGGGGAGTCGGGCTTGCGCGCGTCGTCCTCGTCGGGTCGGTCCTCGATGGTGCCGGCCGTGTCTCGTGCTGCCACTGGTGCCTCCGTGGTGATCGATGCGGGTCGGGTGCCCTCCGTCCAGCGTGGCCCCCGAGGGCGGACGCGCCAAGGCCGCGGCCGTCTCGTATGCTCGCCGAGGGCCACGCGCGCAGTCGGACCCGGCACCCGCCGGAACATCCGCCCGCTCCCGCGCGTTGCCCCCGTGATCGCCTCGACGATCACCGTGCTCCGCCCACGCGCGCACGGACCCCGCCCGAGCAGAGGATGACGCATGCTGCGCACCATGATGACCGCGAAGATCCACCGCGCCACGGTGACGCACGCCGACCTGCACTACGTCGGCTCGGTCACGGTCGACCGCGACCTGCTCGACGCCGCCGACATCCTCGTGGGCGAGCGCGTCAGCATCGTCGACGTCACGAACGGCGCCCGGCTCGACACCTACACGATCGCGGGCGAGCGCGGCAGCGGCGTGCTCGGGATCAACGGCGCGGCGGCGCACCTCGTGGACGTGGGCGACGTGGTGATCCTCATCGCGTACGGCCAGATGACCACCGAGGAGGCCCGGGCGCTCGAGCCGCGCGTGGTGCACGTGGACGCCGACAACCGGATCCGCGTCGTCGACGCCGACCCCACCGCCCCGCCCGCGCCGGGCCTCGAGCGCTCCCCGCTGGCCGAGCCGGTCTGACGCCCGACGGCCTCGCGCGGCGCGCACGGACGGCCATCGGAGGGCCGGTACTGTACTGGGTCCCCCAAACGACGGACAGAACCGCGATCCCCCAATACGGGGTACATTCCCGCGCATCCAGGGGGATCCCGGGGAAGCCCGGCTACCGTGTAGTCATCCGGTACGGCTCTTCGGGTGAGCGGTACCGCACCAGCCGGTTCGTCTGCGGGTAACAGACGTTCACGTGCGCAGTCCGGCCCGGGCCTCGAAGGTCCGGGCCGGTCTCATCCCCCCGCCGTCCCGGGGATCAGCGGCCCTGGGCGCGTCGCCGCCGCCGCTCGTCGCGCTCGGCGTCCGCGGCCGCGGCCTCCTCCGGCGTCGGCGCGGTGCCGCCGAGGTGGCGCGGCTGCCACCACCGGCCGCGCCCGTCGACCGGGTACGCGGCCTGCAGCTCGTCGACCAGGCCCTGGAGCTCGTCGCGGAGGGCGTCGGTGACGGCGCGCGGATCCGCGTCCGGCGCCACCGCGATCCGCTCCCCCACGCGCACGTGCACGGGGACGCCGACGCGGTCGCGCATCCGGATGCGCCGGTTCTTCGTCAGCAGGCGGTGCCCTCCCCACACGGCGACGGGCACGATCGGGACGCCGGCCTCGGCCGCCAGCCGCGCGGCGCCCGTCTTCAGCTCGCGCACGCGGAAGGACGCGCTGACGCCGGCCTCGGGGAAGACGCCGATCAGCTCGCCGGCGCGGAGCGCCGCCACGGCGTCGGCGTAGGCCGCTCCGCCCGCGGACATGTCGACGCTGATGTGGCGCATGCGCCGCAGGACCCAGCCGACCCCGGGCTGGTCGAACGCGCCCTTCTTCGCCATGAAGCGGATCCGGCGGCGGCCGTGCAGCCAGGTCGCCCACTCGACGAGGGCGAACTCGAGGTAGCCGAAGTGGGTCATCGCGATGACCGCGCCGCCGGTGTCCGGGATGCTCTCGCGGCCCTCGGCGACCAGGCGGAGACGGAGGGACCCGAAGAGCGCGCGCCCCAGGATCACGGCGGTGCCGTAGACGGGTTCGCGGGTGCGGGGGCTCATGCACCGACCCTACGGGGGCGGGATCGGCGGGCGCCGGGAGCCGACCGTCGGCGGATCGCCGCGTCGGCTCCCGGCCTCGGCGGGTCAGCGCCGGCGGCGGGCGGGATCCAGCCAGTAGTTGGCGAAACCGGTGTCCGCCGGGTTCACGTTCTGACCGGGCGGCACGATCTCGTCGATGCGGTCGAGCGTCGCGGCGTCGAGCTCGAGGGTCGCCGCGTCGAGCTGGGACTCGAGCTGCTCCATGGTGCGCGGGCCGATGATCGCGCTCGACACCGCCGGGTGCCGGAGCACGAACGCGAGCGCGAGGTGCACGAGCGGCACGCCCAGCTCGTCGGCGAGGGCGCCCAGCTGGTCCGCGGCCTCGAGCTTCGGGTCGGACGGGTCGTAGCGCGACGGGTCGCGGTCGTTGCGGTGCGTCTTGGGCATCTCCTGGCCCTTGCGGTACTTGCCGGAGAGCCAGCCCCCGGCGAGCGGCGACCAGACGAGCGTGCCCATGCCGTGCCGCTGGGTGGTGGGGAGGAGGTCGGCCTCGATGCCGCGCGTGAGGAGCGAGTACGGCGGCTGCTCCGTGACGAACCGGGCGGTGCCCCGCTCGCGCGCCGCCCACTGCGCCTCGACGACCTGGCTGGGCTGGAACGTGGACGAGCCGATGTAGCGCACCTTGCCCTGCGTGACGAGGTCGGTGAGGGCGCCGAGGGTCTCCTCGATGTCCGTGTGCTCGTCCGGCCGGTGCATCTGGTACAGGTCGATGTGGTCGGTGCCGAGGCGGCGCAGCGAGTCCTCGACGGCCCGCATGATCCAGCGGCGCGACCCTCCGCGGTAGTTGGCCTCGGGCTTCATGCCGTTGAAGAACTTGGTGGCGAGGACGAGGTCGTCGCGGCGTCCGGACTGCGCGATGGCCTTGCCGACGATCTCCTCGCTCTCGCCGTAGGCGTAGATGTCGGCGGTGTCGATGAAGGTGATCCCGGCGTCGATGGCGCGGCGGATCACGCGGATGGACTTCTCGTGGTCGGTCTCGCCCCAGGCGCCGAACATCATGGTGCCGAGGCAGAGGCGCGAGACCTCCACGCCGGTGCGACCGAGGTGGGTGGTGGGCTGCTCCGTGGACTGCTCTGTCATGAGCGCCACGCTACGCGCTAGGCCGAGGGGCGGCCGTCCGCGGCGTCGGCGGGCGCGACGTCGGCCTCGGTGGATGCGCCGGGCTCGACCGAGGCCTGCGCCTCGTCGTCCATGGTCTCGACCGCGATGTCGGCCTCGGGGGCCTCCTGGCCGTCGGCGTCGAGCGGCACGATGTAGTCGCCGAGGCGGCGGCGGGCGGCCTCCTCGCGCTGCTGGCGGATCCGCTCGAGCTTCTCCTCGCGCAGGCGCAGGCGCTCGGTGTCGACCTCGACGCGGCGCACGGTGACGCCGCGGGTGGGACCGGCGGCCTTGGCCGGGGTGGTCTTGCGGCTGGCCTCGCGCTTGGCGGCCTCGGTCGCGGGCTTCCGCGACGGGGCGGTGCCGGACTTCGCGGCGGCCGACACGGGCTTGGTCGAGACGGCCGGCGGCTTGCCGGACCCCGGGCAGCGCTCGTGGTTGCGACCGTGGTCGAGGATGTTGCCCGTGGCCATGCCGACGGGGTTCGCCTTGCCGCAGACCGAGCACTTCGTCGCGGGGGTTGCTGCCACGTTCGATACCGCTTTCCATCACCGCGCCGTCGCCGGACCGAGGATGCCGGTCGGCCGGACGGCGCCTGACAACGGTACCCGACGCGCGAGGTGCGGGGATACCGCAGCACCCCGACCGGGTCCGTCAGGCGGGGACGCAGGTGGTGCGCATGCGGACGACGACCGCGCCGTCGGCCTCCTCGACCTCCAGGTCGACCGTGACCGACGAGAGCTCGCCGAGGCCCGCGAGGTGCGTGCCGCCGCAGGGGATCCGCGCGGTGCCGTCGGGCAGCTCGCACACCCAGGAGCGCCGCGAGGTGAGCAGGTCGCCCTCGCGCTCGATCCGCGCGGCGGCGCCCGAGGCGACCCACTCGGCGAGCGTGGCGTCGACGGCGGCGCGCACCTCGTCCAGGCGGTCGAGGAGCGCGGTGGGCACGAAGCCCTTCTTCCGCAGCGACTTGCCGATCCGGTACACGTCGACGGACGACCACGGGCCGATGCGCGAGGTGGCGATGGCGAGCGCGTCGAAGCCCGGGGCGCCGAGCGCGTCCGTCGGGACGTCCTTCGTCCACGCGTCGGCGAGCGCGCGGTCGAGGGCGAGGGACGCGAGGTGGCAGCCCGTGTGGCCGGCGCTCAGTGCCCGGCGGTGCTCGGGATCCACCGCGACCTCGGCGGCATCGCCCGCCTGCACCTCGGCGTCGCCCGGCACGACGTGGACGGCCACGAACGACCAGCCGTCGGCGCCCTTCTTCACCGGGACGTCCTCGCCGACGTGCAGCACGGCGCCCTCGGCGGGATCCGTCGACGCCGCGCCGACGAGGCAGTCGAGCACCTCGATCCCGGCGCCGCGCACCCGGAGCACCGCCCGGTCGGCGGGCTGGTCGGGCCAGGCGGCGTCGACCGGGTGGCACGCCGTCTCGTCGAGCACGACGGCGCGCGTGCCGTCGGCGAGGTCGTCGACGCGGAGGACCGTGCCGGTGGAGGCGACGGATCCCGCCGGGTAGGTCACGCGCGTGGGCGGCAGGGCGACGGCGCCCGCGGGGGTGGAGGTCATGGCGGCTCCCGGCTCGGTGTGCCTCGATCCTCGCAGACCGGGTGCGCCGGGCCGGCCGGGTGGATCACGCGGCGGCCGTCCCTCGGGAGGGTGCACGGCCGAGCAGGCGCCGCAGTGCCGCGCGCTCGACGAGGGTCCACGCGGCGCTCGCCAGCAGGTACAGGGCCGCGGCGAGCGGGGCGACGCCCGCGAAGACGACCGTGATGAACGGGAGCACCCGCATCATCGTGGTCATTCCCGCCATGCCGGGGAGCGCCGGGTCGACGGGCGCGGGCGGTCCCTGGAACCGGAGGTCCGCGCGGCGGCGGACCTCGATCACCACGGCGAGCAGCGCGAGGACCGTGGCCGACACGACGAGCGGCGCCACGCCCAGGCCCGCGGACGCGAGCGCGCTCGTGCCGAGCGGGATCCCCGCGAAGGGCGCGGCGAGCAGCGCGTTGGCCTCGCCGCCGATGCGCGCGTGCGCGAACAGCGCGTAGACGGCCGCGAGCACGGGCGCCTGCGCGAGCGTCGGCAGGCAGCCGGCGAGCGGCGACGCGCCCTCGCGGGCGTACAGCTCCTGCATCGCGCGCGACAGCTGCTCGGGCTTCCCCGCGTGCCGGCGGCGGAGCTCGGCGAGCGCGGGGGCGATCCGGCGGCGCTGGATCTCGGCGCGCACCTGCGCCACGCCGACCGGCACGAGCAGGGCCCGCACCGCGAGGGTCAGGAGGATGACGGCGACGCCGGTGGCGGAGGCGCCGGCGAGCGGGTGGATCAGGTCGGCCAGGCCGACGACGAGCTGGGACAGGCCGTCGAGCACGGCTCGGACGGGGGCGATCGATGTGGGGTCCACGGGGTTCCTTGCGACGAGAGCGGAGGGGGTCCGTCTGGTCGTCGCATGCGGGCGCGCGCTGGATCCGTGCCACGCGGTGGCGGCGGACCTCGGCGGGCCGCGGTCAGGCGGCCGGGAGCGGCGCGGGCACGACGACCTGCGCCGTGCGGCCCGGGGCCCGGGAGCGCTCGTGCCCGTCGGCGTCCGGATCGCTCGAGGATACGAGCACCGGGAGGTCGACGTCCTCGTCGGGACGGAGGGGCGGCGCGGCGGATCCGAGGAGCCCGCGCGCCGCGGCGATGCGCACCAGCGCGACGGCGGCGGCCACGGAGGCGGCGCCGAGGAGCGCCGCGAGGAGGATCGCGGGCGAGACGCCCGCGCCGCCGAGCACGACGTCGCCCAGGAGGGCGAGCATGCGGCCGAGGGCTTCCAGCGCGATGGGCATGCCCGACGGTAGCACCGGGTGGGGCGGCGGCACGAGGGCCGGAGGGCGGAGATCCACGCGCCTCGCCCGCGCTCCCGGACACGCCGCCGTGCCCCGCGCTCCGAGGTACCGCGCACTGCGTGATACTGTGCGACGCATGAGAGAGATCGGCTGATGGACACCACGCAGCTCCTCAAGGGAGCGCTCGACACCGCGGTGCTCGCCGTCGTGCAGCACGACGACGGCTACGGATACGACATCGTGCGGCGCCTGCGCGACGCGGGCCTCGGCGACGTCGGCGACGCGTCCGTCTACGGCACCCTCCGCCGCCTCTACGCGGCGGGCGCGCTCTCGAGCTACGTCGTGCCCTCGGAGGGCGGGCCGCACCGGAAGTACTACGCGATCAACCCCGAGGGCCGGGAGCTCCTCGCCGGGCAGCGCGCCACGTGGGCCGCCTTCGCGACCGCCATGAGCGGGCTGCTCGGCGAGCCCGCCGCCACCCCCCGCACCAGGAAGGCCGGCGGCGCCGGCGAGGGCCCCGTGCCCGCATCCGCGAACGTCCGCACGATCGGAGACACCCCGTGAACACCGCAGATCCCGCCCTCGACGCCCGAATCGCCGCGTTCGCCGCCGCCGTGCGCGCCCGCCTCGCCGACCTCGACCCCGAGGACGTCGACGACCTCACGGGCGGCCTCGAGGCCGACCTGCAGGAGGAGGCCGCGGACCACGACGGCGCCCTCGAGCTCGGCGACCCCGTGCGCTACGCCGACGAGCTGCGCACCTCGGCCGGGCTGCCGGAGCGCGTGGTCGAGGCGCCGAGCCGCTCTCCCCTCGCGCAGCTGAGGCAGCGGATCGACGAGACGGGGCGCGAGCTGCTCCGCACCGTCCGCGGCAACAGGGAGCTGTCGAAGGCCCTGGACCTCGCCATCGCCTTCCGCCCCGTCTGGTGGCTGCTCCGAGCGTGGGCCGGCTACCAGTGCGCGCTGATCGTGCTCGAGGTCCTCTTCGGCTCGGACCACGCCCTCCTCCTGCTCCCGCGCGGACCGCTGGGGTGGCTCCTGCTGCTCGCGCTCACGGTGATCAGCGTGCAGTGGGGCCGCGGCCGATGGGCGGGGACCCGCTTCTCGCGGACGTCGCGCGCGGTCGTGAGCACCCTCACCGCGCTCGCGCTCGTGCTCCTCGTGCCCCTCGCCCTGACGGAGGACGGCGGCGGGACGTACGTCGACGAGAGCGCCTACCCGACCTCGTACGAGCAGCCGGGTCTCTCCCTCGACGGCAAGCAGGTCACCAACCTGTTCGCCTACGACGCCGAGGGGAACCTCCTCGACCGGGTGCAGCTGTTCGACCAGGACGGCAAGCCCCTGACGACCATCGGCTCGTACGCGACGGACGGGACGGCGAGCGACCCGATGACGGGTGAACCGGTCACCCCGGCGGACGGCGCCTGGAACGTCTTCCCGCTCGACGGCACGGCGGCCGCCGTGGTCTCCGGGACGATCGATGGGAGCGACCCCGTGGTGCGCCCGCCGTTCGCGAAGGCGCTGCCGCTGGACGCCGACCCCGAGGCGACGCCGTCGGCCACGCCCACCTCGTCGGATCTGCCCGCGACGGGCGGCGGGACCGCCGGGACGCCCGCCCCCGAGGTCACCGCCACCCCGGAGCCGACCCCGTGAGCGCGCTCCTCGACCACGGCCACCCGGCCCGCGGGATCGGCACCGACGCCGAGCTCGCGCGGCTGACGGCACGCGAGCGGGAGATCCTGGTGCTCGTGGCGCGCGGCCTGTCGAACGCGGAGATCGCCGGCCGGCTGTTCCTCGCGCCGACGACGGTGAAGACGCACGTGAGTCGCACGCTCGACAAGCTCGGCGTGCGCGACCGCCTGCACGCCACGATCTGGGCGTACGAGAACCACGTGGTGGAGCCGCTCGGGGCGACGCGCTGAGCTGACGGGACCGGGGCGACACCCCGGGAGACGAGAACGGCCCGCCGATGGCGGGCCGTTCCATTCTGTCTCAACCAGAGATGCGCACCCGGAGGTGCTGTGCGCCCGGAGGGATTCGAACCCCCAACCTTCTGATCCGTAGTCAGATGCTCTATCCGTTGAGCTACGGGCGCAGTCGTGCGGCGATGATCTCCGCGAGCGGCGATCAGGCCGGGAGACAGACTACATGCTCCCGGCCCGCCCCGCGAATCGGCGGGGCGTCGGGCCTCGGCGACCGGCACCGGGTGTCCGGTCGCACCCCGCCGGCGGGCGCCGCGACGACCGCTCATTAGGCTGGATCGACCCGAACCGCGAGGAGCGACCCTTGGCATCCTGGACCGATCACGTCGTGTGGTGGCACGTCTACCCGCTCGGCTTCACGGGCGCGCCGCAGACCCGCGACGACCTCGCCGGCGGCCCCGCCGACCCGGCCCACCGCCTCGACCGGCTGCGCGCCTGGCTCCCCTACCTCGTCGACCTCGGCGCCAACGGCCTGCTGCTCGGCCCGGTCTTCGACTCGGAGACGCACGGCTACGACACGCGCGACCACCTGGCGATCGACCCGCGCCTCGGCGACGACGCCGACCTCGACGCGCTGGTCGCCGACGCCTCCGAGCGCGGCGTGCGCGTGCTCCTCGACGGCGTCTTCAACCACGTCGGCCGCAGCCACCCGCGCTTCGTCGAGGCGCTGGCGGACGGCCCGGGATCCGAGGCCGCGTCCTGGTTCCGCTGGGACGACGCCGGCGAGCCCGTCGGCTTCGAGGGCCACGGCTCGCTCGTCACGCTCGACCACGACTCCGAGGCCGTGCGCGCGCACGTGGCCGAGGTGATGGTCCACTGGCTCGACCGCGGCATCGCGGGATGGCGGCTCGACGCGGCGTACGCCGTGCCCGCGTCCTTCTGGGCGGCGGTGCTGCCGCGCGTCCGCGAGCGGCACCCCGACGCGTGGTTCGTCGGCGAGATGATCCACGGCGACTACGCCGGGTACGCCGCCGAGTCGACCATCGACTCCATCACCGCGTACGAGCTGTGGAAGTCGATCCGCAACTCCATCGCCGAGCGCAACCTCTTCGAGCTCGACTGGACCCTCACCCGCCACGGCGAGCTTCTGCCGTCCTTCACGCCGCAGACCTTCGTCGGCAACCACGACGTGACCCGCATCGCCTCGGCGGTGGATCCGCGCCACCTCGGCCACGCGATCGCCCTGCTGCTCCTGCTCCCCGGCATCCCGTCGATCTACGCGGGCGACGAGCGCGGCCTCACCGGCGTGAAGGAGGACCGCGCGGGCGGCGACGACGCCGTGCGCCCCGCGTACCCGGCATCGCCCGCCCAGCTGCCGGCGGACGCCGACGAGCCCGACGCGGCGCGGATCCGCAGCCTCCACCAGCAGCTCGTCGGCCTGCGCCGCCGGCACGCCTGGCTCCTCGACGCGCGGATGGAGACCTCCGGCCTCACGAACACCGCGCTCACGATCACGCTCAGGCCGTCGGGCTCGGGTGCCGCGGGCGGGGTCGCGCCCGGATCCCCCGACGCGCTGCGGCTCGTGCTCAACGTCGGCGACGAGCCGGTGGAGGTCGGCGGACCCCACGGGGGCGTCGAGGCCGGCGACCTCGGCGGCGACGGACGCGTGCCCGCGCACTCCTGGGCGGTGCTGGCCGGGGCCTAGCCGGCGACGGACGCGACCGCGTCCGCCCGTCAGACGGCGCGGTGCGGCCAGCCGTAGACCTCGGCGAGGAGGGCGGCGCGGGCGGCGTGCGCCTCCGCCTCCTCGCGCGCCTCGCCGTCGGGATCCTCGTCCGCGGGGGCGAAGTGCCCGTCGGCGATCTCCGGCTCGTCGTCGTCGTCGAACGGCCGGTGCGTGAGCGGCCACTCGACGGCCGTGAGCGCGGGCCAGAAGGCGGGATCGGCGGCGTCCGCCTCGCCCCCCTCCTCGGCCCCGGAGGGCTCGCTCCGACCCAGGAGCTGCTCGTCGGCCGGGTGCGAGTCCACCGCACGCAGTCCCTCCCCGTCGCCGTACGGCGCGAAGAGGAACTGCGAGAAGTGGCGGGTCACGGCGTCAGGGTAGTCCGCCGTGACCCCCGCGAACGGGCCCGTGGTGGGATTGTGGAAGGCTGCCCACTACCTCTTCGCGGACGACCGGGGATCAGTCGCCGGAGCGCCCCGGCTGGCCCAGCGGGACGGCCTCCGGACGCCCCACCGTGCTGCGGATCTCGCCCGTCGCCGCGGGGTCGAGGATCGCGTCCATCACCTCGAGCACGTGGAAGGCGAGCTCGCCCGACGCGCGGTGCGGGACACCCCGGCGGATGGCGTCGGCCATCTCCGCGAGGCCGCAGCCGCGGCCCGCGTCGACGAAGCCGGCGCTCGGCTCGACGTCCTTCCACTCCCGCTCCTCGGAGGTCGCGACCTGCACCTGGCCGGAGAAGTGGTTCGGGTCCGGCACCGAGAGCGTGCCGGCCGTGCCGTACACCTCGATGTTCGGGATCCGCGTGGCCCAGATGTCGAAGCTCATGGTGATGGTGGAGACCGCGCCCGACTCGTGCGTCAGCACGGCGCTCACGTGCGTGTCGACGGTCACGGGGATCTCGCGCGACTCCGGATCGGAGGCGGCGGAGCGCACGCGGTCGGACCGCAGCGAGGCGCCCTGCACGCGCGTGATCGGACCGAGCAGCGTCACGAGCGCCGTGAGGTAGTACGGCCCCATGTCGAACATCGGGCCGGCACCCGGCTGGTAGTAGAAGGAGGGAGCCGGGTGCCAGAGCTCGTGGCCGGGCGCGCCCCAGAAGGCGTTCGCGGCGACGGGCTTCCCGATGGTGCCGGCGTCGAGCACCTGGCGCGCGGTCTGGATCCCGGTGCCGAGCACGGTGTCGGGCGCGGATCCGACGCGGAGCCCCTTCTCCTCGGCGAGCCGCAGGATGGGCTCCGCCTCGGCGGGGCTCAGCGCGAGCGGCTTCTCGCCGTAGACGTGCTTGCCGGCCTCGAGCACGCGGAGGTCGACCTCCGCGTGGGCGGCCGGGATCGTGAGGTTCAGCACCGCCTGGATGCGCGGGTCGGCGATGAGGTCGTCGACGCTCAGCGCGTCCACCCCCTGCGCCTCGGCGACGGTGCGCGCGCGGTCGAGGTCGAGGTCCGCGACGGCGACGAGGCGCACGCCCGGGAGGGACTCGAAGGCCGCGAAGTACTGCTCGCTGATCTTCCCGACGCCGATGATCCCGAGGGTCATCGCGTCGTCGTCGTGCGTCAGCGTGCTGCCCACAGGAGGCCCCTCTCGATGATGGTGCGGACGTTCGGGTCCTCGACGACCTCGATGCGGTGGCCGGGGGCGGAGACGAAGATGCGGCCCTCGCCCCACTGGCGGGTCCAGATGGCGGGCGCGGTGACCGGGCGGTGCCACGGATCCCACGGCCGCACGGTCTGCGTCGTGGTCGCGAGCACGTCGTTGTACTCGTCGCTGAGGACCCAGTACTGCTCGGTCACGAGGTCGAAGTCGGCGATGCCCTGGGTGATCTCGTGCGTGCGGCCGAGCTCGGTCATCTCGACCGTGTACGGGATGTAGTTGTCGGACTGCTCGCCCGTGCGCTCGGCCGGGTCCTTGCCCGCGTGGTGGGCGAACTGGCCGCCGATCATGTGCAGGTAGTCGGCCGTGTTGCGGTACGAGTCGGCGATGCCGCCGTGCCAGCCGGCCATGCCCGTGCCCGCGATGACGGCGGCGCGGAGGCCGGCCATCTCCTCGGGCTCGATCGTGGTCATGGTGTTGGCCTGCACGATGAGGTCGGTCGCGGCCATCACGTCGGCGTCGGCGTAGACGGCCGAGCCCTCCTCGACGCGCACCTCGAAGCCGTTCTCCTCGAGGAACGGGATGAAGAGGCCCGTGGTCTCCACGGGCATGTGGCCGTCCCAGCCTCCGCGGACGACGAGCGCCTTCCGGGCGGCGGTCACGAGCGCGCCGTCCGGGTCGGGCGGCCGCGATGCGGACGGGCGGGCGTGTGGGGGATCTGCATCACTGGCGACTCCTTCGTCGGGCGCGTCCGGGCTGCTGCCGTGCGCGTCTCGAACGCTACGCACCCGCGGTCCGGCGGGGCAAGGAGGGCGCGCGCGATCGGAAACGTTTCACTCGGGCGACGACACCGCATCCGTCGAGGCCGGGGCCCCCGTGCTGCCGCGGACCACCAGCGCCGTCGCGAGGTCGAGCCGGGTGGGCTCGTCGCTCCGGCCCTCGCGGATCCGGAGCACCATGCGCGCCGCCGCCTCCGCCATCTCGCGCACGGGCTGCCGCACCGTGCTCAGCGCGGGCGAGACGATGCGCGCGAACGGGAGGTCGTCGTAGCCGAGGACGGACAGGTCGTCGGGGATGCGGATCCCCCGCTCCCGCGCCGCCTCGTAGAGCCCGAGCGCCTGCTCGTCGTTGCCGGCGAAGATCGCGGTGGGGCGCACCGCGTCGTCGAGCAGCTCGTGGCCGGCGCGGTGGCCCGCGGTGCGCCCGTAGTCGCCCTCGACCTCGACGAGCGACACCGCGGGGCCGGCCGCCTCGAGCGCGCTTCGGAAGCCCGACATGCGGGCCCGCGAGTAGAGGCGGTCCCTCGGGCCGCTGATCGCGCCGATGCGCGTGTGCCCGAGCCCCAGCAGGTGCTCCCCCGCGGCGTGGCCGCCCTCCCAGTTGGTGGATCCGACGGCCGGCACGTCCGCGGCCGGCGACCCCGCGGGATCCACCACCACGAACGGGATCCCACGGCTCCGCAGCTGCCGCTTCTGCGCGGGCGCGAGGTCGGAGAACACGAGCACGAGGCCCATCGGCCGGCGCT
This sequence comes from Clavibacter capsici, assembly GCF_001280205.1. Taxonomy (NCBI): domain Bacteria; kingdom Bacillati; phylum Actinomycetota; class Actinomycetes; order Micrococcales; family Microbacteriaceae; genus Clavibacter; species Clavibacter capsici. The sequence continues at coordinate 415,140 of NZ_CP012573.1, read as the reverse complement.
GCATGACGCCGGACATCCAGTCCCCGTCGAGGGCGTTGCCGCGCCCGTGCTCGGTGACGATGACGCTCAGCGCGTGCTCGCGCGCCACCGCGGAGACGCCGCGCAGCAGGTCGACCGAGAAGCCCGTGTCGACGACCTCGAGCACGATCTCGATCAGCGCCCCGTGCGGCCGCTCGGCCCCGCGGCGGCTGTAGCCGTGCAGCTCCATGAGCTCCTCGACGCGCGCGCGGGTGGCGGGCGAGATGCCCTTGCGGCCGTTGAGGACCTTGCTGACCGTGCCGATCGACACGTTGGCCTCGCGCGCGATGAGGCCGAGGGTCGTGCCGGCGCCGTGGTCGGGGTCGGGCTGCCGTGGCGCATCGGGAAACGTGTCGCTCATGGAGGTGATGCTAGGCGGACGCGGACGCGGCGACCGGCCGGGCCCGCGGCGGCCGCGCAGCACGAGACCGCGAGAGACGGTCGTCGCGGACGACGATCGAGAGGGGCTCCGCGAGGGAGGGATGGCGGAGACGGTGGGATTTGAACCCACGGTACCCATACGGGTACTCCACCTTAGCAGGGTGGTGCACTAGGCCGAACTATGCGACGTCTCCAGACGTACCCGTCCACTGTACCGGACGCGGCGGCATGCTCACATCCCCGCGTCCCGGGGCGTCGGCCCGAACGGGGGGTGCGTCGCGGTTGTCCCCCATTCGACGGACACGTAGTGTCTCTCTCGACGCGTGTGCCGGACCCGACCGGCTTACCCCGCGCGTGTCGCTGTGTCAGCCCAGAGATGTCCCGCTCGCCCACGTGGCCGCGGTCCCGGATCCCCCGAACCGGCGCCGCTCACCCTCACGCACGCGACGACGTCGCGAGCCCCCCGTGGGCGAGAACACGAGATTCTCGTCCGGCGGAGGATTCGGGTCGAAAGCTGAACGAGATAGACGGGTCCCCGCTGCATAGGGTGTGCGGCGAGGACCCGTCGCCCTCATCGCGTGCGCGCGCCGCGCCTCACTTGAACGCCTTCGAGCACGTGACCGTGCCGGCATCCGTGCCCGTGACCGCCTCCGGCAGGACCGTCGGCGCGGACGGGTCGGGCGTGGACCCGCCCGCGGCGGGAGCGCCGGCCGCGGGAGAGCTGGCCGACGGCGCCGGGGTGGAGCCCGCCGGCTTCTCCGCCACCGCGCCGAGGCCCGTGTTGCCGGCCTTCACCTCGAACGGCGCGTCCGCCTTCAGCAGCTGCATGAGCTGGTCGCCGTCCGTCTTCAGCGGCTGCACCTTGCCGGCGTAGACGCCGGTGCCCGCGGTCGTGCCCGGGTACTGCACGAAGTGCACCTGCTCGAGCGGGATGTCCTTGAGCGCCAGCGCCATGGACGCCATGGTCTGGTAGTCGAGCGACGTGGAGCGCTGCATGTTGTCGACCGCGGCCTTGGCGAGGCCGTAGACGCGCGTGGGGTCCGACAGCGTGCTGGACTGCTTCATCGTGCGCACGAGCGCCGAGAGGAAGACCTGCTGGTTGCTGATGCGGGCCAGGTCGCTGCCGTCGCCGACCGCGTGGCGCGTGCGGAGGAACTGGAGCGCCTCCTTGCCCTGCAACGGGGTCACGCCCGCCGGGAGGTCGAGGTCCGTCCGCTTGTCCTTGAGCGGGCTCGCGAGGCAGACGGGCACGCCGCCGACCGCGTTGGACATCTCGATGACGCCGTTGAACTCGATGAGCGCCGCGTAGGGGATGTCGAGTCCGGTGAACTGGGCGACGGTCTTCGCGACGCACGGGAGTCCGCCGTCCGAGAGCGCGGTGTTGAGCGGTGCGGCGGACATGGCGGGAGCGGTCCCCGACCCGTCGCTGCGCGCGCACGCCGGGATGGGCACGACCATGTCGCGCGGGAGGCTGACGACGGTGGCCTGCGAGTGGTCGGCCGAGACGTGCAGCACCATGTTGACGTCGTTGAGCGCGCCGTCGGTCTTGCCGTAGCCGTCGCCCTGGCCCTGCCGGGTGTCGGATCCGGCGAGCAGCACGTTGAAGCCGCCGTCGAGCGCGCCGACGCCGACCGTGGTCTGCTCGGTGCCGTCGCTGATGTCGACGGTGTTCGCCTGCACGGACCTGTTCAGGTCCGCCAGGGCGATGGTGGCCACGGAGAGGCCGCTGACCATGATGACCACGAGCGTCAAGGCCGTGCCGAGCAGGAGGGTGCGCACCGCGCTCGGGCGTCCCAGCCGTCCGTGGCGGGCGATGACGGGAGGCGTGGCGGTTCGCCGGGGGCGCAGGGGCGCGTCGCTCATGCGGTTCCTCTCCGGGCGGAGGGCGTGGGATTCGAACCCACGAGACATCTCTGCCCACCAGTTTTCAAGACTGGCTCCATCGGCCGCTCGGACAGCCCTCCCGATGCGCGCCCTCCCGCGGGGCGGGCGGGGCGATCGTGAAGGATCCTACCGGTGGCCGGTCGGCCCGCGGTGGTGCGGCCGGGTGGCCGCGCGGGAGGCGCCACTCTCGCATGCCGAGGATCAGAGGCGGCTGAACTCTCCCCAGGTGGGGAATCGGCTGCCGACGCCCGCCGCGGAGGCGGGCGGCCCCTCCCGTCAGCGACCGGGCTCGATGAGCGCCTTGGCGTGCCGCGTGGTGCCGCCGTCGAGCTCGGCGAGGAGGGCCGGCAGCTCGTCGAGGGAGAGGATCCCGGTCACGAGCGGCCCGACGTCGACGGAGCCGTCGGCCAGGGCGCGCATGGCTCCGACGAAGTCGCTGTGGGAGTACGCGAGGGACCCGACGACCGTGAGCTCGCGGCTCTGCCAGTCGCCGTAGGACACCTCGGACGCGGACATGGGATAGCCGAGCAGCGCCAGGGTGCCGCCGCGGCGCACCAGCTCGGCGCTCGGCTGGAGGAGCGCGGCGGCGCCGGTGCACTCGTAGAGCACGTCGGCGCCGAGGCCGTCGCTGAGCTCGAGGAGGCGGTCGCGGAAGGCCTGGCCGGGCTCGTGGACCTCCGCGAACCCGAGGTCGGCCGCGGCGCGGCGACGCGGCTCGGACGGCTCGACGACCAGGACGACGCCCGCGCCCGCGTGGCGCGCGTGCTGGGCGGTGAGCAGCCCGATCGGCCCGGCGCCCTGCACGACGACGACGTCGCCGAGGGCCTGGCCCGCGCGGCGGACGGCGTGGAAGGTGACGGCGGTCGGCTCCACGAGGCCGAGCTGCTCGTCCGTGAGGCCGTCGAGGGCGCGCACGACGCGGCGCGCGGAGACCGTGACGTGGGTGGCGAACGCGCCGTGCGCGGGCGCGCCCTCGGAGATCCCGTTGGCCTCCGCGAAGGCCGTGTCGCAGGTGTCGCCGTGGCCGGCGCGGCACATGGCGCACGTGCCGCATGCGGGGCCCACGCCGGCGACGACGCGGTCGCCCTCGGCCACGGAGGTCACGTCGGCGCCCGCGCGGACGACCGTGCCGGTCCACTCGTGGCCGAAGACGGCGGCGGGGACGAAGCCGTCGGCAGCCCAGGCGTGGGTGTCGGTCGCGCAGACGCCCGTGTAGCGGATCCGGACGACGACCTGGTGGGGCTCGGGCGCCCCCACCTCCTCCTCGTGGAAGGCGAGGGAGCGGTCGCCGTCGACGACGGCGTAGCGGGCGGAGATCGGGGAGGGGTCGATGCGGATCATCCCCCCATCCTCGCCCGAGTCAGAGGCGGGCGAGGATCGCGGCGGCGCCGTTCTCGGTGATGGGACCCGTGACCTCGCTCGCGACGGCGATGACCTCGGCGGGCGCCTGGCCCATCGCGATGCCCCGTCCGTGCTCGCCGGCCCACTCCAGCATCTCGATGTCGTTGCGCCCGTCGCCCATGGCGACGACGTGGGTCCGCGCGATGCCGTGCAGCTCGCGCACGCGCTCCATCGCCGTGGCCTTGTTGACGCCGTCGGGCGCGATGTCGAGCCAGGCGGTCCAGCCGATGGAGTAGCTCACCCGGTGCAGGCCCATGCGCTCGACGACGTCCTGGAAGTCCTCCATGTCGTGGCCGGGCGAGATGACGACGACGCGCGTCGCGGGCACGTGCAGCAGCTCCTCGAACTCGACGTGGCGGCCGTTGGCCTCCAGCGCGCCGTCCGGGAAGTCGCCGCCGGAGTAGAGGTACACGCCGTCCGCGTCCTCGACGGCGTAGCGGCCGCTCGCGAGGTGGGGGCGGATCCGCTGCAGCACCTCGGAGGGGTCGAAGGTCTCGACGAAGCGGCGCGCGTAGCCCGTGGGGGCGTCCGCGTCGCGCTCGAGCACGATGGCGCCGTTGGAGCAGACCATGTAGCGCGGGTGGATCCCGAGGCGCTCGACGATCGGCAGGGTGTCGGCGACCGAGCGGCCGGTGGAGGGCATGACCAGGTGGCCGACCTCCTCGACGCGCCGGACCTCGCGGATGACCGACTCGTCGAGCGAGCCGTCCTCCCCGAGGAGCGTGCCGTCGATGTCGAGGGCGATGAGGAGGCGGTCGGCGTCGGTCACCCGCGGGGTCATCGGGCGGCCTTCGCCGTCGCGGGCGTCAGCGTCTCGAGGCCGCCGAGGTACGGGCGCAGCGCCTCGGGCACGCGCACGGATCCGTCGGCCTGCTGGTGCGTCTCGAGGATCGCGACGATCCAGCGTGTGGTGGCGAGCGTGCCGTTCAGCGTGGCGACGGGCGACGTGCGGCCGTCCTCGCCGCGGAAGCGCGTGCCGAGGCGGCGCGCCTGGAACGTGGTGCAGTTCGAGGTGGAGGTGAGCTCGCGGTACGCGTCCTGCGTGGGGACCCACGCCTCGACGTCGTACTTGCGGGCGGCGCTGGATCCGAGGTCGCCCGCGGCCGTGTCGATGACGCGGTAGGCGAGGCCGAGGTCCTGCATCATGCGCTCCTGCATGGCGAGGAGGCGCTCGTGCTCGGCCTCGGCGTCGGCCGGGTCGACGTAGGAGAACATCTCGAGCTTCTGGAACTGGTGCACGCGGATGATGCCGCGGGTGTCCTTGCCGTAGGAGCCCGCCTCCTTGCGGTAGCAGGTCGACCAGCCGGCGTAGCGGACGGGCCCCTCGGCCAGGTCGAGGATCTCGTCGGCGTGGTACCCGGCGAGCGCCACCTCGCTCGTGCCCGTGAGGTAGAGGTCGTCGTCCTCGAGCCGGTAGACCTCGTCGGCGTGGGCGCCGAGGAAGCCGGTGCCGGCCATGATCTCGGGCTTCACGAGCGTGGGCGTGATGAGCGGCACGAGCCCGGCCTCGAGCGCGCGGGCCAGGCCGAAGTTCATCAGCGCGATCTCGAGCTGCGCGCCGATGCCCTTGAGGTAGTGGAAGCGCGCGCCGGAGACCTTGGCGCCGCGGCCCATGTCGATGGCGTCGAGGATCTCGCCGATCTCCAGGTGGTCCCGGGGCTCGAAGTCGAACGACGGCTTCTCGCCGACCTCGCGCACGAGCGCCCAGTCGTCCTCGCCGCCCGCGGGCACGCCGTCGATGACGATGTTCGGGATCCGCCGCATGGCCTCGTCGAACGCGGCCTCCGCCTCCTGCGCGCGCTCCTGCGCGGCGGTGACGCGGGCCTTCAGCTCCTGCACCTCGGCGATGAGGCGGGGCTTGTCGGCCTTGTCGGCCTTCGCGACGAGCTTGCCATGCGCGTTCTGCTCGGCGCGCAGGCCCTCGAAGGCGGTGATCGCCTGCCGACGCTCGGCGTCGGCCCGGGCCGCCTGGTCCACCGCCTCCACGGAGGCTCCGCGCAGCTCCTGCGAGGCGATGACGAGGTCGGGATGGTCGCGGAGGGTCTGCGGATCGATCACCCCGTCACTCTAACGAAGGGGCCCGGGCGCGTCGGGGCGGGCGACCCCGGTCGCGGGCGTCGATCCGGGCCAGGCTGTCAGGGTGCCGCGCGCGAGCGCGGCCGTCGGGATCCGCCCGACGACGCGGACCGAGGGACGACATGGCCACCACGACCGACACCGGGCAGGACGCCTCCGGCGGCTCGAAGCTCAAGCAGGCCATCACCGGACCGCTGCTGTTCCTCTTCATCCTCGGCGACGTGCTCGGCGCGGGGATCTACGCGCTCATGGGCACGCTGGCGGAGGACGTGGGCGGCGCCCTCTGGGTGCCCCTCGTGGTCGCCCTGCTGCTGGCGCTGCTCACCGCGGGCTCGTACGCCGAGCTCGTCACCAAGTACCCGAAGGCGGGCGGCGCCGCGATCTTCGCCGAGCGCGCCTTCCAGCTGCCCGTCGTGTCGTTCCTCGTGGGCTTCTCGATGCTCGCGGCCGGCGTCGTGAGCGCCGCGGGCCTGTCGCTCGCCTTCGCGGGCCAGTACCTCTCGACGCTGCTCGCGCCCGTGATGGACGTGCCGCGGGTCCCCGCCGCCATCGTCTTCCTGCTGCTGGTCGCGGCGCTCAACGCCCGCGGGATCACCGAGAGCATGCGCGGCAACGTGGTCATGACGGTGGTCGAGCTGAGCGGCCTGGTGATCGTGATCGTCGTCGTGGCCGTGATGCTGGGCGGCGGGGGCGGCGACGTGTCGCGCGTGACCGTGTTCCCCGAGGGGTCGAACGCGGCGCTCGCCACGCTCTCGGCCGCGATCGTCGCCTACTACTCGTTCGTCGGGTTCGAGACGAGCGCCAACGTGGCCGAGGAGGTGCGGGATCCGAGCCGCGTCTACCCGAAGGCGCTGTTCGGCTCGCTCTCCACCGCGGGCGTCGTCTACGTCCTGGTCGCCCTCGCGAGCTCCGCCGCGCTCCCGCCCGAGGAGCTGGCCGACTCCACCGGACCGCTGCTCGCGGTCGTGCAGGCGACCGGCGTCGGCATCCCGCCGTGGGTCTTCAGCCTCATCGCCCTCGTGGCGGTGGCCAACGGCGCGCTGCTGACCATGATCATGGCGAGCCGGGTGACCTTCGGCATGAGCGAGCAGGGCCTCCTGCCGGGCGTGCTCGGCCGGGTGCTGCCGCGGCGCCGGACGCCGTGGGTGGCGATCGTCGCGACCACGCTGGTGGCCGTCGCGCTCACGTCCGTCGGCGACGTGGGCACGCTCGCCGAGACCGTGGTGCTCCTGCTGCTGTTCGTGTTCATCAGCACCAACGTGGCCGTGCTCGTGCTGCGGAGGGACCGCGTCGCGCACGCGCACTTCCGGGTCTGGACCGTGATCCCCGTGCTCGGAACGCTGTCCTGCATCCTCCTGCTCACGCAGCAGAGCGGGCAGGTGTGGCTGTTCGGCGCGATCCTCCTGGCCGTCGGCGTGGTGCTCTACCTGGTCAGCCGGGCGACGGGCGCGCGGTCGAAGGGCGTGGGCCGCGAGGGCGACCGCGCCTAGGAGTCGGCGCCTAGGAGTCGGCGCCCGCGCCGGGCTCTGCCGAGACGATCGCCCGCAGCCAGTCGCGCGCCTCGAGGAACACGTCGTCCTCGTACCGCGCGCGGTAGGTGCTCGGCGTGCCGTCGGCCCGCGGGTACGAGCCGAGGAACGTGACCCGGGGGCTGAAGCGGCGGATCCCGAGCAGCGCGTCGGCCACGCGCTCGTCGTGCACGTGGCCCTCCGCGTCGATGACGAACCGGTAGCGCCCGAGCTCGTCGCCGATGGGGCGCGACTGGATGAGCGCGAGGTTCACGCCGCGGGTCGAGAACTGCTCGAGGAGGTCGAGGAGGGATCCGGCGCGGTCGTCGGGCAGCTCGACGATGAGGCTCGTCTTGTCGGCGCCCGTGCGCGCGGGCAGCGTGGTGGCGCGGCCGACCAGCACGAACCGCGTGACGGCGTTCGGGTTGTCGCCGATGCCGCGGGCGATCGCCTCGAGCGGCTGGCTCTCGGTGATCTGCGGCGGCGCGATGGCGGCGTCCGCGATCCCGCCGTCCAGCAGCGACAGGGCCGCTGCCACGTTCGAGGACGCGGGCACGTGCTCGTGGGTCGGCAGCTCGCGCTCGAGGAAGCGGCGGCACTGCCCGTAGGCGACGGGGTGCGCGGCGACCGTCCGCACGTCGGCGAGCGCCGTGCCCGGCCGCACCACGAGGTCGAAGGCGACGGGCACGAGGTGCTCGCTGAGGATCCGGAGGCCCGGGATGTTCGCGAGCGCGTCCTGCGTGGCCGTCACCCCGCCCTCGACCGAGTTCTCGATGGCGATCATGGCGGCGACCGAGGTGCCGGCGACGACGTCGGCGAGCGCCTCCGACGCGTTGTTGACCGCGCGCCAGGTGCGGCCCCGCGCCGCGTCCACCTGCTTGAGCGCGGCCTCCGTGAAGGTGCCCGACGGCCCGAGGTAGCTGTAGGTCTCATCGGGTCGCGGGGTCTCGGCCATGCCTGCACCCTAGATGGGAATCGGCGGGGCCCGGTGCCAGGATGGATCCATGCATGACCGCGCAGGCACCGCCGCCCTCCCGTCCGACCTCATCGACATCGACGAGCTGATCCGGGCGTACCACGACCTCCACCCCGACGTGGAGGACCCGGAGCAGAAGGTGGCGTTCGGCACGAGCGGCCACCGCGGCAGCTCCCTGAAGACCGCGTTCAACGAGGACCACATCCTCGCCATCACGCAGGCGATCGTGGAGTACCGGGCCGAGCAGGGCATCACCGGCCCGCTGTTCATCGGCCGCGACACCCACGGGCTCTCGAAGCCCGCCGAGGACACCGCGCTCGAGGTCCTCGTCGCCAACGGCGTGCGCGTGCTCGCCGACTCCCGCGACTCCTGGTGCCCCACCCCCGCCCTGTCCCACGCGATCCTCCGCTGGAACCGCGACGACGAGCACGGCGACGACGACGTGGCCGACGGCATCGTCGTGACCCCCAGCCACAACCCGCCGGCCGACGGCGGCTTCAAGTACAACCCGCCGCACGGCGGACCGGCCGACTCCGACGCCACCGGATGGATCGCGTCGCGCGCCAACGCGATCATCGCGGGCGGCCTCGTCGACATGAGGCGCGTGAGCCTCGAGGAGGCCCGCGGGCAGGTCGAGGGCTACGACTTCCTCGGCCACTACGTGGACGACCTCGGCTCCATCATCGACATGGAGGCCATCCGGAAGGCCGGCGTGCGCATCGGCGCGGATCCGCTCGGCGGCGCCTCGGTCGAGTACTGGGCCGCGATCGGCGAGCGCCACGGCCTCGACCTCGAGGTCGTGAACCCCGAGGTCGACCCCGCGTGGTCGTTCATGACGCTCGACTGGGACGGCAAGATCCGCATGGACCCGTCCTCGTCCTCCGCCATGGCGAGCGTGCTCGCGCGCAAGGACGACTTCGACATCCTCACGGGCAACGACGCCGACGCCGACCGCCACGGCATCGTCACCCCCGACGCCGGGCTCATGAACCCGAACCACTACCTCGCCGTCGCGATCGACTACCTCTACGCGCACCGCCCGCACTGGCGCGAGGACGCGGCCATCGGCAAGACGCTCGTGTCCTCCAGCGTGATCGACCGGGTCGCCGAGTCGCTCGGCCGCCGCCTCTGGGAGGTGCCGGTCGGCTTCAAGTGGTTCGTGCCCGGCCTCGTCGACGGATCCGTGGGCTTCGGCGGCGAGGAGTCCGCCGGTGCGAGCTTCCTCCGCATGGACGGCACGGTCTGGACCACGGACAAGGACGGGATCCTCCTCGCGCTGCTCGCCGCCGAGATCCTCGCCGTCACGGGCAAGACGCCGAGCGTGCTCTACCGCGAGCTCACGGAGCGCTTCGGCGACCCGGTGTACGAGCGCGTGGACGCCGCCGCCACCAAGGCCCAGAAGGCCACGCTCGGCAAGCTCGACGGCGACGCCATCACCGCCACCGAGGTCGCGGGCGACCCGATCACCGCGAAGCTCAGCACCGCGCCCGGCAACGGCGCGGCCGTCGGCGGCGTCAAGGTCGTCACCGGGAACGCGTGGTTCGCCGCGCGCCCGAGCGGCACCGAGGACGTCTACAAGATCTACGCGGAGTCGTTCGTGGGCCTCGACCACCTGCACGCGGTGCAGGCGGAGGCCAAGCGGATCGTCGACGCCGCGCTCGGCGCCTAAGGACACAGGACCCGCGGATGCGAGGCCGCCCGGGCGGGTTCGCATCCGCGATGCCTAGGGTTGGAGCATGCGCCATTCGGGGGATGTGGATGCGTTCGTCTGGGACGAGCCGTCGATGCACCCCGCCGACGGTCCGGCCGACGCCGCGCCGGTCGTGGACCGGGACGTGCGGCTGCCCGACGGACACGCGCGCCGGCGGATCCTCGCGCTGGGCTCGCTGCTCGCCGTCGTCATCGCCGGCATGGTCGTCACGCACTCGGACGGCCGCGGCCTCTGGCCGGACGTCTTCTACGCGGCGGCCATCCACCTCGCGCTGATCGCGGCGCTCCCGCGCGTCGACACGGTCGTCCACGGGGCCGCCGTGCTCGTGTGGTGCACGGGGATCGAGCTGCTGCAGATCACCGGGTGGCCCGCGATCTGGGCGGTGCACGTGCCCCTCTGCCGGCTGCTGCTCGGCACCGGGTACGACCCCGTCGACCTCGCCGCCTACGCCGTGGGCGTGCTGCTCGTGCTCCTCGTCGACCGGCTGCTGCGGGTCGGACGCGACGTGGGCGACGTGCGCTAGGAGACGCTCCAGAAGTGCACCTCGGCACCGGGGTGCTCGGTGGTGATGGTGGCGTCGAGGTCGCGGTAGTCGTTGTCGAGGTTGTGGCCGACCATCTTCACGACGTTGCCGCCCGCCTTCGGCTCGATGGCGGAGACGATCTGCGTGTGGTCGGGCGAGGAGTTGCGGTTCCAGTCGAAGATGACGATGTCGCCGACCTTCAACTTGTCGCGGTCCGCGAGCTCGAGGCGCGTGATCCCGAGCGTGGACGCGTTGGCCGTGAGCCACTTGTCGAAGGTGGGCACGTGGATCCACGCGTAGGTCCAATCGGATCCACCGCCGCGGTTGTGCCACTCGGTCGTCATCTCCCAGCCGCGCTGGATGAGGGTCTGGCTCACGAAGTTGACGCAGTCGCCGCCGGAGGGGTTGAAGTTCCCGTACTCCTGCAGGTTGTAGGAGTCCCAGTGGGCGAGCGCGTACTGGAGCTGCTTGTCGACGGGGGTCTGCGCGGCGTACGCGGCGGTCGCGGTGGTGAGCGGGGCGTCGCCGGCCATGACCTGGATGTCGGCGGACCGGTCCTCGTAGTCGGTGGAGCGGGGCGCCACGACCGTGACGGATCCGTCGCCGGCGACCTTCACGTCGGTGCCCGCGGTGCCCGCGAACATGACGGCGGTCGCGCCGGAGAGGCCGGCGCCCGTGAGCGTGACGGTCTGGCCGCCCGACACGGAGAGCGTCGCGGGCTCGACCGCGGAGACGGCGGGCGAGCCGGACGCGGCCGGCTGGCCGTCGGCGCCGAGGGTGGCGCGGGGGGCGGGCTCCTGGCGCGTGCAGGCGGCGAGGGCGGCGGTCACGGGGACCGCGAGCGCGGCGGCGAGGATGCTGCGGCGGCGGATGTCGGCGGTCACGAGCTGCTCCGGGAGGTAGGGGGGGTGCGCCGGGATGCCGGGCCCGACCAGGGTAACCCGGGCACCCTGCGGATCGACCGCGCACCGCACCGACGCCTAGGGTGGCGGGATGAGCGTCGACGTGACCCACGACCCCGACGGCTCGCGCTACACGCTGTGGCTCGACGGCGAGCGCGCGGGCTTCGCGGACTACCTGATCCAGGGCGACCGCATCGTCTTCACCCACACGGAGGTCGACCCCGCGAAGCGGCGCGGCGGCCTCGGCGGCGAGCTGGTGCGGGCCGCCCTCGACGACGTGCGAGGCGGATCCCGCACGGTCGTGGCCGCGTGCCCGTTCGTGGCGGAGTGGATCGACGAGCACCCGGACTACCGGGAGCTGCTCGAGCGGGGCTGAGCCGGGGTGCTCGCGGGGCGCGCATGCGCCTCGCGAGTCCGCTCCCCCTGGCGGGTCGCCCCGCCGCCCGCGGTCTCGAGCGCAGCCTCCGGAGGAGGTTCGGTCGGACCGCCGTCGCCGCTCGGCCCCTCGGGGGCCGGAAGGACGACAGCGTGACTCTAGGCGCGCGGTCCCGTGCGCCGCGCGCCGCCTGCGCGCAGCGGACAGGGCGTACGCGGAGCGGACAGCGCGGATCCGGCACGCGGGCCGTCCGGTCAGGGGACGCGCGTGAGCCACTCCGGCGTGGAGAACTTGTCGTCGACGAGCTGGCGGGTCTTCGCCCACTCCTCCGCCGTGACCTCGCCGGGCTTGCCGCCGTAGAGGCCCGTGAACGTGGCCTTCATGCGGTCGATGATCTCGGCGCGGCTCATGCCCGTCTGGCTGCGGAGCGGATCCACCCGCTTGGCGGCGCTCGTGATGCCCTTGTCGCTGATCTTCTCGCGGCCGATGCGGAGCACCTGCACCATCTTCTCGCCGTCCATGTCGTAGCTCATGGTGACGTGGTGCAGCACGGCGCCGGCGCCGAGCCGCTTCTGGGCGGCGCCGCCGATCTTGCCGGTGGGGCTCGTGATGTCGTTGAGCGGCTGGTACGACGCGTCGATGCCGAGCGAGCGGAGCGCGGTGATGACCCACTCGTCGAGGTAGGCGTAGGAGTCCGCGAAGGTCATCCCCTGCACGAGGTCGACGGGCGCGTAGATCGAGTACGTGATGACGGCGCCCGCCTCCATGTACATCGCGCCGCCGCCGGAGACGCGGCGCACGACGTCGAAGCCGTGGGAGGCGGCCTGCTCGGCGTCGACCTCGTTGCGCAGCGACTGGAAGCTGCCGATGACGACGGCCGGCTGGTCCCACTCCCAGATGCGCAGCGTCGGGTTCCGGCGACCGGCGCCGACCTCCTCGGCGAGCACCTGGTCGAGGGCCATCTGCTCGACGGGCCGGTAGGCGCGGTCGTGGATGACCTCCCACTCGTAGTCGCCCCAGTCGGTGGCGCGGGCGAGCGAGCGGCGGATCGCGACGGCGACGGCCTCGGGCGAGAAGCCGAGGAGCGTGGCCTCCGGCGGGAGCGCGCGGCGGATGGCGGCGGCGATCGCGTTGGCGTCGCTGTCCTCGGGGAGGCCGTTGACGGCCCGGTCGATGGCCTCGAGCGCGTCGTCCGGCTCGAGGAAGAAGTCGCCCGCGAGGCGGAAGCCGGAGATGCGGCCGTCGGTCACGTCCAGGTCGACCACGACGAGCTTGCCGCCGGGGACCTTGTACTCACCATGCATCCGCCCAGCCTAGGCCGCGGCGACGGCCGCCGACGGTCCGCGGATCGCCGTCGCCCGGCGGATGTGCGACCGTGGAGCGTGCGCATCACCTGGGCGGTCGTCCGCCTCCTCACCGCCCTGACCGTGCTCGTCGCCGTCACCAGCCAGTACGTCGTCAGCTCCTCGTACTGGCGGAGCATCGGGGTGGAGGGGATCTGGGGCAAGACGATCGACTTCCTCATGTACTTCACGATCCAGTCGAACCTGCTCGCCGCCGTGGTCATGGCCGTCGGCGCCCTGCGGCTGCTGCGGCACGCTCCCCTGCCGGGACGCGGCTGGACCACGCTCCGCCTGGCGGCGACCACCTACATGGTGACCACCGGCGCGGTCTACAACCTGCTGCTGCGCGGGCTGCCGACGATCCCGGGCGGCAACCTCCCGTGGTCGAACGAGGTGCTGCACGTGGTCGTGCCCCTGCTCGTGCTCGCCGACTGGCTGCTCGCGCCCGACCGCCGGGCGCTCGGCTACGGCGCCGTCGGCCGGGTCGTGGTGTTCCCGCTGGTCTGGGTCGCCGTCACGCTCGCCCGCGGGCCCGTCACGGGCAACGAGGTCACGGGGGCGGCGACCTACTACCCGTACCCGTTCCTGGATCCCGCCACGGACGGCGGCGGGTACGGCGCGGTCGCCGTGTGGGTCGTGGTCATCGCGGCGCTGATCTGCGGGCTGACGCTCCTGCTGACCTGGGCCGGACGGCGCGGCTCCCGCGCCCGGGCGGCCTGAGCGGGCTCTCCCCGCACCCGCCCGTTCGAACATGCGTTCGAACATCCGGGCTATGCTCGCGCCATGAGCATCGCGTTCCAGGCCTCCCTCTTCGACGACCTCCAGGCGGAGCCGGCCATCGGCGCGCTCGGCGCGGAGGTGGAGCGGCTCGATCTCGGGCAGGGCGCCTGGCTCGACATCCGGCCCGGCTGGGTCACCGACTCCGACGCGCTGTTCGAGCGCCTCGTGGAGGACGTGGAGTGGACGGCGGACACGCGGCTCATGCACGGCCGCGTGGTCGAGGTGCCGCGGCTGCTCTCCTGGTTCGGCCCGCGCGCGACGCTGCCCGCGCCCGTGCTGGTCGAGGCGCGCGAGGCGCTCAACGACCACTACGGCCGTCCGGCAGGTCAGGTGCTCGAGACCGCCGGGCTCTGCTTCTACCGCACGGGCGACGACAGCGTCGCGTGGCACGGCGACCGGGTGGGGCGCGCCATCGACCGCGACACCATGGTCGCCATCGTCTCCGTCGGGGCCGCCCGCACGCTCTCGCTGCGACCGAAGGGCGGCGGGGAGGTGCGGCGGTTCCCGCTCGGGCACGGCGACCTCGTGGTCATGGGCGGCAGCGCCCAGCGCACGCACGAGCACGCCATCCTCAAGACGCAGAAGGCCGTGGGCCCGCGCATCAGCATCCAGTTCCGGCCGGTCTGGCCCGCCTGAGGCATCCGCGGCATCCGCGGCCGGATGGGGAACGCTCCCGCTGTTCAGGAGGCATGCCGCCGGATGTCGCGCTCGGCGACCCGCTGTTCCCCTCGGGCGGGGAGGATCGCGCCTGGCATCGACGCTCCCGGGCGCGACCCGCCGGGATCCCCCGCGTCGAGCCGAGCGCGCGTCCCCGCGGGAGACCGTGACGGACCGCGCCCTCCGCGTCGCCGCCCCGCGGGATCCCCCGCCCGTCGGGCGCGGCACGATCCAGGAAGAAGGACCGTCACCGTGAGCACCTCCAAGCCCGAAGAGCACGCCCCGGACGTCGACCTCGAGGCCGGCGTCGACGCCGCGCCGCCGCTCGACCCCTCGCGCTCCTACCGCGCCGGCATCCGACCGGGCGTCAGCCGGCGCACCGTCCTGCTCGGCGGCGCCGCCGCGATCATGGCCGGCGTCGCCGCGGGATCCACCGTCGGAGCACCAGGCAGCACCTCGGCCGCCGCCGCGACCCGCAGGCACCTCACCGGATCCATCGCGGACGTCGAGCACGTCGTGATCCTCATGCAGGAGAACCGCTCGTTCGACCACTACTTCGGCACCCTCCCGGGCGTCCGCGGCTTCGGCGACAAGCAGGCCGTGGAGCTGCCGGGCGGCGGCACCGTCTTCGCGCAGCCCGACGCGAGCCGCCCGGACGGCGGGCGCATGCTCCCCTTCCCGCTCGACTCGTCGCGCTGCAACGCGCAGGGCGCCGGCGGCCTCGACCACTCCTGGAAGGGCGGGCACGTCGCCTGGAACGAGGGCGCGTGGGACAACTGGGTGGTCGCCAAGAGCGAGCAGACCATGGGCTACTTCACGAAGGACGACCTGCCCTTCCACCACGCCCTCGCCTCCGCGTTCACGATCGCCGACCACTACCACTGCTCGCTCATCGGCCCGACGACCCCGAACCGCCTCTTCCAGTGGACCGGCACGATCGACCCGCGAGGCAAGGCCGGCGGCCCCGCCATCGACAACCCCGACGACTACGCCCCCGTCTTCGGCTGGACGACCTACCCCGAGCGGCTGCGGCAGGCCGGGATCACCTGGAGGACCTACGCGAACGACGAGGTCGGCGACGAGGGCACGCACCCGTACGTGGGCGACTACGGCGACAACCCGCTGTGGCTGTTCCACCAGTACCACGAGGCGCTCGCCTCCTCGGATCCCGCGACGCGGCGGCTCGCGCTCGACGGCGGCCTGCACGACGGGTGGGAGCCCGACTCCGGCAAGGGCCTCGACGTCACGCACCTCCTGGAGGAGTTCGGGCGCGACGCCGCGGCGGGCACCCTGCCGGCCGTCTCCTACGTCGTCGCGCCCTACGGCTGGAGCGAGCACCCGAAGGCCAGCCCCGACTACGGCGCGCACTACACGAACGCGGTCATCCAGGCGCTCATGAGCAACCCGGACACCTGGGCGCGCACGGTCCTGCTCATCAACTACGACGAGAACGACGGCTACTTCGACCACCAGCTGCCGCCGCTCGCCGAGCCCGGCACGCCCGACGAGTACGTCGACGGCCTGCCCATCGGCTACGGCACGCGCGTGCCGCTCACGGTGGTGTCGCCCTGGAGCCGCGGCGGCTGGGTCGACTCGCAGGTGTTCGACCACACCTCGGTGATCCGGTTCCTCGAGACCTGGACGGGCGTGCGCGAGCCCAACATCTCCGAGTGGCGCCGCACGATCTCGGGCGACCTCACGTCGTGCTTCGACTTCGCGCACCCCGACTTCTCCATCCCGACGGCCCGCGAGGTCCTGCCGCTCCGCGCGACGCAGGCGCTCGTGGCGGCCGCCGACGCCGACATGGCGAAGCCGCCCGTGCGGGAGCCCGCGGTGGGCGCGCAGCGGATGCCCGAGCAGGAGCGCGGATCCATGCGCCACCGGCCGCTCCCCTACCGCCAGGACGCGGACGTCGTGATCGACCGCGGCACGGGCGCGGTGACCCTCACGATGCGCAACCGCGGCAGCCAGGGCGTCTCGCACCAGGTGTTCCCGAACATCGCGCTGCCCTTCGCGTCCACGCCGGCGACGGTGGCGCCGCGCTCCACGGCGACCTACACCTGGGACAGCGCGGCGCACGGCGGCGCCTACGACTTCAGCGTCTACGGGCCCGACCGCTTCCTGCGCCGCTTCGCCGGATCCGTGGTCCCGGCCGCGCGCGCCGACGTGCCCGTGCCCCGGGTGACGGCGGAGACGGTCGACGACGGCCGGCCCCTGCTGCGCATCACGCTCGACAACGACGGGAGCCCGTCGGTGAGGTACACGCTCACCGCGAACGACTTCATCACGCGCGTGCGGCACGAGACGGTGAAGCCCGGTCGCACGACGACGGTCGACTGGCCGGTGGACCGGTGGGGCTACTACGACGTGGTCGTCACGGCCGGCGACGGCTTCCGCCACCGGTACGCGGGTCGCGTGCAGTAGCGCGGCGCCTGCGCGACGACGCCGGCCGGTCCCCGAGGGGCCGGCCGGCGTCGTGCGCGGTGCGCCGGGCGGGTCAGGCGCGGACGCGCTCCGGGCCTGCGGAGGCGGCGTCGTCGTCGTCCGCGACGCGGCCCGCCACCCCGACGTGCGCCTCGGACGCGTCGGGGCGGCCCTCCTCCACGCGCGCCAGGTCGATCGGCTGGGCGGCGCGCACGACCTCGGCCGCGTCCTCGAGCCCCAGGTGGGTGAGCAGCGGGATCCAGAGGCTGCGCAGCCGATCGGCGGCGTCCCACCCGTCGAGGCTCGGCGACCGGTAGGAGAGCACCCCGAAGGTGGCGCTGAGCAGGACGTCGACCGCGGCGTCGAGATCCGGCGCGCGCACGCCCTGCACCGCGAGCTCCGCCTCGAGGTGCTCGCGGGTGAAGCGCCACACGTCGAAGCGGCGCTCGACCGCGAGGCCGAGCCGCGGCATGTCCTGGAGGAGGCGGATGGCGCCGGCGGCGACCGGGCAGACCTCCACCGTCCGCGCGGCGGTGAGGAGGAAGACGATGAGGTCCTCCAGCGGACCCCGGTCCTCGAGGGCGGCCTCGATGCGGAGCCAGCGGTCCTCCTGGTCCTCCACCACGGCGCCCGCGAGGCGCTCCTTGGACGCGAAGAGGTGGTACCCGATGGCCGACTTGGGCTTGCCCATCGCCTCGGCCACGCGCGAGAACGACGTGCCCTCGTAGCCGTGGGTCGCGAACTGCGCGCCCGCCGCCTCGACGATCTCGCGCCGTGCCCGGGACACGGCCTTCTGCCGCTGGTTCATGTCGTGCTCCCTCCGCTCCCGCTCGGGAGTGGAGGGATCGTACCCGGGCGGATCGACGGGAAGACGACGCGCGGGTGTCGCGCGGTCACCGCGGACGGGTCCCGGGGGCGGCGGAGGACGGCCGCGGGTGTCGCGTGCCACCCCTCTCCACAGGCGGTGAGAACGGTTCTCAAGGGGGGATAGCATCCGCTCGCGCCCTCGCGCACACCCCCCGAATCGAAGCTGGATCCGCCATGCCCTCTCGCCCCTCGTCCCTCCTCCCCGCCGAGGCCCGCAGGCCCGCCGAACGCCCGCCGACGGAGGGCCGGATCCGCGCCCTCGCCCGCGGGCTCGCGCGGCCGCCGCGCGCCCGGTCCGTCGCCCTCGGCACGGGCGTCGTCGCCCTCGCGGCCGTCGCGGCGCTCGTCGCGAGCGCGCTGACGGGGACCGGATCCGCGTCCGCGTCCGCCGACGCCGACCCGGCCGCCGCGCACGCCGCCTCGGGCCTCCGCACGCTCGACGGGTCCGCTCCGGCCTGGCCCGCCTCGGTCTCCGCCACCCGGCTCGGCGACGCGCCCGCTGACGCGACGGTCGCGCTCACGGTGCTCATGGACCCGGCCCGGCCCGACGCGGCCCCCGCCGTCGCCGCCTGGCTCCGCGACCGCGGCCTCGACGTGGGCGCCGTCCGCGGCGAGGTCGGCGCGCTACCCGTCTCCGGCACGCTCGCGCTCGCGTCGCGGGCGTTCGACACCGGGTTCGCCCGCTTCCGCGTCGGCGGCCGCGAGGTCGTCGCCCCGGAGCGCGCGCTCGCCGTGCCCGCCGTCCTCGACGCCGTGCGCGGCGTCGCCGGCACCGTCCAGGGCGACGTGCTGATGCCGTCGGACGCCGAGCAGGACGACGCGCAGGCCGCCGACGCCGCGCCGGCTCCCGATGCCGCCACCCCGGTCCCCGCGCCCGTCCCCGGGCAGGTGACCGGCGGATCCCCCGCCTCCTCCGCCGACGACGGCACGTGCGCCGCCTGGTGGGGCCAGCGCCTCACCGACGCGTGGCCCGCCTCCGTCGACGTGGCCCACCGCTCGAACTCGCTGTGCGGCTACGGCCCGGCGCAGCTCAGGCGCGTCGACGACGTGCCCGCCGAGGACCGCGGAGCCGGCGCGACCATCGCGATCGTCGCCGCCTACGACGACCCGGACACCCGGGCCGACACCGACACCTACTCCCGCGCGGTCGGCGAGCCCGCGTTCACCGCGGGCCAGTACCGCGACCACCCGTCCGCCGCGCCGCGCACCGGCATCTGCGGCGGCCCCACGGCGTGGACGGACGAGCAGCACCTCGACGTGCAGGCGGTCCACGCGATGGCGCCCGATGCGGCCGTCTCCTACTGGGGCGCCGACGACTGCACGAGCACGAGCCTCTACACGCGGATCCTCGACGCGGCCGAGGACGGCCCCGACGTGATCAGCCTGTCCTTCGGCGCGATGGAGGGCCTCGACACGGCCGACGACCGCGAGCTCCTCAACCGCGTGCTCGTGGAGGCGGCGGCGCGCGACGTGTCGGTCTTCGCGTCCACCGGCAACGACGGCGACTACAGCGGCGTCGGCGACCACGGTGGGAACGCGACCGTGGCGTCGCCCGCGTCGAGCCCGTACGTGACGGCGGTCGGCGCGACGAGCACGGGCCTCGCCGAGGACGGCTCGATCGCCGTGGAGGCGGGCTGGGAGACCGAGACCCGCTTCGCGCGGAACGGCGCCCTGATCCCGCCGGGCTTCGCGTTCGGCGCGGGTGGCGGCCAGTCGGCCGAGTACGCGCGGCCCACCTGGCAGGCCGACCGGCTCGCCGTCGCGGGCACCGGACGGCTGCTGCCGGACGTGGCGTCGCTCGGGGATCCGGACACGGGCTTCATCACGTACGGCCCGCACAAGGGCCGCACCGAGTACGCGGCGCACGGCGGCACGAGCCTCGCGACGCCCATGGTCGCCTCCATGGTGGCGATCTCCAAGGCCGTCACCGGCCGTCGCTTCGGGCTCGCGAGCCCGGCCCTCTACGCGCTGATGGGGACGTCCGCGCTGCGCGACGTGCAGCCCGCCTCGGCGGCGACGTGGTCCCCCCGGGGACCCTCGGCGGGAGCGCTGTGGCCCGAGACGCTCTTCATGTGGGACACGGGGAGGCAGGGGCTCCGCTCCGCCCCCGGCTGGGACGACGTGACCGGGGCCGGCGTGCCCGCGGGCCGCGCGTTCATCGAGGGCCTCGGCGCCGGAGCCGGACGATGAGCCGGGCTGCGGTCCGGGCATCGCACCGGGCGACGGCGCGCCCGGGCGCGCGCGGAGCCCTCGGGGTCCTCGGCGCGACCGGCGCCACCGCCCTCGCGGCGCTCCTCGCCCTCGGCGGGCTCGTGCCCCTGGCGGCGCACGCGGCCGACGTCGTGCTCGCGCGCGCCTCGGGCGTGGAGATCGTCGACATCGACGGCGACACGCTCACCGCGCCCACGCCGCTCGCCGAGTGGTCGGCGGGCCAGGCGGTGACGCGGGAGGCCGGGTCCACCGGCGACGTGATGAAGCTCAACACGACGCGCACGACCGGGCTCCGGTCCACGGCCGGCCCGACGGGCGCCACCAGCAGCGTCGCGAGCGGCGAGCTCACGCTGCGCGACCGGCCGGCGATCGTCTTCTCCGGCCTCACCGTGTCGTGCACGCCCGGCGGCACGCCCGCCGTGCACCTCGACCGGCTGACCATCGGCGGGGTGGACGTGACCGCCGACGCGGACGCGACGCCGGGCTGGTCGCGCGACCTCCCCGAGTCGGTCTACGGGGCGACCCGCGTCATCGTGGGGTCCACCGCGACGGGCGACGACGGATCCGCCACCACCGTCGGCATCGACCTGGAGGCGGAGGCCGGGGCGTCGGAGATCTGGCGCGTGCGCGCGGGATCCGTGACCTGCGCCGCGACCGTGCCGGTGCCGACGCCGTCGGCCTCGCCGACGCCCGCGCCCACCCCGGCGCCGACGCCGACCCCGACGCCCGCGCCCGACCCGGGTCCGGCCCCCGCGCCCGATCCGAGCCCGGCACCGGATCCCGCGCCCGCCCACGCCACCGGCCGCGTCGCGACGGGCGTCACCGTCACGGCACCCGACGGCACGCGCGTGATCGACGGGCAGCCGCGCGTCGAGGGCCTCGATCGCGAGGCCACGGCCGACGCGCTCCCGGCGGCCGACGGATCCGCCGAGCACGCCGCATCCGTGCGCGTCGCGACCGGCGCGGACGGCACCACCACGGTCGGCGTCGGCTCCTTCGAGCAGCTGCCGGGCGCGCCCGCCGACCCCCTGGCCGAGTACCGCTGGACGGCGTTCCGCGTCTACGGCCTCACCGCCACGATCACGCCCGCGGGTGCCGTCTCGACGGAGTTCGCGGATCCCGGCAGCGCGGTCTTCGTGGACGGCCGCTGGATCGACACCACGACCGACCTCTACACGGGCGTCGACGAGCAGGGCGCGCCCCGCGTCACCGTCGCGTTCGGCGAGCACGAGACCGCGGCGGACGGCACCGTCACGGTCACCGCGGTGCACTACCGCGACCTCACGGGCGCGCACCCGGACGTGCGCCTCGGCACGGTCGTCGTGCCGCCCGCGGCCGGGCAGGTCGTGGGCGCGTACGGCGTCGGCGTCACGGCGCCCGACGGCACGGTGCTCGTCGCGCCGCAGCCGGCCGCGACGACGGCCGCCCCGCACGCGGCGGCGGACGCCGTGACCGGCACGGGGACGGATCCCGACACCGCGACCGCCGTCGCCGTCGACCTCGGCACGGGCGACGCCGCGGGCACCGCCACGGTCGACGTGGGCGCGTTCCGGCAGGTGCCCGGCGCCGCCACGGATCCGCTCGCCGACTACCGCTGGCCCGCCCTCCGGGTGGACGGCCTGCACGCGGTCGTCTCCGCCGCGGGCGCGATGACGGTGTCCTTCGCGGACGCGGGGGACGCGGTCTTCGTGAACGGGGTCTGGATCGACACCACCACCGACCTCTACACGGGCGTCGACGAGCACGGCACGCCGCGCGTCGAGGTCCGGTTCGGGGAGCGGACGGTCGCGTCCGACGGCACGGTGACCCTCACCGCGCTGCACTACCGCGACCTCACCGGCCGCCACCCCGAGGTCCGGCTGGGCGTCGTGACCATCGCGGCGGGCGGTGGGGCGACGCCCGCGCCGGATCCGTCGCCGGCGCCCACCCCGATCGTGCCGGACGCCGCGCCCACCGGGTGGTCCGCGTACGGGATCCGCGCGACGGGGCCGAGCGCGGTCGCCGCCACGCCCGTGGCGCGGCCGGACGCGGACGCGAGCGCCGCCCGGATCGCCCCGGACGCCCTCGCGGCCGACGACGCCGCGACCGACGCGGGCACGACCGCGGGGGACGGCGCCGCGGGCCAGATCCGCGCGACCGGCATCCGCCTCGCGTCGAGCAGCAGCGCGGGCAGCGCGACGCTCGACGACGTGAGCCTCTACCCGGGCAGCCGCCTGGCCGTGCGGATCTCGGGCCTCCGGGTCCGGGTCGACGGCGGCGCGGCGCACGTCTCGAGCGACGGCGGCACCATCGCGGGCGCCTCGCTCGCGGCCGGGGACATCGCCCCGGGCACGCGGTTCGCGCTGCCCGACGGCGGATCCGCGGTGCTCGCCGAGGACGTGACCGCGGGCGCGTCCCGCACGGTCACGGGCCTGCACCTGGTCGACGCGTCCGGCCTCGACGCGGACGTGTCCGCGGCGGTGGTCACGACGGCCGCGGTGGCCGCGGACCCGGGCGACGCCGGCACGACGCCCGGCGGCTCGGGCTCGGGCGGCACCGCGTCCGGCGGATCCTCGTCGGCCCCGGCCGGCGCGGGCACCGCGTCCCCCGGCGCGCTGTCGGCGGACGGATCCAGCCCGGCCGGCACCTCGGGCGCGAGCGCGAGCGCGGGCCTCCGCGGATCGCTGCCGCGCACGGGATCCTCGCCCGCGGCGGCGCTCGCCCTCGCGGCGCTGCTGCTGGTCGTGGGATCCGCGGCCGCGCTCGAGGCGCGACGCCGCCGCCGCACGCGGACGGACCGCCCCGCGCGCGCCTGACCCGACGAATCACGCCGCACGCCGCCCTCCGACCGCATCCCGCGGGCCGGAGGGCGGCGTGCGTCACCAGCGCAGCAGCAGCACGTCCGATCCGCCCTCGCGCCCCACGGGCACGAAGCCGTAGCCGCGGTCGTCGTCGGCGAAGAGGCGCGCCCATGCGGCGCCGACCGGATCGCCGTCGGCCTCCGCGACGACGCCCATGTCGCCGACGCGCGGCCAGCCGGCCACGTGGTGCGCGAGCTCCGGGGTCGCGAGCATGCGCTCGCGCGTCATCGCCCCGTCGTCGCGCCAGTCCATCGACGCCAGCAGCATGTCCTCCAGGAACGGCAGGTCGTCGGCGCGCGCCGGGCGGAGGGTGGCGGCGGCGGTCACGCGGGCTCCCCGTCCGAGGCGCCGACGGGCGCGACCCGCGACCCCAGCCAGCTCCGCAGGTCGGCGACCACCTCGTCGCGGTTCGTCTCGTTGTAGATCTCGTGCCGCGCGCCCGGGTACACGATCAGCAGCACGTCGCTGAGCCGCGAGCGGCGGCTGTAGTCGCGCGCGAGCAGCTGCATGCCGCGGCGGCCGCCGAGCGAGTCCTCCTCGCCGCCCTGGATGAGCACGGGCAGGTCGGTCGCGAGCTTGCGGGGCGGGCGGCCCATGATCTGCACGGAGTCGCGCATCCGGTACGGCTTCAGCGCGTTGACGTCGAAGTTGCGCTCGTCGGCGCCGAACGCGCGCTGCGCCTCCGGATCCCGCGAGAGCCACTCGAAGCCCGACGCCGCCGGGTGCCGCCAGCGCTTGTTGAGGTCGCCCGTGTTGATCACGCCGGGCATCGCGAGCGACGCGCCGCTCAGCACGAGCCCCGCGTAGAGATGCGACGCGCGCGCCACGATGCGCTGCGCGAGGAGCGCGCCCCAGCTGTGGCCGAGGAGCACGAGCGGCAGGTCGGGCAGCTCGCGGCGCAGCTGCTCGCTCACCAGCTGGATCCCGTCGAGCGCCGCCAGGTGCCGCCGCGGCCCCAGCACGCCGATGCCGAGGTGGCCGAGCCCGGTGGCGCCGTGCCCGCGGTGGTCGTCGGCCGCGACCGTGTACCCGGCCGCGTTGAGCTCGTGCGCGAGCCGGACGTAGCGCAGCGCGTGCTCGCCGACCCCGTGCGCGATGTGCACGACCGCCCGCGGGCTCTCCGCCTCCCACACGTAGTAGTGGAGGGTCACGCCCTCCGCGTCCACGATGGTGCGGTGGTCGGCTCCGCCGGTGGAGCGCTCGTCGTCGGGCATGGACCCAGACTAGGCGCGGCCGACCGGCCGACCCAGGCCGTGCGGGCCCCCGCGGGTCAGGACTCGCGCGTGATCTCCACCCGCACGAACAGCTTCGACCGGAACGGCCCCGCGTAGATGCCCCGCAGCGGGGCGACGTCGCGGTAGTCGCGGCCCCGGCCGACGAGCACGTGGCGGTCGCCGATGTCGATGAGGTTCGTGGGATCCCAGCCGCGCCACTCGCCGCAGAACCACTCGACCCACGCGTGCGACTCGCCCGTGACCGTCTCGCCCACGGCCGCGTTCGGCTTCGGGTGCAGGTAGCCGCTGACGTAGCGCGCGGGGATCCCGACGTGCCGGAGCGCGCCGATGACGATGTGCGTGATGTCCTGGCAGACGCCGCGACCCTGCTCCCACGCCTCGCGCGCGGTGGACTGGACGCTCGTGACGCCGGCCATGTACTCGACCCGCTCGCCGATCGCGCGGGCGATGGCGGCGGCCGCCTCGCACGGGGTGCCCGCGCCGCCGGCGATCTCCTCCGCGAGCGCGACGACCTCCTCGTGCGGCTCGGTGCGCGCGGTCTGCGCGACCTGCTCGACGTGCTCCGTCGCGCGCTGCACGTCGACCGCGAGGTCGTCCCAGCCGAGCTGGTGCGGCTCGTGCGCGCGCGGCCGGACCTCGACGAGGCTCGTGGCCGTGAGCTCGAGCGAGCGGTGGGGGCTCAGGATCTCGAACGAGGAGACGCGCGTGCCGAAGTAGTCGACGTACGTGTGGTGCCCCGGCTTCGGCTGGATGTCGAGGTTCGAGTAGAGGACGAACTGGTTCTCGCTCGAGACGGGCAGCATCCGTGCCTCGTTGTACGACGCGGTCACCTCGCCCTCGTAGTGGAAGCCGGTCCGGTGGGTGATGCGCAGGCGGTTCACGAGTTCTCTCCGACCCAGCTGGGTGCCGCGTTGGTGGGGAAGTAGCGCTGGCGGACGGCCTCGCTGGTGGCGCTGGTGGCCTCCTGCACGGCGTCCATGAAGCGCGGGAGGTCCTCGAGGATCTCGGCGATCGGCCGGTACTCCAGCTCGCTCCGGATCTGCCCGAGCAGCCGCTGCGCCTGGTCCGAGACCCCGAGGCGGTCCGTGCGCGGCTCGATGTCGTGCAGGCACTGCTCGGCGCGGCGGATCGAGTGGGTGATCGACCGCGGGAACAGCCGGTCGAGCAGCAGGAACTCGGCGGCGTTCCGCGCGCTCGGCACGCCGCGGTACGTGCGGAGGTACGCCTCGTACGCGCCGCAGGAGCGGAGGATCGTGGTCCACGACGGGCCGCTCGCCTCGGTGAGGGCACGGGTCGCGAGGAGCCGGGCCGTCATGTCGGCGCGCTCGATGGATCGGCCGAGCGTGAAGAACTGCCAGGCCTCGTCGCGGCTCGTGCCCGACTCGACGAGCCCGACCGCGAGGGCCGAGCGCTCGCGCACCCAGCCGAAGAACTCGTGCACGCGGTCGTTCGCGATCTTCCGCGGCATGCGGGCGCGGGTCGTGTTGAGGCACTCCCACAGCTCGCTCGAGACGATCTCGCGGGCCCGGCGGGCGTTCTCCCGCGCCGCCCCGAGCGAGTAGGCGATGGAGGCGGGCTGCGTGCGGTCGACCGCGAGGAGGGCGAGCACGTCGTCCCGGCCGAGCACATCCTCGCTCGGCACGTCGCTGCCCATCACGCTGAGGAGGGAGCGGCAGGCGGTGTCCTCGTCGATCCACGGGTCCTCGAGGAGGAGCTGGAGGTGCACGTCGAGGATGCGGGCCGTGCCGTCCGACCGCTCGATGTAGCGGCCGATCCAGAACAGCGACTCGGCGATGCGCGACAGCATGGGCATCAGCGGTCCCCCTCGGTGGTGTCGGCGGCGGCGGACGCGGCGGCGCGGGCGCCGGCCTGCTGCTGCTGCTCGTGCTGGTCGCGATTGCGCGGCGCGTCGTGCGGCGACTGGTCGGGGGCCTTGTCGCCGTCGACGATCGGGATCGACGTCGTCACCGCGGCCTGGTCGGCGACGAGCGTCTGCACGCTGCGCTCGCGCGTGGCCGTGGGGAAGCCGGCGTCGCCGACGACCCAGGTGTCCTTGGATCCGCCTCCCTGGCTGCTGTTGACCACGAGCTGGCCCTCGGGGAGCGCGACGCGCGTGAGCCCGCCCGGCAGCACCCAGATGTCGCGGCCGTCGTTGACCGCGAACGGGCGGAGGTCGGCGTGGCGCGGGCGCATGCCGTCCTCCACGAGCGTGGGGATGGTGCTGAGCTGCACGACGGGCTGCGCGATCCAGCCGCGCGGGTCCTTGAGGAGCCGCGCGCGCAGCTCGGCGAGCTCGCCCGCGGAGGCGGCGGGGCCGACCACGAGGCCCTTGCCGCCGGATCCGTCGACGGGCTTCACGACGAGCTCGGGCAGCCGGTCGAGGACCTCCTCGAGCGAGTCGGGCTCCTCGAGGCGCCAGGTGTCGACGTTCGGGATGATCGCGTCCTCGGCCAGGTAGTAGCGGATGAGGTCGGGCAGGTACGTGTAGACGAGCTTGTCGTCGGCGACGCCGTTGCCCACCGCGTTCGCGATGGTGACGTTGCCGAGGCGCGCGGCGAGCATGAGGCCGGGCGAGCCGAGCATGGAGTCGGCGCGGAACTGCAGCGGGTCGAGGAACTCGTCGTCGACGCGGCGGTAGATGACGTCGACGCGCATGGGGCCGCCGGTGGTGCGCATCCAGACGCGGCCGCCCGAGCAGAACAGGTCGCGGCCCTCGACGAGCTCGACGCCCATGAGGCGCGCGAGCAGCGTGTGCTCGAAGTAGGCGCTGTTGTAGACGCCGGGAGTGAGGACGACGACGTTCGGGTCCTCGACGCCGTCGGGCGCGCTCGCGCGGAGGGCCTGGAGGAGCTTGTTCGGGTAGTCGCCCACGGGGCGGACGCGCATCGAGACGAACAGCTCGGGGAGCGTCTGCGCCATGACCCGGCGGTTCGAGATGACGTAGCTGACGCCCGAGGGCACGCGCACGTTGTCCTCGAGGACGCGCATCTCGCCGGCCTCGTCGCGCACGAGGTCGATGCCGGAGACCTGGATGCGGACGCCGTTGGCGGGGTCGATGCCCGCGGCCTGGCGGTGGAAGTGGCTGGACGAGCTGATGAGGCGGGCGGGGATCACGCCGTCGCGGATCGCGCGCTGCGGCCCGTAGACGTCCGCGAGGAACGCCTCGAGCGCCCGGACCCGCTGCGCGACGCCCTTCTCGAGCCGGCTCCACTCGGCCTGCTCGATGACGCGCGGCACGGCGTCGAGCGGGAACGGCCGCTCCTCGCCCGCGAAGTCGAAGGTGACGCCCTGCGCGAGGTAGCTGGTGGCGAGCGCGTCGGTGCGGTCCTTCAGCTCCTCCTTGGTCATGCGGGAGAGCGCGGCGTGGATCTCGCGGTAGGCCGCCCGCGTGGCGGCGGGCTCGCCGTCGGCCGGCGGATCCCGGAACATCTCGTCGAACGGCATCGCGCCGCCGGTGGCGCGGCGCGCGGCCGCGAGCGTGCCGTATCCCTCGAACAGATCACCCATGGCCGGAGCCTAACGGGGGCGTGTGTCGGGGGTGTTTCCGGGCGCGGGGGCCGAGCGGGACCCGCGGATCAGGCGTCGGTGCGCTTGAGGATGTGGGCCGGGATCGCGATGGACGCCGAGACGAGCAGGATGCCGGCGAAGAAGCTCAGCAGCTCGAAGCCCTCGATGTAGAACGCGAACGCGAACAGCGCCATGCCGCCGAGGAAGAGGGCGAACGCGATGATGAAAGCGACGATGTTCACGAGGGCACCTGATCCATTCCGAGACTGTGGGCGACCGGCCCGCGCCGGGCGCGGCGTGCGGTCACCGTCGAGTCTACGAGATCGGCGGGCGGGCGTCGCCCGGGCGGGTCAGCGGGCGGCCTGCTCCGGGCGGATCCCGCCGGCCAGCGCCTGGTACGCGCGCTGCGGCCCGGGCGAGCGGGTGAGCGACGACGCGACGGCGTCGAGCATGGCGCGCTGCCCGCCGGCGGGGTTCAGCAGGAGCTTCGCCGCCTGCCGCAGCTCGGTGACGGTCGCGACGTTCGGGGCCAGCGCGATCCCGAGCCCCGCCTCCTCAAGGGCCGCGGCGCCCGCGAACTGGTCGGTCGAGAGCGGCAGCACGAGCATCGGCACGCCTGCGGTCGCCGCCTCGGTGACGGAGTTGTTGCCGCCGTGCGTGACCGCGAGGTCGGCGTGGCCGAGCAGCGTCACCTGCGGGAGGAACGGCCGCACCAGCCAGTCGGCCGGGATGTCCCCGAGCTCCGCCGGGTCGGTGGATCCGGTCGCGAGCGCCACGCGCACGTCGAGGTCGCGGAGGGCCGCCGCGATGCGCGCGAGCACGTCGCCGCGCACCGAGAGGAAGCTGCCGAGCGACACGTAGACGATGGGGTCGCCGCCCTGGTCGATCCAGTCCTGCACGTCGGCATCCGGTGCCTCGCGGCGCACCGCCGAGCCGATGAAGGCGTGCGGCGGGAGCAGCTCGGAGCGGTCGGGGTCGTGGAGCTCCTCCGGGTAGTTGAGGAGGAGCACGTCGCCCGCCTCCGCGAAGGCGTCGCGGCTCGGGCGCATGGACGGCGCGAGCACCGCGAGGGCGTCGTTCCACTGCGCGGTGAAGCGGTCGCGGACGCGCAGGCACAGCGCGTGCAGCTCGTCGAGGTCGTCCTCCTCGGGCTCGAAGGCGGCGGGCCACGCGGGCGGGAAGCCGTAGACCTCGTCGCCCACGGGCAGCGCGCTGGGGTGGCCGAGCACGACGTCGGCATGGCGCGTGCCCGAGGCGAGGAGCGCGAGGCGGGCGCTGAAGGCGAGGTGGTCGACGATCACCTGGTCGGGGCGCACCTCGTCGAGGATCCGCTGCACGGCGCGCGCGGTCTCGACCGGCTCCCACAGGAGGTCGTCGCTCCGGGCCTCGGCCTGGAAGCGGAGGGTCTCCACCATGCCGCGGCGGGTGGCGGCGAAGAAGCCGCGGAGGGCGTCGTCCTCGCCGGTCGGCTGCTCCTCGGCCTTGATGGTGCCGGGGTTGGATCCGCGGCCGAGGCGAAGGTCGATGCGCTCGAAGCCGGAGGCCTCGACGATGCCGGCGGTGGCGGATCCGGTGGCCACGACCACGCGCTCGCCCGCCTGCTGCCAGGCCGACGCGAGCGTGAGGAGGGGGAAGAGGTGGGACGCGTAGTCCGGGCTGATGACGAGCAGGGTCATGAGGCGCTGAGCTCCCAGAGGGTTCGGTCGTCGGCTGCGGCGACGTCGCGGTAGACGCGGGACAGGGTGCCCGCCATGGCCTGGATGGTGAAGGTGCGGGCGACCATGTCGCGCGCGCGGTCGGCCGCGGCGTCGGCCTCGGGGCCGCCCGCGATGTCGAGCGCGCGGGCGATGCCGGTGGCGAGCCCGGCCGGATCCGTGGTGTCGACGAGGAGGCCCGTCACGCCGTCCTCCACGTAGGTCGCGGGGCCTCCCGACGCGGGCGCGACGACGGGCAGGCCCATCGACATCGCCTCGAGGAGCGCGACGCCGAACTCCTCCTTGATGCTCGCGCACGCGTACGCGCCGCCGGGCGCGGTGAGGCCGGGGCGGCCGTAGCGGACGGCGGCGAGCCAGCGCGTGACGGTGTCGTTGCCGCGGTGGCCGGCGAGGAGGAGGCCGTGGCGCGCGGCGTCCGACGGGTCGCCCGCACCGGGCACCGCGTCGAGGATCCGGGCGAGCTGGTCGCGCTCCTCGGGGGTGGGCGCGTCGAGGTCGCCGCCCACGACGAGGAGGTTGGCGCGGGAGCGGAGCGCGGGATCCGCCGCCCATACGTGCGCCAGCTGCGCCATGCCCTTGACGCGGGCGAGGCGGCCGACGCTGATGACGAGCGGCAGGCCGCGGCGCTCCTCGGGGAGGCCGCGGAGCAGGTCGTCGAGCTCGACGAACGCGCGGGCGGGCGCGCCGTCCGCGTCGGCGCCGAGCATCGCGTCGTCGCGGGAGCGCTCGATGGCGGCGACGTCGATGCCCTCGGCGACGACGCTGTGGCGCTCGGGGTGCGCGTCCACGTCGATGCCGACGAGTCGGCGCATGTCGCGCTTGAGCTCCGGGCGCGGGAAGAGCACGGTGTGCGCGGCGTCGGCGGCCAGGCGCTGCACGAGCCGCACGCGGAACCAGTAGTGCTCGCGGGCGTCGACGGCGCCGAAGCCGTCGCGGGTGAGGGCGCCGGAGCGGTCGAGCGCGTCGACGACGCCGTGCGGGTCCGGAGCGACCGTGAACACCACGGGGATTCCGAGCTCGCGCGCGACCGTGGAGGCGGCGAGCGTGCCGACGTCGGCCATGCGGAGGTGCACGGCGTCGACGCGGCCGGCGGCGCGCAGCACGCGGCGGATCCCCCGCTCGGCCTCGACGCGGTGCGGCCACGCCTCGGGGAGCGAGCGCGGGCCGCCGAGCATCGGGATGTGCGCGAAGACGTGGCCGTCGTCGCCGGCGGAGACGCGGGCGAGCGAGGCGAGCGCCTGGTCGGGCGTGCCGCGGGAGAGCGTGATGACGCGGTCGACCGGGCGGTCGGCGACCGTGGGCGCGCCGGCCGTCTCCGCGGCGGGGGCGGCGGCGCCGGGGGCGGCGGCCGCGGCATCCACGAGCGCGTCGCCGAGGCGCACCAGCAGGGTCGCGATGCCGCCGTTGTCGCCCGCGCCGACGTGCGTGAGGCCCGCGTCGATGTCGGCGTGCAGGAAGAGCTGGACGACCGTGAGGCCGGGCCGCGCGGGCGCCGCCGGGTGGTCGCCGTGCTGGCGCGCGATGTCGAGGACGGCGAGGCGCGCCACCGCGGCCACCGCGTCGTCGCCGCGGGCGATGTCGGAGACGATCCCGAGGGTCGCCTCCCCCGCGGGCCGGTCGCCGAGCGCGGCGACGGCGGCGGACCGGGTGAGCGGGCCCTCGCGCACGTCCTGCGCGAGGCGGAGCAGCACGCGCTCGGGGATCCGGCCGTGCACGAGCCCGATGGTCTCGACGAGGCGCGAGCGCGCGCCGTCGCCGCGGACGCCGAGCAGGGCGTTCTCGAGCGCGAGGGAGAGGTGGTCGGGCGTGGAGCCGGCCCACTGCTCGAGGGTGCGCTGCGCGAGCATGCCGGGGAAGCCGCCCTCGACGACCATCGCGACGAGGCCGGAGACCGCGTCGAAGCGCGGCAGGCGGGTGCCGAAGGCCCAGGCGGCGTGCTCGCGGATCCACCGCACGTCGTGGTCGAGGAGCGCGACGAGCGCGAGGTCGGCGGCCTCGTCGAAGACCTGGGCGAGCGCGTGGATGGCGGCCACGGCGGTGAGCTGGTCGGCGGGATCCGCGGCGGCGCGGGCGAGGAGCCGCACCGCGCGCCCGCCGCCGTCGCGACTGGCGGCGACCGTGAGCTCGTCGGCCTCCTGCATCACGTCGAGGATGCGCGCGGCCTGCGCGACCTGGTCGAGGCTCGTCTGGATCCCCATGCTCGTCTCCCCCTCGGGTCGCGTACTCCGGCGACGGAGCCGTGAGGCGCCTCACGCGGGAGCGTTCGCTCCCGGGACAGCCTCCCGGCCCTCGCGAGTATTCCCCAGTCTGCTGCGAGAACCCAGCGGCGCGTCCCGGAGCCCTGCCGGCGGGGCCGTCGCCGGGTCCGCCGGCGGGGCCGCGCGTACGCTGGCGAGCATGCCCCGCCCCGCGCCGCCCGCCCCGCAGATCCGCTTCGGCATCGTGGGGAGCGGCTGGCGCAGCGCCTTCTTCCTGCGCATCGCGCGCGCCCTCCCGGAGCGCTTCGCGGTCACCGGGCTCGTGACCCGCAGCGCCGAGACCGGCCGGGCGCTCGAGGAGGACTGGGGGATCCGCACGTTCCGCACCGCGGCCGAGCTGCTCGCCGCGGAGGCGCCGTCGTTCGTGGTGGTGTCGGTGCCGCGGACGGCCGCGCCCGACGTGATCGCCGACCTCGTCGACCGCGGCGTGGCCGTCCTCACCGAGACGCCGCCCGGCGAGACGGTAGAGGACCTCGAGCGGCTCGACGCACTCGTGCGGCAGGGCGCGCGGATCGAGGTGGCGGAGCAGTACCCGCTCTCGCCGCTGCTCGCCGCGCAGCTCGCCATCGCCGCCTCCGGCCGGCTCGGCCGGATCAGCCAGGCGCAGGTCGCCCAGTGCCACGACTACCACGGCGTCCGCGTGATGCGGCGGGCCCTCGGGATCGGCTTCGAGGACGCGACCATCACGGCGCAGCGGTTCTCCTCGCCGCTCGTGGCCGGGCCCGACCGCGACGGCGACCCCGTCCGCGAGGAGGTCGTGACCGCCGTGCAGACCACCGCGCGCTTCGACTTCGGCGAGCGGCTCGGCGTCTACGACTTCGCCGACCGGCAGTACTTCTCCTGGATCCGCCGCAACCGGCTGCTCGTCCGCGGCGAGCGCGGCGAGATCGTCGACGAGCACGTGAGCTGGCTGCTCGACGCGACGACGCCGACCTGGGCGGACATCACGCGGATCGAGACCGGCCAGGGCGGCAACCTCGAGGGGCTGTACCTGCGCGGCCTGCTGCTCGGCTCCGACTGGGTCTACGAGAACCCGTTCGCGCCCGGCCGGCTCGCGGACGACGAGATCGCCGTCGCGCAGTGCCTCGTCGAGATGCACGCGCACGCGGCCGGCGGACCCTCGACGAACTCGCTCGCGGAGGCGTCGCAGGACCACCACCTCGCGCTCCTCATGCACGAGGCCGCGACCACCGGCAAGCCCGTCCGCAGCACGCGGCGCGCCTGGGCCGACTGACCCGCCCGCTCCCCGCCCCATCAGGAAGGCACTCGCATGCGCATCGACCTCACCGGATCCACCGCCCTCGTCACGGGCTCCACGCAGGGCATCGGCTACGCGATCGCGGAGGGGCTCGCCGAGGCGGGCGCCCGCGTGATCGTCAACGGCCGGGGCGAGGAGGGCACGACCGCCTCGCGCGACCGGCTGCGCGCGGCGCACCCCGAGGCGGAGGTCGAGGCGCTCGCCGCCGACGTCGCGACCGAGGAGGGCGCCGCCGGGGCGGTCGCGGCCTTCCCCGAGGTCGACGTGCTCGTCAACAACCTCGGGATCTTCGGCTCGGCCGACCCGTTCGCCGTCACCGACGACGAGTGGCGCCGCTACTTCGAGGTCAACGTGCTCGCGGGCGTGCGCCTCACGCGCGCCTACCTGCCGGGCATGATGGCGCGCGGCTGGGGCCGGGTGCAGTACATCGCGAGCGACTCGGCCGTCGTCACGCCGGCCGAGATGATCCACTACGGCGTCTCGAAGACCGCGCTCCTCGGGGTCTCGCGCGGCTTCGCGAAGGCCGCCGCCGGATCCGGCGTCACGGTCAGCTGCGTCATGGCCGGCCCCACGCACACGGGCGGCGTCGAGGCGTTCGCGCGCGAGCTCGTGGGCGACGACCTGCCGTGGGACGAGGCGCAGCGCGCGTTCATGCGGGAGCACCGGCCGCAGTCGCTGATCCAGCGGCTCATCGAGCCCGAGGAGATCGCGAACATGTGCGTGTACCTCGCGTCGCGGCAGGCGTCGGCGACGACGGGCGGCGCGCTCCGGGTCGACGGCGGATACGTGGACGCGATCCTGCCGTAGGACGCCCGTGGCCCCGCCGGGTCAGCCCGCCAGGTGCCGCCGGATCGCCTCGACGCCGACCTCCACCTCGCGGAACGAGGTCGTCAGCGGGCTGAGCCCGAGCCGCAGGCCCGACGGCGCGCGGAAGTCCGGGATCACGCCTTCCGCCCACAGCGCGCCGACGATGTCGCGGAAGCGCGGGTGGTCGACGCTCACGTGGCTGCCGCGGCGGTCCTCCTCGCGCGGGCTCGCGACGCGGGCGCCGAGCGGCACGAGGTCGCGGTCGACGAGATCCAGCGCGAAGCCGGTGAGGGCGAGCGACTTCGCGCGGATCGCCTCCAGGCCCGCCTCCTCGATGAGCGCGAGCATGTCCCGCATCGCGAGCATGCCCACGATGGGCGGCGTGCCGCTGAGGAAGCGGCGGATCCCGTCGGCCGGCACGTACTCCGGCCCCATCGCGAACACGTCCTGCGCGCCCATCCAGCCCTGGATCGGCTGCCGCAGCTCGGCCTGGAGCCCGCTCCGCACGTAGCCGTGCGCGGGCGCGCCGGGCCCGCCGTCGAGGTACTTGTAGCTGCAGCCGACCGCGAGGTCGACGCCCCACGCGTCGAGCTCGGTGGGCACGACGCCGACCGAGTGGCAGGTGTCCCAGAGCACGAGCGCGCCGGCGTCGTGCACGACGCGCGTGATCCCCGGCACGTCCGCGAGGAACCCCGAGCGGTACGCGACCTGGCTGAGCACGACGAGCGCGGTCCGCTCCCCCACCGCCTCGGCGACGAGCTCGGGGGTCACGCCGGCGTCGGGCGACACCTCGATCCACCGGATCGTCATGCCGCACTCCTCCGCGACGCCCTCGAGCACGAAGCGGTCGGTCGGGAAGTTGTCGGTGTCGATCACCAGCTCGTCGCGGCCGGGGCGCGCGCGGACGGCGGCCCGCACGAGCTTGTAGAGGATCACCGTGGTCGAGTCGCCGACGAACGTCTGGCCGGCAGCGGCCCCGTACGCGACGCGCCCGAGGTCGTCCCCGATGCGCGTGGGCATCTCGAGCCACTCCTCGTCCCAGCCGCGGATGAGGCGGCCTCCCCACCCGTCGCGCACGAACGCGGCGATGCGGTCGACGCTCGCGACGGTCGGCCGTCCGAGCGAGTTGCCGTCGAGGTAGGCGACCACGTCGTCGGCCTGCACGAACAGCTCGCGGAACCGCGCGAGCGGGTCGCGGGCGTCGAGGTCGGCGGCGGACGGGATCGGCCGGGACCGTGCGGATGCGGGGGCGGCGTGCGCGTCGGGTGTCACGTCCGCAGCCTACGAGCCGCGGGCGGCGAGCGCCCCGCGCGGGTCGGGCTCGCGCGGGTCGCCTACCGCGTCGCCAGGACGGCCACGTCGTCGGCCGAGTACCGCGTCAGGAGGAGCGTCCCGGTCTCGACCTCGTCGGCGGGGACCGCGAACATCACCGTGGTGGTCACCGACTCGCCGGGACCGAGGGTCGCCACGCGGGCGAGATCCGGCGAGGGCGCCCACGCGTCCCTCGTCTCGGGCCCCCGCAGGTCGCCGTCCGCGGTCTGGAAGCCGAGGTCGACGAGGTCGATCGTGCGGGCGCGGATCCCGTGGCTCTCGATCCGCACGGTCGCGACCACCACCCGGTCCGAGGCCGCCACGAGCCCCTCGGGAGCGGCGTCGGAGTCGAGGTCCACCGCCACGATCGCGACGTCCAGCTCGGGGGCGCCGCGGACGAAGGTCCGCCACGCCTCGCCGACGGGGACGGGATCCGCGAGCGTCCCGGCCGCGGTCGTGACGGGCGGGTCCTCGGGCACGAGCGAGGCGAGCCCCGTGAGGACCGCCACGACGCCCGTCGTGAGCAGGACGGCGAGCACGACCGCGAGCGCCAGGACGAGTCCGAGGCGCTCGGCGAGCCGGTGGCGCGGGCGGCCTGCGTCGTCGGTCCCCGCGGCCGGGTCGGCGACGCGGTCGGGCGGAGGATCGCGGTCGACGGCGTCCGGCGGGGGGCGGCGGTCGCGGGTGTCGGCCGACGGCTCGCTCGACGGCTCGCTCGACGGCTCGCTCGACGGGCCGTACGGGGACGCTGGGAGCGGGCCGTCCGCGTCCGGCCGGACGTCGCCGCCCTCGCCGTCATCGACCGGCACGCGCCACCTTCGCGACGACCACCGCCACCGCCGATCTACCCGGCTCGGAAGTAGTAGGCGTCGCCGAGGGTGCCCGGCACGGTCGCCCAGAGGCCGTCGGCCGCGCCCACGATCGGGATCTCGATGACCACGTTGCCGCTCGCCACCTGCTGCGGATCGAGCAGGTCCACGTTGTCCGTGAACGCCGGGGCGGGCGCGAGCACGGTGCTGTCCGCGGCCGAGTACTGGGAGCCGTCGGCGGCCAGGAACCCGAGGGCGAGCTCCGACAGCGGATCCCCCGCCTCGGTCCCGAGGTACGTGACGGTGACCGGGACGACCGCGTACTGCATGCCCTCCTCGGGCGCCGGGGCGGCCGGATCCGCGGCGAGCACGGCCGCCGTCCCGTCGAGGATCGGCTGGCCGAGCGTGACCTGCCACTCGGGTCCGTCGATGCCGTCGCCCGTGACGGGGGTGCCGATCGGCAGCGGGTCCTCGGGGCTCGTGCCCGGGAGCGCGCTCGCGTCCCCGTCCTCCCCCGGGGTCGGCGCGGGGCTCGCGTAGCCGGAGCCGCCGCCAGAGGACTCGACGGCCCCCGTCAGCGACCTCACGAACGCGGACGTGTAGACGATCGCCAGCACGATGCTCAGCACGAAGGCGACCGCGCCGAGGATGAGGCCCGTCAGCGCGAGCGGCTTGCCGTCCATCCGCCGGGCGAGCGAGACGATGCCGAGCACCACGGCGACCAGCGCGGGCACGGCCGTCACGTAGTCGAGGAACGGGATGAACGCGCCCAGGAACGCGACGACGGCCACGACGAGCGACGCGATCGCGAGCCCCTTGCCGCCGCGGGGCGCGGCGGGGCGGCGGAGGCGTAGGGCGGCGCGCCGGCGGGCGGGGCGTAGCCGCCGGGAGCGGGTGTGGCGTAGCCGCCGGGAGCGGGCGGGGCGTATCCACCGGGAGCGGACGGGGCGTAGCCGCCGGGAGCGGACGGGGCATGCCCGCCGGCGGCGGGTGGCGCGTAGGTGCCCGCGGCAGGCGGGGCGTAGGCCCCGGCGGCACCGGCGACAGGCGGGGCGTAGCCGCCCGAGGCCGGCGGCGTGTCGGCACCGAGCGCGGGGTGGTCGGCGGGCGACGTGGTCGGACCGGCCGCGCCGAGGCCGTCGGGGCCGGCCGCGTCGTACCCGACCGGAGGGAGGGGCGGGCTGTCGTGCGCGCCCGCCGCGTCGTCGGCGGTCGCCGCGTCATCGGCCGTCGCCGCGTCATCAGCCGTCGGCGCGTCATCGGCCGTCGCCGCGTCGGGAGCACCCGCCGCATCGACGTCCGCCGGGCCGTAGGGGCTGACGCGACGCGCCGCGTCGGGGTCCTGGCCGGAGGCCGCGCCGGGGTCGCGCTCATCGCTCATGCCTCGTTCCTAGCGGAGGGGACGGCCCGAGCGGCAGCGGTGCGGACGAAGCGCCCCGAAGTGGGGGCAGCCGGGCGGCCGGATGCCCGTGGCGGCACCGCGCTGCAGGGCCCGGCGCGCGGCCGGCCGGTCCGTTAACCTCGGGGCGTGCCCCTCCCCGCGTGGACCCCCGACGGTCCCGACCTCGTGATCCACGCGGAGAACCTCGAGGCCGTGCGCGCGCTCCCCGACGGCGCCTTCCAGCTCATCTACCTGGATCCGCCGTTCAACACCGGCCGCACGCAGGAGCGGCAGAACCTCACGGTGACGCGCACGCCGGAGCCCCCACCCGACGAGGCCGACGCGGACGGGGTCGCGGACGAGGTCGCCGCCGCCGCCTCCGCCGTCGCCTCCGCACCCGCGCCCGCCCTCTCCCCCGCGAGCACCGCCACCCCCGAGCCGGCCCGCCCGCCCGGCGCCCGCCTCGGCTTCCACGGCCGCAGCTACGACTCCGTGAAGGGCATGCTCTACGGCTTCGACGACTCGTTCGCCGACTACTGGGACTTCCTCGAGCCCCGCCTCATCGAGGCCTGGCGCCTGCTGGATCCGACCGGCACCCTCTACCTGCACCTCGACTACCGCGAGGTGCACTACGCGAAGGTCGTGCTCGACGCGCTCTTCGGCCGGCGGTCGTTCCTCAACGAGATCGTGTGGGCGTACGACTACGGCGCGAAGTCCCGCCGTCGCTGGCCGGCGAAGCACGACACGATCCTCGTCTACGTGAAGGACCCGCTCCGCTACCGCTTCGACTCCGAGGGCGTCGACCGCGAGCCCTACATGGCGCCCGGCCTCGTGACCCCGGAGAAGCGCGAGCGCGGCAAGCTGCCGACGGACGTCTGGTGGCACACGATCGTCTCCCCCACCGGGCGCGAGAAGACCGGCTACGCGACCCAGAAGCCCCTCGGCGTGCTGCGCCGCATCGTGCAGGCGTCGAGCCGGCCCGGCGACTGGGTGCTCGACTTCTTCGCGGGATCCGGCACCACGGGCGCCGCCGCCCGCGAGCTCGGCCGCCGCTTCGTGCTGGTGGACGAGAACCCGCAGGCCCTCGAGGTGATGCGCGCGCGCCTCGCGGGCGGCGGCACGGTCTTCGTCGCGGCGGATGCGGCGCCCGTCGCCCCGGAGGCGCCCGCCCACGCCGCGCCGGGGCGGAGCACGGCGAAGACGGCGGCGAAGGCGAAGACCCCCGCCGAGGCGGAGGCCGCCGCAGCGCCGAAGCCGGCTCCTCCGCCGCGCGCCTCCCCACCCGGCGGCTGACCGGCGAGCAGCCCCGCTACCCCTGCTGCGCGAGCGCGAACGGCAGGACGCGCGTGGCGCCGGCCCGGCGCAGCAGGCGCCCGGCGACCGTGAGCGTCCAGCGCGTGTCGACGAGGTCGTCCACGAGGAGCACCGGGCGCGGATCCGCGGCGAGGTCGTCCGCGAGGTGCGCGGGCACCTGGAACCGTGGGTGCACCCGCCCGAGCCGATAGACGCTGTTGCCGCGGGCGGCGCCGGGAGCACCCGGATCCACCAGGTCGAGCGACCCGAGGAACGGCAGCCGCCCCACCTCCGCGATGCGCTGGGCGAGGCTCCCCACGAGCTGCGGGCGGCTCGCCGACGGCACGTGCACGACGGCGCGCGGCCGCTCGGCCCAGCCCCACTCGGCGAGGACGCGGACGCAGGCGGCGACGAGCGCGTCGTCGACCGGCGCGTCCTCGGCGCCGGCCGCGAAGACCGTGCGGAGCCGCCCGCCCCAGCCGAGGTCGGTGAGGCGCGCGAGGGCACGGCCCTCGTCGACCTGCTCGCCGGCGGCGATGGCGCCGCTCAGCGGCACGCCGACGCTCGACGCACCGGTGGGCCAGCGGAGCCGCGGCTCGATCGGCAGCCCGACGCGGTCGAGCGCCTGCGACGCCGTGGCCGACGCCTGCTGGTCGAGCGACGCCGGGTACCACGCACCGGCGCACCGGTCGCAGCGCCCGCAGGGAGCGGCGGTGTCGTCGTCGAGCTGGCGCTGGAGGAACTCCATCCGGCAGCCGAGCGTGGTCTCGTAGTCGAGCATCGCCTGCTGCTCGCGCACGCGCGCCGCGGCGACCTGCTCGTAGCGGGCGCGGTCGTAGGTCCACGGGACGCCCGTGGCCGACCAGCCCGAGGTGTCCCGCCGCACGGCGCCGTCCACGTCGAGCACCTTGAGCAGGAGGTCGAGCCGGCTGCGGGAGAGGCTGACGCGCGACTCGAGCGCGGGCACCGACAGCGGCCGGTCGCTCTCGCCGAGCGACTGGATGACGGAGGCGGCCTGCTGCTCGTCGGGCATGGACGCGGTGGCGAAGTACTGCCAGATGTCCGGATCCTCTCGGCCGGGCAGGAGCAGCACGTCGGCGTCCGCGGACCCGCGGCCCGCGCGGCCGACCTGCTGGTAGTAGGAGACGGGCGACGACGGCGCTCCGAGGTGCACGACGAAGCCGAGGTCGGGCTTGTCGAACCCCATCCCGAGCGCGCTGGTGGCGACGAGCGCCTTGACCTCGTTGCGCTGCAGCTCGCCCTCGGCCTGCTCGCGGTCGGCCGGGTCGTCGCGGCCCGTGTACGCCTTGACCGCGTGCCCGGCGTCGCGCAGCAGCCGTGCCGTGTCCTGCGCGGCCGAGACGGTGAGCGCGTAGATGATGCCGCTGCCGGGCAGCTCGTCGAGGTGGCTGAGGAGCCACCCGAGCCGGTCGCGGCTGTTCTCGAGCCGGAGCACGCCGAGCCGCAGCGACCGCCGGGCGAGCGGCCCGCGGATGGTGACCACCGGCACGCGCTCGGTCTCGACGGCACCGCGGGCGGTGGATCCGACGCTCAGCTGCTCCTCCACGTCGGCCACCACGCGCGAGTTCGCGGTGGCGGTGGTGGCGAGCACGGGCACGCGCTCGTCGACCGAGGAGATGAGGTCGCGGAGTCGGCGGTAGTCGGGCCGGAAGTCGTGGCCCCAGTCGGAGATGCAGTGCGCCTCGTCGACCACGAGGAGGCCGAGCCGCGCGCGGAGGGCCGGCAGCTGCTCGTCGCGGAAGCGCGGGTTGTTGAGGCGCTCGGGCGAGACGAGCAGGAGGTCGACCTCGTCGGCGTCGAGCGCGCGCAGCAGGTCGTCCCACTCGTGCGCGTTGCTCGAGTTCATGGCGACCGCGCGGACGCCCGCCCGCCGCGCCGCCGCGACCTGGTCGCGCATGAGGGCCAGCAGCGGCGAGACGAGGAGCGTGGGGCCGAGGCCCTGCTGGCGGAGGAGCAGGGTGGCGACGAAGTAGACGGCCGACTTGCCCCATCCGGTGCGCTGCACGACGAGGGCGCGGGAGCGGTCCTGCACGAGCGCCTCGATGGCCTCGTACTGCCCGTCGTGGAAGTCGGCGCCCGCGACGCCGACCAGCCGGGAGAGGTGCTCGCGGGCGGCGGATCGGAGATCGGCGGGCGCGGCGGCGATGGGCGGCGTGGCGGTGTCGGGCATGGGGCCATGCTCCCATCCGCCCCCGACCGCGCCGCCCCGCGCGACCCCGCGGAGGGACGGCGCCGCGACGCGCGCCCTGGGGAGGGGCTACCGCTCGGGCGCGGATCCGGGATCGATCGCCCGCGACGGCCGGGTCGGCCCCGCGGCGCGCGCGGCCTGCACCGCCTGCTCGGCCTGGAGCTGCCGCATCCGCGCGATCCGCGCGTAGTGCCGTTCCTCCTCCTCGAGGTCGGCGAGCTGCTGCTCGGTGCTGCGGACGCGCCGGTCCACCGCCACCGCGGCCCGCTCGTAGGCGGCGCTCCGGTCGGGCGGCCCGACGGGCTCGCGCCGCGCGTCCCAGTCGTGGCCGACGCAGAACCACACGATGCTGCCGATGAGGGGCAGGAAGACGATGAGCAGGATCCAGACGAGCTTCGGCAGGTGCTTCACCTGGTCGTCCGGGCGGGTGATGAGGTCGACGAGCGCGCACACGGCGACGAGGAGGGGGAGCAGCCCGAAGAGGATCACGGTCACGGAGCCTAGGGGCGGCACGTGGCCGTGCGGAAGGCCCTTGCGCGCACCCGCCGACCGCCGCTCCGGTCCGCGATTCGCTCACCGGACACCCACCTCGCACCTGTCAGGTGTTCAGGAGCAGTCCGTCCTACAGTCCGATCGAGGGCCGCACCCGGTGGCCTCAGTGAGGAGGAGATCATGGGTCTCGACGACAAGATCAAGAACGCCGCCCAGGACATCGCGGGCAAGGCCAAGGAGGCGCTCGGCGAGCACAAGGGCGACGAGAGCCTCAAGGCCGAGGGCCAGAAGGACCAGACCGCCGCGTCCGCCAAGAAGGCCGGCGAGGACGTCAAGGACGTCTTCA
Organism: Clavibacter capsici; assembly: GCF_001280205.1. Taxonomy (NCBI): domain Bacteria; kingdom Bacillati; phylum Actinomycetota; class Actinomycetes; order Micrococcales; family Microbacteriaceae; genus Clavibacter; species Clavibacter capsici. The sequence goes on along the minus strand of NZ_CP012573.1, from coordinate 373,641 downwards.
AGTAGAGCCAGACCAGCAGCATCAGGAGAGGCGGCGACCCCACGGGTCGCCGCCTCTCCTCACGTCCGGCCGCGGGACGCGCGGCCTCCCGCGCTCACGGCGCCGCGGGCGCTCCCGCCGTCTCGATGATCCGCTCCACGAGCTCCGCGTCGAGCACCGCGACCTCCTCGCCGTCGTCCGCCGCGTGCGCGCGCACGACGACCGAGACGACGCCGCCGGCCGGGTCGACGTCCACCACGAGGAAGCCGGATCCGCGCACGATGCGCTCCGTGCCCGGCGTCGCCGCCACGTCCGTCTCGTTGGCGACGCCCGGCGCGACGAGCACGGGCACGCCCGCCAGCGACCCGACGATGTGGTGGTGGTAGTGGCCCGAGAGGATCACCCGCACGTCGCTGCCGCGCACGATCTCCGCGAGCCGCTCCGGGCCCTGCAGCGCGAGCGACTCGTGCAGCGTGGTGGGCGCGGGCACCGGCGGGTGGTGCAGCACGAGCACGGTGCCGTGCTCGGACGGGGTCGCGAGCAGCTCGCGGAGGGCGTCCAGCTGCTGCTCGCGGAGCGCGCCGTAGCCCTTGCCGGGCACGGAGGTGTCGAGGGTGACGACGCGCCAGCCGTCCACGATCGTGACGCCGTCGATGGGCGGCACGGCCGCGGGATCCCGGCCGTCGTCGGTGCCGGGCCCGCCGTGCCCGTCGCCGAGCACGAGGCGGAAGCCCGAGCGCACGTCGTGGTTGCCGGGCGCGAGGACGACGGCGGCGCCACGGCGCGCGGCCCACGGATCCAGCCGCTCGCGCAGGAGCGCGTACGACTCGGGGGTGCCGTCCTCCGAGAGGTCGCCCGAGCCGACGAGGAGCCGCACGTCGGGCACGCGGTCGGCCTCGACGAGGACGCGGTCGAGCGCGGCGCCCGTGTCGACGACGCCCTGGTGGAGGCCGCCGTCGCGGAGGAGGTGGGTGTCGCTGAGGTGGACGAGGCGCAGGGATCCGGGAGGCAGTGCGTGCATGCGCCGACCCTACGGCGGCCGACCGACACCGCGGCGGACGGCGGGCGGACATCGGGTGACGCCGCCCCGCGGGCCCGGCGGGCGCGCATCCCCCGGCGGTAGCCTGGCGCCACGACGAGAGGGAACCCCATGGCGACGCGCGACGAGATGGACTGCTGGCTCACCGACATGGACGGCGTGCTGGTGCACGAGAACCAGGCGCTGCCCGGCGCGGCGGCCCTCATCCAGCAGTGGCAGGACCAGGGCAAGCCCTTCCTCGTGCTCACGAACAACAGCATCTTCACGCCGCGCGACCTCTCCGCCCGGCTCCGCGCCTCCGGCCTGCACGTGCCCGAGGAGTCGATCTGGACGAGCGCACTCGCCACCGCCGCGTTCCTCGAGCAGCAGATGCCCGGCGGATCCGCGTTCGTCATCGGCGAGGCCGGCCTCACTACCGCGCTGCACGAGGCGGGCTTCATCATGACCGACACGAAGCCCGACTTCGTCGTCATCGGCGAGACGCGCAACTACTCGTTCGAGGCGATCACGCGGGCGATCCGCCTCATCAACGGCGGCGCGCGCTACATCGCGACGAACCCGGACGCGACCGGCCCGAGCGCCGAGGGCGTGCTCCCCGCGACCGGCGCGGTGCTCGCGCTCATCTCGAAGGCCACGGGCAAGGAGCCGTACATCGTCGGCAAGCCGAACCCGATGATGTTCCGCTCGGCGCTCAACAAGATCGGCGCGCACTCCGAGAGCACCGGCATGATCGGCGACCGGATGGACACCGACATCATCGCCGGCATCGAGGCGGGCCTGCACACGGTGCTCGTGCTCACGGGCATCAGCGACCGCGCCGAGATCGAGCGCTACCCGTTCCGCCCCGACGAGGTGCTGTCGGGCGTCACCGAGCTGCTGGACCCGGAGCCGGTCGAGTCCGAGCTCTGATCCACCGGGTCCAGGCGGGCCGAGCGCGCTAGGGGACGACGGGCGGCTGCGGGACGCCGACGCTGCCGGTGAAGGTGCCGCCGCCGGCGCGGGAGACGAAGCAGTAGGCGTCGCGGTCGCCCGCGGTCCACTCGTCCTGGGTGATGGGGTACGCGGACTGGTACTGCACGTCGTCGTAGGCGCGGGCCGCCGCGTAGTCGATCACGGTGTCGGCGATGCAGAGCTCGTCGGCGGAGTCGCGCACGGCGTCCTCGCCGGGGAACGCGTCGCCCGTCTGGGGCAGCGCCACCCGCGCGACCATCTGCGCGTGGTGCTCGGAGCCGCAGTCGACGACCGTGAACTCCTCCTCCCACGGCGTCGAGTACGGGTCGATGCACTCGCCGCCGAGCAGCGCGTCCCACGCCTGGACGCCCGCCGCGGCCGGGCCCTGCACGGGATCCGTCGGGGTGGGCGACGGGGTCGGCGTGGCTTCGGGGGTCGCGGTCGCGACGGGGGCGGCGTCCGGCGCTCCGGCGGATCCGAGGCGCTGGCCCAGGTAGAAGAGGCCGACGAGGAGGAGCACCAGGAGGATCGCGCCGCCGACCCAGAGGCCGGTGCGACGCGTGCCTCCGGGTCCGCGCGGGCCGCGGGGCGTAGCCGGCACGGGGCGGAGGCGCCCGAGGAGTCGAGGACGGGCGCGCGCGGCGCGGGCGGACGGGGCGCGGGCGGCGCGACGTACGGCGGCGGCACGGCTGCCGGACCGGCGGCGGGATCCGGTCGAGACGCGGCGGGGACGGCCGCGGTGGGGGCGTCGCGGTCGGGGGCGGGGACGGAGGACGCGACAGGTGCCGTGGCGGCCCCCGCGGCTGCGGTCGCCGCGGCGGCGGGGAGGACGCGCGTGCGGTCGTCGTCCGCGTCCGCGTCCGCGGGACTTCCGTCGGCGTCGGCGCCACGGGTCCGGTCGTCGTCGCGGTGGTCCGCGACGTCGCCGAAGAGGAGGGCGATGGCGTCGACCGGCTCGTCGTCGTGCGCGTCGGCATCGGGCGCGGGCCCGCCCGCGTCGGACCGCGGCGCGGGCTCGGAGCGGCTCTCGGGGTCGGGCTCCGGCTCGGGGTCGGGCTCCGGCGTGGGGTCGGGCTCCGGCGTGGGCAGGGCCTCCGGCACCGGCGCGGGCGACGGCTCGTCGACGGCCGCGGACCGGTCCGCAGGGGCCTCGGCGGATGCGGATGCGGGGGTTGGTGCGGGCGCGGGCGCCGGCGCCGGGGCGTCCGGCGCGGATCCCGCTGCCCACGCCATCGCCGCGGCGCGCGCGGCCGCGGCGGCGGGCGCGAGCGGCGCGGGGGCGGCGTCCTCGTCGGCGTCAGCATCAGCGTCGGCATCGGCATCGGCATCGGCGTCGGCATCGCCGTCGGCGTCCGCCTCGAGGTCGGCCTCGGCGACGACGTCGACATCGCCCGCCCCCGCCTCGTCCTGCGCACCCGGCTCCCGGATGGCAGGGACCTCGGCCTCGGGCGCATCGGCCGGCGGGATGACGTCGTCCACGACGCCGGCGTCCTCGTCGAGCTCGTCGTCGTGCAGGGGCGTCAGCAGCACGTCGTCCACGGCCGGGACCTCGGGCGCGACCTCCTCGGTCGGCTCCTCGACCAGCTCGGCGTCGACCACGGGTCCGTCCGCGACCGGGTCGGCCAGGCGCACGTCGTCGTCCACGCCGTCGGCGGGCTCCAGCACCAGCTCGGCGGTCGCGTCGTCCGCGGGCTCGGGATCCGCCTCGACCTCGCCCGTCAGCACCTCGCCCGTGAGCGTCTCGCCCGGCGCGTCGTCCGCGGGCGCCGGCACGTACCCGGGGTCGGGCTCGCCGGCGAACTCGACGTCGCCCGCGTCCACCGGCGCCGCCGCGATCTCGGGCTCGGGGGCGGGCGCGTCGGCGGCGTCGTCGTCGTCGTCGGCATCCGTCTGGTCCAGCGGGGCGACGCGGTCCTGGTCCTCGGTCGGGTCGAGCGGGACGATGCCCGCCAGGATGTCGCCGCCGGGGGCCGGCGTCGGGTCGGCGGGCGCGGGATCCACGCCGTCCTCCTCGGGCGCTGCTGGCTCGCCGTCGGCGGGCACGACGTCACGGTCCGCGGAGCGGCCCCAGCCGATCGGCGCGAGCGGACGCGCGGGGCGCTCGCGGTCGGCGTCCGTCGCGGGTCGGACCGCGAACGGGTCGTCGTCGTCGTCGCGACCGGATCCGGATCCGCCGCCGGGCGCCTGCCCGCTCACTACGCGAGCCCCAGGTCCTCGAGGCCGATCGCGTACAGGTAGCGGTGGCCCGCGGCCTCGATCACCTCGCGGGCGTCGGTCGAGCGGTCGACCACCACGGCGACCGCGGCGATCTCCGCGCCCACCCTCTCGAGCGCCTCGATGGCCTTCAGCGGGGATCCGCCGGTGGTCGAGGTGTCCTCGACGACGATGACGCGCTTGCCCTCCAGGTCCGGGCCCTCGACCTGCCGGCCGCGGCCGTGGTCCTTGGGCTCCTTGCGGACGACGAACGCGTCGTAGCCGCGGCCCACGGCGGCGCCCTGGTGCAGGATCGCGGAGGCGATGGGATCCGCGCCCATCGTCAGCCCGCCCACCGCGGCGACGTCGGGGACGTCCGCGATGAGGTCGAGCATGACCTGGCCGATGAGCGGCGCGACGCGGTGGTCGAGGCTCACGCGCCGGAGGTCGACGTAGTAGCTGGCCTTCTTGCCGCTCGTCAGCGTGAAGTCGCCGTGGAAGACGGCGTCCCGCTTGATGTGGTCGATGAGCTGCTGGCGCGCGTCGGAGGTCGTCACGCAGCCGATCCTACGGGCGGGCGCCCGCGCCGACCGGTGCGACGGGCGGGCGGGACGCCGACCGGATCAGGCGTCGGAGGAGGCGGGCAGGCCGAAGACCGTGCCCACCGCGGCCACGTCGTCGCCGCCGTGGCCCGCCTGGGACGCCTCGGCGTACGTCTCGCGGAGCGCCTCGAGCATCGCGGTGTCGAAGTCGTGCGCGTCGGCGCCGTCGAGCGCGGCGAGCATGAGCGTCACGTCCTTGAGCAGGCCGTCGAGCGCGAACGAGGGGGCCAGCTCGCCGGCGAGCATCGCGCCGCCCTTGAGGTGCGCGTAGGGGGTGTCGGCCGCGCCGCCCGCGATCGCGTCGAGGAACAGGCGCGGCTCCACGCCGAGCAGCTGCGCGAGGCCGAGCGACTGGGCGGTCGCGGCGGTGATCGAGGCGATCCACGCGTTGCAGGCGAGCTTGAGGGCGGATCCGGGGCCTGCGTCCGCGCCGGCGACGACGGTGCGCGAGCCGGTCGCCTCGAGGACGGGGCGGGCGACGGCGAGGTCGGCCTCGGATCCGGAGACGAGGTGCACGAGGAGGCCCTGCTCGGCGGGGCCGCGCGTGCCGAGGACGGGAGCGTCCACGAAGCGGAGGCCGTGCTCGGCGGCGAGCGCGGCGATCCGGCGGGTGCCCTCGACGCCGACGGTCGACGACTGGAGGACGACCGCGTCGGGGCGGAGCGCGGGCGCGACCTCGGCGAGGACCGCGAGCACGGCGTCCGCGTCGAACAGCATCACGACCACCACGTCGGCGTCGCGCACGGCGTCCGCGGCGCTGTCGGCGACGGTCGCGCCGTCGTCGGCGAGGGGCGCGGCCTTCTCGGCGCTGCGGTTCCAGACGGTGAGCGGGAGGCCCGCGCGGAGGATCGAGCGGCTCATGCCGGAGCCCATCACGCCGGTGCCGAGCAGCGCCACGCGGGGCGGGGCGTCGGATGCGGGGGCGGAGGCGGGCACGGCAGCGGTGGCGTCGGTCATCCCCCGACGGTACGCCCGCGATCTGCGAGGACGGCGGACGCGGCCGCCCGACGTGGCCGCCCGGCCCGCCCGGCCCGCGCGCGGGGATGCGGCGACGGGCCGCCGGTCGGGTGACCGGCGGCCCGTCGGGGCGATGCGGGGCGGGTCAGACGGCGGGCGCCTCCGCGGCCTCGTCGTCGGATCCCTCGCCGGGCAGCACGATGTCGGCGACGGTCACGTCGACGCGCGTCACGGGACGGCCGACGAGCTCGGTGACCGCGTCGGAGATGGCGGCGCGCACGTCGGCGGCCACGTCCTGGAGCGGCACGCCGTACTCGGCGACGAGCGTCACCTGGAAGGAGACGCCGGCCTCCTGCGCGTCGACGGAGATCCCCTGCGTGAGGTCGGTCTGGCCGATGCGGTCGCGCAGCTGGCCGATGACGCGGGCCGCGCCGCCGCCCAGCGCGTGGACGCCCGGGATGTCGCGGACCGCGAGGCCGGCGACCTTGCCGATGACGCCGTCGGTGACGGTGGTGTCGCCCTCGGCGAGCGCCCCGGGGACGACGGTGCCGGCGGACGCGGGCGCGACGCGCGTCACGTCGGCGGGGGTGGGCGTGCTGGTGCTGGTGCTGGGGTTCGTGTCGCTCATGCGGTTCCTCACCGTCGGGGCCCGTCGATCGGGCGTCTGCTGTGGTACTCATGGATGCGACGGGGCTCGTCCCCGGTTCGTCACGGACCGGATCCCGATCGGGCTCGTCTCCCAGCGCACACGGAGGTACGGCATGGCCCTCTCCTCCTCCCTGCAGGACGCGGGCGACGGGATCCTCGCCGAGCGCGCCGCCGACGGTGACGCCCGGGCGTTCGAGGTCCTCGTCCGCCGGCACGCCTCCTACATGCGGGCCTTCGCGATCCGGCTCACCGGATCCCGCGCCGACGCCGACGACGCCGTGCAGGAGGCGCTCATCACCGCGTGGGACCGCCTGCCGACGCTCGAGAAGCCCGACCGGGTGAAGAGCTGGCTGCTGCAGATCGTGAGCCGCAAGTCCATCGACCGGATCCGCGCCCGCCGCCCCGTCGACGACATCGACGACCACGAGATCGCCGACCGCCTCACCTCGCCCGAGCGCGACGCCGAGACGTCGTCGCAGATGCGCGCGCTGTCGGCGGTCCTCGACGCGCTGCCGCGCGAGCAGCGCGAGGTGTGGATGCTGCGCGAGGTGGGAGGCTTCTCCTACGAGGAGATCGCCGAGAGGCTGGGCGCGACGCCCTCGACCATCCGCGGCCGGCTGTCCCGGGCGCGCACGACGGTGATGACGAGCATGGAGGCCTGGCGATGAGCGGCACGGGACCGGACGAGGCACCCGCCCTCGACGCCGACGGCGAGCCCCTCGACATGGCCGCCCTGGCCGACTACCTCGACCGCGGGCGCACCCCGCGCATCGCCGCCTACGAGGACGACCCCGAGGTCCGCAACGCGCTCCGGGCCCTCGAGCACATGCGCGACCTCGGCCGCGAGCTCGTGGAGGTCGAGGCCGAGGAGACCGAGGCCCCGGGCGACGACTTCTTCCGCGGCGTGCTCTCCCACATCAGCCGCGAGTCGCGCGCCGGGCGCGACATCCCGCTCTCCCATCCGGATCCGGCCGTCCGCCTCGCGCTCACCGAGGGCGCCGTGCGCACGCTCGTGCGGCAGGCGGGAGACGAGGTGCCGGGCGTGCTGGTCGGCCGCTGCACCCTCGACGGCGACGTCACGCGCGCGGGCGAGCCCGTCCGGGTGGCGCTCACGCTGAGCGTCGTGTGGGGGGATCCGCTCCCCGAGCTCGCGCAGCGCGTGCGCGAGCGGGTGCACGCGGCCCTGCTGCGGCACACCGAGCTGCGCGTCGAGGCGATCGACGTGACCGTGGTGGACGTGCAGCCGCGTCCCGCGATGGAGGAGGACGGCGATGACCCTCGACGATGACGCGGCGGCGGCGACGGCAGCGCAGGTGCCCGTGCCGCTCCCCGCGCCCGGCGACCTCTCCCGCGACCTGACCGCCGCCCTCCGCGCCGTCGCGGGCGTGGCCGACGTGTACGCCCCGCGCTCGTCCGTGCTGCTGGCGGCGCAGCAGGTGGTCGAGGGCGTGGTGGCCGGGTCCTCGACCGCGGCCGAGCAGCTCGTCACCGTCGAGACCGGCGAGGGCACCGTGGACGTCCAGGCGTCCATCGCGGTGGATGCGTCGAGCCGCGCGAGCGACACCGCGCGCGCCGCCGTCGACGCGATCCGCGCGCGCCTCGCCGAGGCCGTCGGCCCGGACGCCGCCGCGCTCGCCTCCGTGACGGTGCGCGTCGGCAGCATCGGCTGAGGGGCCCGCGCGCTCCCGGTACCGTGGGGGCATGCGCGTCGCCACCTGGAACGTCAACTCCATCCGCACCCGCGTGGGCCGCGTCGTCGATTGGCTCGTGCGCGAGGACGTCGACGTGCTGGCCATGCAGGAGATCAAGTGCAAGCCCGAGCAGTTCCCGATGGAGGCGTTCGAGGAGGCCGGCTACGAGGTCGCCGTGCACGGGCTCAGCCAGTGGAACGGCGTCGCGATCGCGAGCCGCCTCCCGCTCGAGGACGTCGTGACGACGTTCGAGGGGATGCCCCGCTTCGGCAAGCCCGACGCGTCCGGCCAGCCGCCGCTCGAGGCGCGCGCCATGGGCGCGACGGTCGCGGGCATCCGCCTCTGGAGCCTGTACGTGCCGAACGGCCGCGCGCTCGACGACCCGCACTACGCCTACAAGCTGGAGTGGCTCGAGGCCCTCGCCGCGGACACGCGGGCGTGGCTGGCGGCGGATCCCGACACCCCGCTCGCGCTCATGGGCGACTGGAACGTGGCGCCGCTCGACACCGACGTGTGGGATCCGGCGCTCTTCGAGGGCAAGACGCACACCTCCGAGCCCGAGCGCGCCGCCTTCGCCGCGTTCCTCGAGGCCGGGCTCGCCGACGTGGTGCGGCCGTCGATCCCCGACGGGTACACCTACTGGGACTACCAGCAGCTGCGCTTCCCGCGCGACGAGGGCATGCGGATCGACTTCATCCTCGGCAGCGCCCGCTTCGCCGAGCTGGTGGACGCCCCGCGGATCCACCGCGACGAGCGCAAGGGCGACGGCCCGAGCGACCACGTGCCGGTGGCCGTGGACCTCGACGTGGAGACCGAGCTCGACGACGACCGGCCGATGATCTTCTGATCCGCCGGCCGGACGTCCGTCGGGCGCCCGGCGCTCCCGCCGATTCCGGCCCCGCGCGGCGCGCCCCGTAGTCTCGTGGCGTGACCCCCGACGACGACGCGACCCCCGAGCGCGGACGCCGCGCCGCCCGCGGACGCCGCTCCGCCGCCGCCACCGCCCCCGCGCCGCGCCGCGCGCGCCCCGCACGCGCCCGCGCCGACCGCGGACGCACCCGCGCCGACGACCGCGCCGAGGATCCCCCCGGCCCCGACTGGGTGCCGCGCTGGGTCCGCCGGGTCGACCGCCGGATCCTCGTCACCACGCTCGTCGCCATGCTCGTCGCCGCGGTCATCGGCGGCACCGTCGCGGCCTTCGGGCTCGGCCTCATCTTCGTCACCGACGCGTGCGACGTGGACTCCTACGTCTGCCGCGACTCGCTCTTCACCATCGGCTACGGGACCGCGGTGGCGGGCCCGCTCGTGCTCACGGGGGTCGCGCTGATCGTCGCGCTCGTCGGCATGATCCGCGGCCGCACCCGGCCCTGGCTGGTGCTGCTGATCGGGGTGGGCGCGTCGCTCGCCGCCTACATCCTCGGCGCCGTGCTCGTGCTGGTCGCGGTGCCCGGCTCCTCCCCCGTCACCTGATCCCGCGGGTCCGCCGCGGGCTCCGCCGGCGGCGGGAGCGCGGACCCGGCCGTCCGCTAGCGTGGGAGGTCCGGCGCGCCTGACGCGGAACCGGGGGACCGGCCGCGCGTGCGGCATGCGAGGGGGCGGTAGTGGACAGCGGACGTGTGGCTCTGGTCATCGAGGACGACGGCGACATCCGCCAGCTGCTCGAGGTGGTCCTGCGCCAGGGCGGCTTCGAGGTGCACTCCGCCGGGACCGCGACGGAGGGCGTGCGGCTCGCCGCCGAGGTCGCGCCCGACGTCATCACGCTCGACGTGGGCCTGCCCGACTTCGACGGCTTCGAGGCCGCGCGCCGCATCCGCCTCACGAGCGACGCCTACATCGTCATGCTCACGGCGCAGGGCGAGGAGGTCGACACCCTGCTCGGGCTCGAGGCCGGCGCCGACGACTACGTCGTGAAGCCCTTCCGCCCGCGGGAGCTCCGCGCGCGCATCTCCGCGATGATGCGGCGACCCCGCGGCACCGGGGATGCCCCGGCCGCGCCGGCGACGCCCCCGGCCGGCATCCCGGAACCCATGGGGACGACCTCGGGCTCCGACGCGGACGAGCCCGTGCAGCCGGCCGCGTTCGCGACCACGACGGTCCTGTCCCCCGCGCTGCCCTCCGAGGCCGCGCCGGCCGACGACGAGCGCGACGCCGACGTCCTCCGCCACAACGGCCTCGAGCTCGACGAGGGGACGCGCCACGTCACGGTCGACGGCGAGCCCGTCGACCTCACGCGCACGGAGTTCGACCTGCTGGCCTCGATCCTCGCGAGCGGCGGCCGGGTGCGCACCAAGGGCGACCTCGTGCGCGACATCCGCAGCGGCTCGTACGCCGTCGCCTCCTCCACCGAGCCCGAGGAGCGCGCGGTCGAGGTGCACCTGGGCAACCTGCGCCGGAAGCTGCACGACGACCCGCGGCAGGCGCGGTGGATCCAGACGGTGCGCGGCGTCGGCTACCGGCTCGCGCCGCCGCGCGCGTAGCCGCCGGCGACGGCCGCAGCCGCACGGCTCGCGCGGAGGCTGCCGCGGAGCAGGGGGGCTCCGCGGCAGCTGCGCCGTGGATCGGGGTCCCCTCGGGTGGGATCCCGCTCCGTCACTCCGACCGGCCTGTCGCGGGAGCCGGTCGGGCGTGCGCGTCGGCCCGGGGTCGACCGCGCGCACGGGTCTGGTCGGAAGGCGCTCCGGCCTCCGCGCGGATCCAGGAGCGCATCGCGTCCATGCTCCGCTCGCCGACCTCGCCGAGGTCCGCGAGGAGGGCGCGCGCGCCGGCCTGGTCGGCGGCGCGGATCGCCCCTTCGAGGTGGCTCGCGATGCCGCTGAGGCGGAGCGCGCCCACCATCGCCGCCGAGCTCTTCACGCTCAGGCAGGCGTCGAGCGCGGCCGCCCGGTCCTCGGCGCGCACGGCCGCGTCCAGCCGCTCCCAGCGGGTCGGCCACAGGTCGACGAAGAAGCGCAGGAAGCCGATGCACGCCTGCTGCCCCTGCGTGAGGGGATGGGGATCAGCGGGCGCGGACGGCGACGGGGAGGGAGCGCCGACCGGACGGGGGGATCCGGTCGGCGCCTGCCCGCGCCCGGGTGCGGGGGCACCTCGGGGCGCGAGCCGGTCGTCCGGACGGGGGGATCCGGACGACGGCGTCCCGCGGCGCGGCTCGGGGAGGCCGGGCGGCGGGGTCACGTCGCCCGGCGCGGGGACGCCGGGCGACGGATCGGGGGCGTCCGTCGGGGGGACGACGGACAGGCGGGCGGGGCCGGGCTCGTCCGACAGCTCGACCAGCAGCTGCTCCAGGACGCGGACGTCGAGGAGCGGGGGGACCTGCGGGACGGGGACGGCACGGGCGGTCACGCCCGGCCGCCGGCGAGGGTCGAAGGGCCGGGGAGGCTGCCGTCGGGTACCGGCAGCGCATCCGTGGACCCGGTACGGCACCCGGTGCGGACGGCTCGGGTGCCGCTCGCGGGGTGGTCGTGGGGGGTCATCCGGTCCTTCGATCGCTCGTGTCGGACGGGGCGACCCCGTCGTGCCCGAGCCTGACACCACCGCATGCGGGATCGGATCAAGTTGTGGACAAGATCCGCTCAAGTCGGCCCCGGTGAGGCAGGGCGGGCCAGTGCGGGCCAGGCGCGGGTCAGCCGCGCGACGCGGGCCGGGCCTCCGGCGCGACGCGCAGCGGGAGCCGCACGCGCATGGTGGTGCCGGCGCCCACGGCGCTCTCCACCTCGATCGTGCCGTCGTGCGCGTCGATGATGGATCGCGTGATGCTGAGGCCGAGCCCCACGCCCGCGACCGTGCTCGCGCGGGCGGAGCTGGTGCGGAAGAAGCGCGTGAACAGCTGCGCGGTGTCGTCCGGCGACATGCCCACGCCGTCGTCGGAGACGCAGAGGCGGAAGTGGTCGCCGTCGACGTGGACCTCGGTGGTGACCGTGCCGCCCTCGGGCGTGTACTTGACGGCGTTGCTGAGCAGGTTGTCGAGCACCTGGCCGATGCGCACGGCGTCGACCTCGGCCACCAGCTCCTCGTAGTCCGGCTCGACGAGCTCGACGCCGCTGGCCTGGGCGTGCGGCCGGATCACGTCGAGCGCGTTCTCGACGATCTCGCCCACGTCGACGAGGTTGCGGTTGACCGCCAGGCGGTGCTGCGCAGCTGTGAGGAGGTCGCCGATGAGGCCGAGGAGGCGCTGCGCGTTGCGCTCCACGATCGCGAGGCGGGCGGCGGTGATCCGGTCGTCGAGGTCGTCGTCCACCAGGTCGTCGGCGATCAGCTCGACGTAGCCGAGGATCGAGGTGAGCGGGGTCTTCAGCTCGTGCGAGACGCTCGCCACGAACTCCTCCCGCTCGGTGACGGCGAGCGCCAGCGCCGTGACGTCGGTGCTGACGACGACCGTGCCGAACACGCGGCCGGCGGCGTCCACGAGCGGGGAGACCGACGCGAGCACGGCCTTCTGCGCTCCGCCCTCGCCCACCCAGTACACCTCGCGCGGCACGTCCTCGCCGGCGCGGACGCGGGCGACGGGCTGCCGCTCCGGCGGGACGACGGTGGTGCGGTCCTCCTCGTAGACGAGGCGTCCGACGGTCGGGTCGTCCGGATCCGCGGGGACGGCGAGCGCCATGAGGTCGGCGGCCGCGCGGTTGCGCAGCATGATCCGGCCCTCGGCGTCGAGCACCATCACCGTGTCGTCGATGGCGTCGAGCACCCCGTCGATGATCGAGTTGCGCTCCTGCAGGTCCACCAGCGTGCCCGTCAGCTCCTGCTGCATCTCCTCCAGCCGCGCGTGCTGCCGGAACAGCTGCTGCGCGAGCAGGTTCACGGCCACCGCCACCAGCAGCATCACGACGGGCAGCACCACGAGGTGGGACCAGCCCGTCGTCCCCTCGGGCACCGTCCCCGCGCGGAGGTACGGCAGCGCGAGCACGGAGGCCGTGCCGAGGGCGCCGAGCCACAGCACGTGGAGCGCGAACGCGTACGCCAGCCAGATCACGGGGAAGACGAGGAGGAACGCCGTCGACGGCACCTGGTCGGAGATCGCGTCGTGGCAGAGGGCGAGCGCCGCGAAGTCGAGCATGGGCAGCACGGCCACCCAGTCGGGGTCGATCCGCTCCCAGGGGATGACGGCGGCGGCGATGGTGACGAGCGCGGCGATCACCGTGCCCGCGACGAAGCCGGGCTGGGCCACGGCGTCGAGGTCGCCCGCGCCCGCGACGACGCCGACCAGGGCGAGGCTCACGATGAAGGGCAGCTGCGCGTGCAGGGGCTTCGAGAGCGACATGCTGCGGAGGGCGGCCTGCACGCGGCCGACCGGATGACGCCGCACGTCGGAGGGAGGTTGCTCGCCCACGTGACCCCCCGGTGCGGTCTTCCCCGTGCCGCTCATCGATCCTAACCGCGAGTGGAGCGTCCGCCCCGGGCCCGCGTACCCCGTGATAAGGGGCGCGTACGCTTCCCGGATGACCGATCTGCCCCACGAGCTCCGCGTGGAGATCGCGCACCTCGTCGCGTCCCCCGTGCACCGGCTCGAGGGACGCCCGGCGGACGGGCCGCGCGACGAGCCGGGCGAGCCGCCGTCGCGCGCGTCGGTGCGCGTGCGGGCGCACCTCGGGATCGTCGGCGACCGCTACTTCGGGCAGCGCGCGCACCGCACGGCCGCCGTCACTGTGATGGCGGTCGAGTCGGTGGAGCACGTGGCGCGCGAGCTCGGGATCGACGCGGGGCTGGATCCCGTCGACACCCGTCGCAACGTGCTGCTCCGCGGCGTGGACGTCGACCGGCTGCGCGGCATGCGCTTCAGCCTCGACTCGGGCGACGGGCCCGTGGAGTTCCAGGGCCACCGGCCGGCGAACCCGTGCGCCTGGATGGACGTGATGCTCGCGCCCGGCGCCTTCCGCGCGCTCCGCGGCCGCGGCGGGGTGCGCTGCGAGCCGCTGGGCGACGGGATCCTCGCGGTCGGCCCGGCCGTGCTCCGCAGCGAGCGGCCCCTCGTCGACGACGGCGGCGGGGTACGCCTGTTCTGACGCGCCCCGCCGCCTCGGCCCGTGTCCGCTGCCCCGCGGGTCAGTGGACGGGCGTGCCGCCCGTGACCGCGATGGTCTCGCCGCTCGTGAAGCTCGACTCCTGGCTCGCGAGGAACACGTACGTCGCCGCGATCTCCGCCGGCTGGCCGGGGCGGCCGTAGACGGACTGGGATCCGAACTCCTCGACGTCCGACGCCGACTGGCCGACGGGCTGCAGCACGGTCCAGAACGGGCCGGGCGCGACCGAGTTGACGCGGATCCCCTTCGGGGCGAGCTGCTGCGCGAGCCCCTGCGTGAAGTTGCGGATCGCGCCCTTGGAGACCGCGTAGTCGATCTTGTCGGGGCTCGGCTGGTACGCCTGCGAGGAGCTGGTCGTGATGATGCTGCCGCCCTTGGGCAGGTGCGGGATCACGGCCTTGCTCAGCCAGAACAGCGAGTAGACGTTGGTCTTCATCGTGCGGTCGAGCTGCTCGCTGTCGAGGTCGAGGATGTCGTCCTCGTTGCGCTGGTAGCCGGCCACCATCACCAGGCAGTCGAGACCGCCGAGCGCGTCGACCGATGCCTGCACGATGTCCTGGCAGGTCGTCTCGTCGGAGATGTCGCCGGGCACGAGGGCGGCCTTCCGGCCGTCGCCCTCGATGGTGGACGCGGTGTCGCGCGCGTCCTCGAGCTCCTCGTCGAGGAAGTTGAGCGCGATGTCGGCGCCCTCGCGCGCGAACGCGATGGCGACGGCCTTGCCGATGCCGGAGTCGGCGCCCGTGATGAGGACCTTGCGGCCCTTCAGGCGGCCGAAGCCGACGTAGCTGTCCTGGCCGTGGTCGGGCGTCGGCTCGAAGCGCTTCTCGTCGCCGGGGCCCGTCTGCTCCTGCTGCGGGAACGGCGGGGACGGGTACTGCGCGATCGGGTCCTGGATCTCGTACTGGTTGCCGCCGTTGCGGATCTCGCTCATGGGGTGCGCCTTCCTTGGTCGGTCGTGGGGTCCCTCCCAGCCTGGCCCGGCGGGCGGACGGCGTCCGGGGGCGGAGGAGGTCGACGGGAGGCGTCCGCGTCCGAGCTCCTACGATCGACGCATGACGACGCCCGACGCCGATCTCCCGCCCGTCGAGTTCGCCTTCCCGGGGCCGCTGCGCGACCGGCTCGTGGCGGCGATCGTCGCGGGCGACAAGACCTCGACGAGCTCGCTGCTGGTCCAGTACGCGGCCGACGGCGAGGAGCTGCCGGTCGTCGGATCCCGCGGCGCGGTCATCGACTCCGCCGGGCGGCCGGTCGTCGTGGTCGAGACGACGGCCGTCGAGGTCGCGCGCCTCGCGGACGTGCCGCTCGCGCACGCGGTGGACGAGGGCGAGGGATTCGCGACGGTCGACGAGTGGCGCGCCGGGCACGAGGGCTTCTGGACGTCGCCCGAGGTCGTGGCGGAGCTGCCGACCGGGTTCCGCCTCGACGACGACACCCGGATCGTGATGGAGCGCTTCCGCGTCGTCGGCTGACTGGGGGCGGCCGGTGACGCGGCGGCGGCGCGCGCCTAGGGTCGGATCATGCGCTCCCTCCTCGCCGCGGCCCTCGTCGTCGCCACCCTCGCCGTCGCCGGCTGCAGCTCGCCCGCGGATCCGCACGACGCGGAGGCCGTCGCGGATCCGGCCGTCGCCTCGGTCGCGCAGACCACCGGGAGCCGCGCTGGCGCCGCATCGACCGTCACCCTCCCGCCGACCGGCACGCGCTTCGACTACCAGCTCGGCGGCGCGTCGAAGGTGCCGTCGGGCACCGGGATCGTCGTGCGCGACAGCACGGACGCGCCCGCGCCCGGCGTCTACGGCGTCTGCTACGTCAACGGGTTCCAGACCCAGCCGGGTGCCTCGTGGCCCGCCGCCCTCCTCGTGCGCGGCGCCGACGGGAAGCCGATCGTGGATCCCGGCTGGCCCGACGAGCGCATCCTCGACGTCTCCACGCCCGCGGCCCGCACCGCCAACGCGGCCCGGCTCGCGCCCGTGATCGACGGGTGCGCCGCCTCCGGGTACCGCGCCGTCGAGTTCGACAACCTCGACTCGTGGACGCGCTCGGCCGGTGCCCTCGACGAGGACGACGCGCTCGCCTTCGCCACGCTGCTCGTGGCCCGCGCGCACGACCGCGGGCTCGCCGCCGCGCAGAAGAACGCGACGGACCTCGGATCCCGCGGACGCGACGAGGCCCGCTTCGACTTCGCGATCGCCGAGGAGTGCGACCGCTGGAAGGAGTGCGCGGCGTACACCGACGTGTACGGCGCCCGCGTCCTCGACATCGAGTACACCGACGACCTGCGCGACTCCGCAACCGGCGCCTGCAAGCGGATCCGCGCGATGGATCCGGCGCCGGCCGCCATCGTGCGCGACCGCGACCTGGTGCCCGCCGGCACGCGGGGGTACGCGTACCGCGCCTGCTGAGCGGCGCCGCCCGCCGCGTGACACGATGCCGGGATGGACGACGACGACCGGCGGGCGGAGATCGCGGAGCTGCGCCGCCGCGTCTTCGGTCCGGGTGCCGATCCGGCCGACGCGGCCGCGCGGGAGCGGCTGCGGGAGCTCGAGGGCCGGGACCGGGCCGGGCGTGATCCGGCGGGGCCCGCCGCCGGGGTCCGGAGCCCGCCGCGCCTCCCGCGACGCCGCGGATCCGCACGGCCCGCCGCGTCCGCCCGCGCCTCGCCGCAGCGTGGGCCGCGTCCCTCCTCGCCGCCGCGCTCGCGGGCGCCGGCACGACCGCCTGGTGGCTCGGCGACGCGCGCGGCACCGTCGCCGTCCTGGAGCTCACGCCCCCGCCCACCCCCGACAACGCGACCTACCTCTCGGTCGACACCGGATCCATCGCCCCGGGCTCCCTGTTCGCCGCCTTCCACGGCATCTCGGTCGCCCGGATCCCGGTGCCCGACGCGGCCACGGGCGCCGAGTCGACCTGCTTGGTGGCCGGGCCCGCGGAGCAGGACGGATCGGTCGCCGGCACCCCCGGCTGCGCCACCGGCGCCGTCCCCGCCCGCACCGCCCTCGTCGTCACGGCCGACCAGCCCCAGGAGCTGCGCGACGCCTTCGCGATCGGCACCACGCTGTCGTTCGAGCTGGAGGAGGACGGCGGGACGGTCCGCGTGCGGACCGTCGGCGGCTGAGGCCCGGCGTCCGGGCCGCGCCCCCGTTCCCGCCGCTGCGGCATCCGCCCGGCGGGATGCGGTATGTTCTCCTGCGTTCGGGGAGCGCACCTATCGGGGTGCCTCGTCTGGTTCGATTTCCGGAGCTCTCCACCACTCGCCGCCTCCGCGGCCGCCCGTCCGACGGACCCGTCCTCCGTGCCCCTCGAGGTGATCAGGCCGGTCGCACGTACGCGCCCGGCAGCAGCTCGCCCACCGGCACCGTCGCGGGCCCGGCGTCCCCGGGCACGACCACGAGGATCCCCGGATGCAGGTCGAGCATCACCTGCCGGCAGCGGCCGCACGGCGCGAGCACGCCGCGTCCGCCGTCGCCCGCGGCCGCCATCGCGACGAGGGCGCCGGCCTCGGCCGCGGCGGCCGCGCCCAGCGCGACGAGCGGGCGCGCCCGGTCAGGTCCGCGTGTCGAGCGGGACGGCGGGCTCACGCGGCGTGGATCCCATCTCCCCGCAGGCGGCCACGTGGTCCCGGTACGCGCGCCGGTACTCCTCCCGCGCGGCCCGCGCCTCCCCCTCCTGTCCCGGCCGCTCCACCTGGAGCCGGTGGTGCAGGTGAGGCCGCAGCGCCGCCTCCGCGGCGGACGCGACCGACCACGACCACAGCCGCGCGCTGTCCGCGCCGGCCGGTGCGGCGGCGAGCACGTCGTCGGGGACGCGCACGACGTCGGGCAGCTCGGCGACCGGCCGGTGCAGGAGGAGCGCGGCGAGGAGGATCCAGGACACGACGAGGAACCCGAGCCCGGCACCGCCGACCAGGTTCGCGCCGTCGCCCACCGGCCCCCACACGGCCGAGGTCACCGCGAGGCCGGCGGCTCCGCCCAGGAGCGACAGGACGAGCGCGCCGCCTCCGATCGCCGCCGCGCGGATCCCGGCCCGGCGCCGGACGACCGCGGGTCGTGCGCGCGTCGCCAGCTGCGGGGCGTGTCGGCCGAGAGCCCGCGTCGATCCACGTGCGCGGTGCCGTCCGGCGCGTGGAACAGGGGCAGGTCGGCGCGGTCGGCGACGCTCATCAGCCCCGCTCCGCGCGGCAGGGCGGGAGGTCGGTCACCGCGCCACCATATCGAGCGCGCCGACGGCCCCTAGGCTCGACGACCATGCCCTCCTCCCCCGCCGCGCGGCGCGCGCTCGTCCTCGGCGGCACCGGTGCGATCGGCGGGGCGACGGCCGAGCGGCTGGCGCGCGACGGGTGGGCGGTCGACGTGACGGGTCGGGATCCGCGCCTCATGCCCGCGGAGCTGGTCGCGCTCGGCGTCCGCTTCCACGCCCTCGACCGCGCCGACGTCGCGGGGATCGAGCGGCTGGCCGGCGACGGCGTCGACCTGCTGGTGGACCTGGTCGCGTTCACCGCGGCCGACGTCGAGGCGCTCCTCCCGGCGATGCGGGCGAGCGGATCCGTCGTCGTCGCGTCGTCGCGCGCCGTCCTCGTGGACGCGGAGGGCCGGCACGTCAACGGCGACGAGCCGCCGCGCTTCCCGGGCCCGATCCCGGAGTCGAACCCGACGCTCGCGCCCGCCGCGCCCGGCACCGCCCCCTTCACGCGCGAGGGCTACGCGCCCTCCAAGGTCGCCGTGGAGCGCGCGGCGCTCGACGGCGGCCTGCCGGTGACGGTGATCCGGCCCTCCAAGGTGCACGGCCGGTGGGCCAGGAACGCCCGCGCGCGCGGCATCGTCGAGCGGATGCTGGCGGGCGCGGAGACGATCGAGCTCGCCGATCGCGGCGCCTCCGTCGACCACCTCACCGCGGCGGCCAACGCGGCGGCGCTCATCGCCCGGGTCGCCGACGTGCCGGGAGCGCGGATCCTGAACTCCGCCGACCCGGACCCGCTCACGGCCGCCGAGATCGTGCGGGCCGTCGCCGACGAGCTCGGCTGGGGAGGCCGCATCGTGCCGCTCGAGCCGGGCGTGCCGGGCGGCGCGCACCCGTGGGCCGCGCCGCACCCCATCGTGCTCGACACGCGCGCGGCCCTCGCGCTCGGGTACGCGCCGGTCGGGCCGGGCGCCGAGCTGCTGCGGGCCGAGGTGGCGTGGATCCGCGACGGGGAGCGCCCGTCCGCCTGACCCGCCGCCGCTGGCCGCTCGCCGTCGCATCCGCCCCGATCACGGTCACGCGGTCGGAACCCTGGCAGGGTCGAGGGGCGGGGATCCACCGGTCCGCGCCGATCCCCCGAGGAGCACCACCATGCCGCTGATCCGCTTCCTGTTCGTCGCCGTCCCCGTCATCCGCAAGTTCCTGCGCAGCCGCCAGGGCAAGGCCGCCATCGCCAAGGGCAAGGCGCAGATGGCCAAGCGCTCGCAGAAGCGCGCCGCGCAGCGCGCCGCCGCGACCCGCCGCCGCTAGGTCCCGGGGGCGAGCAGCGCCGCGATCACCAGGAGCACCGGGATCGACGCGACCGTCGTGATCAGCACGGTGTCGCGCGCGAGCACCACGCCGCGCTCGTAGCGCGACGCGAAGTTGAAGATGTTCTGCGCCGTCGGCAGGCCCGCGATCACGGTCGCGGCGAAGGTCTGGTCGGCGTCGAGGTGGAACGCGTACCGCGCGAGCAGGAACGCGGCGAGCGGCATCACGACCGTCTTGATCACCGAGGCCACCACGATCTCGCCGCGGCCGGATCCGGGCGCGAGCGGCTTCCGCCCGACGAGCGACATGCCGAACGCCATCAGCACGATGGGGATCGCCGCGCCGCCGATCAGCCGGAACGGCTCGTAGACGGCGTCGGGGATCCGGAGCCCGGTGATCGCGATGAGGATCCCGAGCATCGACGCGATGATCATGGGGTTCCGCAGCGGCTGCGTGAGGATCCCGACGACCGACGCGGATCCGCGGCTCGAGATGTCGAGCACCGTGAGCGTGGTCGGCGCGAGCACCAGCAGCTGGAGCAGGAGCACGGGCGCGACGAGCTGCGCGTCGCCGAGCACGTAGATCGCCACCGGCAGCCCGATGTTGTTGGCGTTCACGTAGCTGGCCGATGCCGCGCCGATGGTGGTCTCCGCGACCGGCCGACGGAAGAGGATCCGGGCCACGACCAGGTACAGGATCGCCGCGACGGCCACCGCGGACGCCGACGCGAGCAGGAACGCCGAGAACACGACGTGCAGGTCGGCCTTCGCGAGCACCGTGAACAGGAGCGCGGGCGTCGCGACGAAGAACGCGACCCGGTTGAGCGAGTGCTGGGCGCCGGGACCCGCGATCCCGGAGCGGCCGACGGCGTAGCCCACGGCGATGATGAAGCCGATGATGGCGAACCCGGTCAGCACCCCGATCATCCGGCTCCCCTCGTCGCGGCGTCCTCCCACCCTACGGGCGGCACCAGCCCCTCCCGGCGTCCGGCCGGCGCCCCGCCCGTTCAGCGCCGGGACACCGCCGCGTCATGTGATCCGCCTAGCGTCGGCCGCGTCGCGCACGCGACCGACCCGCACCGCCGCGCGCATCCCGCGCCGCGCCCGCTCCGCCAGGAACCCATGCGCCTCCGCACCCGCCGCCGCCTGTCCGCCTCCGTCGCGCTCGCGCTGGCCCTGGGCGTCGCCGTGGGGGGATCCGCCCTCCCGGCGCTCGCGGCGACCGGCAGCGGCAGCGGCACCGCATCCGCCGACCGCCCGCACTACAGCAGCAAGACCCCGTACGCGCCGCAGGGCACCCCGGCCGACCTGGCGCCCGCGCCCGCCGGCTTCGCGCCCGTCTACACGGAGTCGGTCGCGCGCCACGGATCCCGCGCGCTGTCGAGCTTCAAGTACGACTCGCTGACCACGCAGGTGTGGGAGCAGGCCCGCTCCGAGGGCGCGCTCACGGCGCTCGGCGAGACGCTCGGCCCGGAGGTCCAGGAGCTCACGGCCGCGAACCGGAAGCTCGGCTACGGCAACCTCACCGGGCAGGGCGCCGACCAGCACCGCGGCATCGGCGCGCGCGTCGTCGAGCGGCTCCCGTCGCTCTTCGCCGCGATCGCCGCCGGATCCGACCAGGTCGCGCTCGAGAGCTCCGGCGAGGCCCGCGCCACCGCATCGGGGAAGGCGTTCGCGAAGGGCCTGACGTCGGCGGATCCGCTCCTCGCCTCGCACCTGCCGGAGGACATCGCCGAGGACCCGGCCACCCTCTACTTCCACAAGTCGGACGCGAACGCCGACTACCAGGCCTACGAGGACGGCCCCGCGGTGACGGCCGCGGTCGAGGCCATCACCGACCAGCAGCGCAGCCACGAGGTCGCCCGCCGCACGCTCGAGCGGATCTACTCACCCGCGTTCGTCGACCGCCTCGCCGCGGGGCAGTACCACTTCGTGGACGGCGGCGACGGCAAGACCCACGTCGACGACGAGGTCGACGCGGCGATGATGCTCTACAACCTGTACATCATCGCGCCCGACATGGCCGACGAGTTCGCCGTCGACTTCGACCGCTACATCACGAGCGCCGACTCCGAGTGGTTCGCCTACCTGCTCGACGCGGAGGACTTCTACTCGAAGGGCCCGGCGTTCCAGGGCAGCGACATCACGTACCGGATGGCACGGCCGCTCCTCGACGACTTCCTCGACTCGATGGACGCGCGCCTCGCCGGATCCTCGACCGCCGCGACCTTCCGGTTCGCGCACGCGGAGACGATCATCCCGTTCGCGGCGCTCCTCGGGCTGCCGGGATCGACGCAGCAGGTGACCCCCGCGGATCCGTACACGTACGCGACGAACGCGTGGCGCGGCGAGACCGTGACCCCCATGGCCGCGAACGTGCAGTGGGACGTCTACCGCGACGCGAGCGGCCGCGCCATCGTGCGCATGCTCGACGACGAGCGGGCGATCCCGTTCCGCGCGGGCTGCACGCCCATCGCGCCGGGCTCGCTGTTCTACGACGCGGGCGAGGTGCGGCGCTGCCTCACGGGATCCGCCGCGGCCGACCCGGGGACGTCCGCGCCGGGCGCACCCGCCTCAGCCGCCCTCCCCGGCTCCCCCGCCGAGGTCGCCGCCGCCGACGCCTCCGCGGCTCGGGGCGACACCCTCCCCGCCACCGGCATGTCGGCCGACGAGCTGCCGTTCCTCGCGGTGCTCGCCTTCGCGCTCGGGGCGGCGGGGATCACGGCGGTCGGCGTGGTGCGGCGACCGCGGCAGGACGACCCGCCCGCGGCGCGCTAGGCGCCCGACGCGACCAGCCCCTCCATCACGTCGAAGAACGAGCCCCAGCCCCGGATCGTCATCTCGCGCTGCTCGGCGGTGGACTCCCCCGCGACCTGCGTCATGGTCATGCGCGTCGCGCCGCCGGCGACCTCCTCGAGGTCCACCGTGAGCGGCTCGCCCGCGGGTTCGTCGGGCCGGTCGGTCAGCGTCATCGCGAGGCGCGACGGCCGGTCGACCTCCACGTACTCGCCGGCCCAGTCGATGGATCCCCCGTCGGGCAGGCGCATCACCGCGCTCCACGCGCCGCCCTCCCGCACGTCCATGCGCAGCGTGTCGAGCGGCACCCGGACGTCGGCGGCGCCGAACCAGGCGGAGAAGTCGGCCGGCGTGGTCCACGCGTCGAAGACGCGCTCCCGCGGGGCCGCGAACGTGCGGGTGATGACGAGGGGCTCGCCCACGGCGGGCTCCGTTCCTACGAGGCGGACGGGGCCGCGGCGGACGGGGAAGGGCCGCCGCCCCCGTGAGGAGACGACGGCCCTGCGGTGATCCCACCAGCCGCGCGCGACCGAGTCAACGGGTCGTGCGCTCGCCGGCTCCCGGCGTCAGCGGCCGGATCCGTCCCGCCCGTCGCTCGACGGCACCGCGATCCGCGACGCGTCGTCGGCCGCGTCCGGGCCGGTCGCCTGCGCGGGGGCGGCGCCGGGGCGGGCGGCCGCGCGCTGCTCCGCCTCGAGCCGCTCGGCCTCCTCGCCGCCCACCGCCTCGCCGCGGGCGACGAGCCCGGCGACGTCCGACAGCGGGATCTGCTTGAGCACGAGCGAGAGCACGAACGCGATCGCGATGAACGGCACGAGGTACCAGAACACCGGCGCCAGCGCGTCGGCGTACGCGTCCACGATCCCGTCGCGCACCGCGTCCGGCAGGCCGTTCAGCGTCTGCGGGTCGATGCTGCTGGCCGAGGCCGCCGCGTCCCCGGGCGCCGCGCCCGCCCCGGCGAAGACGCCCGTGAGGTTCTCCGTGAGCCGCGTCGTGAACAGCGTGCCGAACACGGCCGTGCCGAGCGCCGCGCCCACCTCGCGGAAGTAGTTGTTCGTGCTGGTCGCCGTGCCGATCTGCGCGGCGGGCACCGCGTTCTGCACGACGAGCACCACCACCTGCATGATGAGGCCGAGCCCCAGCCCGAAGACGAAGAGGAACACGCAGATCAGCCACACCGGCGTCTGGGCGGTGAGCGAGGTCATCAGCACGAGCGCCAGCATCGTGAGGAGCGTGCCGACGATGGGGAAGATCCGGTACCGGCCCGTGCGGGTGATCAGGATGCCGGAGGTGATCGACATGCCGATGAGGCCCACCATCATCGGCAGGAGCAGCAGCCCCGAGACCGCGGCGGACGTGCCGGTGGACATCTGCAGGAACGTCGGCACGAAGCCGATGGCCGCGAACATGCCGATGCCGAGCGCGAGGCCGATGGCCGTGGCGTTCACGAACACGGGGTTGCGGAAGAGGCTGAGCGGGATGATGGGGTCGTCCGCGCGCGCCTCCGTGACCACGAACAGCGACGCGGCCACCACGAGCCCGACGCCCCAGGCCCACGTCGCGAGCGAGCCCCAGCCGTAGGCCTTGTCGCCGCCGAAGTCGGTGAAGAAGATGAGGCACGTCGTGGCCGCGGAGAGGAACAGCACGCCCGCCCAGTCCACCTTCTTCGTGGCCCGCTTGCTCGGCAGGGTCAGCGTGACGAACGCGATGGCGAACGCCGCGATCCCGACCGGGATGTTGATGTAGAACGCCCACTGCCAGGTGAGGTGGTCGACGAAGAAGCCGCCGAGGAGCGGCCCGCCCACGGCCGAGAGGCCGAAGATTCCGCCGAGCGGGCCGAGGTACTTGCCGCGCTGGTCGGCCGGGACGATGTCGGCGATGATCGACTGCGACAGGATCATGAGCCCGCCGCCGCCGAGGCCCTGCGCCGCGCGGAACACCACGAACGACCAGAAGTCGCCCGCGAAGGCGCAGCCGACGGAGGCGAGCGTGAAG
Organism: Clavibacter capsici; assembly: GCF_001280205.1. Lineage (NCBI taxonomy): Bacteria > Bacillati > Actinomycetota > Actinomycetes > Micrococcales > Microbacteriaceae > Clavibacter > Clavibacter capsici. The sequence continues at coordinate 349,290 of NZ_CP012573.1, read as the reverse complement.
ATCGCGATGGCGGCGAGGAAGAGGTTCCGCCGCCCGAGCACGTCGCCGAACTTGCCGTAGATGGGCATGACGATCGTGGTGGCGAGCAGGTAGGCCGTGGTGATCCAGACCTGGTGGTCGACGCCGCCGAGCTCCCCGACGATGGTCGGCATCGCGGTGGAGACGATGGTCTGGTCGAGGCTCGACAGGAGCATGCCGGCGATGAGCGCCGAGAAGATGATCCAGATGCGCCGCTGCGTGAGCAGCAGGGGCGCGGGGGCGGTGGCGGTCATGGGGTCCGTTCGGGGTGGCGGGTGGCGGTGGCGGGGTGCGCGATCTCGCGCAGGGCGTCGAGGCGGCGGCGGAGGAGGACGTCGATGGGGTCGGCGTTGCCGGGGGCGAGGAACTCGCGCGCGCTCGCCCGGCCGAGCGCGGCCATGACCTGCACCACGACGGATGCGCGGAGGTCGCCCTCCGGCAGGCCCTCGCGGCGCTCGACGAGGCGCACGTCGCTCGCCTCGTCCTCGATGGACGCGTCGAGCGCGCGCACGAGGAGGCCGGGCTCGCGACGGAAGGCGGCGTGCATGTCCTTCATCGAGGTGCCGTCGGTGTCGAGGCGCGACCATCGGCCGAGGCACAGCTCGGCCAGGTCGTCCAGCAGGTCGGTCGAGGTGCCGCCGCGCGACGCCGCGCCGCGCGAGGACTCGCCGGCGGCGACGAACGCCTCCTCGAGGTCGGCGGTGTCGAGCCGCGCGGGGCGCCCGAACACGGCGTCCTCCTTGGAGGCGAAGTAGTTGAAGAAGGTGCGGCGCGCGACGCCCGCCTGCTCGCAGAGCTCCTCGACGGTGAAGCCGGCGAGGCCGTGCGCGGCGGTGAGGCGGCGGGCGAGGGTCGTGAGGGTGGCCGAGGTCTCCGCCCGGCGTCGCTCGCGCAGCCCTGTTGCACCATCCGTCATGGAGTGCATGTTTGCACCATCCAGCGCAGAGTGCAAGTCGGTCTGGAAGGCGCGTTCCGCCTCGAGCGCGTCAGCCGCGCGGCCACGCCTCCAGCGCCGCCTCGACGCTCGCGACCAGGCGGTCCCAGCTGCGCCCCGTGTCGGCCGAGAGCGCGAACGCGCCCCCGGTCTCGAGCGCGACGAAGCCGTGCAGGGCCGATCGCAGGAACCGGGTGGCGTCCACGGCGTCGTCGCCGGTGAGCCCGTAGCCCGCGAGCACGGCGTAGACGACGCCCGCGAGGTCCTCCGCCGCGGCGCGGTCCTCGTCGTCGCCGGGCGCCGGCGGCCGCATGGCGAGCGCGTACCTCGCCGGATGCGCGACCGCCCAGGCGCGGTAGGCGTGCGCGAGGCGCGTCACGGCCTCCGCATCCGCGGATCCGCCGACCGCCTCCCGCAGCGCGTGCGCCATCTCGCCGCGGCCGTGGACCGTGACGTCGCGCTGGAGGCCCGGCATCCCGTCCACGTGCTTGTACAGCGACGGCACGCGCACGCCCAGGCTCTCGGCGAGCGCCTGGAGCTGCAGCGGCGCGGATCCGGCCTCGTCCATCATCCGGGCGGCCCGCTCGACGACCGCCTCCCGGCTGAGGCCTGCCCTAGGCACGGACCGACCCGACGAACGCGACGATGCCGGCGGCCACCGCGGCGGGCTCCTGCACGTGCGGGTAGTGCCCGACGCCCGGAACCATCAGCACGCGGCCCGCGCCGCCGGGCAGCGCGGCGACGATGGCGCGCGCCTCCGCCTCGGGGTCCGCCCAGTCGGGGTCGGCGGATCCCTGCACCACGAGCACGGGCACCCGCACGCGGGCGAGCGCCGGGTCGGACTCGGCGGTGCCGGAGACGCCCATGCGCTTCAGCGCCGCCATCCGGCCGGGCTCGCGGAGCATCGCGTCGATGCGGGCGAGGCGCGCGTCCCAGCCGGCGGGGCGGCGGCCGGGCGTCGCGACCTCGAGGTAGCGGCGCCACGAGCGGCGGCTGCCGAGCGCCACGGCGCCGAGGAGGTGGATCGCGCCGCGGCGGTACGAGGCGACGCCGAGGTCGCGGATCGCCACGGACTGCTTCCGCGTGAACGGCCCCACCTCCACGAGCGCGGAGACGAGCGCCGGTTCGCGGGCGGCCGCGATGGTGGCCGCCCCACCCGCGATGGAGTGGCCGACGAGCACGGCCGGGCCGCCGAGGTGTCGGACGAGCGCGAGGAGGTCGCCCGCGATGTCGCCCTGCCCGTACGCCGGCCAGGCGGCGGTGGACTCCCCGCAGCCGCGGAGGTCGACCGCGACCACGCGGTGCCCGGCGGCGACGAGCTCGGGGATCACGGCGTCCCACGCGCGGCGGTCGTCGCCCATGCCGTGCGCGAGGACGACGAGCGGGCCGTCCGATCCGTGGATCTCGTAGACGAGCGTGCCGCCGTCGACGGCGAGGTGCGTGGTGGTCATGGGAGCCCCTTCGGCTAAGTGCGTTAGCCAGCACGCTAACCCACTTAGCCGACGGAGTCCAGTCGTCAGATGCGGAAGCCCTCCGGCCAGCCGTGCGCCTCGAGGTACGCGCGGACGCGCTCGACGTCCTCGTCGGACGGCATCTCGGAGGTGACGCCCGCGATGGCGTCGGCGACGTCGAGGCGGCTGGCGGGCAGGCCGCCCTCGGCCGCGAGCCGGGCGCTCACCTCCTGCACCTCCTCGTCGCTGAGCCGACGGCGCAGCAGCGCGAGGAGCGGCACGAAGTCCTGCTCCGGGAGGCCGGCCGGGTAGCCGGCGCGGAGCCACGACACGATGCGCGAGACGAGGCCCGTGCGCTCGGTCGCGCGGGCGTCGGCCGCGTCGGGCTCGTGCAGGTCGTCGGGGGATCCCAGCGGCCAGCCCGCCGCCGCGAGCCGGGCCGAGACGCGCACCAGGTCCTCCGGCAGCGCGGGGCCGAGGAGCAGCTCCTCGACGCGCTCGCGGAGCTGGCGGCGGCCGATCTCCTCGCCCGCCGCGTCCGCCGCGGTCGCGTCGTCGACCAGCTGGTCGACCACCTGCTCGAGCTCCTCGGCGGTGAGGCTGCGGCGGAGGATCCCCAGCAGCGGCACGTAGTCCTGGTCCGGCACGCCGGACGGGTAGCCGGCGCGGAGCCAGCCCACCACCCGCTGGACGATGCCGCGGTCCTTCTGGTCGGGGACCCCGACGCCGGTCGCGCCGCGGCCGGGCCCGTCGGCCTCGGGTGCGCTCTCGCCCATCGTCAGCCCTTCGAGGTGAAGGTCGGGATGACGTGCTCGAAGCTCACCGACTGGCCGAAGCCCGTCGCGATGATGAGCGTGAGCCCCGCGACGACCGCGAGCACGACGACCGCGAAGCAGAGCGCGCCGATCGCCTGGAGGACGGGCGCGGGGAGGCCGCGCGCGCCGTCGGACGCGGCGCTGCGGCCGGTCGTGTCGGGGCTGGCGAGCGCGAAGGAGCGGACGCCCACCGCGAAGAGGGCGGGCAGGCCCGCGCCGAGGAGGAGGGCGACGACGGCGACCTGGCCGACCGCGGAGAGGAAGAGGGGGAGCATGGCGGGATCCTTCAGGCGTCGGCGGACTGGCGGGCGGGGCGGGCGGCCGTGTCGTCGGACCACTCGTCGTTCACGTTGTGGGCGCCGACGTCGTCCTTGCGCGAGCGCACGTAGACGGTGATCGCGACGGCGACGAGCACGAGCGTCATGGCGATGCCGCCGGCCGCGCCGCCGACGAGGTGGCCGAGCCACCACATGACCGCGCCGACGAGCGCCGCGGCCGGGAGCGTGATGATCCACGCCACGACCATGCGCAGCGCCACCCTCCAGCGCACCTGCGCGCCGGGGCGGCCGAGGCCGGAGCCGAGGATCGACCCGGTGGCGACGTGCGTGGTGGAGAGCGCGAAGCCGAGGTGGCTGGAGGCGAGGATGACCGCGGCCGACGAGCTCTCGGCCGCCATGCCCTGGTGCGTGTCGATCTCGACGAGGCCCTTGCCGACCGTGCGGATGATCCGCCAGCCGCCGATGTAGGTGCCGAGCGAGATGGCGAGCGCGCAGCTGATCTTGACCCAGAACGGCACGGACCCGGTGTCGGTCCAGCCGCCCGCCGCGATGAGCGCGAGCGTGATGACGCCCATGGTCTTCTGCGCGTCGTTCGTGCCGTGCGCCAGCGAGACGAGCGAGGCGCTGCCGATCTGGCCGATGCGGAAGGTGCGGTCGAGCCCGCGCCCGGCGAGGTTGCCGACGATCCGGAACACCAGCCAGGTGCCCACGGCGGCCACCGCCCCCGCGAGGATCGGCGACATGAGCGCCGGCAGGATCACCTTGCCGACGACGCCGTCGAGCTTGGATCCGTCGCCCGCCCAGTTCACGCCGTTGACGCCGAGACCCGCGAGCGTGGATCCGATGAGGCCGCCGAACAGGGCGTGCGACGAGCTCGACGGCAGGCCGAGGAGCCAGGTGAGGAGGTTCCAGACGATGCCGCCGATGAGGCCGGCCAGCACGATGAGGAGGAGCGCGGATCCGCCGCCCTCCAGGAGCGCGGGGTCGGGCGCGCCCGTCTTGTCCTGGATCTTCACCACCGCGTTCGTGACCGTGAGCGCGACCTCGATGCTGAGGAAGGCGCCCACCAGGTTGAGCACGGCGGAGAGCGTGACCGCGACCTTGGGCTTCAACGCGCCGGTCGCGATGGACGTGGCCATCGCGTTCGCCGTGTCGTGGAAGCCGTTGGTGAAGTCGAAGGCGAGCGCCGTGATGACGACGAGGACGAGCAGTATGAAGGGATCCACGGCGACGAGCTTGCGCCCTGCCGACGTGTCCCCTCTACGGGGGACCGGTGGGTTCACCCGCTGTTCACCCGCACCTGGGGAGAGCGCCGCGACCGGATCGGAGAGACCATGACCCCGCCGCCCCCGCCCCTCGGCGCCGCCGACGTCCGTCTCGTGCCCGTCGACGCGGCCGCCGACGCCGACGACCTCCGGGCGTTCCTCACGTCGAACGCGTTCCCCTTCCACGTGCGGACCCGGCTGACCGTCGCGGACGTCGACGCGCGCATCGCCGACGGCGACTTCGCGGGACCGGAGCACGAGGCGCTGTGGGTGGAGGTCGCGGGATCCGGCCGCGTGGGCCTCGTGGTGCTCGACGACCTCGAGGACCCGGGCGTGCTGTTCGACCTGCGCCTCGCCGAGTCGGCGCGCGGCCGGGGGCTCGGCGTGCCCGTGGTGCGCGCGTTGACGGAGCACGTCTTCCGGGCGCATCCGCACGTGACGCGGTTCGAGGCGCAGACGCGCGACGACAACCGGGCGATGCGCCGCGTGCTCGTGCGCGCGGGCTTCGTGAAGGAGGCGCACTACCGCGACGGCTGGCCCGTCGCGGGCGGCGAGCCGCGCGCGTCGGTCGGCTACGCGGTGCTGCGCCGCGACCACGAGTCGGGGACGACGACCCCGGTGCCGGAGGACGACGAGGCGTAGCCGACGCCGCTCGCGCAGGGAAGCTGCGTGAGCGGCCGGATCCACGCGCGGATCCGGCACGCGGGACACGATCTGACGCCGACCCCGCGGATACGGTGGAGGCACCGCACGCCACCCGCACGATCGGAGGTCGATCCATGTCCAGCGCCGCAGCCCCCGCAGCCGTCATCGGCGAGCCCGAGGTCGTCGAGGACGCGACGCGCGTCGCCTCCTCCCCCGCCTGGCTCGCCCTCAAGGACGCCGCCGTCGCGCTCCAGCCGATGCAGGCGAAGGACGGGTCCGTCCTCGACGCCGCGCACCACGCCGAGGCCGCCCGCCTCATCGCGGTGATCCGCGACTCCGTCCGCACGCTCGCCCCGCTCTTCCCGCACGACGCCGCGTACCTCGCGGCGCTCGACGTGGACTTCGCGCGCTGGGTCGACCAGGGCCTCGGCGTCCCCGACTTCCTCGACTCCCTGACCGCGTTCCAGCCGCAGCGCGACCGCGTCGACGGGATCCGGCACCTCGTCGTCTTCCCGATGACCACGCAGAACGGCAGCGCGAGCCGCCTCGTCGAGGCCGTCCTCATCGAGGTCGTCTGGCCCGAGTTCGTCGCCGAGCTGGAGGCGGGCGACTACGGCAACGCGCTGTTCGTCCCCATCCGCTTCGTCGACTTCACGCCCGGCTACGACACCAATTCCGCGGTGCTGTTCCCCGAGACCGTCGCGATGCGCGAGGTCCCGACCTTCACGTGGGGCGCGATCTTCGCCGACCGCGAGGCCGCCCGCTTCCGCCGCGTGGTGCGCCACGCCGCCGAGGTCACGAAGCTCGAGCTGCCGGAGGACGCGCGGCGCCTGCTGGAGGACCAGCGGCTCGCGGAGGAGACCTTCGTGATGTGGGACCTCATCCACGACCGCACGCACATGCGCGGCGACCTGCCGTTCGACCCGTTCATGATCAAGCAGCGGATGCCGTTCTTCCTCTACTCGATCGAGGAGCTGCGCTGCGACCTCACGGCGTTCCGCGAGGCCGTCCGCATCCAGCGCCGGCTCGCCGCCGTGGATCCCGCCGAGCGCACCCCCGCCGACGACGCGCTGCTCGAGCGCGCCGGGATGGTGCAGCACGCGGTGATCTTCGACCGGATCTTCCGCTTCGCCATCACCGGATCCCGCGTCCGCAACTACGACGGCCTCGGCGGCCAGCTGCTGTTCGCGTGGCTGCACCAGCACCACGTGCTGCACTGGACCGACACGCGCCTCACCATCGACTGGGACGACGTCGCCGACGTGGTCGTCGCGCTCGCCGACCGGGTGAACGACCTCTACTGGCGCTCCATCGACCGGCCGAAGACCGCGCACTGGCTGGCCGCGTACGCGATGGTCACCGAGACGGTCACGCCGCACCCCGCGTCCACCTGGGCGAAGGGGCCGGACGCCCTGCCGCTCGACGGGCCGCCGAAGGGCCTCACCGACCTCGTGCTCGACGACGAGTTCCCGCTCAGCATGTTCTTCGAGGCGCTGGAGAGGAAGATGCGCGACGTCATCGGATCCACCGCCGGGATCACGGGGCAGACGGCGTGAGCGTCGACGGCCGCGTGGTCGTGGTGGCGGGGGCGTCGAGCGCCGCCGGTCGGGCGGTGTGCGCCGAGCTGACGGCCTCCGGGGCGCGCGTCGTCGCGGTCGGCACGGACGCCGGGCGGCTCGACGGCGTCGACGCCTCCCGACGCGAGGTGTGCGACCTCGCCGACCACGCGGCCGTCGTGGAGCTGGCGGCGCGGATCCGGGCCGGGCTCGGCGGCGTCGACGGGCTGATCCACCTGGTCGGCGGCTGGCGCGGCGGCAACGGCCTCGAGGGCCAGACCGACGACGACTGGGACTTCCTGCACGAGCGCCTCGTCACGACGCTCCGCAACACCACGCGCGCGTTCGACGCGGACCTGCAGGCGTCCGACGCGGGCCGCCTCGCGATCGTCTCCTCCACCGCCGTGCAGCGCCCCTACCCGGGCGGCGCGAACTACTCGACCGCGAAGATCGCCGCCGAGACGTGGGTGCGCGCGGTCGACCGCGGGTTCTCCAAGGCCGGCTCCCCCGCCCGCACGACGATCTTCGTGGTCAAGGCGCTCGGCGGCCTCGAGCGCGCGCTCGCCCGTCGCGTCGTCGGGCTCTGGACGTCGGTGCCGCCGGAGCGCGACCTCATCGAGGGCTGATCCGTCGCCCCGATAGCACATCGAGGCCGCCCCGGAGAGGGCACGTCGCCGGCCGCCGCGCCCGGCGATCCCCGGGGTACGGTCGCTTCCGTGACCACCCACCCGAGGACAGCCGAGCACGACGCCTTCGGCCCGTGGATCGACACCGTCCGCACGATCGACGAGGTGCCCCGGCTCTTCCGGCCGCACGGCGTCGACCCGTTCGCCGCGCGCCTCGTGCTCAAGGTGCCGCGCGACATCCCGCGGCGCGACACCGACCCGAGCATGGACCTGTACGAGCACCTCATCGTGCTCGGCGGCCGCGAGCTGGAGGTGCTGTCGCGCGACGGATCCGGCTACCGCGTCCGGCGCATCCCCTTCGCCGACCTGGTGGCCGTGCGCGACCGCGTCGACCTGCTCGACGGCCTGCTCACGCTGCACGCGGCCGACGGCGACGAGCTCCGGATCCCGTTCAACGGCGCGTCCGCGGACGTGGTGGTCGACCTGACCGAGCTGCTGGTGGCGCTCGCGGGCGAGGCCGGCGGGATCCCCGACGGGACGCCCGCGCGCGCCGAGCGCGTCGCGCCGCGCATCGACCTCGGCACGGACGAGGCCGGGGTGGCGTCGGCGTACTTCGACCTCGCCGTGCGGGATCCGCGGCTGCGCTACCTCTCCTCGCGCCCGCGCACGCCGCTCGTCCCCACGGCCACGGGCGCCGCCGGCCTGCTGCGCCGCCTCCGGCCGATGAGCCTCGCCGGCGCCGTCGCCGCCTGCACGCCCCGCGAGCTGCTGATCCTCACGCGCCGCGACCCGGTGCTCCGCCGCCGCACCGCCACGCTCTCCATCGACCGGCTCCGGATCCTCCGCCATGCCATCTCCTCCACCACCGCGGAGCCGCATGCGCGCTGGGTCGGCATGTCGACCGTGACGATCCGGGCCGGCGCCGCGTCCTTCGAGCTCGTCGCGGCCTCCGCGGACGAGCTCGAGTGCGACCTCGTCACGGGCGGCAGCTGAGGCCGATGACCGACGCCGTGATCCTCACCGGCACCGTCGGCGCGGGCAAGACCACGACGATGCACGCGCTCGGCGCGCTCCTCGGCGAGCGCGACGTGCCGCACGCGCTGGTCGACGGGGACGCCGTGCGGCTCCTCCATCCGGCACCGGCCGACGACCCGTTCCAGCAGGAGCTCGAGCTCCGGAACCTCCGCGCCCTGGCCCGCACCTACCGCGAGGCGGGCGCCCGGGTGGTGCTCGTGGCGACCGTGGTCGAGCGGTCGGCCGACCTGCCGCGCTACGCCGAGGCGCTCGGCTCCCGCGCCCCGCTCGTCGTGCGGCTCTCCGTGGATCCCGACGCCGTGCGGGCGCGGCTCGACGCCCGCCACAGCGGCGACGCCGCGGCCCTCGCGTGGCACCGCGCCCGCGCGCCCGAGCTCGCCGCGATCATCGACGCCGCGGGCCTCGGCGGCCTCGCGATCGACACCACGTCCCGCACCCCGGCCGAGGTCGCGACGCTCGTCGCCGACCGGGCCGGATGGTGAGCGCGCGCCCGTAGGGTCGTCAGGATGACCGACGACCTCCCCCTCGACTTCACCGCGCCGCTCTGGACGTGGGAGGCCCGGCGCGAGCTCTGGACCTTCGTATCGCTGCCCGTCGAGCTCACCCCGATGCTCCGGGAGCTCGGCCAGGCCGGGCGCCGCGGCTTCGGATCCGTGCCGGTGCGCGTCCGCGTCGGGGCCACGACCTGGCGCACGTCCGTGTTCCCGCAGGGCGACGGCACGTGGATCCTGCCGGTCAAGCGCGCGGTGCGCGACGCGCAGGGGCTCGAGGTCGGCGACGACGTGCACGTCGACCTCGAGCCCCTGCCATGAGCGCTCCGCGCGGCTAGCCGCCCGTGGGCGGCGTGTAGAGCTGCAGGTCGTTCCCCTCGCTGTCCTGGAACGGGAGGATGCGGCCCCACTCGTGGTCGCTGATCTCGCCCGTGATCTCAGCGCCGCCGCGGGCCGCGATCTTCGCGAGCTCGTCCTCGATGGAGCCCTCGGGCTGGAACGAGATGACCGCCCCGCCGCCCTTCGAGCCGCTCGTCTCCTCGCGCGCGTTCAGCCCGATCATCAGGCCGTCCGCGTCGATCTCGCTCCAGTCCGCGTCCTCGCTCGTGACCGTGAGCCCGAGCGTGTCGCGGTAGAACGCGACCGCGCGCGTCATGTCCTGCACGGGCAGCCAGACCGTCGCCACCGAATCGACCATGGGGTTCCTCCTCGTCTCCGGGCCGGTCGATCGACCGGCTCTCCCTCCCGGTCTACTCCCGCGGCGGCGCGACCTCGGCCGAGCGGAGCGGATCCCCGGGATCGAGATGGTTGACAACAGTCCACCACCGGCATATGGTTGCCCGTAGTCAACTATCCGGAGGAACATGTCCCAGCACCACCCGGCCGCCGCCGCCCCGGCGAAGGCCCCCCGCCGCACCGTCTCCCCCGACGGATCCATGTCGAAGCGCCAGGTCCTCGAGTCGCTCTCGGGCCTCCTGCTCGGCATGTTCGTCTCGATCCTCGCGGGCACCGTCGTCTCGACGTCGCTGCCGATCATCATCAGCGACCTCAAGGGCGACCAGTCCGGCTACACCTGGGTCGTCACCGCGACGCTCCTCGCCACCACGGTGAGCACGCCGCTCTGGGGCAAGTTCGCCGACCTCTTCAACCGCAAGCTGCTCATCCAGCTCGCCCTCGGCACCTTCGTGCTGGGATCCGCGCTCGCCGGCTTCTCGCAGAACACCGAGACGCTCATCGTCTTCCGCGTGCTCCAGGGCCTCGGCGCCGGCGGCCTCGCGGCGCTGAGCCAGATCATCATGGCCGACATCATCAGCCCCCGTGACCGCGGCCGCTACGCCGGCCTCTTCGGCGCCGTCATGGCCGTCGGCACCGTCGGCGGCCCGCTCCTCGGCGGCGTCGTGACGGACGCGTTCGGCTGGCGCTGGAACTTCTTCATCGCGCTGCCGATCGCCATCGTCGCGATCATCCTGCTGCAGGTCACCCTCCACCTGCCCGCGCACCCGAAGCGCAAGGTGCACGTCGACTACCTCGGCGCGGTCTTCATCGCGAGCGGCGTCTCGCTCCTGCTCATCTGGGTCTCGCAGGCCGGCAAGCAGTTCGAGTGGGCCTCCGGCACGTCCTACCTCATGGCGGGCGGCGCGGTCGTGCTGCTGATCGCCGCGGTCGTCACCGAGCTCAAGGTCGCCGAGCCGATCATCCCGCTCACCATGTTCCGCAACCGCACCTTCACGCTCTCGGTCGTCGCGAGCCTCGCGGTCGGCATCTCGCTGTTCGGCACCTCGGTGTTCCTCGCGCAGTACATGCAGCTGTCGCGCGGCGCCACGCCGACCCAGTCGGGCCTGCTCACCATCCCGCTCATGGCGGGCCTGCTGATCTCCTCGACCGTCTTCGGCAACCTGATCAGCCGTCGCGGCAAGTGGAAGACGATCATGATCTCGGGCGCCGTGCTCATCGTCGCCGGCACCGGGCTGCTCTCCACGCTCCGGTACGACACCGACTTCGTGCTCGTGGGCATCTACATGTTCGTGCTCGGCGCGGGCCTCGGCATGCTCATGCAGAACCTCGTGCTCGTCGTGCAGAACGCCATCGAGGTCAAGAACCTCGGCGTCGCCACCAGCGCGGTCACGTTCTTCCGCAGCCTCGGCGGCACGGTCGGCGTCTCGGTGCTGGGCTCCATCCTCGGCACGATCATCGCGTCGGAGATCACCGCGGGCATCATGAAGCTGGCCCCCGCCGACCAGGCCGTCGCCGCGCAGGCGCTCGGCTCCGGCGTGATCCCGCAGGTCAACTCGCTCACCCCGGCGGTCCGCACCGTCGTCGAGAGCGCGTACGGCGTGGGCATCGGCGACGTGTTCCTCTACAGCGTGCCGCTCGCGATCGTGTCGCTCGTCGCCGTGATCTTCCTGCCCAACGCGCAGCTCGGCAGCAAGAACGCCGTGCAGCTGAAGAGCGACAAGGCCGCCGCGGCCGACGGCCGGGACGTGCACCGCACCGACGCCGAGGACGCCCTCATCGGCGCCTCCGCCGGAGCCGTCGCGCTGACCCCCGCCGGCGAGGCGAACCCGACCGGATCCATCCGGCTCCCCGAGTCCGAGGACGCCGGGGTCGACGCCCGCCGATGACGGACGAGGAGCGCTCCACCGGGGGCGACGCCGCGGGTGACGCCCCCGGCGTCGCCGACGGGATCGCCGCCGGCATCGCCGAGGTGGAGGAGCAGATGACCGCCCTCGCCGGGCGGATCCGGGCGACGACCCGGGAGGCCGCCGCGGCGATCCACCCGGAGCTCCCGCCCATCGGCTACAAGATGCTCCGCGTGATCCGCCGCTGCGGCAGCGCCCACGCGAGCGCCGTCGCCGACCAGCTCGGCGTCGACCGCAGCGTCGTCAGCCGCCAGCTGCGACAGCTCCAGGAGCTGGGGCTCGTCGAGGTGCGGACCGACGCGCAGGACGGCCGGGTGCGCGTGGTCGCGCTCACGGCGACGGGCCGCGCGGGCGTCGAGGCCGACGACGCGCAGGGCGGCAGCCGCCTGATCCGCGGGCTCGGCCACTGGAGCCGCGCCGACCTCGCCGCGTTCGCCGGCTACCTCGCGCGGCTCAACGCCGGCGGGGACGCGCAGCCGGTGGGAGCGGACGGCGACGCGGCCCACGGGTGCGGGGTCGCGGACCGCGCATCCGCGGAGGACACCGCCGTGGATCACGAACCCGCTCGCGCAGGCTGAGCGGGCCGCTCAGGACATCACGACGCGCCGTCGGGCGGGGACGAGCTCCCCGACCGTCGGCGCGTCGTCGCGTCCGCGGGCGCATCGGCGGCCGTCGCCGGCACCGGCGTGCCGCCGATGGCCGCATGCAGGGCCTCGAGCGCCGGCAGCGCGCGGGCGATGTCGCGGCGCTCCTCGGCCGTGAGCCGGCGGAGGGCGCCCACGAGCACACCCTCGGCCGAGCGGTCGAAGGTGCGGAGCAGATCCCGCGCGCGATCCGTGAGCCCCACCTCGGTGCTGCGCCCGTCGCCCTTCACGAGGCGCCGGTCCACGAGCCCGTCGCGCTCCATGGCGAGGACGAGGTTGCTGACGGTCGAGCGCGCGAGCCCGAGCGAGCGGCCGAGGCCCGTGGGCGTGGCCCAGCCGATGGTCTCGAGCCGGCGGAGCACCTCCACCTGCGCGTCGGGGAGGTCAGGCAGGTCGGCCGCGCTCCGCGACGCGTTCATCAGGCGGCGGCGGAAGGGCCCGAGCTCCGAGCCCAGGCGCCGGGCGACGGCCCGCAGCTCCTGGTCGGACGCGTCGGCGGGCATGCACCGAGGATACCCAGGAAACTGCGCTTGTGACAAACGCATTCCGGTGTCAGGATCGTCGTCATGGACAACATCACCACGAGCGTCGAGCACCCCGTGCCCGCTCAGGACCTCAGCCCCCTCGTCGGACACCGCCTCATCTACACGTACGCCAACGGCTGGCAGTACGAGATGTACGTGAAGAACGCCACGACCATCGACTACCGGATCCACTCCGGCATGGTCGGCGGCCGCTGGGTCAAGGACCAGACGGTCGACCTCGTCGCCCTCGCCGACGGCGTCTTCAAGGTCTCGTGGAACGAGCCCACCGGCACGAGCGTCGTCGTCAACATCGTCCCGGCCGCCCGCGTGCTGCACGGCACGATCTTCTTCCCGCGCTGGGTGGAGGAGGACGGCTCCAAGACGGTGCTCTTCCAGAACGACCACCTCGAGCGGATGCGCGCCTACCGCGACGAGGGCCCGACGTACCCCATCTACGTGGTGCCGGAGTTCGCGCACATCACCCTGTACGAGTTCGTGGGCGAGGACGACGAGACCGTCGTCGACACCGCTCCCGCCGACCTCCCGGCCGGGTTCGCCGACCGCCGCGGCTGATGCGAGCGGCCGGAACGCCGCGCGTCGCCCCGCTCGCCCTCGACCACGGCGGGCGCACGCTCCGCGGGTGGGAGCACGGGACGGTGCGTCACGGATCCCCCGCCGCGCTCCTCGTGCACGGCTTCAGCGACTCGGGCACCGGCGGCCATGGACTGTGGGTGCCGGTCGCCCGGGCGCTGGCCGCGTCGGGCACGGCGGCGCGCGCGTACGACCGGCTCGGGCACGGCGTGAGCGACGGCGACTTCGCCGACGTGCGCCTGCTCGACGAGGTCGACCAGGTGTCCGCGATGATCCGCGCCCTCGCGCGGGACGCGGGCGGACCCGTGCACGTGGTCGCCCACAGCCTCGGCGGCGTCGAGTCGGCGCTGGCCGCGGCCCGCGCGCCGGAGCTCGTCGCGAGCCTCACGCTGTGGTCGCCGGCCGGCGTGGTCGTGGACGACATCACGGAGCACGGTCGCGTGATGAGCGTGCCGCTCCAGGCGGCCCGCGAGCGCGGCGTCGTCGACGTCGCCGGCATGGGCCTCGGCCTCGGCTTCGCGGACGAGGTGCTGGCGGGCATCGACGTCTACGGGCCCGTGTCCGCGTACCCCGGCCCGGTCGACGTGCTGCACGGCACGGCCGACGAGATCGTTCCCGTCGCCTACGGCGCCAGGTACGGCGAGCTCCTGCCGGGAGCGACGTTCACGCCCGTCGAGGGCGCGGATCACGGCTGGTCGTCGGTGGAGCTGCGCCGGATGCTGATCGAGCGGCTGCTCGCGCACGTGGCGCGGGCGTCGGCCTAGCCCGGACGGCGCGCGGCGGGGAGGATGGGGGCGTGCTCGCACCCCTCGTCCTCCCCGTCGCGCTCGCCGCGCGCGTCGACGGCGCGATCCTCCGCCGCGCGACGCCCGCCGAGCTCGACCCGCTCATGGCCCTGCTCGCCGACGACCCGGTGAGCACCTCGCGCGGCGACCGGGCGGATCCCGCCGACCGGGACCTCTACCTCGCCGCGCTCGAGCGCATCGTCGCCGACCCCGCGAACGAGCTGCTCGTCGCGACCGATGCCGACGGCGCCCTCGTCGGCACGCTGCAGCTGACCCTGATCCCCGGCATGGCCCGCCGCGGCAGCTCCCGCCTCCAGGTCGAGGCCGTACGGGTGCGGAGCGATCTGCGCTCCTCCGGCATCGGCGGCGCCATGATGCGCTGGGTCGCCGACGCCGCCGCGCCCGCCCTCGGCGCCGAGCTCGTGCAGCTCACGTCGGACGCCGGCCGCGTCGACGCCCACCGCTTCTACGAGCGGCTCGGGTACGCGCGCTCGCACGTGGGGTTCAAGCTGCGCATCCCCGACGCCTGACCCCCCGGTCCCCGCGTCAGTCCTCCACGCGCACGCGGAAGTGCCGCGCGAAGACCGGGCCGAGCGCCATGAGCTGGGTCGAGTCGAGCACGGCGCCGCGGAGGCCGTCCGGGGTGTCGAGGTCGTGGATCTCGGCGCCGCGGAGATCGAGGTGCGTGAGGCTCGAGTCGGCCAGGTCGAGCGTGCCGATGGTGGTGCGCGCGAAGGCGATGCGCATGCCGGACGTGCCGCGGAGGTCCAGCTCCTCGATGGCGCAGTCGGTGATGAGCAGGTCGGTGACCTTCGAGCCGCGCAGGTTCACGAAGCCGAGGCGGCAGTCGACGATGTGCACCGAGGAGAGCGACGCGTCGTAGAGCTCGGCGGATCCGACGCGCGAGCCCTCGAGGCGCACGTCGCGCATCCGGATCCGGGGCGCCTTCAGCACGGGCGCGTCGAGGCGGGAGGCGAGCACGTCCACGAGGCTCGCGGCCGTGAGGTCGGCCTCGTGCAGGCGGATCCGCTCGAGCGCGCACTCCTCGAACCCGATGTCGACGAGGTCGGCGTCCGAGAGGTCGGCGTCGGCGAAGCGCAGCCGCTCGAAGGACGCGTGCGCGTCGAGGTCGGACGGGTCGCCGTCGGCCAGCCCCTCGAGCCGCGGGTCGCTGATCCGGGGCGGGAGGATGCGGGTGGATGCGGCCATGCGGAGCCTCCGGGTGCGGGTCGGGATCCCGTCGGCGGACGGTGCTCCCACCGTACGGGAGACCCCGCCGGTCGCCGTCGGCGCGAGCATCGGCCGGCGTGCACCGGGCGCCGGCACCGCATCCGGCCCGAACCGGGTACCTGACAGGCACGCGGAGCACGCGGTAGGCATGACCCGCGCCGCACGGACGCGGCTCGGGACCAGGAGCACCATGCCACTCGCACGTCGTCGGGCCCTCGTCGGCCTCGTCTCGCTGGCCCTCGTGGCCTCCGCCCAGGCGGGGCTCGCCGCGGGCGCCTCCGCCGCCACGACCACCCGGATGAGCGCGCCCACCGCGGCGGTCGCCCTCGGCACCATCACCTCCTCCGTCCCCACCATCACGGGCGACGTGAAGGTGGGCAGCGTGCTCACCGCACGCCCCGGCGCGTGGAGCACGGCGCTGTTCGACTACGTCTGGTTCGCGGACGACGTCCGCATCCCCGGCGCCACGGGCTGGACGTACTCGCCCGTGGCCGCGGACGTCGGCACGCGCCTCACCGTCACGGTCACCGGCCGGGACGTCGGCTACGCGCCCGCCTCCCGCACGAGCGGCCGCACGCCCGCGGTCGTGGCCGCGACCGCCGAGCCGCCGGCCCGGGCCACCGGCACCGTGGTCGGATCCGTGCACCTCGACTCCGTCGCCCCCGGGAACCTGATCGAGTCCGGTGACGTGAGCGCGTGGCGCACGGGCACGGGCACGGGCACGGACGAGTCCGAGCTGGACCCGATCGTCGACGGGCGGTTCCGCATCGACGGCGTCCTGCCCGGCGAGTACCGGCTGTCCGCCTCCGTGACCGTCGACGGCGTCGACATCCGCCAGTACTACGGCGAGGTCGACGGCGTCGTGGGCGGCCGCACGTTCACCGTCGAGGCCGACGGCACCGTCCGCCTCGACGTGGTCCTCAAGCGCACCGCCACGATCAGCGGCTCGGCCGTACTGGGCGACGGCACGCCGGCCCGCGGATCCACCGTCGAGGCGTACCGCGTCCGCGGCGGCCTCGCGGGGTCCACCCTGACGGACGACGCCGGGCGCTTCTCGCTCGCGGGGCTCCTGCCGGGTCAGTACGAGGTCCGGATCAGCGCGCCCTTCGCCAACCCGCAGGGCTTCATCGGCGAGTGGTACGGCGACACCGACGAGCGGGACCGGGCGACGCGCATCACCGTCGGCTGGGGCCAGGAGGTCACCGGGATCGACGCCGAGCTGACCCTCGGCAGCCGACTGACGGGCGTCGTCCGCGCACCCGACGACTCCCCGTACCGCGGGGCGCACGTGAGCCTGGTGCCCGAGGCCGCGGCCCTGCTCGGCGCGGACCCGGGCACCGGCCGACCGGTCGGCACGGACGACTCCGGGCGCTTCTCGCACGCGACCATCACGCCGGGCCGGTACTACGTCCACGTCAGCACCACGCGGGACTCGGCCCCGTCGTACGCCGACCAGTGGGTCGGCGGCACGGGGAGCCTCGCGACGGCGACGGTGCTCACCGCCCGCCGCGGCGTCGACCTGCCGGCCGTCGACGTGCGGCTCGCCGTGACCGCGTCCGTCACCGCCACCCTCACGGGCACGCCCGCCCTCGGCACGATGGACGGCGTCGAGGTGGAGCTCCTCCGGGACGGCGTCGTGCGGCACCGGGCGTTCGTCCTCGGCGGCAGCACGGGCTTCATGGCGTCGGTGGATCCCGGCACGTACCGCGTGCGCGTCACCTCGCAGAAGGACTACGTGGACACCGTCCGCTGGTGGGACCGCGGCACGGGCGCGGACCGCTCCGAGCTGGTCGTGAGGGCGGGCAGGGACTCCCGGATCGCCGTGACGTGGGCGCCGGCCGCCGCGACGGCTCGGGCGGGCCAGCCCGGCTGATCCCTCCTACGCGTTGTCGTCCCCCGTGTCGATCGCCGTCTGCCGGTTCGGGTCCGCGAACGGCAGCCCCTCGGCGCCCGACACGTCGGCCATGTCCTCGCCGAACTGGCGCGTGTGCACGCGGTGCGCGACGCGCTCGTCGTCCATCCGCTGCGAGAGGCCCGCGTAGGCGGTCTCGAGCGCGGGCACGCGGCGGATCACGTCCATCACCAGCCGGAACCGGTCGAGGTCGTTGAGCATGAGCATGTCGAACGGGGTGGTCGTGCCGCCCTGCTCGACGAACCCGCGCACGTGCATGTTCTCGTGGTTGTGGCGCTTGTAGGTGAGGCGGTGGATCAGCGACGGGTAGCCGTGGAACGCGAAGACCACGGGCTTGTCGCGCGTGAACAGCGCGTCGAAGGATCCGTCGTCGAGCCCGTGCGGGTGCTGCGTCGAGTCCTGCAGCCGCATCAGGTCGACCACGTTGATGAAGCGCACGCGCAGCTGCGGGATCTCCTCCTTGAGGATCTGCACCGCCGCCATCGCCTCCACGGTCGGGATGTCGCCCGCGCACGCGACCACCACGTCGGGTTCGAGCCCCGGCACCTCGGTGCCCGCCCACTCCCACACGCCGACGCCGCGCGCGCCGTGCGCCCGCGCCTCCTCGAGCGACAGCAGGCTCGCGGTCGGCTGCTTGCCGGCGATGACCACGTTGATGAGATCCGTGCCGCGGAGGCAGTGGTCCATCGTCACGAGCAGCGAGTTCGCGTCGAACGGCAGGTACACCCGTACGATCTCGGCGCGCTTGTTCACGACGTGGTCGAGGAAGCCGGGGTCCTGGTGCGAGAACCCGTTGTGGTCCTGCCGCCACACGTGCGAGGAGAGGAGGTACGTGAACGACGCGACCGGCCGCCGCCACTCCACCTTCGAGCTCGACTCGAGCCACTTCGCGTACTGGTTGAACATCGAGTCGACGATGTGGATGAACGCCTCGTAGGAGGTGAAGAGCCCGTGCCGCCCGGTGAGCAGGTACGCCTCGAGCAGCCCCTGCGTGAGGTTCTCGTTGAGGATCTCGATGACCCGGCCCTCGTGCGCGAGGTGCTCGTCGACCGGTGTCACCTCGCCCTGCCAGGCCTTGGCCGTCACCTCGTACACGTCGTCGAGCCGGTTGCTGGCGGTCTCGTCGGGGCCGAAGATCCGGAAGTCGAGCGGGTTGCGGGCGATCACGTCGCGCAGCCAGCCGCCGAGCACGCGGGTCGGCTCGGCGATCACGCCGCGGCCGTCGCTGAGGTCCACCGCGTTCACCTCGAGCGGCGGCAGAGCGAGGTCGCGGCGCAGCAGGCCGCCGTTCGCGTTCGGGTTGGCGCTCATCCGGCGGTCGCCCGCGGGCCGGTTGGGCTGGAGCGCGGGCGTGAGGCGGCCGTCGCGGTCGAACAGCTCGTGCGGGCGGTAGCTCTCGAGCCACTCCTGCAGCTGGCGGAGGTGGTCCTCGTCGTCGCGGACGCCGGAGAGCGGCACCTGGTGCGCGCGCCACGTGCCCTCGACCTGCTTGCCGTCGACCTCGCGCGGTCCCGTCCAGCCCTTCGGCGTGCGGAGGATCAGCATGGGCCAGGCGGGGCGCTCCTCGCTGCCGCCCGTGCGGGCCGCCAGCTGGATCCGGCTGATCTCGTCGAGCGCGTCGGCCAGCGCGGTCGCGAAGCGCTCGTGCACCGCGAAGTGGTCCTCGCCGTCGAAGCCGCCCGAGACGATCCGCGGGGAGTAGCCGTAGCCCGTGAACAGCGCGAGCAGCTCCTCCTCGGGGATGCGGGCGAGCACCGTGGGGTTCGCGATCTTCCAGCCGTTGAGGTTGAGGATCGGCAGCACCGCGCCGTCCGACTCGGGGTTGAGGAACTTGTCGAGGTGCCAGCTGGAGGCGAGGGTCGCGGTCTCGGCCTCGCCGTCGCCGATCACGCACGCGACCACGAGGTCGGGGTTGTCGAGCGCCGCGCCGTACGCGTGCACGAGGGAGTAGCCGAGCTCGCCGCCCTCGTTGATGGATCCGGGCGTCTCCGGTGCCGCATGCGACGGCACGCCGCCCGGGAACGAGAACTGGCGGAACAGGTGCCGGAGCCCCTCGCGGTCGGGCGTCGCCGCCGAGAACAGCTCCGAGTAGGTGCCGTCGAGGTACGCGTTCGCGACCATGCCGGGGCCGCCGTGGCCGGGGCCGGCGATGTAGATCATGTCGAGGTCGCGCTCGATGATCACGCGGTTGAGGTGCGCGTAGACGAAGTTGAGCAGCGGCGTCGTGCCCCAGTGCCCGAGGAGGCGCGGCTTGATGTCGTCGCGCGTGAGCGGGCGCTCGAGCAGCGGGTCGTCCAGCAGGTAGATCTGCCCGACGGAGAGGTAGTTGGCGGCACGCCACCAGCCGTCGACGACGTCGAGGTAGAGGGGCGCGGCGGGGTCGCGGGGTGCGGTGTCGGAGGCCATGAGTCAGCCTACGGCGGGGGCTCCGCGGGTGACCCGGCTGGGCCGGATCCGATCAGGAGGCTCGCAGGAGCCGTCGGCGGATCCGCTCGACCGTCAGCGAGGCGGGCGCGATCCTCCCCCGCCACAGCCGCTGAGGAGGATCGGCCCGCCCGACGCCGTGGACCCCCTACGGTCTCCTCGATCCGAACGGGAAGGACCGCGCGGACGACCGAGATGCCCGGAGGCACCGTGACCCCCCTGCTCCCCCGACTCCGCACCCGCTCCACCGCCCTCACCAGCGCCTTCGTCCTGGCCGTCGCCTGCGCCGCGGCGCTCGCGGGCCCCGTCACCGCCCACGCCGACGACGCGGGGAAGGTCGATGAGATCACCGTCCCGCGCAACGACGTGTCCGGCTTCGGCGGAGGCACGGTCTTCGCCCCGGAGGTGACCGCCGGCACGAAGCTCGGCGCCGTCATCGTCACCCCCGGCTACAGCGACACCCAGGCCGACATGCGCTGGTACGGCACCGACCTCGCCGCCGCCGGCTTCGTCGTGTTCACCATCGACACCCTCCACACGCAGGACCGCCCGCAGGCCCGGGCGGACGAGATGCTCGCGGCCTCCGACTACCTCACCGGATCGAGCGCCGTGGCCGACGAGGTCGACCCGGACCGCGTCGCCGTCCTCGGCTACTCCTTCGGAGGCGGCGGCGCCCTGGCCGCAGCCGAGGCGCGGCACTCCCTGAGGGCCGCGATCGCCCTGATGCCCTTCGACGTGCGCGTCTCGTACCGGGCGGACACCACGCCGTCGCTCATCATCACCGGCCAGTCCGACCACGTCGCGTTCCCCTTCCTCATGGGCAAGCGCATGTACCGGTCCCTCCCGGCCTCCACGCCGCGGCAGTACCTCGAGCTCCGGGGCGTCGGGCACGCCGGCGGGGAGCGGACCCCGAACGACACCATCCGCGACGCCGTCATCACGTTCCTCGACCGCTACCTCGACGACGACGACTCGGCGACCGCGCGCATCTGCCCGGCGCCCGCAGCCACCGGCCCCATCAGCGCGTCGATGAGCTACTGCGGCTGACGCCGACTCCGCCCCGCACGACGACGGCGCCGCCTCCCGCGAGGGAGGCGGCGCCGTCGTCATGACGCGGGAGGCGGATCAGGCCTTCGTCGTCGGCCCGTAGAACGCCTCGATGTCGGCGAGCTCGCGCTCGGCCGTCTCCTGCACGAGGGCCAGGAGGTCCTTGTCGAGACCCGGCGCGAACTCCTCGAGCCGCTCCGGGGCGATGGAGGAGGGGAAGCCCTCGGGCGCCTGCTCGGTCGCGGTGAGGTCGGTGCCGTCGTTCGAGGGCGACGCGCCCTGGAAGATCCGGCCGGCCTCGCTCTTGCCGTCGAGGTCGAAGCTGTACTGCTTGCTCTGGAGGCCGAGGTCCACGAGCTTCTTCACCTCGGGGAACTGCTCCGCGTTGGTCTTCGGGATCGGCAGGAGCTTGCCCCAGTCGACGCCGAGCGTCTCGAGCGCCTTCGCGTACGCGTTCTCGTGCGCCTGGTCGCGGACGATGAGGTACGCGATGGTCGCGCGGGCGACCGGGTTGTCGGTCATCTCGTAGATGCGGCACTTCTGCAGGCGGCCGGTCGACTCGAGCATGACGTTGTAGAGCAGGTCGAGCGGGAGGTTGCCCGAGTTGTAGACGTAGCTGCCGCTCCACGGGTTGCCCGCGGAGTCGACGGGCAGCGCGCCCTGGGCGCCCACGAGGTAGTGGTGGATGTTGCTCGTGTCGAGCGCGATGTTGAGGGGCGTCTTGCCGCCGGCGCCGGGGGTATCCAGCGGGTCGGTGAGCTTGCCGGTGTACTCGGGCGAGCCGTCGAGCAGGCGCGAGATGGTGGTGCCGATGAGCTCGACGTGGCTGATCTCCTCGGTGCCGACGCCCTGGATCAGGTCGCGGTACGGCTTCGCCGACGCCCCGCGGAAGTTCATCGCCTGGAAGAGGTACTGCATCATCGTGCGCATCTCGCCGAACTGGCCGCCGAGGCCCTCCTGCAGCGCGTTGGCGGCGGCGGGGTCGGGCTCGCCGTCGGCGATCTCGTTGATCCAGGTCTGTGCGTGGAAGTACATAGGTGCTCCTATTTCTTCGTGCAGCGAAACCGCCGCTCCTCCACCCTGCTCCGCGTCGCGTGAGGGGGCGCGACGCACGGAGGGGGTTGCCAGGGTCGGGCCGATCGGCGAGGGCATCGCAGTGTCCGGCGCGGCGGCCGACGGGCTTGCAGGTGACGCGGCGTCATGTGATCCAGTGGGATCACACGCCACGACGAGGAAGGTCCCTCCCATGCATCCGTCCCTCATCCCGCCCCGTTCGGTCAAGATCGGCGACGCCGCCGCGTTCGCCGGCACCACCCCGCGGGCCATCCGCCACTACCACCGCATCGGCCTGCTGCCCGAGCCCGAGCGCGGCGCCGACGACCGCCGGCGCTACGGCCACGACGACATGATGCGGCTGCTGTGGATCCTGCGGACCGTCGACGCCGGGATCGCCCTGGGCGACATCCGCGAGGCGCTCCTCGACACGGGACCGGCGGAGGCCGGGGCGGGATCCGGCGATGCGAAGGCGGCCGCGGACACGGACGCACGCCCCGACGCCGACGCGATGCTGGAGCGCCTCGAGGCCTCGCTCGCCGAGCGCGAGGCGGAGATCGGGCGGCAGCGCCTGGCCGTGCAGCGCATGCGCGCCCGCGGCGCCCGGCTCGGGCTGCTCTCCGACTTCGTCGCGCGCCGGCTCGAGGGCCTGCCCACGGGATCCGTGCGACCGGCCGACCTCGACGCCCTCCTGGTGATGGAGCGGATGTTCGGTCCGCTGGGCGCTGCCGTGCACGCCTCGCGGGCGATCGCGCTCGCCACGCACCCGGAGCTTCGCGCGCAGGCCGACCGGGTCGACGCCTCCGAGGAGGCGCTCGACGACTCGGTGGCGGTGGATGATCCCCGCGTCGCGGAGGTCGCCGCCGAGCGGCACGCGTTCGAGCGCGCGTTGGACGTGGCCATCCGGGAGTCGGGCCAGCACCAGGACGACGACGCGCTCTTCGACGAGTGGGAGCGCCTGCACCCCGACGGCGCCGACGGCAGCGAGGACGAGCCCGGCGCCGGTCCCACGCGGGGGCACGGGTCCCTCACCGCGGCGCAGGCCCTCACGCGGATGCCCTACGACCTCTCCCCCGCCCGCCTCCGCTGCCAGGAGCTGCTTGTGGAGATGGGGGTCTTCGACCTGGCGGACGCGGAGGAGCGGCGGTGACCCACCCGCTCCCCCTCGACGTCGCCGACGCCGACCTCGACGACCTGCGCGACCGGATCCGCCGCACCCGCTGGATCACGCCGTGGCCGGTCGAACCCTGGGAGGCCGGCACCGACCAGGCCCTGCTGCGCCGCCTCGCCGGGGTGTGGGCGGACGGGTTCGACTGGCGGGCGCGCGAGCGGGAGATCCGGGCGCTGCCGTGGGCGAGCGCCGACCTCGACGGCACCCCGGTCTCCTACCTCCGCTTCGACGCGGAGCTGCCGGGCGGGCTGCCGGTGATCCTCACCAACGGCTGGCCGAGCTCCGCGCTCGAGCTGGTGCCGCTCGCGGAGCGGCTGTCCCGGCCGTCGCGGCACGGCGGCGACGCGGACGACGCGGTCACCGTGATCGTCCCCGCCCTGCCGGGCTTCCCGTTCTCGCCGCCGCCGCCGCGGCCGCGGATCGACCAGCGGACGCACGAGCTCTGGCACCGGCTGATGGCCGAGGAGCTGGGCTTCGCGCGGTACGCGGCGCACGGCGGCGACCTCGGGGCGGGGATCACGTCGCGGCTGGCGGAGGCGCACCCGGAGGCGGTGGCGGGGATCCACCTGATGGCGGTGCAGGCGCCCCGGGACCTCGACGAGGCGACGCTCACGGAGGAGGAGCGCGCCCACCTGGACGAGGTGCGCGCGTGGGAGGCGGCCGAGGGCGGCTACGAGCACCAGCAGCGGACGCGTCCGCTGACGCTCGCGCCCGCGCTGCAGGACTCGCCCGTCGGGCTGCTGTCGTGGATCCTCGAGAAGCACCGCGCGTGGAGCGACTGCGGCGGCGACGTCTCCCGCGTCTTCAGCGACGACCACCTGCTGACGCTGGCGTCGCTCTACTGGTTCACCGGATCCATCGGCACCTCGCTCCGCCCGTACTTCGCGCACGGCTCGGGACGCACCGCGCCGGTGTCGCGCGTGCGGGTGCCGACCGCGGTCGCCGTCTTCCCGCACGACCTGGTGCACCCGCCGCGGAGCTGGGCCGAGCGCACCTACGACGTCGCCAGTTACACGACCATGCCGCGCGGCGGGCACTTCGCCCCGCACGAGGAGCCGGATCTGCTCGCCGACGACATCCGCGCGTTCCTGCGGATGCTGCGGTAACGGCGGGCGATCAGGCGGCCGGCGGGATCGGCTCCATGTGCCCCAGCTCGATCACGTTGCCGTCGGGGTCGCGCAGCTGCCGCTGGTACATGAAGCCGAGGTCGACGGCGGGCCGGGGCTCGGATCCGCCCGCGTCGAGGCCCGCGCCCGCGCGCGCGTCGACGTCGGCGCGGCTGTCGAGCATGACCGCGGTGATCGCCGCGGCGCTCGACGACGGATCCCCCACCGGCTCGTCGAGGAACGACTGGAAGAAGTCGCGCGTGAGCAGCATGAAGGCGCTGCGGTCGGCCTCGACCACGAGGCAGGCGGCGTTCTCGTCGGTGAAGTCGGGGTTCACGGTGCAGCCGACGGCCTCGTAGAACGCGATGGCGCGGGGCAGGTCGGTGACGGGCAGGTTGACGAAGATCATGGGCATGGCGGTCTCCCCTTCGAGACGGTCGGCGTCGATGCGATCAGCGTCCCGTGCGCAGCGAGCCCGGTCAAGGCCCGCGACCACCGGTCCCGTCTACCGGCCGCCGCGCTCCCGCTTCCGCCGCAGCGACCAGCGGAGCAGGATCCCGCCGACCACGATGAACAGCCCGCCGGCGACGTAGCCGAGCACGCGCTGCTCCGGATGCAGGGTGCCGTAGACGATCGCGACGACCCCCGTGATCACGAGGTAGAGGTACTGGTCGCGCATGATCGCCGAGGCCAGGCCCTCGTCCCGGTCATCCGCCATGCCGACAGCCTGGCAGGGGACGGCGGCCCCGTCACGAGCGACGGCCACCGGTCCCGTTCGGGATCCGGTGGCCGTCGTCGCACGCGAGGAGCGGGATCAGCGCTTCCTGAGCGCCCCCGTCGACCACAGCGCGACCGCGATCAGCACCGGCTGGAAGAACAGGCGGCCGAGGCGCTTGCCGTCGGTGTCGAGGCCGAAGCCGTCGCGCTTGTGCACGTACTGCGCGATGTTGCCCGGGAAGATCGCCGTGAAGAACGCGGCGGCCGCCCAGCCCGCGAGGCCGCGGCGCGAGCGCGCGAACAGCAGGGCCGAGCCGAGCGTGATCTCCACGATGCCGGATCCGACGACGGTCACGTCCTCGGGCACCGGCAGCGACTTCGGGACCTGCGCGCGGAACTCCTCGCGCGCGACCGTGAGGTGCGTGACGCCGGCGAAGGCGAGGAACGAGCCGAGCACCACGCGGGCGGCCGTGCGCGGGAAGGACGTGCGGGCGATGCCGGCCATCAGTCGTCCGAGACCGTGACGACGACCTCGATGTTGCCGCGGGTCGCGTTCGAGTACGGGCAGACCTGGTGCGCCTGGTCGGCGAGCTCCTGCGCGAGGTCGTGCTCGACCCCGGGGATGACGACCTCGAGGTGCACGGCGAGCTGGTAGCCGCCCTGGCCGTTGGATCCGATGCTCACGCGGCTGCCCACGCTCGAGTCGGCGATCTTCACCTTGCGCGCGCGGGCGACGCCCTGCAGCGCGGAGTGGAAGCACGCGGCGTAGCCGGCGGCGAAGAGCTGCTCGGGGTTCGCGCCCTCGCCGGATCCGCCCATGGCCTTGGGGATGGAGAGGTCGAGCGCGAGGTCGCTGTCGCTGACGGCGACGCGGCCGTCGCGGCCGGCTCCCGTGGCGAGGGCCTCCGCGGTGTAGAGGGCATCCATGTCGATTCCTTCCGTTCGTGGCCGCTCGGGGCGGCCGGGTTCATGGTGGGTGGTGCGGATCAGGGGGTGCGGGCGGATGCCTCGGCCGGCCGCGTCGCCGGGTGCGCGAGCGCCTCGGTCGTCGTCTCCTGCATGCCCGCGGTCAGCAGGTGCAGGGTGGCGAGGAGCTGGCGGGCGCGCTCGAGGTCGAGGCCCATGCCGCGGATGATCGCCGCGGGCACGTGCGCGAGCTCGGTCCGCACGGTGCGCCCGCGCTCGGCGAGCGACACGGTGACGACGCGCTGGTCGGCGGAGATCCGGCGACGGGCGATGAAGCCGGCGTCCTCCATCCGCGCGAGCAGCGGCGACAAGGTGCCCGAGTCGAGGTCGAGCTGCTGCCCGAGCTCGGTGACGGTGCGGTCGTCGCCCGACCAGAGCAGCACCAGCACGAGGTACTGCGGGTAGGTGAGGCCCCACGGCGCGAGGAGCGCGCGGTACGCCTGGGTCGTGGATCGCGACGCCGTGTAGAGCGAGAAGCAGACGAGCTCGTCGGCGATGCGCGCGGGCGGCGCGGTCTCGTCGGCGGGGGCGCAGGTCTCGCGGTCGGTCATGGCTCGACCCTGCCACGGAACTAGATTGTGCGCAATCCAGTTCGGCCGATGCTCAGCCGACGAGCACCGCCCGCGTACCCTGGACCGACATGATCACGAGACGAGAAGCCGCGCTGCGGCTGGGCATCCCGCTGGAGATGGCCACGCGCCACGGCATCCCGGGGCGCGTCCCGGAGTCCGAGATCGCCGCGATGGACCAGGATCCGCCCGCCTGGCTCGCGCAGTCCCGCGCCAACTCCACCGGCAAGCGGCCCGTCTGGGTGCAGCTGACGTGCGAGGTCTGCGGCTTCACCGAGGCCGTGCGCCCGAAGAAGTGGTGGCCGGAGTTCAGCTACCTCTCCTGCGAGCGGCACTCCCCCGACGAGCTGCCCGAGCCCGCGCTCGGCCTCGCCCGCCGCGAGGTCGACGGGATCGGCAGCCGGTTCGTGGGCGTGGTGGACGAGCGGCCGTAGGGCCCCTGTCGCATCGCCGGGACCGGCTCAGGCCGCGACGGCCTCCTCGCGCGCACCGGCGTACGCCGCCCCGCCCTCGCGGAGCGCCGGGCAGTACTCCGGCGTCGGGTGGAGGCAGATGTCGATGACGCGGGTGAGCTCCTCGCGGGCGCGCTCGAGCTCGGCGATGGCCGCGGTGATCCGGTCGCGCTCGGAGCGCAGGAGCGCGAGGGACTCGGGCGCCGCGACGCCGCTGTCGACGCTCGGGAGCAGCTGGCGGATCGTGCGGCTCGGCAGTCCCGCCGCGAACAGCTGCTGGATGAGCTGCACCCGCTCGACCGCGGCCTCCGGGTAGACGCGCTGGCCGCTGGCGGTGCGCTCGGCGGGCAGGAGGCCCTGCTCCTCGTAGTACCGGAGCGCCCGGGTGCTCACGCCCGCGCGTCCCGCCACGTCGCCGATCCGCAGCATGCCGCCCTCTTCCCTCGAGTGGTGATCCCGTCGATCCGTCGGGCGGGCTTGCCCTTCACGTCGACGTCAACTCTTAGCGTAAGCCGTGCCGCATCCCGCGAACGACGCGGGCGGCAGGAGGAAGAGCACGCATGGACATCCAGGATCAGGTCGCCCTCGTCACCGGCGCCAACCGCGGCATCGGCCGCGCCTTCGTCGAGGAGCTGCTCGCGCGCGGCGCCCGCAAGGTCTACGCGACCGCCCGCCGCCCCGAGGCGATCGACGTCGACGGCGTCGAGGTGCTGCGCCTCGACCTCACGGATCCCGACTCCGTGGCCGCCGCCGCGGAGGCCGCGTCGGACGTGACGCTCGTCATCAACAACGCGGGCATCGCGACGGGCGCCGCTCTCGTCACGGGCGACATGGCGGAGATCCGCCGCGAGATGGACACGCACTTCTACGGGACGCTCGGCGTGATCCGCGCGTTCGCGCCCGTGCTCGCCGCGAACGGCGGGGGCGGGATCGTCAACATCCTGTCGGCGCTGTCGTGGTTCTCGACCTCCGGCGCGGGCGGCTACGCGGCGGCGAAGGCGGCCGAGTGGAACATGACGAACGCGGTGCGCCTGGAGCTCGCCGGGCAGGGCACCCTCGTGCAGGGCGTGCACCTCGGCGCGGCGGACACCGACATCATGGCCGGCTACGAGGGCCCGATGGTGGCCCCGCGGGACGTGACCCGCGCGGCGCTCGACGGCGTGGCCGCGGGATCCGTCGAGGTGGTCGTCGACGACTGGAGCCGCATGGTGAAGGACTCGCTCGCCGGCGACCCCGCCGCGTTCTACGAGAGGATGCGCGCGATCCTCGGCTGACGGCCGACCAGGCGGACGCGGGCCGGCGGCCGGACGCGCCTCAGAGGGACTCGAGCACGTCGACCGCCTGCCGCACCCCGCGCTCCCGCCGCATGAGCCCGCCCACCTCGGCCGCCCGCTCCCCGCGGGAGAGGGCGTCGCCCATCGCGGGAACGAGGGAGTCCGCCGACAGCCGGCGCAGCGGGATCGGGGCGGCGGCCATGCCCTGCCGGTGCAGCTGGGCGGCCCAGAACGGCTGGTCCGCCATGAAGGGCACGACGACCGCGGGCACGCCCGCCCGGGCGACGGCGTGCGAGGTCCCCGCCCCGCCGTGGTGCACGGCGAGCGCCGCGCCCGGCAGCACCTGGTCGAACGGCGCCGACCGCACCGCGAGCACGTCGGGGCCGCGGCACTCCGCCGGCAGCGCGAGCCCGCCCCACCCGGTGAGGACCAGCACGCGCAGGCCGTGGACGCGGGCGGCCGTGACGATCGCGCGCCCGCGGGCCGACGCGTCGCCCTTCGCCATGGATCCGAACGAGGCGACGAGGTAGGGGCCTGCGGCCAGGAAGTCGCCCAGGGCCCCGTCAAGGGACGCCGCGGGCGCCTCGTCGTACCAGGCTCCCGTCTGGTGCACCCGCTCCGGCCAGTCGTCGGGACGCGGCAGCAGAGCGGGACTGGCCGCCATGAGCGTCGCGACCGACGGCGAACGGACGGCCGGACGACGACCGCTCGGCAGCTCGTCCGCGGCGCGCCTCACGTCGCCGTCGAAGAGGCGCGCGACGGCGCGCGGCACCGCGTAGGTGGACCGGTTGCGCGCCCCGAGGTCGCGGGTGGCCGTGGGACCGCCGGCGGCGGGGAAGCGCGCGCTGGGGGTGGCCACCGGGGCGAACTCCACCAGCACGCGGGGCACGCCGAGCGCATCCGCCACCAGGGGCGCGCTGAGGATCAGCGGGTGGTGCACCACCAGGTCGGGGTCGAAGGCGACCGTCTCCCGCACCGCGGCGACGATGGTCCGCCGCATCGCGGGCCGCACCTCCGTGCGCAGGTGGTACGCGATGGCCCAGGGGCTGCGGCCGGCCGGGGTGAGCACCCGCCGCACGTCCAGGTCGAGGCGCACGCAGTCGACGCCCTCGGGCGCGACCCCGTCGTCGGGCAGGGCGAGCCGCACCTCGTGACCGCGGGATGCGGCGTGTCGCGCGAGGGCGGCGAAGGGCTCCACATCGCCTCGGGTGCCGGCGGTGAGCAGCATGAGGCGCATCCGCCCAGTCTGGGCCCGGAAGCCGTAAGGCCGTCACCCACGTCCACCGCGTACGGTCGTGGTCGTGACGGATGGCAGCGAGACGATCTCCGGGGCCGCGCCGTCGGGGATCGGCGCGGCCGTGCGCCGCCTCGTGCTCATCTCGCGCCCGGTGCTCTGGATCAACACCATCGGGTCCGGCCTCGTGGCCGTGTGGCTCACCGGCGCGCTGTTCGACCTGCGGGCCCTGCCGCTGATCCTGTGGCTCACGCTGCCGTTCAACCTGCTCATCTACGGCGTCAACGACATCTACGACCAGGACACGGACGCGGCCAACCCCCGCAAGGGCTCCATCGAGGGCGCCCGGATCCGGCCGTCGGAGGTCCGGCTCATCGCCTGGGGTGTCGCCGCGCTCAACGTCCCCTTCCTCGTGTGCTTCCTGCTGGTGCTGCCGCCGCTCGCGAACGCGGCGATCCTGCTCTACGCGGGCGTGTTCGTCTTCTACTCCGCGCCCCCGCTGCGCTTCAAGGCGCGGCCCTTCCTCGACTCGCTGAGCAACGCCGCCTACGCGCTTCCCCTCGTGATCGTGCCGGCGGCCCTCGGGGTGGCGCCGGTCTGGCCCGCCGCCCTGGGCCTCATGGCCTGGAGCGTGGCCAAGCACGCGTTCGACGCGGTGCAGGACATCGAGGAGGACCGTGACGCGGGCATCACCACCACCGCGGTGCGGCTCGGCCCGCGCGGGACAGCCCTGTGGAGCGGGGCCTGGTGGCTCGTCTCCGCGGCGCTGTTCGCCGTGGTGAGCGTGCCCGTCGCGGCCGTCGACCTGCTGATCGCCGGGATCCTCGTGGTGCGCCTGCTGCGCGACCCGACGCCGGCGACCGGTCACCGCCTCTACCGCCTGTCGGTCGCGTTCCCGTACATCGCGGGGACGCTGGCCGGGGTGCTCCTGATGGTCGCGATCGTGATCGGAGGGTACCCATGAGCCGCATCGTCGTGGTCGGCGGCGGGCTGGGCGGGCTGACCGCCTCCGCGCTGCTCGCGCACGCGGGACACCGCGTCACCCTGCTCGAGGCGTCCGCCGAGCTCGGCGGCAAGAGCCGGCGGATCCGACTGGGCGAGGACCGCATCGACACCGGTCCGTCGCTGGTGACGTTCCCGGCGGTGTGGGACGAGCTGCTGCGGCGGCTCGGCGACGGCGGCCGTGCCTCCGACCGCACCCGCGACGACGGCGGGCTCGACCTGGTGCGGATGCCCGAGGTCGGCCGCTACTACTACGACGGTGAGGAGACCTCCCTGCCGGTGGCGCCCGACCACCCCTGGTACCCCGCCTGGAAGCGGTTCTCCGACCTGCACGCGCCCCTCGCCGACGACGTGACCGAGCTGCTCCTCGCCGACCCCCTCGACCGGGCCGCCCTCCCGGCGCTGCGCCGGCTGCTCGACGTCTACGGCTCGCGCCTCACCACGCGCGCCTACCTCGACAGCCTGCCGTGGCTACCCGACGGGCTGCGCGAGATCATCGCGATCCACACCCTCAACGCGGGAGTGTCGCCCTCGCGGACGCCGGCCCTCTACGCGAGCATGCCCGCGATCATGGCGGAGACCGGCGCCTCGGTGCCGCGCGGCGGCGTCTACGAGATCGTGCTCGCGCTGGGTCGGCTGGCCGAGGCGGCGGGGGTCGAGGTGCGCACCGGCGAGGCCGTCACCCGCATCGAGCGCGGGTCGGTCACCACCGCCCTCGGGCGCCACCCCGCCGACCTCGTCGTCAGCGCGCTGGACGCCGACCGGCTGGCCGCGCTCACGGGCCCGTCGCGGATCCCGTCGCTCCCCCGCCTGCGCCCCCGCACCCTCTCCTGCTCGGCCGTCGCGCTGTACGGCGTGCTGCGGGAGGAGCTGCCGGCCCGCATCGCGACGCACAGCGTGGTGCTGCCGACCAAGCCCGCCGCGCTGCATCGCAGCCTCGAGGCGGGCGACGAGCCGGCCGACACCATGGTGTTCGTCAACCAGTACCGCGCAGGCGAGGTCTACCCGAACCCGCGCAGCACCCTCGGCATCCTGCTCACCGCGCCGGCCGACGGCGGGCGCTACACGGTCGAGCACCCCTTCGTGCGGCGCGAGGTCGACCGCGTCTCGGCCGCGATGGGTCTCGACGGGCCCCTCACCGACCTCCTCGACGAGCAGACGGTGCTCGACCCGCGGTACTACGGCGAGGGCGGCGAACCGCACGGCGCGCTCTACGGCGCGGCGCGTCCGCCGTGGCTGAGCGGGCCGTTCCACCGCCCCTCGTACAACGACCCCTGGCGGCCCTGGCTGTGGCGGGTCGGCGCGTCGGTGCACCCCGGCGGCGGGATCCCCGCGGTGGTGGGCGGCGCGATGATCGCGGTGACCCGGCTGCTGAGGTCGCACCGGGCCTGACGCGGCGGCGCCTAGCCCGCGCTGACGCGGACGGATGCGCCCTCGAGCACGAACTCGAGCGCTGTGCCCTCCGGGAACTCGTCGCGGAGCTCGGCGGGCATGTCGCCCGTCACCGTGAGGACGCCGCGGGCGGGGAACGACCCGGCCGCGCATCCGCCGACGGGGTTGCCGCCGCGGGCGAAGCGCGGGGCCACGACCGTCACGCACGCGGCGTCGTCCTCGGGGTTCTCGAGGCCGATCACCGTGAGGCCGTGGAAGTCGCCGACGCCCGTCGCGACGTCCTGGTACCAGTCGTCCCAGCGGTCGGGGACGGGGCGGTCGGGATCCAGGGCGACGGTGCCGACGTCCCGACCCGTCATCGACGCGAGGCCGGTGGTGAGCGCCACGGTCGCGCCGACCGCGACGAGGACGGACGCGGCCCAGAGGATCGCGGTGCGACGGCGGCGCGGGGAGGCCGGGCGCGCGCGGTCGTCGGGATCGCCCTCCTCGGGCACGGGGTCCGGCCGGTCCGCCGCGGAGGGGACGTCAGGCGCGGCCGCCGGCACCGGGGCCGACGCCCCCGCGTCCGCACCGGCCTGCCGCGTCTGCCGGGCCTCGAGCTCGCGCAGCCGGTCCAGCTCGTCGTCGTCGAGATCGGGGGCGGGTCCGTACGCGCGACGGCGGAGCTCCCGGAGCTCGCTGCGCTGCGCCTCGTCCATGTGCCGATCCTGTCACCGCGCGGCGCGCGCGTCCCGGGTCGCGTCGCCGCCCTGTCCGCCGGGGCCACGCGCGCCTACGCTCGCCCCATGCTCACCGAGACGGACCTGCGGCTCCCCGACGGCCGCACGCTGCACTGCTACGACACGGGATCCGGCGACGACGCCGACCTCGTGGTCATCTACCACCACGGCACCCCGAACGTCGGTCCGCCGCCCGCGCCGCTCGTCGAGGCGCCCGAGGCCCGCGGCATGCGGTGGATCTCGTACGACCGGCCGGGCTACGGCGGATCCACCCGGCACCCCGGCCGCTCCGTCGCGACCACCGTCGCCGACGACCTCGCCGTCGCGGACGCGCTCGGGATCGACCGGTTCGCCGCGTTCGGGCACTCCAGCGGAGCCGTGCTCGCGCTGGCCGCCGCGGCCTCGCTCGGCGACCGCGTGCGGGGCGCGCTCTGCGGGGCCGCGCTCGCGCCGCTGACCGCGGAGGGCATCGACTGGTTCGCCGGCATGCACGCGGGCGGCGAGCGGGAGCTGCGCGCGGCGGTCGCGGGGCGGGAGGCGCTCGAGGCGGAGCTCGCCCGCTCCGAGTTCGACCCCGCGATGTTCACCGACGGCGACCTCCGCGCGCTCGAGACCGACTGGGCGTGGCTGGACGGGGTCGCGGCGCACGGGATGGACGCCGGGCCGGGCGGCATGGTCGACGACGACCTCGCGCTCGTCGCCGACTGGGGCGTCGACCTCGCCGCCGTCACCGCACCGGTGATCCTGCTGCACGGCGACGCCGACCGGATCGCGCCGGTCGCCCACGCGCGCTGGCTCGCCGACCGGGTGCCGGGCGCCGAGCTCGTGATCCGGCCGGGCGACGGCCACATCTCCGTGCTGCGCGGCGCGGCCGACGCGCTCGCCCGGCTCCGGGAGCGGCTCGCCGCCCCATAGGAAGAGGTACGCCTCCTCCAGACGGCTCTCGCCGACCCGGACGGATCCGGATCGGCGAGAGGAGCGGTGGAGCGACGCGGGTCAGTGCCCGCGCGACACCCGCCGCGGCAGGGCGAACACGAGCGCGAAGGCGACGACCGCGAAGATCGCGCTGACGCCCATCGCGGAGGCCGACGCGTCGGTGAACGCCTGCGGCACCATCTGCGGGCCGCGGATCCCGGCGCCGGCGACGCCCGCGAACAGGACGCTGCCGATCACCGCGATGCCGACCGCCGAGCCGACGCGCTGCACGGTGCCGATGACGCCGGATGCGGCGCCCGCCTCGGCGGGGTCGACCGTCGCGACGATGAACTGCGCGTTCGGGGCGATGAAGAGGCCGTTGCCGATGCCCGCGAGCAGCAGCGGGACGAGGAGCATCCAGCTGGTGAGGTCGGCGGCGGCCGTGTTGAGCAGCACGAGCCACAGCCAGATGAGGCCGACGCTCACGAGCGCCGTGCCGATCACGAGCACCGTGCGACCGAGGCGGTTCGTGAGCCGGTTGCTCTGCGAGGAGCCGACGATGCTGCCGATCGCGAAGGGGATGGAGACGAGGCCCGACTCGAGCGCCGAATTGCCGAGGCCCGACTGCCACAGGATCGAGATCGTGAAGAAGATGCTCGTGAAGGCCGCGAAGTAGACCATCGCGAGGATCACGCCGCCCGTGAACGCCGGGTGCGTGAACAGGTGCGGCGGCACGAGGACGCCCTTCTCGTGACGCGTCTGCAGGACCTCCCACGCGCCGAAGAGCGCGAGGAGCACGACGCCGCCCGCGAGCGAGAGGTAGGTCCAGAGCGGCCAGCCCTGGTCCTGGCCGTCGATCAGCGGCACGAGCAGGGCCACGAGGCCCGCGCTCACGAGCAGGATGCCGACGAGGTCGACGCCCGAGGCGGCGGGGGCCTTCGCCTTCGCCGGGGCGGATCCGCGTCCGCCCTGCTGGCCGGACTGCGCGCGCACGTCGCCTGCGACCTCCTCGGCCACCTGGCGGCTCGGGAGCAGGAAGATCGCGGCGATCACGGTGGCGAGGCCGACGGGCAGGTTCACGAAGAAGACCAGGCGCCAGCCCGACTCCTCCCCAGCCGCCTGGATGATCAGGCCGCCCACGATCGGGCCGAGCGCGGACGAGACGCCGATGACGGCGCCCATGATGGCGAACGCCTTGCCGCGCGCCTGCGGCGGGAACAGCAGCTGGATGAAGGCGGTCACCGCGGGCACGAACAGGCCGCCGGCGAGCCCCTGCACCACGCGCGCGATCACGAGCTGGAGGTCGTCCTGAGCCACACCGCACGCGAGGCTGGCGAGCGTGAAGAGCGCGATGCCGGTCACGAACACCCACTTGTGCCCGTAGCGGTCGCCGAGGCGGCCCGCGGGGATCAGCGCGAGGCCGAACGCCAGCGCGTAGCCGGAGATGATCCAGCTCAGCGTCGACTCGGAGGCGTCGAGGCTCGTGCGGATGGTCGGCAGCGCCACGTTCACGATGGTGGTGTCGAGCAGCGCGATGAACATGCCGGCGAGCAGCACGATGAGCGCCTGCCAGGCGCGGCGGGAGACGACGGGGGCGGCGGGGCGGCCGGCGTCGGGCGCGGCGGGGCGGCCGGCGTCGGGCGCGCCGGGGCCGCCGGGCGCCGGGCGGGCGGATGCGGTGGTGTCGGACATGGGGTCCTTTCGTGCCGGCGCGGGCGTCGGCGGTGGTGCGGGCGGATCCTGATCAGGCGCGCAGGAGCGGGTGACGAGGGCACGGGACGGGAGGTCGGGCGCCTCTCGTGCTGGCGGACGGCGCGCACGGAGGAGGATCCGCGGCGGTGCGGGGGAGACGGCCGGGCGGATGCGCCCGTCCCGCCAGTCTGGCACCGGTTGACCCGTGCGGCCTATCCCGCTGTCCGGCCACAGGATCCCGTCACCGGCGGGCGGTCCGTCATCCGGCGGATGCGGGCGGCGCTGCCGCGTCGATACCGTGGGCGGATGAGCGCCGCACCCGTCCCCGACAGCGTCGACCGGTTCTGGGTGCGACCGCGGCCGGACCGCGCCGGCCTGCGCTTCGACGTGCTCCTCGCGCTCGTGATGCTGGTGCTCACCACCTTCAGCGTCATGCAGTACTACGCGCTCGGCATGTACCCGACGCGGCCCGCGATGTGGGTCATCGCCGCCTGGATCGTGCTCATGTGCGCCCCGCTCGCCTTCCGCCGCCTCCAGCCCGAGGCCGTGACGCTCGTGATCGGCGCCACGTTCATCGTCGGCGCGTACCAGTTCGTGCCGGAGCTGATGTTCTCCAACATCGCCATGTTCATCGCGATGTACTCGCTGGGAGCCTGGGGACGGAACCGCCTGCGGGCGAACATCGTGCGCGGCCTCGTCGTCGTCGCGATGTTCGCGTGGCTGTTCAGCTCGCTGCTGCAGGCCTCGGGGTACTACTCGCTCTCCGGGGCGACGTTCGAGAGGGCACCTGCCGACGCCTGGATCCCGGCGCCCGTCGCCGCCGGCCTCATCTCCATCATCACGAACCTCCTCTACTTCGGCGGCGCCTGGTACTTCGGCGACCGGGCGTGGGCGTCGGCGCGCGACCGCTGCGCGCTCGAGACCCGCACCGCCGAGCTCGCGACCGAGCGCGAGCGGGTCGCGGAGCAGGCGGTCACGCTCGAGCGGGTCCGCATCGCCCGGGAGCTGCACGACGTCGTCGCGCACCACGTGTCGGTCATGGGCGTGCACGCGGGCGCCGCCCGACGCGTGCTCGCGCGCGACACCGAGAAGGCCGCGACCTCCCTCGGCATCGTGGAGGACAACGCGCGCAGCGCGATCGAGGAGCTGCACCGGATGCTCGTCGCGCTGCGGCAGGAGGAGGACGGCACCGGATCCGCGGGCGACGGCGCCGGATCCGACCCCACCCTCACCGCGTCCACCCGCGGAGTCGACCAGCTGCACGAGCTCGTGGCGGACGCGTGCGGCGCGGGCCTCCAGGTCGCGTTCGACGTCATCGGCACGCCCCGCCCCCTCACGCCCACGGTCGACCTCATCGTCTACCGGGTCGCGCAGGAGTCCCTCACGAACGTGCGGAAGCACGCGGGCACCGGCGCGCGCGTCGACGTCCGCCTGCGGTACCTCGCGGACCGCGTCGAGGTGGAGGTGAGCGACGGCGGACCCGCGGGAGCCGCCGCCTCCGCGGCTGCCGGGCCCGTGCGCAACGGCCCCGGCGGCCTCGGCCAGCGCGGCATGCGGGAGCGCGTGGCGGCGGTCGGCGGATCCATCGAGATCGGGCCGAAGGCCCGCGGCGGGTACCTCGTGCGGGCCTCGCTGCCCACGTCGCAGGCCCCGGTCGTGCCGCCCGTGCCGATGCCCGTCCCGCTCGACGTCACGATCCCCGAGGAGACCCGCGCATGACCGCCGACCCGACCGACCCCACGACCCACGCTCCCGCCGCCATCCGCGTACTCCTCGTCGACGACCAGGCGCTCGTGCGCGCCGGCTTCCGCGTGATCCTCGAGAGCGAGGACGGCATCGAGGTGGTCGGCGAGGCCGCCGACGGCGAGGAGGGCGTGCGCCTCGCCGCCGGGCTCGCGCCCGACGTGATCTGCATGGACGTGCAGATGCCGCGGGTCGACGGCCTGGAGGCCACGCGCCGCATCGTGGCCGACCCGGCGATCCGCGCGGGCGTCCTCATGCTCACCACGTTCGACCGCGAGGACTACCTCTTCACCGCGCTCGACGCGGGCGCGAGCGGGTTCGTGCTGAAGAGCGCGTCGCCGGAGTCGCTCGTGGAGGCCGTGCACGTGATCGCGCGCGGGGATGCGCTGCTCTCGCCCGACGTCACGCGCCGGGTCATCGAGCGGTTCGGCCGCGGATCCGGCGCGGCCGACGACGACGCTCCGGCCTCCGCAGCCGCCCCGACGATCCCGACGGACCCGCGCGTGCAGACCCTCACCGACCGCGAGCTCGAGGTGCTGCGCCTCCTCGCCGAGGGGCTCGCGAACGCGGAGATCGCCGAGAGGCTCTACCTCGGCGAGGCCACCGTGAAGACGCACGTGTCGCGCCTCCTGCTGAAGCTCGGCGTGCGCGACCGCGTGCAGGCCGTGGTGTTCGCGTACGAGCGCGGCATCGTGGTGCCGGGGGCGAGCTGACCCGGCGAGGCCGTCAGAATCCGCCGCGCTGCGACATCGGGGACAGCACCAGCTCGTCGACGCGCACGTGCGGCGGGGAGGCGAGCACGAACATCGCGGCCCGCGCCACGTCGTCCGGCGTGAGCATGGCGGCGCGCTCGGCGGCGTCGGGCACGGTGGGCCGGAGCGCGAGGAAGTCGCTGTCGATCGTGCCCGGGCAGAGGTGCGTGGCGCGGATCCCGCTGCCCGCCTCCTGCGCGTTGAGGTCGCGGACGAGGGTCGCGAGCGCCGTCTTCGACGCGCTGTAGGCGACCCCGGCCCCCGGCGAGTGGGTCCATGCGGCGTACGAGGAGACGAGCACGACGGTGCCGCCGGACGCCCGCAGCAGCGGGAGAGCGGCGGCGACCTGGTGCGCGGTGCCGGTGAGGTTGGTCGCGACGATCCGGTCGAAGTCGGCGAGGTCCTGGTCGGCCCACGAGCGGCGCGGGGCGTTGAGGCCGGCCGCCACCACGATCCCGTCGAGCCGGTCGAGGCCCGCCACCACGCCGGCGAGCGCGGCGTCGTCGGTGATGTCGAGCGGGGCGACGACCGCGGCGGATCCCGCTGCCCCCACGAGCGCGCGCGTCTCCTCGAGCGCCTCCCGGCGGCGGCCCGACAGCACGAGGTGCCAGCCGTCGCGGGCGGCGGCGACGGCGGTCGCGCGGCCCACGCCGGATCCGGCGCCGCTCACCCAGAGGGTCCGCGGGCTCGCCGCTCCCTCCCCAGGCGCATCGCCGCCGTCATCGTCCCGCGTGCGTGCTCCGGCCATGGCGGTCTCCCTCGGTCACCCCTACGTTGAGGGAAACGCTATTCGGACTGTGGGGAACACGCATGCTCATCGACCTCCGCGACAGGGTCGTCGTCGTGTCCGGTGCCGCTCAGGGCATCGGCCGTGCCATCGCCGAGCGCTTCCTCGAGGAGGGGTGCCGGGTCTTCGGGCTCGACCTCCGCTTCGGCGACGCGCTGCCGGAGGGGATCACCGCGATCGTCGCCGACGTCACCGACCCGGCGTCCGTGCAGGCCGCCGTCGCGCGGGTCCTGGAGGAGGCCGGCCGCGTCGACGTGCTCGTGAACAACGCGGGGATCAACGTCGAGGGGACGGTCGAGACGCTCGAGCCCGCGCGCTTCCAGGCCGCGTTCGACGTGAACGTCGGCGGGGTGTTCCTGCTCTCGCAGGCCGTCATCCCGGCCATGAAGGCGGCGGGAGGCGGGCGCATCGTCAACGCGGCGTCGTTCGCGGCCGTCGTCCCGAGCGTCGGCGCGGCCGCGTACGGAGCATCGAAGGCGGCCGTCGTGCAGTTCACGCGCGTGCTCGCGAGCGAGCTGGGGCCCTGGGGCATCACCGTCAACGCGTACGCGCCCGGCATGATCCCCACGGCCATGAACGGCTTCGCCGAGATGCCCGAGCCCGCGCAGGACCGCCTGCTCGACACCCTCAGCATCCGCCGGTGGGAGCGGCCCGACGACGTGGCCGACCTGCTCGTGTTCCTCGCGAGCGACCGCGCCGGGTACATCACGGGCACGCTCGTCGACGTGAGCGGCGGCAAGCTCGCGACGCAGATGCCGCAGCGCGCGTACGAGGGCGAGGGCGCCCCGGAGCGCGGGCCGCGGGACGGCGCCGCCCCGGGGGATCCCCGATGAGCGTCACCACGTGGGACGCCGTGCCCCTCGCCACCGTCCGCTCCGAGCACGCGGAGGCGCCGCTCTGGGACGCGGTCCGCGGCACCCTCCTCTGGGCCGACCAGTACGTCGGCATCGTGCGCGAGGCCACGCTGGATCCGGGCACACTCGCGGTCGGCCCCGTCACCGAGACGCACGTGGGCGGCCCGGTCGGGGCGGTCGTCCGCCACGCGGACGGCGGCCACGTGCTCGCCGCGCGCGACGGCTTCGTCCGCCTCACGGCGGAGGGCGAGCTGATCCCCATGGCGGACGTGCTCCCGGCCGACGGCATCCGGCGCCGCATGAACGACGGCGAGGTGGATCCGCGGGGCCGGCTCTGGGCGGGATCCATGGCCTTCGACAAGACGCCCGGGGCCGGCGCGCTCTACCTCCTCGACCGCGGCCGCGCGACGACGGTGCTCGAGGGCGTCACCATCTCCAACGGCACCGCGTTCTCGGCCGACGGCGCCGAGATGCTCTACATCGACACGACCACGCAGCAGGTGCGGCGCTTCCGCGTCACCGACGAGGGCGGGCTGGCGGATCCCGAGGTGGTGGTCGAGATCGACCCCGCCGACGGCCACCCCGACGGCATGTGCGTCGACGACGAGGGGCGCCTCTGGGTCGCGCTCTGGGGCGGCAGCGAGGTGCGCCGCTACTCCCCGACCGGCGAGCACGTCGGGTCCGTGCGGGTCGACGCGCCTCAGGTCTCCAGCTGCGCCTTCGTCGGCCCCGACCGCGACGTGCTCGTGATCACGACCTCGCAGGAGGGCTACGCGCCCGAGGACTCGGCCCGGCATCCGCGCGCGGGGATGCTGTTCGCGGTGCGGCCGGGCGTCACCGGCCCGGGGCCGAGCGCCTACGCGTAGGCGGTGATCGAGGCGGAGTCGACGAAGCCGGGTCCGCGTCCCGCCCGGCGCGCGGCGCCCCCGGCGAGCGCGGCCGATGCGACGCCCACGACGACGCCGACGGACACCGCGGTCGTGACGGCCCTGAGGGACGAGTGCGCGAGGACGAGACCCGCGACGAAGGCGAGGCCCTGCACGAGCCAGAGGGCGAGGACCCAGCGCCGCCAGGCACCGCGACCCGCACCCCGCGTGCACGCCCCCGTCACCCCGCCGAGCGCCCCCGTCCCCCCGACGACCACCCGTCCCCCACCCGGTTCCCCCACACGGCGGACGCCCCCGCGCACCCCCGCACCTAGCGTGAGCAGCACGGATCACCCAC
This sequence comes from Clavibacter capsici, assembly GCF_001280205.1. NCBI lineage: Bacteria > Bacillati > Actinomycetota > Actinomycetes > Micrococcales > Microbacteriaceae > Clavibacter > Clavibacter capsici. Next base: position 308,758 of record NZ_CP012573.1, on the reverse strand, counting down.
GCCCACCGAGGAGGCCCTCCGTGCTCGAAGTCCACAACGTCACGCGATCGTTCGGGGACCGCCGCGTCCTCGACGACGTGTCCTTCGCCGTGCGGCCGGGGAGGCTGACCGGCTTCGTCGGCGGCAACGGCGCCGGCAAGACCACCACCATGCGGATCATGCTCGGCGTGCTCACCGCCGACTCCGGCACCGTGTCGCTGAACGGCAGCGACCTCGGCACCTCCAGCCGCCGCACGTTCGGCTACATGCCCGAGGAGCGCGGCCTCTACCCGAAGATGAAGCTGCAGGAGCAGATCGTCTACCTCGGCCGCCTGCACGGCATGAGCGCCGCCGACGCGACCGCCAGCACCGAGCGACTGCTCGAGCGCCTCAGCCTCGGCGAGCGCCGCAACGACCCCATCGAGTCGCTGTCGCTCGGCAACCAGCAGCGGGCGCAGATCGCGGCGAGCCTCGTGCACGACCCCGAGGTGCTCGTGCTCGACGAGCCGTTCTCGGGCCTCGACCCGCTCGCGGTCGAGACCGTCCTCGGCGTCCTCACCGAGCGCGCCGCGCAGGGCGTGCCCGTGCTCTTCTCCTCGCACCAGCTCGACATCGTGGAGCGCCTCTGCGACGACGTGGTCGTCATCGCCGAGGGCCGGATCCGCGCATCCGGCGACCGCGAGGAGCTGCGCGACCAGCACAGCCGCCCCCTCACGGAGCTCCTCATCGACGGCGACGGCGGCTGGGTGCGCGACGTGCCCGGCGTCGACGTCGTCGAGTTCGACGGCGGCTACGTGCTCTTCGAGGCCGAGGAGGAGGCGCGCCAGCGCGTGCTCGCCGAGGCCGTCTCCCGTGGATCCGTCACCGGGTTCACGCGCCGCCGCCCCACCCTCAGCGAGATCTTCCAGGAGGTCGTCCAGTGAGCACCACCAGCGCCACCCGACGGGGCACGGCCCCGACGTTCGCCCAGTCCACGATGCTCGTGACCGGCCGCGAGGTGCGCATGCGCCTGCGCAGCAAGTCGTTCCTCATCAGCACCGGGATCCTGCTCGTCGGGATCCTGGTCTCCATCGTCGTCAGCGGGTTCCTCGCCACGCAGGCCGGCAGCGGCGACGGCGACACCACCCGCGTGGCCGTCGTCGGCGCCGCCCAGCAGGCCGTGTCCGGCGCCCCGTCGCTGGAGGGCGTGCCCGCCGACAGCGTCGAGGACGCGCAGGCGATGGTGCGCGACGGCGACGTGGAGGCGGCCGTCGTCCCCGACCCCCAGGCGGACTCCGACGGCGCCGTGCTCGTGATCGGCGACACCTCCGCCCCGGACGGCGTCGTCAGCGCCCTCACCGACACCCCGCGCGTCGAGCTGCTCGACGAGCCGGCCACCAACCCGGGCGTCGCCTACCTCGTGGCGATCGCGTTCGGCCTCGTGTTCTTCATCTCGGCGCTGACGTTCGGGCAGATCATCGCCCAGAGCGTGGTGGAGGAGAAGCAGACCCGGGTGGTCGAGCTGCTCATGTCCACGATCCCCGTGCGGGCGCTGCTCGCGGGCAAGGTGCTCGGCAACAGCATCCTGGCGTTCACGCAGATCGCGCTCATCGCCCTGATGACCGGCGTCGGCCTCCTCGTGACGGACCAGACAGCGCTGCTCGCGATCGTCGGCCCCGCGGTGCTGTGGTTCGTGGTGTTCTTCCTGTTCGGGTTCGTGCTGCTCGCGTCGCTCTTCGCGGCGGCGGCGTCGCTCGTCTCCCGCCAGGAGGACGTGGGCGCCGTCACGGCCCCGGTCACGTACCTCGTGATGATCCCGTACTTCGCGGTCATCTTCTTCAACGACAACCCCGTGGTGATGACGATCATGTCGTACGTCCCGTTCTCGGCCCCGGTCGGGATGCCGATGCGCCTGTTCCTCGGCGAGGCCGAGTGGTGGGAGCCGCTCCTGTCGCTCCTCGTGCTCATCGCGACGACCGCCGTGGTGGTGGCCCTCGGATCCCGCATCTACAGCAACTCGCTGCTGCGCACCGGATCCCGCGTGAAGCTGAAGGACGCGCTGAAGGGATGACGCCCGCGCGGCCGGACCGCACCCGACGACCGCCCGGCCGCCTCCGCTCCCCCGCGGAGGCGGCCGGGCGCGTCCACGTCCGACGGCCCGCAGCGGCGTCGCACGGAACGCGCACGCAGCCGGCCCGCTTCCCGCTACGGTGAGCGCGATCCACCCACCACCCCGAGGACACCATGACCACCGCCGCCCGCCGCACCACCCTGCCCGCCGCGCTCGCGGCCCTCCTCGTCGCCGCCGCGCTGAGCGGATGCTCACCGCAGCAGATCGCCGACCTGATCCCCCACGACGCCCCGCGCGACGAGAAGGGGGCCGTCACCGCGAGCGGCAGGACCGACGTCTTCGACCTGCGCCAGGGCGACTGCATCGAGGACCAGTCGCTCGTCGACAGCGTCTCGGGCGAGGACACGGACGGGGTCGCCCAGGAGGTGACCGCGGTGCGCACGGTGGCGTGCTCCGACCCGCACGACTTCGAGGCGTACCGGGAGGTGACCCTCACGGGCGGGTCCGACTACCCCGGCTCGGATCCGGTCGACGCGCAGGCCGACGACGCGTGCGGCACGGCGTTCGACTCCTTCATCGGCTTCGACTACCAGGACTCGATCTACGACTACACGTACTACCAGCCCACGGCCGAGGGCTGGATGACCGGCGACCGCATCGTGACGTGCCTGGTCGGCGATCCGGCAGGCAAGACCACGGGCTCGCTCGCCGGCATCGGCCGGTAGCGCGCGGACGCGCCCGCGGATCCCGATGGCGGGGTCCGCGGGCGCGCGTCGTGCGGGCGGTGCGTCGGCCGTGGCCGACGAGGTCGCTCCTACTGGACGCGGCTCTTCGCGGCGTCGTCCTCGTCCTTGTCGTCCGACGGGATGTGCACGTCGGAGACGGTGACGTTGACCTCGGTCACGTCCATGCCGACGACCTGCGAGATCGCGTCGGTGACGGACTCGCGGATCCGGTCGGCGAGGTCCTGCAGCGCGACGGGGTACTCGGCGACGACCACGATGTCCGCGGCAACCTGCTTCTCGCCGACCTCGACGGAGATGCCCTGGCCGCGGTCCTGCTGGCCGATGACGTTGCGGATCGCGCCGACGGCACGGGCCGCGCCGTTGCCGAGGTCGTGGACGCCGGGGACCTGGCGGGCCGCGATGCCCGCGACCTTCTCGACGACGCCGTCGGCGATCGTGTTCTTGCCGGCGGCCGAGTCGGCGGGCGTGTGCTTGGCGGCGGCGCGGCTGGAGGCGGTGGCGGGGGTGACGTCGGTCATGTGGTGCTCCTGTGGTGGATGGGGCGCGCTCCCGTCGAGGGGATCGCGGTGCCGGCTGGATGCCCGGCGCGTCAAGGAGACGGGCCGGGCGTCCGGCTCGTCCCGCACGTCCAGCTTTCCTCCAGGCGGGAGCGGCCGGGCTTCGCTGCGCGGCCACCTGGCGGCATCCGGCGTGCGCTTTCCGGCCACGCGGCCAGAGGCCCCTGCGGCCGTCGGGCATGCTCGGTCCGGGGCGCGGCCGGACACACCTGCCGTGGGCGACGAGACCGGCTGGAGGCGATCATCGGCACCGACCAGGATCCGCTCCTCCACGCCGCCGACGCGACCCTCGCGTCGCGCGCGGCCGACGGCGACGTGCAGGCGTTCGCGCAGCTGGCCCGACGCCACGGCCCGCTCATGCGCGTGTACGCGGCGCGCATCCTCGGCTCCGACATCGAGTCCGACGACGTCGTGCAGGAGTCGTTCCTCACGGGCTGGCGGCGCCTCGGGGAGCTCGAGAGCCCCGCGGGCATCCGCGCCTGGCTGATCCGCATCGTGACCCACAAGGCCATCGACCGGATCCGCGTCCGCCGCCACCACGACGACATCGACGACTGGGATCCGCCGGCGCCCGCCGCGCGCGGCCCCGAGCGCATCGTCGAGACCCGGCTCCAGCTCGACGCCGTGTGGGACGCTGTCGGCAGGCTGCCGGACGACCAGCGGAGGTGCTGGCTCCTCCGCGAGACGGCGGGCCTCAGCTACCAGGAGATCGCGGACGAGCTCGACCTCCCCCTCTCCACCGTGCGCGGCCTGCTGGCCCGGGCGCGGCGGTTCCTGCTCCGCGAACTGGAGGCATGGCGATGACCGACACCTCGGGCATGCGCCCGGACCCGCCCGACGACGGCGCTGCCCGCGACGACGCCGTGGAGTCCGTGGAGCGCGACGACCTGGTCGACGGCCGCACCATGGAGGAGCTCGCCGACTACCTCGACCGCGGGCGCACGCCGGCCGATCCCGCCATCGAGGGATCCGCCGCCTGCCGCCTCGCCCTCGCCAACCTGACCCGCCTCTCCGAGCTCTCCGCCTCCGGCCTCCGCCGCGAGGCCGACCGCGATCCCGACCGCGACGCCGCATGGATCTCGGACCTCCTCGACACCATCGGCGCCGAGGTGCGCTCGGGTCGCGACGTGCCGATCAGCCACCCGGATCCGACGCTGCGCCTCACGATCACGGAGGCGGCCGTCCGCGGCATCGTGCGCCGCGCGGGCGACAGCATGGGCGGCGTGATCATGGGCCGCTGCGTGCTCGACGGCGACGTCGCGACGCCCGGCGCCGTGATCCGCGTGGCCGTCACCTGCGCGCTGGCGTTCCCCCTGCCGATCGCCGGCGTGGCGGACCGGCTGCGCGCGCGGATCCGCGAGGCGCTCGCCCGGCACGCGGAGCTGACCGTGGGCGGGATCGACGTGACCGTGGACGACATCAGGCCCCCGGGCGACCCCGACGCGGCTCCCGCCGCCCCGCCCGAGGAGGACCGCCCGTGACCGACGACGCCGACCTCTCGCGCCGCCTCACCGCCGCCATCCGCGCGGTCGACGGCGTGACGGGCGTCTACCCTGCGCAGCCGCCGCTCGAGGCCGCCGCCGTCGCGGTCGCGGGCCGGCTGCGCCTCCAGGCTCCCGACGTGCTCGTCGACGTCGACCGACGGGAGGGATCCACCACCGTCGCCACCCACGTCGCCACGGCCGCCGACCGCCCCGCCGCGGACGTGATCCGCGCGGTCGGGGAGCGCGTCCGCGCGCTCCTCGACGCCGAGCCCGGCGTCGGCGCCACCGCCCTCGTGCGCGTGACGGGCCGCCTGGTCGAGGACGGGGCGCCGCCGGCCTGACGGGCACGTGGGGATCCCGCCCGCACCCGGTCGGTCGCCCCGCGCCCGGCCTAGGGTGAGCCCATGACCGCTGCCCCCGGCACGACCGCCCATCACGACGTCCTCGTCATCGGCGGGGGGAACGCCGGCCTCTCGGTCGCCGGGCGCCTCCGGCGGTACGGCGTCGACGACGTCGCGGTGATCGAGCCGCGCGACACGCACTACTACCAGCCGATGTTCTCGCACGTCGCGGGCGGCACCGCACGGGCGTCGCAGGCCACCCGGCCGCAGGGGTCCGTCACGCCGAAGGGCGTCACGTGGATCCAGGACCGCGTCGCCGGCATCGACCCGGTCGCGAAGGCGGTGACGCTCGCGTCGGGCCGCGGGGTCTCCTACGGCCAGCTGATCGTGTGCCCCGGCATCCAGAAGGACTGGGACCGCGTGCCCGGCCTCGCCGAGGCCATGGCGAGCCCGGTCGGCATCTCCAACTACGAGCACCATCACGCGGCCAAGGCGTCGAAGGTGCTGCGCGACGTGCGCTCCGGCACGGTCGTCTTCACGCAGCCCGACGGCCCCGGCACCTGCTCGGGCGCGTCGCAGAAGCCCATGTACCTCGCGTGCGACCACTGGCGCGCGATCGGCGTGCTCGACGACATCCGCGTGGTGCTCGTCGTGCCGACGCCCACGATGTTCGGCATGCCGCTCATCGACGCGGAGCTCGAGCGCAAGGTCGCCGAGTACGGCATCGAGGTGCGGTACGGGCGCGAGCTCGTGGGCGTGGATCCGGCCGCCCGCACCGTCGAGATCGGCGGCGTCGACCGCTCCCGTGCGCTCCTCGGCCCCGACCACGCCGCGCAGCAGGGCCTCGACGACGCGGAGCGCGAGACGCTCCCCTACGACGTGCTCCACGCGGTGCCGCCGCAGTCCGCGCCCGATTGGCTGGCCGGCACGGGCCTCGCGGCGCCCGGCGACGCGGGCGGCTTCGTCGAGGTGGATCCGCTGACCCTCCGCCACCCGCGCTTCCCCGACGTGTGGGCGCTCGGTGACGCGGCCGCGACCACCAACTCGAAGTCCGGCGGCGCGCTGCGCCAGCAGACCACGACGGTCGCGAAGAACCTCGTGGCCGCTCTGAAGGGGAAGCCGCTGCCGCAGACGTACGACGGGTACTCCGTGTGCCCGTTCGTGGTCTCGCGCTCGACGGTGGTGTTCGCCGAGTTCGACGACCGCTACCGCCCGAAGCCCACGATCCCCGGCTGGAAGGGCCTCGCGAAGGAGCGCCGCCTCACCTTCGTCGCGGACCGGTACGTGCTGCCGTGGGTGTACTGGAACCTGATCCTGCAGGGCCGCGCCTGATCCGCGTCCGCCGCGCGGATCCGCCGTCGGGCGGACGCGCCGACGCCTGGCCGCCCGCGAGGATGGCGGCATGACGCGCCCCGGTGAGACCGTGCCCGACTCGCGGGGCCGCACCGGCCTCCACCTGCGCGGGACGGACCTCGACCGCAACCCCGACGTGGTCGTGAAGCGCGTCGAGGTCACCTCCGACGGCTGGCACGTGCTCCGCCGGACCACGCTCGACCTGCGGCTGCGCGACGGATCCTGGCAGGAGCAGCAGCGCGAGACGTACGACCGCGGGGACGGCGCGACCGTGCTGCTCTACGCGGCCGACACGCACCGGATCCTCCTCACACGCCAGTTCCGCTACCCCGCCTACGTCAACGGCCACCCGGACGGCATGCTCGTCGAGGCGGCGGCCGGCCTCCTCGACGAGGACTCCCCCGAGGACGCCATCCGCCGCGAGGCCCGCGAGGAGCTGGGCGTGGAGGTCGTCGCGCTCACGCACCTGTTCGACCTGTTCATGAGCCCCGGATCCGTGACCGAGCGCGTGCACCACTACCTCGCCGCGTACGCGCCCGCCGACGTCGTGGGCGCGGGCGGCGGCGTGGCCGAGGAGGGCGAGGACATCGAGCGGATCGAGGTGACGCTCGACGAGGCGCTCGCGATGGTCGCCGACGGGCGCATCGCGGACGGCAAGACGGTGATCCTGCTGCAGCACGTGGCGCTGCACGGCTTCCCCGCGTAGGCCGGGAGCGGGCGGCCGGGGCCGCGCGCCGGGTAGGCGAGGATGGACGGGTGACCGACGCCACCGCCACCACCCCCGTCTCCCCCCTCCAGCTCCACGACACCGCCGCCCGAGGGTTCGCCTCCGACAACTACTCCGGGATCCACCCCGAGGTGCTCGAGGCGATCGCCGCCGCGAACGGCGGGCACCAGGTCGCCTACGGCGGCGACGCCTACACGGCACGCCTGCAGGAGGTCGTGGGCGAGCACTTCGGCCGCGGCGCCGAGGCGTTCCCCGTCTTCAACGGCACGGGCGCGAACGTCACCGGGCTCCTCTCGATGCTGCCGCGCTGGGGTGCCGTGGTGTGCGCGACCACCGCGCACATCAACACCGACGAGGGCGGCGCCCCCGAGCGCGTCGCCGGGATCAAGCTGCTCCAGGTGCCCACGGAGGACGGCAAGCTCACGCCCGAGCTCATCGACCGCGAGGCGTGGGGCTGGGGCGACGAGCACCGCGCGCAGCCGCTCGCCGTGAGCATCACGCAGACCACCGAGCTCGGCACCGTCTACACGCCGGCCGAGGTGCGGGCGATCGCCGACCACGCGCACGAGCGCGGCATGCGCCTGCACATGGACGGCGCCCGCCTCTCCAACGCCGCGGCCACGCTGGACGCGCCCTTCCGCGCCTTCACGTCCGACGCGGGCGTCGACGTCGTGAGCTTCGGCGGCACCAAGAACGGCCTGCTCTACGGCGAGGCGATCGTGGTGCTCGACCCCGAGGCGTCCGAGGGGCTGACCTACCTCCGCAAGCTCAACATGCAGCTCGCCTCGAAGATGCGGTTCGTGAGCGCGCAGCTGCTGGCGCTGCTCGGATCCGAGGTCGACGGCGTGCCGCTCTACCTCCGCTCCGCCCGCCACGCCAACGGCATGGCCGCGCGCCTCCGGGCCGCTCTCGACGGCGTCGACGGCGTCGAGTTCACGCAGGAGACGCAGGCGAACGGCCTGTTCGCGATCCTGCCCGAGGGCGTCGCCGACCGCCTCCGCTCCGAGTTCCGCTTCTACGACTGGGACCCGGCCCGCCGCGAGGTCCGCTGGATGTGCTCGTTCGACACCACGGAGGACGACATCGACCGGTTCGCGGCGGCGATCCGGCGGGAGGTCGGGGCGGGGTAGTGCGCACCCCGTTCTCAACGAGTCAGGTTCTCGCTCGAGGTCGTGCCCGATGGTTACGCGACGGGTTGTGCGGCTTCGTGACCGAGCACGCGTTGGTTCTGCACACATCACCGAGCGGGGGAGGGACAGGCGTGCGACAGGTCCTCCTTCTTGAGGCCGACGACGCTGCCAGCCACTTGTGAGTACCGTCGCTCTGTATCGTGATTCTTGCCGGGCTGCTTATCGTGATTGCGACCCGCAAGCCGAGCGCCTACCCCGGGACCCTGAATATCAGAAATCAGGGAGCCACCACGGCCAGCGCAGCGATAAAGCGCCGAACCCAGTCCAGCTCGCTCCTCACATCGGCCGCACTTAATTCCTTGTGCCGAATTGCGCGAGGCCGCGCCTGACGCTTGATGTCACCTTCGTGCACGACGGAGTTGCGGCGGGCCGCAAGTGAGTTCAAGTGGCTTTTGATAGCTGGGGAAGGCTCACCCATGTGGAGGGACAGGTCGCGCCAATACCCTGTGACTCCCGCTAGGCCGAGCGCCGTCTCAACGCCGCGTTCGGACTGGTAGGTGTCCTTCAGGACCCGGGCGTGCAACACGTTACGGGCGCGGACCATCGGCCTGTCACGCTTGCCCGATTGACGCGCCGTGACGCTGGACTTCCCCATTGCAACGAGATCCTCAAACCGCACATCTAGCTTCCTGAGCGCGTTCGGTAGCGGAGCAGCCAAGTCCACGGCATGAACTAACCAGTGTAAGTAGGTGTCAATCGAGGCAACACCCATAGCCCATGCGAGCCGCCGCACGTCGGTACGAAGAGGATCCTGCAATGGGTCAGCGTCGAGGCCCAGAAGCGCATCAGCCCGATCGAGCACATCCGTCGCAGCCCTTAGAGGCGTTATGACTGGCATTCGTACTCCTTGCAATCGAAGGTTTACATCTAAAGCACAACCGCAAGTGGGTGCCCGATAGGATCGCTGTTCCCGGACGGCCCTACAACGCGCTCAGTGGGTCTTGCGCGTAATGCGGCAACGACACGGCGGCCGGCTGCAGTTCGTATGCGGCAGCGGCCAAGCGGACAAGAAATCCCGCAAGGAGGCGACCGCGAGATCGTCCTTTTGGCAGTTCGCACACGGACATGCGATGAGGATCATCTCGGCACTTAGAGAGTCGTACTGCTGAAGAGCTCGCATCCAGTTCGCCTCGGCCAAGCGCCCGGCAGACACCCAATCGCGGCCTTCCTCGACCAAGAACTTGGTCATATCGCTTCGCACGCGGCCGGCCTCGCCCCACTCGGCGGCGCTCTCGTGCCGGACAGCAGCCTCGTTCGCCAGCTGCCAGTACACGTCACCGTCAGCTGCCGAGTGACCGAACCGCGCTGATTGCTCAGCGCGTACTCGGTCCCATTGAGACCGAGCGACGCCGAAGTACCCCAAGCGTTTGAGGAACGACGCACGGGACTTCTCCGCTTTATCGGCAGCGGTCCACGCCGCTGCCTGATCTGGCGTGAGGGCCTTTCTCTGCCCGTGGACACTGCGCATGACCAGCTGCTGGCCGCACGAAGGGCACTTACCTCGAGACTTTGGCGGGGCCTCAAGCACCTCTGCACACGCCGGACACGCGAGCGGCACTGCGTCCCGTCCGGCGTCACGTAGAGCGGTCGCCTTACGAACTCGATCCTCAATCTCAGGGTGCCTCCCAGTTGCGTGCTGAAGGTACCGCTCGAGGACCTGGACCTCCTCCACGAACCTCTTTTGCGCACGCAAGACCACCGCGGCATCTCGGTAGTAGCCAGGCGCGACTCCAGTCCCGTCAATTGCGTGCTGGCGCTCCGTCGCCTCGATGCACTCGTACGCCAAGGCGAGAGACTCATCGGGCCGCCCCTCGGCCCGCAGCTGATCCACTCGCGAAGCCCACTCCGTGAAGTGCTTACCGCGGAATGACCCGGCGGCATCCGCACGGGTATGCCGCGCCTCGTACGACTCCGCCTCAGCAAGATCCGAAACGGATCCGCCCTTGCGACCAAGCAGTCGATCCATGAATCCCATGCGCATCCGCCCTTACCTCGTATCACGACTGTACGCACTTACCTCGCCGGAGACGACATCCAAGGGGAGACCGCTTCCCGGACGCTCGTGGTCACATAACTGTGCACTGACCCACTGCACGCACGCGGGTGACCTCGCCGCACAGTCAAGCCACGGATCGGCCATCGCGAGCACCGACCGTTTCCCCACTAAGCTCCAGTTGTGGATTCTGGTCGAGGACAAGTGCGGCAGTGGTGCTGGCGGCACCGCTTTCGGCTTCTCGGCGCGGGCGCACTGGTGGCTGGCATCGCCTTTGCCGCATGGGTTGCGTTCCTTGCATCAAGCAAGACTCCGCCGTCGGGATCGCAGAGCGGATTCTTGGTGCTTGTCTCTGGCTTGTTCCAACTGGCGTCGGCCTACTTGTTCGCTCGTGGTGCTCCGAACGCGGAATCTCTGCGCATGCAGATGCAGGGCCACAAACGCCTCGCAGACGATCTGATTGTCGCTCGCGAGCTTGCCGAGACTGCAGTTGACGACGGGGCAGCCCTCGTCGCTAAGAAGGTCGTCGGCGAGTTGAGCTGGCGTCTTTCCCAGGCCTCGCGCGATCACGAAGACCTCGCCGCGAACTGGTACTTGCTGTACAGACGAATGGCGACTACCCCGGAGGACGGAACCGAAAATGAGCAGTGAAGAACCTACCCTCATCCGCGCCAAAGTTGCGCAGCTACTGACTAGTACAGACCTCGTGATCAACCGTGGTAGCGAGGATGGCGTGGAAGTCGGAATGAAGTTCGCAGTGATGGACCCTCTGGGCCGCGACATTAAGGACCCGGAGAGCGGGGACGTCATTGGCTCTGTGGCAATTGCGAAGACGGTGCTCAAGATTGTTCGAGCTGAAGCACGTTTGGCGGTCGCGCGCACGTTCCGAACAAAGCAAGGGCTCAACATCGCCGCGATCGCTGGGCTGGGCGGGGAGCGCTCAGAGACACTGCGCTCTGACGAGCGGCGTCTACAGCAGATGCTCGACGAGAAGGACTCCAAGGTCAACGTCGGGGACGCGGTCGAGAGCTACACGGGAGAGTTCCCGGGCATGGTGCTCGACTTCTAATGCCGCGCGCCAAAAGCGCAATGTAGTCGACACCGGGCGCGCATCACGAAAGAAAATTCTGCCTGCGGGGCGCCCACTTTTCCGAACGGTATCCGCTACTGAGGCACGGCTGTCGCCAGCCGCAGCAACGCGTTTCAGCCGAACCCTTCGGAAAAGAGTCCGGAGGGGTCATATAGTGGTGCCCCTGCGACCTCCTTAGCTCGTGATCGCAGTTGCCGCTTCGGCTCTTTGGCGGTCCCGAAGTTGGCGGTACAGCGTCGCCCTGGACGTGCTCAGGTCGCGCGCGACCTGGACGGTCGGCTCGCCGGCATCGATCGGTCTCGCAGCGTTCTTGACCTGGCTGTCGGTGAAGGCCTGGCGCCGGCCACTCAGGTCCTTGCCTGCCGCCCGGCGCTTGGATACCGAGTTCGTGATGCGCTCTCGCGCGATCTCGAGCCCCATGTACGCGAGCGCCGCCATCACGGTGAAGACCGTCGACCCTATTGGGGTCGCGGTTTCCATGTCTCCCCTGCCGAGGTTCAGCACCCGAAGCGACGCGCGCCTCCCCCGCATGTCCTCAGCCAGGGCGATCATGTTCTGCGTCGACCGCCCCAACCGGTCAAGCATCGTGCACGCACGTCACCCCGTGTTCTGCAGCCCCGCAGCGATGCCGTTGACGGTGAGGAGCAGGAGCCGGTGGTCCGGATCCGTCGGGTCGGCCTGGCCGGGAGCGGTCTGGCCGGTCGCATCGGAAGCCGACGTGCGCAGCGCGCGGAGGGCCCGCAGCTGGAGCAGCGACAGCGCGTCGACGTACGGGCTCCGCAGGCGCACCGCGCGGCGCAGCACCGGCCGGCCCTCGAGGATGTCGCCGCGGCCGGTGGCCTTGCGCACCCACTCGCGCGTGAGCTCCATCTCCTCGGTGACGAGGGCCGCGAGATCCGGCCGGTCGCCGAGCGCGAGGTAGCGCTCCGCGAGGCGGCCGTCGGTCTTGGCGAGCGACATCTCGACGTTGTCGATCATCGACGTGAACAGCGGCCACTCGTCGTAGGCCCGGCGGAGCACGGCCTCGTCGCCGACCGCGGCCAGCGCGGAGCCGAGGCCGAACCAGCCCGTGAGGTTGATGCGCGCCTGCGTCCACGCGAACACCCACGGGATCGCCCGCAGGTCCTCGAGCGACTCGACAGACAGGCCGCGGCGGGCGGGACGCGAGCCGAGGGCCAGCAGCCCGATCTCCTCCATGGGCGTGACCTGCGCGAACCAGGGCGCGAAGCCGGGCGCCTTCACGAGCTCGAAGAACCGGGCGCGCGAGGCCTCGTCCATGACGCGCACCATGTCCGCCGACCCGTGCGCGGCCGCCGCGTTGCGCTCCTCGTTCGAGGGCGCGGACGCCAGCAGGGTGGCGGCGGCCATCTGCTCGATGTGGCGGGCGGCGATGCGCTTGTCGCCGTAGTGGGCGAAGATCACCTCGCCCTGCTCGGTGAGCTTGAAGCGGCCGTCGACGGATCCCGGCGGCTGGGCCCGCACCGCGCGGTCGGCAGGGCCCCCGCCCCGGCCGAGGGCGCCACCGCGGCCGTGGAAGAGCGTGAGCTCGATGTCGTTCGCGCGCGCCCACGCGGCGATGCGGGCCTGCGCGTCGAACAGCGCGAAGGTCGCGGAGACGGGCCCCACGTCCTTCGACGAGTCGGAGTAGCCGAGCATGACCTCGAGCCTCCGACCCGTGGCGGCGAGGCGCGCCTCCACCTGGGGCAGCCGGATCATCGCGTCGAGGATCTCGGTGCTCGCGTCGAGGTCGGCGAACGTCTCGAACAGCGGGATGACGTCGAGGACGGGCGCCGCCTCCGCGGAGCCGAGCGCGAGCGCGGCCAGCTCGTGCACCGTGCGGATGTCGTCGGCCGACTGCGTGAACGAGACGATGAAGCGCGAGAACGGCGCGACGCCGTGCCGCTCCTGGAGGCGGGCGAGCGTGCGGAACACGTCGAGCACCTCCACCGTCATGGGCGCGAGCTCGGGGGCGGCGTCGCCCGACGCATCCGCTGAGGCCACGGCGAGCACCTCGCGCAGCGCCTCCCGGTGCACCTGCGAGTGCTGGCGCACCTCCATCTCGGCGAGGTGGAACCCGAAGGTCTCGGCCTGCCAGATGAGGCCCTGCAGCTCGCCGCTCGCGATGCGGTGGGCGCCGGCGGCGCGGAGCGACGCCTGCAGCACGCGCAGGTCGGCGAGCAGCTCGGCGGCCGACGGGTAGGCGATGGCGTCGTCGTGGCGCTCGCGCGTGGCGGCGAGGCGCCCCGCGATCACGAGGAGCACGCGGCGGTGCAGCTCGGCCGGGGCGCGCGTGCCGATGCGGGCGGTGAGGTGCGGGGCGAGCGCGTCCTGCCCGGCGGCGAGCTCCCGCAGCTCCGCGCTCGGCGGGGTGTCGGCGTCGCCGAGGGTGAGCGAGCGGCCGACGCGGAGGGCGACGCGCTCGAGCCCGAGCAGGATGTGCTCGCTCGCGATGCCCGCGGCCTCCTCGGTGACCGCCGCGGTGACGTAGGGGTTGCCGTCGCGATCCGCCGCGATCCAGTTGCCGAGCCGGAAGAACGCGGGCGCGACCGCGTCGCGCACCCCGGCCTCCTCGCCGAGCAGCCAGTCGTCCAGCAGCCGGTAGACGCGCGGCACGACCTCGAACAGGGTCTGGTCGAAGACGCCCATGGCGGTGCGGACCTCGTCGAGCGGCGTCGGCCGGGTGGTGCGCAGCGGGGAGGTGCGCCAGAGGCCGTCGATCTCCTCGAGCAGCCGGCGGTCGACGTCCTGCCCGGTGAGCGTGCCCGCGACGGCGCCGTCGCGCTCGGTGAGCAGGTCGCCGATGCGGCGGATCCCCGTGGCCACGGCCCGACGGCGCGCCTCGGTGGGGTGCGCCGTGAGCACCGGGTGGAACCGCATCTCCCCGAGGCGGCGCATGGCCTCCTCGCGGCCGAGCTCCTCGGTGAGCTTCCCGACGGCGTCCGGGATGGAGTCGGGCACGAAGCCCGACGCCGCCTCGCGCTCGCGCAGCACGCGCACGCGGTGGTGCTCCTCGGCGAGGTTCGCGAGGTGGAAGTAGCAGGTGAACGCGCGGGCGACCTGCTCGGCGCGCTCGGGCGTGAAGGTGGCGACGAGCCGCTCGGCGTCGTCGATGGAGGCGTCGCGCGCGCTCTCGTACGCGTCGATGACCAGCTCGCGCAGCCGCTCGACGTCGCGCAGCAGGTCCTCGCCGCCGGACTCGCGGAGCACCTGGCCGAGCAGGCCGCCCAGGTGGCTGACGTCGGATCGGAGAGCGGGCTCCACGGCGTCGCGGGTGCCGTCGCGGGTGGAGTCGTGCTCGAGGGGAAGCGGCTTCTTCGGGGGAGTCGTCACGCTGACGAGGATACGGAAGGCGGGGGCCGGATCCTGCGCATGACGTCCGAGGACGGACGCTCCGGCCGCGGATCCGGCGGGGGAGGAGGGCTGCGGCGACGGATCAGGCGGCGACGGGCGCGGCCGTGCGCTCGTCCCGCGGCATGCGCAGCAGCGCGTACGCGGAGGCGGCGAGCAGCAGCACGGCGCCCGTCGCGAAGGCGACGGGGAAGGACACGGCGTCGGCGAGGTATCCGGCGACGAGCGGGCCGACGATGGCGCCGAGGTCCGAGACCATCGAGAACACCGCGACCGGGCGGCCGCTGCGACCGCCCGCGGCGTCGCCCACCGCGGCGCCCGGCGCCGTCCCCATGAACGAGGCGGCGGCGCCGAACACGCAGAGCAGGATCGTGAGCACGATGACGGTCGGCGCGAACGGGATCGCGACCATCAGCACGCCGGCGACGGCGAACGACCCGATGATCGCGGGCCGGCGCCCGACCGTGTCGACGAAGCGCGCGGCCGGCGCGAGCGCGAGGGCCTGCACGACGGCGGCGCACGCGAACGCGATGCCGGTGGAGGCGGCGGGCGCGCGGATCACCTCGACCACGAGCAGCGGGATCAGGGAGCTGCGGACGCCCATCGACGCCCACCCGTTGCCGAGGTTGGCGAGCAGCGCGCCCCGGTAGCGGGTGTCGCGGAGCACCTCGGCGAAGGGGCGCGGCGGCTCGGCGGGTCCGGTGGCGGCGGCCTGGCCCGTGCGCTTCGACAGCAGCAGCAGCCCGATCACGCTCGCGACCGCGAGGGTCGCCGCGTAGAAGAAGAAGGGAGCGGTGAGCGACACGGTCGCGAGCACGGCGCCGAGCGCGGGCCCGGCCATGCCGCCGATGAGGAAGCCGCCCTGGTAGAAGCCGATCGCGCGGGCGCGGCGGGTGGGATCCGTCGAGCCGAGCAGCAGCGTCATGGCCGCCACCGAGAACATCGCCGAGCCGATGCCGCCCGCGCCGCGGAGGAGCAGGAGCTGGAGGTAGTCCTGCGCGAGGCCCGCGAGGCCGGAGGAGAGCGCGACGATCGCGAGGCCGATGGCGAGGACGGTGCGCTCGCCCGTCCCGTCCATGATCCGCGCCACGAACGGGCTCATCACGAGCCGCATGAGCGCGAACGCGGAGATGACCGCGCCGATCTCGAAGCTGCCGACCCCGAAGCTGCGCGCGTAGACGGGGAGCACCGGCACGACCACGCCGAAGCCGACCATGACGAAGAAGGCGATGATGCCGAGGACGAGCACGTCGCGCGGGAGCTTCGCGCGGGGTGCGCGGACGGGGCCGCGGGTGTCGGGCATCGAGCCGTCGCCGGGCTCGGGGGTGCGCGCGGATCCCGCACGTCGGAAGGACCGCATGGTCCCAGCGTACGTCGGGTCGGGGCGCGCCCGACCGGCCGACCGGCCCGCGCCTCACCCCATGTCCGACCCCAGCTCCACCTCCGTGAAGATCGACCCGAGCAGCACGCCCGCGGGCGGCGCCGTGTCCGCGCCGAGCTCCGGGAAGCGGTGCGCGAAGACCTCGGCGTCGTCCTCGGGGTGGTAGCCGATCGCCTCGCCCGCAGCGAGCGACACCCAGCGGCGGGTGTTCCGCGAGACGCCCCACACGATCCGGTGGCCGGGCTCGTCCCACCTCAGCACGGCCTCCACGAGGCGGGCCGCGTCGCCGGGCGAGAGCCAGGTGGAGACGCTGCGGGCCTGCGACGGCTCGGGCTCGGCCGTCATGATCCGCACGCTCACCACGACGTGCCCGTGCCGGTCGGCGTACAGGCTGCCGAGCCCCTCGAGCAGCACCTTGCTCAGGCCGTAGAAGGTGTCGGGGCGGGGCGCGGGCACGTCGTCGCGCGCGGCCTCGGTCGCGGGCAGGAAGCCGACCGCGTGGATGGAGCTGGCCGCGAGGATCCGCGGCACCCCCGCCCGCACGACCGCCTCGTGCACCGCGTGCGCGCCGTCGTTGTTCACGGCCTGGATCGCCTCCCACGGCCGCTCGGCCGCGTGCGCCGCCAGGTGCACGACGAGGTCGGATCCGCGGAACGCCTCCGTGCACGCGTCCACGTCCGTGGTGTCCACGATCGCCGACGTCTCCCCGTCCGCGAGCTGCGTCGGCGGCTCCACGACGTCGAGCAGCCGCAGCTCGTGCCCGGCGGCGAGGAGCAGGGGGCGGATGCTCGTGGCGATCCGCCCGGATCCTCCCGTGATCGTGATCGTGCCCATGTCGGATCCCCTCGTCGTCGACGCGCCGCGCTCCCGCGGCCGTCCTCCCATCCTGGGCGACGGGCGGGTGCCCGCCTAGAGCGGCGCCGCGTCGAACAGCACCTGGGAGCAGCCGCGCGCCTCGTCGTGCGTCACGAGCGCGCGCACCCCGTAGACGTCGGCGATGAGCTCCGGCGTCAGCACCTCGCGCGGACGCCCGCCCGCCACCACGCGCCCCTCGCGCAGCACGATCACGCTGTCGCAGAACATCGCCGCGAGGTTGAGGTCGTGCAGCGCGATCACCGAGGTCACCGGCAGGTCGCGCACGAGCGCCAGCAGCTCCAGCTGGTGGCGGATGTCGAGGTGGTTGGTGGGCTCGTCGAGCAGCAGCTCGCGCGGCTCCTGGGCGAGGGCGCGCGCGATGTGCGCCCGCTGGCGCTCGCCGCCGGAGAGCGTGCGCCACGCGCGATCCGCCTTCGCCTCGAGGCCGACGTGCGCGAGGGCGCGGTCGATGGCCGCGGTGTCCTCCGCGGTGTCGCCGCCGAGGAGCGTGCGGTACGGCGTGCGGCCGAGGCGCACGACGTCGCGCACGACGATGTCGACCTCGGTCTCGCCGTGCTGGGTCACCGTCGCCACGCGCCGGGCGACCTCGCGCCGGCGGAGCCCCGCGAGGTCGGCGCCGTCGAGCGTCACGCGGCCGGAGTCCGGCGCCGCGGCGCCCTGCAGCAGCTTGAGCAGCGACGACTTGCCCGAGCCGTTGGGCCCGAGGAGCCCGACGGTGGATCCGGGTGCCGGCTCCAGCGTGACGTCGTCCACCACGATCCGCCCGCCCCGCGACCAGCTGACGCCCCGTGCCTCGAGCGTCATGCGCGCCCCCTGTTCCGCATCAGCAGCAGCATGAACACGGGCACGCCGACGAGCGCCGTGCCGACGCCCACGGGCAGCGGCGTGGGCGCGAAGGCGAGGCGCGAGAACGCGTCCACCCACACCATGAAGACCGCGCCGAGCACGATGGTGGCCGGCACGACGCGCGAGTGCCGCTGACCGAAGAGCAGGCGCGCGGCGTGCGGGAGCACCAGGCCGACGAAGCCGATGGCACCCGCGATGCTGACGAGCGTCGCGGTGAGGAGCGCCGTGACCACCAGGAGGATCGTGCGGGTGCGGCCCACGTGGATCCCGAGCGAGGAGGCCACCTCCTCGCCGAACGCGAAGGCGTCGAGCGAGCGGGCGTAGGCGAGGCAGACGACCGCACCGGCCGCGACCACGGAGACGCTGAGCCCCACCTCGTCCCAGCGCATGCCCTCGAGGGATCCGAGGAGCCAGAACATGATGCCGCGCGTCTCGTCGGAGTCGGCGAACGCGAAGACGACGAGCGAGGTGAGCGCGGAGAAGAGCTGCGTGCTGGCGACGCCCGCGAGGATCACGCCGGCCGTGCCGCCCGAGGAGAACCGCGCGAGCAGCAGCACGAACCCGAATGCCACGAGCGCCCCGATGAAGGCGCCGCCGGACATGCCGAGCGCGCCGCCGCCGAGGCCGAGCACGCCGATGAGCACGGCGCCGGTGGACGCCCCGGACGAGACGCCGAGCACGAACGGGTCCGCGAGCGGGTTCCGCAGCAGTGACTGGAGCACGACGCCGCAGATGCCGAGGCCGGCGCCGCAGGCCGCGGCGACGAGCGCGCGCGGGAGGCGCTCCTGCCAGACGATGGCGTCCTCGGAGACGCGCACCGGGATCCGCGCGAGCCCGGCGTGGTTCAGCAGGATGTCGCGCACGTTCACGAGCGACACGTCGGCCGGCCCGAGCGTGACGGCGACGCCCACCGAGAGCGCGACCGCGACGATCCCGAGCGCGCCGAGCAGCACGACGCGGACGGCGTGCGGCAGGGCGCGCATCCGCGCGGCGACCGTCGCGAAGGGGGCCCGCGGGGCCGCGGCGCTCAGAGCCTCGCCCCGCGCGCGTCCCACCACGCCCGGATCTTCTCGAGCCCGTCCACGAAGCGGATCGACGGGTTGAGCTCCGCGCCGTGCAGGGCGACCATGCGGTCCTCCTTCACGGCCGTGAGGTCGCGGGTGAGCGGGTCGGACTTGAGGAAGTCGATCTTGTCCTGCAGCTTGTCGCCGGGGAACCGGTTCCGCTGCAGGTCGCCGAGCACGAGGATGTCCGGATCCCGGTCGACGACGTCCTCCCACCCCGTGGCGATGAAGTCGTCGCGCACCTCGGGGAACGCGTCCGTGAGGCCGACCTGGCGGGACAGGAGCGCGGTGGCGCCGAAGCCCCCGCCCATGTACGGCGTCTTGGTGTCGGCGAACCAGTACATGACCTTCGCCCCGCCGAGGTCCATGCCGTCGGTGGCCGCGGCCGCGCGCTGCTGGAGGCTGCTGACGAGGGCCTCGCCGCGGTCCTCCACGTCGAACACCTGGGCCATCTCGCGGATCTCCTGGTACAGCGCGTCGACCGTGAGCGGGGTGGTGCGCTGGCCGCCGCCGTTGATGCTGACGTCGGAGTCGCAGTCGGTCGGCGAGAGGTAGGAGGGGATGCCGGTCTCCGCGAGCCGGTCGCGCGTGACCACGCCGCCGGTGCCGTAGTGGCGGCCGAAGGACGCGGTGACGAAGTCGGGATCGGCGCCCATGAGCACCTCGTAGGTGGGCGCGTTGTCGGCGAGGCGGGGCACCTGCGCGTTGGCGTCCGCGAGCGAGTCGAGCACGGGATCCGTCCACGACGCCGTGCCGACCATGCGGTCCTGCAGGCCGAGCGACAGCAGGATCTCGGTGGAGTCCTGGTCGAGCGACACCACGCGCTGCGGCGCCTGGTCGATCGTCACGTCGTGCCCGCAGTTCGACAGCGTGAGCGGGTAGGTCGTCGTCCCCTGGCCCGCCTCGGCGACGGACGCCGCCGGCACCTCCTCGGACGCCCCGCATCCCGTGAGGGCGACGAGCACGAGGCCCGTGACGGCGGTGGCGGTGAGGCGGGCGAGGGCGCGGGGCATGGGTCTCCTGGGGATCGAGGCCGGTGTCGGGCCCGCAGGGAGCCGGGCCGCGGGTAAGCATAGCCTTACCTCACTGGGGGATTCGACCTTCGTCCCGATCCTCGATCGCTACGCCCGCGCTCGCTCGCTGCCGCTCGATGGAGGAGGCGACCCGAGGGGTGCCTCGGAGAGCCGAGACACCCCTCGGTGGTGGACTACCTGCTCGCCCTCGAAGACGAAGCCCGGTAGATCAACGCGATGCCGAAGACCAGCACGCCATAGACCACGATCGCCCAGCCTGACGGAAGCAGGGAGAAGCAGATCGCAGCGAGGAGGAACGCGACCACAGCCGCGATCCAGGTCGGGATGTTCTTTCGATCCATTGATGTCATGCGAGCCGACCCTAGAGGAAGGACCCGAGGCAACCGGTCGCACCCGCAGCGAGGTACTTGCGCGCGATGGTGATCCCCGCGGCAGCCAGGCACTTCAGTTCCGGTTCCGTGATGTTCTGCCCCTGTTCCGCGAGGAACTGGCACGAATCGAAGTCATGGTCGTAATGGCACTCGGCGTAGGCCAAGTCCGACGCTGTGTCTTGGGCGTGAGCCGGACCAGCAGGCACCGTCACGAGCGCGGCGCCACTGACCATCGCGCCCGTGAGCGCCAGTCCGAGCAACGTGAATCGCAGCTTCTTCATCGTCTTCCTCTCGGTCGGTTGTTCAGGACTTCGAATCTGAGGACGCAATCGTGGACGCACGTCAACCGATCCACAAGCGTCGGGAGACATCCGTCCTCGGTGGCATCGACTGCCTGCATGCCAGGTCAGCGGCCATCGGGTGGGCACGTCGGCCCCGAGAACGTGCCGAAGCATCCACGGCGGGCAGACCACGAGATCAGCGCCCGCGCGCCACCGTGGATCCGCGCACGAGCAGCTCGAAGCCCATCGTCTCGGTGCGGAAGGCGCCCGCGTCCGCGCCGTGCTCGATCCGCTCGGCCAGCATCTCCACCGCCCGGCGCGCGATGGCGCGACGGCCGGGCGAGACCGTGGTGAGCGGCGGCTGCGCGAAGCGGGAGTCGGCGGTGTCGTCGAGACCCGCGACGGCCACGTCCTCGGGCACGCGGAGGCCGCGCTCCTGGAGCATCCACTGGGCGCCGAGCGCGAGCGAGTCGTTGAAGCCGAAGACCGCGTCGAGCTCGACCCCGTCGTCGAGCAGGCGGGCCATCGCGGCGGCGCCGGACTCGCGGCGCCAGGGGCCGGGATCCACCTGGAGGCGCGGGTCGACGGGGATGCCAGCCGCGGCGAGCGCGTCCTCGGCGCCGCGCCGTCGCAGCGCGGAACCCGACGGCTCGTCCGCCTCGCGCACGCCGATGAGCGCGATGCGGCGCCGGCCCGTGTCGACGAGGTGGGCGACCGCGGCGTGCGCGGCATCCCGGTCGGCGATGAGCACCTGGTCGGCGAGGCCCTCGAGGAAGCGCTGGCCGATCATCACGAGCGGCACGTGGAGGTCGATGACGCCCGCGTCCTCCTGGTGGAGGGCGAGCGGCTCGTAGATCACGCCGTCGAGCACCTGGCGGTGCAGGCCCGAGAGCGCACCGATCTCGCGGTCGCGCCGCCCCGCCGTCGTCTCGACGAGCACGCTGAGGCCGAGCTCGTCGGCCGCGTCGATCACGTCCTGCGCGAGCGGCGCGAGGTAGGCGCTGTCGAGCTCGGGGATCACGAGCGCGATCATGCGCGACCGGCCGGAGCGGAGGTTCCGGGCGGAGACGTTCATCCGGTAGCCGAGCTCGGCGACCGCCGCCTCGATCCGCGTCCGCGTCTCGTCGCGCATGTACGGGTAGCCGTTGAAGTAGTTGCTGACGGTCTTGATGGAGACGCCCGCGGCCTTCGCGACGTCGCTCATCGTGGCCGCCATCCGCTCCCCCTCGTCCGGGCGCCCGCCGCGGATCCTCCTCCGGACACGGCGCGCGCCGCCCCCAGCCTTGCATGCGGGGCGGGCGGCGGCCCTACTTCACGGCGCCGCTGACGAGGCCGGCCACGTAGTACCGCTGCAGCAGCAGGTAGAGCACGACGCACGGGAGCACCGTCACGGCGACGCCCGTCTGCATCAGCCCCCAGTCGACCGAGTTGTTCTGGCCGGCCGAGAGGATGTTGAGGCTCACCGGCAGCGTGTACAGGCTCTGGTCGGTGATGAGGATGAGCGTCGCGAAGAAGTCGTTCCACGCCGAGAAGAAGGTCAGGAGCGCAGTCGAGACGACGCCGGGGATCGCGATGGGCAGCATCACCCGCCGCATGGCCTGCAGCGGCGTGTTCCCGTCGATGAGCGCGGCCTCCTCCAGGCTCGCCGGCACCGCCGCGAAGGAGTTCCGCATGAGGAAGATCCCGAACGGCAGGTTGAAGGTGGCGAGCACGAGCGACAGCCCCACGAGGCTGTTGTCGAGGTCGAGCTCGATGAGCGTCAGGAACAGCGGCGTGATGATCGCCTGGAACGGGATCATGAACGTGATGAGCACGACGAAGAACACGACGTCGCTCCCCCGGAACGGCAGCCGCGCGAACGCGTAGCCGGCCAGCGTCGAGACGACGATCGTGATCGCCGTGACCAGCAGCGACACGAAGACGCTGTTGCGGAGGCTCGTCAGGAGGTCGAGTCCGCCGGTGGGTGTGAGCAGCCGCTGCAGGTTGCCGAGGCCGACCGAGCCGTCCTGCGCGGTGAGCGCGGTGCCGAGCATGATCCCGAGCGGGTAGAGGAAGAGGAGCGCGACGCAGCCGCACGCGACGTACCAGGCGAGGCGCGGCATGGAGGCGCGCACGGCTCCGAGACCGCGGGCGTCGCGGCCGCGCGCCTCGCGATGCGGGGACGCGCCCGCGGCGGGGATGGAGGAGGCGGGGCGGGCGGGGGCGGATGTGCTCATGAGTGGTCCGAGTTCCGGAGGAGCAGCATCTGGGCTGCGCTGACGAGGCCGAGGACGACCATGAGGATGATGGAGAGCGCGGCCCCGTAGCCGAGGTCGAGCCGGATGAACGAGGAGCGGTAGATCTCGTAGACCGCCGTGATGGTGCCGTTGTCTGGCCCGCCTGCGGTCATGATGTAGAACTGGTCGAACGCCAGCAGCGACCCGGCCACGCTGAACACCAGCACGAGCGCCAGGGTCGGCCGCAGCAGCGGCAGCGTGATGTGGAAGAACCGCTGCCAGCGGGTGGATCCGTCCACCTCGGCCGCCTCGTTCACCTCCTGCGGGATCGACTGGAAGCCCGACAGCAGGAGCAGCATCTGGAGCCCCGCGGACTTCCACGCGACCATGCTCACCACCACGAGGAACGCGGTCACGTTCCCGCCGAACATGTTGGTCGACACGTCGACGAGGCCGATCCCGGCGAGCGCCTTCATGGTCGGCCCGATCACCGGCTGCCACATGAAGAGGAAGAGGTAGCTCGCGGAGGCGAGGCCGACGACCACGGGCAGGAAGTAGATCGACTGGAAGATCCGGGCGGTGCGCGTGCGGCGCTGGATAAGCAGCACCAGCAGGAGGCCGATCACGAGGAGCACCGGGGTCACGACCGCCGTGTAGACGAGCGTGAAGCCGACGGCCTTGAGGAACGCGGCGTCCTGGAACGCCTCGACGTAGTTCGCGAGGCCCGTGAAGGCGCGGTTGCCGAGCAGCGGCCACGTGTACGTGCTCATCGCGATCGTGCGCATCAGCGGCCAGATGAAGAAGGTGAGGAGCATCACGAGGGCCGGCAGCACCAGCAGGATCCCGGTGCGGCGCCGCCTCCTCGCCATGCCGCCGCGGTCGCGCACCGCGCTCGAGGCCGGGGACGCGACCGCGCCCTCCAGCCGGGTGATCACGGGTGCGGTCACTTCTCGTCCTCCTCGACGTAGACGACGGAGTCGAGGATGCGCTGCGCCTCGGCCTGGGCCTCGCGCTGCGCCTCCGGGATCCCGCCGCCGAACACGGACTGCGAGATCAGGTTGACCCAGACCCCGTTGTTGTCGTTGAACAGCTCGTTCTCGACCGGGCTGAACGGCACGTGGCCGACCCGGAGCGCGTCCGCGAACACGGCGTAGCGCGGGTCCTGCGGCACGTAGACCTCGTCGAGCAGGTCGGTGCGGATGGGCACGACCGACTGCTCGGCGAGGATCGTCTGCGCCTCCTCGCCCGTCGCCCACTCGACGAACTCCCACGCGGCGTCGGCGTCCTCCGCGCCGTCGAGGATGGCGAGGGTGTCGCCGCCGCCGAAGGACGCGGATCCGCCGTCCTTCCCGGGCAGCGGGGTGACGCCGAAGTCGACCTTGCCGCCGGCGACGAGCGACCCCATGGTCGCGGTGCCGTCGGCGATCATGCCGACCGTCCCCTGCTGGAACGCGGTCGCGGTGTTCGGGCCGGCGTCGGTGCGGGCGAGCGACGGCATGCTGCCGTCGGTCCACATCCCGCGCAGCAGCTCGAGGCCCTCCCTCACCTCCGGGCTGTCGAGGGTCGCGGTGCGGCCGTCGGCGGAGAGCACGTCGCCGCCGCCGCCCCAGATGAGCGGCGTGAAGCCGAAGATGAGGCAGCCGCCGCACGCGCCGGGGATCGAGTAGCCGTACGTGCTGTCGCCGAGCGCGGTGATGGCCTTCGCGGCCGCGCGGATCTCGGCGTGCGTCGTCGGCGGGCGCTCGGGATCCAGCCCGGCCTCGGCGAAGAGCGTCTTGTTGTAGAAGAGCACCGATGCGTCGCCCGTGAACGGCACGGCGTAGGTGCGGTCGTCGAACGACGAGACGGACGCGTGAGCGGGGCTGAAGTCGTCGGCGTAGCCGAGCGCGTCCACCCGGTCGGTGATGTCGACGAGGGCGCCGGCCTGCGCGAAGTAGGGCGTGAAGACCAGGTCGAGCGCGGCCACGTCGGGCGGGTCGCCGCCCGCGATGGAGGTCGCGAGCTTCTGCACGTAGCTGGGCGACGGCACCAGCGTGATCTCGACCTGCGTCTCGTGCGACGCGTTGTAGGCCTCGGCGAGCGGCTCGACGAGCGCCTTCTCGTAGTCGCGGATCCAGAGCTCGATGGTGCCGTCGCCCCCGGCGCCGGATCCTGCGGAGCAGCCGCTGAGCGCCAGGCCCGTGATCGTGACGGTCGCCGCGGCGACCAGCCTCCTCGTGGTCCGCTTCATCGCGCTCCTCGTGTCCGTGACGTGTCGGCCCCGAGAGGCTCGGCCGCGTGGCCGCACGCACCGCCCTGGTGCCTTCTACATCGTTGTACTAGATTATGTGCATCGATGTACTGCTCGTCAAGGGCGGTCGATGCGCCCCGGATCGCGTCCGGGACCCGTCCGAGGCACCGTCGCCGTGGACGCCGCCGCCGCCACGTGAGGATCCCGATGACCGCCGCCCCCGCCACCCCGCGCCCCGCCGCCGCCAGCCCCGCCGCCGCCCGCTCCTTCCCCCTCTCCGCCGTCCGGCTCGGCGACGGCCCGCTCCGGCACGCGCAGCGGACCGACGTCGAGTACGTGCTGCGCCTGGATCCCGAGCGGCTGCTCGCGCCCTTCCTCCGGGAGGCCGGGCTCGACTCCCCCGTGCCGAGCTACGGCAGCTGGGAGGCGATCGGCCTCGACGGGCACATCGGCGGCCACCACCTGTCCGCGCTCGCGCAGCTGCACGCCGCCACCGGGGATCCGCGCCTCCTCCCCCGCCTCGAGCGCATGCTCGACGTGCTCGAGCGCTGCCAGGAGGCGGCGGGCGACGGCTGGCTCGGCGGCGTGCCCGACGGCCGCGAGTTCGGCCGTACCATCGCGGAGGGCCGGATCGAGGCGGACACCTTCGACCTCGAGGGCAGGTGGGTGCCGCTCTACAACCTGCACAAGACGCTCCGCGGGCTGCTGCACGCGCACGAGCACACGGGATCCGCCCGCGCGCTGCGGATGGCGGAGAGCATGGCCGACTGGTGGCTCGGCGTCTCCGCGCACCTCGACGACGCGCAGTTCGAGGGCATGCTCGCGACCGAGCACGGCGGCATGTGCGACGCGTTCGCGACGCTCGCGGGGATCTCCGGGCGCGACGACCTGCTCGCCGAGGCGCGCCGGTTCGCGCAGCGGGCCCTGGTGGATCCGCTCGCCGCCGGCCGCGACGAGCTGGACGGGCTGCACGCGAACACGCAGATCCCCAAGGTCATCGGGATCGAGCGGCTCGGCCGGATGACGGGCGACGCGCGCCTCGTCGCCGCCTCCGACGCGTTCTGGGACTCGGTCGTGCACCGGCGGAGCGTCGTGATCGGCGGCAACAGCGTGCGCGAGCACTTCCATCCGTCGCGCGACTTCGCGCCCATGGTGCTCGACGAGCAGGGGCCGGAGACCTGCAACAGCTACAACATGCTCGAGCTCGCGCGGCTGCGCTTCGAGCGGACGGGGGATCCGGCCATCCTCGACCAGGTCGAGCGCACGACCCTCGACCACGTCCTCTCCACGCAGCACCCCGAGCACGGCGGCCTCGTGTACTTCACCTCCCTCCGGCCCGCGCACCACCGCGCGTACTCGGTCGCCGAGGAGTCGATGTGGTGCTGCGTCGGCACCGGCATGGAGAACCACGCGCGCTACGGCGAGCAGGTGTTCGCGCACGCGGGCGACGCGCTGCTCGTGGACCTGTACGTGCCGGCCGAGCTGGACTGGGCCGAGCGCGGGATCCGGGCGCGCATCGCGGGCGACGTCGCGCGCACGGGCGAGGTGAGCGTGACGGTCGAGGCGGACGCACCCGCCGACCTGGAGCTGCGGCTCCGACGGCCGGGCTGGGCGACGTCGATGGAGGTGCTCGTCGACGGCGCGCCGGTGCCCGTCGTGCCCGGCGCCGGCTTCGCCCGCATCCGCCGCACCTGGTCGGGCGCGACCGTCGTGGCCGTCCGGTTCGGGATGGAGGTGCGCGCCGAGCGCCTGCCCGACGGATCCGCGTGGACGTCGTTCCGCTACGGCCCGGTCGCGCTCGCCTCGCGCGACGGCCGGGACGGGATCGCGACCTCGCTCGCCGAGGACTCGCGCATGGGCCACGTGTCGCCCGCGCCGAAGGTGCCGCTCGAGCGGACGCCCGTGGTGACCGCGGCCGATCCGGCCGACGCCGTGACGCTCGACGACCGCGAGGCGCTCGCGTTCCGGCTCGACGCGTGGCGGGAGGGCGAGCGGGTGGCGGTCGCGCTCGAGCCGTTCGCGGGGATCCACGACGAGCGCACGACGCTGGTCTGGCCGACGGGTGCCGACCCGGTCGCGCGCGCCGCGGAGCTGCGCGCGATGGACGCCGCGGGAACGGACGGCGACGTGGTCGACGAGGTGGTCGCCGGCGAGCAGCAGCCCGAGGTCGACCACGTCTTCCGCGGCGAGGGCACGCGCGCGGGCGGCGCCGACGGCCGGCACTGGCGGAGCGCGACCGGCTGGTTCTCCTACGAGCTGCGGGATCCCGCGGGCACGGCGACCGTGGTGCGCGTGCGGCTGCGGCGGGCGCCGTCGGACGGGGACGGCGCGACCGCGAAGGCCGCCGTCGGCCAGGCGATCCGCGTCGGCGGCGTGGAGGCGCCCGCCCCGGACCCCGTCGAGCTCGGCGGCGAGGTGGGCGACGACGCGCTCGACGTGACCATCACGGACGCGATGCGCGCCGGATCCCCCCACGGCGTCGTCGCGGTGTCGGTGCACGCGGTGCCGGGCGGGCGCACGCGGGACGTGCTCGGGATCCAGCTCAGGCGCTGACCCGGAGCGCGACGAGGGGCCCGGACGATCCGCCCGGGCCCCTCGTCGTGCACGGCGTCCGCTACGCGGCGACCGCCTGGAGGTTCTTCTCGATGTGCGCGTGGAACGCCTGCAGCCAGCTGAGGAGGAACTCCTCGGTGCCGGCGTTCGAGATCGCGCCCTCGGGCGAGATGAGGCCCTCGGTGGTCTGGATGTAGGCCTCGGGCTGCGACAGCTCCGGCGACGCGAGGAACGACAGGATGCTGCGGAGGTGCTGCTGCGCGACGGCCGTGCCGACCGCGCCGATGGACGTGCCGATGACGGCGCTGGGCTTGCCCTGGAACGCGTTCTCGCCGTAGGGGCGGCTCGCGAAGTCGAGCGCGTTCTTGAGGACGCCGGGCACCGAGCGGTTGTACTCGGGCGTCACGATCATGATCGCGTCGGCGTCGGCGATGGCCGCCTTGAAGTCGTTCGCGACCTCGGGGTACTCCCCGTCCATGTCGGCGCTGTAGAAGGGCAGCGGCTGGATCGGGATCTCGGTGAGCTCGAGGCCGGCCTGCGCGCCGAGGCGCTTCAGCGCGAGCGACAGGGCCCGGTTGATGGAGGTGGACGACAGGCTGCCGACGAGGTAGCCGACGCGGTACGTGGTGCTCATGGTGCGTTCCTTCCCGCACGGACCAATTCCATGCGCGCGCATGGAGCATAGCCCGGGGAGGTGGACGCGGCCTCAGGCGAGCGCCGCCAGGTCGACGCGGCCGTGCAGCGCGGCCAGCGCGTCGCGATCCGCCACGACGGTGACCCGCCGGTGCCGCTGCAGGACGGAGGCGGGGACGGCCGTCGTCACCGGGCCGGCGAGCGCCTCGGCGAGCGCCTCGGCCTTGTGCGCGCCCGAGGCGACGAGCAGGATCCGCGCGGCCGACATGATCGTCGCGATCCCCTGCGTGACGGCGTGCGTCGGGACGCGCGCGGCATCGCCGCCGAAGTACCGGGCGTTGGCGCGCCGCGTGGCGTCCGCGAGCTCGACGACCCGCGTGGTCCCGGCGAACGGCGACCCCGGCTCGTTGAAGCCGAGGTGCCCGTTCGCCCCGATGCCCACGATCTGGAGGCCCGCGCCGCCGAGGCGCCGGATCCGCCGCTCGTGCTCGGCCGCGGCGTGGTGCGGGTCCGCCGCCGACCCGTCGGGCACCACGACGCGCGCGACGGGCACCCCGAGCGGACCGGCGATCCGGTCCCGCACGAAGGAGAGGTACGACTCCGGGTGCCCGGGCGGCAGCCCCACGTACTCGTCGAGGGCGACGAGCGACAGGCCGTCGGTCACGAGCCCGCGCTCCCGGCGCCGCCGGGCGAGCTCGGCGTAGAGCGGCTCGGGGGTGGATCCGGTGGCCACGCCGAGCACGCCCGCCGGATCCTCACCGAGGAACGCCTGCACGACGTCGGCCGCGGCCACGCCGAGGCCGGCCGCGTCGTCCACCGCCGTGACCGCGGGCGAGCGGGGCGCGGGGGCCGTCACTTCAGCGCGCCCTTCGCGATGTCGCCGATGAACTGCCGGGCGCCGACGAGGAACACGACGATCAGCGGGATCACCGCGAGCAGCGCACCCGCCATGACCATCCCGTAGTCCTTGCCGTGCGCGCTGTTGAGCTGGCTCATCGCCACCTGCAGCGTGACCGTGCCCGGGTCGTTGAGCACGATGAGCGGCCACAGGTAGTCGTTCCATGCGGCGATGAAGGTGAAGATCCCGAGGAACCCGAGGCCCGGACGGATGAGCGGCAGGCACACCGTGAGGTACTGCCGGAAGAACCCGGCGCCGTCGATGCGGGCCGCGTCGATGAGCTCGTCGGGCACGCTCGAGACGATGAACTGCCGCAGCCAGAAGATGCCGAACGCGTTGGCGGCCGCCGGCACGATGAGCGCCTGCAGCTGGCCGACCCAGCCGAGGTTGATCATCGTGACGAACTGCGGGATCACCGACAGCTGCGCCGGCAGCATGAAGGTCACCAGCAGCAGCGCGAAGAGCGCCCGCCGCCCGGGGAACTCGTACTTCGCGAACGTGAACGCCGCGATGGAGTCGAAGAACAGCACGAGCACGGTGACGGACACCGCGACGATGACCGTGTTCATGAGCGATCCGCCGAAGTCGATCGTGCGGAACACGGCCTGGATGTTGTCCCACAGGTACGGCCCCGGCACGAGCACGGGCGGCGACCTGTAGATGTCGCTCGTGGTGTTGCTCGCCATCACGACGAGCCAGTACAGCGGGAACAGGCTCACGATGGATCCGGCGAAGAGGACCCCGTGCAGGATCACGCGCCCGGGCGGCAGCTGCCTGCGGCCGGCGGGACGGCCAGTGCGCTCGTCGCGCGGTCGCCCCGAGGCCTGGTCGGCGACCCGGGCCGCGGCGGATCCCGCGGCGTGGACGGTGGCGCTCATGCGCGGTGCCCCTTCCTCGTGCTGGGCGCCCGCACGACCTTCTCCTTCTTCTCCGACCCGAGCCGGAAGCTGATGATGGAGAAGATCACCACGAGCAGGAACACGCCCCACGCGATGGCGGCGCCGTAGCCGAAGCGGTTGTAGTTGAAGGCCTGCTGGTAGAAGTACAGGACGGTCGTCAGGCCGGCCTGGCCCGCGCCCCCCGAGTTCGGGTTGGTGATGCTGGAGGACGACGTGAGCACCTGCGCCTCGGTGAAGCTCTGCAGGCCCGTGATGGTCGAGACCACGAGCACGAAGAGGATCGTGGGGCGCAGCAGCGGAAGCGTCACCGACCAGAAGGTGCGGATCGCGCCCGCTCCGTCGAGCTTCGCGGCCTCGTAGACCTCGGTGCCGATGGCCTGCATGCCCGCGAGGAAGATGATCGCGTTGTAGCCGGTCCACTGGTACGTGATGAGCACCGCGATGGTCACCTGGATCGCCCACGGCGTCGAGAGCCAGGCCACCCCGTCGAGCCCGATCGCACGGAGGCCCGCGTTCACGAGCCCGAAGCTGTCGCCGAAGATCGAGCCGAAGAGCACCGCCATCGCGACCACGCTCGTGACGTTCGGCACGAAGTAGCTGATCTTGTAGAAGGTGCTGAGCCGCTTCGCCGAGTTGAGCATGGCCGCGACGACCACGGCGATCGCCATCATCGGGAACGTCGACAGGGCGAAGATGATGAGCGTGTTCCGGATCGACAGCCAGAACGTGGCGTCGGCCGCCAGCGCCTGGAAGTTCGCGAGCCCCACCCACTTCGCCGTGCCGAGCCCGTTCCAGTCCTGGAACGAGAGCACGAGCGAGTAGATCGCGGGGAAGAGTCCGAAGACCAGGAACAGCACGAAGAACGGCGCGATGGCGAGGTAGTACGGCCACGTGCGGCGGATCCCGCGGGCTCCCGCGCCCGCCCGGGTGGGCGCGGGAGGGCGCCCTCCCGGGCGGACGGCGACGGGGATCACTGCTTCGCGGTCCTCAGGGCGGCCTCGCCCGCGGCGACGGCGTCGGTCCAGGCCTGGTCCGGGTCCTTGCCGAGCGACGTGACGTTCTGCAGCTCGGTGACGAAGGCGGCCTGCACCTGGTTGTCGTAGGGGCTCGTGTACGCGGTGGGCATCTTCGCGGCGGCGTCGGCGAAGATCCCGACGGTCGACTGGCCGCCGAAGAACGGGTCGCCCTCCTGCAGCTTCGGGGCGTCGTAGGCGGCGGTGGCCGACGGGAAGATGCCCTTGTCGGCGTAGGCGGTGACCTGGTTGTCCTCGCTCAGCACGTCCTTGATCACGGCGAACGCGGCCTCGGGGTCCTTGGTGCCGGCCGGGATGGAGAGGAACGAGCCGCCGATGTTCGCGGGGCCGCCGGGCATGGGCGCCACACGCCAGTCGCCGGAGGTGTCGGCCGTCGCGCTCTTGAGGTCGGCCTGGTACCACGAGGCGCCGAGGAGCGCGGGGAGGGATCCGTTCGAGATGGCGGAAGCCCAGTCCGGGCTGCCGTCGGTGACGTTCGCGGTGAGGCCCTCCTGGTACGCGAGCACCGCGCGATCCCACGCGGCCTTCACCTCGGGGCTGTCGCCCGTGTAGTCGCCGTCCTCGTCGACGAAGCGGGTGGTGCCCTGGCCGATCGACTTGGTGAACACGTCGGAGGCGTCCACGAAGATCGCGCCGCCGGTCGCCGCCTTGAGCCTCTTGCCGAAGGCGAAGTAGTCGTCCCAGGTGGCCGTGGCCGCCGCGACGTCGGCGGGCTCGCTGGGGAGGCCGGCCTTCTGGAAGACGTCGGCGCGGTAGTAGAGGGCGGTGGGGCCGATGTCGATGGGGAGGCCGATGAGCTGGCCGTCCTCGGTGGTCGCCTCCTTGAGCTTCCACTCCGGGTACTGGTCGGCGACGTCCTTCGCGCCCAGCTGGTCGAGGTCCTCGAAGAGGCCGTCCTCGCTGAGGAAGTAGGGCATGTCCTCGCCCTTGACGCCCGTGATGGACGGCAGGCCCGAGCGACCGGTGAAGGTCGTGACGAGCTTCTGCTTGAAGTCGCCGCCGATCGTGGAGACGTTCAGCGTGGTGCCCGGGACCGCGTCCGGCACCTGGTCGAGCACCGTCTGGCTGAGGCCGTCCGGCCAGATCCACAGGTCGAGCTGGCCGCCCGCGGAGGATCCCGACGACGACGAGCAGGAGGCGAGCACCGGGGCGAGGAGCGCGAGGGCGGCGACGCCGACGACGACGCGCCGGGCGCGGGAGCGGCGGGCGGGGTGAGGGGACATGGTGGTTCTCGATTCGGTGGGGAGGGGACGGGCGGGTCGGGAGCGGGAGTCGGGGAGCGGGACGCGCGCCGCGTCAGGCGAGCAGGCGCGCGGCGTCGGGATGGGCGAGGGCGTCGAGGAGGTAGTCGTAGCGGCCGGGCTCGGCGGCCTCCGGGTGCGCGCGCAGCCAGGGCGCGAGCTCGTCGAGCCGCGGGGCGCCGGACGCGCCGCCGGGCCGCGTGACCGTGATCCCCGCGACCAGGCACGCGAAGTCGACGCGCTCGATGAGGCTCCACGGGGCACGGGCGGACGCGGCGAGCGCGGCGCCGAACACGTCGCCGGCGCCCGTGGCGTCGACGGCGCGCACCGCGAGCGGCGGGCGCACGACCTCCTCGCCGCGGGCGGAGTCCACCGCGACGACGCCGCGGGATCCGGAGGTGACGACGCTCAGCGGCACGCGCGCGGCGAGCGCCCGGGCCGCCTGCACGGCCGAGTCGGTGCCCGTGTAGGCGGAGGCCTCGAGCTCGTTGGGGACGAACGCGTGGCACTCGTCGAGCTGGTCGAGGATCGCGGGGTCCCAGCGCTCGGACGGGTCCCAGCCGACGTCCGCGTACACGTCGGTGCCCGCGGCGGCGGCGCGGCCGATCCACGCGGCGCGGTGCGGATCCAGGTGCACGAGCGCCGCGGCGGCCGGCGGCACCGCGCCCGGCACGAGCTCGTCGGAGCCGAGCGGGCAGGGCACGCCGCCCGTGACGAGCGCGCGGTCGTCGTCGCAGCCGAGCGACGCCGTGACAGGCAGCGCCCAGTCGTCGAGGGTCACGAGGTGGTCGAGCGCCACGCCCTCGGCGGCGAGCGCGGCGCGCACCAGCCGGGAGAACGGATCCGTGCCCACGGCCGCCGCGATGACGGTCGGCACCCCGAGGCGCGCGCCCGCGACGGCGAAGTTCGCGATGCCGCCGGGGCCGTGCCCGAACGACGACGTCCAGATCTCGTGGCCGGGCCGCGGCTCGCTCGGCAGGTCGCCGAACACGACGTCCGCGAACAGCTGGCCGACGACCAGCAGCCCCGCGGGGACCTGGTCGGGTCGCGATGCAGCGGGCACGTGGACCCCTTCCTCCGGGTGGGCCGCCGCGCCCGGCGGGCGACGAGCGGTGCGGGTCCGCCGACGGCGACGCTGCCGGCGGGACGAGGTCGACGGGGGCCGCCGACCGGTAGTGACGTTTCTAGCCCATGTGAGCACATGGATGGAAGACCTTGCCCATTACGAGATTGTTTCTGCTCGATCCTGCGCGCTAATGTTCACGTCATGAGAGACGCCCGGGAGTTCGTGATCCTCGACCGGCTGCGCGCCACCCGCAGCGCCACGGTCGCCGAGCTCGCCGAGGCCGCCGGCACGAGCGAGGCCACCATCCGCCGCGACCTGGCCCGGCTCGACGAGCAGGGCGCGCTCCGGCGCACGCACGGCGGCGCGGTCCTCGTCGAGGTCGACGCGCCCTTCGCCGAGGTGGAGCAGGTCAACCGCGAGGCCAAGGAGCGCATCGCGCGGGCCGCGGCGGCGCAGGTCCAGGACGGCCAGTCGGTCGTGCTCGACATCGGCACGACCACGCTGCACCTCGCCGAGCAGCTGCGCGGGCGGTCCCTCACGGTGATCACCGCGAGCATCGCCGCGTTCGACGTGCTGCGGGACGACCGGAGCGTGCGGCTCATCCTGCTGCCCGGCGACTGGGATCCGGTCTACCGCTCGGTGTCGGGCCCGCTCACCGCCGAAAGCCTGCGGATGCTGCACGCCGACCACGCGTTCGTGGGCGTGAGCGGCATCGCCGACAACGGCGACCTGCGCGACACGACGATGGCCCAGGTGCCCATCAAGCGCGCGATGGCCGAGATGAGCGACCGGGTCACGGTGCTCGCCGACTCCTCCAAGTTCCCGGGCACCGGCGCCGGCCGCGTCGCCCCCACCGCGTCGCTGACGCAGCTGATCACCGAGGCCGCCCCGCACGAGCGGGTGTCGCAGGGCCTCGCGGACAAGGGAGTGTCGGTGACCGTCGCATGAGGCTCACGATCCTGGGCGGGGGCGGCTTCCGCGTCCCGCTCGTCTACTCGGCGCTGCTGCGCGACCACGAGGCCGGGCGCGTCTCGCACGTGGCCCTCTACGACACCGACGAGGTGCGCCTCACGGCCGTCGCGCGCGTGCTCGCGGAGCAGGCCGCCGCCTACGCCGACGCCCCGGTGATCACGCTGCACACCGACCTCGACGAGGCGCTCGCCGGCGCCGCGTTCGTCTTCTCGGCGATCCGCGTGGGCGGCATGGCCGGGCGCTCGTGCGACGAGCGGCTCGGCATGGCGCACGGCGTCATCGGCCAGGAGACCGTCGGCTACGGCGGCATCTCCTACGCGCTGCGCACGCTGCCGGTGGTCATGGACCTGGCCGAGCGGATCCGCCTGCGAGCCCCCGACGCGTGGGTCATCAACTTCACGAACCCCGCCGGCGTCGTCACCGAGGCCATGTCGCGTGTGCTCGGCGACCGCGTCATCGGGATCTGCGACTCCCCCATCGGCCTCGCCCGCCGCGTGCTCGGCGCCCTCGGCGTCGCGGGCGACGACGTGGTCATCGACTACGCGGGGCTCAACCACCTCGGCTGGCTGCGCGGCCTCCGCGTCGACGGCCGCGACGTGCTGCCGGACCTCATGGCCCGCCCCGACCTCATCGGCACGTTCGAGGAGGGCCGGCTCTTCGGCGCCGAGTGGGTCACCGAGCTCGGCGCCGTGCCGAACGAGTACCTGCACTACTACTACTTCCGCCGCGAGGTGCGGCACGCCGACCAGCTGGCCGCGCAGACCCGCGGCGCGTTCCTCGTGGAGCAGCAGGGCCGGTTCTACGAGCAGCTCGAGCACCGGCACGACGTGTCCGCGCTCGCGCTGTGGGAGCGCACCCGGCTCGACCGCGAGACCACCTACATGGCCACCAACCGGCAGTCCGCCGGCATGGGCGACCGCGACGAGGACGACCTCGTCTCCGGCGGCTACGAGGACGTCGCGATCGCGCTCATGCGCGGCATCGCGTACGACCAGAGCGCGCGGCTGATCCTCAACGTGCGCAACCGCGGCACGCTCGCGGCACTGGATGCGGACGCCGTGGTCGAGGTGCCGTGCGTGGTCGACGCCTCGGGCGCGCATCCGGTCGCCGGCACCGAGCTGCCCGACTTCGGGGTGGGCCTCGTGACCAACGCCAAGTACGTCGAGCGGCAGACCATCGAGGCAGGCCTCGGCGGATCCCGCGCCGCGGCCGTCCGCGCGCTCGCGCACCACCCGCTCGTCGACTCCGTCACGGTCGCGCGCTCCCTGCTGGAGGACGCGATGCACGCGTTCCCGGCGCTCTCCTACCTGCGCTGACGCGCGACTCCCGGCCCTCGCGCCCCACCCGACTGCCTGCATCCCGACCTCGCGAAGGACTCCCCATGCACCAGAACCAGAAGCTCGTCCAGGAGCGGATCCTCCGCGCGCTGACCGAGCGGATCACCCCCGCCGTGCACTCGTCGACGACACCCGTGACCCTCCGCGCCTGGATGGCGCCCGACGAGCCCGTGCCCGTCGCCGAGGCGATGCGGCAGGAGTACGCGCCGTTCGCGCTCGGCCAGCCGTGGGGCCGCGCGTGGTCCACGTGGTGGTTCGAGGTCACGGGCGAGGTGCCCGCCGAGTGGGCCGGCCGCACGGTCGAGCTGCTCCTCGACCCGGGCTTCATCGGCGACTGGCCGGGAAACCAGGCCGAGTGCCTCGTGCACACGATGGACGGCGTGCCGGTCAAGGGGATCCACCCGCGCAACACGTACGTGCGCCTCGCCGACGAGGCCGCGGGCGGCGAGCAGGTGCGCTTCCTCGTGGAGGCGGCGGGCAACCCGGACATCCTCGTGAACGAGTTCGTGCCCACCCCCTACGGCGACAAGGCGACCGCGCCCGCCGAGCCCATCTACCGCTTCCGCCAGGCCGAGCTCGCGGTGTTCGAGCCCGAGGTGTGGGCGCTGCGCTTCGACGTCGAGGTGCTGTACCAGCTGCTGATGGAGCTGCCCGAGGCCGAGCCGCGCCGCCACGAGGTGCTCCGCGCGATCGAGCGCGCCCTCGACGTGCTCGCGATGGACGACATCGTCGGCACCGCGGCCGCCGCGCGCGCCGAGCTCGCCGACGTCCTCTCGCGCCCCGCCGTGCCGAGCGCCCACACGCTGAGCGGCGTCGGCCACGCCCACATCGACAGCGCCTGGCTCTGGCCCATCCGCGAGACGAAGCGCAAGACCGCGCGCACCTTCTCCAACGTGCTGCGGCTCGCCGAGCAGTACCCCGACTTCCGCTTCGCGTGCTCGCAGGCGCAGCAGTACGCCTGGGTGAAGGAGAACTACCCGACGGTGTTCGCGGGGATCAAGCAGGCCGTCGCGGACGGCACCTGGTACCCGGTCGGATCCATGTGGATCGAGCCCGACGGCAACCTGCCGGGCGGCGAGGCGATGATCCGCCAGCTCACCCACGGCATGCGCTTCTTCCAGGAGGAGCTCGGCGTGGAGACGCACGGCGTCTGGCTGCCCGACTCGTTCGGCTACACGGCGTCGTTCCCGCAGATCGCGAAGCTCGCGGGCCTCGACTGGTTCCTGACGCAGAAGCTGTCCTGGAACCAGACGAACACGTTCCCGCACCACACCTTCTTCTGGGAGGGCATCGACGGGTCGCGGATCTTCACGCACTTCCCGCCCATCGACACCTACAACTCCACGCTCGAGGCGGAGGAGACGCACCACGCCGTGCGGCAGTTCCGCGAGAAGGGCAGGGCGACCATGTCGCTCGCGCCCTTCGGCTACGGCGACGGCGGCGGCGGGCCCACGCGCGACATGATGGAGCGCCAGCGCCGCACGGCCGACC
Organism: Clavibacter capsici; assembly: GCF_001280205.1. Classification (NCBI taxonomy): domain Bacteria; kingdom Bacillati; phylum Actinomycetota; class Actinomycetes; order Micrococcales; family Microbacteriaceae; genus Clavibacter; species Clavibacter capsici. The sequence goes on along the minus strand of NZ_CP012573.1, from coordinate 271,477 downwards.
TCGAGGGGTCGCCGAAGGTGATCGTCGAGCACCCGGACGAGTTCTTCCGCAAGGCCGAGGCCGAGTACCCGGACGCGCCCGTGTGGGTCGGCGAGCTGTACCTCGAGCTGCACCGGGGCACCTTCACCTCGCACGCCCGCGAGAAGCGCGGCAACCGCCAGGCCGAGCACCGCCTGCGCGAGGCCGAGCTGTGGTGGACGATCGCGGCCGTCCGCACGGGCGCCGACTACCCGTACGCGGCGCTCGACCGGCTCTGGAAGCAGACGCTGCTGCAGCAGTTCCACGACATCCTCCCCGGCTCCTCCATCACGTGGGTGCACCGGGAGAACGAGGAGGACTACGCCCGCAGCCTCGCGGAGCTCGACGCGCTCGTGGCCGACGCCATCGCGCGGGTCACGGCGCAGGCGGTGGCGGACGGCGAGGGCGACGGATCCGGCGCGTTCGCGGTGAACTCGACCGGCCACGCGCGCACCGCGCTCGTGGAGGCGCCCGACGGGTCCGCGCTCGCGCTCGTCGCGGTGCCCGGCAGCGGGATCGCGCCGCTCGTCGCGGTGGATCCCGTCGCGCCCGTCGTCACGACGCGCGCCGACGACGGCACCGTGCTCGACAACGGGCTGCTGCGCGTCACGCTCGACGCGCGCGGCCTCATCACCTCGATCGTCGACCTGCGTCACGCCGACCGCGAGCTCGTCCCCGCGGGCCGCGCCGCGAACCTGCTCCAGCTGCACGAGGACATCCCCACCGCCTGGGACGCCTGGGACGTCGACGCGCACTACCGCGCGAGCCGCACCGACCTCGTCGACGCGGCGTCCGTCGAGCTCGTCGAGGACTCGCCGCTCCGCGCGACCGTCGAGGTGGTCCGGCAGTTCGGGCGCTCGCGCGTCGTGCAGCGGGTGTCGCTGCACGCCGACGACGCCCGGATCCACGCGACCGCCGACCTCGACTGGCTCGAGGACGAGAAGCTGCTCAAGGTGACCTTCCCGCTGTCGGTGCACGCGCAGCACCACAGCGCGGAGATCCAGTTCGGGCACGTCCGCCGCCCCACGCACACGAACACGTCGTGGGACGAGGCGCGCTTCGAGGTCATGGCGCACCGCTTCGTGCACGTGGAGGAGCCCGGCTACGGCGTCGCGCTCACCAACGCGGGCAGCTACGGGCACGACATCACGCGCGCGGTCGGCGCGACGGGCGAGGTCGAGACCGAGCTGCGGATCAGCCTGGTCCGGGCGGCGCGCTCCCCCGACCCCGTGCAGGACATCGGCCACCACCGGTTCGAGTACGCGCTCGTGCCGGGCGTCGGCATCGAGGGCGCGGTGGACGCGGGGCTCGAGCAGAACCTGCCCGTGCGGGTGGTGCGTCCCGACCCGTCCGAGGCGGCACCGGCCGTCGTGGCGGCCCCCGCAGACGCCGCCGAGGCCGTCCCCTCCTCGCTGCCGACCGCGGCCGGGCTGGTCTCGGTGCACGGCGGCACGGTGCGGATCGAGGCGCTGAAGCTCGCCGACGACGGCTCGGGCGACGTGATCGTGCGGCTCTACGAGTCCACCGGCGCGCGCACCGCCACCCGGCTCGAGGCGCACCTCGCCGCCGACCGCTTCACCGAGGTCGACGTGCTGGAGCGTCCGCTCGGCGACGGCTTCCCGCGGTCGCTCGCGTTCGAGCCCGAGGACGACGGCCGTGGGGTGCGGCTCGTGCTGCGGGCGTTCCAGGTGATCACGGTGCGGATCCACCGGGCCTGACCCGCGACCCGCGCACGCGAGGAGGGCGCGATCCGGCCGATGCCGGGTCGCGCCCTCGTCGTCGTGGCGGCGTGGCCGCTAGTTGAGCGGCTTGCCGCCGGTGGTGAGCGGCTCGACCGAGCTGGGGGTCAGCGCGAGCGCGAGGCCCGAGAGGCCGATCCCGAAGAAGAGGAAGTCGTCGACGATCGTGAAGCCCGTGGGCGTGAGGCCGCCGAGCTCATCGTCGAGGATGCTGAGCACGCCCATCAGCGTGAACAGGCCGCCGAACGCGGTGAGCGTGCCGCGGATCGCGCCGGGCCCGATCTGCCTGGTCCCGGCGACGAGCAGCGCGATGGCGCTCAGCAGGTAGAGGACGTCGACGAAGAAGTCGACGTTGAGGACGCCCAGCAGGTGCGACCCCTCGATGAAGAGCCCCACGAACCCGTGGCCGCCGAGCACCGCCGCGACCATCACCATCCACGCCTTGCCCATGGCATCCGTCCCCTCGACCGCGGTGCCGCCGACGTCGGGCACCGTGTCCAGCGAACCGGGCCGGCGGAGGAGCGCCAAGGGGTCGCCGGAGGACTCCCAGGTTCCGATGAGGACTGCCGGGCGGCACCTCCGCACGCCGGACCCTGGGCATCCGCCGACCGCCCACACACTGCTCGATCCCGGGCGTAGCGTCCAGCACACAGGACACCGGCCGCCCCGCGGACGGCCACCTACGACGACTCGGAGAAGCACATGTCAGAACGCAACACCGTCATCAGGAGCATGCACGACCTCGGCCTCGCGGCCTGGTTCGGCGGATCCCTCATGGGCGCGGTCGGCCTCAACGGCGCCGCCGCCAAGGCGAAGCAGCCGCAGGAGCGCCTGCGCATCTCGTCCATCGGCTGGGCCCGCTGGGCGCCCGTGCAGCTCGCCGCCCTCGGCGCGCACGCCGTCGGCGGCCTCGGCCTCATCTACGCCAACAAGGGCCGCCTCGCCGCCCAGGGCGAGGCCCGCTCGAACACGAACGTGAAGGCGGTGCTGACCGTCGTCGCCGCCGGCACGACGCTGTACTCGGCGCTCGTCGGCACGAAGATGGCGAAGCACGCCGACGAGGGCGCGGCCGGCACGACCGAGCCCGGCGCCGGCTCGTCCGACGAGCTCGCCAAGGCGCAGAAGCAGCAGAAGGCGCTCCAGTGGGCGATCCCCGCGCTGACCTCGGTGCTCGTGGTCCTCGCCGCCCAGCAGGGCGAGCAGCAGCGCCCGGTCGCCGGCTGGATCGACCGCTTCAAGAGCTAGACCGGAACGAACATGACGGCGGGGTGCCCGGACGGGTGCCCCGCCGTCGTGCTGTCCGGGCTCCTCAGCGCGCGGCGCGGTCGACGAAGCGCGGGCCGACGACCTCGACGGCGGAGCCGGGGAGCAGCGCGCCCCCGGCGAACGCACGGCCGAGGCGCCCGGGGATCCTCAGCGGGACCGGCCGTGCGCCCGGGCCGTCGAGCCCGCGGGTCATCTCCCACAGCGTCATGACCTCGGGTCCCGCGACCTCGACGACCGGCCCCGTCCGCGCACCCAGCGCGACGTCGGCCACGACCGCCGCGACGGCGTCGAGCGCCACCGGCTGGATCCGCATCGCCGGCACGAGCGCGACCGGCCCGAACCGCATGCGCTCCACGTTCTGCCGCGCGAACTCGAACCACTGCGTCGAGCGGACGATCGCGAGGTCCGCGCCGACCTGCCGCGCGGCCTCCTCCTGCGCCGTCTTGCCGGCGAAGTAGCCGTAGCCCTGCACCTCGGGGAGCGTGCAGCCGACGATGGACAGCAGGACGTGGCGGGCGCGCGACGCGCGCGCGGCGGCACCCACGGCCCGGGTCGAACCCGTGAAGAACCGCGTCGCCCGGCGGGCGCTCGTCGTGAAGAGGCCCGTCGCCTCGACGACCGCATCCGCCCCGGCCGTCGCCGCGCGGGCGTCGTCGCGGAGCACGTCGAACCCCGTCGAGCGCGACAGCAGCCGCACCGCGCCGCCCCGCTCCTCCACCGCCCGGGCGATCGCCGCCCCCGAGATCCCGCCGCCGATCACTGCCACCTGCATCCTCGCTCCATCCTCTACGTATGTAGAGGACATTACGCTGGCAGAGGATCGGGGTGGGCATGGGACGACGCGAGGAGCTCGCAGACGCGGGCGTGCGGCTGGTCGCCCGGAGCGGCATCCGCGCCCTCACGCACCGCGCGGTGGACGTCGAGGCCGGCGTGCCCGCGGGATCCACGAGCTACTACGCACGCAGCCGCCGCGAGCTGACCGGGCTCGTCGTGGCGCGGATCACCGAGCAGCTCGAGGAGGACCTGCGCGGGCTCGACGTGCCGCCGGTCCTCGACGACGCGGCGGCCGTCTCGGTGGCGCGGGCGATGCTCGACCGGCTCGCCGCACGCGCCGACGCGCAGGCCGTGCGGCTCGCGCTCCTGTCCGAGCTGCGCGACGAACCCGATCTCCGCGCCCCGCTCACCTCCGCCGCGCCCGTGCGGGCCGCGCTCGTCGACACGGCGACGGGGATCCTCCGGGCGATCGGCGTGCGGGATCCCGCGACGCACGCCGTGGACCTCGTGGGCCTCGTCGACGCGCTGCTCCTCTACGACGTGGCCGACGCGGCTCCGCTCGACGCGACGCGCGTGCTCACCGCCTACCTCGCGGGCCTGCCGCGCCGCTGACCCGCCGTCGGCGGTCGACGCGTCACGGTCGCGAGGTGCCCTCGTCGCCCGCTGTCGCGCCGTCGGCGGCGGGCTCACCATCCGCCTCCTCGCGCGCAACCCGGGCGCGCATGCGCCGGGCCGTGAGGCCCGCGAGGAGCGTGACGATGCCGACGAGCAGCATCCCGCCGGCGAGCACCGCGAACGGCGTGCCTCGGTGACCCACCCGGCCGGGGTCGACCAGCGTCTGCGCGGTCGCGATGAGGCCGAACACGAGGAAGAAGATGCCGCCCCCGATCGCCCCACCCGGCGACGTGATCTCCTTCGCGAACCTGGTGAGCATGTCCTGTCCCTCCTCGCGCGCGACCGATGACCGCCTCCTGCCCATCCTGGCGTCGGCATCCCGCCGCGACCTCCCTCAGAAGGCGTAGCGGATGCGGCAGTACGGCATGATGCGGCGCACCAGCGCCGTGAACTCGGCCACCGCGTCGCCCTTGAGGCCGCGGCGGTAGCGCACGTTGATCGCGCCGTTCTCCGAGACCTTGCGCTCCTGCATGCCCGGCTGCCAGATGAGCTCCTCGGCCTTCGGGTGCCAGCCCATGTTCACCTCGTGGAGCTGCTCGTTGTGCGTGAGCAGGATGACCTCGGCCGCGAGCTGGGCCTTGGTGGCGGGCGCCAGGGTGTCGTCGAGCGTGCGGAGGAGCTCCTCCCACTCGGCGCGCCAGCCGGGAGTGAGGATGACGGGCGAGAAGTTGAGGTGCACCTCGTAGCCGGCCGCCACGAAGTCGTCGATGGCGGCGATGCGGTCCGGGATGGGCGACGTGCGGATGTCGGTGACGCGGGCGACGGCCTCCGGCATGAGCGAGAAGCGCACCCGCGTGCGGCCCATCGGATCCCAGTCGAGCATGTCGCGGTTGACGTGCTTGGTGGCGAACGACGCCTTGGCGGTGGGCGACATGCGGAACAGCTCCACGAGGTCGCGGACGTTCTCGCTCACGCGCGCGTCGGCCGAGCAGTCGCTGTTCTCGCCGATGTCGTAGACCCACGCCTCGGGATCGCACTGGTTCGGCTCGGCCTTCGGCCCCTGCTTCGCGATGTGCCGGGCGACGTGGCGCTGGATCTGCTCGATGTTCGCGAACACCGTGATGGGGTTGCTGTAGCCCTTCCGCCGGGGCACGTAGCAGTAGGCGCACGCCATGGCGCAGCCGTTGGCGGTGGACGGCGCGATGAAGTCGGCCGAGCGCCCGTTGGGCCGCGTGACGAGCGACTTCTTCACGCCCACGACGAGCGCCTCGGTCTTGATGCGCACCCAGCGCGCGACGTTCGCCTCGTCGCCGTGGACCTCCGGGATCTGCCAGTGCGAGGCCACCTCGACGATGGTCGCGTCCGGCCAGGCCCCCACGATCTCCTGCCCGCGCGGCAGCTCGAGCGCGGCGGGCTCCGCGTAGATGCGCGTGATGTCGAGCAGCGCGCGCCGCGGCCGCGGGTCGGCGACGGGTGCGGGGGTGGTCACGGATCCGTTCTACCGGCCACCCCCGACACCGCCGTCGGGCGAGCGAGCGAGCGCCGCCCGCCCGACGGCCACCCCGCTCAGCAGGTGCTGCGGTACTCGCTGATCTGGAGGCTCACCGCGGGCGCCGGGCAGATGAACCGCTCGTAGCGGGTGTCCGCGTCGACGTGGCGCTTCAGCCAGGCGATGCTGGCGCTCGCGATGGTGGTGTTCGAGATGTTCGGCGCGAAGTGGCTCGCCCCGCGCAGCTCCAGGTACGCCTTCTCCGAGGCCTGCGTCAGCGACTCGTAGAAGGGCTCCGCGTGGCGGGCGACCGGTGCCACGCTGTCGTCCTCCGCGCCGATCACGAGCGTGGGCGCGACGACCTCGGGCCACGTCTTGTCGAGGTTGTACGGCGTCATCGGGATGACCGCGCGGATCGCGGGGTCGTCCTTGGCCGCCTGCAGGGAGCCGCCGCCGCCCATGGAGTGGCCCATGACCGCGAGCCGGGAGCCGTCGACGCGCCCGCGCACCGAGCTCTCGTCGACCACGTACGCGAGCGCCGCGCGGAGCTGGTCGCCGCGGGAGCTCGGCTGGTCGGAGGTGGTGATCGTGTCGATGGTGAAGACGACGAAGCCCTGCGACGCGAGGCGCGGGCCGAGCCAGGCGATGCTCGACTCGCGGGCCGTGTAGCCGGGCGCGATGGCGACCACCCCGAACGTCCCCGCGCTCGTGGTGGTCGGGTAGTGGATCGTGCCGCCGCCGAAGCCGCGGGCCGCGAACCGCGACACCGACGTCTCGGCGACGGCGAAGGAGCCCCGCGTGGCCTCGATGCTCGCGGTGCTGGGCTCGGGCCCGCGCTCGTACGGGTTGACCGCCGCCGCCTGGGCGGGAGCGGCGAGGCCGAGGGCGGCCCCCGCCGCCACCAGCATCGTCGCCGTGGTCATGAGCAGGCCCCTCCGGCCGCTCCTCGTCGTCATGGTCGTCATCGTGTCCCCCCGGACAGCTCATGCGCCCGCCCGATCCCCGGGAACACGCTCCCGGGCCCCCGCGGGCGCGTCGTGCCGAGGACGCTACATTTGCTCTACCAGTTGGTCAAGCAAACATCTCGGCGGCGCCCCCGGGGCCGTCGGGCAGGAGGGCACGAGCGGCATGGGCGAGGACGCGATCGACGGACGACGGGCACGCTACGCCCACCGGCGCGGGGAGCTGCTCCGGGCGGCGACCGAGCACGTCCTCGACCACGGCCTCGACGACCTGACCCTCCGCGGCATCGCCGAGGGGGTGGGGGTGAGCCACGCCACGCTGGTGCACCACTTCGCGACCCGCGACGCGCTCATCACCGAGATCGTCGAGATCGTGCTCGCCGAGACCTTCTCGTCCCCCGACCTGGTCGACGGGGCCGACGACCCGCTGCGCGCGCTGTGGGCGCGGGCCACGGATCCCGAGGGCCGCCGGCACGTCCGGCTCTTCGTCGCGATCACCGGCCGCAGCCTCCACGGCGACCCGCCCTTCGCGAGCGCGGTGGCGCGCTCCGTCCGCGACCGCACGGTCCTCATCGCCCGGGCGCTCGAGACCGCGGGACGTCCGCCCGTGGAGGCGCAGGCCGCGGCCACCGTGATCCTCGGCACGATGCGCGGCCTCATGGTCGACCTGCTCCTCACCGGGGACCGCGAGCGGATCGAGGCGGCCTTCGCCGCGTTCGCCGCGGGGCAGGCGCGCGCCGGCTGATCCCGCCGGATCACCCCCGGACGCGGGGCCGGGTCCGGATACCGGTAGCCCGTGAGCGAATCCCCGTAGGCGCGGGGGCGCGAGGGCATTGCGCACGCGAGGACGCGGGCGGATCGTGAGCCGAGCGGATGCTCATGGACGAGCCATGCGCACCGCCGAGACCTCCGGAGCGTCACATGTTCGACAGGAAGTTCATCAGCCAGGCCATCGACAGGAGCGCGCAGTCGCCGCTCGACCGCCGCCGCTTCTTCAGCGCGGCCGGCGTCGCCGGGCTCGGGGTCGGCGCCGCCGCCCTGATCCCCGCGACCGGAGCCCAGGCCGCCGACGCGCAGGCCGAGGCCGACGCGGGCGCCGTCACCGACGCCGCCGTCCTCAACTTCGCGCTCAACCTCGAGTACCTCGAGGCCGAGTTCTACCTCCGCGCCGTGACCGGCAACGGCCTCGTGCCGAACGACATCTCCGGCGTCGGCACCCCCGGCGCCGTGACCGGCGGCCGCGCCGTCCAGTTCAAGGACTACGCGATCCGCCAGTACGCGTACGAGATCGCCCAGGACGAGAAGGCCCACGTCAAGTTCCTCCGCTCGGCGCTCGGCTCCGCGAAGGTCGCGCGCCCCGCGATCGACCTCGACGCCGCGTTCTCCGCCGCCGCCACCGCGGCCGGCCTGATCAAGCCCGGCCAGACCTTCGACGCGTTCGCCAACCAGGAGAACTTCCTGCTGGCCTCCTTCATCTTCGAGGACGTGGGAGTCACCGCCTACAAGGGCGCCGCGCCCCTCATCACGAACAAGACCTACCTCGAGGCGGCCGCCGGCATCCTCGCGGTCGAGGCCTACCACGCGGGCATCATCCGCTCGCAGCTGTTCGCCCGCGGCCTGGCGGAGCCCGCCAACGCGATCTCGAACGCCCGCGACTCGCTCGACGGCCCGACCGACCTCGACCAGGGCATCACGGTCTCCGGCGGCGCGAACCTCGTGCCGACCGACGCCAACGCGATCGCCTTCAGCCGGACCCCCGGCCAGGTCCTCAACATCGTGTACCTGAACGACAAGGCCGTGACGAAGGGCGGGTTCTACCCGAACGGCGTCAACGGCTCGGTCAACACGAGCGCCGCGAACTAGCGGCGCGGGCGGGCCGGGGCGCCGCGGAGGCGCCCCGGCCGTCGCCCCCTCACCCGCGCGGCCGGACGCATGTCGTGGACCGCGAGCGTGACGAACGCCCCTCCGCGCACGTCCACTCCATGACACGCGACCGGATCCCGGTCGCGCAGGACGGAGGATCCATGAGCACCGCTCCCGCGCCCGACGCACGCCGCCGCGAGGCGTCCCCGTTGCACGCGCTCCCCGCGCTCCCCGCGACGGACCGCGCCGAGTCCCGTGCGGACGCCGACGCCGTCTCCGATGCGGCCGCCCCCGGCGCGGGCCTCCCCGACGCCCGCGGCTCCGCCTCCCCCGCGCTCCGCCGCGGCCACATGTCCGGGACCGACCTCGACGAGGCCGTCGCGCGCTACGCCGCGCTCTACCCGGGCAGCGACTTCCACGCCGCCCCGGGCGCGCGGGACTTCTCGTACCGCTACTCCTTCGTCGGCGACGCGAACGTGACCCTGCGCTCCTCCGCCTTCCTCGCCGAGCACTGGGGCCGCCTGCCCGCGCTGCCGGACTACGTCGTCGTCTGGTGGCGCGAGGGATCCGGCGCGGTCGACCTCGGGTCGCACGAGGTGCGCTCGAGCGGATCCCGCCCGTTCCTCCTGCCCTCCGGGCGCGCGTTCGACTTCCGCTTCCAGGCCGGCGTGCAGAACCTCGTGCAGGTCCACGCGGCGTTCCTCGAGGAGACCGCGGCGGAGGCGCACGGGGGCCGCTCCCGTCCGCTCGTCTTCGACCACACGCGTCCGCCGGCGCCCGAGCGGTCGTCCGCCTGGCGACGGGCCGTCGGCGAGGCGAGCCCGGCGCTGCAGGACGTCGCGTCGAGCCCGCTGCTCCGGATGCAGGCCGGCCTCCTCGTCGCGCGCGCGACGCTCGAGCTGTTCCCGTGGCACGACGTGCCCTTCAGCGCGGAGATGCGCGCGCCCCGCATGAGCGCCGTCCGCACCGCCATCGAGTACATGCACCATCACGCGGACCAGCCGATCACCCCGGCCGACGCGGCCCGCGCCGCGGGCATCAGCACGCGCGTGCTGCAGCTCGCCGTGCGCCGCCACGAGGACACGACGCCGAGCGCCCTGCTCCGCGGGATCCGGCTCGACCGCGTGCGCGACGAGCTGCGCGACGCGTCGCCCACCTCGACCACCGTGCGCGCCGTCGCCGAGCAGTGGGGCTTCGGTCACCTCGGGCGGTTCGCCGCGTCGTACGAGGAGCGCTTCGGCGAGCTGCCGAGCGCGACGCTGCGTCGCTGACGCGGCCCGGACCCTGTCCGCTCCCGCCCCGCGCCGTGTCCCGCAGGCGAAGGGACGACCGCCCTCTCTGGGATTCGCCTGAACGGCGTGCCGAACCGCTCCGCCGATGCGTCTCATGGACGAAGGCGGATCGGGAGGCACCATCCGATCCGCACCACGCAGCACCGCCCATCCACCACGAGAGAGAGATCCCATGTCGAGCATCACCCCCACGTCCGCGTCCACCGGCGTCACCGGCACGAGCACCAGCACCGCGGGCGGCAAGAACACCATCGCCGACGGCGTGATCGAGAAGGTCGCCGGCATCGCGGCCCGCCAGGTCCCCGGCGTCCACGACCTCGGCAACGGCGCCGCGCGTGCCGTGGGCGCGATCCGCAACGTCATCGGCCAGCAGGACCGCGGCCAGGGCATCTCCGTCGAGGTCGGCGAGACCCAGGTCGCCGTCGACGTCACCCTCATCGCCGAGTACCCCGTCGACCTGCAGCAGGTCGCCGACGACGTGCGCCAGGCCATCGCCGACGCCATCGACCAGGTCGTCGGCATGGAGGTCACCGAGGTCAACGTCACGATCACCGACGTGAACCTCCCCTCCGAGAAGTCGTCCGACGACGACGCGGCCGAGAAGCGCGTCCAGTGAGCCCCACGACCACGGGCCTCCTCGTCGGGGCGGTCCTCGCGCTCTCCGGCCTCGCCTTCGGGTTCGGCGGCTTCCTGCTCGTCCTGATCTTCATGGCCGTCGGCTTCGGCGTCGGTCGCGTGCTCGAGGGCAAGCTGGACATCCGCGGCCTCGCCGACGCCCTCCGCGGGCGTCGGTCGTCGTGACCGCGGAGGTGTCGGCCCCCGGGAGGACCGGGAACGCATCCGGATCCGCTCGGGGCCGCACCACGATCACGTCGCGCGCGGTGCGCCGGGTCGTCTCGGCCGTCACGGCGGACGCCCTCGAGGTGCCCGCGCACGACGTCGCCGTCACGCTGACGGACGACCACGGGAAGCTCGCCGTCGAGGCGCGCACGCCCATCCGCATCCCCGCCCTCGCGGCACGCCCCGACGCGGGCGGCACGCTCGTCGAGCGGCTCGTCGCGGCGCAGACCGAGGTCCGCGACCGCGTGCTCGACCTCACGGGGTCCACCGTGGGCCGCGTCGACCTGCGGATCACGGGCGCCCGCATCCAGGAACGGAGGAGGGTCTCATGAGCACGGACAGCACCTACCGCCGCCTCGTGCGACGCGAGACGCACTCGTCGCGCTCGGGCATCGCCGTCACGCTCGCCGTGATCCTCATCCTGGTGCTCGCCTGGCTCGGCACGGAGGCGGTCCTCCAGGCCGTCGGCGCCGCGCCGCTCCTGGTGGCGCCCTCGGACGCGGTCACGGCCGCGCTCGACGCGGTCTCCGCGCCGGCCGGCTGGCTGGTCGCGGCGGGCGTCGTCGCGGCGCTCGTGGGCCTCGTGCTCGTGGTCGTCGGGCTGAAGCCCGGCCGTCGCGGTCGCCGCGGCGCCTCGTCCGCCCGCACCGCCGCGGTGGTCGACGACCGGGTCATCGCCCGGTCGCTCGCCCGCACCGCGAGCTACGCGGGCGGCGTGTCGCCCGAGCAGGTCGACGTGTCCGTCGCGCACCGCACCGCGCTCGTCCGCCTCACGCCCACGTCGGGCCGCGCGACGGACGTCCACGCGGTCGAGGAGGCCGTGCGCGCCGAGCTCGCCGGATACGACTACGCCCCCGCGCTCACCGCCAAGGTGACGCTCGCCCAGGAAGGGAAGGTCGGCTGATGACCAGCACCAACCGCGCGCTCAACCGCCTGCTCGTGATCGTGGTCGGGCTCGTCCTGCTGGTGGCCGGCGCCGCCGTCGCGCTGGGCGCCGCCCTGCCGGACGTGCGGTCCACCGTGTCGGGCGCCGCATCCGACGCCCGGGGTCCCGTCGACGACGCGCTCTCGGGCGACCAGCCGTGGATCCTCTGGGTCGTCGCGGCCGCCGCGCTCGTCCTGATCCTGGTGCTGGCGTGGTTCGCGCTCCGCCAGGGCCACGGCCGCACCGGCACGCTGCTGCGCCGCGCCCCCGGCGACGGCGCGGGCTCGCCCACCGGCGGATCGCTCGTCATCGACGCCAAGGTCGCCGAGCAGATGCTGGAGGAGGCCCTCGGGCACGACTCCTCCATCGTCTCGATCGACGTCAGCGCGTTCGAGGTCAAGCGCTCCACGGTGCTCCGGATCACGGCGGTCGCCCGCCGCGGCGTCTCGCCGATGCAGGTCCGCCGCACGGTCGACGAGGCCGTGGCGCGCTGGGACGCGGTGCTCGGCACCGAGGTCCCGGTCGTCATCCAGATCACCGGAGGGCTCCGCTCGAGCATGTCGAGCGGCACCCGCCTGGCCTGATCCGCCCGAGCGCCCCGGCCGGATCCCCGCGATCCGGCCGGGGCGCTCGTCCGCCCGCACGCCCTTCCGCCCCACGAGAGAAGAGACGCACCATGACCGACGACGACACCACCTCCCGCGGCGGCTGGTTCGGGGGATCCTTCGCCCAGAAGGCCGTCGACCCGCTGCTCCGCGCGGTGCGCGCCGAGATCGACTCGGCCAAGCGCGAGATCGGCGAGCGCGCCCGGTCCGCCCGGACGGGCGCGATCCTGCTCGGCGCGGGCGTCGCGCTCGCGCTCGTGTCGCTGGGCCTCCTGGCCGCCCTGGTCGTCGCGCTCCTGCTGCTCGCGCTGCCGCTGTGGGCCGCGCTGCTGATCACGCTGGCGCTGTTCGCCGTCGCGACCGCGGTCGTCGTGCGGGTCGGCCTCGCCCGGCTCTCGCGCGGCGTGCCGCCCGTGCCGTCGGACACGCTGCACCACGCGCGCGACCGGATCCGGCCGGGCGATCGGGGCACGGACCGCGACGGATCCGCCGGGCCGACGGGCCCCACCCCCGACGCCGGCTGAGGCCCCGGCCGCCCCGACCGCCCCGTGGACGCCGCCCGCCCCTGTGGACGCGCGGCGTCCACGCAGGCGGGCCTCGCCTATGGTGACCGTTCACGCCCGCTCGGCCCGGCGGCACCACGCGTCGCCATCAGGCCCACGGACAACCGCAGACCGCCGTCCCCGGACGACCGTGCCGCCCTGCGGACCGGTCCGCCCGGAGGACCGGCATGGGAGGCACACCGATGAACCTGTCCCGACGCTCCGTCCTGGGCGGCGCCCTCGCCGCCGTCCCCGTGGCCCTGGTCGCCGCAGGGCCCGCGCACGCCGACGAGGCCGCGCCCACCGCACCCCCCGCCACCGGCGCCGCGCTCGCGTCCACCGGCCGCGCCGTCGTCCGCGACATCCAGCAGAAGCTCGCCGCGCGCTACGGCACGCGCGCCGGCTTCCCCGCCGTCACCACCGACGGCCTGTGGACCGGCGACGCGCACAAGGCGTTCATCCACGCGCTGCAGCTCGAGATCGGCATCGCCGAGGAGACCGCGAACGGCGTCTTCGGCCCGCTCACGCGCGCTGCGCTGCAGAAGCAGCCGACCCTCGTCGTCGGATCCGCCGACACCACCGGCTACCTCGGCCACCTGCTCCAGGCGTCGCTCGTGGTCATGAGCACGTGGGACGGCCCCGTCGACGGCCGCTTCTCCTCCGAGCAGGGCAAGCGGCTCTCGCAGTTCCAGCGCACCGTCGCCCTCCCCGAGACGGGGATCGGCGACTACCGCACCTGGGCGGCGCTCCTCGCCAGCAACGGCGACCCCACGCGTCCCGGCAAGGCGGTCGACGGCATCACCGTCATCAACGCCGCCCGCGCGAAGACGCTCCGCGACGCGGGATACACGGTCGTCGGCCGCTACCTCACGAACTCCGACCGGCCGGACGCGCTCGAGAAGAGGATCCAGGACGGCGAGCTGCAGGCCATCTTCGCCGGCGGCCTCAAGGTGTTCCCGATCTTCCAGGAGGGCGGCACCGACAGCACGTACTTCTCGTACGACCTCGGGGTGCGCGCCGCGGGACGCGCGGACGACGCGGCACGCCGCCTCGGCTTCCTGCCCGGCACGCCCATCTACTACGCGATCGACTTCGACGCGACGCCCACCGAGGTCGAGACGTACCTCCAGCCGTACTTCCGCGGCATCCACGCCGAGCTCAAGCGCCGCGGCAGCGCGTACCGGGTGGGCGTCTACGCCGGCCGCCGGATCTGCGCCAACCTCGCGGCCGCGCACCTCACCGAGCTCAGCTACGTGGCCGACATGTCCACCGGCTGGGGCGCCAACCTCGGCGCGAGGATCCCCGAGAACTGGGCCTTCGACCAGATCCTCGAGCACAGCGTCGGCGAGGGCGACCAGGCCTTCGACGTGGACACCAACGTGGTGTCCGGCCGCGACCCGGGCCAGAGCCGGGTCGAGCCGCGCGGCTGATCCCGCCCTCGAAGCCAGGCGACCCACGGGGCCGTCCGGACGATTCCCCCTCCTGGGGGACGCCCGGGCGGCCCCGTTCCGCTTGTGTGGGGGCATGGCCCCGACACCGCACCGAGCGCCCCGTCCGTCCCGTCCCGCCCGTGCCGCGATCGCCCTCGCGGTCGCCGCCGTGACCGCCCTCGCGACCGCGTGCTCCGCGGCGCCGGCCGATCGGGCGGGCGCCGCCAGCGCGCCCGTCGCGGAACCGGTCGTGCTGCCGACGTCGCCCGTCGGCCAGCAGGCGCAGTGGCTCCTCGACGTGGTGAACGCGGAGGACGCCGTCCCCGTGCAGGAGACCGGCGAGCGCCTGGCGCAGGCGATGCTCGACGCGATGCCCGCGGAGGACCTCGTCACCGTGCTCGAGCAGGTGCGCGCCGGACGGCCGTGGACCGCGACCGCGCACGAGGAGCAGGGCGCGCAGTCGGTGACGACGATCGCGAGCGCGGACGCGGGCACCTTCGACATGCAGGTCGCCGTCGACGACGCGGGCCTCATCACGGGCCTGTTCTTCGGCGAGCCCGAGGGCGACCGGGAGCCCGCGACCAGCTGGGACGAGCTCGAGGAGCAGGCCGCGGCGCTCGGCGGCGACGTGTCGCTCACGGTCACGCGGGTCCAGGGCGGGGAGCTGGGCGAGCGGGTCCTCGAGGTGCTGCCCGACGGCGTCGCGGCGACCGAGGCGCGGCCCATCGGATCCATCGTGAAGCTGTACGTGCTCGGCGCGCTCGTGCGGGCGGTCGAGGAGGGCCGCATCGGCTGGGACGACCCGCTCACCGTCACCGACGACGTGCGCAGCCTGCCCTCCGGCGAGCTGCAGGACGCCCCGACCGGCACCGTCGTGAGCGTGCGCGAGGCGGCCGGGAAGATGATCTCGATCAGCGACAACACGGCCACCGACATGGTCATCGAGGCCGTGGGGCGGGAGCGCGTGGAGGCGGCGCTCGCGGACCTCGGCCACTCGGATCCGCCGCGGAACGTGCCGCTCCCGACCACGCGCGACCTCTTCCGCGTCGGCTGGCAGGACGACGGCGCCCTCCGCGCCCGCTGGGCCGACGGCGACGCGGCCGAGCGCCGCGCGCTCCTCGACGGGCTGCCCGGCGGCGCGCTCGACGTCCCCGTCACCGCGGTCACGGACGTGGTGTGGACCGACGGCGTCGACTGGTTCGCGACGCCCGACGACATCGCCCGCGCCCACGTGCGCCTCGCCGAGCTGGCGGCGACGCCGGCCGGGGAGCCCGTGCGCGGGATCCTGTCGACGAACCCCGGCCTGCCCGACCCGGGCCGCTTCGACCACGTCGCGTTCAAGGGCGGCAGCTCGGTGGGCACGCTCGCGCTCTCCTACCTCGTGGAGGACGGGGACGACGCGTGGACCGTGGTGGTGCAGGCGGCGGCGCGCGAGGCCTCCGGGCTCGAGCGCCAGTCGGCGTACGCGGGCCTGGCCGCCGACGCCGCGACGCTGCTGGCGGACGGCGCGCGTGGTTGACTCCGGGTGCGGCGGGGGCCGCGCGAGGGGAGCACGATGACGAGCGGAGCCGCATCCGTCGGGGACGACCACGACGACCACGACGACGAGCCGGAGGTCGCCGCCGAGGTCCTCGAGGCGGTGCTGGAGATCGGGCCGCGGCGCCCCCTCCGGCGAGCGGTGCGCGCGATCGGCGCCGTCGCGCTCGCGGCCGTCGGCGCCGACGGGAGCGACCTCGGCCGGGAGTCGGACCTGGTCGTCCGGCGCCTCGACACGGGGCGCGAGGTCCTCAGGACGAACGCCGGCAGCCTGGCCGAGGCGGACCTCCTCCTGCAGCGCGTGCGCCTCGACCTCGAGACCCGGAGCGTGACGGACTTCGTCGCCGAGTGGCGCCTGCTCGACGCGGGTCCGGGCACGGGTGCGGGCTCGGGCACGGGAGCGACCGATGCGTGAGCGCACCGGCACCCGCGCGGGCACCATCGCGGGCACGCGAACCGCCCGCACGCGCCTCGCGCTCGTCGCCGCGCTGCTGACCGCGCTCGCGATCCCCCTCGGCCTCGCCGCGCCCGCGCACGCCGGCGTGGACGACTTCTCCTTCCGCTCGTTCGACGCCGTGTACCGGCTGTCCGCCGACGAGGACGGCCGCTCGGTCCTCCGCACGACGGAGACGCTGGTGGCCGAGTTCCCCGACCGGGACCAGAACCGCGGGATCCGCCGCGAGCTCGTGGCCGACTACGACGGCCACCCGACGGGCCTCCGCGTGCTCTCCGTGACGGACGGCGCCGGCGCCCCGCGCGCGTACGAGACGGACTCCGACGACGGCGCGACCGTCCTCACCATCGCCGACGACGACGCGTACGTGCGCGGCGAGCAGACCTACGTGATCGAGTACGAGCAGCACGACGTGACCCGCGCCTTCGCGGACACGCAGGCCGACGAGTTCTACTGGGACGTCAACGGGCTCGGCTGGGCGCAGCCGTTCGCGCGCGTGACGGCGACCGTCGAGATCGCGCCGGACCTGCTCCCCCGCCTCACGGGCGGCGCCGACGCGGCCGCGGGGCCGGCGGGCGCGGACGGCCCCGCGGAGATCACCCGCACCGCCACCGGCTTCGCGGCCAGCGCGACCGACCTCGGACCGCACGAGAACCTCAGCATCTCCCTCGGCTTCGAGCAGGGCACCTTCACGCCGCGCGACTCGTCGTTCCTCGCGGCGCCGTGGCCGTCGCTGTCGCTGGCGGGCGCGCTCCTCGCGCTGGCCGCCGCCGCCGGCGCGCTCGTCCTCCGCCGCCGACGTCTCGCCGACGCGCCGGGCCGCGGCACGATCGTCGCGCAGTACGAGCCGCCGGAGGGCGTGGGCGTGCTGGTCTCGTCCGTCGTCTCGGGGAACGCCGCGCGCGCGACCACCGCGCTCCTGCTCGACCTCGCGGTGCGCGGGGCCGTGCGGATCCTCGAGCGGGACGGCGGCCGGAAGCCCGCCTTCGCGCTGGAGCTCGTGGATCCGTCGCGCGTCACCGACCCCGACGAGCGGCGCTTCGTCGCCGCGGTCTTCGGCGACGGCGCGGGACCCGGCGCCGTGACGGAGCTGGCGCGCACCGACGCGAAGGTGGCGACGCGGATCCAGAAGGTCATGGCCGGAGTGCGGAAGCGCGCCGTGACGGACGGCCTGCGGAAGCCGCTCCCGGTGGGCCCGATCGTGCTGCTGCTCGTCGTGGCCGCGCTCGGCATGGCCGCCGCGATCGCGTTCGCGGTGCTCGCGCTCGTGGGCGCGTACGGCGGGCCGATCGTCATCGCGTTCCTCGTCGCGGGCGTGCTCGCGCTGGCCGTGACGATCCTCGCGGTCGTGAAGCACCCGCTCACCGAGCGCGGCGTCGCGCTGCGCGACCACCTCGCGGGGCTCCAGGAGTTCATCCGGCTGGCCGAGGCCGACCGGATCCGCATGCTCCAGTCGCCCGAGGGCGCCGAGCGCCGCGACCTGCCGCTCGACGACCGCGACGCGCTGCGCCTCACCGAGGAGCTGCTGCCCTACGCCGCCATGTCCGGCCAGGAGCGCGAGTGGGGCGACGAGCTCGGCCGCCGCTACGAGCACCAGCGGAGCCAGCCGGGCTGGTACGCCGGGCAGGCGCCGTTCGCGCCCGCGCTGTTCGCCAGCTCGATCTCGTCGGTGTCGTCGAGCATGCACGCCACGTACTCGGGGTCGAGCACGAGCGGCGGATCCACGGGAGGGACCACGTCCGGCGGCGGCGGTGGAGGAGGCGGGGGCGGCGGGGTCTGACGCCCGCGCGCGTCAGGCGTCGGCCGCGCGCGTCAGGCGTCCGCCGGGCGCGTCCAGTACTCGTAGCGCGACGCGGAGGCGAAGCCGAGCCCGGCGTAGAGCGCGCGGGCGCCCGCGTTCCCCTCGACCACCTGGAGCCAGAGCGCCGTGATCCCGCGCTCCCGTCCGGCGGCGATGGCGGCCGCCATCGCCGCCCGGGACAGCCCGCGGCGGCGCGCCTCCGGCCGGGTCGCGACGGCGAACAGGCCGCCCCAGCCGTCGACGAGCGCGAGGCGGGCGGTCGCGAGCACGCGGCCAGCGGATCCGTCGGCGGCGCGCTCGCGGACCGCCGCGTAGACGGCGGGGCCGCCCGTGAGGATCCCGCGCGCGACCGCTCGCTCCACGGATCCGCCGCGCCCGTCGACGCTCCACCACGCGTCGAGCCAGGCGTCGTCGGGCGCGTCGGCGACGGTGACCTCGAGCGCGGGATCCCCGCCCCGCACCTCCCCCAGACGCCGCGCGACGGCGTCCGCGTCGGCCACCTGCACCAGCGTCCGGGCGTCGGCGACGTAGCCGCGCGCGGCCAGCGTCGACGCGAGGTCGGCGGGCTCCGACGCGGGCGACACCTGCACGCACGCGGGCATCCCGTGCGTCCGCGCGAAGGCCTCGACCGCGTCGAGCGCGGCGTCGACGTCGACGACGGGCCCCGCGGGCAGCGCCGAGTTCGCGCGCTTCGTGACACCGCCGGCCGCGCGCAGGATCCAGCCGCCGTGGCGCTCCCGGTGCTCCGCGGGCCAGCCGCGGTCGGCCAGCCGGTCGAGCAGGGCGGCCGCGGCGCGCCGATCCATGCCGAGCACGGCGGCGGCGTCGGCCGCCTCCCCCGTCACCCGAGCGGCCCCGCGTCGGCCGGCCCGCGCGACACGTCGTCGTCCGCATCCGCCGCCCGCAGCACGCGCAGCGCGTTGCCGCCCGCGAGGGCCCGGAGGTCCTCGTCCGACCAGCCGCGCTGGGCGAGCGCGGCGATGAGCGCCGGGTAGCGCGACACGTCCTCGAGTCCGTCGGGCGTGCGGTCGACGCCGTCGTAGTCGCCGCCGAGGCCCACGTGCCGGGGCCCGGCGACCTCGCGGATCCGCTCCACGTGCCGCACGACGTCGGCCAGCGTCGCGCGCGGCCGCTCGCCCGGGCGCCTCGCGGCGACGGCCTGCACGCCCTCGTGGTCGCGCGGATCCACGCCCTCCGCCACGGCCAGCATCAGCGTCTCGTCGTGCCACTCGGCCACCGCGGGCGACACGAACTGCGGCACGAACGTCGCCATGCAGACGCCGTCGTTCGCGGGCAGCGACTGGAGCACGTCGTCGGGCACGTTGCGCGGCACGTCGCACTCCGCCCGCGCGCCCGAGTGGGAGAAGAGCACGGGCCGGCGGGCGATCCGCAGCGCGTGGCGCATCACGTCGGCCGACACGTGCGAGAGGTCGACGACCATGCCGATCCGCTCCATCTCGGCGACCACGCGCTCGCCCTCGGGGCTCAGCCCGTGCAGCACGGGCGTGTCGGTCGCGGAGTCGGCCCACGCCACGTTCGCGTTGTGCGTGAGCGTCATGTACCGGACGCCGAGCGCGCGCATCGTCCGGAGCGCGCCGAGCGATCCGCCGATCGAGTGGCCGCCCTCCATGCCGAGGAGCGAGGCGATGCGGCCCGACGCGACCGCGCGGTCCACGTCGTCGGCCGTGACGCAGAGCGCGAGCCGGTCCGGGTGCGCGGCGACGAGGCGGCGCACCACGTCGACCTGCTCGATGGTGGAGCGCACCGGGTCGATGCCCGGCAGGTCCGGCACCCACACCGACCAGAACTGCGCCGCCACGCGTCCGCGCTCCAGGCGCGGCAGGTCGGTGTGCAGGCCCGGCACGGCGTCGTCGACGGCGAGGCGCGCGAGCACGTCGTCGGCGACGGACGCGCTCGGCCCGCCCTCCCGCACCGCGCGCTCGCGGAGCGCCCAGGCGAGGTCGTCGTGGCCGTCGACGATCCCCTGCGCGTCGAGGATCCGGGTCACGCGGTCGGCGAGGGAGGTGGGGTCGGGCGCGTCCGTCATCCGCGGATCAGCGCCCGGTGCCGTCGACCGCGAGCGGCTCGATGGCCGCCAGCTCGTCGTCCGTCAGCGCCGGGGCGCCGGCCGCGGCCACGTTCTGCTCCAGCTGCTCCACGCTCGAGGCGCCGATGAGCGCGCTCGTGATCCCCGGGTGCCGCAGCACCCACGACAGCGCGAGCTGCGCGAGCGTCTGCCCGCGCCCCTCGGCCACCTGCTGAAGACCGCGGGCCCGCTCCAGGTAGACCGACGAGACCGCGGACTCGTCGAGGAATCCGCTGGTGGCCGCGCGCGAGTCGGCGGGGATGGATCCCGACAGGTACCGGTCGGTGAGCAGCCCCTGCGCGAGCGGCGAGAACACGATGCAGCCGGATCCGGCCTCCTCCAGCACGGGCAGCAGCCCGCCCTCGACGTGCCGGTTGAACATGGAGTAGCTCGGCTGGTGGATCGTCAGCGGCACCTTGTGCTCGGCGAGCGCCGCGACCGCGCGCTCGGTCTGCTCGGGCGAGTAGTTGCTGATGCCGGCGTAGAGCGCCTTGCCCTGGTGCACCGCGGTGGCGAGCGCGCCCATGGTCTCCTCGATGGGCGTCTCGGGATCCGGGCGGTGCGAGTAGAAGACGTCGACGTACTCGAGGCCCATGCGGCCGAGGCTCTGGTCGAGCGAGGCCAGCATCGACTTGCGGGATCCCCACTCGCCGTAGGGCCCCTCCCACATGAGGTAGCCGGCCTTGGAGGAGATGACGATCTCGTCGCGGTACGGGCGGAGGTCCTCGGCGAGGATCCGGCCGAACGCGGTCTCGGCGCTGCCGGGGGGCGGGCCGTAGTTGTTCGCGAGGTCGAAGTGGGTGATGCCGAGGTCGAACGCGCGACGGACGATGGCGCGCTGCGTGTCGATGGGGCGGGCGGTGCCGAAGTTGTGCCAGAGGCCGAGCGACAGCTCGGGGAGCTTGAGGCCGGAGCGGCCGGAGCGGCGGTACGGCATGGACGAGTAGCGATCGGGATGAGCGACGTAGGTCATCCGCCGAGCGTACCGAGGGGCGGCGCGCCGGCCGCAGCCGACCAGGGACCCGACCGCTCCACGCCCCCTAGGCGACCCGGGCCGGAGGGCATTCACTGGAGGGGTGCACATCATCCACTACGCCGACGGGCGCTACCTGACGGGCGACGAGGTCGCGGCAGCGGTCGTCGGCTACGCGGAGGCGCTCGCGCGCGAGGGCACGGCGGCGGCGACCGTGGTGATCCCGGTGCGCGTCGCCGACGGATCCGTGGAGCGCGTCGAGCTGCTCATCGGCCCGGCCAGCCAGCTCGTCGTCGAGGCCGGCGAGCCCGGGGGCGACGAGCTGCGGGATCCCGAGCTCGTCGCCCGGATCCACGCCGCGACGGTCCTCTCCCGGTCCTCGCAGGACGGCACCCGCGTCTCCGCGGAGCACCAGGACGGCGTGGCCGTGCCCGGTCTCGAGGACCTCGACAGGTAGGTCCCGCCCCGCTCCCGTCGCCGCGCGCCCGTGTCGCGCAGCCGCCGCCGGGGCCCCGGCACGGGAGGATGGTCGCATCCCCTTCCGCACCGACGCAGGAGCAGCATGCCCGACACCGCCGTCCCCTCCGCCCTCCTCCACCTCCGCGCCTCCGGCGTCTCGCTGGTGCTCGACCTCACGGACGGGCGCCTCCCGGCCGTCGTGCACTGGGGCGCCGACCTCGGCGAGACCACCCCGGCCGATCTCGAGACGCTGGCCCTCGCCGCCGTCGAGCCGATCGCCGGCAGCACCGCCGACCGGCCCGTCCGCCTCGCGATCCTGCCCGAGGCGCACACGTCCTGGACCGGCAAGCCCGGCCTCGAGGGCCACCGCGACGGCGCCGACTGGTCGCCGCTGTTCCGAGTGACCGCCGCCGCCGTCGACGGCTCGCCCCTCCCGTCGGGCGTCGACGGCCGTCCCGGATCCGCGTCCACCGGCCCCGCGCTCGTGCACGTCGACGCGGTCGACGAGCACGCCGGCCTCGGCCTGGCGCTCGACGTCGAGCTGCTGCCGTCCGGCCTCGTCCGCACGCGCGCCGAGGTCACCAACACCGGCGAGACGACCTACTCCGTCGGCGGCCTCCAGCTCGCGCTGCCCCTGCCGGCCGAGGCCCGCGAGATCCTCGACTTCGCCGGACGCTGGGGCCTCGAGCGCACGCCGCAGCGCCGGGAGCTCGTGGTCGGGATCCACGAGCGCGAGGGCCGCAAGGGCCGCACCGGCCCGGATGCCGCGACCCTCCTCTCCGTCGGCACGCCCGGCTTCGGCTTCCGGCACGGCGACGTGCGCGGCGTGCACGTCGCGTTCAGCGGCAACCACCGCCACTACGCCGAGCGCCTGTCCACCGGCCGCCAGGTGATCGGCGGCGGCGAGCTGCTGCTGCCCGGCGAGGTGCGGCTCGCCACGGGCGAGGCGTACGCGAGCCCGTGGGTCTACGCCGCGTTCGGCCACGGCCTCGACGACCAGGCCGCCCGCTTCCACCGCTTCCTCCGCGCCCGCGACTACCACCCGCGCCGCGAGCGCCCCATGACGATCAACGTGTGGGAGGCCGTGTACTTCGACCACGACCTCGCGCGCCTGACGGACCTCGCGGACCGCGCCGCGGCCCTCGGCGTCGAGCGCTACGTGCTCGACGACGGCTGGTTCCGCCACCGCCGCGACGACCACGCGGGACTCGGCGACTGGTACGTCGACGAGGACGTCTGGCCCGACGGGCTCGACCCGATCGTCGACCACGTCACGGGCCTCGGCATGGAGTTCGGCCTCTGGTTCGAGCCCGAGATGGTGAACGAGGACTCCGACCTCGCGCGGGCGCACCCCGAGTGGATCATGGCCACCGGCGGCCGCCTCCCCGTGCGCGCCCGCGACCAGCAGGTGCTCGACCTCGCGATCCCCGAGGCGTACGCGTACGTGCTCGAGCGGATGACGGCGATCCTGAGCGGGAACGACATCGCGTACGTCAAGTGGGACCACAACCGCGACCTCGTCGACGCCGGCATCCACCCGCGCGGCGAGGCGGGCGTGCACCTGCAGACGCTCGCCGCCTACCGCCTCATGGACGAGCTGCGCGCGCGCTTCCCCGGCCTCGAGATCGAGTCGTGCTCGTCGGGCGGATCCCGCGTCGACCTCGGCGTGCTCGAGCGCACGGACCGCGTCTGGGTCTCCGACTGCATCGACCCGCTCGACCGCCAGCAGATGATGCGCTGGACCATGCAGCTCCTCCCGCCGGAGCTGCTCGGCTCCCACATCGCGTCGGGCGTCAGCCACACCACCGGCCGCGCGCACCGCCTCGCGTTCCGCGCGGGCTCGGCGCTCTACGGCCACCTCGGCATCGAGTGGGACCTCGCGCAGGCCACCGACGAGGAGAACGCGGACCTCGCCGCCTGGATCGCCCTCTACAAGGAGGAGCGGGCGCTCATGCACACGGGCACGGTCGTCCGCGCGGACGAGAGCGACCCGACGCTGCTCGTCTACGGCGCCGTGGCGTCGGACGCCGCTTCCGCCCTCTTCTTCCTCGCGTCGATCGGCCGCTCCGAGGTCTCGCCGCGCGGCCGCTTCCTGCTGCCGGGCCTGGATCCCGCGCGCCGCTACCGCGTGGAGCCCGTGCGCGTCGGCACCCCCGAGCCGGGCTTCGTCGCGCCGGCCTGGTGGGACGGCGTCGAGCTCACCGGCCGCGCGCTGGCGACCTCCGGCCTGCACGCGCCGGGGATGCTGCCCGAGTCGATCGCGATCCTGCGGGTGACGGCGGTCTGATCCGCCCCGGACACGGCGACGGCCCGTCGCGCACCGGGTGGGGTGCGCGACGGGCCGTCGGGTGATCAGGCGTCGGGCGCCTGCTCCCCCGGCTCGTCGCTCCAGGCGCGCGCGACCGTGAGCCCCTCGCCGTCCGGCGCGAGGTCCACCCGCACCGCGTCGCCGTCGCGCACGTCGCCCGCGAGGAGCTCGCGCGCCAGACGGTCGTCGATCTCGCGCTGCATGAGCCGGCGCAGCGGACGCGCGCCGTACAGCGGGTCGTGGCCGCGCTCGGCGAGCCAGCGGCGCGCGTCCGGGGTGACCCCGAGCGTGAGCCGACGGTCGGACAGCCGCACGCCGAGCCGGTCGATGTAGAGCTCCACGATCTGCGCGAGGTCGTCCATCGACAGCGTCTGGAACACGACGATGTCGTCGAGCCGGTTCACGAACTCCGGCTTGAAGGTCTGGCGCACGAGCTGCTGCACGGCCTGCTCGCGCTGGTCGAGCGGCAGCGTGGCATCGCTGATGAACTGCGAGCCGAGGTTGCTGGTGAGCACGAGGATCACGTTGCGGAAGTCGACCGTCCGCCCCTGCCCGTCGGTGAGCCGGCCGTCGTCGAGCACCTGCAGCAGCACGTCGAACACCTCGGGGTGCGCCTTCTCGACCTCGTCGAGCAGCACCACCGAGTACGGGCGCCGGCGCACGGCCTCGGTGAGCTGGCCGCCCTGCTCGTACCCGACGTAGCCGGGAGGCGCGCCCACGAGCCGCGAGACGGCGAACTTCTCGCCGTACTCGCTCATGTCGATGCGGACCATCGCCTTCTCGTCGTCGAACAGGAACTCGGCGAGCGCCTTCGCGAGCTCGGTCTTGCCGACGCCCGTGGGGCCGAGGAAGAGGAAGGACCCGGTGGGCCGGTCGGGATCCGAGATGCCGGCGCGCGTGCGGCGCACCGCGTCCGCGACGGCGCGCACGGCCTGCTTCTGCCCGATGAGCCGCTTGCCGAGCTCCTGCTCGAGGTGCAGCAGCTTCTCGGTCTCGCCCTGGAGCAGCCGCCCGACGGGGATCCCCGTCCACGCCGCGACGACCGCCGCGATGTCCTCCGCGGTCACCTGCTCGTTCACGAGCCGGTCCTCCGCCGACGGCACCGACTCCGCGGCCTCCGCCTGCGCGACCTCGCGCTCGATCACCGGGATCTCGCCGTAGAGCAGGCGCGAGGCCTTCTCCAGGTTGCCCTCGCGCTGGGCCCGCTCGGCACGGATCCGCAGCTCGTTGAGCTCGTCCTTCAGCTTGCCGACGCGGTTGACGCTCGCGCGCTCCGCCTCCCACCGCCGCTGCAGCTCGCCGAGGGTCTGCTCGCGCGCCGCGACGTCCTCGCGCAGCTTCGCCAGCCGGGCCTTCGACGCCTCGTCCTTCTCGCGCTTGAGCGCGAGCTCCTCCAGCCGCATCCGGTCGACCGCGCGCCGCAGCTCGTCGATCTCGACGGGCGACGAGTCGATCTCCATCCGCAGCCGCGACGCGGCCTCGTCGATGAGGTCGATGGCCTTGTCGGGCAGCTGGCGGGCGGGGATGTAGCGATTCGAGAGGGACGCGGCCGCGACGAGCGCCGCGTCCGTGATGGGCACCTGGTGGTGCGCCTCGTACCGGCCCTTGAGCCCGCGGAGGATCGCGACGGTGTCCTCGACGCTCGGCTCGCCCACGTACACCTGCTGGAACCGGCGCTCGAGCGCGGCGTCCTTCTCGATGTACTGCCGGTACTCGTCGAGGGTCGTCGCGCCGATGAGCCGCAGCTCGCCGCGCGCGAGCATGGGCTTGAGCATGTTGGACGCGGCGACGGATCCCTCGCCGCCGCCCGCGCCCATGAGCGTGTGCAGCTCGTCGACGAACGTGATGACCTCGCCGTCCGCGTCGTCGATCTCCTTCAGCACCGCCTTCAGCCGCTCCTCGAACTCCCCGCGGTACTTGGCGCCGGCGACGAGCGCCGCGAGATCCAGCGACACGAGCTGCTTGCCCTTCAGCGAGTCGGCCACGTCGCCCGCGACGATGCGCTGCGCGAGGCCCTCGACGACGGCCGTCTTGCCGACGCCGGGCTCGCCGATGAGCACCGGGTTGTTCTTGGTGCGCCGTGTGAGCACCTGGCTGATGCGCCGGATCTCCGCGTCGCGTCCGATGACCGGGTCGAGCTTGCCGCTCTTCGCGATCTCGGTCAGGTTCACCCCGTACTGCTCGAGCGCGGTCCTCGCGTTCTCGTCGGTGGCGGGCGCGCCCTGCATGTTGGCCACTGCGTTCCTCTCTCGGTCGTACTTGAGTCGTGCGGACTCAAGTTTACGTCGGGAACGCGCGGACCGCTACCGCGCGGCAGCCACCGCGATCGCCACGTCCTCCGTCACCATCCCCGCGTTCGCCATCGCACCGGCCATGGTGCCGGCCGCCATGGCGACGGGCACGTTCGCGGATCCGCTCGAGGCGTTGCCCGCGATGAGGAGGCCGGGCACGCTCGTCTGGCCCGTCGGATCCGCCGCCACGAACGGGCCCCACGGCGTCTCCTCGGTCGCGGCGCCGAGCGCGCGGGCGAACCCGTCGCGGGGCGCGATTCCGGGCATGGCGAAGAGGGAGTCGAGCTCGAGGATCCGGCCGTCGGCGAGCTCCACACCCTCGAGCGCGCCCCGCTCGCCGAGCACGCGCACGACCGCGGTCTCCTCCACGCGGATGCCGCGGGCGTCGATGCCGGCGCGCGTCGCCTCGTCGATCTCCAGCGGTGCGCCGTCCGCCGTGCCGCCCGCCACGAGGAACGTGACGTCGGCCGACCACTGCCGCAGCATCTGCACGTGGTGGAGGCTGCCGGGCCCGGTCGCGAGCACGCCGATGCGGCGGTCGCGCACCTCGTACCCGTCGCAGTAGGGGCAGACGACGACGCCGGCGCCCCAGTGCGCGGCGAGGCCGGCGACCTCGGGCAGGACGTCGACGAGGCCGGTCGCGAGGACCACCCGGCGGGCGCGCACCTCGGCGCCGCCGTCGAGCGTCACGCGGAAGCGCGGGCCGGCGGGATCCCCGACCGCCTCGATCCCCTCGACCCGCCCGTCGACGACGACGCCGCCGTAGCCCTCGATCTCGCGCCGCCCCTCGGCGACGAGCTGGAGCGGCGGCTTCCCGTCGTGGCCGAGCACGCCGTGCATGTGCGCGGCGACCGCGTTGCGGGGCTGGCCGGCGTCCACGACGAGGACGCTCCGGCGGGCGCGCGCGAGCATGAGCGCCGCGCTCGATCCCGCGACGCCGCCCCCGACGACGACCGCGTCCCACTCCTGCTGACCTTCGATGCGCTGCGTGATGTCCATGGATCGAGTCTCCGGAGTCCCGTCGCCTGGCGCACGGATCCTTGCGCGATCGGCAAGGCACATCCGCCCCGCCCCGGACCCGGAAGGGCCGCCCTCCACAGGGCTCGTGCGTCCCGGTCGCCGGACGCGGCGGGCTCCTACCCTCGTCTCGTCGCCCGCTGCGCAGGGACCGTCGCAGCGGGCGCGCTCCACGACCGCCCCCGAGAACCAGGAGATGCACCATGACCATGACCTCCCCGCGCCGCCCGTCGAGCACCGCGCGCGTCGCCCTCGCGCTGGGCGCGCTCAGCGCCGCGCTCCTGCTCGGCCCGATCGCCGTGCACGCCGGCGGCACCGGCACCGGCACCGGCACCGAAGTCGCGGCTACGGCCGCCGCGCACGGCGCCGGCCACTTCCACGGCTGCACCGCACCCGACTTCCCCGTGCCCGGTCAGGATCCGCACTGCCCGCCCGGTGCGTGACCCGCGATCCGCGCATCCGCTCGGCTCCCCGTCGCTCCCCCGGGCCTGAGCCCGCACCCGGCGCCGCCTCCCCGGAGGCGGCGCCGTCGTGTCAGCGGACGAGCGCCTCGATGCGCCGCACCACATCCGCCGGCGCGGGCAGCGCGCGCATCTCGTCGGCCACGGCCGCGGCGCCCGCGCGCGACGACGGATCCGCGAGCATGGCCCGGATCCGCGTCGCGATCTCCGCCGGCGTCGCCCGCGCGTCGAGCACCGCCCCCGCGCCCAGGTCCCGCACCCGCTCGCCGTTGGGCAGCTGGTCGGCCCCCAGCGGGAGCACGAGCAGGGGCACGCCGTGGGAGAGGGACTGGGTCATGGTGCCGGATCCGCCGTGCGAGACGACGAGGTCGACCACGTCGAGCACCCCGTCCTGCGGCACGTACGACTCGAGGCGCACGTGCGGCCCGCACACTGGGAAGCCCGCCGGGTCGATGTCGGGCCCCGTCGTGACCAGGGCGCGCACGGGGAGCGACTCGAGGGCCCGGATGATCCGCGGGAGCAGGTCGCCCGACGCCCTGTTGAAGATCGTGCCGAGCGTCGCGTAGACCCGGTGCTCCTCATCGCCCGCGGCGAGCCAGGCCAGGGCGGGGTGGTCGCGGTCCCGCTGGGGCGCCTCGGGGCGCATGCGCGTCACGGGGGCGCGGCGCTCGCGGAGGGCGCGGAACGACGCGGGGAACGGGATCACGGCGAGCTGGCCGTCGAGCACGCGCAGCTCCGGGTCGGGCCCGAGCCCGACCTCCGCCCGGAAGCCCTGCATGGGCCCGCGGATCTGCTCGATCCACCCCTCGGGCGCGGTCGCGAACACGTCGACCACGACGCACGGGATGCCGAGGCGCTCGGCCGCGACCATGGCGCCGAAGTCCTGCCCGTCGCAGACGACGACGTCGGCCGGCCACGCGGCGGCGATCCCGAGGACGGCGTCGCGCGCGTCGCGGGCGCTGTCACCGAGGAAGTACGACGCGACGTTCCGCAGGAGCCCGGACGAGGAGACGGGGGTCAGGACGCCGGTGCCGTCCTCCCGCCAGGTCCGCTGCGCGGTCGACGGCATGGTCGACACCTCGCGCGGGTGGAGGTGGTCGAAGCCGGTCTGGTCGAGCACGACGGAGCGCGCTCCGCAGAGGGCCGTCTCGTGGCCCGCCGACGCGGCCGCGCGCGCGAGGGGCATCAGCGGGTCGGCATGACCGCGGCCGCGGGCGAACGAGAAGAGGATGCGCGCGGCGCGGGGCGCTCCGGTCACGGTCGTCATGCGGGCGTCGCTCCTCCGGGTCGGCACCGCGGGAGCGGGCGTCGGGGCGGGGGTCCCGGTCGAGGACGGCGACGCGCGCCGCGCGCCGCGGAGCAGGAGCCAGGACCTTCCCACGCGACGGCGCCGGCCCGCGGTCGATCCTCCACAGCGGCCGCCGCCGGAGCGCCCGACGGGGACGGCCGTCACGACGACGCGGGGCGCGGAGCATCCGCCCCGCGCCCCGCGCCTGCCGCTGCGGATCAGCCCGCGGCGACCGCCATCTCGTTCGGCGTGACCTCGAGGGTCGTGCTCGAGAGCACCTCGCCCGTCGTGAGGTCGACCGCGTGGACCTCCTTCGACGCCGGCTCCGTCACGTAGCCGATGCCGTCGGCGACGACGATCGCGGGGTGCGGGTCCTGCCACTCCACCGGGCTCTCCCACGGCTCGACGACGGGGAAGGAGTCGGTCAGCTCGCCGGTCGCGGGGTCGAGCACGTGGATCGCGCCGTCGGAGCCGAGGATGTAGGCCATGTCGTCCGGGCCGCGCGCGACGTCGCGGAAGGTGTAGCCGACGCCCTCGGGCAGGTCGACGACGCGGAGGCTCTTCGCCTCGGTGTCGATCAGCGTGACGGCCTCGAGCAGGTAGCCCTCGGCGTCCGGGTCGGACTTGTAGTCGCCGACGACGATCGGGCTGGTCTCGCTCACGTAGGCGTTGCCCATGCGGCCATACGGCTGGTCGGGCGCGGTGAGCTTGGTGATCTCGCCGTCCGAGTACAGGATCGCGCCGTCCTCGCAGCCGAAGACGACGGCCTCGCCGGCCGCGGTGCCCTCGCCGTGCACGCCGGGGCACTGGTCCGTCTTCGCGACGACCGCGCCGGACGCGTCGCGGACCTCGACGCCGTTGCGGCCGTCCGCGTTGCCGACCGTGGTGAGGAAGGTGCCGTCCTCGAGGACGATCGAGACGCCGTGGTGCGCCTCGACGCCCTCGATGGTCTCGGTCTCGGGCATGCCGTCGGTGGAGGAGAGGGCCGCGGTGTCGAAGACCGTGGTGTCGCTCGTGCCGTCGGCGTAGAGGATCGTCTTGCCCGCGTGGCGGACGACGTGGCCGGGGGTGTCCGCCGGGAACACCGTGTCGGTGAGCTCGGCCTCGTCGGCGCTGCCGGCCGCGGTGTCGAGCACCTGGAAGCCCTCGCTCATCGTGACCATGACGTGCCGGTCGTCACCCGCGGGGTTGAGGCGGGTGAACTCCTCGGAGTCGAGGTCCGAGACGGTCTCGAGCGTCTTGCCGTCGAGGACGAGGATGCCGCCCTCGTACGAGACGGCGACGCGGGGTCCGGCTGCTTCGCCGGATCCGGCGGCCGCGTCGGAGGACGGGGAGCCCTCGGGAGCCGGGGTGGAGCAGGCCGCGAGCGTCGCGGCGAGGCCCAGGGTGACGGCGGCGATGCCGGTCCGTCGGAGGCGGGGGGTGCGCATGTGTCGTTCCTTCTGTGTGGGTGATCGCGGGCGCTCAGGGGGAGAGCCCGGTGGCGATGCGCTGCGTGTTGACGCGCATCATGGCGAGGTAGTCGGGGGCGCCGCCCTCGGGACCCGTGAGGGACTCCGTGAACAGCTCGACCACCTCCACGCGGATGTCGGCCTCGCTCGCCAGCGCCTGCACGAGGCGGTCGGGCGACGAGGACTCCGCGAAGATCGTGGGGACGCCGGTCTCCTCGACGGCCGACACGAGGTCGGCGAGGTCGCTGGCGGAGGGCGCGGCGAGGGTGGTGCCGCCGGGGATCACCGCGCCGACGACCTCGAACCCGAAGCGGTCGGCGAGGTAGCCGAAGACGTGGTGGTTGGTGACGAGGGCGCGGCGCTCGGCGGGGATCGCGGCGAACGCGGCCGTCATCTCCGCGTCGAGCGCCTCGAGCTCGCCGCGGTACCCGGCGGTGTTCGAGGAGATCACCGCGGGATCCACGCCGTCGATGCCCGCGAGCACCGGCTCGAGCGCGTCGACGACGTCGACCATGCGCGCGGGGTCCGTCCAGAAGTGCGAGTCGGGCATGCCCTCCGCGTCTCCCTCGGCGTAGTCGAGCACCTCGATGGCGTCGCCCGCGACGAAGGACGGCACGTCGGCGGCCGTGGCCGCGTCGAGGTGCTGCTGCAGCCCCTCCTCGAGACCGAGGCCGTTGGAGACGACGAGGTCGGCCGCGCGGAGGCGGGCGGCCTCCTGCGCGGAGATCTCGAACGAGTGCGGATCCGCGTTCGGCTTCATGAGCGTCACGACCTCGGCCTCGTCGCCCACCAGTTCCTCCACGACGTCGCCGAGGATGTTGGTGGAGACGTACACGGTCGGCCGGCCGTCGCCCGCGCTCGCGCAGCCGGTGAGGGCGACGGCGGCCGCGGCGGCCGCGACGGCGCCCGCGAGCGCGGCGCCGATCCGACGGGCGCTCATCGGCCGGTCTCTGCGGTGAACGCGGGCTCGGTCGCGGTGTCGAATGTGCGCGCGACGCGGGCGCCGTCGGCGTAGTCGATCTCGTGAAGCCGCCGCTCGACCGGACCCGACAGGTAGGCGCGCTGCTGGTCGGCGACGAGGGCGGGGATCCGGCCGGCCGCGATCGAGTCGGCGACGAGCGGCCCGGTGTCGGAGATCACGGTGCCGTCCTCCGCGGACAGCACGAGCACGCGTCCGTCGCGGGTGAGCGCGAGGAGGTGGTCGTCGGCGTCGTCGACCGCGTTGACGTGCACGAGCGGGGCGGGCGCCGGGAGCAGCGTCCAGGAGCGCTCGCGGGTGTCGAGCAGCCAGATGCCCTGGTCTCCGGCGAGGCCCGCGACCGTCGGCCGGCCCTCGCGGTTGTCGAAGGACGTGGCGGCCGGTGCGGTGGATCCCTCCGGGTACGGGATCCGCTCCACGCTCAGCTCGTCGCCGTCCACGCTGGCGAGCAGGGCGCCGTCGCCGCAGCCGATGACCGCGCCGACGCGCGTCGTGATGGTGCCGGCCGGATCCGGGCACGGCTCGACGAGGCCCGTGCGCTCGCCGTCGGCCGTGTAGCCGGCGACCGCCGCGTCGGCTCCCTGCCCCTCGGTGACGAGCGCGAGGGATCCGACGGGCACGACCATGCCGGGCCCGGGCTCACCGTCGAGGCGGAAGCGCTCGGTGATCTCGCCCTTCGACAGCGCCTCGGTGTCGAGCAGCACGGCCTCGCCGGAGTCGGGGAAGAAGAGGCCCGTGCCGCCCGTGGTGGAGAGGTTGGTCGTCGCGACCGTGGCGGTGCCGCCGCCCTCGACCGTGCCGAGGAGGCGCGGATCCGCCCGGTAGTAGTGGAAGTGGTCGACGTGGTCCCACGTCCAGACGCCGCTGTCGACGATCTCGACGCCCGCGTCCGTCTGGGCGAAGAGGTAGCGGCCGTCGGTGTCCATGGCCGTGGGTGCGCCGATGCTGCCGAGGTCGGCGACCGACTCGTCGAGGAGGTCGAGGTGGGAGACGGCGCCGGTCGGGTCGATCGCGGTGAGGCCGAGGCGCGGCTCGGAGAGCTCGGCGGCGCCCGCGACGGCGCCGTGGCCCTCGCCCTGCTCGTCGGAGGCGGCGGGATCCTCGGTCGGCTCGGCCGCGGGGCCGGTGGCGCACGCGGTCAGGGCGAGCGCGAGGCCGGCCAGCAGGGGGATGGCGGGGATGCGGGAGCGCACGGGGTCCTCTCGTCGGGGTGGGGTGGGGGATGGATCGCGGCGGGCGGCCGTCGCGGGGGTCATGCGGCGGGCGCGCCCGAGGCGGCCCGGGGTCGGGTGGGCGCGTCGGCCCCGACGCGGTCGCGGTCGTCGTCGCGACCCACGTCCCCGTCCGTGCCCGGCCGTCGCGACCGCAGCGCCGTGAGGCAGGCGCGGGCCGCGCCGGACAGCGCCGCGACCGCGATCGCGGTGGCCGCGACGGACGCGCCCGCGGCCGTCGCCGCGTGCCACGAGACGAGGAGCCCGACGAACACCGACGCGATGCCGAGCGCGGCCGCGAGCGCCATGCGGGTGGGGATCCGCGCGGTCCAGTGCCCGGCCGCGACGGCCGGCGCGAGCAGCAGGCCGACGACCAGCAGGGATCCGACGGCCTGGTACGACGCGACGACCGCGAGCGTCACGAGCCCCACGAGCGCGGCCTGCGCCGAGCGGGGGCCGAGGCGCAGCACGGCGGCGATGCGGGGATCCAGCGCGAGCGCCACGAGCGGCCGGTGGAAGGCCCACGCGACGCCGAGCCCCACGACGACGGCGCCCGCGAGCAGCGCCACGTCGAGGGAGGTGATGGCGAGGATGTCGCCGAAGAGGATCGAGGTGGCGTCGGTGGCGAAGCTGCCCGAGTGCGAGATCACGACGACCCCGAGCGCGAGCATCGCGACGAACAGCATGCCGATGCTCGTGTCGTAGGAGAGCCGGCCGCGGCGCTGGAGGGCGGCGATCCCGAGGCTCATCGCGACCGCGCTCAGCGCGCCGCCGACGAGCACGGGCAGGCCGAGCACGGTGGCGAGCGCGACGCCGGGCAGCATGCCGTGGGCGAGCGCCTCGCCGAGGAAGGCCATGCCGCGGATGACGACCCACGTGCCCACCACGCCGCAGAGGATCGCGACGAGCGCGCCGCCGAGGAGGGCGCGCTGGAGGAAGTCGAGGGCGAACGGCTCGAGGATCCCGGAGGTGATGGAGGGCACGATCCCCGACCGTAGCCGAGAATGAGAACGCTTATCAAATGCGTAGGATTGGGCGCATGCCCCCTCCCGCGCCCCGTGATCCCGCCGCGCTCCTCCACGCCGTGCACGTGGCGTTCGGCGACCGACGCGCCCTCGACGGCGTCGACCTGCGCCTGGATCCCGGCACCCTGACGGCGATCGCCGGCCCCAACGGCGCCGGCAAGTCGACGCTGCTGGAGGTGGTCGCGGGCACCCGGGTCCCGACGTCCGGCACGCGCACCGCGGTCGCCGAGGCGGCCTTCGTGCCGCAGCGCGCCGCCGTGCCCGACCACCTGCCCGTGACCGTGCGCGACGTCGTCACCGTGGGCGCGTGGGGACGCGCGGGCCGGTGGCGCCGCCTCGACGCGGACGCCCGCGCCGCCGTCGACGACGCCATGGACCGCCTCGGCATCGCGTCGCTCGCGGCGCAGCCCCTCGGCGCGCTCTCCGGCGGCCAGCGCCAGCGCGCGCTCCTCGCGCAGGGGCTCGCCCGCGGCGCCCGGCTGCTGCTGCTCGACGAGCCGACCACCGGGCTCGACGCGGCGAGCGCCGAGCGGATCCGCGCGATCCTCCGCTCGGAGGCCGACCGCGGCGTCGCCGTCGCGTGCGTCTCCCACGACCCGGCCGTGCTCGCCGACGCCGACCGCGTCGTCCGGCTCGAGGAGGGCCGGGTGGTCGCGGACGCGGCCTGACCGGCGCCCGCCTCAGTGGCGGTGCTCGGTGTCCCAGGCGGGGAACGGATCCGCGTAGCCGTGCCACGCGTCGGGCCCGGCCACGAGCTCGTCGGGCTCGAGCAGGCAGGCGCCGAGGATCCGGTCGAGCAGGGCCCCGTCGAGCCGCTCCCCCACGAAGGCGATCTCCTGGCCGGCCGGCGACTCCGCATCCCAGCTGGCCATGGCCGTCGGGTCCAGCCGCAGCACGTCGCCCGCGGTCGCCCACGAGCCCACCGTCGCGGGCCGGGACGCGAGGCGCGCGAGGCCGCGGGAGCGCACGATGCGGCCGACGGGCCCGGGCACGAGGTCGCGCGCGACGGCCGCGTGCAGACGGCCCGGATGGAACGGGCGCGGATCGCGGAACACGTGCACGCCCAGCCCCTCGGGCGACGCGGCCGGGGCGACGCCCGCGAGCGCCCGCTGCCAGCCCATGCCCGCGGCGAGGCGGCGGGCGCGCTGCCGGCCGATCCGCAGCGGCGCGGACGCGAGCGACGCCCGGTCGCCGACGGGCACGACGCGCGCGGCCGGGGCGAGGAGCGCGAGCAGGGCGACGACGCGACGCGCGTCCGGGGACGACCAGGCCGGATCCCACCCGTCGAGCACCACGACGCTCGCGCACTCGAGGCGCGCCGCCAGCCGCTCGGCGTCGTCGAACGGCCGGTCGTCGTCGTCCGGGTCGAGCAGCACGTCGCGGACCTCGGCGACGGATGAGACGGCGACCACGTCGAGGATCCCGATGGGCGTCGCCCCGGGATGCCGCGCCTCGACCACGTGCTCCAGCACCAGCGCGACCTCGAGCGGATCCGCGGCCGGCTCGAGCGCGACGACCGCGAGCCCCGTGCGCCCGTCGTCGGCGTCCGCGATGAGGCCGTCGGCGATGTCCGCGCCGAGGTCGCCGCTGTCGCCGTCCGGCGCCTCGACCACGGCGGGCGGCTCGGTCTCGGGTGCGCCGACGGCGGCGGCCGCGACGGACGAGGCGGCGCGGAGGTCGCTCGCGGAGACGAGGGTCACGGCCAGCCCGCCGATGCCGACGGGGCGCGGGGCGTTCGCGTGGGGATCCATCCTCCGAGTCTAGAAGAGAACCGTTCTCATCTAGCGCGCAGACGCGTCGGTGGGGCGACCTAGGCTGCCGGAGGGGACCGAGAGCAGGGAGACGACATGGACGAGCGCGTGGATCCGCAGGGCGACGCCCGCCGCGACGGCGCGACCGAGACGGTGCGGTTCGGCCTCGACGGGATCATCCACGAGGTCGACCTCGACGCCGACGGCGCCCGGGCCCTGCGCGCCGCGCTCGCGCCCTACGTCGCCGCCGGCCGGCGCACGACCGTGACGATCACGCCGCTCTCCGACGAGCCCGCGCGCCCAGCAACCGGCACCGCCGCCCCGACGGGTGAGCGCGCCGCCGCCCGCGCCTGGCTCGAGGCCAACGGCCACCGCCTCGGCCCCGGCGGCCGCATCTCGGCCACGCTGATGACGCTCTACCGGGGACGCGACGGGCGCTGATCCGCCCGCACCCGGGATCCCGCCCGGGCGCGAGCCCTACCCGGCGCGGATCGAGCCACGGACGCGCGACGGCATCTCCACGAGGTGCTCGTGCGCGCGCCGACGGGATGTGACTCGCCCGGATGTCGGCCCGTACGGTCTTTGAACGTTCAACGACCGAGCGTGGGGCATCGGGGGCAGGACGTGGCCCGCCGATCGCACCGCGGCCCGGCCGGGTCGCGCATCCCAGGTCGCCGCGGGTCTCGATCACCGCGGCGGGGTGGTCGGGTACCCGAACGGGCACGACCGCTGCGGCTCGCGGCACCGCTGCGGCGGCTCGGGCGCACCCGGCCTCCGGCCCACGACCCGGATCCCCACCGTCCACCGCACGAAGGAGAACCCCGCATGCGCACGCTGCTCCACCCCGCCCGCACGACGCCCGCCCTCCAGGACGCCGCCCTGCTCGTCGTCCGGGTCGCGATCGGCGTCATCCTGGTCGCGCACGGCCTGCAGAAGTTCGTCGAGTACACGCTCGACGGGACCGCCGCCTCCTTCACGCAGATGGGCATCCCCGTCCCGGGCGTCGCGGCGGTCTTCGCCGCGACGGTCGAGACGGTCGGCGGTGCCGCGCTGGTCCTCGGGCTCCTGACGCCCGTGTTCGCCGCGCTCAACATCGTCAACCTGCTCGGCGCGTTCGCCATCGTGCACGCCGGCAAGGGGATCTTCGTCGACGCCGGGGGCTACGAGCTCGTGCTCGCCCTGATCGCCGGCCTCGTCGTGCTCGCGCTCCTCGGCGCGGGCCGCCTCAGCGTCGACGGGCTCCTCAGCCGACGCCGGCGGGCCGCCTGACCGGTCACGGACCCGGCAGCGCCCACGACACCGCGCCGCACACGGGCTCCCCGCCATCGAGCCGGGGAGCCCAGCCGCCGCGACGCGCGCCCGCGACCCGGCACGATGGACGGATGAGCACCGCCGAGCACCGCCTCCTCCCCGCGCTCCCGCACCTCGAGGGCGGGCGCGTGGTCCTCCGCCCCTTCACGCCCGCGGACATGGACGCGATGGTGCCCGTCCTCGCCGACCCCGACGTCATCCGCCTCACGGGATCCGCGCACAGCACCGCCGAGGTCGAGGAGATGGCCGCGCGCCCGGAGCTCGACGACCGCACGCGCACCTGGTACGCGACGCGCGCCGACCAGGCCGACCGCCTCGACCTGGCGCTCGTCGACCGCGCGACGGACGCGTGCGTGGGCGAGGCCGTGCTCAACGAGTGGAGCCCCGAGGACCGGAGCGCGAACCTCCGCATCCTCATCGGCCCCGCCGGCCGCGACCGCGGCCTCGGCTCGGAGGCGGTGCGCCTGCTCGTCGACCACGCCTTCGCCGCGACCGACCTCGAGCGCATCTCCCTCGAGGTCCTGTCCATCAACCCCCGCGCCCGCCGCGTCTACGAGCGCGCGGGCTTCGTCGAGGAGGGCCGCCTCCGGGCGGCCTTCCGCTTCGACGGCCAGCCGGTCGACGTGATCGTGATGGCGGTGCTGTGGGCGGAGCGGCGAGGCTGATCCGGCCTCGTCCCGGCCCCGAGAGGAGCGCGACGGGCGCGACCGGGCCGGGACGACGACAGCCGCCCGGGAGCCGCCCGCGCGCTGGATCCCGGAGATGCACCGCGCTGACGCGCCGACGGCCGGCGTCCCCACGAGAGGGAAGCCGGCCGTCGGTGCGTGCGGATGGTCCGGTCAGTTACGCGATGTCGGCGAGTGGCGCGTGTAGACGGTCCAGCTGCGATGGATGGAGTCGATCGGCCCGAATCCGTCGGTGTAGGGGTAGTCCCCGCAACCGGGGCCGGGGTAGCTGAGGACGGTGAAGCCGTCCGCCTGCGGTAGGAATACGTTCACATGGGCGTCGGTGTCGAGGTAGTTGCGGTAGTCGGGGATGGTCTCGCAGAGGACAAAGCTCGAATGGAGGCCCCCGTTCTCCGCCTTGTCAGCGGGGCCCACGATCTTGATGGACACGACGTTCTGCCCGCCGCGCTTGACCGGGGTCCAGTGCGTCGTGAACGTGTACATCTGGCTGGAGGCCTTGGATTCCGTGGGGTCTCCGGCCGGGCTGGTGCTCAAGAAGGACCCGGTGGCGTGGGTGGTCGACGGGGCCGCGGACGCCGGCGCGATGCCGAGCCCGACGGTCGCGGAGAGCGCGACGGCCGCCGCGGCGGCCAGGGTGCCCGCGCGACGGCGCAGACGCGAGGACCGGGTGGAGTGCGTGGTGGATGGCATGACGATGATGCTCCGTTCGTGGGTAGGAGATCAGAGGCTAAGCAGCCCGCCGATCCCGCGGACGGGCGCATCCACACCGGGCGGGTGATGGGGACTCTCGGCATCCACGCACCGCGGATGTGCATGCGCGCACGACCCGCGACGCCGCGCACGCGCCCCGCCGCGCGAGGCCGAGCTGGTGGAGGGACCGACCGCACCTCGTCGGCGGGTCGCGCTGACGGACGACGGCCGACGTCTCCGCGGGGGAGACGTCGGCCGTCGGTGCATGCGGATCGTCCGGTCAGCGAGGAGCCGGCGCGTGGTGCGTGAAGAGCGTCCAGTGGATATCCCCCCTGTCGATCGGACCGCTTCCGCCGACCTTCGAGTAGTCGTAGCCGGTGCACGAGGGGCCGGAGTAGCTGGTGACGGTGGTGTTGAGGATCTGCGGCAGGACGATGCCCACGTTGCGGTAGTCAGTGATCTTGGGGTCATATCCGGGGTACGTGACGCATTCGTTGATGTCGTTGACGGCCAGCCCACCCGGCCTGACCGAGTAGCCCCGGATGCGGAAGGACCGGATGTTCTGCCCCCCGTCGGCGACCTTGACCCAGTGCGTCTGGAACACGAACCGGTACTGCGCGCCGGGCCACTTGGGCGCCGGTCCGGGCTTGGCTCCGGGGATGGTGATCTGGGAGGCGTCGGTGGGGGTGGACGCTGGGGCCGCGGCGGCCGTGGCTGCGGATGCCGGCGCGATGCCGAGGCCGAAGATGGCGGAGAGCGCGATGGCCGCGGCGGCGGCGACGGTCCCCGCCCGGCGGAGGCGACGCGAGGATCGGGTCGAGGGCGCGATGGATGGCATGGCGATGGTGCTCCGTTCGTGTGTGGGTAGAGCGAGAGGTTAGGGAACCATCCCGATCCCTCGGGCGCGCCCATCCACAGCGAGCAGGCGCTGGGGACACCGCCGTACCCTTCCGTCTCGGATGTGCATGCGCGTTCGCGTTCGCGTACGCCGCGCACCGCGCCGGACGCATGCGCACCGCGAACGATCCGCGCCCGCCCCATCACGCACGACGCCCGCCGGCCGCGGATGCGGCGCGACGGGCGCGTGGTCGAGCGGGTGCGGCTAGCCGAGCGACACGGCCGTCCACGACACGGGCGGGAGCGTGATCGTGAGGGTGCCGTCGGCGAGCGTCGCCGAGGCGTTCGGCGTGAGGCCCACGCGCTCGCGGTCCTCGAACGTGTTCTTCGCGTAGACGTCCTCGTCATGGATCCCGACGGCCTCGAGCACCTCGGAGACGGCGAGGCCGGCCACGTCGACCTCGATCGTGAGCGCGTCCGACAGGCTGCGGTTCACCAGGAAGACGGCGGCGCGGCCGGTGGCCTCGTCGAAGGTCGCGACGGAGTCGACGAGCGGCGCGGTGCCGTGCACCTCGGTCTCGTACGTGCCCACGTCGATGCGCGGCTTCAGCACCTCGCCCTGCGCGAGCCGGCTCGTGACCGAGAACGGGAAGAACGTCGTCTGGCGCCAGGCGCCGCCGCCGGTCTCCGTCATGATCGGGGCGATCACGTTCACGAGCTGCGCGAGGCTGGCCGACGTGACGCGGTCGCTGTGCTTCAGCAGCGTGATCATGAGGTTGCCGAGCACGACCGCGTCCGCCACCGAGTAGACGTCCTCGAGCAGGTGCGGCGCGTAGGGCCAGCCCTCGGTGATGACGCCGGACTCCTGGTGCTCGTCGAGGTACCAGACGTTCCACTCGTCGAAGGAGATGTTGACCGTCTTGTCGCTCTTCAGGCGGTGCTTCACGTGGTCGGCCGTGGAGACGACCGTGGCGATGAAGTACTCCATGTCGAGCGAGGAGGCGAGGAAGCTGCCGAGGTCGCCCTTGCGCTCCTGGTAGTAGGCGTGGGCGGAGATGAAGTCGACCGAGTCGTACGTCTTCTCCAGCACGATCCGCTCCCACTCGCCGAAGGTCGCCATGCCGGATCCGCTGCTGCCGCACGCGACGAGCTCGAGGGTCGGGTCGACCATCTTCATGGCGCGGGCCGTGCGGCCGGCGAGCGTGCCGTAGTCCTCGGCGGTCATGTTGCCGACCTGCCAGTCGCCGTCCATCTCGTTGCCGAGGCACCACATCCTCACGTCGTGCGGCTTCGGGGATCCGTTGGCGATGCGCTGGTCGGAGAGGGCGGTGCCGCCCGGGTGGTTCGCGTACTCGAGGATGTCGAGGGCCTCGAGCACGCCGCGGGTGCCGAGGTTGACGGCCATCATCAGCTCGCTGCCGGTGAGCTCGCACCAGCGCGCGAACTCG
Organism: Clavibacter capsici; assembly: GCF_001280205.1. Classification (NCBI taxonomy): domain Bacteria; kingdom Bacillati; phylum Actinomycetota; class Actinomycetes; order Micrococcales; family Microbacteriaceae; genus Clavibacter; species Clavibacter capsici. Next base: position 231,054 of record NZ_CP012573.1, on the reverse strand, counting down.
TCGAGGCCGACCTCGTTGGTCTCGAGCGAGTGCCAGGCGAGGTCGAGGCGCTTCGGGCGCTCGGCACGCGGGCCGACGCCGTCCTCCCAGCGGTAGCCGGAGACGAAGTTGCCGCCGGGGTAGCGGATGGTGCTCGTGCCGAGCTCCTTGACGAGGTCGACGACGTCGCCGCGGAAGCCGTCGGCGTTCGCGGTGGGGTGGCCGGGCTCGTAGATGCCGTCGTAGACGCAGCGGCCGAGGTGCTCGACGAACGAGCCGAAGGTGCGGCGGTTGACGGGGGCGACGACCGCGGTGCGGTCGATGGCGATGCGGGCGTCGGCCGCGGGGCGGGCGTCGGTCATGGAGGGGTCCTTCGCTTCATCGGGAATGGGGCCGATCGACGCCGGGAGTGCCGGGTGGATCCGAGCCGTTACAACGTTGTAAGAGCAACGCGCCTCCATTCTCGCGGGGGCGCGGGGGACGTGTCAACGCGGGCGGCGGCGCGGAGCGGCTCAGCCGGTGGACACCATCGTCGTGACGGGAGACGCCCCGTCCCGCTTCACCGGATCCTGGGCCAGGCGCTGGTCAGGTGGGCCTCGATCGCGCGGTGCCGGAAGCCGTAGGACGTGCCCCGGTCGATGATGCCGCGCACGGTGTCCAGGCGCTGCGCCGTGGTGCCGACCTCCGCGGCCCTCGATCGGCCCATCTCCTTCGCGATCCGGGTGAGCGTGCGCTCCTCGGCGGGCAGCGCGGCCATCGCCTCGATGAAGGCGCGCTCCCGCGGGGGCAGCCGCTCGAGGATCCGCTCGACATGCGCGGCCGCCTCGCGCTCCGCCCCGCGCCAGCCCGCATGGACCTCGTCCCGGGTGATCGTCGGCCCGGATCCCGCGTACCACGCGCGCTCCCCCGCCAGCTGGAAGAGGAACGGCTCCCCACGGCACAGGTCCACGATCGCCGCGGCGGCGTCCTGCTCCATGCGGATGCGACGGGTGCGGCCGGAGCCGTCCGCGACCTCCCAGCCCGGCACGACGAAGTCCTGCAGCGCGGCGCGGATGTCGTCGTCGTCGATCGCGGTCAGGACCGTGGTGCGGAAGCGCCGCGCGAAGGTCGCGCCCTTGTGGGCGCCGGCCCGGTCCTCGAAGTCAGGCAGGCCGGTGAGGTACACGGCGATCGGCAGGGACCGGCGGACACGGGCACCGCCCGGGACGGCGACCTCCTCCTCGTGCGTGATCGCGTCGCCGAGCGCGATCAGCAGCTGGGACAGCGTCCGCTCGTCCGTGATGTTCTGGACCTCGTCGACGTGCACCAGGGCGACCCGCTCGTGCCGCATCGCCGCGCGGCCCACCTCGACCAGCAGCGCGGTCAGCGCCGTGTACGGCTCCGGGCCGCTCTGCTCGGATCCCCCGCGCATGGTGAGCGAGAGCCCCGCTGCCGCGACCGTCTCCACCCGCGCGATGGCGTCCTTGATGCGCTTCTCGCGCACCGCGGGCAGACCGGCGGCGCGCGCGAGCTCCAACACCGCGGCCGCGACGGGCTTGAGCGGATCGGCGCCGAGGGGGATGCGGAGCTGCGGCGTGACCCAGTCCCCCTCCCGCGCGGCGTTCTGCGCGATGCGCCGCACGAGGGAGGACTTGCCGAGCCCGGGTTCGCCGAGCACGGTGCGCCCGCGCTCGGGGAGCCCTCGGAGGAGGCGGGGACGGACCACGTCGCGCCAGTCGCCGAGCTGCTCGGTGCGGCCGGCCCAGATCTCCGGGACGGTGTCGGAGCCGGGGCTGAAGGGGTTGTCAGTCGCGTCGCGCATGTTGGTAATGTTACCAAGCTCGGACGGTGTTGGTAATGTTACCAAGTCCCATCGGGCTCCACCCGACGTGCCCCTCCGGCGCAGGAGCACGAGAGCGCGACGGGACGGGGACGGGGGACGCCCGGCCGCCCGGGGCGTGGATCACGCCGGCCCGACGTGCCGCCCCGGGACCGGGCTCGAGTACACGACGTGGGTCGTGATCCCGCCGAGGGCGGCGAGGCGGCCCGTGATGCGTTCGAGGTCGCGCATGGAGCGGGCGTGGACCTTGATGATGAAGCAGTCGGCGCCCGTCACGTGGTGCGCCTCGACGATCTCCGGCAGCTCGGCGACCAGCGCGTGGAACGGCCGGTAGTCGCCCGACGGGTAGGCCAGCCGGACGAAGGCGGTGACCGCCCAGCCGAGCGCCTCGGGATCCACCGTGATGGAGTACCCCGTGATGATGCCGCCCTCCGTGAGCCGGCGCACCCGCTCGGCGGTCGCGCTGGCCGAGAGCGAGACGGCCCGGCCCAGCTGCGCGACGCTCATCCGGCCGTCGCCCTGCAGCTCGGCGATGATCGCGTGGTCGGTGGCGTCGAGGGTCAGCGGCGGATTCGTCGGCATGCGGCCGAACCTACCGGGCGATCCGCGGCGCGACGGCCCCGATGCCGCGCGACGGCCCTTCCTCGCCGTCGGGCGTGACCGCTTCGATGGAGGCATGCAGACGAGCCTCTCCGCGACCGACTTCCTCGCCGCCAAGCTGACCTACGAGACCGACCCCGCCGACCTCGCCGCCGACCGGGCGAGCGGCGCCGCGCCGCTCGTGGTCGACGTGCGCTCGGACGCGTCGTGGGCGCAGGGGCGGATCCCCGGAGCCGTCCACATCCCCGGCCAGGAGCTGGCCTTGCGCGCCGCCGACGAGCTGCCCGACCGCGATGCCCGCATCGTCGTCTACTGCTGGGGACCCGGCTGCAACGGCAGCACGCGCGCCGCCCTCACCCTCGCGACGCTCGGCTACACGCGCGTGCAGGAGCTGATCGGCGGGTACGAGTACTGGGCGCGCGAGGGCTTCGCGGTGGTGAGCGACGCGGGGCGGACGCGCCGGGAGCCGGATCCGCTGGCGGCGCCGGTCGGCTGACGCGGGAGCTCAGCCGACGACGGACGCCGCGTCCGCCACGGCCTCGACCGCCAGCTCCGCGAGCCGGTGGTCGCGCTCCTCCTCGTGGGCCGTGATGGTGACGACCGCGTCGCGGGATCCGTCGACCAGCACGTACTGGCCGTAGCGGCCGTCGATGCGCCAGGCGTCGCCCGGGCTGTCCCAGGTCGCGAGGCCGTAGCGGGCGAAGGGGGACTGCGGGTCGGCGCCGGTCTCGACCCAGGATCCGTGCATCCGGTCGACCCATTCCGCGCTCACGAGCTGCCGGCCCTCCCACGCGCCGCGGTCGCGCAGCAGCCGGCCGATGCGCGCGAGCTCGCCGGTGCGCAGCTCCAGGCCGCTGCCGCCCACGACGAAGCCGAGCGGGCAGCGGTGCCACTGCGGGTTGCCGATGCCGAGCGGGGTGAAGAGGCGCGGGAGGAGCCAGTCGCGGACGTCGCCGACCGCGGCGGCGAGCATCCGCATGGCGACGTAGGGGCTCGCGTCGCTGTACTGGAAGACGCGGCCGCGGCTCGGCCGGCCGAGCATGGCCTGGGCGAGGTCGGGGCCGGGGACGGGCTCGTCGCCGAACCAGGCGAGGTCGATGCCGCTGGTCATGGTGAGGAGGTGCTCGACGGTGACCTCGTCCACGCCCGCGCCGAGGTCGAGCTCGGGCAGCAGCTCGGGCACACGGGTGTCGAGGACGAGGATCCCCGCATCGACCGCCATGCCGACGGCGAGCGCGCACACGCCCTTCGACACCGAGTAGAGGTTCTCGCGGTCGTCGCTGCGCCAGCGGTGCGCCACCTCGTCGTCGCCGATCCGCACGACCGCCCCGTACGCGCCCAGCCGCTCGCGGTCGATGCCCTCGACGAGGCGGGCGAGGGCGTCGGCGGCGGTGCTCATGGATCCAGTGTGGCGCGGCGGCAGGCGGGGGCGCAGGTCTTCCCCGGTCGAGGGAACCGTGCGAGGGTGGCGGCTCGGCACACGGCTGGGGACGGCATGAGGCTCGCGACGCGGATCACGATCGGGGTGCTGGCGGTCGAGCTCGTCGCCCTCGGGGTGCTGCTGCTCCTCGCGGATCGGTGGCAGGACATGCGCTGGCCCGCGCTCGGAATGGACCGCTGGGTCGTCGGCCTCGGTTTCGCGCTGCCGCCGCTCGTCGTGCTGACGGCCGTGGCGCTCGGGGTGCTGGCGGGGATGCGGATCGCCGTCGCGGAGGTCGGCGCGTGGCGCGGGCGTCGCCGTGAAGAGAGCGCCGAGAGCACCTGACCTCAGCCGCGCGCGACCAGCGCCGCGAGCCGGTCGAGGTCATCCGCGACGAGGGCCGCGTCCTCCGCGAGCGCGACGTCGGTCGTGCCCGGCCGGCGGAACAGGGTGAAGACGACCTCGCTGCCGTCGTCGTTCGGGAGGACGCGCAGCGGGTTGCGGACCACGGTGCCGTCGGGGAGCGTCACGTCGTGGTCGAGGATCCCGAGCTCGCGCGGGCCCGTGAACGCGATCTCGATCGCGCCCATGGGCGAGTCCGACAACCAGCGCCCGCCCTCCAGCCGGATCCCGCTGCTCACACCCGCCGCCCACTCCGGCAGCCTGGCCGGATCCCCCGCGACGGCGACGACCGAGGCCACGTCGGCGTCGACGGAACGGGTGATGTGGAGCGCGGGCCAGGTCACGATCCGACGCTACCGGGGAGCGGCACGACCGCGGGAGGCGGATCCGTCGCCAGCCCCCCCCCGGCGTCAGTACTCGATCCGCCCGTGCCGGCTGTGGAACTCGCCCGTCGGCCCGTCGGGCCCCACGAGCGCCATCGCGACGGTCGCGTCGGTGCCCTCGGTCACCGTCTGGTGGCCGGTGTTCCCGTTGAAGTCGGTGGCCGTGTAGCCGGGGTCGGTGGCGTTGACGCGGAAGCCCGGCAGGTTCTTGGCGTACTGCACGGTCGCGGTGATCACGGCGGCCTTCGACGTCGCGTAGGGGATCGTCATGACGTGGCTCTCGTCGGTGCCGTCGCCCCGGAGGGCGCGCGGCCAGCCGACGCCCGAGGCGACGTTGACGATCACGGGAGCGGCGGAGGCGCGCAGCAGCGGCAGGGCCGCCTGCGTCACCCGGACGATCCCGACGACGTTGGTCTGCAGCACGGCCGCCATCGCCTCGGGGGTGAGGTCGTCGACGCCCTGCGAGGTGCCGAGCACGCCGGCGTTGTTGACGAGCACGTCCAGCTCGGGCAGCGACGCCAGGGCGCGGTCGACGCTCGCCTGGTCGTCGACGTCGAGCTGCACGGGGCGGGCGCCGAGGGCGCGGGCGGCGTCGCCGTCGGCGGTGTCGCGCATGCCGGCGTAGACGGTGTGGCCGGCCTCGATGAGGCGGCGGGCGGTCTCGAGTCCGAGGCTGCGGTTGGATCCGGTGATCAGTGTGGTGGTCATGGGTCGAGCCTGCGCCCCGCTCGCCGCGTCGCCCAGGCACCGGTCGACGGGAGGACCGGCGGTACCAGGCTGATCCGCCCACCAGCGCGGAGGATGGGGACATGACCGAATTCGCGAGCGTGCTCCGCTCCTGGCGCGAGCGCGTGCAGCCGGCCGACGTCGGCCTGCCCGCGGGACCCCACCGGCGCACCGCGGGCCTCCGCCGCGAGGAGCTCGCCGCGCTCGCGGGCGTGAGCGTCGACTACGTCGTGCGGCTCGAGCAGGGCCGGTCGGTGAACCCGTCGCCGCAGATGCTCGGCGCGCTCGCCCGGGCGCTCCGCCTCACCGAGGACGAGCGCGACCACCTCCACCGGGTCGCGGGCGTCGCCCCGCCCGGCCGCGACGAGGTGCCGCGGCACATCACGCCGGGGGTCCACCGGATCGTCGACCGGCTGGGCGACGTGCCCATCGCGGTGTTCACGGCGACGCACGACATGCTGCTCTGGAACCCGCTCTGGGCGGCGCTCAACGGGGATCCGTCGACGCGCACCGGCTGGGACCGGAACCTCGTCTGGACCTACTTCACCCAGGGCCACGCGGGCACCGACTTCGACGCCGTGCACGAGGAGGAGTTCGCGCGCGACCTCGCGGCCGACCTCCGCACGGCCGTCGGCCGCTACCCGGCGGATCGCGCGCTCGCCCGGCTCGTCGCCCGGCTGCGCGCCGAGGTGCCCGACTTCGAGCGCCGCTGGAGCGAGGCGCGCGTCGCCGAGCACCGGTCGAGCCGGAAGACCGTGACGCATACGCCGGTCGGCCCCATCACCATCGACTGCGACACCCTCTCGGTGCCGGGCAGCGACCTCCGCATCGTCGTCTACACGGCGGAGCGGGGCAGCACGGATGAGGCGCGGCTCGACCTGCTGCGCGTCACGGGGCTGCAGGCGCTGACGACGGCGCCCGTGGAGGTGGCGGGGGCCTGACGGGTCCGGCCGGGCGGGTCCGGGTCAGCGCGCTGCGGCGATCCGGTCGAGCCACTCCGCGAGGAGCGATCGCTCGCCCACGGTGAGGCTCTCCGCGTCGGCCACGTGGGCGCGGAGGGCGACGGCGCGCTCGACGAGGCCGGGCTCGCGACGGGTGCGGCCGCGTGCCGGGGGCGTGAGGATCCGCTCCTGCACCGCCTCCCAGATGGCGTCGAGCAGCGCGTGGTCGCGCTCCGCGGCCGGGCGGCGGATGGTCGTCAGGAGCGCGCCCGTGGCGGCCGCGTGGATCAGCTCGACCGCGAGCGGCTCGGCGACGCGCAGGCGCCCGGCGAGCGCGACGCGGTGCACGCGCTCCTCGAGCAGCGCGACACCCGCGCGCGCGGCGGGCGAACCCGGGCCGCGGGCGGGGTCGCTCATCAGCGCGTACAGCTCGGGGTTGTCGAGGGCGAACGCGATCGTGGCGTCCCATCCCGCGCGGAGGTCGTCGACCGCGTCCACCGCGCCCTCGGCGGCGGCGCGGATCACGACGGACTTGCGCGCGGCGAAGCGGGTCATCTCGGTCTCGGCGACGGCGTCGAGGAGGCCCTCCTTGTCGCCGAAGAGCCGGTAGATCGTCGGCGCCTGGACGCTCGCGGCCTCGGCGACCGCGCGCGTGGTGACGGCGGCGCGTCCCTCGGAGCGCAGCAGGTCGGCGGCGACGTCGACGATGCGGTCACGGGTCCCGGCGCGCGGGTCGGCCGGGGCGGGGGTCTCGGCGGTCATGGAACGACGATAACGCACGGGTGTTAGCGGACTGCTTCCCGTGCTACGGTTATCCTGTTATCACCGCTACCACGAGAGGCAGATCCATGATCACCATCACCGGAGCCACCGGCGCGCTGAACGGCGCCACCGCCGAGCACCTGCTCGAGCGGATCCCCGCCACCGAGCTCGTGGTCGTCGCCCGCGATCCCGAGAGGGCGCGGTCCTTCGCCGACCGGGGCGTCGAGGTCCGCCGCGGCGACTACGCCGATCCCGCCTCGCTGCCCGCCGCCTTCGCGGGCGCCGACCAGCTCCTGCTCGTCTCCTCCAGCGACCCGCACGCCGACGCCGTGGCTCTCCACCGCACGGCCGTCGAGGCGGCGGTCGAGGCGGGCGTCGGCCGGATCCTCTACACGAGCCACCAGGGCGCCGCCGAGGACTCGCCGTTCGGCCCCGGGCGGGACCACGTCGCGACCGAGCGCATCCTCGCGGGCTCCGGCGTCCCGTGGACCGCGCTCCGCAACGGCTTCTACCTGCACAGCGTCGACCTGCTGCTCGGGGCGTGGCGCGAGACCGGCGTGATCCGCGTGCCCGCCGACGGCCCGGTCTCCTGGACGTCGCGCGCCGACGCCGCCGAGGGCGCCGCGCGGATCCTGCTCGCCGACGCGCCGCTCGACGGCCCGGTCACCCTCACCGCGAGCGCCGCGCCGACCATGGCCGAGGTCGCCGAGCAGGCGTCCGAGGTCGCCGGCCGCGAGGTGCGCCTCGAGCTCGTGGACCCCGAGGACTGGATCGCCGGGCTCGTCCAGGCGGGCACGCCCGAGACCGTCGCGCGCTTCCTGATCACCCTGCCGCTCGCGGCGGCCGGCGGCTTCTTCGCGGGCACGGATCCGCTGCTCGCCGAGCTCCTCGGTCGCGAGCCGGAGAGCGTGCGCGACCACCTCGCGCGCGCCTGACCCGCGGCTGCCGCGCACGACGGAGCCCCGGCCGCCGCGTCTCGAGGACGCGGCGCCGGGGCTCCGTCGTGCGGCCGGGATCAGCTCGGCTCGAGCACCCGCGCCGCGACCGGCTCCACCGACGTGGCGACGTACCGCTCGTCCTGGACGGTCACGTGGTGCGCGGATCCGGTGATCCGGATCGCCGCTTCCGTCTCCTTCACCGCGCTCGACGGCCCGACCCACAGCTCGACCGCGCCCGGCTCGACGATGCGGCGGTACCGCAGGTCGGTGAGGGCGAGGCGGGTGGTGGGCACCCGGAACGTGACGCGCGCGGACTCGCCGGCGGCCAGGTCCAGCCGCAGGTAGCCGAGCAGCTGCGCGACGGGGCGCGTGACGCTGCCCTGCACGTCGCGCGCGTACAGCTGCACGACGTCGGTGCCGTCGCGGTCGCCCGTGTTGCGGACCACGACGGTCGCCGTGAACGCCTCCCCCGCCTGGACCTCGGCCGACTCCACGGACAGGTCGCTCCGCGCGAACGTCGTGTACGACAGGCCGTGCCCGAACGGGAGGACGGGCGTGGGATCCGCGCTCGTCACCTCCGACGGGCCCCCGAGGATCGGGTGCAGGTACGAGAACGGCTGCGCGCCCGCGGACCGCGGGAGCGACACGGGCAGGCGGCCCGACGGCGACACCCGGCCGGAGAGCACGCCCGCGATCGCGGATCCGCCCTCCTCGCCCGGGAAGAACGCCTGGAGCACGGCGGCCGGAGCGGACGCACCCTCCAGAGCCCACGCCACCGCGTACGGCCGGCCGGTGAGCAGCACCACGACCACGGGGGTCCCGGTGGCGCGCACGGCCTCGACCAGCTCGCGCTGGACGCCGGGCAGCTCGAGGCTCTCGACGTCGTTGCCCTCGCCGACCGTGCCGCGGCCGAACAGGCCCGCCCGGTCGCCGACGACCACGACCGCGAGGTCGGATCCACGCGCGGCCTCGACCGCCGCATCGAAGCCGGAGCGGTCGTCGCCCTCGACGTCGGCGCCGTGCGCGAGCACGACCTCGGCGTCGGGCAGCTCCGTGCGGAGCGCCTCGGCGACCGTCGGGATCGCGAACCCGAGCGGCGTGCCCGGGTGGTGCGCGAGCACGTGGTTCGCGAACGAGTAGCAGCCCATGAGCGCCTCGGCGCTGTCGGCGTTGGGGCCGATCAGCGCGATCCGCTTGGGAGCCGTGCGGTCGCCGCCCGCGAGCGGCAGCGTGCCGTCGTTCGCGAGCAGCACGACGGACTCCTCCGCGAGCCGGCGCGCGACGTCCCGGTGGGCCGGGGTGTCGAGGTCGATCTCGGTGGGCGGATCCTCGAAGGTCGCGTCGAGCAGCCCCAGCTCCTCCTTCTCGTCGAGCACGCGGAGCACCGCGCGGTCGACGAGCGACTCGTCGGCGAGCCCGGCGCGGATCCGCTCGGCCAGCGGCGCGAGGTACGCGTCGCCGGTGGGCAGCTCCACGTCGATGCCGGCGGCGAGCGCGAGCTCGGCCGCCTCGCCGCGGTCGCCCGCGACGGCGTGCATCACCTGGAGGAACGCGACCGAGAAGTAGTCGGAGACCACGACGCCGTCGAAGCCCCAGCGCCCGCGGAGCACGTCGGTGAGGTACTCGGGCGTCGCGCCGACGGGCGCGCCGTCGATCTCCGCGTACGAGTTCATGACCGAGCGCACGCCGCCGTCCAGCACCGCCATCTCGAAGGGCGGCAGCAGCACGTCCTCCACGAAGCGCGGGCCCACGTGCGCGGGCGCGTGGTTGCGGCCGGACTGCGAGACCGAGTAGCCCACGAAGTGCTTGAGCGTGGCGTGGATCCCGGCCGACTGCAGGCCCTTCACGTACGCCGTGCCGATGGTGCCGACCACGTACGGGTCCTCGGCGATGCACTCGTCGACGCGGCCCCAGCGGGCGTCGCGGATCACGTCGAGCACGGGCGCGAGGCCCTGGTGCACGCCGAGCTCCTTCATCGACCCGCCGATGAGGCCCGCCATCTCCTCCACGAGACCCGGGTCGAAGGACGCGCCCCACGCGAGCGGCGTGGGGAAGGTCGCGGCCTGCCACGCGGCGAGACCGGTGAGGCACTCCTCGTGCACGAGCGCCGGGATCCCGAGCCGCGTCTCCGTCCGCAGCCGCCTCTGCTCGGCCCACAGCCACGACGCGCGCTCGACGGGATCCACCGGGCGCGTGCCGTACACGCGCGTCAGGTGCCCGAGGCCGTGCTCGGTCGCCTCCTCGTAGCGGCCGGTCGTGGCCATCTCGCCCTGCATGGGCGCGACGACCTCGCCGCCCTGGTCGACCCAGTAGCCGACGATCTGCGCGAGCTTCTCCTCGAGGGTCATGCGCGCGTGCAGCGCGCGGACCCGCTCCGAGACCTCGGGCAGCTCCACGGCGCCGGGCGCCTGCGCCTCGCGGCCGGTCACCCCTTCACCGCGCCGGTGAGGCCGCCGACGATGCGGCGCTCGAAGATGGAGAAGAAGACGAGCGCGGGGATCATCGACAGCGACGTGAACGCGAGCACCTTGGCCGTGTCCACCGAGTACTGCGACGAGAACGACTGCACGCCGAGCGGCAGCGTGTAGATCGACGCGTCGCTCAGGAGGAACAGCGGCAGCAGGTAGGAGTTCCAGCTGCCGATGAACGCGAGGATGCCGACCGTGATGACACCCGGCATCGACAGCCGCACGACCATGCGGAAGAAGAACCCGAGGCGGCTGCACCCGTCGATGAACGCGGCCTCCTGGATCTCGTCCGGGATGGCCCGCAGGAACGGCACCAGGATGATGATCGTCGTCGGGAGCGCGAACGCGATCTGCGGGAGGATGATCCCCGGCAGCGAGTTCGTGAGCCCGAGCGAGCGGATCACGATGTACAGCGGCGTGATGGCCACCGTGATGGGGAACATGAGCCCCGACGCGAACAGCGCGTAGAGCGCTCCCCGGCCGAAGAACGTGTACCGGGCCAGCACGTAGCTCGCCATGAGGCCGAGCACGACCGCGCCGACCGTGGTGCCGACGGCCGCGATGAGCGAGTTGCCCACCTGACGCCAGAACATCGAGCCGGTGAGCACGTCGAGGTAGTTCTGGATCTGGAACGGCGACGGGAAGCCCGCCGGGTCGGTCGTGATCTGCGCGTTCGTGCGGAACCCGCCGAGGATGATGTACGCCACCGGCGTCAGCATCAGGGCGATCAGCACGACCGCGACGAGGTAGGGGATGGGGTTGTTCCCCTGGCCGGGCACCTTCGCCCGCTTGGGCTTCGGCGCCTTCGCCGAGTAGGTGGGATCCAGGTCCGCGTTGCGCGGAGCTGCGGTGGCGACGGTCACTTCTTCGCCTTCCTTCCTGCACCCGTGAGGGCGCCGGCGGTGTCGCGGTTGAGCACGAACCGCTGGTAGACGAGCGCGACGACCAGGGAGATGAGGAACAGCACCACGGCGACGGCGTTGCCGTACCCGTAGTTGCCGGATCCGCGTCCGTTCGCCACGAGGTACGTGGCCATGGTCGAGGTGCCCGCGGTGGCCGAGATGTACTGGCCCCAGATGATGTAGACGAGGTCGAACAGCTGCAGCGAGCCGATGATCGACAGGAACGCCCAGATGCGCAGCGTCGGCGCGAGCAGCGGCAGCGTGATGCGCCGCTGGATCTGCCAGTAGGAGGCGCCGTCGATGGCGGCCGCCTCGCTGAGCTCCTCGGGGATGCCCTGGAGGCCGGCGAGGAAGAGGATCACCGCGAAGCCGATGTACTTCCACGTGATGATCGTCATGAGCGACCAGATGGCGATGTCGGGGTTCGCGAGCCAGTCCTGTTGGAGGTCGGCGAGCCCGATGTTCGCGAGGAAGCCGTTCAGCGCGCCGGAGCCCTGGAGCATGAGGCTCCAGCCGGTGCCGACGACGACCTCGGAGATCACGTACGGCACGAAGATCAGCACGCGGATGATCGACTGGCCGCGCAGCTTCCGGTTGAGCAGGAGCGCCACGAGGATCGCGACCGGGCCCTGGAGCACGAGCGACAGGACCACGATGACGGCGTTGTGCATCAGCGCCTCGTGGAACGTGGGGTCCTGGAGGATCGTGATGTAGTTCCGGAAGCCCACGAAGATCGTGGGCGGGCCGAAGCCCTGCCAGCTGAAGAAGCCGTAGTAGGCCGCCATCACCACGGGGTAGATGACGAAGCCCAGGAAGAAGAGGAGGGCGGGCCCCACGAGGATCAGGACCTCGAGGCGACCGGTCCAGCCGAGGCCGCGGCGTCGCGCACGCACCGCCGAGGGCGGCGTCGTCACGACGCCGCCCTCGGGGTGTGCAGGATCAGCCGCGGGACGCTGCTCGTCGAGCGAGCTCTCGCGGATGGCCATGTCGGTGCGCCTACGCCTTCTTGGCCGCGTCGCCGACGGTCTGGATGAGCTTCTCCGGGCTGCCGTCGCCCGCCATGAGGTCGACCACGCCGACGTTCATCGCGTTGCCGACGTTCAGGCCGTAGACGGTGTCGAGCCACTGGGAGACGTAGGGCGCGTCGTTGTACGCCTTGATGATCTCCTGCAGGTACGGCTCGGTGACCGCGGACTGCGCCTCGGTGTTCACGGGCGGGGCGTTGAAGGCCGCGTAGTACTCCTTCTGCACGTCGGCGGTGCCGATGTAGTTGAGGAAGTCGACGCACTCCTTCGGGGCCTGCGCGGAGCAGGAGTACCCGTCGATGCCGCCCATGATCGAGCCGGCCTCGCCCTTGCCGCCGGTGATCTCCGGGAAGGGGAACCAGGACAGGTCGGCCAGCGGCTTCTGGTCGGGGGTCAGGCCCGCGATGACTCCCGGGTCCCAGGCGCCCATAAGCTCCATGGCGGCCTGCTTGTTGGCGATGAGGCCCGCGGAGGAGCCGGCGCCCTGCTGGGCCGCGGTGGTGAGGAAGCCCTCGTTGAAGGGGTTCGTGCCGACGAGGTCCTCGACGTCCTGGCCCGCCTTGATCCAGCAGTCGTCGCTGAAGTCCTTGTCCTTGGCGGCCTGCTCGAGCGTGTCGGAGCTGCACTCGCGGAGCGCGAAGTTGAAGTACCAGTGCGCGGCCGGCCAGGCGTCCTTCCCGCCGAGCGCGATGGGGGCGACGCCGGTGGCCTTGAGCTTCTCGACGGCCGCGTCGAGCTCGTCCATGGTCTTCGGTGTCTCCGTGATGCCGGCCGCCGTGAAGAGGTCCTGGCTGTAGAAGATGCCGCTGGGGAGCACGGCGACGGGCATGGCGTAGGCCTTGCCGTCGATGGAGTTCGCGTCGAACGCGCCCTTCGAGATGCCGCTCTTGGCGTCGCCGGAGATGCCGTCGGTGATGTCCATGACCTGTCCCGCCGCGACCGTGGCGGCGAGCTTGCCGCCACCGCGCTGCAGGAAGATGTCCGGCGCGTCGCCCGAGTTGAGCGCCGTCTGGAGCTTGCCGTCGAGGTCCTCGTTCTGGATCGACGTGGGCGTGACCGTGACGCCGGGGTGGGCGGCGTTGAAGTCCGCGGTCGTCTTGTCCCAGAACGCCTTGCCGGGGCCGGTGGTGGAGTTGTGCCACAGCGTCATCTCGACGGGGCCGCCGTCGTCGTTGCTGCCCGAGCCGCCGCTGCAGCCGGTGAGGGCGAGGGCCCCCACGAGCAGGGCCGCGGATCCCGTGAGGATCTTCCGTGCCTTCATGTCGTTCTACCTGTCTCTCCATTGAGCGCACCCTGGTGGGTGTCGGGGGTGGACGTGCGCGAACCGCGCCTGGTGCTGTGGGGTGCGGATCCGCCGGTCCCGCTGTCGCGTCGTCGCGTCGTCGCTCCGTCGTGACGGGGGCCGGTCGGGCCAGTCTCGGTCGCGCTCCGCGCTTCGTCAAACGTTTTCGAAATCCTTTTCCCCGGGCGTAGGGTCACCCCATGTCCCGCCGCCCCACCATCCACGACGTCGCCTCCGCCGCCGGCGTCTCGGTGTCGACCGTGTCCAAGGCGGTGAACGGGCGCTACGGGATCTCGGCCGAGACCTCGAGCCGCGTGATGGAGGTCGTCGAGCGCCTCGGCTACGAGTCCAGCCTCGTCGCGAGCAGCATGCGCTCCCACCGCACCGGCGTGGTCGGCGTGCTCGTGGCGGGCTTCGAGCCGTTCAGCGCCGAGATCCTGAAGGGCGTGGGCTCGGCCCTCCGGAAGTCGCCCTACGACCTCCTCGCCTACAGCGGCTCCCGGCAGGTGGACAACACGGGCTGGGAGCGCCGGTCGCTCAGCCGGCTGAGCGGCACCCTCATCGACGGCGCGATCATGGTCACGCCCACGGTCGTGACGGCGCAGACCGAGATCCCCGTCGTCTCCATCGACCCGCACACCGGGCCCGCCGACCTGCCGAGCGTCGAGTCCGACAGCCTCGGCGGCGCCCTCCAGGCGACCCGGCACCTCCTCGAGCTCGGGCACCGGCGGATCGGGTTCCTCGCCGGACGCCCGGACCTCCGCTCCGCGAGCCTCCGCGAGGCCGGCTACCGACGGGCGCTGCAGGACGCGGGCATCCCCTTCGATCCGGCGCTCGTGCGCTCGGGGTTCTTCCTCACGGCGCTGGCCCGGGAGCCCGCGCGCGCCCTCCTGTCGATGCCGGGCCGGCCGACGGCGATCTTCGCGGCCAACGACCTCTCCGGCATCGCGATCCTGCAGGTGGCGGCCGAGCTCGGGATCCGCGTGCCCGAGGACCTCTCCGTCATCGGCTTCGACGACATCCCCGAGGCGTCGCAGATGACGCCGCCGCTCACGACCATCCGCCAGCCGATGCAGCGCCTCGGCACGACCGCGGTGGACCTCCTCATGTCGCTGATGGACGGGCAGGAGCCGGAGGCCATGCGCGTGCAGCTGCCGACCCGCCTCGTGCGCCGCGCGACGACGGCGCCTCCGCCGGCCCGGACGCGCTGACCTGCTGCCAGGCTGGCCGGATGGACCACGACGACCGGGACGACCGGGTCACCGCCTTCTGGGCGACCGCCGACGCCTAGCGTGCGGACGAGACCGTCACCAGGATGCGGGCGCTCGTCGCCGAACTGCCCGACGGGGATCCGCGCGCCCCTGCCTGACCGGTGGCCGCCCGCGTGCCGCGGGCATCGCTCGGCCGAGGTCGTCACCTCACGGCCCGAGGAGCATCAGAGCCGTCTCTGCCACCAGCGCCTTCGTGGCTCCACCTCGTCGTACGGCGGCAGGGGTGTCGCATGCCCGTCGAAGGCATCCGGCCGATCCCCGGTGCCGTCTTCGGCGGCCCGACCGCTCTCCATTCGCTGACGCCGCGCCTGCGCTTCTGCGAGAGCGACCGCCAGACGCCCACCGAATCCCATCACCTTCCGACTCCCCACTTCCGAGGCCGCGCGCAGCAGCACGGACAGCACGGGACCACCGTGCCACGTGAGGCCGATCAGATGGGTGGGGCGTCACGGACCGGGTCGTCGGACCCGAGGGCTGGCGCCGCCGCATCGGAGCGGCCGTCCCCGTCCGCCGCGTCCGCCTCCGCCTTCTTCTCCCGGGCGATGCGGATCGCCGCGCGGCCCGACGGCAGGGAGATGGCCACGGTGATCACGACGACCGTGATGATCCCGGCTGCGACCAGCAGCTCCTGCACGCTGAAGACGTCGGCGAGCGGGCCGAACGCGACCGCGCCGATCGGGGTAGCGAGCGCCATCACGATGCCGACGTAGCTGAAGACGCGGCCGTGCATCTCGGGCGCGACGGTCTCCTGCACGAGCGTCATGAACGGCGCCGAGAACAGCGGCACGAAGAGCCCGATCGCGAACATGAAGCCGTAGAAGACCCACAGGTTGGGGCTCAGGCCGAGGCCCGCGGTGAAGACCGCGAAGCCGAAGCAGCTCACGAGGATCAGGGTCATGCGGTCGGACTTCGCGAACAGCGTCGACACGAGCGCGCCGCCGCCGAGCATGCCGACGCTGAACGCGACCTCGAGCACCGTCACCATCCAGACCTCGGTGCCGTAGGTGCGCGCCACGAGCAGCGGCGTGATGAACGACGGCGCCACCGTGAGCAGGAAGATGATCGCGAAGACCACGAGCAGCCAGCGCACCACCGGGTTCCCGCCGATGTAGCGGATCCCCTCGACCAGGTCCTCGCGGTAGCTCGACGTCTTGTCGGCGATGGAGGCGAGCGTCGGCACCGCGACCGAGAGCAGGAACGCGATGCCGATGGCGGCCGTGATCGCGTCCACGAAGAACAGCGGCACCAGGCCGTAGGCGGCGAAGATCGCGCCCGCGGCGGCCGGGGCGAGGAGCGCCATCGCGGACTGGATGGTGCCGAAGATCCCGTTGATCCGCAGCAGCTGCTCCGGCGGCACGATCTGCGGGATCATCGCCTGCACCGCGGGCGTCTGGAACCCGGCGCCGACGGAGCGCACGGCGACGGCGAGCAGGATGATCCAGAGGTCGGTGACGCCGTTCATCATGAGCAGCGCGAGCGCCAGGGTGACGATCGCGATCGTGCTGTCGGAGACGATGACGAGCACGCGGCGGTTCATGCGGTCGGCGAGGGTGCCGCCGAAGATCGACACGATGCCCTGCGGGAGGAACGCGCAGACCGCGTAGAGCGCGATCGCGAAGCCGGATCGGGTCTCGAAGGTGACGTACCACATGACCGCGTACTGGACGAGCATCGAGCCGAACAGCGAGACGGTCTGACCGGTGAGGAAGAGCGTCGCGTTGCGCTTCCAGCGGGCGGCGACGACGGCCCGGTCGGCGGCGCTCATGGCGGGCACGTCGGGCACGTCGGACGGGGGTGCCGGGTCGCTCATCGGGTCCTCGCCTGCTCGCGTTTCCTCGGGTGTGGGACGCCAGGTTACGGCGCGGCCCGGGCGGCGCGCCAGGGGGGACGCGGGACGGTCAGAGGTCCCGGCTCGCCAGCACCAGGTCGGAGCCGGAGGGCGTGATCTGCACGGAGCGGATCCGCTCGATCGGGAGGCTGGAGGTGGCCGCGAGCAGCCGCGACTCCCTCTGTCCCGCGCCCCACGTGGCGACGACCGTGCGGCTGCCGTCGTCGTCGATCGCGACGAGGTCGTAGGCACCCTGGCCCACGCCGCCGCCCGCGTAGGCGCAGCTCCAGTCGAAGCGCGTCCCGTACGGCTTGGCCGTGACGGCGAGCTGCGCGGTGACGCCGTCGTCGAGCTCGGAGCGCATGCTCACGGCGTCGACGGGCAGGCCCTCGGACAGGTCCCCGGAGGGCGAGGAGGCGGCCGGGGTCGGATCCGCGACGGGCGCGCTCACGCCGGCACGGAGGGCGGAGCCGAGGCCCGCGCCGCCCACGAGGAGCACGACGGCGGCCGCCGCGAGCAGCCACCCGCCCGTGCGGCGGGTGAGGCGACCCGGCCGTGTCGCGGCTCCCGGGAGCCGGCGACCGCCGCGGATCCCGCGCCCGCGGGGCACGCGGTGCGCGGCGCCGGACTCGGTCGACGGCAGGGGGACGACGCGCGCGGGTCCGGCCGCGGTGGAGCCGGCGGCAGCGGCGGGCGCGGCCGATCCGGCGGCGTCGGCGGCGGGATCCGGCTCGTCGAGCAGCGCGAGCGCGTCCTCGACGGGCAGCATCCGGAGCACGCCGGGCAGCCCGGCCAGGTCGGCGAGGGAGCGCGTGCAGGCGTCGCAGCCCGGGAGGTGGGCCTCGAACTGCGCGCGGTCGGTGGCGCTGAGGCTGCCGAGCACGTACGCGGCATCCCACTCGTGGATGTCGTCGGCGCGGTCGTTCATCGGGTGACTCCTCGTTCCTGCAGGGCGAGACGGAGCGCCTTGAGCGCGTAGTGGAGGCGGGACTTGATGGTGCCGGGCGGGACGCCCTCGCGTTCCGCGGTCTCCGCCACCGACCGGCCCAGGTGGTAGCAGCTGACGACCGCGCGGCGGTGCTCGGCGGACAGCGACGCGAGCGCCTCGGCCACGAGCAGGCGGTCGATGATGGCGTCGGAGGCGTCCGCCACGGGATCCTCCGGCAGCGCGTCCGTCGGGGTCTCGCGGCCGCGCCAGGCGCTGCGGCGGTCGTCGATGACGAGGTTCCGCACGACGGTGAAGAGCCAGCGCCGGGCCGACTCGTCGTCCTCCGCGAGGATCGCCGGCGAGCGCCAGGCCCGCAGCAGCGCCTCCTGCACGACGTCCTCGGCGAGCGCCGGATCTCCCGTCAGCCGCAGCGCGTAGCGCTGGAGCGCAGGTGCGTGCGCATCGTGCAGCGCCCTCATGCGGGCCGTGCTCTCCGTGGTCATCCGTGCCTCCTCCCTCCACGACGAGATGGACGGCAGGAAGGTTCACCGTTCCGGGGAATCATCTCAGGCGATCCCGAACCTGGCAGACCCCTGAGCGCGTGAACGTTCTCCGGGGCTGGTCCGTCGTCCTCCATGTCGGCGCATCAACCCGCGGCGGACGAAGACGCACCACCCGGATCAGGAGACCCCCATGCAGAAGAAGACCAAGATCATCCTCGGCACGAGCGCGGCCGTCGTCGTCGTGCTCGGTGTCAGCGCCGCCGCGTTCGGCCCGGCGTTCTACCGCGACGTGGTCGTCGGCGCCCCCGCCGCCGCCCCGTCGGTCTCGGCCGCCCCCGCCGACTCCACCCTCGACACGAGCAACCTGTCGGGCGACTGGACGATCGGCGCCGGCAGCACGGCCGGCTACCGCGTCGCCGAGGTGCTCAACGGCACCGACGTGACCGTCGTCGGCAAGACCGAGGACGTGTCCGGCACCATCACGGTCGACGGATCCACGCTGAAGGACGCGACCGTCAAGGTCGACGTCGGCTCCATCGCGACCGACCAGGCGCCGCGCGACGACTACTTCCGCGGCACCGCCATGGAGGTCGCGAAGTACCCCGACGCGACCTTCACGCTCACGCAGCCCGTCGACGCGGCCGTGCCCGCGAGCGGCCAGGTCGCGACCGTCCAGGCGACCGGCGAGCTCACCATGCACGGCGTGACGCAGACCGTCACGGTACCCCTGCAGGCCGCGCTGACCGCCGACGGCGTGCAGGTCAGCGGATCCATCCCCGTCACCTTCTCCGACTACGGCGTCGAGGCCCCGAGCCTCGGCTTCGTGAGCGTCCAGGACAAGGGCACGGTGGAGTTCCTGGTGAAGGCCACGCCCGCGAAGTAGTCGCGGACCGGCCCACGGGGCCGCCCCAGACGAGGGGAGGAGGAGCGCGTTCGGGACGCTCCTCCTCCCCTCTTCCCATGCCCGGGCGGGTGCGTCCCGGGCACGCGGCCAAGCACCTCCGCGGATCCCGCGCTCCGTCTATCCACGGGCGGCGGCGCCTGGGGACGGCCGGGCCGTTCTCCAGGATCGCCGCGTCTAGGGTCATCGCGGTCCGGCGCGGGTCTTCCCGCCGAGACGCCATTCACTGCCCACGACAGAGAGATGACACGACCATGTCCGTCACCCGCTCCGCGTTCCGCACCCGCCCCGCGGCCGTCGCCGCGCTCGCGACGCTCGCCCTCCTCGGCGTCCCGACCGCCGCCCAGGCCGCCACCCCCGCCCACACGGCCACGGTGGACAGCGCATCCGCCCACCACCACCACGCGACCTACCCGCTCAGCCAGTACACGATCCCCGCCACGGACGGCAGCGGCTTCGGCGCCGCCACCCTCTACGCCCCGCAGGACACGGGCAAGAAGACCCTCGGCGCGATCGTCGTCGCCCCGGGTCTCAAGGGCGACCAGTCCGACATGCGCTGGCTCGCCGAGGACCTCGCCGGCGAGGGCTTCATCGTGCTGGACATGGACACCCTGGGCGGCTACGACCTCCCGAACCAGCGCTCCTACGAGATGCTCGCCGCGGCCAAGTACCTCGCCACCGCCAGCCCGGTCAAGGACCAGGTCGATCCCGCGGACATCGGCGTGGTCGGCTACTCGCTCGGCGGCGGCGGCGCCCTGGACGCCGCCGTGGAGCAGCACGGCCTCAAGGCCGCCGTCGCGCTCATGCCGTACGACTTCCCGGCGGGCACGACCGACCCGTACCACCCGACCCAGTCACCCACGTACCCCGGCATCACCACCCCGACGCTGGTCATCACCGGCCAGGCCGACCAGACCGCCCCGGCGTCGTTCATGGGCAAGCCCGCCTACGAGTCCATCCCCGCCTCCACCCCGAAGCAGTACCTGGAGCTCCGCGGCGCGGACCACCTCGCATTCCGGAACAAGGAGAACGGCACCGTCCTCGGCGCCGTGACGAGCTTCCTCAAGACCTACCTCGACGGCAACAGCGCCTACAAGAAGTACGTCTGCCCGGCCCAGCCGGTCTCGGCCGCCATCAGCGACTCCGCCAGCTCCTGCCCCCGGTAGGACCGATCCACGGCCTCCGGGCCCCATGAGAGCGGCGTGCGACCCCAGGTCGCACGCCGCTCTCGGCGTCTCGGGGCCTCCGCGTCTCGGGGCGTGGGCCAGCGGGATGCCACCCGCGGCAGCCCCCGTCCTGGTGGGAGGCCGGTACCGTGACGGCATGCAGCTGACGCCCGAGCTCGCCGACCAGCTCGCGCGCGTGCCGCGGACGCACGAGGGGCTGCTCGCGCCGTGCCGCGTCACGCTCCGGTCGGGGCACGTCCGCGACCGCGTCCTCGTGGGCGAGCGCGCCGCCGTCGCCCGCGCGGGCTTCCGCGTGACGGGCGCCTTCGAGGTCGAGGACGTCGCCCGCATCGAGGACAGTCCCGTGCGGCTGTCCGCGGAGCTGGCCGAGCGGATCCACGCGGCGGGCGAGTCGGGCATGGGGTACCTGCGGTTCCTCGTGCGGATGCGCGACGGATCCACCCTGCCGTTCGTCACGGGCGGCACCGCCGACTTCCCCGCCTGGCCGCCGGGAGCCTGCCCCGCCGACGCGGTCGACGTGGTCCCGCACGGCGGCCGCGAGGTCTTCCTCCACCGCCAGCCGACGCCGCACGAGAGCGGGGCGCCCGCGCAGTGGCTGCTGCACGACGCCTAGCGGCGCCCCGGATGCGGGCGACGGCGCCCCGGCGTCACGACGGGAGCGACGCCCCGAGGAGCGCGCGGGCCGCGTCGCGGACGGCCACCATGGGGCGCGCGAACGTGCCCATGCCGAGCGTGACGAGGCCGCCCTCGTGGAGGAGCATCAGCGTGCGGGACGTGCCGGCGGGATCCGCCACCCCGGCCTCGCGGCACAGGTCGCGCAGCAGCTCGAGCATCCACGCCTTCTGCCGCATGACCTCGGGGAGCACGTCGTGCCCGTCGTCCTCGTCGCCCAGCTCTCCTGCGCCGAGCTCCGCGCGCGCGTTGATGGCGCTGCAGCCCTTGGGCGTGTTCGCGTCCGCCCACGTGATGGCCGCGTCGAACACCGCCAGCACCCGGTCGATCCCCGGCTCGGGCGTGCGCGCGAGCCGCGCCGCGAGGTGCTCCCGCCAGCGCGCGTCGCGATGCTGCAGGTACGCGACCACCAGCTGCTCCTTCGAGCCGAAGCGGTCGTAGATCGTCTTCTTGGTGACGCCCGCGGCGGCGGCGATGGCGTCGACGCCGACCACGTGGATCCCCCGCGCGTAGAAGAGCCCGGACGCCGCGTCGAGCACGCGGCGGGCGCCGGGGGTCAGGGGAGCGAGGTCGGGGACGGCGGTCTTCACACCATGACTATACAGATCTGTATAGTCCGCCCCATGACCAGTAGACAGATCGGTATACCTCGGCGGATCGTGACGGTCGCGGCCGCCGCCGGCTTCGTGCTCGCGTGGAGCTCCGGCTTCCTCATCGCCGCCGTCGGGACGGTCGAGGTGCCCGCGACGACGCTCCTGCTCTGGCGGTTCGCGCCGCTCGCCGTGGTGCTGGTGGCGCTCGTCGCGGCGACGGGCGCGGCCCGCGGGATCGCCCCGCGGACGCTCGGGCGGCAGGCCCTCATCGGCGCGTGCGCGCAGCTCGGCTACTGCGCGTCCGTGTACGCGGCGATCGGCGCGGGGATCGCGACCGGGACCACCGCGCTCATCGACGCGGTGCAGCCGCTCGTGGTCGCGACGCTCGTCGGGCCGCTGCTCGGGCTCCGCGTGCGCGGCGCGCAGTGGGGCGGGCTCGCGCTCGGCGCGGTCGGCGTGGTGCTCGTGGTGCGGCCGCAGGCGGGGGCGGCGGACGCGGATCCGGTCGCGTACCTCCTGCCCGCCGCCGCGATGGCGTGCCTCGTGGCTGGCACGTTCCTCGAACGCCGGTCGTCGGGTCGCCCGCCCGTGCTCGTGACGCTGACCGTGCACGTCGTCGTCACCGCGGCCGCGCTGCTGGTGGCCGCGATCGCGACGGGCACGCTCGCGCCGCCCGCGGATCCGGCGTTCTGGATCACCACCGTCCTCGCCGCGCTCGTGCCGACCCTCGGCGCCTACGGCCTCTACTGGTGGCTGCTCGAGCGGGTGGGGATCACGGCGCTCAACGCCCTGCTGTTCCTCGTCGCGCCGACCACCGCGGCGGCGGGCGCGCTGCTGCTCGGCGAGCGGATCACGATGGTGACGCTCGCGGGGTTCGCGCTGTGCGGCGCGGGCGTGGCGGTGGTGCTGGCGACGGAGGGGCGGCGTGGCGGGTCGACCGCTACCCGGAGGCGGTCGACGGCGACGGCGGCGACACCGTCGGCCGACCCGCGCACGGCAGCCCGCGCAGCCACAGGTCGACCTCGCGGGTCGACCGCAGCCGCACGATCCTGAGGTGCGGGTGCTCGACGGCCGCGAGCACCACGCGCGTGCGCACCTTCGCCCGCCCCCGCCAGCCCCACCGGACGATGTGGTCCGGATCGGTGAGGACGGTGCGCATCGGCGGCTCGACGTTGTCGTGCCAGAGCGGCTCGCGGCGCCAGCGGCGGATGACGGTGCGGCGGATGAGGCGCCCCATCTGCACCTGCACCGGGAGGTCGAGCCACACCAGCGTGTCGGCGCGCGACGGCAGCAGCTGCCCGAGCTGGGTCGTGTACTGCCACTCGGTGACCCAGGCGTCGCGCGACGAGAAGGCCTCGACGTCGTCGCGGAAGGTGGGCAGCTCCGTCCAGCCGGGCCCGTGGAAGAGGGAGTCGATCTCGGTGTGCGGGAGGCCCGTGCGTTCCTGGACGCGCCGGGCCAGCGTGGTCTTGCCTGCCCCCGACGGCGCGCCGATGAGGATGCGCCGGGCGGGCGGATCCAGGCGGTGGAGGGGTCCGAGCATCCGGCGATCCTAGGGGGAACGCCTGCCACCGCGTCGGGATCCGTCCCCGCCTTCCCGCCGCCGACGGCCGCCGGTAGTTTGGTGCCGCCCGCAACGAATCGATGCCGACCGGAAGGGGCCGATCATCCGATCGCTCTCGCGCGACGAAGCGCACCACCTGGACTCCCCCGCCCCCGTCTTCACGACCGCGACCGCGGCGCCCACCTGGGAGGAGGGCGTCGTCGTCGGCAGCGGCCGGATCGGCGCGGTGGCGCACGGCCCGGCCGACGCGATCACGGTCTCGCTCGCGCACGAGCGCTGGTTCCCGCCCGTGAACCCGCGGCCGGCCGCGCCCGACCTGCGACCTCGCCTCGCGGAGATCCGCCGGGCCCTGCTCGCGGGCGACGCGGACACGGCGAGCGCCGAGCTCATGGCGGGCGCGCGGGACAGCGGCTACGGCGACGGCCTGGTCTGGACCGACCCGCTCGGCATCTGCGCGACCCTCGTGATCCGCACCCCCGACGGCGTGACGCGCATGCGACGGACCATGGACCCGGCCGGCGGCGAGTCGGCGGTCGAGTGGACCGATGCCGCGGGCGGCCGGCACGCGCTGCGGCTTCTCGCGCCGCGGGACGGCGAGGCCTGCTGGCTCGCGCTCGAGTCGGACCGCGCCGTGGAGGTCGCGCTCGAGCTGGGCCTCGGCGCGGGCGACGCGACCTCGTTCGACACGGGCGTACCCGACGCGTCCGCCGCCGTGCGCGCGTCGGTCGCGGGCGGCGAGCGGGGCATCCTCACGGCCGAGGCCGGCGCGGGCGACGACGCGGTGCGGTCCGTCACGGCGGTCGACGCGGGCGGCGCCGTCGACGCGGGCGACGCGGGCGACGCGGGCGGCGCGTGGGAGGCCGACGGCGGATCCGCGCGCACGACCGTCCGCGTCGGGCCGGACGCGCCGCGGCTGATCCGGCTCGCCGTCGCGACCGGCCCGGCCGCCTCCGCGCCCGCACCGGACCCGACACCCGCACCCGTGCCGACGTGGGCCGACCTGCGCGCGGCGCAGCGCGCGACCTACGGCCGGCTCGTCGCCGCCTCCGCGCTCGACCTCGACGGCGCGGCCGACGCCGACGCCACGACCGAGGACCTCTGGGCGGCCGCCCGCGCCGGCGATCCCGCCGCCCGCCGCCGCGTCGTGGAGGTCGCCTACCTCGCAGGCCGCGCGAACGTCATCGCCTCCACCGGCGAGCTGCCGCCCACGCTCCAGGGCGTGTGGCAGGGCACCTGGCGCCCGGCGTGGTCGGCCGACTACACGCTCAACGGCAACGTGCAGGACGGCGCGATGGCGGGCATGATCGCCACCGGCACGCCCGAGCTCGCCCGGAGCGTCCTCGCGCTCGTGCTCCCCCACCTCGACGACTTCCGCGACAACGCGCGCCGGGTGTTCGGCGCCGAGGGGATGCTGCTGCCCGCGCGCATGTCGACCCACGGCCGCGCCGACCACCTCTCGGCCGACTACCCGCACCCGTTCTGGATCGGCTGCGGCGGGTGGATCCTCCGCATCGCCGCCGACGCCGTGTCGGCCACCGGCGACCGCGGCATCGTCGACGACCGGCTGTGGGACCTCGCCGAGGGCGTGCTGCGGTTCGCCGAGACGGCGACCGTGCTGGTCGACGGCGTCCGCCGCCTCGTGCCCTCCTACTCGCCCGAGAACACCCCGCGGGGCGAGCGGGTGCCCGCGGCCACCGACGCGACCATGGACGTCGCGATCCTCCGCGACGCCGCCCGCGCCACCGCCCTCCTCGGCCGGGCACGCGGCGACTCCTCGCTCGACGCGCGCTGGGCCGCGGTCGTCGGCGACCTGCCGCCCTATCGCGTGGCCGACGACGGCACGCTCGCCGAGTGGCTGGATCCGCGCTGGCCGGAGCAGGTCGCGCACCGCCACGCGTCCCAGCTCCACCCGGTCGGCACGGGCACCGACCCGGCGTTCCTCGGCGACGGCGCGGAGGCAGTCCGCCTGCGGGACGCGGCCGCGCGCACCGTCGCGGCGAAGGTCGCGTGGCGCGCGGAGGACCCGACCGCGCCGCCCGGGCGCATGGAGATGGCCTTCGGCCTGGTGCAGGTGGGCCGGGCGGCCGCCGCGCTGGGCGACGCGGAGGCCGCGCTCACGTGCGCGGAGTGGCTCGCGGTCGACCACTGGAGCCCCGCGCTCACGACCCGGCACGACGCCGGCCGGATCTTCAACCTGGACGCGAGCGGCGGACTGCCCGGCCTCGTCGCGGCGATGCTGCTCGGATCCGACGAGGGGACGCTGAAGATCCTGCCCGCGCTGCCCGCGGCCTGGGCCCGCGGCTCCGTCACCGGGCTCCGGGCCCGCGGCGGCCTCGTGGTCGACCGGTTCGCGTGGGATCCCGAGGGGGCCGAGCTCGTCGTGCGGCGCGTGCCGGGCGCCGGCTGGCTGGCGCCGGCAGGCGGCACGGCGCTGCGGCTGCCGCGGGCGGCGTCCGTGCGCGTCGACGGGCGGGCGCACGACGCCGACGTCCGCGTCGAGATCGGCGACGAGCCCGTGCGCGTCGAGGTGGACCGGGCTCCGCAGCGCGTACTGTGAGATCGATCTCTCAGCCCGGGACACCTGATCCCGACCCCCGCGGCACCGTCGCCGCCCCACCGGAGGAGCACCCGTGACCACCACCATCACCGTCGACCTCGACCGCCCCGGCGCCACCATCAGCCGCCACCTCTACGGGCACTTCGCCGAGCACCTCGGCCGCTGCATCTACGACGGCTTCTTCGTGGGCGAGGACTCGCCCGTGCCGAACGCCGGCGGGATCCGCCTGGACGTCGTCGAGGCGCTCCGGGCCCTCGACGTCCCGAACCTCCGCTGGCCCGGCGGCTGCTTCGCCGACCGGTACCACTGGCGCGAGGGCATCGGCCCGCGCGAGGAGCGGCCGAAGCTCATCAACACGCACTGGGGCGGCGCGGTGGAGGACAACTCCTTCGGCACCCACGAGTTCATGGCGCTCTGCGAGCTGCTGGGCGCCGACTCGTACGTCTCCGGCAACATCGGCTCCGGCACGGTGCAGGAGATGTCGGACTGGGTCGAGTACCTCACGGGCGCGGGCCAGTCGCCCATGGCCGACCTCCGCCGCGCGAACGGCCGTGACGAGCCGTGGACCGTGCCGTTCTGGGGCCTCGGCAACGAGGCGTGGGGCTGCGGCGGCAACATGCGCTCGGTCACCTACGCCGACCTCGCGCGGCAGTTCGGCACGTTCTGCGAGAGCGGCGGCGACACCCCGCTGCACCGCATCGCGGCCGGCGCCGACACCATGGACACCGAGTGGACCGAGACGCTCATGCGCGTGATCCCGGAGATGGATAAGCACCCGTTCTCGTCCGTGCCGTGGGAGTCGGTCTCCGTGCACTACTACACGATCGGCGGCAGCTGGACGGCGAAGGGGAGCGCCACGGGCTTCGACGCGGCGGCGTACTGGAGCACCATCGTCGCGGCCCAGGGGATCGCGCCGCTGCTGCGCGCGCACGCCGCCGTCATGGACGTGCACGACCCCGAGAAGCGCTTCGGCATGGTGCTCGACGAGTGGGGCACCTGGTGGGACGTGGAGCCGGGCACGAACCCGGGCTTCCTGTTCCAGCAGAACACCATCCGCGACGCCATGGTCGCCGCGCTGCACTTCGACGTCTTCCACTCCTTCGCCGACCGGCTGCGCATGGCCAACATCGCGCAGACGGTGAACGTGCTGCAGGCGATGCTGCTCACGGATCCCGACGGCGGCGAGATGGTGCGCACCCCCACGTACCACGTGTTCGAGATGAACCGCGGGCACCACGACGCCGCCTCGCTGCCCGCCACCGTGGTCGGGCCCGCGCGCGCGGTCGACGGCCGGGAGATCCCGCTGGCCTCCGCCTCGGCGAGCGCCAAGGACGGCCGCGTGCTCGTCTCCGTGTCGAACGTGGACCTCGAGGAGCCGATGGGGATCGACCTCGCGTTCCGCGGCGGCCGGGTCGACGACGTCGTGGGCCGCATCCTCACGGCCGACCGGCCCGACGCGCACAACCGCCCGGGCGACGCGGACGCCGTGAGCCCGGTCCCGTTCGACGCCTACGAGCGCACCGCCGAGGGCCTGCGCCTCACGCTCCCGCCGCACTCGTTCGCGACCCTCTCGCTGCGGATCGACGCGTGACCGCGCCGGTCCGCGCGGCCCTCCCGCCCCTGGGGTGGAACAGCTGGGACGCGTTCGGCGGATCCGTGACGGAGGAGGAGGTGCTCGCCAACGCGCGCTTCCTCGCCGCGCACCTGCTGCCGCACGGCTGGGACACGGTCGTCGTCGACATCCAGTGGTACGAGCCGGATCCCGGGACGCACGACTACCGGGAGGCGTCCGCCGCCGAGCTCGACGCGTGGGGCCGGCCGCAGCCCGCGGTCGGCCGCTTCCCGTCGGCGGCGGGCGGGCGCGGGTTCGCGGAGCTCGCCCGACGGATCCACGCGATGGGCCTCCGCTTCGGCGTGCACCTCATGCGCGGCGTGCCCCGGCGCGCGGCCGAGGAGCGCCTGCCGGTCCTCGGCTCCGACGCCACGTGCGCCGACATCGCCGACCCGGGCAACCCCTGCCCCTGGAACCCGGACATGCACGGCGTCGACATGACGCGGCCCGGAGCCCAGGAGTGGTACGACTCCGTGTTCGCGATGCTCGCGGAGTGGGGCGTCGACCTCGTGAAGCTCGACGACGTGCTGTACCCGCCGGTCCAGGCGGCCGAGGTCCGGGCGATCGCGCGCGCCATCGCCGCGTCGGGGCGCCCGATGACGCTGAGCCTCTCCCCCGGCAAGCAGCTCTCCCTCGAGCACCTCGACCTGCTGCGGGAGACCGCGCAGACCTGGCGCATCTCGGACGACCTCTGGGACGACTGGGACCACCTCCGCGAGCAGTTCCAGCGCGCGGCCCGGTGGGCGCCGCACCAGCGCCCGGGCGCGTGGGCGGACGCCGACATGCTGCCCCTCGGCCGCATCGGGATCCGGGCCCACGTCGGCGGCGACCGGCAGAGCCGCCTCACCCCGGCCGAGCGGCGCACCCTCGTCTCGCTGTGGTGCCTGCTCCGCTCGCCGCTGATGTTCGGCGGGCACCTGCCCGACACCGACCAGGCGACGCTCGCGCTCCTCACCAACGACGACGTCCTCGAGCTCCTCGGCGGCGACGCCAGCCGCGAGATCGTGCGCG
Source organism: Clavibacter capsici (assembly GCF_001280205.1). Classification (NCBI taxonomy): domain Bacteria; kingdom Bacillati; phylum Actinomycetota; class Actinomycetes; order Micrococcales; family Microbacteriaceae; genus Clavibacter; species Clavibacter capsici. Next base: position 202,780 of record NZ_CP012573.1, on the reverse strand, counting down.
ACGGCGACCTCGTGGTCTGGGCGGCCGAGCGCGGATCCACCCGCTGGCGCGCGGTCTTCCAGCTGGGCGACGCGCCGCGCACCGTGACGGCGCACCTGGCCGACCTCGGCTGCCCGGACGCGACGCGCGCCACCGACCTCTGGACCGGCGAGGAGCTCGCGGTCGTCGACGGCGGGATCCCGCTCGAGGTCGAGGCGCACGGCGTGCGGCTGCTGCGCCTCCCCTGACGGGCGGGCGCAGCAGCCGCGGCGCGGGCCGGCGTCAGCCCTTGAACGCGCCGTCCATGATCCCGGTGATCATCCGCCGTCCGACGAAGAAGAACAGGATCAGCAGCGGCAGCGTCGCCATGAACGACCCGCCCATGGCGAGCGCCACGTCGATCGACCGGTTCGCCTGCAGCTGCTTCAGCGCGATCTGCACCGTGAACAGCTCCGGCGACTTCAGCACGATGAACGGCCACATGAAGTCGTTCCACACCCCCGTGAAGGTGATGAGCCCGAGCACGAACGCGGCCGGCCGCACCACCGGGAACGCGACGCCCCAGAACAGCTGCCACGAGTTCGCGCCGTCGAGCCGGGCCGCCTGGATGAGCTCGTCGCTCACCGTGGTGGACATGTGCTGCCGCATCCAGAAGATGCCGAACGCGCTCGCGAGGCCCGGCACGATGATCGCCTGCAGGGTGTCGACCCAGCCGAGCTGGCTGATGATCAGGTACTGCGGGATCACGCTGAGCTGCGCGGGCACCGTCATGGTGAGCAGCACGATGAGGAACAGGGTGTTCCGCCCCGGGAAGCGCAGCTTCGCGAACGCGAACCCGGCCATGGCGCAGAGCACCGCGGACAGCACCGCGATGGTCGTCGACACGAGCACGCTGTTGAGCAGCGACAGCATGAACGGCACGGTGTCGAACACCTTGCCCGCGACCTCGAGGAAGTTCGTGCCGGGGAACAGGCGCGGCGGGATCGAGGTGACGGCGGTCGCCCCCACCGAGGCCACGACGAGCATGTAGTAGAGCGGGAACACCGAGATCAGCACGGCGATGCTGAGGAACACGTAGACGATCGGGCTGACGCCGCCGCCCTTGCCCCGGCGCCGGGGCAGGGCCGACCGCGTGGTGACGGGTGCGGCGACGGCCGGGGACACGGTCTGGTCGATCACGTCGGACATCAGCTCGCCTTCCTGGTGCGGGTGGACAGGTAGAAGTTGAGGAGCGCGACGACCACGACGATCACGAACAGCACGACGCCGATGGCGGATCCGTAGCCGAACTGGAACTGGCCGAAGCCCTGCTCGTAGAGGAACAGCGCGAGCGTCTGGCACTGCCGGCCGGCGCCGCAGGTGAGCCCCGACTCGGGCGCGGCGAGCAGCGGCTCCGTGAAGATCTGGAGGCCGCCGATGGTCGACATGATCACCGTGAAGATGATGATCGGGCGGAGCGCGGGGATCGTGAGGTGCCGGAACTGCTGCCAGCTGGACGCGCCGTCGACGGCCGCCGCCTCGAACATCTCCCGCGGGAGCGCCTGGAGGCCGGCGAGGTAGAGCAGCGTGTTGTAGCCGAACCAGCGCCACATGACCATCGCCGAGATGAGGACCCACGAGCCGTGGTTGGTCGCCATGAAGTTCACCGACGGGAGCCCGACGAGGCCCAGCACCCAGTTGATGAGGCCGAAGTTGCGGTCGAAGATCTGCGCGAACACGATCGCGGTCGCGGCGACCGAGGTGATGTACGGCACGAGCAGCGCCATGCGGAAGAAGTTCGCCCACTTGAGCCGCGCGTGGTTGAGCAGGTGCGCGAGGAAGAGCGCGAGCAGCAGCTGCGGGATCGTGGAGATCAGGAAGATCGCGAACGTGTTGACGAGCGCGTTCCAGAACCGGTCGTCCGCGAAGAGCTGCTCGAAGTTCGCGAGCCCCACGAAGGTCTGCTTGCCGATCGGGTTCCAGTCGAACAGCGAGACGTAGAACGTGAAGACCAGGGGGAACAGGCCGAACACGATGAAGATCACGAAGAAGGGCGCGACGTACGCGTAGGGGGCGATGCGCTCGGAGAGCGACTGCTTGATCTGGCGGGTCCTCGAGACCGCCGGCGCCTTCGGGCGGCGGGAGGTCCGGGGTGCGGGTGGCTCGGTGCTCGTGCGGGGTGATGTCGCCGTCGACATTTGGTACCTCCGTCTGAGGGCGGCCCGACGCATCGCGCGCCGGGCCGCCCGGGTGGGTGGGACGGGATCAGCCGCCGATGGCGGTCTTCGCCGAGGCGAGCGCCTGGGACCACGCCTTGTCGGAGGTGACGTTGCCCGACTCCAGCTCGACGAGCGTGTTGAGGAGGGCCGCGTTGATGGGCGACGTGTCGGGGCCGTTGTAGAAGGAGGGGAACTCCGTGACCGACCTCGACATGACCTCGCCGATCTTCGAGTCGCCGAAGAAGTCGTCCGTGTAGGCCGCCACCGCGTCGCTCTCGACCGCGGCGGTGGCCGCGGGGAAGGTGCCGGTGCGCTCGAAGTGCTCCTGCTGCGCGTCGCCGGACATCATCGTCTCGATGTACCTCCAGGCCGCCTGCGGGTGCTCGGCGCGGGCCGGGATGGCGATGACGCTGCCGCCCCAGTTGCCGCCGACGCCGGGGACGCTCGCGACGCGCCAGTTCCCCGCGGTGTCGGGGGCGTCGGTCTTGATGCCCTGCAGGATCCACGACGGCGCGACCGTGACGGCGAACGCGCCGTTCGCGCGGCCCGGCGCCCAGCCCGACGACCACGCGGCGATGCCCGCGCTGATGCCGGCGTCGTGCGTGTCGACCGCGACCTGGAACGCGTCCTCCACCTGGGGGTTCGTGTCGTAGACGAGCTCGCCGTCCTCGGAGTAGTACTTCTCGCTCACCTGGTTGACGGTGGAGAAGAAGACGCTCGTCTCGATGTTGTCGACGAACGGCTTGCCCGTCGCCTTCGTGTACTGCTCGCCCATCGCGATGAACGAGGGCCAGTCCTTCCACATCGCGGCGACCTCGTCGGGCTCGGTCGGCAGGCCGGCCTCGGCGAAGAGGTCGGCGCGGTACGCGAAGCCGAGGCCGCCGACGTCCGTGGGGATGCCGACGACCGAGCCGTCCTCGGCGGTGGCGGCGGAGGCCGCCCACGGGAGGTAGTCCTTCGCGATGTCGTCGCCGCCGAGCGTGCGGAGGTCGAGGAAGTTGGCGCTGTTCTCGACGAACTTCGGGAGGTCGTCGTTCTGGATCATGACGAGGTCGGGGACCTTGCCGCCGGCGAGCGCCGCGGTGAGCGCGGTGGCCGTCTCGGTGGTGGAGCCGACCTCGGTCAGCTTGACCTTCGCGTCCGGCGCCTTCGCCAGGTACTCGGCGACGCCGTCCTTGGCGCCGATGCCGGTGAAGGACCAGAACGAGACCTCCGCGGCCGGGTCGTCCGATGCGGCGCCCCCTCCGCCGGACGAGCATCCGGTCAGGGCGACGGCGACTGCTGCGGCGACGACGACGGCCGTCAAGCTTCTTCTCACGATGTTTCCTCTTCGTCGGGGATCCGTGCGGCGTGATCGGAGCGTCAGCGCTCCGGCCGAGAGAACGATCTCTTGGCGTCACCGTAGCTCGCGTGCCACCATCCTGCAAGCGGCCGTCCGGAGCGGGACCGCGCCGTGGGACATCGATCTCCACCTAGGATCAGGAGGGCTTCGCGACCGTGACGACGCCCGCCCGGGAGGGGACCCATGCACACGAGGGCGAGCGCCCGATGACCCGGCCCACGCTGGTCGACGTCGCGAAGGCCGCGGGCGTCTCCCGCGCGACGGCCGCCCGCGTGCTCTCCGGGGGCACCCGGGTCGACGCGCGCATGGCCGCGGCCGTCGAGCAGGCCGCACGGCAGCTCGGCTACGAGGCGAACAGCGCGGCCCGCATGCTGCGCGGCGGGCGCTCGGGGGCGATCGCGCTCATCATCGCCTTCAACGAGCTCGACAGCCTCACGGGCACGTTCTTCACGTCGGTGCTGAAGGGCGCGGCGAAGGGGCTGCACGCGGCGGAGATCCAGCCCGTGCTGCTGCCGGCCGACCAGGACGACGCCGACCGGATCCCCCGCTTCCTCCGGTCGCGCGCGGTCGACGGCGCCATCGTGATCCTCCAGCACGAGATCACCCACCTCGCCCAGACGCTCGCCGACTCCCCCGTGCCCGTGGCCTGGGTGGGGCGGCCGCGCGGCGACCTCGCGGACGACGCGATCATCGTCGACTCCGACAACCACGGCGGCGGGCGGCTCGCGGCGCGCGCGCTCGCGGACGCCGGGCGGCGGACGCTCGGGATCATCGCCGGGCCGCACGACATGGAGCCCGCGCGCGACCGGATCCGCGGCTGGCGCGACGAGCTCACGGCCCGGGGCATCGACCACGGCGCCATCGTGCACGCCGAGTTCACGCTCGAGAGCGGTGCGGCCGCCATGGCCCGCCTGCTCCAGCGGCACCCGGACATCGACGGCGTCTTCGCCTCCTCCGACCTCATGGCCGCGGGCGCGATCCGCATGCTCCAGGCCTCGGGGCGGCGCGTGCCGACCGACGTGAGCGTGATCGGCTTCGACGACGTGATCATCGCGACCACCTCGGATCCGCCGCTCACCACCGTGCGCCAGCCGCTCGAGGAGATGGGCCGGGTCGCCGCCGAGACGGTGATCGCGACCATCGAGGGCCGCGAGGTCGACCGCCAGCCCGTGCTCGCGACGAGCCTGGTGCAACGCGAGTCGGCCTGACGCGGCGGGCGATCGGCCGGGCCCTGGTGCGCGAGATCGATCTCGCGTCGAGCCCCGGAGCGGCCGCGCCGGACGCCGCTAGCCGCGGGGCGCGGCCACGGATCCCCGCCGCACGAGCTCCGTCGCGAGCTCCATGCGCGACCCGGCGGGGCCGCCCGCACGCGACCGGCCGGAGCGGTCGGCCTGCTGCAGCAGGTGGAACGCCGTCGCGCCCATCTCGGCGATGGGCTGGCGCACCGTCGTCATGGGCGGCATCGCCCACGCCGACTCCTGCACGCCGTCGAATCCGACGACGCTGAGGTCGTCGGGGATCCGGAGCCCGGCGTCGTCCGCGGCCTCGTAGACGCCGAGGCCCATCACGTCGGAGCACGCGAAGATCGCGGTGGGCCGGTCGGGCGCGGCGAGCAGGGCGCCGGCCGCGGCGCGGGCGCGCTCCCGGTCCCAGTCGCAGTACACGACCAGCTCGTCGGGCACGGCGATACCGGCCGAGCGGAGGGCCGTCCGCAGGCCGTCGATGCGCGCGCTGCCGAACAGGTGCGCCTCCACCCCGCCGATCACGCCGATCCGCGTGTGCCCCTCGGCGACGAGCAGCTCGGCGGCGATGCGCCCGCCGTCCCAGTTCGTGGCCCCGACGCTCGCCACCTCCGCGGGCGGCCGCGTGCTCGGGTCGATCGCGACGACGGGGACTCCGGCCGTCGTGAGCGCGTGCAGGCCGGCGGGGGTCGCGTCGACGAGCACGAGGATCGCGCCGAGGGAGGGGCGGCGGAGCAGGCGGCTGATCCACTCCCCGTCGGGGCGGGCGCGGGTGAGCACGAGGTCGACGCCCGCAGCCGACGCCTCCTCCTCGATGGCGCTGAGCACCGGGCCGACCCAGCTGCCCTCGATGTGCCCCACCACCACGTCGACGACGCGGGCGGCACGCGGATCCCCGTCGGCCGGTCGCGCGCGGGGCCGCCGCCGGTAGTCGAGCGCGTGCGCGGCGGCCATCACGCGCGCGCGGGTCGCCTCGGACACGTCGGTGCCGCCGTTGAGGACCTTCGAGACGGTCGGGACGGTGGTGCCGGCGCGCTCGGCGATCTGGGCCATCGTCGGGCGCGGCGCCGACCTCGTGCTGTCCATGAGCCGGAGCCTAGCCGAGCGATGACGGCGTGAGTTGCGCAACTCATGACGGCGTCGTGACCGCATCGAGACCCCGCTCCCCCTTGCCGGCCACTCGGGCACCGGGGATGATGAGCGGACACCGCGCGCCGCTCGTCGAGGAGTTGCGCAAGGTCTGTTCGATGGCGAACCGCGGAGCGATCCGCCCGGCACACGGAGGACGACGATGACCCCCACCCCGCTCGTCGAGCTGCGGTCGCGGACCGCGCCCTCCGCCGCCGCCGCGGCCGCTACGTCGGCCGCATCCACCGTCGAGGCCCGCTCCGGGGACCGCCGCCGTGCGCCCGCCCGTCGCGCCGCGACCGCCGAGCGCCCCGTCGCCGGCACCCGCGCGCGAGCAGGCGCCGACCCGGGCCGCGCCGGCGGAGCCCGCCGATCACCCGACGGCCGCCGCGACGAGATCGTGTGGCGCAGCGGCCGCCTCGAGCTGCGCCTCCGCCGCTCCCCCGACGGGCCGGTGATGCTGACGCGCCTGGTCGCGGGATCCGTCGAGACGCACTTCGCGCACCCGGTGCCGCTCGTCGAGGTCCTCGTCGCGGGCGACACAGGTGCGGGCGACCTCGGCGCGGGATCCGCCGCCCGGCTCGCGGGCACCGCCGTCGGCGCGGCGCTCCGGTACGTCGGCCACTCCGTGTCCGCGGACGGCGCGCGCCTCGAGGTCGTCTCGGCGACGCCGGACGGGATCCGCGCCGCCGTGACCCTCGAGGGCCGCGACGGCGCGATCCGGAGCGGCGCGGTCGTCACCAACGACGGCGCATCGCCCGTGGACGTCGTCGCCGTCTCCAGCTGGGCCGCGCCGCTCGGCGTGCGGCTCGACAAGGGCGCCGCGGCCGATCCGGCTGCCGACTGGGAGCTGCTCGAGGGCCGCGTCGCGGGCGGGCACGCGGCCGGGTGGTCGGCGCGGTCGCTGCGGGACCCGGGCCTGCTCGCGGAGCCGCGCGGTGGATCCGTCGCGCGCGCCTCCGACGCCGGCCCGGCCGCCGACGGCCCGCTGCCCGTCGCCGCGCTGCGCTCCGAGCGGCAGGAGGTGGCGTGGCTGTGGGAGGCCGGGCCCGCGGGATCCTGGCGCTGGGAGGTCGGCGAGCACGGCGGCGACGGTCACCTCGTGGTGTCGGCGATGCCGGGCGGATCCGCGGAGCCGCTCGCGCCGGGGGCGTCGCGGGCGTCGGCTCCCGTGCTCGTCGCCGTGGGCACCGACCTCGAGGACGCGGCGGCGGCGCTGACCCGGGCCCGGCGGTCCCTGCGCCCGGCGCACGCCCACGCCGCGTCGATCGCGCCCGCGGATCCCGACGCCGACGACCTCCTCCTCCCGCTGGCCGCCGTCACGGCGCCGCTGGTGACGCTCCCCGGGCTCGCCGCCGCCACGCGTCCGCGGCCGGGCGCCTCGCCGGAGCGCACCGCGTCCGCCCTGGTCGCCGCCCTCGCGGGAGGCGCCGCGCCGACCGACGACGACGACCGCCTGGATCCGGCGCAGCGCGACCTCGTCGCCGACGCCGCGCGCACGGCGGACGACCTCCGCGACGGCGCCGCCCGCTCGGTGCCGCTCTGGCCGCTCGGCCTGCCCGCGTCCGGCGACCGCTGGGTGGCCGTCGCGCACGACGCCGGCGACGTCGTGCGCGTCGCGATCTGGGACCGCGGCGACGACGCGGGCACCGCGACCCTCTCCCTCCCCTCCCTCCTCGGCCGCCGGCTCGACGTGTCGACCGCCTTCCCGCGCGCCCTCGCGGCGTGGGACGCGGATTGGGACGCCGCCCGCGGGATCCTCACGGTCGGCTCGATCCCCGGCGGCCCGTCCGCGCGCCTGCTGGAGCTGCGCCGTCGCTCCTGAGCCGCGCGCTCATCACCGGCCGCCCGCCGCCCGCGCGCCCACCGGAGTTGACTGGCCGGATGCAGACGTTCCTCCCCTACCCGGACCTCGCCGCGAGCATGGCCGTGCTCGACGACAAGCGGCTCGGGAAGCAGCGCGTCGAGACCCTCCAGGTGATGAAGGCCGTCACGGTCGCGGGCTACGGCTGGCAGAGCCACCCCGTCACGCGGATGTGGCGCGGTCACCGACCGGCGCTCATGGAGTACCAGGAGGCGACCTGCGCCGAGTGGATGCGGCGCGGATTCGCCGACACGTGCTTCGAGAAGACCCTCGCGATCATCGCCGAGGTGCCCGAGGACCTCGCCGCCTACACGGAGGGGCGCATCACGCGACCGCCGTGGTGGGGCCGCCCGGAGCTGCACCTCTCCCACCGCTCGAAGCTGCTGGCGAAGGCGCCCGAGCTGTACCGGCCGGCGTTCCCCGGGGATCCCGACGACCTCGACTACGTCTGGCCGGTCACGAGCGCGTGATCGATTCCCCACCCGGGGTACTGTTGCCGCGTGAGCATCGGCAGCGCGGCGCCCTCAGGGCGTGGGGAGGTCGTCGGCGGCACGTCCGTCGGCACCAGGTAGTCACCGGATCCGTCGCCGCGCCCCGCGAGGGCCGGCCGCATCCGGCGTGCCGTCGATCCACGAGGATCCGGCCGCCGACCCCCGACACCGTTCCCGCGGCAGCGCCGCGACCCCGCACGAAGGGCACCCCATGCTCCCCCTGACCGAATCCGAGATCCGCTCCTCCCTCGTCAACGCCTCCCAGCGCGAGGCCCGCGACATCCGCCTGCCGGAGGGCTTCGCCGACCTCCGCTGGGACCGCCTCGACTTCCTCGGCTGGCGCGACCCGAGGTCGCCGCAGCGCGGGATCGTCGTCGTGCCGTCGGGCGACGAGCTGATCGGCGTGCTGCTGCAGCAGGCCGGCGCCGCCCCGCGGTCGCGGGCCCAGTGCTCGTGGTGCCAGGACGTGCGGCTGCCCGCGCCCGTCGGCTTCTACGCCGCGAGCCGGGCGGGCGCCGCGGGCCGCAACGGCAACACGATCGGCACGCTCGTCTGCACGGACTTCGAGTGCAGCGCCAACGTGCGGAAGCCGCGGCCGATCCCGTACCTCGGCTTCGACCCCGCGGCGGCGACCGCGCAGCTCATCGACGACCTGCGGACCCGCGTGGCGGCGTTCGCGGCCGACGTCGCGTCGACGGCCTGAGCGGACGCGGCGCCGTCCCCGGCCCTCACGCCTCCTGACGCGGCGGGCGGATCCGCCGTCTCGCCGATGCCCACCCGCGGGTGGGTCGGCCGGGCCCGCGCATCGGGGCAGCGGACCCGACCGGGTCGGTGGGCCGGTCAGGACTCCGGCGTGCAGACAGTCGCGAGGGCCGTGCGGAAGGCCTTGCGGTGCGCGTCGTCGAGGCCCCGGCCGAGCTCGCCGCGCGCGTCCTTCACGAGGTGGCCGCACGCGGCGTCGTCGAGGGTGGCGTGCGCGGCGCCGATGGCGGGGACGAGGCGCGCGTCCACCGCGTTGATGCGCGGGCGGACGCTCGTGGTGAGGTCCGGCGCGGTGGTGGGCGCCTGGTCGGGGTGCGCGTGCCAGCGGGCGATGAGCGCGTACTGCACCTGCTTGCTCGCCTCGATCTGCGCCCGCATGATGCGCTCGGCCGCGACCGGGTCGACCCCGTCGGCCTTCGCGGCGGCGACCGTGGCGTCGATGACGGCCTGCTCACGGGCGGGATCCGCGACGGCCTTGCCCGACAGCCACTTCGACGCGGCCACGTCGTCGGCGATCTCGAGGCGGTCGAGCGCCGCGGACGCGACCGCGGTGACGGCCTGCTGCTCCGCCGGGTCGCGCGGGCACGCCTGCGCGGGCGTGGCGGCGCCGAGGACGGCGGCGATCGAGACGGCGAATGCGGACGAGGCGAGCAGGGCGCGGTGGGGCATGGCGGATCCGTTCTGAGGAGCGGGCGGATGGGAGCGGGTCGGGCGGGGTCGGGTGCGGATCGGGGTGCGGCGAGCATAGGCAGGCGACGCGCCCGGGCGGTCGCCGGAGTCCACAGGAGGGCCCGATCGGGGGCGCGCGCCCAGAGCGGGCCCGTCGCTAGCGTGAGCGGGTGACGACCCCCGATCCCGCCCTCGCGCCCGCGGCCCTCCCCGAGCCGCGAGCGACCCGCGCGACGTCCGGCATCCGCGGTGCGCTCCTCGCCCTCGCCGTGGGCGTCGCCGCCGCGGTGCTCGGGCTGCTGCCGTGGATCCTCGCGGGCCTCCGCCTGCCGCTCCAGAACCTGTGGCGGGAGCAGATCACGGACGCCGGCGACATGCCGATCGCGCTCCTGCCCTTCAACCAGTACACGGCGGGGCTGCTGGCCGCGGTGATCGTGGTGGGCGGCGGCATCGCGGGCGTCGCCGCACGTGCCCTCCGCGCCCGGCTCCCCCGGCACGGCTCCTGGCTCGTCGTGGCCGGGCTGCTCCTCGTGCAGGTCGTCGCGCTCGTCCAGACGTCCGCGGTCACGGCCGACGGGCTCGGCATGGACGACGTGCCCACGGCCGGCACCCGCACGGGCGCCGGCATCAGCGAGGCGCAGGTCTACCTCGTGGCGTTCGTCGGCGGCACCGCGGCGATGGTGCTGCTCGCGGGCCTGGTCGCGGCCCTCGTCGCCCGCGCGCCCGCCGGTCTCGCCGTCGCCGCGGCGGCCGTCCCGGTCGTGCTGCTCCGCGAGTGGCTGGGCGGGCTCCTGTCCCCCGGCGACGGCGGGCTGCTGAGCGACACGGCGTACGCGATCCTGCCCGTGATCTCGTGGGTGCCGCCCGTCGTGCTCGGCGTCGCCGTCGCGCTCACGGGGCTGCGCTCGGTCGGTCGCGTGATCGGGTCGGTCATCGCGGTGCTGCTGCTCTGGCTCGGGACGGCCGTGGTGGTCGGCATCACCTACGCCCTCGGCAACCGCAGCCTGCTGCGCTACCCGCTCGAGCTGGTGCAGGCGGGCGGCACGGTGGGCGGGGCGGTGCTCCGGGGCGAGGGCGGCGTGCTCGGGCAGCTCGCGGTGGCCGTCGTGGTCGGGATCCTCGGCGCGCGCGTCGTGCGGGCGGTGCGGCGGCGGGTCGCCGCCGGGTGATCGGGCGCGTGCCGGCCGGTCAGCCCGCCAGCCCGCGCAGCAGCCGCGGCAGGTCGCGCATGTCGTCGAAGACCGTCGCGCCCGCGTCGCGGAGCCGCGCGGCCGGCGTCAGCCCGCCCGCGTAGCCGAGCGCGCGCATGCCCGCGGCCCGCGCGCCCTGCACGCCGTAGGGGCTGTCCTCCACGACCACGCAGCGCGACGGGTCCACGCCCATGCGCGCGGCGGCGAGGAGGAAGAGGTCGGGCGCGGGCTTGCCGTGCTCCACCTCGGTGGCGCTGGAGATCCGCCCGTCGAAGCGCGGGAGCAGGCCGGTGAGCGCGAGGTTCGCGCGGATCTTCGGGTGCCCTCCGCTCGAGGCGACGCACACCGGCGTCGCGATGCGGTCGAGCGCGTCCGCGATCCCGTCGACCGGCCGCAGGTGCGCCTCGAACGCGTCCGTGTACCAGTGCCGGTAGGGCGCGTCCCAGTCGTCGGCGAGCTCGCGGCCGAGGTGGGCGGCGACCTCGGCGGTGAAGCTGGCGTGCGACTTGCCGACGAAGCGCTCGACGATCTCCTCGGTCGTGACGTCCCAGCCGAGCTCCGCGAGCACCCGCCGGTCGACCTCGACGGCGAGCACCTCGCTGTCGACGAGCACGCCGTCGCAGTCGAGGATCACCAGGTCGACGGGCGCGCTCACGCGGTGGTGCGCTCCGCCTCGGCGGCGGCGCGCATGACGCCCGAGGGATCCACCAGCACGCGCGCGAAGGCCAGCTCGGCCGCGCCGATCATCAGCCGGTCGGGGCCGAGGGCCGCGCGGCGGATCCGCAGGGCCTCTCGCGCGCCGGGGAGCGCCTGGGCGGTGGCGCAGGCGAGGACCCGGTCGGGATCCGCCGCGTGCAGCGACCCGAGGAACCCGCCGAGCACCACGAGCGACGGGTTGAAGATGTTGACGACGTTGCGCAGCGCGACCGCGAGGTTGTCGATCTGCCGCTCGACCTCCCGGGTGACGCGCGCGTCGCCCGCCTCGAGGGCCGCCGCGAGCACGTCGCCGAGCTCGTCGGCGCGGGCGCGCGGCAGGCCCGTGACCTCGAGCAGCGCGTCCTGGCCGACCGTGGTCTCCAGGCAGCCGACCGCGCCGCAGTGGCAGAGCTCGCCGCCGGAGTCGACGAGCGTGTGGCCGAGCTCGCCGCCGTAGCCCTCCGCGCCGCCGAAGGGGCGCCGGCCGATGAGCACGCCGCCGCCGACGCCGCTGGCGCCGCCGTTGAGGTAGACGAGGTCGTCGACGTCGCGGCCGGATCCGAAGCGCCCCTCCGCGACGGCCGCGAGGCTCGCGTCGTTGGCGGCGAGCGCGGGGAGCCCGGTGGCCTCGGCGAGGAGCGCGGCGAACGGCTCGTCGACCCAGCCGAGGTGCGGCGCGAGGCGCACGAGCCCGCCGTCGAAGCGGACGAGGCCGGGCACGGCGACGCCGATGCCGAGCACGCGCGCGTCGGGCCGGGTGGCGCGGAGGTCGGCGCGCAGCTCGGCGACGATGCCGCTCGCGAGCTCCGCGGCGACCGCGGCCGTGGGGATCCCGTCGGTGTCGCGCCGGACGCGCTCCTGCACGACCCCGTCGAGGCCGACGAGGCCCACGGTGACGGCGTCGATCTCGGGGTTCACGGCGAAGACGACCACGCGCGGATCCGCGGACACGATGGGGCTCGGCCGGCCGACGCGGTTCGTGCCGGGCGGCTCCGACTCGACCACGAGCCCGAGCTCCTGCAGCTCGCCCACGAGCGCGGCGATGGTGGAGCGGTTGAGGCCCGTCTCGCGCGTCAGCTCCGAACGGGAGGCGGGGCCGGTCTCGTGCACGATCTGGAGCACGGTCGCGAGGTTGGAGCGGCGCACGTGGTCGGGGGTGGTGCCGCGGGAGCGGGCGTCGCCCGGGGGCGGGATCTCGCGGGACCGGGGATCCGGCGCGAGCGGCACGGCGCGGGCGGGCCGGGCGGGGTCCGCGACCGGCGCGAGGGAGGTGCGCTCGGCGTCGTCCGTCTCGTGCCCGGTCACTGGATCCCCACCCGACGAGGCTACCCGGCGGCGGCCGGGCGGGCGACGGCCGGGGCGCCCGCGGACGCCTGGCCCTGCAGCGCGCGCCGCACGCCGTCGGCGCTCCACGACGCGAGCCGCGCGCGCACGTCCTCGCGCCGCTCGTCGGCGAGCGCGGTCGCGTGCGCGCGCTCGAGCACGTCGTCGATCGCCACCCGCGCACCCGAGTCCTTGGACTCGATCGCGGCCTCCACCATCGCGAGGCTCATCACGTTGCCGTGAACCTCGCCGTGCGGCCGCTCGCCCGTCCGCAGCGCGCGCACGAAGGCGCGGAGCGACCCGGCGATCTCGACGCCCACCGACTCCTCCGGCGCGGGATCCGCGGGCGGCCCGTCGGGTGCGTCCGTGACCTCGCTCGTCGGCTCGTGGTCGCCGTCCCAGAGCGCGGTGCCGTGCGCGCCGCTCACCCGCCAGGATCCGTTCCACGACGTCTCCGCGCCCGGGCTGCACCAGCTGCCCGTGTAGACGTAGCGCACCCCGCCCTCGAACGCGAAGACCGCGGTGGCGGCCGCGTCGCCGCGGTACCAGCTCCAGTCGGGGTTGTACGACTCGCAGTAGACGCCCACGGGATCCGCGTCGAGCAGGTACCTGACGGCGTCGAACTGGTGCACGGCCATGTCGAGCAGGAGCACGTCGTCCATCTCCTCGCGGAACCCGCCGAAGTGCGGGGCCTTGAAGAACTCGGTCGTGACGATGCCGACGCCGCCGAGGTCGGCCGCCCGCCGCTTGAGCGCGACGAGGTGGTCGTTGTACCGGCGCGACTGGCTGACCATGAACAGCTCGCCCGTGATCTCCGCGGCCGCCGCGAGCGACAGCCCCTCCGCGACCGTGAGCGCGACGGGCTTCTCGCCGAGCACCGGGATCCCCGCGAACAGCGCCTGCGTGGTGACGGGGTGGTGCGCCCGCGGGATGGTGACGTCGATCACCGCGTCGGGCCGCACCCGCGCGATGAGCTCGCCGAGGTCGGTGGACGCCTCCGCCGTCGCGCCGTGCGCCGCGGCACCCGCGCGCGCGGCCTCCTCGTCGAGGTCGACGACGCCCACGAGCTCGACGTCGGGATCCTCCGCGATGGTCTTCAGCCACGCCTGGCCCATGCCGCCGGCGCCGACCTGCACGACGCGCAGGGGCGCGCCGTCCGCGGGCGCGACGATCCGGTGCGCGGCGCCCGTGCGCTCCTCCACATCGGTCATCGCTCGAGCGCCCCGGCGTAGTCGATGCCGTCGTAGTACTCGCCGAGCTCGTAGCGCAGCAGCGTGGGCGTCTCGCGGCGGTCCGGCCGCGCCCACTCGCAGGCGTTCGCGATCACGCGGCGGACGTCCCGGTGGTGGTAGACGGGGAAGTCCTGGTCGCCGGGCGAGAAGAAGAAGATCCGGCCGAAGCCGCGGCGGTAGGTCATGCCGCTGCGGAACACCTCGCCGCCGGTGAAGCCCGAGATGAAGACCAGCTCGTCGGGCGTGGGCACGTCGAAGTACTCGCCGTACATCTCCTGCTCGTCGATGACGATCGGGTTCGGGACGCCGCGGGTGATGGGGTGCTGCGGGTTCACGGTCCACACCAGCTCGCGGTCGTGCTCGCTGCGCCAGCGGAGGGTGCACGTGGTGCCCATCAGCTTCGTGAAGATCTTCGACCAGTGCCCGGAGTGCAGCACGATGAGGCCCATCCCGTCGAGCACATGGCGGTGCACGCGCTCGACGATCGCGTCGTCCACCTCGGCGTGCGCCGCGTGGCCCCACCAGGTGAGGACGTCCGTGCGGGCGAGCAGCTCCTCGGTGAGGCCGTGCTCGGGCTGGTCCATGGTCGCGATCTCGACGTGCGCGTCGGGCAGGTTCTCCTGCACGCCCGCGGCGACGGCCCCGTGCATCCCGGTCGGGTAGCGGTCCCTCACGTGCTGCTCGATCTGCTCGTGGCGGTTCTCGCCCCAGACGGTGACGCGGAGCGGGGTGGTGGTGTCGGTCATGGTGTCTCTCTCTCGGAGGGGTCGTGCGGGATGTCGGAGGGGGCGCGTGCCGCGTCGGGAGCGCGGGCGTTCGGGTGCGGGATCACTTGACCGCGCCGCCCGTCGCGCCCGCCGCGATGAAGCGCTGCGCCGCGAGGAGCAGGACGATCGCGGGGAGCGAGGCGAGCACGGCCGTGGCCATCACCGTGCTCCAGTCGGCGGTGTACGTCCCGATGTACTGGTAGATCCCGAGCGTGATGGGGCGCACGTCGTCGGTGGTCGTGAGCGTCAGCGCGAACAGGAAGTCGCTCCAGGTGAAGAGGAACGTGAAGAGCCCGGCCGTGATCACCGCGTTGAGGCTCACCGGCAGGACGATCGAGCGGAAGGCCCGGAAGTTCCCGGCGCCGTCCACCTTCGCGGCCTCGATGATCGACGGCGGGATGTTCGCCATGAACGCCCGCATGATGAGGATCGCGAACGGGATGCCGGCCGTGGAGTCCGCGAGGATCAGGCCCGGGATCGAGTTCAGCAGCCCCACGTCGTTGTACGCGGCGTAGAGCGCGTTCGCCACGACGATGCCGGGGATCATCTGCGAGATGAGGATCCCGAACAGCACCGCGTTGATCCACTTGAACTTGAACTGCGCCAGCGCGTACGCCGCGGGGGTCGCGACGGCGAGGCTCAGCACCACGCTGCCGAGCGCGATCACGAGGCTCGTGCCGAGCGCGCGCCCCTGCTCGCTGAGCGCGGTCGCGTACCCGCCGAACTGCGCCTCGAAGGGGAACCACGCGGCCTGGATCGCGGGCCCGGCGGGCTGGAGCGAGATGTTCACCATCCAGTAGACGGGGAAGAGCATCAGGGCGAGGATCACGACCCCGATCACCGTGGAGATCCAGCTGCGGTCGGCGCGCGGCCTCCGCGAGCCCACCGGCCGGAGCAGGGCGGGACGGGTGGCGGTGTCACTCATCGACGGCCTTCCTGTTCGCGCGGAGGTAGACCACCGCGAACACCGCCGAGATGGCGATGAGGATGTTGCTGAGGGCGGCGCCCGACCCGAAGTCGAACTGCTGGAACGAGAGCGTGTACGACTGCGTCGCGATGGTCTGCGTCGCGTTCGCGGGCCCGCCGTTCGTGAGGCCGAGGATGATGTCGAGCACCTTGATCGTGTAGACGACGCCGAGCACGAGCACCACGCCCACCACCGGTCGCAGCAGCGGCCAGGTGATGTGCCGGAAGCCGCGCCAGCCGGTGGCCCCGTCGAGCGAGCCGGCCTCGTACAGCTCCGGCGGGATGTCCTGCAGGCCGCCGTAGAGGATCGTCGTGTTGAACGGGATCCCGATCCACACGTTCACCGCGATCACCGTGATGAGCGCGAACGCCGGGCTGGTGAGCCACGGCACCGGGTCCTGCACCACGCCGGAGCCGACGAGGAACTGGTTGAGCACGCCGGAGTCCTGGTCGAGGATCCACTTCCACACCGCGCTCGAGACGATGAGCGGCAGCAGCCACGGCAACAGCAGCAGCGCCCGCAGCAGCCCGTTGAGCGGGAACGACCGGCGGAAGAACAGGGCCAGCACGAGCCCGATCACGAACTGGCCGAGGATCGACCCGGCCGTGAACAGGAACGTGTTGAGCAGCGCCGTCGAGAAGATCGACGACGAGACGACGGACGCGTAGTTCGCGAACCCGACCCACGGCGCCTCGCCCGTGTAGAAGGTCGTCGTCGTGTACTCCTGGAAGCTCATGACGATGTTCTTCACGACCGGGAAGCCGAAGAAGAGCACGAGGTAGACGACCGCCGGCACCAGGAACATCGCCTGGAAGAAGCGCTCCCACCGGAAGCGGGGACGGCGGCGCACGGGACCCCGGGCGACGGCCGGATCCGCGGAGCCCCGGGCCCGCCCGGCCGCCTGCGCGGTCGGGCGGGCGGGGACGGCGGTCGTCGCCATCAGCCCTGCTCGGCGTTCTTCAGCGCGTCCTCCGGGGAGGACTGGCCGGTCAGCGCCGACTGCACGGCCGTGTAGATCTTGGTGGCGGCCTTCGGCCACTCCTCGCCGAGCTCGCCGGTGCGGGCGCGGGCGTCGGCGACGAGGTCGACGAACACCTGCTCCTCGGGCACCTGCTGGCCGAACTCGGTGGCGACGGCGGTCTTCGACGGGATGGTGAAGCGCTTGGTGGCCATGTCGAGCTGGTTCTCGTCGGAGTTGAGGCACTCGACGACCTTCGCGGCCGTGGCCTGCTTCGCCTTGTCGCCGGTCTGCGGCACGGTCCACACCTCGCCGCCGAGCGGGGCGACCGCGGTGCCGCCGGCCTCGGGCGCGGGGAGCTTCGCGATGCCGTACTCGACGCCCGACTCGGTGAGGGCCGGGATCTGCCACGGGCCGTTGATCATCATCGCCGTCTTGCCGGCCATGAACTGGTCGTTGACGTCGGACTGGGTCCAGTTGACGACGCTCTGCGACGCCGAGCCGTCCTTGACGAGGTCGGTCCAGAGCTGCAGCGCCTCGGCGGTCTCGGGGGTGGCGATGTCCTTCTCGTCGCCGCCGTTCGACCACATGAAGGGCAGGAACTGCCAGGTGCCCTCGTAGGTGGCGTTGGCGTCCATCGCGATGCCGTAGCGGTCGCCGTCCTTGAGCGCCGCGGCCGCGGTCTTCAGCTCGTCCCACGTGGTGGGCGGCTGGATCCCGGCGTCGGCCAGCATCTTCGTGTTGTAGAACAGCGCGATCGTGTTGACGGTGGGCGCGAGGCCGTACGTCTTGCCCTCGTAGGTGCCCGCGTCGACGACGCCCTTCGCGTAGCCGTCGGTGGAGATGCCGAAGTCCTCGAGCGGGGCGAGCGCACCGGTGGCGGCGATCTGCTGGAGGTCGGGGTTGTCGAGCATGAGCACGTCGGGGAGGGTGCGCGACGAGGCCTGCTGCAGCACCTTCTGGATGAGGCTCGAGCCCGGGATCGACGTGCGCTTGATGGTGACGCCGAGCGACTCGCCGCACTTCGTGAGGGTGTCGCCGATGACGGCGTTGTCGTTGCCCTCGTTGTAGTAGTCGGTGACGGTGATCGTCTTCGGGTCCCCGCCGGACGAGGATCCGCCCCCGCCGCCGCCGGAGCAGCCGGCGAGGACGAGGGGGACGGTGGCCGCGAGGGCGGCGGCGCCGACGAGGCGGCGGCGGGCGGTGGATCGAGGGGACATCGCGTGGTCTCTTCCTTGAGGTGGCGGTGGGTCCGGGCCTCGACGACGCCGTGATCCGCCAGCTCGCGCGCATCCGGGTGGCGTCGTCGCGGACCCGATGGCGGCGACGCTAACACCGGATCGGGGGTGCTGTAAAGCGGTTAACCAGAAACGTTTCCCCGGCGGGCGTGGACGTGCGTCCCCGAGACGCCGGATCATGGCGAGCGCACCCGCAGCCCGAGGAGGAGCCCATGCGTCGCCTGACCGCCGGCCTGTTCACGTCCGTCGACGGCGTCGTGGAGGCGCCGCACGTCTTCCAGCACGACTCCTTCGACCCCGAGCTCGGCGCGGGCCTCGGCCGGATGATCGCGTCGGTCACCACCGCGGTCATGGGCCGCCGCGGGTTCGAGGACTGGTCGGCGCACTGGCCCGCCGCGTCCGCCGACGACCCGTTCGCCGCCTTCGTCAACCCGCTCGAGAAGCACGTGGCGACGACGACGCTCACGGGCGACCTCGGCTGGAACGCGACCCGGATCGAGGGCGACGTGCTCGCGGCCGTCGCCCGGCTGAAGGAGACCGAGGGCGGCGAGATCGCGGTGCTGTCGAGCATCTCGCTCACGCGCGCGCTGCTGTTCGCGGGCCTCCTCGACGAGCTGACGCTCATGATCCACCCGGTCGTCGCGGGCGCCGGCCGCCGCCTGTTCGAGCCGGGCGACCCGATGACGCGGCTCGAGCTGCGCCGCTCGGAGACCACGAGCCGGGGCAACGCCGTGCTCACGTACGCGCGGCGCGGCTGAGGCGCAGCTGGCGCGGTCCCCTTCGCGACCGCCCCGACGACCCCGCTCCCCCTCCGCGCGGCGATCCAGGCCGGGTTCCTGCTCGGGTGCGCGGTCGTCGTGCTCGGCTGAGCGCGGGTGGGGGTATCCCCCACCAGGTCGGGCGGCCACCTCCATCGCCTGGGGAAATCGGTCCCCATACGGTGAGACCGTGAACATCGTGACCGCCATCTGGACCTCCGCCGTCGACCTCCTGATCGACGCCGTGCTCGGCCTCGCCTGGGTCGTCATCCTCGTCACGCTGCTCGCGACGGGCGTGGGCACCGTGCCGGCAGCCGGGCTCGGCGTCCTCGTGCTCGCCGCCACCGCCGTGCTGATCCGCGGGATCGGCGTCGTCGAGCGGGCCCGGACCGCGGCCGTGCACGACATCGTCATCACCCCGCCCGTGCGTCGGCGCACGCGGGTCACGAGCGCGTGGCGCCACCTCGCCCAGCCGCTCCTCGACCTCGTCGACCCCGTGACCTGGCGGCAGCTGCTGCACCACGTGCTGAGCATGGTGCTGGGCCTCGTCTTCGTCACCCTCCTCGCCGCCGTGCCGCAGCTCGCGGCCGCGGTCGGCGCGGGCGACGTGCCGGGCATCCCCGGCGGCGGGCCGGCGGCGGCCGTCACCGCCGTGCTCGTCGCCGCGCTGCTCCTCCTCTACGTGTGGGGCGCCGGATCCCTCGACCGCGCCGTCTCCCCCGCCCTCCTCGGCACCAGCCGCACGGCCGCCCTCGAGAGCCGGGTCGACACCCTGGCGGACGCCCGGCAGGGCGCGGTGGACGCCGCGTCGACCGAGCGGCTGCGGATCGAGCGCGACCTGCACGACGGGGTCCAACCCCGGCTCGTGGCCCTCGCGATGACGCTCGGCATGGCCCGCTCGCGCATGGACTCCGATCCGGCCGCCGCCCGCGAGCTCCTCGACCAGGCGCATCGCGACGCCAAGGACTCCATCACCGAGCTGCGGCAGCTGGCCCGCGGGATCCACCCCGCCGTGCTCACCGACCGCGGCCTCGACGCCGCCCTCTCCGCGGTCGCCTCCCGCAACGCCGTGCCCACGACCGTCCGGGTGGACCTCTCCGCCCGACCCCGCCCGGAGGTGGAGGCGGTGCTCTACTTCGCCGTCGCCGAGGCCCTCACCAATGTCGCCAAGCACTCGGGCGCGTCCCGGTGCCAGGTCGCCGTCGACGAGGTGCCGGGCGGCGTCCGCGCCGTGATCTCCGACGACGGCCGCGGCGGGGCGACCCGCGACGGCAACCCCGGCGGCGGACTCGGCGGCATGCACGACCGGGTGCGCGCCGCCGGCGGCACCCTGACCACCTCGAGCCCCGCAGGCGGCCCGACCGACGTGACCGTGGAGGTCCCGTGCGCATTGTGATCGCCGAGGACTCCGTCCTCCTCCGAGCGGGCCTCGAGCGCCTCCTCACCGACGCCGGGCACGAGATCGTGGCCGCCGTCGCCGACGCCTCCGCGCTGCTCGCGGCTGTCGACCGCGAGCGCCCCGACCTCGCCATCGTGGACGTGCGCATGCCGCCGACCTTCACCGACGAGGGGATCCGCGCCGCGGTCCTGATCCGCGCGCAGGACCGCCACGCGGCCGTGCTCGTGCTCTCCCAGTACGTGGAGGAGCGCTACGCGGCCGATCTCATCGCCGCGAACTCCGCGGGCCTCGGCTACCTGCTCAAGGACCGGGTCGCGGAGGTGGACGAGTTCCTCGCCGCCGTCGCCGAGGTGGGGGCGGGCGGCACGGTCTTCGACCCGGAGGTCGTGGCGCAGATCGTGGTGCGCTCCCGGCGGTCCGACGGGGTCGACGCCCTGTCGCCGCGCGAGGCCGAGGTGCTCCAGCTGATGGCCGAGGGCCGCTCGAACAGCGCGATCGCCGGCGCCCTCCACGTCTCGGAGAGCTCCGTCGAGAAGCACGTCTCCGCGATCTTCACGAAGCTCGACCTCCCGCCCGAGAGCACCGGCAACCGCCGCGTGCTGGCCGTCCTGCGGTTCCTGGCGCGCGTCGCCGACCCGCGCGGCTGATCCACCGCGCGCTTCCCCGCCGCTCCGCTCGTCCGTCCCCACTCCTCGCTCCTCCTCCTCGCTCCTCCGACAGAAGGCCGCCATGACCACCCTCGCCCCCGCGGGCACGCCCGCCCCGCCCGCACCCCGCCGCCCGCGCCCGCTCCGCGTCGCGCTCCTCGTGATCGGATCCGTCGCGCTCCTCGCCGTCGTGGCGCTCGTCGTGCTGCAGGTCGTCGGCTCCCTCGACCGCGGCGACGGCTCGCGCACCAGCACGGTGTCGGGGCCCGTCGACCGCGTGTCGATCGACGCGTCCGCCGCGGACGTGCGGATCGAGCAGGCGGACGTCGACGCCGCGCGCATCGTGTTCCGCGCGGGCGACACCGCCCTCCGCGAGACCCACGTCGTGAGCGACGGCCGGCTGCGCATCGAGCTGCGGAACCCCGGCTGGAGCTTCCTCGACGTGCGGGTCGGGCCCTCGTCCGGTGCCGAGCTCGTGGTCCAGCTGCCGGCGGCGACGGCCGGGCGCGAGCTCGCCGTCGACGTGTCGTCGGCGGCGGGCGGGATCGAGCTGGCCGGCGCGTTCGGCGACGTCGACCTCGCGTCCGGCGCGGGCGGGATCCGCCTCGCCGGCAGCGTCGCCGACCTCACGGTCGAGAGCGGCGCGGGCGACCTCACGGCCGACGCGCTCGAGGTGACCGGCGAGATCCGCACGACCAGCGCCGCGGGCGACACCGAGCTCGACCTCGCGACGGCGCCCACCGCGATGCGCGTGGAGACCACCGCGGGCGAGCAGCGGATCCTCCTGCCGGAGGGCGCCTACGCCATCACGACCGAGACGGTGATGGGCGAGGTGGCGAACGCGATCGGCAGCGACGCGGACGCCCCGCGCCGCTACGTCCTGTCGGCGACCATGGGCGACATCACGGTCGCGCGGCGCTGACCGGCGTCGCGGCTCCGGGCGGCGCGACCGGCGGCAGCAGCCCCTGCTCGGCGGCGGCCGCGCGGGCGATCAGCAGGGTCGGGTCCTCGATGCCGCCCGCGGCGATGAGCGCGTCGAGCTCGGCGACCGGCATGCGGACGAGGCGCACCTGCTCGGACGGGTCGGAGCGGTCGGCGGTGCCGGCGGTGGTCGGGCTCGTGCAGGCGAAGACGTGCACCGACCACGACGCGCGGCCCGGGTTCACGGCGTAGGTGCGCAGGGGCCGGAGCTCCGGCGCGACGAGGCCGAGCTCCTCCTCGAGCTCGCGGCGGGCGGCGTCGGCGGGCTGCTCGGCGGCGTCGCCCGCGCCGCCGGGGAGGTCGAGGATCCACCGCCCCAGCGGGTGCCGGTACTGACGCGACAGCAGCACGTGGTCGCCGTCGATGACGAGGGTCGCGACCGCGAACGGCACGCTCTCGTCGACCTCGTAGCGGGACGCGGACCCGTCCGGCAGCAGCACGTCGTGCTCGACGAGGACGACGCGTCCGCGGTGGAGGTCCCGCCTCCCGCTCGTGGCCCAGAGGCGCTCGGGGTCGGTGTGCGGGTGCTGGGGATCGAGACCGGGCGTCGCGCTGCTCATCCCGCGAGCCTAGGTGGGGCGTCGCCGTCCCCCAGGGCCCGGGACCACGCGACCTCGCCGGCGAGCTGGCCGCTCTCCCGGAACGCGACGACCTGGCGGGCGCTCGGCAAGGCGGCGGCGAGCGCGTCGCGGTCCGCCTCCGCGAAGCCGAGGCCGCGCCAGAACGGGCCGGACCTCCGCGAGAACAGCCACGCGCGCTCCGCCCCGGCCGCGGCCGCCTCGGCGAGGGCGTGCCGCGCGAGGGCCGAGCCGAGCCCGGCCGACCGGAGGGCGGGATCCACCGCCACGCTGCGGATGAGCGCATGCCGCCCGTCGCCGCTGAGCTCGAAGCCCGTGCTGCCGGTGATGCGGCCGGCCGCGTCGCGCCGGATCCACAGTCGCACCGCCGGGTCGTCGAGCCCCGAGACGGTGAGGTCCGCGGCCTCGAGGAACGCGCGCAGCGCCGGCACGTCGTCGTGCACGGCCGACAGGACCGTCACAGCCCCGCGCCCACCACGATCCCGAGCCCCGCCGCCACGATGCAGACCACGAGCATGCCGACGCCGTTGGCGAGCGCCGCCCCGTACCGGCCCGCCTGCGCGAGGCGCACCGTCTCGAGGCTCGCGGTGCTGAAGGTCGTGTAGCCGCCCATGAGGCCGCCGCCGAGGATGAGCAGGAGGTCGTGCGGCAGTCCCGCCTGCGCGGCGGCGCCCGTGAGGAGGCCGAGGCCGAGGGATCCGGTGACGTTGATGACGGTCGTGCCCACGGGGTACGACGCGCCGACCCGGCCGCGGATCGCGCCGTCGACGAGGAGGCGGAGGGCGGATCCGATGCCGCCCGCGAGGCAGATGAGGGCGAACACGAGCGGGCCGGTCACGACGCCGCCCCCGTCCCGCGTCCGGCGGCCGACCGGCGGTGCAGCGCGGCCCCCGCCGCGATGCCGGCGACCGACGCGGCCGCGCCGACCACGAGCGTGAGCCCGGCGTAGGCGAGCGCCGTGCCGAGCGCGGATCCGGTGAGCGACGCCGCGTCGGTCGCGAGCGCGCTGTACGTGGTGAAGCCGCCGAGCACGCCCGTGCCCACCAGCAGGCGGATCCCGCGGCGTCGCCCCTCGTCGGGCCCGCGGCGGGCGAGCCCCTCGAGGAGCGCGCCGAGCACGAAGGCGCCGACCACGTTGATGAGGAGGATCGTCACCGGCAGGCCGCCGGGCGGCGCGGGCCAGGTGAGCGCGAGCGCCTCGCGGACGCCCGTGCCGACCGTGCCGCCGAGCGCGACCAGGCCGAGCGACGACCAGCGCAGGTGGACGGGCCGGCCGGGATCGTCGTCCACCTCCACGTCGCTGTCGAGGGGCGCGGGATCCCGCCGCACGGGGTCGAGGGGTGCGCGGTCGTCGGTCATGGGGTCTCCCATCTCGGATGGCATGGCGGTGCCGTGAGACAGGGACCGTCGTCGACGGGGATGTCGAGGTTCGGGTACGGCGAGCCCCACCGCCGTGCCTCCCGCGGGAGACCGGACCATTGAACCACGGCCCGCGGGATCCGGGCGGGAGCGCCCCAGGCGGGCTCAGTCGAACGCGTACAGGTCGAGGTCCGTGCGCACCGGGGCGGCGCCCGGGTCGACGGGATCCTCGTCCTCGCGCTCGTGCACCTCGAAGCGGACCGCCGACCGGGGCGTGACGAGCACGGAGACCCCCACCTGCCCGACCGCGGCGAAGTCGACGAACCGGGACCGGCCGGTCACGGCCTCGACGATGCGCCCCTTGAGGGCCGCGACGTCCTCCCCGTCGGCGAGCTGGTAGCGCTGGCCGTCGATGCGGATGCTGGTGGTGGTGGGCATGCGACCCTCGTGTCGTGCCGCGCGGGGGAGGCCCGGCGTCCTGGCGACGCCCCAGGGGTGCGGGCGGGGCGTCGATGGGCCGACACTATTCCGCGGTCGAGGAAGGGTCAGCCCCCTTGACAGGCGCGGCATCGGGAGCCACGGCGGCCGCGGGATCGGCGCCGCCGGCCTGGCCGTCCGCCCGCTGCCCGGGCGTCGTCGACGGGCGCACCCGCCGCTTCAGCGCGCGCCACGGCACGCCGATGCCGCGTTCCGACGGCCCGTCCACCTCGAGCCCGTAGTGCACGCCGATCCGCTCGAGCAGCACCTCGCGCTCGGCCTTGTCGTACGCGCGCCGTTCGCGGGTGAAGGCGATGGCGGTCGACCAGCAGGTGAGGATCAGCACCACGCTGAACGGCAGCGCGGTCGTGATCGCCGCGGTCTTCAGCGCGTCGAGCCCGCCGGTGAGCAGGAGCGCGATCGCGAGCAGCGCCGTGAGGATCGCGAAGAACACGCGCAGGGCGTTCCGCGGCTCGATGTCGCCGCCGGACGCGATCATCGCCATCACGAGCGAGCCCGAGTCGGACGACGTGACGAAGAAGACGCCGACGAGGAGGATCGCGCCGAAGGTCAGCACGGCGCCGGCCGGCAGGTCCCGGAGCAGCGCGAAGAGCGAGCCCTCCACGTCCACCGCGCCGCCCGGGCCCACGAGCCCGCCCGCGCCGTCGGTCTGGCGGTGGATCGCCGCGCCGCCGAGCACCGCGAACCACAGGAACGTGAGCGTGGTCGGCACGAGGAGCACGCCGGAGACGAACTGGCGCACGGTGCGGCCCTTGGAGATCCGGGCGATGAAGATGCTGACGAACGGCGCCCACGACATCCACCAGCCCCAGTAGAAGGTCGTCCACGACGCCTGCCACTCCTCGCCCGCGGCGCCCTGCTGGGCCGTCACGTTGAAGGACAGCCCCACGACCTCCTGCAGGTACACGCCGATCGACTGCACGAAGTCGCGCAGGAGGAACTGGGTCGGGCCGACGACCAGGATGAAGAGGAGGAGCGCGGCCGCGAGCAGCAGGTTGAAGTTCGAGAGGATCTTCATGCCCTTCGCGACGCCCGTGACGAGCGAGACGATCGTGACCGCGGTGATCACCGCGATGATCGCGATCTGGCTCACGGTGCTGCTCTCGGCGAGGCCCGCGCTCTCGAGCCCGGCGCCGATCTGCAGCACGCCGAGGCCGAGCGACGTCGCGACGCCGAACAGCGTGCCCACGAGCGCGAGCACGTCGATGAGGTTGCCCCAGCCGCCGCGCACGCGCGTGCCGAGGAGCGGCTCGAGCGCCCACCGGATGGAGACGGGACGCCCGCGGCGGTGGATCGCGTACGCGAGCGCGAGCCCGAGCACCACGTAGATCGCCCACGCGTGCAGGCCCCAGTGCAGGAAGGTCTGCACCATGGCCTGCTGCGCGAGCTCGGACTCGGTGCCCGTGATCCCGGGGCGCGGCGACGCGAAGTGGCTGAGCGGCTCGGAGACGCCGTAGAAGACGAGGCCGATGCCCATGCCGGCGGCGAAGAGGAGGGAGAACCAGGATCCGGTCGAGAACTCTGGCTCGTCGGCGTCCTTGCCGAGCTTGATGCTGCCGAAGCGGCTGAAGCCCACGAAGATCGAGAAGCCGACGAAGAACGCGGCGGCGAGCACGTAGTACCAGCTGAAGTTGCTGACGATGCCGGTCTGCAGGGAGACGAACAGGGCCTCGGCGGCGTCGGGCGCGATCAGGGTGAAGGCCACGAACGCGAGGACGATGACGGCGGCCGGCCAGAAGACCCAGCGCTTCACGCGGTGGGCGGATGCGGGCGGATCGAGCGGGTCGGGCTGCTCCGAGGAGGCGTCGGGCGGGGTCGGGGTGGTGATCGCCATGCGTCCATGGTGCCTGCCATCCGGGTGCCGGGCACCATCGGGGTACGCCCCGTGCGCGGCGGAGGGACCGCGCCCTGGTCGCCGCCGCGCGCCGCCGGTACCGTCGCAGCATGAACGCGCACGGCATCGTCGCCCCGCCCCCGCCGCCCGAGGGGCAGACGGCGAAGGGGCCCGCCTCCTACTTCCCGAGCATCGAGAGGACGTACGGGCAGCCGGTCCAGCACTGGATCGACCTGGCCGACGCACGGCTCGACACGGAGCCGCACATGCAGGTCGTCTCGTGGCTGAAGTCCGAGCACGGCCTCGGGCACGGGCACGCGAACGCGGTGGTCGCGTTCGTGAGGGCGGCGCGCGCCGCCTGACGGGAGCCGGGCCACCCGGCCACCCGGCCACCCGACGCCGGGCGCCCGTAGCCTGGGCGCATGCGCACCCGCCGGATCGTCGTCGTCCCGGCCGCGCTCCTCGGCGCCTGCGCGGCCGTGCTCCTCGTGAGCGAGGGGATCCACCGCGCCGCCAGCACGCGCGGCCTCGGCAACGCGCCCGGCCGGCCCGACGGCACCGTCGGCCGCGAGGCGGTCGTCGTGCTCGGCTTCGGCAACGCGCAGGCGCGCGCGAACCGCATCAACCGGTTCCGCGTGCGCGCCGCCCTCCGCTCGATGGACCCGCGGGCCGCGTCGACCGCGCTCGTGCTGTGCGGCGGATCCGTGATGGGCGCCGAGCCCGAGGCCCGGATCCTCGCCCGGTACGCCCGCGAGCTCGGCTACCGCGGCGCGGTCGTCCTCGAGGAGTCGAGCCGGAGCACGCGCGAGAACGTCGCGAACGCGATCCCGCTCGTCGAGGACGCCGACACGATCCGCATCGTCTCCGACCCCGTGCACGCGGAGGAGGCGCGCGGCTACCTGCGCGCCGCCCGCCCCGACCTCGCCGACCGGCTGGCCCGCGCCCGCGACTACCGCTTCGGCGAGATGACGTGGATGAAGCCGCTCGCCATCGCCGTCGCGGTGCTGCGGCGGGCTCGGTCGAGCTAGGCCCGCTCCCGCCCTCGCGGGAGCCCGCCCGTGCGGTGCGCCCCCGTCTCCCCAGCCCCCAGCGGCGGCGCGTCCCGGACCGTTACCGTCAGCAGGGATGAACACCCTCCACCCCCTCCTCGTGATGGACTACGCCTTCTCCTACCTGGGTGGAGCCCAGACGGCCGTCGTCCAGCAGGCGCTCGCGCTCGCGCGGGCGGGGCACTCGGTGACCATCGCGGCGCCCGACGCCTCCTCCGTCCGCGAGCTGGAGGGCACGGGCGTGGCCCTCCACGACGTCGCGCCCTCCTTCCCCATCTCGTTCCTCGGCCTGCCGCTCATCCGGGCCGACGCCGCCACGCGGCACGACCTCGCCGCGCTCATGGACGCCGCGGGCACCGACCTCGTCCTCACGCACTCCGAGCACGGGCTGGCGGCGACCGCCCTGCGGCTCGGGCGCGAGCGGGGG
This sequence comes from Clavibacter capsici, assembly GCF_001280205.1. Classification (NCBI taxonomy): domain Bacteria; kingdom Bacillati; phylum Actinomycetota; class Actinomycetes; order Micrococcales; family Microbacteriaceae; genus Clavibacter; species Clavibacter capsici. The sequence goes on along the minus strand of NZ_CP012573.1, from coordinate 175,205 downwards.
ATCCCGACGCTCCACACCGTCCACACCTTCTTCCTGCGCGGCCCGGCCTGGGGCGCGCTCCTCGCACCCGTCGTGTCGGCCATGCACCGCGCGATGACCGGCCTGCCGGATCCGAGGGTGCGCCTGGCCCCGCGTCGGCTCGACAGCGCGCTGCGCGGCACGACGCTCGCCGCCTGCCGCGAGGCCGACCTCGTCCTCTCCCCGTCCGCGCACCAGGCCGTCGCGCTGCGGCACGCCGGGCTGCCCGCCGTCGAGGTCCTCTCGAACACGAGCTGCGCCGCGCGCGGCGAGCGCGTCCCCGTCCCGGCCGGCGGGCAGCTGCGCCTGGTGTGGGCGGCGCGGTTCGCCCCCGAGAAGCGCCTCGACGTGATGCTGCGGGCGATGGCGCTGGTCGCGGAGCGCTCCGCTCCCGGCGCCGTGCACCTCGACCTCGCGGGAGGCGAGCCGCGCACGCCGGCGCCGCCCGGCGTCACGGTGCACGGGCGCGTGCCGAGCGCCACCGTCACGGCCCTGCTCCACGGCGCGCACGCCGCGGTCATCACCTCGCTCGGCTTCGACAACCAGCCGATGATCGCCATGGAGGCCTTCGCGGAGGGCCGCGCGGCGATCGTCAGCGATCCCGTGCTCGCGGCCGAGTTCGACGGCGCCGCGCTGCTCGCGGACGGCACCGACGCCGAGGGGCTGGCCGAGTCCATCCTGCGGCTGGCCGCCGACCGGCGCCCGCTCGACGCCGCGGCCCGCACGGCCGAGCGACTCGCCGCGTCCGTCGCCCCCGAGGCGCACGCGCGGAGCATCGAGCAGGCGTGCGAGCGCGTCCTCCGCGCGCGCCGCGGATCCGCCGCCGCCTGACCCGCCCGCCCGACCCCGACCCCGTCCCCGGCGCGGCGCCCGGCTGTCCGGTCGTGGACAGCCGGCTCCGCTCCCCGGCCGGAGGTGCGAAGGTCTCCCGTGCCCAGATACCTCTCCCTCGTCCGCCTCGCCACCGCGGCCGCCGCGGTGGTCGGCGTCATCGCCCAGTACCACGTGAACCTCGCCTACTGGCAGGGGCTCGGCGTCACCGGCATCGCCGGGAAGTCCCTCGACTTCGCGCTGTACTTCACGGAGGACTCCAACATCCTCGCCATCGTCGTCCTGGTCGTGGGCGGGGTGCGCCTCGCGCGCGGCCGCATCGCGGATCCGAGCGTGGGCTGGGTCACCCTGCGCCTGGCCTCCACGGTGTACCTCGTCATCACGGGCCTCGTGTGGAACCTGCTGCTCCGCGGCCAGCCCCAGCCGCCCGCGCTGCAGCTCGACTGGGCCGACCAGATCGTGCACGTGGCCGTCCCCGCCATCGTGCTCGTCGACTGGCTCATCGCCCCCGACCGCCGGCCGCTGCGGATGGGCGCCATCGGCCGGGTCATCCTGTTCCCCCTCGCGTGGATCACCGTCACGCTCCTCCGCGGGCCGTCCACCGGCGACGAGGTCACCGGGTCGTCCACCTACTACCCGTACGGCTTCCTCGACCCGGCGTCCTCGCCCGGCGGCTACCTCACCGTCGCCGAGTACGTGGTGGGCCTCACGCTCGCCGTCTGCGCGATCACCGCCGCGCTCATCGCGGTGTCGCGCCTGCGCTCCCCCCTGGCGCCGCGCCCCGCGGCGATCCCCGCTATACGCTGAGCACGCGTCCGCCCGACGCGCCGCCCGACCGCGAGGAGACGCCATCCCGACCATGCGAGAGGTCGCCGCGCGCGCGGGGGTCTCGATCGCCACGGTCTCCTTCGTCGTCAACGGCACCAAGGCCGTCTCGGAGCCCACCCGGCGCGCGGTCACCGAGGCCATGCGGGAGCTCGGCTACCGCAACAACGTCGTGGCCCGGGCGCTCGCGAGCAAGCGCACGCGGATCATCGCGCTGCTGTTCCCGGGCGACGTGCAGCGCCTCAGCCGCATCGCCCTCGAGATATTCATGAGCGCCGCGACCCGGGCGGCCGAGCTCGGCTACCACCTCGTGCTCTGGCCCACGGGGGTCGCGCCCGACGAGGTGGCCGACCTCGTGAGCGGCCGGCTCGTCGACGGCGTCATCGTCATGGAGGTGCGCATGGACGACGCGCGCATCCGGGAGCTCGCGGCGCTCGACGTGCCGTTCGTCTCGATCGGCCGCACCGCCGACACGCGCGACCTGCCGTTCGTCGACATGGACTTCGAGGGCACGGTCGCCGACGGGCTCGACCACCTGCAGGGCCTCGGCCACCGCCGGTTCGGGCTCGTGATCGAGGACCTCGAGGACGGCCCCCTGCGCGGCTACGGCCCCACCACGCGCACCGAGCGGGCCTTCCGCGACGAGACGGCGGCGCCCGGGCGGGCCGGCACGGTCGCCCGGTGCGCGCCCACGCCGACCGGGGGACGCACGGCGGCGGGCGCGCTGCTGGCGGCGGATCCCGGGATCACGGCGGTCATGATCCTCAACGACCAGGCGGCGCGGGGGCTCCTCTCGGGCCTCGACGACGCGGGGCGACGCGTGCCCGACGACGTCTCGATCCTGTCGCTCGCCTCCTCCACCGAGGTGGGCGCGCTCGTCGAGCCGGCCCTCAGCACCATGGACGCGCCGGGCCCGGAGCTCGGCCGCCTCGCCGTGGAGACGCTGCTGGCCCGGCTCGACGGCACGGCCGCCGAGCTGCCGCACGCGCTCCTGCCGTGCCGGCTGCACGAGGCCGCGTCGACCGGCCCGGCGCCGGCCGCCCGCTGACGCGCGGACGGCCGGACGCGCGGACGGCCGGATCCCCGCCTCAGCCCGCGGCCGCGCCCCCGCGGTGCACGCGCGCGGCCGTGACCAGCGCGTCGAGCAGCACGAAGCCCACCAGGGGGATCCCGACGAGCGGCAGGAACAGGCCCACGCCGACGCCGACCGCGACGACCGCCGCGATCCCCCACCACGGCGCCCGCACGAGCGCGCCCGCCGGGGCGGGGCGGCCGGGACGCGCGACGCCCGGCCGGCGCTTCCACCACATGAGGTAGCCGAAGACGACCATCGCGGCGATGCCGAGCGCGGTCACCGCCAGCAGGATCCGGTTCGGGAGCCCGAACATCGTCCCCTGGTGCGTGTCGATCCCCCAGCGCGCGAGCTTCGCCGGCAGCGGGTAGTCGGCGAAGTCGGTGCGTCCCACCACCTGGAGGGTGCTGCCGTCGACGGCCACCTGGTCGACCTGCGTGGGGAAGCTGCGCTGGATCTCGCTCACGGTCCACGCCTGGCCCGTCTGCTTCGGCGGCGTGATCTCCACCAGGCCCGTGTCGACGTTCACTCCCTGCGCGACGCGGAGGACCTCGTCGAAGGTCGCGGGATCCACGGCCGGCGTCGTCGCGGGCGCGGCGGACGCGTGGTGGCCGGCGTGCGGATCCGCCGCCGAGGCCGCCCCCGCACCCGCACCGGGCAGCGCGGTCGTGAGGGTCGGCGTCTGCCAGCTGAGGGCCTGGCGCAGGTCGGTCACGTTCTGCCCGCCGAACTGCGACCACGTGATCCCCGTGGCCGACAGGAACAGCGCGCCCGCCACCAGCCACACGCCGGTGGACGCGTGCCAGGAGAGGATCCGCCGGTAGCCGGTGGCCCTCGCGTCGGGTCGCACGAGGTCGCGGCGACGCGGCGACCGGCGCCAGCGCGCGACCCACAGGCCGAGGCCCGCGAGCGTCACGATGCCGAGCCAGCTGGCCGCGAGCTCGCTGTAGAGGCGGCCGGGGTCGCCGAGCCCGAGCGTGCGGTGGAGGTGGCTGATCGCGGTGCGCAGCGGCAGGGCGCCGCTCGTGCCGTAGACGGGCAGGTCGCCGCGGATGGACGCGTCGGCCGGGTCCACGAAGATCGCGCGGGTCTGGCTCGGGATGAGGCCGTCGCCCGTGAACATGACGCGCGTGGTGTCGCCGGGCGCGGGGGCCGGGCGGACGGCGACGAGGGTGCCGGATCCGCCGACCACGGCCTCCCCGGCCTGCACCTGCTGCGCGAGCGGCACGGCCGTGCCCGTCGCGGGCGCGTGCAGCTCGTCGGCGTACACGACCTGCTCGATCGACGGCGCGAGCGCGTACGCGGCGCCGCTGAGCGCGGCCACGAGGATGAACGGGCCCACGAGGATCCCCGCGAGGAAGTGCAGGCGCAGCAGCAGCGGGAGGAACCAGCCGCGCTGCGGGCGCGTGATCACGGGGGCGGGCGCGGCGGGCGCCGTCGCCTCGTCCGCGCGGTCGTCCACGGCGGTCACCGGCGGCCGCCCTGCTGCGGGCGGCGCATGCCGATCGTGAGGAGCATGACGGCGACGACGCCCACGACGAGGCTGCCGAGGCCGAGGAGGCGCGCGACCGGGTCGACGGGATCCGCCGCGGCGGTCGCGGCGGCGGTGCTCGTGCCCGAGGCGCTCGAGCCGGTGGCGCTCGTGCCGGTCGCGGACGCGGCGTCCGTGAGCGTGAGCGCGGGCGCCGGGTGGTCGGGCTCGGTGCCCGCGGCGGGCGTCTCGGCCCAGTCGGTGGATCCCTCGACGCAGGTCTGCAGCGTCGGGAACGCGACCACGTCCCCGGCCGCGCCGTCGACGGGCAGGAGCGCCTCGACCTGCACGGTCGCGCGCAGGGCGTCGGGCAGCGGGGCGTCGGCCGTGTAGGTGACGGTCGTGCCGTCGGCGGCCTCCTGCTCGGCGACGGTCCAGCCGGGCGCGAGGGTCGGCTTCACGGCCTGCACGTCGGCGGGGAAGCGGATCGCGAGGGACGTGGTGGCGGATCCCTCGCAGCCGTGCCCGACCGCGAAGGTCAGGACGCTGAGGGAGGCGGGGGCGGTGGTCGACGCGTCGAGCTCGACGTGCGCGGAGGCGGCGAGCGGCGCCGACACGGCGAGCGCGAGGCCGAGGGCGGCGCCGGCGGCGACGCGGATCCGGCGGGTGCGGCGGCCGGGGCGGGCGGCGGCGGGCAGGCGGGTGGTGCGGGGCATGGTGGTCCTTCGGTGGCGGCACGGGCGTGGCCGTGCGGATGTCCGGATGTCCGGGCGTGCGGGGGCGCGGCGACGCGACGGCGACCGCTCCGGCGGCGGCGGGGCGCGGGCGGAGCGGGTCGGTCGGGCGTCGGCGCGGGACCGCGCCGGATGCCCCGAGGGGCGCGGCGGCGCGGATCAGGCGGCGAGCGCGACGGACGGCGGGCCGCGGCGGCCCTGGATGCGCGCGGAAAGGAGCGCGACGAGGCGGCGCGGGCGGGCGTCCGCGGGGATCCGGCGGGGTCGCGGCGCGACGAGGGGCTCGGCGAGGGCGGCCGCGACGGCGACGGCGGCCGCCACGAGCGCGCCCGCGGCCCCCGAGATCGCGCCGCCCACGCGGAGCGCCAGGGCCCTGGCGACGCGGCGGACGGCGTCGGCGCCGACGCGCAGCGAGCAGACGCTGACGAGACCGGCGATCACGTGCGCGAGCAGCATGGCGCCGTCGTGGTCGGCGGGCATCGCCATCGCCGAGGAGGGACCGGCGGCGAGGGCGCGGGCGGCGTCGGCCGCGGCGTGCGCGTGGTGGTGACCGGCGGATCCGGCGCTCGGCGTCCCCGTGCCCGACGCCCCGACCGCGCTCCCGCCGAACGTGAACGCGGTGTGCAGCACGCCCTGCGTCGCGCCGATGGCGAGGACGAGGTGCGCGAGCGCCACGCGACGCCCGCCGAGCGCGAAGCAGAGGGCGACGCCCGCGACGAGCGCGAGCCCCAGGACGAGCGGATGCGGGATCCCGCCGCCGGCCGCCGCGTGCGCGGTCGCCGTGACGAGCGTGCAGACCAGCGCGGACAGCGCGGCGCGCCGCATGCGCTCCTGCCGTGCCTGCACCCGTCCCCCTCGCGGTCGTCCTGGCCAGGGTACGCGAGCGGGCGCCGTGCCTCAGCTGGCGGCGGGATCCACCGTCTTCCACGCGCTGCCGTCGGCCGAGCTGCGCTCCACCGCGTCGAGCACGCGCTGCACGCGGAGCCCGTCGGCGAACGACGGCTGCGGCTCGCGGCCCTCGGCGATGTCGTGCACGAGGTCGCGCACCTGGTGCGTGAACGCGTGCTCGTAGCCGAGGCCGTGGCCGGTGGGCCACCACGCGGCTGCGTAGGGGTGCTCGGGCTCGGTGACGAGGATCCGGCGGAAGCCCAGCTTGTCGGCGGGCGCGGTCGCGTCGTACAGCTCGATCTCGTTGAGGCGCTCGAGGTCGAAGGAGATGGCGCCGTCGGATCCGCTGAACTCCAGGCGCAGCGCGTTCTTGCGGCCGGTGGCCATGCGGGTCGCCTCGAAGCTGGCGAGCGCGCCGCCCGCGAGCTTGCCGGTGAAGTAGGCCGCGTCGTCGACCGTGACCTTCCCGCGCTCGCTCGACGCGACGCCGCCGAGGCCGCGCGTCTCCGCGAGCAGCGGGCGCTCCTCCACGAAGGTGCGGAGCAGGCCGCTGACCGCGTCGAGCCTCTCGCCCGTGATGAACTGCACGGCGTCGACGATGTGCGCGCCGATGTCGCCGAGCGCGCCGGATCCGGCCGCCTCCTTGTCGAGGCGCCACGTCATGGGGCCCTCGGCGTCGGTCAGCCAGTCCTGCAGGTACAGCGCGCGCACCTGGCGGAGCTCCCCGATCGCGCCCTGGGCGACGAGGTCGCGGGCGAATGTGATGGCAGGCACGCGGCGGTAGCTGAAGCCCACCATCGCGCGGACCCCCTTCGCGGCGGCCCTCTCGGCCGCGGCCGCCATGATCTCGGCCTCCTCGACCGTGTTCGCGAGCGGCTTCTCGCACAGCACGTGCTTCCCGGCCTCGAGCGCGGCGACCGCGACCTCCACGTGCGTGCTGCCGGGCGAGCAGATGTCGACGACGTCGATGTCGTCGCGCTCGATGGCGGCGCGCCAGTCGGTCTCCGCGCGCTCCCAGCCCCAGCGGTCCGCGGACTCCTGCGTGCGGGCCTGGTCGCGGCCGACCACCGAGACCATGCGCGGCGCGAGCGGCAGGTCGAAGAACGCGGGGGCGACGCGCCAGGCCTGCGAGTGGGCGGCGCCCATGAAGCCGTGGCCGATCATCGCGACGCCGAGGGCGCCTCCGGTCTCCGTGGGCGTCGCGGCGGGCTGCGTGTCGGACATGGGACTCCTTCGTCTCATACGGGGTGCGGATCCGCGTGCGGGTGATTCGTTGCGGCTCGCGTCAAATGTACGGGGGCGCCGCGGGGCCTGACAAGGCGGCGGGAGCTCAGGCCTTCCGGCGCCGGGCCGCGGAGCGCGGCGGCGCGGCCCGGAGGTGCGTGGTCACGCTTCCGAGGATCCGCGCGAGGTGGCCGGCGTCCGCGTCCGACAGCGGCGCGAACAGGAGCCCGTGCACGGTATGGATGTGCCCGGGGAAGACGGCCGCGAGCACCTCGCGGCCCGCGTCGGTGAGGGCGACCACGGTGCTGCGCTCGTCGTCCGGGGACGGCGAGCGGGTGATCAGGCCCCGCTGCTCGAGGAGCTGCGCCTGGTAGGTGAGGCCGCTGCGGCTGTAGACGACGCCGTCGGCGAGGTCGGTCATGCGCAGGTGGCCGTCCGGGGTGTCGCCGAGCCGCGCCAGGAGCTGGAACTGCACGTAGCTGAGGCCGCCCGCGTCGCGGAGCTGCGCCTCGACCGCGGGGCGCAGCAGGCTGCCGACCTCGGTGAAGGCGAGGTAGGCGTCGAGCTGGGTCGGGGTCAGGGATCGGGGCGTCTCCGTCATGCATCCATCCTAGGTGTTGCTTCGCATTCGAAGCAGTGGTACCGTCACGCCATTGCTTCGGATTCGAAGCACTTGACGAAGGGGAAGATCATGGAGGCAGTGCGGTTCCGGGAGGTCGGCGGACCAGAGGTGATGGAGGTAGCGGACATCGAGGTGCCCGAGCCGGGTGCCGGGCAGGTGCGGATCCGCGTGGCCGCGTCCGCGTACAACGCGGCGGACGGGGGCATGCGGGGCGGGTTCCTGCCGATCCCCATCCAGCTGCCGCACGTCCCCGGCTACGACGTGTCCGGGACCGTGGACGCGGTCGGCGCCGAGGTGACGGGCGTCGCGGTCGGCGACGAGGTGATCGCGTTCCTGCCGATGGAGAGCGACGGCGGTGCGGCCGAGCAGGTCATCGCGCCGGCCGGGTCCGTGGTGGCGGCGCCGACGAGCATCCCCCTGGCGGACGCCGCCGGCCTGCCGTCCGTCGCGCTCACCGCGTGGCAGGCGCTGTTCGACGACGGCCGCCTCGAGCGCGGCCAGCGGGTGCTGATCGTCGGCGCCGGCGGCGTGGTGGGCAAGTACGCGATCCAGCTCGCGACGCGGGCCGGCGTGCACGTCATCGCGACGGCGAGCCCGCGCAGCCTCGACGCCGTGCGCGCCGCCGGGGCGGACGAGATCGTCGACCGCACCACGACCGACCTGCTGGGCGCGCTCGACGGGCAGGTGGATGTGCTCCTCAACCTCGCGCCGATCGAGCCGGAGACGTTCGCCGCCTACGTGGCCGCGGTGCGCGACGGCGGCGCGGTCGTCAGCACCACCGCCTTCATGGCCACCCCCGGCGACGAGGGGCGCGGCGTGCGCGCCGCCACGGTCTTCGTGCGGCCGGACTGCGATCGCCTCGCGGAGCTGGTGGCGCTCGTCGACGCGGGCGCGCTCGCGGTGGAGGTGACCCGGAGGATCCCGCTGGCGGAGCTCCCCGCGCTGCACGCGGAGGCCGAGGCGGGACGCGTCACCGGGAAGGTGATCGTCCTCCCCTGATCCCGCGTCGGCGGCCGGACGCGACGACGGCCGGACCCCCGCGGGGATCCGGCCGTCGTCGTGCGTGGTGCGGGTGGTGCCGTGCCGCTACTCCGCGGAGCGCAGTCGGCGGCGGGCGACGAGCGCGCCCGCGCCGGCGAGGGCCATCAGCGCGCCGAGGCCGCCGAGGCCGAGGGCCGCGGCGCCGTCCGTGCCCGTGACGGGCAGGGTGTCGCCGTGGTGCGCGGCCGGCTTCGTGATCGGCTTCGGAGCGGTGCCCGCGGGGTCGATCGACGGCGCGGTCGGCGTCGGGGTGGGGATGCCGGGGAGGCCCGGGATGACCGGTCCGCCCGCGTCCTCGCCGGTCAGCTCGACCGTGCCGCCCTGCGTGAGGCCCGACTCGAGGCCCGTGACGGACACCTTGTACGTACCCGGCTGGATGTCGCCGAACAGGATGACCGGCTGCGCGAAGGTGCCGTCGACGTCGGCGCGCACGAGGTCCTTGAGCGAGCGGGTGCCGACGCCCAGGCCGCCGTTGGCGTCGCTGAGCTGGATCACCCGGCCGTCGGGCGCGGTGACCGTGACCTGGACGGCCTCGTAGCGGAGGTAGCCGGTCGCGTCGACCTTCAGGCCGCCGAGGAGGCTGGTCGCCTCGGTGACGGAGATCGGCGAGATGGTCGAGAACGAGGCCTCGGCGCGGACGAACGGGCCGACGGGCGCCTCGGCGAAGCGCACCAGGCCGCGGATCTCGCCCGTGACCGTGAGGTCGAGGCCGACCTGCGTGAGGGTGACGCTCGCGGTCGTGGAGCCCTGGAGCAGCTCGGTGAAGCTCGCGGGGAACGCGTACGTGCCGTCCTCGCCGACGATGCCGATGCCGGCGATCGACTTGACGCCCACGGCGTTGAAGTAGCTGGCGGTGACGATGCTGCCCGCGGTGCCGGTGCCGGCGAACGGCACGGCCTCGTTGATCGGGAGGGCGACGCCGCGGTCGGGCGTGGTCCAGGTGAAGGGCAGCTCGACGACGGGCGTTGTCGGCTCGAGCGTCGGGAGGCCCGTGCTCGGCGTGCCGGGGGTCGGGACGGCGGGGGCCGGGGTCTCGACCGGGGCATCGGCGGCGGGGGTCGCCTCCTCGGCGGGCGCGGCGGGCGCGGGCGTCGGGGTCGCGTCCTCGGCGGGGCCTCGACGGCGGGCGCCGGCGTGGCGGCCGGGGCCTCGACGGGCGTCTCGACGGCGACGGGCGCGGAGTCGACGGGGACGGTCTCGGCGTGCGCGGCGGGCGCCATCGCGAGGGGCAGGATCACGAGCGACGCCGAGAGGCAGGCGCCGGCCGCCGCGCGGCGGAACGACCTGCCGCGACCGGCGGCGGGGGTGGGACGGGTCATGGCATCTCCGGTGGTGCAGGACCGCCCGCGCGCGCCAGTGCTGTGCCGCGACCGTGCGGTAGAAGGGGACGCGCTCCGGGGTCTCGAGAACGCGGCGGGGAGGATCTGCTCCCTGCCGCCGACTGTAGGGACTTCCTTTCCCCACCTGGGGAGATTTTTGGCGCAGTATGACGCGTGTGACTCGTGATCCCCGGAGTTGCGCGGGTGACTCGCCGCATCGACCCCCGGACTGGGGTGTTCAGAGCGGGCCGCTCCGGCGTCAGGCGAGGGGCGCGAGCACGAGGTCGTCGCCCGCGACACCGACCAGGATCACCTGCTCGCCGCCGATCCGACGCCCCGTCACGACCGGCAGGTCGAGCAGCGCGCGCGGCGCGACGACGCCGGCGCCGGCCTCCGCCAGCCGGTGCGCGAGCTCGCGCCGGGACAGCCGGCGCGTCGGCTCCTCCGCGAGCGCGCGCACCACGGCGAGCTCCGTCGGATCCAGCTCCAGCGGCACGCCCGCGAGCCACGCCTCGCCCGTGACCGGGTCGAGCACGAGGTCGCCCGCCGTGACCATGGCCGGCGCGAGCCCGCGACGGCGGAAGAGCTCGCGCAGGGTCTGGACGACCTCCTCGAGGCCGAAGGGCTTCGTCACGTAGTCGTCGGCGCCCGCGCCGAACGCCGCGAGCCGGTCCTCGAGCGAGTCGCGGCCGGTGAGGAACAGGACGGGCGTGGCGACGCCCGCACGACGCAGCTCGGCGACGACCTCCACGCCCGAGACGTCGGGCAGCATCATGTCGAGGAGGATCGCGTCGGGCGCGTCCCCGACGGCGGCCTCGATCGCGGCGCGGCCGGTGTCGACGACGCGCACGTCCCAGCCCTCCATCCGCAGCGCGAGCGACAGCAGCTGCGTGATGGGCGCCTCCTCGTCGACCACGAGGACGCGCAGCGCGCGGGGCGCGGCACCGGGCACGGCCTGCTCGTCGTCGCGGGCGGCGGGGCTGACGGTGCCGGTCATGCGGATCCTCGTGTCGTCGTGGGGCCGCCGGCCCGGGGGGACGGGCCGGCGGCGGTGCTCCTCGCGGAGCGGTGCGGCCGGGGGTGGGCCGCGCCTCCATCCTCCGGGTCGAGGAGCGCCGGGTCGTCATCCGCGGGGACCGTCACGGGTGGTCCCCACGGACCGCACGGGCGACGGATCGGCGATGCGGAGGAAGCGCACGGCGCGTCCGGAGGCGGGCGCAGGGCGACGCGGTCACCGGGCGCCCTTCCGACCCGGCCGCGGGATCCGCGAGACTGATCCGCACGCCGACCTCACGGATCACCCCGCCCCGGCGTCTACCCGGTGTGGAGATGATGCAGCCGTTCGACAGGGTCGTGACCGAGCACGGCGCCGTGGTGCTCCGCGTGTGCCGGGCGGTGCTCGGCGGGCACGCGGACGCCGAGGACGCGTGGTCGGAGACGTTCCTGTCGGCGCTGGTCGCCTACCCGCGGCTCGGACCGCGCGCCGACGTGCGCGCCTGGCTCGTCACCATCGCGCACCGCAAGGCCCTCGACGCGATCCGCGCCCGCGGCCGCCGCGCGCTCCCCGTCGACGAGGTGCCCGAGCGGGTGTCCGACCTCGGCGTGCCCGACTCCTGCGACCCGGACCTCTGGCGCCTCGTCGCCGGCCTGCCCGAGCGGCAGCGGCTCGCGGTCGCGTACCGGTACCTCGGCGGGCTGCCGTACGCGGAGGTGGCGGCGATCGTGGGCGGCACCCCCGAGGCGGCGCGGCGCGCGGCGGCGGACGGGGTCGCGAGCCTCCGGCGGTCGATGGGCGCGGATCCGCCGGGCGGCGAGCGCGAGCCCGCACCCGCCACCACCATCGGAGGACGACCGTGACCGATCTCGACGACACCGCCCCCTTCCTCGACGCCGCCGCGCTCGAGCGGACGGATCCGACCGCGCCCGCCCTCGACGCGCTCCGCCTGCGCCTCGCCGACCGGGCCGAGGCCGACGGGGCCCTCGACGTCGGCTTCACGACCATCGACTCGCCCGTCGGCCCGCTGCTGCTCGTCGCCACCGACCGCGGACTGATCCGCGTCGCGTACTCCCGCGAGGACCACGACACCGTGCTCGGCGACCTCGCACGGCGGCTCGGCCCGCGGATCCTGCGCGCCCCGAAGCGCCTCGATGCGGCCGCCCGCGAGCTCGACGAGTACTTCGCCGGCCGCCGCCGCTCCTTCGACCTGCCGCTCGACCGCCGCCTGTCCACCGGCTTCCGCGACCGGGTGCAGCGGCTGCTGCCGGAGATCCCGTACGGATCCACGCGCACCTACCGCGAGGTCGCCGAGACGGCCGGCAGCCCGGCCGCCACGCGCGCGGTCGGCACGGCGTGCTCGACGAACCCGCTGCCCGTCGTGATCCCGTGCCACCGCGTCCTCCGCTCCGACGGCACGCTCGGCGGCTACATCGGAGGCCTCGCGGCCAAGACGACGCTGCTCGAGCTGGAGGGGCGGATCTGACCGGTTCCCCCCTCCGGCGGACGCGGCGAGCGCGGCCCCGCGCCTAGCGTGGGGGCATGGAGCAGCCGACGGCGCCCGACGACCGCCCGTCGGTCGGCGGGGGCGCCGGCCGGCTGTGCGACACCGGGCTCGCCGTCCTCTTCGCGATCGGCGTCGTGCTGGCGCTCACCCGCGACGACCTGCGCCCGGTCGCGCTCCTGCTGATGGTCGTGAGCGCCGCCGTGTTCCTGGTGTCGATGATCATGCGGCCGGTCCGGCAGGGCCCGGGACGCTGACCGTCCGCGGGCACCGGCATCCCCCACGAGGAGGACGCGGGCGCGGGGTGCGGCTCCCTAGCGTGAGGGCATGAGCGATCCGACGACACCCGGCGGCCCCGCGGATGCGCCCGCGGAGGGCGACGACGGCTCGAAGAGCACCAACACCGCGCTCGGCGTCGTCTTCGGGATGCTCGGCCTCGCGCTGATGCTGACGCTCGACGACACCCGCGTCGCCGGGCTGCCGTTCCTCGTCCTCGGCGTCACGTTCTTCGTCATGGGGATCCGTCCGGCCACGCGAGAGCGCGACCGCGCCGCCGGGGACGACGCCCCACCACCGACGGCGTAGACAGGACCATGGCCTCCTCGCCCGACCACCCGCGCCTCCTGCAGACGGTCCTCGACGCGCCGGATCCGCGCCGCCTCGCCGAGTTCTACCGCGAGCTCCTCGGCTTCCGCTACCGGCCGGGCGACGAGCCCGACCAGGCGGGGCCGGATCCGGACTGGCTGGTCCTCGTCGACGACGACGGCACCCGCCGCCTCGCCTTCCAGCTCGCGCCGGACATGCCCGCGCCCCGCTGGCCCGATGGGTCGCCGCCGCAGATGCTGCACCTCGACCTCACCGTCGGATCCGTCGCCGACCTCGAGCGCCAGCGGTCGCGTGCGTTGACGCTCGGCGCCGAGGTGCTGCAGGACCGGTCGGCGGATCCGGACGAGCCGCTCCACGTGCTGCGGGATCCCGCCGGCCACCCGTTCTGCGTCTTCGTCGCGCCGGAACCCTCGGGCGCGGCACCGGGGTGAGCGGCGCCGCGTCGCGGATCAGCTCGCGTCGTAGGCCGTCGACCGGCTGCGCTCGGCCCACGCGTCGACGTCGGCGCGCAGGTCGTCGAGCGCGCCCGTGACGATCTCGACCGCGTCGCCGCCGAGCAGCAGGTAATAGGGAGCGCCCTGCTCGACCGCGTCCACGAGCAGCTTCGCGCCGCGGGCCGGGTCGCCCGGCTGCGTGCCGTCGGTGGTGTCGTTCTCCTTGCGGCGCTTGCCGGCGGTCTCGGCGTAGTCGTCGATCACGGTGGCCGACTGCGTGAGCGAGCGGCCGGAGAAGTCGGTGCGGAAGGATCCGGGCGCCACGACCGTCGCGACGATCCCGAGCGGCTCGAGCTCGGTGCGCAGCGCCATGGTCATCTGCTCGACGGCGGCCTTCACGGCGCCGTAGTAGCCGGATCCGGCACCGGTGCGCGCGGCCCCGATGGACGAGAGGTTCACGATCGTGCCGCTGCGGCGCTGGCGCATGCCGGGCAGCACGGCCTTGATCATGCGGACGCTGCCGTGGAAGTGGGTGTCGAACAGGCGCGCGACGTCCACGTCGTCGCCCTCCTCCACGGCCGCGCGGTAGCCGTAGCCCGCGTTGTTGACGAGCACGTCGACGCCGCCGAAGCGGGCGGTCGCCTCGTCGACCGCGATCGCGACCTGCGCGGGATCCGTCACGTCGAGGTCGAGCGCGAGGGCGTGGTCGGGGTAGCGGTCGGCGAGGTCCTGCACGGCCGCGCCGTCGCGCGCCGTGACGACGACGTCGTTCCCGCGCGCCAGCGCCTCCTCGGCGAACGCGCGCCCGAGCCCCGTGGAGCATCCCGTGATCAGCCAGGTCGTCATGCGCGTTCCTCTTCCTCGTGGATGCGGTGGGCGCGGCCGTGCGGCGCGCCCGGTTCCGAGGCTAGGCGCATCGGCGGACCGTGGTCGGGCCGAGCGGCGCGCACGCCCGCCGCATGACGCACGACGCCCGCCCCGGCCGCACCGCGCGAGCGGACGGCCGGGACGGGCGGCGGGAGGACCAGGTCGGCCCTCCCGAGGGCGCGACCTGCTGGATCCGGTTCGACCGGGTGCTCAGCCCCGATGATGCCCGGTGTGCGAGGAGCCGGGCGCGCTCGGCGACGCGCCGTACCCCTCCGCCGGCTGGTGCGGGTTGTGTCCCATGGCGCTGACGCTGACGGGGGCCGTGGCGGATGCGGAGGCCGACACGATGCCCACGCCGACCGCGGCGGAGAGCACGATCGCGGCGGCGGCCGCGGATCCCGCTCGGCCGAGACGACGCGAGGACCGGTTCGAGGGCGTGGTGGATGACATGGTGATGGGGCTCCGTTCTCGGGTGGAGCACGAGACTACGGAGCCCGCGGATCCCCCGGCGGCGCACGTCCACAGCGAGCGGCCGACCGGACGCGGTGGCCACGGGGCCATCCGCGGACCACCCGCCCCCATGACCGCACCCTCCACGCCCACCCGCCTCCCGTCCGGAAGTGGCACGATGGGCCGACATGTTGCCGGGCCCGACCGTCGCATCCGCGAGACGGGGTCCCGGCGCCGCCTCAGGAGGATCACCCGTGCACTGCCCGGATCACGGTCAGATGACGTCCCCGCTCCGCCGCACCGCCTCGGCGGCCCGCGCGTGAGCGCCCCGAAGCTGCTGCGCGCGCCCGAGCAGCGGCGCGCCCGCGACGGGATCACCGCCTGGCTCCTCGACGGCCTGCCCGGCGCGTCCGGCGCCCACCCCGGCCCGCACGCCGAGACGGTCGAGAAGACGCACTCGTGGTGGCGGGTCATGTGCCTCACGGGCGTCGACTACTTCTCCACGCTCGGCTACCAGCCGGCCATCGCGGCGGTCGCCGCGGGTCTGCTGTCGCCGCTCGCGACGCTCGTCCTCATCCTCCTGACGCTGCTCGGCGCCCTGCCCGTCTACCGGCGGGTGGCGCGCGAGAGCCCCCGCGGCGAGGGATCCATCGCGATGCTCGAGCGGCTCCTCCCCTGGTGGGGCGGCAAGCTCTTCGTGCTCGTGCTGCTGGGGTTCGCGGCGACGGACTTCCTCATCACCATCACGCTGTCGGCGGCGGACGCGACCGCGCACGCCGTCGAGAACCCGTTCGCGCCGGACTGGTTCCAGGGCAACGAGGTGCTGCTGACCCTCGTGCTGCTGGCCGCGCTCGCGTTCGTGTTCCTCCGCGGGTTCAAGGAGGCGATCTCCATCGCGGTCGTCCTCGTGGGCGTGTTCCTCACCCTCAACGCGATCGTGGTCGTCGTCTCCCTCTTCCACGTCGCCGGGAACCTGCAGGTCATCGACGACTGGTGGCTCGCGCTCACGGCGCAGCACGGCAACCCGCTCGTGATGGTGGGCATCGCGCTCATCGTCTTCCCGAAGCTCGCGCTCGGCCTCTCCGGCTTCGAGACCGGCGTCGCGGTCATGCCGCAGGTGCGCGGCGAGGACGACGCCGACGGGGTGCCGCGCGCGCGGATCCACGGCACGAAGCGGCTGCTCGCGACCGCGGCGCTCATCATGAGCGCGTTCCTCATCACGTCGAGCTTCGTGACGACCCTGCTGATCCCGCAGGCCGAGTTCCAGGAGGGCGGCAAGGCCAGCGGCCGCGCGCTCGCGTACCTCGCGCACCAGTTCCTCGGCGACGGCTTCGGCACGCTCTACGACATCAGCACGATCTGCATCCTCTGGTTCGCGGGCGCCTCCGCGATGGCCGGACTCCTCAACATCGTGCCGCGCTACCTGCCGCGCTACGGCATGGCGCCGCACTGGGCCGCGGCCGTGCGCCCGCTCGTGCTGGTGTTCACGGCCATCGCGGTGATCGTGACGCTCGTGTTCCAGGCCGACGTCGACCAGCAGGCGGGCGCCTACGCGACCGGCGTGCTGGTGCTCATCACCTCGGCGTCGGTCGCGGTGACCCTGTCGGCGAGGAAGGCGGGGCAGCGCAAGCGCACCATCGGCTTCGCGGCGATCGCGACGGTCTTCGCGTACACGACCGTGGTGAACGTGATCGAGCGGCCGGACGGCGTGCGGATCGCGGCGCTGTTCATCCTCGGGATCCTCGCGGTCTCGATCGTCAGCCGCGTGCAGCGCTCCTTCCAGCTCCGCGCGACCTCGCTCACGATGGACGAGCAGGCGCGGGCCTTCGTGATCGAGGACGCGGAGGACTACGGCGCGGTGAGCATCATCGCCCACGAGCCGGACGAGCCCGACGAGGCGCTGACCGAGGCCGAGCAGGTCGCGGAGTACCGCCGGAAGGCGAGCGACGAGCGGCGCGACAGCGGGATCCCGGCGCGCGCGCCCGTGATCTTCCTCGAGGTGACCCCGGGCGACTCGTCGGAGTTCGAGGAGGACCTCGTGGTGCGCGGCATCGTGCGCTGCGGGTTCCGCGTGCTCCAGGTCACGAGCGGCAACGTCCCCAACACGATCGCCGCGGTGCTCCTCGCGGTGCGCGACCTCACGGGCGTGAAGCCCGGCGTCTACTTCGAGTGGACGGAGGGATCCCCCGTCGGCAACCTCCTCCGCTTCCTCGTGACGGGCACGGGCGAGGTCGCCCCCGTCACGCGCGAGGTGCTGCGGCGCGCCGAGCCGGTGCGGTCCAGGCGGCCGGACGTGCACGTGAGCTGAGGCCCGACGCTCCGGTCAGGTGCGCGGCGGCTGCTGCGCGGCGCCGAGGCGCGCGGCCAGCGCGGCGGCCGCCTCGCGCAGTTCCTCCGGCCCGATGACGGAGAACGGGGCGTCGAAGCGGGCCACGGCAGCGAGGACCCCGGTCCACGACCACGAGCCGATGGTGATCCGCGTCGACGTCGCCGTCACCTCCTCCATCTCGCCGTCGCCGATCCACGGCGCCACCTCCCGGGCCGGCAGATCGAGGAGCACCTCGCCCGTGCAGGGCCAGCGGTCCTCCGACGCGGATCCCTTCGCCCGGGCCGCGAGGAACGTCCGCGCGTCCGCGGCGGGCAGCTCCCGCGGCGCGAACCGCGGGCCCGTCGGCGTGCGCGGCTGCATGCGGTCGAGCCGGTAGGTGCGCCAGTCGTCGCGATCCAGATCCCATGCCACGAGGTACCACCGCGCGCGCCGGGCCACGATCGCGTGCGGCTCCACGCGGCGAGGCGGCGCCTCCTCCTCGCCGACGCGGTCGAAGCGCAGCGTCAGCCGGTCGCGGACCGCGGCGCTCACCGCCTCCAGCACCGCCGGATCCACGCGGGGCTCGGCGCCCGGCCCGACGCCGGCCCCGCCTCCGCGCCCGTGAAGCGGATGCCGTCGATCCGGTGCCGGAGTCGCGACGGCATGACCTGCCGCACGGTCGCGAGGGCGCGCGCCGCGGCCTCGTCGACGTCGACGCCCACCGCGGGCGCCGCCTGGAGCGCGACCGCGATCGCGACGGCCTGCTCGTCGTCGAACAGCAGCGGCGGCAGCTCCGCCCCGGCGGCCAGCCGGTAGCCGCCGTCGGGCCCCTTCACCGAGCGGATCTCGTACCCCAGCTCGCGGAGCCGCTCGACGTCGCGGCGCACGGTGCGCGGGGTGACCTCGAGGCGCTCGGCGAGGATCCGCCCCGGCCAGTCGCGCCGGGTCTGCAGCAGCGACAGGAGGGACAGCATCCGCGACGAGCTCCCGATCATGGATCCAGTCTCCCCGGAGTAGAGGACCGCGGCTGTCCGCCACTGCAGGGAGAGTGCTCCTCAGCGGCCCGGATCCGGGCCGCACCACCCAGCACGAGGAGCCACCGTGAGCATCATGACCACCACCCACCTCAACTTCCGCGGCACCGCGCGCCAGGCGCTCGAGTTCTACCGCGGCGTCTTCGGCGGCGGCGTCACCGTCGCCGCGTACTCCGACCTCGGCATGCCTGCCGGCGCTCCCGGCGCGGACAAGGTCGTCTTCGGCCAGCTCGAGACCGCCGACGGGTTCCGGCTCATGGCCTACGACGTGCCCGGGCACGACGACGCCGACGGCAACGCGATCGCCGGCACGACGACCCGCGAGCAGGGCGCGACGATCACCGACCGCACCTTCTTCCAGTCGCTGCGGGGCGGGACGCTGGACGAGATCGAGGGCCTGTGGCGCGGGCTCGCCGAGGGCGCGACCGTGATCGAGCCGCTCGCCGCGTCCGCCTGGTCGGCCGGCTTCGGGATGCTCACCGACCGGTTCGGCGTGACCTGGGTCATCGACGTGCAGGCGCCCACCGCCGGCTGATCCCGCGGCCGTCCACGTGCGGATCGGGCCCGGCGGCAGCGAGCCGGGCCCGATCCGCATTCGCCACGGGCCCGCATCTCCCCTATCGTTCACCTGAACGATAACGAGGAGGGCCCGTCCCGATGCCATCGATCGTCACCACCGGATCCACGCTCGCCGGCGCGAGCGCGCGCACCCTGCGCATCGCCGACCGCCCCGACCTCCCGGGCACGCCCAGCCGCCGCGCCGTCCTCGCCGGCACCGCCGGGATCGCGGGCCTCGGCCTGCTCGCCCTCACCGGCTGCGCCACCGGCGCCCGCAGCACCACCATCCCGGAGGCCGCCGCGACCGGCACGCCCGTGCCCGGCGGCCGCCTCCGCGTCGCGCGCCCGGCCGCGTCCGCCGCCGAGACCCTCGACGCCGCCAGCTCGCTCTCCGCGTACGAGTACCTCGGCGCCCTCTACAACCGGCTCGTCAAGCTCGACGAGAAGGGCGAGACGATCCCGGACCTCGCCGAGGAGTGGTCGGCGAGCGCCGACGGCACCACCTGGACCTTCCGGCTCCGTCGCGACGTGCGGTTCCACGACGGCACGCGGTTCACGGCGGCTGACGCCATCGCCTCCATCCAGCACATCCTGGATCCCGCGACGGCCTCCCCGCAGGGCGGCGTGCTGGGCGACATGCTCGACGCGGGCAGCATGTCGGCGCCGGATCCGCACACCCTCGTCTTCCGGCTGAAGACCCCCAACGCCGAGTTCCCGTCGCTGCTCACGGCGTACCAGTGCTACATCGTGCCGGCCGACGCCATCGCGACGATCGGCCGCACGGGCATCGGCACGGGGCCGTTCCGCCTCTCGTCGTTCCAGCCCGCGGGATCCGGCAGCGTCGAGGCCTTCGAGGACCACTTCGCCGGGCGCCCGGTGCTCGACGGCATCGACTTCTCCTCCGTCCAGGACACGACGGCCCGGGTGAACGCCCTGCTCGCCGGCCAGATCGACCTCATCTCGCAGACCAACCTCGACTTCGCGACCGCGCGGGTCGTCTCCGCGTCGAGCCGCGCCACGGTCGCCCGGGTGGTGGACGCGCAGTGGTACACGATCCCGATGCTCGCCACGAGCGCCGAGTTCCAGGACCCGCTCGTGCGCCAGGCCATGAAGCTCGCCTACGACCCGGAGCAGATCGTCGCGACCGCGCTGCAGGGCACGGGCACCGCCGGCTGGGACAACCCCGTGCCGCCGTCGCTCGCCGCGTTCGTCGACGTCGACCGCGCGTACGACCCCGACCAGGCGAAGGCGCTGCTCCGGAAGGCGGGCGTGCCGGGGCTGCGGACGACGATCCACACCTCCTCCTACGAGTCGGTGTTCACGCCCATGGCGGTCGCGTACCGCGACCAGGTGAAGGCCGCGGGCATCGACCTCACGGTGAAGAACAGCTCGTCCGACTCCTACTACACGGAGATCTGGATGAAGCAGCCGCTCATGGTCAGCTACTGGTTCACCGGCCGGCCCATCGACCAGATGCTCAACCAGATCTTCCGCACCGGCTCCTCCTACAACGAGAGCGCGTGGTCGAACCCGACCTTCGACGCGCTCCTCGACGACGCCCGCGCCACCATGGACGACGACCGGCGGCGGATGCTCTACCAGGACGCCCAGCGGATCGTGGTGGAGGACAGCGCCGACATGACGCCCATGTTCGGCGACCGGCTCGTCGGCATCTCCCGCGACGTCGTGAACTACCGCGAGCACGGCTTCGAGTTCGACCACCTCGCGATCGGATTCCGCCGATGAACGTCACCTGGCACGTCCTCCGCCGCCTCGGCACCGCGCTCCTCACCATCGTGCTCGCGTCGCTGTTCGTGTTCCTCGCGATCCAGCTGCTGCCCGGCGACGTGGCGCAGCAGCTCCTCGGCCAGGACGCCACCCCCGAGGCCGTCGCCGCGCTCCGCGAGTCGCTCGGGCTCGACCGGAACGTGTGGCTCCGCTACGGCGACTGGCTGCTGGGCGCCGCGCACGGCGACTTCGGCACCTCGCTCGTGGGCGGGGATCCGGTCGCGCCGACCCTCCTCGTCGCCTTCCGCAACAGCATGCTCATCGCGGTGCCGGCGATGCTCGTCGGCGTGACGCTGTCGCTCGTGCTCGGCGTGATCGCGGGCGTGCGCCGGGGCCGCGCGAGCGACTCGGTGATCAGCATCGTGAGCCTCGTCGTGATGAGCGTCCCCGAGTTCATGGTCGCCACGGTGCTCGTGCTGCTCTTCGCCATCACGATCCCGGTGTTCCCGGCCGTGGTGCTCCGCGGCAGCGACGCCACGGTCGCCGAGCTGCTGCCCTCGGTGGCGCTGCCGGTGATCGTGCTGACGCTGGCCATGGCCGCGTACATCGTGCGCACCATGCGCTCGGCGACCATCGACGTGATGGCCTCCGAGTTCGTCACCACGGCCGAGCTCAAGGGCCTCACCACCCGCCAGGTGGTGTGGCGGCACGCGGTGCCGAGCGCGCTGCTGCCGACGCTCAACGTGGTCGCGCTCAACGTGGCGTGGCTCCTCGGCGGCGTCGTCGTGGTCGAGAACGTCTTCAACTACCCCGGCATGGGCAAGCTCATGCTCGAGTCCGTCTTCACGCGCGACCTGCCGACGATCCAGGCCATCGCGCTCCTGAGCGCCGCCGTGTACGTGGTCTGCAACCTGGCGGCCGACCTCGTGGCCCTCGCGCTGGATCCGCGGCTCCGCACCAGGCAGGGCCGCACGCGCACCCGGACCGCCCGCACCGCACGACCCGCCACCCGACGGAAGGCCCGCGCATGACCGCGACGCCCCTGCCCATCCGCCCGACCGGACGACCCGCCGGCCGCCTGCGCGGGCTGACGGCCTCGCTCCGCGGGTCGACGGCGCTGACCGTGGGGCTCGCCCTCATCGCGATCCACGTCGTGCTCGCGGTGCTCGCGCCGTGGATCGCCGGGCACGACCCCGTGGCGACCGACTCGGCCGACGTCCTCTCCGGCACGACGTGGACCCACTGGCTCGGCACCGACCAGTACGGCCGCGACGTGCTCTCCCGCACCCTCAACGGCGGCCGGTACGCGCTCGTCGTCACCTTCCTCGCGACCACCATCGCGGTCGCGGTCGGCACGGTCGTCGGCTGCGTCACGGCGTACGCCGAGGGCTGGCTCGACGAGGTCGTGATGCGCGTCGTCGACGCGCTGCTGAGCATCCCGTCGGTCCTCGCGCTGCTCGTGGTGGTGACCGTGTTCGGATCCGGCCTCTGGGTGATCGTGCTCGCGGTGACCGTCGTGTACGCGCCCGCCGTGACGCGCGTGGTGCGCGGCGCGGCCCGGACCGTGATCACGCAGGACTACGTCACGGCCGCCAGGGCCCGCGGGGAGCGGCCGCTGAGCATCGTGTTCCGCGAGATCCTGCCGAACGTGCTCGACGTCGTGCTCGTGGAGTACGCGATGCGGGCCTCGTGGATCGTGCTGCTCATCTCGACGCTCTCGTTCCTCGGCTTCGGCGCGAACCCGCCGACGCCCGACTGGGGGCTGATGGTGCAGGAGAACCGCACCGCCCTCACGGTCGTGCCGCTCGGCACGCTCGCCCCGATCGTGGCGCTCGCGACCCTCGTGGTCGGCCTGAACCTCAGCGGGGACGGGCTCAGCAAGTCGCTCGGCGTCGACCGCGCGCAGAGGGGGATGGCGTGATGGCCGGCGGCTTCGTGGACACCCTCACCGGCCAGATGCGGCTCGGCACCGTCGTGCGCGTGGCCGACCTCGCCATCTCGTACGCGGCGGGCGACGCCGACGTGCCCGTCGTGCGCGGCGTCAGCTTCGAGATCCGCGCCGGGCGCGCGCTCGGGCTCGTGGGCGAGTCGGGCAGCGGGAAGTCCACGGTGGCCCGGACGCTCCTCGCGCACCTCCGCCGCGGATCCCGCATCGTGGGCGGATCGGTCGAGGTCGCCGGCGACGACGTGTTCGCCCTCTCCCCCGCCGCGACGCGCGAGCTGCGCGGCGGCACGGCCGCGGTCGTCGCGCAGAACGCCGGCCAGGCGCTCACGCCCTCGATGCGCGTGGGCCGCCAGCTCCGCGAGGCCCTCGAGAGCCACGGCCTGCCGAGCGACGACGAGCGGGTGCTCGAGCTGCTCCGGCTCGTGCGGCTCCCGGATCCCGTCACCATCGTGCGGCGGTACCCGCACCAGCTCTCCGGCGGGCAGCAGCAGCGCATCGCGATCGCCATGGCCTTCGCCGCCCGCCCCCGGGTGCTCGTGCTCGACGAGCCGACGACGGCGCTCGACGTGGTGACGCAGGCGGCGGTGCTCACCCTGATCCGGGACCTCGCCCGCGAGCTCGGCATGGCGGTGCTCCTCGTCAGCCACGACCTCGGCGTCGTCTCGACGATGGTCGACGAGATCGCCGTGATGCGCGACGGCGTCATCGTGGAGCAGCGGCCGACGGCGGAGCTGTTCGCGGCGCCCAAGCACCCGTACACGCGCGAGCTGCTGGCGGCGATCCCCGGCGGATCGCGCTCCGGCACCGCCCCGGACGCCCCGGCCGACGCGGTGACCCCGATGGTCGTCGCCGACGGCCTCGTCGTCCGGTACGCGCGCCACCTGCCCGCCGCGGTCGCGGACGTGTCCTTCACCATCGCGCCGCGCGAGACGCTCGCGGTGGTCGGCGAGTCCGGCAGCGGCAAGACGACGCTCGCGACCGCCCTGGCCGGCCTCGTGCCCACCGAGTCGGGCACCTTCCGCTTCCAGGGCGACGGCGTCTCGGGCGACCTGACCTCCGCGGTCGCCGGCCGCTCGCCCGCGCTCCGGCGCGCGGTGCAGCTCGTGTTCCAGAACGCGGACACCTCGCTCAACCCGCGCCGCACCGTGGGCGCCGCGATCGCCCGGCCGCTGAAGCTCTTCACGGGACGCGCGACCCCGGAGCGCGTGGGCGAGATCCTCACCGAGGTGGGCCTCTCGCCGGACTTCGCCCGCCGGCTCCCGAGCCAGCTCTCCGGCGGCCAGCGGCAGCGCGTCGGGATCGCCCGCGCGTTGGCGGCCGAGCCGCAGCTCGTGATCGCCGACGAGATCACGACCGCGCTCGACGTGCGCGTGCAGGCGGAGATCCTCGAGCTGCTCGCCGCCCTGCAGCGCGACAAGGGCCTCAGCTGCCTCTTCATCAGCCACGATCTCGCGGTGGTGCGCGGCGTGGCCGACCGCGTGGCCGTGATGACCGGCGGGCGCATCGTGGAGATCGGCCCGACCGAGCGCGTGTTCGCCGGGCCGAACCACCCCTACACGCGGCAGCTGCTCGCGGCGACCCTCGAGCCGGGCGCCACCGAGCTGCCCGACGTGGAGGGCGTGACGGCCACGTGGCGCGACGCCGCGGGTGGAGGGTGGAGGGAGCTCGGCGACGGGCACCGCATCCGGGACTGGGAGGACGCACGATGACCGACGCCGCACGAGGCACGACCGAGGGCGACGCCGCCGTGACGACGCGCGACGTCTGGATCCCGATGCCCGACGGGATCCGCCTGCACGCCCGCATCTGGGCCCCGGCGACCGACGCCCCCGTCCCCGCGCTCCTCGAGTACCTCCCCTACCGGCTCGACGACTGGACCGCCCCGCGCGACAGCGAGCGCCACCCCTGGTACGCGGCGCACGGCTACTCGTCGATCCGCGTCGACATCCGCGGCACCGGATCCTCCGACGGCCTGTTCGTCGACGAGTACTCCGCGCAGGAGCTCGACGACGGGGTCGCGGTGATCGAGTGGATCGCGGCGCAGGAGTGGTGCACGGGCGCCGTCGGGATCTTCGGGATCTCGTGGGGCGGCTTCAACGGCCTGCAGCTCGCGGCCCGTGCGCCCGAGGCCCTGAAGGCCGTGGTCACGGTGTGCTCCACCGACGACCGGTACGACGACGACGTGCACTACATGGGCGGCGCCGTGCTCGGCATCGACATGGCCGCGTGGGGCGCGACCATGTTCGCGTTCAACTCCCGCCCGCCGCGTCCCGAGGTCGTGGGCGAGGGCTGGGTGGAGCGCTGGCGCGAGCGCCTCGAGGCCGACCGGCCCATGACGCCGACATGGCTCGCGCACCAGGAGCGCGACGACTACTGGCGGCACGGCAGCGTGTGCGAGGACTACTCCGCCATCGACGCGGCGGTGCTCGCGGTCGGCGGCTGGGCGGATCCGTACCGCGACGCCGTCCTGCGCCTGGTCGAGAACCTGCCCGGCCCCGCGAAGGGCATCGTCGGCCCGTGGTCGCACCAGTACCCGGACCGCGGCCTGGCCCCCGGCCCGTCGATCGGCTTCCTCCAGGAGACCCTCCGCTGGTGGGACCGCTGGCTGAAGGGCGTCGACACGGGCGTGGAGGCCGATCCCGCGCTCCGCGCCTTCATCAGCGACTCCGAGCCGCCCGCCACGAGCTACCCCGAGCGCACCGGGCGCTGGGTCGCCGCCGCGTCGTGGCCGCCGCCCGCGTCCGTCGCCGCCCGACCCGCGCTGCCGCTGACCGTGTTCCACGGGCCGGACGCCGCGGGCGACGCCGTCGTGGTCCGCTCGCCGCAGCGCACCGGGCTCGACGCCGGCCGCTTCTTCCCCTTCGGCAACGCCACCGACCTGCCGCCGGACCAGCGTGCCGAGGACGGCCTCTCGGTCTGCTTCGACCTGCTGCTCGAGGAGCGGCTGGACGTGCTCGGCAACGTGCTCGTCGACCTCGCCGTCACGAGCGACCTGCCCGACGCGAACCTCGTGGTGCGGCTCTGCGACGTGGGGCCCGACGGCGCGTCCACCCTCGTGACGCGCGGCGCCCTGAACCTCAACAAGCGGCTGCACCGCGCCCGGATCGACCCGATGGTCCCCGGCGAGGAGGAGACCGTGCGCGTGGCGCTCGTCGCCACGGGCCACTCCTTCCCGGCCGGGCACCGGCTGCGGATCGCGGTGTCGTCGGCGTACTGGCCGTGGATCTGGCCACACGCCCGCGAGGCGACCCTCCGGGTCACGCCCTCCCGCAGCCTCGTGACCCTGCCCGTCTGGACGCGCGACGAGGACGACGGCGTGCGCTTCGAGGAGGCCGTGCGGTCGACGCCGCTCGCGATCGAGCGCATCCCCGACGACTCCGGCCTGCCCGAGCGCAGCGTCACCCACGACGTGGCCACCGGCGAGTGGACGCTCGACGTCGACCCCGGCTACGGCGGATCCCGGATCTACCCCGACGGGCTCGTCTTCACCGAGTCGAGCCGCGAGACGTACCGGATCACCGAGGGCGACCCCACGTCGGCCGTCGCGGAGTCGCGCTGGGCCATCGGGCTCGAGCAGCCCGGCTGGCGCGCGCGCCTCGAGACGACCTCGCGCGTGACGGCCGACGCGGACGCCTACCGCGTCGTCAACACGCTGAGGGCGTGGGCGCGCGACGGCGGCCCGGACGCCCCCGAGGTGCTCGTCGCCGACCGCGTCTTCGACGACCTCGTGCCGCGGACCTCCGCGTGAGCGCGGGCACGACGGCCGGCACGACCGTGCCCGCCGGCCGCCGCGGCGGCAAGCGCGAGAAGCCCGAGGTGCGGCGCGCGATGATCGTCGAGGCCGCGCGCGCGGTGATCCTCCGCAAGGGCCTCACCGCCACCGGCCTCCGCGACATCGCGGCCGAGGGCGACGTGTCGGTCGGCACGGTGACGTACCACTTCGCGAGCGTGGCCGAGATCCTCGACGAGGTCGTCGTGCTCGAGACCGACCGCTTCTACGCGTCGATCGTGGAGGAGGTGGACGCCGACCCGGACCCTGTGCACGGCATCCGCCTGCTGGTGGAGCCGCTCTTCACGGGCACCGACGAGGCCGAGGCGCACTGGCGGCTCTGGTCGGACTACTGGACCGCCGTCGGCCGCAAGCCCGCGATCAGCGCCGACCGCCTCGAGCGGATCCGCGTGTGGGAGGCGTGCCTCGTCCGCACGATCCGCCGCGGTGTCGAGGGCGGCGTCTTCCGCGCGGTGGACGCGTCCGAGGTCGCGCTGAAGCTCGCCGCGTACAGCGACGGGATCGCGACCCAGCTCTCCCAGAAGGTGCCGGGCCTCGACCGCACGCGCGCGCTCGCGTGGATCTGGACCTTCCTCGACGCCGAGCTCGCCGACGGGGAGCCGCTCTTCCGCTGACCGGCGGCGTGCGATCGGACCGGCACGCGGGCATGATGAGCGAGGCGACGCAGCCCACCGGGCTCGCGGGACGCCGACCGCCCATCCACCGCCGAACGCCCGGAGGACCCATGCTCATCGAACCCGTCGACGCCGCCCGCGCGCACGTCAGCAGCCACGTCGACCCGGACGACTTCGACGCGTTCTGGGCCGGCACCCTCGCCGAGGCCGCGCAGCACGACCTCGACGTGCGGCTCGCGCCGGTCGAGACCGACCTCGCGCTCGTCGACGTGCAGGACGTGACCTTCGCCGGATCCGGCGGCACCGACGTGCGCGCCTGGCTCCGCACCCCCGCGGGCGCGACCGGCCCGCTGCCCACCGTCGTCTCGTACGTCGGCTACGGCGGCGGTCGCGGACGCGCCGAGGAGACGCTGATCTACGCGGCCGCCGGCTTCGCGCACCTGCAGATGGACACCCGCGGCCAGGGCTCGTACTGGAGCGCGGGCGACACGGCCGACCACGGCGAGGCCGGACCCGCGATCCCCGGCTTCATGACCCGCGGCATCGCCTCGCGCGACACCTACTACTACCGCCGCCTCTTCACCGACGCGGTGCGCGCGGTCGACGTGGCCAAGGCGCTCGACGTCGTGGATCCGTCGCGCATCGCCGTGCAGGGCGGCAGCCAGGGCGGCGGCATGGCCCTCGCGGTCGCGGGCCTCCGCGACGACCTCGCCGCGGTCTCCGCCTACGTGCCGTTCCTCTGCGACATCGAGCGGGCCACGCACATCACCGACGCGTACCCGTACCACGAGGTCGTCGACTACCTCAAGACGCACCGGGGCCGGGCCGCCGACGTGCACGCCGTGCTGCGCTACTTCGACGGCGTCGCGTTCTCGCGTCGCGCCTCGGCGCCGGCCCGCTTCTCGGTGGGGCTCATGGACGCGACCTGCCCGCCGTCCACCGTCTACGGGGCGTTCGACGCGTACGCGGGCGAGAAGGAGATCGTCGAGTGGGAGTACAACGGCCACGACGGCGGCGGCATCGACGACGAGCTCGGCACGCTCGCGTTCCTCCGGCGGCGGATGGGCTGAGCGCGGGCGCGGATCCGCTCCCGGATGGGGGCGCGACCCGCCCCGAGGTCGGCCGTTCCGCGTAGCCTGGGATCACCTCGCCGGTGGAGCGAGCGGAGCGGGAGGACATCATGCCCCGGCCCCGCATCCGCCCCGAGAAGCCCACGAAGCCCGGCCCTCCGCCGCCTTCCGTGGCCGCCCGCGTCGCCGCGGATCCGGCGCAGCGGGAGGTGCTCGTGGAGGAGGCTCTGCTGCTCGTCGGCGTCGCGCTCCGGCTCCAGATGGAGAACCTCATCATCATGCGCACGCTGCGGGAGCGGCGCGCGTACGACGAGGAGTCGCTCATCGAGGCGCTCCGCGGCGAGCTGGCCGAGCTCATCGGCGAGAAGCGCGGCGAGGCCGAGCGGCTGCGCATGGCCCGCGACCGCGCGGCGCTGCGCGACGGCAAGGGACGCCGACCCGACGACTACCGCGAGGGCGACGTGCCGGGCCTCCGGCTGCGCGCCGAGATCGCCGAGGAGATCGTGGAGCGGCTGGGCGCCCTCTCGCGCGACCCGGAGGCGCTCCGCGAGGTGCTGGTGATCGCGCGCGACTCGGCGCTCGAGCAGATCGTGCGCGCCCGGCTCGCGCCGCAGCTGCTCCCCGGCGCGTTCCCCGAGGAGGGGCGCGGCGACCGGGTCGACGAGCTGCGGGCGGAGCTGGCGCGCCTGGCCGCGGATCGGGAGCGAGCCGCCGAGCGCGCCGAGGCGAAGGCTCCGGGCCGCAGCCGAGTGCGCACCGGCGGCCGGGGCAGCCCGCAGAAGGTCTGAGCGGACGGCGGATCCGGGCGTCCGCCCGCGCGGTCACCCGCGCGCGGCCTCAGGGCGCGAGCGCGAACCGCGGCTCGACGCGCTCCCCGGTCGCCGCGTCCGCCGCGAGGCTGCCGATGAGCGGTGCGAACTTGGCGCCGTGGCCGGAGCAGGGCGAGACGAGGGTGATCCCGTCGACCCGGTCGATCACGAAGTCCTCCGTGGGCGTGCTCGTGAACAGGCACGTCGCCTCCGCGTACGGCACCGGCTCGACGCCCGGCAGGTTGCGGCGCACCCAGTCGACGACGCGGGCGCGGTTGGCCGGATCCACGACGCCGTCCTGGTGCGCGGCCGACGGGATCACGCGCCCGCCGTCGAACTCGGCGACCTTGTGCCCGCGGTGGTCCGCGTCGCGCCCGCCGGGGAGCGCGTAGACCTGCATCCGCTCGTCCATGTGGATGGAGGTGGGCACCGGCCGCGCGGGCGGCCCGTCCATGTAGGCGAAGTGGAACACCTGCTCCTGCCGCACGCGCAGCGGCGGGATCCGGTCGAGCGCGGCGCGCGGCAGCGGCAGCGCGCCGAGCAGGTCGGGCAGCCAGGCGCCCGCGCCCACCACGACGCTGTCGCCGTCCACGCGGCGCCCGTCGTCGGAGGTCACGGCGAAGCCGGCGCCGACCCGCTCGACGCGCGCGGCGGTCCAGCCCTCGTGCACCACGGCGCCGTGCGCGACGGCGAGGTCGAGCATCGTGCGCACGGCGGTCTCCGCGTCGATCACGCCCGCGGCCGGGTGGAACAGCACATCGGATTCGAAGGCCATCTCGGGCCAGCGGTCCCGGGCCGCGCGCGCGGACATCAGCTCGTGCTCGATGCCGACGCGCTCGAGCACGCGGGCGAGCTCGGCGGGACGGCGCACGAGGCCCGAGTCCACGGATCCGGTCGGGGTGACGAGCCGCGCGCCCGTGGTGCGCTCGAGGCGGTCCCAGAGCACGCGGGCGTCGCGCACGAGGCGCACGTAGAAGGGGTCGTCGTAGGCGTAGCGGAGGATGCGCGCGGACCCGTGCGAGCTGCCCAGCATGCTCGCCGGCCGGTCGCGCTCGAGCACCGTGACGGCGTGCCCGCGGCTCGCGAGCTGCCACGCGGTGGCGGCCCCCGCGAGCCCGGCGCCGATGACGACGTGGTGCGATGCGCGCCCGCGCCCGGTGGATCCCGCCATGCGCCCAGGCTACGGGGGCGCGTCGCGGACGACCGGCACCGGCGGGAGCCGTAACCGGTGCGGTCGCCGAGGGGACGGCGGCGGGTGCGGGTGGCACGGATACCCTCGGCCCATGGGTGCGTGGGGTGCGGGGCCGTTCGAGAACGACACGGCGGCGGATCTCCTCGCCGACCTGGCCGAGGGCGTGGCCTGGGCACCGCCCGCGGTCCGCGACGACGCCCCGCTGCCGGTCGCGGACGGCGAGCGCGCCCTCGCGATGGCGGCGGTCGTCGCGGCCGGGCGGCAGGGGCGGGACCTGACGGGTGTCGACCACGATCTCGACGCGGTGGCTCTCGCGGCAGGGCTCGACGACACGGCGGTGCGGCGGATCCACGACCTCGGCCGGCACGCGATCGCCGGTCCCGCCGAGTCCGACCTCTTCGCCGTCTGGTCGGAGTCGGATGACCTCGACGAGTGGCTGGCCGCGTCGCGGAGCGCCGTGGACGGGCTCGTGGACGAGGTCGCCGCGGCCCCCGCCGCCCCGGTCGCCCGGACGCGCCCCCGCCCGCGCCGGAAGCGCCTCCCGCCACCGGAGCCCGGCGACGTCCTCGCCCTCCCGCTCGGTGACGGCCGCGTGCAGCTCGGGCAGGTCGTCGCCCGTGTGCGCACCTCCCCGTACGTCGTGCTCGTCGACCTGGTCGTCCCGGCGGCGGAGGCCGCGACGCACGCCGCCCGTGTTCCCGCCGCCGCGCCGGTGCTCGCCGCGGAGGTGAGCGCGATCCGCGTCGAGGACGGCGACTGGCCGGTCGTCGGACGCGCGATGGTGGACCCGGACCGCTTCCTCCCCGCGTCGAAGGTCTCCGTCCCCGGCCCGGACGGCGGGCGGGCCTGGATCGTCGAGGACCTGGCCGGCGAGCGCCGCCGCTGGGCGACGCCGGACGACGTGGAGCGCCTCCCCCTCCGCACCTCGTACAGCCCGGCCGCGCTCGAGCACGCGGCGCGGGCGCTCGCGGGGCTCGGCGAGTGGCTCAACGGGTTCGAGCGGATGCGGGTCGAGCGGATCCCGCTGGCCCGCGACGCGTTCCCGGGCTGAGCCCGGGTCCCGTCGTCAGGGCAGGAAGAGGCGGATCACGCCGGTGATGACGGCGCCCACGGCGAAGACCGCCAGGATGACGA
This sequence comes from Clavibacter capsici, assembly GCF_001280205.1. NCBI lineage: Bacteria > Bacillati > Actinomycetota > Actinomycetes > Micrococcales > Microbacteriaceae > Clavibacter > Clavibacter capsici. The sequence goes on along the minus strand of NZ_CP012573.1, from coordinate 144,123 downwards.
GCGTCCGGCGAGACGGCGGGTCCTGGGTCACCATGCGTCGGGCCATGACGCGCACGAACATCACCATCGAGCCGGACATGCAGACGATGGACCCCACGAGGACGGCCTTCTCGAACGCGTCACCCACGGGATCGCCGCCGCAGCCGGATCGCGCGCATCGCAGAGACGAGCCCCGCGAGGCCGAACAGCACGAAGATCCCGGCGTACAGCCAGCTGGGCGCGCTCCAGCGGAACCCGCCTGCGGCCGACAGGTCGGGCGCGAGCCCCACGATCAGCAGGCCGAGCATCAGCGTGAAGGCCGAGATGCCGGTGAGCGTGCGCACCTTCCCGGCCTCGACCTCGTCGATGTCGCCCGCGCCCATGCCGCCTCCGCTCGCCCGCGTCGGATCGCGGCGTCCCCTTCCATCGTGGCCGACGCGGGATCGCCCGGCTGCCACCCGTCCGGGAGGATGGACGCATGTCCTCCCCCGTCACGCTCACCGCCCGCGCGCTCCTCCTCGACATGGACGGGACGCTCGTCGACTCGACCGCGCTCGTGGAGGAGATCTGGACGATGCTCGCCCACCGCTTCGGCCACGACCCGGCCGAGCTCATCCGCCGGGTCCACGGCGTGCGCGCCGTCGACAGCATCGCCCGGTTCGCCCCCGCCGACAGCGACGTGCCCGCCCTCCTCGCCGAGCTCGACCGGCTGGAGCTCGACGGCAGCCCCGCCACGATCGAGATCCCGGGCGCCCGCGACCTCGTGGACTCGCTCCCCACCGGATCCCACGCCCTCGTCACGAGCGCCGGCCTCGAGCTCGCGCGCGCCCGCCTCGCCGGTGCGGGGATCCGCGTGCCGGACGTCGTGGTCTCGGCCGACGACGTCACCGCCGGCAAGCCCGACCCGTCCGGCTACCTGCTCGCCGCATCGCGCCTGGGCGTGGATCCCGCCGACGCGATCGTCTACGAGGACGCCGAGGCCGGCATCCGCGCGGGCCTCGCCGCGGGCATGCGCGTCGTCGTCGTGGGCGACCACGAGAGCGACGCCACCGTCGGCCTCCCCCGCGTCCGCGACCACCGCGGCACGACCGTCGAGGCGCGCGACGGGATCCTCACGCTGACGCTCCCGGGCGCCTAACCGACCGCGACCGCGGGCTCCTCGACGTCGGCGCGCGCCGCCTGCCACGTGCCGACGAGCTCGTCCGCCGTGGTGACGAGACCGAGGTGCAGCGACACCATGCCGAGCGCCGCGCGCTCCAGCCCCTCGTCGGTGCCGCGCACGAGGTCGGAGAGCACCGTCACGCGGTAGCCGAGGTTCGACGCGTCGAAGGCCGTGTTGAGCACGCAGCAGTCGGCCATGATCCCGTCGAGGACCACCGCGCGCACGCCCATCTGCCGGAGCAGGAAGTCGAGGTCGGTCGGGTAGAAGGCCGAGAGGCGCTTCTTGCCGGTGACGACCTCGTCGCCGGGCTGCACGTCGGTCGCGAACTCCGTCCAGCGGCTGCCCGCGATCGCGTGGTCCGAGGCGCCGGGGATCTCGCCCACGTGCTGCGGGAAGGTCCGCCGCCAGGCGCTCGGCGAGGTGCCGCCGAGGTCGTCGATCCCGGAGGCCCGCACCTCCGACCGCACGTGGATCACCGGCACCCCGAGGGCGCGCGCCCGCCGGTGGAAGTCGTCGATGGGCGCGATCACCTGCCGGCCGCGCGGAGCCGGGCAGGGGCAGTCGGGGTCCTCGGAGAGGTGGCCCTGGTGCATGTCGATGGAGATGACCGCGGTGCTCGCGGGATCCAGCCAGGGACCGAAGCCGCCGTCGCGGGCGATCTCGAGGGGGCTGCCGTGGACGTCGATGGCGGTCATGCCGCGCTCCTGTCGGTCGTGGTGGACGGGGTGGGGGCGGGATCCGGCGCGTCGGTGCCGACGTGCCCGTGCCGGATGGCCTGCGCATCGGCCGGCCGCACGTCGGAGCGGGCAGCCGACGCCGCGTCCTCCCTCCGCGCCTCCCGTCGGGCGAGCGCGGGGCGCAGCCCGTGGTTGACGAGGCCGTGCAGCCCGAGCAGCAGGAACATGCCGGTCATCATCGGGCTGGTCACGATGCTGGCGATCGACGGCGGGAGCGTCGCGGCGACGTCGGCCGGGACGAACTGGGTGCCGAGCGCGACGATGAATGCCGTCGCGCCGATCGCGAGGTTGAGGTCGTCCCAGGTCACGCGGGCGAGCATCTGGATCCCGCTGATGGCGATGATGCCGAACAGGATCGTGGAGGCGGCGGAGAGCACGGGGCCGGAGATGCCCGCGAGGAAGAGGCTCACGGGCGGCAGGAAGGCGAGCGCGACGGCGATGCCGCCGGCGGTGAGGGTCACGAACCGGCTGCCGATGCCGGAGACGCGGACGATGCCCGCGTTCTCCGGGTAGGAGGTGGTGCCGATCCCGCCGAAGAGCGCGCCGACGACCGTGCCGCCGAACTCGGAGAACAGGCCGCGGTTGACGCGCTGCGTGTCGATCCGCTCGCCGCCCCAGCTGGCGACCATCGTGTACATGCCCATGGACTCGGTGCCCGCCTGGAGGAAGGCGACGAGCATGAGCACCACGACGGATCCCTCGACGCCGAAGCCCCACGGCAGCAGGTGCGGCGCGCCGACCAGCGGGGCGGACGTGACGTCCGGCGGCGTCCAGGCGCCGACGGCGAGCGCCACGACGCTGCCGGCGACGATGCCCCAGAAGATCGCGCCGCGCTTCACGATCCCGCGCCCCACCAGCAGGCAGGCCAGCACGATGACGGCCGTCGCGACGGTCACGACGAGGGCGAGCGACCCGTACGCGGGCGTCCCCGCCGTGCCGAACCAGCCCCCCGCGCCGATGCTCGCGAGCTGCGCCCCGATGATGACGAACAGCGTCCCCAGCACGATGGGCGAGGAGACGAACGCCGACACGTGGCCGAACAGCCCGAAGCGCTTGAGCGGGATCGTGAGGGCCATGAAGATCAGGCCCGCGACGGCCATGGAGCCGAACGCGGTGCCGAGGCCGAAGGCGGCGCCGGACGAGATGATCGCGACCATGAAGGCCGCGGTGGGGCCCTGCACGATCGGCAGGCGCAGCACGCGCGACGACTGGAGGATCGTGACCACGCCCGTGAGCAGGAAGCAGGCCTGGATCATCCACGCGACCTCCTGGCTGGACAGCTCGAGCGAGGACCCGATGATGCTCGGGAAGACCCAGATGCCGGTGAGCGCGAGGAGGTGCTGGACGCCGAAGAGCGCCGTGCGGGCGGGTGGCAGCCTCTCGTCGAAGCCGACGCTGAGCACGGGCGGGGGCACGGACGCCGGGGCGTCCGTCGGGGAAGGCGGCGAGGCGTTCATCGGGTGACCTCCGGTCGGTTCGGGACGAGCATCGGGACTTCGCTCTGGTAGTAGAAGTTACATTCGGGGTGTTGCAGGCGTGTTTCCGTCATGCGACCGGCAGCGCACGGCGGCGAGAGCGCGACGGCGCGCCCGGCCACCTGGGACGATGGGCGCATGAGCGAGCAGACGCGCAGCAGGCCCCGCGGATCCGCCGAGCCGGACGCCCGCCCCGCCCCGGCTCCGCGCGAGGCGCTCGAGGACGTGGTGCAGGGCGTGGGCGAGCGGATCAAGACGCTGCGGCTGCGGAACGAGCTCACGCTGCAGGACCTCGCCGAGCGCACCGGCCTCAGCCTCTCGATGCTCAGCACGGTGGAGCGCGGCAAGACGACGGCGTCCATCGGCACGCTGCACGCGATCGCGCAGGGGCTCGGCGTGGAGATCACGACGCTGTTCGCGAAGTCGGGGCAGGACGACGCGCCGATCATCCCGCTGGAGGCGCAGATCCGCGACGTGACCCCGGGCGGGGCCCGCCGCCGCTCGGCCGTCTACCGATCGGACCTCGACATCGAGATCTACGTGGACGAGTACGACCCGGGCACGAGCCACGCGCGCCGGCCGTCCCAGCACCCGGGCCACGAGTTCGGCATCGTGATCGACGGCGACCTCGAGATCCAGCTCGACGGCGAGATCTACGCGGCGAGCGAGGGCGATGCCGCGCAGTTCCCGGCGAAGCGCGCGCACCTCATCCGCAACACGACGGACCGGCCGGCCCGGACCGTGTGGATCAACCTCCGCCGCCTCTGAGCGGTCGCGCTCGCGTCGGCGCCGCTTCGCCTAGGGTGAAGATCCTGCACCCGGAGTGAAGGAGATGGCGTGGGCCGTTCGCGCACGACCTCGTCCCTGGCGCTCGTCGTCACGTGCTTCCTCGCCGGGATGGCGCTGTCGACGGCCCCCACCCCGCTCTACCCGGCGTACGAGGCGCGGTTCGCCATCGGGCCGTCGGGCGTCACGCTGCTGTTCGCCGGGTTCGCCGTCGGAGCCATCGCGTCCCTTCTCGCGTCGCTGCGCGTGCTGCGCGGGATCGACCTGCGCGCGGTCGTGGCGCTGGCCGCGGGGATCGAGGCGGTCGCCGCCGTCGCCCTCGCGCTGCTGCCGTCGTTCGCCGGCTTCGCGCTCGGCCGGCTGCTGACGGGCGTCGGCGTCGGCGTGCTCGCCTCGTCCGTCTCGGTGATCATCGGCCGCATCGCCGAGGCCGGGCCGCCGTCGCGCGCGTCCACCGCCGCGCTGCGGATCGCGCCCGCCCTCAGCATGTGCGGGCTCGCCCTCGGCCCGCTCGTCTCGGGGCTGGCGGCGCCGACGGAGCCCGACCGGCTGCGCGCGCTCTACCTCGCCTACGCGGCGGTGCTCGCCCTCGGCGCCGTGGCGGCCCGCGTCGTCATCCCGCCGCTGCCCGCGCCGTCCGCCCGCCCGCCGGCTCGGCCGAGGCCGCGCGACCGGCTCGCCCCGCCGGGTGGATCCTCCTCGGCGCCTTCCTGGCCTTCTCCGTGACCGGCCTGTTCGGCGCGCTCGCGCCCACGCTGCTCGCGGCCATGTCGGGCGACGTGCCGGTGCCGGTGAGCGGGCTCGTCGTCGCCTCCGTCTTCCTCGCCGGGGCCGTGGCGCCGCAGGTCGTCCGGGGTCGGGCGGCGGGGATCGCCGCGGGCACGGCGACGCTCGTGGCCGGCCTCGTGCTCGTCGCGGCCGCCACGACGGCCGGCGCGATCGGGCTGTTCGTCGCCGCCGGGGCGCTGAGCGGCGCGGGCGCCGGCATCGTCTTCTCGGCCGCCTTTCGGTCGGCGCTCCGGTCGGCGGACGCGGCGACCCGCCCGCGCGCGTCCACCCTCGTCTTCACCGCCGCCTACGCGGGGCTCGCCGTGCCGGTGGTGGGCGTCGGCCTCCTGCTCACCGCGGCGGCGCCCGCGGCAGCGGCCTGGCTCTTCGCGGCGGCCATCGCGGTCGGCGCGGTCGCGCTGCGCCGGGCGGCCCCGCGCGGGGCCTGACCCCGGATCAGCCCTTGACCGCTCCGCCGCCGAGCCCCGCCACGAGGTACTTCCGCGCGAAGACCGCGATGAGGACCACCGGGATCACGAGCGCGATGCTGGCCGCCGCGAGCGTCTGGTAGGTCGAGATGTCGTCGGCCCCCTTCTGCGCGGCGATGAACACGGGGATCGTCACGGCCTGGTTCTGCGTGAGCGTCAGCGCCACGAGGTACTCCTGGAACGCGACCAGCAGCGTGAAGACGCCCGCGGTCACGAGCCCGGGGCCCATGAGCGGCACGATGACGCGGCGGAACGCGCCGAAGCGGCTGCAGCCGTCGATCATCGCGGCCTCGTCGAGCTCGGTCGGGATGTCGCGGAAGAACCCGACGAGCAGCAGCAGCGTGAACGGCATGTTCACCGCCACGAGGGCGGCCACCAGCGCGATCTTCGTGTCGTAGATCCCGAGCGCCTGGCTCATCTCGTAGAACGGCAGCACCACCGCGAAGCGCGGGATGGTCCGCAGCACCACGGCGAGCAGCAGCAGGATCGGCCCGATGACGCCCGCGTAGCGCGCGAAGGCGTACGCGGCCGGGGCGCCGACCACGAGCGCGACCACGACCGTCAGCCCGGCCACGATGAAGGTGTTCACCAGCACCTCGGCGAACCGGGTGCCGCGCCACAGGTCGACGAACGCGTCGAAGCGCGGCTCGAAGACCCACGTCGGCGGGTTCGTGAAGGCGTCCTGGAACGGCTTGATCGCGGTGAGCAGCGCCCACAGGAACGGGCTGAGCGCGACGATCACGACCACGACCAGCGCGGCGCCGGCCCACAGCGACCCGATGCGCTCGCGACGGCGGCGCTCCCGGGCGGTCAGCGTGCGGCCGGATCCGGTCGGTCCGTCGCCGCGCGGGAGGCGGGTGCGGCCTGTGGGCACGAGCGGGGTGGATGCGGTCATGCGGCCCGCGCCCCCTTCCAGGTCTGTCGGAGGAACGGGATCAGCAGCACGAGCGTGATGACGATGGTGACCACGTTGACCGCGCTCGCCACCCCCAGCCGGTACGACTCCCCGAGGGCCACCTGGTACACGAACACCATGAGCGACTCGGTGCCGACGCTGCCGGCGGCCGGGGTGATGATCCGGATCGAGTCGAACACCTTGAGGCTGTCCATCAGGCTGATCAGCGTCACGAACGAGAACAGGGGCGCGAGCAGCGGGATCACCATGTAGCGCTGGCGCTGCCACCACCCGGCGCCGTCGAGCTGCGCGGCCTCGAGCGGCTCCTCGGGGAGCGTCTGCAGGCCGGCGAGCAGCACGAGGATCACGAACGGCGTCTCGTGCCAGAGCGCGTGCAGGCCGATGAGGACGCGGGCGGGCCCGGTCTCCGTCAGCCAGTCCACGTGGATCCCGAACACGGCGAGCCCCTGGTTCACGACGCCTCCGAAGATGTCGTTGAACAGCCAGGAGAAGTTGAGCGCGCCGATCACGGTGGGCACCACGTAGCTCGCCATGAGGAGCCCGAGAATCACCATGCGCCCGCGCTCGATGCGGTTGAGCAGCAGGGCGATGCCGTAGCCGACGACGAGCTTCGCGACCGTCATGATGACCGCGTAGGTGATCGTGAAGGCGGCGTCGCGGCCGAAGCGCCGGTCGGTGAAGATCTCGACGTAGTTGGCGACGCCGTTGAAGACGCCCGGCTGGCCGACCGGCACGTTCTGGAAGCTCCAGACGAGCGTGGTGATCAGCGGCACGATCAGCAGCCCCGCCATCAGGATGATGGCGGGGGCCGTGAACGCGGCGAAGGTCTTGAGCCTCATGCCCGGGCGACCGGACGCGCGGACCCGCGAGCGCGGGAGGCGCAGATCACGGAGCGAAGCCCGCCGTGGCGATGGCCTGCACGGCCGCCGCCTGGAGCTGGGTGGCGCCGTCGGCCGAGGAGAGCGTGCCGTCGACGACCTGCGCGAGGATCGGCGCCATCGCGGCGAACACGTCGGACATGTACGGCACGAGCGGCAGGCCGTTGGGCTTCTCGCTCTCGAGCACGTCGCGCGCGGCCTGCTCGAACGGGAGGTCGGCGGCCTGCGCCTGCGTGGTGCGGGCGGGGATCGTGGCCTTGGCGGCCTCGGTCGCGGCGTCGGCGCCGGTCGCGACGCCGAGCAGGTCGAAGAGGAGGTCCTTGTCGACCTTCGAGTTCGCGGCGATGGAGAGCCCGTCGACCGAGAGGCTGGTGGCGGGTGTGCCGCCCTCCTCGACCGACGGCGGCACGGCGAACGCGAACTTGTCGAAGTTCTCCGTCTGGCCCTCGTCGAGGAGCGCGGAGACGCGGCCGGCGAACAGCATGGACATGGCGGCCTGGCCGGTCTGCAGCTGCGTGATCACCTCGGGCGACGACCACGAGGTCGACTGCGAGCTCATCTGCTGGTACGTGGCGCGGAGGGTGTCGAGCGCCTGGATCGACTCGGGGGTGTCGAGCGTCGGCGTCGCGGATCCGTCCTCGAACCAGGTGCCGCCGAGCGAGCCGAGGTACTGGTTGTAGGCGCTCGAGTTGTCGCCCGCGGCGTTGAACGGGAGGGCCAGCGGGTTCGCCATGCCGGTCTCCGTGCGGATCCTGTCGGCCGCCGCGTACATCTCCTCGAACGTCGTCGGCACCTCGATGCCGAGGTCGCTGAGGATGTCCTCGCGGTAGATGAAGATGATCGTGCCCCAGAACGTGGGGATGCCGACCTGCTTGCCGTCGTACTGCAGCGACTCCAGCAGCGTCGGGTCGATGTCGTCGATGCCGAGCTCGTCGCCCTTGTCCGCGATGCGGTCGTCGAGCGGCTCGATCCAGCCCCGCTCCGCGTAGAGCGGGTAGACGGTGCCGTAGACCTCGACGAGGTCGTAGCTCGGGTTGGTGCCCGACATGGACTGCACGGCACGCTGGTTCTGGCCGCCGAAGTCGGTGGTGGGGGCGTTGACCGTGAGGTTCCCGCCCGTGCAGCCGGTGGCGATCGCATCGGTGAAGGGGTTCGTCGACGGGCTGTTGTAGGAGAGCACGTTGACGGTGGTCTTCGCGTCGGGCTGCGGGATGTCGCAGGCGACGCCCGCTCCTCCCACGTCGGCGCCGGCGCCGCAGCCGGTGAGGGCGACGGTCGCGGCAGCCGCGGCGGCGACGAGCGCCACGCGGATCGGACGGCGTCGCCGGCGGGTGGTCGAGGGGGCTGTGTCGCGCATCGGAGTCCTTCGGGGTGCGGGTCGCGCGGGGCGACGGGACGAGGAGGATGCACGCGGGCGTGCGGTCCGGGTCGTGCTCGGTCTCGCGCGGGCTCTCGTGCCGGAGGTCGCCGGCCGCGTCCCCCGGCCCGCACGGGGCCGTTCGTACACAAACTACGGGTGTACTCGTGGTCGCGGCGGGGATCGCCTCGGGACCGTCAGCAAGACGAAAGAGACACCCGCGGCGGGCCGGGCGACGGGTGCGGATCCGCGGCGCGGGCTGGATCCGTCGGCGCCCCGGCCGCTCACTGCGGGTGCGGCGTCTCCCCGCGCTCGAGCATCGCGACGAGCTTGGCGAGCCGGTTCGCGCGGACGGCGGCGTTCGGCGCGGTCGCGACCCGGTGGATCACGGCGTAGCGGTTGACCTTGGTGAGCGTCGCGAAGGTCGCGGCGGCGGCCGGCGATGCGGCGAGCGCGGCCAGCAGGTCCTCGGGCTCGGCGGCGGACGCCTGGCCCGCGTACGCGCGCTCCCAGCGGCCGTCCGCCTGCGCGCGCTCGACCTCCCGGATCCCCGCCGGCCGCATCCGCCCCTCGGCCGTGAGCGTCGCCACCAGGCCGATGTTGCGCTCCGACCACAGGGACGCCTTCCGCCTGGGAGTGAAGCGGCGCCGGAAGATCCGCTCGTCGATGCTCGCGGTCTGCCCGTCGATCCACCCGCTGCACAGCGCCTCGTCGAGGGCCTCGGCGTAAGTGAGGGAGGTCGGATCCGTCGTGCCCTTCTTCGCGAGCACGAGCCACACGCCGTCGGAGGTCTCCTCGTGCGCGTCGAGCCAGGCGCGCCACGCGGCGCGGTCGGGGACGGTGAGGAGGTCGTGGGCGGGCACCCATCCAGCGTATGGCGGCCCTCTCCTGACCGACCTACCACAATCATTCGCGCACACGTATGATTGTGGTACGAACAGGGGGCGACATGGCGGAGATGAGCGCGGCCGAGTACGCGGACGATCACGGCATCTCCGCGAGGAGGGTCCAGGCGGCGGCAGCAGCGGGCTCGTTGCCGGCGCGCAAGTTGGCGGGCAGATGGGTCATCGACTCGGCCGCAGCGCATCACGACAGGGCGGGCAGGCCGCTGTCCATCCGCTCCGCGCACGCCCTGCTCACGCGACTCTCGGGAGACGGGCGCTGGCGGGAGAGCCTGTCCGCGAGCGAGGCCGCACGAGTGTCCGCGCGACTCGGACGGCTCCAGGCGGACCCTGACCCGGCGTCGCTGCTGGCCTCCTGGATCCGCAGCGCGCGGTCGGCACCGATGCCGTACCGCGTCGCGGCCGCCGATCTGGAGGATCTCCGAGCGGATCGCCGACTCGTCGCAGGGGGCATCAGCGATCCGCGCTCGGGCATGTCGGATGCCGAGGAGCTCGAGGCCCACGTCCCCGCCGACGTCCTCGACTCCGTGGTCCATGAGTACCTGCTCGTCCGGAGCGAGCAGCCCAACGTCCTGCTCCATGTGCACGACGGTCCCGTCGGGCGCCCACTCCCGCTCGGGGACCTGATCGCCGACCTCGTCCAGCACCAGGGCCCGCGGGAACGCGCGGCCGCCGCGCAGCTCCTCGGGGGCATCGCATGACCGTCATCGCACCGCCGCTGCGACGCGCGCAGGCGGACGCCTGGCATGCGCTGTTCGAGGTCCACGAACGCATCCCGGTGGGCTGGGCCCTGGACGGCGGGCAGATGATCCAGTCGCTGTGCTGGGAGCGGGGCGCCCCGGCGAACCGCCCGACCGTGGACGCGGACACAGCCCTCGACATCCGCGCGCACCCGCGCATGCTGATGACGTTCACCAGCGTCCTGCGCGACATCGGGTTCGAGCCGGACGGAACGAGCTTCGAAGGCCACCAGCACCGATGGACCCGTGGAGAGGCCCGCATCGACGTGCTGATCCCGCGCTTCCTCGGCGAGCGCGCCGACCGACGCCGGGGCGTAGGTGGCGGGACGACCCTCTCGGCACCGGGGACCCAAGGCGCGCTCGACCGGTCGATGGACGTCCGTTTCCGTGCGGAAGACCGCGAGGGGACGATCCGTCGTCCCACGCTGCAGGGAGCGATCCTGTCCAAGGCCGCCGCCGTGGAGATCCCCTGAGACGACAGCACGCGTCACCTCGTCGACATCGCCACCCTCGGCACGCTGGTGACCCGGCGGGACCGCGTCGGCGACGGCATCACCGCGGTCGAGCGGACACGCGCGCTGGCGGCGGCGGCACTGCTGCGCCGAGATCCGGCGTACGCGCGCATGGCAGGAGTCGAGACGTCGGTCGCAGAGCGCCTACGGCTCGCGTTCGCGACCCCGGCGCGACCGACGGGCAGGGCACCGGGTAGCTCGGACCTCCGCCGTGACCCCGGCCGACCGACGGAGCGCGACCGCTAGAGCGTCACCACGAGCTTCCGCGCCGAGACGCCCTCCCGCAGCCGGTCCATCGCGGGCTGGATGCTCGTGAGTCCGGTGCCGACCACCTCCGCCGGCGGCGCCGCGACGTAGCGGCCCCCGGCGAGCGCGGCCGGCAGGAAGCGCTCCCAGATCATCGGGCCCACCTCGTCGTGCATGAGCGCGCTGCCCCAGATGAAGGACGCGCGGATGCCGCGCACGCGCACCCGCAGCATCAGCGCCGGGGTGGCCGTGCCCATGCGGAGGCCGAGGCGCACGAGCGGCAGGCCGACGCGGCCCCCGCGCGGCAGGGTCTCGAACGAGACGGGCGGGCTCGCCATGCTGACCCGCTTCGCGCCCGTGGCGGCGGCGATCCGCACGGCCGGGTCGCCGGATCCGGTGCCGATCGCGAGCACGCCCGCGACTCGTCGGCCGGCCAGGTGCCGCGCGATGTCCTGCACGGCCGTCGCGCTCCGGTAGTCGAAGGCGCGGCTCGCGCCGAGGCCCGTCACGAGGTCGTGGTTGCGCGGCGACGCGGTGGTCACGACGTCGTAGCCAGCCGCGACCGCGAGCTGGATGGCGTTCAGGCCGACGCTCGTGGATCCGCCCCACACCACCACGGTCTCCCCCGTCGGCGGCGTGGTGGCGTCGGGCATGCGCAGGCCGAGCTGGCCGGCGCCGAAGAGGCCCGACGCGGCGGTCGAGATGCCGAGCGGGAGGACCGCGGCGTCCGCGAACCCGAGCGCGTCCGGGATCGGCGCGGCCAGGTCGGTGCGCACGATCGCGCGCGACTGGAACCCGCCCTCCGGCGCGTGCCGCCGGCCCTTCTCCATGCCCACCGCGTACGCGACGACCCGGTCGCCGACCGCGAAGCGCGTGACGCCCGGGCCGACCTCCTCGACGACGCCCGCGACGTCCTCGCCGAGCACCGCGGGGTGCGGCAGCCAGCGGTACATGAGGTCGCCCATGTGCTGCTTCATGGTGTCGAGCGGGTTGATCGCGACGGCGCGGACGCGGATCGCGACCTCGCCCTCCCGGGGTGCGGTGAGCGGCGCGGGGCCGACGGTCAGGTCGGCGGCGGACGAGGCGAGCCAGGCGGCGGTCTCGGTGGGCATGGCGGATCTCCGATCTGCGGATCGCGCTGCCCGATGACACCGCGTGTCATCAGTATGCACTGCGATGGCACGGAATGTCATCACTAGGATCGACGCATGAGCAGATGGCAGCCGGACACGCGCGAGCGCCTGGCCGCCGCCGCCCTCGAGCTGTTCCAGAGCCAGGGCTTCGCCGCGACGACCGTGCCCGAGATCACCGCCCGCGCCGGCCTCACCACCCGCACCTTCTTCCGCCACTTCGCCGACAAGCGCGAGGTGCTGTTCGCCGAGGAGGACGAGCTGCCCGCGCTCGTGACGCGCATCATCCGCGAGGCGCCCGCCGACCGCTCGCCGCTCCAGGTCGTCGAGGACGGCTTCCCGGAGGTCGTCGCGTCGCAGTTCGCGGAGGGGCGCGCGACGCTCGTCGCCCGCAAGCGCATCATCGTCGCCGACGCCGGGTTGCAGGAGCGCGAGATGCGCAAGGTCCACGCGATGCAGGAGGCCGTGCGCGCGGGCTTCGTGGAGCGCGGCGTGGATCCGCTCACCGCCGTGCTCGTCGCCCACGCCACCGCGACCGTCTTCGGCGTCTCCATCGGCCGCTGGCTCTCCGACGACGGCGCGGGCGAGCTGGCCGACGTCCTGCACGACACCCTCGACGCGTTCCGTCGCGTGATGGCGGCGGGCGCGTGATGCGGCTAACCTACGACCCGGTCGCGGACGCCGCGTACGTGGAGCTGGCCGACCCGATCGCCGACGGGGACGCGGCCACGACGATCCACTCGATCACGACGCCGGGCGACCGCGGCGAGGTGGCGCTCGACTTCGACGCCGACGGCCGCCTCCTCGGCCTCGAGGTGCTGCACGCGAGCGCGGTGCTGCCGGCGGCGGTGCTGGCGGAGGCCGTGCGGATCGGCTAGCCGCCGCGCAGCACCTTCTGCATCGGCCGGCCGCGGGCGATCTCGTCGACGAGCTTGTCGAGGATCCGGACCTGCTTCATGAGCGGGTCCTCGATCTCCTCGATGCGGACGCCGCAGATCACGCCGCGGACCTCGTCGGCGAGCGGGTTGAGCCGCGCGGCGGCGAAGAGGTCCTGGAAGGTGGTCTCGGCGTCGAGGTGGTGCTGGAGCTCGGCGGCGTCGAAGCCGGTGAGCCAGGTGATCGCCTCGTCGAGCTCCGCGCGCGTGCGGCCCTTCCGCTCGACCTTCGTCACGTAGAGCGGGTACACCGCGGCGAACGGCGTCGTGTAGATCCGGTGCATGTCGGGAGCGTAGGCCGGGGTGCGCGTGCGGTCCAGGGATCCGCCGCGGGAATACCGGGGCGCGCGGACGTGGTTCGCTTCCATGCAGACGCATCCACCCGGATCCGCCGCCGTCGAGCACCGAGGAGCGCCCCATGGCCACCAAGATCGGCTTCCTGTCGTTCAACCACTGGCAGGACGTGCGCGGATCCCGCGTCCGCACCGCCCAGGACTCGCTGCTCCAGTCGATCGACCTCGCGGTCGCGGCCGAGGAGATCGGCATCGACGGCGCGTACTTCCGCGTGCACCACTTCGCGCCGCAGCAGGCGTCGCCGTTCCCGCTGCTGGCCGCCATCGCGAGCCGCACCAGCCGGATCGAGATCGGCACCGGTGTGGTCGACATGCGCTACGAGAACCCCCTCTACATGGCGGAGGAGGCGGCCATGACCGACCTCATCTCCAACCGCCGGGTGCAGCTCGGCATCAGCCGCGGATCGCCCGAGCAGGTCGAGGCCGGCTACGAGTCGTTCGGCTACGTGCCCCGCGACGGCGAGACCGACGCCGACATGGCCCGCCGCCACACGGGCCTCTTCCTCCGCGCGCTCGAGGGCGAGGAGCTCGCGACCGCGGCCCCGCAGCGCGGCATCATCGCGGGCGGCGTCGCGATCACGCCGCAGTCGCCGGGCCTCCGCGAGCGGATCTGGTGGGGCGCCGGCACGCGCGCGACCGGCCAGTGGGCCGCCGAGCAGGGCATGAACCTCATGTCGTCGACGCTCCTCTCCGAGGACACCGGCGTGCCGCTCGACGTGCTCCAGGCCGAGCAGATCCAGCTGTTCCGCGACGGCTGGGCCGCCGCCGGGCACGCGTGGGAGCCGCGCGTGAGCGTCAGCCGCAGCATCATCCCGATCGTCGACGACGAGTCCGAGATGTACTTCGGCGTCCGCTCGCAGATCGAGGGCCAGGACCAGGTCGGCGAGGTCGGCGGCGAGAGGTGGCGCTTCGGCCGCTCCTACATCGGCAGCCCCGAGCGCCTCATCGAGGAGCTCGGCGCCGACCAGGCGATCGCCGCAGCCGACACGCTGCTCGTCACGATCCCCAACCAGCTCGGCGTGGACTTCAACCTGCGGTCGCTCGCGGCTATCAAGCAGATCGGGGAGGCGCTGGGGTGGGACCGGGCGGACGCGTCCGTGGGGGCGTCCGCCTGATCCGCTGACGCCCGCTCCTTCGCGCGCTCAGTCGCCGGTCGGCCGCTTGCGCTGCTGCTTCGTCGCGGACCGCTGCGTCTTGGCCGCCAGGCGTCTCTTCTGGGAGCCCTTCGTGGGGCGGGTCGGGCGGCGTGGTGAGGCATCGGGCGCGAGCGCCTCGGCGATGAGCTGACGGAGCCCGTCGATCGCGGCGACCCGGTTGCGCAGCTGCGACCGCTGCTCCGAGACCGTCACCGTGATGGTCCCGGCGACGAGGCGTCGGCCGAGCCGGTCGAGGATCCGCTCGCGCTGCTGATCCGTGAGCACGAGCGATCCTGCGACGTCCCACGTGAGCTGCACCCGGCTGTCCGCCGTGTTAACGTGCTGCCCGCCGGGCCCGGACGACCGCGAAAACCGCCACTGCAGCTCGGCCGCCGGGATGGTCAGCCCCGGGGGCACCACGAGATCCATGCGGCAAGGGTCGCACGGCCGTCGGGTCAACAGCGGCCATCTACGCCATAGGGGCAGTTCCGCGCGCTTGAGGCGCCCGACACAGGCACCCATCGCCACAACGCCAACACCTCATTTGAATAATTGCTAGTCCGTGCTTCACGTCTAATACTATGAGGACGGGCTACGCCAAATCCCTCGTCAGCAACGAAGCCCGAACTTCTGCCATGGGCGTCCTCCAATCAAGCATTACTCGAATACCCGTTATGACCTCACCCAAAGACCTATCGAGAGCATCGGCCACAGGTCGCAAGTCACGCGAGAGTCCGCGAATCTTGCTTACGCCAGCACGCATCTGCATCATGCCTTCCCCTCCCCCCTCGGCGGCCTCAAGCATCTCTTCCACTTTGTCCAAGAAGTTAGTGATAGTTTCTGGGTCCTCGTCATCCGATCGCGCAAAAATATTCTTAAGCATTGCGTCGATCAGTGCGATGTCGGACGCAAAATCCGCCGAATCGTTGCTCATGACACTCGCCAGCGGCTCAAGCTCTGAGGCCAATTCACGAGCAATGACTAGCCGCCCAGCGAAACCCTTTGTCTGCATTTGAGGATCTTGAATGCGTTCACCTGCCGCTGAAGTTACCGCAGCAATTTGGCGGATATCTCCCGAAATGTCTTGCATGACCGTGGAAACATGAGTCAGGGCCGTTTCACCTTCGGCCATCACCTCAAGCAGGCCCGGCTCCTCCGGCAATTTCCCGACTTCATCCGGCGCGGCTGAACGTGCGGAATCTGCTTGGGAATCAATTCTAGCTCCTGCGCCATCCGTAAAGACCTCCGTCGCGCGGAGCGACGTTGGTCCGCTTATAAGACCAGCTCTCAAAGCGTCTATCAGAGAGTTGCGCGCATCGATTAGCCCCATCTCGTCACGCTTGAATTGAATCGTGCGAATAGATTGGAGATCAAATGGTAGCCGGCCATACTCACCGACCTGAATCGTCATGGCATGCTTACTATGACGCAAGCCAAGCTCGTACATAACGTTAGAGTTTCCGCCACTGAGGTCGGCTATGACGACCTCAGCGTCGCGCAAGTAGGAGAATATTTGATCTGGCAATTCGCCCGGATCGGCGATTTTGTCGGCGCGTATAACACGCAGACCAAACACCTCACAAGCCGGAGAGAAAACCTTAGCCCACATTTCAAGAGCGCGTTCGTAGGAATCTCGCCCTTCCGTTCCCAGGGGCGCGAGGGCACTACCAATCGGCGTGACCAAAAAACAAGTTTTACCCGCTCCAAGTTCTTTGTCATCCACAATGGCACCTTTCGCATATACGAGGCGAACTCAGACCGGCGCGCCATCACTAACGAAAAACCAGGTCGAGCGACCAGGTACATTAGTTGGAGCCTAGGTTGCGAATCCGCGCTTGTAAAGAGGCATTTAGTATGAGTTGTGCCGCGCAGCTGACGGCACAGATAGCACAAGACATAGGGGCCACAAGGAGCGAATTGCGGGCAGTATACTGACTTTACGCCGCGCAACTTGGGTGAATACCTAGTTATCGCAGTTCTTCACGTAGCCCAAGAGACCCGTGTTGCTATCGCTAAGAGCCTTGCTATATGGCGTTCGTCCATGCCGGTGCCAAAGTCCCTCATCCTCCGAAGCGAGGCGCGTCAATCCACCGCCCCCGGCCGCCGCGCCGTCAGATACAGCCGATGCGCCGTGATCACCAGCGCCAGCCACGCGCCGCCGAGGAAGAACGCTGCGAGCACGTCCGTGAACCAGTGGTGGCCGAGGTACACGCGGGAGGCGCCGACGGTGATCGCGAAGACCACGGCCACCGCGATCGAGAGCACGCGGGTCGCCCGGCGGTGCTGGCGGAGGAGGAGCAGGTAGGCGAGGATCCCGGCGATCGCCACCGCGTTCAGCGTGTGGCCGCTCGGGAACGACGGCGACGTCTCGTAGGGAGGCACCGCGTCGGCGAGGTCGGGGCGGGCGCGGCCGATGATGTCCTTGCCCGCGATGGTGAGCAGCAGGGATCCGCCGCCGGCCGCGACGACCAGGATGATCGGCGTCCACGAGCGGCGCCGCACCGCGAGGAACAGCATCGTCACCACCGCGATGATCGGCATGATCGTCGTGCCCGCCACGTCCGTGTACGCGGTCGCCGCATCATCCAGCCACGGTGTGCGGATGCCGATCATGAAGGCGAGGAGGGGCCTGTCGAGGCCGGCGACCCCGTCGGCGTCGGTGACGTTGTCGTAGACCTGCGCGGCGATCGCCGACAGGCCCACAGCGAGCGCGAGCCCGACCAGCAGAGTGATCACGAGGGCGGCGTACGGGCCGAGCGCGCGCATGATCCGCTCCACGACGCGGGCGAGGACCCGGCCGACGGGCGTCACCCAGCGCGTGAGGTCGCGATCGCCGAGGAAGCGGTCGCGGCGGAGCTCGCCGGAGACGCCCTGGTCGGCGGGGTCGAGGGGCTCGAGGGGCTTGCGCCTCGGGGTGTCGTCCATGGGTCCTCCGTGCTCGGCGGAGGGATCCGCCCCTCGAACCTAGCGACGGCCCGCCGGGAGATGACCGCCGCCTCCGAGCCCTGGCCGATCCGCGCAGCTCCTCGACAGCCGCCGCCCCGACCGGCCTACGTTCCAGGGGATCCACCGAAGGGAACACCCATGACCACCGCGCTCGTCCTCAACTGCACCCTCAAGCCCTCCCCCGCCCCCTCGAGCACCAGCAAGCTCGCCGGCGAGGTGCTCGCCGAGCTGGCCACGCACGGCGTGACCGGCCGCGAGATCCGCCTCGTCGACCACGACATCAAGCCCGGCGTGGAGAAGGACATGGGCGACGGCGACGCCTGGCCCACCGTCCGCGAGGCCGTGCTCGCCGCCGACATCCTGATCCTCGCCACGCCCACCTGGATGGGCCACATGTCGTCCGTCGCCTCGCGCGTGCTCGAGCGCCTCGACGCCGAGCTCTCCGAGACCCGCGAGGACGGCAACCCGAGCCTGTTCGGCAAGGTCGCGCTCGCGGTCGTGGTCGGCAACGAGGACGGCGCCCACAAGATCACGGCCGACTTCTTCCAGGGCCTCAACGACGTCGGCTTCTCGATCCCCGCGCAGGGCGGCGTCTACTGGAACGGCGAGGCGATGAACAGCGTCGACTACAACGACCTCGACGAGGTGCCCGAGCGCGTCGCCTCCGTCACCGCGACCGCCGCCCGCAACGCGGCGCACCTCGCGGCGTTCCTCGCGCAGCACGACTACCCGGCGGCGCCCGCCGAGTGAGGCCCGCGTCCCCCCTGCCCGGAGCCGGGCAGGGGGGACGCGCCTGTCCGCTGGCCGCATGGATCCGACCGCCCGCCGCGCCCGGTGGTTCGCTGGCGATGACGCCCGCGCGGGACCCGCCCGCCGCCTCGACGCGTCCGCCGACGAAGGAGTCCGCCATGCCCGACATCACGAAGGTCACCGTCCTCGGAGCGGGCGTGCTCGGCGCGCAGATCGCGTTCCAGGCCGCGAACCACGGCAAGACCGTGACCAGCTACGACGTGGACGATGCCGCGCTCGAGGCCGCGCGCGGGCGGCTCGACGCGATCGTCGCGCAGTTCGTGTCCGAGTCCGGCGAGGAGACGCGGGACGCGGCGACCCGCGCCGCCGCGGGGATCACGCTCACGAGCGACCTCGCCGCGTCCGTCGCCGACGCCGACCTCGTGATCGAGGCGGTCCCCGAGTCCCTCGAGCTCAAGCAGGACGTCTACCGCCGCATCGCCGAGGCCGCACCCGAGCGCACGGTCTTCGCGACCAACTCGTCGACGCTCCTGCCGAGCGCGATCGCCGACTCCACCGACCGCCCCGACCGCTTCCTCGCGCTGCACTTCGCGAACCACGTGTGGCGGCAGAACACGGCCGAGGTCATGGGCACCGAGCGCACGTCGCCCGAGGTGTTCGACCGGGTCGTCGCGTTCGCCGAGGAGATCGGCATGGTCCCGATCCCGCTGAAGAAGGAGCAGCCCGGCTACGTGCTCAACTCGCTGCTCGTGCCGCTGCTCGACGCGGCCGCGGGCCTCCTGCTGAAGGGCGTCGCGGATCCGAAGACCATCGACACCACCTGGCGCATCGCGACCGGCGCGCCCCTCGGCCCGTTCCAGATCTACGACGTCGTCGGCCTCCGCACCGCCTACGCGGTCTCCGTGGCGAGCGACGACCCGGGCGCGCAGGCGTGGGCGGCGCACCTCAAGAGCGAGTACCTCGACAAGGGCAAGCTCGGCGTGGAGTCGGGCGAGGGGTTCTACGACTACCGCTGACGCGGGCCGGTGACGCGGCCGGATGACGCGGAGCCGGTGACGCCGCGCCGATGAGGCGACGGCCGCCCGCGACCGGGTCGATCCGGAGCAGCGCGTGCGGCAAGCTGGTCCCTCCGGCCGCGCGCGACGCCGGCGGATCGAGGAGGGACCCGCATGATCACCCTGGCCGCCGCATCCGCCATGGCCCTCGTCGCGCTCGGCATGGTCCTCACGCCGGGCCCGAACATGATGTACCTGGTCTCGCGCAGCATCAGCCAGGGCCGTCGCGCGGGTCTCGTCTCACTGGCCGGCACGGGCGTGGGCTTCGTCGTCTACATGATCATGGCCAACGTCGGCCTCGCCGCGGTCTTCGTCGTGGTGCCGTGGCTCTACACCGGGCTCAAGGTCGCCGGGGCGGCGTACCTGCTGTGGCTGGCGTACTCCACGCTGCGCCCGGGCGGCGCCTCCGTCTTCGACACGCGCGACCTGCCGCGCGACTCCACCGCGAAGCTCTTCCGCATGGGCCTCGTGACGAACCTGCTCAACCCGAAGGCCGCGATCATGTACCTCGCGCTCATCCCGCAGTTCGTCGACCGGGCGGCCGGCGACGTCGTGGCGCAGGGCTTCCAGCTCGGTGCGGTGCAGATCCTGGTGAGCCTCGCGGTGAACGCAGGCATTGTCCTCGCGGCCGGTTCCATCGCCGTGTTCCTGCGGGGCCGCCCCCGGTGGATGCGCTGGCAGCGCTGGGCCACCGGCGGCCTCCTCGGGGCCGTGGGCGTGAAGCTCGCGATCGAGGCGCCGGCGCCAGCCTAGGCGCCGCCGGATCCTCCTGATCCCGCATCCGTGGAATTGAGCGACGTTACGCGATCGGCCCGCCATAGACGCTGCCTCGCCCAAGGGGCGCCGTCACGGCGGAGATGACCTACGGGCGCATTGCGCTCGTCAGTCCGCCCGCCCCGTCACGGAGATGTCCGACGCTTCCGCGATCACCAGGGGCAGTGTCACGGTCGCACCGAGGACGGTCGTGTAGCTCTGCTCGCCCGCGGATGCCGCGGTGAACGAGATGATGTCGTCTTCGATCAAGCGAGTACCGGGTGTCCCAGCGACGGATACGAGGATCGTGTCTTCCCAGAAGACGCGCGTGTAACCAGGATCCTTCGTCATGTTCACCCGATAGGTACCGCCACCCGCATCCTGGATGATGCGGCCCTCGAACCGGTAGTACGTGCCGATCGCGCTGTTGCCCGCTCGGGAAAGGTCCTCGAAGGCGACCGTGCCTGCACTGGCCTTCGCTGCGGCGGTCTTGGCTGCTCGTTCTTCTTCCGCGATCCGCGCATCGTGCGCCGACGCGCTGTCGACGACCGCCACTCGCGCCTCGTTCAGGCTCTTCGTCGCGGTCTCCGCCTGGTACCGCGCCAGCCCGAGACCCGCTGCGGCAGCATCCACCTCATCGCTTCCGAAGTCCGCTGGATCGATGTACTTCCGCTGCGACTCGGCCAGTCCCGCCTTCGCGGTACCGATCTCGGCGGTGAGCTCGCGGAGAAGACTGCCGTCCTCCACGTCACCCTCCGACTTCGTCTCCGTCACCGCTTCAGCGCTGTCGATGCTGTTGCGGAGATTCGAGATCGCACTCAGATGCGACGTGCGAAGGGACGAATAGCCGGCCACAGCCTCGGCCTTCGTCTCCGCCTGCTCGCGAAGGAGGTTGGCTACCAGGACGATGACCACCACGACGATCACTGCGACCAGGAGGCAGACGCCGGCGATGACCCATGACCTCCGTGTGATCCTGCGCCGTGACGACGTCAGCTCTTCCGATGCCGGGTGGGGCTGCGGCTCCGTGGCGATGTCGGACTCGTTGTTCTCGTTGACCATCAATGCTTCTCTTCCAGTGCGATTCGGGTCGCAGAAACGGCGCGGCGCCTAGGCGCGGGGCGTGGCACAACACCGCAGGATCGGGTAATCGCCAAGATCCTATGAGTCTGCATAGAAGCGTGAAGCCGCCCTGAGACCCCCAATTCGGGCGGATGCGACCGCACCGACGGTCAGGTGATCTGCTCGGTCGCCTAGTTCCTGCGGGGCCGACCCCGGTGGATGCGCTGGCAGCGCTGGGCCACCGGCGGGCTGATCGGCGCGGTCGGCGTGAAGCTCGCCGTGGAGGCGCCGGCGCCGGCCTAGGCGACCGGCCCGGGACGCGCCGCGCGCGCCCGGCCGCTACCGCGGATCCGCCCCGGCCCCGGCCGCGAACGACCGCGCCGCGCGCGTGACCGCCTCCGACAGCGCGCGCATCGCCGGCGTCTCCACGCGTCGGGCGAGGGTCGCGAGGTAGATGGTGCGGGCGGGGATCCGGTCGGCCGGCCGGAAGGAGACCGCCCGCACGTCGTCCCGATGCGACGCGAGCGCGAGCCGCGGCGCCATCGCGATGCCGACGCCCGCGGCCACCATAGCCTGCACCTCCTGGTAGTCGTACGCCTCGTACGCGACCTCCGGCGTGATCCCCGCGGCCGCGCAGCTGCGGTAGAGCACGTCGGCCGCCGGATGCCCGCCGTTGCGGGTGATCCACGACTCCTTCCGTAGCGACTTCAGCGCCACCCCGTCCGCGATGGGGCTGTCGGCCGCGACGAGCAGCATCGTCTCGTCCTCCACCAGCTTCCGCAGCGCGAGGTGCTTCTCGGCCTCCTCGGTCCACGCGTAGCTCCAGAGCAGCGCCATCTCGACCTCGCCGGAGCTGAGCTTGTCGATGAGCTCGGGCCGCAGCGCCGACTGCACGCGGATCTCGATGCCCGGCCACGCCGCGTGCGCGTCCTTGAGCGCGTCCGCCAGCAGCGACGCGCTCACGGTGGGGAAGGACCCGAGCCGCACGGTGCCGTGCTCGAGCCCGCGGATCGCCTCGAGCTCGCCCTCGGCGGCCCGCAGCTCGCGGCGCACGGCCCGCGCCTTCGCGGCGAGCACCTGCCCCGCCTCGGTCAGCCGCATGCCGCGCGGGAGCCGGTCGAGCACGGGCTGGCCGATGAGCTGCTCGAGCTTGGCGATGCGCTGCGACGCCGCCGAGGTGGTCATCCGCGAGCGAGCTGCGCCGCTCGTCAGCGTGCCG
This sequence comes from Clavibacter capsici, assembly GCF_001280205.1. Lineage (NCBI taxonomy): Bacteria > Bacillati > Actinomycetota > Actinomycetes > Micrococcales > Microbacteriaceae > Clavibacter > Clavibacter capsici. The sequence continues at coordinate 121,838 of NZ_CP012573.1, read as the reverse complement.
GAGTCGACCACGTCGAGCAGCAGATCCAGCGTCACGAGATCGAAGGAGGCCATGCGACGACTTTAGCTGGGCTGAACGGGGGCGTAGCAGATCGAGATTTTGCTCAAGCGTCCGGATTCGTAGCGTGAGCACATCGACGACGACCAGGAGGCCTCGTGAGCATCCCCGCCACCCTCATGCGCGGAGGGACCAGCAAGTGCTGGCTCTTCGACCGCGACGCCGTCCCGGCCGACCGGGACGAGCTCGCCGAGCTCCTCATCGAGCTGTTCGGCGCCGACGACCCGCGCCAGCTCGACGGCGTCGGCGGCGGCACCTCCGTCACGTCCAAGGCCGTCATCGTCGGCCGGAGCGACGAGCCCGGCATCGACGTCGACTACCTCTTCGCGCAGGTCGCGATCGGCGCGCACGTCGTGGAGTGGGGCAGCAACTGCGGCAACTGCGCCACGGCCGTCGCGCAGTGGTCGGTCGAGCGCTTCGGGCTCGCGGGCCCCGGCGACGCGCCCACCACGGTGCGGATGCGGAACCTCAACACGTCCGCCGAGGTCGTCGCGCAGGTGGCCGGCGCCGCAGCCGGCGAGGTCTCCGTGCCGGGCGTCCGCGGATCCGGCACCGCGGTCGACCTCGCGTTCGTCGACCCGGCCGGATCCACCACCGGCTCGCTCTTCCCCACCGGATCCGTGCGCGAGGAGCTCGTCGTCGACGGCGTCGCCCACGAGGTGACCATGGCCGACGCGGGCGCGCCCGTCGTGCTGCTCGCCGCGGCCGACATCGGGCTGCCCGCCGCCGCGACCGAGGTGGAGATCCTCGCCGCCGTGCCGCTGCTGCGCCGCATCCGCGCGCACGCCGCCGTCGCGATGGGCATCGCGCCCTCCGTCGAGGCCGCGGGCGACGCCGTGCCCAAGGTAGGCGTCGTCGGCCCGGCTGTCGACCACGTGACCACGCTCGGCGAGGAGGTGCGCGCGGCCGACCACGACGTCTCCGTCCGCATGCTCTCCATGAACGCCGCGCATCCCACCATCGGCCTCACGAGCGCCGTCGCGCTGGCCCTCGCCGCCCGCGAGCCCGGCACCGTGCTCGAGCGCGTCGGGGTGGATCCGGCCACCTCGCCCCTCCGGCTCGGCACCCTCGGCGGCCCGCTGCGCGCCGGCGTCGAGGTCGACGCGGCCGGCACCCGGGTGCTCCTCCAGCGGGCGGCCCGCCGCCTCGCGGACTCGGAGCTCCTCACCCACCACGAACCCATCCCGCTCGCCCCCACCCGCTGACGCGCCCCGCGCCCGCGATCACCAGGAGAAGACAGTGTCGTCTATCGAGATCATCCCCCTCATCGGCCTCGTCGTGATGTTCGTCATCGCGACGGTGTTCCCGATCAACATCGGCTTCCTCGGCTTCATCGGGGCCTTCCTCGTCGGCGCCATCGCGTTCGGCTACGACGACAAGGAGATCCTCGAGGTCTTCCCGGCGTCGATCGTGCTCACGATCATCGGCGTCACCTACTTCTTCGGCATGGCGAAGCAGAACGGCACCATCGACCTGATGGTGAGCGCCTGCATCCGGGCCGTGCGCGGGAAGCTGTACCTCATCCCGTGGGTCTTCTTCCTCGTGGCCGCGTTCCTCACCTCGCTCGGCACCTTCAGCCCGGCCGCGGTCGCGCTCATCGCCCCTGCCGCGATGAGCTTCGCGGGCCGCACGCGCATGAGCCCGCTCGTGATGGGGATCATGACCATCAACGGCGCGCACGCCGGCGCCTTCTCGCCCATCTCCGTCTCCGGCGTGCTCGTGCGCGACATCGTCGAGGGCAACGGCCTCTCGCTCGACCCGTGGCAGCTGTTCTTCTCCAGCTTCGGGATCAACACGCTCCTGTCGGTGCTGACGGTCGCCGCCTACGCGATCACGAGCCGCGTGAAGACGCTCGAGTACACGGCGACCGGCAGCGTCATGACCATCGAGGACGACACCGTCGACGCCGACCACGTGCCGCTCACCCGCGTGCGGATGCTGACGCTCGCGCTCATCGCCGCGATCCTCGTGGTCGTGCTCGTCGGGCACCAGCCCATCAGCTTCGTCGCCATCGCCGCGGGCGTGATCCTCTCCTTCACCGACCTCAAGAACACGAGCCGCTCGATCGCCGGCATCAGCTGGCCGACCGTGCTGCTGGTCGCCGGCATGGTCACCTACATCGCGATGCTCGAGGAGCTCGGCACCATCGACCACCTCGCCGACATGGCGCTGCTCATCGGCGCCCCCGTGGTCGTGGCCCTCGTGCTCTGCTACGTGATCGGCATCTCCTCGGCCTTCGCCTCCTCCACCGCCCTGCTCGCGGCGATCATCCCGCTGTCCCTGCCGCTGCTGCAGCTCGGCGAGCTGCCCGTGGTCGGCGTGGTCGCGGCGCTCTCCATCGCCGCCACGGTGGTGGACGTCTCGCCCTTCTCCACGAACGGCGCGCTCGTGCTCGCCAACGCGCAGGGCATCGACCGCAACGTCTTCTACCGGCAGCTGCTGCTCAACGCCGGGGTCGTGGTGGCCGTGGCGCCTCTCATCTGCTGGCTGCTGCTGGTGCTCGTCCCGAACGCCTTCGCCTGATCCGACGCACGCGCCCTCCCGCCGTCCGGCGGGAGGAGGGAGAGTGGAGCATGACCGCACCGATCCGCATCGCCGTCCTCGACGACTACCAGGCGGTCTCCGCCGACCTCGCCGACTGGGGCGCGATCCCCGGGGCGACCATCACCGCGTTCCGCGAGCACCTCGGATCCACCGAGGAGGTGATCGCCGCCCTCCAGCCCTTCGACGTCGTCGTGGCCATGCGGGAGCGCACCCGGTTCGACGCGGCCGTGCTCTCCTCCCTCCCCGCGCTCCGTCTGCTCGTGACCACCGGGCGCGCGAACGCCGCCATCGACCTCGCGGCGGCGGCACGCGCGGGGATCCTGGTGTCGAGCGGCGCGACGGGCGGCACCTCGGGCGCCGCCGAGCTCACGTGGGCGCTCATCCTGGCCGCGCTGCGGCACGTGCCCGAGGAGGACCGCCGCGTGCGCGACGGCCTCTGGCAGGGCACGGTCGGCGGCGACCTCGCGGGGAGGCGGCTCGGCATCGTCGGGCTCGGCGCGATCGGCGCGCGCGTCGCCCGGGTCGCGCTCGCGTTCGACATGGAGGTCGCCGCGTGGAGCCGGCACCTGGATCCGGAGCGGGCCCGCGGCCTCGGCGTGATCCCGGTCGGCAAGGACGAGCTCATCTCCACCTCCGACGTCCTCAGCGTGCACGCGAAGCTCGACCGGGCCTCCGCCGGGCTCATCGGCGCCGCGGACATCCAGGCGATGAAGCCGACGGCGATCCTCGTCAACACCGCGCGCGGACCGCTCGTCGACGAGGCCGCACTGCTCGCCGCCCTGCACGAGGGCCGGATCGGCGCCGCCGCCCTCGACGTCTTCGACGGCGAGCCCCTGCCGGCCGACTCGCCCTGGCGGTCGGCACCCCGCACGGTGCTCACGCCGCACCTCGGCTACGTGACGGAGGACACCTACCGCCGCTTCTTCGCCGAGGCGCACGAGAGCGTGGCCGCGTGGGCGGCGGGCGCGCCGATCCGGCTGCTCGGCTGATCAGCGCCGGGCGCGTGTCCCCGTCGCCTCGGCGGATCCGAGCACGAACCGCACCAACCGCGTCACGCTCTCGGCGTGGTCGCCCTTGCGGCCGAGCACGCGCAGCACGATGACGCCGAGGATCGCCTGGCCGAGCTCCTCGACGGGCGCGCCGGCGGGCAGCTGGCCCGCGCGGATCCCCGAGGCCAGCCGCTCGGACAGGTCGCGGTCGACGCCGAGGCTCGCGCCGAGGTGGTCGCCCACGGCCTCGTCCTCGGCGGCCGCCGCCACGAGCGAGCGGACGAGCGGCCCGCCCGAGGGCGCGTCGAGCACGGCGAGCACGTCCGTGAGCCAGCGCTCGATGTCGGCGAGGAGGTCGCCCGTGTCGGGCACGGCGAACTCGACCGGGATCAGGCGCCCCTCGGTCATGCACTCGGCGATGAGCGCGCCGCGCGACGGCCACCACCGGTAGATCGTCTGCTTGCCGACGCCGGCCTCCTTGGCGACGCCCTCGATCGTGAGGTGGTCGTAGCCGACGGCGTGGATGAGGCGCACGGTCGCGCTGAGGATCGCCTCGCGGGCCGCCTCGCTGCGGACCCGTCCGGTTCGGTGCTCGTTCACCAGCACAGGGTAGCTCCGGAAACTAGACGAGACGTAGCGTATCGTCGAAGCGTCTGAGGGAGATGACATGGCATCAGTGCTGTACCGGCTCGGTTCGATGGCCGCGCGTCGCGCGTGGCTCGTGATCGTCTCGTGGGTGGTGATCCTCGGGATCGGCGTGGGCTCGTTCCTCGCGTTCGCGGGCACCCTCGGCAACAGCTTCGACATCCCGGGCACGGCCTCGGGCGCCGTCACCGATGAGCTCGCGCAGACGCTGCCCGACACCGCCGGCGGCACCGGCACGGTCGTCTACACGACCACCGACGGGTCGGCCTTCACCGACCAGCAGAAGGCGGACATCTCGGCGCTCGCCACGAGCGCGGGCGACCTCCCGGGCGTCGCGCGCGTGGTGGATCCCTTCGCCGTCACCCAGCAGCGCGCCGACCAGGCCGCGCAGCTCACCAGCGGCGACGCGCAGATCACCGCGGGCCGCACGCAGCTCGACGCCGCGCAGCAGCAGCTGGATGCCGGGAAGGCGCAGCTCGACGCGGGCCAGCAGCAGCTCACCGCCGCGCGCCAGCAGGCCGAGGCCGCGGGCGCGCCGGCCGCGCAGATCGCCGCGCTCGACGCGCAGCAGGCCCAGCTCGATGCGCAGACCCAGGCCCTCCAGCAGCAGCAGGCGACCGTGGACTCCTCCCGCGCGCAGCTCGACGCGGGCGCCGAGCAGGCCGAGCTCGGGCGCACGCTCCTCGGCCTCACGGACGGCATCGGCGTGGTGTCGGCGGACGGCTCGACCGCCATCGTCAACGTCTCCTTCACGGACCCGCGCCTCGAGCTCTCCGAGGAGACCAAGCAGGAGGCCATCGCCCACTTCCAGGACGCGCCCGTCGACGGCACGCGCGTCGACTTCGCGACCGACCTCGCGCAGGGCGTGCCCGAGATCTTCGGCATCGGCGAGGTCGTCGGCCTCGTGTTCGCGGCCATCGTGCTCATCGTGATGCTCGGCACGCTCATCGCCGCCGCGCTCCCCATCGTCACCGCGGTGGTCGGCGTGGGCGTCGGCGTCACGGCGTCGCTCGCGTTCTCCGGCGTGGTCGACATGGCGTCGGTGACCCCCGTGCTCGGCGTGATGCTCGGCCTCGCGGTCGGCATCGACTACTCCCTCTTCATCGTCAACCGGCACCGGAAGCAGATGCTCGCCGGCACGGGCGTGCGCGAGTCGATCGGGCTCGCCACCGGCACCTCGGGCACGGCGGTCGTGTTCGCGGGATCCACCGTGATCGTCGCGCTCCTCGCCCTCAACATCACGGGCGTGCCGTTCCTCGCACTGATGGGCACGGTCGGCGCGGTGTGCGTGCTCGTCGCGGTGCTGGTCGCCATCACGCTGACGCCCGCGGTGCTCGGCCTCGCCGGCACGCGCGTGCTGCGGAAGCGCGACCGCGCGGCGGCGGCCGAGGCCGGTCGGGCCGCGCACCCGGGCGAGTCGGCGAAGGCCCTGAAGCCCATGTCGACCGCGCGCGCCGTGCTCACGGTGGTCGGCACGGTCGTCGCCCTGCTCGTGGTCGCGATCCCGAGCCTCTCGATGCGCCTGGGCCTGCCGGACGGATCCAGCGAGCCCGCCGGATCCACCAGCCAGCGCGCGTTCACCACGGTCGCCGCCGAGTTCGGCGAGGGCGCCAACGGCCCGCTGCTCGTGGTCGCGGACGTGCCCTCCGGCGTCGCCGCCGACGACCTCCTCGCCACGCAGGTCGACGTCGCGCAGGCGCTGCACGACCTCGACGACGTGGTGGCCGTCGCCCCCGTCGCGAACACCGACGACGGCAGCGTGCTCGCGTTCCAGGTGCTCCCCGAGGAGGGCCCGAACAGCGCGTCGACCGAGGAGCTCGTGCAGGACATCCGCGCGCTGCCCGAGCTCGACGGCGGCATCTCGCTCGGCGTCGCCGGGCAGGCCGCCACCAACATCGACATCTCCGAGGCGCTGGCCGCGGTGCTGCCGCTCTACCTGCTCGTGGTCGTCGGCCTGTCGCTGCTGATCCTGATCGTGGTGTTCCGCTCGATCCTCCTGCCGCTCATCGCGACCGGCGGGTTCGTGCTCTCGCTCTTCGCGACCTACGGCCTCATCGTCGCGGTGTTCCAGTTCGGCTGGGGCGCGAGCCTGATCGGGCTCGAGAGCTCGGGGCCCATCCTGAGCTTCCTGCCGGTGATCCTCGTCGGGATCCTGTTCGGCCTCGCCATGGACTACCAGCTGTTCCTCGCGAGCGGCATGCGGGAGGCGTACGTGCACGGCGCCGAGGCCCGGCTCGCGGTGGTGCAGGGCTTCCGGGCCGGGCGCGCGGTCGTGACGGCGGCTGCGCTGATCATGGTGTCGGTGTTCGGCGGCTTCGTCTTCTCGGAGTCGACCATCATCCGGTCGATCGGCTTCGGCCTCGCGTTCGGCGTGCTCCTCGACGCGTTCGTGGTGCGCATGCTCCTGATGCCGGCGCTCATGCACCTGCTCGGCCGCTCGGCCTGGTGGCTGCCGCGCTGGCTCGACCGGATCCTCCCGGACGTCGACATCGAGGGCGCGGCGCTCGAGCGCACCCACCCGCACGCGTCGGCGCCCGCCGCCGACCTCCCCGCGGGCCTCCCGGCGGACGGCGGGCACGGTGCCCACGCGGCCCCGCCCACGGCGTCGACCATCCAGGCCGAGACGGCGGCCGCGCCGCGCGACTGACCCGCGACGCGCGCCGCCGCCCTCACCCCATGACGAGGACGCCGGCGTGCGGCGCCAGGAAGCTGTCGAGCACCAGCTCGGCGGCGCCCTGCGCGGCGATGCGCCCGCCCACCGCGCTGCCCACCACCCGGAACCCGGGCCGCGCGACGACGAGCTCGCGCTGCACGGCCTCCTCGAGCACGGGGAGGAACGCGTCGCGGAGCCGGTCCCACGCGGGTCCGCCGAGCACCACGCGCGGCACGTCGAGGAAGTTCACGAGCACCGCGATCCCCGACGCGACCCGTCGGGCGGCGCGCGCGAGCAGCTCCCGGGCCGCCTGGTCGCCGCCCGCCGCCAGCTCCGACAGGCGCGTCAGCGCGTCGTCGAGCGCGAGGTAGTCGGCGAGGTCGGGCAACGGCATGAGACCCGCCTGCACCGCCTGGATCACGAGCGCCTCCGGCACGCACGCGGCCGCCAGCCCACCGCGTCGTCCGCCCCAGCCGAGGTCCTCCGCGGCCGGGTCCACGAGGATGTCGCCGATCTCGCCGATGTTGTTGCTCACGCCGCGGAGCACCCGGCCCTCGGCGACGACCGACGCGCCCACGCCGGATCCGAGGTAGAGGAACAGGAAGTCGGCGTCGGCGGAGGCGCGCAGCTCCGCGGTCGCGGCGGCCGTCACGTCCTTGTCGAGGAGCACCGGGAGGCCGGTCGCCTCGTGCAGGTCGGCGCGCAGGCGCACGTGCCGCCACCGCGGGAGCTGGGGCGGGGCGATCATGACGCCCGTGCGGACGTCGAGCGGGCCGGGCACCGCGACGCCGAGGCCGAGGACGCGCTCCCGGTCGACGCCGGACGCCGTGATCATCCCGTCGACGCTGGTGGCGATGAGCGCGGTCGTGTCGTCGGGGTCGGGTGACTGCGGCGTCCGGAGCTCGCGTCGGTCGCGGATCCCTCCCGCGACGTCGAGCAGGAGCACGGTGAGGCGGGCCGGATCCACGTGCACGCCGACCGCGCACGCGCCGTCCGGATCCACCGAGAGCGGGATGCTCGGGCGGCCGCGGTTCGTGTCGGCGGGCGCGCTCTCGCGGATCATGCCGGTGTCGATGAGCCGGCGGGTGATGTTCGAGATGGTCTGCGAGGCGAGGCCCGAGAGGCGCTGCAGGTCGGCGCGGCTGCGACCGGGCTCCCGCCGCACGAGGTCGAGCACGACGGCCTGGTTGTAGTCGGCGAGCCGCGGGAGGTTGCTGCCTCGGGACACGTCGCCTCCTCGTCGCCAGGCCGGGTGCGCCGGCGGCGGGACGTCCCCCGGCGTCCGACGAAGCTACCGCAGCGGCATCGGCCCGCCGATCCCCGGGGCGCCCGCGGACAGCGCCCCGTTGCCCAGCCGTTCCGGCACATGAGGGAATTCCGTTGACGCCCATGACCTCATGTCCTAACATCTGACGCAGCGCTTTATCCCATCGAAGTGGCAAAGTGGCCGACGGACGGGGCGCGGAGAGAGGCATCGCAATGAAGCGTTCCCGCGTGATCGCGGCCCTCGTCACCGGAACAGTCGCGGTCGGGCTCAGCGCCTGCTCCAGCGGCGGCGGATCGGCCGAGGACGGACCCGTGACCATCACGATCATGGAGACCAAGCAGACCAACATCGACGCCATCGGCAAGGTCATCCCCGGCTTCGAGGCCGCGATGAAGGAGCAGGGCAAGGACATCAAGGTCGACCTGATCGCGGACCAGCTGACCGACGAGCAGTTCATGACCAAGATGACCCAGCAGCTCATCGCCGGCCAGGCGCCGGACGTGCTGGACATCGGCGAGAACATGGCCATCGCGTGGTCGTCGGCCGGATACCTCGCGCCCCTCGACGACTACCTCGAGGAGTGGGACGGCTGGTCGCACTACTACCCCGCCGTCAAGGAGGCGATGACCCGCCAGGACGGGAGCATCTACAGCCTCCCGTCCGGCGCGGGGGTCCTCAACCTCTTCATCCGCCAGGACGTGCTGACCGAGGTCGGCGTCGACACCAGCCAGCCCGCGACCTGGGACGAGCTGATCGACCGGCTCGTGCAGGTGAAGGAGAGGACCGGCGGCACCCCCATCGTCATCCCGGCGGGCACCGCGTGGGGCGGCGGCACGTGGGGCGAGGGCTTCCAGCCCCTGCTCGGCGGCACCGACACCGGCTACTACGACACCGAGACCGACACGTGGGACCTGGAGAGCCCCGGCTGGCTGGCGGTGTTCGAGCTGTACGCCGAGCTGGTCGACAAGGGCCTCATGCCGGTCGAGGACCTGCAGAACCCGAACCCCTGGGAGCCCACCAAGTACGAGAAGTTCCCCGAGGGCGAGATCCAGGTCGCCGCGCAGGGCACGTGGGGCTGGAAGTTCGACTGGGGCCCCGAGGGCGCGACGCCCATCGACGGGCTCGACGAGAAGGTGACCACCTGGCAGTTCCCGGGCCTGCGCTCCGGCGACGAGCCCTACGGGTGGAGCAGCACCGGCGGCGGCTACGCGATCTCGGAGCAGTCGGAGAAGAAGGACGCCGCGATGGAGTTCATCCAGTACCTCTCCACCGGCGAGCCCCTCGCGCAGCAGTTGACGGCCTCCGGTGCGGCCTCGGCCCGCGACGACCTCGACGACGTGGCGCCCTACTCGAACGAGCCGCACCTGCTGCAGGCCGGCGAGGACCTCGCCGACAGCGTCTTCGTGGTGACGGGCGACGGCACCGACCAGATCGGGCAGGCGGTGGCGTCGGCGACGGAGCTGATCCTCAGCGGCAAGGCCGACGGCCGGCAGGCGTACGACGCGTTCGTGGAGAACGCGACGGACCTGCTCGGGCCGGGCCTGGTGAAGGAGTGACGTCGGTCGTCGACGCGGCGATCCCGGTGCGGGCGGCGGTCACGCCGCCCGCACCGGCGCGGAGGCGCCGCCGCTCGAACCTGCCCCTCGTCGCGCTCCTCCTCGGACCCTCGGCGCTGCTCATCACGGTCTTCATCGTCCTGCCGGCGCTCTACAGCGTCTGGCTCAGCCTGACCAACACGCAGCTCACGGGCTTCGCGGCGCGTGACCCGAAGTTCGTCGGCCTCGACAACTACGCCTACCTGCTGACGAACGCCGACTTCCTCGGCTCGCTCGGGCAGACCGGCACCTTCCTGCTGTTCTCGGCGATCATCGGCCAGACGGTGCTCGGCATGGTCGCCGCGATCGTGCTCAGCCGGCCGTGGATCCGCGGCAAGGGCCTCTTCGGCGCGGCCGTGCTCATGCCGATGGTCGTCCCCGAGGTCGTCGCCTCCCTCACCTGGGCGAGCGTGCTCGCGACCAGCCCGGAGGGCACGCTCAACCGGCTGACCGCGGTGTTCGGGGAGGAGCCGACCGCCTGGCTCCAGACGGCGCCGATGCTCGCGATCATCCTGGTCAACATCTGGCGCGGGGTCGCCTTCGCGATGATCATGTTCCAGGCCGCGCTCGAGGACGTGCCCGTCGAGCTGATCGAGGCGGCCCGCATGGACGGCGCGAAGGCGACGCAGGTCTTCCGCCACGTCACGCTGCCGCTGATCCGCGGCCCGGTGTTCCTCTACCTCCTGCTCACGACCATCAGCACCGTCGGCGTGTTCGGCCTCGTGTACTTCCTCACCCGGGGAGGGCCCGGCGGGCAGACGCGCCTGGCCGCGATCTACATCTACGAACGCGCGCTCCAGTTCTCGCAGATCGGGATCGGCAGCGCGGCGTCCATCATCCTGCTCGTCATCGTCCTCGTGCTCGGAGCGGTCTACATCCGCCTGGCGAAGGTGGAGGTGTGACATGACCACGTCCACGGAACGCATGCCCGCGAGCCCGCCCGGCCGGCGACGACGTCGCCCGCTCACCCCCCTCGCCGTCACCCAGCGGGGCATCGGCTACGCGCTCATCGTCCTGCTGGGGCTGTTCTGCCTCGTCCCGTTCGCGTGGGTCGCGTTCAGCGCCTTCGACGCGGACGCCGGGGCGACGGTGCAGCTGCCCGCCTTCTCGTTCGACAACTTCGCGCGGTTCTTCACCGCGCCCGGCACGCCGCGGCTCCTGGTCAACAGCCTGGTGATCGCGATCTCGTCGACGGCGCTGAACCTGGCCCTGGGGATCGCCGGCGGCTACGCGCTCTCGCGCTTCGCCTTCCCCGGTCGCCGCTTCTTCATGTTCGGGATCCTGCTCATCCGCGTCATCCCGGCGCCGGCGACCATCGTCGCGCTGTACCTGATCATGGTGAACCTGCACATGGCCAACACGCTGCACGGGCTGATCCTCGTCCAGGCCGTGAGCGGCCTCCCGGTCACCCTCTGGCTGATGAAGGGGACGGTCGACGCCGTCCCCATCGAGCTGGAGGAGGCGGCGTGGACGGACGGCAACACGCGGCTCCAGGGCGCGCGCCGGATCGTGCTGCCGCTGATCGGGCCCGGCCTCGGCGCCGCGGCGATGCTCATGTTCATGGGCTCGTGGGGCGACTTCCTCACCCCGCTCGTGCTGCTGCAGGACCAGGACCTCTACCCGCTCGCCATCGGCCTGTTCCGCGCCTTCAGCGAGCGGAACGTGGTCGACTGGGGGCTCCTGGCCGCGAGCGCGGTCGTCTACGTCCTGCCGCCCGCCGTGCTGTACGTCGTCGCTCGCAAGCACCTCCTCAAGTCCAGCCTGGGCGGAGCGCTGAAGGGATGACCGCCGTGACCGAGCTCCGAGAGCACCCCCTCCCCGGGTCCGCCGGGGATCCCGGCCGCCTGCCCGTCGTCGTCGTCGGCGCCGGCGCGATGGGCGGCGCGTGGATCCGCATGCTCGCCGAGTCCCCGCACGCCGCGCCCGTCGGCGTGGTCGACCTCGACGTCCCGCTCGCCGAGTCCGCCGTGCGCGCCGCCGGGCTCGACGACGTCGTCGTGGGCGCGTCCGTCGCCGAGGTCGCCGCGCGCTCCGGCGCGCGGGCGGTGGTGAACGTGACCGTGCCGCAGGCGCACCGCGTCGTCAACGAGCAGGCGCTCCGCGCGGGCCTCCCGGTGCTGTGCGAGAAGCCGCTCGCGCCCACCGTGGCGGAGGCGCTCCGCCAGGTCGCCCTCGCCGACATCACGGGGGGCCTGCTCATGGTCAGCCAGTCGCGCCGCTACTTCACCCACCTCACGGCGTTCCGCGAGGCCGTCGCGCAGGTCGGGCCGCTCGCGGTCGTGCACGCGCGGTTCCTGCACGAGGACCACGAGCCGGGCTTCCGCGAGCAGATGGCGCACCCGCTGCTCGTCGACATGTCCATCCACCACTTCGACCAGCTGCGGTACGCGACGGGCGAGGAGCCCGTGGCCGTGCGCTGCAGCTCGTGGAACCCGCCGTGGAGCTGGTTCGCCGGCGACGCGGCCGCGACCGCCGACTTCGAGCTCGCGTCCGGCGCCCGGTTCGCGTACGTCGGCAGCCGCTGCACGCCCGGCATGCCCACGTCGTGGAACGCCGACTGGCGCGCGTACGGCGAGCGCGGCGCCGCGCACTGGGACGGCGACGACGTCGTCGGCCTCGACGTGCCGGGCGGGAGGTTCGACGTGCCCGAGCACCCCGAGGGCATCGCCGCGTCGCTCGAGGAGTTCGTCGGGTGCCTCCGCGCCGGCCGCACCCCGCAGAGCGAGGTGCGGCACAACGTGCTCAGCCTCGCGATGGTGGAGGGCGCGATCCGCAGCAGCGAGCGGGGCGGCGAGCGCGTCGTGATCGCGGACCTGCTCGAGGACGCGCTCACCCAGGCGATCGCCGACGAGCGCAGCGCCGACGTCGCCGACGCTCTGCGCTCCTGGACGAGCGTGGCGGACGGCATCCGCACCCCGGCCTGGGGCTCCGCCCCGGCCACCACCGACCTCGGAGGGACCCGATGACCGACACGACCACCACCCCCATCCGCGTCGTCGTCTGGGGGGAGGACCGGCACGAGAAGGTGAACCCCGTCGTCGCCGGCATCTACCCCGACGGCATGCACAGCACCATCGCCGGCGGGATCCGCGACCTCCTCGGCGCGGACGCCGACGTCACGACGCGCGTCCTCGACGACCCCGAGCACGGCATGACCGAGGAGCTCCTCGCGCAGACCGACGTGCTGCTCTGGTGGGGCCACACCGCGCACGAGGAGGTGGCGGACGAGGTCGTCGACCGGATCCAGCGCCACGTGCTCGAGGGGATGGGCATCATCGTGCTGCACTCCGGGCACCACTCGAAGATCTTCCGCCGGCTGATGGGCACGACGTGCAGCCTGCGCTGGCGCAACGACGGCGACAGCGAGCTCGTCTGGACGGTGGCGCCGCGGCACCCCATCACGGAGGGCGTACCCCAGCCGATCCAGATCCCGGGGCAGGAGATGTACGGCGAGTTCTTCGACATCCCCGAGCCCGACGAGCTGGTCTTCATCAGCAGCTTCTCCGGCGGCGAGGTGTTCCGCAGCGGCATCACGTACAAGCGCGGCTACGGACGCGTCTTCTACTTCAGCCCCGGGGACGAGGTCTACCCCGTCTACCACCACCCCGACGTGCAGCGCGTGATCGCCAACGGCGTGCGGTGGGCCCGACCGGAGCGGGCACGGGAGTCGTACCTCGTCACTCCGATGTACCTCACGGGTCGGTTCCACCAGCCCGTGCTGGGATCGCCCGGGGCGCTCGTCGACTACCACACGGGCGAGCCCGTGCACCTCGACGAGGACTGACCCGCCGCACCGTCCGAGCACCGCACCCCGCACCACCGACCGACCGCCCGACCCCCGACCAGGAGGCCCCCGATCGTGACCGACACCACCACCCCCGTCATCCCCAAGCCCGAGCACCCGCGGCCGCAGACGACCCGTCCCGACTGGCTGGTCCTCAACGGCACGTGGAGCTTCGAGCGCGACCGCGGCGACAGCGGCCTCGAGCGCGGGCTGCTCGAGCGGGAGCTGGCCGAGGAGATCCTCGTGCCGTTCGCCCCGGAGTCCACCGCGTCGGGCATCGGCGACGTCGACTTCCTCACGGCGGTCTGGTACCGCCGCACCGTGCGGATCCCTGCCGGCTGGAGCGGCCGCCGCGTCCTCCTGCACTTCGGCGCGGTCGACCACGACGCGACCGTGTGGGTGGGCGGCGAGGAGGTCGCCCGGCACCGCGGCGGCTTCACGTCGTTCACGGCCGACCTCGGCGTGCGCGCCGACGAGGAGGAGCTGACCATCACCGTCCGCGCCCGCGACACCCGCGACGAGCCGCAGGCCCGCGGCAAGCAGGCCACGTGGTTCGAGAACACCTCGTGCTTCTACACGCGCACCACCGGGATCTGGCAGACGGTGTGGCTGGAGCCGGTGCCCGAGGCGCACATCCGCTCCGTGCACGTCGAGCCGCAGCTCGGCGACACCTCCTTCACCGTGACGCCCGAGCTCGCGCCGCGCACCTCGGGCCTGCGGTTCGAGGCCGTGCTCCAGGACGCGGCCGGCGAGATCACGCGCGCCGCCGTGCCCGCGAGCCTCGGCGCCCGGGTCGTCCTGCGGATCCCCGAGGACCGCGTTCGCCCGTGGTCGCCCGAGGACCCGCACCTCTACGACATCGCGCTGCGCCTGGTCGACGCCGACGGCGAGGCGGTCGACGAGGTCGCCTCCTACGGCGGCCTCCGCTCCATCGCGATCGACGGCCGCGACGTGCTCCTCAACGGCCGCCGCGTCTTCCAGCGGCTCGTCCTCGACCAGGGCTACTGGCCGGACACCCTCATGACCTCCCCCGACGACGCCGCGCTCGTCCGCGACATCGAGCTGTCGATGGCGGCCGGCTTCAACGGCGCGCGCCTGCACCAGAAGGTGTTCGAGGAGCGCTTCCTCTTCCACGCCGACCGGCTGGGCTACCTCGTCTGGGGCGAGTTCGGCGACTGGGGCGCGGGCGGCGGCATGGAGCGCGACGCGCAGAAGCCGACGGCGTCGTTCATCACCCAGTGGATCGAGGCGGTCACGCGCGACCGCTCGCACCCGTCGATCGTCGGCTGGTGCCCGCTGAACGAGACGTACCAGGCGATCCACGACCGCATCACGCAGCTCGACGACGTGACCGCCGGCATGTACCTGGCCACGAAGGCGGCGGATCCATCGCGTCCCGTCCTCGACGCGTCCGGCTACTCCCACCGCGTCCGCTCCGCCGACGTCTACGACTCGCACTCCTACGAGCAGGACCCGGAGGCGTTCCGCCGCGAGCAGGCGGGCCTCGCCGAGGGCCGCCCCTTCGTCAACGACCTCGACGGCCGAGCGATCTCCGTGCCGTACGCCGGCCAGCCCTTCTTCCTCTCGGAGTACGGCGGCATCTGGTGGAACCCGGCCGAGATCGACCGCCCGCAGGCGGATGCGAGCGACCCTGCACGCGCCGTCTCGTGGGGCTACGGCGAGCGCGTCGCCGACGTCGAGGAGTGGCATGCCCGGTTCCGCGGCCTCACCGAGGTGCTGCTCGAGGATCCGCTCATGTTCGGCTACTGCTTCACGCAGCTCACCGACACGTTCCAGGAGCAGAACGGCATCTACGACTTCGACCGCCGGCCGAAGTTCGACATCGCGCGCATCCGCGAGGTGCAGGAGCAGCGGGCGGCGTACGAGATGCGCGACGACGAGGCGTAGCCGCACGCTCCCCGCACGACGAGAGCCCGCCCCCGCGATCCATCCGGATCACGGGGGCGGGCTCTCGTGTCGCGCACGGCATCACCCGCGCGCCGGCCGCATCACCTCCCGGCGAGCGACCCGCCGATCCCGCCGACGCTGAAGTACTTGTTCAGCAGGGCGAAGATCAGCACGGGCGGCAGCATCATGATGACCGCGACCGCCATCACCGAGCCCCAGTCGGCCGCGTTCTGCTGGAAGAACGTGTTGAGGCCGATGGGGAGGGTGTACTTCGTGAAGTCCTGCAGGAACAGGAGCGCGATCAGGTAGTCGTTCCACGCCAGCAGGAACGAGAAGATCGCGGTCGACAGGATGCCCGGCAGGGAGTTGCGCAGCACGACGCGGACGAACCCGCCGAACACGCTCGCGCCGTCCATCCAGGCCGCCTCCTCGAGCGTGATCGGGATGGAGTCGATGTACGCCGCCATCATCCAGATCGCGACCGACATGGTCGAGCCGATGTAGATGATCGCCACGCCCTGCAGCGTGTTGATGAGGCCCATCGCCGAGAAGGTGATGAACAGCGGGATCGCCGCCGTCACCACCGGCAGGGCCTGCACCACGAACAGCACGAGCGAGTACCCGGAGACGAGCTTCGACCGCGAGCGGCTGAGCACGTACCCGGCGGGCGCCGCGATGACGACCGACACCACGACGGTCACCAGCGCGACGACCAGGCTGTTGCCGAGCCAGATCATCACGTCGGTGCCGCCGAGCACGCGCTGGAAGTTCTCCATCGTGAACCCGGTCTCGGTGCTGTTCTGCCCCGGCTGGGTGGAGAGGAACAGCACCGCGAGGATCGGCGTGATCACCACGAGCGTGATGACCGCGATGAGCAGGAAGCGCCACCACTGGCCCTTCTGCTCGCGGGCCTTCGCGGTGGTCCGCTTGACGTCGCCGACGGTCGCCGAGGTGGCGCCGCCGACCGCGAGTGCCTGGCTCATTCGATGTCCGCCTTCTTGATCTGCCGGTACAGCAGCGTCGACACGAGGACGAGCACCGCCGTCATCATGAACGCCACCGCGGTCGCCGGTCCGGTCTGCAGGTTCTGGAACGCCTGCTGGTACGCCAGCACGATCAGCGACGTCGTCGCGTTCACGGGACCGCCCTGCGTGAGCAGGAAGATCGTCGGGAAGTCGTTGACGCAGAAGATCGTCATCAGCACCCAGCTGATGTACGTGGTGCGGGAGATGATCGGGAGGGTCACGCCGCGGAACGCCTGCCAGGCGCTCGCGCCGTCCATCTTCGCCGCCTCGTAGACGTTGGTGTCCACCGACGCGAGCGCCGAGGACATCATCATCAGCATGAACGGGAAGCTGATCCAGACCTTGAACACGCAGACCACGATCTGCGCGAGCAGCGGGTCGCCGAGGAAGTTCGCGTCGGGGAACCCGAGCGTCTCCAGGATGATCGGCACCGGGCTCTGCGGCGTCGCCACCAGCCAGTTCCACGAGGTCGACGACACGACCACCGGGACGATCCACGGCAGGAGCAGCAGCACCTTGAAGAGCCCGTTGGCCGGGATCCGGGTGCGCAGCAGCAGCGCGAGGGCGAGGCCCACGATCCACGAGCCGAACACGCCCACGAGCGTGAACACGATCGTGAACGTGGTCGCGTTGCGGAACGACTCCGACGTGATCACGTTCGCGTAGTTCTGGAAGCCGACGAACGGCGTCTCCCACGGGAGCGTCGACGGCGTGCCCTGCTGCAGCGACTGCAGGAACGAGTAGACGACCGGGTAGACGTTCAGGAGGATCAGCAGGATCAGCGACGGCAGCGCGAACAGCGCCAGCGTCGCGCCCGCCCGGCCGAGCGGCGTCTTGCCGGAGCCCTTGCGGGGCGCGCCGGGCGGCCGGCCGGAGCCGGCGACGCCGACCCCGCGCCGGGCCAGCCCGATCTTGTCGGCGACGCGCGTGTCCACCGCCATCAGGTCACCTCGCCCATGTCACGGCCTCCGGGTGTCCGCGGCGTCACGCGCCCGCGTCCAGTTCCTTCTGCAGCTTCTCGAGAGCCTCCCTCGCGGTGACCGTGCCGCCGAGCACGGCCTGCGCGAACGAGATCGTCGGCTGCGTGCCGTCCACCTTGGTCACGTTCTGGAACACCGTGTTCGAGCCGGGGGCGCCCCACGTCTTCGAGATCGGCTGCCAGTCGTTGAGGATCTTGGTGGTGTTCGCGTCGTCCGCGTACGCCTCGTCGGCGATGGACTTCAGCGGGGGCAGGCCGATGCCGGTCTGCTTCGTCCAGAGCGACTTCATGTTCTGGTAGTAGTACGTGAGGAACGCCTCGCTGTTCTCCTGGCTGGGCGTCGACTTGTACATCATGATGTTGTTCGGGAAGTAGAGCGCGCCCTTCTCGCCGCCGGGGCCCACGAGCGGGTCGCCGACCACCATGTTCGCCGCGGTTTCCGGGCTCACGTTGGCCGTGGCGCCCGCGCCGTCCCAGAGCATGCCGAAGGTGCCGGCGTCCATCTGCTGGTACGCGTTGTCGGAGGTGTAGGTGGCGCTGCGGGGATCCACGTAGCCGTTCTTCACCATGCCGAGCACCCACTCGACGGCCTCGATGTTCTTGTCCGTGACGACGTCGGGGTTCTGGTCGGGGTCGAACAGGCCGCCGCCGTTGTTGATCATGTGGGCGACGATCTGGTGGAAGCCGGTGAAGGCGCCGGCGCCCGAGCGGGTGCCGTAGCCGTAGACGCCGATCTTCTTGAGCCCGGCGCACGCGGCCTCGTAGGAGTCCCAGTCGGTGGGCGCCTCGACGCCGGCCTTCTCGAGGAGGTCCTTGCGGTACCAGTACATGCGCATGTCGAGGTTGTACGGGACGGCCGCGTAGCCGTTGGCCGTCTTCAGGGTGTCGACGAGGCCCGGGAGGAAGTCGTCGTAGATGCCGTTGCCCTTCCACGTCTCGATGAGGTCGTCCGCGTACGCGATCTTGCCCTGCGCCTCGAAGAGGAACGCCGTCGTCCCGCCTCCGGAGCTGACGGCCGGACCGTTGTTCGCCGC
Source organism: Clavibacter capsici (assembly GCF_001280205.1). Classification (NCBI taxonomy): domain Bacteria; kingdom Bacillati; phylum Actinomycetota; class Actinomycetes; order Micrococcales; family Microbacteriaceae; genus Clavibacter; species Clavibacter capsici. The sequence continues at coordinate 103,358 of NZ_CP012573.1, read as the reverse complement.
GACCGCGGTGGAGAACGTCTGCGTGAAGTTGGCCCACTGGACCTGCTGGTAGCTGACCCCGCCCATGCCGCTCGCGGGCTTGTAGGCCGCGGAGATCGCCTTGTCCTCGGTGAGGAAGGCGGGCGCGCCCCAGGGCATGTTCCAGAACTTGAGGGGTGCGCCGGCGCCCGAGGCGCCTCCGCCTCCGCCGCTGCACGCGGCGAGGAGGCCGACCGCCGCGGCGCCGACCCCGGCGCTCAGGAGGGATCGTCGGGTGAGGCCGTTGCCGAAGGCGCTGGATGACTGCTGTGGCATTTTCTGACTCCGTTGTCCGGTGGTGCTGTGTGTGGTGGAAGGGATGGAAGGGGCTGGGCCTAGGGGAGCGCGGCGTCGGCGAGCGCGGGCGCTGCGGCGAGGAGGGCGCGGAGGTCGGCGACGTCGTCGGGCGCGCATCGACCGTGGGCGGCGTCGCGGGCCAGGCGCAGCGCGGTGCGGTGGCCGGACTCGAAGACGACGGGGAGGTCCTCGCGGCCGGCGGCGTCGGTGACGCTCGCCCGTCCGGGGGCCGCCGTGTCCGGCGCGGGGAGGGCGACGTGCGCGGCGCGGTCGCCGACGACGAGGCGGAAGGTCGCGCACGCGTGGCCGTGGGCCGCGACGAGCGCGCTGACGATCACGTGCACGCCGGTCGCGGTGGATCCCGTGAGCATCAGGTGGTCCGGCGTGCGCGCGAGGATCACGAGCTCCGTGAGGGGCGCGCCGAGGAGCACCTGCGTCGTGAGCGCGAGCGCGCGGGCCGCGCCGGCGAGGTCGTCGCCGTCCGCGAGGGTGGCGCGCGCCTCGAGCAGGGCCCCGGGAGCGGCGAGGCGGTGGATCCGCGGGGCCACCCGCCGCACGGCCTCGTCGTGCCGCCACGGCACGTCGAGCACCACGGGTGCGCCCGTCGCCACCAGCGCGGCGAGTTCGGCGTCGTCGGCGGGGCCGGGGTCGAGCACGAGGAGGGCGCGAGCACCCGCGCGGGCCGCGGCGGTCGCGCGGCCGGCCCACCCGGCGCCGCCCGCGATCACGACCACGTCGCCCGCGTCCTCCGTGCGGCGGAAGGACTCGGGCAGCGAGGCGAGGGTCGCGACGGCGGCGTGCGCGTGGGGCGCCGAGACGGCGGTGTCGATGCGGAGGGTCAGGGCGCTCATGCGGCGACCCCCGTCCGGCGGGGCTCGGCGGCGGATCCCGACACGACGGCCACGTCCGCCCGGATGAGCGCGGCGGCCTGGTCGGCGATGTCGATGGCGAGCGCGAGGTCGGCGAGGAGCACGGACATCGGCACCGGCTCGGCCGCGCCCGTGACCACGTCGTGCACGTGCTCCCACTCGCCGAGGTAGCCGTTGTCCGGGTACGGGCCCCAGCCGGTGGTGCCGCGGGCGCCCATGAGCGTGGCGGTGCTGGATCCGGCGTGCACGTAGGAGAGGGAGAAGTCGAGGTGGAGCGAGCGGTCGCGCGCGACGGCGTCGAGCGTCCACTCGGGATCCCACGAGGCGCCGCCGATGCCGTGCACCTCGAGCACGCTCCCGCCGACCATGGCGACGATCTCGTAGCCCCACGGCCGGAGGGCGCGGGCGCTGATCACGCGCGGCCGGGCGTCGGGCAGGAGGCGCCGCGCGAGCGGGAGGTCGTGGATGGCGAGGCCGAGCACACCACCGGAGACGGCGAGCGCCTGCGCCTCCACGTCCGGCTCGCCCGCCGCGCGGGGTGCGGGCCGGCCGACGATCTCGGTGGCGGAGTCCTCGGAGTCGGGGTTCGGCGGGATGACGGCCGAGATGCGGACGGTGTGCGGCACGTCGCCCGAGGCGTCCCAGGCGTCGACCGCGGCGATCCACGCGGGGTCGAACGCGTGCATCGTGCCGACGACGACGGGCACGCCGTGCTCGGCGGAGGCGCGCGCGATGGCCTCGCCCTCCTCGACGGTGACGGCGAGCGGCTTCTCGCACAGCACCGCGCGCTTGCCCGCGCGGCACGCGGCGACGACCTGCTCGGCGTGGAAGCGGTTCGGGCTGCCGATGACGACCACGTCGACGGCCGGATCCCGGATGAGCGCGTCCGCGTCGGTCGAGTGCCGGGCACCCGCCCGGGCCGCGACCCGCTCGGCGACGTCGGCGTCGACGTCCATCACGTGGACGACGCGGAAGCGGTCGGCCATGCGCGCCAACGTGGGCAGGTGGATCGCCTGCCCTACCGGTCCGGCCCCGATGAGGCCCACACCGAACACCACTTCGCCCACGACGCCCTCGTCCCTAGCAATGATCACCGTCGGACGAAACCTGACGCCTCGTTTACGGTTGAGTCACTGTACGTCCCGACCCAGGGCCGCACAAGAGGGAGGACGCGCATCGTGACCGAGACGAGAGGCGCCTCCCCGGATCGCCGGGAATCCGCGGTATCGGCGGCAAACTTTCCTGATCCCGGTGCGGATCCGAGCACGAACCCCGATCCGGGCGCCTCCGCGGGCGCCGCGCCCCGCGGCCGCTACTCGACGGGCGTGCGTCGGCGCGCGGAGATCGTCGACGCCGCCGTGCGCGTGTTCGGCGTTCGCGGCTACGGCGCCGCGACGATCAAGGAGATCGCCGACGAGGTGGGCGTCTCCCCCGCTGCCGTGCTGCGCTACTTCCGGAAGGAGGAGCTCCTCACGGAGGTGCTGCGCGAGTGGGACCGGCAGCAGCCGTTCGTCTCGGAGGCGGCGCCGGGCCTGCCCGCGCTCCGCGCCTTCGTCGACCTCATGCGGTACCACGTGCAGCACCGGGGCTTCCTCGAGCTGTACCTGACCTTCGCGACCGAGACCAGCGACGCGACGCACCCCGCCCACGCGTACATGCGCGGCCGGTACGCGCGCACCATCGCGCAGATCCGCCGCCGCATCGGCGAGGCCGTGGCGCTCGGGCAGGTCCCGGAGATGGACGAGGCCACGCTCGAGTACGAGGCGGCGTGCTTCCTCGCGATCCTCGACGGCCTCGAGATCCAGTGGATCCACAACCCGGCGCTCGACCTGCCGGCCCTCGTGGGCGAGTACGTGGAGCAGTCGATCGCGCGGTGGAGCCGCGGGACGCGGGCGGACGTCCGGCCCGGCTCCGCGTCCTGGGACTGAACGGGGCCGGGCCGGATCGACGCGGGTGCTGCGCGCTAGTGCCCCGCCACGCCCTCCGGCAGCGGCTCCGCCGGGCGACGGACGAAGAACGAGGCGACGATGGCGGCGAGCGAGATGAACCCGCCGATCATGAAGGCCGCCTGCACGCCGGCCGCGGTGGCCGTGACCTCCGACTGCCCGTCGGCGAGGCCGGCGACCGTCGTGGTCGTGAGCACCGTGACGAAGAGGGCCGTGCCCGCGGCGCCCGCCAGCTGCTGCATGGTCGAGACCGTCGCGCTGCCGTGCGAGTAGAGGCGCGGCGGCAGGGATCCGAGGGCCGAGGTGAGCAGCGGCGTGAACATGAACGCGAGGCCGGCGTTGAGCACCAGGTGCACCGCGATGACCCAGCCGATCGACGTGCCCTCGTGCAGCATCGTGGTCATGCCCCAGAGGGCGATGCTCACGACGACGGCGCCGGGGATCACGAGAGGGCGCGGCCCGACGCGGTCGAACAGGCGACCCACGATGGGCGACAGGACCGCCATGAGCGCGCCGCCGGGGAGGAGCAGGAGGCCCGTCTCGAGGGTGCCGAGCTCGAGCACGTTCTGCAGGTAGAGCGGCAGGACGATCAGGCTGCCGAACAGCGCCATCATGCTGACGCTCACCATGATGATCGCGACCACGAACGGGCGGCTGCGGAAGGTGCGCAGGTCCATGAGCGCGCGGTCCTCGCGCTGCAGCGAGACCTGGCGGCCGATGAAGGCGGCGAGCGCGAGCACGCCGACCGTGATCGGGATCCACAGCGGCAGGGGCGCGTTGCCCTCGGCCGACTCGCCCAGGCTCGAGAGGCCGAAGATCAGGCCGCCGAACGCGAGCGTGGAGAGCACCACGGAGAGGATGTCGAACGGCAGCTTCCGCGGGGTCGTGAGGTTCGTGATCCTCCAGAGGCCGAGCGTGAGCGCGACCAACGCGATGGGCAGCACGATCCAGAACATCCAGCGCCACGAGAGCGAGCTGAGGATGAGGCCGGACACCGTCGGGCCGATCGCCGGGGCGACCGCGATGACGATGGAGATGACGCCCATGAGGCGGCCGCGGCGCGCGGCGGGCACCAGGTTGAGCACGGTCGTGAACAGCAGCGGCATCATGATCGCCGTGCCGCTGGCCTGCACGATGCGGCCGACGAGCAGCACGCCGAAGCCGGGTGCGATGGCCGCGACGAGCGTGCCGAGCGAGAACAGCGTCATGGCGGCGCCGAAGACCTGGCGCGTGGAGAAGCGCTGGAGGATGAAGCCGGTCGCGGGGATCACGACGGCCATCGTCAGCATGAAGCCGGTCGTGAGCCACTGCGCGGTGGCGGTGGTGATCTGCAGGTCGACCATGAGGCTCGGCAGGGCGACGCTCATGATCGTCTCGTTGAGGATCACGACGAACGCGGCGACGACGAGCAGGCCGATGACGAGCGGGGCGCCCTGCGGCAGGCGCTCGTCCTCGGGGGTGGCGGCGCGGTCGGACGCGGCCCGGTCGCGGGTGGGGAGGGTCGACTCGGCGGGCGGCGTGGCGTCGCGCCGGGTGTCGGCGGAGGGCGGCGTGCTCATGGGGGTTCTCCGGGGAGTGGAAGGCGGGGCGCGCGCGACGGTGCGGGGCCGGGGAGGTCCGGATGTCAGACTCGGACCATGTGGCAGTATATGACAGATTCGTCGGATCCGACCGGCGGGATGTGCGAGAGGCAGGCGACCGGATGGGCACCCTGAGCGACGTGGCCGGGCCCGGTACGGCAGCGAACGGCACCGCTGGCCTCCGCGAGCGGCGCCGCATGGCGACGACCACCGAGATCAGCGAGGCCGCGCTCTCCCTCTTCGAGCAGCGCGGCATGGCGGCCACCACCATCCACGACATCGCGCAGGCCGCGGGCGTCTCCGACCGCACGTGCTTCCGCTACTTCCCGAGCAAGGAGGAGTCGGTCCTCACGCTCCACCCCGTCTTCGACGCGCCGCTCGACGCCTGGCTCGCCGACGTCGACCGCGGATCCGCGCCGCTCCCCCAGCTCGAGGCCGTGTACCAGAAGGTGCTCGCGAGCCTCGACGGCGACCTCTCCGCCATCGCGCACCAGCAGCTGCGCGTGCGCCGGCTCATGGCCGCCGAGCCGCAGCTGCGGTCGACGGCGGTGTCGATCGACGCGACGCGCTCGTGGGAGCTGGCCGAGCGGATCACGACGGCGTTCGGCGGCCGCATCACGGCGCAGGAGGCCCGGCTCGTGACGGAGCTCGCGGGCGTCGCGGTGCGCGCGGCCATCGACGAGTGGGCGGATGCGCGCACGGCCGGCCTCGACACGACCCTCGTCGCCTCCTACGCGGCGGTGCGCCGCCGGCTGCGCGACATCGCGGGCACCGGCGCGGCCTGATCCGGCGGTCGCCGCGGCGGTCCCGTGTGGAGGGCCCGCCGGCGGGAGGGGTCGCGCTCGCTACGGTGCCGGATCCGCCTGCGACGTCTTCCGTCCGCGGCGCTCCCCCGATCGCGACGAAGGAGATCCCCATGGACCGTGCCCGACACCTGCACCGACCGGCCCTCGTCCTCGGCCTGGTCGCGGCGAGCGTGGCGGGCATCGCCGCGGGCGCGCTCGCCGTCCTCGTGACGGGGACCATCGGGTGCCAGCGGCAGCTCCTCGCCGTCCCCGCCCGGGCGATCCGCAGCCGGGGCGCGTCGCGTCCCTGGTGAGGGCGGTCGCCGGAGCGGGCGCCCGTCAGGCGATGCGGATCAGCTTCCGGTTCGCGAACTCGTCGACCGCGTGGCGGCCGAGCTCGCGGCCCGAGCCCGAGCGCTTCACGCCGCCGAACGGGAGCTCGGCCGCGTCGCCGAGCACGAGGTTGACCCAGACCATGCCCGCGTCGATGCCGTCGGCGACGCGCAGGGCCTGCTCCGGATCCGTCGTGTAGACGTACGAGCCGAGGCCGAAAGAGGTGTCGTTGGCGAGCACGACAGCCTCCTCCTCCGACGCGACGCGGTACAGCGCGGCGACGGGCCCGAAGAACTCCTCCCGGTAGGCGTCCATCTCGGGCGTCACGTCGGCGAGCACCGCGGGCGGGAACATGTTGCCGACGGGCTCGCCGCTCGCGAGCACGGTGGCGCCCTGGTCGACCGCGCGGGCGAGCTGCTCCGTGAGGCGCTCGGTCGCGGCGCGCGAGGAGAGCGGGCCGAGCAGGGTGCCGTCGGCCATCGGATCCGTAGGCTGGGCAGCCGTCAGCGCTGCCGTGAAGCGGGCCGCGAACTCGTCGTACAGGTGGTCGATGACGAGGAAGCGCTTGGCACCGTTGCAGGACTGGCCGTTGTTGTCGAGGCGGGCCGCCACCGCGTCGGCGACGACGGCGTCGAGGTCGTCGGTCGACAGGAGGATGAACGGGTCGGATCCGCCGAGCTCGAGCACGACCTTCTTGAGGTGCCGGCCCGCGATCTCGGCGACGGCGGCGCCCGCCCGCTCGGATCCCGTGACGGAGACGCCCTGCACGCGCGGGTCGGCGATGACGCCCTCGATCTGCGCGTTCGTCGCGAGCACGCTGACGTAGACGCCCGGGTCGGCGCCGAGCTCCGCCGCCGCGTCGCGGTACATGCTCTGGATCGCCTCGGCCGACTCGGGGCACTGCGGCGCGTGCTTCAGCAGGATCGTGTTCCCGGTCACGATGGCGGGGCCGGCGAACCGGGCCACCTGGTAGTACGGGAAGTTCCACGGCATGATCCCGAGCAGCACGCCGAGGCCGGAGCGGCGCACGAACGCGGATCCGGTGCCGTCGGCGAGCGCGATCGGCTCGTCGGCGAGGAGCTCCTCGGCGCCGCGGGCGTAGTAGCCGAGGATGTCGGCGGCGAAGTCGACCTCGCCGAGCGCCTGGTCGAGGGGCTTGCCCATCTCGCGCACGATGATCCGCGCCAGCTCGTCACGGCGCTCGGTGTGCAGCTCGGCGACGCGGGCCAGGAGGGCGGCGCGCTGGGCGATCGAGGTGCGGCGCGACCAGGCGCGGTAGGCGCCCTCGGCGGCGGCGATGGCCTCCTGCAGCTCCGCGTCGGTGATCTCGGGATGCTCGGCGACCCTCTCGCCGGTGGTCGGATCGGTGACGGCGTAGCTGCTCATGGGTGCTCCTCCTCGTGCTGCCGCGCGGGTGACGCGGGTGGGGCCCACGATATCGAGCGGTCCGTCAGCCGCGGCGCGCCGCGAGGAACGCGTCCACCACGGCGCGGCGGTCGTCGACGCGGGTGGCGAGGTGCACGGTCGAGGTCGCGGTGGACCCGGCGAGCGGCAGCACCCGCACGCTCGCGGGCGCGCCCACCGTCGCGCTCCGCGGCGCGATCGTGACGCCGAGCCCGGCGCCGACGAGGTGGACGATCATCGACCAGGTCGAGCCCTCCTGCACCACGCGGATCAGGCGACCGCGCTCGGTGACGGGCGCGAGGTTGCGGCGGTAGGCGTCCTCGCTGGCGCGGCGCGGCGGGAAGACGAAGGGCTCGTCGGCGAGCAGCGCGGGATCCACCTCGTCGGCCGCGGCGAGCGGATGCGCGACCGGCACCACCGCGACGAACGGCTCCGTCACGAGCTCGACGAGCTGCGTGCCCGGCATCGGATCCGGGTCGCGCACCACCGCGACGTCGAGCTCGCCGCGGCGGAGCGCGTCCATCAGGTCGACCGTGAAGCCCTCGCGCACGCGCACCTCGACGGCCGGGTGGCGCGCGCGGAAGCGGCGGATGCCCTCGACCGGGCCGCCGTGCTCGGCGTCGATCGCGACGGTCGAGTGCACCATGCCGATCTCCAGCCGTCCCACCTCGCCGCGGGCGATGCGCGCGACCTCGTCGAGCCCGGCGTCGGCCTGCCGGAGGAGCGCCCGGCCGCGATCGCGCAGGGCGAGGCCGGCCGGCGTGAGCGCGACGCTCCGCGAGGTGCGGGCGAGCAGCGTGACGCCGAGCTGCCGCTCCAGCCGCTGCACCTGCTGCGAGAGCACGGGTTGTGCGATCCCCAGCTCGTCGGCCGCGCGCCCGAAGTGCAGCTCGTCCGCGACGGCGAGGAAGGAGCGGACGAGGCGGAGATCGAGATCCATGCACCCACGCTATCGATGCACCGGCTTCCATATTGGACAGCGCTGGTCGCGAGCGGGGAGGCTGGGCTCATGAGCACGAGCCGCGAGACCCGCACCCCGCCCCGGGAGATCACCCCGCTCCGCGATGACGCCGACGCCCGCGCCTTCCGCGCGCTCAACGAGGCGTGGATCACGACCCTCTTCGCGCTCGAGCCCGACGACGAGCGCGTGCTCGCGGATCCGCGCGGGCAGATCGTCGACCGCGGCGGCGCGGTGCTGCTGGCGCGCGATGGCGACCGGGCGATCGGCTGCGTCGCGCTGATCCCCGAGGGCGACGGCGTCTGGGAGCTCGCGAAGATGGCGGTCGACGAGGCCGCGCGCGGCCGGGGCACGGGACGCCGGCTGCTCGTCGCGGCCATCGCGGAGGCCCGGCGCCGGGGTGCGACGACGCTCGTGCTCGGGAGCAGCGTCGACCTCCCCGCGGCCGTGCACCTCTACGAGGCCGTCGGCTTCCGGCACGTGGCGCCCGAGGAGGTCGGGCACATGCCGTACGCGCGGGCGAGCGTGTTCATGCGGATGGAGCTGGATCCCGCCGAGACCCGCTGATCCGCCTGCCGCGCCGCCGACCGCCTCGCCCCGACCGCCTCACCGCTCGACGGCGATCGCGCCGGGCCCCTTGAGGGACGGGCGCCCGCCGTGGGAACGTCGTCGTGGGGCCGGGGATCCGCGCCCCACGGGGCAGCTCGAGGAGCTGGGCGGTCGGATCGGCCGCCGGCACCCCGGCGGGACACGGCGCGTCCACCGGCCGTCCACCCGTCGGGCAGAGCATGGGGGGGCGGTGCCGGCGTCCGGGGGGACGACGCGCATCGCGGATCCGGGGGGATTCCGATGGTCGACATCCAGCACGCCGAGCAGGGACCGCCGGCGGAGCAGGCCGGGCGGGCACGGCTGCTGCGGCCGGGCCAGCCGCTGGGCCTCCGGCTCGACGCGCGCGTCGACGAGTTCCGGGAGCTGCTGCTGCGCTGTCCGCTCGAGGAGGTGCGGCCCGCGGGCCGCGACTGGCTCCGGCTCCGGTACGACGAGATCGTGCCGCTGGTGCTGCCCGCGGCCCTCGCCGCCGTCGAGCACGGGCGGCCCCTGCCGCCGGACTGCCTCGAGGACCTCCGCGCGGTCGCCCGCCGGAGCGCGGCCCAGCCCGACGTCGACCTGTCCGTCGCCCTCCGCGGCGCGCTGCCCGCGCTCCGCGTCTTCGCGCTCGTGATGCACGCGGCCGCCGCCGAGCGGGACGCCACGCTCGTCGTCGCGATGGCCCGTGCCTCCCACGTCGCGCACGAGCTCGGCACGTGCTGGGTGGAGGCCTGGGCGGGGCATCGCGCGCAGGAGGCGGCGACGCCCGCGGTGGTGGTCGCGGATCCGCCGCCCGCCGACGAGGACGTGGAGCTCGACCTCGTGGCCCGCGCCCCCGACCTCGACGACGTGGAGGAGCGCATGCTCGCCCTCACCGCGCACGGGCTGTCCAACGACGAGATCGCGCGCGCCACCTCGTACAGCCGGCAGGCCGTCGCCTGGCACCTCGGCCGGCTGATGCGCACGTGGAACGCGCCCAACCGCACGGCGCTCGTGTCGGTCGCGTTCGTCCGCGGCGTGATCCGCACCCGCCGCGAGCGACGGATCCGCCGCGCCCAGCCGCCCCGCATGATCGAGGGCGGGACGCGCGGACGCCCCGCCATCCCGGGGGATGGCGGGGCGCCGACGGTGCCGTGAGAGGGATCAGCCGCCGTTGATGCTGATGACGTTGTCCGTCTTGACGTTGTTGCCCAGCACGCCCCAGTTCAGGAAGCCGCCGTCGCCGTTGTTGGTGACCTTGCCGGGTCCGTCGAACCAGTAGATGACGTAGCTGCCGCCCTTGATGTCGATGGGCTTGGCGTCCACGATGGCGCCCTCCACGACGATGTCCTGGTTCTTGTTGACGACCGCGACGGTGAGGCGGTCCGGGTTGTCCGCGCTGTAGTAGCCGATGTCGAGCGCGGCCAGGACGGCGCCGCTGCGGTCGCTCTGGTCGTTCACCGCGGCGGTGATGGCGCCGACGATGGCGACCGGGTCGAGCGTGACGCTGCCGGTGACGGGGCTGTTCACCTGGCTGCTCTCGGCCGCGGGTGCCGCGGGCTCCGCGGCCTGGGCGGGTGCCGTCGCGAAGCCGCTGAGAGCGGCGATCATCCCGCCGCTGAGGGCGGCGGTGGCGACGATGCGGGTGGTCTTCGACGTGAGCTTGCTCATGATCTCTTCCTCTTCCTGTGGGGTCTTGGGGTCGATCGTGCTGTTCGTGTCGTCCGTGCTGTTCGTGTCTTGCGTGTCGTTCGTGCTGACGAGGACGACGATGCCGGGTCGGCGGCCGGAGCGCACGCGATCCGGCCGGTCGTTGGACGGTCGTCCAACACCTCGGCGACAGGGTGCCGGACGCGCTACCCGCCCGGACGCGCTACCCGTCCGGGCGCCGCCGTGCGCAGGGTCAGCGGCCGCGGCGCCCGTCGGTCTCCCAGCAGACGAGCTCGACGGTGTCGTCCGGCGCGAGCACGCGCTCGAGGATCGCGAGCAGCCGCTCCGCCTGGGCCGCGTGCTCCCGGGCGACGACGCGATCCCGCCAGCCGCGGTCCCAGCGGAAGCCCTCCTGGAAGACGGCCGCCCACTCCCGGACCGCCGCCTCGACCCGCGGCGGGAGCTCCGGCGTGCCGTCGGGGCAGAGGCCGCCGTCGCCCCAGAGCGGACGGTCGACGCCGTACTCGTCCATCAGCCGGTAGTGCACGGGATCCCTCGGCTCGTCGGGGCCACGCGCCGCGGCCGTCTCCGAGCATGGCAGGCGGAGGGGTGGCTGGGCGCGGTGGTCGTGCTGCGCGCGGCCGCGGGGCGCGCGCAGGAGTGACTGCCCCGAGCCGGCCGAGGCGCGCCGGCCCCATACGCTGGCGACGTGCCCACCCGGATCCGCCCCGTGGCCGCCCGCGACCTCGACGCGCTGCAGGGGATCGAGGACCGGGCCGACCGGATCCTCGTCGAGCTGCTGCGCCCCGCCGAGTGGTGGCCCGCGCCGACCGGGGCGGAGCGCCCGGCCGAGCCCGGCTTCCTGCTGGTGGCGGAGGACGCGGACGCCGGCCCCGAGATCGTCGGCTTCGCGCACGTCCTCGAGGTCGACGGCCTCGCCCACCTGGAGCAGGTCGCCGTGCCGCCCGAGCACGGGCGCCGTGGCCACGGCGGCGCGCTCGTCGAGGCGGCGGCCGAGGAGGCGCGGCGGCGCGGCCACCGGCGGATCACGCTGCGCACCTTCGCCGACGTGCCGTGGAACGCGCCCGCCTACGCCCGCGCCGGGTTCGTCGAGGAGCAGCCGGCGACGCCGTTCCACCTCGGCCTCGTGGCGACGGAGGCCCGGCTCGGGCTCGACCTCGTCGGTCGGCGGATCCAGATGGGGCGCGCGCTGGGCTGAGGCCGACGGTCGGCGCGCGTCAGCGGAAGCCGCCCACCTGCCGCTCGACGGAGACGGTGCCCGGCACGATCACATCGCCCGTGTGCGCGGTGGTGACGGTCTCGATGAGCACGATCCCCACCTCCTCGTCCGCGACCGGGTTGTGCTGCACACCCCTCGGCACGACGTGGAACTGCCCGGGCTCCAGCACCACCTCCTGGTCGTCCGGGAGCTGGATCCGGAGCCGGCCCGAGACCACGAGGAACATCTCGTCCTCCTCCTCGTGCGCGTGCCAGGTGAGCTCGCCGAGCAGCTTCGCGACCTTCACGTACTGGTCGTTCACACGGCCCACGACCCGCGGGGTCCAGTAGGCGGTCACCTCGCGGAGCTCGGCGGCGATGTCGGTCATGGGGAGGAGCGTCATGGATCCATCCTGCGCGCGGTCGCCGCCCGCCTACCGCCCCCTTGCCGCCCGCCCGCGCCACAGCAGCCACACGAAGTACGGCGTGCCGACGAGCGCGGTCACGAGGCCGGCGCCGAGCTGGGCCGGGGCGATCACGGTGCGGCCGAGCAGGTCGGCGAGGGTCACGAGGGCGGCGCCCAGCAGGATCGCGACGGGCAGCACGCGCGCGTGCCGGGAGCCGACGAGCGCGCGGGCCGCGTGCGGCGCGACCAGGCCGACGAAGCCGATCACGCCCACCGCCGCGACCGCCGTCGCCGTGAGCACCACCGCGATCGAGAGCGCGAGCAGGCGCGCGCGCCCGAGCGAGACGCCGAGGAGGCGCGGGGTGTCGTCGTCGAGGGCGACGAGGTCCAGCATCCGGTGCCGCGGGGCGGCGAGCGCCGCGGCGAGCACGAGCGCGACCAGCACCGGCAGGGCGTCGTCGAACCCGCGGCCGTAGGTGGATCCCGACAGCCAGGTCAGCGCCTTCGCCCCGTTGAACGGGTCGGTGAGCACGATGGTCATGCTGATCGTCGCGGCCGTGCCCGCCGAGACGCCGACCCCGATGAGCACGAGCCGGTTCTGCGGGAAGCCGCCGCGTGCGGCGAGGCCGAACACGACGCCGGCCGCGACCAGCGCCCCGAGCCCGGCGGCGCCCGCGATGCCCCAGCCGGACGCGAGCGGCGCGGTGGTCACGAACAGCACGGCGCCGAGGCCCGCGCCGCCGGAGACGCCGAGGATCGCGGGATCCGCGAGCGGGTTCCGGGTCACGGCCTGCACGAGCACGCCGGCGAGCGCCAGGGCCGCGCCCGCGAGCACGGCGGCGAGCACGCGGGGCACGCGGGTGTCGAGCACGTAGCTGACGACGGGGCCGGCGGTGCCGCGGATCCCGTTGACGAGGTCGCCGAGGAGCAGCTTCGCGTCGCCGAGGAGGACGGATGCGAGGAGCAGGCCGACGAGCACGGCCACCAGCGCGCCGACCACGAGCGCGACGCGGCGGCGGGTGACGACGCCGTGCCGCTCGGTGGGCGCGCGCGTCGCGCTGTCGCGGGTGCGCACGGCGAGCACCACCAGCACGATCGCGCCGATGAGGGACGTGATGAGGCCCGTCGGCACGGCGACCGAGGCCTCGGCCCCGAGCACGGCGCGCAGCAGCACGTCCGCGAGGAGCACGACGGCCGCGCCCATGAGCCCCGCGACGGGGATGAAGACCCAGGAGCGGCGGACCCCCGGTACGAGCCGGCGCAGCGGCCGCGCGAACGCGGGCGCGTACAGGCCGACGAAGCCGATGGGCCCGGCGACCGTCACGGCTGCGGCGGCGAGCAGCACCGAGGCGAGCACGGCGATCACGCGGGTCGCGCGCACGTCCACGCCGAGGCTGCGGGCGGCGTCGTCGCCGAGCCCGAGCGCGTCGAGGCGGCGGGTGAGGAGCAGCAGGATCGCGAGCGCGACCACCACGACGGGCGCCATCTGCGCGACCGCGTCGAACCCGTTCTGGCCGATGCCGCCCTGGCCCCAGCGGTAGAGGCCGCCGGTCCGCTGGGGGAAGAGGAGGAGGAGCGCGCTGGTCACGGATCCGAGGCCGAGCGCGAGCGCGCTGCCCGCGAGCACGAGGCGCACGGTGCCGGATCCGAGGCCCGAGACCGCGAGCACGATCGCCGCCGCGACCAGCCCGCCCACGAACGCGACTCCCGCGCCCGCGAGCACCGGCAGCGTGAGCCCGGTGACCGCCGCGACCGCGAGGGCCGCGTACGCGCCCGCGTTGACGGCGAGGGTGTCGGGCGAGGCGAGCACGTTGCGGCTCACCGTCTGGAGGGCCGCGCCGGCGGCGCCGAGGGCGAGGCCCACGAGGATCCCCGCGGCCATGCGCGGCAGACGGGACGCGACCACGACGGACGCGTCGCCCGGCGTCGCGCGCCCGGCGAGCGCCTCCCAGACCTCGCGCGGGCCGACCGCGGCGGTGCCCTGGGTGACGTCGATCACCGCGAGCACCGCCACGACGAGCACGAGGAGGCCGACGACCGCGACCGCCCGCACCGGGATCCGACCGGCCCCGTCGGCGCGCACGACGGCGGCGAGCGACGGGACGGCGGCCGGGATCGACGCCCGGCCGGCGGACGCGGGAGGCGCGTCGGCCGGCGGGGGCGCGGTGCGGACGGGAGCGGTCATCGGATCGGAGCGATCGGCGTCGTCGGCGGGATCAGCCGACGAGCAGGTCGGCGAGGTCCGCCACGTACGCCGTCATCGAGGCCGGGCCGCCGAAGACCCACACGCCCTCGGGCATGCGGTGCACCTCGCCCGCCTTCACGAAGGGAAGCGACTGCCAGACGGCGTTGCCCGCGAGCTGGGTCGCGAACGGGTCGTCGCCCTGGCTGGCGTTCGCGTTGTAGACGAACTGCACGTCGCCGACGGTCGTGAGGCCCTCGACGTCGGTGGATCCGAGGCCGTAGGCCGGGTCGACCTCGCCCGTCCACGCGTTCTCGAGGCCGAGCCCGGCGGTCACGTCGCCGACGAGCGAGCCCTTCCCGAACGGGCGGATGGTGACGGCGCCGGCGTCCACGTACGCGTCCGCGAACAGGAACCGGGATCCCGCGAGGCCGGCGGCGTCGAGCTTCGCCTTCGCGTCGGTGACGGCCTGGTCGTAGGCGCCGATGACCGCCGTCGCCTTGTCCTCGGTGCCGGTCGCCTTCGCGATGAGCTCGAGGTTGTCCTCGCTCTGCTGGATCTGCCTGGTGCCGTCCGCGGACTTCACCTGGAGCACGGGCGCGATGGCCTTCAGCTGCTCGACGGCGTCCGCGGATAGGTCGGTGGTCGCGACGATGAGGTCGGGCGCGAGCGACGCGATGGTCTCCACGCTCGGCTCGCCGCGCGTGCCGATGTCGGCGGGCTCGTTCACGAGCGGCACGGCCGACGACCATGCGCCGTAGCCCGCGACGTCCGCGACGCCGACCGGATCCACGCCCAGCGACACGAGGTTCTCCACGACGTTCCACTCGGTGCCGACGACCTTGGTCGCGGGCCCGTCGAGCGTGAGCTCCGCGCCCGTGCCGTCGGTCAGCGTGATCTGCTCGCCGGCCGGCTTCGCGCCGGCGTCCGTCGACGCCTCCTCGGTGGTGCCGCACGCGGTCAGCGTGAGCGCTGCCGCGGCGGCGAGGGCGGTCATCGCCATGGTTCGTCGTCTCGTGATCACGGGTGGAGCCTCTCGTTCCTGTGGTGGTGGCGGGCGACCGCGCGGGTGCGCAGGCTGCCCGTCGTCGGGTCCGCGTGGACCTCGACGGGGATGCCGTAGACCTCGGTGAGGAGGTCGGGGGTGAGCACCTCGGATGGGGTGCCGGTCTTCACGATCCGGCCGTCGGAGAGCAGCGCGACGGTGTCGGCGAGCGCGGCGGCCTGGTCGAGGTCGTGGAGGACGACGCCGACGGCGATCCGTGCGTCGTCGGCGAGGTCGCGCACCAGGTCGAGGAGCTCGACCTGGTAGCGGAGGTCGAGGTAGGTGGTCGGCTCGTCGAGGAGCAGCACGCCCGTCTCCTGGGCGAGGCAGCTCGCGAGCCAGACGCGCTGGAGCTGGCCGCCGGAGAGCTGGTCGACGCCGCGGTCGGCGAGGGCGACGAGGCCGGTGAGGTCGAGCGCGCGGTCCACGGCGGCGCGGCCCTCGGGATCCGCCCCGCCGAAGCGGCCGCGGTGCGGGTAGCGGCCGAACTCGACGACGTCGCGGACGCTGAGGCCGCCGGGCGTGGGCCGCCCCTGGGTGAGGAGCGCGACGCGGCGGGCGAAGCGGCGGAGGGAGAGGTCGAGGGCGTCGGTCTCGGCGTCGGTGCCCTCCTCCACGAGCGCGAGCGATCCGGAGCGCGCCGCCTGCAGCCGCGCCATCGTGCGCAGCAGGGTCGACTTCCCGCTGCCGTTGGGGCCGACGAGGACGGTGACGCAGCCCGGCCGGATCTCGAGCGACGCGCCGTGCACGACCTCCGTGTCGCCGTACGCGACGGTGACGTCGCGGGCGGCGAGGGCGGAGGCGGCCGGCTGCGGCGACGTCGGTCGCGGCGCGTCCGGGTCGACGGCGCGCGGGAGCGGCGCGGTCGGAGCGGGGGAGGTCACGATAGGTGAGGCTATCCTAACCTCGGCGGCGGCGACAAGCCGCTGACCGCCGGGGCTGCCGGCTGCCGCGGTGACCGGTGCTCAGCCCCGCGCCTCCACGAGCGCCTCCGCGAGGTGCGTGCCCCACGTCCGGTAGGTGCGCTGGTAGCGGCTCTCCTCCGACTCCGGCCGCCACAGCGAGCGCGCCAGCTCCTCGGGGAACGTGACCGCGCGCGTGAACGGGAGGCCGTCGACCACCTCGCGGGTGCGCCGGTTGAACGCCTGCGCGTGGATCCCCGCGGCCAGCCGCGCCGGCCGTGACAGGCCGCCCGCGTTGTCCAGGGGCGGGATGTCGCCGATGAGGATCGACGCCTCCCGCGGCAGCCGTGCGCGCAGGGCGTCGATCGTGCTCGTCATGTGCCGGCCCCACGCGCGGGTGGAGGTGACCCGCATCACGTCGGTGATCCCGGCCAGCAGCACCACCGCGTCCGCGCGCGCGAGGTCGCAGGCGGGGCCGGCGATGACGGCGGGCGCCTCGCGGAGCCGGGAGCCGGGCAGGGACGCGATCGACCAGGTGACGCCGCGGCCGGTGCGCGTGGCGTGGTGGCGGGCGAGGAACGCGGGCAGCGAGATCTGGTGCGTGCGCACCCCGAGGCTGATCATGCCGGTCTCGCCGACGACGGCGATGCGGTCCGGATCCGGGCCCTCGACGGTGCCGTGGTTCGGGTCGTCGGGATGGAAGTCGCCGGTCGCGTCGGAGCGGCGGTAGAGGAACTCCGCGGTCCGCGCGGCGATGCCGGGGAACGCGAGGACGGGGGCGAGCAGGGACGGCAGACGGGGCATGGGGATCCTGGAGGAGAGCGGGCGGATCCACCCCGGCGTCGCCCGGACCGCCGTCGGGCGGCGACCCGCGCGGAGGGGCGGACGTGTGCGGGAGAGCGGGCTCTCCGTCGTGCGCGCGGCTTCCCGCCGCGCGTCCCGGGGTCCAGGGGATGCCCCACCCTAGGCGCGCGCCCTGACCGGCGGCCGCGCGCGGGGCGCGGCGGGGCGCGGCGGGGGCGCGCGGGGCGTCGGCGGGGTCGGCGCCGGGCGTCAGCGGGGGCGGGCGCCGGGCGTCAGCGGGGGCGGCGCCGGGCGTCAGCGGAGGTCGGACGGGCCGAGCCGGTGCGCGCCGCCGAGCCACGCGAGCAGGTCGGCGGGAGTCGCGTCGGCGGCCGACGGCAGCGGCGCGGCGCTCATCAGGGCGTGCGCGATGACGCCCGGCGCGCTGCCCAGCACCGCGTCGAGGAGCGTCGCGCCCCGCAGCCCGACCTCGCCGAGCAGCTCCACCTCGCGCGCGTTCAGCCCCACGGGGAGGTCGCCGTTGCCGAGGTCGGTGCCGTACGCGATCCGGCCGCCGAGCGCCGCGTACCGGCGGGCGTTCCCGAGGGCCGTCGCGAGGTCGGCGCCGCCGTGGATCGCCAGGGTCGAGATCCAGAGCACGTCGCGCGTCGCCGACTCCCGCAGCGTCGCGTCGTCGAGCCGCTCGGTCCACGGCACGTGCACGAGCACGTCGGCGCCCGCGCGGATCGCCCGCCCGGCCTGCCCCGCGCCCTCCGCGTGCACGGCCGCGGGCAGCCCGGCCTCGTGCGCGGCGTCGACGAGCGCCGCCAGCACGTCGTCCGCGAGGAGCGGCCCGCCGTCGTGCAGCACGACCTTGACCACGCTGGATCCGCCCGCCCGGGCCGCCGCGACCGCGCCCGCCGCGTCATCCGCGCGGGCGACCTCGCGCACCGCGGCCGCCGGCGCCCACGCGCGATCGGACGGGTAACCGCCCACGGCGGTGTGGAACGGACCCGCGTACCGGACCGCCACGCCGGCCGGCGGACGCTCGGCGATGCGCGCGATGGCGACCGGATCCCAGCCGAGGTCGACGACCTCCGTGACGGGCGACCCGGCGAGCGCCGCGCGGTCGACGAGCCCGAGGTGCACGTGCCGGTCGACGACGCCGGCGCTGAGGCTCACGTCGAGCCGCCCGCGCACCGCGTCGGCGGGGTCGGCGAGCGCGACGCGACCGCCGGCGATGCGCACGGCGACGTCCCGGTGGATCCGCGCGAACCGCGCCTCGCGCACCCGCCAGACCCCGTCGGGCACGGCGCCGCCCGGCACGGCGCCGCCCGGCACGGCGCCACCCGTCATCGCGTCAGCGGATCCGACAGCCCGAGCGACCACACGGCCACGCCGCCCAGCCCCAGCTGCCGGGCGAGCGCCACGCGCGCGTCGTACGAGCGCGCGTCCGACCACCACACGACCGTGCCGTCGCGCAGCGTGGCGCGCCACTCCTGCTGCGGCACGCTCCACACGGGCTTCGCCCTCTGCGCCGCCACGAGGTCGCGCGCGCCCTGGTCGGAGAGCTGGCGGCCCTCGCCCGTGCGCGGCCAGGTGTAGCCGTATCCGGCGATCCCGAGCTGGATCCGCGCGGCCGGCACGGCCTTCCGCACGGGCGCGAGCACGGCCTTCACCCACGGCATGCCGCCCACCGGCCCGGCCCCGGACCACGTGGGCCCGTGCTGGTCGTACGCCATGAGCACCACGTGGTCGGCGGCGCGGCCGAGCGCCGGGAGGTCGTAGCCGAGCGGACGGTAGTCGCCCGTGGTCGCCATGAGGCAGACGGAGACGCTGCGGTCGGATCCGAGCGCCGCCTCCAGGCCCGACACGAGCCGCGTGAGGCCGGCAGGGTGCGCGCCCGACAGGCTCTCGAGGTCGACCGTGATCCCGTCCCAGCCGCGCGTGGACACCTCGGCGGCCAGCTGCCGCACGACCCGGTCGACGTTCGCCGTGGATCCGAGCAGCGCGTCCGAGATGCCGGTCGAGAAGTCGCCGAGCGCCTCGTCGTAGTTGCCCACGAGCAGCTCCACCCGCTCGCCGCGCGCGTGCGCCTGGCCGAGGAGCCGGATGGCCTCGGGCGAGGGAGCGGAGACGGCACGGCCGTCCGTCGTGACGTTGACGCCGTCGACGACGACCGAGGTGAGGGCCGCGGCGCTCGCGTCCAGGCGCGACACCGGGGTGGATCCGCCCTCCGCGTACCCCACGACGTCGAACGGCGCGGCCGCGGCGGCGGGCAGCGACCCGACGACGACGGCCAGCACGGCGGCCGTGCCGACGGCGAGCGAGACGAGGCGGCGGGTGCGTCCCCGGCGGCGCCCGCGGCCGTGATGCCCTCGGCCGTGATGCCCGCTGCCGTCGCGAAGGGGGGAGCGGCGGCGGTCGGGGCGCGGGGAGGTCATGGGCCGAGCGTATGCCGCGCCGGGGACGGCGCGGCCGGGGACGGGCCGTCGCGGCGAGGTCCGTCCCGGACGCGGCATGTGCAGGACGCGCGCCGCCGGATCCGCCGCGCCCGTAGCCTCGAGGCCCTCCCGTCCGAGCCGCCCGCCCGCACCGTCCCGAGGTCCCATGCCGCACGCACCGCATCCGCGCACGCCGGCCGCCGCACCCCGCGCGCGCCGCCGCCCGGATCCCCGCAGCGGGGGAGGCGCCCCGTGCTGAGCAGCCCGGACCGCGACGACGACCTCCTGCGGGAGCGCCTCCGCGAGCTCCACGACGTGTGGCCGGGCGACCCGGCCGACGACGACCCGCTGCGCGAGGCCCGCCGCGCCGCGGGGGCCACGGACGCGGGCGGTGCGCGCTCCCCGCTCCCCCGATCCCCGCTCCGGGCCTCGTGCCGCGCGATCCTCGACCGCCTCGGCGCGAGCGCCACGGGCCTGCCGCTGCCGCCCGTCGCGCCCGCCCCCGGCACCACCGGCGACGCCCATGCCGAGGACGACCCGCGGGATCCCCGGTAGCCGTCCACCCGCACGCCGGCCTCCCGCGTCGCTACCGTGTACCCGTGACCCCCGTCGCCCCGTCGAGCGCACCCGCCGCGCCGCCCGCGCCCGTCCCGCCGACCCCGCGGATCCGCGCATGAGCCGCCCCGGCGCCGCCCCCACCATCCACGACGTCGCCGCCCGCGCGGGCGTCTCGAAGTCCGTCGTCTCGCGCGCGCTCTCGGGCGCGCCGGGCGTCGCCGCCGCCACGCAGCGCACGGTCCGCGAGGCCGCCGCCGAGCTCGGCTACGTGGCCAACGCCCACGCCCGCGGCATGTCCGCGCACCGCACGCACACGCTCGGGGTGCTCGTGCGCGACGCGTCCACCCCCTTCTACGGCCACCTGCTCACGGCCCTCCAGCAGCGCGCGTCCGAGCGCGGCTACCGGGTCGTGACGGCGACCGGCTTCGGGTCCTTCGACGTCGCGGAGGAGCGCAAGGCCCTCGAGACGCTCGTCTCGCTCCAGGTCGAGGGGCTCATCGTGTGCAGCGGGGCGCTCCCGGTGGACGACATCCTCCCGTCGGCGCAGCGGATCCCCACGGTGGTCGCGGGCCGACCCGAGGTGGACGCGTCGCTCAGCAGCGTCTACTGCGACGAGACCACGGGCGGCCACGGCCTCGCCGAGCACGTGGCGGCGCTCGGCCACCGTCGCGTCGCCGTCGTCACGCTGACCCCCGCCCTCTCGCTCACGATCTCCGCCCGCACCTTCGCGATGCTCGACCGCCTGCGCGAGCTCGGCCTCGACGTCGTGCACGTGCGCGGCGAGGAGCACGCCGACGGGCACATCGACGGCGCGGACGAGGTGGCCCAGGCGATCGTGGACGCGGGCGGCGTCACGGCGGTCATGGCGCCGAGCGACACGTGGGCGCTCGCGATCCTCGACGGCCTCGGCCGCCGCGGCGTGCGCGCGCCCGACGACGTCTCCATCACCGGATACGACGGCCTCCCGCCCTTCACGAGCGAGCTCCTCGGCTTCACCTCGTGGCGCCAGCCGATCCCCGTCATCGGCGCCCTCGCGGTGGACGCCGTGGTCGACCGCATCGACGGCACCGTCAGCGGCACCCGTCACACCGCGGTCGACGGCGAGCTGATCCCGGGCCGCACGGCCGTCCCCCTGCGCGCCTGACCCGGCGGGATCCACCCCGAGGCGCCCGCAGCGCGCGCCGCCACCCTCCGTCCACCCGTCGTTCACCGCGCGGCCGTCCTCGCCCGGCGCGCGTGTGCCACGGTGGTCGTCGCATCGCAGGGAACGTTCCCTTCCCCCGCCCGACGCCCTGGAGGACTCCGCATGGACCACGACGACCCCGCCGCCTACGCCCTGGCCGCCCCCGACATCGCACCCGCGTCGGCCGGCCGGATCGCCGGCCCCAGCCACCCCTCCGCGCTCCCCCGCGACGACAGCGACCCGTACCGCTACGGGATCTTCCTCCGGCCGGACGCGCGCACCTGCCGGGCCGTGACGGTCGTCACCGACCAGCTCCGCGCCCAGTACGGCATCGTCTCGGCGGGGGCCTTCCCGCCGCACGCGACGCTCATCGGCAGCCAGCCGCTCGGGCGCGACGAGGACCTCGTGATCGACGCGGTCACCGAGCTCCTCGCCGACCGCCCCGCCTTCCCGGTGCACAACGCCGGCGTCCGCGAGCAGGGCTTCGGCTACGTCTACGACGTCGACCGCCGCCCCGACGGATCCCAGAACGCCGACCTCCTCGCGCTCGCAGCCGACATCGACCGCGTCGTCGCGCCCTTCCGCCGCACCATGCGCTCGCCCGAGCTGCACGAGTTCGACCCCGCGCGGTTCCGCGCGCACCTCTCCCTCGCCTCGCACGACCTGACCGTGCGCCCCGACCTGCACGACGAGGTCGGCGCCTTCATCCGCGAGCTCGACGAGCCCGTGCCCGCCGGCTTCGTGGGCGACACCGTCGTGATGTACCGCACGGCCAGCCCCGACTGGTCGGGACGCTGGTGGACCACCCTCACCTGGGAGCACGTGCGCACCTGGACCCTCGGCGGCGCCCCGCGCTGACCCCCGGCTGGACACGGACCCTCACGCGGCGTTAGGGTCGGCGACGGAGGCACCCTCACGCGACGTGAGGGTCATCCCGAGCCGCTCGGCTCCCCCACCCTTCCCGCGTCCGGCCCGATGCCGCGCGCGTCCGGCGCGCCGTCGCGCCGTCCCACCGCGGGCCCCGCCCGCCTCTCCCGAGGAGTCCCATGACCCGGACCGCCCCTGCCCCGGCCCCCGCGCCGGCGCGCACCAGCCCCACCGTCCTCCAGGCGCTGAAGGACCCGCGCCTGCTCACCCGCGAGACGCTCGCCGGCCTCGTCGTCGCCCTCGCGCTCATCCCCGAGGCCATCTCGTTCTCGATCATCGCGGGCGTGGATCCGCAGGTCGGCCTCTTCTCCGCCTTCGTGATGGCGGTGGTCATCTCCGTCGTCGGCGGGCGCGCGGCCATGATCACGGGCGCGACCGGAGCCATCGCGCTCGTCATCGCGCCGGTGATGCGCGACCACGGCCTCGACTTCCTCATCGCCACCGTGATCCTCGGCGGCCTCATCCAGCTCGCCCTCGGCGCGCTCGGCGCCGCCAGGCTCATGCGCTTCATCCCCCGCTCGGTGATGGTCGGCTTCGTGAACGCGCTGGCGATCCTCATCTTCGCCGCGCAGCTCCCGCACCTGATCGGGGCGCCGTGGATGGTGTGGCCGATCGTCGCGGTGGGCATCGCGATCATGGCGCTGCTGCCGCGCCTCACCCGCGTGATCCCGGCGCCGCTCGTCGCGATCGTCGTGCTCACGCTCGTGACCGTGCTCGCGGCCGTCGCCGTGCCGACCGTGGGCGACGAGGGCACGCTGCCCGACAGCCTGCCCACGCTCTTCGTCCCGCAGGTGCCCCTCACGCTCGAGACGCTCGGCATCATCGCGCCGTACGCCATCGCGATGGCCGTGGTCGGCCTGCTCGAGTCGCTCATGACCGCGAAGCTCGTCGACGAGGTCACCGGCACCCGCTCCCGCAAGACCCGCGAGGCGCTCGGCCAGGGCATCGCCAACGTCGCCTCCGGGTTCGCGGGCGGCATGGGCGGCTGCGCGATGATCGGCCAGACGATGATCAACGTGAAGGCGTCCGGCGCCCGCACGCGCATCTCCACCTTCCTGGCGGGCGTCTTCCTGCTCGTGCTGGTGGTGGGCCTCGGCGACGTCGTGTCGGTGATCCCCATGGCCGCGCTCGTCGCCGTGATGGTGATGGTGGCGGTCGGCACCTTCGACTGGCACAGCGTCCGACCGGCGACGCTCCGGCGGATGCCGGTCGGCGAGACGGTCGTGATGGTCGCCACCGTCGTGGTCGTCGTCGCGACGGACAACCTGGCCATCGGCGTGGTGGTCGGCGTGATCGCCGCGATGGTGGTCTTCGCCCGCCGCGTCTCCGGCTTCACGAGCGTCACGCGCACGCTCGAGGCCGACGCCGACGGCGAGCGCGCGCTCTACGCCGTCGACGGCGAGCTCTTCTTCGCCTCGAGCGACGACCTCACCACCCGGTTCGAGTACGCCGACGACCCGCGTCGCGTGGTCATCGACCTGAGCCGGTCGCACGTGTGGGACGCCTCCACGGTCGCCGCGCTCGACGCCATCGAGACGCGGTACCGGGCGCACGGCACGACGGTCGAGATCCGGGGCATGAACGCGGCGAGCAGCGCGATCCACGGCCGCCTCGCCGGGCGCCTCGGCGACGCGCACTGACGCCGCGGCACCCCGCGGACGTCCGCGGACGTCCGCGGATGGCCGCGGATGTCCGCGGAGCGACGTGTCCGGGGATCCACCGGATGCACCCCGATCGCCCCGGATCCGCACCAGCACGCGGCAGTCGCCCCTCCGCCGCCCTCGGATCCCGACCTCTCGCGTGATCGGTCCCCCAAAATGAGGACAGACGTCGTAGAGTGCTTCGCAGCACAGCGGATTCCCCCGATGCCGCCGTGCGAATGGATACCCGAGGAGCGCCCCGCCGCATCCCCCCGCCAAGCGGGGCAGCTCATCAGATCCCTCCGCGGACCGACCCGAACGGACGCGGCAGCAGCAGGAGCCCGGCGCGCACCGTACCCGCGAGCGCGCCGGGCTCTTGCCCTCCCTTCGCCCGCACCCGCGTCCGCGCCTGTCCGACCCGAGGCCGCGCAGGCCCCGCCCCTCCCGAAGCGGGCCGCGACGCGCGAAGATGGGAGGACGGCCTGAGGGGGACCCACCATGCGCACGACCGTCTACACGAGCACCGCCACGCGGCACCTGACCGACGACGACCTCGCGGACCTGCTCCGCCAGTGCGTCCGGAACAACGACAGGACCGGTCTGAGCGGCCTCCTGCTGCATCGCGACGGCCGCTTCATGCAGGTGCTCGAGGGCCCGGACGACGCGGTGGAGGCCGTCTTCGCGACCATCGCGGCGGACGACCGCCACACCGACGTCCGGCTGCTGCTCGACGAGCAGATCCCCGCGCGCCAGTTCCCGGGCTGGTCGATGGGCTTCCGCACGGTCGACGACGCGACCGTCCGCGAGCTCCACGGCTACGACGACTTCCTCGACAAGCCGGCGTCCGCGGCCGCCCGACCCGACGCCCCGTCGCGCGCCCGCTGGCTCCTGGAGTGGTTCCGCACCCACCCGGCGTGATCGGCACGGCCCTCGACACGGAGCCCGGCCGCGTGCGAACATATCGACATTCGTTGTAACGATCATCGATAGGACGTCAGCATGAGCACCGCACCCCTCGCCGGAACCGGCGGCTCCACGCGCGTCACCCGCGGGATCCTCCGGGCCGCCCTCGTCCTCGCCGCGGTCGTCGCACTCCTGGTCACCGCGGCTGCCGTGCTCAGCGCCGTCGAGACCATCCGCACGGGCGTCGTGCGGACGTCCCTCGAGATGCGCGGATCCCTGCCGGCCGAGGCCGACGCCGGGCCGGCCGAGCTGCGCTCCGGCGCCTACCGGACGGCCGAGGTGGCGGTGGGCGAGCTGCCGGGCGGCATCGTCGTCATGCACGTGATCCGCATCGCGCTCGACGCCGCGGTCGGCGTCGCGCTCGCGGGCACCGTCGCGATCATCGCCCGTCGGCTGCTCCGGCCGGATCCGCTCGCCCGACGCCTCAGCCTCGTGGTCACGCTCGCGGGCGGCACGGTGATGATCGCGGCGCTGCTCTCCCTCGGCGTCCGCACGGGCGTGGCGTGGATGGTCGGCGAGGCGCTCAACGACCCGGCCGCGGGGCTCGACGGATTCTGGCCCGCGGTCGCGGAGGTCGACCTGTCCACCATCGCGCTCGGCTTCGCCCTGATGATCGTGGGCCTCGTCGTCGAGCACGGCGAGCGCCTGCAGCGCGACACCCGCGGGCTGGTCTGATGGCCGGCGACGACGACGGCCCCACCGGGGTGCACTGCCGGCTCGACGAGCTGCTGGCCGCCCGGGGCATGACGCTCACCCGGCTGAGCGCGATCGTGGGGGTGAGCCAGGTGAACCTGTCGGTGCTGAAGAACGACCGGGCCCGGGCGATCCGCTACTCGACGCTCGTGGCGGTCTGCCGCGCGCTCGAGTGCGAGGTCGGCGACCTGCTGGTGCTGGATCCGCCGACGTCGTGACGCGCGGCCCGGCCGTCGTCGGGTCAGCCGCGCAGCGCCGCGAGCGCCTTCTCGACGCGGCGCTGGCGGGTCTCGTCCGTCTTGGCCTCGCCGATCGGATCCACGAGGGCGCGCTGCCGGCTCGACGAGAGCGCGCGGAACGCCTCCGCGAGCGCGGGCTCCGCGGCGAACGCGGCCGCGACCTCGTCCGGGATCACGGCCTCACGGGGCTGCTCGTCGAGCACGATGGTCACCTCCACCTCGTCGTCGGCGGCGACGCCCGACGCGGCGCGATGCGCGGCGCTGAGCGGGATCAGGGCCTGCCCGCCCATCGCGCCGACGCTCGTGCGGTACGTGTGGCCCGCGACGGTGACGACGACGGCGGGGCGCTTCCCCGCCCCCAGCTCCGCGAGGGCCTCCGGGGGCACCGGGAGGCCGGTCGCGTTGACGCGGGCCTGCAGGACGCGGGTGCGGAAGGTGGGCATGGCGGCTCCTCGGTGAGCGGGCGCGGCTCGGGCGGCCGCGGTGGTCCCGAGGCTAGGCCCGGGGGTCCGGCGTCGTCGAGACGGCGACCGTGAACTTCGCGTTCCGACCCGCCTCCCGCGTGGGGCCCACGATGCGGGTCAGCTGCGGCCGGTAGCCGAGCGGGCTGTTGTAGACGGTCCAGAGCTGGCCGCCCGGGCGGAGCATGCGCGCGGCCGCGGCGAACAGGCGCGGCGCGAGGCCCGCGTGCACGGTGGCCCCGGTGTGGAACGGCGGGTTGAGGAGCACGAGGTCGGCGGATCCGTCGGGCACCGTGGATCCCGCGTCGTCGCGCACCACGGTCACCCGCTCCGCGACCCCGTTCGCGGCGACGGTCGCGCGCGCCGAGTCGACGGCCGCCCACGACTGGTCGGTCGCGACGACGCGCAGGTCCGGCCGGGCGAGCGCGACGGCGGACGCGATGACGCCGGTGCCGCAGCCCAGGTCGACCGCGACACGGGTGTCGGCGGGCAGGTCCGGCAGGAAGGAGAGGAGGAAGCGCGTGCCGATGTCGACCTTGGAGCCCGCGAAGGCGGCGCCGTGCGCGCGCACCTCGAGGCCGAGGTCGGGGTGGGACTCGCGGCGCGGGTACCCGTCCACGGCGGCGTCCCTGGCGGGTCCGCGGGCCACGAGGATCCGCGACTTCTGCCGCGCGAGCGTCGCGTGGACGTCGGCGAAGCGCCGCCGGAGGACGTCCGTCATGGCGGGCGTCATGTGCTTGATCCGGCCGCCGGCGAGCACGGTCACCTCGTCGGCGGCGGCCCGCGCGACCACGCCGGCCCACTCGTCGAGGGCGTCGAGGCTGCGCGGCAGGCGCGCCAGCACCACTCGGGCGCCGTCGGCGAGGGCGTCGTCGAGCCCGAGGTGGGCGATCTCCGCCGTCTCGCCGACGAGCTCGGCGTTGAGGTCGAGCGCCGTCTCGGACGCGAGCGCGTCCTGGTGCACGCGGAGGCGGAGCGGATCCACGGCCCCGGCACGACGGAGCGCGGCGGCCGCGCCCAGGGCGAGCGCGCCGTAGGCGTCGCCGATCACGACGAGCTCCTCGGGCCGCACGGGGCGGCCGGCGGCGGCCTCCGCGGCGAGCAGCGCGACGAGCTCGTCGAGGAGCAGGCGGTCGGCCGCGTCGACCGCGAAGAGGTTCTCGGCCTCGACGTCGGGCCGGCGTCGGAGCGCGCCCAGGTCGAGGAGGTCGTCGGCGGTGTCGGGGGCGTCGCTCACCGCGCGCCGCGCCCGCCGCGGTCGGCCTCGCCGTCCGGCATGGTGAGCGCCGCGCGGTACAGCACGACCTCGGTCGGCCGGGACGGCCGCACGCCCGCGCGCAGCGACACCACGTCGCCGTCACCGCGGGCCGCGAACACGCGGCGGCCGGGTCGGGAGAGCAGCTCGTCGGCGAGGGCCGACTCGAGCTGCCGCACGCGCCCGCGGAGCTCGGACACCTGGTTCTCGAGCTCGAGGATCCGCGCGATGCCCTCGAGGCTCACGCCCTCCGCGCCCAGCCGGGCGACCTCCCGCAGCTGCACGATGTCGCGCATCGAGTAGCGGCGGGAGCGCCCGGCCGTGCGGGTGGGCGACACGAGCCCGAGGCGGTCGTACTGCCGGAGCGTCTGCGGGTGCATGCCCGACAGCTCGGCCGCCACGGAGATGACGAAGACGGGGGCGTCCTCGTCCATCGTGTCGCGGGGGTCCACGTCAGCTCCTGGCCCGCTCGATGAGCTCGCGACGCGGGTCCTCGGCGGGTCCCGAGCTCGCGAACGCGTCGAGCGCCACGCGCTGCGCGTCGGTGAGGCGGGACGGCACCGCGACCTCGATGCGCGCGAGCAGGTCGCCCGTGCCCTTCGCGGTCGTGACGCCGCGGCCCTTGACGCGGAGCACCTTGCCGCTCGACGTGCCGGGCGAGACCTTCAGCCGCACCGGGTCGCCGCCGAGCGTGGGCACCTCGATGGTCGCGCCGAGCGCAGCCTCGGGGAACGTGACGGGCACGTTGACCCGGAGGTTCAGCCCGTCGCGCTCGAACACGGGGTGCGGGCGCACGTGCACGGTGAGGATGATGTCCCCGGACGCGCCGCCGTCACCGGACGGCTCGCCCTTGCCGGAGAGGCGGATCTTCTGCCCGTCCGAGACCCCGGCCGGCACGCGCACCGTGAGGGGGCGGCCGTCGGAGTCCTGCAGGCGCACGACGTCGCCCTGCACCGCGGTGAGGAAGTCGATCGTGGTGGACGCCGTGACGTCGCGCCCCTTGGTGGGAGCGCCGTAGCCCCGGTAACCGCCGGTCGACTGGCCGAAGCCGCCGTTGCCGAACATGCCGCCGAGGATGTCCTCGAACCCGCCCTGGCTGTACTGCGGCTGGCCGGATCCGAACCCGGCGCGACGCCCGCGGCCGCCGGCCTGCTGGCCGAACATGCCGCCGAACACGTCCTCGAACCCGCCGCCCTGCGCGCCGGCGCCGGGGGCGCTGAAGCGGGCCCCGGATCCCATCGCGCGCATCTGGTCGTACTCGCGGCGCTGCTCCTTGTCGGACAGCACGGCGTTGGCCTCGCTGATCTCCTTGAAGCGCGCCTCCGCCGACGGATCCGGGTTGCTGTCCGGGTGGTACTGCCGGGCGAGCTTGCGGTAGGCCTTCTTCAGGTCGGCCTCCGAGACGTCCTTGGACACTCCGAGGACCTTGTAGAAGTCCTTGTCGAACCAGTCCTGGCTGGCCATCAGACGCCTCCCTTCTTCTTCGTCTCGTGGTGGGGGCCGCACGACCCGGTCCGGGCGCCCGCGCGTGCGGACGCCCGGACCGGGGTGGGTGCAGCCGGATCGATGCTGCGGTTGATGGCGCTACTCCGGCTTGTCGACGACGACCTTCGCGGCCCGCAGCAGCGTCTCGCCGATGTAGTAGCCACTCTCGACGACGTCCGCCACGGTGTCCACCTGGACCTCGGGGTTCGGCTTCTGGAAGATCGCCTCGTGCACCTGCGGGTCGAAGGCGTCGCCGACGGCGCCGACCTTGACCAGCCCGATGCGCTCCACGTTCGTGCGCAGCTTGGCGACGATCGCGGTGAGCGGTCCACCCTCCGCGAGGTCGCCGTGCTTCTCGGCGCGGTCGAGGTCGTCGAGCACCGGGAGTATGCCCTTGACCACGTCGCCGACCGCGCGCTGGCGCTCGATCTCGCGGTTGGCCTCGGTGCGCTTGCGGTAGTTGGCGTACTCGGCGGTGACGCGCTTCAGGTCCGCGAGGTGCTCGGAGTCGCCCTCGACGGGCTCGTTCCGGGTCTTCTCGATGAGGTCCTGCAGCTCCTCGTCCATGGGGTCGGTCGTCTCGACGTCGGGGCCCTCGGCCTCGACGAACGCGCCGTCCTCGCCGGGGACGGAGGCCGCGTCAGCCGCCTGGTCCGCCGTGGCGTCAGGCCCGGCCGGGGACGCGGGGGCCGACTGCTCGGCTCCCTCGTCCTCGGGCACGCGGCCCTCGCCGTTCGCGGTGTCCTCGGTCATCGGTCGCTCTTCTTGTCCTGCTCGTCCTCGTCCACGACCTCGGCGTCGACGATGTCCTCGTCGTCCTTCTTCGCCTCGGGCGCGCCCTCGGGGGTCTCGCCCGCGGCCTGCTCCTGCTGGCCCTGCGCGTAGATGGCCTCGCCGAGCTTGGTCTGGCTCGCGGAGAGCTTGTCGAACGCGGTCTTGACCGCGGCCTCGTCGTCGCCGGCGAGGGCGCTCTTCAGGCCGTCGACGTCGCCCTGGACCTCGGACTTGACGTCCTCGGGGAGCTTGTCGTCGTTCTCCTTGATGAGCTTGTCGATCGAGTAGGCGAGCTGCTCCGCGTTGTTGCGGACCTCGGCCTGCTCGCGGCGCGTCTTGTCCTCCGCCGCGTGCTCCTCGGCCTCGCGCACCATGCGCTCGATGTCCTCCTTCGCGAGCGAGGATCCGCCCGTGATGGTCATCGACTGCTCCTTGCCGGTGCCCTTGTCCTTCGCGGACACGTGCACGATGCCGTTGGCGTCGATGTCGAAGGTGACCTCGACCTGCGGGATCCCGCGGGGCGCCGGCGCGATGCCGGTGAGCTCGAAGGTGCCGAGGTTCTTGTTGTCGCGGGTGAACTCGCGCTCGCCCTGGAAGACCTGGATCGCCACGGACGGCTGGTTGTCGTCGGCCGTGGTGAAGGTCTCGCTGCGCTTGGTCGGGATGGCCGTGTTGCGCTCGATGAGCTTGGTCATGATGCCGCCCTTGGTCTCGATGCCGAGGCTCAGGGGGGTGACGTCGATGAGCAGGACGTCCTTGCGCTCGCCCTTCAGCACGCCGGCCTGGAGCGCGGCGCCGACGGCGACGACCTCGTCCGGGTTTACGCCCTTGTTGGGCTCCTTGCCGCCCGTGAGCTTCTTCACGAGCTCGACGACGGCGGGCATGCGGGTGGATCCGCCGACGAGGACCACGTGGGCCACGTCGCCGACCGAGACGCCGGCCTCGCGGATGACGTCCTCGAAGGGCTTGCGGGTGCGCTCGAGCAGGTCGCTCGTGAGCTCCTCGAACTTGGCGCGGGTCAGCGTCTCGTCGAGGTTGGCCGGGCCGTTCTCCGTGAGGGAGAGGTAGGGCAGCTGGATGCTCGTGCTGGTGGAGGAGCTGAGCTCCTTCTTCGCCTGCTCCGCGGCCTCCTTGAGGCGCTGCTTGGCGATCTTGTCGTTCGAGACGTCGACGCCCGTCGACTCCTTGAAGCGCTTGACGAGGTGGTCGACGATGCGCTGGTCCCAGTCGTCGCCGCCGAGGCGGTTGTCGCCCGCGGTGGAGCGGACCTGGATGGTGCTGAAGTCGTCGTCCTTGCCCACCTCGAGGAGGGAGACGTCGAACGTGCCGCCGCCGAGGTCGAAGA
Source organism: Clavibacter capsici (assembly GCF_001280205.1). Taxonomy (NCBI): domain Bacteria; kingdom Bacillati; phylum Actinomycetota; class Actinomycetes; order Micrococcales; family Microbacteriaceae; genus Clavibacter; species Clavibacter capsici. Next base: position 72,448 of record NZ_CP012573.1, on the reverse strand, counting down.
CGAGGATGAGCTCGTCCTCCTTGCCCCGGTCGAGGCCGTAGGCGAGGGCGGCCGCGGTGGGCTCGTTGATGATGCGGAGCACGTTGAGGCCCGCGATCTCGCCGGCCTCCTTCGTGGCCTGGCGCTCGGCGTCGTTGAAGTACGCGGGGACGGTGATGACCGCGTCGGTGACCGAGTCGCCCAGGTACTGCTCGGCGTCGCGCTTGAGCTTGCCGAGGATGCGGGCCGACAGCTCCTGCGAGGTGTACTTCTTGTCGTCGATGCCGACGGTCCAGTCGGTGCCCATGTGGCGCTTGACCGACGAGATGGTGCGGTCGACGTTGGTGACGTTCTGGCGCTTGGCGGTCTCGCCGACCAGCACCTCGCCGTCCTTGGTGAACGCGACGACGGACGGCGTGGTGCGCGCGCCCTCGGCGTTGGCGATGACGGTGGGCTCCCCGCCCTCCAGGACCGAGACCACCGAGTTGGTGGTACCCAGGTCGATTCCTACTGCACGAGCCATGGGGTGTTCTCCTTCTGTTGCCGCAGGCCCCGGATCACGGGGTCGCTTCGTGTGGTGACGCGGGTGTCCCGCGGAGTCTCGCTCGCGGTGCCGCTTCGTCAGCGGCGTGCTACTTGAGCCGCGATGACTCAACTCTACCCACGCGTCGCCGAGCGTCAAGTCGAGGACGCCGGAGTTGAGCGATGTCGGCTCAACTCACAGGATCCGGGGCCCGCCGAGGCCCCCGGGCGCGTGCGTTGTGCCCCGCCCGGGGGCCCGGAGGAGCGGGACGGGGGCTACTGGTTCACCTAGATCGCTACTGGGTCCCTTTTCCCCGGTGGATCGGGGCATTTAGCGTTGCCGACGCGAGGCCGGGGGGCCTCTCCGCGCCCTTCCGGGGACGCGATCTCCAGGGGGTGGTCGAGGTGGTGGGTACGCGTGCGCGCCATGCCGCCGAGCCGCGCCCGGACGTCGCCGGAGCCCGCTCCCGGCCCGGGATCCGCCGGCTCGCCGCGCTCGTCGCCGCTGCCGTCGGCGCCGCGCTCCTCGTGACCCTGCCCGCGCAGACCGCGACCGCGGCGTCGCAGCTCATCACCGAGTCGTTCACCGGGACGAGCGTCGCCGACCCCGCGTGGAAGCCGCTCGGCAGCGCCTGCCTCACGCGCGCCACGTCGGCGCCGGGGAGCGGCAGCTCCACCCTGGGCGTCTGCGGGTCCCGCACCCAGGCGCCGCCCGCGAGCTCCACCCCGGGTGCGCTCCAGCTCACCGACAACCGCGCCAGCGCGGTCGGCGGCGTCGTCTACGACAACGCGATCCCGGCCAGCGGCGGCCTCGACATCAAGTTCGACCAGTACCAGTACGGCACCTCCTCCGGCGGCGCCGACGGCATCGGCTTCTTCCTCACCGACGGATCCGTGCCGCTCACCGCGGCGGGCCCGTCCGGCGGATCCCTCGGCTACGCCCAGACCACGACCGCGCCGGGCGTCGCGGGCGGCTACCTCGGCGTCGGCCTCGACGCGTTCGGCAACTTCTCGAACCCCACCGAGGGGCGCGGCACGGGCTGCACCACGCCGAGCGCCGGCGTCGGCCAGCGTCCGAACGCCATCGCGCTGCGCGGTCCCGGCCAGGGCCTGACGGGGTACTGCTACCTCACCGGCGCATCGCCGGCGTCGAGCCTCCGCTCGACCACGACGCTGAGCACGCCGACCGCCGACCTCGGCCGGACCATCCGCATCACGGTCTCGCCCGCGCGGCTCCCCGTCGTCACCGTGTACGTGGGCGCGACGGCCGGTGCGTCCACCGCCTCGCTCACGCAGGTCGTGCAGTACACGATGACGACCCCGGCCCCCGCCTCCTACAAGCTCGGCTACCTCGCCTCGACGGGATCCTTCACGGACACGCACCTGATCCGCGAGGTGAGCGTCTCGAGCGTCAACGACCTGTCGCAGCTCACCCTGGTGAAGCAGGTCGACCGGACGAACCCGCAGCCGGCGGCGTACGCCGAGGGGCAGACGATCCCCTACCAGTTCGTGATCACCAACGCCGGGGGGCTGACGCTCTCGGGCCTGACCGTGAACGACCCCCTGGTCTCGTCGGTCTCCTGCCCCGGGAGCCTGCTCGGGACGGGGCTCTTCCTCGGCGGCGCGTCGGTGACCTGCTCGGGGGTCCACGTCGTGACGCCCGCGGAGGCGGTGGCCGGGACGCTCACGAACACCGCGACCGCTCGGGCCGTCAACACCGTGCTCTTCGGCGTGAACAGCAACTCGAGCTCCGTCACGGTGCCGATGGTGACGCCCGCGCCCGCGCTCGCCCTCACCAAGAGCGGCGCGCTCACGGACTCCAACGGCAACGGCCGGGCGGACGTCGGCGAGCGGATCGCGTACTCCTTCGTGGCGCGGAACGCCGGGAACGTGTCGCTGCGGCAGGTGGCGGTGGCGGATCCGCGCGTGACCGGCATCAGCCCCGCCTCCGTCACCCTCGCGCCGGGTGCGTCGCAGACCTTCACGTCCACCGCGTACACCGTGACCCAGGCCGACGTGGACGCCGCGACGCCGCTCGTGAACACCGCCACCGTCTCCGGCCAGACGTTCGCCGGCGTGGCCGCCCCGACCGCGAGCTCCTCGACGAGCACGCCGGTCAACGGGTCCGCGGCCCTCACCCTCACCAAGGGCGCGACGCTCACGGGCGGGTCGACGCCGGGCGCCACGGTCGCGTACACGTTCTCCGTCAGGAACACCGGCACGGTACCGCTCACGGGCGTCGCGGTCACGGATCCGCTGCCCGGGCTCTCGACCCTCTCCTACGTCTGGCCCGGCACCGCCGGGACCCTGGGCGTCGGCCAGACCGCCACGGCGACCGCCAGCTACACGGTGCGGCAGGCCGACGTCGACGCCGGCCAGGTCGCGAACACCGCGACCGCGCGCGGCGCGAGCTCCGGCGGCGTGGTGGCGCAGGCGACCGCGAGCGCCACCGTCCCGCTCGCCCGCACCGCGACGATGGACCTCCAGAAGACCGCGACGCCCGGCAACGTGCCGGCGGCGGGCGGCGTCGTGACGTACGCGTTCCGGCTGCAGAACACCGGGACGACGTCGCTCACGGGCGTCTCCATCGCGGACCCGCGCGCGGGCGTCTCGGCCCTCGCCTACACGTGGCCCGGGACCGCGGGCGCCCTCGCGCCCGGCCAGGTCGTCACCGCGTCCGCCACGTACACGGTGACGGCCGCGGACGTGGCCGCCGGATCCATCGTCAACACCGCGACGGCCACCGCGACCGCCCCGACCGGCGTCATCACGCGCACGGCGACGGCGACCGTGCTCGCCGTGCCGGACCCGCTGCCGGACGCCGCGACGACGCCGCAGGGCGTGCCCGTCGTGATCGACGTGCTCGCGAACGACGGCCCCGCCGCGACGGGCGCGACCCTCAGCCGCGCCCAGCTCGCGGCGACGCCCGCGCTCGTGGGCGGCGCCTCGGGCCCCGCGCCCGCGTCGCCGACGTCCGGCAGCGCCACGTGCGTCGCGAGCGGCACCGAGCGGGGGCGCTGCACCTACCGGTCGGCCGCCGGGTTCACGGGCGTCGACGTCTTCGACTACGCGCTGCAGAGCGGCGCCGGCACCTGGAACGTGCGGGTCACCGTCACGGTCACGCCCCTGAACCGCGCGCCCGTCGCGCGGGCCGACCGGCTGGTCGCGACGGTCGGCGGGCCCGACGTCACGGTCGACCCCCGGGCCAACGACACCGACGTGGACGGCGACGCGCTGGCCATCACGGTCGCCACGCCGCCGGCCGGGCTCCCCGGCACGCTCTCCTGCTCGGCCGTCCTCTGCACGTACCGGCCGCCGGCCTCGGGGGCGACGGGATCCTTCGCGGTCGCCTACTCGATCACCGACCGACCGGCCGCACCCGGATCCGGCGCCACCGCGTCCTCCACCCTCACGGTGTTCCTGGATCCCGCACCGCTCGCGGCCCGCGGCTTCACGCACCGGGACGACGCGACGCTCGGCGCCTCCACCGGCACCTGGACCTCGACGACGACCGTCACGTCCGCCGCCGCGAGCTGCGTCGCCGGCCGCCCCGTCACCGCCGTCGCCTGGACCGCGGTCCCCGGCGCCACGGACCTCCTCGTCGAGCGCCGGGTCGCGGGAAGCACGCCCGGGGCCTGGATCACGGTCGCCCGCCTCGGCGGAACCGCGACGGGCTTCTCGGACGACCGGCTCGGCGAGTCCCGCTCCTACCAGTGGCGCGTCCGGCCCGACCTGCACCGCTGGGTCGGCGTCGCCAGCGCCCCGTCCTCCGCGGTCGCCCAGCCGGCGGCCGTCTCCGCGACGGGCTGCTGATGCCCGCCCCTCGACCCCCCGACCCGCATCCGCCCCCGGGAGAGCCCGCCCGCACCGACCCCACCGACCACCACCGCAGCACCAGCACCAGCACCAGCAGCACGGCCCGCGCGCATCGCGCATCACGACACCGATCGAGAGGAACCACCATGAGCACCACCGCCACCACCCCGCGTCGCCGCCCCTGGAAGAAGATCGTCGCCACCGGCGCGGTCCTCGCGGTCGGCACCATCGTCGCCGGCGGCGCGTACGCCATCTTCACCGACTCCGACACCGCGAACCTCGCGGTCGACGCCGGCCAGCTGGACATCGAGCTGGCCAGCGGCGACTACACGGTCGCGGACATCGCGCCCGGCGACACCGTCCAGCGGCAGATCCTGCTCTCGCTGCCGAACGCCACCAACGACGGGAACCTGATCCAGTCGGTGAACTTCGCCTACGCCGTCGCCGGCCAGTCGGCGGGGACGGACGACACGAACCTCCCGGGCGCCGGCGAGTCGCTCGTCACGGGCGCGGACGGCCTGACCTACAGCCTCCAGACGTGCTCCGGCGCCTGGACGACCGCGGCCGCGGGCGGCGTGGGCCCGTACACGTGCAGCGGCACCACGACCGTCACCGGGACCGGCTCGCTCGCGTCCCTCACGGGCGCGGGCACGTCGTTCACGCCGGCCCAGTTCGGCCTCACGCCGAGCGCCGACGGGACCTTCCCGACGGACACGGCCGACGTGTCGCTCGACACCCTCATGGTGCTGCAGCTGCCCACCACTGCGGACAACGACTACGAGAACGCGAGCGTCGACCTCACGTTCACGGCGTCCGCCATCCAGCGCGCCGGCGTCCAGCGCTGATCGCGCTCGATCGGGTCCCGGCACGCGCCGGGGCCCGGTCGGCCCGCATCCGACCCGCACGCGAGCACGACCCGTGCACCACCCCGCAGCACCCGCCCCGGAGGACCCGACCATGCGCGCACACCGCGGACCCGGCACCGTCGCCGCCGTCGCGCTGTGCCTCGCGCTGGCCGCCGCCGGCCCCGCCGCCGCGACCCCGGGCGGACCCGCGACCCCGGCCGACGGCGGCTCCCTCGAGGTCCGCGAGCTGACCGGCTCCGCCATCCCGCTCGACGACCTGGCACCCGGCGACACCGTCGACTGGGCCGCCGAGGTCACCAACGTCTCCGCCGCCGGATCCCCGCTCTCCGTGCGCCTCGACTCCATGCGCAGCATGGCGCTCACGGGCGATGCCCTGGGCGGCGTCCAGCTCTCCGTCCGCCTCTGCGAGGAGGGCTTCGTGACCCTCGCCCCGCCCATGCGCTGCCGCGGCACCGTCGAGCCCCTCGGATCCGGCCCCGCGGCCACCCTCCAGAGCGTCGTCACGCGCACCCCGCTCGGCGCGGGCGAGACCGTCGGCATCGCCGTGCGCGTGCGCTTCCCCGCCGAGGCCGACAACCGGATGGAGAGGACCGCCGGCCTCCTGAGCATCGGCTTCGCCCTCGTGGACGGCCCGGGGACCGGGGCGGGCGCGGCACCCGGCACCGGCGCCGGCAGCGGCAGCGGCGCCGGCTCCGAGCCCACGGGATCCGCGCCCGCCGCCGGATCCGCGCGCGACCTCCTCCCCGTGACCGGCCGCGACATCGCGTCGGCCGTCGTCGGCGCCCTGCTGGCGCTCCTCGGCGGCGCGCTCCTCGTCCGCTCCTCCCGACGCCGCCGCCGCCGCGCACCCGGGACGGCCTCGTGAGCCGCCGCGCCGGGCGGCCGACCCGCCGCGGCCCGCTCCGACGGACCCTCGGCGTGCTGGGCGGCCTGGCCACGGCCCTCGTCGCGGTGGCCGTCGTGGCGGTCGTCGCCCTCTCCGCCCTCGGGATCACGCGCGTCGTCCCGGTCCTGTCGAACTCGATGGCGCCCGGCATGCCGGTGGGCTCGCTCGCGATCACGGCGCCCACCGCGCGCACCGACGTGGCGGTCGGCGACGTGGTCGTGTTCACGGCGCCCGTCGGCCCGCGCGTGCGCGTGATCCACCGCGTCACCCGCGTCTTCGGCCCCGAGGACGCCGCCCTGCTGGAGGGCTGGTCCCCCGACCGCCTGGCCATGCAGACCAAGGGCGACAACAACCCGGCGGGCGATCCGTGGATCGTCACCATCGGCGACGACGCGGTCTGGGAGCGGACCTCGGTGGTCCCCCTGCTCGGCTGGCCGTTCGTCTGGCTGGGCGACCCGCTCGTCCGGATGATCGCATTCGGCATCGTCGGCGCGGGCGCCATGGGCTGGGTGCTCTCCCTCATCTGGCGGCGCCCGGAGCAGCCGGTCGCCGCGATCCCCGCGGGCGGGACGCCCTGATGCCGCGCCATCGCGCCGCGCCGCCCGCGCCCGCCGCCCCCGCGCCCCACGGACGCCGCGCCGCCCGTCCTCCCGCGCGCCGCGCCCGCCCCCTCCTCATCCCGGCGCTCGCCCTGGCCCTCGTCCTCGCGGGCGCCGGCACCGCCGCGGCCGTGCTCGCCGACCGCGCCTCCTCCCGCGTGACGGTGCGCGCGGGCGCCGTGGAGCTCGACTGGGGCGGCGGGGGCGCCGATCAGCTCGCCGTGCCCGTGGCCGGCCTCCGCCCGGGCGAGTCCACGGTGCGGCTCGTGGACCTCGCGAACACCGGCACGGTCGCCGCCTCCGAGCTCACGGTGACGCTGGGCGGCACGGCCGTGTCCAGCACGTCCGACGGCCTCCAGGTCGCGCTCGACCGCTGCCCGGTCGCGTGGACGGGAGCCCCGGGGACGGCCGTGTGCGCGGGCACGATCACGCCGGTCGTCGCCGACCGGCCGGCCGCGGGGCGGGTCGCGCTGCCCGGGTCCCCCGCCCTCGCCGTCCGCGGCCTCGACCACCTCCGCGTCACCGTGCGGCTCGCCGCGTCCGCGCCGCCGACGGCGCAGGGCGTCACGGGATCGGTGACCCTGCGGGTCGACGGCGTCCAGCGGCCCGGCACGCAGCGCTGATCGCCAGGCCGGCGGGCTACCGGGATCACGAAAGCATCACGGGACCCATCCGCCTGGCGAGGGGTGCCGAAGGACCTTGCGACTCCAACCGGCGACCACGTCGGCCGCCTCGAATCGAAGGAACGATCATGCGCAACCTCACCAAGTCCGTCTTCGGCCTCGCCACCGCCGGCTTCCTCGTCGTCGGCCTCGCCGCGTGCTCCACGCCCGCCGAGACCCCCTCGTCCTCCTCCTCCGCCGCGCCGTCCGCGTCCGCGACGACCGAGGCGAACCCCACGCCCCTCGCGACGATCCCGACCCTGACCGGCGTCGACACCAAGGTCACCCTCGACAGCGGCTTCACCGGCGCCCTCACCACCCTGGGCCTCACCCCCGGCGTGATCGGCGGCGCGACCCTCGACGGCGCCACCGGCACCCTCGCGTTCCCCATCACCGGCGGCAACGTGAAGTACTTCGACCCCGAGCAGTCCTACCGCCCCTACGTCCAGGGCGAGATCGACCACGCCGGCTCCGGCATCAGCCTCACCGCCGGCTCCACCGTCGTGAAGCTCACCGACTTCGTCATCGACCCCGGCACCAGCCGCCTCACCGGCTCGGTCCAGGTCGGCGACGGCGAGGTCATGAAGGACGTCTACATCTTCAACCTCGACGGCACGACCCTGAAGCCCCTCCAGATGGAGGGCGACAACGCCGTCCTCGAGGGCACCACCGTCAAGGTCAGCCCCGACGCCGCCGCCCTGCTGAACAGCACCTTCGGCACCGACGCCGTCACCGACCAGCTCGTCGTCGGCATCGCCAAGATCACCGTCAACACCAAGTAGCACCCACCCGGGGCTCGGCCCCCGGCGCAGCACGACGAACGGCCCGGCCCACGATGCCGGGCCGTTCGTCGTGCGCCCGGCGGATGCGGACGCCGCACCCCGCACCCCGCACGCAGGGAAGCCCCCTCGCATGCGCGGCGAGGGGGCCCCTGCCGGGCGACTCGGGTCCCGGTGCACGGACTTCGGAACGGAGCGGCGATCCGGCGGGCCGGCTGTCCGCCCACGGCCCGCCCCTCCTCGGCGCAGGCGCGCACCCATAACAGGAGATCCCGATCAGCGCGCCATCCATGCACATCGGAGCTTCCCAGCCACCACCCCCATCGTGGATGCATGAGCATTCAACGAACTCCCGTGTCCCTGCTCGCGCGCGGCACCGCCGCGCTCGCCGGCATCGTCGTCCTCGCCGGCTGCCAGGCCGCCGGCTCCTCCCCGGCCTCCGCCGATCCCGCCACCGACGCCTCCCCCGTCGTCGCCACCACGTCCGCCGACTCCGGCGGGGCCAAGGGCGACCGCGCCGACTCCGCGAAGGAGTCCGCCAACGCGGACGCCGTGTCGAAGCTGATCGCCGACGCCTTCCCCGACCCGACCAGCGAGGCGGCGCAGTCCGCCGTCATCGCGGCCGTCGCCCCCGACGCCAGCTCGCACGGCTCGAAGGCGGGCCCCGGCGGCCTCCTCGACCAGTTCACCCAGGCGCACGCCCGCATCCCCGGCGCGAAGGCGGTCGTCAAGCACATCGGCGCCGACGGCGACCTCGTGGCCGTGCACTGGCAGATCACGGCGGACCCCGCCGACGAGCGGAGCGGAGAGGCGGCCGTCGACGTCTTCCGCTTCGCGCCGAACGGCCAGGTCAACGAGCACTGGTCGTTCGACCAGCCGGTCGCGCAGGGGACGCCCGCCAGCGGCAACACCAACACCATGTTCAGCGACCTGTACCAGGGCTCGGCCGGCGAGCCGGCGCCCACCGAGCAGCAGGAGGAGGCGAACCGGCAGCTGGCCGTGGGCGCCTACGACACCCTCTTCCGGGATCACGACGCGAGCGTGCTCGACCGCTCGTTCGACCCGGCCTACCTCCAGCACAACACGGTCGCCGCGAACGGCACGGCCGCGCTGAAGGCGTTCTTCTCCGGCGGCGCGCAGTTCCCGGCGCAGCAGTCCGTGGTCTCGATCGCGGACGGCGACCTGGTCTGGATCCTGTCGCAGCCCGTCGGCGCGAAGGCGGACGACCCCTACGTCGCCGCCGACATCTTCCGGGTGCACGACGGCCTCATCCGCGAGCACTGGGACGTGGTGCCCGCGAGCTGATCCGCGGCACGACGCACGACGACGGGACGGCCGGACGGCCGTCCCGTCGTCGCGTCAACGGCCGGCGTCGTAGTGGGCCTTGACCTGCGTGGCCGTGAGCGCCGTCTTGTAGACCGCGGCGAAGCGCATGCTGCCGACGAAGTAGTTGGCTCCCGCGTTCGGCCAGCCCGACGTGTTGTCGTAGCCGATGCGCCAGTAGCCCGTGTTGCTCTCCGGCGCCGTGAAGCCCGTGTTGCCGGCGACGCGGGCGCCGTCGAGGTAGAGGGTCATGCCGGTGCCGGGCGACATGGTGGCCACCACGTGGTGCCAGGCGCCGTCGGCCACGTTGGCCGAGCTCGTGATGGTCTGGTAGCCGCCGTTGTAGGTGCCGAAGGCCAGCTGGCCGGTCGTCGAGACGTACGTGTGGCGGTCGTAGGCCGACGAGGATCCGGACTGCGAGTTGCCGAAGCCGATGAGCTTGCCGCCCTTCACCGTGGTCTTGAACCAGACCTCGGTGCTGAAGGTCGCCGGGCCCTGCGCCTGCAGCGTGTTGGTGACGAAGTCGCTGCCGTCGAGCACGTAGGCGCCGCCGGTGTCGCGGGGGCAGGCGCGCGTCGTGGTCGTGTCGCTCGTCATGCCGCCGCGGTACGTGCCGGGGTAGGACCCGGTGGCCGCGTCGACGGCGGTCGTGGATCCCGTCGCCTCGTTGAGCGGGTAGGCGAAGAGCGCGTTGGCCTTGTCGGCCGCGAAGGCGCTGGAGCAGGTGAAGAAGGCGGCCGAGGAGGCGGCGCTGTTGTTCGTGTTGGTGATGGCGGCGGTGTACGCGCCGTTCGTGCCCGGCGCGAGGAGCAGCACCGCGCCGAGGGCGGCGGCGGAGACGGAGGCGGCGATCGCGGCGAGGCGCGGTGCGCGGCGGGGGCGTGCATCCGCCGCGGGGGCGACGGCGCGGCCGAGGAGGCGGGCGACGACGCTCATGCGCGTCGCTCCTCCTCCGCCGGGAGGCCGACGACCAGCGTGTAGAGGAGGGGCAGGGCGCAGAGGGAGAAGAAGACGACCCAGCCCCAGAGCGGGAGGTCGAGCGTGGAGGTGATGTCGTGGAACCGGCCCGCCTCGCCGGCGGGGGCGGTGATCGAGCCGACCTCGCCGGAGACGATGGAGGTGGCGGTGCCGTCCTCGGCCGCGACCCGGATGGGCAGGAGCCCGGTGTTGACGACGCTGGCGCGGACCTCGCTGCCCGCCGTCACGGCGTCGAGCACGACGAGGCCGACGAACGGCTTCAGCAGGAAGACGGTGAACGCGGCGACGAGGGATCCGCCGACCATGCGCATCGAGGCGCGGTGCGTGGGCGAGGCGATGAGGCGGGTGAGGACCGTCACGATCACGAGGCCCGCGAGCATCAGCGGCAGGCCCTTCGCGAGCCAGCCGAAGCCCGGGAGGATCGTGGTGGCCTCGCCGACGAGGTGCTCCTGGTCGGTCTTCCAGGGATCGACCGCGCCGTTGATGTCGCCCTGCGTGGTGAGGCCGTCCGCGTCGACCGCGATCACGCGGTGCGTGTAGGTCTCGCCGGGGGTGGTGGAGGGGTGGAAGCTGACGACGTCGCCGACCTGCACGTCCTCGACGAGGACGGGCGTGGTGAGCAGCAGCGCGCCGACGGGGGCCGTGGTGCCCATCGAGGGGGTCTGGACGACGAACCAGCGGCCGCCGGAGGCCTGGAAGAGGAGCGTCGCGGCGACGAGGAGCGTGAGGAGGATCGTGGCCGACCACATCACGATGGTGCGGCGGCGGAACGAGCGGGAGGTGCGCGCGGCGCGTCGAGCCGCGCCGCGCGCCGGGAGGGCCGGGGAGGCCGCGTCGTGGTCGGCCTCCTCGGAGACGAGGTCGAGATCCAGGTCGAGCTCGAGGGCGTCGAGCTCCTGCTCGAGCTGCTCGAGCGCGGTGGCGGTCGAGCGGTCCTGGATGTCGGTCATGGTGCGCCTCCCGGGTCAGGGGTTCGAGGGGGGATGGATAGCGAGGCCGCCCGGAGGCGGCCCCGCTGGTCTGGGTGGCGCTACGCCGCGAAGGTCCAGGTGAGGGGCAGCGAGGCGCCGAGGCCCTGGTACGTGTTGCCGGCGGAGGAGTCCAGCGTGACGGCGAAGGTGAAGTCGGTGCTCGCGTTGGCGGCGAGGGCCGTCAGCGTCTTGGCGGAGGAGCCGGCGAGGGCCGCGGCGGTGCCCGAGTAGACGGGGGTGGTGCTGCCGGCCGCCGTGATGACGACGTTGAGCTTGGAGCAGAAGTCGGTGGCCGAGCCGTTGACGGTGCCGTTCTTGAACTGGGTGCAGGTGGCGCCCGGGGTCAGCGTGAAGGTCGAGGCCTTCGAGGTGCCGACGTTCTTGATGTTGACGACGCTCGTGACCGTCTGGCCGGGGATCATCGTGGTCGAGCCGCCGAACTTGTTGATGGTGGAGCAGGTGGCGGCGTTGGAGTCGACGCCGGTCGCCGCGCTCGTGCTGAGGCAGGTGACGGTCGGCGCGCCGTTGGCGCCGGCCTGCGACTCCTGCATGACGAGCGAGCCGGAGGCCGCCGTGTTGGTGTCGTTGGTGATGGAGGCCACGAAGCCCGACAGCGTGCCGGACATCGAGACGGAGAGGAGGACCGCGGCGGCGACGCCGCCGGCGATGGCGAGGGGGGCGAAGCGGACGCGCTTGGTCTTGGCGGCGGGGGCGATGTGGTTCGACATGTTCTGACTCCGGGTGCGTAGGGGGAGGAAGGGGCTGGGTGAGCCCCTGAGGAAGAAGCTCGGTGTCTCGCTGTGCGAGTAACTCGAATATACAGCTACTTGGATTCCGCGCAATCCCCCCACTGCGGGGGGCACGCGTTCGCTGGGGGGACGCCGGCGTCCAGGCGCGCGTTACAGTCGCTGGGACGCCCCCGGATCCGCCCGATCCCCCGACGCAGGGACACCCGATGACCCCAGCAGCCCGCCGCGACGCCGACGCGGCCGTGGACGCGCTCGCGAACGCGCTGCACATGGTCGAGACGGCCCAGCGGCACCTGCGCACCCGCATCGCGCAGGACATCGGCGTCAACGTGACCGACCTGACCGTGATCAGCGTCGTCGGCGACCTCGGCCGCATGACCCCGAAGATGCTCGCCTCCGAGATCTCGATGGGCACGGGCGCGGTGACCGCCGTGATCGACCGGCTCGTCGGCGCGGGCCACCTGGGCCGCGTGCCCAACCCGCGGGATCGCCGCAGCGTCTTCCTCGAGCTCACGGACGCCGGGCGGAGGACGCTCGCGCGGATGGAGGCCGACTACCGGGCGGCGGCCGCCGTGGCGCTCCACGCGTCGCCCGCGCTGGGCACCGACGAGACGGCCGAGGACATCGCGCGTGCCGCCGTCGCGATGACCGCGCACACCATCGACGGGCCGGACGCGGCGGCATCCGCGTGAGCGAGGGCTGCCAGGTCGTGCTCGTCGACGCGGCCGGGCGGATCCTGCTGCAGCTGCGCGACGACATCCCCACCATCCCCTTCCCCGGCATGTGGGCGATCCCCGGCGGGATGCTCGAGCCGGGCGAGACGCCCCTCGCGTGCATCGTGCGCGAGGTCGAGGAGGAGCTGGGCGCGCGGATCCCGCCGGCGGAGGTGACGCACCTCCTGACGCGGAGGCGCTCCTACGGGATCGAGCACACCTTCACGGCGCGGCTCGACGTGGCGGCGGAGGACATCCGGCTCACCGAGGGGCAGCGCGTCGCGTGGTTCCCGGTGGCCGAGGCGGTCGCGATGGAGCTCGCGTACGAGGACGCGGACGTGCTGCGGGAGGTCGCGGGGCGGCTGCCGCGCGGGTGAGGCGTCAGGCGGGGTCGAGGTGCGCGCGCTCGGCCTCGAGGATCCCGCGGAGGCACGCGGCGTCGGCCTCGTACAGCGCGGCCTCGTCGCGCAGGTGCGGCTTGCCGAGCTCGTCGGCCTTCGCGATCGAGATGCCGGCGAGATCATGCAGCCGGAGGATCGCGACGCGGAGGACGTCGGCCCACGTGGCGTCGGACCCGTACGCGTCGAGGAGCAGCGCGACGCGGCGGCGGGCGTCGTCCATCGCCGGCGCGCCCTCCGGGGTGGATCCCGTCAGCGGCACCGCGCGCGTGGCCAGGTACGCGACGTCCCAGATGCGCGGGCCGGGCGAGCACATGTCCATGTCGATCACGCCCGTGATGCGGCCGTCGGCGAATACGAGGTTGTGCGGCGCGAAGTCGTTGTGGCAGATCACCTCGGCCGGGACCTTGGCCGGCGACTGCCAGACCGCGCCGTCGAGCGCGAAGCCGACGCTCGCGTCGTGCAGATCGCGGAGGCGGCGGCCGGCCTGGACGAGCACGTCGTCGGCCCAGATCCAGCCGGGCAGCGGGTAGACGGGCACGACGCCGTCGAGGTACGTGAGGCGCTCGCGGCCGCCCTCGATGCCGAGCGGCTGCGGGATCCCCTCGACGCCCGCGAGCGCCAGGTGCCGCAGCCAGCGGTGCACGGTCGGCGTCCACGGGCCGGCGTCGCGGGTGACGGCGTCGCCCTCGCGCTCGACGCGGTTCATGTTCCCGCCTTCGAGGGGTCCGTCCATCGGGCCAGCGTAGGGCGGGGCGGACGCCGGCACGACCCTGGCGCGACACCTCCACGCACTAGGTTGCGAGCATGAGCACCACCGCGCCCGACGCCGTCGCCGAGCCCGACCCGACCGCCCCGCCCCGCCGACGCGTCGCCGCGTGGGCGCTGTGGGACTGGGGATCCGCGGCCTTCAACGCGGTGGTCACCACCTTCGTCTTCAGCACGTACCTCGCCAGCAGCCTGTTCGTGGATCCCGCGATCGTGGCCGCCGCGGGCGACGACGACCGGAACCCCGCGCTCGTCGCCGCGAAGGCCGACACGTCCGGCGTCATCTCGCTCGCGCTGACGCTGGCCGGGCTCCTCATCGCGGTGCTCGCGCCCGTGCTCGGGCAGCGCTCCGACGGGTCCGGGCGCCGCCGCCTCTGGCTCGGGATCAACACCGGGATCGTGGTGCTCGCGATGCTCGGCATGGTGTTCGTCGAGCCCGTGCCCTCCTACCTGTGGCTCGGCGCCGTGCTGCTCGCGACCGGCAACGTGTTCTTCGAGTTCGCGAGCGTCAACTACAACGCGATGCTCGTGCAGGTGAGCACGCCGCGCACGGTCGGCCGCGTGTCCGGCCTCGGCTGGGGCATGGGCTACGTGGGCGGGATCGTGCTGCTCGCCCTGCTGCTCGCGCTCTTCCTCTTCGACTTCGGGACGCCCGGCGCGTCCGGCCTCCTCGGCCTGCCGTCGGGGGCCGAGGGCGGCGCGCTCGACGTGCGCATCGCGATCCTCGTGGCCGCGATCTGGTGCGCGATGTTCTCGATCCCCGTGCTCGTGGGCGTGCCCGAGATCCCCGCGACCCCGGGCCGGAAGCGGCAGGGCATCGTCGACTCGTACCGCACGCTGTTCCGCCGGATCGCCGAGCTGTGGCGCGAGTCGCCGCGCGTCATCGTCTTCCTGCTCGCGAGCGCGGTGTTCCGCGACGGGCTCGCGGCGGTGTTCACGTTCGGGGCGATCATCGCGGCGCAGGTCTTCGGGTTCACGACCACCGAGGTGCTGCTGTTCGGGGTCGCGGCCAACGTGGTCGCGGGGATCGGCACGTTCGCGGCCGGCTGGTTCGACGACCGCTTCGGTGCGAAGCCCGTCATCGTGGTCTCGCTCGCGTGCCTCATCGTCGGCGGATCCGCGGTGCTCGCGGTCGGCGACGCCAAGGCCGGCTTCTGGGCGACGGGCCTGTTCCTCTGCCTGTTCGTGGGGCCCGTGCAGTCGTCGAGCCGCACGTTCCTCGCGCGGATCTCGCCGGCCGGCCGCGAGGGCGAGATGTTCGGCCTCTACACGACCACGGGACGCGCGGTCTCGTTCCTCGCGCCGGGCCTCTTCGGGATCGCGGTGGCGATCACGGGCGACACGCGCTTCGGGATCATCGGCATCGTGATCGTGCTGCTGGCGGGGCTCGTGCTCATGCTGCGGGTGCGCGGGGCGGACGCGGGCATTCTTAGACCCTCTCAAAACCACGGAGTCCCGCGACCCACGAATGGATGACCCCGCCACAAAACGTTGATGCTGGCATAACACTTCTCAACCAGAGACCTCGCCACTATGGTGGGGAGGCATGGACAAAAAAGGGCTTCCTATCTGGGGCAAACGCCTAGGTTATCTCATTCAAGAGTGCTTTGACTTCATCGGTGAAGTTGCAGCACACCATAGGGAAAAGCTCGTAGTCCGAGCCGTTCCGGTCCGTAAAAGTCAGACAGAGATCTCTTATCGATACGCTGTGCGCGGCAATCTCCTTCCGGATAACACGGACGAGAAGCTTAGGGACATTTTTGGGCGAGCGCGCTCAGTGCTCGATATTGCAATGTTTACCGCCGTAAAAGCAGCCGCAAATCCGGCCCTCACCCCCAAGCAGGAGCGGAATACGTATTTCCCGATCTCTAAAGATGAAGCCGGATGGAAATCCGTTTGCGGACAGCCGCATATGCAGGCACTTTCACAATCTCAACGCGACAACCTCAGGAATATTCAGCCTTTTGTGACGCAAACATCGGCAATATCCTGGTTTAGCGATGCGCACAATGTCGATAAGCATCAACGCCCACTTGTTTTATCAACAATCGTAGATCCTGAAATTGTCATGTTTTTTGGACATTTGGTTCCACAGTTTGGGACAGTTGAGTACTGGCTTGACTGGGTGAATCCACTACCCGCAGTGGAACAAAGAGTCGAATTTGCACGATACCGCACAATTCAGCCCATCTTTCGCGCCGGCGTAGAAGACGTACCAGTGTCGCTGGGCATGTGGTCCGAAGGGCAATGGCGGGACATTCAACACCTCCTCTGGGATCTCCTAGAATTTACAGCCCGCGCATGCGAGCTACTTGATGATGGAGACACGTCAATGGCGGATGCAATGAAGGACTACTTTGGTCACGAACGCGACCAGCTCAACGCATTCAACAAGATGATGCTGACGGGAGACCCGAAAGCTGAAGCTGAGTGGTTGCGCCTTGCCGATCAGAAATCGGCAGATGCAAGGCCTGGAGAATCGATGATCAAACCTGTGGATTCTTATAACGGTCCGACTCCGGCTGCGTCGTTCAATATTTGACCCTTGCTACCTACCGCTGAGCTTCGTACCTGTCGATAAACGTCACTAATCAGTCGAGCGACCCGCCGCCCACCTTCACGTCGGTCGCGTTGGCGAGGGTCGCGCGGACGACGGCCGTGAGGGCCGTCGCCAGCTGGTCCATGCGCATGTAGGGGCGGTCGGTGCCGATCGCCTCCTCCGTCGAGTACGGGATGTGGACGAAGCCGCCGCGCGTGCCCGGACGCTCGCGCAGCTCGTGCATCAGCAGGTAGAAGACGTGGTTGCAGGTGTAGGTGCCTGCGGTCTGCGAGACGACCGCGGGGATCCCCTTGGTGCGCACGGCCGCGACCGCCGCCTTGATCGGCAGGGTGCTGAAGTAGGCAGCCGGGCCGCCGTCGACGACCGGCTCGTCGATGGGCTGGAAGCCCGTGTTGTCGGGGATGCGGGCGTCGTCGACGTTGATCGCCACGCGCTCCACCTCGAGCGTCTCGATGCCGCCGGCGAGGCCCACGGAGATGACGACGTCGGGATCCACCTCGGCGAGCGCCGCCCGCAGCGCGTCGTCGACCTTCGCGAAGTCGACGGGCAGCTGCCGCACCTGGATCTCCGCGTCCCCGTCCCAGCGGTCGCGCACCTCCTGCACGGCGGTCCACGACGGGTTGCTGGTGTCGCCGTCGAAGGGCTCGAATCCGGTGAGGAGGACGGTGGGCATGGCGGGGCTCCTGACAGGGAGGGGAGGGAGGACGTCCTCCACGGTACGCCCCCACTCGAGGCGGACCCCTACTGGGGGATGCCGCCACGGGGAGCCCGGAGGAGCATCGACGCGGGGACGAGGACGCCCCAGGAGGAAGGACCGCATGATCCGCACCACCGGGGGACGACGACTCCCGCTCACCGCCCTGGCCGTCGTGGTCGCCGCCGGCACCGCGCTCGCGGGGGTCGCACCCGCGCAGGCCGCGACCGGCCCGGCACCCGCCGCCGAGTCGACCGCCGCCGCGATCCGCATCCCGGCTCCGACCGTGCGCGGCTACGGCTTCGACTACAGCGCCGACGCGAACTTCCACGGCGTGATCTCGGTGGACCTCGGCGGGATCACCGACGACTCCGGCCTCCGCTACGAGTACCAGCTCGACGGCGCCGGGCCCTGGCTCTCGGACGGGACGGGCAGCGTCTCCGGCGACGAGGACGAGGTGTACATCCCGGCCTCCCCCGGTGAGCACCTCATCAGCGTGCGCGTCGCCGGGACCGTGGACGGCGTCGCCGTCACCGGCACGCCGTCCGCGCCCACGACGGTCCGGTCGGTCGGCGGTCCTCTCGAGTACACGCCCGAGGTGATCGTGGACGGCCCGTCCGTCACCTTCCGCTGGGACGTGCGCGCGGCCCTCAACGGCTTCACGCCCGAGGAGAGCGACATCTTCTACCAGATCGACGGCGGCGCGCTCGTGGACGCCGGCGGCACCGGATCCGTCACGGTCACCCCGGGCTACGGCAAGCGCGTGGCCTTCGACCTGACCTTCGGCCCCATCCCGGACGCGTGGCGCTACGTGCACGTCGAGGGCAACACGGCGAGCGCGCCGGGCGCGCAGGCGCTCACGTCCGCCCCGTCGCCCCAGATCGTGGGGACGGTCGAGTACGGATCCACCCTCACCGTGCGCACCGGCCTCTGGCAGCCCGCGCCCGTGACGCTCGAGTACCAGTGGTACCGCGACGGCGAGCGGATCCCCGGAGCGACCGATCCCGCGTACACGGTGACGGCCTACGACGCCGGGCACCGCCTCACGGTGTCCGTGCGCGGATCCCGCGACGGCTACGTCCCCGTGACCCGCACGTCGGGGCAGACGAAGGTCGTCGCCGCGCCCGTCATCACCGCGGGCACGCCGCGCGTCACCGGGAACCCGGTCGTCGGCCGCACGCTCACCGCGCAGCCCGGCGTCTGGAAGCCGTCGTCGCTCGAGCTCGGCTACCAGTGGAAGCGCGACGGCAAGGCCATCGCCGGTGCGACCGCGAAGACCTACACGCTGACGGAGGCCGACCGCGGCCACACCGTGCACGTGGTCGTGAGCGGCGTGATCTACCTGTACGACGACCAGGCGCGCGCGAGCGCGGGCGTGGAGGTGCGCTGACCCGCGCATCCGCCCCTCGACGGGCCCGGCTCCTCCACGGGGCCGGGCCCGTCGGCGTCCACCCCCGTGCGGGTGATCCCCTCGCCCGCGCCCGCTCCCGGCCGCTAGCTTCGGGGGATGATCTCGTCCCCCGGCGCCAGCATCGGCATCGCCCTCTACATCCTCGTGGTCCTCGCGCTCGTGGCCCTCGCGGTCGTCGCGACCGTGGTGCTCATCCGGCTCGCGCTCACCGCCCGGCGCACGCTGCTCGTCACCACGACGCTGCAGGAGGCGCGCCTCGAGCTGGTGCGCGAGCAGACGGCGCGGCTGCAGGCCGACGACGGGGACGAGCCGAGCGGCCCCTACGCGCCGGGCGCGGGTCCCGTCGGCCCGGGCGCCTGAGCGTGGACGACACGTACGAGAGCATCCTGCTGCCGACCGCCTACGACGTCGTCTGGTCCGTCGCGCTGCTCGTGGTCGTCGCGCTCGTGGCGCTGGGCGCGGTGCTGCTCGTCCTGCTCGTGCGGGTCGCGCTCGCCGGTCGGCGCACGCTGGCCGCGACCGCGGCGCTCGACGAGGCCCGGCTCGAGCTGGTGCGCGAGCGCACGGCGCGGTTGCGGGCAGGGCTGCCGGAGACCGCGGGAGCCGGGCCGGAGGATCCCGCGGCCTGACCCGGGCCCGGTGCGCGCCGGCGCCCCGGCTCAGCCCACGGGCTCCGCGAACACGACGCGGTTGTCCTCGTAGTGGCCGACGCTGCGGTCGAAGATCCCGCCGCAGGTGATGAGCCGGAGCTGATCCGTGGCCTGCGCGCCGAAGACGCGCGCGGTCGGGAAGTCGGCCTTGGGGAAGTCGGCGACCTCGGTCACGGCGTAGCGCGTGGCTCCGCCGTCGACGTCCTGCACGGCCACCTCGTCGCCGACGCCGAGCTCGGCGAGCCGGGCGAACGCGGCCGGTCCCACGCGCGAGTCGACGTGCGCGGCGATCACCGTGGGTCCACGACCGCCGGGGCGGCCGCCGCCGGTGAACCAGCCGACGTCGTCGAAGTCGACGGGCACCTCCATGCGGCCGTCGGGGGCGATCCCGAGGTCGATGAGCGGTTCGTCGAGGTCGATGGCGGGGATGGTGACGCGGGTCGGGACCGCGCCGAGGCCCTGCACGGCCGTGGGGGCGGCAGTGGCCGGGGCGCTCGGCGCGGTGGCAGGTGGGGCGGTCGCCGCCGCGGGGGGCGCGGTCGGCGCCGGGCGCGGATCCGCGGGCGCGCACCCCGCGAGCGCGCCGAGCGGGATCAGCGCGGCCGCGAGCACCACGACCCGGCGGGCGCGCCGCGCGGGCGACGCGTCCGCCGGGCTGCGGCGCACGGGGATCAGGACTCCTGCGCGCGGTGGCGGCGCATCAGCACGACGCCGGCCGCGGCGAGCGCGACGGCGCCACCGCCCGCGACGAGCGGCAGGGCGGCCGAGGTCGCGGTCGCGGATCCGCCGGCGCCCGTGTCGACGCCGCCGACCGGCACCTGGGTCAGCTGGCCGCGCACGGCGCCGGCCGTGAACGACGCGGTGTGGGTGTCGGCCGCGAAGGCGGACGGGTCGGCCTCGATCTGCGCGACCGTGAAGCCCTCGCCGGTGTCCTTGCCGTCCGGGGCGACGCCGGTGGTGAACGGCCCCTGCATGCAGCCGGAGCTCGTGCGCGTGCCGTTCCCGGAGTCGGTCGGGTTCGGGAACGCGATGCGCGGCGGGCCGGCCTTGCCGACGGCGGCCTGGTGGATGTGCGTCGCCGTCTT
This sequence comes from Clavibacter capsici, assembly GCF_001280205.1. Lineage (NCBI taxonomy): Bacteria > Bacillati > Actinomycetota > Actinomycetes > Micrococcales > Microbacteriaceae > Clavibacter > Clavibacter capsici. The sequence continues at coordinate 52,039 of NZ_CP012573.1, read as the reverse complement.
CGCGGGGCTCTGGTACTCGCCGGTGACGCCCGTGAGGGTGATGTCGTAGCAGATCGTGTTCGAGGTCGAGTCGAGGCGGAGGTCGAAGCGGCCGGTCGCGCCGGGCTCGCCGGGGGTCGCGACGCCGTCGGCGTTGAGCACCTGGTCGGGGGTCGCCATCACGGTGAACGCGCTCGTGAAGCGCTCCGGCTCGGGGACGGTCGTCTCGGCGGACGCGGGCGTCGCGGCGAGGAGGGTGAGGACGGCCGCGGCGGCGCCCCCGATGGTCGTGTTCCGGACGAGTCTCGTGTGCGTCATCGCGTGCAGCCTCTCGTGGTGGGGCGCCCGGGCGGGCACCGCTTCTGACAGGGCATACGCACGACGGGCGGCGGGCGTTCATCGGGTGCGGGAATCCATCGAGGTCGATTCGGGTCCCTCCCAGCCCGTCGATGAACGCCGGGCCCCCCGCCGACGTATCCCCCGGTGAGGGCGCGCACCCGCCGCCTAGGCTGAGGGGATCACGATGGCGCTCGTCCTGACGCGTCCGGCACGAGCACCCGAGCGGAGCACGATGAGCGCGTCCACGCCCGGCTTCGACGTGCACCGCGCGTTCGCGGAGCACGGGAGCGCGCTGCTCGGCTTCGCGGTCAATGCCCTGCAGGACCGCCAGCTCGCCGAGGACTGCGTGCAGGAGACGTTCCTCCGCGCCTGGCGCGCCCGCGAGTCCTTCGACGGCGAGCGCGGCAGCGCGCGCACGTGGCTGTTCGCGATCGAGCGGCGCGTGATCCTCGACGTGCACCGCGCCCGGGCCCGCACCCCGCGCATCGTCGCCGAGGAGGAGGCGCCCGAGCAGGCGACGCGGGAGGCGGATCCGCTCGACCGGCTGGGCATCGTCGAGGGCCTCGCGCGCCTCAGCGAGGCGCACCGCGAGGCCGTCGTCGCCGTCCACCTCACCGGGCTCAGCTACCAGGAGCTCTCCGCCGCGACGGGCGTCCCCGTCGCCACCCTGCGCACGCGCGTCTTCCACGCGCTCCGCGCCCTCCGCACGCATCTCGACGAAGTGGATCCCGCATGACCGACGACACGCGACCCGTCCCCGCGGACCCCGACGACCGCCGCGGCGAGCTCATCGCGGCCGCCCTCGCCGACGACCTCTCCCCCGCCGAGACCGCGGAGCTGGCCGCGATGCGCGCCGCCGACCCGACCATCGACGAGGAGCTCGCGCTGCTCGGCGGGCTGCCGGGGGCGATCCGCGGGGTCGGCGCGTGGCAGGAGGCCGAGCCGAGCGACGAGCTGGCGCGGCGGATCGGGCTGATCGCGGACGGGCGCGGGGAGGTGGAGACGCCGACGGCAGCGCCGGACCAGCCCGCCGACCTCGCCGAGCACCGCGCGCACCGCGGGTCGCGCTCCCGCCGCACGGCCGTGCTCCTCGCGGGCGCCGCCGCCTGCCTCGCCATCGGCGCCGCCGGCGGCGCGTTCCTCGCGACCCCGCGCGCCGACGTCGCGACCGGCCCGGCCGGCACGCTCGGCGCGCTCGAGGACGTCACCTTCGCGGGCGCGCCCGCGGGCGTCGACGTCACGGGCGACGTCGTCGCGCACACCTGGGGCACCGAGACCGTGCTCTCGGTCGACGGCCTGCCCGCGGGCGACTCCTTCTCCGTGGTCGTCATCGACGCCGCCGGCGGGGAGCACGCGTCCGGCACGATGCTCGGATCCGCCGTGCGCATCGACTGCCGTCTCAACGCCGACGTGCTGCGCGAGGACGCGGCCGCCGTGGAGATCCGCGACGCCGCGGGCGATCCGGTCGCCGTCGCGGAGCTGCCGCCCGTCCCCGCCTGACCCGCACGCGCGCGACGCCCGACCGGGGCGGTCCCGCCGATCCGCCCTACGCCTGCGAGGGCTGCCCGTTGCTCGCCGTGGTGCCGCCGTCGACCGGCAGGATCGCGCCCGTGATGAAGGACGCGTCGTCGCTCGCGAGGAACGCGATGGCGGCCGCCACCTCGTCGGCCTCGCCGCCGCGGCCGAGCGAGATGCGCTTGGCGAACTCGGCCTTCAGCTCCTCGTCGTCCTCCTTGCCGGCGACCAGCTCGGTCCAGATGAGGCCCGGCGCGACCGCGTTCACGCGCACGCCGTCGACGCCGTGGTCGAGCGCGGTGGCGCGCGTGAGGTTGCTCACGCCGCCCTTCGCCGCGTTGTAGGCGCTCATGTGGTGGTCCGCCGCCATGCCCGAGACCGACGAGACGTTCACGATGGAACCGCGCGTCGCGATGAGGTGCGGCAGCGCGGCCCTGGTGCCGTAGAAGACGCCGGAGAGGTCGGTGTCGATCACGCGGCGCCACTCCTCGTTGGTGATGCCCGAGATCGGCCCGGCCTGGAACGTGCCGGCGTTGTTGACGAGCACGTCGAGCCGGCCGTGCGCCTCGATCGCCGTGGCGACCGCGCGGTCGGCGTCGGCCGAGACCGAGGCGTCCGCGACGAGCGCGGTCGCGGTGCCCTCGGGCAGCGAGTCGGCGACCGCGCGGACCTTGTCGTCCACGCTGTCGGTGAGGACGACCTTCGCGCCCTCCGAGACGAAGCGGCGCGCGGTGGCCTCGCCGATGCCGGATCCGGCGCCCGTGATGATGACGACCTTGCCGTCGAAGCGTCCAGCCATGGTGATCCTCCTGATGGTCCGCGGGGACGACGGGCGCCGTCGCCGTGGGGCGCGCGCACCGCCGTCGGGATCTCCAGCCGACTCCGCGCCGCCGCCGCCGTCAAGGGACGGGGAGGCGATTCCAAGGCGCCGGGCGAGCCGCACGGGGGCCGGCTGCTCGCTCCCGCGCGGGTCCGGCGGCGCAGTGTAGCGCCCCGCTCGGGACCCGGGAACCTCGGAGGAAGCGTGCGTTTAGTTGTGTCAGTGCAACTAATGTCGTGGATCCGCTGGGAGGCCGTCCTCCCCGGATCCGTGGTCGTGGCGACCGCGGAGCACGACCTGGACGGGGACCTCGTCGGCGCCGAGCGCGACGCCGTCGCGACCGCGCTCCCGGGACGTCGCGCGGAGTTCGTGACCGGTCGCGTGCTCGCGCGGCGGGCGCTCGCCCGCCTGGGCGTCCCCGGCGGTCCGATCCCCGTCGCGCGGAGCGGAGCGCCGGTGTGGCCGCACGGGATCGTCGGCAGCATCACGCACTGCGCCGGATTCCGCGCGGCCGCCGTGGGACGACGCGACCGGCATGCCGGGATCGGCATCGACGCGACGCCCGCCCGCCCCCTGCCGGGAGGCGTGCTGGCGCGCGTGGCGGACCTCGGCAGCGCACCCGTCGCCGCGGGCCTCGACGCGCTCCGGGCCGCCGGGGTCGTGGATCCGGACAGCGTGCTCCTCGCGGCCGCCGAGGCCGTCGCGAAGGCACGGACGTCGGCGCAGGGCGGGTGGCACGGCATCGACGGCGCGCACGTCGAGCTCCATCCGGACGGCACCTTCGCCGCCCGCGCACGGCGGGGACCGGCGTTCGCCGGGACCGGGCGGTGGACGGTGGCCGAGGGCATGGCGCTGGCAGGCATCACGCTCGACGAGCACTGAGCCGGAGCGCAGGCGCGCACCGGGACGAACGAGAGAGGACGAACACCATGGGGACCGAGCAAGCGGGGGCTGAGCACGTGAGGACAGAGCACGACGACACGTCGGTCGAGGCGATCTTCGAGCAGCACGCCGACCGGCCGGCGCTGCGGCAGCGATCCGGACCGGACATCACGGACACGAGCTTCCGGGAGCTGTGGGACCGGGCGAGCGCGCTGGCGGCAGCGCTGGGCGAGACCGTGTCCGCCGGCGACCGCATCGCGGTGCTCGGCGCCGCGACCGCGGACGCCGTCACCCTCGACCTCGCCACGTGGATCCTCGGCGCGGTCAGCGTGCCCCTGCAGGCGAGCGCACCCGTCGCGGCACTGCACGCGATCGCCGAGGAGACGACCCCGGTCTGGATCGCGGCCACCGCCGAGCAGGCCGCGATGGCCCGGGCGGTCGCCGAGGCCTCGCGCGACGGGATCCGGACGATGCTGCTCGACACCGACACCGACGCCGACACCGACACCGACACCGACACCGCCCTGACGCTCGACGCCCTCGTCGCCCGGGGCGCCGGCCTGCCGCGCCGGAGCCCGTGGCACCCCGCGCCCGGCGAGGACCCGCTCGCGCTCCTCCTCTACACGTCGGGCAGCACCGGCACGCCGAAGGGCGCGATGTACACGCGATCCATGGTCGAGCGGCTGTGGCACGCCCTCCGGCCGGACCCCGCCACGGACGCCGGCGCATCCACGACCCCGGCAGATGCGGCCGACGGCATCGTCGGGTACGCCTACCTCCCGCTGAGCCACCTCACCGGCCGCTCCGCCCTGCTCGCCACGCTCGGCCGCGGCGGCACGGTCGCGCTCGCGACCTCGACCGACCTGTCGACGCTCTTCGACGACCTCCGGGTCTTCGCGCCGACCGAGTTCGTCTTCGTGCCGCGCGTCGCGGAGATGGTCCGGCAGGAGGGCGACCGCGAGGAGCAGCGACGGCTCGCCGCCGGCAGCGGCACGGACGTGGACGCGGTCCGCGCCGAGGTCCAGGCCGACCTGCGCGTCCGTGCCTTCGGAGGCCGGATCGGCCAGGCGATCTGCACCAGCGCCCCGCTGACGCCCGAGCTCCGCGCGTACGTCGAGCGGTGCCTCGGGATCACGCTGCACGACATGTACGGGTCGACCGAGGCCGGCGGGATCCTCCACGACGGGGTCGTCCAGCAGCCTCCCGTGACCGAGCACAAGCTCATCGACGTCCCCGAGCTCGGGTACCGCATCACCGACCGACCGCACCCGCGGGGCGAGCTGCTCATCAAGAGCACCTCCGTGATCGCCGGGTACTTCCGCCGGCCGGACGTCACCGCCGCGGTGTTCGACGAGGACGGCTTCTACCGGACCGGCGACGTCATGGCGCAGACCGGGCCCGACACCTACGAGTACCTCGACCGTCGGAACAACGTGCTCAAGCTGTCGCAGGGCGAGTTCGTCGCGGTGTCCGCGCTCGAGGCGACGTACGGCGGGACGCCCGAGGTGCGCCAGATCGCCGTGCACGGCGACAGCCGGCACGCGTTCCTCGTCGCGGTCGTCGTGCCGGCGGACCCCGGGGCGTCGGAGCGCGACGTCCTCGCCGCCCTCCAGCGCACCGCCCGCGAGCACGGCCTCGCCCCCTACGAGGTCCCGCGCGGCGTGATCGTCGAGCCGGAGCCGTTCACGGTCGACGGCGGCATGCTCTCCGACGCCGGCAAGCTCCTGCGCCTGCGCCTCAGCCAGCGGTACGGCGAGCGCTTCGCCGCCCTCTACGACGCGCTCGAGCAGCAGCAGAGCGGCGCCCTGGTGGCCGCCCTCCGCGAGCACGCAGGCGACGAGCCGACGGTCGACACGGTGGTGCGCGCCGCCCTCCAGCTCCTCGGGGCCGAGGTGTCCCCCGCGACCGCCGCCGCGGCGAGGTTCCAGGACCTCGGCGGGGACTCGCTGTCCGCGCTGACGTTCTCCGGGATCCTCGAGGACGTCTTCAACGCCGAGGTGCCCGTCGGCGTCATCACCGATCCCACCAACGACCTCGCCGCCGTCGCGGCGTTCGTGGAGCGCTCCGCCTCCGACGACCGGCCGACCGTGACGCGCGTGCACGCCGCCGGCGCATCCACGCTCCGCGTCGGCGACCTCCGACTCGACCGGGTGCTCGGCGCCATCCCGACGCCGATCCGCCGCGAGCCCGCTGCCCGGCCGGGATCCCGGACCGTCCTGCTGACCGGCGCGAACGGCTACCTCGGCCGCTTCATGGCCATCGACTGGCTCGAGCGCCTCGCCCCGGAGGGCGGCTCGCTGGTGTGCATCGTGCGCGGCGCCGACGACGCCGACGCCCGCCGACGCCTCGAGGCCGCGTTCGCCGCCGACCCCGCGTTCGCCCGGCGCTTCGCCGAGCTGGCGGGCTCGCTCGAGGTGCTGGCCGGCGACGTCAGCGAGCACCACCTCGGCCTCGACGACGAGCGGTGGATCGACCTGGCCGCCCGGGTCGACCTCGTCGCGCACGCGGCGGCCCTCGTGAACCACGTCCTGCCGTACACGGCGCTGTTCGGCCCGAACGTCGTCGGCACCGCCGAGGTGGTGCGCCTGGCGATCGCCGCCGGCAGCGTGCCCGTCACCTTCGTCTCGAGCGTCGCCGTCGCGGGCGGCGCGCAGCCGAGCGCCGCCGCGGACGCAGCCCCGGCGGCGCCGGCCGCGCTCGACGAGCACGCCGACATCCGCGTCACGATCCCCGAGTGGGCCGTCGGCGACGAGTACGCCAATGGGTACGGCGCGAGCAAGTGGGCGTGCGAGGTCCTGCTCCGCGAGGCGCACGAGCACCACGGCGTCCCCGTGGCGGTGTTCCGCTCGGACATGATCCTGGCGCACCCCCGCTGGCGCGGCCAGGTGAACCTGCCCGACGTCTTCACCCGGCTGATCTGGAGCGTGCTCACCACCGGGCTCGCCCCGGACTCGTTCGTGCGGCGCGGCCCCGACGGCGAGCGGCAGCGGTCCCACTACGACGGCCTGCCGGCCGACTTCACGGCGGCCGCGATCGACGGGATCGGCGCCGCGGTCACCGAGGGGCACCGCACCTACAACGTCGTGAACCCGCACGACGACGGCGTCTCGCTCGACACCTTCGTCGACTGGCTCCGCGAGGACGGCCACGACATCGAGCGCGTCCCGGACCACGCGGAGTGGGTCGACCGGTTCCGCGAGGCGCTGGGAGCGCTGCCGGACGCGGACCGCGCCCGGTCCGTCCTGCCGCTGATGCACGCGTTCGCCGCACCGGAGGAGCCGCACGCCGGCTCGGCGATCCCGGCCGACGCGTTCGCCGAGGCCGTCCGGGCGGTGCGCCCGCTCGGCGCGGCGGAGATCCCGTCGCTCGACCACGCGCTCATCACCAAGGTGGCGGACGACCTCGCGTTCCTGGGACTGCTCGCGCCGAGGACGCACGTGAGCTGATCCTCCCGCGAGCCGCATGCGGAGGGGCCGGTGGGCATGCGCTGCCGACCCCTCCGCTGCGGGGGACCGGCCTCAGCCCGCCGGCGGGAGCCCCGCCTGCTGGCGCAGCCCCGCGAGCAGCAGGTCGAGCCCGGAGCGGAACACGTCGAGGTCGTCGTGCGAGGCCATCTCGCCGGCGGCGTCGTGGGCGAACGGGAACTCGTCCGGGTCGAGGTCGCGCCAGCGGTCGGCGAGCGTGCCCAGGAACCCCTCCCGATCCAGCCCGCTCTCCAGGAACTCCTTGGGCGGCGGCTCGGCGAGGTCGGCCGCGACCCCGACGACGTAGCTGACGATCGACGACACGGCGTGGAAGCGCTGCCGCGGGGTCAGGTCCAGCGCCAGGAGCTGCTGGCCGAGGCGCTCGTACATGGCCATCGAGTTGTGCTGGAGCCCGTTGCTGCGGAGCATGCGCTGCCCGAACCAGGGTCGGCGCACGAGCTCGTCGAACAGGGCGAGGGCGACGGCGCGCACGTTCTCGACGGGGTCGGATCCGTGGATGAGCGGCTCGCTGTCCGCGAGCACCCGGCCCATCACCTCCTCGGTCGCGCGCTCGAGCAGCTCGTCGCGGCTCGCGACGTACCAGTAGATGCTCGCGACGCCGCCGCCGAGCCGCGCCGCGAGGGCCCGGAAGGTGAGCGCCGGCTCCCCCGACTCGTCGAGGATCGCGATGGCCTCCGTCAGCACCGTGTCGAGCGAGTGCGACGCCCGCTGGCGTCCCCGTCCGCGCGCGGGCGCCGTGGGGGCGCCGCCCTTCTCCGTGGATCCGTCTGCCGCCATGGGTTGCACTCTACCGAACGACGTTCCATACTATCGAACGTCGTCCGATACTCGTACGGCGTTCGATGAGAAGGAGCCCGCCCATGAGCACGACGACCGACACCGCCCCGCCCCGCGCGCACACCACGCTGCGCTCCGCCGCCCTCCCGCTGGCGGCCCTCTGCCTCGCCTTCTTCGTCGAGATGGTCGACAACACGCTGCTCTCGATCGCGCTGCCGACGATCGGCCGCTCGCTCGAGAGCGGGACCACGGGGCTCCAGTGGGTGACGGGCGCCTACTCGCTCACCTTCGGCGGCCTGCTGCTCACCGCGGGATCCGCCGCCGACCGGTTCGGACGCCGCCGCGTGCTGCTCACGGGCCTCGCCGCGTTCGGCCTCCTCAGCCTCGCCGTCGTGCTCGTCACCGACATCGGCCAGCTCATCGCCCTCCGCGCGGCGCTCGGCTGCGCGGCGGCGGCCATGGCGCCCGTCACCATGTCCCTGGTCTTCCGCCTCTTCGAGGACGAGCGGCTGCGGATGCGGGCGATCACGATCGTGATGATCGTCGGCATGTCCGGCATGGTCCTCGGCCCGCTCCTCGGCGGGTCGGTCCTCGCCGCCGTCAGCTGGCAGTGGCTGCTCGTCGTCAACGCGCCCATCGCGCTGCTCGTCTGGATCGGCGTGCGCATCGGCGTCCCGGCCGACCGCCGCGCCGACCTGACCTCCGAGCGCCTCGACCTGCCCGGAACGGTCCTCACCATCGCCGCGATCGGGCTCGGCTGCTACACGCTCACCAGCGGCGTCCAGCACGGCTGGCTCGCACCGGTCACGCTCGCCTGCGCCGTGGGCGCCGTGGCCGCGGTCGTGGGCTTCGTCGCCCGCGAGCGCCGGGCGGCGTCGCCCATGATCGACCTGGCGCTCCTCCGCACGGGGCCGGTCCGCGGCGCCGCCCTCACGCAGCTCGGGGCCTCGGTCGGGTTCGCCAGCATCCTGTTCGGGCTGATCCTGCACTTCCAGTACGCGTACGGCTGGAGCCCGGTGCGCGCCGGCCTCGCCAACCTGCCCGTCATCATCACGATGATCGCCGCGAGCCCCATCTCGGAGAGGCTCGCCGCCCGGCTCGGCCACCGCATGGCCTGCCTCGTCGGCACCGGCCTCCTGGTGGGCGGGCTCGTCGGCATGGCGTGGGCGGTGGATCACGGCTACGTCGCGATCGCCGCGATGATGGTGCTGCTCACCATCGGCCTGCGGACGATCATGACCATCTGCGCGGTCGCCCTCGTCGAGGCCATGCCCGCGAACCGCACCTCGATCGGCGCCGCGCTCAACGACACGGCCCAGGAGATCGGCACGAGCCTCGGCACGGCGGTCGTCGGCACGCTCATCGCGGCCCTGGTCACGAACGCCCTCCCGGTCGGCGCGTGGAGCGCGGAGCTCGTGCAGACCTTCTTCACGGGCGAGCGGATCGCCTACCTGGTCGTCGCCGCCCTGGTCGGCGTGATCGCCACCGTCGGGTCGCTGTCGCTCACCGACTCGCGGGCGACCGAGGAGCCGGCGCCGGACGCGCAGCCCGCGGCGGCCCCGGAGCCCGCGGCCGACCGCGCCGCGGTCTGAGCCGCCCGCCCGGCGCGGGTCAGGCGGCCGACGTGCCGTCGACCCGCGCCAGGAAGGCCAGCGACCGCTCGAGCACGAGGGCCGTGGCGACCGGATCCGACGACGGCAGCGACGCGTCCGTGAACAGGTGCGCGTCGCCGTCGTAGGCGAACACCTCGGCGAGCTCGGGGCCGACCTCCGCGACCAGCTCGCGCGCGGCCTCGAGGTCGCCCTCGCCTGCGAAGAAGGGATCCCGCGCCATGCCGTGCACCTGCACCGGCACGCCGTCGGGCCACGGCCCGAACGCCCACTCGGCCGACAGCGACACGAACGACTCGTAGAGCAGCGCGCCGCGGGCGCCCGGCCGGGTCTGCGCCAGGCGCTGGGCGATGGATCCGCCCCACGAGACGCCCGCGTACACCAGCTCCGCGGGCAGCCCGGCGAGCGCCCGCTCCGTGCGGGCGGCCACCACGCCGTCGTCGAGGCCCGCCATCAGCGCGAGGCCCGCCTCGACGGACTCGGGCAGCGCGCCGTCGAGGAGGTCGGGCACGTGCACGACGTGGCCGCCGTCCCGCAGCGCATCGGCGAGGGCCAGGACGCCGGGCGTGCGGCCCTGCACGTGGTGGAACAGCACGATCTCGGCCATGGGCGCCTCCCGCCTGCCGCGCGGACGCGGGGATCCCGGCCCGCGCGCGCGGCGGGCCGTCCCCGCCCACGATAGGGATCCGCGTCAGCGCGGGGAAGGCGGGCGCCGCACCAGGTGCTGCCCGAAGGAGGTGCGCCGCGCCTCGGCGAGGGCGTCGTCGAAGCGGAGCTCGGGGTCGCCGAGCATCGCGAGGGTGGCGAGCGCGTGGATGCGCACCCGGGCGTCGGCCGCCTGCCGCGACCGCTCGACCACCTGCACCGACGCCTGGCCGACCGCGACGAACGCGCGCGTGAGGCTGTGCTGCATCTCGGCGGATCCGCGTCCCAGCTGCGAGGCGAGCTCGCGCAGGAGCAGCCGGGCGCCCGCAGGATCGCGGTCGGCGTCGATCAGGCCCGACGCCGTGCGCCACGCGGTGCGCGCCACGTGCTCGTCGCGGTCGCGCAGCAGCTCGCGCCCGATGGACGGCAGCGCGCGCCGGTCACCGATCTTGGAGAGCGTGTGCAGCGCCTGGCTGCGGGCCTGCGGGATGGGCGAGACGAGCTCGGCGACGAGCGGCGGGATGGTCAGCTCCGGGTCGTGCCGGATGAGCGCCCACGTGAGCATCTCGCGCACGTTGAGGTCGGGCTCGACGCGGCAGCGGTGGATGAGGCCCTCGACGAGCGCGGGATCCGGCCGGGTGCCCGCGGTGAGCGCCGCCTGCAGGCGGGCCGACGGGTCGGGAACGCGCAGGGCGGCGGCGAGACGGGCGGCGATCTCGGCGTCGGCGGGGCGGTCGGGGCGCGCGGCGTCGGTCACAGCACGTCCTCGATCGCGGCGAGCACCCGGTCGGGGTCCTCGAGCTGCATGTCGTGGTGGATCCCCGGCAGCCGGCGGACGTCCCACCCTGCCGCCTCGAGCTCGGCCGCGTACGCATCCGGCAGCACGGCGGGCGCGTCGTCGGAGAGCACGATCGTCGACGGGACGGCGGGCGCGCTCACCGCGAGCGGGTGGAACGCGACGTCGCGGAAGACGCCGACGGCCATGCCGCGGTCGAAGCGCGCCTGCGCGGCGTCGAGCGAGGCACGCACCGCGGCCGGGTAGGCGGCGCGCACTCGGGCGGCGGCGCGGGCCCGCGGGATCTGCGCGGCGGCGAGCCCCACGAGCGGCGCCGCCCAGAACAGGCGCCCGCGGATCCCCGTGGTCGGCAGCGCGAGCCGGAACCCGGGGTCGAGGTAGACGGCGCGCGCGGGCTCCAGCCGGGCGACGGCGCGCACCAGCACGGATCCGCCGAGCGAGTGCCCGACGACCGCGTCGAGCCCGCGCGGCAGGGACTCGGCGACGTCGTCCGCCATGTCCTCGACGCCGTACGACGCGGCGCGGTCGCTCTCCCCGTGCCCGCGGAGGTCGACGGTCGTGACGGTGAAGCGGCCGGTCGCGACGAGCCGGTCGACGACGGGCGCCCAGGTCGCGCCGTCCGCGCCGAGCCCGTGCACGAGGCCCACGTGGCGCGCGCCGGATCCGGTGGTGACGCGGTGCAGCTGCATGGGTCCAGTCTCCTCCGTGGGCAGTCCGACGCCGAGCGCGGGACGGCCCCGCATCCGTCTCCGGATGCGGGGCCGTCGGGTCGAACGGGCGCGGCGCTACAGCGTCGCGGCCGCCGGGTCCCAGTCCTCCGCGAGCGGCGTCGGCTTCGCGACGCTCGACGCGACCTTCACGACCTCGCGGCTGTCGGCCGCGTCGCGGATCGCGAGCAGCACGTCGAGCACGTGCGCCGCGACCTCGCCGGACGCGCGCACCGGGTCGCCGCCGCGGATGCTGCGCGCGAGGTCCAGCACGCCGGAGCCCCGGCCGTACGTGGATCCGGCCGCCGTCAGCGTCTCCGGCTCCTGCTGCCCGAAGCGCCACAGCTGGCTGTCGCCCTCGAACGTGTTCGGGTCCGGGAGCACGATGGTGCCCTCGCTGCCCGAGATCTCGACGAAGCCCATGCGCGGCAGCGCGTTCTGGAAGCTGAACGTCGACTGCGCCGACTGCCCACCCGCGAACGAGATGAGCGCCGCGTGGTGCGTCGGCACCTCCACGGGGAAGTCGGTGCCCTGGCGGGGTCCGCTGCCGATGGTGCGCGTGGTGCGCGAGGTCGAGGAGACCGCGCTCACCGTCTCCGCCGCGCCGAACGCGTGCACGAGCGTGGTGACGTAGTACGGGCCCATGTCGAACAGGGGTCCGGCGCCCTTCGCGAACAGGAACTCGGGGTTCGGGTGCCAGGCGTCGGGGCCGGGCACGTGGAAGAGCGTCGTCGCGGTGAGCGGCTCGCCGATGTCGCCGCGGGCGATGGCGCGCATGGCCGACTGGATCCCCGCGCCGAGCACGGTGTCGGGCGCGCACGCCACCTGCACGCCGGCCGCGCGGGCCGCCTCGAGCAGGTCCTGGCCGGACGCGTGGTCGAGCGCCAGCGGCTTCTCGCTCCACACGTGCTTGCCGGCGGCGACGATGCGCCGGCCGACCTCCGCGTGCGTGGCGGGCAGCGTGAGGTTCACGACGATCTCGATCCCGTCCATCGCGAGCAGCTCGTCGACGGTGCCGTGGTGCGGCACGCCGTGCTCCTCGGCGCGCGAGCGGGCGCGGTCGAGGTCGATGTCGGCGACGAACAGGACCTCGAGGTCCGGGAACGCCGTCATGTTCTCCAGGTAGGTGCCCGAGATGACGCCCGCGCCGATGACGCCGACGCCGACGCGGCCGGTGCCGCCGGTCACTTGTCGTTCTCCTGCAGCCAGGCGAAGGACGCCGCGATGCCGTCGAACACGTCGCCCGCGTAGTCGTCGAACTCGACGACGCGGAGCGCCTGGGGGGCGGCCGCGAGCACGGCGGCGACGTCGACGTCGCCCTGGCCCGCGGGCTCCTGCATCTTGAAGGCCTGCGCGAGCTCCGGGGGCACGACGAGCGCGGACTCGGCGCTCGGCAGCACGTTGGCGATGGCGTCGGAGATCTTCCCGTCCTTCACGTGCAGGAACTTGACGCGGTCACCGAGCTGACGGAGCAGCGCAGGCGTGTCCATGCCGCCGACGGTCGACCAGAAGGTGTCGAGCTCGAGCACGACGTCGGCGTTCAGGCGCTCCACGAAGAGCTCGTAGACGGGGCGTCCGTCGACCTTGTTCGCGAACTCCCACTGGTGGTTGTGGTAGCCGAAGGCGAGCCCGCGCGCGGCGGCCTGCACCTGCAGCTCGTTGACGCGGTCGGCGATCCGGTGCGCGTCGTCGGCGGTCTGCCAGCGCTCGGAGGGGATGAAGGGGTCGATGACCGTCTGGATCCCGAGCTTCGCGGCGGCGTCGAAGGTGCGGGCGGCCTGGTCGTCGTCGCCGTCGATGACGGGCGCGTGGCCGGAGGGAGCCGTGACGCCGGACGCGGCGAAGGCGGCGGCGAACTCGTCGGCGCGCTCGACGAACGCGTACGGCTCGACCTGCGTGTAGCCGATCTCGGCGACGCGGGCGACGGCGCCCTGCAGGTCGGCGGAGACGGCGTCGCGGACCGTGTAGAGCTGGACGGAGGGGGCGGACATGGTCGCTCCTTTCAGGAGGGTGACTGGTGGCCCGACGGCCGTCGCACGCTCCTGCCGTCGTCAGGACGGCTGAGCCACGATGCCCGCAGGGATGTCCGGCGCCGAGAGGCGCCGCGTCGTCAAACCTACCGGTGGTCGGGGTCCGGGGCCCAGGGGGGCGGCCACTGGATCCTGGTCGGCGTCGGAGGCGGGTGCCAGGCTGGCAGCACCCGCTCGACGACGAGAGAAGGAGCCGCCCATGAGGATCCACCGCACCATCACCGTGTTCGACGCACCGGACCTCGCCGCGGAGAGCGCCTTCTGGGCCGGCCTCCTCGGCGGCGAGGTCGACGCGGAGGACGACTGGCACAGCGTGAGCGTCGACGGCGAGTGGCGCCTCGGGTTCCAGCTCGCACCCGACTTCGTGCCGCCCGTCTGGCCGGGCGACGGCCCGCGCCAGCAGATGCAGCTGCACCTCGACCTCTACGTCGACGACCTCGACGCGGGCCGCGAGCGCGTGCTCGCCCTCGGCGGCACCCTCGTCCAGCCCGCGGCGGACCCGACCGCGCCCGACCGCTTCGACGTGTACGCGGATCCGGCGGGGCACCCGTTCTGCCTGTGCATCTCGAGCGGGGACGCGCGGGCCTGACGCGCGCCGGATCGGCGGACCCGCAGGCGCCGTGCCCTAGCGTGGACGCCTCGCGGATCGCACCCGACGACCCGTCCGCCGCAGGAGGCACGCATGACCGAGCACGGCCGCCCCGCGACCACGGTCCGCGTCACACGCCTCGTGCACCGCGGCCTCACCGTGCGGATCAGCACCCTCGGCAGCGCAGGCGACCGCGCCTTCGTGCTCGTGCCCGGCATCGGCGTCTCCTCCGACTACTTCGAGCGGCTCGCGCCGCGCCTCGACGCGCACGGCACCGTGCACGCGCTCGACCTGCCGGGCTTCGCGGGCGTGCGACACCCCGGGCGGTCGCTCGCGATCCGCGAGTACGCCGACCTCGTGGGCGCCGCGATCGACGAGCTCGGCCTCGACGACCCGGTGCTCGTCGGCCACTCGATGGGCACGCAGGTCGTGGCGGACCTCGCCGCCCGGCGCCCCGACCTCAGCACGCTCGTGCTCATCGGGCCCGTGGTCGACCGGTCCGCCCGCTCCGTGCCGGTGGCGGCCCTGCGGTTCCTGCGGTCGTCGCTGCACGAGCCCCGCCGGATCCAGGTGCTCGCCGTCCGCGCCTACCTCGTCTGCGGCGTGCGCTGGTTCCTCCGCGTGCTGCCGCGGATGATGCGGTACCCGATCGAGGCCCGCCTGCCCGAGATCCGCGCGAGCACGCTCGTCATCCGCGGCGAGCACGACGCCGTCGCCCCGCGCGCCTGGGTCGAGGAGATGGGCCGCCTGCTGCCCCGGGCGCGGCTGTGGGAGATCCCCGGCGCCGCGCACTCGGTGATGCACGACCACGCCGACGAGGTCGCCCGCCTCTGCATCGCCCACCTGGAGCGGCCGCCGGGCGAGGGCTCGTCCACCGAGGACGCCTCCGCCCAGCTGCGCCGGTTCCCGGAGGGCGAGGAGCGCCACGACGAGGAGCACGCGGACTTCGCGCCCACGCTCGGCGACTCGATCCGCGGCCTCCGCGCGCAGGTCGCCGAGGGCATCGCGATCCACCGCGACGACGACGCGGCGATCGGCCGCGCCAAGACCGCGCACGCGGAGGCGATGGCGGATGCGGCGGAGCGGGCGCGTCGCCGGCGTCGGAGGCGCGCGGGCTAGGCGGATCCGCCGTCGCGGGACCCGCGGATCCGCGTCACTCCCCCGCGCCGCCGAACGCGTGCAACCCCAGCTGCTCTGCGAGCTCCCGCGCGAGCACGGCGCCGCGCACGCTCGTGCCCTGGCCGTCGAGCGGCGGGCTGAAGACGGCGGCGCCGAGGCGACCGGGCGCGGACAGGACGATGGCGCCGGAGACGCTCGACTTCGCGGGCACGCCGACCCGCCGCATCCATCGTCCGGAGCCGTCGTAGACGCCGCAGGTGGCCATCACGGAGACGACGTCGCGCGCCACTTCCTGCGTCACCACGCGTGACCCCGTCAGCGGGTTACGGCCGCCGCTCGCGAGCGTCGCGCCCATCGCCGCGAGGATCGCGGGCGTCACGAGCACCGCGCACGCCCGCGCGTAGGCGGCCACCGCGTCGTCGGCCGAGACGTGCAGCGTGCCCTCCGAGCGCATGAGGTGGGCGAGCGCGTGGTTGCGGTCGCCGAGGAGCTGCTCGCACTCGGCGACGTCCTCGTCGACCTCGAGGTCCTGGCCGGCGAAGGCGCTGAGCCCGGCGAGGATCCGACCGCTGCGCTCCTCGAGGGTGGACCCGCGCACCAGGCTCGCCGTCAGGATCGCGCCCGCGTTGACCATCGGGTTCGGCGGCCGGCCCGTGCCGCTCTCGAGCTTGATCGCGTCGAAGGCCTCGCCCGTAGGTTCGATGCCGACCGCGTCGAGCGCGGCGCCGTCGGTGTCGGCGAGCGCCAGCGCGAAGAGGAACGGCTTCACGGCCGACTGGATGGAGAAGGGGTGCGCGCTGTCGCCCGCGGCGTGCGTGCGGCCGTCGGGCGTGACGAGCGCGATGCCGGCGAGCGACGGATCCGTCTCCGCGAGCTGCGGGATGCTGTCGTCGACCTCGCCGCCGTCCTCGTCGGCGACCGACGCGAGCAGCCGGTCGAGGTCGAGCGCGTGAACGGCGCCGTGCGCGGGATCGTGCGGGGCGGATCCGGGAGGCGTCATGCCCCGAGCCTGCCAGCGCGGGCGGCGGCCGACCCGAGCGGGCCGCGGCCGCTGATCCCGCGGAGACCGCGACGACGCGGAAGAGGGTGTGGCCCGGCCTCCGTGCACGGAGGACCGGGCGGTCGGAACGTCTCCCCCGAGACGCCGACCCGATGCGAGGACCGCCCACCCGAAGGGCATGTCCCGCTGATTGACAACGTAGGCCAATCCGGAGCTCCATGCATCTGCATCGACGCATTGCGGCTAGTCCGACCGGTCAGCCGACGGTGTCGGAAGGCGGATCCGGGCCGCGATCACGCCTGCTGCAGCAGCCGCCCCTCCTCCACGAGCTTCCGCGACAGCACGCGGTACCCCTCCTTCTCGAAGAACACGGTGATGCGGTCGTCCTCCGTGCTCATCACGGTGCCGGGCCCCCACTCGGCATGGGTGACCTGCGACTGCGCGGGGAACATCTCGTCGGAGGCGTCCGCGGCGGCATCCGCGTCGCCCGCGTCCGCCGCGCCCATGGCCTCCTCGTGCGCGTCCTCCTCGTCGAGCCGGTCGCACACGTCGCAGTTGCCGCACCGCTCCGGCGAGTCCTCGCCGAAGTAGCCGAGCAGGTACTGGCGGCGGCAGTGCGGCGCCTCGGCGTAGCCGCGCATCATCTCGAGCCGCGAGACCTCGATGCGCTCGCGCTCCTGCGCGACCTCCTTGGCGCGGGCGGCGGCCTCGCGCGGATCCAGCTCCTCCCTCACGAAGGCGCCGTCGCGGTCGGATCCGAGCACGCCCGCGTCCACGAGCAGGTTGAGCACGCCGCCGACGGTGCGCGGCGACATCCCGGCCCGCTCCGCGACCGCGGCCGGCCGCACGGGCCCGTCGGCTCCCGCGACCGCGACCGCCGCGTAGACGTCGCGGAGGCTCGCGGGCTTCGGCGTGCGCGCCGCGAAGAAGCGGCGGAGGCCGAGGTCCTCGTGGCGGTAGTGCAGGATCCCCACGGCCGGCTCCCCGTCGCGGCCCGCGCGCCCGACCTCCTGGTAGTACGCGTCGACCGACTCGGGCGGCGCCGCGTGGATCACGTAGCGCACGGTCGGCTTGTCGATCCCCATGCCGAACGCGCTCGTGGCGACGACCACGTCCACGTCGTCCTCGTGGAACGCGGTCTGCACGCGGTCGCGCTCGGCGGCAGGCAGGCCCGCGTGGTACGCGTCGACGCGGAGGCCCGCCGCGCGGATCTCGTCGGCGTAGTCCTCGGCGTCCTTGCGCGTCGCCACGTAGACGAGGCCCGGCTGCGTCTGCTCCCCCACGTGCGCGACGATCGCCCGCCGCTTCTCCGCCTCCTCCGTGTGCCGGCGCACCTCGAGCCGGATGTTCGGCCGGTCGAAGCCCGAGGAGAGCACGAACGGGTCGCGCAGCCCCAGCCGCTCCTCGATCTCCGTGCGGATGGGCGTGGATCCCGTCGCCGTCATCGCGACGGTCGGCGGGTGCCCGAGCGCGTCGATCACGCCGCCGAGCCCCAGGTAGTCGGGCCGGAAGTCGTGGCCCCACGACGCGACGCAGTGCGCCTCGTCGATCACCACGAGCGACACCCCGCGCGCCACGAGCCGCTCGACCACCTCGTCGCGCGCCAGCTGCTCGGGCGTGAGGAACACGATCCGCGCGCCGGGCTCCTCCACGGTCGCCCACGCCTCGTCGAGCGCCTTCCCGCGGATCGTGCTGTTGATCACGCGCGCGGGCGGCGCCGCCGGCGCGTCCTCGAGGTTCTGCACCTGGTCGGCCTGCAGCGCGATGAGCGGCGACACGACGACGGTCAGGCCCTCCATCAGGACGGTCGCGACCTGGTAGATCGCGGACTTGCCGTAGCCGGTGGGCATCACGACGAGCGCGTCGCGCCCGCGGACGAGCGGGCCGATGGTGCGCACCTGGCCGTCGTGCAGCTCGTCCCAGCCGAAGGCCTCGCGGGCGACCCGGAGCGCGTCCTCGGGCTCGGGCCCCGGTACGGGCTCGGGGACGATGGCCGGATCCTCCGCGGCGGGCCGCTCGTCGGGTGCGCGGTCGGCGTCGGCGGTGCTGGTGCGGGTTCTGGTGCGGGTCGAACGGGTCGTGCCCGCCGCGGTGCGGTTCTGCTTCACCTCCCCACTGAACGCCGGCGGCCGAGCAGTGCCCAGGTCCCGCGGCCCGCTCTCGGCGCACCGTCACCCTCGCCGGCGTCCGGGCGCGCCGCTGCCCGGCGCTCAGTCGGCGTCGACCCGCGGGAACGGATCCACGTACCCCGCCCACGCCGACGGCCCCGCCGCGAGCTCCTCCCCCGTGAGCACGGCCCGGCCGATCGCGCGCCGCAGCACCGCGGGCCGCAGCCCCACGCCGAAGAACGCGATCTCCGTCCCGTGCGGCGCCTGCTCCTGCCAGGGGTCGATCCCGGTCGGCTGGAGCGTCAGCATGGATCCCACGCTCGACCACCCGCCCACCTCGCCGGGCCGCGACGCCAGCGACACGAACCCCTTCGACCGCAGCATGAGGCCCGCGCGGTCGGGCCGCAGCTCCTCCTCCACCGCGCGCGCCAGGCGCTCCGGGTGCAGGGGCCGGGGCTCGCTCACCACGACCGAGCCCACGGGCCCGTCGAGCCGGTCGATCTCCGCGGGCCGCGACGCGAATCCGGCCGCCGTGATCTCCCGCATCCACCCCGCGGACGCCGCCAGCCCGGGCACGTCGCCCCACCGCGGCAGCCGCCCGAGCGCGAGCGGACGGCGCGCGTCGAGCACGGTGGCCCGCGGCGCCAGCCGGCGCACGAGCGCGAGCAGCGTCCCCCGCGACTCCAGCGGCACCCGCGCCATCCCGGTCAGCACCACCACGGTCGCGTACTCCACGAGGTCCACGAGCGTCTCGGCCTCCGCGAACGCGTCCTCCACCCGGCCGAAGGCGATCGCCTGCAGCCGGTCGGCGGGCACGACGGAGACGACGTGGCGCAGCCTGAACCCGGATCCCGCCCCGCCGAACGCGCGCTGCAGCTCGTGCTCGCGGCGCAGCAGCAGGTCGAGGCCCATGCCGGTCGCCCGCGCGTCGGTGCCGGCCGGGATCCCGACGACGGCCTCCGTGCCCGGGCCGCGCTCCGCCAGGTCGTCGAGGAACCGCGCGATGGGCTCGACCGGATCCGCCTCCTCGGGCGGGAGGACGAGGAGCGTCGCCGCCACGTCCGCCACCGCGTCGCGGAGCACCGCGCGGAGGCCGGATCCCTCGCCGACCACGAGGACGACGCCCGACGGCGGCTGCGGGTACACGGGCAGGGGGATGTCGCGAGCGGGCATGGCGGTAGTCTATTGAGAACTGTTCTCACGAAAGGACCATCCCCATGAAGGTGCGCAATTCGATCAAGGCCCTGAAGAAGCTCCCCGGCGCGCAGGTCGTGCGCCGCCGCGGCCGCGTCTTCGTCATCAACAAGCTCACGCCGCGCAACAAGGCGCGCCAGGGCTGACGGCCGCGGGCGCACGTCCCGCGGCGAGCGCGGCGAGCGCTCGTCAGAGCGGGAAGCGCAGCCGCAAGAGGTGGGATCCGTCCGGCCGCGTCTCCGCCGACAGGGTCCCGCCGAGCAGCTGGGCGCGCTCGCGCAGACCGGTGAGCCCGTGGCGTCCGCTCGGCAGGTCGAGCAGCGGGAGCGTCGGCGCGCCCGCATCGACCTCGACGACCACGTGCCCCGCGTCCAGGCGACCGGTGACCCGCACGACCGCGCCCGTCGCGTGCTTCCGCGCGTTCGTGAGCCCCTCCTGCACCGTGCGATAGACCGCGCGCTGGGCGGCCGCGGGCAGGTCGTCGGGGAGGTCGACGGCGGTCTCCACCTGGATCCCGCTGGCCGCCACGAGCGCCGGCACGTCGGCGAGCGTCGGCTGCGGCGCGAGCTCGCGCCGGTCGCCGCCCGCCGCGCGCAGCACCTCGACCATGCCGCGCAGCTCCTCGAGGGTCACCGTGCTGAGCCCGCGGATGGTGCGCGCCGCCTCCCGGGAGCGCTCGTCGGCCGCGCCCATCTGCATCGCGCCCGCCTGCACCGCGATGAGGCTGACCTGGTGCGAGACCACGTCGTGCATCTCGCGCGCGAGCACGGCGCGCTCCCGGGCCAGCGCCACCTGCGCGGCCTGGCGCTGCCCGAGGCTCTGCGCCTCCCGCAGCTCCCGGAGCTGTGCCGCCGTCGTCCGCCGCTCGCGGAGGAACGCGCCGAGCAGCGCCGGCCCGACGGTGTAGAGCGTCGCCTCCACGAGCGGCTCGACGAGCGACGGCAGGTCCGCGGGCGGCCAGACGGGCGCCAGGTACGCGACGGCGGCCGCGCCGCTGGACACCGCGACCCGCCACCGCGCCGTGCGCGAGAGGCCCATGTCGAACAGCGCCACCACGAGGGGCACGTAGGCGATCCCGACGTAGAAGGCGGGGATCGCCGCGGCGAGGCTCAGCCAGGCCCAGCGCCTCCGGAGCAGCAGGCCGAGACAGGCGACGACGCCCGCGACCGCGTCCCACGGCGACTCTGCCGACGAGATGAAGGGGTACGACGCGGTGACGGCGATCCCGACGATGAGCAGGTCGACGAGCACCGCGCGGATCCGCTCCGCGGCGATCCCGGCGCCGGCACGCCCGTCACCGGCGGCGTCCTCGGCGTCGGCATCTCCGGCGCGCCCCGACGGACGCGCGGCACCCGCCCGCCGGATCACGCGCATCGCCGGATCATCGTCGCGGCACGAGCCCGGCGCGGTCGGCGACGACGGCCGCCTCGACGCGCGAGCCGACGCCGAGCGCCTGCACGATCGAGCTGACCGTCTCCTTGACCGTGCCGAGCGTGAGCCCGCACTCCGCGACGATCTCGGCGTTCGAGAGACCGCGCGCGAGCGCCTTCAGCACGGTGACCTCGCGGTCGCCGAGCCGGTCGACGCGCGCCCGTTCGCCGTCGTCCTCGAGCGAGCGGAACAGGCGCCCCGGCCGCAGCCCCGGCGCGAGCACGATGCCGCCGGACGCGAGCGTGAGCACGTGCCGGGCGAGCTGCTCCGGATCCGTGTCCTTGAGCAGGAACCCGGACGCCCCGCGGTGCAGGGCCTCGAGCACCTGGTCGTCGGTGTCGAACGTGGTGAGCATGGCGACCGCGGGCGGTCGCGGCTCGGCCATCAGCTCCGCGAGGATCGTGAGGCCGTCGGGCGCGGGCATCCGGATGTCGAGGAGCACCACGTCGGGCGCGTGCTCCCGGACGGTCGCGACGGCCGTGTCGCTGGAGACCGCGGCCCGGACGGCGATGCGCGGGGAGGCACCGAGCACCATCGCGATGCCGGAGCGCACGAGCGACTCGTCGTCGATCACCACCACGCTGACGACGGGGCCCGCCGCGGTCGAGGGGCCGGCGTGCGCGTCGGATCCGGTGCTCACGCGTCCCGCCTCCCGTCGCGGGTTCCGCCGTCGGCGCCGTCCGCGCCGCTCCGGTCCCCCGTCCGGCCGAGGCTAGCGCCCCGTGCCGCCCGCGCGGCCGCGCGCGCCGATCGACGCAGCTCGCGGGAGTGGGCGCGCGCCGCCCGGAGCGCCCCGGCGAGCTGGCGGATCCGCAGCGTCGGCACGTAGGCCGCCGTGAGCGCGCGCCCGATCGGCGCGAGGTCGGCCGCTGTGGGGCAGGCGAGCCAGAGGGTCTCGTAGCGCGGGTCGAACTTGGCCTTGAAGCGCAGGAGGGAGGTGAAGCCGTAGGACGGCTCGAGCACGCGGCCGGTCGCGGTCAGCAGGCGCGCGACGAGGCGGTCGACGGCCCCGCGCGGACGCGAGCTGCCCACGCCGGCGAGCGGCGTGCCCGAGAGGCTCAGGATCTCGAGCCCCTCCGCCTGGAAGGTGCGCGCGGCCGTCGCGATGAGGAACTCCATCACGCCCGGCATGGGGCCGGTGCCGCGGCGCATCACGTCGAGGGTGCGGCCCACGAGGCGACCGTCCCGGTGGACGGGCAGCCAGCTGGTGACGCCGTGCACGCGGCCCGAGGCGTCGACGGCGAGGAGGATCCGGACCTCGGGGTCGTCGAGCTCGCGCAGCCCGCCGAGGGTGAAGCCCATCTCGGGCAGCGCCTTGGCGTCGGCCCAGTCGCCGCTCAGCGCGTCGACCGCGGCGCGCAGGCCGTCGGGCAGGCCGCGGTAGGTGCCCCAGAGGGCGTCGACGCCGTCGCGGGCAGCCCGGTTGGTCGCGGTGCGGAGGTCCTGGCGGCGCTTGCCCGAGGTGGAGAACGAGGCGAGGTCGATGACGGCCTCCTCGGCGACCGGCGTGACGCTCCAGCCGAGCTCGGCGAAGACCGGGAGGTGGCTCGAGTGGATGCTGTAGAAGGCGGGCACGAGGCCCCGCGCGGAGCAGTGCCGGGCGAAGGCGCGGATCGTCGCGGGCGCGTCCTCGGCGGACGCGAGCGGGTCCGACACCGTGAGGGCCACCCCGTGCGCGGCGCGGTAGGCCACGGCACCGCGCGCGGACGGGTCCTCGTCGGCCGCGAACCAGTGGCTGCTGCCCGACCACGTGCCCATGAAGCCGAGCGATCCGGCGTCGGACCGCATCAGCTGCGCGAGCACGCGGTCGCGCCCGGCCGGGCGCCCGTCGACGGCCGCGCGCTTCGTGAAGGACCGGCGGCGGGCGACGAGGACTCCGAGGGCCGTCGCGGGCAGGAGCCACGTGGTGAGCACCAGCAGGGGCAGCTCGACGTCGATCCAGGAGGCGGTCGTGAACGTGAACCAGTCCTCCGCGAGCGGGATGACCGTGTAGTACCAGGCGAGGAGGCCGGTCACGAGCAGCAGCGCCGTGATCCCGAGCACGAGCCCCAGCCGCCGCCCGCGGAGGAGCAGCGCGACGGACACGATGAGCACGCACAGCACGGCGACCGTGCTGCCCGGGTCGAGGAGCGACCCCATGGTGCTCAGCACGCCGATCGCGTCGCCCGATACGGCGGCGATCCACCAGCTGAGCGTGACGGTGCCGAGCACGGTCGCCGCCACGACGCGGGCGCTGGACGCGGCGGCGTCCTTCCAGGCGGGGAGCGGGGACAGCGGCACCAGGATCCGGCCGAGGCCCAGGCCGATGAGGAGCGCGACGCCGCGCGTGAGGTCGACGCCGTGGCCGCCCGCGAGGAGGCCCGCCAGCACGGCCGCGAGGACGGCGGCGCGCAGCCCGTCGCGATGCGCGGGCGCGAGGCCCCGGCTCGCGGCGGCGGCCACGGCGACCAGCACGACCGACGGCGCCCACAGCCGGTCGGCCGCGTCGATCTGCGAGTAGAGGTCGCCGAGCGCGACGCCCGCGGCGAGGAGGAGGGAGGCGACGGCGACGGGCGCCAGCGACCCGAGGGCCGCGACGACCAGGGTGCGGAGGATCCCGATGCGGCTCTCCGACCAGGCGAGCACCATCACGGCGACCGCCACCGCGATGGCGGTGGCGGCGGGGTGGGCCAGCTCGCCGAGTCCGGCCATGGCACCCATCCAGGCGCTGCCGGCGGGGACCGCGAGGACGGCGAGCGGGTGTCGGGCGATCGCGCGGCCGAGGATCCGGACGACGCCCGGCACCGCGGCGGGCGCGGCGGATGCGGCGGGCGTCGCGCCCTCCGACGGCGGCAGGTCCGCGGGGTCGGCGGACGGGCGGGCGGTGGGGGCGAGCGTCGGGTGCGTCACGTCCCCAGTGTGCGGAGCGGCGGCGGCCCGGGGCATCCGCCTGGGGATCCGATCCGTCCGACCATCGGCTGATCGCGTCCGCCGATCGGCTGGTGCCCGATCGCGCCGGCCGCCGAGCCGGCCGCCGCCGCGCCCGCCCTCCGCCTCGCGCGGCCACGACCCCTCCGCGCACGCGGCATACTCGGCGTAGTCGTGGACGGGGGAGTCGATGCGGCCGATGACGGCGGGGCGGATCGGTGCGGGTGCCGACGCGCCGATGCGCTCGTCCCCGCGGCGCGCCGACATCCAGGGGCTCCGCGCCGTGGCCGTCCTCGCCGTGGTCCTGTTCCACGCCGGCCTGCCCCTGCCCGGCGGCTTCCTCGGCGTCGACGTCTTCTTCGTCATCTCCGGCTACGTCATCACGCAGGTGCTCCTGCGCGAGTTCGCGGCCACGGGCCGGATCCGGCTGGGTCGCTTCCTCGGCCGGCGCTTCCGTCGGCTCGCGCCCGCCCTCGTGACCGTCGTCCTCGTCACGCTCGTCGCGTCCGCCCTCATCCAGTCCCCGCTCGTCGGGGAGACGACGACCCGCACGGCCCTCGGCGGGCTGGTGGGGGTGGCGAACGTCGTGATCTACCGCACCACCGGCGGGTACTTCGAGCCCGCTGCCGCGTCGAACCCGCTGCTCCACATCTGGTCCCTGTCGGTCGAGGAGCAGTTCTACCTCGTCTTCCCGGTCCTCCTCCTCGCCGCCCTCCTCGTCGCCCGGAGGTCGCGTGCCCGCGCGCTCCCGGCCGCGGTGCTGCTGGGGATCACGGTCGCATCCGCCGGCGTCGCCATGGCCACGGCAGCCGGGATCGACCTCCCCGGCCCGCAGTTCCCCACGAGCTACTACAGCCCGGTGACCCGCGCGTGGGAGTTCGGGGCGGGCGCGCTCGTCGCGATCATCCCCGCCGCCCGCGTGCTGCGGTCGTCGCGGGCCGTCGTCGCGGTCCACGTCCTGGGGGCCGGGCTCCTCGTGGTCTCGCTCGTCGCGATCGACGCGTCCGTCCGGGGTCCCGGCCCCTCGACCCTGCTCCCCGTCGCGGCCACGGCCCTGCTGCTGCTCGCCGGTGCGGACGCCGCCGGTCCCGTCGCCGCGATCCTCCGCTCGACGCCGTCGGTCCGCCTCGGCGACGTCTCCTACTCCTGGTACCTCTGGCACTGGCCGGCCATCGTCCTCACGACCGCGCTCGTCCCGGACAGCACGCCGGCGAAGGCGGTCGCCGCCCTCGCCGCCCTCGTCCCCGCCGCCATGTCGTACCGCTGGATCGAGCGACCGCTCCGCCGGCCGCCCGTCCGCACGAGGTGGGGCACGCCACGGCTGGCGGCCGCGCTCCTCGTCCCCGCGGTCATCGTCGTCGGGACCGTCGGCATCGCCTCCGACCGCGGCTGGGGGATCCCGGAGGTGCAGGCGATCCATGCGCGCCACACGGGATGGGACGCCTGCATGACCTTCGCGACGCTGGGGGACGGATCCGCGGCGGACCCCGACCCCGCGCGCTGCACGTGGGACGCGGCGGCGACGGGACGGCCCGTCTACCTCGTGGGCGACTCGAACGCCAGCCAGTTCAGCGAGGCGGTCATCGCGGCGTCCTCCTCGCTCGGCCGACCCACGAGCATGCGCACCGCCGCCGCGTGCCCGTTCGTCGACGTCCACCGGCAGATCGGCGCGACGCCCACGGCACAGGACCGCGCCTGCCGCGCGTACTACGAGGACGCGCTCACCTGGCTGGAGGGCGCGCCGGCCGGCACCGTCGTCATCGCGAGCACCGAGGGGTACTGGTCGGGCGGCGACGCCGCGATCGGCCGGACGCCGCAGGACGTGAGCCGGGACGTGCCCGCGAGGACGGCCGCCCTCGCCGCCGGCCTCACGAGGACGACCACGGCGCTGCGGGATGCCGGCCACGACGTGGTCCTCGTCCAGTCCGTGCCGCATCCGATCTTCAGCGGCCACCGGGACGTCCCCGAGAGCTGCTCCGTGCTCGCGCTGGCCACGCGGACGTGCGCGCTCTCGGTCCCGCTCGCCGAGATCGACGCGGTGCAGTCGCCGAGCAGGACGACGCTCGAGCAGGTCGCGGAGTCGACGGGCGCCACCGTGCTCGACCTCCGCGACGCGTTCTGCGACGCGTCCTCGTGCGCGATGGACCGGGACGGCGAGCTGCTGTACCAGGACGCCATGCACCTCACGGTGGAGGCGAGCCGGACGTTCGCGCCGCGGTTCGCGGAGGCGCTGGCACCGTCGACCCGATGACGCGAGAAGGCCCCCGGGGGAACCCGGGGGCCTTCTGCTCCGCTGGTGCGCGAGGGGGGACTTGAACCCCCACGTCCTCACGGACACACGGACCTGAACCGTGCGCGTCTACCAATTCCGCCACTCGCGCCAACCGGACGACATTATCACGCCGCGGAGCCGGATCCGCGCGCCCCGGCCCGCTCCGGGCACCCGCGAGCGCCGCCGCCGGCCCGATCCGCGCCGCCCCGCACGCGCCGTGGGGCCGGTGTCCAGGGCCCCGACGCGCGAGTTGGCTAACATCGCACTATTCATCCGCGGAAGGACCGCGCGAGGACGGATCACACGTGGGAATCCTGGACAACTTCGAGAAGGGCCTCGAGCGCGCCGTCAACGGCGCCTTCGTGAAGACCTTCAAGTCCGGCCTGCAGCCCGTGGAGATCGTCGCGCAGCTGCGACGCGAGCTCGACACGCACGCCGCCATCGTCGACCGCGACCTCATCCTCGTCCCCAACTCCTTCACCCTCCGCGTCTCCCGCGCCGACCACGAGCGCATGGAGTCCATCGGCTCCACGCTCACCGACGAGCTGCGCCAGGCGGTCGAGCGGCACGCGTCCACCCAGGGCTACCAGTTCGCCGGCGTCGTGCAGGTGGGCTTCCGCCGCGACGACCAGCTCTCCGAGGGCGTGCTCGAGATCGACAGCCGCACGGTCGAGGGCAGCGTCACGTGGATCCCCGTGGTCGACGTCGCCGGCACCCGCCACCCGATCGCGGTCGGCCGCACCGTCATCGGCCGCGGCAGCGACGCCGACATCACGGTCGACGATCCCGGCACCTCCCGCCGCCACGTGGAGATCGCGTGGGACGGCACCCGCGCCCAGGTCCGCGACCTCGGATCCACGAACGGCTCCGAGCTGAACGGCGCGCCCGTCACGAAGGCGCCGCTCCCGCCGGAGTCCGTCATCCGCATCGGCCGCACCGCCATCACGTTCCGCGTCGTCCCGCAGGCCAGCGAGGAGCGCGGCGGCCGCGGTTCCCAGGGCCAGCGCCACGACGACGGCTTCTGGGGGGCCTCATGACCGAGCTGACCCTCCTCGTCCTCCGCCTCGCGTTCCTCGCGGTGCTGTGGCTGTTCATCTTCGGCATCGTCTACGCCCTCCGCTCCGACCTCTTCGGCCAGCGGGTGCGGAAGCTCCGCGAGGAGACGGGCTCGGCCGGCGGATCCCCGTTCCCCCAGTCGCCGTACGCCGCGTCCGCCGCCGCGGCTCCCCGGGCCGCGTCCCCGGCCGTGCAGCCGCCGCCCATCTCGACGATGCCGTCCGGCGCCAACTCGGGCGCCGTCCCGGGCCGCGCGAAGGCCACGACGTCCACCGCCCGCCACCTCGTCATCACGTCGGGGGCCAAGGCCGGCACGGAGATCCCGCTCGGCACCGAGCCGCTCACCATCGGCCGCTCGAGCGAGTCGGGGCTCGTGATCCGCGACGACTACACGTCCACGCACCACGCGCGCCTGCTCCTCTGGAACGACGAGTGGATGATCCAGGACCTCGACTCGACCAACGGCACCTTCCTCGACGGCAAGCGCGTGAGCGTCCCGACGCAGGTGCCGCTCGACACGCCGATCCGCATCGGCGCGACCAGCTTCGAGCTCAGGCGGTAGCGGCGTGGCGACAGTGACGCAGGCCGCTGCCGTCTCCCACGTGGGCAAGGTCCGGTCGAACAACCAGGACTCCGGCTACGCGGGACGGCACCTCTTCGTCGTCGCCGACGGCATGGGCGGGCACGCGGGCGGCGACGTCGCCTCCGCGGTCGCCACGAAGCGCATCATCGAGGCCGACAAGCCGTACGCCTCCGCGCACGACGCGGAGTTCGCGCTCCAGGCGGGCCTCGTCGCCGCCAACCAGCTCCTCGCCGAGACCGTGTTCGAGCACTCCGAGCTCACCGGGATGGGCACCACCGTGAGCGCGCTCGCCCGCATCGACCGCCACGTCGCCATCGCGCACATCGGCGACTCGCGCATCTACCTGTTCCGCCGCGGCGAGCTCAGCCAGATCTCCAACGACCACACCTTCGTGCAGCGGCTCGTCGACAGCGGCCGGATCACGCCGGAGGAGGCGCTCGTGCACCCGCGCCGCTCCGTCCTCATGCGCGTGCTCGGCGACGTCGACGCGGCGCCCGAGGTCGACACCCAGGTGCTCGACACGCACACGGGCGACCGCTGGCTCCTCTGCTCGGACGGCCTCAGCAGCTACGTCTCCGAGGAGCGGATCACCGAGATCCTCGCCACCGCCGGCACCCCCGAGACCATCGCCGACGCGCTCGTGAAGGAGTCGCTCGACCACGGCGCCCCCGACAACGTCACCGTGGTCGTCGTCGACGTGCTCGACGAGGACGACCGATCGGCCGCCGAGCGCCCCGAGCCGGAGCCGGTGCTCGTCGGATCCGCCGCGCAGCCGCTCGCCTTCGGCGACGAGCCGTCCAAGCGCGCCGTCCGGATCCCCTCGCTCCTCCTGCACCCGCTGCGCGCGAGCACCGCGGCGCGCGACGCCCAGTTCGAGCCCGAGTCGGACGAGTACCTCGAGGCGCTCATCGCCGAGGACCGCCGTCGCGCCCTCCGCCGCCGCGTCACGTGGCTCGTCGGCGTCGCCCTGATCCTCGCGGGCCTCGTGCTCGCGTGCGTGCTCGGCTACCGCTGGACCCAGTCGCGCTACTACGTGGGCGAGTCCGAGGGCACCGTCGCCGTCTTCAACGGCGTGCAGCAGACCATCGGGCCGATCGAGCTGTCCCACGTCTACGCGCGCACCGAGGTGCGGGTGGACGACCTCCAGCCCTTCTACCGCCAGCAGGTCGAGCAGACGATCAACGCCGACTCGCTCGCGGGCGCCCAGGACATCGTCAACCGGCTGCAGGAGACCGCGCGTGGCTAGCGCCGGCGTGGCGGACGCCCCCGCGCGCGGCCGCGAGCGCGCGCCCAAGGTCCCCCGGATCCGCGTGCCCCGGCGCCTCCGGAACCTCGAGCTCGCGTTGGTCGTGCTCGCCTCGGTCATCAACGGCGGCGCCCTGTACCTGGTGCAGCTCGGCGCCCTCGGCGCGTTCGACCGGAGCTTCTTCCTCCCCGCCACCGGCCTCGCGGTGCTCGTGCTCGGCATGCACGTGGCCCTCCGGTGGCTCGCGCCCGACGCGGATCCGTTCATCCTCCCCATCGCCACCGTGCTCAACGGCCTGGGCATCGCGGCCATCTACCGGCTCGACCTCGCCGGCGGGTACTCCGGCTGGGACAGCGTGGCCGTCCGCCAGATCGTGTGGTCGGGGCTCGCCATCGTGTGCGCGCTCGCGGTCATCGTGCTGCTGAAGAACCACCGCGTGCTCCAGCGCTACCGCTACATCGCGATGTTCGTGGGCCTCATCCTGCTGCTCCTGCCGATGCTCCCGTTCATCGGGCAGAACATCAACGGCGCCCGCGTCTGGATCCACATCGGCGGCTTCTCGTTCCAGCCCGGCGAGATCGCCAAGATCTGCCTCGCGATCTTCTTCGCCGGCTACCTGGTCACGGCGCGCGACAGCCTCTCCATGGTGGGCGTGAAGGTCCTCGGGATGCGCTTCCCGCGCGTCCGCGACCTCGGCCCGATCCTGCTCGTGTGGGCCGTGTCGATGAGCGTCCTGGTGTTCCAGCGCGACCTCGGCACGTCGCTGCTCTACTTCGGCCTCTTCATCGTCATGACGTACGTGAGCACCGGCCGCATCGGCTGGGTCGTCCTCGGCGCCGTGCTGTTCCTCGGCGGCGCGTTCGGCGCCAGCACGCTCGGCTACGTGGGCGGGCGCGTCGACGCCTGGCTGAACCCGTTCGACCCGGCCGTGTACGACGCGCAGGGCGGCAGCTTCCAGCTCGTCACGGGACTGTTCGGCATGGCGTCCGGCGGCCTCTTCGGGCAGGGGCTCGGCAGCGGGATGCCCGCCCTCACCCCGCTCGCCAACAGCGACTTCATCCTGGCGAGCCTCGGCGAGGAGCTCGGCCTCACGGGCGTCTTCGCGATCCTCGCCCTCTACCTCCTGCTCGTGTCGCGCGGATTCCGCATCGGCTTCGCCGGCCAGGACGACTTCGGCAAGCTGCTCGGCATCGGGCTGTCCTTCGTCATCGCCCTGCAGGTGTTCATCGTCATCGGCGGCGTCACGCGCGTCATCCCGCTCACGGGCCTCACGACGCCGTTCATGGCGGCGGGCGGCTCCTCGCTCCTCGCCAACTGGATCATCGCGGCCCTGCTGCTGCGCCTGTCCGACACCGTCCGCAACCAGCCCCGATTGGTGGTCGAGTCGTGAACCGCGAGCTGAAGCGCGTCTCCGTGTTCGTCCTGGCCATGTTCGTGGCCCTGTTCGTCGCGGCCTCGGTCATCCAGGTGATCGCGGCGCCCACGCTGCAGGCGGATCCGCGGAACAGCCGCACGATCATCGCCAGCTACTCGGCGGAGCGCGGCTCGATCCTCGTCGACGGCACGCCCATCGCCTCCTCGGTGCCGGTCGACGACCGCTACAAGTTCCTCCGCACGTACTCGCAGCCCGACCTGTACAGCGCGGTCACCGGGTACTACACGCTCGGCCAGGGATCCACGGGCCTCGAGGACTCCATGAACGACGTCCTGAGCGGCACGAGCGGCACGCAGTTCTTCGACAGCCTGACGCGCACCTTCACCGGGCAGGACCCGAAGGGCGCCTCGGTCGAGCTCACGCTCGACCCGAAGGTGCAGCAGGCGGCGTACGACGCGCTCGGGAAGCTGCAGGGATCGGTGGTGGCGATCGAGCCGTCCACTGGCCGCATCCTGGCGATGGTCTCCACGCCCGGGTACGACCCCAACGCCCTCGCGTCGCACGACCGCGCGGCCGTCAAGCAGACCTACGCGTCGCTCCTCGCCGACCCGGCGAACCCGCTGGTCGACCGGGCGGTCAAGAGCCTCAACCCGCCCGGATCCACGTTCAAGCTCATCACGGTCGCCGCCGCCCTCGAGTCCGGCCAGTACACGCCCGACTCCCTGCTCCCCAACCCGTCGACCTTCACGCTGCCCGGCACCAGCACGGTCATCACGAACGCCGGCGAGGGCGCGTGCGGACCGGAGCCCGAGGTCTCCATCGCGACCGCCCTCCGCCTCAGCTGCAACATCCCGATGGCGCAGCTCGGCATCGCGCTCGGCTCCGAGCGGATCGCGAAGATGGCGGAGGCGTTCGGCTACGGCAAGTCGATCGACGTCCCCATGTCCAGCGCGAAGAGCGTCTTCTCCCCCGACCTCGACGACGCGCAGACCGCGCAGTCCGCCTTCGGCCAGCTCGACGTGCGCGCCACGCCGCTGCAGACCGCCATGGTCACCGCCGGCATCGCCAACGGCGGCGACGTCATGAAGCCGAGCGTCGTCGACAGCGTCCTCAACCCCGACCTCAGCGAGCTGTCCGGCTTCTCGCCGAGCCGCTTCGCCGACCCGATCTCGAAGGAGACCGCCGCCACCATGACCCGGATGATGATCGACGACGTCCAGAGCGGCGTCGCGTCGAATGCGAGAATCAGTGGCGTCGACGTGGCCGGCAAGACGGGCACCGCCCAGAACGGCGCGGACGACCCGTACACCCTGTGGTTCACCGGCTTCGCGCCGGCGGAGTCCCCGAAGGTGGCGGTCGCGGTCCTGGTCGAGGACGGCGGCGGACGAGGACGATCGGGCTCGGGGAACACCCTCGCCGCCCCCGTGGCGAAGAAAGTGATTGAGGCGGTGCTGGACAGATGAGACCCACGAGCGGACTGACCTTCGGAGGGCGTTACCAGCTGGGCGATCGCATCGCCATCGGCGGCATGGGCGAGGTGTGGGAGGCCACCGACCTCGTCATCGGACGCAAGGTCGCGATCAAGATCCTCAAGGACGAGTACCTCGGCGACCCCGGGTTCCTCGAGCGCTTCCGCGCCGAGGCCCGCCACGCCGCGCTCGTCAACCACGAGGGCATCGCCAACGTCTTCGACTACGGCGAGGAGGACGGCAGCGCCTTCCTCGTGATGGAGCTGGTGCCCGGCGAGGCGCTCTCCACCATCCTCGAGCGCGAGCGCGTGCTGTCCACCGACAAGGTGCTCGACATCATCGCCCAGACCGCGCTGGCGCTCCACGCCGCGCACCAGGCCGGGCTCGTCCACCGCGACATCAAGCCGGGCAACCTGCTCATCACGCCCGACGGCCGGGTGAAGATCACCGACTTCGGCATCGCGCGGATCGCCGACCAGGTGCCGCTCACCGCCACCGGCCAGGTGATGGGCACCGTCCAGTACCTCTCCCCCGAGCAGGCGAGCGGTCACCCCGCCTCGCCCTCCACCGACGTCTACTCGATGGGCATCGTCGCGTACGAGTGCCTGGCCGGCCGTCGCCCCTTCACGGGCGAGTCGCAGGTCGCCATCGCCATGGCGCAGATCAACGAGCAGCCGCCGGAGCTGCCGGTCACCGTCGCCGAGCCCGTGCGCAACCTCGTCATGGCGTGCATCGCGAAGAAGCCGGCCGACCGACCGCAGAGCGCCGCCCACCTCGCGCGCGCCGCGCAGGCGCTGCGCCGCGGCGACGTCGGCACCGCCACCATCGCGGTCGCGGCCGTGGCCGGGGCCGCCGCTCTGGCCGACCCGGGCGCCGCCACCCAGGCCACACAGCTCATGCCGTCCGGCCGGGGCGTCGACACGGGCGCCACGACGGTGCTGTCGTCGTCCGGCCCCCGCGCCGGCGCCGCGGCCCCCCTCGTCTTCGACGACGAGGACGACGAGGAGCCCGAGCAGCCGCGCGCCCGCAAGCGCGCCATCTGGATCTTCGTCGTCGTCGCCCTCCTCGTCATCGGGGCCATCGTCGCCGGGGCCATCGCCCTCACCGCAGGCCGCGACTCCGCGGATCCCGCTCCGGCGCCCACCGAGACGAGCGCCTCGCCGACCCCCAGCCCCACGCCGACGCCGACCCCCACGCCGACGCCGACCGCGAGCACCGTCGAGGTCAACCGCGACGACTACATCGGCCGTGACCAGAAGACGGTCTCGAACGAGCTCACCGCCCTCGGCCTCAAGGTCACCGTCGTCACCGGCAGCGCCGCGCCGTCCGGCGAGGAGGAGGGCCGCGTCACCGCGATCACGCCCACGGGCAGCGTCGCGAAGGGGGCCACCATCCAGATCACCGCCTACGGACCGCAGACCCTGCCGACCGCAGCCCCGGCGACGCCCACAGTCACCCCCACGACGGTGCGCGCCGGCCAGGCGGTCGACATCTCCTGGCCCGCGTACTCGTGCCCGGCCGGGCAGACGCTCAACGGCTACCAGATCCAGACCGACTCGGTCTCGGGCGGCGCCACCGGCACGTGGGGCGGCAGCACCAACCCGACCAACGCCCAGACCACGTCCGGCGAGATCAAGGCGGGCACGAACCCCGGCACGTTCACCGTCAAGTACCTCGCCATCTGCGGCACCAACGAGTCGCCGTACAGCAGCACGGTCACCATCACCGTCGAGGCGGCCCCGGGCGGCACCGGCACGGGCGGAGGCGCCGGCGGCGGGAACGGCGGCGGCACCGGCGGCGGGAACGGCGGCGGGAACGGCGGCGGGAACGGCGGCACGACCGGCTCGGGTCCGACGCCGGCACCCGGCCGCACGGACGAGCGCTCGCTCGCCTCCAGCTCGCACCGCATCCCCTGAGTCGGGCTCCACGCCCGGCTGCCGACCCCGCGTCGGCGGCCGGACCCGGGCACCCGGGAGCCCGCCCGGACACCCAGCGGAGCCCCGGTAAGCTCATCCCCGTCCGAATCCCGATCCCGACGAGAGGCAGTCCGTGACCGACACGCGTGTGCTGGGCGGCCGCTACGAGGTCGGGGCGCTGCTGGGTCGCGGGGGCATGGCGGACGTGTTCGAGGGCGTCGACTCGCGCCTCGGACGCCGTGTCGCCGTCAAGGTCCTGCGCCGCGGCCTCGCCGAGGATCCGGCCTTCCGCAGCCGCTTCCGCCAGGAGGCCCAGGCCGCCGCGCGCATGTCCCACCCCACGATCGTGCGCGTCTTCGACGCGGGCGAGGACGTCGTCACCGACCAGGACGGCGCGTCCCACACGGTCCCGTTCATCGTCATGGAGCGCGTCGAGGGCCGCCTCCTCAAGGACGTCATCACCGACGGTCCGCTCGACCCGGACGAGGCCGTCCGCATCATGCGCCAGGTGCTCACGGCCCTCGAGTACTCGCACCGCGCCGGCGTCGTCCACCGCGACATCAAGCCGGGCAACATCATGGTCACGCCCACCGGCCAGGTGAAGGTCATGGACTTCGGCATCGCCCGCGCCGTCTCCGACACCTCCGCCACCATCGCCCAGACCACGGCCATCCTCGGCACCGCCCGCTACTTCTCCCCCGAGCAGGCCAAGGGCGAGTCGGTGGACGCGCGCACCGACCTCTACTCCGCCGGCGTCGTCCTCTTCGAGATGCTCACGGGCCAGGCTCCCTTCCGCGCCGACACCGCCGTGGCCGTCGCGTACCAGCACGTCAGCGAGACGCCGGTCGCCCCCAGCGCCGTCCAGGAGGACGTGTCCCCCCAGCTCGACCAGGTCGTCCTGCACGCCATGGCGAAGGACCGGTACGCGCGCTTCCAGACCGCGGCCGACTTCCGCACCGACCTCGACCTCGCCGCCGCGGGCGTCCTCGCGCCCCGCGAGGCGCCGACCCATGACGTGGGCGCCACCCTCTTCGGCGCCCCGGCCGGTCCGACGTCCTCCCAGCAGGCGCTCCGCCAGCTCGGCGTCGACGACGACCGCACCGTCCGCACGCAGAGCCGTCCGCCCGTGCCGTGGATCTGGGCGGGCGTCACCGTCGTCGTCGTGATCCTCATCGCCGTGGTCATCTGGGTCACGAACCTCAGCTCCATCGGTCCGCCCGACATCAGCCCGACCGTCCCGGACGTCGCGGGCACCACCTACTCCAGCGCCGCCGCCGCGCTGGAGGAGGCGGGCCTCGTCCCCCTCGAGCGCGACGAGGCCAGCACCTCGGTCGCGGAGGGCATCGTGCTGCGCACCAACCCGGATCCGGGCGAGAACGTCGCCTCGAAGACCGAGGTCGACGTCTTCGTCTCCTCGGGTCCGCCGAAGGTCCAGGTCCCGAACGTCGTGAACCTGGACGAGGGCACGGCCACCGCGAACCTCCAGGCCGCCGGCCTCACGGTGGGAGAGGTGGTCCGGCAGTCGTCGCCCACCGTGCCGGACGGCGTGGTCATGCAGTCGGAGCCCGCGGCGTCCCAGCAGCTCGCCCAGGGATCCGCCGTCAAGCTCATCCTGTCGAACGGCAAGGTCAGCATGCCGGACGTGATGGGCCAGCCGCTCGCGGACGCGCAGAAGCTCCTCGAGGAGTCGGAGCTCGTCGTGACCACGCGACGTGATCCGTCCTGCGGCCGCGCCGACGGGTCACCGGTGAGCCAGCAGTCCGTCGCGCCCGGCGACGTCGCCCAGCGCTCCACCGTGACGCTCACCTACTGCACGGGCGCGGTCCGCAGCACCCCGCCGCCCACCTCCCCCAGCCCCACGCCGGGTCCATCCCGAGGCTGATCCGCGCCTCACCAGAGCCACCGGATCGGTGAAGCGGCCTCGTGCTGACGCTCGCGCCGGGTGATCTCTCGTCACAGGACCGGCGAGGCCGGCCGATCCGTCGTCACCCCGTACCGCGGGCTCGCTCTCAGGCGACCCGGACGAGCGGCGACAGCCGCGACGACGTGTCGCGCGCACCCGCGAGCCCCGCGCCCTCGAGCCAGTTGCCGAGCATGCGGTAACCGCCCTCGGTGAGCACGGACTCCGGGTGGAACTGCACGCCGACGATGGGCGCGGCCTCGTGCCGGAGGCCCATGATCACGCCGCCCTCCGTGCGCGACGTGACGACCAGGTCGGAGGGGACCGTGCCGTCGACGACCGCGAGCGAGTGGTACCGCGTGGCGGTGAACGGCTGCGGCACGCCGAGGTAGAAGTCGCCGTCGTCGTGCGTGACGAGCGAGGTCTTGCCGTGCATGAGCTCCTCGGCGTTGGTCACCGTGGCTCCGAAGGCCTCCGCGATCGCCTGGTGCCCGAGGCACACGCCGAGCAGGGGCGTGCCCGCGTCGAGCGCGGCCGTGACGGTGGGGATGGAGACGCCGGCCTCCGACGGCTTGCCCGGTCCAGGGGACACGAGGACCGCGTCGTACTCCGAGATCACCCCGGCCATGTCGGCGCCGTCGTGGTCGTCGTTGCGCATGACCACGGTCTCGGCGCCCAGCTGCTGCAGGTACCCGTTGAGCGTGTAGACGAAGCTGTCGTAGTTGTCGATGACGAGGACGCGTGTCACTGATGCACCGTGACTTCCTGGGTGTTGACGATGGAGTCGACCCAGGGGAACACCCAGGCGACGAGCGAGAAGAGGATGGCCGCGAGCAGCACCAGGATGATGAGGAGCCTCACCCACACCGGCCCGGGGAGGATGCGCCAGAACGCCGCGTACACGCTCAACCCGCCTT
The DNA here is from genome assembly GCF_001280205.1 of Clavibacter capsici. Taxonomy (NCBI): domain Bacteria; kingdom Bacillati; phylum Actinomycetota; class Actinomycetes; order Micrococcales; family Microbacteriaceae; genus Clavibacter; species Clavibacter capsici. The sequence continues at coordinate 15,372 of NZ_CP012573.1, read as the reverse complement.
CGCGAACGACGTGCCGGCGAGTGCGGCCGGCGTCGCGGCGTCGGACCGCGGCTGCCAGGACTCGAAGACGCTGTAGGCCACCACGCGCTCGGCCGCCGAGAAGAGCGGGTTGCAGCTCGTCATGGTGAGGATCCGGTCCCCCGGCTGCGCATCGGGTGCCTGCGGCACCGGGTTGAGCACGTCGACTCCGGTGGGCTTCACGTACTCGAGTGTACGGAACCGGTACGTGTACCAGCCGTCCTGCGTCTCGACCACGATGGCGTCGCCCACCCGGAGGTCCGTGATCTGGTTGAAGGGCTTCCCGTACGTGGTGCGGTGGGCCGCGACCGCGAAGTTCCCCACCTGCCCGGGCATCTGGGTCTCGCGGTAGTGTCCGATCTTGCCGTGGTTGAGGACGTTCCCGAGGCCGACGCCCGTCGCGACGGGCACGACGTAGTCCGGCCCGAACCGGGGGATGTAGATGTTCCCGAAGTCGGTGGCGTCGGACGCCGGCGCCGCGGTGATCACGGGGTCCCCGGGCGCCGCGGGCGACGCGGCGGGATCCGGCGACGCGGCGGGATCCGGGGAAGCCTCCGCCTGCGGTGCCGCCGTGGCCCAGCTCCTGCTGTTCTCCAGCGCCTGGTCCCGCTGCCCGCTGCTCACCACGATGTCGTTGAACCACAGCTGCCAGCCCAGGAACAGCATGATGAGCACGCCGGCCGTGAGGAGGAGCTCGCCGAGGACGCCCACCGTGCCGAGCAGCACGTCGTTCCGCCTGCCGCGGCGCCGCGTGGCACGACGGGAGGGGGCAGGATCCTGTGGGCTCATGTGCCGATTGTAGGTGGCCGACCTCGCAAGGAGGCCCCGGCGGCCGACCCGTGGACGCGCGCATGGTCCGGGCCCCGTGGAGGAGGGTACGGCTAGAATCTCGCCATGGCCCGCGACAAGACGACGAGACCCTCCCGCCAGGAACGCGTGCGCGACGAGGACGCCCCGAACCCCGTGTGGTTCAAGCCCATCATGTTCGGCTTCATGCTCGTGGGCCTCGCGTGGCTGATCGTCTACTACGTCAGCCTCAACGCCTTCCCCATCCCCGACCTCGGCGTCGGCAACATCCTCATCGGCTTCGGGCTCATCCTCGTCGGCTTCCTCATGACCACCAGGTGGCGCTGACCGCAGCGCACCTCATTGCAGAAGAGCCCGTCACCTCCCCGGTGGCGGGCTCTTCTGCGTTCCCGGCTCGCGCCCGCCCGGGCTGTTGTCCACAGCAGGCCTGTGCACAAGCCTCCACACATGTGGAGAACCGCACGACCGACGCATGGCCCACGATCCAGCCGAACTGGTTACGCGCACAAGCCCGCCGCGATCCGGATCCGCCCCCGCCCCAGCTCCCTGCCTCACCTCGGGACGCTCGTGTCGCTCACAGCTAATGACACGCGTGTAACTATCCCCACTGTGGACTGGCCTGTGGATAACCCCGCTGGCGGCGATGGGTGCGCGCGCCGCCGGCTAACTGCGATGGCGGAGACGACGAAGCCCCGCGGCGCTCGGGGAGAGCGACGCGGGGCGAGACGGGGGGCTGATCTAGATGGCGACCGGGAACACGGCCGCCGCGACCACGATCGCCGCAGCCAGGGCGGCCAGCGAGCCGACTTGCGCGCCGCGCTGCCGGGGATCCCTCGTGCGCAGGAGCACGAGCGCCACGACCGCTCCGGTGACGAGCCCTCCCACGTGGGCCTGCCAGGAGACGCCCTGGACCACGAAGCCGAGCAGGAGGTTCAGCACGATGATGCCCAGGAGCGGACCGACGTTGCCGCCGAGCTTCCGTGCGAGGACGAAGTAGCCGCCCATGAGCCCGAAGATCGCCCCCGAGGCGCCGACGACGGCGGTCAACGAGTCGCCCATGGCGGCGCCGATCACCTCGACGGCGAGGGATCCGCCCATGGCCGAGATCAGGAAGAGCGCGAGGAAACGCACGCGCCCGAGCATGGGCTCGAGGACGCGGCCGAAGACGAAGACCGACAGCATGTTGAGCAAGATGTGGAAGATGCTGTCCGGGGAGTGCGTGAACGCGCTCGTCAGCATGCGCCACGGCTCGTAGTCACCGGAGGCGACGCTGCCGTAGACCGGTGCGAACCAGAGCGACGTCGTGACGTATCCGCCGACGATCGGCAGCACCTGCAGGATCCAGACCACGGCGCAGACGGCCATGATCCCGTAGGTCGCGACGGGCGCGGAGCTCCGCGTCATCCGCGTGACGAAGGATACCCGGGACCGAGGAGCGGTGCGACGCTGCTCCTTCATGTCCTCCGGGCAGATCACCCCGACGGCGGCCGGCGTCTGGCACTCGGGGCAGATGGTCCGCCCGCATCGCTGGCACAGCACGAAGCTCTGCCGGTCGGGGTGCCGGTAGCAGCGGTCGGCCGCCGTACGGGGTGAGTCGGTCATCAGACCTTCTCGACGGTGACGCTCTCGATCACGACGTCCTCGCGGGGACGGTCGCGGCCGTCGGTCGCGACGGCGTTGAGGGCGTCGACGACCTTCTTCGACGCGTCGTCGGCCACCTCGCCGAAGATCGTGTGCTTGCCCTGGAGCCACGTGGTGGGCGCCGTGGTGATGAAGAACTGCGAGCCGTTGGTGCCGCGGCCGCCCTGCGTGCCGGCGTTCGCCATGGCGAGGATGTAGGGCTTCGAGAAGTCGAGGTCGCGGCTGATCTCGTCGTCGAACTGGTAGCCGGGCCCGCCGGTGCCCTGGCCGAGCGGGTCGCCGCCCTGGAGCATGAAGTCCTTGATGATGCGGTGGAAGACGACGCCGTCGTACAGCGGGTCGTTCGACTTCTTGCCGGTCTGGGGGTGGGTCCACTCCTTCTCGCCGGTGGCGAGGCCGACGAAGTTCTCGACGGTCTGGGGCGCGTGCGACCCGAAGAGGTTGAGGACGATGGTGCCGTGGTTGGTCGTCATGGTGGCGACGTGAGTGTGCGCAGACATGGAGCAATGGTCTCACGGCGGAGCTGGGACTCGGCGGACGCACAGGGACCACCGTGTTTGCCCGCAGTGGCACCCGTGCCAGACTGAAGATCCTGGCGAAATCACACCGATGGAGGTCCCCTTGGGTCTGTCACGCAAGAACAAGAAGGAGTTGGCGAAGCTCCGCACCCATGCGGCCGCCGTCCTCAAGGAGCAGCGCGAGGTCCTCGACCGGGCCAACGTCGTCGTGGCCGAGGCCGCGCACACCGCCCGCAAGCTCTCCGACCAGCACGTCGTCCCCGCCGTCAAGCGCGGCGTCGACGACCACATCCGTCCCGGCTACGAGGCCGGCGCCGAGCGCGTGCGCACGGCGGCCGACTCGGCCTACAAGGGCTTCACGCACACGGTCCTCCCGGCCGTCGCCGGTGCCGCCGGATCCGCCGTCGCCGCGACCGAGGGCATCCGCAACAGCAAGCAGGTGAAGGACGCCGTCAAGAAGGCCGGCAAGGTCTCCTCGAAGGCGCAGGAGTTCGGCAAGCACTACGTCGACAACGGCCGCTCGTACGTCGGCCGCTACGTGCCCCAGGCGGCGCCCGCGAAGAAGGGCCTCGGCTTCGGCGGAGTCGCCCTCATCGCGCTCGGCGTCGTCGTCGTGGGCGGTGTCGGGTACGCGCTGTACCAGACGTTCCGCGCCGATGACGACCTGTGGATCGCCGACGACGAGCCCGAGGCCGTCGACGCGACCGCGAAGGACCAGCCCGCGAGCTGATCACCGCATCCCGGTCGCCGCGCGACCGCCCGAAGGCCCGGACACCTGAGGTGTCCGGGCCTTCGTCGTACGTGCAGCTGTCATGGACGATGACGAGGTCGGCGACGCGGGAAGCGTCCGGCGACGGACCTGATGGATGCGCTCGAGCCGCGGACGGCGAGCGGCGGACCCGAGAGGGGCCTGGTGTGGAGTCACGGGGAATCGAACCCCGGACCTCCTGCTTGCAAAGCAGGCGCTCTACCAATTGAGCTATGACCCCGATCGGCGAGCCTCGGACCGCCTCGCGGCCTACCGACTCGTTTCCCGCCATGCCCCCGGATCACACGGATCCGGGGGTGTTGGTGGGGATACCAGGATTTGAACCTGGGACCTCTTCATTATCAGTGAAGCGCTCTAACCAACTGAGCTATATCCCCATCGGGCAGGTACACGTTACCGTACGCCTGCCCGTTTCTCCCAATCGGCTACGCGTTGGTGAAGCCGACGAGCACACCGCCGGTGATGCGCACGCTGAGGTTGTACAGCAGCGCGGCCACCGCACCGAGCACGGTGCCGACGACGATGTTGAGCACGGCCACCACGATGGCGAAGCCGAGCACCTGACCCAGGCCGAAGACGTCCTGGAGGGAGAAGTCCGTGGATCCGGAGACCTCCTGGAACAGCTGGTCCACCGTGCCGAAGACGTTCGTGGTCTGCAGCACGATGTAGATGAGGAACGTGGCCACGACGGTGATGATGCCGAGCACCACCGAGAAGAGGAACGCGAGCTTCAGCGCCGACCAGAAGTCGACGTACACGAGCTTGAGACGCACCTGCTTGGTGGTGGTGGCCCGCGACGACTTCTTCGCGAGCTTCTCGGCGACACTACTCATCAGGTGTTTCCTTCCCAGCAGCGGTACCGTCGGACGCGTCGGGCGCAGCTTCGGGGACCACCAGGTTGCGTTCGGAGTTCTTGGCCAGTGAGATGATCCTGTCGTCGTCCGCGAATCGGGCGAACACGACACCCATGGTGTCTCTGCCCTTCGCCGGGACCTCGGCCACCGCAGAGCGTACCACCTTGCCGCTGGCGAGCACGACGAGGATCTCGTCCTCCTCGCCCACGATCAGGGCCCCCGCGAGGTCGCCCCGGGCGTCCTGCAGCTTGGCCACCTTGATGCCCATGCCGCCGCGGTTCTGCACGCGGTACTGGTCCGCCGCGGTGCGCTTGGCGAAGCCGCCCTCGGTGACGACGAACACGAAGCCCTGCTCGCCGACGACCGACGCGCTGAGCAGCGTGTCGTCGCCGCGGAAGGTCATGCCCTTCACGCCCGAGGTGGACCGGCCCATCGGACGCAGCGCCTGGTTGTCGGCGGAGAACCGCAGCGACATGCCCTTGCGGGAGACGAGGAGCAGGTCGTCGTCCTCGTCCACGAGCAGCGCCGAGACGAGCGCGTCACCGTCGCGGAGGTTGATCGCGATGATGCCGCCCGTGCGGTTCGTGTCGTACTCGGTGAGGGCCGTCTTCTTCATCAGGCCGTCGCGGGTCGCGAGCACGAGGTACTGCGCCACCTGGTAGTCGCGGATGTCGAGGACCTGCTGGATCTCCTCGTCCGGCTGCATGGCGAGCAGGTTGGCGACGTGCTGGCCCTTCGCGTCGCGGCCGGCCTCCTGGAGCTCGTACGCCTTCGCGCGGTAGACGCGGCCCTTGTCGGTGAGGAAGAGGAGCCAGTGGTGCGTCGTGGTGACGAAGAAGTGCTCGACCACGTCGTCCGCCCGCAGCTGCGCGCCGCGGACGCCCTTGCCGCCGCGGTGCTGGCTGCGGTAGTTGTCGATGCGCGTGCGCTTGATGTACCCGCCGCGCGTGACCGTGACCACCATCTCCTCCTCGGGGATGAGGTCCTCCATGCTCATGTCGCCGTCGAAGCCGAGCATGATCTCCGTGCGCCGGTCGTCGCCGTACTTGTCGGTGATCTCCTGCAGCTCGGTGCTGATGATCTCCCGCTGCACGGAGGGCGTCGCGAGGATGTGCTTGTACTCGGCGATGCGCTCCTCGAGCTCGGCCGCCTGGTCCTGGATCTTCTGGCGCTCGAGCGCGGCGAGCCGGCGGAGCTGCATCTCGAGGATCGCGTTGGCCTGGAGCTCGTCGATGTCGAGCAGCCGCATCAGCCCGCTGCGCGCGACCTCGACCGTCTCCGACCGGCGGATCAGCGCGATGACCTCGTCGAGGGCGTCGAGCGCCTTGAGGTAGCCGCGCAGGATGTGGGCGCGCGCCTCGGCCTCGTTCAGGCGGTACTGCGTGCGGCGGACGATGACGTCGATCTGGTGGTCGATCCACGCGGAGATGAAGCCGTCGAGCGCGAGCGTGCGCGGGATCCCGTCGACGATCGCGAGCATGTTCGCGCCGAAGTTCTCCTGCAGCTGCGTGTGCTTGTAGAGGTTGTTCAGCACGACCTTGGCGACGGCGTCGCGCTTCAGCACGATGACGAGGCGCTGGCCGGTGCGGCCCGAGGTCTCGTCGCGGATGTCGGCGACGCCGCCGAGCTTGCCGTCCTTCACGAGCTCGGCGATCTTGATCGCGAGGTTGTCGGGGTTGACCTGGTACGGGAGCTCGGTGACCACGAGGCACACGCGACCCTGGATCTCCTCGACCGCGACGACCGCGCGCATCGTGATCGATCCGCGGCCCGTGCGGTACGCGTCGATGATGCCCTTGGTGCCGAGCACCTGGGCGCCCGTCGGGAAGTCCGGGCCCTTGATCCGCTCGAGGAGCGCCTCGAGCAGCTCCTCCCGGTTCGCGTCCGGGTTGGCGAGCAGCCACTGCGCGCCGGCCGCGACCTCGCGGAGGTTGTGCGGCGGGATGTTGGTGGCCATGCCGACGGCGATGCCCACGGATCCGTTCACCAGCAGGTTCGGGAAGCGCGACGGCAGGATCTTCGGCTCCAGCGTGCGGCCGTCGTAGTTGTCCTGGAAGTCGACCGTGTCCTCGGTGATGTCCCGGACCATCTCCATGGCGAGCGGGGCCATCTTGGTCTCGGTGTACCGGGGGGCCGCGGCGCCGTCGTTGCCGGCCGACCCGAAGTTGCCCTGGCCGAGCGCGAGCGGGTAGCGGAGGCTCCACGGCTGGACGAGGCGGACGAGCGCGTCGTAGATCGACGAGTCGCCGTGCGGGTGGAACTGCCCCATGACCTCGCCGACCACGCGGGCCGACTTGAAGAACGAGCGGTCGGGGCGGTAGCCGCCGTCGTACATCGCGTAGATCACGCGGCGGTGCACGGGCTTCAGCCCGTCGCGGACCTCGGGCAGCGCGCGCTGCACGATGACGCTCATCGCGTAGTCGAGGAAGGAGCGCTGCATCTCGAGCTGCAGGTCCACCTGCTCGATGCGGTCGTGGGTGACGACGACGGTGGCGTCGGGGTCGATGATGGCGTCCGGGAGCGAGTCGGATGCGGCCGCGGCGGACGACGCCGGAGTCACCCCGTCCTGGGGCAGCGCGTCGTCGGTCGACGACGCCTGCTCGTCGTCCGGGGTCGCCCCCGCGCCCTGCTCGTCGTCCGGAGTGATGTCGTCGGCCATGGAGGTCCCGTTCAGATGTCGATGGAGCGTGGGGTCGGTGCCGGGCGGCGGCCGGGATCGGGCCGGCCTGCCGCCTGGTCGATCAGATGTCGAGGAACCTGACGTCCTTGGCGTTGCGCTGGATGAAGCTGCGGCGGGACTCGACGTCCTCGCCCATCAGCGTCGAGAAGACCTCGTCGGCGCCGGCGGCGTCGTCGAGGGTGACCTGCATGAGGGTGCGCGTGGCGGGATCCATGGTGGTCTCCCACAGCTCCTTGTAGTCCATCTCGCCCAGGCCCTTGTAGCGCTGGATGCCGTTGTCCTTGGGGATCCGCTTGCCGTTCGCCTGCCCGTGCGCCAGCAGCGCGTCGCGCTCGGCATCCGTGTAGACGTACTGGTGGTCGGCGTTCGACCACTTGAGGCGGTACAGCGGCGGCTGCGCGAGGTAGACGTAGCCGAGCTCGATGAGCGGCCGCATGTAGCGGAACAGCAGGGTGAGCAGCAGGGTCGTGATGTGCTGGCCGTCGACGTCCGCGTCGGCCATCAGCACGATCTTGTGGTACCTGACCTTCTCGGCGTTGAAGTCCTCGCCGATGCCCGCGCCGAACGCGGTGATCATCGACTGGACCTCGTTGTTCTGCAGCGCGCGGTCGAGGCGGGCCTTCTCGACGTTGAGGATCTTGCCCCGCAGCGGCAGGATCGCCTGCGTCGTGGGGTTGCGGCCCTGCACGGCGGATCCGCCGGCCGAGTCGCCCTCGACCAGGAAGACCTCGGACAGCGCCGGGTCCTTGCTCTGGCAGTCCTTGAGCTTGCCGGGCATGCCGCCGGACTCGAGCAGGCCCTTGCGCCGGGTCTGCTCGCGCGCCTTGCGGGCGGCGAGGCGCGCCTGCGAGGCCTGCATGCCCTTGCGGATGATGTCCTTCGCCTGCGCCGGATTCTTCTCCAGCCAGTCGCCGAGCTGCTGGCCGACTATGCGCTGCACGTAGGCCTTCGCCTCGGTGTTGCCGAGCTTGGTCTTGGTCTGCCCCTCGAACTGCGGCTCGCCGAGCTTCACGGAGATGACGGCGGTGAGGCCCTCGCGGACGTCGTCGCCCGTGAGGTTCTCGTCCTTCTCGCGGAGCAGCTTGTTCTCGCGCGCGTAGCGGTTGACCAGCGTGGTGAGCGCCGCGCGGAAGCCCTCCTCGTGCGTGCCGCCCTCGTGCGTGTTGATGGTGTTCGCGTAGGTGTGGACGCTCTCCGTGTAGGAGGTAGTCCACTGCATCGCGACCTCGAGGCTGATCTTCTTGACCGTGTCCTCGGACTCGAACGCGATGACGTCGGCGTTGACGACCTCGGTCTTCTTCGCCTTCACGAGGTGCTCGACGTAGTCGACGAGGCCGCGCTCGTAGAGGAACTTCTCGGTGCGGTGCTCGGCGCCGTCGACCTCGCGCTCGTCGTGCAGCGTGAGGGCGAGCCCCTTGTTGAGGAACGCCATCTGCTGGAAGCGCGCGCGGAGGGTGTCGTAGTCGAACTCGACGGTCTCGAAGATCTCGCGGCTCGGCCAGAAGGTGATGGTCGTGCCGGTCTCGGTGGATCCCTCGCCCTTCTCCAGCGGCGCGTCCGGCACCCCGATGGTGAAGCTCTGGCGCCAGACGGCGCCCTGGCGGCGGACCTCGACGTCGAGGCGCTCCGACAGCGCGTTCACCACGGAGCTGCCGACGCCGTGCAGGCCGCCCGACACCGCGTACCCGCCGCCGCCGAACTTGCCGCCGGCGTGCAGCTTCGTGAGCACGAGCTCGACCGTCGAGATGCCCTCGACGGGGTGGATGTCGACCGGGATGCCGCGGCCGTCGTCGACGACGCGGATGCCGCCGTCCTTGCGCATGGTGACCTGGATGTCGCTCGCGTAGCCCGCCAGCGCCTCGTCGACCGAGTTGTCGACGATCTCGCTCACCAGGTGGTGCAGACCGCGCGGTCCGGTCGATCCGATGTACATGCCGGGGCGCTTGCGCACGGCCTCGAGGCCCTCGAGCACCTGGATCTCGTTGGCGCCGTAGTCGTTGCTCACCTGCTGGCGGGTGATGTGGTCGGAGTCGTTGTGCGTCTCCTCGACCTGCACCTCGTCGGAGGTGGAGTCGTCGGGGAGGTCCTGTGAGGCATCCGATGTCATGGGGTGGTGGCTCCTGCCGCGTCGACGCGCCCCTGCCCGACGGCGGACGCGCGCGGATCACGAGGTGATCCGGGGACCGTCGTCCCTTGGCTGCGGGCGACCCCTCATTCTATCGCAGGAGTACGCTTCGCACCGCCTATCCGGCCGTCTGACGCCTTTTCCCGGCAGGGGTGACCTGATTCGCCTCCCTAGCCGTAGGTATCGCGCGGGCCCCGCCCTGGGATCGACCTGGGACCCTTTTTCCACGACGGGGCGTTCGGCCCCTGGAAGCGGATCGACCGGATGCCGGCGTCGGGGAAGCGCTCGGCGATGCGCGTCGTGATCTCCACGCGCATCAGCCGGAGCTGCGTCGCCCATGCCGTCGACTCGCACTCGACGGTGAGGAGGCCGTCCTCGATCCCGACGGGAGAGGAGTGCACGGCGGTCTCCTCGCCGGCGATCGTCGTCCACGCCGCCATCAGCTCGGCCTGCGAGAGGGAGGAGGTCCAGCCCATGCGCGAGGTGAGCGAGTCCATCACGCTGCCGAGCGAGTCGGGATCCCGGCCGGGCTGGAACGGGGAGCTGCCGGCCTTCTGCTCGCGGCGCTTCCGCGCCGAGGGTGAGCGCACGGACGCGTCGCCGAACACCCGGCGGAAGCGGCGGTAGACCGCGACCGCCTCCGACTCCGGCAGCGGTCCGCCGTCGGCGGCGCGGGGGATCACGCCTCTCCCCCGTCGTCCGCGGTCCGCGGCGAGGGCGCGTCGACGATCTCGCCGGCGCGGATGTGCACCGCGTTGGCCGCGAGGTGCTCGGGCACGTCCTCGAACACGGCCGCGGTGATGAGGACCTGCTCGAACCCGGTCACGGCCTCCGCCAGACGTCCGCGACGTGCCTGGTCCAGCTCGGCGAACACGTCGTCGAGGATGAGCACCGGGTCGCCCGTCTGCGAGTCCCGTCGCAGCAGCTCGGCCGAGGCCAGCTTGATAGCGAGGGCGAATGACCACGACTCGCCGTGGCTGGCGTAGCCCTTCGCGGGCAACCCGTTCAGCCGGAACAGCACGTCGTCGCGGTGCGGACCCACCAGCGTGAGGCCGCGCTCGAGCTCGCGCGGGCGCATCCGCGCGATGGCGGCGGCGAAGACCGGTACGACGTCCTCGGTCCGGGTGAACCGCCCGCCGTCGCGGGCCCCGGACTCGTCCGCGACGTCGTCCTCCCCCGGGTCGTCCGCGAGGATGCTCAGCTCGGGACGTGCCGAGGGCCCGTGATCGGATCCCGCGACCGCGAGGTACGCCCGCGCCAGCTCCGGCTGGAGCGACTCGACGAGCGCACCTCGCGCCGCGATGATCTGCGAGCCGATGGACACGAGACGCTCGTCCCAGATGTCCAGCGTGCCGAGCTGGTCGGCCTTCATCCCCCGCGCCCGGGCGGACTTCAGCAGCGTGTTCCGCTGCTTGAGCGCCCGGTCGTAGTCCGACAGCACCCCGGCGAGCCGGGGGGTCCGCAGCACGAGCAGCTGGTCGAGGAGACGACGCCGGCCCGACGGGTCCCCGCGCACGAGCGCCAGGTCCTCGGGAGCGAACAGCACGCTCGAGAAGTACCGCGGCAGCTCGCGCGGCTTCGTGGGCGTGCTGTTCACCTGCGCCCGGTTGGCCGCCGAGCGGTTGATCTGCACCTCGACCCGGAGCTCCCGGCCCGCGTGCTGCAGGAGCGCCCGGATCACGGCGGACTCCGCGCCCTGGCGGATGAGCGCCTGGTCGGTGGAGACGCGGTGCGACCCGAGCGTGCTCAGGAAGCCCAGCGCCTCCACCAGGTTCGTCTTGCCCTGTCCGTTGCTGCCCACGAAGAGGGTGGCGCCGGGCAGGAGCGCGACGTCCGCTCGGGTGTAGTTGCGGAAGTCACCCAGGGAGAGGTGACGGACGATCATCCTGTGGTCAGGACTTCTTCTGCACCGAGTGGCCGCCGAACTGGTTGCGCAGCGCCGCGACGGCCTTCATGGCCGGGGAGTCCTCCTGGCGGGAGGAGAAGCGCGCGAAGATCGACGCGCTGATCGCCGGCATCGGCACGGCGTTGTTGAGCGCCTCCTCGATCGTCCAACGGCCCTCGCCGGAGTCCTGCACGAAGCCCTCGATGTCCTCGAAGCCCGGGTCCTCCTTGAGCGCCTTGACCAGCAGCTCGAGCAGCCAGGAGCGGACGACGGTGCCGCGCTGCCAGGCCTCGAACGTGCCGGTGACGTCCTTGATGATGTCCTTGCGCGCCGCGAGGAGCTCGTAGCCCTCGGCGAACGACTGCATCATCGCGTACTCGATCCCGTTGTGGACCATCTTCGCGTAGTGCCCGGCGCCGGAGTCGCCGACGTGCACGAAGCCCTCCTCGCGAGGGCCCTCGGGGCGGAGCGCGTCGAAGACGGGCATCGCGCGCTGGACCTGCTCCGCGGGTCCGCCGACCATCAGGCCGTAGCCGTTCTCCAGACCCCAGACGCCGCCCGAGACGCCGGCGTCGACGAAGTCGATGCCCTTGTCCTTGAGCAGGCCCGCGTGGGCGAAGTCGTCGGTGAACTTCGAGTTGCCGCCGTCGATCACCAGGTCGCCGGGCTCGAGGATGCGGGCGAGGTCGCCCACCACGTTCTGCGTGACCTTGCCGGCCGGCACCATGACCCAGACGAGACGGGGCGCAGGCAGCGCCGCAGCGAGGTCCTCGAGGGTGGCTACGTCCGAGACGTCGGGATTGGTGTCGTAGCCGGTCACCTCGATGCCGTTCTTCTCGAGGCGCGCGCGCATGCGAGCGCCCATCTTGCCGAGTCCGACGAGTCCGATGTGCATGTTCTCTCCTTGATCGCGGTCTAGCGGAGCAGCAGGTTGGGCTGCAGCAGGTACCGGTAGTTGTCTGCCCCAGCCTGGTCCTTGGACGACTGACTCGTGATCAGCACCGGACCGGGCTTGTTCGGGTTGTCCGTCTTCGTGAACGACAGGCGGACGAACTCGGAGTGGACGGCACCCAGGCCGTCCAGCAGGAACTGCGGCTTGAGCGAGACCACGGTGTCCACGCCGGTGAGGAGGGCGTCGATGCTCTCCGATGCCTGCGCGTGCTCGGAGCCGATGGCCTCCAGGGTGAGGCCGTCGATGGTGAAGGTGAAGCGCAGCGCCGCCTCGCGCTCCAGCACGAGCTGGACGCGGCGGGTGGCCTCGATGAGGTCCGCGGTGTTGATGACCGCGTAGTTGTCGACCGTCTCGGGGAACAGGCGCTTGACCGGCGGGAAGTTGCCGCGGATGAGCAGCGAGGTGACGGTCTTCCTGTCGGCGCTGAACGCGATGAGCTGACGGTCGTCCGTGTCGGTGATCGCCACCGAGATCGTGCCGCTGTGGCCGAAGGTCTTGCCGATCTCCTGCAGCGTGCGGGCCGGCACGAGCGCCGTGCGGCTGGTCCCGTCGTTGCCGGAGTCGCCACCGTCCCAATCGATCTCGCGCACGGCGACGCGGTAGCGGTCCGTGGCGATGAGTCCGAGGCTGCTCTCCCCCACCTCGAGCTGGACGCCGGTGATGACGGGGGTGACGTCGTCGCGGGACGCCGCGACGGCCACCTGCGAGACGGCGGCGGCGAACTGCTCGGCGGGGAGGAGCCCGGACTGCTCGGAGATCTGCGGCAGCGTCGGGTACTCCTCGACGGGCATGCTCAACAGCGTGAAGTGCGCGGATCCGCACGAGACGGTGATCTTGGACTCGTCGGTGGTGAATCGCACCGGTGCGTTCGGCAGGCGGTTGGCGATGTCCGCCAGGAGCCGACCGGAGACCAGCACCCGCCCGGACTCCTCGATGTCCGCCTGGATCTGCGTGCGAGCGGAGACCTCGTAGTCGAACGACGACAGCGTCAGCCCGTCCTCGGTCGCCTCGATGAGCACACCGCTCAGGATCGGCAGGGTCGTGCGCTGCGGGAGGAGCTTGACGGCGAAGGACACCGCCTCGCTGAAGACGTCCCTGTTGACTTGGAACTTCACGTTGTGGACCCCTCGATGAGCGGAAGATTTGTCGGTCAATGCTAGCCGTGCCGACGGGGGCCCCCGGGACCGTCGATCCCTCCACACCCTGAGGTTCTTGGGCGACATCCAATGAAGGGTTTAAGGATCAATAGTCTTAACCGCTGTGGAATCTGTGGACAACTGCGGGAGTCCCCTCGGTTGAGCGGGAACTACACGTCTGGAAGTTGTGGGACGGGTGTGGAGCGGCCTGGGGACTCGGCGGAACGACCTCGTCGCGACGAGCCCGGTTCCACAGGCGTCCTCCTCGAACCCACATCCGCTCCGGCGGTTCTCCACAGTTATCCACAGTCTGTGCACACTGTGGGGAACGACCGTCCGAGTCGGATCGGGGACCGCGAGAGCCCCCTGGGTACCGCGCGACGGCACGCGAGAGGGGTCGTGCCGGGCAGTCGTCCCCGGCGCGATCCCTGCGCTGGCCAGTGCGAGGACGCGCTCGCGGATGACGGAGACGACAGAAGGGGCCGGACCCATGGTCCGACCCCTTCTCGCACGTCGTGCACCGCCCGGGGCCGCGAGGCCCGTGCGGACGGCGTCACATCTTGCCGTAGCGGTGGTTCTGCTTGATCCGGCTGGTGAGCTCCGTGACCTGGTTGTAGATCGACCGGCGCTCCTTCATGAGCTCGGTGATCTTCTTGTTCGCGTACATGACGGTGGTGTGGTCGCGGTTGCCGAACAGCTGGCCGATCTTGGGCAGCGACAGGTTCGTCAGCTCCCGGCACAGGTACATGGCGATCTGCCGGGCGGTGGCCACGGCCTGCGAGCGAGACGATCCGTAGAGGTCGTCGACGGTCAGCTTGAAGTAGGCCGCGGTGTGGTTGATGATGTCGACCGGCGCGATGACGTTGTCCTCGTCGAGCGTGATGAGGTCCTTCAGCACCGTCTGCACGAGCGCCAGGTCGACCGGGGTCTTGTTCAGGCTGGCGAACGCCGTGACGCGGATGAGGGTGCCCTCGAGCTCGCGGATGTTCGAGGTGACCTTGGTGGCCATGTACTCGAGGATGTCGTCCGGCACCTGCAGCTTCTCGCTCTGCGCCTTCTTGCGGAGGATCGCGATGCGCGTCTCCAGGTCGGGGGCCTGCACGTCGGTGATCAGGCCCCACTCGAAGCGCGAGCGCATCCGGTCCTCGAAGCCCGTGAGGTGCTTCGGCGGGAGGTCGCTCGTGATGACCACCTGCTTGTTGTGGTCGTGCAGCGTGTTGAAGGTGTGGAAGAAGGCCTCCTGGGTGGAGTCCTTGCCCTGGAGGAACTGGATGTCGTCGATCAGCAGGATGTCGTTGTCGCGGTAGCGGGACTGGAACAGCGAGGAGCGGTTGTTCGCGATCGAGTTGATGAAGTCGTTGGTGAACTCCTCGGAGCTCACGTACCGCACGCGGATCCCGGGGTACAGGCTGATGGCGTAGTGGCCGATCGCGTGAAGCAGGTGGGTCTTGCCCAGCCCCGAGTCGCCGTAGATGAAGAGGGGGTTGTACGCCTTGGCCGGCGCCTCCGCCACGGCCACGGCGGCCGCGTGCGCGAAGCGGTTGGATCCGCCGATGACGAAGGTGTCGAAGCCGTACTTCGGGTTGAGCCGGGAGTCGCCGCGGGACGGTGACGCAGGCAGGCCGGGGTTGTCGGTCGGCGCGGTGATGGTCGGCGTCTCGATGTAGGGCTGTTCCGCCGCCGGCTCGGGATGCTGCGCGAAGGCGTCCTGCGCGATCTCCGGGTTGACGACGATGGCGAAGTTGCTCACGCCGGCCGCCTCGTCGAGCGAGCCGATGGCGTTGAGGAGGGGCACGCGGATGCGCTGCTCGAGCATCCCGCGGGTGAGGTCGTTGGGCACCTCGAGGTAGAGGGTGCCGGTCATGACGCCCTTCGGCTCGACCAGGCTGATGAAGCCGTGCAGCTGCGGCGTGATGCGGTCGTCCGCGGTCAGGGCGGACAGCACCTTCTGCCAGATCGCGTGCGTCGGGTCGGAGCGGTCGGACAT